>NZ_VCIX01000077.1 GCF_006345825.1 Paenibacillus paridis
ATGGCTGCCTACCATGAATGGCGAAACAACCGTTGATATCCATTCCGATAAGCTAGATGAGATTTTACACACAAATTTGGACTTGACCCCAATCTGGCTGCTTTACTCAAAATAGGTCTAAAAACTAGCTCTATTCCAGCCTCAACCCACCAATTTACCGCTAAAACGCCATTCCAAAGATATTTAGATCTATAAAATAGACCTATTTCTCCCAATCTAGCTGCTAACTCAAAATAGGTCTATAAATTAGATTTATTCCAGCCTCAACCCACCAATTTACCGCTCAAATTCCATTCCAGAGACATTTAGATCTAAAAAACAGACCTATTTTTACCAATCTGACTACTTTGCTCGAAATAGGTCTAAAAATTAGTTCTATTCCAGCCTCAACCCACCAATTTACCGCTAAAACGCCATTCCAGAGTCATTTAGATCTAAAAAACAGACCTATTTTTCCCAATCTGGCTGCATTACTCAAAATAGGTCTAAAAATTAGTTCTATTCCAGCCTCAACCCACCAATTTACCGCTAAAACGCCATTCCAGAGTCATTTTAATCTAAAAAACATTCCAATTTATCCCAACCGATATAAGTTGAACTAAATTTACTCATACCGGCCGCTGCTTGAGTAGCTCTAAGAATCCGACTACAAAGGCGAATACTTCGTTCCTTCAGAACGATCTTCTCGCTTCGCTTAAACTTCATTTCTTGTGTTCAGCACCTAGCTTCTCGCAAGCAACAAAGGGGGTATCCCTCAAGGCCAATGGCCTTGAGGGATACCCCCTCTTTACGCAAAGTACACGGATAGAAACACGCTTTAATCCAAATGAAGAAGCTAACCTCAACCAGGCAAGGCATGAAGCCGTTCAGCATTCATATCTCACGCAGCAGCACAGCCTATCCTACTGTTTTCTTGTAGAACGGCTTGAGTAGCAGCGTCATGCCTTTGCGCAGCGGCCCGGGGAATGAACGGACATCCTCAGGCGTTATGACGCGCAGGGCTGCAAGCAGCAGCAAGTATAACCCGCCTACGATGGCTGACGTCACGGCTGCTGCCAGAAGATAGGACAGCTTGTCTGGCCAAGCTTTTGTCCATTCCAGGACCCCATATTCAGCGGCCCAGCCGGCAAGAGCAGGTACGGCAATCGCTGCGAGATAAGCGAACCATTTGCTGCCAAGAATATTAAGGCTGACTTCCTTGTTGATCTGTCTAACATTCAGCAGCGTTATGACAACGAAACAAATGGTAGAAGCAATAATAAGTCCATAAACGCCGAATACCGGCGCAAGCGCCAGACTGAACACAATCTTTAGCCCGAGACCGATAAAGGTGTGGTACATGGGCAGCTTGGATTTATTCAAACCATATAAGATCGAATTGGAAATCATCATCGTAATTTGAAAAATCGCGCCCGCGGTCAGCATAGCAACGGTACCGCTTCCTTCAGGGCTTGTAAACAGCAGCCCCGTAACGGAAAAAGAAGCTACGGTCAAAAGCAAGGCCACCGGCACGCCGGTAAAGCAAACGATTCGCATGACCAGCGAGGACTGGCGCTGCACTTCCTTCATATCATTCAATGAAAACGCAGACGAAATGACGGGAATGATCGAAGCGCCTAGCGCAATCGCCAAAATAGGCGGGATGCCGGCAATCCCCATCGCTTTCGTCGTGTAGTTAGCTAATACTTCCGTTGCAGCTGTCGCATTGTAGAAGGAATTCGTTAACCGCATAAACAGCGTCATATCAAAAAAGTACAAAAATTGCACGGTCATCGCCGTTACAACCGCAGGAATCGAAGTTGCGAATATTTCCCGGTAAATAGTGCGGTAAGGCAAAGCAACACCTGATTTCACAGGAGACTGCGGAGCGGCTACTGCTGCTCTAGCCTTCTCTGTAACGTCCTGCTTCTTCAGCTTGCGCCAAAACCACATCATGACCCCAAACGCCCCGATGCTGCCAAGGACCGAGCCAAAAGCAATCGCCGCGGCACCATACTCATCGCCCCAGCCCCAACCGAGCACGATAAGTGCCAAGCCAATACCGCCGATTAGACGCAAAATTTGTTCCATAATTTGCGAAATACCGCCTGCGGACATAATTTGCCTTCCCTGAAAATAACCGCGCATCATGGCAATGATCGGAAACAGCAGCAGTGCGGGAGCGATAGCTCGCAAGGACAGTACCGAATCCGGCACCTTGGATATTTTTTCGTACGCAGGCGCAAAGACGAACATGGCTGTAGCTAGAAGCACTCCCGTCACCGCTCCAAACATCAGAGCAGCTTGGTAGATCCGTTTCGCTTCATCGGGCCTGCCTAGCGCATAGCGCTGCGAAATCATCTTGCTAATCGAGAGCGGAATTCCCCCGGTAGCAATCGTTAAGAGCAATAGATAAATGGTGTTTGCAGAGTTAAACGCCGCCTGTCCGGCGGACCCCAGCATGTAATCAAGCGGTATGCGCTGAAATAGCCCTAGAAAACGCACGATCAGCGCAGCGGCCGCCAGTATGAGTGTGCCTTTAATTAATGAGTCTTTTTTTAGCATAGTCGTTTATACAAGTCTCCCTATCCTTTATTGCCAATGGGCTCCAGCGGCTGATGATTGCCGCGGACCGGCACAGCGGCATGTGATGGGGCAGCCCAGCGAACGCCATTTTGAATGACCTGAAGCACCTGAGGGTTATAGTAGGTTGGATATGTCTCGTGTCCCGGGCGGAAGTAGAAAATTTTGCCTTGCCCCCGGCTGAATGTACAGCCGCTGCGGAACACCTCTCCGCCTTCAAACCAGCTGACGAATACAATGTCATCCGGCGTCGGAATATCGAAATGCTCGCCATACATTTCCTCATGCTCTAGCGTAATGTACTCCGGCAAGCCTGCTGCAATCGGATGCGACGGATTGACGACCCACAGCCTCTCTTTCTCGCCTGCTTCCCGCCATTTCAAATCGCAGCTGGTGCCCATCAGTTTCTTGAATATTTTAGAGAAGTGGCCGGAATGAAGCACGATTAGCCCCATGCCTTCCCATACGCGCTGCTGAACGCGCTCTACGATCGCGTCATCGACTCGGTCATGCCCCATATGCCCCCACCAGATTAGAACGTCCGTATTGGCCAAACGCTCCACGGTTAGTCCATGCTCTGGCTCCTCCAGCGTTGCCGTTGCCACTTCGATCTCGCCGCTGGCAATACCATTTGCGAGTGCCTGATGAATGCCATCCGGGTATACGTTCTTCACTTCTTCATGAATTTTCTCATGCAAAAACTCGTTCCATACCGTTACTTTAATCATCGCAGCATCCACCTTTATCATCAATTAGAGTACAAGCCACAGTACAAACGCCACAATCATCGCCAGCTGCAATAGCACTTTGACAACTACACTTGTAAACAAGCCTACTACCGAACCAAGCCCTACCTTAAGTGAATCCTTCAGGTTTGTTCCGATAATAACCTCCCCAATAACCGCACCTGCGAAGGGACCGATGATCAGTCCAAACGCGGGAATAACGAAAGGACCAAGGATGAGACCGATCGTACTGCCTATAATGGAAGCTTTAGAGCCGCCAAACCGCTTGACGCCCCAGGCACTGACGGCATAATCGGCAATAAACAGCACGATGACAATAACGGTCTGGATGAGCCAGAACCAGAAACCAAATTCTTTGAAGGAAAAAAACCATCCGTAAATAAAAAACGCGCCATAAATCGCAAGCGCACCGGGGAGAATGGGATAGATGGCTCCGGCCATTCCCACCACGAATAATAAGATAACAAGACTCCAGCCTAAAATATCCATACGTTTCTCACCCTTTCAAAACGTATCGTTTAATTACCTCTGCAACGCCATGCTCATTGTTGGTAAAGGTAATAAAATCGGCGGCTTCCTTGACGGCCTCCTGAGCATTGCCCATCGCCACACCAAGCCCAGCCTCGCGAATAGCTGCAATGTCGTTCAGGCTGTCGCCTACGGCAATCACCTGCGACATTTCGATATCGAGAAGGCCGCACAGCTCTTGCAGCGCGCTAGCCTTGGATACGCCTAACGGGTTAAGCTCCAAATTCCAAGGAGAGGAATTCGTAATCTCGAGCGCCCCCCAGCTTTGCACCTCGGCGAGCAGCTTGGCTCTAATGCTGTCATCCTCGGTGTAATATCCGAATTTCAACCAGTGATGGGAGTCATAATCATCCGCTGGATTAATCCATTTTTCTTTATTGAAAATATCATTGGCGGTATACGCCCAAAACCATGGCTCTCCATGTGCGAGTGCCAGCTCATGCAGCCTTCTGACATAAACGGAGCTTAAATGCGTCCGTTTGTGCAGCACATGCGGGCGATGCCATATTTCGCTGCCGTTTACGGTAATCATAGGCGTTTCCAGCTTAAGCTGCTCCGCGTAGGGCAGTGCGCTGCGAAAGCCGCGTCCTGTCGAAAAGCTGACAATAACCCCTGCATCAAGCGCTTTTTGAATCCATTCCGCATTTTTCGCGCTAATTTCGCTTTGCTCATTCAGAAGCGTCCCGTCCATGTCGAGCGCAACCAGTTTGTAGTCTCCCAATATTGTGCCTCCTCGTAAAAGCCGATTCACTGTTGTTATCTCACTAGTAAATTATTTTAGCACATTTGCGTCAGATTCCAAATGAAATTGAAGTTTAAAGAACTGGACCGCACAAAGTGAACCGGCTATCGCCTTCCTTTGGCGGCGCGGTTCACTCCGATAAATATTGAGAATGAATGTCACAAAGATATACTTTCCGACTACTAAAAAAAGAACAGCCTCCGCCAAATGGCGAAAGCATGCTCTTCATTTCTCTTCCGTTATTGCTCCTCAACCGTAACGGATGATGAAGCCCCGCCCTCTACCGCAGGCACATTTGTAGCTGCAGCTGTATCTTCCTTCACTGGATCTTCTTTCATAATCATTTCCTGCCCTTGCACTTGAAGGAGATCAAGCGCAGCATCAAGCGACTGCTTGTCATCCTTCACCTTCTGAAGCTCCGTCTGCGCAGCTGTCATAAATTCATTCCAAAAATTTTGTGGCAGCTTGTCATAATCCTTGTAAGCATTAAAGGTGCTCGGCTTTAAATTATAATAAGCGGCATAATTGCGTCCTTCTGTATCTGTAATATATTTGGTTCTAACCGGCAAGCCATTATAATTGTTGGACTTGGACTTCACCCTCGCATATTCATCACTGCTCAAATAGCTAAGCAACTGCCATGCGGCTTCCGTATTCGTTGCCGTGGCGCTGATCGCTAGCAAATTGTGAAAGGATGTCATGCTTGACTGGTCGGGATTTTGCTGACCAACGGGCACGGTGACGAGATCCCAGTTTTTCACAATCTGATCCTTAACCTTTTCATTGCTGCTGGCTTGCTTGATTTGGTTTACAAAACTGCTGTCCCCAATCGCCATCGCAAGTCGCCCTGAGACAAAGGGATCTCTCAGCAAATAGTCTTCATAGCTGCTGGCAGAAGGTCCATCGGTTGACTGCTCGTACATGATGCTGTCATAAAAAAGAGCCTTTGACGAAAGTGCATCGAGCGCTGTTTGGAATACATTTTTCCAAGAATCCGAATTGATCGTTACCTGCTTCTGTGCGGGATTCACATAGCTGATCCCTTCCGATGCCGCAAAGATGCTCGCCATTTGAAACAAATCATCGTTATAGCTCATTTTCAAACCGTATACGCGCTCTTTAGGTTCGCCTTCCGTTGGAAAACGGCGAGCCAGCTGAAGCGTCTCGCTCCAGCTCATGCGATCGGTTGGATACTCGATTTGGTATTTATCGAATAAATCCTTATTATAGTACAACACTTGGCTATAGAAGCTCGGAGTCATCGCGTACAGCCTGCCGCCGCCCTGCTCGCGCAAGTAGTCCAGCATGCCCGGGATTAACCCTTCGGTATCGTATTTCTCCTTCTCGATCAACGTATCGAGATCATACAGCTTGCCATCCAATGCCCATTCTTTGTACTGATCGCCGCTCAGCATCAGAATATCAGGCTGCTTCTCTTCGATAAACTTATCGAAAGCCGCTTCATAATCTTCCTGCTCGCCAGAATAAATGCTTTGTGTGTTTAGAACTTCAATCTCAATATTGGGATACAAAGCCGAAAAAATCATTCCATAATCTTGAAAAAACGAACCTTCATCATAATACATCACCTTAAGCGTGGATGGCTCGTTTTTATCAAGCCCCTTATCGCCGCCTCCAAAGCTGCAGCCTGTTGCCACTAAGGCAGTCAGAGCGATTGGCGTAACCATTTTGAACCATGCTTTCATCTTTTCTCCCTCTCCCCTATCAATATATCCTAATATGTACCAAATATAGTACGTAGGTTACTGAAATAAAGTTGCAGTTTTATCTCATTTTTTGTATATACACAGCAAAAAAAGCATTCATAATTTGAATGCTTTTTTGTGCTGTAATGAATTCTTTTACATATTCGATTAAGCTAGCTTTCTGATCCGCAGCTTTTTGATGATAATGCCCTGTGACGGCGAGAACAAAAAAGCAAGGATGAACAGAAAGCCTGCCGCGCACACCATGCAGCCTGCAATGGACGCATCCAGCAGCACTGCTGCCCCGTACCCGAGGAACGTGCTTGCTACGCCTACCGCCACGCTTAAGGCAATCATCAGACCAAGACGGTCTGTCAGCAAATAAGCGGTCGAAGCCGGAATAATGAGCAGCCCTACGACCAAGATCGCTCCAACGCTCTCGAAAGAGCTGACCGTAGCCATAGACACAAGACCCATCAACAAATAATGAAAAAGGGCAACCGGTATGCCAATCGCGGCCGCAAGCGCAGGATCAAACGCGCAAAGCTTAAACTGTTTGTAGAATAGTCCAATTACCGTCGAAATAATCAGTAGGGTTGTGCCTAGCAGCCATACGGCTTTCGGCCCCATGTTTACGCCGCCCAGCTCCCATATATTCCAGTGCACATAGGCGATTTCACCGTACAGGATCGCATCCTGATCCAAATGCACCTGGCGTGCATACAAGCTAACCAAGACGACCCCTATCGCGAACAAAGCAGTAAACACTACGCCTATGGAAGCATCGGACTGAATCCCGCTTTGCTGAAACATTTGAATCAGGAACGTCGTCAGCAAGCCGCAAAGCAATGCCGCAAACATCATCAGCAGCGAGTCCCGAGAGCCGCTGAGCAGGAATGCAATTACGATACCCGGCATAACCGAGTGGCTGATGGCATCGCCAATCATAGCCATTTTGCGAAGCACAAGAAATACCCCAAGCACACCGCAGCAGCTCGCTACAAGCGCACCCGTTAGCAATATCCAAAAATCACTCATAAGGCTGCCTCCTTCTTTACGCTGCCCTCAAGCTGAAGCTCATTTTCCCGATGGTAACGCTGCTTGACGCTTTTGCGCAGCAGCCGTTTGGCTACCAATCCGCGCTGCGGCCCAAACAGGATAGATACTACGAATAGCAAAGTAGCAGCAAGCACCGTTACGGGGCCCGTCGGCAAATTAGATACCGAAGCGCTTATCCATGTGCCAATGGCTCCGCTGACTGCTCCAAACAAGCCCGATAGCACGACCATCAGTCCCAGTCGGTCGGTCCAATACCTAGCTGATACCGCCGGTGTAATGAGAAGTGCCGCAACAAGCACAACGCCTACCGCCTGTATGCCTGCTACTACGGCAACGACAATGAGCAGCATCAGCAATTGCTCCAGGAAAGCGACCGGATAACCAATACCTCTAGCGAAACCAGGATCAAACGAAATAATTTTGAACTGCTTAAACAGCAGCGTGCAAACGGTAATAAGCGAAATACATACGACAGTCATCGTGATGACATCCGAAGCAATCATCGAAGCTGCCTGCCCGAACAAGAACTTATCCAGTCCTGCTTGATTGCCATAGCTCCCATGCTGAATTAAGGTCAGAAGCACGATACCGAGTCCGAAGAAGGCAGATAGCACAATTCCCATTGCGGCATCCTGCTTCAGCTTGGAGTTGCGAGTAATATATCCGATGCCAAAGGTAGCGATGATTCCCGCTATACCGGCACCTATTAGGAAAAGCCCAATCGATTTTATGCCGGTAAGCATAAATGCGATACATATTCCGGGTAAAGCGGCATGCGCAAGTGTATCTCCCATAAGGCTTTGTTTCCTCAAATAAGAGAAGCAGCCGATAACGCCGCTGCTAAGTCCTAGCAGCGTACAGCCTAAGAAAATCCACTGCATATTCGGATCAGCCAGCATTGACCATATGCGTTCCATTCTTACTCACCCTTTCCGTCAAACCGGGACGGCGGCTGCAGACTGCGGTCCAGAAAAGCAAGCCTACCGCCATAAGTATGCTGAAGCAGCTCCTGCGTAAAGGTTTGCTCGGTCGGACCGAAACCTTGAACCTCGACGTTAAGCAGCAATACCGAATCAAAATAATCCTGAACCGTCGCGAGATCATGGTGAACGACAATAACGGTTTTCCCTTGCAGCTTCAGCTCCTGCAGCAGCGTAATAATCGCTTTCTCCGTTGCGGCATCCACGCCTGCAAAGGGTTCATCCATAAAATATAGCTTGGCGTCCTGAGCAAGCGCCCGGGCTAAAAATACACGCTGCTGCTGCCCGCCGGAGAGCTGGCTGATCTGCCTTCCTGCATAATCGGCCATACCGACCTTAGCCAGGCACTCCAGCGCAAGCGCCTTATCTTTGGCCCCTGGTCTACGGAACCACCCTAAATGTCCATAACGTCCCATGAGGACAACATCAAGCGCATTCGTCGGAAAATCCCAATCCACCGATTCCCGCTGCGGCACATAACCGATCATCTTCCGCTGCTGCCTATAAGGCTTTCCATACACTAGCACCTCGCCGCCAATGCTTGGGATAAGACCTAAAGCAGCCTTCATCAAGGTTGATTTGCCTGCCCCGTTTGGACCGATGACGCCAATCAGCTCTCCTTCGTTTACTTCAAAGGTCACATTCCGAAGCACGGGCTTCTTCTGATAGGCCACGCTCAGACCCGTTATGCTAAGCGGAGCAACGGTTGTTGTCCTTGATTTTACTGGTGTAGGTGTTTGAATCATCGTTATCACTCACTTTCGTTCCCTTTGTATTTGCTATTTCAAAGCGGCTACAATCGTATCCACATTGTGCCGTACCATTCCGATATAAGTGCCTTCCGCCGTTCCTGCATTGCCCATGGCATCGGAGAACAGCTCGCCGCCAATTTTAACCTCATGCCCTAGTTGGCGTGCGCCTTCAATGACCGATTCAATCGACTTTTTCGGAACGCTGGATTCAATAAACACGGCTTTGATTTTCTTCTCCACGAGATAGTCGCGCAGCTTGCTGACGTCCTTCGAACCGTACTCAGACATCGTATTCATGCCTTGCAAACCCGTGACAGTCAGACCATATGCCTCGCCGAAATACCCAAAAGCATCATGTGCAGTGACCAGTATGCGGCTTGCTTCTGGAATTGTTGCAATTTGTTCCTTCGCGTAAGTATCCAGCTCTTCGAGCTGCTTAATATAGGAATCTGCCTTTTCTTTGTAATAATCAGCATGGGCGGCATCCTTCTCGACCAACGTATCGCGGATGACCTCTGTAGCTGAAATCCAAAGCTTCACATTAAACCAAATATGCGGATCATGCATGCCTGCTCCTTGCCCTGGCGCTGCATGCAGCTGCTCTTCCGTTAAATACTCGGACACCGCAACCGTCGGCTTTCGCTTCTCCAGCGCTTCAAACATTTCCGCCATCTTGCCTTCCAAATGCAAGCCGTTATAAAAAATAATGTCGGCGTTATCCAGCTTCTTCACATCGCCTTGCGAAGCTTTGTACAAATGGGGATCGATTCCCGCCCCCATCAAGCCGCTCACCTCGACATATTCACCGCCAACGTTTTGCACAACATCGGTGATCATTCCTGTCGTTGCCGTAATATTCAGTTTGCCGCTCCCGCCGGTTGTCGCTTTATCCCCGCAGGCAGAAGTTACGATTGCCGTAACTGTCAAAAATACAATGGTCATAATAAATCTCCGTAAAGCCGAATTTGTCTTGTACCCCTTGCGCATGAATAAAAACCTCCCAGATCCTTGTCATTTTTTATATGCATAAACATTTGCCCTTATGAATCTTAGTTTGCCTAATGCCTTTTTTTTAATAATACACAAAAATGTTTCTCTAGTGCAACATTTATTTTAAAATGGGCCCTTCGTTCTTTTTCGTATGTATCCGGGAGGGCTTGAGAAGCTGGATGAATATACAAATGCCTTCCAAAAGAAAAGAACCTTCAACGCCGCTTTTAAGCGGCATGAAAGGTTCTTTTTGTGCTAATATGAAGGCCTAATTCTGCCTAATGGATTATTCGTTGTTGCCAAGAGCGGTATCAATAGCGTCTGTTCCATTTCCAGAAGCTGTATCATTATCCGCAGCACCGTCAGTATCGGTCGTCGCGGTTTTTTTCTTCGGTTCGCCATTCAAGCCGACTTCTTCGTCATACGCATCGAAGATTTGCCGCGCGATTGGCGATGCTCCGTAGCTTCCGAAGCCGCCATCCGGCACAACTACGGCGACTGCAAGCTTAGGGTTTTCGGCAGGGGCATAAGCGATAAATACCGCGTTCTCTGCCCGCCGCTTGGCTACATCCTGCTCGGAAGTACCCGTCTTCCGCCTGTAGGTGTAGTCAACGCCTTCAAAGCCCTGCGAGCTTACCTTAGACATACCAAGCTCGATTTCTTTCCAGTATTCTTCTTTAAATACCACTTCGTTCAAAATTTCAGGCGTAAATCCTTGCAGAAGGTTTCCATCCGCGTCTTTAATTTCATTAACGAACTGCGGCTTCATCCGTTTGCCGTGATTGGCAAGCATCGCTGTATACTGGGCAAGCTGCAGCGTTGTATAACGGCCTTGCTGACCGAACGAAGCTTGGATTAAGGCAGATTGCGCACTGCCTCGCTCAGCCTCACCAAAGTACTCAATTATCCCTTTGGTTTCACCAAACAACCCGCTCTCGGTAAGCACGCCAAGCCCAAATTGCTTCATGTAGTCATCCCAAATTTCAACGCTGCTTCTTCCTTCAACCGTGCCGCGCTTATAAAGTCTATCGCCAATCATAGCAGCCATAAATGGATTAGACGAATATTGAATAGCGCCCGCAGCATCGATATTTCCATATACATGCCGCTGTGAATTTCGAACAAAGGTCTCATAGCCTTTTTTACCGTAAGTGAAGACACCGGTATCATTAAAGTAAGTGCTGGTGGTAAATAATTTCTCATTAAGTCCGATCAAGACAGACAGCGGCTTCATGGTCGAGCCGGGAGGAACGATCGAGGAAGGATGTTTTTTGCGTTCCTCCTCCGAATCATATTTACCGTAAACACTGCGAATCGTTCCATTTTCGAGTACGTTCGAGAAATTCTCATAATCCTCAGCGCTGATTCGCCCGCCCGCCCAGATGTTCGGGTCATAATCCGGCATGCTTGCCATCGCAACGACTTTCCCGGTATCGACTTCCATAGCGACCGCAAAGCCGGTTTTGGCATAATCTGCCCGCTCGTATTTATTTGAAGAAGTCGTTATTTTCTTCAATTGGTCCATAATGGCTTGTTCTGTTTTGAGCTGAACGTTTTTGTTAATCGTCAAATAAATGTCTGAGCCCTTTTGCGGATTCGTAATTTGCATAGGACCGATAATCCGCTCTGCGTTGTTGACCGGATAGGTCTTCAACCCATTCGTACCGCGCAGGACATCCTGATACATGTATTCAAGGCCGTCCATGCCCACGTCCTCTTCCTCCAAATATTGAAGAGTCGCGTCTTTCTCCGTCGTTTTTTCCTTATAGAAATCAACGGTTTCACGGACGCCCTTATATTTTTTGAGGTAGCCTACCAACTGCACGGCGATGGAGTTCGAATCATAATTCCGAACGCTCTCCTCCATAATTTCAATCCCTTTATAAGCGGCTTGGTTCTCCATCAAATAAGCGATTTCTTTGTTTGTTAATCCGGATTTAATGCGTCGCGGCGTCGAGATGTTGTTCCTTCTGAAATCAAGGTCCATCTGGCGAATAATATCATCAACCGTCATCGCTTTTGCCGGATCGCCGTATTCCGTGAACACCTTAAACAGCTCTGCCGCCATTTCCCTTGCATTATCTTTGGCTGCCTCCAGCTTAAGCTCAGGCTGAACCGTAAAATAAAGGGATTGCGTCGATGTCGAATAAGCGATTGCATAACCTGTAGAATCATAAATATTGCCGCGAATAGGCGGAATTTTGACGCTGCGAGTGCTCTTGTCGAGCCCCTCTGCGCTGAGCATAGGCCCCTCCACAAACTGCAAAATCGCGAGCCGAACGATCAAAATACTAAATAATGCAAACGTAATAAAGAAAAATAAGTTCAATCGGAACGAAAAATGGCGCCGATTTATAATTTCTCGCTTCTGCGGATCATCTTGCATACTTAATCACCTCATATCTTATAAATAAATGAACCAAGCCTTGCTTTGCTTAAGCCTCGCGTATATGCGTGTCGTCAAAAGCAGGCGGATTAAACCAGTCCCCTGCATTGGCCCAAGTGGCATCTAGCGGAATCCAGCCTGCTTCGCCTTCGCCAATCTGCACCTCGTTCCAAGCATGCGGACCAAAGCCCCCGCGGCCATCCGCTCCCATTCCTGTCACGACCCGCACCTCTAGACCTGCTGACCTTGCCATGACGGCATATAAACGCGCTATATCGATACATACGCCTATTCGCGTCTCAAATGTTTCGGGCGGTGTCTGTTCCTTCCAAATGCCCTGCTCCTCGTAATTGCGAGCTTTGTCATAATCGTAAGCAATTCTGGTGCCAAGCCAATCGTAAAGGCTGCGTGCCTTCTCTTCTTTCGTTTGCGCATCCTTAGTGACATAAAGTGCCGCCTGCTCGATTTCCGCAGGAATGGCGTAATCGATAATCTCATACTTGCGTTGTAAAATTTGCTTAAACTGCGATTCAACCGCTTTGGTAAGCACAGGACCTTGCCCTGCCAGAACGTCACCCGCAACCGGGGTCAGCCATTCAGCAGCTTGAGAATAAACCTGTGATTCAGATATTTTGTCGACAAACCAGCCGTTTGGCATCAAGGACACGTAAACGAACAACAAAGCAACGAATATAAAGGATCGCCCCGCGCCATGCGCAGCGCCAATGACAGCTCCCACAACGCGGCTTGCGCTTCTCTTTCCTCTTAAGCCGTCCACAGGCTCTTCCCTGCCGCTGCGAAGCACGCCTTCCACAGAGCGCCCGATAAAGGGCTCAATGAAAGCCGCCAATACACGCAGCAGCAAATAGCCAAGAATAAATAGAACGGCGTAACGAAGCAATGCAAAATCACGTAGGCTTGTAAGCAGCGTATACCACGCTTGCTCCAGGCTGCTAAGCTCTTCGAGCGGCACCTTTACGCGGACGGTGAGCCACTTGGCCAACATCGGCGATAATTTATTCGTAAGCTGCGCGGCCAGCACCAAACATAGGACAACGACAATGCCCTCCCATACAAAAAAGAAAAGACGCCTCGCAGATCCCGATGCGCCTCTTCTGATCCCCTGCACAAGAGAGCCAAGCAGCAAGAAAAGCACAATAACGGCAACAGGCTCCAACTTGCTCAATGGTTCAATCCAGCTTGTCATAACCGTTACCCGTTCTGCTTAGCTTTATCGATGAAGGTTTGTATCGTACTGTCAATCTCCCACTTGCCGAGCTGGGTGCCGCGAAATGAAACCGCAACTTCGTTCACGCCAGGCTCTCCGGAGAGCTCTACATTTTTGGTTTTGACGGTAAAGGTTCCGTCTCCGTTATTGACGAACGTGGCATCCTTCGCCTCGCCGACCATCGCATTAATGGCTTCTTGCTTGACGGTATCCGCTACCTTCGTCCCGATCTCTTTCAAGTCATCCATACTGTAGCCGCTGTATACGACAAGGCCCAGTACGATCGCTGCTACGAGCGCCCATTTCAGAACGGTCTTCACAATGCGCACAACAATGAGCAGAACGATAAGCGCGATAACGAGCACAAGCCAGTGTTCCTTGAAAAAAGCTGTCCATGTGTCCAAATCATAGGTCGAAAAATTCAAAAAGTCCAAACGCGATCCCCTCCATTATACCTCGTACACTTTCCCATTACAAAATATTATAACCTACGAAATTTAGGGCGTAAACGCTTGCTTCCTTTTTATCCAGACATATCCTGTCCCATTTAAACGTACAAGTATATAAGTATTGTAATTGCAAGGAGGGCAGCCCTGTGAAAACCGCGGTTTGGCTTTATTTATTTTTGTTTGTCGCCTTTTTCGATTTGCATGCGCAATACCCAATTTTAACGCCCTTTGCTATCTCATTAGGAGCGGCCCCTTCCTTTATCGGACTGATGATGGGCATGTACTCCATTACTCATTTGCCGGGCAATCTGATCGCAGGCTTTGGCGTTGACCGCTATGGCAGCCGATTTTTCATTGTATTCAGCCTCATGGCGGCAGGGGTCGTACTCTTATTCCAGTCCCATGTAACCAATCCATGGCAACTGCTGCTGCTGCGTTCCATCAGCGGCTTCGTGCTGGCTTTTCTATCGCCGGCCTGCCTTTCCTTGCTTGCCAAAATGACAACCGACCGCGCCGAGCAAGGTAAGCTCATGGCTGGCAACGGTCTTGTCCATACCCTAGCTTCTGTAGTATCGCCAGCTGCCGGTGCATATTTAGTAGCCAAAATCGGATTCACAACCGCCTTTACGCTGCTTGGCTGGATTCTGATCGTAACTTCGGTCTGCGCGCTCTTTTTTATAAGGGATATCAAGCTGAACGCCGAACCGAACCCGGCTCCTGCCGGGCAAGCAAAAAGCAAACCAAAGCTGCCGCTCGAGCAGCCTGTTCCGATTCCTTGGCTCGTGTTCCTGCTGCCGGTTGCTCTGAGCTGCGCACAAGGCATTCTATCCTTCGAGCTGCCGCTGCTTGCCAAGACGCAGGAAGCCATGATGACAACGGGGCTGCTTTTCTCCGTGGTAAGCATAGGAGCGCTAGTGACGCTAAGCATGCTTTTCTTAAACCGCGTATCCGCTTATCAGCGAACCTTATGGGGCTCCCTTATTTTAGCGATCATCTATTTTGGCATTGCATCGCAGGTTCCGTTGCCGCTTATGGTCATGCTGCTTTTTGTCGGGATGGCCAAAGGCGTCATCCTTCCTGCCTTATCCACCTTGCTCATCGAGCTTAGTGGAGGCGCTAGATATGGCCGGACTTTCTCCGTCTTGTCCATCGCCTTTTCCGTAGGCGCGTTTATCGGTCCGATGGCTGCCGGCCAAATTCGAGAGCATGTATCTCCTTATTATATCGCCTTTGTCGCACTCATGATCGCGGTTACCCTGCTTCCTTTGCATATTTCGCGCAACCATTCGTCCCGCACCCATTTTTCATGAAATGGGTAAGAGCACAGGGCTAATTCCCCTCCGCTACATAGACTGCATTATGGCAAATGACTAGCCAAGACAGCACGATCCTGCTGATGGCTCAGCACTCTTTTGCAAAAGAAAAGGGGTGAATCCAAACATGTCTGGAAATGTAGCTTCCGTAAATCAAGGTTGCGGGCACAACGGCCACCATCACAATAACATTGGCATTATTCTAGTCTTGTTTATCCTGCTCGTGATTATCGCGTGCACTTGCTTGTACTAATCGATAACGGCCTGCCTCGCGCAGGCCGTTTTTTCCCATTGCACAGAGTCTCGGTAAAAACCGAAATAGGTGGTACACTATACTTAAATGCAAGGCCCTTTATTCTAATTCATTCGTACCCGAGGTGATGGCCATGGATATCGCCATAATTGTAGAAGGAAAAAACGATAAATCGAGGCTTAGGCGCGTGCTTCATGAGGAGATTCCAATCTATTGCACATTCGGTACTCCTGGCTCGGAGCAGCTGGACAAGCTTCGCAAGCAAGTTGGGCATCATCAAGCCTATATCTTTACTGACAACGATTCATCAGGCAAAAGAATTCGTTATTTGCTGCGCGACGTTTTTCCTGACGCCGAGCATATTTATACCCGCAGAGGTTATTCCGGCGTTGAGCACACGCCAGAAGAATATTTAATTGAACAATTAGAAAAGGCGGGCCTCGACGCGCATATTAACTATGCTGCGCAGAGCCCCGCCTCCATATGGAGCAAAGATGAGTTCTAAATAATTTTGTTCAATTCGGCTAAAATCTCGTCTGCCGTCAGCTCTTCCTTGCTTCCGTTGATCCATTTGCGAATTTGGCCGTCTTTGTCGACGATGGTAATCACGTTCATATGGGTATAGGAACCATCATCTTCTTTCCGTACGGCTACGCCAAAATCCTTAGCGAGCTGAAGCGTGCTCGTTTCTTCCCCGCGGAGAAAGCGCCAGCCGTTCAAGGCCGCAAAGTTGCGCTCTGCAAAGGCACGGATAACCTCCGGCGTGTCACGCGTCGGATCGAAGGTAATAGAGATCAGCTCCGCCTTCGTTCCTAGCTTCCCTTGCGCTTCGAGCTTCTCCTGTACCTGCGAGAGCAAGAAGGTCGTTGGCGGGCATACGTCCGGACAATTGGCAAAGTAGAAATACACGATCCGAGCTTTGCCGTTGGTTGATTCAAGTGACACCGGCTGACCGTCAATATCGGTCATCTCGAAGGCTGGCGCAGCCATTTCGATTGGCAGCGTCTGCTTCGGCGCCATGCCGTAAGTAATAAATAAATAAATGCCCATAGCTGCGCAAAGCGCAAGTACCGCTATCTTGAAGCTATGCTTCTTCACAAACGCCACGTAAGTCACTCCCCAAAATTATCGCTTAAGAGCCTGTCGTATTCAAAATCATGACTAAAAAGATAACCATCAAATAATTTACCGAAATAAGAAAATTGGTTTTTGCCCATTTTTCCGTGTCCTTGGCGCCTGTCCCACGCAGCGTATGTACAAGCCATACAAGCCCGCCAACAATCGAGATAATTAAGAAATAAATGCCTACATAGCCATACGTGTAAAAGAATATCCCTGTTGGCAGAAGCAGCAGGATATAAGGGATCATTTGCAGCTTCGTCCGTTTAATTCCTTTAACGACAGGCAATAATGGGAAGCCTGCCTCGCGGTATTCCTCTACTCTGCGAATCGCCAGCGACCAGAAATGGGCCGGCTGCCATAAGAACAATAGGGCAAACAAGATCCAAGCACCTGCATCAACTTCGTTCGTCACGGCACAGTAACCGATAACCGGCGGCATCGCCCCGGAAATTCCCCCTACCGATGTGCTCCAAGTCGATGTACGTTTCAACCACATCGTATAAATAACAATGTATACGAACCATCCGAGCAAGCCAAGCCAGCCCGATAGCGGATTGACAAGCAGAAACAAAATAAGCAAACCAACGATTCCCAAAATAATGCCGTATGCCAATACGGTGCCCGGCTGCATGCGGCCGGTAGGCAAAGCACGGTCTTTCGTCCGCTCCATCTTCAAATCGAGCTCACGGTCCCAATAATTATTAATGACGGTAGCGGAGGCAATCGTTAAGGTTGATCCAAGCAGCGCCCAAAGGAGCAGCATGAAGTCAACGTTCCATTTAGAAGCGACCAAAAAACCACCTAGTGCAGCAAACACATTAAGTCGAAGTAGCCGCGGTTTTGTCAATGCAATTAAGTCTTTCAGCACGAAGCGAGCCTCCCGAGTTATGCGACAAGACGCCTGATGCGTCTATCATCCATTGATGAATCGTTCTTAATCATACCGAAAAAAGGTTGCGATGACAACGTTCGACGGCTTTGTTCATCATTTTGCCACGCAAATTGTGACAAATCATTTAGTAACCAATTGACTGGGCGCCGAGTACACTGACTATGTAGATTGATGCCCAGATGAATCAGCGCATCAAACCTCTCATACGTATGCGAAGGGAAGTGACCCATCCAGTCTATGGCAGTCATTAAAACCAACTCCGAGGATACAAAAATGCTGGCCCGTCTAATGCGTGCCGAAGCTGAGGGCGAAGGTGAGCTCGGAATGCTGATGGTTGGCAATGTCGGCGTGAACCGCGTCCGCGGCAATTGCCTGGACTTCAGAAATATCCGCTCCATACCGGATATGGTGTACCAAAGCCCTGGCGGGTTCGAGGCAATAACCAAAGGTTATTTCTATCAGAGCGCACGGGACAAAGATATCCGATTAGCCCAAAGGATTATAAATGGAGAGCGCCAGCATCCTGCTTCCAATGCTCTTTGGTTTTTCCGTCCGGCAGGCGACTGCCCCGACACTTGGTATGACCAGTCCAACAGCGGTAGATACAAGGCTCATTGCTTCTTCATTCCAACGCCTGAGGATTGCCCCTCCGTCTATTAAAATCATTTCTAATGTGTGAAAGCGAGGAATTTTAACATGTCTAACGGTTATGGTTACAAAAATCAGGTAAGTCCCGCGAATACAGGTCCAACCCAAGGCTACGGCCACTATGGTTATCCAATGGGCATGCAGCAGCAGCCAATGGCTATGCAGCAACCAATGGCCATGCAGCAAGCCACCACATTCCCTGCTTTCCAGGCGCAAGCTCCACAAATGTCGCCGCCTATGGTTCCGAGCGGTTCATTTATTACGCCATCAGGGGGCAATATCGTTACGCTGCCCGCCGTTGAGGAATCCTATGTAGAAAACATATTGCGTCTTAATCGCGGCAAGATGGCGACTTTCTACATGACATATGAAAACAACCGTGAGTGGAACGCTAAAATTTTCAAAGGCATTATTGAGGCTGCCGGTCGCGATCATATCATCATCAGCGATCCTTCGACAGGTATGCGTTACTTACTTTTAACGCTCAATCTTGATTACGTGACCTTCGATGAGCCAATCGCTTATGAATATCCGTTTCAAGGCGGCGTCGTAAGCTCATCAACGCCACTTGGAACGGCAACCCTGGGCACAGTCAATTCTAGCCGTTAATTCCCCTTGGCTGCGCCAGGATGCACCGGTTTAAAGGTCCAGATATGCATCTTAGCCGCTCCTCCCTCGATCCATTCCGATATGCGATACCAAGAAGAACGCTCCCCGCAGCGTTCTTCTTTTATTTGCTCCGCTTCCTCGGCCGTTGCAGCGTTCCACACCTCCACGAACAAGCCTGGCTGATCTGTTCCTTCATATAAATAGAGGTTAGTCATGCCCTTGAGCAGATCACCCGTGTAGGCCAAATATTGCTCCCGCATTTGCGGCATGATACGATATTCTGCAAAACAAATATACATTTCCCTTCAGTCTCCTTTGGCTGGTATTGATAAAGTTCCCTTTCTCCGTCGATACTAAACGTGATCATTATGAATACAGGAGGAATGGACTTGGATACTGGCACACATCTTGTCATGGGCATTGGCCTCGCCGGTCTTGCAGCCGTCGATCCCGTCGTTGCAGCAGATACATCGATTCATACCGCGGTATTGCTCGGTACAGTAATCGGATCGCAGGCTCCAGACTTGGACGGGCTGCTGCGATTAAAAGGGAACGCCGTTTACATTCGCAATCATCGCGGAATTTCCCATTCGCTTCCTGCCATTGCGATTTGGACTTTATTAATAACCGGCATTCTGCAGCTCTTTTACCGCGGTTCCTTGCCATGGCTCCATATCGGAGGCTGGGTGCTGCTTGCCGTTTGCGTCCACGTGTTTACGGATTTATTTAATACGTATGGCACGCAAGCGATGAGGCCTTTCACGGAAAAGTGGATTTCATGGAATATCATCCATATTTTTGATCCCATTATTTTCACTGCACATGTCATAGCTATTTTACTGTGGGCAGGCGGCTTCGTAAATCCTGCATTTCTTTTTCCTCTCATGTATTTGTTCCTCGCCATCTATTTCGTATGGCGAACATTGACGGCCAGAAGCACCGTCCAGAGAATGAAGAAGCTTGATGACGAATATGAAGAGGGCGATGTTTACATCGCAATTCCAACGATCTCCTTGTCTGTATGGAATATTGTGAAGCAAGCAAAAAGCGGCGGCTTCGTCATTGGCAATTTGCGCGGCAGCTCTTTAAAATGGCTGGACAGAGTCCAGTGCTCTGAGCATCCGGCCGTAGCCAAATCCAAAAACGATCCCGCGATCCGCTCCTTTTTATATTTTACAAGCTTCGCTTGCGCCGACGTTCGGGAGCATCATTGGGGCTTTGAAGTCAGATGGTGCGACGTGCGGTATCGTCACCGCAAGCAATATCCGTTCGTAGGCGTGCTTCTTATGAATAAGAAATACGAGACCATCGGTTCCTATGTTGGCTGGTTAAGCGACGAGCGTTTGATGAAGAGACTTCGCATGGATACTTATTGATATTGACGCGGGAAAGCCCTTGGCGCAAAATAGAGGGGGCTTTCTTTTTTTTGAGCGTTGAACGTGCTTAAACAGCAAAGAAGCCCAAGGCATGCCTTGGGCTTCAATTCTTCATTGTGTATTAGTAGCAATTAGCGGTTGCCGCCAGAAAGCTGTTGTTCAGCAATTTGGACTAGCTTTTTCGTAATGTAGCCACCTAGGGAGCCTGCATCGCGAGTTGAAACGTTACCGTAGTAACCATCTTGAGGAATTTGCACGCCCAGCTCTTGTGCTGCCTCAAGTTTCATTTGTTGTAGTGCTTGGTTTGCTTGTGGTACAACGAGTTGATTGCTTCTGCTTCCTGCCATAATGTATTGCTCCTTTCGTCCTCTGCACTTTGATGTGTGTTGCAAGCTTGCAAGCTTATTATGTGCACTGTCACAGAAACTATTCTTAAATCTAAAAAAATATATTGACGATTTGTGAAGGAGAGAAAATACCGTGTCCAAACCGCTTTCTTTGTTCTTTTCTGTGCTAGCCATTCTCTTTATGAGCGCGATGGCTGTCTCCATTAGTTATAGTGGCTGGCTGGTATTGTTATTCGGTTCGCTTAGCCTTTTCACCATTGGAGCAGGCTTCATCGTGAAGGCGCGCCTGCGCAGAAAGAAACAAGGCTGACGCAAGCGCCAGCCTTGTTTTTTCCTCGATCCATTATGCTCGGGGCGCAAGAAAGCCCATAAGCTCTTTCACTTCTGCAAGCGTACGATCTGCAATAACAGAAGCACGCTCAGCCCCTTGTTTCAATATCTGATGAATCTCGCCCGAGCTGCGAATCTCATGATACCTAGCCTGCAATGGCTCGATCACAGAAACAACATGCTCTGCTAGCTCCTTTTTGAACGGCCCGTAGCCTTGCCCCTCATAACGAGCCTCAATTTCTTCAATACTCATATTGGCACAATGCGAATAGATGCTGATTAGATTGCTAACTTCCGGTTTGTTCGCAGGGTCATATTTTACTTCACGCCCGGAATCGGTCGTCGCCCGGCTGATTTTTTTGCGGATAACGTCCGGTGGATCAAGCAAAGCAATAAAGCTGCCTGCGTTCGGATTGCTTTTGCTCATTTTCTTGCTGGCATCGTCGAGAGACATCACTCTGGCGCCAACCTTCGGAATATATGGCTCCGGAAGCGTGAAGTAGTTGCCGAATCTTGTATTAAAGCGGTGCGCCAGATCGCGAGTCAGCTCCAAATGCTGCTTCTGGTCGTCGCCCACAGGCACGAGGTCTGCATTATAGACCAAAATATCGGCGGCCATGAGCGTTGGATAAACGAATAAGCCCGCGCCAACCGAATCTTTGCCTGACGATTTATCTTTGAACTGCGTCATTCTCTCTAGCTCGCCCATATTGGCAAGCGTCGTAAACAACCAGCCAAGTTCTGCATGGGCCCTCACATGGGATTGAACGAATACATTGGCTTTCAGCGGATCAATGCCCGCAGCAATAAACAAAGCGGCTACCGCCTCCGTCTGTTCTCTCAGCGCTGCTGGCTCCTGAGGAACCGAGATCGCATGAAGATCCACAACCATAAAGAAACATTCCTCCGTATGCTGCAGCTTTACGAAGTTTCGCATGGCTCCGATATAGTTTCCGAGTGTAAGCTGCCCGCTTGGCTGAATGCCGGAAAGTACTTTTTTCATCTTAATTCTACCCCTTTTCATCATCAATTTCTGGACTGGCCAGCTTATCAAAAAACGCAAAAAATCCCCCGCCGCAAGGGACGAGGGACCGTGGTGCCACCCTAATTCGCTTATGGAACGCTTGTTATACAAAAGCGCTTGTTCATCCATAAGCCTTGATGCTCCGTAACGGGGAGCTGCCGTACAAACATATAAAGGAGGCTATTGCCGTCCGTTTCCGCATGTAGGCTCCGGGCCCCATTCAGCATCGTTGCTTGCGCCGGTTCGCACCCTCCACCGGCTCTCTGCACGCAAAACAATCGAGCTTACTTATTCCCATCATTGCATTTAAAACGATTATACCTTTGTGAATCATAAAGTCAAGCGGATAAAAAATTGTCCTATTGTAAGGCGTACGAGCATACGCTATACTGATAATCGTAATCCTTACAATGAAGAGAGGATATTACACTATGCTCAAATTTTTATTTCGCTTCGGCACTCCCCTAATCGGGGCAGGATGTCTAGTTATGCTGGCTCTTATCTTAACGAACCGAGAACTGCCCGCGCATCTTTTCAGCAGTGCCAATTTGCAATCGTTCAAGATATTGTTCATAAGCATTATATTGGAGGCTTTCCCCTTTATTTTGCTTGGTGTCGTTTTTTCCGCTTTGCTTCAGGTGTTTGTCACCGATGCTATGATAAAAAAATTCACCCCCAAAAATCCCATTGCCGGCGTGCTATTCGGCGCCTTGCTTGGGCTGCTTTTTCCTTTATGCGAGTGCGGCATGATCCCGGTCGTCCGCCGCCTCATCCGCAAAGGAATGCCTGCCTACATAGGTATCGTTTATTTATTGGCCGGTCCCATCGTCAACCCTATCGTTTACGCGTCGACGTTCACAGCCTTCCGGACGACACCGACCATGGCTTACTCCAGAATGGGACTAGCTTTTGCCGTTTCGGTCATTGTCGGTTTGCTTTTATACAAGTTCATGCGCAGGAGCCCTCTTAAATCAGTGACCCCTGCAAGCTTTGCCCCTCACGGGCATTCGCATAGCCATGATCACGATTCGGCTGGCAAAGGCTTCCGGGGCCGTATCGCTTCGATTCTCTCTCATGCTTCGGACGAGTTTTTCGAAATGGGCAAGTATTTAATATTCGGCGCTCTTCTGACAGCCGTGCTTCAGACCGTCATTGACCGCAGCACCCTGACTGCTTTTGCTGATCAGCCCTTATTTTCCTATTTGTTTATGATGGGTTTTGCTTTTATATTATCGATCTGCTCAACATCCGATGCTTTTATTGCATCGTCATTCAGCGGGATGTTCGATTTCGGTCCGCTGCTTGCTTTCCTCGTGTTCGGGCCAATGATCGATCTCAAAAACACGCTCATGCTGCTGACTACGTTTCGTGTTAAGTTCGTATTAATCCTTATTGCTTTAACCGCAGGCCTGACCTTGGTTGGCGCCTGGATCATGGAGGTATTGCTATGACACATCATCTCATTCGAGCAGCCATCTTGACCGGATTTGCCATGTTTATCGTATACCTTGACCGGACTGGAGAAATGATGCTTTATATTGCGCCCAGGATGGAGCTTTATGTTAAGCTCTCGGCAATAGGGCTATATGCCGCTGCCATTTACCAAGTCTACGCTGCTTTGCAAAAACGGCTCGGCCATGCTAACCCGGCATGTGATTGCGCACAGGAACCCTCGCCATCGATCTTCAAGAACATCATCATTTATGGGCTGTTTGTGTTTCCTTTACTGCTTGGGTTTCTCGTTCCCACAGGAACGCTTGGCAGCGCGCTCGCCTCCAAAAAAGGCGTTAGCCTAACGGGGATCAGCGGATACGAACGAACTTCCGCTCCAAACCCGCTTGCCCCAATCGGTGTAACTTCAGCAGAGGCGTCTCCTGCACCTGCCCAGCAGCCCAATGCGACCGCCACGGATTCTTTGGCATTACTATTTCCATATGACGAATATACGGAAGCCCATGCGGCATACGGGAAGAAGCTGTACGCGCAATCGCTTATCTCCGTTCCCGAGAAACAATTTATCGAGACCTTAACAACGCTTGACCTGTACCGCGAGGCATTTATGGGCAAAGAAATTGAACTGACTGGTTTTGTCTATCGCGAAGAAGACATGGGGCGCGAGCGCCTCGCCGTTAGCCGATTCGCGATGAACTGCTGCTCTGCGGATGCGCTTCCCTACGGCTTGATGATTATTTGGCCAAAAGCGAATGATTACGCCAAAGATGAATGGATCTCTGTGAGAGGATTCTTGACCACTTCCACTTACATGGGCAATGAGATCATCACGTTGGAGGCCATCAAACTCGAACGCATTAAAGCTCCTGAATCCCCTTACGTGTATCCCGACCTCGATTTTGGCTGATCGTCAAAGGAGGAGCTGGCACCAAGTGCCAGCTCCTCCTTTGCTCTATGTCTATTGTGAATCCCATAAATCATTTTTTCTCGGATAATAGCGTGAGTTCCAGTTGGCCATATTGTAATTCGACTCAAACAATATGCTTGCTGACCATGAATTGGCACTCGCCCTTACTGAGAAATCATAAAGAATTTCGCCATGCGTCCAATCCTTCCGATACCTCAGGGATTCGATCGCCATTTGCTTGAAGGCTTGTACCTGCGCTCCGGTCAATCCTTTATCCACGCTTTCAAACTTTCCGTTTTTGCTCTCAATCGGATGATGCCTGACTCCGAACTTCCCCACGGCATTATTTCTGATATGAATTAACACAGTGCCTGCTGTCGCATTAGTCAGTTCTCCCTCAAGCTGTCGAAACACAAATTCCACTTGCCTGGCAAGTGACGACGAATCCATTTGCATACTAATTATCCTCCTTTATGATTTTTTGGATATGAGTTTCCAATTAGACCTCAACGCATATTATATAGTTCATTTCTATCATTTTCAACAAATAAATTGATAATATTTTCAAATAATCATTATAATTCGACACAAAATTTATTTATTTTACTTTTTTTAACACAATTAAATAGAGACTTAGATTCCATTAAGCTGAAATTGAATCTTTTGTCGTAGGTTCGAACAACCCTATTTATAATCTACATCTTCATCTCCGAAGTCACGACTTTTGACATAGGTTTAAAGATAGATTCATTATCCAAATTTTTGTTACAGTAAATAAACAATATATAATCTCTTAACGGTAATGGTATCATTTTCTAATTATTGTTACACCGAAAAACGGTTTAGTATTTTCCGAAAAGCCGCTTGCGGTCCGTCATTTATATTTATTTTTTTATGAAACGACAATTATAGACCAATTTCGCGGCGGGTGCTATAATATGGATATTCTAATAAAAGGAGCGCTTACATAATGATCCAATGGTACTATTCGCTTTCCGTGCGCAATAAGCTGCTGATCACTTCTTATCTTAATTTAGCGGTGTTTGCCCTCATTATGCTTCTCATTTTATCCGTATCAGGTGGCTCGCTCATAGCTGGTATTATTGTTACAATCATTATGGCTATCCTTACTCTCCCATTTGTTTCATTTATTGAGAGATCCATCAATAACTCCTTTGATGAAGTGAAAGGAACGGCGCTTCGTATTTCCAAAGGCGATTTCACACAAAAAATTGATACAAGCTCATCGTCCGCACTAGGCGAGCTCGGACATTCCTTTAACAGCATGATCGATAAGCTTCGCGATATTCTAACGGAGACAAGCAGCATTATCCGTCATGTATCGGATACCAGTCACAGCATTTTTGACAAAAACAATAATATTCAGATTGCCATGCAGCAAGTAGCGGCGAGCGCCAATGAACTTGCGACGGGTGCGAATGAAATTTCCGAGGATGTCTCGGACATGAGCGAATCCATTACCGAGATCGAGGAGAAGGTATCAGACTACGCTACTTCCACCAAAGAAATGAATACGCGTTCGGAGCAAACTCTTCAGCTCGTTGACAAAGGTATGAAAGCACTGGACGTCCAAGCAGACGGCATGCGCCGCAACGTCGAGGCAACGGAGAAAGTTTCCGCTACGATCGAGGAGCTTGCCCGCAAGGCGAAAGGCATAAGCGCAATCACGACGACGATTTCGGATATAGCCGAGCAGACCAACCTTCTGTCACTGAACGCTTCCATTGAGGCAGCAAGGGCTGGCGAGCATGGCCGCGGCTTCGCGGTAGTCGCTCAGGAAGTGCGCAAGCTTGCAGAGGAATCCAGCGCCTCGACCAAAGAAGTGTTTAATTTAGTGAAAAGCATCGATGAAGGCATCAAACAAACGATCACTAACATGAAAACCAACGAAGAGGTTGTAAAGCTGCAAACGGAGCATATTAAAGAATCGGAAATGGTTTTCTCAGAAATCGTCCAAAGCGTACAATTTATTACGGACAAAATCTTTGTTTTCTCTCAGGAGAGCGATGTTATGCTTGAGAGCGCACGTAAAATTTCTGGAGCCATACAAAATATATCCGCCATTACTCAACAATCCGCTGCGGGTACCGAACAGGTGTCAGCATCCATGAACGAACAGATCGCTTCCGTTCAGGCCGTTGTAGAGGAAACGGAGCGGATGCGCACGATGGCCGCGCAATTGCTCAGAACCATTAGCGTTTTCAAAATGAAGTAAGCCATAGAATTAAAACAGACCACGCTCTCTCGCAGGAACAATGCGGAAAGAGGTGGTCTGTTTGTCGTTAGCGCTTATTTAGCTTGCTGCTCGGCTCTGTATTCTGTCCGCCTTTTGTCACGCTCAGCTTCTTTCAGCCGTGGGCAAGTAAAGCAGTAATAGCCTCCGTCAACCAAATAATACAGGCAGCAAGCTGCTTTCATCCGCACCTGTTTATCAGGGGATGCCAGTGACTCGGTCATACGGAGTTTGATGTTAAAAGGATTTTTGCTTCTGCCAAATATAGCACCGTCTATTGCTTTCACAATGCCGTAGTTTCTCGTTGCCTGCTCCTTAACCGACTCACATTCATCGGATTCCATCAACCTCTCATACCCGTATTCAAGCGAGGTGGGAATCTGGCTCCATAGCATGCCCACTTGCAAAGTGCCTACCTTCGCAATCGTCTCAAAAACCGGTCGCAACGTCTGCGAGATAAAGCTGCTGAGCTGCTCTTCCGCCCAGGCAGCCTGCTCTATCGGATCATCAGGTCCAGAATGAAGCTCCAAACGATTCAACAGAAAGTTAGTTGCATAATATTCACGGCCATTATAGGATGCTTTGTACAGTTGAACCGTTAGATTATTTAATGAAAGATCAGCTGTTTTATTCCAAGCAGATAACATATAAAGAAGTCCAAGAATTGGCCCTCTAAACCAGCCGGTCATATACACCTCTCCAACGGATGGATCCATCCCTTTGACAAGAGGAGTGTATAAATCTAATAACTGCTTCATTTTGATCTCATCGGTCAATTCAGCAGCTGGACAGCTAAACACAGGACTCTCTTGCTTTTTAACTGTTAGATCAAAATTATTTTCCAGCTTTTCCAGCATGGATTCATTCAGCACTTCGCACGTCCCCTCATTTCTACCCCTGTACAATTAATAACAATTGCATTAATTATACATTGGCCGACAATGATTATCAATGAGAGTCAACCATGGTGATCGTCAGCTCGCCAAGCAGCTCAATCTCTACCGTCACCACATCTCCTGCTTTCAAATAGACGCGCTCCTCCCTTGGATATCCGACTACTACGCCTTCTGGCGTTCCAGTCATAATGATATCGCCTGGCACAAGAGTCATGTGCTTGGAGATATAGCTGATAATGGCCCGACACGAGAATATCATATCCGCTGTATTGGAATGCTGTTTACGAATGCCATTGACACTGCAAGCAATTGTTAGAGCATCCGGATCGCTTACCTCATCGGCTGTTACGATGTAAGGTCCAATCGGCGCGAAGCCGTCGCAGCTTTTGCCAAGCATCCACTGCGAGGTGCGACGCTGCAGGTTCCGCGCAGATAAATCATTGGCACAGCTGTATCCAAAAACATAGTCTAGCGCGTCCGACTCCTCGACATCCTTAGCCGTTTTGCCTATAACGATCGTAAGCTCCGCTTCATAGTCGACCTCGTTGCTCGTATGCGGAAGCTTTACAGCATGGCCATGTCCGGTCAGCGCATTCGCGAATTTATTGAACAAGATGGGCGACGTTGGAATATCTGCCTTCGTTTCCTCTGCATGCTTGCGGTAATTTAGACCTACGCAGATGATTTTCTGCGGAGAGGAGAGAATAGGCGCAAAGGAAATTGCTTTCTCCTCCATCACGCAAGGATGACCTTGCGTAGAACTAATCTCTTTTGCGATCAAGCCCAGCTGGGCCAACGCCTCAGCTCCACCTTCGAGTATACCTTCCATCGTTGCTGGGACAGGCAAGCCCGTAGCCAGTGAGGCCGCTTCAACATCAATAATGCCCTGTTCCGTTTTGATGCCCAATTTCACTTGATTTTTTTCCTTATATTGCAGCAGCTTCATCTCATGCGCTCCTTTGAATGGGAATAAGAGAATAATGTTCTTTCATTATCTTAAGCTCGTCCTTTTTCAATGTAAAGCGCATGATTAGGCGCTGATTGGTTAAAATAGCGGCACAGAAATTTTATTATGAAGGATAAGGATGGATGTGGGATGTGGGATGCAACACGAAAAAAATGGCTGCCGATGATGAGCACCGCTTTATTGGGTATTTTACTGCTTAATGTGACCGCAGCTTCTGCTGCGGCTTCGTCCGGCACGCATACGCAAAGGCAAATTAAACCCGCAGCAGAAGCGAAAAAACAAAGAGCAGCCGATATGTCCTGGGTAAAGCTGCACAAGCAATTTCCAAATGCGTTCCTCCTGAATGGGCCTCGCCATGCCAGGAGAGTCGCTCTAACGTTCGATGATGCTCCCGACTCCAAATATACGCCTGCTATATTAGATGTGCTTGCCGAACATGATGTTTGCGCCACTTTTTTTGTTGTTGGAACACGTGCCGCCAAATATCCGGCAATGGTAAAGCGAATACATAACGAAGGGCATGTGATCGGCAACCATTCTTATAATCACGCCGTGTTGTCGACATTAACCTTAACTAATTACAAAAAACAAATTGGGAAAACCGATACCATTATTAAAAATATAATCGGTTACTCTCCTCATTTTATCCGGCCGCCCTATGGCGAAATGCTGCCGCAGCAGATCAGATGGAGCGAACAGGCTGGTTATACCATCGTCAATTGGGATGTTGATTCCGTGGATTGGAAAAACAACCCTAGCAGTGCCGCTGTTTTGAAAAACATAAAAAAAACGCTGCAGCCTGGCTCTATCGTCCTTCAGCACGCCGGCGGCGGAAACGGCCAAAACCTATCCGGCACGCTAAATGCTTTGCCAAAGCTGATCTACCTGCTTAAAAGCAAAGGGTATGAGCTCGTAACGCTGCCAGAGCTGGTTGGCCAGTCAGCCGCGCGATAAGCAGCTTGAACTAAAAAAACGTTAACTCGCTGCTTTGCGCGAATTAACGTTTTTTCAATAGAAGCCTATTCCAGAACGAATACTTTTACATTTTGAATGCCAAAGGACATCGCTTGGCTGGATACGCCTGGTACAAATATATCAATACGGTTGCCTTTGATCGAGCCGCCGATATCGGTTGCCGTTGCAACCATACCGCCTTGTGGCAATCCGTTATAGTCATAGCCGGTAACATAAAGCTTTGTTCCTAAAGGAATCATTTTGGGATCAACTGCAATTGTTCCTACTTTAAGCTTGTCCCCAAAATAGTCAACCGCGCCCCACTTGCCGTTCTCTGAAGCGGCAGAGGTATATGCCGTAGCTTGTACGATAAGCGCTTTTGAGTAAGCGTATTCTTTACCATTCATGGCAGTAACCGTTTTTGCGTCATCCGCTTCGGCTGCTTTTGCGGTAACCGTTTTTTGTACAGCAGATGCATCGGCTGCAGCAGTCGGAATCGTAAGCTTTAGGCCTTTATACAGGTTCAGTGGATCAATCTTTGAATTAGCTTTCATTAGTGTATCCAAGGGCACATTATATTGTTTAGATAAATTCCAAAATGTATCATTGTCTTTCGTTGTATGTGTTTGGGATGCCGCACTGACCGTTCCTGCTGCCATCATGACGGATAATCCGATAACTGCTGCAGCTACATTACGTTTTTTAAACATTAAGGTAAATCCTCCTATGCTATTCCGAAGTTTCACAACTTCGGCAGCGTTTTTGTCAAAAAAAATGGTTAAGGGCGACATGCGCCCTTAACGTTCGAGCTTCATCCAATCAATGAGTCACAGTGACTAGCCTGTAAATTCTTGAACCCACTCGCCATTCACGTAACCAACACCGATTTTCGTGAAGTTTTGGCTAAGAATGTTTGCGCGGTGACCTGCGCTGTTCATCCATGCAGTCATTACCTCTTGAGGTGTACGTTGACCCGAAGCAATGTTCTCGCCTGCATAGGAATAAGTGACACCGAATGAGCGCATCATATCAAATGGAGAGCCGTAAGTCGGCGAAGTATGGCTGAAATAGTTGTTATCGTCCATGTCTTTCGCTTTGGCAGTAGCTACTTTAGTTAGCAGCGCATCCGTCTTCAAAGCCGCGAGACCTGCTTTCGCACGCTCTTGGTTCACAAGTGTAACCACTTGGGATTGATACTCGCTCATCGATCCAGCATCCGTGCTGCCCGAGCCTGTGTTGCCTGTTGTTGAGCCATTGCCTGTGCTGCCTCCAGTACTAGGCTTTGTCGTAGTACCCGTACCCGTGCTTGGTTTCGTTACTGTACCAGAGCCTGTACCCGTGCTTGGTTTTGTTACCGTACCGGAACCCGTACCTGTGCTCGGATTCGTTGTACCTGTGTTGCCGCCTGTCGATGGAAATTGAATGGTTCCGCCGTTAAGCAGCTTACTAAGATCTATGCCATAACGATCTGCAATCTGTTGGATTGTATCTTGGCTAAGTGTAAAGGCTTGAATGTTGGAGTAGGTTTTCACAGCCGGTGCTGCACCTGCCGTTGGAGCCGTAAACCCTGTACCGATTACTGTTGCTGCGATTAGGCTGGCGACACCTACACGTATTGGTTGCATCTTCATGAATAATTCCTCCTAATAAGATAAGTTTTTTTATCCAAAGCGACTGACGACTGATGATCAATTCAGCAGCGTTTTCGTTTTGTTGGCGTGTCGTTCTTCCCGACGCCACTTATCTTACCATGGGGTTTTGGCCGTTTCATGACACAAAAACTGGTAAACTACTGAAAACAGCTAGCAAAACAGCACCGCTACTGCATTGTGAGAATATGCTCATCAACGGTTTTGCGCGAATATTAGAGTTGACCGCTGGCTTTTCGCAGTTCATTTGCCAAGCGGTGAATCTCATCGCGCTCTGCTTTGGTGGCCGCCGCGAACCATGCAGGAGACAGCCATTGGGCTATAATTTTGTTGGCATCGGTTGGACTCATCTCGACTTCCCTCCAATCGCGCACAAGCTCTAGAAAGGCCGGTTTACTTACGCCGCTTCCCGGACAGGTTTTGCCTGGGTTCATTTCGCGATGGAACTTGATCTGGCTCTCAGGAAGCTTCCACAGCGCAGCAATGCTGCTTGTCAGCTTAACGGCCGTAGCGAGCTGAGCTCCTTCAAGCTTCTCCGCCCCTACATCGAAATTACCGATCATCTCGAACATAAACGGATGGATCCGGTCATCATCCGAATCGTTATAGCCTACTGCCGAAGCAGGAGCTTGAAGCAGAGATCGGCCTTCCCAAATGTATCCGTCCGGATCAATGGTCGCGTGCTGGGCGATATCTCCCCAATTTTGCGTAATGGCATGAAACCTCCACATCGCTTGGATGATCTTAATCTTATCGGTTGCTTTGCGGTAATCCGCAATCGTCGGTTTCCAGGTCCCATGCACATGAACCTGCGAGAACTTGACCTTTGTCAGGTAAGGCTTGAGATACTCCATATATTCCGCGTAGGTGAATCTACGGAAGTTTTTGCGTTCAACAGCCATTTTGCATCGCTTCCTTTCGGGAAAACATCTCTTATAGCATATGCTGCGCGCTGAGAGCCGAAACGGCAGATATACAAAAAAGCAGGCTATGGAAATTTCCACAGCCCGCTTCTTCAACTTGTATAAACTTATATTTTTGCCCAGCTTATCGTTTGCCTAGCTTTATATTTCCGGTATCCGACTCCAATTCGATCTGGAGCTCTCCTCCGCCAATTACTCGTTTCACATTGTTTTTTGAATTACCGCTCTCCGACAAGCCCTCCCATTCGATTTGAGTTTTCCCGATCTCCTTATTAATTAGGATCGTTGCCGAAGTCGGTTGTTGATCAACGTTGATCGAAATATTGCCGGTATCCGTGCTAATCGCTATATCATTGTGCAGCTCCGCTGCATCCACGCGCACATTGCCCGTATCCGTCTCACCCTTTAGCCTTCCTGTTCCGTCTTCGAGCCTCACGTTACCCGTATTGGTTTCGAATTGAACCTCCGAAGCCGTATAATTAGATACTTTCAGGTCACCCGTATCGGATTTCAATGAGAGCTTTTTGGCTTCCAATTGCCCGATCGCAATGTTTCCGGTATCTGTTTCAAGCTCTAAGTTAGCTGCATTCAGCTTATCAATATTAATTTTTCCCGTGTCGCTTTCAGCTTGAAAGTTGTCCCATAGCTTCTCTGGCAGCTCAATGGTCAAATGCAAGTTTACGATGGATATGCCAAACGAAAAAAACTGGTTTCTGGTATTGCTTTTTATATAAAGGGAATCCCCTTTCGTTTCCGCAGTAAATACGATTTTATCCATCAGTTTCTTTGAAACATTGCCCTCCAGGCGCAGCTTTACTTTATTGGAGGTACCTTGCACATACGTTAGGTCAAAGGTGTCCGTTTCTGTGTAAATGGACTTTACAGCGGTCGCATCAATCGATTGTTCCTGCAAATACGGATCGCCTTTCAATTTAACGAAATCATTTTTATCAAAAACAAAGAAGGCACATATTACTCCAATGCCAAGCAATATAAGAGCAAAAGCAGCGAGCTTTTTCATTTATTATTCCCCCTGATGATTCTGGTATTGAATTTCAAATATTTTAAAGTCATTTTGTAGAAAGCACTTGTAAGGGCTCGCAAGCCGATCACCAGCAGGATCGTCAAGGCACTGAAAATTAAACCGATCGTGAGAGCCTGAGGAATCGTGAAGGTATCATTCAACCAGCTTTCAACAATGACCCCTACGCTTGCAATTCCCATAGCGACAGCAGAAGCCCAGAGCGCAAGCAGTACAGCAGCCAAGGCTAGATAAGGGCCAAGTATGAAAATCACATTGAATAATCCGAGGCTCACCGTCGAGAAGACGGCCTTGGAAAGCTTGCCGAAGCTGTTATTCGACTCGGCTTGGTTAACCCGGTATCCCAGCAGAAGCTCACTAGCGATGATTTTAGGGTCGCCTAGCTCACGAGCAGCATCCTCTTCGCTTTGTCCATTTTCAACCGCTTGCTGAAAGTGGATGTAATAATCATATAACCATTCCTTGCGCTGCGCTTCAGGGATCACCTTCAGCATGCCTTCCAGCTCCAGCATATACCGATCTCTTGTCGTCATGGCTTTAGTCCTTCCTCTACAATTTCATTTACGGCCTGGGTAAAGTTTTCCCACTCCGCAATCAAGTTTCTCATATGGTTCCAGCCATCCGGCGTCAAATGATAATATTTACGCGGCGGGCCTTCCGTCGATTCCTTCAAATAAGTCGAGAAATAACCGTCCTGCGTCAATCTGCTCAGCAGCGGATATACGCTGCCAACGGCTACCTCGAACTTCTCGGAAATTTTCACTGCCAGCTCGTAGCCGTAACGGTCGCCTCGCGTTGCCAGCACAAGCACGCATATTTCAAGTACGCCCTTTTTAAATTGGATGTTCATTCCTTGTCCTCCAGTAATGAAGTGAAATCTAGGCGGCTCGCATCCTGCGATATAAAGCATAGTTCACTATTCATCATTATAGTATAGCGGGGCATCGTGATTTGGTGTTTTTTACAATTTACCACATGCTATTCTATAATGCAAGATACTGTTCAAAAAAGAATACCTCCGATCGGACGAGGCAAGCTCGTTAATCGAAGGTATTGGGGTTTAATTAGTTAACTGAAATGAATTTGCCTGTCGCTTGCGATTCGAAAGCGCACAAGATGACTTTCAAGGAAGCACGGCCGTCTTCACCGCTTACCGCAGGCGTAGTGTTCGTTAGAATGCTTTCAAGGAAAGCATTAACAACACCGCTTGATTCTTGCTTGTCATTCGTGGAAATCGCGCCTACTTTATGTTTCTCTACCGTACCATTGCGAAGCTCAACGATTACTTGATCGTCATGATGCGTACCGATCTTCATTACGCCGTTCTCGCACCAAAGAATTGTGCTATTGTCTTCGCCTTTATAGTAAGTCCAGCTTGCTACAAGCGTGCCGATTGCGCCGCTCTTCATGCGAAGCAAGCAGGAAGCGTTATCGTCTACGTCAGTGTCCTTATCCAGCGTGCCTACAAAACCGGCTACTTCAGAAACCTCGTCATCGAGCATCCAACGGATCAAGTCGGATTTATGAACGCCCAAATCGCCCATTGCGCCCATAATGGCTTCTTTTTTACGGAAGAACCAGCTTTCTGCGCCATCGATGCTCCAGCCATCCGGTCCAGGGTGGCCAAAGGAAGTACGGAAAGTCAATACTTTACCAAGAACGCCTGATTGCAACACTTGCTTCGCTTTCACATGCGGAGGCATGAAGCGTTGGTTGTGGCCAACCATCAAATGTACGTTGTTTTTCTTAGCGGCTTCAATCATGGCTTCCGCTTCTTCGTCAGTTACAGCCATTGGTTTCTCAACCAGCACGTGAGCGCCAGCATTAGCTGCAGCAATAGACATAGGCGCATGCAATGCGTTTGGCGTACATACGCTTACTGCATCCGGCTTTATTTCTGCAAGCATCGTTTCGAAATCAGCAAACGCTTTGCCGCCATGCTCATTAGCATAATGCTCTGCACGCTCGATGATCGGGTCAACAAAGGCAACAAACTCTACATTTTCGTGGGCTGCATACTCTGGGATATGACGGTATTTCGAGATAGATCCGCAGCCAATCACTGCAACGCGTACTTTAGACATGTTATTTTTCCCCTACCTGTTCTGAATTAGAATATTTTTATTTTATGATTATTTGCTCAAAAAATTGCTTTTCATCCATTCCATGCTTTCAGCTACAGCCTCAAGCGGAGGGTTCGCGCAAGTGTCCTGCTCGACAATTAGCCACTCAACAGAAGCTTTCGAAGCAGCGTCGATAATATCCAGCAGCGGCAGATCGCCTCTACCCAGCTCAACCGTATCGATTTGCTCGCCTTTTACGCCTGCGCGGAAATCCTTCAAGTGAAGAAGCGGCAAACGGCCAGCATATTTCGCGATATAGGCAAGCGGATCTACGCCTGAATACTGCACCCAACCGATATCCATTTCAACCTGCAAATGCTGCGCATCAATACGCTCGTACATCGCATCAAATACGATTTGGCCATCAATTTCCACTTCGAATTCAAACTCATGGTTATGGTAAGCAAAAGTAATGCCCGCCTCGCGGAAACGCTTTCCATACTCTTCGAATTTCACGAGATGCCCGCGCCAAGCTTCCGTATCGCGCGCGTCAGCAGGCAACCATGGACAGATCGCATATTTCGCACCGATCGTCTGAAGGTAGGCAATTTCCTCGTCAAGCTGGCTCTCAAGGAGATGCAAGCCGATGTGGCTGCCGATTGCTTTCAGGTTCAGCTCTTGCAGCAAGTCGCGCATAGCTTCCGCTTTGATGTCGCCATATCCCGCAAATTCAACGCCTTCATAGCCCATTGCAGCAACCTTGCGAAGCGTGCCTTCAAAGTCCTGAGCCGTTGCATCGCGTACTGTGTACAACTGCAAACCTACGTTCATTCGTGTCATGTGAGCTGCACTCCCTTATATTTTTGATTTTAGTGTATTGGATTTTGCTTTACGCCTTTCATTATATCGACAGTCATCTATGAAAAACAGCTGTTTAATTATCCTTTTCTTATGCGATTTTGGTCAATGCTTGTTTATTTCGCTTAGAATACAAGAGCAGCCCTGCGAAAGCCAACCTTCGGCCTCCGCAGAGCTGCTCTACCCTGTCATTTAGATATGAATCGTAAACGCCAATGATTTTGAGCTTGGTGAGAGCTTAATCACATTCCCATTCACTTCAGCATTTACGCCATCTACGGAAATGATGTCGCCATGCCCTTTAATGCCAAACGAGAATGGTTTGCTGCTTCCGTCCACCTTCACAGAAATCGCATTTCCTTCGCGGCTTGCGGATACGGTAAGCTCTGTCGCGCCTTTTACGTTACGCACAAGAGTTTCTGCTGTTTTGCCATCCTCCAAGTTATGAAGCTCTAGCAATACGCCGTCCGCGTAATCGTAGTCCGGACGTATGTCATTAGCGCCCAATGCGATAATCGAGTTCGGACGAACGAACAAAGGCAAGCTGAAGAAATCATATTTCTCCTTGCGCCATGAACCGCCTTCTACCACCTCGCCCGTCAGCAAGTGCGTCCATTTGCCGGCTGGCAAGTAATACGTAACATTGCCTTGCTCATTAAATATAGGAGCGACAAGCAAGGAGTCTCCAAGCATGTATTGACGGTCCAAAATTTCGCTAGTCGGATCTTCAGGGAATTCAAGTACCATGGCACGCATCGAAGGCAAACCAAATTCGGTTGCCTGAACGGCTGTATTGAACAAGTAAGGCATAATGCGGCATTTCAGCTTCGTGAAGAAACGCGTCACATCTACGGCTTCTGTATCGTAAGCCCAAGGCACCCGGTACGATTTGCTGCCATGCAGACGGCTGTGGCTCGATAACAAGCCGAAGGCAAGCCAGCGCTTGAATACATGCTCAGGTGCCGTATTCTCAAAGCCGCCGATATCGTGGCTCCAGAAACCGAAGCCGGAAATCCCGAGCGACAAGCCGCCGCGCAGACTCTCTGCCATCGATTCATAATCCGCGTAGCAATCCCCGCCCCAGTGAACAGGGAACTTTTGGCCGCCAGCCGTAGCCGAACGCGCGAACAGAGCTGCCTCGTTCTTGCCAAGCTTCTCTTCAAGCACTTCAAATACAACTTTATTGTAGAGCTGCGTGTAGTAATTGTGCATTTTCATCGGATCAGAGCCGTCAAAATAAACTACATCCGTAGGGATGCGCTCGCCGAAGTCCGTTTTGAAGCTGTCGACGCCCATATCTACAAGCTCGCGCAAGTAGCTTGCGTACCAATCGCAAGCAGCCGGATTGGTGAAGTCAACAAGAGACATGCCTGGCTGCCATAGGTCCCACTGCCATACGTCTCCGTTTGGTTTTTTGACCAAGTAGCCGTTTTGCTTTCCTTCTTCGAACAAGCGCGAACGCTGTGCGATGTAAGGATTGATCCAAACGCAAATTTTCAGCCCTTTTTCTTTCAAGCGAGTCAGCATGCCAACCGGATCCGGGAACACGCGCTCATCCCATTTGAAATCCGTCCAGTGGAACTCGCGCATCCAGAAGCAATCGAAGTGGAAGACGTGCAGCGGCAGGTCTCGTTCCGCCATGCCGTCAACGAATGAATTAACGGTTTCTTCATCGTAGTTCGTTGTAAAGGATGTCGTCAGCCATAATCCGAATGTCCATGCCGGCGGCAGGGATGGCTTGCCCGTCAAATCGGTGTAACGGTTAAGCACTTCCTTCATGCTTGGGCCGTCGATGATGAAATATTCAAGCGATTCGCCAGCCACGCTAAATTGTGCTTTTTTAACTTTTTCCGATGCAATTTCGAACGAAACAAGCTCAGGATGATTGACGAATACGCCATATCCTTTGTTTGTAATGTAGAAGGGAATGTTTTTGTAGGCTTGCTCGGAGCTTGTGCCGCCATCTTTGTTCCATAGGTCTACGACTTGTCCGTTTCTTACAAATGGCGTAAAGCGTTCGCCTAGACCATAGACCCACTCGCCTACGCCAATATCCAGCTCTTCGCGCATAAACGTATTCCCGTTGTCTTCTTTAATGTAAGCCATCGATTTTTGCGTGCTGCCTGTAATGCGTTCGCCGCCGCGGTAGAAATCAACCGCCCAAACCGGACCTTTGCGAATATGAACGCTTAGATTGCCGCTGGTCAGCACAGCTTCGTTTTCATTTTCTTCTATTATAACGTGGTTGCCTGTCGCTTGGGACAGCTCGAATGCAGGTCCTCGTTCCGCAACGCCAGCGTGATGCACAAGCTTAACTCCAATAATGCCTGGTAATGGAGAATGGAAATGAACCGTCAGCAGCATCGTATCGAGCATATTTGACCGGTTAACGATCGGCTGCGGCGATGCGTATGCCGTCAGCTTGCCGTCTCTTTGTTCAAAATCATGAACCTGTACCGCTCCTAATACTTTGTATTCATCACGAATGAGCCAGTTGCCGTCTGTAAATTTCATGGACTGAACCAACCTTCCTGTTTTGTTTTATTTGCAATCCTTCATAATTGCATTATACTGATAATTAATCGAACTAATCTAACAGAATAATGCTCATCTATAGCACTATTTTGACGATCTGCCTCTGATGAAAGCCAAACCTAACGATACCTGCGCAGGAGGCTGTAACAAATGGATCAAACCACTCGTCATTCATTGAAGGAAGACCGTCTGCATGGCGACAATATGTTCCCGCTTGCCGCCTATTGGATTAAGCATCCGGAGGCGGGCATACCTGTGCTGGATTGCCACTGGCATGCAGAAGCCGAATTTTTTTACGTGCTTGAAGGCGAAGTGCTGTTTCAGGTTGATACCGATTATTTTCCCGTACGAGCGGGCGAGGCGGTATTTATCGACGGCGGCGATATCCACGCGGGCCATGCCCTTGGAGACGAAGCCTGCTCTTTTTGCGCCATCGTGTTCGATACCCATATGCTCGCAAGTGCTAGTTATGATGCTGCGCAGGAGCGTTTTATCTCCCCCCTGCAGGATAAGAAACGTACGTTTCCAAGGCATATTACTCCGGACACCGAATGGGGAACTGCCCTGCTCCAGCATTTGCAATGCATCATGAAAGCTTATGAGAGCCAGCCTCTCGGCCTGGAGCTTGCCGTTAAGGGACGTTTGTATCTGATGCTCCAAGAAATCGCGGAGCAAGGCTGCTTCTGCAACCGCACAGAGGCAAGCATGGCCGATACGACCAAAATCGACAGGCTGAAGAAAGCCATTGTCTATATGCAGCAAAATTTTCACCGTCCGGTTCGCATCTCTGAAATCGCCGACCAGATTCCCATGAGCGAAGGACAATTTTGCCGCTTCTTTAAGACGATGACAAGGCAGACGCCTATTGAATACTTAAACGCGTACAGGATCAGGCAAGCTACCGAGCTGCTGCTGAAGCCCGAGCTCAAAATATCAGCCGTAGCGCTAGATGTCGGTTTCGATCACATCAGTTACTTCGTTAAAGTATTTCGCAAAATGATGAAATGTACACCTTCCCAGTTCCGAAAAAAACAGGTGGACGTGCCAGAACGCCGGGGATAACGGGTTAACATGCAGCCGCAGTAAGCCTTTTTGCCAAAAGTTACAGCTTTGTAACCAAATTCTCACCGAATTTTAAGAATTATTTAATAATTGTCAGTTACACTATAAAAAAAATACTTTACACTATAAAAAAATCCTTAACGGGATGGAGGACCATACCATGAAAACGATGCTGATGTTCCAAAATAAAACGATACCCGTCTACTTAACCGATACGAATAAACAAGCCATTGAAAAACTGTCTACCGTTCTTAACCGCAAGCTGACCACTGGCAAAAACGCTTTGAAAACCTGTCTTAAATCTTTAATCAGCGTAGAGATTGTTGGCAGCGAAGCAACGCTTCACTCCTATTTCGAGCGTGATACATTAACGATTTCACTTTACTAAGTAATGGCAGCCAAAGAAGCCCCGCAAAGTCATATCGACTGTGCGGGGCTTCTTTTTGTTGTAAGGCAGCCTGTACAGCATGTTTGCTGCAACTATAGTGAACCTAAACATTGTATCATTAACTTTTGGGTTATATACTAAAAGAAACCAAACGGAATGAGGACTCTAGTCGCATGAACATTGAGGTAAACAGCCGCAATCTCAAATTTCTTGAATGCTTCGCATCAGAAACAAGAATCAAGATGATCGAGCTATTAAATCATAAACCAATGAACATCAAGGATCTGGCAGAGGCGCTCGGCATATCATCGGCGATCGTCACCAAGCATATTCAAAAGCTTGAAGAAGCAGCGATCGTTACGACGGAAAGCGTGCCAAGCACTAGAGGTAGGCAAAAAATTTGCCATCTCACGCTGGATTCGGCGACACTGCAATTTCGAGTGAAAGAAAAGCCCGATCAAAACCGCTACGCCGTTTCGATTCCGATCGGGCAATATTCAAATTACGAGGTCAAGCCAACCTGCGGACTTGCGTCTAGCACCAAAATTATCGGCATGGTCGACGATCCCCGTTATTTCTCCGACCCCGAGCATGTGAAGGCGAGCCATCTCTGGTTTGGCAGCGGCTTTATTGAATACCGCATTCCTAATTACTTAGTTGGCAAACAAACCGTTAGAAGCTTGTCCATCTCGCTTGAAATCTGCTCGGAAGCGCCTCATTACAACGAAAATTGGCCCTCTGATCTTTCCTTCTACATCAACGACAGATGTCTCGGTACCTGGACATGCCCAGGCGACTTTGGAGCCGTAAGAGGTGTCTATACGCCAGAATGGTGGGATCTCGGGACCCAGCATGGGCTGCTAAAGCAAATCACCGTCGACTCGGAAGGAGCCTTTATCGACGGCATCCGCATGTCCGACACTGCGGTAAACGATCTCAACTTAAGCATCGGCGAGGATATCCGGTTCCGCATTAGCGCGCCGGAAACGGCGGCGCACAGCGGCGGCCTCAGCATGTTCGGCAAGCAGTTCGGCAATTATGATCAAGATATTCAGGTTTATGTTGCTTACTAATAGTTGCACAGGATAACCTTCGTGCAGCAAGGAAAAAGCCGAGCGGATCGTTCCCATCCACTCGGCTTTTAAGGTTATTTTGCAATGTAAGCCTGACGCAACACCACTTTTATTCGTTAACTGGAGCCTCATTCGCAAGCAGCTCGGGACTAACGGAATGCCGTTCGAACTTGACAGCATCAACCCTCGTATAGATCATATCGGCAGGAAGCGTTGGCGGGTCAACCGTTGTAGGAGTAACTCTGGTTAAGCGAACATACTCGCTCCCGTCTCCCGTAAAGTCGAACGTTCCTAGATTAACCCATCCCGATGAACCGACTGTTGCATCGATATACGTAACCTCGGTACCCGACTGATGCTTCACTTCCACTTTCACATGATTATCGTTTGCCGTTGTATGGACAAGCTTGTAGATGGAGACCGTATATGTCCCCTCTGGGAACTGGCCTTTCCACGTGGCTGATGATCCTTGAACGGTAGAATAGCGGGACTTCACCCCTATTTTGTATCCGGCTAAATTGCTTTGGCTCCAAGACCCTTCGGTCGTGTATAGCCCCGTTGTATTTGTACTGTCGACGATAACCGTTAAGTCTTTGATCGTTATGGCCAAAGGTGGTGTTGTTAAGGTCACTCCGTCAAGCGTGACCGTGGCCCATACCTCAATGTGATCCGTTTCCCCATCGAGATGTAGAAGGGTCAAGCTGCCGCTGGTGTCCACTTCAGCCAGATCCGTACGATCAACGAAATACTGCACATTGGCCTGTGTCAGATCACCGATCAGACCGTTATCCAAATAGCCGGTTACGCTCAATTGTGCGGTTTGAGTCATCTGGAGCTCGTTCCGATCGGACAGGATCACCGCAGACTCCAATTGCGGCATACTATTCGGGTCCACCCACATGATTGCATCGGCAACTACCCGCGACTTGTTGGCCTTATTGGTTAGCTCCACATACCCGCTATCGCCTGCAGCAAAAGGATAATCGCCTAGGTGCACCCAAGTGCCTTTCGCCGTTGTCTCATCAACGGTAACCGTTTCGGAGCCCCCGCTATAATAAACGGTAAATGAGGCATTCGTTGCCCAATTTTCACTCGCAGCGGTTATTTGCGGAAGCTTGTAATACACACTGTAAGTCACGCTTTCCGGCAGCTCCGGCCGCCACATGATTTTGCTTGTAGCTGTGCCGGCCGTCGATTTGGCATACACATAATTATCATAGTAATAATCGTTAGCCGTCGTATCTCTTATCCAGGCTCCTTCTGTCTCCGCCTCCGTATTATCCACAATGATAGACGAACCATCCTGCCAATCGGGTTGGACTGGAGCTGCCGTTACCTGATCAGACAGATAGAGTGTCCGCTTGCGGGTCTGTTTCCCGTCCGATTCCACGTAATAAGTGAAGGTTTCGGATAAATCGTTCACCCGAATCGACCATTCCATCGGATATATCGTATCCGGGATGGTCGTATACGTAGCCCCGCCATCCAAGGAATAATGGATTGTCGCCGGTTTGGTCGTTTTTGCTTGCACATAAGCATCATAAACAGTTTCGTCAGGCTTTACGATCAGCATGCCTTTAACCGCATCGATTGGACTATGGATATCGAAGAAATAGCTTGCATCCGATGAATCGGCCGTTCTTACCTGATGCAGCGGCACGTCAATATTAAGTCCCTCTACGATAATAGCGGTTATTCCCTTGCTCGATACCGTAGCTTGTATGCTTCCGCCACTCATAAGCGCTTGCTCTGGCGTGCCATTATCTCGGATGATGGTTACGGTATAATCCTGTGCCGGGTTGAACCCAATGATTTGCGCATTCAGTTCAATCGAAGTCTGAACTTCATCGGACGATGAATTGCTTAGCCCGATATAAAATTTATCCCCGCTCTCTCCCGTTATCCAGTTTAATTGAGGATCGTTCGTCTGGATAATCCCCTTGGGCATCCAGAGCCAAACGTCGGAATTGCCGTAGAAATGACCTGGTTTATTGCCATAAAGGTGATATTTAAACCATAAAAAATTCGTTTCGAATACGGAAGGAAAGGCAATGCTCCCGTTCGATTTCAAGGATTGTTCACTGATCAAATAATCCATCGTTTGCCCGAGCTGCCCCGGTATATGGTGATAATAGATGGATGTAGCCCCGCTTGGTCCTTCCAAAGGGAAATCCGGTTCAAGTTGGCTGACGGCAAAGCCCTTATAGTAATAACCCGGATAGCTGGAATACCGTCCAATAACCGCATTATGAGCGATATCCTGCAGCAGTTTATCACCTGTATAGAGCGACAATCTCAGCATGAATGGGGCTTCCTGGGCATTCATCCGATAATAGCCGGTTGTACTTCCCGCTTCAAACGTCAATCCGCTCGGAGAAACAAGCCAACTATCCGCTTGTACGCCTCCGGCTACGTCTTCTGGGAGCTTGCTCCGAGGATATTGGTATTTCCCACTTTCCAGCCAATGGAACGACTCCGCGTAATTATACGTCTCGGGCTGCGGAATCGTAACGGTGCCTTCAGGAACTGGACGGGCAACGAACATGGTGGCATACCGTTTGGCTTCCTTGTATGCGGCATTTAAATATTTGGGATCCTGAGTTTCCTCGTAAAGCTCCAAAATCTCCATCCACAGCTTGCTGTAATAATAAATGAACTCATTTTTGCTCACATTGACGGATTCAGGAGTATCGATATGCTGCAGGATGTAGCTGTCGGCTGCATCCTTGGCAGCCTGTAAATACTGCGCCTCTCCCGTCATACGATACATCATGAGGGGCTGAATGACAGGCCCTCGGTCTTTCTGTTCAGGATCGCGTACGAGGTATTCTTCCTCTGCCAGCGCCCTAATTCCTGCCGAAGTGCCCATCATCTGATTAACAGCGGCTACGCTTGAAACATCGAACGGCAGGGTAGCCATTTTCCATAACGAAGGCACCCCGTATACTTTCTTCTGCGTCGGCGACCAACCGATGCCATTTCGCGATACGCCATACTGGACGGACGGCAAAGCTCTCGTATCGTAAAGCTGATCGTCCCCGGTCAAATAGTAAGCCCCTAGAAGAACCGCATTCGAGCTTGTTCGAACGCTATCTTCGTTTTCGATATCAATAAAGCCCTTGGCACGGCTCCACCACCCGCTAGGTGACGGGACAAACTGAACTGAGTCGTCCCCTTGCGGCTCTACCTTAAGCAGATCGATCATATTGAACATCGCGTCGGTAAGCGACAGGTCTGCGACATTTTCCCGATATGCCGAATAACCGTACTCATGGCGAAGAATATCCGCGTAGGACTCATAAAGGTTGCCGCGCTCCGCGATTAGCCCCATATGAAATTGATAGGTGCTTTCTGCGGCCATTTGCGAATAAGTCCCCAGCTGTGGGGCATAAAGAATCGGCTGCACGCTGCCTTCGTTGTTGACAAGGCTCATGCCAAGCCGCTGTTTCGTAACGCCGCCCGTCGGTTCAAATTCAACCGGAAGCTCTTCCGAAGGTACAAATACCCCATAGGTCAATGGATTTCCCGCACCGTCATTCTTCTCCACCAGACTCATCGGAGCGCTCAGCTCCCTCAAGCTTGTTGATTCCACCGTACCTACCATTTTTGCATGCGACCTGAAACCATTTAACACTTCATTAACGCCAGAGATTAGCTCTGTTGTGAAGGACTGATATCCAATCACATAATTGCCATCGCGGCGAGGTGTAAAGTTGAAGGAAACATCTGGTTTATTCCCTGCCATGGACCAGTTCACTTCAAAATCGTAATCGCTTCCATGCATAGAATCGGTTAATACCGCCGTTTGGCTGTCGGGAAAACTAATCCCGTCGAATGTAATCCAGCGTGTGTTCATCGTATCGTAGTAATTGGTTCGGCTTCCTGCATTCCCATCCAATAAAACCCATTGCTCCTCAAGCCTTTCCGCCACATTATGGATTGGCATCCAATTTCCCGTGTCCTCGTTCTTGTAGAACATGTCACGAACGATAGATTTGCCTCCATCCCATGCTGCCTCATAGAAGGTCGCCTTATAGTTTGCATTTTCAATGCTGCCTTTTTCCGTGTAGCTGAGATTCGTTAATGTGCGGCTCCGCAAGGCGGGCAACGGCGGTGCTTGCTGCCGGATATTCCCTTCAAATTTGACTGCATCTGCCCGGGTAATAATCGTGCCCGTCGTAGGCTGCGTCCGGGTCAGCCTAACAAATTCGGTATCGTCGCCACTAAAATAATACTCCCCCAAATCCACCCATCCAACCGACGGGCCCGACGAAGGCCTAAGATCCATAAACAAAACATCCGTAATCCCATTGTGAACAATCTCAATCTTTACATTACTATCTGCTTTATCCGCCCAATCAAGCTTATAGAACGATATTTTTGCCGTCCCTGCTTCCAATCGCGGATTCCATGTGATGCTTCTGCCTACGGCATCCGTATATTTGGAACTGGAATTATTGTATCCCTTCACTCCCGCGCTTGTGGTCCAATAAGGAGCGGAGAACCCGTTACTCGCGTTAGCTGCATCAACGGTGACCACATTGTCAATCGTAAGGCTTCCATCATCAATGATAATCGTCTTATGCGGCTCTTTCTGTTGAATATTCCCTTCGAATTTGACCGCATCAGCGCGCGTAAGTATCGTGCTCGTAGTGCCGGTAGACCGGGTCAATTTAACGAATTCTTCACCAACCCCGGAAAAATAGTACTCGCCCAAATCAACCCATCCCGCAGGATCGCCAAATGAGGGCCTCAGATCCATATAGAGCACATCTGTCGTTCCATTATGAACGATTTCGATTTTCACATTGCTGTCTGCCTTATCCTCCCAGTTAAGCTTATATAACGATATTTTCGCCGTTCCTGCTTCCAAGCGCGGATTCCAGGTTATCGATCTGCCTGCTGTACTCGTATATTTGGAGCTGGAATTGTCATACCCCTTCACCCCTGTGCTTGTGGTCCAATTGGGAGCCGAATAGCCATTGTTCTCGTTACCCGCATCAGGTGTCACAACATCATTAATCGTGATGCTCCCGTCATCGATGATAATGGTTTGATAAGGCAAGGTCTCCGCATAAGCGGTCCTTATTCCTGCTAGGCTGAAAGGAACTACTATCGTCACGATGAAAACGAATAAGAAAAACAGCTTCCTTTTGACCAAACCGCTCACAGCCTCTCCTTTTAATGATAACGCTTCCAAAATAATAATGCCCCCTTTGCTCGAATGATCGTAAAGAAGCAATTAGCCTTATCCTGCTGGCTAACCCTGCTCCGTCGTTTTTATCATAGCATGTCGCCCCATCTTGAAATTTCTTTCATTTCAACAATTTCTTATAAGATTTTAAGGAAATGATATCCTTTCCTTATCAAGAAAAAACCTACATCCTAATTGACCGCTCAATTGCAGTCAGATAGATTGTAGGTTTTCCAAGTGTACAAATCATTTATAATGGCGGCTGCACCACTAGCAGCTTCCCAAGCTGAATGACCGTTTGATCATACCAAGCTGGATGCTGCCGAACATGCTCTATGCTTCGTTCATTGCCGCCTGTCTCAAATATGGCCGCTTTGTCTGTCTTCTCGTTATCGATTTCAAAGCGAACCGTATGTTTCCCATTCGGCAGCACTGGCAAGAAAACATACTGATTTCGATTATGATCGTTATAGGGTGTGAATCGATCGATAAGGAAGGGTTCGCCTCCATCCACCGACACCTTCAATCGGCCGGAATCAGGCCCTCCGATATCGAATAACCCGATATGGGTCCCCTCGAATTGCACTGTGATAGCCTCTCCTGGATCGACTGCTCGCCAAAGGCCCGGGAACAACCAATTGTACTCGCGCACTAAAGCAAAATCATCGGGGGTCATGTAAGACCATCCTTCCGAAAAAAGAGCAATACGATCCAACGGCAGCATGGATGCATACTCCCAAGGATTACCCGGGACCAATGGATTCTGGGGCAAGTGATGTTCCACTCTTCCTTGATCTTCGCGAAGCTCGCTTATTTTCTCAAATGACCTAGTAATCGTATCCGTGTAAATCTGATGCCCTTCGGGAATTGTCGGATGGACCGAATCATGTGTAAAAATAACGGCTTCCGGAATGGACTGATCTGCCCTAGAGGTGAAAATGAGCTTTCCCTCGGATACCAACTGACTGACCGCTACGCCCAGATGAATGGAAGGAATTCCGTAATAATCGGCCACTTCCTCCTGCATAAGAGCCCCCTTCTGGTATTCGCCGGATTGGAATAAGGCCACATCCCGCTCCTTCAGCGTATAAACGAACAAAATATCGGTAAATGAGCTTCGCTTGCGGATTTGACGGACAATCCCTTCGATCCGTGCCTTCGACTCGGAAACGCCGCCATCGTTGCCAACAAACTCAACAAACACGAGATCGGGCTGATGACGCAGCACATCCGTATCCAAGCGGGCGCAGCCGAGGTCCGATCCTGTCCCATCAATGCCTGCGTTCACTGAGTGGATTTCCGCATGGGGATACTTGCCTTGAAGCCAATCTCCCGTCATGACCCTGTATCCTTGAGAACGCGTATTGCTGCCGCCAAAATAAACGATTGTCACGTTTTCCCCGTTTTCCAACTTCGAAATGACATTCGGCAGCCCTCTTCGAGGGAAAAGTTCCTTCATCGCAACTTCACCTGCCCTCGCTTATTATTTTCGGTGCAAAGCATTTTACGGCAAACACTTCATAGTAAGGAGTTCCATAGGTTGCGCAGAATTGAATCCGGATTCGGGTTACACGTTTCGTTTCCACCTTATGTTTATTCAGCGTAAGATAATTTCCGCGGACGATGATTTTTTTCTCGCTTCCTTCTTCTAAGGTCAAGGTCACATCATAGTCTTGGATAAGGAGCTCGATCGGATCGTCGAAATGCTCCAAATCCAGCCGTGAGTTGAACACAAGATGGATTTCCTCCACATGTTTGGGGCTTGCAAAGCATAATTCCAACCATTCCTGTCCTTCAGTACGTTCAGATATCCAACCGTTCGGCAGACCATAAGGCCTGGAGAAGCCATTGACAACATTCTCGGGGCTATACATATTTTGGGATGGCAATAGGTCTTTGAAGCAAATGCTCTTATTCAGCTTCTTCAGCTTAGACGGCACTTCAGGCCTATAATGGAAGCTGACTGCTCCTGTCAACCTCTCTTCGTTGCCGTATACGGTAAGGCTCGCCGCACCTTCCAGTACGATGTAGATTTTGTCGTCAGCCGGCTTTTTGCAGCCGAGATCCAGCGTAATCCAGTCATCGTGACCTGCTGCTATAACTAAGCGGTAATCGTTCAGCTCGCTGGAGGGAATATAGTTCTCCTTCCGCTCCCCGCCAAACAGCTTCACCTGCAAAGTTTCCGCTTGCTCGGACCTATTTTTAATTTTGATCCGCACGCTTTCAGCCATGGATGTCTGAATCGGCAAAACCAAACACAATGCTTTCTCCAAGGAAATCTCTTCGGTTGGATGAAAATTATCATAGCTGCGCTGAGACGAGGCACGAATCGTTAATCCGTCGGCGAAATAAGGATCCAACTCCTCTTGAAGCCCCACAATCGTTTGCCCGTCCCGAAGCAGCTGTGCCTGAAGCTCGCCCATATGGGCTTTGACTATGTCCGCGGGGTCTGCGTCGTATTTCAAGCATAACGCAGCAGCCGTTCCTACCGCCTGCCCCATACAACCGCAGGTTGCCATGACCCTTGTAGATCCGAAAGCCACATGGGTAGCGCTTATATTGCGGCCAGCGAACATGAGATTAGGAATATTGCGTGAATACAAGCTGCGGAAAGGGAGATTGTACAATCCCGGCACGAAATTCCATGCTGTAGCCGGCCCCTCATCGTAGATGCCTTTATTCGCATGCAGATCCATATACCAACCTCCGACGGATACTGCATCCTCGAAATGAGGCTTTGCTGTAAGATCGTTCTGCGACAGCATGTGCTCCCCTATAAACCGCCTTGACTCCCGCTTCCCCGGTATCGGGCATACATAATCCAAGATGAGATTGTCCACATCATCAAACTCGCCGCTATTTTTGATATAATCCCAAATCCCGTACACCAATTTCCGCAGTTCCAAGGCGATGTCTTCATTATTTTTGATAATATCCATATGTCCGCCGTATTCCAGCCACCACAATCCGCCAAGCCCGTTGATTTTCCTTGGAAAAGACCGATGGTTTAAGCCTTTTCGGATACTATCAAAAAAAGGCAGCTTCGTAATATCATACGCAAAGCCAGGCCTTTTGTAAGGAACGGAATAGTCTACGTCACGGGCTTGAAACAGAATCGTATCGCCCATGGTGTAATGGTCCGCCACCTCAGGAGCCAGCTCCTCGTTATATTCATGCTTCGCCTCTCTTCCCCATCGGAAGTGAGCGCCTGCTTGATATCCGACAATGCCATCGCCTGAGCAATCGATGAAGGTTCGGCTTGCAAAACGAAATTTTCTTTCGGAAGCGAGTTGAAGGCCGTCCACCCATTGAATTCTGCCGTTCTCCATGCCCGTTTCATGCACGCATGTATTCAGGAATAGGGAAATGTTAGGCTCAGCATAAACCATATCCAATAAGACCGTATCCGATAGCGAAAGCATAAGCTTCTTGTTGTATAACGGATTATAGTGAAAGATTTTCAGCTTGAGCTCTTCCACCAACCCGCCCTCGCGCGCATAATAGGATGGGCTGTTTCCGAGATATGCCGAGCCGTTGATATGAACCCTGACCTCGCTGCTCGCATTGCCCCCAAGCACCGGCCGATCATTAATAAGAGAAACCTGCAGCCCTTGGCGTGCGGCAGCAATGGCAGCGCATATCCCAGCAATACCTCCGCCTACGACGGTTACATCTGCTTTTATAAGCTCCATTTTGATAACCTCCATGATTAGATGCTCCTATCATGGTAATTGTTTTGAACCTTTTTTTTTTACATGATTTCGCGAAAAAATCATACATTTTTCGCATCCTTATTTGGATTCGTACCGCGTCATTTTTATCCGGTATTGCTTGGGAGTATCACCCGTATATTCTTTAAATAGTTTGCAAAAGTACCCTTCATTGACGATGCCTACTTCCTCGCACAATTCCAACAAAGAATAATCCTTCACATTTAACAGCTCGAGAGCCAATTGGATTTTTTTACGGTTGATGTAGCTGATCACACCTTCGTTCATTGTTTTTTTGAATAAGCTGCTAAAATACGACGGTGCCAAATTCACATCCTCGGCTATGGCCTCCAGCGTCAATCGTTGTTTCAGATTCTTCTCTATAAACTGCATGGCACTCATAATTTCTGCGCGATGCAATATTTGCCCCGCGTGTACATATTCGAAGGTGAAGTCGCAAATATAGGCAAGTTGTTCTTGAAATGCCATAAAGTCCATGGGGAATTCTGCTGCCTCCGCGGCCAGCTTGTTCCCCGATTTAAACTTCACGGTAATGTCTCTGTACAAGTCTCTAAGCATCGGCGCCATAATCGACTTATGGATTTTATGGTCCGTAACAAATTGGTTTAGTTCGGCAAATGCATTCTCCAGCTCTTCCTTGGAAACCTTGCGGCTCACCCATAGAAGAAAATCAGCCAGTTTCTGCTGAAAGTCTGCTTTTTTGTCATTATGGTAGTGGAACCGATGCATCGGTGTTTTTACTACTTTGTCTGTATGATAATAGAAATCCTCACTCACATTTTTTGCTTCCGTGTACGCTTGTTTGATCGATTCCCAGCCTCGGTGCGGGCCTCCGAAAGCGACGGATACCCTTTGATTTAAATATTGCTGCAAATGAGAGACGATCTGCCCTCCCAATGATTGGCAAGCGTATTCCGCTTCCATATCGCTGCGGCTATTTTCCCAGGAAAGAAAGCCAATAAATCGATTATCGGACAGATCCGCAGCTACGCCGCTTCCGCCATTCATCACCGTTTCTTCGATTACATTCGTTATCGCATATTTCAAAATGCTTTGATCAGCGGCTGAGTACTCGTTCCGGAAACTTTCATACGTATTCATTTCCACGATGAAGCAGCAATAGTTGGCTTGAAAGAAATGAAACTGCATGCGATTGGCAAAGTCCGATGCCCGATGGGAAGGGATTTCCCCTCGGATAAGCTCGTTAAAAAATTGCTTGCGGACTCTATATTTATTTTCTAGCACGGATACGTTTAACGATTGAAATTCTGCTTCCTTTTTCTTAACCTCATTGAGAATTCCAGCCGCCTTCGATAGAGCCCGATCCAAATCCGCTTCCCTCAGCGGAACCTTAACAATGTACTCCAAAATGTTGGCATGAATAGCACGTTGAGCGTATTCAAAGGATGAGTAAGCGGTCAATAGGATATATTGGGTTTGGGGGAGCTTCGGCTTTAGCTGCTCGATCATGGAGATTCCATCCATTCGAGGCATAACGATATCCGATATAATGATATCCGGTTTAAGCTTTAAAATTTCCTCGATCCCATCCAGCCCGTTATTCGCTTTTCCCACTAGAACGAATCGCCTATCCCTATGGGAGAGCTCGTTAAAAAACAATTCCAATCTCTGAATAATTAGGTCTTCATCATCAACAATGAAGCAGGTATAGTCTCTCACGATTATGCATCTCCTTTAAGCAAGTCTGTCGGGAATATAGCGCGTACACGGGTTATTTCCTTAGGTATGCTAATAATTTGAAGCCCGAATTGTTCTCCGTAGTGAAGCCTTATTCGGCCATGAATGTTATTTAAGCCGATTCTTTTTCTCTTTACTTCCACGTCACTCGGTGCAGAAGTTAAAATATGCTTTATTTTATCGGCCGGGATTCCCTCGCCTAGATCAATGACTTCTATGATGACGATTCCGCCCTCCGAGTAAGCATGAACCGTGATCGGTCCCTCGATCCCGCCTCCGTTATAGCCATGGAAGATGCTATTCTCCACAAGGGGCTGCAGCAGCATTCGAAAAACCGGAAAATCCATTAACCCTGCTTCAATATTTTCAATCAATTGGAAGTTTCTGTTGTACCGGATGTTCTGGATTTCAATATAGTCCGCTACGTTTCGTAATTCCTGACGCAAGGAAACTTTCTCTGAAGCGTCATCTATTCCGTATTCCAATAATGAAATGAGCGACCCGATCACCACATCTACTTTCTCTATTTGTCCCAGACGTATAACATTGCTGATTGAACCAAGCGTGTTATACAAAAAATGAGGGTTGATTTGGGACTGCAGCACTTGAATCTCCAGCTTTCGCTCAAGCTCATTATGAAGCTCCGCTCGCCGAATCAATTCCACAATTTGCTGCAGCATACGGTCGAAAGCGCGGGAGAGATCTCCGAACTCATCATTACGGTTAATGGTTATTGTCGTTGTGAGGATGCCTTGCTCCACCCGTTTCATTTTAGTTTTGAGCAAATAGAGCGGATTTCTTATATACTTGGCAATTAAAAAGGAAATGAACAAGCTTAAGAGAAGGCCTGCAGCTAGAATCTCAATATAATAGGTTTCCAGCCTGGACAGAGCCGCTTTCAAGCGTGATTCATCGTTAATGGAGATGATGGTCCAATTGAATTTCTCCGTCGGTTTTTTCAGAAGGGAGACCAGCAAACCATCCTTGGTATGCAGTTGAAGGCTTGTTTCTGCCGTATCCAGAATCTGTTCCGCTGACGTTTCCCCGATTGAAAACGTATGATCTTGAATATTCAGCAGTCCTCTATTTTCCGAAAATCCGGCAATGATCTTACCCGATGCGGTGATCAGAGCCAAATTCATTTGTTCTTGTTTATTAATCTTGAACAAGGTTTCTTCAATGGCATTTAGATCCAGATCTACCGCAATGGCCATCGGAAACGGAGCGCCGTTCAGATAGCGAACCATTGTAACTGTCCAGCCGGAATACTTGGATTTATAAGGATCGCTGACGAAGGTCGTCCTTTTATTCTTGTCGGCCGCATCAAATAATGGCGCTCTTTCCGCTAAAGGTTCATCGAAAATACGGGTAGGCGTGCTTCCGCCTACAATGGATAAATCGCTTTTGATCAAATAAATATTACTGACGTAATTACTGTTGAGTTCATATAGCTCTCTTAATTGCTTTTTGATGACTTCCGTATTGTCAATGTTAGCTTTCACCGATGTTTCGACCGAGAACAGGATCGTCTGGAAGGAGGAAAAATTAACGGTGAAATACTGATCGACCTTGTCGAGTATTTGGTTGGTGTAGTAGATGTCATTGGTTCTTATTTCTTTTTGGACATAGCGGTAGGACAATTGGCTTATCAAGATTATGCAGCCTAATACAAACGCAAACACGATAAAAAATAATTTTAAAGGCAAGCTGATTCTTCTGCGCATTGCTCATCTTCCTTTGGAGTCCGTATTAAAATGACAATAAAGAGAGGGGCTACGAATAAGCCACTCTCTTCGTTCATTTACTTGATTAAGCCTGCTTCTTTAAATTGCTTGATTGCCGTTTCCTTATATTTTTGCATATCAAACTTGGTATCCAACGTTTGGAGGAAATTGTCCCAATTGGATAATGGATCTTTGCCCGTCATAAATTTGACTAAGCTTTCATTAATGAAACGCGAACGGTCAGTTGCCAAGGTATCGCTAGGGTCAGCGGTCAATAAGTTTCCAGGCAGCGTTGGCCCCACATATTGCTGATTGTTCACGAAAGCTTCTGCCGTCTTAGGATTCTGGAAGCTGAAGTACTCGGCATCGTCACCACGGCGCGGCATTCTGTAATGATCGACCCATAGGTACTTTTCTTTCATTTCCTTCGATAATTCGGACGTTTTATTTTTGATCTTGCCGTCCACTACGTCCCAATGAATCCCTTTGATTCCGTATGCAAAATTCGGATAGGCTTCTTCGTCCGTAAAGAGGTAATTTAGCATGGACAAGATCCGAATGATTTTGTCCTTATCCGCTTTCTTGGAGATCGCCCATGAATTGCCTTGGAACGATTTTCTCTCTACGATTTGATCGCCGTAAGGGCCTACCATCGGCGGAATCACGATCCATTCCGGCACCTCTCCGCTGATTTCTTTCATTTTCTGCTGATAATCCGGCTCCAGCCTGCGCGCATCCCTGATCATGAAGCCGACTTTGCCCTTAAATAGCTTTTGGTCCAACAAGTCAGGCGAGGTCATCGTCACCCAATCGGGGTCTACCACATTGGCTGCCATCATTTTATTAATGTAAGCAAGCGCTTCTTTCATTTTAGGATCGATAAATAGGAATACCGGTTCATTGTCTTTCACTTCGATGGCTGATGGAGGATTGACGCCGAACATCCACATCAGGCTATCGAAGCCGTAGGTTTGCAGGCTGCCCTCTTTATTCATACCGCCGATGAAGCCGTACGTATCCTTTTTGCCGTTTCCATCCGGATCTTTCTCTGTAAAGGCTTTCATCACTTCAAACAACTCGTCAGGTGTCGTTGGCACTTCCATATTTAGCTTTTTCAACCAATCGTTGCGGATGAAGAAGCTTCGGCTGATACCGTTTACATTATCATAACCTGGAACACCAATGGTTTTCCCTTGATAGGACATTGCCTCCCAGGAGTCGCTGCTAAAACGTTTCTTAAGTTCTGGAAACTGATCCAAATAAGGCGTTAAATCCGCCAGCACGCCTTGATCATAATATTGCGCGAGGTCGGACCGACTCTTCAAGAAAAGCAAATCCGGGATATCCCCGCCTGCAATAAGCGTATTTAGTTTGGTAGTTGATTGCCCAGCCTGAGGAATCATCATATCCAAGTCGATGTTCATTGCCTTCTCCAGCATTTGCCGTTGAATGTCTTCATCGCGTGGAGGAATCGGAGCGGCAGCGTTGAACGTGCCTTGGTTAAACATCGTAATTTTCATTTTTTTCGCAAACGCGTTATCCGTGGACGGTGAGCTGTTCGAAGCTGCCGGCTTAACCTCTTCTTGCTTCCCACATCCCGACAATAGCGTTCCGAGCCCTACAACAGCAGCCAGAATAGCAAATGAAATTTTTGTTCTTTGCATATTGACCTCTCCTTTGCTTGTATATTATCACGGTTTCCCCGTAACAACCTAGATAAGATTTGCTTTTTAACCTTTAATCGATCCCATGAGCATACCCTTGGTAAAATGCTTTTGCATAAACGGATAAACGATCAGAATCGGGACCGTAGTTACGACAACAGCAGCCATTTGAACTGCGAACTGACTAACCGTTCCGGTATTGGCCATCGACTCCGCGCTTTGATTTGCGATGTTAAGCAAAATGTTGCGCAAGACGACTTGAAGCGGCATTAAGTTCGCATCATTGATATACACAATTGCATCGAAATAACTGTTCCAATGCCCTACTGCGTAAAATAGGGAAATCGTGGCGAGGACAGGCATGGACAGCGGTAAAATGATTTTCCATAGCGACTGAAGTTCACTTGCGCCGTCTACTCTTGCCGACTCCTCGATTTCAGCAGGCAATTGCTCGAAAAACCCTTTAATGATCACTAGATTAAATGCACTAATGAGATGCGGAACAATCAGAACCCATGGGCTATTTAACATCCCCAAAGAGCGGATTAACAAATAAGTCGGAATTAGTCCCCCGCTAAACATCATCGTAAACACAATGAATAATAAAAACGTGCTGCGTCCCGGCAAATATTTTTTGGATAACGGGTACGCTGCGATTACCGTGAAAAACACATTTAACGCTGTGCCTACAATCGTTCGGAACAGCGTTATTTTATACGCCTGCCCAATGCCGTTAGATACGAATACCTCTTTATAGGCTGCAAAGGTAAAGGATTCCGGTATAATCACAATCCCTCTTCTTAACACTTCCGATTCCGGTGTTACCGAAACAGCGACCACATATAAAAAGGGAAGCAAGCAAAGCAGCGATAGCACAATAAGAATAAAATAAACGGTTGATTGCCATGCTTTTTCCCCGATCGTCAGCTTAACCATATTTCATACCACCTCACCAAATTTGCCCATCGAATTTTTTGGCAATCTTGTTCGCAGCCAATACTAAAATAAATCCGATGACAGCTTTAAACAATCCCACAGCAGTTGCGAGGCCAATCTTAAGACGCTCCAGCCCCTCGCGGTATACCCACGTGTCAATAATATCGATTTTCTCCTGGTTAAAAGTATTGGCAAACATGAAGATTTGGTCAAAACCAGCGTCTAGGATATGGCTCAATTTCAGAATGAGCATCAAAATAATGACGCCACGAATGCCGGGTAAGGTTACATGCCAGAGCTGTCTCCATTTGGAAGCGCCATCCATTCGAGCCGCCTCGTATAAACTTGGATCAATCCCCGCTAGTGCGGCAAGGTATAGAATCGCTCCCCAACCAATGTCCTTCCATATTTCAGATGAGATGACCAGCAGTCTTCCCCAAGCAGGCTCCGTTAAGAAAGAGATGGGTTCAAAACCGTTTTCCTTCAAAATCATATTAAAAAGTCCATCGCCCGGGGCTAATAATGCGACCATCAATCCATAAACAATGACCCAAGACAGAAAGTGGGGCAAATAAGTAATGGTTTGTACAATTTTCTTAAACCATTGGGTATGAACTTCATTAAGCAGTAAAGCAAGTGCGATGGGAGCGGAGAAACCGAACAATAGCTTATACAGCGATATGACAATCGTGTTTCTCATGATGTCCCAGAAATAAACGCCGTTAATAAAATCTTGGAAATTTTTCAATCCCACCCAAGGGCTATCCCATAACCCCAAAGCCAGATTGTAGTTTTTAAAAGCAATAATGATTCCCGCCAAAGGAATGTATTTGAATACGGCAAAATAAACTAATGCCGGAAATAAAAGAATGTACATCACTTTATACTTTTGTATGGCTCTTATCCACGAATTCCGCTTTTTAGAGATGGGAATGGCTTCCGCTGCCAATTTCGTTTGCATGTCATCACCTCGTCTTTATTTATATTTGTATAATAGCACCCCCCTATCAGATAAATTTCTGTTATTTCGAGAATTTCTTATAAGATATTAAGTAGGTATTGGCTTAGTAAATTCCATGACCCTAGGCATGAAAAAACGGACAGAGTGACCGCCGCCGTTTCTAGGCGCCTTCACCTTGTCCGTCAATTTTGTCGCATGGGCTGCGATGTATAGTTTCGCGCCATACGGCTGTGCTTCGCTACCGTCTTTCCTTTGTAAAGTAAAGCACCAGATCATCATCCACGCAAACGTCAGTCCCTGGTATGACTGGTTGCTCCTTGTACATCACGCCTCGGCCATCGGGAATATAGCCTCGTTTGACGTATAATCTCTGAGCATTGCCGTAGCTCTCGTACAAGCCTACGCCGATGCCAACAACCCGGTGCTTATCGAATGCGACTTTTTCTACCGCATCCATTAATGCCGATCCAATGCCAAGCCGGCGCAGCGTGGGCACGACATCAAAATTATTAATTTCCGGAACGCCGCTTTCAACAAAATGGGGATAATGGGATGTCTTTAATAGATGCAGCCATCCGGCAAACTGGTCATCATGGAGCGCAATTAGCGTAGTCCGTTCTCCCGTCTTGTTTTCTTCCCAGCATCGATTGATGTAGTCTAACGGTTTTCCGATATTGTGATGATTTAGCGCCTGAAAGACCAAGCTCACATCCGTATTTATCATTGGCCTAATCTGTACTTGCGAATCCATGCATATCTCCCCTTAGCTGTTTATTCGCACTGCCGAAATCGCTCAAAAACGGGATGCGGCAGGCTGAGCCTCTTCGGACAATATGTTCGTTGCTTCAAAAATTGTACCATAGCCCCTCTGGTAGAAACGAGTATAACAAACAAAAAGGAGCGATCCGAGTGAGCAACTGTGCTGCACTTGGTATAGCTCCTTCAATTTCAATCGCTTGAATCTGCCCTTAACAACTCACACGATTTAGCTTGCTGTCGTTGTAGTCGCTGCTTGATCCTGTTGCTGCTGCGGCTGTCTGCCGCCTCCGCCTCCACCGCCGAAGCCGCCCGTTCGAATCGTAATGGACTCGGCCTCCTGGGTATCGTCTTTGAGCATCACGGACAAAATATCGTCAGCCTTCAGATCCGCAAGCGCAACCTCCGTTTCTACCATTTGTTCATTCTCAAATGTTACGGTTACGATTTTGGTCGCATCGGTGACTTGAATGTCTACGGTCTCATCCGTAAACATCGCGCCCATGTTCATTCTTCCGCCGCCCTGCGGCGCTGTCCCATCACCTGACGGAGCGGTTCCGTCACCCGCTGGAGGCTGCTCGCCCTCTGCAGGGGCTTGTCCACCTTCAGGCGGCTGTTGTCCGTCACCGCCAGAAGGCATATCGCCTGTGCCGTCTCCTTGAGGGGGTCTGCCTTGTCCCATGGCCGATTTGTAGAGCGTGATGGTCTGTCCGTCAATCGATTTGATTTTGCCCATGAGATCCGCCTGCATGCCCATGCCCATTTGGCCACGGCCTGCATCGCTCGTTTGGCTCCCGCCCGTTCCTGTGTTAGGCTGAACCTCGCCTTGCGATTCCGTTTGCGATTCCGAGCTGGCCTGCTCCTCCTGCACCCCGCAGCCTGCCAGAGCAGCCGCAATAACTACCGCGCTAAGCATCACTTTCCATTTGTTCATTTCGTTCATCTCCTATGTTTGTTCGCTGATTTCTTATGTCCATAACGAATTCTAGCATTCGAATATGAACGAGAGATGAACGACAACTGAAGGAGAGCTTAACTTATGGTCTGAGCTGCCTTCGCTTCCAATTTCCTGAAAGAAAGAGAAGCGTTCCGATCCAGCCGCAAATGGAGGCAATGATTAATAAGATGGTCAAAGACACGCTGCTCGACAGCGAAGAGCTTAGGATTGGGCCTACGGTTCCCCTAAAGCCGAACAGCATTAAATGCAAGCCGAATACCATTGCTTCTCGTCCTGGCGCAAGCCGGAATACAAAGGCAAGGATGCCGATATCCCAGATCGCTTCCCCGATGCCTTGAATGGCATTCCCGGTAATCACCGCCGCGTAGCTGCCCCAAAGACCATAAATCATTGGTACGATCGCATAAGCGGCTATTCCGCAAAGAAGCGTATATTTGATATCAATCCGATCAATCATCCAGCCGGCTATCAAGAATGTTAGCAGCAGCGCCGAGAAATAAGCTACGCGGGCAAAGCCGATTTGAACATTGGACAGTTCAAGCACATCGACTTGAATAATTTGATAAAGCGGATTCGCCAGCATATTGCCGAAGCCCGAAAAGGTAGTGGCCGCCAGGAAGACGGCAAGCGTCTTATTTTCCTTTACCAGCTTCCACTGCTCTTGCAGCGGAAAGCGGCTCGTTTTTTTGAGGATTGACGGCTTTACAGGAGCTTTCCCCGCAGGCAGCTTTACCGTGCTGAATAAGCCAATGGAGAGGAAGCCCGCTATGGAAGCTGCGATAAGCGGCCCCGATGGACCGAATGCATCCGACCAGCTTCCTACAAAATAAGCAAGCGGGATCATAATAATGCCCATCGCTACCCGAACGTAGCCCATGAGGCGGCCGCGCAAATCAGAAGGGTACATCCGCGATACCAGTGCCGCATAGGCAGGCGCCTGTATCCCCATTAATAATTGAAAGAGAAGAGCGGTAGCTACATAAACGGATGGATAAGCAAAAAATGCCGGCAGCAGAAGCAGCAATCTTCCGACCGCATTCGGCAGCATGACGAACGGTTTGGGGTTATTCGCCTTCTCGATCCAACTTGCCCAGAAAGGCGAGAACAACAGCCCTACCGCAGGCGCTGCCGACAGCAAGCCTACCTGTAAATTGCTGGCCCCCTGTTGAATGGCAAACGCGACGTAAAACTGATTCAAAACCACATTAAATAGGCTGAACAGACAGGAGGCTCCCAGATCGATACGGGCATTTTTCCATACATTTGCGGTCATCGGCATGCCGAATTTCAATAGTCGCGAGCTTGGTTTGGCTTCGGATTCCATTTGGATAGCTACCTTCTTCTCTATGTTGGTTGTAAACGGCCAGAGGACCCCTTGCGCCGCAAAGGATCCTCTCTCTAGCACTTCATTCGATTGGATATTACTACACTACCGCCTTTTTGTACAGCATAAATTGAAAGGGTATTCTTTTGTTCTCCAGCTGGTTTAATTGTGCGTTAAACTTCCTAATATTCCGCGAGTATGATAGACTTTTTCTCAAAGCGTTACAGCAACTTTTTTATATTATTGGAGGGTATTTCGTGAGTATAGCAGTAGGAATCGACATTGGCGGCACAAAAATAGCATTTGGATTCGTAGACGAGCAAGGAGCCGTTATAGCCAAGGGCTCATTAAAAACCGATCTGACGGTAGAGCCGGCCGTTATGCTTGCGCGCGTCGCGGACGCGGTCAAAGAACTGGCTGAACAAAACGAACTGGCGATAGACGCCTTAAAGGGTGTAGGCGTTGGCGCTCCCGGGCCGCTCAATACACTGAAAGGCGAGCTAACCTGCCCGCCCAACCTAAAGAGCTGGTGGGGCTTCCCCGTAGTAGCAGAGCTCAAGAACCATCTTCCTCTTCCTATTAAAATGGAGAATGACGCTACCGCGGCTGCGCTTGCCGAGAAATGGATCGGTGCGGCGCAGGATTCGGAGCATTTCATCTTTATTACGATCAGCACCGGCATTGGCGCAGGCATCTTCATGCATGGCAAGCTGCTGACCGGGTCGACAGGCAATGCGGGCGACGCAGGCTTTATGATTATGGATGAAGCTGGCACGCCTTGGGAGGTTGTTGCCTCCGGTACCGCTGTAGCGCGTCAAGCGACGGAGCTGCTGGGCCGGGAAGTCACTTCCAAGGAAGCCTTCGAGCTGGCGGCACAAGGCGATGCACAAATGTCCGAGCTGGTGAACCGCGTATTCAAATCAATCGGCATGGGCTGCGTCTCGCTTATCAATATTTTGGACCCAAGCAAAATCGTAATCGGCGGCGGCGTATCACAAGTGGGCGACCCGCTTTTCTCAGCCGTTAAAACGTATGTATCCAAGCATGCACTCAACCCTTCGGGCAGAGAAACCGCTATCGTGCCGGCACTGCTGCAGCAGGATGCCGGGCTCATTGGCGCAGCTGCATTGATTCAGCAAGCCTACTAACATAAAACTCAAATAAGCTGTCTTTGACGTCAATAGGCGTCAAGGATAGCTTATTTTTTCTTCACACACACTAATCGCTTTCAATCACTGCTCATGCATACGTAACCCGTGAATATAGGTTTGAATGATGATGTTCAAGCTTTCATCAATCGGTTGCGGCATGCCGAAGCCGCCCTTTTGCTCGATAGCTGCAAATCCGTGCAAAATGCTGCGGAAACCCCTTACGATATGAATGGACGTTTCGCGGTCCAGCTTGTAGAAGCTCAGCCTGTCCACAAGCAGCTCGACCAGCGCCTGCCCGCTAGCCGCATAAGCTGCATCATCCGCATCCGGCGAGCGTAAAGTAAGCTCATATAAGCCTGGATGCTTCCTAGCGAAAGCGATATACGCGGCAGCGATCGCGTGAATGGCCTCATCGCCCTTTTTGCCCTCTAAAGAGCCATTAATCGCATCCGTCAGCTTACCAAGACCATAGATCGCAAGCTGGTTCCGCAAGCCCTTTAATCCGTTCACATGGTTATATAACGAAGGGGAACGAACGCCAAGCTTATGCGCAAGCGAGGCCAGCGTGACCTCCTGTATGCCCTGCTCATCCGCGATTGCGGCCGCCGCTTCAACAACCGTCGTTAAATCAAGCCCTTTTCTAGGCGACATGCTTACAGCTCCCTTCTTTAATTTGACAAAGCCCGCTCTGCTTCTGCAATCGCCTTATCCATGTACTGCTTTGGCTGTTTCACCATATTGCCATGCCCAGCGGCAAGCACCGACGGCTTCAATTCGCCCAACCGGCGAGCCGACGCCAAACTTGTGCGTTTGTCCCAGGTAGCCAGCGCCGGAAATGGGAATAGCAGCTTCATCTGCCCCGCGACCGCTACGCCTGCTCTGGTTTGGAAGGCATCCCCAACGATCAAAATATGATTTCTTGTATCAAGAAAGGCCATCGAGCCTGGCGTATGACCCGGCGCGGCTACAGCGAGCAAAGAACCGACGCGGTCTCCGTCTTGCAGCAAGATATCCGGTATCGTCCGAACCTGCTTCGGAACGCCACCGCGAATCGGCGTATTCGGCTCTCCCGGCTCCAACGAACGGTCACCGCGAAGCAGCTTCGCGTCCCGTTTGGAGATATAGACCTGCGCCTTCGGCAATTGCTCCTTAAGTCCGTCGAGCGCGCCGATATGGTCATCATGGGCATGGGTCAATACGATCCGAGTGATTGGCTTGCCCAGCTGCTCCGCCGCTTGCAGAATCGCTTTGGCATTGCTTGAAAGCGCCGCATCGACAAGCGTTAAGCTGTCCTCCTCCTCCACCAAATAGCAATTAACCGGAAACAGGTTCGGCAGGTAAGTGAGCTGGACAACGGTCTTCTCACGTGTCATTCGCATTAAAATCGGCCTCCTCAAATAAAAACTAATACCATTAGTTTTATAATAAACTAATGATATTAGTTTTGGCAAGCCCCATTTTATTTAGCCGATTCGTTTTGAAGGAACGCCTCAATTTCCGTTTTGTTTGGAATCGATGACTGTGCTCCGGCTTTCGTTACGGCAAGCGCCGCTGCGGCAGAGGCAAATGAGAGCGCCTGCTCAATCGGCAATCCCGCTGCGCTTGCCGCCGCATAAGCGCCAAGGAAGGTATCTCCCGCTGCCGTCGTATCGACCGGCTTCACCTTATACGCAGGCACGGCTGCTGTATCGCCCTGAGCATTTTTATAAAAGCAGCCTTTCTCCCCTAACGTAATGATTACGCTGTCGGTGCCCTTTGCCAATGCCCATTCCGCTGCGGCTTGTGCCGACTCTGCGTCCTTGACCGCCAAGCCGGTTATGACAGCTGCCTCTGTCTCGTTCAGAATTAGCGTATCGAGAAGCGGAAACACCGCATCCGGAATAGCTTTTGCAGGGGCTGGATTGTATAACACGCGTGTCCCGCCTGCACTTGCTCCGGCAATGACCGCCTCGGTCGTTTCCCATGCAATTTCATTTTGGAGAAGTACCGCATACACATTGGACCAATCGCCAGCGCTTGCAGCCGCATCCTCTGCCGTAAGCTTGCCGTTTGCCCCTTCGGACAGTACGATATGGTTTTCGCCCGCTTCATTTACGGTTATAATTGCGAAACCCGAGGAGCCGTTCTTGCGTAATACTTGGTCTGTAGCAATTCCATCATTATGCAGGGCAGCAACCAGCGTTTCTGCGAAGGGGTCCTCCCCAACTGCGCCAATCATCGAGCAGCTTGCGCCCGCTCTAGCTGCCGCAACGGCTTGGTTAGCACCCTTGCCGCCAGGAAAAAAAGACGTTTCCTTGCTTGGTATCGTTTCTCCAGGCAGCGGAAACTCGGTGACATTACTGACAATATCCATATTAATACTTCCGACAACGAGAATTTTCTTCATCGAGCGTGCCTCCCTTTCAATTTGAAACACAAATTTATGTTTTTCCGGGTATGTCCCCATTTTATCAGAAGGAGTAGAATTTCACATGATTACCGCCTTTATTATTGCCTGTGAAATCGGTTTTTGGGTGTTCGTGCTTGCCGGTTTAGTGTTTCGTTATGTATTCCGCTTCAAAAAGGCTGGTACCCTGCTGCTTTACAGCACCCCGCTTATCGATCTGGCACTCGTCATTGCCACTGTCTATGATCTGCGCAGCGGCTCCGAGGCCACCTTCGCACATAGCTTGGCAGCCGTCTATATCGGCGTATCCATTGCCTACGGGCACAAGATGATCAAGTGGGCGGATGAACGGTTTGCCCACCGCTTTGCCGGCGGTCCTGCGCCAGCAGGCAAGCCAAAGTACGGCGCAGCGCATGCACGGCATGAACGCAGCGGCTGGCTTCATCACTTGCTTGCTTGGATCATAGGCGGCGCCATCTTGTACGGCATGATTCTGATGGTTGGCGATGAATCGCGGACCGAAGCTTTGTTCAACGCCCTGCGGCTTTGGTCGCTCATCCTCGGCATCGATTTTCTGATCAGCTTCAGCTACACGTTATGGCCGCGCAAAGAAAAAGCAGTATCCTGACAAACAGGATACTGCTTTTTTAATGTTTACAGCATAATAAGCTGCTCGCGTTTCGGCCCTACCGATACGCTTCCGACCCTCACCGAGGTAGCTTCCTCCACAAAGCGGACATAACGCTGAGCCGCCTCCGGCAGCTGGTCAAAGCTGCGCACGCCCGAAATATCACAGCGCCAGCCCGGAAGCCGCTCCAATATTGGCTTGGCCAAGCCAAGCTTCGCTGTAACCGGGAAAGAGTCCTTGATCATTTGTCCATCCATCTCATAAGCGACGCAGACCGGAATCTCGTCCAAATATCCGAGTACATCCAGATTGGTCAGCGCAATTTCTGTCGCCCCCTGCAGCATGCAGCCATAACGGGAAGCTACCGCATCGAACCAGCCCATCCGCCGCGGCCGTCCCGTGAGAGCGCCAAACTCCCCCGCATCTCCGCCCAAGCGGCGAAGCTGGTCCGCTTCCTCTCCAAACAGCTCGCATACAAAGGGGCCCGCCCCTACGCAGCTGGAGTATGCCTTTACAACCGCAATGATACGTGTAATGGCATAAGGCGGCAGCCCAGCGCCAACTGGCGCGAAGCCCGCAAGCGTGGACGAAGAGGTTGAATACGGATAGATGCCATGATCGGGGTCACGCAGCGCGCCAAGCTGACCCTCCAGCAGAATTTCCTCCCCGTTCCGATAAGCGTCATGGAGCAGTCTGCTCGTATCGCAAACATACGGACGCAGCTTCTCCGCCTGCACAAGCAGCTCGGGCAGCAGCTCCTCTGCTTGGATGGGCGCCCGGCTGTACAGCTGCTCCAGCAGCACATTTTTGGCTGCCAAGGATTGCTCAAGCCGCTGCAATAGCTGCTCCTCTTCATACAAATCAGCGACTTGAACGCCTAGCTTTGCATATTTATCCGCATAAAAAGGGGCGATTCCCCGCTTTGTGGAGCCAAACCCTTTTGCCCCGAGCCGCTCTTCCTCAAGCTCATCAAGCAGCCGGTGAATAGGCAGCACGACCTGGGCTCTCTCCGAGATGCGGATCCGCGGCTCCGGCACGCCTCTTGCGAGCAGCTCACCGTGCTCCTTCAGCAGCATGTCGATGTCCAGCGCGGCGCCTGGGCCGATCACATTCGTAATCCCCGGGTGAAATACGCCTGATGGCAGCATATGAAGCGCAAACTTCCCATAGCCGTTAATAATGGTGTGACCCGCATTGCTGCCGCCCTGATAACGCACGACATAAGCTGATCTTGCGGCCAAAGCATCCGTCAGCTTCCCCTTGCCCTCGTCTCCCCAATTCGCTCCCACTATCGCTGTTACCGTCAATCCAATCGCCTCCGTTACTTGTTTTCCCTTTACCTGGTTCATTATAATGGAAGCATTAACATAAAAATAATTGATATTTCTAATATCTTATATTAGGTGAGGTTATGGATATGATCGTGAATATGGAATGGTACCGTGTCTTTTATTGGACGGCTAAGACAGGGAGCTTGTCGCGCGCTGCAGAGCAGCTTTATATTACGCAGCCTGCCGTGTCCCATACGATTAAGCAATTGGAAGCGAAGCTCGGCGGGCAGCTTTTTTTTCGGATGGCTAAAGGGGTAAAGCTGACAACGGAGGGAGAGGTTCTGTTTCGTTATATCGAGCAGGCCTACACGTTCATGGAAACCGGCGAGCGGATGCTGGCCGAAATGCATAGCCTGCAAAGCGGGGAAATCAGCATTGGAGCCAGCGATACGTTGTGCAAGCATTATCTTATGCCTTACCTGGAGCAATTCCACAACCAATATCCTGATATCCGGATTCGCGTGACCAATCGCACCACACCCGAGACGATTGCGCTGCTCAAGGAAGGAAAAATCGATTTCGGCATCGTGCACATGCCGGTCTCCGATCCACTGCTGGACTTTCGCATAAGCATGCCGCTTCAGGATATCCTCGTGGGAGGCAAAGCTTGCTCCGGGCTCGGCAGCAGCGGACTCGAGCTCGCGAGAGTAAGCGAACACCCGCTCCTGCTGCTGGAGCAGGGGGGCAGCACGCGCAGATTTCTGGATGAATGCGCCAAAGCCGCAGGCGTCCAGCTGACGCCTGAGCTTGAGCTTGGCAGCTTCGAGCTGCTTGCCCAGTTCGCCAGAAGCGGCTTCGGCCTTGCGTTTCTTATTCGGGAGTATGTGAGGGATGAGCTCCGCTCAGGCGAGCTGATCGAAATCCCGCTGCAGCCGCCTTTGCCTGCGCGCAGCATTGGCATTGCCACGCTGCGCGGCGTGCCGCTGTCAGCGGCTGCAAAACGGTTCTTGGAGCTGCTGCCTTAAGCGGGTATAGCACAGCTGGATGAGCACTTCGGATAAAATACTCTCCTAAGATTTATGATTTATGATTGCGGTAGGTTGCGCCAGCCGCCATATGCGGTTATATCCTCCGCCTCCTCTGCTGCATAGGCTTCGCATACAAAGCCGGACACCTCCGACCCGTCCATCAGCTCTACTTTGCCAATGCCCAGCGGAGCTGGAATGGATGACGTCAATGCACCGAACGCAGCCAAAGGCATTTCCCACAATTCAAGCGCAACGGTTGCCCCGCCCTGCGCCTGCTTAATCATGCCCGGCTTCGCTGGCGACGTTGGCAGCTTAACCAGCCGGTAGCGCGGAGCAGAGCTTGCCTCCCGGACAAAGCGAGCCCGCAGCGCAAGCATCTGCTTCTCCAGCGGATATCCGCGCATATGCAAGCCGCAGACAGCCACAGTTATTTTGTCATCAGCTCTACGATCCGCTCCATTTCGAGCAGGCTCCTGAAGAAAAGCCCGGGCCCCAGCCTCGATTAGATGTTCATTCTCCGCAAGCGCGAACAGCGTGATGCCAAACGGCAGACTTGCCCCAGCCGCATCGGAAGGAATGGCCACCGCGCACAAATCCAGCAGGTTGCAATGGTTTGTATAGCGCCCCATATCGCTATTTGCCCGGTACGGTTCCGCTCTCACCTGCTCGCGTGTCCATGTGCCTCCGCAGGTAGGCATGATCAACACCGCATCGCGCAGCAGCTGTTTGGCTTGCCGCTTATATTCCTGCAGCTTATGCATCGCCCGGAACAAGGAAGCCGCATCGTATTCCGGCAATGCCCCCGTACGCAGCACCTGCTCCGTAACCGCTGTAGCAGCGCCAGGATGAGCCTCAATAAATTCGCCTAAATCCGCCCAACGTTCCGCAACCAAAGGCCCCCCGTACAACAGTTCGGCTGCATCCGCAAACAGCTCGTAATCCACGTATTCAATTGGAATATTCAATTGTTTCACACGTTCGAGGGCTGCAAGCCAAGCTGCCTCATATTCCGCTGCAAACGGCCCATAAAAAGCGACGCTTTCCTTCGGCAGGCAAAGCTTGGCAGGCCGCTTAGCTTCCGCTTTGGTAAACTCTCGGGACCACGGATCTCCTTCATGAGCCCCTCTAACAGCATGATCCACAAGGAGCGCTTCTCCCAAGCTGTGCGCAAACACCGTAACGCAGTCCAAGCTTGCACAGGCAGGGACAACCCCTTGGAGCGGCCATGAGCCAACGCTTGGCTTATAGCCCACAAGCCCGTTAAGCGCAGCCGGCACACGGCCTGATCCCGCCGTATCGGTCCCAAGCGAGAATACCGCTTGGCCGCGCGCGACAGCGACTGCCGAGCCGGAGCTCGAGCCGCCGCTAATCAACTCCGGACGGAGCGCATTATGCGTCTCGCCATACGGACTGCGGGTGCCAACGAGCCCCGTTGCGAATTGATCCAGATTGGTCTTGCCGATTGGGATAGCGCCTGCATTTACGAGGCGTTCCACAACCGCCGCATGCTCCTCCGGCCGATAGCTGAATGCTGCGCAGCCTGCCGTAGTTGGCAAACCGGCAACGTCAATATTATCTTTGACAGCGAACGGAATGCCCCAAAGCGGGGCCTCTACCGGATCAAGGGCAGCCAGCCCCTCCAGATAAGGCGCCAATGCTTCTACAGTTGGCGGCGTGATCCAAATGTTCATCGCTGCATCCGTCTCAGCCCTGCGAATAATTTCCTCCATAACAACCGCTGGCGTCACTCGGCCGCTTGCATAGCTGCCTTGCAGCCATTCTAAAGTCAGGTGATCCGGAAAGGCTACCGTAGTCATACCGCCACCTCCGTTTCGTTATGCTGAGTAATACCAACGATTAACTGGCCGGTATGCACTTGATCGCCAGGCGCCACATACACGGAGCATACTTCTCCATCAACGGATGCTTGCTGCGAAAACTCCATCTTCATACTTTCGACAATCATCAGCGTATCGCCCTTTTTGACGTAATCGCCCGGACGCACCAGCACCTTCCATACGCTGCCCGGCATCGTGCAGCGAACAGCGGCTGCCCCTTCCTGCAGCGCCTCCTCCTGTTCCGCCCGGTCCGGTTCTGCTTCCGCCACATACTCGGCAAGCCCAAGCGCCTTCCAGCTCTCGCGCTCCGCTTGAAAGGCCGCTTGCTGCTTCTCTTTGAAGTCCGCGGCGCTTTCCTTAATCTCCTCCAGAAACGCCAGATATTCCCCTAAATCAAACGTCGTTTCCGTAATATCCGCTTCATATCTGCCGCGCAGGAAATCCTCGCGCAGCCGCAGCAGCTCATCAGCCGTCACCGGATAAAACTGAATTTGGTCAAAAAATCGGAGCAGCCAAGGCTTGCCAGGCTTAAAGCTCTCCGTGCTTCGCAGCCTGTTCCACATTTGAATCGTACGCCCGACGAATTGATAGCCGCCTGGGCCTTCCATCCCGTATACACACATATAAGCGCCGCCGATGCCAACCGCATTCTCCGGCGTCCATGTACGCGCAGGATTATATTTCGTAGTCACCAGCCGGTGCCGCGGATCAATCGGCGTGGCTACCGGCGCTCCCAGATAAACATCGCCTAGCCCGAGCACCAAATAGTTCGCTTCATATACAATTCGCTGCACGTCCTCCATATGCACCAGCCCATTCACTCGTCTGATGAACTCGATATTGCTTGGGCACCACGGCGCATCCGGCCTTACCGTTTGCTGATAACGTTCGATGGCGAGCTGCGTTGCCGGATCATCCCAAGAAAGCGGCAGACGGACAATTCGCGACGGCACCTGAATCGTCTCCAGCGGCGGAAGCTCACTATCCAGCTTCAAGATAAGGCCGCAAGCTTGGCTGACGGTCATTTGGGAACGGTCGATATGCACCTGCAAAGAGCGAATGCCCGGCGTCAAATCCAGTACCGGAATTTCGCCTGAAGCTTCGATTGCCTGCATCAACGCATGCGCTTGGAAGCGCAGCAGCAGGTCCAGCTCAAGCTCGCCATATTCCACTAACAAATTCTCGTCGCCGCTGCAGCGAATTTGGATCGGAAAGCGGCGGCCCTCTGATTCATGGACGAGAAGCGGATAATCCGGGCTCATCGCTTCCCCTGCCGCAGGCAGCTCTGCGGAAGGCAAACCCTGACGCAGCCCACCCCCTATGGCCTCTAGGCTTCGCTCTTGCCCATCACGAAGTTCATCGGCTTCCTCCAATGTCAGCAGGTGAAACCGCACCTTGTCTCCGGCATGCAGCTGCCCAAGCTTCCAGAACTGCGCCGATGCCGTCGTCACCGGGCAGACGAAGCCGCCCAAGCTAGGTCCATCCGGTCCGAGCAAAATCGGCATATCCCCGGTCAAATCAAGTGTTCCAATCGCATACGCATTATCGTGGATGTTGGACGGATGAAGCCCGGCTTCCCCGCCATCCTCGCGCGTCCACAGCGGGGGAGGCCCAATCAAGCGAACCCCGGTCCGCGAGCTGTTAAAATGCACCTCATACGCCGTCTCGGACAGCTCCTTCAAATATGCTGGCTTCAAAAACTCTCCCGTACAATGTGGTCCAGGAATAACGCCGATCGTCCATTCCCTCCCCATTTGCGGACGCTCGGGCAGCGCTAGCTCCTGCAGCACCGCGGGCTCTGCGCCTGCGTTTAAGCCAAGCACATCCCCCGCTCGCAAAGCACGGCCGCCATGACCGCCGAAGCCGCCAAGCGTAAAGGTCGCCGAGCTGCCTAGAATACGCGGCATATCGAACCCACCTGCGACAAGCAAATACGTTCGCAAGCCCATTTGCGCCTCGCCGAAGCTGAGCACTTGCCCACGTTCCGCGTACGTCGGCTTATAAAGCTCCACGATCTCGCCGCCCAGCTTCGCCTCCATATCCGCTCCAGTTAAGCAAAACCAGGTCCCGCTGCGAAATTTATAAGAGCCTCCGCGCAGGGTGAGCTCCAGGCCAGGGGCTGCGTCCTCATTGCCAAGCAGCTTATTGCCGATGCGGAAGGAGTACGGGTCCATCGGTCCGCATGGCGGGACGCCAACATCCCAGTGGCCGACCCGGCCCGGCCAATCCTGCACCGTGGTTTGCACGCCGCCGTCCAGCACTTCTAGCGCAAGCTCGGCAGGCTCGAAGCCGTTTAACAGCTGCGTATACACCTGTCCGCCAGCTACCTCCGAATCCTGCAAAAGTGCCTGCAAATATTGCAGATTCGTCGTAAGGCCGTACATTCGTGTCTCGCCAAGCGCATTAACCAGCTTCTCGATCGCTTCCTCCCGGCTCGCGCCGTGCACAATGATTTTGGCCAGCATCGGATCATAAAGCGTGGTAACCGTCAATCCGTCCCTCACCCAAGTCTCATTGCGGGCATGGGCCGAAAATACAGCTTGATCCAGCTGGCCCGCGCTGGGACGGAAGCCCTGCAAACAATCCTCCGCATAAATGCGGGCTTGGATGCTGTGGCCCACGGGCGCTTTCACCAGCGATTGCAAGTTCGTCAGCTCATGCGCCGCTTCCCGAACCATCCATTCCACCAGATCAATGCCGAGCACCTCCTCGGTTACCCCATGCTCCACCTGCAGCCGCGTATTGACCTCGAGGAAATAAAAATCGCCAGTCTCCGGATCGTACAAGTACTCAACGGTACCCGCGCTTCGATAGCCTGCTTCGGCTGCAAGCCGCTTTGAGCATTCGAACATCGCCATCCGTACCTCATCAGTCAAGTTCGGTGCCGGGCTTTCCTCAATAACCTTCTGGTTGCGGCGCTGGATTGAGCAATCGCGCTCGCCCAGCGCAACCACCTCGCCAAAGCCGTTGCCGAATATTTGCACCTCTACGTGGCGCGCTCTAGCAATATATTTTTCCAGAAACAATCCGCCGTTTTTAAAATGGGTTTCCGCCAGATGCTTTACGCCGTCATAGGCAGAGCTCAGCGCCTCACCGTCTGCGCACACGCGCATGCCAATGCCGCCCCCGCCTGCCGTGCTTTTCAAAATAACCGGATAGCCGATATTCCCTGCTTCCTCCAACGCTTCTTCGAGCTCCTTAATCAGCGCCGTTCCCGGCAGAAGCGGTACGCCTGCCCGATTCGCTATCTCTCTGGCCGAATGCTTCAGTCCGAACATTTCCATCTGCTCGGGCGTCGGCCCGATGAACACAATGCCTTGCTCGCGGCAAGCGCGGGCAAAGTCCGCATTTTCGCTAAGGAAGCCATAACCCGGATGAATGGCCTGAGCGCCTGTTTCCAAAGCGGTTCGCAAAATCAAATCCGCATTCAAATAGCTCTCTTTGGCCGGTCCTTCGCCGATGAGCACAGCTTCGTCCGCCTGATCGACATGCAGGCTGTCTTGATCTGCTTCCGTATAGACGGCTACCGAGGCGATGCCTAGCTTGCGCAGGGTGCGCTCGATTCGGACGGCGATTGCGCCGCGGTTTGCGATTAATATTTTAGTGAACATCGTACCCTCTCCTCGCCTTATCGTTATATTAATCCGTTAGTAAGAAAACATCAGCCATGTCAGGCATGCCAGATAAGCACCCGTACCGGCGTTGGGTTATAGGCGTTGCAAGGATTGTTGAGCTGCGGGCAGTTGCTGAGCAGCGCCGTCGTGCGGCATAGCGACTGAAGCTCCACATAAGCGCCTGGCGAGGATACGCCGTCCGCAAATTGCAGCCCGCCGTCTGCCGTTACCGGCACGTTCATGAAGAAGTTAATATTGGGAGCCAAGTCACGTTTCGTGTAGCCCTCGTTTCGCTTCGCGAGCTGCAGCATAAACGTGTCGCGGCAGTTGTGCATATGAAGCTTGTCATGGGCATATCGCACCGTATTGCTTTGCGCCGAGCAAGAGCCGCCAACGGTATCGTGCCGGCCGCAGGTATCCGCGACGATGCGCAGCAGCTCCTTGCCGGATTCCGAGAGCAGTACCGAGCCGGCCGTCAAATAAAGGTTGCCTTGCCCTGCGATGGTCGCAACCGCACTGTAATGGTCCTCCGGATGGTCGGCGTCGTAGAACAGCGTGTCGGCCGCTTGGTTGCCAGCTAAATCAACGATGCGCAGCACCTGTCCCGGCTGCAGGTCATACATCCATCCGTCACCCGCTTCAATCACCTCATCGTAGATGGCATCTTCTTCCTTGCGGGAGCTTTCTACCCGATTGAATACAGTCATCATCCATTCCTCCTCATCCACCATGTTTGTCTCTTACAATCCTTGCAGCAAGTAATATTGCTGCGTATTCTCATAGGCCCGGCGATTCTCGGGCCGAAAGTTAAAGCAATAGTCGTCCTCCCTAACCATATCTGCCGTAAGCACCTCAAGCTGAACAGGCACGGATGGATATTCGCTGCTCGGGTCCAGCGGATTCGGCGTATTCGACAGCACCAGCAGCACATCCATATCCGTTCGCAGCGTCACCTGCGCTCCGGCCGCGCAATGCGCCAAGCTAAAATGCATCCGCCCCTGCTCATCGCAGGACACCTTGGAGAACAGATTTACCGGCGGAACAAGATCCCGCACGCCGAGTCCATTTCGAATGAGCTCAACGGCGAAATTTTCTTCCCCGCTGCGATACCATTCATTCCGCTGCTCTTGATACGCGGTCCTGCCGTATTTTCGGTCTGTGGCCGCTCGGCTCGTATAACCGCTAATGGCATCATGCCAGCCAAGCTGATCCTCTACAAAACTGGCGAGCGACCGACCATTATCGCTCATGAGGATGTTGCCCTTGGTGAGATGGGCGGTGTACTGTGCTTTCAGCGTATCCGGCATATTGTAGCGCTCCGTCAGATCCTTTGCTTGATAGAGAAGCAAGGAAACGTTCGCTCCCGCTTCCAATGCGGTAAACCTCAGCAATCTCCCCCTGCTTATCAAGCCTGACCATTTGCCGCCCGGACGAATGATTGTATTCCAAGTCCCGTTCATGTTGTTTCCTCCTCTTGAAAATAAAGATAGCCCGGGAGTGTGATCTCCCAGGCTTTTATCCTTCCGTGTGCTATCGCGGGCCGATTAACCCTCGTGGGATGATGAACCTCCCCGCGATATGCCGTCTCTCGGACCAGACCTGAGCCGGCTGACGAGTATAAAGCAAAACATAAACCGTCAGCCGTCTTCAGCGGAACCCTAGACAGCTATTTCGTTCCCAATGGCAATCATGGGAACCTATATTCAATTTTCAGCTATTCCTATTTGCTTATGCCCAAGGAAACAAGCGGCGGTTCAAGAAAGCAAACACCCGATCGCTGACAAGTCCCAATAAACCGATGACGATAATTCCTACAAAAATTTCATCTGTATTCAGAAAGCGCTGCGCCTTCATAATTTGATAGCCCAGCCCGCTGCTTACGGCAACAAGCTCCGCTACGACAAGATACGTCCATGCCCACCCTAATATTAGGCGGAGCGTATTCATCAGCTGTGGCTGAATTGCCGGTATAATAACTGTTTCGATCGCTTTCCACCTAGTCGCTCCAAGCGTGAAGGACGCATGCAGAAGGTCATGCGATACCCGGCGCGTAATATCCGATACCATAAGCACAAGCTGGAAGAAGCAGCCGATAAAAATGAGCAGCACCTTCGCCCATTCGCCGATACCCGCCCATACCATAATGAGCGGAATAAAAGCGACTGCAGGCATATACCGGATAAATTCCATCGGCGGCTCCACGAAGGCTTCACCGAATTTGAAGGTACCCGCAAATACCCCGATAGGGATACCAACCACACAAGCCAGCAGAAATCCCGCGGATACCCGGAATACGCTAATTCCGATATGCCCCCAATATTCCGGGCTGCCGAGATTCAGGATGAGCTGGATAAGCACGGCATGCGGCTTAGGAAGAAAAATCGGGTTAACCATTTCCGTATAGCTGAGCAGCGACCAAATGCCGAGCAGCAAGACGAAGGAGAAACCTGCCACAGCAGCAAACGGTCTCGGACCGATGTCTTTAAAAATTTGAAAGGTATGCGGTTTGCGTCTTATCGGCTTCCCCATCGTTGATCACTTCCCCGCTCTATTTTTGATGAACTGCGGGTCAAATAGCTCATCCACGCTGTCCAGCTTGTCGACCATGTCCAAATTGTGGAGGAATTCAGCTGTTTTCATGCCCGTATAACTAAGCGACGTATAATCCTCGCGTTTCTCAAACGCCTCAATGTTATCCTCTACGCCAAACAGCTTGATGCTATCGAGGCCAAGCTTAAAGTCCTCCGGCGTTGTCTCGGCCTTCTCGGCAAGCAGCTTAATCGCTTCCTCCTGATTATCCTCGTACCAAGCAAGCGCATCGAACCAAGCGTCGACGATCTTCTGTACCTCTTCCGGCCTTTTCTTCACCACGGAGTCGCGGAATACGAGCAGATCGGGAATAAGTCCCGGCGTTTCCTTGGATGAATAGAGCACCTTGCCCTTGCCTTCTTTGACCGCCGTCGTCTGGAACGGCTCCCACAGCACCGAGGCGTCGGTGTTGCCGGAAATAAACGCCGGGCCGGCATCGTTTACCGTCATGTTAACGTATTTGATATCCTTCTCATCCATCCCGTTTTCTGCAAGCGCGGTAAGCAGTAGAAAATGGTCCACCGTGCCTAGTTCCGTAGCAACCGTCTTGCCCTTCAGATCTTTAATCGAGTTAATCTCAGGCTTACTCACAATGGCATCTCCGCCGAAGGAGTTATCATTGACGAGCACGGCTTTAAGGCCAATTCCCTTCGATAACGGAGCCAGCGAATCGCTAAGCGTCTGGCTGTTCGCGTCTACTTTGCCCGCCGCGATCGCTTGCAGCGAATCGCTATATACCGGGAAAAATTCCAATTTCACGTTTACGCCATGCTTTTCGAAGAACCCCTTCTCCTCGACCAAATACCACATATACCAGCCCGGCCAAGGGCTAAGCGCAATCGTAATCGGATCGCCTTGCGCTCCTCCCGATGTTTCTTTTGTATTTCCTGAACACGCAGCCACGACCGACATTGCAATGATAAGGATAAGCACAAGCCCCGCTTTCATTGTTGCTTTCATTACTCCCCACTCCTGTCATCTTTTTAGTTGTCAGCTCCAACATTCTCTTTATAAAAAAACAAAAGCCCGGGAGAGTAATCTCCCAGGCTTTTATCCTTCCGTGTTATATAGATGAGCGGATGAATCCGAAACCATCTATACGCCGTCTCTTGGACCAGGCTTAGCCGCATGCCGAGCGTTTACTTGCGTTTACGCTGAGCCGCTGCTAACGGAACCCTAGACTGCTTGTCGTTCTCATCGTTTTGCTTTGAGAACCTTTATTCGATTGTCACGAAACCTTACGTTAAATCGAATTATAGTTCGGATCGTACGGATATGTCAACGTTTATGTTAGGTTTTATTACATATATTTAAATAAATAAAAAAACCGCCCTCTGTTAAAGAGGACGGTCAGACGTTTGAGCAGCAGTTTGTGCCGGAATGATGATCGATACGGATGTGCCAATGCCACGTTTACTGTAGATGCTTACCCCGTATTCCGCGCCGAAATGAAGCTTGATTCTCCCATCTACGTTGCGAATGCCATACCCTACGTTTACGCTCTCCACCGGGTCGGAAAGCTGACGCAAAATTTCCGGATGAATGCCGATACCATCGTCGATAATCTGGAAAGTAATCAGCTTCCCCTCTAATTTCCCAACGATGCGGATATTAATGCGGTCCCCATACCAGGCATGCTCCAGCGCATTCTCAATATAGGGCTGCAATATAAGCTTTACGGTCGTAAAGCGCAAGATATCAGGGTCCACATCAAACAGCACCTGCATGCCGTCACCAAATTTTGTCTTCTGGATGTTAATATAGGCGCCCACCTGCTCCAGCTCGTTTTTGATCGGAATGACCGTTCTTCCTTCGTTGAGTGACAGCCGATAAAATTTAGCCAAATCAAGCACCATCCGCTGCAGCTTGTCCACCTCTCCGAACTTGGCCAGCCGGCTAATCGAGGAAAGCGTATTATAGAGAAAATGAGGATTGATTTGCGCTTGCAGCGATTCCAGCTCCGCTTCCTTCTTCTGGATATTGGTCATGTACACTTCCTGGATCAGCTCATCAATGTTTTGCCCCATCTCGTTCAAGGCCACGGAGATGCGCGTAAATTCATCTTTCCCCTTGAAATGGATGCTCTTCTGGAAGTTGCCCTCTTGGAAGGCGTCGAGCACGCGGACGATCTTGGAAACCTTGCGGGAATAAAACCGGGAGATAAAGAGACCGGCAAACGAGAACACGATATAACACGCCAAACAAATCAGCACGGTCCATAATCGCACCTTTTTGGTCGCTTTCTCCATAATGTCCGTGGGTACGAGTGCAACAAGCTGCCAATTGAGCTGTGCAATCGGTTCATCCTGAATGACCCAATAATTCGCGATCTTCTCCTCGCTTAGCGTTTCGCCAAGCTTATAATCCGTATCTCCGGAGGAGAACATGATGCTGCGGTTCTCATCGATTGCGAATATTTTCGTACCCTTGCCGATCTTCTCGGAATCCACGCTCTCCAGCAGGTCCGTCAGCCGCAGGCTGATCCGAACGAAACCGATCTCCTCAAGCGTAATCGGATCATTCATATTGACAAGGCGCCGAAGCAAGGAGATGTGGCCAAATTTCGTATCCCCCTCAATTTGCTTCCACTGCATCGTCTCGCCGTAACGCTCCTTCGGATAATTCACGTACCAAGGATGATCCTCGATCCGTGAAATATGGTACAAATCGAACAACGGCCCCTCATTATTGAGCGGATCGGCATTTTTATAATCATGATAGATTTCGGGCAGCGTATCATTATGCAAATATACCGCCAACCTCATCTTATTGTTCGCTGCCTCGATGGTCGTCTGGATCTTTGGCAGCAGCTGCTTTGTCGTTGCCTCGTAGCTCACCCAGCCCTCCTCGTAGTGGCGAAGGTAGGAAGCCAGATTGCTGTCAAAATAAAGCATGCCCGAGAGCCGCGACATATCGTTCATTTTATAAGAGATATTGTCCTTCATCTGCTCCAGCGTGCCGTGGTTAATCTCGCGCGTACGCTCTTGAATGGAGCTTGTAAAAATAATATTCGCAGCGTAGCCAACCAGCAGCACCGGTATAATAATAAACAAGCTGTAGGTGAGCATCAGCTTAATGCCAAACGGAATGTAGCGATGCTCCTTCTTGTGCGTAGTCATGTTCGTCTATACTCCAGCGGCGTCATGCCGTACGTTTCTTTGAATTGCCTGCTGAAATAAGGCAGGTGGCGGTAGCCGACGCGGTCCGCGATTTCATATATTTTCAAATGGGTCGTTTTGAGCAGCTCGCATGATTTCTCCATGCGGAGCTGGATAAAGTATTCGCTGAAGTTTTTGCCGGTTTCCTCTTTGAAGATCAGCCCAAGATAATTCGGCGACAGCGAGAATTGCTCGGCCAAATCGCGCAGCGTAATATTATCATGCGTACGCTCTTTCATATAATCGATCATTTGCTTAATGATTTTCCAATTTTTCTTATGCTTGTTCGCTTGAAGCGTCTCTGATATTTCGTAGACCCTGCGTCTGAGCCATAAATGGATATCATTAATCGTCTCCAAATGCATGATGATTTCGTAATGGTCCAGCTCCATGCCCAGCAGTTGAAATACGTTTTCATTCGTTCGCTGCAAATAATTATCAAGCTTCATCACGATATAAAGCGCGTAGTTGCGCAGTGTAAACTTGGATTTTAGGTTTTTTGCCACTTGGAACAAATCATCCAGCTCGTCATGAATCCGCACAAGCTCGTAGCCTGACATTGCATCAAACAAAGCTTCCAGCTTGGCATCCAGATGCTTAACATCCTCCTTCTCCGATTGCCGGAGCTCGCCGTGGCCGATTACCCGTCCTTTGCCGTAAAACATTTTCAAATCAAGTGCTTCTATTGCTTGCCTGTACGAGCACTGCAGCTCCTTAATCGACGTACACGGTTCACCAACGCCCACAGTAATGGAGAACGATTGCAAGTCCCGAATCCGCCGTACGATGATTTCAGGCAGATTGACCTGATCCGTGCCCTCGATGAGGAACGCCACGCGCGCTTTGCTTATTTTGCAAATATGCCGAACGCCAAGCTCCTTGCCTACGGACACCACCTGCTGCATCTCGTCCTGCTCGGAGCGTTCCTCGTCTGCAAGCTTCCACGAAAGGTCATCAATTTCGATAACTGCGGCAAAGCCCGGCCACTTAAAGCGGTTCAATTCATATTCTTGATTAAGCACTTCAATCGTGTTTTCGTTACAAGGACCTTCCAGCAGCTGCAGCAAATATTCATTTTTGACGATCGGCACCATTTGCCCATAGGTATCCTGCCGCACCTGCTCCTTGTCCAAATCCTCGCGCACCTTAAGCAGGGAGTCGATCAGCTCCTGGTCATCCATCGGCTTCAGCACATAATTCACGGCATTCAATGATAACGCCTGCTTCACATAGCTAAAGTCCTGGTAACCGCTCACAAAAATAATTTTTATATCCTTGGATAGCTCAAGCGCCCTTCTGGCAAGCTCCAAGCCCGTCATATTCGGCATGCGGACGTCCGTGACAAGGATATCCACTTTCTCAGCGTCCAGCACTTTGCACGCATCAAATCCGTTCATAACGCCGGCTACAACCTCCATCCCCAGCTCTTGCCATGGAATAAAGGTGCGCATTCCTTCCAAATCAAGCCTTTCGTCGTCTGCTAGCAATACTTTGTACATGGTGTTATCAGCTCCAATTAGAAAAACGCGTAATGGCCTATTTACTCTTTAATATTGACGGTGGGAAAACGAAAACTCGGGTACACTAAAAAATCTTAGTATACCCGTCGTTTTATCAATCGCTATCGCTTATTGCGCTTTCATTTTTGCAAGGTTAGCTTGCCATTTCTCGGTTTTGAATGCAAGCAGCTTGTCATAGCCAGCAGCCTGCGCATCCTTTTCCGCTTTATCAAGAATGGAGATCACTTCTTCATCGTTCTTAGCGAACAATGCTTTCGCTCTCACTTCTAGGTATAGGTCCTCGATACGCTGGCGAATAATGCCTTCCTCCGTATCCGGCTGCGGATCAATGTTAATGAATTCCGTTGCGTTCGATTGCGTTTTCCAAGTGACTTCGCGTTGGTAGCGCGTCGACCAGTTTTGCTGCTCAACCGGCAGCGATTCTTCGAACTTCGCTTTTGTTGTATCCAGGAATACCGTGTTGCCTACCCAGTTCAGGTTAGTCGTAATCGCTTGCAGCTTGCCAAGCTCGCCTGCCTCGGACGTGTATTTGTCCGTGAAGATTGGCGTCTCGCCGTCAGCTTCCACGCCATCCCAGTAGATGCCTGGAGGGCCCCACATCAATGCGCTTTGTCCTTCAGCGCCAGTCAGCCAATCGTAGAATGCGAAGATGGCTTCCGGGTTTTTCGCTTTTTTCGTAATAACCGTAACGTTCCAACCTAGCATACCATATGTGCCAGGGAAAATTTTATCTTTGTCCAAGCCTTCTTTATGAATCGGCCAGATCATAAAATAACCAGCTTCCGGATCGTTCTTCACGAGCTCGGCATGAGCTTGCATCGCGATCTCTGTCGGGCTTGCCGCTGCGAATACCGCTACGCGGCCTGTCATTACTTTTTCCGTAATTTGATCAATCGTTTGCGTCATCGCATCCTGCGTGATCAGCTTCTCGCGGAAGAGCTTCGCCGTATACTGCAGGGACTCGCGATATTGCGGGTCAAGGAAGATCGAAGTCAGCTTGTCGCCGTTTGGCACGGCGCGCATGCCCGGATACTTCTGATCGTTCTCTTTGAATGCGGAGTACAAGACGTCAAGGCCTTGTCCATCCTTCGCCAAATGCGGCTCGTAAGGAACAACGTTCGGATATTTCTCTTTCACAAGCTTCAGGTAGCTGTAAAGATCATCCGTCGTTTCAAGCTTCGGAGAACCTAGCTCCGCATAAATCTTTTTGTTCACAACATAACCGGAGTTACCGTTTGGCTGCTTCGTATACCAGTTAGGGAACTGATAAAGCTTGCCATCCTCGGAACGAAGCATGTTAATGCCTTCTTCGCCCAGCCATTTCTTCAGGTTCGGATATTTATCCAAATAATCGTCGAACGGAACCAGCATGTCCGCGCTGCGGAGCTTCTCTACATCCACACGCTCCAGCCAGATTGCATCAGGCAAGTCACCGGTAGCAATCATCGTGTTCAGCTTCTGAGGTGCCGCGCCGCCAGAGTGGATCGGCTTCACGTTTACTTTCTTCGTATCTCTGATCCACGTACTTGTAATATCGCCGCCCCATGCCGGCATTGTATACCAGTCATAGTGGCCATAAAGGGTAAAATCAAGCTGTTCCTTGCCTAGTTCATAAACCGATGCGGGAGTATTGCTGTTATTTTCATCCGCTTTGTTGTTTGGCGTTTCTCCGCTTCCGGATTTGCCGCTGTTACCGCTGCAACCTGCCAATAAAGATACGGCCATAAAAGCAGAAATGAGTGGGACTAGCAGTTTACTTTTTGCTTTCATCTGTTTTAAATCCCCTTTCGAGCTCTTTTTTATATGTTCAAAGCTTTCGCTCTAAACGACTTTTCATACCATGCCGGCTATTCCTTCAATGATCCGACGAGTACACCCTTAACGAAATATTTCTGAACGAACGGGTATACCATAATGATTGGAATGGTAGCGACCATCATCGTCGCCATCGACAGTGACTTGCTGGTTACGGTTCTCATCTTGGCCATCTGGCCCTGAGCCGCTGAATCCAGCTGGGACATCTGATCCGAGACGATGTTCGAATTCAAAATTTGCTTCAGCATCGTTTGTATAGGGAGCAGCTTCTCATTGGTAATGTAGATACTTGGCCCAAACCAGTCATTCCAATGAAAAACAGCGGTAAATAGCGAAAGCGTAGCGATAACCGGTCCTGAGAGCGGAACGACGATACGGAAAAATATGCCCCAATTGCCGCTGCCGTCGATTTTAGCCGATTCTTCCAAACCTGCGGGCAAGCCCTGGAAAAAAGTCCGGAAAATAATCATGTTCCATACGCTAATCAGCGAAGGGATAATGAATACCCAAAACGTATTCATCAGGTGAAGCTCACGGATCAAGAGGAAGGATGGAATCAATCCGCCGCTGAAGTACATCGTAATGATACACAAAATCATGTAAAATTTGCGACCCATCAGCTCTTTCTTTGAGATGCCATAAGCAAGTATGGCCGTAAATAGAATGGAGGCAACCGTACCGACGACTGTCCGGGCGATGGAGACAAAGAAGGCGCCTACAAGCCGCTCATCCTTGAAAACGATCCCGTAATTCTCCAGCGTCCAGGCCCGCGGCCAAAAGGTGACGCCGCCCATCGCCGTATCGATGCCGGCATTAAAGGAAATGACCAATGCGTTCCAGAAAGGATAGAAGGTCATAAAAGCTAATAATGTTAGTATGATATAGATCGTGACCGTCATCACGCGGTCTCCAAAGCTGAGCCTGATCACTGCATCCTCCGCCTTTCCGGGCTAATTCTTTTGTTTACCATAAGCTGCTGCCGGCTCTGCGTGCCAGATAGTTCGCCATCGTCAGTAGTCCAACGCTGATTACCGCTTTGAAGAGGCCAACCGCAGTGGCGTATGAATATCTTGAGCTTTGAATACCGACTCGATAAACATAGGTGTCGATAACATCCGAGACATCCCTCAGTACGGGATTGACGGCCAGCAGGAGAATGTCCTCGAAACCTGCGTTCAATAGATTGCCAATGGCCAAAATCATGAAGATCAGCACAACCGGCATAATCGAAGGTAGGGTAATCAAGAAAATTTGCTTAAACTTGCTCGCGCCATCCATCGATGCCGCTTCGTACATGCTTGGATCAATGCTGGCGATAGCAGCAAGGTATACGATGGAACCAAAGCCGATTTCCTTCCATACGCCCGTCGATACGAGGATCGACCAGAACATTTCCGGAAGCGACAGGAAGTTGATAGGCTCCTCGATAAAATTCATTTTCTCAAGCAAAATATTAACGCTGCCATTATCCGTCGAGAGCATCGACATGATCAAGCCTGCGACGATAACCCAGGACATAAAGTGCGGCAGGTAGCTGACCGTTTGCACGAGTCGCTTGAACATCATGTTTTTCACTTCGTTCAGCATAAGCGCCAGCACGATAGGCGCCGGAAATCCAATGCAAAATTTCAGCAAGCTGATGATCACTGTATTGCGCATGACCTTAAAAAACTCCGGCGAGTTGAAGAACATTTCGAAATGCTTTAACCCGACCCATTCGCTGGCCATAAAACCTTTGAAGATGCTGTAATCTTGAAAAGCCATCAATACACCATACATAGGAATGTAGCTAAACACAATGATAAGCAGCAATGCAGGCAACACCATCATTTGAATGTCCAGCTGTTTCGCAAATCGCACAAACGCATTTTTAGTTTTTGGTTTCCGTATTAGTTCTTCATCAATGGAAAGCTGTGCCACTCTTCAATCCCCCTTGCTCTTGTTGTTCTTCTTGTATTCTATCGTTATACCAATTCGACTAATAGCTAACTGAACAACTAAAAATGATACTTTTCAATCATTGAGGTAAGCGCAATCATTTATATATGCAAAAAAGCAGCAGATCGGGGCTGCTCTCCCTGATCTGCTGCTTTTGGACGGCTATTTGGCGTCCCGCCTGCCGTAGCTGGCTGCGAAACGCTTCATGTTTTGGTAGGCGGTAGGGTCAAGCTTCTTGAGAGGATGGAATTGCGGATGGTTCGAATTTACTTCGAGCACCCACAGCTGTTGTTTTTTATCATAAGCGAAGTCGATGCCCAGCTCATGCATGCCGGAGCGCTTCTTGCTGAGCGTGCGCGAGATTTGCATCGCCACGCGGGTAAGCTGTTTGACCCGGCTGGCTGTCTCCGCTTCGGAAATGCCCTGCTCGCGCCCCAGCTTTTTCATCGAATAGATGTCTCCGCCTTGATGATAATTAGTGACGATTTTATGCCTTGCGCCTACCTTCACCATAAAACCGGTACAAACCCATGAACCGCGAGGCTTTCGCTGAACCATTGCCCGAATGTCATAAGGACAGCCATTCACTTTGTCTAACGAAATGCCCTGCTGGATAATGAGCTTCGATGATTTCATCTTTTTTATTCGGTCGTGGAGCGACGATACGGTTTCATACCTATGTCGGAGCTGCTTCTTCTTAACAATTTCATATAATTCGTAGCCGTCTTCCGTACTTATGATCTTAAAGATCCCCATTCCTAGCGACCCTATGTCAGGCTTGACATAAAGCGTAGCAAAACGGTTAAGCATGCTTTGCAAGTGGTCACGGCTGAAAGAAACAGTATGAGGCACATAAGATTTGAGATTTCTTTGCGCGGCTAAGTATTGGCAAACACGCAGCTTTCCTCTTATATTCCGGCTTTTGTATTTTTTCTTATACACGCTGCACTCACCTCATCTTACTATATGTAAAGAGGCATTCTAGCAATTGTACGGGAGTGTACAGGCGGCTAAAATAATCAAAGCCTTCCAATGGTCATTTGGAACATTTTTGGCAATTTATACGTTATACTTATCCGTAGGGATGAATAGCTCCAATAACAGAGAAATACAATTCGAGAGGTGTGTCTTTTTTGTTTAATCTAAGCCAAGTATCCAAACCTGTTAAAACTGCCCTTTGGGTGATCGTTGCTTTCGTGATAGCCGTCAGCTCGGCATCCGTGCTGATTTATGGGGATCATTTTTTGCTGGGCTCTTATGAGAAGCTAAATAATGATGATGTAAAATACGTGAATAGCGCAAAAATTTTATTGAACCAGCACACGCTTGCTTACAACAGCGGCGAATCGCCGTCCACCTTCATTATGCCCGGCATGCCCTTTGTGCTCGCAGGCTTGATGCTGATATTCGGACAAGGCGAAGCCGCCGTCATTGCGTTCCGCCTTTTACAAGTGCTGCTCCAGGCTTTTTCCGTTTATCTGATTTTTGTGATCGCCAATTACATGTTTAACAGCAGAGCCGCTTTGATCGCGAGTATCGCGACCGCACTTTACCTGCCTAATTATTTCTCTTCCGGCGTTATCTTGTCCGAGACTTTGTTCACGACCATTTTTATCCTTTTGATCTGCTTCAGCCTGATCGCCTTGAAGAGCAATCAAACGAAGCATTACATAATTGTAGCTGTCCTTGTGATCATGGGTTGCTATTTCAAACCGCATACCGGACTTTTTCCCGTCGTGTTATTTATTCTATGGCTATTCAACAAGGTATCCTGGAAAACGATCGTCAAGCATACCGTTGTCATTTCCATTACGATGGTACTGCTGCTCTGTCCTTGGTGGATTCGCAACTACGTTACTTTTGACGAGTTTATCCCGTTCACCAAATCGGCGGGCAACCCCATGCTGCTTGGGGCTCTAATCAACAACGCTGCTCCGGCCCAGCCTTTCTTCGATGCTCATCCGGAATATGCGGGCGACCGTGCCAGCCTGTTCGTCGGATCAGACGATTCCATGGCCGAAACCGCTAAAAAAATTATGCGTTACGGCTTCACCAACCAGCCCATGGATTATTTGAAATGGTATACCGTTGAAAAAGTAAAAGGGCTGTATCTCGGACCTTACTATTGGAGAACGGTGTTTGATATCCAGCTGCCCTTCGTCTATACGATTCACGTCATCGCGATGTTGATCGGCACTTCCGGCTTGCTTTACCTGCTCGTAAAAACGATTCGGAAGCGCAATATTCCATATTTGCTCCTGCTTCTCACGCTGACCTACTTTACAGTGATCTACATACCGTTCGTCGCTTTCTCACGGTATGGCTATCCGAACCTGTTCATTCTCTTCCTAGCCGGAGCCTTCTTCGCCGACCGGATGCTGAATACTTGGGGGGAGATGCGCTTGGCAGCGCGGGCTGAAAAGATGGGGGCACCTTTGTAAAGGTGGAGCCAAACTTCTTGTGGGAACCAAAACCTTCAAAGGCGCTATCTACCAAACCTTCAAAGGCGTTTCGAACCCACCCAAACCCTCCCTTCCAAGGGAGGGCCCCGAGGCGCTGCGCCCTCTGGACTCCTGCACCTGAAGTAACATTAGCTTCACTCTTATGCTCCACCGCTACGTTTGCGGTGGAGCGCTTTTCTTCCCTACGGGACACGCTTTACTTTGGTGAGGAAAAATTGATTGGTTACTTTTAAAAACAACTGGCTTGAATTGATCCATTTCAGCTTGAACTAATAACGTGCTTTCCTGCCACGTTGAGTGATACGAGTAGAAGTCCAAGATTAGTTACTTTTATAGATGTATGTTTGTTTACTTATGAGCTAATTTTGGCTGAAGGAGCTAGTTTTTTTGTTCGGGCTGCCAAGTTAGTTTGGAGCATGTTTTATTAACAGGAATTCCTCCCGTTAATTATTCGAACTTAGCTAGGTTTTCGCTTTTAGCTGGAATTCCTCCCGTTAATTCTGGGCTTTTTCTCCCTTTCCATTATTTTGGGGTCATTTAGCGGGAGGAATTCCCGTTAAGCTTCAGAAGTTTTGTTATTCCATAAATTAGAGGGACAAATTCCGGTTAAATGGGTGAATTGTTGCGGCAGCAAGCCAACAACTTCCAAAATCAGGTTCTGTTTAATTCACTCTGGCACTCAACCGCTACGTTTGCGGGGGAGCGCTTTTCTTCCCTGCGGGACACGCTTTACTTAAGTGGTGGGAAACAATTGATGGGTTACTTTTAAAGATTGACTTGGATTGATCCGTTTCAGCTTGAACTAATAACGTGCTTTCCTGCCACCTTTAGGGATAAGAGTAGAAGTCCAAGATTAGTTACTTTTATAGGTCTATATTAGTTTCCATTTGATCTAGTTTTGGCTGAAGGAGCTAGTTTTTTGTTCGGGCTGCCAAGTTAGTTTGGAGGAAATTCAATTAACAGGATTTCCTCCCGTTAAGTATTCATATTTAGCTAGTTTTTCACTTTTAGCTGGAATTTCTCCCGTTAATTCAGGGCTTTTTCTACCTTTCCATATTTTTGGGGACATTTAGCGGGAGAAATTCCTGTTAAGCTTCAGAAGTTTTGTTATTCCAGAAATTAGAGGGACAAATTCCCATTAATTGGGTGAATTGTTGCGGCAGCGGGCCCGCAAATCTCGAAAATCAGGTTTAGATGCATTGTCCTGTAGTGTCCTGCCTCAGCCACCAGCAACAGTTCAGTTGAATAGCAACACAAAAGGCATCCCTTATAAAGGGATGCCTTTTGTGTTGCCCTAGCCGGACTTCATTACTCCTTAACCGAGCCCATAACCAAGCCTTTGACAAAAAACTTTTGCAGGAACGGATATACGATGAGGATCGGAAGAGCGCCGATGAAGATTTGGGCTGACTTTACTGTTTTTTGGGAGATGAGTGCCAAGTCCGCCGGATTGATGCTCATCGAGCTCATGTCGCGCTGGATAATAACGGTTTGAAGGAAGGTCGCCAGCGGATAACGCTTCGGATCGCCAATGTACAGCAAGCCGTCAAACCATGAGTTCCAGTGAAACACCATGCTGAACAAAGCAAGCGTTGCTATAGCTGGCAGAGACACGGGCAGGTAAATGCTGAACAGCGTACGGAAATGGCCCGCTCCGTCGATTAACGCCGCTTCCTCCAGCTCTTTGGGTACGCCGCGGAAAAAGTTAAGCATCAGAATAGTCAAAAATACGTTAACCGCTCCCGGAAGCACAAGAACCCAGAAGTTGTCCATGAGGCCGATCTTTTGAATGACCATATAGAACGGAACAAGTCCGCCATTGAAAAGCATCGTGAATACGAACAGCCAAGCGTATACATTACGACCGCGGAAAGCCGAGTTTTCCTTGGACAGCGGATATGCAGCCAAGAAGGATAATAGCAGCGTTAGCAGCGTTCCGATGACTGTTCTTTTTACCGCGATCCACATCGAGTTTAGGAAGATCGGATTGCTCGTTGTTTTTTTGTACGCCTCAAGCGTAAAATCAACCGGCCACAGTCCAACGATGTTGGCGTCAGCCGCCGCTTTGGCGCTGAGCGATACCGCGAATACATGCAGCAATGGAATAACGCAAAGCAGCGCCAAACCGATCAATAGGATCGTATTAAAGGTATTAAATATCCGATAGGATGATGATTTATGATACATTCAGCATAACCTCCGTTTTCAAGCGTAAACGGCTATTGCGAGCCTTAGGCTGCTTTAGCTCGTTTCGCGATGAAATATAAGCATCAATATAGCCAAAATCTATACTCTCTTATATTTCAAGCGTAAACGGCTACTCCCAGCCTTAAGCCGTATTAGCTCGTTTCGCGATAAAACATGAACCTCTAAAAAATTCTATAATTCGCTAATTTGTAAGCTAGGCGGTAAGAGATCACGACCAGGATGAAGCTGATCACGGACTTGAACAGTCCGATCGCGGTACCGAAGCCCATTTCGCCGTTGAGTATTGCCGTGCGGTAGACGAAGGTGTCGATGATGTCGCCCTTTGCGTAAACCAATGAATTGTACAGGTTGAAGATTTGGTCGAAACCCGCGTTCAGTACATTGCCTAGCGCAAGCGTACCTACTACAATAGCAATCGGAATCATGGATGGAACCGTAATATGAAGCGTCTGCTTCCAGCGGCTGGCGCCGTCGACCTCGGCGGCTTCGTAAAGCGACGGATTAACGTTGGCGAGAGCAGCTAAGAAAACGACCGTGCCGAAGCCGAACTCCTTCCATACGTCCGAGAGGATAACGGTAAATCGGAACCAGTCTCCATTGCCAAGGAAGAAGATCGGCTGGATGCCGAATACGCCCGTAAGCAGCCGATTTACAAGCCCGCCTTCCGTGGACAGCAGATCCGTAAGGATGCCGCCCAAGATCACCCATGACAAGAAGTGGGGCAAATAGACAAGCGTCTGAACGAAACGTTTTACGAGCTGCTTTCGGATTTCATTCAATAAAATTGCGAATACAAAAGGCGCAAACAAATTCAGCACCATTTTGAAAATAGCTATGATTAATGTGTTCCAAATGACCTGCAAGCTGTCTTCCCTCTCGAACAAATAACGGAACTGATCAAAGCCCACCCACTCGGAGCCTGTCAGGCCGAGCCAAGGCTTATAGTCTTGAAAGGCCATGACGAGCCCGCCCATGGGCAAGTAGGCGAATATGATCAGAAAGACGAGGGATGGAAGCACCATGAGATGAAATGGCCATTGTTTTATGAGGTAATAAAACAGCGGTTTTCCTTTTAATTTGACAACAGTTCCTGAGGTGTCGTCCGGTTGAAGCGTTTGCTGCTGTGGCATGTTTGTTCCTCCCGCTGGATGAAATGTAGAACGCAATCAGCCTCTCTCGAAGCGCGTATGCACGGCGTTCCTTCTATAAAAATTATATCAGCGCGGCAAAAATCGAAGTAGCTAACAAACCCAACATTCATGGCACAAATGCAACCACTTTTTCAAAAAACGCAAAAAAAATACGGCCCCGCAAGGGCCGTATTTCATGCATTCCGCTTATTTCGCTACGTTCGAATACCACTCGTTAACTTCCTTCGTAATATCGTCGCCGCCGGAGGATTTCCAGCTTTTCACGAACTCATCGAACGCTTCCGCAGGCTTCGCGCCATAGATGATTTCATTAAAGGTTTGGGCTTCGATTTTCTTCAAATAGTCCATGCGAGATTTCATGGTTTTGGTGGATGGGCCAACAAACATATCCTTCTTCGAAATGTCCTCTTGCTGCATGACAACCGTTGCGGCAAGCGCCGTTTCCGGACCGTACTGCGCAACAACCTCTTTCTCGCGGTACGTGGTCGCTTCCTTGCCCTCAGCTAGATTAAGCAATGCTTTAAACTGCGCGTCAGGAATACGTGCGCCGTCACGAACGATGAAGTAGCGAAGCGGTGCCGTAATTGCGCCGCCTGGCACATCATCCAAGTACAGCGGGTTGCCGCTTGCATCCAGCGCATAATCATAACCCTCGAATGCGCCTAGCTCAAACGGGCTGCCTTCTTGCGGGTCGGCAAGGTTATCGAACAAGTAGTTCTCGTAAGTAAAGAAAGCTTCCGGATTTTTCATATCTTTGTTAATCAAAATAACGCCATTTACAAAATGAGTGCCATGACGCATCGCCGTGCCGTCTTCGCCAGTCGGAATCGCGTATGGTTTCCATACCGCGCCTTCTACGTTTTTGGCTGTGTCCAGCAAAGGCCAGCCGCTCATCCAGTAGGGTCCAGGAATAATGCCTGCCGTTCCGGCTACAGCCGGCTCCGATGTTTTGTTCTCATCCCAAAGCGCTGCTTCCTGCGGGATATACCCTTTGTCGCGCCATTCTTTCAGCTTGATCAGGCCTTGCTTGATGCCCGCGTTCGTGGAGCCATATTCAAGCGTTCCGTCTGCTGCCAGGTTCCACTGCGATGGCAGTGTGCCGTAAGCGCCAAATACCCAAGAAGGGTCGCCCATCCAAGTGCTCATCGATGTTTTGAAGCCCACGCTTAGCGGCACGACTTTGTCCGGTGCCAAGCCTTGCGGGTTGTTGTTCTTGAACGCTTCCATCACGGCTTCAAGCTCAGCGATCGTTTTCGGAGCTTGAAGATTCAGCTTATCCAGCCAGTCTTGGCGAATCCAAAGCAGGTAATCCGAGTTGTATGCATAATCAAGCAATGGAATACCCATACGTTTGCCGTCATTGACATAAGCGTTCCATACGCCCGGATCAAGGTTCATCGCTTCCTTCCATTTCTCGCCAGCATATTTATCAAATAGCGCTCCAGCATCCTGGAACATGCCCGAATCAATTAAATCCTGCGCAAGCAGCTTGTCGTTGACAACGGCAATGTCCGGCATTTTTTGGCCCGAGGACATCGCCAGGCGCATTTTTGTAGCAAAGGCTCCATTGGTATCCGTTACGGACCATAAGGAATCTACTTTAATGCCAAGCGTATCAAGCGCCCATTTCGTCGCCACGTTATTTTCAATCGTTTCGCCTTCGCGGAACGTAAGCGCCGGATCTACGCCCCAAGCGGTGGAAATCGTTACCGGAGGATCATATTTCTCTTTGTAAGGGTTTTCCTCATTGCTCGCAGCAGCGTTTCCATTCGCCGTATTCGACGGCTCAGCCTTGTTGCCGCTATTGGAACAGCCGACAATGGCTGATACGATAAGAAGCATGCATAGCGTAAACGCGAACCGTTTTTTGGATTTCGTATTCATTGTAATCCCCCTCATGATTATGTTCTACATGTTCAATTATAGGGGGAGCCGCAGCTCCAGCCTATGACACAAAGCGAACATATCAGCACCTTTTGCAACTACTTTACTGCTCGCGGAACTCCTGAGGCGTCATCCCATAATACTTTTTGAACGTTTTGCTAAAATATTGCGGATTCTGGTACCCGAGCTCACTCGTAATCTCATAGATCTTCTTGTTCGTGTTTTTGAGCAAGTAGAGTGCTCGCTCCATTTTCATGCCAATAATCCACTCGCTTAGACTTTCTCCCGTTTCTGCCTTAAATACTTTCGAGAGGTATACCGGATGCAAAAACACGCGGTCCGCGATCGTCTTTACGGTCGTATCCTGGCTTAAATTGTTCGCCACGATTTCCTGCACTTGCTTAACGATGAAGCTCTTGGCGCTCTCCTCATTCACGGACAGCTCCCTCTCGAGCTTACGAAGCACGCCGATCGACCAATCCTCAAGCCGCTCAGGGGACAACACAATCATCTGGTCCAAAATAAAATCGATGCCCAGCTCGTTAATTTGCGATACATATTGCCCCTGCCGGTGCGCAATGTACATAAAGGCATTCGTCAGCGCCAAATAGACCTCATACAGATGCTCCCTGGAATAACGAGTTTGCTTCAAATCGGCAAAAACATCCTTGATTTTCTGCTCAACCGCATCCCAGCGCTTCGACTCCAGCAAAGTAATCAGCGTTGGCGGCTTATATAAGCTCTCCATCGATTTAACAAAGGTCGTATCTTTGCCTGCCCGGTCCTCCAAATAATGAATCGCATGCTGCTCTTCATTGGCAATTTGGAACATAGTGCCTAGACCGGCACGGTACGCCGTCGTAATCGCATCAGGAAACTCAAACCAATCGGTCACGACGATGGATATATCTCCTTTGAGATAACTGCTGACATTCGTACGAAGCTTCTTCGCCGCTTCCGCCAGCTTAGCTTTCCGCGATTGTCTGCTCTCTGAGCTATAATCCATTTTCTCGCCAGGCTCTGATTTGGGCTGGGCCATAATGAGCAAATATTCATGGGGAGCCTTGCAATGCCACACATGGAAATCGTTCGCGAACGACTCCTCCGCAATATTGCCAACCGCAAATTCCATCAGCGAGACAGAGCTGTAATCCAAATGGGAAAACTGCTTGCCCAGCTGTACGAGCATCATTACCGTAGGACGTTCCATAACAAGGGAAATCTCGTATTGCGACAGCTTCTCCTTGATCGTCTTCGGCGATAGCTGCCTGCCGAGTACCAAGTCCACCATAAAGTTCGCGCGCAGCACTTTAAAATCCGATTTACGGTCGTACATCAGCTGCTGATATTTTTCTGCTTGCTCCCATTCATCCTTAAGAGCTTCAATAGCGCCTGACACGGTTTTCACGAATTCGTCGTCGTTTACCGGCTTCAAAATATAATCAAAGGCCTGCAGCTGCACCGCTTTTTTGGCATATTGAAAATCGGAATGTCCCGTTAGCAAAATACATTTAATATGCGGCCACCGCTCGCCAATTTCCTGAATAAGCTCGAGCCCATTCATTTCCGGCATCGCAATATCGGTCACGACAATATCAATCGCATTTTCCTCCAACAGCTCTAAAGCTTCGAAGGCCGAAGCTGCCTGATACACGCTTTTCACGCCAAAAGAGGACCACGGTATCGTTTTCTCCAGGCTCCCTGTCACGTAAGACTCATCGTCGATCAATAGGATTTCGATCATTTGATTTCCCCTTTTCTATCTAAGCTGTTGACCAAGTAATGGTGACTTTGAGCCCGCCGAGCCCAGAGGAAGCGAAGCTCACCCCCGCAGTACCGCGGAAGCGCAAATGCATGCGCTGGTGCACATTCCATAACCCGCAGCCCATTTGCTCATCCATCTGGTTTTGCATTTTCCGCTCCAGAATCATAATATCCTCGGCACTCATCCCTTTGCCGTCGTCTTCAACGATCAGCCTTGCTTCATCCTCTTCCCATTCCCCTGTAATCCGAATTACCGATGCGTCCGACCATGCCTCTATGCCATGAATGACAGCATTTTCGACTAGCGGCTGCAGCATTAGCGGCGGTATATCCAGCTGGCGCATTTCCGAAGGAACGGTAATGGTGTAATTTAATCTCGCCATGCGCATTTTCTGGATTTCCAAGTAACTGCCCACGAAATTGAGTTCCTCGGACAACGAGACCAGCTCACGCTCCTGACGCGTCGTGTACCGATAGTAGTTAGACAGATGATGCGACATCGCAACGACCGCCTCATTTTGCTCCAGCTTGGCCATACTCGAAATAAACGAGAAGCAGTTATAGAAAAAATGTGGATTAATTTGCGATTGCAGCTGCTTTAGCCGGGCTTCGCGCACATGGATCTTCTCCAAGTAAACCGTCTCGAACAGCTCCTGAATTTGCTCCACCATGAGATTGAAGCGCGTATATAAAAATCCGAACTCACTTTTGCCGCGCGGCTTCATGCGGATCGAATAATCGCCGTTTTTCAGCTTTTGAAAACCGATAACGAGCCGTTTAATCGGCACCTGCACCTGGGCGTAAAGCAAGTAAGCGGCCGTGCAGCATAGCAGCAGCAGTCCTGCCATCGATACGTAGAACAGCTGGTTCGTTTTTTGAATCGGACGGATAATTTCGGAAATAGGAATGTAATCGATTAAATACCAGCCGATCGTCTCCGATTTCACGATATTGACCAAATACTTTTCTTCCCCTACCTTCAAATTCCGGCTCTCCATATCCTGCAGCGGCTCGCTGTTCAACAGATCAATGACATGGTTCGTCAGCTCCTTGTCTGCAGAGCGGTTGTAAATGACGCCAACATCCTCCATATAGTAAAAAGGGTCCCTCCGGCCGTCGCTCTTGAATTTGTCCAGCATATCCTTGATGCTCGAGCTGTAGAACTGCACCTCGATAATCAGATTGGAGCCGCTCGGGTCCAAGTAGCTGGAATAAGGCGTTACCGCATAACGAGAGAACACGAATGGCCCTGTCTGGCTGTCTTCCGTCGGCTTCACTTGCCAGCCGGGCTTTAATCTTTGCTTCAGATCCGCATCGTCATAACGGATAACGTCATTATCTGATATGTCCCGGTGCAGCATTGGCGAATAGATATGCAGGCTGCTCCGCCATTTGGATGAGTTTTGCTGGATCGCAAGCTTGGTCTGAATTCGCTTGATCAAGGTTGTCAGATCCAAATTCAGCTCGGTCGTCTCCGCAAATATATCCCGAAGCGAAGCAATATCCGGGTCCTGAATGAGCAAATCCGGCCATAGCGCCATGGAATCAATGCTGGTATCCACCTGGTTTTGAAAAAAAACAAGCTGGTTCGTGTTGGATTTGTTCAGCTCCTCGCCTAATATGTCCGTACTCGTTTTATTCGAGTAAAAGTAAAAGAGCATAATCGGCACGAGCATAATAATAATTAGCGCAACGATTTTTGTAAAAAGATTTATTTTGGGCATAATGGCTTCGCACCTTTGCATGTCAGTCGTTGGGCAGTGGCTCTATTTCTTATCGCCCTCTTCACCATACGTGTACCTATCCTTCAATTCAACCAGCAAAATTGAAATGTTTAAGCTGTTTTTGCAACCAGTTCGCTTGGCCTGCCCTCATTATTGACATCGATAAACCAAAAAAACCGAAATTTCGGCATTTATGCCAAGATTTCGGTTTTCTATAAATTTACGAATTAATGAAACGCTTTGGACAATGCGGAGGTGTAATAAGGAATCGGCTCGATACGATGGAAGATGGCAATCTCCACACCCTCAAACCGCTCCACCAGCGCCTGATTGACGAACGTATGAACCGTTCCTTTGCGAAGCGGCGTAATCGATAGATGAAGCGGCTTGTTCTCCAAATCATCCTTGAACTGCTTCAGTCCGATCGGCCAAGCTTCTCCGTAATGGATGTGATCGGTCAGCAGCTGATTGTCGAGATATGCGCCGGCAACATCACCATCGTATTCAACCTGCAGGAACAAATCCGATACCTGGCTAGGCCAATTCGTGTCCACTTGGACGAGTGCGCTTCGCTCCAGCGGCTTGTTCACGGTAAGTGTCGGCGTATAGGCTGGGACTTCAATATTTACAGTATGGAACAAACCATCCTGCTGACCGGTGGACTTGCCTTGGCTTGCCTGCAAAGCGCCGTCCGGCAATGCTGGGCAGATGGAAACGCTCCAGCTTGCGCTGCCCTCGGAAGTAGATACTATTCGCTCATCCTTGACATAAAGACGGCTGTCGCTGAGCACGAGCCTGTCCTCGCCCCAAATGCGGAACTTATACGTTGAGAGCGCCTCATCACGGGAGAGAACAATTACTTGCACCTGCTCGCCGCTTGTCAGGTTTAACGTAATGGCATGCTGCTTGCCGATTTGCGGAGTAACTACAAAAACACTTTCTTCGAGCTCCACCTTTGCCGATTCGTTGGATATGGCAGCAACGGTGGAACGGCTGAATACCAGCTCTGGAGCAAGGCCTTGCTGTGCATAAAAAACAAAGAGAGGTATTCCCTTCACGTTCAGCTTGGTTAAAGGCTGTACAGTAGCTGCAACGAGCAATGCGCCCGCAAGCTCTAGATTAAACGGCAGCACGGCGCTGACGTCCTGCTTCAGCGTAAGCGTGCCATTATGTGGGAAGGATACCTTGCCCTTCGCAGTATCCAGTTCAATCCGAACGGCTTCCCGATCAGGAAGCTCCAAATGGTCCTGGAAGTTATTCAGGAAGAGGAAGCCCGCTCCGTCCTTCTGCCGCACACACCAGCGCATCGACTCCGTATCCTCAGGATGGATGCTGTCTTGCCCTTCAGGCAATACCGTTCCCATCGGTGCAAGAATGTCTCCGAAGGCATCCATGAATAATGAAAGGGAACGAATCCGGTCATAGGATTTGCCGACGCGTCCAAACTCGCCAAGCGGCGATTGGTAGTCATAGGTGATTTTCGGAAGGCCATATTCATTAAGATAACCATGCTTGCCCCGTGGATTGGAGCCGCCATGATACATGTAATAACCAAGCAAGTTGCTGCCGCTTGCCAGCTTTACGAGCGTCATCGCCTCGACGCTTTCCGGGCTGACGTTCGGACGGGCCGTATAGCTGACCTGCATGCCGCCAGCCATCTCGCAATAGGCAACCGGATAATCCAGCGTATCATAATTGACGCCTTCCGCCGGCTTGACATGAAGATCCCGGTAAATATATTCACCGCTTGGCGGCTGATTCGGAATCCACGGCGTGTAGGCGTAGCCTGCCAGCATCGGAAGCGTATCCGACTCTGGCACGGCTGCTCCACCCCATGCGGTTGCCGTGAAGAACATTGGCGTCATGCCTGCCTCCTCTGCTAGGCGGCGAAGCTCGGCCAAATGCTCGTTGCCGCCTTTACCCGAAGACATAAATACGCCTGCTTTGTAGCCCCAGGAGTCGAGCGGTGCGCCGCAGTGCATATATTCGTTTTCCAGCTGAACTGCAATAACGGGTCCGCCCTCCTCGAACATGGCCCCCTTGACCTGCTTCGCGATTTGGCGATACAGGCGCTTCGCATAAAATAAATACAGCTCGTCATTGGAGCGTATTTCAAGCGGCTTGCCGAACACCCAATCCGGAATGCCTCCGTTTCTGACCTCGCCGTGGCAGAATGGTCCAATACGCAGGACAAGCGGCAGCTCCAGCTTTGCGCACAGATCCACAAAATGCCGCAGATTCCGATTGCCGCTCCAGTCGAAGATTCCTTCTTCTTCCTCATGGTAGTTCCAGAAGATATACGTCGCGATGACGTTGACGCCGCCTGCTTTCATTTTAAGCAGCTCTTCCTCCCAGTGAAGATAGGAGAAACGAGAGAAATGAAATTCACCTACAACAGGAATAATCGGCAGCCCGTTGCGCAGCATATAAAAATTCGTAAATCCGAAGCTCTCCCCTTTCGGGTTCGTGCCTTTGCTGCCTGACAGCTTGCCCGGCTTAATTTCTTTGTTCGGACCATCCAGCTTTAACGAGTACGTGGTCATATGAGAAATGCCTCCTAATGTGATCAATCGTCATTGATTATTGTATTTGCAAACCAGCATCGCAGGCAGCGCATGGCCATCTCCATTCCGAGCGCTGGCTTGCTTCAATCGCTAGCTGCAAGAGAGAGTACCTCCAAATCGCTAATAGTCGTACTCTCTTGCTATCGTATCAAACCCCTAACGCTCCATATAGGGCACATTCACAACATATTGGTTGCTAATCCAACCTTACTTCCCTTTCTAGCTGCTCGCGTACCGAAATCGGCAATAGACCATTCGCAGCGGAAAATCCGGTAGGCCTGTTAATGGAATAAAAACAAGTGTCAAGCAACGATGCCTTGTGGACGGGCAATGACAATTGGCAACTGTCGCCTGGAGCTAGTGGTGGAATATCTAACATCGTTTCCGTCCCCTTTTCCATAGCCAAAACCAATTGATATCCGCTAATCGAATAGCTTGGAATATCATTTCGGTTGCTGAGTACCATTGTTAACGTCAGATCATCTTCCATAAACCATTCTTGCAATGAGAGGGGTGCACCTATTTCTCGAAGCGCTTGATAGGATGGCTTCGGCTTGCCGTATACATCGGTCGTGCCATGCACTCTTTGGCGCAGCCTTCCAGAGCCTTCCTCCCCCATTTGCGTGCGATAGTCATTTAAACTGAAAAATATAAGCGCGGCTATCCCTTTATGCTTCCGGTATTCTTTGGTCTTCTCCTGCAAAATCTTAATGCGTCTCGGGTCCCCTCCTGTGTACGCAGGCTCACACAAGCCATATTCGGCCACGACTAGAGGCTTATCGGGAAAGGCTTCGTCAATGCTATGAATGACCTCCTCCATATCCAATTCCCCATGCCAAGTACCGATGTAATCGTTCCACATCAATAGATCGCCAACGCCAGTCGCATCGCTTTCCGGCTTGAAATGTACCGAGTTGCTCACATAATTGATGAGTCTGTTCCCGTCGAGCGTAAGAACATATTGCTTCAATTGCTCCATATACCTGATCGTTTGGGCATCCTGCCCATTGACTTCATTGCCCATTCCCCATGCATAGATGCAAGGATGATTGTAATGCCTCGTAATCATTTCTTCTGCATGCTGCTTAGCGATGACAAGCAAATGGTCATCGGGCTCGCTAGGCTGCTGCCAATGGGGGATTTCTTCTTGAACTAGCAGCCCGTTGCGGTCGCACCAGTCGAGCAAACGACTGCTTTGCTGCCAGTGGAATCTTGTTATGACACAGTTTGCATGCTTGATTTGCTTCAAAACCTCGATGAGATCTGCTTCCGTCTCCGCCATGCCTTTATCCGGATGCGAACCGGGCATCCATTCTACGCCCATTAAGCGGACAGGTTCACGGTTAAGCAGAAGCTCGTTCCCAACCGTCTTAAGTTCACGAAAGCCCACATCCAAACTAAGCTGATCCGTTGCTAATCCATCCGATAAAAGTATGATTTGGACCGTATACAAATGAGGGTGGTCAAAATGCCATAGCTCTGGCTGCGCAATGATAAGCGGCTTCAATTGAAGCATGCCTTTATCCGCCAATATATCGTACTCGTCACTCGCAATGAGCTTACTCTCGTGCCAAATCAACAATTTCACAGTGATTGGGAGATTGTTTTCGGTCGCTTCCCCCCATAACCTTGCCTCACCTTGAATCGTTCCTGATTTTACAGCCGTACTATGGTCAGCGAAAAAAGGAATGGCATCGATTTTCAAATAATCGATCGCTGTCATTCCCGACACAATTAGCGATACGTCACGGATAATACCGCCGTCATCTGCCCAATCAAAGCTGTTTTGAATCGGCAGCGCCAGTTCGCTATTTTCGTTATTTACGGACACGACCAATCGATTGGCCTGTCCATAGCGCACATAAGGAGTTATATCCAGCACAAAAGCCGTGTAGCCAGAGTGATAATGGGCACCCACCTTTTGTCCGTTCAACCAAACGTCTGCATCACGATAAATAGCATCAAATTGCATACGAAGCAGCTTCCCTTGCCAAGCTTCCGATATTTCAAGTTCATAGGAGTACCATGCCAGGCCTCGATAATCTTCAAAACCTTGATCAACATTCCACGTATGCGGGATTTGCACGCTTCGTGCTTCCGGCAAGCCGGTATTATACCATTGCTGACTTATGCCTCTGCGATCAACATCCGTTTGAAACTGCCAAGCTTCTGTCAATCCAACGATGAGCCTTGTATTCATTCAATCCTTCCTCTCCATATGCCGCCTATCGTCAAAATACCGCATATCGCCAAACAAACATGCGGCGCTCAATTGGCGTGTAACCAATGAACACCGCTGTTATATTATTTTAAAGTCAGTCGTTTGTGGATAGCTGCCCCTTGATGGCTGCGATCCATGGCAATCGCAAGCTCAAATTGCTCACCAGCTTGCTTCTGCTGCTCTAGGCCAAGCAAGCCTAGCCCCATCATAAAGCGGCAATGAATGATGTTCCGTTTATTCAAATCTTCATCGAAGACGAGGAAATCAGGCAGAGATACAGCAAAATAATCAATTTTGACATCATCGAACAAATGCTTCTCTGCGAAATCAATCAGCTTGTTAAAGCGACGCTTCGCCTCCTTGCTGTTGTTAAGCTTTTGCCAAGCCAGTCCCTGATAAAAAATCATTTCCGGCGGCTGGTCATTATAATACATCGCGCTTGCCGGCTCCTCTAATCCTTGGGAAGCTATTCTGAATGCTTCCTCTGCTTCCGTTAACTGTCCAAGTCCCTCGAGAGCACAGCCCAGATAGTAATACACATTGTTTTCCTGTGCGCCGGCCAGCTTGGCTTCGCCCAGATTTTCAGGATTGGCTAGCGCTTTCCGAAGCAGTTGCTCCGCTTCAACATACTGCTGCCCGGAGATTGCAATTTTCGCCTGTTCAACATGAGCAAGCACATATTGACCGAGCGTCTTTCCTTCTCCTCCCTCCCATGGATGGAAGCTGCGTGATGCAAGCAGCACGGCTGCTTCCTGATGGCGTCCCAGTGCATTGTGCAGCGTGACATATTCCAAATACAGGTCATCTCTCGCATGAACCAGCTCCCTATGCTGTTCCAGTGCAGCCAAACGCTGCTCCGGTTCGATGTCTATTTTCTTATAGAGCTGATCCAGCTCGTAGAAGACACGTGCATCGGACTGATCACAGGCAAAAGCGGCTTCAAGCGATTTGCGGGCTTTGCCTGCTTCGTTTCGTTTATTGAAATAAGCTAGCGCTAGATTACGGTGAGCCACAGAGTAGGAAGCATCCTTCGCGATGGATTGCTCCCAGTGAGTAACAGCATCTTGGTGGCGCTTCTTGTCGTAGTAAAAATTACCCAGGAAATAATACGCTTTGGCATCTTCCGGCCGCACTTCGACAGCATGTTGCAGAACCAGCAGATCAAATAAGCTGTTAGGGAAGCAATAATCTGGCGATACTGCATTTCCAGCTTTTAAATACCGTGCCGCTAGCTCGCCTTGTCCACGTTTTCCATAACTGTATGCAAGGGCGAAATGAATCATCGGATATACGTTCGCATGCTCATCCGCCGCTAGGAAATGCAGCACTTGGTTCGCTTCCTCATACAAGCCCGCTCCTGCATAATCATAGGCAAGCGCCAGATGGTTATGGGCGTCTCCCCGCATAATTGCCGTTAAGTCCTGCAGTGCTTTCGTCGCAATGGCTTCATTACCAGCTTCTTTGCTTGCCAAAAACAATTCGTGATATGCCCCAAAATCAGCAATATCCAGCTTCAGCGTTTCGGTTGCATACGCTGCGGCTTCCGCTAACCTTCCAAGGCGCCGAAGCAGGGCAGTTTTCAGATCCCTCGCTTTGTAGTTGCGGGAATTACGGATCAATGAGCGCTCTGCAAGTTCAAGCGCTTCTTCATATGCGCCTTTCTCAGAAGCAATTTGCGCCAAAGAGAAGTAACCGCTATCCTGCCACTCTGCTGACCAAACGGCTTTGTAAAAGGCAGCGAACGCCTCTTCTAATTTCCCTTGATGCTTTAGGGATACACCAAGCTGATAGTAAGCTTCGCTATCATACGGATTGGGGTTTCTCCAGGTAAGGCTGCTAATGGCTGTATGGAAATGAGCCTCGCTTTCGACGAATAGTCCCCTACGCAGCAGCAGCGTTCCATAGGCAACATTGATACGGATATCCGTTTCATCTCGTTTTAGTCCTTCCAAATAATAAGCTTCGGGCTCAAAGGTTGCATGGCGGTATTGCTCCAAATGGAGTCCTGCCAGATACAACTGCTCGTTTGTTTTCAGCTGTTGCGGCTCCGGTAGCGGCTTGGCTGCATCAGGCAGCTCTTCGATGCCCGGCTTCTTCGGCTGGTAACTTACGAGTACGCGGCCAGCTGCATCCTTAACTGTCAGCCGCAAATCATATTCCTGATCGTCTGCATGAAGTGGCGCATGCAAGATGAACGTCATGCTTGGCGACAAGCTTGTGGTTTCCTGCACGTATACCCTTCGATTGCTCTTCAGCTCGATCGTCGCCCCTTCGACTAATGAAGTCGCATAGGCTTGAATCGTCGCTTTCGATTCCTTCTGGTCCACCTCTAAATTGACAGCCGCTTCAATGGTCGCGTTTTTGACGACGCCGATATTTTTGTAAGGCATAAAATATTGCTTAAATGATTTTTCTTCATAGGGCTGCAGCCATGTGAAATCTGGCTGATTATCGGTATATACGCCCGTCATGAGCTCGATGTAAGGACCATCCTCATCCGTTAAGCTGCGGTCCCAGGCTTGGCCAAACTCCCCGTTTCCCCAGGTCCATTGCTTCTTGCCCGGCGAAATATGATGATTGGCTACATGCAGAAGTCCGGCTTGGACGGAATGATCATATCCGCCTACAAAATTATAATCCGATTTGTAAGCCATGTAAGAGGTTGGAACCGGAATGTTTTTGTAACGTGAAATATCGACACCGTCGGAATAATCCATCTTGTAGTAAGTGCCTGTGGCGATCGGGAACTTCGATACATCACGTTTACCGTGGTCAAATACCGCATGCACATCCGGAGGAAATACGGATTGGGTATGGTCATTGACCGCAACCGCCGGGTTAGCCCACCATAGGAAGGTTTGCGGCTCAGGCGTACGATTATACAGTTGGGCATGGATTTCCAAATAAGCTTTCCCCGGATGCAGTGTAAAGCCTGCAGTTACTTTCGTTCCATACATTCGATCAATCTCGCTTACCCACACAGTTGCGCTGCCGTCCTCATTTTCCGCTAGGCGGTATTCGACGGGTCCGAAAGTATTCGGACGGTGATGCTGCGGCCAATTGAACTCGATACCTCCTGAGATCCAGGGGCCGGCTAAGCCAACAAGCGCCGGTTTAATGACCTGGTTGTAATAAACGAAATCATATTGATTGGTTTTATCTACAGCGCGGTAGATCCGTCCGCCAATTTCGGGCATGATCTCAATTCGCAAATATTCGTTTTCAAGTATGGCCAGCTTATAGGGCTGAGGCGCTTTCTCATCGTCAATTTTGTCAATGACCGGATGCGGATACACTTTTCCTGAACTGCCCTGATAGACCCGCTTCTCTAGGAACATTGGATTTTTATCGGGTTTGCCGACGCCATAGGTTGGAATTTGAACGACTTCCTCCCAAACGCGTGAACGCTCGTTCTTATTGCTCAATCTGCTCACTCCTCTTATCAGTTAACGATCCTATAGCTATACATTACTGGAGAAGCGCCATGCTAGCCATTGATTATACGCTGGTCATCATGGATAATATTCTGATTTTATTCGTTTTTCCTCTTTGCGTATGAATAACAAAAAAAGACGCCTTCCTAATGGAAGACGCCCTGCCAATCCTAATTAATCAGTCTTATGAATCGTATGGAAGAGCCTCTCTAAAATCACGGCCGCTTGCGCTCTCGTCGCACTCGCTTTAGGTGCAAATCTATCCTGGCCGATACCATTAATCAGGCCTGCAAGCTGCATGTCGCGAATAGCTTCTGCAGCATACGCGGCAAAGTCTGCTTGATCCTCAAAGGATTCCGAACTCCGATTTGTGTCTAATATGACCTTGCTCACTTGCAATGCACGGTGCAGGATAACAGCCATCTCTTCCCGGGTAATGACGTCATTCCCCCCAAAGCTTCCGTCGCTATTTCCATTAACGATACCAAGCTTCTCTGCGGCTGCAACAGCCGGTGCATACCATGCGCCTTCCTTCACATCCGTGAAGGACGAGTTTTGCACTGCTTCTGGCGTTTCCAAAATTCCCATTAGCATTTGCAAAAATTGCGCACGAGTTACGGATGCTTCCGGTTGATAGGTTTGATTTGTAAATCCGCTGATGATGCCTCTAGCAGCCAAAAATTCAATACTTTGCTGTGCCCATGCCACCTTGGTTAGATCCGTAAATGAAACAGCGTTGTAAATTGCTGCATATTTGCTGAAATGCTTCGGACTAAAGGATACGGTATCCGACTCGGCATCGTAACTGGCGTTTTTTACAATTTCCAGCTTACCGTCATCCGTGGCATAATAAACCACCACACTCTGGGCATTTTGCCCTTGACCAAGCACATAAGGCAGCTTGACGTTGATCATGCCGTTTCCGAAATCGGTTAGCTTCTTGCCATCCACCGTTAAAGCAAAGTCATAAACGGTATTTCCGCTGAGTGCCTGCCTAAGCTCGGATGATAAGGTTCCAGCATCTAATTTCTCCACGGTTAGTTGAACGCTGCTGGACGATGTGCTGATGATGTCTTTAAACAACTCGATCGAAAGTGAAAAGGTAGCGAAGCCCGTTTTAAGTATAATCTTATTTATCGAGCTGCTAGCCATTTCCGCAATCTGCTGCGCAGAAACTTCTACGACGACACCAATCGCTCCTGCGGCAGGAGCTGCGCTTACCGTTACCGAATGTTCCGCTTCATTTTTATCTGCCTGTTTCAAATCAACCTGAACCACCGGCAAGACTGGAGCAGTCGTTGACGGAGTTGACACTGGAGTTGCCGCCGGCTTCGGTGTCGTTTCTGGTTTTGGCGTTACACTTGGCGTCGGCGTTGTCTCCGGTGTCGGAGTCGCTTCTGGCGTTGGTGTCGCTTCTACCTTTTCCTCCGTTAGTGTCAGCCTGATACCCGTTGTCGTTTGTTGGTCTGCCACGCTTATATCAGATACGCTATTGGCTTGGAAACCCGCTTTGTTTACAAATAAAGCATAATTAATGCCCACAGGAAGATTACCCAAGATAAACTCACCTTCTGCATTCGTAGCTGTCGTGTATTCAATGCCATTTATCGTTATCTTGACCTCAGCACCTGCCAGCTTCGCACCGGATTCATTTTGCACCACTCCGGAAATGCTGCCTGTTCCTGCTCCCAAATAACCTACGGAGACTGCATCGATCAGCGCCCAGTTTCCTGCGTTCGCATCCGCATAGAAACCAATAGTCAGCTCGCCGTTTTTGACCAACACATCCATGCTTTGAGCAGTCATCGAGCTGCTCTTCGGAATATCGAGCCTCGCCAGCTCGCCGCTTGAATCCTTGGCGTACATGTAATATTCCTTCTGGTCGCCACCGTTATAGAACCAGCCGCTGACCTTATAATAACCGTTGGCTATACCGGTTAAGGTCTGGTGAGCATCAGAAGTGTACGCACCTGCCAGCCAATGCGAGAACACATAACGGCCATCCTTTGCATTCGCATGGGTTTGAATAAAGGTAGCATTCTCGGTGCCTGTAATCGTCCAGCCCGGTATCGCATACCTATCAGCACCCTGTGTCTCAAAGCTAGCATTCGTCAATGGAATAACCGTCGCCAATTGCAAAAATAGAGGCGCATTTGCGGTAAGCGCAGCTATCGTTACTCCGGTTGCCATTCCATTTAAATAACCGGACTTGCTCGCCGTAACCGTATACCCGCTTCCTCCTAGCATATCCGTGAGCTTATATTTTCCGGAAGCGTCGGTTTGAGCCCTATACGTCTGCTCGCCCTTAACCGCAACGACGGTTGCCCCTTCTACAGGAGAATAAGAGCTGTCTGTGACGATGCCCGTAATTGTGCCAAAATTGAGAATCAGCTCCACATGAACGCCGCTTGTCGTCAAGCCGACTGCAACTGCAATCGGAGCCGCATTGGCTGTCAAATATCCCTTTTTAACTGCCTTTACGCTGTAATCCGCTCCTGCTGGCACATGCAAAATCGTATACTGTCCATCTTCGCCGGATGCTGCAGAATACGTTTTTCCGCCAACAACGACGCTAACCTCTGCATCTGCTATCGGCAATTGATCGGATCCATGAATCATCCCTGTAATCGTGCCGGAATTCAATGCAAGCCTTAGCTCAATATCGGATTGGACAGCACCAATGGCTACCTTGATACCGCTTGCTTCTCCTGCCGCATAACCTTCTTTTTGCGCTTTGAGGGTCACGGCCTCTGCCGCAGGCAAATCTGCAAGCGTGTATTGACCATTTTGATCCGTTATCGTGTTATAGTTTGCACCGCCTATGCTGGCGCTAACAATGGCGCCGGCAATGACTCGCTGCTCCGCGTCCTTCACTACGCCTGAAACGGAACCGCCCGTTAACGTAATATTTTGGCCCGAGGTAAACATTCCGGCATTCACCAACTGAACCATTCTGTTGCCAGCTTGGTATCCTTCTTTGGAGGCAGTCACTTCATACGCGGTGCCTACCGGCAAATCCGGTATAAAATAGTTGCCGGCAGCATCGGATGTTGTTGTATGCGTCTTGCCATTTACCATTGCTTGAATCGTGGCAGAAGCGATTCGGTTGCCCGAAGTTCCTTGAACAACGCCTGACAGATGACCAAAGGTTGATCCTTCTGTATTCTGCTTATATGCGTCATGGGCAGGCAATGCCTTGCCGCCAAAGTCAAATAACGTTGTGTTTGACACGACATTCAAGTCCGGTTGGTCGTCAGCCTCCTTGATTGCCCAGCCTACACCCGGGACGGCAATCATAATCGGATCCCAGTACAGATCGCCAATCACTCTGCCATTGTTTACGCTCTTTAAGCCGTTGAACAAGTTGATCATAAATTCCTTTTGGCCTTGCGGTGAGCTCGTGTCTGCCGGATACGGGCCATTGTCGTTCAGTTGGCCGATCGTTCCGTTAGGCAGTGCCGGATTCCAGTTATAGCCGGTTTCCATAATCATAATATCCTTATCATACTTTTCGCTAAAATAATTGCAAAACGCTACGATTTGCTCAATCGTCAGATCTGTCCAAAACGGATAATACGAAGGCCCGATAATATCATAGTCAACGTTTCTCGCTTCAATCTGATCAAAAAAGCTTTCATATTTGCTATAGTTTCCCGCATCATCCAGATGGAGAATGACCTTGGACTGCGGAGAAGCAGTCTTGACCGCCTCCGCGCCTGCTTGAAGGAAACGTGCCAGATTGCCCCAGCTTGTGCTGGACGCCCTGCCGTAAGGGAACAAAATGCCAGATTGCATTTCGTTTCCTAATGATACAAATTCCGGTGCTGTTCCTTGCGCCACCATGGCTTCCATCACTTCAGCCGTATAAGCCCGCAGCAGCTCTTCGAGCTTATCGACTTTTGCCGCTTCCGTGGTCAAGTCATTGATAGCCGCTTGCCAGGCATTCGGAATGTTATGCGTGGCTCCGTTCGTCCAATAATCGCTGTAATGGAAGGACAGCTGTATCTGCAAGCCTGCCGCTTTCGCGCGTTTCGCAAGCTTCAAGATATCGGCTTTATCCATAATGCCCGCCGGACGATAATAACTGCCGTCGCCATGCCCTTTGCCTGGCTCGTTGTAGACGCGCAGCCGCACAATGTCATGGCCGTTTTCTTTTAGAATTTGAAATAAATCCTTTTCCTGTCCGTTCTCGTCAAAAAACTTGCCGCCCTGCGATTCCACATAGGACAGCTCCGATACGTCTCCGCCCTTGAGGAATCGGTAGGCTTGGTCGTCCTTCACTAGCTCGACCACATCCAGCTTCACGCTGTTTCCGGCATTCGCATCGGAGTGCAAACCAATCGTTATCTTACCGTTCATGACCTGAATGCCCCGCAGATACACTTTCGTCCAGGTGCTGCCAATGGGCAGGGCCGCCCGTGCTTCCGACATGCCATTATCGCGGGCGAACAAATAGCTGGCATGCTGACCTCCGCTATTTTGCACCCAGCCCGTCAAGGTATAATAGCCATTCTCTAGGCCGGTCAACGTCTGCGAAGTCGTCACCTTATAATCACGGTCTGACCAATGAGACAGGCTGTAGCTGCTCAAATAGCCGGGAGCATCCGCGAACGATGCATCCGCATCGCCAGCTTCGGTCCATTCGTCAAGCTCCTGCGATTTTCCATTAGCTTGAAAGCTAAAATTTCCGATCGCTATACCCACGGGCTCCAATTCAACTTCCTCGTCCTTCACTAAGGAGACCAAGTCGATACCTAGCCACGCATCTGCGGGGCCGTCCGCATAAAAACCGACCGTAACGCTGTTGTTCTCTATAATGACCGGCAGACTAATTTTCGTCCAAGAGGAGCTGCTCACCGGTATAGCAACCTTTGCCTCTGCGCGGCCGGTATCTTTAGCATATATGTAGCTCTCGTTAAAACCGCCTCCGCTTGAAATCCAAGCCGTCAATGTATAAGCTCCATTCGCAAGGCCTGTTGCCGTTTGATAAGTGTTTGCCGTATAAGGGGCATCGCTCCAGTAATTCAGCCGGTTTGTACCACCGTCCGCCGGCGACCAATCTGATTTGATAGCTATCGGGCTTGTGCTGCCTTCCGGTCCGAAACTAGTCTCCCAGCCTGCTAACCCGGTTTCAAAACTGGTATTCTCCAAATCTTTGGCAGGAGCAGCTTCATCAAGCATAAGCGTTACGTTATCCACGCCCATATAGTTGCTTGCCAATGCCAAACCATCCGCATATACGCCAAGCGTCAACTGATGATTCGTCACCACGACAGGCAACTGAATTTGCACCCAATCGCTGCTTTGCGGCACATCTTTTCTTACTTCCGGAAGGCCAGTGTCTTTTGCATATAGGTAACTCACCTGAAAACCCGCTCCCCGCTCTACCCATGCCGAAAGAGTATAGCTGCCGTTAACCAAACCCTTTATCGTCTGCTGCGTATCCGCAGTGTAGGCTGCAGCACTCCAGTAATCGAGCCGCTTCGTCCCACCTCCGCTCGGGATCCAGCTTCCTTGAATTGTAATAGGGCTTACTCCATCAGTCGCTGTAAAGCTCGTTGACCACGCTTCAAAATCGTTCTCGAAACTCCCATTAGGAACACTAATGGCGGTCCCCGCCGCATGAACGGACGGTGAATCTAGTCCAGTAAATAAACCAATAACCATACAAATCATAATGAAAATACTGATACTGCTGCGAAACCTTCTAGTTCTGCTCATTTCCAGTCACTCCTTCAGTTCAGATCTAAACCCCGCGTTTATTACTGCCTGCAGAAAATAAAGCGTTATCATTTCTCGGCTTGACAATCGCTCTACCTCTATTCACATCTATAACTTTAAAGGAATTCAAGTAATCTACAAGTAACACAAATGCAAGATATATGCTGCTTTGATAGCCGCTTAATAGGTAAGGGATATCAATTACGTTGGGGCTGCGCGAGTAGATCATTTTTTTATATTCACTTTAATTAGTGCCGTCCAACCACTTTTGTTCCCCATCCATAGATACTCTGTAAGAACACATACGCTCTTACAGACAACTAACTCAGACTAGTTTATCTCTGTTAGCGCATATACGTTCATACAGCCACCGTTCGAGCCACCTTCAACGCCGAAATCATTCCGTAAGCACTCATTTGCTCTTACAGACAACTAATTCAGGCTAGTTTATCTCTGTTAGCGCATATACGTTCTTACAGTCGCTGTTCGAGCCACCTTCAACGCCGAATACATCCTGTAAGGACACATACGCTCTTACAAACAACTTACTCAGACTAGTTTGGTTCTGTTAGCGCATATACGTTCTTACAGCCGCCGTTCGAGTCACCTTCAACGCCAAATACATTCTATAAGCACACATACGCTCTTACAAACAACTTACTCAGGCTAGTTTGGCTCTGTTAGCGCATATACGTTCTTACAGCCGCCTTTCGAGCCACCTTCAACCCCGAAAATATTCTGTAAGCACACATATGCTCTTACAAACAACATACTCAGACTAGTTTGGTTCTGTTAGCGCATATACGTTCTTACAGCCGCCGTTCGAGCCACCCTCAACGCCGAAATCATTCCGTAAGCACTCATTTGCTCTTACAGACACTAATTCAAGCTAGTTTATCTCTATTAGCGCATATACGTTCTTACAGCCGCCGTTCGAGCCACCTTCAACGCCGAAATCATTCCGTAAGCACACATACGCTCTTACAGACAAGTAATTCAGGCTAGTTTGGCTCTATTAGCGCACATACGCTCTTACAAACAACTTACTCAGGCTAGTTTGACTCTGTTAGCGCATATACGTTCTTACAGCCGTCTTGGCCCCGCCTTCAACACTAAGCTTGAGCCCAGCCGCTGCTAAGCCCAGCGATGCCGTACAGAAAAAGCAAAAAAAGAAGCTTCCCGCCAAAATCGGGAAGCTTCTTCTCTATTTGCCTAGCAATATTTTTGCATAAGGCGAGTCGATCGGGATCATGATGACCGGCTCGTTTTGCAATGTGGTGGAGTAGCTTTGCAGTGTACGATAGAAGTTGTAGAACTGCGGGTCGCTGCCGTAGGCTTTGTTATAAATAACCGCTGCCTCGCGCTCGCCTTCCGCTACAATTTTCTTCGCATCCGCTTGTGCCTGTGCCAACAGCTCCGTTGCTGTACGGTCTGCCTTCGACGTGATTTTGCGCGATTCCTCGTCACCTTCGGATAAATAGCGTGCAGCAATCGATTGACGATCGGAGATCATCCGGTTGTACACGCTTTGCTTATTCTCTTCTGGCAAGTCAGTACGCTTAATCCGGACATCGATGACTTCGATGCCGTAATTGTCCCTGGTCAAAGCCGTAATAACATCCTTCGTAATTTCATCATTAATATTGCCCCGCGCTGTGTTCTCGCTAATGATGTTATCGTAATTAACCTCCGATAGCTTACGTCTTACGGAGTTGTATACGGCCTCGTCGATCCGCTGAACGCCACCGCTGACCGATTGTACCGTTCTTAGAAATTGCGAAGCGTTCGTAATCCGCCATACCGTGTAGTTATCCACGACAATCGGCTTTTGGTCCTTCGTAAGTATCGTTGTCGGAGTGCTTTCGTAAGTCATTTGATATTTAGGCAGCGTTGAGACATTTTCGATAAACGGAAGCTTGAACTTAAGGCCCGGCTCCGGCACCGCTCTCATTGCTTCACCGAAGCGTAGCACGACCTTGTATTCGCCTTCCTTGACGATGTACATCGAACCCGAACCTAAAATAACCACGACCAATACAATAATAAGCGTTATCCACTGGTTTCTTTTCATTGTGCAGTACCTCCTTGCGGAGCTTCTGCAACCGGTGGCGTCGTTACAGGAGGCGTTGTTGCGCTACCTGTATCGCTGCTGCGCATCAGCTCATTCAGCGGCAAATAGTTTACCGTGTCGCTGTTAGAATTGGTGATGAAAATTTTAGCATTTGGCAATATTTTCTCAAGCGTCTCCAAAATCAAACGGCTCTGGGTAACATTCGGATTGTTTTTGTACTCTCCGAAAATCGCGTTAAACTGGGCAACGTCACCCTCTGCGTTCAAAATCCGTGATTTCTTCTGGCCTTCCGCATTCTCCAGAAGCGCCTGCGCTTCGCCTCGCGCCTTAGGAATCCGGTCATTCTCATATTTTGCTGCGTTGTTGATCTTTGTGTTTTTCTCCTCGCGCGCATTCGTTACTTCGCGGAAGGCTTCTGCAACCTGACCGCTTGGCGGCTCAATATCCTGGAACTTGATATCAATAATTTGAATGCCCGTTTGATACTTCGATTGCAGCTCAATTAGCTTCTCGCGAACCTTATCCTGAATGACGGTTTTTCCGTCTGTGATCGCGTAATCAAGCTTCTCCGAGCCGATAACCGCACGGATCGATGAGCTGGCCGCATTGCGCAGGAACTGCTCTGCATCCGAGATATTATACAAATAATCATGAATATTGCTGATTTTCCACTGAACGACCGCATCTGCCGATACGATGTTTTCATCGCCCGTGATCATCATCGCTTCCTCATCAACTGGAATCGCAGCCGATCCCTCTTGACGGTAGCCGATATGAATACGCTGCGTGAGCTCAGCCGGAACGGTGATTACCTGCTGGACCGGATAGGGCCATTTAAAATGCAGTCCCGCCGAAGTCTCCCCCGAATATTTGCCGAACGTCAGGATTGCCGCCCGCTCCTGCTCTTGTACGGTGTAGAATGATGAGGACCCTAGAAAAATTGCTAGCACGGCGATAACGCCGCCAATAATGATCTTCCTCACCGTAGCCGGATTAAGCTCTGGCGGTCTTCGTCCGCTCATGCTTTGGTTAGGCGGTTGGTTCTGGTTCTGATCCATGAAGCTCAATGACATCTCTCCCCTTCCAAGTCATTCTTGGTTTATGCGAAAAAAAATCGCTATAAGGGATAATACGGAGAAGCCCGCCAAAGGTCACGGATTTTTCGCAAATTTTGTTATTTTGCCTAATAAACATTCATATCTCTTCATTTTGCTGCGAATTAAGCCGTCTTGGTTGCCTTTAAGCCTGTACGAATTGCAAAAGCTTCGACTCAGACGCTGACAGCTCGATCCTATATTCCGATGCGCCTGCTTCTATCCGCTGCTCTTGCCCGCTCCACAAGTCACGAACGATTATCCCCTTAGAGGAATCTATGCCTATTCTTGCGAATGATGCGGATTTCACCGTTTCGTTCTCATTGTCAAAGTTAAAGGCTGCTACATAAATCTCTTCTCCTGAGCTAAGCGAAAATAAATCCTCACCCTTGGTGCCGCTAACGCCCTCCACCGGACGGAACGTTTCCCCGCGCTTCGCAAGCGCCATGACCTCTTTGTTCGTCATCCATGCTTTCGCGCGGCGCGCGGCTTCCTCCACACGGTAATCATCGCCGAGCAGCAGGGAAGTGCCGGATATCACCCCGCTGTTCAAACGGCTTCTGCCCTCGTGCTCGCTCGTTGCGCGCTGATTGTCGCTTTTGTACAATACCACATGGTCAGGATCGTTATAGCGATACAGATTGTCATTAATCCACCAGCCGTAGGTAAGCGCGTTAAGCATATATTCCGTATCGTTAATCGTTCCGAAAGCGTCACAGGAAACCCGGCGGCTGTGAGCATAGCCGTGCGGAAACAGCGGAGCGATCGACAAATTAATCAAGAACGGACGGCCCACCCGCTCCGGCGCAAGCGTATCTCTAACCAGCGCCATGCCGATATTATAGGCCTGTATGCCCGTCCGCACGCCGTCTTGGTGAAAAATCCCTTCCATCGCGCCGTGCGTGAGGAAGTCCAGCTTCACATAATCAAAGCCAAGCTCCACAAAGCTGTCCAAGCTTCTCTTGATTCGCTCCTGCGCTTCAGGATGTGTTGGGTCAATCGGGAATGCTCCATCGAGCTTAGGCAGCGGCCGTCCCGCTTGATCCTTGATTAGAATGTCGCGGTAGAGCACGCGGCCATCGGTTCCTTCTACCGGCGAATCCGGATCGCTTCCCCAGAACGCGAATGGCGTATAATAGATGCCCGGCTTCTGGCCATTCCCCTTTACTCTTCGAACAGCATCCTTCAGCTGCTCCTCCGGCAAGCTATTCCAAAACGCATCAAAATTCACGTATAAGCTGTCGTTGTCGTCAGCAAAGCCGTTTTGCTGCAGCTCCTTGGCAAAGAAATCAGAGGTATGCGTATAGACATCGTAATCCAGCTTGCTCATAACGGCAGACCAGCTATTCCAGCCCATCGGAATGCCGCCTTCCCACGGAAGGGCCGGTGTCAGCACCGCATTAGCCTTGCCGTATTGTTCCAGCCCGTCGCGATAATCGGCAAACGCGCCTACGAAGATCGTTGGCGATACGATGCTTTTGCCGCGAAGGGCGCCATGAGCTAATGTATCTCTAGTTTGCATGTCGGCAGCGCCGCCAAAAACGCGAAGCCGGCCAACCGCTTCGGCAAAGGTGCCTTCCACGACGATGCCCGTTTTCCAGCTATCATGCGTAACCGAGCCAATAACAAATCCGTTTCTGCTCTGCGAGCGATAAATCGCTGTCGTCTCATAGCTTTGCACGCTGCAAGGGATCGCATGGGAAGCGAAGCGTACCCATTTGTCGTTATCAAAGGGGATAAACAGCGTTCTGATCTCCTCGACCGGCTCTGCGCTATCTCCAAATTCGGCCACGCTACCGTCATTCAAATAGGCAGCTAATGGCGTCAGTTCATTGGTTTCCCATTCGAATTCATTTTCGGCCTCAAGCTCTGTGAGCAAATACGGAAGCTGCTCATACATCCGGAAATGCTGGCGCAGCGTTGGCTTGCCAAGCTCCTCATGCTCAAAGCTCCAGCGCAACCCTCTGCCATAGCCATCCTCAATCGGTTGAATTCCTGACTGGCGAACAGCATGCTTCGTATAATAAGTAGAGCGCAGCTGCGCTAGACCATAACGAGCTTCCGCATAAAGGCCGCTCAAGGCTTCGCCGCTGCTCCATCGCAGCGTAAGCTCGCCATTCGTCAGGTTTGCCGTTGCCTGAACGACACCATTCTCCACTATAAATTCATTCTGTCCATGCTCCAGCTTAAATGTTCCGATTTCCATTCTTCCTCAGCTCCTTTGTTAAAATGAAAGGGGGCCGGCTGAGCCGGCCCCCCAAAGCGCCGTTTGGATTATTTCCAAAGCTCCACGCGTTCTTTGTAATTTGTTGTGAAAATAGCTTCAACCTTTTCGTCGCCCGCAGCTTTCATATCGCTTAACATTTTGTCAAAGATGCTGCCCGCTTCTTCCGGTGTCTTAGCCATAATCGCTTTTGTCAGGGCTTGCTTCGTAATATCATTCACCTTTTGTTCATTCAGCGCTTCAACCGTGCCGCCTTGAGGCCCAAGGGCGTCAAAGAGGACCGTATCATAGACCGAATCGGATAGGTTCTTGATTGCCATCTGATCCACTACGCCACGCTCGTAACGGCCTGCCAGGTCATACGGAGTTCCGTCGGAGCCTTTGCCGTTCTTGATGAACCACGTCCATTTGCGGATACCTGTTGACTTCGCGTAGTTGTTAAAATCATTTTTGAAGCCTTCCAATACTTCTGGGCGAGGTGTGCGTTTGCCATCCTTCATATCCCAGTGCTCGCCTTCAACGCCCCACATAAGCAGGTATTGGCCTTCTTCGCTCGCAAGGAAGTTCATGAACTTCATCGTACGTTCTGCGTTTTTGTTTTTCTTCGTAATTGTAATGGCATCCCAGCCTAGTGAGCTGCGGCCGCCGTAAGTGGTTTGACCAGGGTCTACGCCGTCAGCTACCACTTTGTAAGGGAACAATTGCGACTGCTCGCCACGGTCTTTCAACAAAATCGTATTGGCAGCGCCTGGATCCCAATAAGAGCCGGTGGAAGCAAAGACAGTACCTGTTGCTAGCTTCTGTTCCCAAACCTGCTTCTTGTTAATTGCCCATTCTTTGTCAAGCAATCCGCTGCGGTATAGATCATTCATGTACATAACCATTTCACGGTATTTAGGGTCTTTGACATCGAACTGGATTTGGCCATTGTTCTCGTAGAATTGCTTCAGCCCGAACATTCCTTTGAATGTGCCAAACGATCCGCCGAAGTTTTCTCCATCCATCGTAAGCGCTGTCGAGTCCTTGCCTTCAATCGTCGGATATTTTGCTTTGAAATCCTGCAGCAGCTGCTTGAACTCGGAAGCAGTGAACGGCACGCCGCCTTCAGCCTTGTCAGGAGCAAGCTCCTTCAAAATATCTTTACGGATGTTGAAGCCGTAAACCGGTTCATTTTCAACGCCATACCAATTGGAGAGGTAATAGTTTTTGCCATCCTTGTAGCGTGTTTTATTCAGTACGTCGCCGTACATCGTCGTTACGTCAGGACCATATTTTTCGATGAGTTCATTTAACGGGATAATTGCCCCTGATTCGATATATTTATTAACCAGGTCACTTCTGCGGTCAAACAAGATCATGTCCGGCAAATCGTCGCTCGCCAACATCAGATTGAGCTTCTCCGCGGGATTTCCCGTCGGCTGTTGAATTTCTATCGTAATGCCCGTACGCTTCGTAATTTCCGACGCTACCGCATTCGTGAATTTATCGCCAGTGTTCTTATCGAAGAAAGTAAGCGTAAGCGGTTCGGTAGAGTCTGCACCTTCGGCTGCATTGCCTTCGGGCGCTGTCTCTCCGTTATTCTTCGTATTATTGGAGCCACAAGCGGATAAAGCCGTAATCACAACGATAACGCTTAGAAACATAACTAGCCATTTTTTCATCTTCATCGTATAAATCCCCCTTGTACGTGATCTTATTATAGTACAATTTCACCAAAAATCATTTCCGCTAGCGTTCGCATCACCCCCTATCATAACTTCGTACCGGTTAGCTCTTTACAGCACCAAGCGTCATGCCTTTAACGAAGTACTTTTGAAGGAACGGATACACCATCAAAATAGGGAGCGTCGCGACCATTGTCGCTGCCATCCGAATCGTATCCGGCGATACCGCCATCCGTTTGGATGCATCGGCAAGCTGCTGCGCATCGCCAACCATTGCCCCCGTCTGGTATTGGTTCAAAATTTTCACCAAAACCGCCTGCAGCGTTTTCAAATCCGCGCTATACGTGAAGACGTATGAATCGAACCAGGAATTCCAGTGCATGATTGCCGTGAACATCCCAATGGTTGCAAGCACCGGCGTCGTCAGCGGCAAAATAATTTTAAAGAAAATTTGCATGTAATTGGCGCCATCCATTTTGGCCGACTCGTCCAGCTCCTGAGGCAGCTGCTGCATAAAGGTCCGCACGATAATCATATAGAAGACGTTCATCATGCTTGGCAAAATAAATACCATAAAGTTGTCTATTAGATGCAGGCTCTTCAGAACCATGTAGTAAGGAATCAGTCCACCGCCAAAATACATCGTAAACACGAAGTACAGCGACCAGAAACGGTTCCCTACAAGCTCCTTCTTGCTGAGCGAGAACGCCAGCATGCTGATGACTACGACGGCGAGCGGCGTACCGACAAGCGTCCGCAGCACTGTAACTTTAATGGCCGCCCAAATCTCGCTATCGTTCAAAATTTGCTGATAGCTCGCCAAGCTGAAATCTCTCGGCCACAAATATAAATTCCCCCGCAGCGTATCCTCGGCGCTGTTTAGCGAGATAATGAAAATATTCCAGAACGGATAAAAAGTGACGATAAATACCGCGATGATAAATAAGTAAACGCCGGACATAAACAGAAAATCATTTTTGGACTTGATCATAGCGTGATCTCCTCTTCCTTTTTACTAGAACAGCGACTGCTCATTCATTTTTTTGGCCATCGTGTTAACGCTTAAGACAAGGATGAATGCGACGACTGATTTGAATAAACCGACTGCTGCACCGTAAGAGAACATCCCGTTTTGCAAACCGTATTTGTACGTATACGTATCGATAACTTCCGAATATTGCAGGACCGTATTGTTTTGCAGCAAAAATTGTTGGTCAAATCCGGCATTCAGAATGCCGCCGACAGCAAGAATCGCGAGAATAATAACGGTCGGTTTGATCGATGGCAGCGTAATGTGAACAATTTGTTTAAGCCGGCTTGCCCCGTCAACCTTTGCGACCTCATATAGCTCTGGGTTAATTGCCGATATGGCTGCCAGGTACATAATGGCGTTAAAGCCCATATCCTTCCACGTATTGGAGATAGCGATGATCCACCAGAACAATGGCCCTTTTTGCATAAATTGAATCGGCTCATCGATGAAGCCAAGCCCGGTCAAAATATTGTTAAGCACGCCCCCGGAGGAGAGCACCGTAATAATGATGTTTGCCGCGATGACCCATGAAATAAAGTGAGGCATATAAGATACCGTTTGAAAGGTTTTCTTGAACCATCCGTTCTTCAGCTCATTAATCATGAGCGCCAACAGGATCGGCATGGGGAAACCGAACAGCAAGGATAAGAAGCTTTGGGCGAGCGTGTTGCGCATAACCCTATAAAAATCGCCATTCGTAAAGAAATAATTGAACCATTCGAGACCAACAAACTCTGTTGTGAAAAATTGGCCAAAGAATGAGCCGCCGCCCGGCGAGTAATTAATGAAGGCCATGTATAAGCCAAACATTGGTACGTAAGAAAATAACAGTGTGACGACTAAGGCCGGCAGCATCAGCACATACAATAGCCGCTGCTCCTTCAATCTTCCCCATACATTCGATTTTCCGATTTTCCGCTTCCCTTGTGGTGGGACCGATTTACTTGGTTCCGCTTTCATTATTGATTCCATTTTATAGCCTCCTGCCAGTCTTGCGTTGCTTTGTGTTTTCATTATAGGTCTGGCGAGCCGCTCATTCTATACAAGCATTTACCGATTCGTAGCTCAAAATGACAATAATCCATTTGCTCCATTGTTGAAATGTATCATAGCGGATAAACTAGTTAGACATCCTGATACATGAGATAAAAGGTGGGAGACGGGCATGTACAGTATTTTAATCGTAGATGACGAAGTAATAGAGCTAGAGACCATCGAGCATTATGTGCCATGGGATAAGCTTGGCATTACGGTCGCCGGGACCGCGCGCAACGGCAAAGAAGCGCTGGCCAGGCTGGCAGAGCTGAAGCCTGACATTATTTTGACGGATGTTCGCATGCCGATCATGGACGGCCTCGAGTTTGGGCGAAGAGCCAAGCAAATGGATAAGAATGTGAAAATCATCTATTTAAGCGGCCATAACGAGTTTCAATATATAAAGGCGGCGCTCAATATTGAAGCGACCGGCTATTTATTAAAGCCGATTGATATGGAAGAGCTGCTCGCGCTGCTTGAGAAAGTGAAGAAAAAATGCGAGGAGGATCAACTGGCAGATCAAGGAGGCGAATGGGTGCGGGAGAAGCTCATGATGCGATTAATCAGCGAGAGCAATCCTCTCCTCCGACAAGAATGGAGCCAGAAGTGGGAGCGCAGCGCCAGCGACTTTGTTCCGGGCAAAGAATATGAGTCCGCTTACATTACCTTTGACCCGTCGCCAGAGTACAGCGGTCCTGCACCCTTGCCGACAGATGCCTACCCTGCGGACCGAACGGAATTTGTCCGGGCGATCGCCAGGCGTACCTGGGCATCCTTCACCCTTGTAGAAGCTGCGCCGCTTGCTCTGTTTATTCTTCTCCAATGGAAAAACGAACGGCCTTCTGCAGTCGCGAGTAGCGCTTTCTGGGAAGATTTCCACGCTCAGCTCGCTTCCTCCTTCGGCTGCCAGGTTACGATTGGCTTGTCTGCGCCGCAATCGGAGGTGGACAAAATCTGGGAAACGTATATGCAGGCCCGCTCCTCTAATGAAGAAAAATTTTATAGGCTGACCGGAGGCGTGATGCGTACCGACCAGCTTCTGCCTACGGTGCAATCGGATAAAGACGTTGAGCAGACTTCGGCGAAGCTTGCCGCTGCTATTCAAGCGGGAGATTTCGAGCAAGTCCAGCAGGAGCTTGAGCTACTCTTCGGCTCGATTCGGGAGGAGCGGATGGAGCGGAATTTTGTCATCCGGGCGGTAATTCGGCTGCTGACCACGCTGGAGCAGCATTTCTCCATGCTTCTGGCAGGCGCGCTTAAGGAGCTTCTGTTAGCAGACCATTGGAAAGCAATCTCTGCAATGAGTTCTATTGCGCATATGCAAGCCTATGTCCTACATTTTTGCGACGAAATGAGAAAAGCCGCCAGCGAGCGAGAAGTCGACCGCAATCAGGCGATTGCCGAGCAAATCGTAAGGCTGATCGCGGAACGGCATCACTTGCCGCTGACCGTTGAAGAGATTGCCAAGGAGGTTTACCTCTCCCCTAACTATATCCGCTCCATATTTAAGGAAAAGATGGGCGAGACTATCCTTGACTATTTAACCAAGGTAAGAATCAATCATGCGGCTGAGCTGCTGAAGGATAAAGCGCTTAAGGTGCGCGAGGTCGCCCACAGCGTAGGTTATGAGAACGTGTCCTACTTCTGCTCGGTTTTTCAAAAGCACCGAGGCAGCACGCCAAACGAATTTCGCAAAATGTATTTTTAAGCTGGGGTGAACAAGCATGAAACGGCTAACGGGCTGGTTTACCAGGCCCTTCAATAATTTACGGCTGAGAGAAAAGCTGTTTGTCATGTTTTTATTAGGCGCGATTATCCCTCTGTTATTTTTCGTATTATATTCTTATCAAACGATCAAGAGCGAGCTATCCGACCAAATGTACACGAATTCAGTCTCGTCGATTGCCCAAATCAATTCCAATCTGGAAAATAAGCTGGACACCTATACCAAGCTTTCGGCGACGATGTACCTGAACAGCACGCTTCGTGCCTATTTGACAACGAATTACTCTATCGATCCTTCCATGTATGTGGATGCTTATCAGTACATTAACAGCACCTTCTCCAATATGCTGACAACGAACCCCGATATCAAATCGATTTCGGTTTATATCAATAACGATTCGCTTCCAACGGACGATATCTATATCCGAAGAATGGATGACGAATTCCGAAAATCCGACGTGTACCGTTCATTGCTTAACACCTACGGGAACGTCCGGTTCGTCTCGACTCCGCCCGTCGTCGACCAGCCGTCTATGTTTACGCTGGCACGGATGCTGAATATCGGCAAGCTGGATACCGTATACGGCATACTGACGATTAACATTTTGGAATCCGATATCTATCGCCTAATGGAGAAAGAAACGTCTGACAAGACGGTACTCATCGTCAACGAGCATGGCAAGATCATGTCCACGAAGGACAAGAGCATGCTCAACCGTCCATTGACGGAATATATAAAGGAACCTTTTCCCGCAGCAAGCGAAGGACGGTTTGACAGCAGCTTTAACGGGCAAAAAGTGCTTGTCGTCTACAATACGACCAAATTTGGCTGGAAGAGCGTCTCGCTCGTTCCCTACAGCAGCTTCCTGTCCAAAGCAGACAGCACCGCAAAACGGATCTTGATCTTTGCCCTTATCAGCTTTGGGGTGATGGCCATCCTTATTTATGTCACAGCCCGGTTATTCACTAAACGCGTCGAATATCTCGTTGGCATCATTCGAAGAATCGAGAAGGAAGAATTTGATTTTGTAGATATCCGGCCGCTCGGGCGGGATGAGATTGGGCAGCTCGGCAATGTGCTGCGCAAAATGTCACAGCGGCTCAACAATTTAATATCCGACGTTTACAAGAAGGAAATCGACAAGCGCGAAGCAGAAATGAACGTCCTGCAAGCCCAAATCAATCCTCATTTCCTCTACAATACGCTCGCGTCCATCTCATCGCTTGCCATTCGCAATTCCGATCCTCGAATGAACAAGATGGTGACGGACTTAGCCAAGTTTTATCGCATTTCCCTCAATAAAGGAAAGAACCGTATTTCGATCCACGAGGAGGTGCAGCTTACCCGTTATTACGTAGCCATTCAACAAGTAAGGTTCGGCGACCTGATTCGCGTTCATTATCAGATTGAGGAGGCTGTCCTGCCGTGCTCGATCGTGAAGCTGACGCTTCAGCCTTTTGTTGAAAATGCGATGAATCACGCCATTTGGGACGATCAGCTGGGCATTACGATCATGATTAAAGCTTACGCCGAGGGGCCTGATGTCGTGCTGAAAATTATCGATGACGGCATGGGCATGCGTATGAACGGCAAAAGCGCTAGGGAGCTCCCCGTAAGCGGGGATACGTTGTCTGGCTATGGCATACGCAACGTGGACAACCGAATAAAGCTGCTCTATGGCGACTCCTACGGCGTTTCCATTTACAGCAGGCTTGGAATTGGGACAACCGTTACCATTCGTATCCCGGGCCGCTGATCGTCTTACACGCAGGCAAGGAAGAACCCCTCAAGCAGCAGCTTGAGGGGTTCTTCAGGTTTGGGGCAGCTCGGCCGATTCCGGCCGACACGGCATTATTTTACGGTAATTTTATACAGCTTCGATTGCGCGCCGCTTAGCTCTACCTTCAATTGTCCGGTAACCTGGCTTGATGCATTCGACCACAAGTCGACAACCTTGGCTTTCGACGCGGAAGGGATGCCCGCACGTTTGAAATCTATCGTCTTGCTGGTTGCCTCATTCGTGTAGTTGAACACAGCAACGTAATAGTCTTTCCCGTCCCGCTTCACGAACGTATCCGCCGCTCCTGTGCCGGTATTGCCTTCAACAGGCTGGAACGCCTGCCCTTTCAGCGCGACTTCATTGACTTGCTTGTTCGTAAGCAGCTTCTTCATTAAATCCTGTGCCGCCGGATTACTCACATCATCCGAATTCAGAAATACCGTTCCAGAAATGACAGCGGCATTCACCCGAGTCTGCGCAGCCTCGAAAGAACCGCCCTTCGCTAGTGTCATATAATCCGGATCTGTGTACGGATAAATCGTTCCGTCCTGCCACCAGCCGTAGGTCAAATTGTTCAATTGATACTCCGTCTTGCTCAGGGTACCGTCAATATCGCAGGAGATCCTTCTTGCATGGGCATATTGGCTAGGGAATAACGGTGCGATAGAGGCGCTAATGAACATTTTCCCGCCTAGTACTTTGTTGATATGGGCCATGCCTTGATTGTAGGCTTCTATGCCGGTTTGTACCTTCGGATCAAAATGCTTTCCTTCGAATGAACCATGGCTTAAGAAATCAATTTTGATAAATTCATAGCCGTAATCTAGGAAACGTTTGAAATAATACTCGATACGCTGCTTCGAGCCTGGGTGGGTGGGGTCAATGGCATAAGCACCGTCCACCTTCGGCAGAGGATTGCCATTCAGGTCTCGCAAAATAATATCCCCGTACTTGTACTTCCCGTTCGTGCCTTCAACAAGCTGATCCATATTATCGCCCCAATAGACGAATGGGCCATAATAAATGCCTGCTTTTTGCCCGTTCTTATTAATGACCTTGACGATTTGCTTAAGCTCCTGCTCGGATAGGTTATCCCAATAAGAGTCCATATTGATATAAACATTGCCTTTATTGCTGAACGAAGACTTTTGCAAATTTTTCTTAAAGAAATCGGATACAGCTACAACCTTGTCGTAGCTTAGGTCGCTCTCATAGGCTCCCCAGCTGTTCCAGCCGACCGGAACGCCTTTCGGCACGTCGTGCTTGAACGCAAGCGGTGGCGCAACAGCGGCATTCGCCTGCCCGAAGCTCTCTAGCCCTGTGCGGTAATCGGCATAGTAGCCGACAAGAATTTGCGGTGAGGTGATCGTCTTGCCGGACACCTTGCCGTGGGCGATGCTGTCATGCGTTGACGTGGAAGACGTGAAGCCGCCGTACACCTTTAGCTTATTCAATCGGTCGTTAGATCCGCTCCAATATATGCCTGTTTTCCATTGGTCATGGGTCACCGAACCAATAACGAGACCGCTGCGGCTTGCATTGTCATAGATTGCCGTTAATTCCGAGCTCACATAGTTATGATTGTTGAGGCTCGTATTTATCGTACGCGCTTGATAGCGGGACCACGCATCGTTGTCAAAAGGAGCTACAAGCACACGGTTATCCGAATAGCTTCCGAGGTCGACGCCGCCCTTCGCATTCAGAACCAGCGGGGAAATATCGTTCGTGCTCATTTCTGCATTGCCCGTAACCTGCTGGCTAATTAAAAAATAAACCTTATCTTCATAGATTTGATAAATTTGCTTCATTGTCGGTAGGCCGGCCTGACGGTTTTCAATTGTCACCCGGATGCCCTTGCCGTGGCCGTCCTTGATTTTCTCGACCTGCTTCATGGTGAATTTATGCTCCGCATAGTTGACGCTGTCTAGCTGCTTGTCCAATTGGATGCTGCTATATAGCCCTTTGGCAACGGTCTTGCCATTCCAATCGTACATGGCAAGACCGGAGTCCGTATTATAAGTAATTTTGTAGGTGCCATTGGATAGCGTCACGCCTGACTTATGCTGCGCTACTTTAATCGAACCGAATTTGGAGGCAGCGACCTCCGCTCCGATATTGCCTATGCCATCCACGTTCCCCGGCTCCTCGCCTGGCGCATCAGAACGAATAAGCTCGATTTTATCAATATCCGGCGACCATCCGCCGTTATCATCGAATACGATCGCGTTGCTTCCCGCTTGCAGCTTAACTTCCATCGTGAACACGCCGAGCGCATCCCAATTTGCCGTAGCTGGCAAGGAATACGGCTCTGCCTCGCCGTCGTTGACTTTAATCGATACCGCACGCGGGTCGCCGGAAATGTAGCTCACCTTCAGCGTGTAATTGCCTTCGGACGGAACGGTAATCTGGTTGAATGTCAGCGTAGACCCGCCCCAAATATCGCCTACCTTCTGATTGCTGGAGCAGGCGGTGTCCGCTTTGCATGCTTTAATGCCTGCATTGCCTGTTAAAGCGTTTTGAGATGCCTCTGCCTCATAGACTTGTCCGCTTCCAGCCGGCGGCTCATTCGGATCTGTGTCTGAACTAGCAAGACGCAGCTCGATTTGGTCAATGTCCGGAGAATAGCCGCCTTGGTCATCGAATTTGATGGTATTCGCGCCTTGCACCAGCTCAAGCTGAAGCTCGTAGACGCCCCGCGTACTCCAATCTGCGGTTTTGGGCAGATCATAACGATCGCTGGCACCGCCATTCACGCTAACAGCAAAGGATCTTGGGTCGCCGGAGATGTAATGCACGGTCATCGTGTACACGCCTGCGGCTGCAACCTGAACAGCATTGAATTGCAGCGTCGATCCTCCCCACAAGCTTCCGACTAGCTGACTGCCTGAGCAGCCCACGGCTGCTTCGCAGGGCTTCACCTCAGCCTTGCCGGTCAGCGTGTTGCTAGCAGCCTCAGCCTCATAGGTGTAAACGATCTCATTTGTACCTGCTGTTTGAGCCTCCGCTATGGCCATAGGGGCCAAAAACGCGGTTTGAAATAGTAGCAGCAAAGCGATCAACACACCGATGCCTCTGCCGTATTTCATTCTGTTCATTATTAATTCCTCCTCTGTTTCGGTTTTTTGAAGCGCTTTCTTTTCTAAGTGTAAAGCGAAGCTTGGGGCCATTCTAGCCAAGAATGTTACGAATCGTAACCGAAATTAACACACTTTTCCGTATTTGGCATACAGAACAGCAGCGATGTTCCAACCATTAGCTTTATTTTTAAAGACCGTTTAAGAGGATTTAGTAGGGTAGCGAACAGAGCTTGAATGTGTTTAAACCTACGGCGTGGAGTGGAAGGTAGGTTAGCGGTTGAAGATTATCCGAAGTGAGATGGAGTGCGGGTGCGGGTGCGGGTGCGGGTGCGGGTGCGGGTGCGGGTGCGGGTGCGGGTGCGGGTGCGGGTGCGGGTGCGGGTGCGGGTGCGGGTGCGGGTGCGGGTGCGGGTGCGGGTGCGGGTGCGGGTGCGGGTGCGGGTGCGGGTGCGGGTGCGGGTGCGGGTGCGGGTGCGGGTGCGGGTGCGGGTGCGGGTGCGGGTGCGGGTGCGGGTGCGGGTGCGGGTGCGGGTGCGGGTGCGGGTGCGGGTGCGGGTGCGGGTGCGGGTGCGGGTGCGGGTGCGGGTGCGGGTGCGGGTGCGGGTGCGGGTGCGGGTGCGGGTGCGGGTGCGGGTGCGGGTGCGGGTGCGGGTGCGGGTGCGGGTGCGGGTGCGGGTGCGGGTGCGGGTGCGGGTGCGGGTGCGGGTGCGGGTGCGGGTGCGGGTGCGGGTGCGGGTGCGGGTGCGGGTGCGGGTGCGGGTGCGGGTGCGGGTGCGGGTGCGGGTGCGGGTGCGGGTGCGGGTGCGGGTGCGGGTGCGGGTGCGGGTGCGGGTGCGGGTGCGGGTGCGGGTGCGGGTGCGGGTGCGGGTGCGGGTGCGGGTGCGGGTGCGGGTGCGGGTGCGGGTGCGGGTGCGGGTGCGGGTGCGGGTATAACAATGGTAGCTTGCCAGATGAGCTTTGACAAACCAACTACCACTATTCGCATTAAAAAACATACTACTATCATCAGCATTAACAAACCAACAACCACCATTCGCATTAACAAACATATTACTATCATTAGCATTAACAAACTAACTACCACCATTCGCATTAACAAACATACTACTATCATCAGCATTAACAAACTAACTACCACCATTCGCATTAACAGGAAAATGTCCCGTTAATTCTAGCTTTTCATGGATTTTTGATTGATTAACAGGAAAAACTCCCTCTATATCCACCATTTTCTGCTCCTATGAGCATAAACGATTGAATTAGAGGGAGAAATTCCATGTAAATCCTTCAGGCCCATTCCATGGTAATAATTAACAGGATTTTTTCCAGCTAATCTTCATATGAATGTGTTCAACTCGGCGAAAAGCATCCTGCTTACTGCAATTCAGTATATTCGTCCTCCTTACTGCAAGGGAGCATTACCCTTCTGCCTACTGCATTTCAGCATAAATCCTCCTACTTGCTGCGATTCAGCGTAAATCCTCATGCACCCTGCAAGTGAGCATAGGGGGCAGCTTCTCTTAGCTAATTCACTTTTTACTGCAGCTGCCGAACTCTAATTCAGCCAACTAACTGCTTTTGTGCTTTGCATATATGCTCCTGGTTTAACCAACGCCGCGCGAATCGCCAGTTTTTTTATTAAACTGCGAAGCTGCTCTGGCGAGTCCCTGTTCAATCCATCATGCTGGCTTATTTCCAGTAGGGCTACTTTGGTTGCCTCGGCCGCGGCCTCCTCGTCCTGCAGTAGAAAATAAGCAGTCTGATAGGCAAGCGGCTCCAGCCCTCTTAACCTAGCTACCTTTTGACTCAAACTAGTCACTGCACTCATATCTTTTCTCCGTTAATCTTAATTTTCAAGACTCTGTACGATGTTTATATTGTTCAAATGAAGATTTTCTTGCTGTTCCTCCTCTGTCAGCTCCTCCCCGCTTACTGGAGCCGCAAATCCCTTAAACAACAGCTTGCCATCTTCAAGATTAAGCACCGCTACTCCGGAAGTATCGTCATGATCTATCAAATATAGATAAGCACGATCCGACTCGATGATTGCGGCTTTAATTTCATCCACGCCAAGCTGTTCCGCAGTAACTGTCGCATAGCTGCGCTTTCTTTCATTTGTTTCCGTATTGTACACGGATAATGTCACAACGTGAGGGTCAATCTCCGCGTAATAAATGAGTTCATTTTGTAAGCCGTATACTACAAATCTGCCTTCCCACAATGGCTCTTCCCGCTCGGTCAGAATACCGGTTAAATAGGAATAAGAATAATAGAACACTTTTCTGTCTTCTCCATCGCCTGTGCTTCCTACAAAGAAGATCGTGTCGTTCGCATTGTTGAGGCTTTTGTTTTGAATCTTCGTCAATTGCACATCCTGCCCTTTTCTCTCGTTAGCCTGGCTGCTTACATCCACTTGTCGAAGCTGCTTGCCTGTTTTTAGATCAAAAACATATACCAATTCATATGTTTTTTGGTTGCTGTACTTTCTAAATAGGATGTGCGCCTCATTCTCCACGCGCTGAACGTCTTCTATTGCATAGATATCATCAGAATAACCCAGCGCAATCGATTTGAAGCGAACTACTTTTTCCGACTCTTCATCTAAAAACGAAAGCTGTAGCTTTGCATGGGGAGCATTCGTATTTCGAGTAGTTGTAGACAAATCAGCATAAATAACTATTTCATCATCTCGGTAAAAACCGCCTACATTATCTTTGCCCCGCATAAAGGTTTTATGGTCCTTCAAAAGCTGCTGCATTTCAAGATTCTCGTAAAACCATGAATTGGCCTGCAATATATCCGTGCGAAAGTTGCCTTTTTCTTTATAATACTTGCTGCCTTTCACGCTTACCTCCAGAAACTCGGAGCGCATATCGCCATAATACGAACCTGATAAAACAACTGCCGCGCCTTCCTTGGCATTCCCTTGAACAGTTTCGATTTGAAATTTCGGCAAATGATTCAGAATGCCTACGAAGTAATATGTGCCAATGCCGCTCACCGAAAGCAGCAATAGTGCTATAGAAAACCAGTAACGTCTCATCGCCATTCTCCTCACACCGTAATCTTTTTGGCCAGCAGCCTCGAACCCAGCCACACCGATACGCCTGCCACAACGAAGAATAATAACAATACCAAAACATAAATTTCCATAGGATATAAAGGAATAATGCTGCTATCAAGTCCAAAATACAAAAACGGAGCAGCTACAACCAAAACGCAGCCTGCCAAATAAAGTATTCCGTATAAAATCCCCATGCGCTGATAGCTTCTTTCCAATAAAATGGCGGTAAAAAGCATTAACACAGCGATCGTCCCCAAACCGTAAATATAAAAGAACTGTTCAAATTGCCGCGGAATCAGCTCGACCAGTGCCTGATTTATGTTAATGACGTCTACAATATGGGATTCCGACCTTAGCTCGGCAGGAACAACAAGCTTAAGCACTAGCTCCTGAACAGGCAGCATAACCAGCTGGAAGGCAACTATGGACAACACGAACAGCAGCAATGCCGTTATTTTGGCCAAAAAAAGATTGTGTCTTGCTGTCGGCAGCATTAGCAACCGATAAATAAACGTGTGCCGTCCCATCCAGTCCCGGTACCAGATGAAAAAAACATATAAAGACAGAACAGCAATACAGAGCAGAACCGGTAAAATAAACCACATTTGTGTATTCGACATCGCCCACTCGAACGTAAGCGTATCGGGAACCGAATCGAAGTATTTCCGCGTATCACTTCCCTGAATCTTCTGTTCCTCAAATTGCGCCATAGCTTTCTTCAGCGTCCAAATCAAACCACTGAATTGAAAAATAGCCGTGATCCCCATCATAGCGATGAGAATCCAACGAAAACGATGGATTTCCATATGTACCAGCTTCAAGTAACGATTCATGCCCTGTACACCTCTCTCATCACATCAATAACCGATTTGCCTTCCTCGCTCCGCATCTCCTCGCAATGAAACGATTGGCTGACCACTCCATCCTTTAATAACACCGCTTTATCGATGAGATGTTCCATGTCCCCGATTTCATGTGTCGTAAGCAGCACGCCGCGATGCTGGATTAAGTCACTGGTAAACACTTCTGTAATGGCCTCCCTACTGAATAGATCGATGCCGGAGAATGGCTCGTCGAGCAGCAAATAATCCGAATCCTGCCCCAGGCCCAGCACCAAACTAAACTTTGCAGCGGTTCCTTTGGACAAGCTGCCGATTTTGACCGCATGCTCCAGCCGAAAAAACTTCATCAGCTCATCCGCCCGTTTCTCATTCCAGCTATCATAAAAATCCGCCATAAAACGAAGCGCATCGGACAGCTTCATGCCGGCAGGCATCGTTAAATGATCCGGTACAAAAGAAATCTTCTCATAAAGCTCTGGCATGAGAGTTTGGCCATCAATGTGAATCGTCCCTCCCGAAACTGGAGTAAGGCCCATGATCGCTTTTAAAACCGTCGATTTTCCTGCACCATTCGTTCCGATCAAACAGGTGATTTCTCCTTTGGCCGCCGTAAAAGAAACCCCGTTCAACACATTCCGGCGACGATAACGCTTGCGAATTTCCTTAACCTCAATCATGCTTTGCCCCCATTTCCCTGTACTGGCGTTCGACCATCAGCAGCAGCTCATCGATCGGAATATCTATTTTTTGAACGGTTTGCAAAAAATCTCGGACTGCGCTGCCAAGCAGCTCCGCTCTAATCTGACTTAGTACATGCGTATCCTGGGTTATTCGGCTGGGTAAATTGCCTTCCGTCACAATCAACTGCTGATCCTCCATTTCCTTATAAGCTTTCTGAACCGTATTCGGATTAATCTTCATTAAAGCGCCTAGTTCCCTGCGGGAAGGAATAGCTTGCCCTGCTTTTGCATGACCCGTGGCAATTCGTTCCTTGAAGTGCCGGACGACTTGCATATAGACAGGATCCCTGTTATTGAATGCTATTTCAGTCCATCCTTCGCTTGTGTTCATCGCTATACCTCTCATTCCGAACATGTGTGTGTACTACGCTCTTCATACATCTAAAGTGTATTATGCACGTAATACACTTTTGTGTCAATCGTTACCAATTGAAGATGGTTTTAGGTCAATTTCATCATTTTGAAACCTTTTCCATTTCCACACGTCTATGTGTTAATACTAATTATGGAAGAGAGGCTCCCCATGAATCGGAAAAAGCTTCGTAAATCATCGATAGCCGCCTTAACAGCGGCTCTGTCTGCAACATTAATCGTATCGATCCCTTCTACAGCGGTAGCTCAAAGCTTGCCCCATGGTTTTACCTTGCTTGAGGATGAACAAGCTCCTCACGGCAAAACGGTAAGCGTTTTCTTTCAGGATTTGCCCGTTAATCTTCCTTCTGCGCCCCGTCTAATCAATGGCACGCTTATGGTGCCGGGCAAGGGCTTGCTGGAAGGGCTCGGTTACAAGCTAGAATGGCAGGCTAAGGAACGCAAGCTCCTTGCAGTCCAAGAAAATAAACCAACGATCCTATTCCAAGCGAACGTTGCTCAAGCGGAAATCGGTGGTAAAGTATGGAACGGACTTCCTGCTGCGCCATTCATCGATAACCAGACACTTTGGGTCCCTCTTCGACTTGTCGTAGAAGCGCACGGGCTGCGAATGGTTTGGAATGCGCAACAAAGCTATGCCATCGTTTCCGATCCGCAAGCACTGCCTAAATTCAGCGTCATGACAAAGATGGATAATGGAATCGTAGAACAACCAGATCAGCTCTTTAATCATTTAAAACAAGCGACCAAGATGAATATTAACTTCGTGCAGGTGGACCCGGAATATTATCGTGAGAAAACAATGGTCATGATCGCAGCGGGTGACCCAACAGCGCTCATGCTGCTCCAGGACCCTTATGTATTTCAAAATGAGCTGCTTGCGAGCATTGCCCTTGATTTGACGTCAGAGCTTGAAGCTTTCCCAAAACTGAAAGCGCTGGCTCAGAGCGGACCCGGCAGTCGAGTCTTAAATGGGAAAATAGTAGGCATACCGCGGCCAGGAGATCCTCGCAATGCAGCCTTCCCTGCCATTCGCAAGGATTGGCTGGATAAGCTTGGGCTGGCGATGCCGCAAACGATGGATCAGCTTTTTACGGTAATGAAAACATTTGTTGAGCTTGATCCCGATGGCAATGGGAAGAAAGACACCTTAGGGCTTGTCGGGTATTTAAACGGCAGTGGACTCGGCACCTTATCATGGGTGGAGCATGCGTATACGGGAAGCCCTGACCGCTTCTCTGTTAAAGAGGGCAAAGTCATTGATCATTTGGTAACCAGCGAGGAGACTTCGGCACTGCAATGGCTTGCCAAAGCGTACTCGGAAGGTTTAATCGACAAGGAATTTGCGGTTTTGTCAGGGAATCAGGTACAGGAGGGACTGCGTGGGAACAAGGCGGGACTGGCTTCCATGAGCATGAACGAAGCAGCCGAGCTTACTGGCGATGCTGCCATTTGGCTGCCGCTTCCAACCATCAAAGCCACAGCAGCCAGTTCTCCGATTGTCCCTTGGAGTTCTCAGGGCAACGGGACTTATATCATCACCAAAATATCAAAAGTGGAGACAAAACAGGTACTCTCTTGGCTGAATTACGGGCTGGAAAAAACAGATGACGGTAGCTGGGGTACTATCGAGGGATGGCAGCAAACGGATCAGGAAGCCGTTAACAGCTTGTTCGGACAAACCGATCTGCTTAAAAATAACAGCAAGCTGGCTGCTCTCCCTGAAGCCATTCGCAATGAATACAAAGCGGCAGTCACCGAATGGAGAAAAACCTCCTATTCCTCCTCCCTGCCTGAGGCAAGCAGCTTATGGAGTACGGGCAAATATGCCGAGCAAAGCGCCAAACTGGAACAGTCTAAGCTCAAAGTCATCATGGGTGCAGCCTCTATCGAAGATTGGAAAACCTTTGTGAGCGAATATACTGCATCTGCAGAGTATAAAGCCATGCTGGAAAAATTAAATAAGCTGGCTGCTAGGTGAATAAATTTACATACAACATGAGCCTTGGAAGAGATTCCAAGGCTCATGTTGTTATCTTTTTCTGCTTGTTTATGATCCAACGAGGTATCGGAAGTTCTCCTCTGCTCGAGAATTAGGAGCATTAAGCCGGTTCAGGTGATTATAAAAGCTGTATGGAAATTTAAAGGCATGCCCGAAATACCAGTCCACCTGCCGAAAGCCCTTTATCCAATATTCCGCCTCCAACGGCAGCCACTCCGAACGACTTGCCAGAGGAAGAGGCACACGGTCAATAGGAGAGAATAACGGGAGCGGATGATCAGGATTTATAGCCTGACTTACCCGAAGAACCTTAATTAGCTTTAGAAGTGAAGGGATCCCTTTCCGAAAATACTCATCATGGCCAAGATCATGCAAGGCATTCAAGGCTTGTGAAAAAGTAAGCATATGCCCAATTAAATCATGATGAGCCTCCGCTTTATAAATCGTCTGGAAAGACGTTAGCTCCTTTAATACAAGCTCGGATAGCTGGGCTGAATTTTGAATATTAGGAAACTGATCCCCTTCCGTCAATTCCAGCCTCTTCACATCCGAAACCGAGTAACCAAGCCACGACCTGCCGGGGATGGTCTTTTGGAAAGATTGAATCAAGCACGATATGCCTGCAATATCATCCTCATGTCCCCAGTTGCCCAGTTCTTTAATCGCGAGCAAACTGATAGCGGCATAGATTACATTATGTCCGACGTAGTGAAGCTCGTCCATGGTTGGCCACAAGGCATGAAGAATCAGCCCTGTCGCCTCATTGGCGCTCAGCTCTCCCTCTGACACATATACATAGGAGCGGCTGCTAAGCATCAAATCGCACTCAGCCGCAATTCGAGCTGCTGTCTCATCGGACATTTTATTTTCTTTGACAAAAAAATAACTGGCAATCGCTGCCGCTCCGTAATGCGCCTCCCAAATGTCGCCCGTACGCCTCTTGCACTGCGACAGGATCGATAGACCTTTCTCTAAAATGCGTATATCCATCTCCTCGCTCCTCTTATGAGCATCATAGTTGTCTATGAACTGCTTCCTCTACGATTCATTCGTTTCCCGGCTATGTTATAGAATTAAAAATCGAGCCAGACAAAAGAGTTTCTTTTGCCAGGCTCGATGGAATCATTGAGAGATCCTTTGCTTACTCTTTCGTCGCTTTCAGCATTTCTCCGATAGCCCCAATGCTACCTAGCGTATCAACCGCTCGAGTCGGAAGGAATATTTTGTTCGCTGGCCCCTTGGCAATGTCGGTAAGCGCCTCTAGGGAACGGTAAGTAAGGATATTATCGTCCAGGCCTGCGGATCGAATCAATTCGATACGGGCTTTCTCCGCTTCCGCGATCGATTGGATGGCTTTCGCTTCCCCAAGTGCCTCAAGCTCCTGCGCATGACGCTGACCTTCCGCCTGGCGGATCCGGGCTTCCTTGTCGCCCTCTGCTTTTAGGATTTTACTTTGCTTGTCACCCTCGGCACGCAAAATCATATCCTGCTTCGCCGCTTCCGCATCAAGCACCATCGCCCGCTTGCTCCGCTCGGCTTTCATTTGCTTATCCATCGCATCCTGAATATCGATCGGCGGCTGAATGTCGATAACCTCCACCCGCTCGATGCGCACGCCCCATTTCTCGGTCGCTTCATCCAGAGCAATTCGGATATCGGAGGATATTTTCTCGCGTCCGGACAACGTCTCGTCCAGCTCCATTTTACCGATAATTTGCCGCATGGTCGCCGTACTGATATTCCGAACCCCGTACACATAATCAGAGATGCCGTATGTAGCTTGCTCCGGCCCCGTCACCTGATAAAAGATAATGGTATCGATTTTCACCTGCACGTTATCCTTTGTAATAACGGTTTGCGGAGGCACGTTTGCCTGTTGGATACGCAAATCATGGTATGTTCTCACATGGTCAATGATCGGAATCAGAATATTGATACCGGCGGTCAGCAAACGGTTGTATTTGCCAAGCCGCTCTACCACTCCGACTCTTTGCTGCGGAACGATCTTAACTGACAATGCAACAAATATAACAACGATGACTAACAAAATTAAGGTTAAAATAATGCCCATTTAATAAATTCCTCCCCATTTTTCAACTTGAAGCACCGCGCTTCCTCTGCTTACGACAATGACCGTCTCTCCCTTAGACAAAGGCTCGTTCGACAATGCACTCCAGGTTTCGTTCCCCACTTTGACAATGCCTGGCGCATCAGTCGACACATTTTCCAACACAATGCCCTGCTTGCCGACCAGTTCGTCCACGGCATCCTTAAAGCCGCGCGATGCCCGAACCCGCCTCGTAAGCGGCTTAGTAAAGATCGTTAAAATAAGGGCAACCGCGCAGCCAACAATCACTTCGAGCACCAGTCCACCCGGAAAAATAAAATCAATAACGGCTGCAAACACAGCGCCTATCGCAAGCCAGAGCAAATAAAAGGTAAGCGTTAGCATCTCTACAATGACCAAAACGCCAGCAGCAATGAGCCAAATCACCCATAAATCCATCCTGTCACTCTCCTCTCCACCATGATTGCCTACCCTTATTAAACCATATTTCCTTGAAATATATGCTAAAAAAAGAAAATTACGAACAGAAACCTGACATTTCGTTTAAAACATTCCTTCATCATGTGAAATAGCGTAATTTGTCGATTCTTTTTCACTTCCCGAGCAGCATTCGACAGAATATTAATCGACGATGATATAAATAACGCTTGCCAAACCGACAATGAATATGTAGAATCATCAAGGGTCTTTTTACAAACTACATATCATTGGAGGCATTTTTCGACATGAAAAAAGCAATTGGGGTCATGGAACGACCTCCTGCCCTGCAAAGCATGCTTCTCAGCTTGCAGCATCTGTTTGCCATGTTTGGTTCCACCGTGCTTGTACCGAATTTGCTAGGCGTTGATCCCGCGATCTGCCTGCTTATGAACGGTGTCGGCACACTGCTTTATCTTTGGGTATGCAACAACAAAATTCCAGCCTATCTGGGCTCAAGCTTTGCCTTTCTTGCCCCTGCCGGCGCCGTCATCGGCGACCATGCGGCCGGAGGCGGCAACTATGCTGCCGCGCTGGGCGGATTTATCGTATCCGGCGTTATCTTCACCATAGTCGCCCTAATCATACAGGCGGCAGGCACCGGCTGGATTAACGTCTTATTCCCTCCGGCAGCCATGGGCGCGATCGTCGCTATTATTGGCTTAGAACTCGTTCCTGTCGCTGCGGGAATGGCCGGCTGGATTCCACAATCGTTTGAAGATCCTGCGACTTGGGTCATGAATCCTAAAGTAGTCGTGCTCTCAACGGTGACCCTTGCGATTACCGTGCTTGGCTCGGTATTGTTTCGAGGGTTTATGCGGATCATCCCCATCTTGTTCGGTATTGTCGCTGGATATGTACTCGCTTATTGCATGGGCTTTACCGATTTTAGCGGAGTTAGTGCAAGCGGGATCGTTCAGCTTCCGCAGTTCACGTTACCGGAATTCCAGTGGACCGCGATCATAGCGATTGCTCCCGCATCGCTTGTTGTCATTGCCGAGCATATCGGACATCTCGTCGTTACGGGCAACATTGTAGATAAGGATTTATCCAAAGATCCTGGTCTTCACCGCTCGATGCTAGGAAACGGTATTTCTACCATTCTATCGGGCTTTGTAGGGTCTACGCCTAATACAACTTACGGGGAGAATATCGGTGTTCTGGCGATAACAAAGGTCTATTCTACTTTCGTTATCGGCGGTGCGGCGCTTATTGCGATCGTGCTTTCGTTCTCAGGTAAATTTTCCGCTCTCATTTCCGGTATCCCTGCACCCGTTATGGGCGGGGTATCCTTGCTTTTGTTCGGCGTTATCGCAGCCTCCGGCTTCCGGATGCTTGTTGAGTCCAAGGTTGATTACAGCAAGCCAACCAATTTGTTCCTGACAACGGTTGTTTTGGTTACAGGGCTTAGCGGCGTTACGCTGTCCATCGGGGATTTCCATCTTTCAGGAATGGCGCTAGCAACCGTAATTGCAATCTTGCTAAGCCTCCTGTTCAAAATTTTTGATGTACTGAAGCTATCCAACGACCATGAATCCGCCGGTCATTAAACAACGAAGGGGCCCCGTTGAGGGCCCCTTCGCTCTATCTTGCTGCAATTGCAGCTAATGCTTCATTTCCTCCAAAAAATCATTAAGATTCTCTTCCGATATTACTCTGAGTCCATGTTGTCTGAGCAGCGCCGTTGTAACACCATTGCCAACCATTTTACGCCCCGCAAAGTCACCATTATAAATCATCGCGCTTCCACAAGAAGGACTGTACTCCTTGAGCACAATGACTGTTGCATGAACCTCCTGCGCTTTTTCAAGCGTAAGATACGCTCCTTTTATATAAAGCTCCGTGACATCTCTGCCCGATTTCTCCACAACCTTAGCGGTTCCGTTCAGCACGTCTTCTCCGTCGCCGCCAACAATCTCAGCAGGCTCTCTCGGCGTGGTGAACCCACCCATCAGCTCGGGACAGACGGATACCGCTTTATTTTCTTTCAGCAGCTTTTGAACGGCTTCATTCAAGCTATGAGTTGCATTGTACCTGACCTCAAACCCTGCCAAGCATGCACTTACGACAATCACAAGCTCCACCTCTTAGATATCAATCATGTTGTTCATTGATTATATCGCAACACCCCAGCCCCTTGCCAGTCCCGGCTGCCTGCTATTTCCGGTTAAACTCCTTAAAGCGCGTGCCTTGGTAGGTCAGCTCTCCTTCATCCCCAACGACGATCAGACCAAATTTATCTGCCCTTATCGGCAATTCAACCCTCGTCCGATCTTCCAGCTCAAACGTAATATAATAGTTCGTACTCGCGCTGGATTCACCCGAGCCGCCCCATACCTCCGTTCGTTTATCTACTACTTTAGCCGCTCTCGTTAAAAGCGCTGAAGCATTGTTTTGCCACCATGCCCGCACGCCTGTAATGATGACATAGATGATGACTCCAAATACGAGAATAAACAAAAACCCGCCAAACAGCTTAAAAAACAGCGGGACCTCCGCCAAAAAATCAAAAAATCCGCTACCTTCATCATATCTGCTCACACGCTCTCTCCTCTAACGAAACGACCAACTTATGTATTCGTCATCTTCCCAGTCTATACATTCACTAATCAGCGGTAATTCATTATTTTTTCTCAATCGAATCTACAGCCGCTTGCGCAGGATAAGATTGATCTATTCCGCCCTGAATGGAAACCTTCACATGGTCACCTTCATTTACAGAGCCATATTGCTTCTTGGTTACCTTTAACCATACGGCATCAGGCTCGGCTTCCTCCAGTATTTGTTCTATTTTCTTATTTTCCAGGTTGGCGACCTTCTCGCGTACGACTAGCAGTTGACTGTTAGCCTCATCCTTTACTGCCACATAACCCTCTTGATAGTTCCATACTCCACCTGATTCGCTCTCATGGTTTGCCGAACAGCCTGCTCCAAGAATAAGAATAACAAACAAAATAAAGGACAGCCTTTTCACTTAAACCACCTCCAATTTTTCCTTATACTACCATAGACGCTGAAAATAATTATAATGTTTCGGCATCCCTTACTCTAAGGTCGCATCCCGGAAGTTGAATGCCACAATAAAAAAGAGCCGTACAATAACGGCTCTACTCAACAATAGCTCCCTAAATTAACGCCACATATCGATGGATTCTTTACTTTTCCGCCAAAAGATTTATATGAAGCAAAGGCTCCTCTGCCTACATACCTTATGGAAAAGGAGTGGTACTGCTATGCCCGACTACCGTATCATTGTTGATCTGTCCGACCGCCAGCTGCATTTGCTCGATGGCAACACCGTCGTTCAATCCTATCCTGTAGGCATCGGCAAAATGGTTACCCAAACGCCTGTCGGCGAATATACGATTATTAATAAGCAGCCGAATCCCGGCGGGCCGTTCGGCGCTTTCTGGATGGGACTCTCAAAGCCGCATTATGGCATTCACGGGACAAACGATCCATCCTCGATCGGCCATCTTGTTTCTCATGGCTGCATCCGGATGTTCAACGACGACGTTCTGGCCCTATCCAAAATCGTTCCCATCAACACACGCGTGACGATCCGTCCCTAGTCCAACTGGTAAAAAGATAGACGCTCCTATGTTAAAATAATAGAGCGTTATCCTTATTTCCGGCGAGGAGGTGCTCGGCATATCATATATCCATACCATTAATTTGTGGGAGGTCCCGCTTTATTTTGCCTATAGACGCACCAACGATACGCCTGAGCACTACAAGGGAACATTTCATGCCCATCAAGGTATCGAAATATTAATCGTTCACGAAGGCTGCGGAAAATTAATCATTGAGCAAAAAAGCTACGACTTAGCTCCAGGCATGCTTTGTATTTTTCAGCCCTATCGCCTGCATCATGTCCAGGTTGAGTTAAGCCCTGAACAGCCTTTCATCCGTACCATCGTTCACTTCGAGCCGACACTCTATGAAAGCTACTTTGACAAATGGCCCGTCCTGCAAAGGTTTTTCAAGCATATTCACACCGGAAGTCTGCCTGAACCGTGCATTTACCATACAGGAGACCTAGATCCGCTGGACAGCCTTATGAGAAGCTGGACGAACAGTCTGCCTCATATCGCCAAAAGTGATTATTTCGAGGAATTCTCTTTATTTCTCGTCACCTTCCTTCGGGCATTTAAACAGCTTTGGGAGCAGCAGTCTGCGCCTCCCTCCACGCCAAAACTGCTGCGGAAGCCGCATCAGGCCGAGCGTATGCTGGAATGGCTGGATAAGCATTACAAGGAGCCGCTGCGTCTGGAGCTGATGGCCAGCGAGCTCCATCTCTCGCCCTACCATCTCTCCCATCTGTTTAAGTTGTGTACGGGCAGCAGCATTTCCGAATATATCGCCGCCAAAAAAATGCAGCAAGCCATCCTGCTTTTAACGGCCTCTGAGCTCTCGATCGCCCGAATCGGCGAGGAAGTTGGCATTACGAACAGCTCTTATTTTTGCAAAATGTTCAAATCGCAGATGGGCATTACGCCTCATCAATACCGGAAGCAATTCCACAATAAATTGAACCCGCCTCTAGGATAGCTCTATGATGTAAAGTCACTTCCAGTCGTAATAGGCAAATCCGCAAAATTGGCTACTGCGGTCTTCTTCTCGTAAAAATAGATCGTTCCCGCCTGCATGCCGCTTCGCGAATAGAACGGGTCATCCGGTTGGATTGGAAACGGGACAAGCGTCCTCGTGCTTGCCGCCTTGTAAATGCCCACAATGACCTCAAGCGTCTCGCGTCCGCTAATTCCGTCAATTAGCAAAGGAGCACCTGTCTCGATGGCTGACAGGAGATTGTCGACCTGACCCTGATGCCCTTCGTAGGCTATATCCGGCAATGACCCGTAGGTTTGCTGCAGCTTTTCCTCCAGCAGCAAATTCGGCTCCGGAAAGCCGTTCTCGCGGGCGATTGAAGCCGCTACTTTCCAGGGGGCCGAGATGCGTGCCCTCTCCCCTTGAAAGATCAACTGCTGCTCCTGTCCGTGATGCACGACCGAGCTCGTTACCTGTGCAAGCGCCCCTCCTTCATATCGGAAAATACCAATGGAAAGATCCTCGACCTCCGCATTGTCATGCGACACATTTGTCATCAGCGCCTGCACATCCGCCGGACGGCCCATCATCCAGAGCAAAGCATCAATATGATGAACCGCGTGGTTCAATGTGCAGCCTCCGCCTTCCTTCTCCCACGTTCCCCGCCACCATAGATCATAGTAGCTATGGCCGCGCCACCAGTGTGAGTCAATTTGAGCATGGACGATTTTACCCGCAAGGCCGCTGTCCAGCATCGCCTTCAGCTTCATCATAGGCGTCTTGAAGCGATTTTGCGCAACGACCGACAGCAGCTTCCCGCTTCTGGCAGCCGCCTCATTCATACGGTCGCATTCCTCTAAGGAGGCAGCCATCGGCTTCTCTACGAGCACATGCACGCCAGCCTCTAGAAAATGAACAGCAAGCTCCGCATGCGTATAGGGCGGGGTACATATCGAGACCACATCCACTTTTAGCTCAAGAAGCTTCGTATAATCGGAAACAGCAATCGCGTCAAGCTGATGCTGCTGAATGCGCTCCACTGCCTTATGTTCGAAAATATCGCTGACCGCCACGATTTGGCAGCGCTCCGGAAACTGCAAATAGGCATCAATATGGGCATTCGAAATGGCTCCGGCTCCAATAATCGCTACTTTAAGCATAGGTAAGCCCTCCTTAGGGATAATGAATAATACACTCAGCTTACCAAGTAACCGATTACAAATGTATGCATAGCTTGTGAGAAAATAACGTTACTTTGCGGTTTTGGTTGGGGGCGTGGGGGGCGTGGGGTTGGTGAATGTTTGACTGCACATGTTCTTTTTATGACTTAAATTATCTCCAGGTCATGAATTGAAATAAAAACTAAACAATGAATACTGAACTAAGACTATAAACACTAAACACTGAATACTGAATACCAACAACGAATACTATCACCGAATACTAAGCACTGAACGCTGAATTTTGAGCAATGAACTCTGAACTCCGAAAAAGCTTTAGCTACTCAAAATCCGTATCACAGCGGTATTCTTTGTCTAAATTCCGCTTTCAACCAATCGCTGTTTTGTCCAATCGCAGCTTCGTCCTAGCTCTAGACTTCTCTTCACTTCAATTAGAGGGAATTTCTCCCTCTATTTCAACAGTATTTTAGTTCTGGGAACGTTTAAAAGGAATTTCTCCCGCTAATTCCGATGAATATGCCCATAATGGCCTAAAACAGTCAGAATAACGGGAAAAATTCCATCTATTTCTTCTTTCCATCGAATCAAGCAAATTTAGAGGGATAAATTCCTTTTAATTAACAATTATCTAGATTAACGGACTCATCTGTATTTGAAAACTCATTTTCTGCGGTTTAATAAGATAGCTGTCAAGGGTTGGTGCATAGCCGCAGCTGTGGTTGCCAATGCCGCTTTGCGCCGCATCCAGCTTGATAATTGTTTCATCCAGCCTCTTCAGCAAATGGACATGCTTGGTCCTCGTCATATCTTCGGTGGAGTAGTGGTGTGCGCTTAGATTAAATAGGGCATCACTGGTAAAATACAGCCCTCTCCCCATTTTATCTGTCATCCTCGCCCAGCGAACCTCGTTTTTATTTCCGTTTTCTTGCGGCTTAATGTACGGTACAAACTGCTCGGCCACCGTACCGCTATAGATACCGAGCTTGCCGCTTTCCTTACGATCGGCATAACATTCATGAGGCCCCAGACCAAACCAGCTCAGTTGATCGAAGCTGTCTGACATGCGCAGCTCCAAGCCTAATCTCGGCATCGGAGGCAAATTTACCCGAAGCGGTTCCAGCGAAATATCCATGCTGACCTGACCGTGAACATCGATCGAGTAGATCGTGATTGTTCGAAAAGCCATCGCTTCCCCCTTGGCGCCAACTGCTGTTTCTACGCTTATTTGAACGCTATGAGGCTCTGAAGTAATAACATGAAAATTCCGGACTGCTTCCGTCATCCGATCGTATCCTGCCTTTACCCATTCCTTCGCCAAATGAACATCGTTATCCAGCGGGGCGCGCCATACATTCAGCGAAGGTCCTGCAAGCAGTAGGGAATGACCTTCCACCTCCCATTTCTCAATCAACCCAGTTACTTTGTTGAACGAAGTTTCAAAGCCAGGACCATACACGCGGAGTCGCATAGCTTCCTCTTTAATGCGAAGTTCCGCAATCTGCTCCGTATAGATTTCCCCCATTATCCGAGCAGAGACCTTCAACTGCCCTTTAATTTGTTCCTCCTCCGTTGTCGGAACAGTGGGAATCAACTGCCTATTAATCAGAAGGGGTGTTAAGCGATACTCGGACTCTTTCTTCATAAATAGCAGATCTGCCCAAGCGACCTCATGGCCCGCCTCCGCCCAGCTTGTATTCTGGCGCAGTACGAAGCGTACATGAAGCCAATATTCAGCTGCCGCTTCTCGTTCGAAATTGCCCAGCGGCAGCTGAATCGTCTCTTCTGCTCCCGCAGGTGTGAGCAGTGGGCCTAGCCATCCACGGTCCTGTACCTCTCCGTCTCTCAGCAACTGCCATTCTCCTTGCAAATGCTCAAGCGATACAAAGCTGTAGCGGTTACGAATGTTTATTTTTCCAAAAGCGTGCTCTGTTCCAGTGATCTTAACTGGTTCAATGACTTTCTTGTACTCCAATAAAGACGCTTTAATGCTTTTATCTGGGAACAACAAACCGTCCAAACAGAAGGCTCCGCTGTGTGGCACATCCCCGAAGTCGCCTCCGTATGCATACCAAGAATCGCCCGTTTCCGTATTTCGCAAAATGCCCATGTCCGCCCATTCCCATATCAGACCGCCCAACAGCCGGGGATATTCATCTACCGCATCCCAGTATTCCTGCTGGTTGCCTGCTGCATTGCCCATCGCGTGCCCAAATTCAACCATAAGATAGGGACGGCTGTCGGCCTTGCGCCCTTCTTCAATCAGCATCTCTACTGACGGATACATAGAGCTAACGATGTCAACGACTGAAGCCTCATAGGCGCGTTCATAATGAATCAGTCTAGTCGTATCCTTTTCCCTGATCCATGCAGCCATGGCATCATGATTCGGACCGTACCCCGATTCATTGCCGAGCGACCACATGATGACGGATGGATGGTTTTTGTCTCGCTCGACCATTTTTCGCGCCCGCTGCACATAGGCCTCACGCCAGTCGGGATGCTTGCTCAAATAGCTCTCGTCTTCGATAAAATGAAAGCCATGCGTCTCCAAATCAGCCTCGGCAATCGCATAAAGCCCGTAGCTGTCGCATAAATCCAGCCAGCGCGGATCATTCGGGTAATGCGACAGACGGACCGCGTTGATGTTATGACGCTTCATCAGCTTGATATCTTCAAGCATGGACTCGAGCGTTATGACGTACCCCTCTGCCGGATTAAATTCGTTGCGATTGACACCCTTGATGATGATCGGCTGACCGTTAATCAGCAGTTGACCGTTTGCGATTTCAATCGTACGAAAGCCTACGGGTATTACCTTTACCTCAGCTATAATCTCATCCCCAGCATAGAGGGTGAGCAGCAGCCTATAGAGATACGGTGTCTCTGCAGTCCACAGCAACGGAGCATCAATAGTGAATAGCGTTTGAATGCTGTACTCTTCCTCGTCTGCAAAATCCGAAATTATAGGCGCATAGTCGTCCAGCACCCGGTTGCCCTGCTGATCGATAAGCGTTGCCCTCAAGCGGTAACCTGACGCCGTCACTTCAAGCCCTTTGGTCAGCTTAAGCTGGATGTCCAGCTCCGCACGATTCATGCCTAATTCAAGTCTAGTTTGCACAAAAGCATCCTCTATCGTTACCGCAGGCAGCGCAGCCAAATACACATCGCGAAAAATACCGCTAAGGCGCCATTTATCCTGCGATTCTAAGTAGCTGCCGTCACACCATTGATATACGCTGACAGCCAGTACATTCGTTTTTCCCAGAACAACGAAACGAGTAATATCAAATTCGGAAAGCTGATGGCTGCCTTGGCTGTAACCTACAGGCTCCCCGTTCACCCAAAGATGGAAGGAGGAATCTACTCCGCCAAAAATAAGACGTATTTGCCGATCCTGCCACTGCGTGGGTACCGTAAAGGATCTCCGGTAACAGCCCACCGGATTCGTCGAAGGCACATGGGGCGGATCAATGGGAAAAGGATACGGACAGCTGCTGTAATGCAGCTGCCCGTATCCGTGCATTTGCCAGTTTCCCGGCACCGGGATGTAAGCCCAGTTCGTATCGTCATAGCCGGATTCATAAAAAAGCTCCGGATACGGCGATTCGGCATAATGAAATCGCCAGTTTCCGCTAAGCAGCTCATAATAAGGCGAAGCAGCAGGGTTCTGATTCAACGCGGACTCCCAGTCGCTATAAGGCACGAGGTCCGTGCGCGGTGGTACCGTATGAAGCTCCAGTACCTGCAAATTGCTGTAATCCGGTCCATTTTGATTAAAAGAAATTTTCTGACTAGAATCCATGCTTAGTACCGCCTCCTTGCTTAACGCTGCTGAAAAAATCCGTTTCTCCCACTTGTCCGCCTTTTAGCGCCAGCTCCAAACCGTCAAGTGCAGGATCATCAGAAGCGACACGGCATAACGGCGCTCCAGGCGCGAGTGCAGCAACGCACTCCAGCGCGTAAATACCAAGCTCTCGTGTCACGTAACCAGAAGTATCCCCCCCGGCGATGACGATGCGTTTAAGGCCTGCCTCTTTAATCAGTTCACGTGCCAAAGAGCCGAGAATGCCGCCAAGCAAGCGGCTGCTATCTTCGGCATCGTAGCCATGCGCTGCAAGCGCCCCACGAAAAGCGGCAATAGCCGGGTCGTTTCCTCCTGATGCCGAATAAAGCAAAATGCTTTTGCCTTTTCTCAGATGCTCCCTCGCCTCTTCCAGCATACCCGAGCGCGATTGCTCTTCCTTCTGCGGATTAATCAATTCCGAGGCTGGTACCGCGATTCCTACAAAGCCTGCTTGTAGGGCATGGGCAATTTGTGCTTCGGTTACGGGAGAGCAGCTTCCGGATACAACGAGAAGTTGCTCAACCGCTGCTACTGAAGCATTTTTCTCTTGCTCTTTCTGCTGTTCTATCCGCTGTCCTTGCAGCTGATCTTGTTGATGCTCTTGCAGCAGTCCATCGGTTTGCCCTTCTATTAATCGTCCAGCCGCTCTCCAGCAAGCACTCAGCGCATACTCGATGCCGGACGAGCCTATCACAAATAGACTGTCTTGGCCGCTTGCCGCCTCCCAAATTAATCGGCCTGTCGTTTCCAGCCGTTCCTCATCCAGTACATCAAACAGCACCACGTCCGGCTGTTCTTTCTCTACGAGACGCCCTAAGCTCTCCTGCACCTCACTCCAAGCCCCATCCAATGCCATAATATCCATCAATGAAATCTTCAGATCGCTCTGCTCGGCCAAATGCCTGCGTAAATCTGCTTCCTTCATCGGAGTGACCGGGTGACGAGACATCGTAGGATGGCGATCCAAGCGGTGCATTTTTTCGCCCGCGCGAGCAAAATGATTGCCAAATAACGTATAACGTCCAAGATAAGGAACACCCACAACCAGTGGAATATAATGGTTCCCAAATACAGAGCGGCCAAGCTCGGCTGCTTTGCCGATATTTCCGACGGCTGGCGAAGAATCAAAGGTTGAGCATATTTTGTAATGCACGATGGCTGCTCCCGCTTGCTTCAGCTTTTCAAAAATAGGACGAAGCTCAGCTTCTGCCTCATCAGGAGAAAGTGAACGTCCGATCCCGGCAACGCCGAAGGCATCCAGCCCGGAAAACCGTTCCTCCTTCAATAGTGCTTCGCTTGGCGGCTCAAGAAACAACGCTGTCCTGATCCCCGCCAGATACAAGGACTCCAGCACATCCGTCGAGCCAGTAAAGTCATCGCCGTAATAACAAAGCAACCGTGAAAAATCCTTGTTGTCCGCAGCCAACTTCAACATTTCCCCTCAGCCCTTCCCGTATTTCTCGATGGCACGACGAAGCGCCGGATGCTGCTCCGCATACGCGTCCAGTTCAATGCCTTGGACCGCTGCCTCCCAGCCCTGCTGCATGCTCTTGAAGCCCGCGCCGGCTCCGTCCGGATGCGCCAAAATGCCGCCGCCTGCCAAATGCATCACGTCAACCGTCGCCGTAGCCTCATAAGTGGCCGGTGCCATGCCCGCCCATTGCCCGGAAGAGACAACCGGCATCGTTGCATAACCGTCATACATCGGTTTCAAGCAGGCTTGAACCGAACGAACCACCGATTCATTGCTCTCATAAAACTTGCTATTCAAGCCATTCACATGCAGATGGTCCGCGCCGGCCAGCCGGCACAGCTTCTGATAAGCCGAAAACTCAAAGCCCAGTCCCGGAGAGCGCGTCATCATGCCCCATTGGTTCCGATGCCCATGGATTGGCACCTCGCTGTAGCGGTTCAAATGGGCAAGGCCCGCAAGCCCAACGCTCATGATACTCACCATGACGCAGTTGCCTCCCGCCTTCACGACCAGCTCGTGATTGCGCTCCATTTCTTCGATATCGCCTGTAATATTGAACGCGTACATGATCCGCTTGCCCGTGACGTCAGCAGCTTTGTCCACCGCCTCCATCACTGCCTTCACTCTAGCCTCCAACGGGGCATAAGGTGCGTTCGCGTTTAATTCATCATCCTTAATAAAATCGAGTCCCGCCGCCGATACATTCAAAATCATCCGCTGCAAGTCCTTCAAATCAAGGCCGATGCTTGGCTTAACAATTGTGCCTATGATCGGGCGGTCATAGACCCCCGTCAGCCTGCGCGTGCCATCGATTCCAAACTTCGGTCCGGGATAACGAGCTGCGAAAGCTTCTGGCAGCTCCAGATCAACCAGCCGAAGTCCCGACAGCTCCTGCAGCTCGAACAAATTGCCCGCAATCGCCGACATCAAGTTCGGAATCGAAGGACCAAAGTTATGCAGCGGAAAAGAGACGGCTACCAAGCCCCGCCGATATTTCCCATCATGGCCCGCTGGCGTCTTTGCTCCCGGCAGCGTCGGTGCACTGACCGACTCCAGTTCAACGATCTTCTCAATCCGCGCACCGAATCGCTCCTTTAGCGCATCCGTCTCGCCCGGCACCGCAGTGAACGTCCCGGTCGACTGCTCGCCCGCAATAACCTCTGCCGCCCTCTCCAGCGAATAAGNACCCTCTCCAGCGAATAAGGCGTTTCCACCCGGTACACCGCGACTACTCTGTCTTCGCTCAAATAACTGACCTCCCGTAATGTAATCATCGATTTACCCTCGATAGAAAAAGCAACTCAGCGTAGCAGTGCCTATGACTAGTCATCGCTTAGTTAAACCTTCGTTTTCTCAGGCGTTTCACTCATT
>NZ_VCIX01000055.1 GCF_006345825.1 Paenibacillus paridis
TGGACATGGCTGCCTACCATGAATGGCGAAACAACCGTTGATATCCATTCCGATAAGCTAGATGAGATTTTACACACAAATTTGGACTTGACCTGCATAATGGTTATCTTTTCTAAAATAGAAGGATTTCCTCCCGCTAAAATAGCTTTAAGCAGCTGGATAGTCATTTTAGATGGAATTCATCCTGTTAATTAATCCCTAGCAGCCGCCTTTCGATTGATTTGTTGAAATTAGCAGGAGAAACTCCATATAAATAACAAAAATAGACGATTTCACCTTATTTTAAAGGGAAAAATTCCAACTAAATGAAACGGGCTAAGCTACCTTGCCTAAATCTCATTCGTCTGGGGGGTACTGCTGATTAATTGTGGACATTACACTTTCGTTTTGGATAATGTTCCTTCGTTTTTGATATTGCTCATTGATGTAGGACACTACACGTCCATTTGGACGCTGATTAGTTGTATTGGATACTGGTCAATCGTATTGAATACAGATCATTTGTTTCGGATTCTGCTCCTTTGTTTCTGATATTGCTCACTTGTTATGTACACTGATCGATCGTATTGGACACTGACATCCGTTCTAGATACTGCTTCATCGTGAAGATGCTAAATATCCGTATTGCATGCTGCAAACAAAGAGATGTGTCAGCGTGTTCCGGTGAGTTAATGTGTTTCAATATGTTAGTGTATTCCGGTTGTTAATATGTTCCAGTAGTTAGGTTAAGCTGAGATGAGCTAGTGGAGTGGAGAGTGCTTGAGCGGAGTCTGAGTCTGTAAATACGCAGTGGCTAAAAAACAAAAAGACTTTGCATCCTGTTTATGACAGTTTACAAAGTCGTATTTTACATGATGAGACTAACTGACCGAAGAGTTGATCCTGCCTAGTTCATTTTCCACCAATGTTGTTAATTCATCCTCGTAGCCACCGGTAATCCGATATTTGCGAATGTACTCTTTAACAAACTTCCGTGGGTCCTTGGGTTGAAAAATTCTCGTGAGTTCCTTCAGGCTTTCCTTGACTTCATTCTGGCTATGCTTCGCCATGAAATCTCCTCCCCTTTACGTTGGATGGTCGTCCTAAACAGCATTATACGAGACCGCATGCGGCGATTACTCCGCAAGAACCCCCATTCGGTGCAGGTAACTCCATGGCCAATGAGTCACAATGTTTGCATTTTTCTTACTATTATAACATTTTGATTTCGAATATGAAAGTGAACAATTCTTAATCTTGCGGAGCAGCTTGTTCGGTTTTCGCTTCATTATTATGCCCGCTATCCATTGTTTTAGCTGTAACGGCGCCGTTTGGAGGCGAGACGTCGGCTGCGTGATGCGACGTCGAAGAGAGCCTGTCTTTACGAAACATTCTTAAATAAGCAATAACTCCAATGACCGCTACGCCAATGCCAAAGCCCAAAACGACGATCGTTGCCCATCCCTGCACCATGTTCTCGCCTCCTTTCTCCTACTATATTTATCGGCTTTACAAGCTCAAATATTAGCCAATGGATCATCCAATTAACTTCCATTTATTAGTTATTATTATAACCAATCCACTACGGCCAAGCAAATGACCGCAGCCTCACCTTAAATAATACGGTAAGCCCCGCTGCCGAGTACCAGCAGCTTGCCCGTATCATCCCTGACTTGGGCTTGCAGCGTCAGTGTTCGAGCGGTACGATGAATTAGCTCAGCTTCGCATAAGATGACGCCGCCCTTGCTGCTGGAGAGGAATTGCGTATTTAAATTTGCGGTTACGGATCGCTCCTCCGGCGCTGCAAGCATGACGACAAGACCCATCGCATTATCAAGCAGCGACATGAGCACACCTCCGTGTACAATGCCAAGCAGATTCATATGACGATCCGAGGCGTCCAGGCAAATGGTCGCTTTACTGGCATTTGCCTGCACCACCTCACAGCCGAGCACCCCCCAGAAGGTGGCTTGAGCACGCTCCGCGAGTCTAGTCAAATGACCGGCCTGATCCGCTTCTTGAACAAACCAATCCTCATCCACGCCGACCACTCTCCCTTCCAACCCATGCCCAGCTATTTCTGTTCAGCTACTTCCTCCTCCTGCAGCTTCCGGCGCAGCACCTTACCAACCATCGTCTTTGGAAGCGTTTCCCTAAAGGCATAGTGGTGGGGTACCTTATAAGCTGCCAGCCGTTCCCTGCACCAGCGATCCAGCTGACTAGGCGAGACCTGCCAACCCTCTTTGAATACGATAAATGCTTTTACCGTCTCACCACGGTATTCATCCTTTACGCCAATAACGGCAGCCTCCCGCACCGCCGGGTGCTCAAACAGCACCTCCTCTACCTCGCGCGGGTAAATATTAAAACCGCCTGCAATGATGACATCCTTGATCCGATCCATAATCGTAAAAAAACCGTCTTCATCCATCGTAGCGAGATCGCCTGTATACAGCCATCCATCCCGTAGCACCTGCAGGGTTTCAGCCGGTTTATTCCAATACCCCTGCATGACTTGCGGTCCACGAACGATAAGCTCGCCGAGCTCACCTACTCCCAGTCTTTCACCGGTTTCTGGATGAATAACAACAGCCTCTGTATCCTGCAGAGGGATGCCAATCGTGCCGATTTTGCGTTTTCCCCATATCGGATTGGCATGCGTCACGGGAGAAGCCTCTGACAGGCCATAGCCTTCAATAAGCCTCCCTCCCGTCAGCGCTTCGAATTTCTCCTGCACCTCAAGCGGCAAAGCGGCAGAACCGCTGATACATACATTAATGGAGGAGAGGTCCGTTTTTGCAGCCTCCTTATGATGGAGAAGAGCAACATACATCGTCGGCGCTCCCGGGAAAATCGTAGGCTTCTGCTGATGAATCGTCTGCAGCACTGCCTCCGCATCAAAGCGCGGAAGAAGGATCAGCGTGCCGGCACGCAGCACAGACATATTCATTAATACCGTTAATCCAAATACATGAAACAGGGGCAATGCTGCAAGAAAACGTTCCTTGCCATCCTCCGCTTTGTAGCACCAGGCTGAGATTTGCATCGTATTCGCAACTAAGTTGCGATGCGTCAGCATCACGCCCTTTGGCGTACCTGTTGTGCCGCCCGTATACTGAAGCGCGGCAAGCTCAGCTCCCTTCGCAGGCTCGGGAAGCTCCGCCGACTCTTTCCTCGCTGACAGCAGCTTCTTGTAGGCTACAACTCCAAAGCTTCCATAAGGAATATCATCCCGAAACCCATCCTTGCGCTGCTTTATCGGATACAGCAAGCTTTTTGGAAAAGGCAGCCCGTCCTTCATCGACGTGATAACGGCATGGCGAAGCTTCGGCAGCGGTCCGGTCTCCGGTACCTTGCCGCGTACCCGGGACAAGCGGGCATACAGCAAATCAACCGTAATAATGGCAACGGCACCGCTATCCGCGAGCTGGTGCTCCAGTTCCCGTTCCACGTAAAGCGGATTAGTCTGAACGACCACTCCTCCCGCAAGCAGCACCCCATAATAAGCGATAACCGCCTGCGGGCAGTTCGGAAGCATGATCGCTACCCGATCCCCTTTAGCCACGCCAAGAGACTGCAAGCCGTATGCGAGCCGGACAGCATCGTCATACAGTACGCGATAAGTTACTGTTTTGCCCATAAAATGAACGGCCGTATGATGAGGATGACTTTTAACGGAATTCATTAAAAATTGGACGATGCTCTGATCGGGATAGCTCTGCGTAGGAGAAACTTCCTCCGGGTAATCGCGAAGCCATGGGCGCGCGAGCTGTTCGACTTCGGCTGACGACTTTTCAGGCATAAGCGGGTCCTGCGGTCCGAGCGATTCCATCCTTGCTCTCCCCCTTCACAAGACATAGTGCTCACTGCGAATCACACGAGCGGCAATGCTTCGCTTCAAAGCGACCGTATCCGAAAGCGGCGCGCGCATCAGTTTTTTCAGAATGGAAAGCTGCATCTGGAGACCGTCTCCCTGCTCGAGGGCGGCAAGCGCAAGCTTCGCCAGTGACTCGACTCTCTCCATCGCTTCCTGCACGTATACCGTCGTCATCGCCACCACATTGCCTGTTTTCTCTGTCCCCTCTCCACCGCTCGCTTTCAAGATTTTTTGCGAGCGCAGCAGGGCGCTTTCCATAGCAAAAATTTCAATCATGAGATCAGCAAGCGAGCACAGCACTTCCTGCTCCTGTTCTAGGCGCAGCCCAAGCTTCTGGACGGCAAGCCCGCCCACGGCGAGAAACGTTTTTTTCGCTTGAGCGAGCCGATAGGCTTCCTTGCTAAGCGGCTTCTCGAAGGGAGGCAGCGGCATGGGCTGGATCAGCTCCGCTTGCAGCGAGCGAATCTTGCGGAGCAGCGGCAGCTCTCCTTTTAAAGCTTTTTTCATCAGCGTGCCCGGAATAAGCATCCGATTAATTTCGTTCGTCCCTTCAAAAATCCGATTAATCCGCGAATCCCTGTAGATTCTCTCCACCTTATAATCACGGATATAGCCGTATCCGCCATGAATTTGCACCCCTTCGTCCGCAACAAAGTCGAGTGCTTCGGATGCAAATACTTTAACGATCGAGCATTCAATGGCATACTCACCGATGGCCTTCGCTATCTTCATTCCATCGTCTGGCGTTCCATCAGAATCCTCCGCGGTCCGCAGCATCGCATCGATCCAGCCCGCGGTCCGGTACACCATGCTTTCGAGCACATAGGTGCGGATATTCATGTCTGCCAGCTTGGCGCCGATGAGCGGATAGGAAGAAATCGCCCTGCCGAACTGCTTGCGCGTATTGGCATAGGCGGACGCCAGCTCAATCGTCTCCTTGGATGAGCCAAGACAAGCTGCCCCAAGCTTAAAGCGTCCAATATTCAAAATATTGAAGGCGATATGATGCCCTTTGCCAACCTCCCCCAGCACATTTTCGACGGGTACCGGCACATCTTCAAAAAACAAAGGGCGCGTCGAAGAACCCTTGATGCCCATCTTATGCTCCTCTGGCCCAATACTGAACCCCGCCATGCCTTTCTCTACGATAAATGCGGTAAAATACTCGCCATCCACCTTTGCATATACGATAAACAGATCAGCAAAACCCGCATTCGTGATGTAGAGCTTAGATCCGTTCAGCACGTAAAACTTGCCGTCTGGCGAAAGTCTAGCCGTCGTTTTCGCACCCAGGGCATCCGATCCGGAGGCTGGCTCTGTCAGGCAATAGGCGGCAATTCGTTCTCCGGTGGCGAGCGCCGGAAGATAGGTTTTCTTTTGGGCTGGTGTGCCAAAAAACACGATCGGCAGTGTTCCGATGCCGGTATGGGCGCCTACCGAAAGCGCAAACGAAGAGGCTCTCGCCAACGTTTCTGCAAGCAGCGTCGTGCTTACCTTATCAAGCCCTAAGCCGCCGTAAGCCTCCGGCACGTCTGCACCCAACAGCCCCAGCTCGCCTGCCTTGCGCATAAGCTCGGTGGTCAGATCATAATCGAGCGCCTCAAGCTCCGCATCACGCGGCGTAATTTCCGTTTCCAGAAATTGCTGCGCCGCATCCCCCATCATGCGCTGCTCCTCCGTAAAATCCTCGGGTGTCACGACTGATTCCGGCACGCTGTCCTCCACGACAAACCGACCGCCAAACCGTATCGTTTCCGTCATGCCGCAGCACTCCTTCCATCCTTCAATTATTAGGCCCGTTAACTTTTAGCGGCTTAAACCATTCATGCCCTGACAACCAGCTGATCCCGAGGATCAACCGCCATATACTTCAATGACGCCAGCCGCCCCCATCCCGCCGCCTACACACATCGTGACGACGCCAATCCCGCCACCTCTGCGGCCTAGCTCATGAATAAGGGAGACGGTCAACTTCGTTCCTGTACAGCCAAGCGGATGTCCTAGCGCAATTGCCCCTCCGTTCACGTTCACCCGCTCCGGATCGAGGCCAAGCTCCCTGATAATCGGCACGCATTGTGCCGCGAACGCTTCATTCAGCTCATAAAGATCTACCTGCTCGAGCGTAATGCCCGCTTTGCCCAGCGCCTTCGGGACCGCTTCAATCGGCCCAATGCCCATGACCTCGGGGGCAACGCCTGCAACGCTAAAGCTGCGGAACACAGCGAGCGGCCGCAAGCCCAGCTCCGCGGCTCGGGCCCGGCTCATCACGATGACCGCGGCAGCGCCATCGCTCATTTGAGAGGTATTGCCCGCCGTAACCGTCCCTTCGCGCGCGAACGATGGCTTGAGCGCTGCCAGCTTTTGCGTTGTCGTCTCTGGCCGCACGCCCTCATCGGCTTCAAACGTAAATACTTTGGACCATGGGCGGCCCGCATCGTTTACGCCCGAACGGCTTGTCGTGATCGGCACGATTTCCGTTTGGAATCGGCCGGCCTCGATAGCAGCTGCCGCCTTCCGGTGGCTTGCTGCTGCGAAGGCATCCTGCGCCTCGCGTGTAACGCCGTAACGCCTCGCCACCTCCTCTGCCGTATGACCCATGCCCATATATACTTCCGGCTGCGCATCAACGATGGCCGGATGCGGAGACAGCTTTAAGCCGGTCATGGGCACGTGGCTCATGCTCTCCACCCCGCCTGCCGCAATCACATCCGCATCGCCCAGCCTGATCCGCTCGGCTGCATAAGCGATCGCCTGCAGCCCGGATGCGCAAAACCGGTTAATCGTAACCGCTGGCGTTGACGCCGGCAAGCCCGCATAAAGCGAAATGGTGCGAGCCATGTTCAAGCCTTGTTCGCCTTCCGGCATCGCGCAGCCAATAATGACATCCTCCACAAGCTCCGGCGACAGGGCCGGTACCCGCGCGAGCGCGCCTTGCAGCACCGCCCGCCCCAGATCCTCCGCCCGTGTCTCCGCTAAGCTTCCCTTGGATGCTTTGCCGACCGCCGTCCGTACCGCAGCAACGATAACGGCATCGCGGTCGTGATCCTTAAACGGTGATGCAGCTGACATTTCGATTCCTCCTTTTCAGCTCCCTTTGGCTTGTTCCGCGGCTAATTACGGAGCGGCTTGCCGGTTGCAAGCATATGGCTCATGCGATCCTGCGTTTTGCGCTCGCCGCATAGGCTGAGGAATGCTTCGCATTCCAGATCGAGCAAATACTGCTCGCTCACCTCCGCGCCCGGCTGAATATCGCCGCCCGCAAGCACCGATGCGAGCTTGCCCGCGATGAGCGCGTCATGCCCGCTAATATGGCCGCTCAGCCGCATCGCCTGCACCGCGACCTTCAGCACCGCGTTGCCCTCCCGGCCAGCAACGCGAATGCGCCCCTCCGCCGGCGGCAAGTAGCCGGTTCGGTCCAGCTCAAGCACCGCCCGCTTGGCCTCGCCAAAGCGCGCCTCCTGCCGCATAATGACGCGGTCCTCAGGCCGCATCAACCCCAGCCGGCTCACCTCATAGCCGCTGGAGGAGGTTTTGGCGAGCGCAATCGTCTCAAACAACGCATTCAAATGCGGCTGCAGGTCTCCGCCCGCCTTGCCGCCACTTGCGATAAGAGCCCGTTCAGCCGCCATCGCAGCCGCTTCCTTGCAGCCCCCGCCCGCAGGAATAAGGCCCACTCCCGTTTCCACAAGCCCAAAATAGGTCTCTGGCGAATAGATGATTTGATCCGCTGGCAAACAAGCCTCTACCCCGCCCCCAAGCGTCATCCGATGCGGCGCTGCCACCACCGGCCGATCCAGCCTCTTCAGGGCCAGCATGCTGCTCTGGAAGAAACGGATGATTTCCTCTACCTCATCCCATTCTCCGCTTTGCGCTTCCATCAGCAGCAGCATCAAATTGGCGCCGACGCAAAAATTCCGGCCTTCGTTCGCAAGAACAAGTCCCCGCCAGTTCTGCGATACCTCTCTCACGCTTTGCTGAATTGCGGATAAAATGTCGCCTCCAATGGCGTTGTTAGCGGAATGGAACTCCAGCAGCGCCACATCATCGCCGATATCAATCAGACTGGCGCCCGAGGTGGACAGCACCGTTTTTCCCGAAGCTTTTAACGCCGCTAAAGACAGGGAATCCGCTTCTCGCTCCTCCGACTTATAAGCGCCGCTAGATGCGTAGACGCGTTCGTTGCCTTCCGCTTTATAAAAGCTCTCATGCCCTTCTTCAAGCCACGCCAGCACCCAAGCCGGGATCGTCTCCCCCTCCTTCTGCATCTGCTGAACCGACTTTCGCAGCCCGATCGCATCCCATAGCTCGAAGGGCCCCAGCTCCCAGTTGAAGCCCCAGCGCATCGCACGATCAATATCAGAGAGCGAGTCCGCTATAATACCGACCTGCGCGGCCGCGTAAAGCAGCGTTTTCTTGATCGTTGACCATGCGAACCTCGCATAGCGATCCTGCGGATCGGTTCGCAGCAGCGCCTTTACCTTGGCCGCCGCTCCCTTCGCCGCTTTGGAAGCGTCGATTACAGGCGAGCTGACCGACCGCTTCGGGCCATATTCGAGCGTATCCAGCCTTAAGGCTTCAATCTCGCTGCCGCCCTTCCCCTTCACCTTTCGGTAGAATCCTGCCCCGGACTTTTCTCCAATGCGGCCGGACGAGGCCAGCTGTTCCAACAACTGCGGCCTTGCAAAAACCGCTTGCTCCAGCGGGTCGCCGCTTCTCTCCCGCACGTTGTCCACGACATGAAGCAGCGTATCCAGCCCCACCAGATCCAGCATCCGCAGCGTTGCTGTTTTTGGCCTGCCCATGGCTGGGCCAGTCAAGGCATCCGTCTCCTCTACCGTCAGCCCGAAAGCCAGCGCATCCTGAAGGGTCACCAGCATGCCGTAAGTGCCAATTCGGTTGGCGATAAAGTTTGGCGTATCCTTCGCAATGACCACGCCTTTGCCAAGCCTCTTCTCGCACACCTCCTTAAGCAGGCTAACAACCGCTGGAGCCGTATCCGCAGTCGGTACGATTTCAACAAGCTTCATATACCTAGGCGGGTTAAAAAAATGCGTGACGCCAAAATGCTGCCGAAACTCCTCGCTCCTCTCCTCCGCCATGGATGCAGCCGATAAACCCGAGGTGTTGGTGGATACAATCGCCCCAGGCTTGCGGGCAGCTTCAATGATGCTAAGCACCTCACGCTTGACTTCAAGCCGCTCGACAACCGCCTCAATAATCCAGTCCGCCTCGCCAAGCAAGGCCAAATGATCCGTCAAATTTCCCGGCGTAATGCGCGACGACCACGACGGATCATACAGCTGTGCCGGCTGGGCCTTGCCCATCCTCGCAATGGCCGCGCTCGCCAGCCGGCTCCGAACCTTGGCATCCGCGAGCGCAAGGCCCTGCCGCTCCTCTTCTTCTGTCAACGTCTGCGGGACGACGTCCAGCAGGCTTACGCGCATGCCCGCATTCGCCAGATGGGCGGCGATGCCCGCCCCCATCACGCCTGAGCCGATAACGGCAGCTTGGCGAATGGAACTTGCATGTTTAGGTGATGCTTGCAGCGCCATAGGCAGCCTCCTTCTTTTTCTCAGTGAAAGCCCCAGAATTCATACCGAGATTACCTCTATGAACCATGATCGCTTTGGTTAGCAAACCCTTGCGGCTCTTTCCTATTCCCCGAACACGCTCTCCGCAAGCAGCTCCGCCACGTCACGCGCAATGACTTTCTCGCCCTCGGACAGCGCCTTCAATCCATCCTCCATCATCGTCAGGCAATACGGGCACGCCGAGCTGATGACCGACGGCTTCACCTCCAGCGCTTGGGCCACCCTCGCCAGGTTCACGCGCGTGCCGGAATGCTCTTCCATCCACATCAGGCCTCCGCCAGCTCCACAGCACATCCCATTGGAGCGCGAGCGTTCCATCTCCTCAATCGACACGCCGGGAATGGCGCGCAGTAAATTGCGCGGAGCTTCATAGGTGTCGTTATAGCGGCCGAGGTAGCAGGAATCATGTACCGTGACGCGTTCATCAATCGTATGCACCGGAAGCAGCGAGCCCTCCTCCAGCAGCCGCGCCAGCAGCTCGGTATGATGCTCCACCACGATATCCGGGTTCAGGCCAAAATCAGGATATTCGTTTTTGAACGTGTTGTAGGTATGCGGGCAAGGGGTGACAATATGCGTAACGCCATATTTGGAGAGCGTCCCGATATTCTCGCGGCAAAGCTCCTGAAACAGCAGCTCATTGCCGATTCTCCTTGCCGTATCGCCGGAGCTCTTCTCCTCTAGGCCAAGCGTCGCGTAGCTGACACCCGCTTGATCCAGCAGCCTTACAATATCGTACAGCACACGGCGGCTGCGCATGTCGTAAGCTCCCATCGAGCCCGCCCACAGCAAAATATCCACTTTCTCTCCCCGATTCTTCACCTCCTGCATCGTCTTGACCCTGATCCCCGTGCGGGTCTCGCAATCGGTAATCCATGCCGCCCGTTCCGCGCGCGGCAGTCCCCACGGATTGCTCTGCCGCTCGATGTTCTGAAGGGCGCGCTGCCCATCGGACGGCATTTTGCCCTCCATCAAAACAAGGTAACGGCGCATATCAATAATTTTGTCGACATGCTCATTGCCAACCGGACACTGCTCCTCACAGTTGCGGCAGCTCGTGCATGCCCAAAGCTCCTCCTCGGTAATCACCTCGCCGATCAGCTGCACCTCCTCCGGCTTGACGCCTTCCCGCACGCTCCAAGCACCTGCTTGCGCGGTCATCGTCGGTTCGATGCTCGTTCGGCCCTCCGCCTCCGATTCCCAAGCGGGGAGCACCGCTCCCATCACATGCGCATAAGCCCCGTTTGCCTTCGACTGCCACAGACCGGCCGGGAGCCAAGGCGACTTGGACGTAATGGCAGCGCCTTTCTCCGTCAAATGATCGCGCAACTTCACGATGAGATGCATCGGTGACAGCAGCTTGCCTGTGCTTGAGGCCGGACAAACATTGGTGCAGCGCCCGCATTCGACGCATGCGTACAAATCGAGCAGCTGCTTTTGCGTAAAATCCTCCACCTTGCCTGCGCCGAACGATTCCGCTTCCTCGTCCTCCAGATCCAGCGGCACAAGCCGGCCAGGCGGCGTGCTGCGACGAAACCATAGATTCACTGGCGCGGTCAGCAGATGAAAATGCTTCGACTGCGGCACATAAACAAGGAAGCTAAGCAGCACAAGCAAATGCAGCCACCAAAACACCTCCAGCCCTACATCCGCTGCGGCGCTTCCTGGCCGAATACCAGCCCCTTCCAGCAGCGCTGCCAGCGGGGCACTCACCGGAGCATAACCGGCTTCGACGATATGGACGCTAGGCGCCCCCCCAGCTATCCCGTTTCCTTGCAGCTCCGTTCCCGCCAATCTTTCAAACGATAGAGTAAATAGGATCGTCAACATCAGCGAGCCGATGAACCACATGACCAGCGAAGGCTTCCACCCCCTCTTCAGCCGCGGCAGCCGCTCTCCGTAGCGGCGAAACGCTCCGTAAAGCACAGCCGCGAAAACAAGCGTGACGGTGATCTCCTGCGACAACGAAAACCAAGGATAATAAGGCAACGGAAGCGGTACGCCGTCATTCAGCCCTTTCCAGATCAGGTCCGCCGCGCCAAACTGAAGCACAATAAAGCCGTAAAAATAAACCAAATGCATGATTCCGCTTCTCACGTCATTTAGCAGCCGGCGATGGCCAAGCACCTGACCGCTGAAGCTCGACTTGCTCCCCGGCTTTCGCCTGAATCTGGTGAATGGGGCAGGCGTACCAAGCTGCATATACAAGATCCGTCTGTGCACGACAAGGACAAATAGGCCAATCGCAAGGAATACGGCCGCAGCAAAAAAAATCCACCTTCCCCAATGCCACCAGTTATCGATCGGTTGGATGGCCAACAACGAATGCATATGCCTCGCCCCCTTATAGGCCGAATCATGGAATCAAGCATGACAACGCGGAGCAGCCGGACAAGCTTTAAAGCGCTTACAAAAATAGCCGCGGTGCTCCAAGTATATGAGCTTTTTGCCATGAACATGCCGCCCAGAAGTCGATTGCCTTCGGTCTATTCGCCAGAAAATGCTCATATCGTAGCACTGATGGACAGTGCCAGCAAATACTGAAATAAGGGAGGGATCTCCTGTGCTGAAAATAGTCGTGCTGCTCAAGCAAACGTTTGATACGGAGGAAAAAATAACGGTAACGCCTGCCGGCGTCGATGAAAGGGACGCTAAGTTTGTCATTAATCCCTATGACGAATATGCGCTGGAGGAAGCACTCCGCCAGCGCGAGCTTCATGGCGGAGAGGTGATCGCCGTGACCTGTGGCCCTGAGCGGGCCCAGGATGCGCTCCGCACGGCGCTTGCGATCGGAGCCGATGAAGCAATACGGCTGGATAGCGGGGGCGTGCCGGATGACAGTTCATCCGTCGCGGCGGCGCTTGCCGCTGTCATCCAGCCTCTAGCGCCAGATCTGGTGCTGGCCGGATTATTTGCCGTCGACAGCGGCTCCGGCAGCGTTGCGCTTCAGGTCGCTGAGCGGCTCCAGCTTCCCCACGCCTCCTCCGCGGTGAAAGTCACGATTCTGCGCGCGGAGGAGCTAGGGGATTGGGCTGGCGGAGGAACAAGCCGTACTTCTGGGGCAGCAGCATCGCCTGGAGATGAAGCTAGAAAATCTTCTTCTGCGGCGGCGGCTACGTCGGGAGATAGAGCGAGCAAATCTTCATCTGCCGTGCCTAACGCGCAGAATAACGGAGGAATAAACAGCGCCGCTGTAACGCTTAGCGCCGAACGGTATGCGCTCGTTGAGCGCGATGTTGAAGGCGACACAGAAACCGTCTCCATTCCGCTGCCTGCGCTTATTACCGCACAGCAGGGATTAAACGAGCCGCGATATCCGTCGCTGCCCGGCATTATGAAAGCCAAGCGCAAGCCGCTGCGCACCGTCACGCTGGAGGAACTGATCACTAGCGCCGCGCTCTCAACTGAAAGCGTTTCTCCACGCACCTCGCGCTCGGAGCTTCTTTCCCCTCCGCCCCGCGCAGCAGGCAAGCGGCTTCCGGGCGCTCCAGCGGAACAAGCCACGGCTCTCGTCTCCTTGCTGAGAGAAGAGGCGAAGCTGCTCTAAATTTACGAATTCATTCCTTCTCAGATGTTGAGATACAAAACTTCTATAAATTCGAAAATTCATGCTCCGCCTGAAGCCGGAAAGAATATCACCTTCATTTTTATAAGCGATCACATAGTCGATTCAGCATGTCGAGCGCTATGCCGTGTAGATATAAAGCAAAAGACTAGTCTGCTCCAAGACTGGGTATACGCATCAAAGTTAGGTGAGAGGAGCTGCATCCCATGTCCAAAACGATTCTCGTATTCGCTGAAAGCCGGGACGGTGCGCTGCGCCGCGTAGCGCTGGAAGCGCTCGGCGCCGCGCGCCTGCTTGCAGGCAAGGACGGCACTGTGCATGCCGTCCTTGCCTGCTCCGGCGGCGCGGCGGAAGAAGCCGCCGCGCTAATCGCGCGGGGCGCGGACGGCGTGCATATCGCCGACGATCCGGCCCTTCGCGCCTTCGCGCCCGAGGCGTACATCGCCGCCCTGGGCGCAGCCATGGCTGCGGTGCAGCCGGACGCGCTGTTGCTCGGCCACACCGCTATGGGGCGCGAGCTCGCGCCCCGGGTGGCCGCTGCCTATGGCGCCGGCCACATCGCCGACGTCACCGCCATCGAAGCCTCTGGCGATGGCAGCGACGTCGGCTTCATTCGCCCGCTCTACGCCGGCAAGGCGTTCGAGCGGCGCAGCTTTGCGCCGGGCCACCCGTGGGTCATCACGGTGCGCCCGAACAACCTGCCGGCGGCCGAGCCAAGGGACGCCGCCGAGCAGACCGGCACCGTTACGGCTCTGCCGTTCACGGTGCCGCAGCTGTACACCGCCGTGCGCAGCCTTGTGCGCCGCGCCGGCGGTCAGCTTGATCTCGCCGAAGCCGACGTCGTCGTATCCGGCGGACGTGGCGTGCGCAGCGCGGAAGGCTTCGCGCCGCTGCAAGCGATGGCTGCCGCGCTTGGCGGCGCAGTCGGCGCCTCGCGCGGCGCGTGCGACGCGGGCTACTGCGATTACGCCCTCCAAATCGGGCAGACCGGCAAGGTCGTGACGCCGCAGCTGTACATCGCCTGCGGCATTAGCGGCGCCATCCAGCATCTGGCGGGCATGAGCCAATCGCGCGTCATTGTGGCCATCAACAAGGATCCTGACGCACCAATCTTCGGCGTAGCCGACTATGGCATCGTTGGCGATCTGTTCGAGGTCGTGCCCCTCTTAACCACCGAGCTGCTGCGCGAGCGGGCCTAGCTGCTTTCAATAATCGTTCTTACACAACACGCTGCTAACCATCACCAAAACCATATCCCAGCTCATATTCCGATGAAACGCCACACACTTGCCTTTACAGCTCTTAAATTAGATGGAATTTATACCACTAAAATGGTTATTATCGATGTAAACATGAATTAGATGGAAATAATACCGTTAATCCAGCCCTTGTCCATCAATTCCGCACAAATTATATAAATTAAAGGGAAAAATTCCAGTTAATCTTCATAAAAAGCTAAAATGCTTTGAATTAGAAGGAGAAAATCCATCTAAATCATACGAAGCCATGTTATAAACCAAATTATATCTGACACCATCAACAGATTATACTTTGAGATATTTCAGATGTTTTCTTTGAAAGCTTAATTAGGAATACAGCTAAGAGCCTTAAAGGTTTGTTTCGTGTTGTTCGTGTTGTTTGTGTTGTTTGTGTTGTTTGTGTTGTTTGTGTTGTTTGTGTTGTTGATGTCGTTGGTGCTCTTGGTGCTCTTGGTGCTTTTGGTGTTCTTGGTGTTCTTGGTGTCATTTTGTTATAAATGTTCTTCTTAACGTTCTTTCTATCCTAAAGAGCTAGAGAGGTTAGTCGGGTTTACGGGTTTACGGGTTTACGGGTTTCCAAGCTTCCGGGCTTCCGGGTTTACGGGTTTACGGGTTTCCAAGCTTCCGGGCTTCCGGGCTTCCAGGCTTCCGGGCTTCCGGGCTTCCGGGCTTCCGGGCTTCCGGGTTTCCGGGTTTCCGGGTTTCCGGGCTTCCAGACTTCCGGGCTTCCGGGCATGTTAACTGAGCTACTAAAGTTACCAGGGTAGCCACCCTAAAAAACTTTAAATGTCTCCAATGTTCTTGCCGTGTCTGCACACAAAATGACACGTAAAATAGCACTCTCAGCCAGAAGTCAAAAGTCGAAATATTGGCAATGGCTAGTGGTCTCCAACCAACAAAAAAAGGCCTACGTCCCCCCCGATTGGCTTCAATTGAAGCCGGGCGGGGGGAAACGTAGGCCTAACGTATTCTTAATCTATGTTTATTCTATGCTTAATCTATGCTTAATCTATGCCTAAGCTTCGAAACGTTCAGCTATGCAAAATCCGGACGAATCTCGCGAATGCAATCTGGCGACTCAAACAGATCGTCATGTACAGCGTTAGTCACAGGGTAAGCTCGCATGAGATAGGAGTCCATAGCTTCCAGATGCTTGCGGAGCCCGCTAAACTCCGTAATTTGCGGATTCAGCCAGTCCTCGATGCCTTCCTCGTCCAAAATAACCGGTACCCGCGGCTGCCAAACCGACATGGCACCCGTGGCGGCCGCCGTTACCATCGTGAAGGCGCGAACCTCTTTGCCGCTCACGTTTTTCCAGCAATCATAAATACCTGCGATACCGAACAACTGCTGGCTCGGAACGACAATGTGCATGGCCCGCGGGTCACGCTCTTTCCCGATTTGTTTTTGCCCGAAGAACCCGCTGCACGGAAGCACGCAGCGCTGCCTGCGCAGCATCCGTTGCAGGAAAGGCTTCTCGGATAGTGTCGTATGGTCCGCGTTGACCGCATCCTTCGCCCAGAACGGGAACAAACCCCATCTTGACTCCTGCATCGTGCGTTGATCGAAACGATCGTTCATCACAATGGATACCGTCTGTGTCGGTGCCACATTAAACCGGTTTGTATGACCGCGAATAACCTTCCCTACCTGAAACATATCTACAATATCGCCTAATTCTGCCGTTAACGAAAACCGTTCAATCATCGCGATCACCCTTTTCACGTTGTTGAATCCAGTTTTTGTTAAAGGCCTAAAAATTATGCAAAATTTTTCTTGATTCGCTTTAGCCCTCTCGCTGCTTGTTCGATATCAAAATATTCACATCGTAAAGCGTTTACGGAATTTTAGCGGCGGCATTCCCGTATGGGCCGCAAATAACCTTGAAAAATGAGGGGTTTGCCGAAATCCGGTTTCTTCCGCTACCCGAGCAATGGTCCAATCCGTTTTGATGAGAAGAAGCTTCGCCTGATCCAGCCTATAATAAAGTAAATATTGCTGCGGCGTGCAATCGAATACCTCTGTCATGCAGCGCGTTATGTAATTGGTATGAAGCTGAAGCACATCGCTAAGCATCGTGTTGCTGATCGGACTGCGATAATTCAGCTTCAAATAGGCAGCTGCCCGTTCCGCAACCGACACCGCTGCCTTCGCTGCGTCGGATCTCCATCCCTCATCCAGCATTTGAAGCAAATGCAGAAAACGCTGCTGGCGTTCCCAGAATGCACCATGCGATGAGCTTTTGGCCGCTTCGTGCAACTGCGAGAAGATCAGCTTCGCTTCATCGGGATAGGTCAGCTTCATTTTTTTCGGAAGGCGTATTGCGTATGTATAATAATCGCCTCTAAGCGAGCCACTCTGGCTGCCCTCCGTCTCCTCCCAAGCGCCTACCGTCTGAAAGTGAATCCAGTCAAACACCGTGTCCTCCTCGCAAGGACGGGTGGAATAATGCCAACGGTCCGGCCGGAGAATAAGCACATCGCCAGGACCGAGCGTCCAGCGGTGATTATCTTCGGCGACATGAAGCGCTCCCTTATTGACGAATAACAAATCAAATACGCCTAGATTCGTCCGGTTCGGATGCTCCTCCCCCGCCCGGTAGGTTAAGCGGTTCGATTCTATGAAAAACGGCAATGGCGGTGAGCGAAAGGTTAGTAATAGTTCCTCTGACAATCTAATCTCTCCTTCTAGCGTTTTGCCTCGCAAAAATTTGCTTCATGAGCATAGTTACAAGACTCTTCCTAGCACAGCTGGCAGCAATACGATGCGCATTCCAAAATTCACGCGCTTAAGCATGCGCAAGCGGCTGTTTTTGCTCAAAATAATTAGATTCATCCTCTTTTTCATGTGCAAATATGCAAAAATGACTACTGCCCATGTTACTTGAAAACCATTTCATTTGTCTACAACTGTCTACAACAAAACAAAGCCCCTATCATTCTGGGTAAGAGAATGCGAGGGACTTGCACTTAAATCTATTCTATTTATGAAGAAAGGCTACATGACGAGCTGAACAGGAAAAGCCGGGTTTACCTTAAATACATCTGCCTCCGGCAGCAAGCTTTTGATTAAATACATATAGTCGTAAGACTGCTCAAGCGAGGCTTCGTCAGGAACAAACACCATATTTTTTCCGTTTAGAAGAGATAGGACTTCAATACGGGAAGGGAGCTTCTCGAACGCACTCATACAAAATACCGATGTCATATGGAACAGCAAATCCAAGGCTTCAGAATCCACATCCACCGCGAGCTTCTGTACGATATAATCGTCAGCAGCCCCTACCTCATCTCTTGATATCAAATGGAAAATTTGTGATATTTCCAGATCCAGCTCTTCTACGTAAGTAGACAGCTGCTCAAAAAAGACAATCGGCATCGCCGGGCATGAGCCATTTAGCAGAAAAACCTTAAGCTGGTCTTTAATTTGCTGCTTCATTTGCAAATAATGCTCATCCGAATGAAATTTATAATTGCGGTTCGTCCACCAATGCTCGACGGAAGCTTCGATCGCTTCCGGCGTTCGCGCTGCTTCAGGAAGCCCATAGAAATCATTTATGCTATGGCTGGCAGCGAATTGGACCATTTGGCGCCAATTCACGTCGCCTTCCCGCTTGCGTCCCGCTTTTCTCTTGGCGAAACGTTCAGGGCAGCGCAGCAGCTCTTCAAGTTTGTAATCTTCAATTCGTAGCACCGCTGGTATTTGCTCCATCACAACGTCCGCCTCTCTCGCTTAAATTAACCTGCTACCGCAACAAGCCCTGCAATTTGGCGCCCTAAGCTTCTGCCCTGCTCCTTCTCTGCTTCCGAAGGATTGTATTCAAATTTAATGCATTCACCTGAAATTTCTGCTCCAAGCTCCTTCAGCTTTGCTTCGATAATGTCAACCGCGGCGCAGTAGATCGGATAAGACGTATCTCCGGATCCGAATACCGCAGCTTTCTTGCCGCTGAGATCAAGCGAATCCATCGCTTCATAGAAGTCGATAAATTCATCCGGCAGCTCGCCGTCTCCCCATGTATAAGCACCAATAATAATGCCCTCGTATTCGTTCAGTTCTTCTGCACTTGCATCGAAGGCTTCCTTGGAGACGACCTCTGCGCCCGCTTCCTTTGCTCCCTCTACAATAGCTTCGGCCATTTCTTCCGTATTTCCTGTCATGCTTGCATAAACTACAAGTACTTTCGGCACCCGTTATTCCTCCTCTTCCTGACTCTTATTTATGAAATGCTTACCGTTTGAATGCCTTGAAATAACGTCGCCATATATAAATTTCCATTTTGCATATCTATATCCGTGACCGGGCAGCCCAGCTTAACGGAAAGAAGCGTAACCTGGTTACACAGATAAGCGAGTTGGAACAATCCCCGGTCCGTGCACACGTAGACGTCATTGCCTTTCGCAAGCACGGAAAAAATAAACGGCTTGCCGAAGCGAATTCGGTCAAATCTGCCTTTCTTATCGCCAATCAACAGCTCGCCATGCTCGCTCGTTCCGATCAAATGACCTCTAAATACAGCCAAGCTGGTGACACTCGTTTCTAGCTCGAAATGTGCCCATTCATCCATAAAGCGGTCATATAATGAAACGCCGCTCTCATGCGCAATAATTAAATATTGCGGAAGATTGATAAAATCATATACCCGCTTTTCATTGCAGGCGATTTGCTCCCATTTGGAGCTAGCCTTAGACCACAGCCCGTATTCCGTTGCAGCGTAGCTGCTTCCACCGATTTTGCGATATTGGTAGCAAGGAATCGACAGTCCGTCATTCTCCCATGCGTGGTCATTCCATTCATATAAACCATTGCTCGTGCAGGCATGCAACAAATCGTGCTGCAGTTGCAGCCGATTGACATTGGTTTGGTCCTCCATTCCTTGAGCGAGCTTCTCCCATCCGCCTTCTGCATCGATATGATAAATACCGTGGCCGACTGAAGCCGCGAACAAGCCATCCGGACCCGCCTTTACCGATGAGAACGGAAAAAGCAGCCAATTCCAGGGCTTACTTGTTTCAGTCTGCATGGTTCTCACTCCTTCTGAAAAAGTTGCATTAGCTCTGTTGCCTTATCTCATTGCTGCCGTATCTCGTCAGCTCTACATTTATGGTTAGCTTCTGGCGTATATTTCCCTCTATGCTTTGTTTCCCATTGCCTTGCTGCTGCAATAGGAAAGCCGATTTGCGTTTTTTGAGAACCATTTCATAAAGCAAGCCCACTAGCCCTGCCTCCGCTCTATATGCCTATGTACGCATTATTATTGATAATGATTATCACTTTCGTAATTATGATAACCATTCTCAACGGATATGTCAATCAGTTTCTTTAAGGCTCGGCTGTTCAAACGGAGATTTCCCCCTGCGTTATTCAGACAAAGAAATAAGTATAATAATCCTTTTAAATCAAGCTAGAAGGCTGAATACTCCCCAACAAACGTACAATTCCGCAAATATAGTTGAAGGTCTACGACCCTATAAGCCATTTACCCAATCAATAGATAGAGTACAAACGTAGAATAAGGCAAATACCAAGGAGGTGCTTTCGCTGAGTTATTCAGATGGTCACAAGAAACGCTGTGTTAGAAAACCGAGTTCAGGCTGCAGTCCAAAAAGAAAGAAGCATGGAGATAAAGTACTTGTAGTGAAAAAGAAACTCGTCATTAATACTCCTAGAGGAGAAAATGGACGCAGAGGTCCGCAGGGCCCTCAAGGGCCTCAAGGTCCGCAAGGAATTCAAGGAGTCGCTGGTCCTGCAGGCGTCGCTGGAGTTACAGGCGCTGCAGGTTCTACCGGAGCTACGGGATCTATCGGAGCCACTGGAGTTGGTACGACTGGAGCTACAGGTGCTACCGGCCCAGCTGGAGCTACTGGTCCCGGCGTAGGCGCTACTGGTCCTACTGGCGCTACAGGTGAAGCTGGTGCTGCAGGTGCGATTGGAGCCACAGGTGTTACCGGGGCTACGGGTGCCACTGGCGCTGGCGTAACTGGTGCGACTGGAGCTACAGGTGAAACGGGTACGGCTGGCGTTACTGGTGCCACTGGGGTTACCGGCGCTACCGGAGCCACTGGCGAGACTGGAGCCACGGGGGTTACCGGGGCTGGCGCTACGGGCGCTACTGGGGTTACGGGTGCTACAGGCGCTGGAGCCATCATTCCATTTGCTTCCGGCTTGCCTGCCGCTCTGACTACGATCGCAGGCGGTTTGGTAGGAACATCAAGTCTGATTGGTTTTGGCTCTTCTGCTGTTGGTGTCAGCATTCTTGGCGGTATTATCGATCTCACAGGCGCTGCGGGAACTCTTCTGAACTTTGCGTTCTCCGTACCTCGTGACGGAACCATTACTTCTCTAGCTGCATATTTCAGTACGACTCTTGCACTCTCGCTTATAGGTACAACGGTTACGATTACGGCTCAATTGTACAGCTCCCCAACTCCGAATAACACGTTTACCGCAGTTCCTGGCGCTGTAGTCACCTTAGCACCTCCACTCACTGGCATATTAGCTATTGGCGAAATTAGCAGCGGAATTACGACTGGCTTGACCATTCCCGTTACTGCAGGAACTCGTCTGCTGCTCGTCTTCTCTGCAACAGCAGCCGGAATTACCTTGATCAACGCAGTCGCTGGCTACGCTAGCGCAGGCTTAACCATCGATTAGTTTCCAGAACCCGCAATAAAAAACGACAGTTCCTGGCCTATGCCAGGAACTGTCGTTTTTTCATTCTATTTCGTTAATACCGTTAAAGCTGAAGCTTGATCTGCAGCTTAAACCTGATTTTAATTTGATCCAGCAGAAATTGGACATCCGTTACGGTTACCACATCGCTAGCCGGCAAATCCAGCGGCACAATAATGGTATCCAGCATGCTGACTGGCAGCTTTAGTTTTTTGAGAGACAGGGCCTGCGGCCTTAGCACAATGTTTGGAGACTGCCATTCCAATGAGTACACGGCATCTAACCCAGCATGAATTCGATCTTTATAAGTCACATTCAGACGAGCAATGAGTTTATCCTCTTCAAGCTCAAAGCGTGCGCCGTCTATTCGAATATCTTTATCAAGCCCCATAACAGCATCTCCGGAGACACTGTCTACATAATCGTCATTCATATGCATTTTAATCAAATGGTTAATATCCGCTTCTGTGAGAATCAGCTCCGGCTTTAAGCTTTTGATCATATTCAGCGCCTTCTCCTTCACATCAATAGCTTCGTAGCCCAGATCCAGCTGCTCCTCTGGTGCGATATAGGACAACAGCCACCAGCTTGCGCCGCCAAGCAATAACGCGAGAACAATTATTGTCGTTAGCAAGCGTTTGAAAAATTTTCTCATGCTACTCCTCCTCCCCAATTCATCGCATCCAAATTTCTGATGCGTCAATTCGGCATGATAGTGCTATAATGGATCAAATAATCTATGCTGCCGCTTAAGATAGACTGAGAGGATGGTTACCGTGAATACGAACAACGCACCATTACACCGCATCGGGCTTGAAGAAATTGTCCAGGCTCAAATGCATTTAAAGGATGTTATTACACGGACGCCGCTCCAGCATAACCGTGTGTTATCCGAACGCTACAACTGCACCGTGCTGCTGAAGCGCGAGGACCTGCAGATTGTCCGCTCGTTCAAAATACGAGGAGCCTATCATCTGATGCGCTCACTTTCGCCCGAGACGCTAGCCAAAGGCGTTGTCTGTGCAAGTGCAGGCAACCACGCGCAAGGCGTAGCCTACTCCTGCCAAACGCTGGGCATTCCAGGCAAAATTTATATGCCAAGCACGACTCCGCGCCAAAAGGTATCCCAGGTCAGTTTCTTTGGCGGTTCCCAGGTAGAGGTCATCCTCACCGGAGACACCTTCGATGATGCCTATGCCGAGGCGGTAGCCGAAAGCAATCGCAGCGGCATGGCTTTCATTCACCCTTTCGATGATCCGAAAATCGTTGCAGGCAACGGTACCATTGCTCAAGAATTTATGGAAGCTTCCGATACCGTACCTGACTTTGTCTTTGTGACCGTTGGTGGAGGCGGGCTTGCTGCAGGCGTGTCCTCCTATGTCAAAATCGTCTCTCCCTCGACGCAAGTCATTGGCGTAGAGCCAGAAGGCGCACAGTCGCTCAGAGCTTCACTTGATGCGGGCAAGGTCACCCCGCTGGACCAAATCGATAAATTCGTAGATGGCGCGGCCGTCAAACGAATTGGAGATCTGACCTTCGAGCTTTGTAGAGACCAGCTTGACGATGTCATTGCCGTACCCGAAGGCAAAGTATGTACCACGATGCTGGACTTATACAATGAGAACGCGATTGTAGCTGAGCCGGCAGGCGCTTTGTCCATCGCAGCGCTTGAAGCCTATCGGGAGCAAATTCAAGGCAAAACGGTCATTTGCGTCGTGAGCGGCGGCAACAATGATGTGGACCGGATGCAGGAGATCAAAGAGCGATCCCTGATCTATGAAGGCTATAAACATTACTTTATGGTCAGCTTTCCGCAGCGCGCCGGAGCTCTCCGGGAATTTCTGGATCAAGTACTGGGGCCAAACGATGATATTACCCGCTTCGAGTACACCAAAAAATCCAATAAGGACAACGGTCCCGCACTAGTCGGCATTGAGCTTAAATACAAAGAGGATTACAACCCTCTAGTTGACCGCATGAATAAAAAAGGCTTTCAATTTCTCGAGCTGAACAAAGACCCTGTCCTATTTAATCTATTGATTTGATTGTTCCTTAGAACCCAGTTCGCCCCGCTTCCAGCAATGGAAACGGGGCGATTTGTTTTTTACCAAGCGTACGCGCGAGGGGCGTCCCCGCCTGGGCCAGGGAATATTTCATCGATGCGCTTAAGCGCGGACTCATCCAGCGTAATTTCCACCGCGCGCAGGGATCGCTCGAACTGATCGAGTGTACGCACGCCAATAATCGGAGCCGTAACGGCCGGATTGGCTAGCAGCCACGCGAGAGAAACCAAATCCTCCGGCTCGCCTAGCTCATCACAAAAAGCCGCAAAGGCATCGAGCTTGTCTCGATGCTGCTCCAGACGTTTCGAATCGCCGCTGCGGCGCCCGCCATCCTTGCGGCGATGATTGCCTGCAAGCAGGCCTCCATCTAGCGGACTCCAAGGGATAACACCGAGCCCCAAGGCTTGTGATGCCGGCAATACCTCAAGCTCAGGAAGACGGCAAAGCAAATTGTATTTGTGCTGCTCCGACACAAGGCCAATGGAGCCTCTTGCCTTCGCTTCTCCCTGCGCTACCGCGATATCCCAGCCGGCAAAGTTGCTTGAACCTATGTAGCCGATCTTGCCTTGGGATGCTGCCGTTTCGAATGCGCCCCATAGCTCGCTCCAGTTTACGCTGCGGTCCACGTGATGCATTTGATAAAGCTCGATATGGTCTGTCTGAAGACGTCTAAGCGATCCTTCCAGATGTCTGCGGATCTTATAGGCAGACAAGCCTGCCTCGCGGTTCGGTCCGTCGTGCGCGTCGCTCATATCGCCGTAAACTTTCGTCGCCAGCACGGTGCGCTCACGTCGTCCATCGCCTTGCTTAAACCATTTTCCGATGATTTCTTCCGTACGGCCTGCATTCTCTCCCCAACCGTATATATTTGCAGTATCAATAAAATTAATGCCAGCATCAAGTGCAGCGTCTAGTATGCGAAAGGATTCCTTCTCATCGGTGTCCACTCCGAAATTCATAGTGCCCAAGCACAATCGACTTACCCTTAAACCCGATCTACCCAACTTCGTATATTGCATGTTCATCATCGCTCCTTCAATTTTTGAAATAGGATGGATTACGTATCCATTATACAAAAATTACACAAAGTAACCAAACCGCGTTCATCATCGCAAAACAATTATTCGCTACACTAACGGCAGGAGGTGTGTATATGATTCATGATGATAACCCTTTACAGCCAAAACTGCTTATTTTGTACGCGTCCTACGGAGAAGGGCACCTGCAAGCCGCCCGCGCCATCAAGAGCGCATGGGAAGAGCTTGGCAATCATCGTACGGTCATGGTCGACCTGATGGCTGAATCGCACCCTTGGCTGAATGAAATGACCCGTCGCTTTTACTTAAAGAGCTATACGCACATGCCCTCGCTCTACGGCTGGATGTACGATTTCACTAGGCTGATGAAGCATGACTCCTGGTTTGGCGGCTTGCTCCACTCCTTCGGAAAAGACAAAATCAGACGCATCCTGACCATGGAAAAGCCTGATATCATCATGCATACCTTTCCATGCTTCGCACTGGGGGAGCCGGGGCAGCGAAAGAACCCTTATCCACCCTCCTATGCCGTCATTACCGATTTCGATCTTCATCGCCGCTGGGTCCATCCAAGCATTGACCGTTATTATGTAGCTACTGAGGATTTGAAGAAGGAGCTGACCCTTCTTGGTATACCGAATTCTGCAATTCAAGTGAGCGGAATCCCTCTCAAGCGGGGTTTTGTCGCCACAGAGGCATCCTATCCGTTATATGATCTCTACAATTTGCGCCCTGACCGTCCCGTCGTCCTCATTATGACAGGGGCCCAGGGGGTCATGCCTGATGTATCACACATCTGCAGCCTGCTCCTTCAAGATGACAGTATTCAGATCGCACTCGTATGCGGCCGAAATCTTCCCATGAAAGAAGCCATCCAGCACCAATTTCGACATCATCCCGAAGCTTCGCGTCTACAGGTGTATGGTTATGTGGAATCCATTCACGAACTGATGGCACTATCCGATTGCTTGGTCACCAAGCCTGGAGGCGTTACGCTCTCCGAAGGAATAGCAGCGGGATTGCCCATTTTCATCTATAAGCCTGTTCCAGGGCAAGAAAAACAAAATGCGCTGTATCTTGCATCAAAAGGGGCGGCCGTACTGTCCCAAGACCCAAACGAGCTGGCAGAAAATATTTTGAAACTTGTACACGATCCGCTTCGTCTTACTGTTAGCAGACTATCCATGAAGCAGCTTCAGGTCTCGCAATCAGCGGCGGAGAGCATTGTTTTGGATATGCTATCCAATTTGCGTATAATGGAAAATACAGCGACTTTATAAGGGAGAAGGGCTTATCTGTGCGTACAAATCAGAGCGTTTGGTTTGGAGCGGAGATGCGACTCATCTCCGTTATTTTATTCGTTGTGGAGTTCGTACGGGGAGCAGTGCTCGTCAGCTTGCTGCCGATCTATGGCGCCAAGACGCTTGGGCTTGCTCCCGATGTTATTGGAGCCGCTATTTCAGCCCATTACATAACCGATACGCTGCTCAAAATGGCGATTGGCTATTTATTGGACCGCTTCTCGGTTCGTATCGTCGTGCAAGCCGGGCTTATAGTTTCGCTGGCTGGCGTGTATTTGCTGCAATTTGCGGAGCTGCCTTGGGTGTTCATAAGCGCAGCTGCATTATATGGAATAGGCATGTCTCCGATTTGGATCGTCTGCTTGACTAGAGTAACCGAGGAGAAGCGCGCCACCCAGATGGGATTCCTCTATACGATCTGGATGGTTGGCCTTGGAAGCGGCCCGATTGTTTGTAATATTTTGCTCGATTACAACGTATCGTTTACGTACAAGCTGCTTGTCAGCATGTCCGCAGCCGCATGCTTGCTCACGCTATTTATGAGCAAAGAAAGGGCAATGACGCCAAATCGAATTCCTCTGCGCATGCAGCTGGCTATCTTAAAGGAACGGCTTGGCCGCATGAAGCTCCTGCTTCCCGGCATGATCCTGCAAACGACAGGAGCCAGCATGCTCGTTCCGATTCTGCCTGGCTTCGCAAATCAAGAGCTTGGCCTATCCGGTACGCAATACTCCATTCTCCTTACCGCCGGGGGAGTCTGTGCAGCTGCCGGGCTTATGCCCATGGGGCGGCTCTCGGATAAACTAAGCGGAAAAAAATGGTTTTTAGTCGCAGGTTTTACGATATTTGCGCTTGGCCTCTACATGCTGGCCTCTGGTCTGACGTTCTGGTATTGTTTACTTATAGCAGCAGCTCTCGGCTTGTCTTATTCGGCTATATTGCCTGCTTGGAATGCGCTGCTCGCCACGTATGTCCCTCCGAAGCAGGAGGGGCTGGGCTGGGGAATTTTATCCACCTTTGAAGGCATCGGGGTTATGATTGGGCCCGTTGCAGGCGGCCTTATTGCGGCTTGGAGAGGCGAATCCGCCGTTTTCTGGGTTAGTGCTGTCCTCTTCGGACTCATTGGACTGTTTTATTTTTGGCTCCCGAATCGGGTGTTTCAAGCAAATGAAAAAGATACAAACAAGTAGAACGGGGTTAAAGCGATGGACGATTGGCGTAATTGGCTGGAATACATAAAACATTTGGACCTGGATTCGATACAGTGGACGCTGGAGAGCTACTCCCAGTGGGGGCCCTTCCCGGGCATTCTCCTTCCGATGATTGAATCCTTTCTGCCCTTCCTCCCGTTAATTCTAATCATTGCGGCTAATGCCAATATTTACGGGCTTGGATTTGGGTTTCTTTTCTCTTGGATTGGCGTTACGGCAGGAGCCGTATCGGTTTTTTGGATAAGCCGGACGCTAGGACGCAATGTGAAAGGCCGGCTGGAGCGACGGTTTCCGAAGTCGGAGCGATTTTTTAACTGGGTGGAGAAAAGAGGTTTTACGCCCCTGTTCCTGCTCGCTTGCTTCCCATTCACGCCTTCCATTGTCATCACTGTCGTTTCGGGCCTAAGCAAGGTTCCATTTCCTACGTTTTTGCTGGCTACTTTGCTCGGAAAAGCGGTCATGATTTTTTGCATCTCATTAATCAGCTTCGATATTGGCAACCTGGTCAATGAGCCATGGCGGATCTTTGTCTCGGTTACTGCGGTACTGGTCATGTGGTTCGGGGGCAAGCGCCTTGAATCCCGTTATCAATTGAATAGCTAGCGGAGGCACTTTGACGGCAGCCTTCCTCCAATTTGCCAGTGTGGCGGCGCATTTAGCGCCGTTTTTGTTTTCCTGAACTCATACATTTCTTCCTTCGTGGCACACTAACGGAGGATCTTCTTGCGAAGAACGTTAAAAACCACAGGAGGGTGACCGCATGTCAGGCAAACAGCCATCCGATCAACAGAAAGCCGCCAGCAAGGCGCAATCTAGAGCAGACCGCAATCTAGCCAGCAAGGAATCAGCGAGCGAGCTGCAATCTGATGCAGACCGCGCAGCCGTGCCCAAGCACGGATTATAAGCATAGGAAGGTTGGGTGAGCGTATAATGAGCAATTCATCTAATCATCATGAGATGAATCCCCTATCAGGGGAGCCGGTCGAGGTAAAGGGCACCTACCGCAATGAGTGGGGACGCGAGGAGCAATTGGAGCGTGGCGATGTTTTTCCAGCGGATCCTATGCTCGGAACAACGGAGTGGCAGCTGGTCGAGCTTTTTTTCAACAATCACCATCAGGGACATACCGATCCAAGACTTGTTCCGCATGATGATGATAACGACCCTGAAGCCCATATGCAGCATCCCCGCCGTCATGAGGGCAGCAACAAAAACGACGACGATCAATAAACGTCAGCTTACAAGGCAGTTTTAAAAAAACAGCAGGCCGCAGCGGATAATCCTATCGCTGCGCCTGCTGTTTTTTTCAGATGCTTTAGCTTTTTTCGCATCAAGCCCGCTTCTGCTTTTCTTCTTCCGGTTCTTCTTCGCCCCGCTTGGCGTTTTCCTCGCGCTGCTGAACCTGATCAAGCAGCTTCTCCAACCGCCGCAAATGATAAGCATATTCGAACAAGCCCGATGCGACAAATACCAGCCGCTTATGCTCATCCGGATCGTCCAATATGTATTCGGTCAGCTCTTTCACAAAGCGCGCTTCCCGCTCCTCCTCTGGCTCGATCAGCGCATTCGGCTTCATTTTGTCTTCCGCCTTCAACAAAATTTGCTCATGGTACTTGGATAAATCCTCTATTTGCCGATCGAATCGAAGCGCCCACTCTCCGGCGCTGGGCGAGGCAAAATAATGCTCCTCCACCACATCGAGAAGGTCAGCCCCTTTCTGCAGCGTCTTGATCATTTGCTTGGAGACCAGCAGCTGCCTGGCATGGCTCGTCTTTGTTCGGGCAAGCACCTTGCGCTCCTCCTCGAAGACAGCATAACGATCCTCCAGCTTGCGCAGCGTTCCGTGCAGCTTATCCTTCTCTTGGCGGAAGATCTGCTCCTTCATTTCATTGGAGACAGCGGTCCGCAGCAGCAGCGAGAGCTGGGTATACGCCTGGTGCACTTGTTCGGTGAACTGGCGCCTTGGGCGCGGCGGGAAGACGAGCACGTTCACGGCAAAGGAAGAGCCGATTCCCGTAAGCACCATCAACAGTCGCTCAATGGCGACATCCCAGCCTTGGCCGTTCGCTTCCATGATCGCGACGACGGTTACGAGCGTCAGGCTGATGGTCGTCTCCATTTTCAGACGTATGCTGATTAGAATAACTAGAATACAAACGAGCCCTACAGCAATTGGCGTATGTCCGAACAGCCGCACCGCAATAATGGCAAAGATAGCGCCCAGTATATTCGTCTGCACCTGGTCCGCCACGCGCTGCCACGAACGGTAAATCGATGGTTGTATCGTAAAAATAGCTGCCACTGCCGCGATAAGCGGCGAGGCAAAGCCGAATAAGCTGCTTAAATAAATCGCGAAGGCTACTGCCATTCCCGTTTTTAGCACTCTCGCGCCGATGGTCATGTCGGGTCAGCCTCCGTCACGAGAAGCTCAGCGGCGGCCACTTCTCTCCCGTTCACCCATAAGCTCATGCGGTGAAGACCGCTATAATGCTTGCGCGTCGTCAGGTCGGCGAATCGATGGGCACGCGTTCCCTTCGCTACCGCTCCCCCAGCATATTCCCGGTCCGACAACAGAAAGCGTTTGATCGCCGTTTTGCCGCTGGACTTCACGAAGTCAATCCCGTATTCAATCCGCAGCTTGGCCGGTTCGCCCTCACGCAGCTTCACAACATACTGCAGCTCCGCTTCTCCTCCAATCGGTACCGTACTAGGCTGAACCTCAAGCTCTGCTACAGCTACGAGTGCACTGCCGCCCTCCGGATCGTCCTCATGCTCAGAATAACCAAACAAGGCCATAATTTGCGGATGGGCTTGCTTAATCAAGGTCCGGCAGCCGTGACGAATGATCCAGTCCGTGTGAGCGTCCTTGCCATGCCAAGCCCTTGCAAGCTGAATCACCAGCTCCGGATGATCCTTTGCGATATCATTCAGATTATTCGCCACGCTCTTGCGCACGTAAAGCGAAGGATCTGCCTTCAGCTGCTCGAGAATCGGAATAATAGGCGCGGGATCACGCTTGAACATGGGAAGCGCCTGCGCCCACGGCAGACGGGGCCTAATGCCTTCGCTCGCCAGCCGCCTGACATGCTCATTCGGATGGCTTGTCCAGGCCAGCATATGCGCAGCCATCCGCTCCGGATCGGTTAATATAAATGCCCTTATCGCGAATTCCGAGGTTGAGCGCTCCGTAAAGCGCTCAAGCGCCGCCATAGAAAGCTGCCAGCGCTGCGGCGTCATTCCGAATACCTCAACGAAGTCGGGAAAGAAAATATAAGGCAGTCCTCGGCACTGTTCATCTATTTGATATAAAACACCCAATGCGTCTTCATAGGCCTCCGGCAGCTCTGCACCGAGCGCTATCGTAATTTTGCGGGCCCGCGCTTTCAGCTCAAGCTGCTCCCAGCTGTCGTCCCTCACGCGCTCCACAAAGGCCGCTTCCTTGAAAGGAGGCCACGCCGTTTTGACCAAGCCAGCAAATCGTTCCAAAAATAATCCATCATACATCACCTTAAGCGGTTCAGCCAACGTCAATCCCCTCCTCCAGCTATTATACCGAAAAAACCATTTCAATCACTACCGTTAAACCCTCTCCATCTGAAGGCTTTCCGATTAAGCGCTATTCCTCATTTGTACCCCTGCTGACTCCTGCAAGAAACATAGGCTTTCGAAAGCAAAAAAACCTGGAGCTGCTCTCGCAAGAGCAGCTCCAGGTTCATGCGCGATATCCCCTACTACACGTAACGCGAAATAATGTCCGTCAATTGCCTTGCAATCACTTGCGGACCGGCTGCCAGTTGGTCATTCGTGAAGCGAGTGCGAACGAACGACTCATCCATATTCATGGCCTCTGCAAAAAAACTGGACAACCCGCGTGCGCGGCGGTCAATTTGCAGAACCAGCTCAAGCTCATGGTCCGAAGGGTAAAACATCACTTCCAGCTCGTCAAGCTGCGCGCGGAACTGCGTCGTCGGCACGAATTCGAGCTCTTGGATAAAAGGCATTTTGCCGCCTAGCCGTGACGAATATTCGCATTCCGCCTTGCGCAAGCGGAACCCAATCACTCCGAGCGCCTCCAATACCGTATTCATCGCAGCTGTCGGAATAACGTCTATCCGGTCATTGTCCCCGGGATCGATTCCACCCCGAACGTCAAGCTCCGTCTTTACCCATACGGGTGCGCGTCCGATCGTCAGCGGCGTTTGGTGCGGCAGCCGGAAGGAAAACGGCACCTCGCGGCTCTCTCCCGACTGAAGCGTGAACGGCGCGCTAACCTGGTAACGCCCGACCTCGCCATGCTGCTTGATCTTATTATCGTTGCTTTCTCTTATATATTCTGTCATGACCGATAGCTGAATGGTTTCAATTTTTTGCTCCACGCTGCCGCCTTGAATCTTCACAACGCCCCTAACCTCTTCGCCAGGTGAATACCGTGCCTTCTCCAGCAGCGTATCAATCTTGGCGGAGCCGATCCCGATACTGGCCAAAAACCGATTGAACATCAACATGACCTCCACTCCAATGATCTTGAACCCTTATTGCATAAGCATATTACGAGGCCTGCTGTCTTAGGTTTCAATTTCAATTTTTTGTTTTTCTGGATCGGGCTCAACCTCCCGTTTCTGATAAGGCAGCTTGATAATGAAGGTGGTTCCGACCTCGACTTCGCTCTCGGCCATAATTTGGCCATGGTGATTATCGATGATTTTATACGTAACCATTAAGCCAAGCCCCGTCCCTTTATCCTTGGTCGTATAGAAAGGCTGGCCAATCTTCGCCAACTGCTCTTTCGCAATGCCCGAGCCTTCGTCCTTGATCCTCACGATTACGTTCTCTTCCTCTTCCAGAGACATCGTAATGCTTACCACGCCTCCAGCCTGCATCGCTTCAATCGCATTTTTGAGCAAATTAATAAAAACCTGCTTCAGTTGATTCTCTACGCCAAATACCCAAAGCGGCCGGACATCCGCTTGGTATTCAATCATCACATTATGCAAAATAGCCTGGGTCTCCAGAAGGTTGACCGTTTCCTCCATAATTTGACGTGAATCCTTATACACGCATTCGTACACCTGCGGCTTGGACAGCATCAGTAATTCACTGACGATCGATTCAATTCGCTCCAGCTCTGATTTCATAATGTCATAGAAATTGTTGCCATTCCCTCTGCCGGAAGCGATCAGTTGCAAAAACCCTTTCAGCGAGGTGAGCGGATTACGGATCTCATGAGCGATGCCTGCAGCTAACTGGCCGGCGACGTAAAGCTTTTCCGAATTAATGAGCAGCTCCTCGTTCTTCTTGCGTTCAGAAATATCCCGAATGATGACCTGTACAATCTTTTTGCCTGAGAACGAGGAACTGGCCCTCACCATCTCCGTATGAAGCGGCCTGCCCTGCACCGACATCCATTGCAGCTCGATCGGCTTCGCCGAAACAGACTCGCCAGTCTGCCCTTCTTCAAGCCAATCCGCCATTTCACGATGATATTTTTTGTCCAGCAGCGCATAAAGGTTCGTTCCCATAATTTCTTTATCCGATTGCACTTCAAACATCCGCTGGCCTGCCCTATTCATAAACTCCCAATGCCCATCGTTGATCAACGCAATCGTATCCATGGAATTTTCGACAAGCAGCTTGTACCGCTCATCCATTTGATTATATTTGCTGGCAGCAAGCCAAGTCGTCAGGCTAAAGCTGAGAATAATCAAAGTCGACAAGCCAAGCAAAAAACCAAGCATCAGCAAATACTCATTCAGCAAATCCGTTGATAGTACTTCCATATAATCAACCTGCAGCGCATGCAGTCCAATTTGATGCATGACCATATTCGAGAGGCCAAGCGACAAACAGCTTTTAAACTTGTAACTGGGCGACTTTCCCTCTAGCCAGGAGAAAGCCAAATACGCGCCTGCAAAGCTCACTCCATAAGATAGCCAGAAGAGCAGCCAGTTCATTTTTAATAAAATAACCGTTTCCGAAAGCATGGACATGTACTGCAGCATCGTAGCACCGAGTGCCATTAATAACGCACTGATCAAGAAGCGTCCCCGCTTAAGCTCCCGGTTCTTAAGCACAACCAGTGCGGCGTAGACCGTAATTGCACACACTACCAAAATGACCAACATGCTCCAATTCATAGCCAAACGGTAATTGGAAGCCAGCAGCGACACAACGTGCATCGTCCATAAGCCTAATCCAAAAACGGACGCTCCGCCAATCACCCAATTAAATCCGTATGCCCTTTGTTTTGGCTGGAGCTGTTCAATCATATTGAGCATCGTATACGAAGCAAAACACATAATAATAATCGACAGAATGAGATAATAGGGATTTCCGCTAATCAAAGGATGGGTCATAAGACTCCTTAAATATCCATAAATTTACTTCCAGATAGTAAAATTCGACAATTATTAAAAAAATCCTCTCCTAACATTCGAAATTTTGCTGCTTTTTGTCAGAAACACGCAAGGTATTTCTCTTCTCTTCAACTTCGGCTATTATGATAGAATGGCAATTGTTAATAGGAGGAGAACCAATGAAGATCATTAAGGAATTTAAAGAGTTTGCCATGAAGGGCAATGTCATTGACCTCGCGGTCGGGGTTATTATCGGGGGAGCGTTCGGCAAAATCGTCACTTCGCTCGTTAATGACATTATTATGCCTCCGATTGGGAGAATTTTAGGCGGTGTAGACTTTAAAGATCTAAAGATTCCTCTTTACACCAAAGCACAAATAAACGAACTAAAAGATCCACTGACAGCCCCATACATTAATTACGGCCAATTTATTAATGTTATGTTAGATTTTCTAATTGTGGCATTCTGTATCTTCTTGCTTGTTAAAGTAATTAACGTTTTACGCCGCAACGAGAAGAAAGAAACCGCTCCTGTAGAAGCGACCGAGAAGGATTGCCCGTACTGCTTGTCCAAGGTGCCGATCAAGGCTTCGCGCTGCAAGCACTGCACGTCCCAGCTAGAGGCAGCAGCGCATGGCTGATGAGCTGTTCGACATCTACGACGAGCAGCTCCGCCCGCTGGGCACCGCAACCCGCGCGGAGACGCATGCCAAGGGCTATTGGCACCGCACCTTTCATTGCTGGCTGACGCGGCGAGAAGAGAACCGCAGGTTCGTGCGTTTCCAACTGAGACAAGCCGGCAAGGATACGAATCCCGGCTGCTTTGACATTACCGCTGCCGGCCATTTGGCCGCGGGAGAAACGATTCGCGAAGCTATGCGCGAGCTTGAAGAGGAGCTGGGGCTTACCGCCACTTTCGAGCAGCTTATCCCGCTCGCGCAAATTCGCGAGGACGTCAGCGGCGAAGTCAATGGCATGCTCTTCATTGACCGCGAGGTCAGCGACGTATTTGGCCTCGTAAGCGAGGTTCCTTTGACTTCACTGCGGCTGCAGCCTGAAGAAGTGGCCGGCGTTTACGAGACTGATCTGGATGAGTTGATTGCGTTGTTCGAGGGCTCTTTAGCCTCGGTGCAGGCGACTGGCGTCGAGCTGTCCGGACAGGACGGATCGCTGGCACAGGTTCAGCGCTCGGTTCAGGCAAGCCAGTTCGTGCCGCGCGACTTTTCTTATTATACGAGCGTACTTCGGGCGCTGCATGGCTGTACTTGACGCCTGCAGCGTTTTTGCTTGCTTGCGTACGCACGCCCCATGCACGTTCCCAGTTCGTATACCACTGGTCAATTAGGCCATGGATGTTATAAAACTCGGTATGGCGCGGCGCAAGATCAAAATCGTTTAGCTCTGGCTGATTGAACAGCCGCGCTCCCATCTCATGGAAGCAGCCATGCAAATTGGTTTCAATAAAGCTGCCCAACTGGTCCGCAGTCGCGAATGAGCGTGGATTGTTCTGCACACGCTGCTCGGCTCTCGGGTTATAACAGTTGGATCGTCTAATCCCCTCTGGAATCTGAGGCCAAGGCGCAATCCAGCTCCGATCGTAACCCATCGAATCATGCCAGCTGTACACTCTATTGATAAAATCACGATGAAATCGCAAAAAACGCTCCCCATAACCAGGAGGAGGCACAGTCCCCGGCACCAAATGATTGGTATGATGCCAAATACGATGCTCATCCAGCAGAGCTTGCGGAAAATTAGGTATTTGCGGCATCCGTTTTCCTCCTTGCTTGTGCGATTATCTCGCCTCTCATTTCCCTATCTTATGCCGCCGATGCACCTGCGGTGATTTGCGTCTATCTTCACGCTTTCGCTCATGCGCGATATGTAAATTGCATTTTCTTACGTCTGTCATCATATTTGCGCTCTTGCGGTGATATATATTGCACTTTTTCACGCCTGTCTTTATGTTTTGGCTCTTGCAGTGATATATGTATTTCACTTTTGCGTCTTTCTTACGCTTTTGCTCATGCAGTGATATGTGTATTTCACTTTTTCACGCCTGTCTTTATGTTTTAGCTCTTGCAGTGATATATGTATTTCACTTTTTCACGCCTCTCTTTACGTTTTGGCTATTGCAGTGCTATGTATATTGCACTTATGCAGGCAAATGGGCTGCTTTCCACTTGAAAATTAGCCTATACTGCACATTAGCATCATAGTTGATATCTCTAACACAAAAGCACGTGAAATCAATATTGAGCAAGTAATAATAATGCAAATCTGCAGGATAGACCCCTTAAACCCTCCAATCAGGAGCAAGTTACTGCAAAAGTGCAGGATAAGCCAGACCCTTCACAAAAAAACAGGGACGTTCCCTCTAAGCAGCCTAACTGCTCAAGGATTCGTCCCTGCTTCCCATTCCTGTCACTGCTACTGTTCCTATTCCGAGCCCATTACCCTTACTCTTCTTCTCCAACGAACTTTAGAACGGAGCTATTGCTTGCATTAGAACCAAGAATTGCGACGGCATTCATCCTGCACTCTTCTTACGCAAATATCAAACGTGACTGTTACATCGTTGGATCTACCGAAAGAACAGCAAATTCTTACGCAATCCTTATCGCGTGTGCAGAAGAAGCAAACGACGCGACAGTTGCAATCGAGCAAGCTTTGAACTGCTCTTGCATCGCGGCAACGAATCGCTTTGACCAATTTGGCAGCGGTATTCTCATCCTTCAATTGCTTGAAAATGTCGCTTAGCTCTTTTCCTGCCTCTTGCATCGCTTCAACGGCTGGGTCTTCTTTGCGGCGACAGCCACAGCTTTTGTGATCGTCTTTGCATTTGCAATCCGATGATATGCGTGCACGGCTTGCCGTTTTGCGAGCAGATTTCACACTGCGGATGTTAAGTTTTAATTTGGCGGACATTTCTATCCCCCCTCCCTCTCGAACATACTCTATTCTATGAAGATTTAAGAGAATCGTGTGGACGAGTGCTACCCTCCAAACGTTGAATTTGTCCTTTGCAAATTTCGTATGACCAGCTGTCCGCCTGCATACCTATATGACATACCATACGAATGGAGGTTTTGGGCTTGGCTGAAAATATGACGAATATGGGCAATATCGGCAATATGGGCAATGTGCCGAATACAGCCGGCATGAGTACCGCTCCCAACATGGGTCAGATGGGTGGCATGCCAAACATGGCAGGAATGGCGAACGGCCCCAACATGGGCAGCATGCCAAACATGGCAGGGATGGCGAACGGCCCCAACATGGGCAGCATGCCAAACATGGCAGGGATGGCGAACNACGGCCCCAACATGGGCAGCATGCCAAACATGGCAGGGATGGCGAACAGCCCCAACATGAACAGCATGCCAAACATGGCAGGGATGGCGAACAGCCCCAACATGGGCAGCATGCCAAACATGGCAGGGATGGCGAACAGCCCCAACATGGGCAGCATGATGCCAAACATGGCAGGGATGGCGAACGCTCCCAACATGGGTCCGATGGGCATGGAGAAAGCAGCACCCGTTCTCTATGAAGCGGAACCGCAGCATACGGCAATGGTCATGGAGGTACGCGACCGCGTCATGAACATGTGCGGAGGGCATATGCACAAGTATGTTTGCGTCCAAATGGTCGACGGGCATATTTATGAAGGAAGAATTATGCATATCGATCACTGCGTCTTATATTTGCAATGTACGATGCGTGATCCTCGTGCCTTTATGAATTCCTATAATGCGGTGCTGCCGCTTATCCTCTACGAGCTGCTCGTCATCACGCTGCTCTCTACCTAGTTAATTCGGTCTGTCCATTCGACAGGAGGTTGTCCCTTTTGACATCGACGGTCTATGGCTGCGAGAGCTGTCATACATATGAGTGAGTGGAACTGTCGAAGAGAAGAGGTGAGCAAGCTCGTGATTGAACGGATAAACCGGCTTCAGATAGAGCTCCCGCCGTCCCCTTACGCGGATGCCAATGCTGCTGCAGCGGTACAGGAGCTGCTGGGTGGGAAGTTTGGGGAAATGTCGACCCTGAACAACTATATGTACCAATCCTTTAACTTTCGTGAAAAGAAAAAACTTAAGCCTTTCTACGATCTTGTATCGAGCATAACAGCAGAAGAATTTGGCCATGTCGAGCTTGTTTCGACAGCCATCAACATGGTGCTCACGGGCACGACAACGGCTGGCGATCCCAATTCCACTCCTCTGCGGGAGGGTGTGAACAAGCGCAACAGCTACTTTTTTATCCAAACGGCACAAACCTCTTTGCCCGGAGACTCCATGGGCCGCGCATGGACGGGTGATAATGTATTTAGCAGCGGCAATCTCGTGCTTGACCTGCTGCATAATTTTTTCCTGGAGTGTGGAGCGCGCACGCATAAGATGCGTGTGTATGAGATGACCGACCATCCTACCGCACGCGCAATGATCGGGTATTTGCTGGTTAGGGGCGGCGTGCATGTGCTTGCCTATGCCAAAGCGCTCGAGATCGCCACAGGCGTTGATGTGAAACGGCTGATTCCTATTCCCGATCTTAGCAATAACAGCTTTGAGACGGCGCGAAAATATGAAGCCATGGGGCTCGGCAACAAGCTTTATACGTTCAGCCAGAACGATTACAAGGATGTTGTGCTCATTTGGAATGGCCAGAACCCGCTCACTGGAGCACCGCTTGAAGTCATCCAAGGCGCTCCGCAAGGAGCACCGATGCCCGATTTGGGAGAGCTGCCCGAGGAGTTTGCGCCCGGCATCTCGCAAGAGGATTTCTTGGAAATTGCCCGCCGGTTGCAGAAAAATGCCGGTCTCTAAGCCCATAATTCATAACGAAGACCTCCTTAGCCGCGCCGAGCGGGCTGGAGGTCTTCCTGTTCCTTATCTCTTGAATCGCTTATACTAAAAGGTATAACTTCAAGAGAATGTAGGTGGAATCCATTCAATTTCTAGCTATGCTTACGATGCTGATTGACCATGTGGGGCTCGTTTGGTTTCCGGAGAACTCCGTCTGGCGAATCATCGGGCGTCTGGCTTTGCCATTCTACGCTTTGTCCATTGTAATCGGCTATTCTCGAACAAGCGATATCAACCGGTATCTGAGAAGAATGGCCGGCATCGCCCTCCTGTCGCAGCTGCCTTATCAATTTGCCTTTCACAGGCTTGAAGTCAATACGGTAGGCTCTCTGCTCGTTTGCCTGCTGCTTCTGCGCCTTCTTGATAAATTAGGCGATAAGCCTCCCCTGCAAATCCTATTAGCCGGTGCCACAGCAAGCCTGCTCGAAATATTGCCGTTCAGCTATGGCGCTTATGTCGTGCTCCTTGTGCTTGTCTACCGTTACGCGCAGGCGCAATGGTTCACCTTGTTTCACTTTACGCTAAACGTGGTAAGCTTTTTTGTGAAGGGCTGGTTCATTCAACTCTTCAGCCTGTTTGCTACCATTCTTATCGTGTATATGCCCGACTTCATGCGCAGCGCCGATAAAATAAAAGTTCCCCGCATCGTTTGGCGCAGCTTCTATCCGCTTCACCTTGCGATTATTGCCATCATCTATCCGATTATGAGCAACCAAAGCTTTGAGGACGTTTTACGTGCGCTGTATGCCGCCTAGATATTTGCAAAAAATGTCGAATTGTTAGAAAAGTGTAAGTAAAATAAACAAAATCCTCATGACAGTTTCATAAGAGGCTAAAAGGTATACGATAGAATGGAGGAAATCGATCGGAGGTGTTATAGGAAATGATGAAAATCGTTACCTTCAAAAGTCGTTCCGTCCCTGTCTACTATCCTAACGAACAATCAGCATCCTTAGAACTGCTTAATCATAAATTGTACGAATTGGAATTGGATTTTGATTTCCGCAAAAAATGGAGAAGAATCAAATCGGTTGAAATGGTGCGCGACGTGGCTATTTTCCAATATAACGACGGCACGAAGCTTTATCTTGAAGTATGTTAACGCTACGTAGAAGTAGAAAAAAGACCTGAAGGCGCATTTCTCCAATGCCCCCTCAGGTCTTTTGCATTTCGGCTTTCCTTGTCAGCGTTTCTTGCCACTCTACCCCTCTGAACGACGAATCATCGAGAGATCGAGAACATCTGGCTCCTGCGGCTTGCCAAGAAGAAAGCCCTGCACATAATTGCAGCCCCATTCACAAAGCAGTTCATACTGCTCCGCATATTCGACGCCCTCCGCGATCACCTCAAGCCCAAGCTTGTGCACCAGCTTGATTACGCCTTCGACGATAATTCGTTCCGCGCTTTGAAGATCAATTTTTTTCACGAAAGATTTATCAATCTTTAAGCATTGGATCGGCAATTGCTTTAAGTTGGCGAGTGAGGAGTAGCCAATCCCAAAATCATCAAGCGCAATGCGCACACCAGTCGCCCGAAGCCAGCTAAGCGTAGAAATCGCTGTGTCCGAGGTGTAGAGCAGGTGGTTCTCCGTAATTTCAAGCTCAAAGGAGTCCGGTTGCAGATGATGATCCTTGAGCGCATTCAGTACGGTCTGCGAAAAGGTGGGATCCAGCAGCTGCATTGGCGAAATATTAATAGACATAATTAAGCTGCACAAGCCGTATTTGCTCATGCCTGCGAGCATTTTGCAAGCTTCCCGAAGCACCCATTCGCCTATAGGAACAATCAAACCGTTTTGCTCGGCTAAAGGTATAAATTCCGTTGGCGAAATATCCCCAAGCTGAGGATGCTCCCATCGAATCAACGCCTCAAATCCTCTTAACTTCCCGTCTGACATCCGATAGATGGGCTGATAGCTGAGGCGAAACTGCCTTAAATACAAGGCTGGCCGCAAAGCCGCCTCGATATCAATCCTCCGGTTGAGCTGGATCGTATCCTCTAAATTATAAAATCGGGCCCGGTTTCCGCCTTGCGACTTGGATTGATATAAAGCTGATTCTGCACGCGTAATCAGCTGCTCGCTTGTCCGGCCATCCTGTGGAAATAGCGTTGCGCCAATGCTTGATGTGAGATACAGCTCCGTCCCTTCGACATCAATTGGCCGCTCGACCGCATTTTTAATCGCTTCCACGGCCTGAAGGCCTCCGTTCTCTTCCGGTTCTACGGGCATAGCGATCAGGAAACGGTTTCCTCCTACTCGGCTCACGCTGGTAGAAACCATCCTTGCCTCTGCTAGGCGCTTGCTCATGATACATAGCACCTCATTGCCGAAATCCGTCCCCAATGCTTCGTTCACCCGATAAAACCGATCAATATCAACGAGCGCCACTACCATCCGTTTACCGGCCGCACGTACAACATTTACGGCTACCTCCAGCTGTGCAAAAGCTTCTTTGCGGCAAGGCAAACCGGTCAAAGCATCCATGTCTTATAAACACCGTCCTCATCCCTTAGTTATCCTTATTCTGACATACAATCATTAGAAAAATTAAAGAGAGAGCTTTAGAAGAATGTTAGTTATTTTAATACAAGGGACAGCAGCCTTACAATTCAACACCAACAGGAGTGATCCTAACTGTTTACAGCAAAAAAAGAACCATTCCGCGTTAGCGAAATGGCCCTGAGAACAAGATATAAAATCAAAAGTCATTAGCTCTGGCTTATGCTTGTATGCTCAGCCGTATACTTGTAGCCAAATCCCCAAACCGTACGAATAAGCCGCGGCTCTTTCGGGTTTTGTTCGATTTTCTTGCGAAGGTTGACGATATGTACGTCGATGGCACGGTCTGTCACAAAGGAATCAAAGCCGCGAATCGTATTTATAAGTTCTTCTCTACTGAATACCTTGCCCGGATAAGCTAGAAAAAGCTTCATAAGCTCATATTCCGAGAAAGTAGTCTCCACGAGCTGGCCGCGCACAAGCAGCAGTCGTCTCTCAAAGTCAAGCTGAATAGCATTGCTATCGTCGACGGTCTCGATGGCCGCAGCAACCTGCTGTACCGAATCGGTATGCATCGTATTCGAGCGGCGAATTAACGCTTCTACCCTGGCGGTCATTTCGTGCATGCTGAACGGCTTGCACATGTAATCATCTGCTCCGGCCTTCAAAGCTTGAACCCGTTCGGACACTTCACTCTTCATAGACAGGATCATAATTGGAACGTTAGAACGTTTTCGAAGGAGCGCACAAACTTCCATGCCGTCCAAATCAGGCAAAATCAAATCAAGCAGCACTAAATCAGGAGCAAACTCTGACGCGAGCCTTAGCCCCTCGTCCGCCCTATAGGCTTGCATGACAGAATAGCCTTCTTCTGATAAATACATAGACAGCATATCACTCATCATGACGTCATCTTCAATAACTAGAACTTTATACATTGTCGTCACCCTTTTTGAGGATTGAAGATTTCTGTCGAATATTTATTGTATCTCTACTATACAATACCGACTTGAAAGGGACAACAATTTGTTAGAAATTTGTTAGGATTTATTGTCGAATGTTTCCTTGGCACTGTGGAGGCCTGCCAGAAGCCGCTTCAAAGCCGATTCTACATCGTTAATCGCCGTTTGAAGCTCCTCCGTCGCCAGCTCCGGCTGCTTAACAATTCGCTCTACTTCACATACCGCTTCTAACAATTCATAAGCGGATAAATAACCTGCTGCTCCCTTTAGGGTATGAGCCATCCGCTTGACGATTGTCAGCTCGGACTGCTTAACCATCATACGAAGCTGATCGGCGAATGAATCATAATCCAGCATAAACTGCTCCATCATATGGAGCAAAATCGGCAGTTTGCCATTAACCCGGGCAATAGCGCTATCTACGTCCATACCGGCAATCGGCGGCAGCGGGCTTTTGGCAGCAGGCACTACGGCTTCCGTACGGCTAGCCTCTGCACGCTGCTCTAGACTATCCGCGGGCTTGGCTGCTGGCTCGTTTTGCTTAAGCCAGTAGGAAATAACCGTATGCAGACGCTCCGAAGAAATCGGCTTGGTCACGACGTCATTCATGCCCTGCTTCAAATACCGTTCATGATCGTTGCGCAGCACATTGGCCGTTACCGCAATGATCGGAACTTCATCATATTCCGATTGGCTCCGAATGAGCCTAACCGCCTCCGAGCCATCCATGACAGGCATATGAATATCCATCAAGATCAAGTCCCAGTGTTCCTCGGACAGCTTCTGGAGTACCTCCTCACCATTTTCGGCCAAGCCCACCTCATAGCCTTGCTCCTTCAAAATCTCAATGGCAACAAGCTGATTGATTTTATTGTCTTCAGCCAGCAAAATACGCGTGCTGGATTCGTTCTTCATCACTTCGGCCGCCGGCTCAGCGTTCTCTTGTTCGCGGGCATGCCCGTTCTTCTGCTCCAATACGCTTTCAATCGCACGCAGCATGCCTGAGCGCATAATCGGTTTGATTAACAGCGTGACCGGCCTTTGCTCTGCCGGAAGCTGCATCATTTCGTCGCGTCCATACGAGGTCGTCATAGCGATCGTCTTCACGCCGGCCAGCTCCGCATCTCGGTGGAACTCCAGCCAAGTTTCGGCTCCGTACATATCTGGCATTTCCATGTCGAGAACAATTAGCTTAGGCAGCGCTCCGGCTCCAATGCGGCGAAGACGGTCACGGGCCATTTTCCAAGAGTGGAAAGGTATCGCCGTTAAGCCATAGGATTCTATAATTTCAATCCAATGACCGCGCATCTCATCGTCATCCTCCACAATCCAGACCGGCTGCTCCATCAGCTCTTTCCGAGCCCGCCAAATATGCTCCGGATAGCTGTGCAGCACTTTGAACGGCAGCGTAAAGAAAAATTGGCTGCCCACGAATGCTTCGCTCGACACCTTCAGCTTGCCGCCCATCAGCTCAACCAAAGATTTAGAGATGACCAGGCCAAGTCCAGTTCCCCCGAACTTGCGGGTTGTTGAACCGTCTGCCTGCGTGAATGGCTTGAATAGCTTATCGACCTGGCCTGCACTCATGCCGATCCCCGTGTCTGCGATCGTAAAGCGAATGCTGATCGCTTTGTCCGACTCTTCTATCAGCTCCAACTGCAATCTAACATGCCCGCGGTTCGTAAATTTGATGGCATTCATGCATAGGTTGAGCAGCACCTGCTCCAATCGAAGCGCATCTCCGATAATCGATTGCGGCAACCGCTCCGGGGTTGCAATAATGAACTCGAACTGCTCCTTGCCGCCCATAAATACGCTTAATTGGTCGCTTATCCGGTGCATAAGCTCGTCTGGCCGGAACGGCTGGCGTTCGATGTCCACCTTGCCCGCTTCAATTTTGGAGAAATCCAAAATATCGTTAATCAAGCGCAGCAGCGTCTCCGAGGAGGTGTTCATCTTATCCATGTAGTCCTTTTGCGATGCAGACAGACCCGTTTTGCGCATTAATTGCGTCAAGCCGATAATGCCATTGAGCGGCGTTCTGATCTCATGGCTCATCAGCGCTAGGAAGCTGCTCTTCGCCTGGTTCGCTTCCTCCGCCTCAAGCGTAGCGCGGATAAGCTCCTCCTGCACCAGCTTCTGCTCCGAAATGTCACGGGCAATGCAGGAGAAATACAGCTCGCCCGTGTCCTCGTTCTGATGCGCCACGACAACCATGGACACATGAACCGCTTCGCCGTCGCTTCTAATCAACTGCGCGCCGCTTTCCCAGAAACCAAATTCCTTCGCCAGCGCGGCTCCCTTTACAAGCTCGGAATACATATCCGGTTGGGAGTGCTCCCTGACGGTATACTTGCCATCTACCGCGCTTTGCAAGCCAAGCATTTCTCTGCCCGCGCGGTTCATGTAGACAACCTTGCCCTCCGAGCTGACGGAGGCGATTAAGTCTTTCGCTGACTCGACGATATCTAGCAAGCGATTGCGCGCTTTCTCCATATGCTTGCGGTCAGAGATATCGAGCACCATGCCAACGACGCCAGAGAAACGTCCATTGCGGTCACGAAGGCCGTTCGAGCTGTGCAGGGCCGGTATGCGCGTGCCATCCTTATGAATAAACGTCCACTCGCGTTCATAGGAGAACGTATCGGACCGCAGCTCCTTAAACACCTCAAGACCCGGCTGAACCTCTCTGCCTAGCTCAAGCGTAAGCCTCTCTGCTTCCAAACGAATTTCATCAAGATCCATGAACATCAGGGGAGTCGCGATGCCTGCCAATTCTGCCGTTTTGTAGCCTAACATCTCCTCAGCCGTCTTGTTCAAGTAGGTCACTTTATAATGCTCATCCAGAACGATAAAGGCATATTGATTCTGATTAATGATGGCCTCCAGCCGGTCAAACATATCCTGTAGATGCTCCATCATCCCATTGACGGAATGGCCTAACTGCCCAATCTCGTCATGTGGCTCTACTTCAAGATGCTCCGCTTGGAAGCGCCCCGCAGCAGCCTGCTCCGTTACGCCCAGTATGCCTTCAAGACGCTTCACAATCCGCTCAAAATATAAATAAAAGAAGATTACGATAATCAATTCAGAGACGGCAATCGTCGTAAAAATACGCCAAAAGATCGGCTTCATCTGACTCTGAAGCTCCGACATCGGCACCTGCAGCGCAAATCGCCATGGAGTATCGTTCACCTTCGTATGGAAAATAGAATAGGGAGTACCCTCGATATTAAGCTTGGTTACGCCCTGCTCCGACTCCATTAGCTTACCGGCAACCGGAAGCCAATCGGAATTCTCGTCAAATAGACTGATATTATCGATCAGATCCAAATTGGAACAATAAATGACACCTCCACTATCATTAAAGAGGCGCACGAGCGTATTCTCTTCCGCAAATTCAATAAAGGGGCGCATGGTAGTAAATACGATAGAAGCATACACGACGCCCTTCAGCTCGTTGGTTGCCCCATAAACAGGCACGACAATCAGCGATTGCTTCGTATCAGAGAAAGAAGGCATAAACGGATCGGTGATGACAATCTTTCCATCCTTGGCTTCCTGAAAGAATTTCTCGTCGCTTAGGTTGGTCCGTCCGCCATCGGTACGCAGAGCCATCCCATCCTCATTAATGAATCCAATTGAATGGTAGATGAAGCCGCCGCGAACAAGCTCGCGCCCGAAATAATGAATGCGCTCTTCGTCCGTGCCGAATCGAACGACCTCCGTGCGGCTCATAACGACAACCTCAGCCTTGCGAATCGCCATCCATGAAGCCAAATTATTCGCCCGTATATTTTGCTTGCTCGTTGTTTTCTCAATTTCTGATTGAAGCATGGCTTCCTTCACGGCGGAGTAGTTGCCTACCCCTGCAATTAATAGAGGAACCAAAGAGATGAGAACAATCAATATCAATCCTTTTGTCCGCAACGACATCTTTTTCAAGCTGCTTTCCCCTTCCGCTCCGCATGAACCGCAAATGTCGAACTTTGACACTATTATACCTCTTTTGCCTACCGCTTGGAGAATAAAAAAAACGCTGAAGCATGCATGCCGCAAAACCACGGACAGCTGCCCCAGCGCTGGGATAATTAAAGTTTTAACAAGTATAAACGCAAACCTTTACTCCGCTGCCAGAATGACTTCCAGGCGGCTTAGTTCCTCGTCACTGAAATCAAGACGGCTAAGTGCAGCGACGTTATCATCGATTTGCTCCACACGGCTTGCGCCGATTAGTGCTGACGTTACTTTCCCGCCGCGCAATACCCAAGCCAGGGACATTTGGGCTAGCGATTGGCCGCGTTCCTGAGCAAGCTCATGGAGCTGCTTGATCTTATTCAGCTTGCTGTCCGTGATTTGGTCTGTCTTCAGGAATACGCTAGGTCCCGCTGCACGCGAATCGGCAGGAACGCCATTTAGGTAACGATTCGTCAGTAAGCCTCCGGCAAGCGGAGAGAATACGATTGAACCGATCCCCTCCTCTTCCAGCACATCCTGCAAGCCATCCTCGATCCAGCGGTTGAACATGGAATAAGAAGGCTGGTGAATGAGGAAAGGTGTTCCGAGCTGCTTCAAGATCGCTGCCGCTTGCGCGGTTTGCTCTGCGCTGTAGTTGGATACGCCGACGTAAAGCGCCTTCCCTTGGCGAACGACGTGATCGAGCGCTGCCATTGTCTCTTCAAGCGGCGTATTCGGATCCGGGCGATGATGGTAGAAAATATCGACGTAGTCGAGATTCATCCGCTTCAAGCTTTGATCCAGGCTTGAGATCAAATATTTGCGTGAGCCCCATTCGCCGTAAGGGCCTTCCCACATATAATAGCCAGCTTTGGTGGAGATGATCAGTTCATCACGGTAAGCGGTAAGGTCCTGTTTCAGGATTTGTCCGAACGTCTCTTCGGCAGAGCCCGGAGGCGGCCCGTAGTTGTTAGCCAGATCGAAATGGGTAATTCCCAAATCAAATGCCCGGCGAACCATTGCCCGTCCACTCTCGAGGCGGTCAACGCCGCCAAAATTATGCCATAGCCCGAGGGATATAGCCGGCAGCTTCAAGCCGCTGCGTCCAACGCGATTGTATTTCATGCTCTCATACCGGTGATTGTCTGCCAAATACGTCATTTTCGATACCCTCCAACCAGTTCTATTGAAAACCCTCATGTTTTTTTAACCTCATGAAGCTCTCCTACCTATTGTACAACTGTCGATAGCCAAAAAGGAAATGCATAGAATGAGCCATGGCATCGGTTATCGAACATGCCTTTTGTCCAGCTTCAGGTGAGGACTATTGCGAATCGTCTCCTCGAAGAAGCCCGGCTGTTCCTTAACCAGGCGCTCCCATGCTTCTACGCATGAAGGATCAAAGTGGCTCCCGCTCTCCTTCAAAATAATCTCCATTGCCGCTTCATGTGACATAGCCTTCCGGTAAGAACGCGAAGAAGTTAACGCGTCATAGACGTCTGCCACAGCGGTTACTCTCGCCAATAACGGAATTTGCTCGCCTGCCAATTGGTCAGGATAGCCGCTTCCGTCCCATTTCTCGTGATGCGAGCGAATAACTGATAGCTCTTCCGGCATAAATCCGAGCCGTTTGCATAAATCATAGCCCGACACCGGATGCACTTCAATAATATTCCGCTCCTCTGGCGTGAGCTTGCCCGGCTTGTTCAGAATCGTATCCGGGATGCGCAGCTTGCCAACATCATGCACAAGCCCGCCCTGTGCGATCGCCCGAAGCTCGGCTGAGGTTAAGGAAAGCTCCTCACCCAGCTTCAGAGCATATAATGCCACCCGGTAATTATGGCCTGCGGTATAGGAATCGCGTGCTTCCGTCGTCATCACCAGTTCCCGAACGCTAGTTGACATGTACGTGTTAATCCAGTCCCGCGGATTCGCGCGGAACATGAGCTTTATCGAAGCCGTAATCGATTTGGAGCTGACATATTGGGATACGATTCCCATCACCATGACAATCACTGAGGCAAGCAGCAGAAAATGATATAGCCACCAGCTTAGATGCCAGGAATGCCCGCTCGCGATAATTACCTGTGCCACGATCATCCAACCGGAGCTATAAACGATCGACAGCTGCAATGGAAAACGGGAGGATAAGTAAGTCCTCATATAACGGTAAACCGTCCAGCCATTTAAGAGGAAGATAAACACGCTAGCGATCCACCTCATCGCCGTCTCCTTCAGGTGGAAATAATGCGTCAAATTCGGGTGATACCAAAGCACCAAGCAAAAAACAAGCAGCAGCGCCGACCATCCGGGGAGTAAAAATCGTTGCCAATCGGCAAGCCACTTAATCAAAGGCTGATCTACTGAAACGGAGGATAACCACAGCCAGACAGCAGCAATCATGACGCTAAGCTGTGCTGCGCTAGCTGCGATTCCAGTATGTTCCATTAGGAAGCCAGGCGTGGACAACCCATGCAAAGTGAAAAGAGCAGTGAGAGATACATAAGATAGCGATAGAAAACTAATCTTAATATTACGCAGCGAAATCGCAACAAAGCCCACCGCAATGGCAAGCATTAGAGATAACGCTGAAACGAGACTGACGATATAAAAATGCTCGTGCGGTGCATTGATGCTTTTGTCGAGCGCCGTACCGCGCAGCACAAAATACCCTGCCAGAGGCAGCAGCATGCAAAGGATGAACCGGGTGTATACCCCTATATTTTGGCGCAAGACTATTCCTCCTACAATTAGATCAAAATTATGTTCATAAACGATACCGCCTGCCGCCTGCGCAGATGTAACATTTATTCTGGTTGTCTGCTGAAAATATCACGAATTATGTAGGATAATGTTGGAATACCTTTTATTCCTATCATATCATCCCTCCTGCATCTGATAAACAGCGAAATTACGCAAGGTGAAACGTCTTCGCACCCCTTTGTCGGCGCGACGTGTTTCATTTCAAGAAATATAGAGAACGTACGCCCTAAGGATGTATTTACTCTATATATTAAAATAACTGGGCTTTCGACCCTAAAATCCATCTTTCGCGCTTGATATCGATAGCAGCATACGCTTACAATGGAAACGCATCGACAAAAAGCAAAAGTTGTATTTTTATTTTAGATTAAGGTTTTTTGAAGCATGTTTTGTTATAGTAATGAAAGACAGGTAAATCGAAGGGAGTTTATGGAATGGATAACAAAGAATCGCAGTCCAAAAAAGACGTAGAAAACGAATTGGCTGCGAAAGAAGAGCTTCACACAACCGAGAATGACATAAGTTTGGACAAGCTATCCGAGCAAGATGCTGCAATTGAAGAGGAGCTTCGCTCCGAATCAAACGGTGAGCTTCCAGAATCGCCAAACGCGGGATTCAATCCGGCAGCTCCAGGCCATGACGGCCATCAGCAAGCACCTAAAGGTGGCGGTGGCGGCAAAGCATGGATCGTTATTTCCGCTCTATTGGCTGTCGTGCTTATCATCGTATTGATCAAACCGCCATTTGGCGGAGCAGACAATGAGTCCGTGGCTACCGTCAACGGCACCAACATTAGCAAAGAAAGATTATACGATGAGTTAATTACGGCTGGCGGCCCTGCAACGCTTGAGAACCTCATCACTCAAGAGCTCATCATGCAGGAAGCGAAAGCCAACAACATTACCGTTACTGACGCGGACATTAACTCCGAAATCGATCTGATCAAGAAAAGCTTCGGATCGGAAGAAGAGTTCAACTCGACGCTTGCCCAATACAATATGACAGTTGAAAGCTTGAAAAAAGATACAAAAATCAATCTCACGATTCGCAAAATTCTAGAACCAAAAACGGACGTAACGGACGAAGAGGTTCAACAATACTATGATGCGAACAAGGCTACCATGGGTACGCCTGAGGAAATTCAAGCTTCCCATATCCTTGTGGCAACCAAAGAAGAAGCAGATGCGATCTTGGCTGAGCTTAAGCAAGGCGGCGACTTTGCAGCCATTGCCAAAGAAAAATCGATTGACCCAGGCTCGAAGGATAAAGGCGGCGACCTTGGCTTCTTCGGTAAAGGCGACATGGTTGCCGAATTTGAAGAAGCAGCATTCGCGCTCAAAATTAATGAAATCAGCGCTGTCGTTCAATCACAGCACGGTTTCCACATCATTAAGAAAACAGCCGAGAAGGCTGCTGTCGTTCCGACTTTCGAAGAGAAGAAGGAAGAAATCAAGAAGCAGCTTGTGGCTACGGAAGCCAATCAGCTTTCCGAGGCTTGGATGAGCGAGATTCGTGCGAAAGCAAAAATCACAAACACCTTGACGCCTGAGGCTTCTCCAGCGCCTTCAGCTACGACAGAAACAAAAGAATAAATAGGTTACCCTAAAAGAGCAGCCACTTGCAAAAGCTTAATAGCCGATGCAGTGCTGCTCTTTTTTGTTAGATAAGCAAAAATCCACCCTGTCGCTCGGAGGGAGGGAGCTTGGGGTGGATTTGGCTTCAGAGTTCGCAAACAGTCGGTCCACTACATTACATAGACTTATCGTCTTTTGTTGCGATTTATTAGTGCGGCATTTTAGTTAGATCTGCTGTGCTCTGAAGTTAATATATACTATGCCACTCTCTTAAAAGGGAGTAGATATTTGTTTTACTAGATTCGACCATTTTGAAACAGGCATATTTCGTGCAAGCGGTGAGCGGTCTGATGGCGGGGAACGCAAAATGACTCTATAGGCGAGGATCAGGCTATAATAATTGCGATATCGCGTTCAGCAAATATGGTATGATGGGAAAAATAGGACATGCTTTAAATACTGGAGGGAATCAATTGAGCAACTACGAAGTACGCAGCTACAAGGAAACCTATACGTTATATGAATTAACCGATAAAAGCACCGATTCTCGTGTGCTTGTGTGCCCGGAGCGCGGAGGAATCACCATCGGTTGCCAGCTGCATGGGCTTGAGCTTTTTTACTTAGACAAGGAAACCTTTGAGAACCCTACCGCGAATATTCGCGGCGGCAATCCTGTATTGTTCCCGATCTGCGGTCAGCTAGAGAACGGGACATATGAGTGGAATGGCCAAACATACAAAATCGCCAACCATGGTGTCGCGCGCACCGCTGCGTGGGACGTTTTGTCTACCTCAACGGAAGGCGAGGCCTCCATTACGATTCGACTTCAAAGCAATGAGGAAACGCTTCGCGTCTATCCATTCGACTTCGAGCTTACGTTTACCTACGCCCTGCAAGACGGCCAGTTACATACTCGCCAGCAATACCGCAACTTAAGCGAAGCAGCTGCAATGCCGTTCTACGCTGGCTTTCATCCGTACTTTGCAATCGATTCGGACAAAAAGATCGCCTACGACATCGAAGCAACCCGCTATGTCGATTACAACGACAATGTAGAGAAGCCATTCGACGGCGTTATCGACTTGGAAGGGCTTGTGGAGTCGGTATGCTTGCTTGATGTGAAGAAAAGTGAAATTTCCTTCCCAGCGCTGCAAGGGGCCCGCGTTCGCCTGACTTATGATGATATTTTCAAATACATGGTGCTGTGGTCGGTGAAGGATCGCCCATTCGTATGCGTAGAGCCATGGATGGCGATGAACGGCGAATTGACTCGCCAGGACGAGCTAGTTATGCTAAATGCAGGCGAGGAATTGCGTGCGAATATGACGATCAGCTGCGAGCGTTAAGCTGAACTTTGCAGCTGTTTGTTGAGATGTGTTGAGATGTGTTGAGATGTGCCTAGCTGGACTGGGCTGGATTGAGTTACACTGAGCTTTCTTCTCCTGGATCGCGTTGGTTTGAGCTGGACTGAGCTTTCTTGTCCTGGATTGCGCTGGTTTGAGCTGGACTGATGCCAGTCCGGCTCAAACTCATCAATTAATAGGAATTTCTCCCGTTAATATTCCCCCAGCCTATACTCGACTTCGATTAACAGGATTTTCTCCCGTTAAAAGCAGCAATATCAGCTTAACCATGGATGAATTGCTCATTTAGCAGGAAAAATTCCAGCTAATCGCTAAGAATCGAGCTCCACTGTTGAATTAACGGGAGAAATTCCCGTTAATATTGACTCAGCGTTACTCTGTTTTGACTAACTGAAATTCCTCACGTTATGATGACCTCAGCTTATACTCGACTCATACTAACTGAACTTCCTCACGTCATGATTGCCACTGCCTATACTCAACTTCCACTAACATAATTCCTGCACGTTATGTTTGCCACAGCCCATACTCGACTTCCACTAACTGAACTTCCTCACGGTATGATTGCCTCAGCCTATACTCGACTTCCACTAACAGGAATCCTGCACATTGTGTTTGCCACAACCAACATTCTGCTCCCGTTAACGGGAATTTCTCCCATTAACATTCCCTCAGCCATACTCAACTTCCACTTTCAGGAACCCTCACTTTATGATTACCTCAGCCTTTACTCGACTTCCACTAACAGGAATCCTGCACATAATGCTTGCCACAACATACATTCCGTCCTCATTAAAGGTAATTCCTGCCATTAATATCCCCTCAACCATACTCAACTTCCTCTTTCAGAAACTCTCACTTTATGATTACCTCAGCCTTTACTCGACTTCCACTAACAGGAATCCTGCACATAATGCTTGCCACAACATACATTCCGTCCCTATTAAAGGTAATTTATCCCATTAACATTCCCGCTACCCNAGGTAATTTATCCCATTAACATTCCCGCTACCCGTACTCGACTCCCACTAACAGGAATCCTGCACAGTATGATTGCCACAACCTACATTCTGCTCCAATTAACAGGAATTTCTCCCGTTAATATTCCCCCAGCTTATACTCGACTTCGATTAACAGGATTTTCTCCCGTTAAAAGCAGCATAATCAGCTTATCCATGGATGAATCGCTCATTTAGCAGGAACAATTCCAGCTAATCACTCAGAATTGAGCTCCACTGTTGAATTAACGGGAGAAATTCCCGTTAAACCACTGAATATCTTTCAAACACAGCAAAAAAGGAGGGTAGCGCCAACAAACTGCGCTTCCCTCCTTCTCATTTTACAGACAGCGTGCCGCTTAGCTTAGTAGCCTTCGCCCTTACCGCCCGTAACGATGGCGATGCCTGAGCTGGCGCCAATGCGCGTAGCACCTGCAGAGATCATTTGCAATGCCGTTTCACGGTCGCGAACTCCGCCGGATGCTTTCACGCCTAGATCAGGACCCACTGTGCGGCGCATTAGGGCAATATCCTCGACCGTTGCTCCGCCTTTGCCAAAACCTGTCGATGTTTTCACGAAATCAGCGCCCGCTTTTACGCAAATTTCACAAGCCACTACCTTTTCCTCATCCGTCAGCAGCCCTGTCTCCAATATAACCTTAAGTACGGCTTGACCCTTTACAGCTTCAGCCACGCCTGCTACGTCGCGCTGAACGCCTTCGAGGTCGCCCGACTTCAGCAAGCCGATATTCAGAACCATATCTACCTCGGTTGCGCCATCCGCGATCGCAAATTTGGCTTCAGCCGCCTTGGATGCTGTCGTTGTCGCGCCTAAAGGAAAGCCCACCACGGTAGTAATGCCGACGCCTGAGCCTTTGAGCTCATCGGCCGCGACCGCTACCCAACCTGCATTTACACAAACCGTAGCAAATTGGTACTGCTTGGCTTCGCGGCAAATTTGCAATACTTCTTCCTTCGTAGCGTCTGCCTTCAGTATCGTATGATCAATCATCGCCGCTACTTCTGCTGGCGTATAGTCCGTTCTGGTATTCATCCTCTATTCCTCCATATCAATTCATACTCGATTGCATAAGTTATGTTCCATTATACGAAGCTTTGTCTTAAACAACAATCATCCGGTGCCGGTAACCGCTCGGTTTACTTTTGTTCATTCAATACGCTATGATTGTTATGGCAATGATAACCATTTGTTCTGCAATAATAACATAGGCAGGATTGAACAAAATCAGGGAGGTACATCAACGATGGACAACGTGCTAGTCAAAATAAATGAAGCTGCAGCCTATATCCGCAGCCAACTGCAGCAGCAGCCGCAAATCGGCCTGATTTTGGGTTCAGGCCTCGGCGTCATGGCCGATGAGGTGACAGATGCGATCACCATTCCTTACGAGAAAATTCCGCATTTCCCCGTTTCCACGGTGGAAGGGCATTCTGGCGAGCTGGTCATCGGGCAGCTCGAAGGTAAAACAGTCCTCGTCATGAAAGGCCGTTTCCATTACTATGAAGGCTACTCCATGAAAGAGGTTGTCTTCCCCGTGTATGTCATGAAGCAGCTCGGTATCCAAACCCTGCTCGTCACCAACGCCGCAGGCGGCATGAACCGCTCGTTCGCCGCGGGAGATCTGATGCTCATTACTGACCATATCAACAATACCGGCAGCAATCCGCTCATGGGCGCGAACATTCCGGAGCTTGGCCCCCGCTTCCCTGACATGTCGCAAGCCTATAACCGCGAGCTTCGCGCTATTGTGGCTGCGAAAGCGGAAGAGCTGGATATCAAGCTTCAACAAGGCGTCTATGTCAGCATCTCCGGACCAACCTACTGCACGCCGGCTGAGCTTTCCATGATGGCAGGGTGGGGAGCAGATGCGGTCGGCATGTCAACGGCTCCTGAGGTCATTGCCGCTAACTATACCGGCATGCGCGTTGTAGGCATCACTTGTATTACCGACATGGCCATTGGCGATGAGCTCGAACCGCTCACGCATGAGCAAGTCGTTCGCGTAGCAGAGCAAGCCAGACCGAAATTCATCTCGCTTGTAAGAGCATCCGTAGGTGCCTTCAAAGCGTAAGGCACTGCAAAGCAAGAAGCTGTTTCCGTCATCAAAACGGGAGCAGCTTTTTTTTCGTTTCAACAGCCGTCAAGCGGCCCTGCCAGACAGGGAAAAGTTGCCATGTGGACAAACGCCGGGTTGTATTCTATTCTTTACTATAGACTAACAATCTTATCCAGTACAGACAGCAGGAGAGGTGCGAAGCTTGACCTTGATTTCAAAACCGAATCGTGAAGCCGATTTATTCCGCAGTGCATTTCATTACGCCCCGATCGGCATGGCTTTAGTTGATTTAGACGGCAGTATCTTGGTAGCGAATCCCTCCGCTCTGATTATGCTGGGCTATGAGGAGAAGGAGCTGTGCAGCAAAACCTATGAGCACATCACCCATCCGGATGATTTGGAAGAGGATAACCGTTATGTGAAGCAGCTGCTTCTCGGTGAAATCGACACTTACCAAATGCAAAAGCGATATTTCAAAAAGACCGGGGAAACCGTCACGGTTCTCTTAAGCGTAACTCTTGTCTACGACAAGGAGGAAAATCCCCTTCATTTCATTTCACAAATGATGGATATTTCCGAAAAAACACAAGCAGTATCTGAAGTAAAACAGCTAACGAAGCATATTACCACCATCCTCGAAAGCATTTCTGATGCCTTCTTCTCGCTGGATGAGCAGTACTGCTTCATCTATACGAATAAAGCAGCCCAGACGCTGTTTAGAAAAAGCGAAGAAGAGCTGACTGGCCGCAACATCTGGGAGCTTTATCCTTGGCTTGTCGGTTCTATCAGCCAAATCGAATGCAAGCTGGCCATGCAGCTCCGCGAGCAGCGGCTATACGAGCAATTCGTGCCTCTGCTTAATGATTGGTTCGAAGCGAATCTTTACCCGTCCGAGTTCGGGCTATCCGTTCATTTCCGTCAAATTACGGAGCGGAAGCGCACCGCCGACAAGCTGCGTGAGAGCGAGAAGAGCTTCCGCCTGCTTGCCGAGAATTCCAGCGATATGATCTCCAAGCATGACCGAAACGGCTTGTTTACGTATGTATCGCCAGCATGCTATGCATTGCTGGGCTACAGGGATGATGAGCTGATCGGGAAGTCTCCGTTTCATCTCTATCATCCAGATGACATGCAGCGAATGCTCGACAATCAGGAGCTTCTCTATACCCACATTGATGAGAATACGATTACGTACCGCATCAGGCGCAAAGATGACAGCTACCGCTGGTTTGAGACGACTAGGCGCGTCGTCTTTAATGAAGGCGACCGCACGCAAACCATCGTGGCAGTCTCCCGAGACATTACGCCCCGTAAAGAGATAGAGCTGAAGATGCTGGAGCAATACCAACTCATGCATGCGCTTTCTCATACGGATGAATTAACCGGCATCGCCAACCGCCGAACCTTCGACGAAACGTGGAACCATGAATGGGAGGATGCACAGCGCCATCATATGCCGGTAACGTTAATGCTTGGCGACATTGATAATTTCAAAGCCTATAACGATACGTTTGGACATCAAAAAGGCGACGAATGTCTAAGACAGATCGCCGCCGCTATGCGAGCCGCCCTAAAGCGCCCGCTTGATATTGTCGCCCGTTACGGCGGAGAGGAATTCGGTATCATTTTGCCTCAAACAAACAAGGAGCGCGCTGCCACAATCGCCAATCGCCTGCTTGAAGCCGTCAGGCAATTACAGCTGCCTCATTCACAAGAAACTGGTCATCCATATGTCACGATCAGCTTGGGCTCCGCTACATGGAATCCCGATTGCTCCCTCTCGCAGGATGAGCTGTTCACGCATGCCGACAAATCGCTCTACCAAGCCAAGGATGAAGGAAAAAACCGCTACATTTCTCACTAACTGCCTGTGCGATCGTCTCTGCTGTTCGCAGCGCTACGGTCGCTTTCCTGCTTCAAGCAAGCTTGTTTTTTTCAAGTGCTTCTCATACCCGTAATAAACGATTAAATAGATGATAAAAAACACGCTTGATACCAAATACATAGTTGCATAATTGGACCAAGTCGCCACTAACCCCAGCAGCATTGCGCCGCTTCCAATTCCGATATCGAATGCGTTATAGAAAGTCGCTGTCGCTACGCCTCTGCGCTTCGGTTCTACCCGATCAATAACCCATGCCTGCAAGCCAGGAAAAATCGCTCCAAAGCCCGCACCGTAAAATACCGCAGCAAGCAGCAGCATCCCTGTTGATTTGGTCATAAAGAGAATTACACAGCCCACCATACAGAATATAGCTGCCGGGAATAATACCCAGAACCGGCCTCTCGTATCAAAAATTCTCCCGCTCACAAACCGAATCAAAAACTCGCTAAGCGCGAGCACAAGGAAGAAGAAACCGATATTTTGTACGCCGGTTTCCTTGCCGAACAAGGTAATAAAGCTGATAACTCCTCCTAGCGACAAGCCTACGAGAAGTCCGAGCAGCGAGGGCATAAGCGCCTTGGGCTCCACGAATCGCAAGAGCAGCGACGTCGGTTCAGCGGCAGCAATCTTGGCCTGGGCGCGTTCCTCTTTGGAATCCCCTTTGACGAAAGACGTAAAGATGACGGCCAGCAGCAAAATACAGGCGCCCACAATAAACAGCGCGGAGAAACCAAACTCCTCCATGAGCCAAATGCCGAGAAAGGGGCCCAAAGAAATCGCAATTGCGTTACCCGTACCGAAAAAACCCATCCCCTCGCCTCTTCGCGAAGCCGGGATGATATCAGAGGCAACGGTGCCATAAAGCGTCGTTGAGATTCCGAAGCCTACGCCATGAACGATGCGGAGCATGAGCATCATCACAATCGTAACCGCTGCATAATAGCTGGCCGTTCCAATCAAGCAAATTACAACGCCCAAAATAAGGAGCAGCTTCTTTCCGAATTTATCCGAAGCCATCCCAACAAACGGACGTACGACTACTGCGGAATAGGTGAATAAGCCGATGATAAGCCCTATTTGCGCATCAGAGCCGCCCTTATCCGCTGCAAAGACGGGAAGCGTCGGCAGCAGCATCTCCAGCGACAAAAACAAAAACAAATTAGATAAGATCAATAAGACAAACGGTTTGGTCCAAAGGGGTTCCTTCAACATATGTTATCCTTTCGAGTTGCCAGTGATTGCGCGTAGTTTTTAACATTATATCTAATATACAATTTTAAAATGCCGATTTATACTATAGGTACTATGTACCAGTCCATTCGAATTTGCAGAGAAGAGGTCATCCTATGCCATTGCCTACAGAACGCGAGAACCATGACAATCGCGTCTATCCCTCTTTTCTCTCTCAGCTGCTGCGCAATTATATCTTCGGATCAACGGTTGCCGTAGCAGGCGTCGGCGGCATTATCGTTTTTTCCACCCTAACGATTCCCGAAAATGAGCAGCTCACTTTAGCCGCCATCATGCTTATCTCACTTCTCATTATGATTGGCATTGAGCTGTTGGTCTTCTATCGGCATATTAAACCCATTCAAATCCTCTTCAAGGCGGAGAAACCAACATCGAAGCAGCTAAAAATCGCATATGTGCAAACACATCGATTTCCAACCTTGGCCGTGAAGCGCACCTTCGGTCCGCATTTTCTAGGACTATTGCTGCCGGCGATTGGGATGGCTTACCTTTGCATACGCTTGGGATGGTTGAAGCTTCCTTATTTTTATATCGGAATTGCAGCCGCAGTCGCTTTGATGATTGCCAGCATGCATGCCATGATCGAGTTTTTCCTAACCACTAGAGCCATTCATCCCGTTATCACCTACATCCGCAACAAGCACAAAGAACTCTATTTTCAAGATATAACGCTGGGCGGGCAAGTGCTCGTATCAATCCGTACCAAGTTTCGGCTCAGCGCCTTCCTTATTGGGACGCTTCCTCTGCTGCTGTTTGGACTTGCCTCTCAAATTAGATTCGATAGTTTGCAGGGAGAAGGAAGCCTTGATTATTGGAAATGGGCGGGCCTTATCCTTGTTATCGGGATCATTTACTCCTTGCTTGGAGCTTCCCTGCTCTCACGCAACATCGAAGATCCGATTCATATGATTCAGCATGGCATGAGCAGCGTTCAAGCCGGCAACCTAGAGACAAGTGCGGCAGATATCTATTCCGATGAGTTCTCCAAGCTTGTAGCCGGGTTCAATCATATGGTCAATGGACTTCGGGAGCGTGAGCAGAGAAACAACCAACTGCTGCAAAGCTACTTCATGACACTGGCAGCAGCGCTTGATGCGCGTGATACCTATACGGCCGGGCATTCGACCCGCGTAGCCCGCTTTTCCGTCCAAATCGGCCGATTGGATGGCTGGTCCGACAGCCAAATCGACATTTTACATAAAACCGCATTGCTCCATGATATCGGCAAAATCGGCGTACGCGATGCTGTCCTGTTGAAAGAGGGCCGCCTAACGGACGAGGAATTCGATCAAATCAAGCTTCACCCCGTCCTCGGCGAAAATATTCTAAAACAAATCGAGCCCGCAGATGCGATGGCTGATCTGCTGCCAGGCGTTCGCTCGCATCACGAGCGCTATGACGGCAAAGGATATCCGGACGGATTGGCAGGCCAATCGATTCCGCTGTTTGGACGGGCAATTGCCATCGCAGATGCTTTTGACGCCATGACCTCTGATCGACCCTACCGAAAAGGAATGTCCGCAGAGCGAGCCCTATCCATTCTCGAAGAAGGCAAAGGAACGCAATGGGACCCTCATCTCACACAGTTATTTGTAGATGCCTGCCGTAAGAAGGGGCACATGGAGGAAGACGTGTCCTAACGACAGACAAGAGCCATCCGGTAAAGGAATAATCCTTACGGATGGCTCTTATCTCATTATATAGTGATTACCTTTTAACCAGCGTAAAATCATCATAGTGAAAGCCTGGCGCTACCACGCATGATACGAGTACAGGCTCATCCCCAAGAACGCGGGTCATCTGCCATTCGTTCGCGGGCACAAGCGCTTGCGGCTGGTGGCCTGCGAGTACATCAGGGCCGACAATGATTTCTTTTCTCGTCTCCGGGTCTGCTTCCAGACCGCCTAGGCTTAACACGATCGGGCTTCCGGAATGCCACATCCACAGCTCGTCCGAGTAAACCCTATGCCAATCGGAAAATTCTTCCGGATGTAGCAGAAAATATATAGAGGATGCCGCAAAGCGTGATCCTGAATAGGGAGCGCCAAGTACCTCCTGCGGTATTTCAAAGCTTGCTTTCCAAATCTCCTTGTACCATCCGCCTTCGACATGCGGTTTTAAGCCGAGTTGCTCGACGAGCGGCGACAGCTGTTGCACTGATACTCCCATCCATTTCAACCTTCTTTCTCTCTTTTGCGCGCATATTATTTATAAATACGTTCTTTATTCTATAACGCATAAGATCTATCGTCAATTCATTAAACAAGTAGGTATAGAATGAAATTCTTTGGCTTTTGCCTAACGAATATACGGATCAAGCTTTGTTTATTTCCGATTTATAAATTATACTTATATTAACTAACTTTTTGGAGGTGAACAGATGAACAATGGCGTACTTGAATTTGGTCGCATCAGCCGCAAGCATTTAATGAATTTGCTCATTATTGTTCCGTTGCTGATGGCAGCGCTGTTCGCCTACCAAGCAGGTAATACGTTTGAGCTGACAGCTGCTGCGAGCCGCATCACGGCTGACGCGAAATACGCGACCGCAAATGTTGGCAAGCAAAACAGCTCGACGAAAGTTTTTTTGCCCGAAAACCTATTGCTTGCCTCTTACATGCACGCGCTGATGCTCATGTATTGGCTGGCCGCCACCTTATCCGCACTTCGTACCTTTGTTCCGCAAAGGATACGTGATTTGCTGATGACCCCGATTAAATTCACTTCACATTTTGTTGGTTAATTTACTCATTCTGTTCGTACACTAACAACAAATGAGGAGGCCTACACAATGAATATTAGAGAATCCGACCTGCCCGGTATTGGCCGCAAATACCAAATTATGACGCGTAGCGGCGATAAGTTTGTCATTATTATTCATGATGACGGACGCCGTGAAATGTACCACTTCGAATATGAGGATCCGGACGATAGCATTTCCATGGTTACGCTTGAGGATGAAGAAGCAAGACAGGTAGCCGCGATTGTCGGCGGCATGACTTACAAACCAAAGGCGCTAGAGACCATTGAGGTGGCACTGGATGACCTAACGATTGAATGGTACAAAATTGAACCAAACGCCGCATGCATTGGCAGATCGATCGGTCAAGCCGATATCCGCCAGACGACAGGAGCGACGATTATCGCCGCTGTCGAGAAAGAAGCAAAGCATATTAATCCAGGCCCCGACTATGTGTTTAAAGCAGACACTACCCTTATCGTTGCAGGTGAACGCCAGCATTTGAAGCTTCTTAAGCTTATGCTGCAAAACGGGAGCCGTTAATTATGGATCACATGGTGCTGGAAATCGGTCTTGCTGTTATTCTTATCGCCTTAGTCGGGCTGTTAGCTGCAAAAATTCGGTTTTCCGTCATCCCGTTTTACATCTTGATCGGCATGGCCGTAGGTCCTCATGCGCCACACGTAGGCATATTGGACTTCAGGTTTATTCATAGTGCGGAACTGATTGAATTCATGGGACGGCTTGGCGTGCTGTTCCTACTGTTCTATTTGGGTCTGGAGTTTTCTGTGGGTCGATTGATGAAATCGGGTCGCTCTATTGCGATAGGCGGAACCATATATATCGTCATTAACTTTTCACTTGGTTTACTATTTGGCTGGATCAACGACTTCCCTGTTGCGGAAACGATGGTCATTGCCGGTATTACAACGATTTCCTCAAGCGCAATCGTCGCGAAGGTGCTCGTTGATTTAAAACGGACGGCGAATCCGGAAACGGAAATGATTCTTGGAATCATCATGTTCGAGGATATTTTCCTAGCGGTCTACATTTCCATCTTGTCCGGACTTGTGCTTAGCGACTCGTCTTCCCTAGGCGGCGTGCTTCTATCTGCTTCCTATGCACTCGGCTTTATGCTTCTGTTCCTTATTATCGGAAGAAAGGCAGCGCCTCTCCTTAACAAAATTTTTAATATTCGCTCGAATGAGTTGTTCCTGCTGCTCGTGTTCGGCTTCCTGTTCCTCGTGGCAGGCTTCTCCGAAACGATTCACGTAGCAGAAGCAATCGGAGCATTGCTGGTTGGCTTGGTGCTTGCCGAGACCGTCCACATGAAACGGATCGAACATCTGATTCTGCCGTTCCGTGACTTCTTCGGCGCACTGTTCTTCTTCAGCTTCGGTCTGACCATCGATCCGTTCGCCCTAGGCGGCGCGGTCTGGCTCTCGCTCGGTGCGGTTGCGGTTACCTTATTCGGTAACTTTACCGCAGGCATGTTTGCAGGCAAAAGCGCAGGCTTATCGCCTAAAGCTTCCGCAAACATCGGTCTAACGATCGTATCGCGCGGCGAGTTCTCCATCATCATGGCAAACCTCGGCAAAGCCGGCGGCTTGCTGGAGCTTCTGCAGCCATTCGCTGCCCTGTACGTCCTTATTCTGGCGATACTCGGGCCGCTGCTGACCAAGGAATCCAAGCTGGTGTTTAGAGGTCTAAATACCATCTTCAGATGGGAAAAACCTAAAAAGGCCAAAGAGGCCGGCAAGAAACCCATAAAAGACAAATCCAGCGGCTGATCAGCCGCTGCGACGCAAAAAAACAGCAGGCATGACGAGGCATCCCCTCGTTGACCTGCTGTTTTTTATTTTGCTTACAGTTAGCCCCTTACTGTTATCAATTACGCTTAACGAGCCAGTATCATCTCTAAAATTAATTCCCCATGCGATATGTCCTCTCAGCAGCACCATCTCTACTAACGGCTCAAATGCTTCCCCCACTAACCAGTAAGACCTAGCTGTCTCATCGCAAAAGCTTTTTACAATCCCCGCTAAGAAGGCCTAACTCCCCCTCAACCAACTGTTGTCTAGTATCAGATGCGTATTGTCATTTATCTATTTTCTAATATCTGTTGCTGCTATATTGTATGGCTGCAGGATAGATGCCTGTTTTCACTCCACTTCCTCCTCTATCCTGTACCCCCTCCTAGGCCCCCTAATTAAACTGGAGTCTTCCTATCCAAATCAATTAAAATAAGGATAAGGGAGATGATTCGGTATGGGTGGTAAGAGGTTG
>NZ_VCIX01000006.1 GCF_006345825.1 Paenibacillus paridis
CTAAACACGTTTACTGTGACCCATACATCCGGTAGACAGCAGCAACAAGGCTTCAGCAAGCCTGATCTTTCGTATCCAGTTTTCAGGGCGTAAACACCTTGAAGGACGATGGTTGAATCTTTTCTGAGGGAACTTAGGAAGGTGATTCAGCGAAAAATCCAGTTTGGTGGCGATGGCGGAGGGGAACCACGCGTTCCCATACCGAACACGACCGTTAAGCCCTCCAGCGCCAATGGTACTTAGACCGCAGGGTCTTGGGAGAGTAGGACGTCGCCAAGCACGAGAAGCCTGCNAGCCTGCCGCATGTGATGCGGCAGGTTTTTTGTTATGCAATGTGGATATAGGCGTGGTACTACAGAATAGGTATAATTCGTCCGTTAATTCGTGCTCGTTCCATTATGCCAAAAGGCATGGAACGAGCTTTTATCTATTTAACGGAGCTTTCTCATGTATAAACAGGCTTCAAGCGCACCAAGCTATTATAAAATGATTTTGCTCCAGCACTTGACCTTTTTCTAAAATTGCATATAATAAAATCAAAGTCAAAGAAAGTCAAAGTCAGTTGTCCGAATATTCGGTGTATAATGAATTTGACTGAAAAGGCTTATTGAATGAAATGTTTCATCTTAGGCTTTATTGGTTATTTCTCAGGGAGGTTGGTGGTTTGCGAAACATTTCCGATCTCATCGAACAGTATTTGAAGCTTATGCTCCAAGACAGCCCGGAGGGCGCAGTGGAAATTCAACGCAATGACTTGGCTGACAAATTTTCTTGTGTACCGTCGCAAATCAACTATGTTATCAGCACTCGATTTACCATGGAGAAAGGATACATGGTTGAAAGCAAGCGCGGCGGCGGAGGCTATATCCGAATACAACGGGTTGATCTTCCGGCACTGAAGGCGATTCAATTCCATATCGAGGAAACGGTAGGGGAATGCGTGGATCAAGGTGCTGCGGAAGGACTTATTTATCAGCTGGAAGAAGCAAACCTCATCACAAAGCGCGAAGGAAATTTGCTTCGGGCAGCGGTGCATCGGGATACGATTGCATTAAAGCTGCCGCTGCGGGATGAAATTAGAGCGAGACTGCTCAGATCGATGCTGATTTCATTGCTGGTCAAATAAAGCGATGCCGTGTATACCGAGGGGAGGGATCAGGCTTTTGTATTGCCAAGAATGCGGTAAAAAGCCAGCAACGCTTCATTTTACAAAAATCGTTAACGGTGAGAAAACTGAGTTTCACATTTGTGAAAGCTGTGCTCGCGAGAAGGGCGAGGGCATACCAGGCGCACCTAACAGCTTCTCTATCCATAGTTTATTGTCAGGGCTTCTGGACTTTGAGCATATGGGCAGCTCGGGCGTAGGAGGGGCTGCAAAGCAGCCAGTGCTGCGTTGTGAGGATTGTGGCTTAACGTACACGCAGTTCAGCAAGATAGGCCGCTTTGGCTGCAGCTCCTGTTATCAGGCGTTTGCGGATAAGCTTGATCCCCTTCTCAAAAGGGTTCACAGCAGTACCATACACAGCGGTAAAATACCCAAGCGTTCAGGCGGACAAATTCAGTGCAAGCGTGAAATCGAACAGCTGAGACGGGATTTGCAAGCCAAAATAGAGCATGAAGACTTTGAGAGCGCAGCTGAGCTGCGTGATCGAATACGTGAGCTGGAACGCAAAATTGCAGACCTGTAGGCTGGCATAGAAGGAGTGAGTCAAACTCTTGACTAAGCATCGATTTTCACAGCACGCGCTTAGTGAATGGATGAAGGATGACGGCCCGGAATCGGAAATCGTCATTAGCAGCAGAGTGCGCGTTGCCCGAAATTTACGTCATCAGCCCTTTCCCTTGCTTGCCACAGATCAGCAGTCGAAGGATGTAATGGATCAACTGACCGAAGTAAGCCAAAGCGGCAAGCTGCAGTCGATGGGTTCTTTTGAAACGATCATCTTATCGGATCTAAGCGAGCTTGATAAAAGGGTACTTGTCGAAAAACATTTAATTAGTCCTAACTTAGCGAATGAATCGCAATGCGGGGCTGTTATTTTAAGCGATAATGAATCTGTCAGCATCATGATTAACGAAGAAGATCATTTGCGCATTCAATGTCTGTATCCGGGTTTCCAAATCCAGGAGGCATGGACGTTGGCCAGCGGAATTGACGATATTTTTGAAGAAGCTGCCGATTATGCTTTTGATGAAAAGCGCGGTTATTTAACGACATGTCCGACTAATGTCGGCACAGGCATCAGGGCATCGGTTATGATGCATTTGCCGGCACTCGTGCTTACCTCTCAAATCAATCGGATTTTATCAGCGGTTACGCAGGTCGGGCTGGCGGTAAGAGGGCTTTACGGCGAAGGCAGCGAAGCGCTAGGGAATTTGTTTCAAGTGTCGAATCAAATAACGCTGGGACAGTCCGAAAATGAGATTATTGACAATCTCTATAGTGTAGCCAGACAAATTATCGAACACGAGAAAGCTGCCCGCAAGCGGCTGATGCAGGAATCGCGGCTTAGAACTGAGGATCGTGTGAAGAGGTCATATGGCATCTTGTCGTATGCTTCCATTATGGATTCCAAGGAATCGGCTCAGCGGCTGTCGGATGTGCGGCTTGGTGCAGATCTCGGTATATTGACGAATGTAACGCCACAAATGTTGAATGAGCTTTTGGTAATGACTCAGCCCGGATTTTTGCAGCAAACCTTCGATGAGAAGATGAGTCCGGAGCAGAGGGATTTCAGGAGAGCAGAACTCATACGCAAGCAATTGCGTGGTGAAAAAGGCCATGGGGGTGCATCAATATGATGTTTGGAAGATTTACGGAGCGAGCACAGAAGGTGCTGGCATTGGCGCAAGAAGAAGCCGTCCGCTTAGGACATAACAATATTGGAACAGAGCATATTTTACTTGGCCTCATTCGCGAAGGGGAAGGAATTGCGGCCAAAGCGCTTATCGGACTAGGTCTTGGACTTGAAAAAATTCAAGATGAAGTCGAAGCATTAATCGGACGCGGGCAAGAGCAGCCAAACAACATTGCTTATACGCCGCGCGCGAAGAAAGTCATTGAGCTTTCCATGGATGAAGCAAGGAAGCTGGGTCATACGTACGTGGGCACAGAGCATATCCTGCTTGGTCTTATTCGCGAAGGAGAAGGCGTTGCAGCGCGTGTGCTGAACAACCTTGGAATAAGCCTGAACAAGGCACGCCAGCAAGTACTGCAGCTGCTTGGCAGCAGCGAGGCCGTGTCAAGCAATCATGGCTCTCCAGCCAATGTAAGCACGCCAACGCTGGATGGTCTTGCTAGAGACCTAACTGCCTATGCGAAGGAAGGAAATCTGGATCCTGTTATTGGACGGAGCAAAGAAATTGAGCGCGTAATCCAAGTTCTAAGTCGCCGGACAAAAAACAATCCAGTTCTAATCGGCGAACCTGGGGTTGGTAAGACAGCCATTGCCGAAGGGCTCGCACAAAAAATTATCGAGAACGAAATTCCAGAGACATTGCGCGATAAGCGTGTAATGACGCTGGATATGGGCTCTGTAGTCGCGGGAACCAAGTACCGTGGTGAGTTCGAGGACCGACTGAAAAAAATTATGGATGAGATTCGCCAGGCTGGCAATATCATTCTATTCATTGATGAGCTCCATACCTTGATTGGAGCAGGCGGAGCAGAAGGCGCGATCGATGCTTCGAACATTTTGAAGCCAGCGCTTGCTCGTGGCGAGCTGCAGTGCATCGGTGCAACAACGCTTGACGAGTACCGCAAATATATCGAGAAAGACGCGGCACTTGAGCGTCGTTTCCAACCAATTACGGTAGACCAGCCATCACCTGAAGAAGCGATTCAAATTTTGTATGGACTTCGTGATCGTTATGAAGCCCATCACCGTGTGAAAATTACGGATGAAGCCATTGTGCAAGCCGTTAAGCTGTCAGATCGTTATATTCCGGATCGTTTCTTGCCGGATAAAGCCATTGACCTTATCGACGAAGCTGGCTCTAAGGTACGCTTGCATTCCTACACCGTACCGCCGAATTTGAAACAGCTGGAGAACCGTCTGGAGGATATCCGCAAGGAAAAGGATGCCGCGGTTCAAAGCCAAGAGTTTGAGAAGGCTGCCGCACTTCGTGACACGGAACAAAAAATTCGCGAAGAGCTGGATATCACGAAAAACCAGTGGAAAGAAAAGCAAGGCCGCACGGATTCCGAAGTAACGCCTGAGGATATTGCTCAAGTCGTTGCAAGCTGGACGGGTATTCCGGTTAGTAAATTGGCAGAGGAAGAAACCGAGCGCCTGCTGAAAATGGAGGATATCCTCCATGACCGCATTATTGGCCAAGACGATGCTGTCAAATCGGTATCCAGAGCTATTCGCCGCGCGCGTGCCGGTCTGAAAGACCCTAAACGCCCGATTGGGTCGTTTATCTTCTTGGGCCCAACAGGCGTCGGTAAGACGGAGCTGGCGAGAGCGTTAGCCGAAGCGATGTTTGGCGATGAGAATGCCGTCATTCGGATTGATATGTCGGAATACATGGAGAAGCATTCGACTTCCCGTCTCGTCGGAGCGCCTCCAGGCTATGTTGGCTACGAGGAAGGCGGGCAGCTCACAGAGAAAGTACGCCGTAAGCCTTACTCGGTTGTACTGCTCGATGAGATCGAGAAAGCCCACCCGGAAGTGTTCAATATCCTACTGCAAGTGCTAGAGGATGGCCGTTTGACGGACTCCAAAGGGCGCGTTGTCGATTTCCGCAATACCTTGATTATTATGACGTCGAACGTTGGCGCCGATCAAATCAAGCGCAATTCCTCGCTCGGCTTTACGGCCGTACAGGATGCAGGTCGCGACTTCTTGCAGATGAAGGATAAAGTTCTGGCAGAGCTGAAGAAAAGCTTCCGTCCAGAGTTCCTAAACCGTATTGATGAGAGCATCGTGTTCCATTCACTGGGCGAAGAGCATATCGCTCAAATCGTTACTTTAATGTCAGATGAGCTTCGCAAGCGTCTGCGCGAGCAAGATGTCGATTTCATATTGACGGAAGCGGCGAAAACGTTCCTCGCGAAGGAAGGCTACGATCCGCAATATGGAGCGCGTCCGCTGCGCCGTGCGATTCAGAAGCATATTGAGGACCGGTTGTCCGAGGATCTGCTTATGGGCAAGATCCAAAAGGGCGATACGTTCACGATTGATGAAAAAGATGGTGGTCTAACGGTTACCAAGTCCATCTCGGAGCAGGAACCAGAAGAATCCACTGCGAAATAAGGCTAAAATAAAACAACCCCGCAACCAGAAATAAAGGCTGCGGGGTTGTTTTTATGATTCGCAACAATTGACAATGAGAATCATTATCGTATAATGAGAATAAAGCGGTACAGCGAATGGGAGGAAAAACGATGATCGTCGTTACAAATACAATTAAAGTGAAAACGGGACATGGAGAAACAGTAGCCAAACGTTTTGAAAATTCTAAGGGCATCGACCAGTCTCCGGGCTTTGTGCGTATGGAAGTTCTTCTGACAGAGGGGCTGCAGGAATACGATCAATTGAAAGTCAGCACGACATGGATAAACAAAGCTGCTTTCGAAGGATGGGTCAATAGCGACTCTTTCAGGCAGGCACATGCGCATCGCGGCAACAAGCAGCCAGGCGCTGACGGACAACCAACGGAATGCGTGATGCTCGGTTCACAATTGACGACGCACCGTGTGCTTGTCGCAAGGCAAACGGGGTAGAGTGTTTTTTTCATAAATGAAGAAGGCGCAAGGGCCTTTATTTAGGCTCTCTTATCCACTGTGGATAAGAGAGCCTTTTTTATGTGCATTTGGTGAAAGCGCTTGTGGGGATATGTTGATGTCCTGTGGATAATGTTGATGTATTGTTAATAACTCTGTGGATAAAATATAATTTTGCTAAAAAGGACAAGCTTAACTGTGGGCAAAGCATTAAACCGACCGACATTGCCGAATTCATCAACAATGTGGGTTTATACCTGACTCATAAAATGGTAAACTTTATATAGTGTCATTTTAAGCAGATCCGCTAGGGATGGCTTCAAATTTTCAGGCTAGCCATAACGTTTAAGGAGTATAGAATGGCCAAAATCAAATCAAAGTTTGTGTGTACAGAATGCGGGACCGAATCGGCAAAGTGGCTCGGAAAATGCCCAGGCTGCCATGCTTGGAACTCGATGGTTGAAGAGAAAGAAACCGTTGTGAAGACGAAGGGCGTCGGATTGTCTTCGTTTCATGCGAAAGAAAAGCCGCAGTCCATCATACATATAGAAAGTGGGCAAGAGCCTCGTATTGAAACAAGGATGCTGGAGCTTAACCGTGTGCTAGGTGGAGGCGTTGTTCCAGGCTCGCTTATTCTTGTAGGCGGTGATCCAGGCATCGGAAAATCGACGCTGCTGCTGCAAACCTCTCACGCTCTTGCGGTGAAAGGACTCAAGGTGCTCTATATTTCAGGAGAGGAATCTGTACGTCAAACAAGGCTCAGAGCTGACCGGCTCGGTGCACTGACGGAATCGCTTTATGTATTATGCGAGACCAATATGGAGCAAATTAATGATGCCATAGAATCGGTCCAACCTGATTTCCTTGTTATTGATTCCATTCAAACGGTATACGATCCCAATGTGCAATCGGCTCCTGGCAGCGTGTCTCAAGTACGCGAATGTACAGCGCATTTTATGCGGGTAGCCAAGATTAAAGGGATTGCTACGGTGCTAGTCGGCCATGTAACGAAGGAAGGCGCTATTGCAGGGCCGCGATTGCTTGAGCATATGGTGGATTGTGTTCTTTATTTTGAAGGGGAACGTCATCATACGTACCGTATTTTGAGGGCAGTAAAGAACCGGTTTGGTTCGACGAATGAGATCGGCATATTCGAGATGGGCGAGGATGGCCTTAGAGAGGTATCAAATCCTTCCGAGCTATTCTTGTCTGAGCGCCCACTCGGCGTGTCCGGCTCGACCGTTGTGGCGAGCATGGAAGGCACAAGGCCTGTGCTTGTAGAATTGCAAGCGCTCGTTGCGACGACTAATTTCCCATCTCCGCGCAGGATGTCTACCGGCATTGACCATAACCGGATGGCTCTTATCATTGCGGTATTGGAGAAGCGGAATGGAATGTTTTTGCAAACACAGGATGCGTACTTGAATGTGGCAGGCGGCGTGAAGCTTGACGAGCCGGCTGTGGATCTTGCCGCTGCGGTTAGTATCGCCTCCAGCTTTCGCGATGCGCCGACGAAGCCTTATGACGTTATTTTTGGCGAGGTTGGGCTCACGGGCGAAGTTAGAGCAGTATCTCGTGCCGAGCAACGGGTGAAAGAAGCGGAGAAGCTTGGATTTAAACGAGTGATTATGCCAGAGAAGAGCTTAAAGGGCTGGAAGCCGCCCGCTGGCATCGAAATTATTGGCGTAAGCACAGTGTCAGAAGCACTTAAGGCAGCGCTTGGATAGGGGGGCAGACGATGAAAGAACCTACTCAGCTTGAAATCATGAACCAATTGTTGCAATTAGTCGCACCAGGTACCCCTTTTCGTGATGGACTTGAGAATGTGCTTCGGGCCAAAACGGGGGCTTTGCTTGTTGTCGGCTATAGTCCTGAAGTCATGGAGGTTGTGGATGGAGGTTTCTCCATTAATTGCGACTTTTCACCGAACTATTTGTATGAGCTTGCCAAGATGGATGGCGCTATTATTTTGAGTGAGGATATGCGCCGTATCCTCTATGCCAATACGCAGCTTATACCGAATAGCTCTATTCCATCGATCGAAACGGGTATTCGGCACCGTACGGCTGAACGCGTTGCCAAGCAAACAGGCAAGCTTGTCGTATCCATCTCGCAGCGCCGAAATATTATTACCCTGTACCAGGGGAACCTTCGGTATTCGCTAAAGGATATGGGCGTTATTTTAACGAAGGCGAATCAGGCGATCCAAACGCTCGAGAAATATAAAGCGGTACTTAGTCAGTCCTTTACCAACTTGTCGGCTCTCGAGTTCGAGGAGCTTGTCACGCTGCAAGAGGTTGCGCATGTCATTCAGCGTGTTGAAATGGTATTGCGCATTAAAATGGAGATTAAACGTTATGTCAATGAGCTTGGCACCGAAGGGCGCCTGATCAGCATGCAAATGGATGAACTGGTGGGCGGCGTAGAAGAGGACGCTTGGTACTTGCTTAAGGATTATGCCAAAGAAAATTCCGATGAGAAAATTCGGGAAATACGGGCAGGCCTTAAGAAGCTGAGCTCGGATGAGCTGCTGGATGCTCCGCCGATCATCCGTTTGATCGGGTACCCTCATACGAGCAACATGAACGATGAATCCGTCTCCCCACGCGGCTATCGCTTGCTGAACAAAATACCTAGATTACCGCTTATTATCATGAATAATCTCATTGAACGCTTTGGACGGCTGCCTCATATTCTGATGGCCACGATCGAGGAATTGGATGAGGTGGAAGGCATTGGCGAGGTCCGGGCCCGGGCGATAAAGGAAGGGCTCAAACGCATCCAAGAGCAGATGTTCATTGACAGGCAAATCTAAATCCCATACAATGGATTGAATGTGGTCCTGTAACGTGAAGGTACATTCGTTAAGGTTTTTGGGGCATAGTAGAGAAGAGGTGGAAAAGATGATCGTAAAATCGATACCGAGCCTTCTCACGGTGGGGAACTTATTCCTAGGAGTAATCGCCATCATTCTTGTATTTAATGAAAAACCAGATACGGCGGCAATGATGGTGCTAATCGCCATGCTGCTCGACGGTGTAGACGGACGCGTTGCTCGGGCGCTAAACGTTCAAAGTGAATTTGGTAAGGAGCTCGACTCTTTATCTGATGTGATTTCGTTTGGTGTAGCGCCTGCATTCATTATGTATGTTGTAGCGTTTCAAGATCTTAATCCAGCGCTGGCTTGGATTATTACGGCATTGTTTCCGATCTGCGGCGCATTGCGGCTTGCCCGCTTTAATGTGATTTCAAGCGCGCCTGGTTACTTTATCGGCTTGCCGATCCCGGCTGCTGGCGGTGTACTCGCAACATTAGCTCTATTCAAAGATGACATTTACGTATCCGTGCTGCTTACAAGCACGCTAGTGCTCGCACTGCTAATGGTGAGCACCATTAAATATCCGAATTTCAAAAAGGTTGGCATCCCCAAAAGCGCAGTATGGGTGGTCCCAATCATCATTGTTATATCTGTTGTGCTCGGTTTGGTATTCAAAAATCACTTATCCAAAATCGTGTTTGTACCGCTGCTGCTTTACGCGCTGTACGGCCTAAAAAAAAACGTTGATCGCCGATTGCCCAAACGAAACCGTAAAAGGAAGAAACGGGAAGAAGCTTCGGACGATTCCGTTAAGTCGGAGAAGCCGGCGTGAGTTGGTTGAAATAACAAAAAATAGCGTTCCTAATCACAAATTATTGTGTTTAGGAACGCTATTTTTTTGTTTATAACATTAAATGATAATTAATTAACAAATAAAACAATATATGAATCAGAACTATTATAATAAATGCAAGCGGGAAGTCGCATAATAACAGTTATACGACA
>NZ_VCIX01000007.1 GCF_006345825.1 Paenibacillus paridis
TCACCTCCTTTCTAAGGAAATACCCGAGCCCGATGAGGTTCGGATAAACTTGGCAGTTTATCGCTTACTCGTTGTCAGTTTTGAAAGAGTAACGCAATACATAGAAGAAGAACGAGGCGATTTTGCCTGCTCTGATTTCGATGGCATTGTTGAACACTTTCTTTCATTATGTCTAGTCATTCGTTTGGTGGCGATGGCGGAGGGGAACCACGCGTTCCCATACCGAACACGACCGTTAAGCCCTCCAGCGCCAATGGTACTTAGACCGCAGGGTCTTGGGAGAGTAGGACGTCGCCAAGCGGATTAATTCATACAAGCGANGGATTAATTCATACAAGCGAATTACCAACTTTTAGTGGTTGATTGTAATGAACGAGTATGCTAATCTAATATTCCTGTCGTGAAAACGACAAGAAACTTGCACCTTGAAAACTGGATAACGAAAGAAAAGAAATTGCTGAAACATCCTTTAAGCTGTTTTTATTGTAAGCGAAAGGTGTTCGAGATTAAT
>NZ_VCIX01000036.1 GCF_006345825.1 Paenibacillus paridis
AGCACAGCAATGTGTGGAGCTGACGAATACTAATCGGTCGAGGGCTTATCCTAAACACGTTTACTGTGACCCATACATCCGGTAGACAGCAGCTATACAAGGCTTCAGCAAGCCTGATCTTTCGTATCCAGTTTTCAGCGTGCAAACGCTTGGCTTGCCCGCAGGCAAAGCCAGCCCACGTAAGGTGGGTTTTATTGTTTCCATGGAGGATTAGCTCAGCTGGGAGAGCATCTGCCTTACAAGCAGAGGGTCGGCGGTTCGATCCCGTCATCCTCCACCATNCCGTCATCCTCCACCATACGATTTTCAGAAGCCATTGTTCATCGAGAACAATGCTTTTTTTTGTTTATAGGGGTATGAAGCGAGGCTTTTACCGATCAGATAGAGAAGTATCCGCTTACATGTATAGATCTTTTAAATGATTGAGAGTTACCATTGAAATTAGTTTAGAACTAAAATATAATAGTTAAGCTGTAAAGTATTTATAGAGGGTGTGGGAGAAACAAATGAATCAAGAAGAAGTTCAGAAGGTGCGTTTCTGGCCTATCATGGTTGCTATTTTTATCGGTTCCTTTTTATGCGTATTGGCGTCGGCAACGATTAATTTGGCGCTCGAGATTTTGACGGACCATTTTGACACGACGTTAAGCTCTGTGCAGTGGACGTTAACCGGTTTTATGCTTGCAATGGGAACAACGGCGCCGATTGCCGGCTATTTGGGCGAGAGATTTAGCTACAAGCGCCTTTACCTGTTCTCCTTAATCGGCTTCACCCTAGCATCGGTGTTATGTGCTACGGCTTGGAGCGAAGGCTCACTGATTGCTTTCCGCGTGCTGCAAGGCGCATTCAGCGGATTGATCATACCGGCTACGATGTCTATTATTTATCAAGTGATTCCAAGGGAACGCCAAGCGATGGCTGTGGCATTCTGGGGCTTGTCCGCAATGCTTGCGCCAGCCTTTGGACCAACGATCAGCGGATGGATTTTGGAAAATCTCAGCTGGCATTGGCTGTTCTGGATGAACATTCCGATCGGGCTGATTGCGATCTGGTTTGTCTACGCGTATATTCCCTTCTATCGCTTAAACGTACCGAAGAGCTTCGATGGGCTTGGATTCTTGACCGTTGTGATCAGCAGTTCGTCCTTGCTGCTTGCGCTGGGCCAAGGCCACAGCTGGGGCTGGGGCTCTTGGAAAATCATTTCCTTATTCGCGCTCGGCGTCGTTTCTTTATTATTGTTCATCTGGCGCGAGCTGACAGCGGAAACGCCGCTGCTTAATTTGCGGGTATTTAAGAATCGCCGTTTTACCTTAAATGCGATTATCTCTAATATTATTACCATCAGCTTGTATTCCGGTACGCTGCTTACGCCGGTATTCTTGCAGCGCATCCAGCATGTCTCTGCAATGGATACTGGGATGATTCTGCTTCCAGCATCGCTTGCGATGGCACTATTGATGCCGGTTGTCGGCAAGCTATATGGCGTTATCGGACCGCGCTGGCTGATGTCGGGCGGCATTGCGCTCCTTACAATTGGGACACTGGCACTCAGCTGGTTAAGCATCGACGTTTCGCATGCCTATGTCATCTGGTGGATGATCGTTCGTAATATCGGCATCGCGCTGGTGGTTATGCCATCAAGCAACGCGGCCATGGAACAAATTCCTGCTGAGCTTTCCGGTCATGCATCGGCCATAACGAACTGGACGCGGAACGTATTTGGCTCCTTCGCCATTGCGATCTTTACGACGATGCTGGCATCGAGATCGATTACACATGCGACTGACTTTATGAAAGCAGGAGATGTGGATAAGCTTCATATCGAGATGATGTCATTTACAATGAGTGTTAATGATGTCTATGTAGTTGCAACTTTAGTTGCCGTTGTCGCACTGCCACTCAGCTTGTTCGTTGGCAAAATCAAGCGCCCGAAGGGTGCGGAACCGATGGCTAGCAAAGAAAAAGCAAACGCTAAACCAATTACAGCAACGGTTTCATCTAAATAATTAAAATGCTGCAGAGAGAGCCGATTTCTCAATGCAGCATTTTTTTTGTGAAAAATGTTCTTTATAAAGAACTGTATAAATGCTATATTAGACGTAATCATCTAGTTTTCAATAAAATACATTAGAATTTATCGTTTTTTTAGTTCGTTATGAAGAATACATTGCGGGGGTCATACAGATGAAAAACAATGGTAGGATGAATAAGGATACGATTCCTTTTTTGATTCAAGCTAGGGCAGCTCAATGTCCACATGATGTCGCCTATAGCTTTCCGGCTGCTGACCAGCATTATTCATGGCTCAGGCTTTGGGAAGAGGTTCGCCGAGCAGCCAAAGGCTATCTCCAGCTGGGTATCAAAAAAGGCGATCGTATAGCTTTGCTTATGCCCGGCAGAATGGAAATGGTCGTTTCCATGTTTGCTGCGGCATGCGTCGGTGCTATTATTGTTCCGCTTAATACCTACTCCAAGAAAATAGAGCTTCAAAATTATTTGAAGGATGCCCGTCCTGAGCTGTTGATTATGGGTTCAGAAGGACAGCATATTCAATATCCTGCCGTGCTGAAAGAGATTATCGCAGAAAATACCATGGATGGCATATTGGCGGATTGGTTGCCTGCCCATATCTTTTTGCTCGAGGATGCCCCCCGCAATACGGCTCCCTTTCGATCCTATTCTGAACTGGCTGTGCTTGGGCTAGAAATGACTGAGCAACGATTTACAGCCGCCTATGAAGCCAACATGCCGAAGGACCCGCTCATTTTGCTGTACACCTCAGGTACGCTCGGCGTGCCGAAAGGAGTGCTGCGTTCTACGGCATCATTCTTATTATCAGGAAGCCAAAAGGAGGAGCAAGGGAAAAGCAATACGATGCTACTACGAATCTGTGATAAAATTACCCGCTATTTTTCAATTATGAACCTTCTCCCGTTATATCATTTAGGCGGTTTTGCCACATTGTTTACCAGCTTGAAGGCATGCAATATCCGTATTGTGATGCTGAGTCACTTTAATCCGCTGAATGCGCTGGCCACGGTGGAGAAAGAAAGATGCAGAGTGCTCATTGGTACACCCTTTATGGTGCAGCAAATGCTCACTTCTCCTAGCCGGAAGGAGTTTAATTTAAATTCGCTGCTGGGTGTGGCCTTTACGTCCGCCGCGGTCAACAATACGATTTTGCAAAAAATTATGAAGAGCCTGAAGCTCTATTTCTTTATGGTTAGCTATGGCTCCTCGGAAGCCGGTGCTGTCGCAAACGGAACCTGCTTCATTCATCGCAAGAGCAATATCATTCTGCTTTTGCTTTACCGAATACTGAGGCATACGAATTTGCTTAGCGGACTTATTCACTACAAGGAATTTGAGAAAGGCTCCTATAGCATTGGCGGTAAGGTGGATAAGCTTGTCGAGGTGAAAATCTTAAATCCGGAGACAGGGGAGACGCTGCCTCCTCATGAGCATGGCGAAATCGCCATTCGGAGCTACCGTGTGATGCGTTATACGAACGAGGTACAGGATAAGGCTAGCATTACCTCTGACGGCTGGTACAAATCGGGGGACTTGGGTTTTCTGGATGATCGAAGAAATTTAACGATAACCGGCAGGCTGCACCGACTTATTATCCGCGGCGGAGAGAAGATCTCGCCCGTTGAAATTGAAAATGTGCTGCTTCGTCATCATGATGTGGATGAAGCGCTTGTCATTGGCGTGCCGGATGATCTCTACGGGGAACAGGTTTGCGCCTGCATTGTAGCGAAGCAGGGAACGAGCCTGACATCCGACAAGCTAAAAGCTGATTTAGCTCCGCATATGTCCGCTTTTAAATTGCCGCGTTATTACGTATTTCTACCCGTATTTCCGCTTTCGCCGACAGGGAAAATTTCTATCGCGGAGATCAAATCGCTCGTAATGAGCGGTATAGGAGAACTTCGGAAACATGCGTAAATATTATCCCGGAATTACGATATTTAAGCTGGCTGGGGCTTTGCTCGTGCTAGTCGCCCACATTATGCTGCTGCGGTATCTGGAGCTTATTCCCGGCCAGAGGCTAGTTCAGTTTACGGCTCTTGCAACCCGAGTGGTCGTGCCTGGTTTCTACGTCATTGCGGGTTTTCTCGCTTACAAGGGGTGGACACATGCCGCAAGCTCCCGCGACTATATGCATCGATATTTTAAACGCCTGTTCTTCATCTATTGTTTTTTCTGTTTTATTTTTGCTGCGCAGCATATCATGCCTAGTTTGGTGAACGAGGGACTGTCTGCAGGAAATTTGCTTGTGCAAGCCAAAATCATGTTTATGGCCTTTTTTCTGAATGGGCCGTTTATTCAATTTTGGTTTATTCCGCCGCTCGTATTTGGCTTGCTAATCGCTTACGTCCTTTTTCGAACCGAACAGACGAGACTCGCTGTAGGCTTGGCGCTTGGCGGTTTTGTAAGCATTCAGTTTGTATCCGGCAGTTTATCAAGAGTCATGGGCAGCGAAGCTACCAATTTGCCTGCCATTGATCCGATTTATCTAGAGTATGCCTCTACGTTTGCCACACGGTATATCGGTTTTGGCCTTACCTTTGTCATTGCCGGGGCTTTTCTCGCTAAATATGAGGAGCATTTGATGCAGATCAAAGTCAAGCGACTTGTTATGGCGGCTATTATACTCACAGCTGTTGAGACGCTCCTACTGTTTGGATTCAGCGATTGGTCCAGGGAATATAAGCTCTCCTTCAGCATGCTTCCGAATACCCTCCTCCTCTTTTATGGCATATTGCGGATCAAGGGCTCCTCCGTTCAAAAGTATCATAAAGTCATTAGCTTGTTCAGTTTCGTTACTTTTTTTGGGCATGTTTTATTCATCCACATCAATAGCCTGCTATTTGGCTGGAGCGCGGAGAGCATGACCGTCGGCCAAGATTTTATTTTATTACTGGTGACCTTGCTCGAATGTGCCGCGGTTACGGCTTTGCTTCGCTCGGGAGCCAGATATAGAATCATAAAGCAGTTGAAAGGCTATTCCTCCAGCTAGTCTTCTCTGAGCATGCCGTTGTAAAAAGAATGGTTAGCAGCCTGGATCTCAACGGTTCGGCGACCGATTTCTGTTTTGTTTCTATAGGCGATGATGGAAACGCTGCTTTTCCCTGTTAATAATTTTGTGTTCTCTTCAACACTAGGCGACCAATAGACGGTGATGCCAGGTTGGGCATGCAGCTGTTTTCCTTTTGGATGCACCTTGGAGTCGGAAGGTGACCATAACGATAGGCTGCCTTCACTTACCGCAACGACAATGTCATCCGCTTCATCTGACGCAATCGTAATCGGAAGCCCCGGTACGCTGCTCATAAGCGGGCTGTATTGTCCAAGGGGAAGCTGAACGTTCGGTTTCAATGGTAACGCAGTCCCGTCTGCCGCATAGGCGGTAATGATGAAGCCGGAAAACGGTTTAGGCTGAATGCGTGTTTGAGAAGGGGAGAGGAACAGGACTGTCATTACAAGGATGACACACGCAGCTGCCGTTAAGGCGGCTGTTTTCATGGAAAGCATAATCTTTGAATTGCCCGTAGAAAGCCGCAGCTGGGTTTGTTCAATGAATTGTTGCTTCATTTCTTCGTTAGCTTTGATCTCATGCATGCCTTCCCGGTATCTATTCATTCGCAAATCCTCCAATCATGCAGGCTTTTAGCAGTTCTCTTGCTCGTTTAAGCTGGGTTCTAACGGTATTTTCGTTTCGCTTCAGCAGTCCGGCGATTTCTGCAGTGCTGTAGCCTTCATAGTAATAGAGATAAATAACGATCCGGTATTTAGCGGGCAGTTCGAGCACGCAGGCAACTACTTCCTGATTGTCGGTATGCTGGATTGAACAAACGGGCTCACCGATGGGGGAGAAGAGTTTTTTCCACGGGCTTCGCAGCAAATCCTTGCATGCATTGATCGTGACCCGTATGACCCAAGCTTTCTCATGGTCGGCTTGAGTGAACGCTACTGGACGCTTAGCTAGCTTGATAAAGACTTCCTGACAGACATCCTGGGCGTCAGCGGTATTTTTCAGATAAGTGTAAGCAACGCGCATCATCAGATCGGCATGACGGTGGACGAGTGCTGTCAAATCATTATTTGATTGTATGGCCTCATGGGGCATAAGCACCGACTCCTTCACCCCTAACACGATTAAGAGGGCACAAATGTTTCATATTTACAAAAAAAACCTGACCGATGGCGGCCAGGTTTGCTTGTAAAGCATTTATTTAAAGAAGCTGTTAAAGATTTCAACCACTTTATCTTGATCGTTGGAGATCGCTAACATAACATAGTTGCCGCTGCGAACGATTTTGTAGTTTTTGGCATCCTCATACTGATCCTGCAAATAAGTTTCGAATGTTTTCTGAATGCTTGCAGCACGAGCTTCTAAAGCCTCGGCTACCGTATCATAACTTTTGCTGTCTTTCAGCTTTACGATAACGAGCTCCGTCGCTTTTGTGTTCATCATAGCTTGCAAGAATACCGCATCCGATAGGAGGCTGTCCGCATCAAGGCCATAGACATCCTTAATGCGTTCGCCTTCAACCGAAATCAGCCGCGGCAATTCGACGTCAGCTATGATTTTATCGGAAATATCGGCTGCTTTAATGGCAGCTGCCGGTTTTTCAGTTGGTTTAGCTGTAGCGCTAGGCTTTTGCGTTGGTTTCTGAGTTGGCTTTTGTGTCGGTTTTTGTGTCGGCTTAGCTGTTACTACAGGCTTGGCTGTAGCGGCAGGCTTAGCTGTTGCTGCTGGCTTACTTGTTGGTTTGGCAGTCGCAGCAGGCTTTACTGCCGATGACTCGTTGTCCTTTGCAGCTTCATCGCTCTCTGTAGGCGCTGTAGTAGCGGATGGTTCACTGGTTACGCTATCAACCTCTGGCTGTTCCGTAGCGAGTGGTTCATCTGTTGTGGGGTTTACGGTTGGCTGATCGGTTGCTGCGCTCTCATTGGAGTTAGTGCCTTCATTGTTGCTGCCGCTTGCGGCGTTTTTGTCGGAGTCGCTGCAGCCCGCGGCCAAGAGGGCCAAGGTTAGCGCGAGTACGGCCATTTTGGAAAAGGATTTCTTCAAGTTCATGATGTAAGTCGCTCCTTAAAAAATAAAAGTCGAACACTAGACGACAGTGTTCGACAAAAGGTTGCAAGGCTACCTATTCTTTTACTAAGCTGCTTTCGCCATCTGTTTCGCTATCAGCTTCCTCATCTTCATCCTCAGGTGATTCAACAAGACGGAAGTCATCGGTTTTCTCGCCATCCTCCCAAATCTCGACGAACAGCGCATCGCAATGTTCAAAGTCGGCAGCTTTGAGCGATAATGCTTTTTCCTCGTCGTCACCTACATATACATTTTCCAGTCCATCTTCATTAAACGATTGAATGACATAAATTTTCATCGCGGAATCCTCCTGCTGTTTATTATTTTAGCAGTATACCACAAAATGGTTCACATGTAGGAGCTGGGCGTTTCAAGCTTCAGCTCCATGAGAGCACGGCCATTAGCTCACTTTGAAACGGCTTACCGTAAGCTGCAAATCTTCGGCCATCTTGGCCAGCGAGCTGGAAGCGGCGCTGATTTCTTCCATAGAGGACAACTGCTCTTGGGTAGAGGCGGTTACCTGCTCCGTGCCTGCGGCAGAGTTCTCGGTTACCTCGGAGATGGTCTTCATCGCGCTGGTCATTTCATCGACGCCTGCTGTCATTTCCTGAACCGCTGCTGAAACCTCCTCGGATTCAATGGCGACATCATGGACGGCATGTTGAATATATTCAAAGGACTGGCCGGCCGTATGGACAACGCCGATGCCGGCATGCACCTCTCTCGTTACAGCTTCCATCGAATGAACGGCTCTGCTCATACCAAGCTGGATCGAAGAGATGAGCCCCGTAATTTGCTGGGCGGACTGAGCAGATTGCGCAGAGAGCTTGCGAACCTCTGAAGCGACCACCTCAAAGCCGCGGCCGTGTTCGCCGGCCCTTGCGGCCTCAATTGCCGCATTGAGAGAAAGTAGGTTCGTTTGTGCGGCTAGCTCCGTTATGACTCCAACAATTTGATTGATTTCATTGGATTGCCCATTTAGCTCCTCGATGACATCGGATAACCCGGTGACTGTTTCGTTAATGGAGCCCATTTGGGTGATGGCTGTTTGGATGGATTCGTTACCCGACAAAGCTTTTTCTGCCGCCTCAGCAGCCTTGCTGGATGAGGTTTGCGTGTTTTTGGCGATTTGCTGGAATCCGATTGATAATTCGTTAATGGTTTGGAGACTGCCGTGCGTGAGCTGAACCTGCAGATCTACACCTGTCGCGACTTCTTGAATCGTCGTTGCGATTTGCTCGGTCGCCGTTGAGGTTTGCTCTGCGCTGGCGCTTAATTCCTCGGAAGAAGAGGCTACATGCTCCGCGTTTTTGCTTACCTGACGAATAAGCGATCTCAGATTGTTGGACATCATATTAAATGAGCTGGCCAACATGCCAATCTCGTCGTTGTTTTTCATCATCATCGGTTTGCCCGTTAGATCTCCGCTTGCAATTTTTTCGGCGGCCTTGGTCACTTCGACAAGGGGCCTAGTAATGAGGCGTCCCATTACTAAAGCGATGCCTACCCCTAAAGCAAGGGCAATAACGCCAAGGATGATAACTAGATTTGCAACCTCGTCGGCCTGTTTGCTTGCGTTTGCATTTCCTGCCTCCAATAGCTGCTGCTGATAAGTTTCCATTTCAGTTAAAAGGCTCTCGAAACGTGCGATGAGCGTACGTCCTTGATTCGTTAAAATAGAGTTAATTTCCGTTGCTTTATTTTGCTTTTTCAATTCCATAGTTTGTTCCGCAAGCTTAAAATAATCATCCTCGACTTGATCCGCTTGCTTAAGCGATTCAATCATGGTAGGCGTAGATATGGTAGCACCCAGCTCCTTGCTTTTTTGCACATAGTTATTATGAGAGGCGGTTACCGCATTAAATGATGTTTCATCGCCTAGCTGGGTATACACCTGAAGGGCTACCTGCTCGGATTTTACTGCAATGACCATATCTTTAATTTGCAGCATCTTCGCCGTTCGATCTTCTATCAATTCTGAATATGTACGATCAAGAGACAACAGCTGCATTAATGTGATAGACATAATGATTACTAATAAAAGGAGTACGGATATGAATCCGGAAAGTAGTTTTTTGCTGATCGATAAATTTCGCATGATGGCCTCCTGCAGTCTTTGGGATAGGTTTGTATAAGGTTTGAGTGAGAGGAATACAGCTGCTTTACGATTGTCACCTCCTAGAATAAAGCTCAGCTTGTTCACCCACTATAAATTTGAAAGCTAGTATAGCATATATATCCAAGACAAGCTAGTTCTGTGGAACTACTCTAATTTAGGTATTTTTCCTTATTCAGGAGAACGAGGCTTTATATGATTGAGGTGACATTTAACTGTCTTCATTCGGCAGCTTCCACTACAAGAGATACATTATTTGTTTAAGGATAAGTGTGTTAAAATAATCTCAATATCAGTAACGATAGAGTAGCGCTGATATAAGGGGAGGGATAGCCTTGCAGCTAATAAATCAACAAGTGGTACAGCAGATGATAGATGGTTTCAAGGATGAGGATCTGTATATTCATCTTGAAATGACAACGGGGGCTTATGCTGCCCATCTCGATAGCTCGAAGCATCCAGCCGCTAATTTCATTACGAATGCTGCGATTCGTTATTCGCATGGGTCTATAGCAGGGAGCGGACCTTTTCGGGTCGGTTTGAAGATGGAACAGGGTTGGATTTATTCCGAGGGGCTTACCCACTGGGAAGAGACTGAAACGGATCGGCTGCTTCTCGCGGGACATGATGGCCAAGGAAAGCTGATTGTTTCGCTGCAGTTGAGCCGGGTGCCCTTCTAATGGGAGAGGAGAGGAACGAAGCAATGGGACAACATATATTGGTCATTCTGCCGCATCCGGACGATGAGGCCTTTACGGTATCGGGAACGCTCGCCAAGCATATTCAGGATGGCGCATATGTCACCTACGCCTGCTTGACGCTTGGGGAAATGGGCCGGAATATGGGGATACCGCCGTTTGCCAATCGGGTAACGCTGCCAGCTATTCGCAAAATCGAATTGGAAGAGTCTTGCCATGCCATCGGCATTCAAGATCTCAGGATGCTGGGCTTTCACGATAAAACGCTTGAATTCGAGGATCAGGACCGGCTGGACGGTGAAATTCTAAGTTTGATAGATGAGCTGAAGCCGTCGATCGTCTATACCTTTTATCCAGGTTATAGTGTCCATCCCGATCATGATGCTTGCGGAGAAGCTGTGGTTCGCACAATTGGAAGGCTCCCTAAAGAGGAAAGGCCAATCGTTTATTGTGTCGCTTTCTCCAAAAACCATCAGCAGGTGATCGGCAAGCCTATGCTCATCAATGATGTTAAACATTTTTTGCAGCAAAAAATAGCCTCGATCCAGGCGCATCGCTCACAGTTCCAAGCGGCTGAATTAATGGGAAACAAACCATTGGAGGACGAGGAGATTCAAGCTCGTTACGGAACCGAACGTTTTTGGATTTATCCGTTTCAGTAAATCAAGCCATAGAGAAGGGGACGGCTCCTGGAGCCGTCCCCTTTGCGGTTTTGCGTAAGCTTGTAAAGCAATAAGCAAGATAAGAGAATAAGTCCCTTTATAGCTCCTGAGTGATGGACAAACCTAGCCCTTCGGCAACCCGCTGCCCATAATCGGGGTCTGCTTTATAGAAGTGGCTAATTTGACGAAGCTTGATCTCATCCTTCTCAACGGGCTTCATAGCGCCAACAATCGTATCGATCAAGCGAGCGCGTTCCTCATCGCTAATCAGGCGATACAGATCACCGGCTTGCGTATAGTGGTCGTGATGATCGTAACCGACGCTGTCCGCATGGCCGGTTACATCGAATGGAGACGCCTTGTGTTCAGGCGATTCTGTTGGTCCGCCGTAGCTGTTCGGCTCGTAATAGATGGATGCTCCGCCATTGCCATCCGCACGCATTTGGCCGTCACGCTGATGATTGTTCACCGGAGCGGCAGGGCGGTTGATCGGCAGTTGGCTGTGATTGGCGCCCACGCGGTAGCGATGGGCATCCGCATAGGCAAATAAGCGGCCTTGCAGCATTTTGTCCGGTGACGCTTCGATGCCGGGAACGAAGGAGCCGGGAGAGAACGTCGCTTGCTCCACCTCGGCAAAATAGTTGTCCGGATTTCGGTCGAGCACCATGCGGCCAACCTCAATAAGCGGGTAATCCTTTTGTGACCAGACCTTCGTTACATCGAAGGGATCGAAGCGATATGTATTCGCATCCTCGACCGGCATAATTTGCACATACAGCCTCCATGCTGGAAAATTGCCCTCCGAGATGGCGTTGAATAAATCCTCGGTGTGATAATCGGGATTTTCTCCGGCGATTTTGGCAGCAACCTCGTTGGAAATGTTCTGGACCCCTTGTTCGGTTTTGAAATGGTATTTGACCCATACCGCGTGCCCATCGCCATTGACCCATTTGAAGGTATGGCTTCCGAAACCATGCATATGTCTAAAGGTAGCGGGAATGCCGCGATCCGACATAAGAATGGTTACCTGGTGGAGCGATTCCGGCGACAAGGACCAGAAGTCCCATACCGCGTTCGGGTTTTTTAAATGGGTTTGGGGATGGCGTTTTTGCGTATGGATGAAATCAGGGAACTTAATGGCATCGCGAATGAAAAATACAGGCGTGTTGTTGCCGACTAAATCGTAATTGCCTTCCTCGGTGTAGAACTTCACAGCGAAGCCGCGCGGGTCGCGGACCGTATCGGCTGATCCAAGCTCGCCGGCTACCGTGGAGAAACGAATGAACATAGGGGTGCGTTTGCCTACTTCGGACAAAAAATCTGCTTTGGTGTAAGACGTGACATCATGCGTAACTTGGAAGTAGCCATGTGCGCCTGCGCCTTTGGCATGAACGACGCGTTCGGGAACACGCTCCCGGTTGAAGTGCGCCAGCTTCTCCAGCAGATGCACATCTTGGATTAACGTAGGGCCGCGTGATCCGGCTGTCATCGAGTTTTGGTTATCCCCAACGGGAGCACCTGAACTGGTCGTAAGCTTGTTCTTCTCTGTACTCATAATAGATTCACCTCATCTATTTTGTATGCTTGCCCTTCACCTAATATGTTATCGTGTTCCTTCGGAAAATCAATATCAAATTATAATAATTACAAATAAAATTTTTCGTCAAAAAGTGAGTTTAACCGCTATGGAGATAGAAGGCTCCGCCTGCGGGCACTAGACGGATTCTTGCCCATAGCGTCCCAGTGCCTTCGTTGCAGATTCCAGCATACGGCGACGCATATGCTCGCTCTCCATGACACGCACACGTTTTCCCAGAAAACGGGTTTTAGAGAGGACATATTCAATATCGCCGCCAGAGAAAAACAAACGAATCGTATACTCGCCAGACTCCTCATCGAAGCTTACTTCTTTCTCAAAGCAAGAGAAAGCATAAAGGATGCGTGACAGCTCCCCGTTATAGGCTGGCACAACACGTATGGTAGCGCTGGAGCTGCGTTTTTTGAGCAGGGTAGCAGCCTTGGATGCCAGCCATTCATAGTCCTCAGCCGTATGGGCTTGAGGCTCCATTTCTGTAATCTTCCGCAGCTTGGTGCTCATTAACATCCGATTGCGGATATGGTACCAGAGCAAATACCACTCCCGTTTCACCATGGAATATTCGAGCTTATATGGAAAACAGTCCTGCTTCAGGGAGATTCGTCCGTCTTTCATGCTAAAGCTCAACTGGAGCAGCTGCTTTCCTGATATCGCCTTTCTTAAAGGGCGGATATAGGGATGATAGACATGGGATTCCTTGCTGGCAGCTTTGTGAAGCAGTCCGTCTCGGTCTATCGTTTGGTCTTGTTCTACCATAAGCTGAAGCCGGCCGAGCGTTTCCGGCAAAAAGGCTTCGGCGGCCGCCGGATGCTCCAGCATCGTCTTCAGCCATCCGCGCTCATGCGTCGTAATCATAAAGGTGCCGGAATCCTCTAGTCGGGACAGAATTTGATAATTAAATATTTTCTCAAATGGATTCATAATAAGCTCTGATCTCCTTCCACTCGGCAATCATTTCTTGCCTCAGCTTCTCAGGTGCCAGCACCTCGCAGCTAGAGCCGAAGCTTCGGATCCAAGGCTTAATTTCAATCGTACCGTTAACCTCGATTTCATAGACAAAGGAGTTTTCTTCCTCCTCTACAATTTCACCCCATTGCCCTTGCAGCAGCACGCGTTCCCTAACGAAATCTGGAATGCCCAGGCCAGGATGGAAGAAACGAACGCGAACCTTAACGGGCTTACCCGTATCAATAAGCCAGCTATGCTGAATACGCTGCTCAAGCTCAAGCTTTCTAGTCTCAAACAGCTCTGCGGCTACTTCATTGCCTAAGGTTATTTGGGTTAAGCCTTCGATTCGATATTTCCTGATCGCTCCACCGGGATGATGGCCTAGCAAATACCAGCGCCCATATTGGTGATCGTAGATAACCTTTATCGGCAGCATGGTCTCCTGCATGCCTTCGGTCTCGCGCTCGAATAGCGGATTTGTGTTTTTGGATGCGTAGCTCGTATCCTTCTTGGGCGAAAAGTAGAGAAAACTAACCATCCGGCGTTGCCGAATGGAACCAAGCAGCGTAAAGAGATGAGCCTCATCCAATATACGGGAGTAGTAGTTGTATTTATATAAGAAGGGAGCTGCTGAACGATCTGCTTCTTGCTGCCTTGCCATATGCTTCTTAAGTCCATCTCGGAGCAAATAGCCTTGTACGGAAGGGACCTGGGTACTGGCCATCATATCTACAAAATCATATAAATCCAGAAGCTCTTCATGAGAGAGCTCTCGAACCATTTCATTATGGATCCGGTAGCGGAAGGGACGCGCTCCTGTTTCTTTTTTGATGACGCCAACCTGCTCCAAATATTTCAGATCGCCTCGAATGGTCTTCTCGTCTGGAAGCGAAAGGTCAGCGGGCATGCTGCCGCAGCACAGGTCAAGCAGTTCCATTGCCGTCAAAGCCTTATCCTGCATAGCGGCAAGCAGCAGCGAAAGACGCTGGCTCTCCGATTCCTTAAGCGATTTGGCCCGGAAAAGAAAAAGTAGCATCGGGTCGCTGGAGTCCATGTAGCTGTAACGCATCGTTTGGGCGAATTCCTTCCCTTTGTCTTCCGGGAGCTGTTGATGGACAGCACTCACCACTTCTTTCAGACGCTTGATCGTTTTATCGAAGGTATGTACGGAAATGCCGAGCCGCTCGGCATACTGCTGCCGATTATATGCACCGCTCGTTAAGGCGAGCATGCGCAAAAACTGGATTTCCTTATCGAAGCTTTCTCTTGCCATATCCGTGTGTCCCCCGTTTCCAAACGGTATTGTCATTCTATCTTATCAGGATAAAAGAGGATTTGGGCAAAAAGGAAAATTTTCCTTAGTCGTAATACTTTCGCCATGTTCGGCAGCTGCCAAATAAGAGAAGATAGAACTCGTAGAGCGGCAGCAAGCCGCGACGACTGAAGAAGAAGCATGGGAGGTTTTACAATGCTGATGAAGCACAAGAAACACGGTGATAATCACCACGAGATGGAGCTGAAGCATGGTAGGCTTCATGTATTTGCTAACGATGAGATCTTTGCCACCTTTGGCGATAATGTATTTGAAATGGCTGACCATAATTTGCAAATTCCTCGGAATCAATATATGAGCTATACCCCTGATGCCCATGTGGGCATCGGAACGTGCATTGGAACGACGGCGGTATGGCGAATGAAGGATGGCTGCGTATCCCCTTCGATCGTTGGTTCGGATATCGGGTGCGGGATGCGGGTCCATACGACTTCGCTCCATAAACGTGATATTCAAGACAAGGCCGTGCGGAGAGCGTTGATTACAGCAATTGAGAAATACGTGCCGACGAATGAACGTACGAATACGAATTATGAAGACATTGACGTCATGAGCGTCGTGCGGCACGGTTTGAAGGGGCTGCCTGCAAAATATGTGCCTGATGAGCAGTGGCTGACCCATGTGGAGCAATCCCATTTTGCTTTTGACGAGACTTACTTGAACCACCTGCCTCCGAAAATATTAAAATATGCTCGGGGACAGCTAGGTTCGCTCGGTAGCGGGAACCACTTTATTGAAATTCAATATTTGGAGATCAATGAGGAGTATGCGGAATTGGCTGCAAAATGGGGCTTGTTCGATGGGCAGGTCATCGTTATGATTCATTCTGGCTCACGTTCATGGGGCGGGATGGTCGGCCGCGAGCACAACAAGGCGATCAAGGAAGCGATGGAGCAGTGGGGCGTGAGCAATCCCGACCCAAGCTTGATTTATGCTCCCATTGCAAGTCAGGAAGGGCAAACCTATTTGAATCTGATGTACTCCGCGCTCAACTTTGCGGTAAGCAATCGGCATATGATTGCCTACGGTGTTCGCGAAGCCTTCCGGGATGTATTCGGAGCGGAGCAGGAGCTTCCTGTTCTTTATGACCTGATGCACAATTATGCCCTGAAGGAATTTCACCGCAACCAGCCGATGCTCGTTCATCGCAAAGGAGCGACGCGCGCGCTTCCGCCCGGCCATTTTTTGAACACGCCTGCCTATAAGGAGACGGGGCATCCCGCCCTTATTCCAGGCTCGATGGGAACTTCCTCCTATATTATGGTGGGGAAAGAGGAAGGCTTAAAAAACTTCTATTCCATTTGCCACGGAGCAGGGCGGGTCAGATCGCGGAAAGCAACGAAGCAGCTGATTACGATTGATGAGTTCGAGCAATCCTTGAAGGTCGGCACGGACGACGAAATTGTAGTCAACCACCAGTCGCTGCAGACGATTCTTGACGAATGCCCGCAGGCCTACAAGGATGTCGATCAGATTATCGACAGCGTCGTTGGCGCTTCACTTGCGGCTGTCGTCGCCAAATGCAAGCCGATGGCTGCAATTAAAGGCATTTAGATATCCTTCCGCTATTAAAGATCATTTCAATAATAGATGAGGTTCATGTGCGAATGGCGTACCTTGGCAGGGATTTGATAGAGTCCCGCAGTGCTCGCGCATGCTATGCGCTTGTATGCTGTACGATTCATATCGACAGGATCTCCACAATTATGGGTTCGAATCCCGTGGCTATCGCCTAATCCGCGATAACTCTCTGGTAGAGTAACGATGACTCCCTCCAAAGGAGAACAAACTTGAAGCAGCTACAGACCTGCAACAGGAGGTCTCCGAACGGCTTTTGAAGCGTTCACTGCAGTGATGCCTATGCAATCGGCGGATACCGATGGGAGCGGGCGGCCTCTTACAATGAAGGCAGACATTGCTTGCAATCGAATGGAAGTTGCATTTAATTGAGGCATTGAATGACGAAGTTGCAAAGCCGCTCACCTTCTTTCTTAAGCCAGATTCCGGCCTAGCCGCAGGAGATCTCCTGTTACACCGGTCACCAAAACCGTAAAGAGGTGTTTACCCATGTTTAAAAAAGTCATCATCAAAAACGACGAGCGCGGTCTGCTTTTCAAAAAAGGCAGCTATATTAAGCTTTTGCAGCCTGGAGTTTACCGCCATCTGGCTTTTACGGACGATAGCGTTATTTTGCAAAATGTAGCCAAGCGTTTTGCTGTTCCCAATAAGGAGCTGAACCTGTTTCTACAGGATTCCCAGCTGGCAGAGGAGCTTACGATCGCAGACGTGCAGGATTATGAGTATGTGCTGCATTTTGAGGACGGCAAATTCCACTCGCTGCTCACGGCCGGGCTATATGCCTTCTGGAATGTGATGAAAAAACATACGTTTATTCGGGTCGATATTCGAAATCCGGAGATTCCAGCAGAAATTGACCGCTCGCTGCTCGCGAAGCTGCAGGCCTATACGCAGGTGCTCGAAGTGGCTAGTTATGAAACAGGCCTGTTGTTTTACAATAACATGCTTCAGCGTGAGCTTAGACCTGGCCGTTATTATTTCTGGAAAGGCCCGACGAGCGTGCAGTTGAAGACGATCGACCTGCGGCAGCTTCAGCTCGACATGACGGGTCAAGAAATCATGACGGAGGATAAGGTGACGCTGCGGCTCAACTTTGTATGCCAATATAAGGTGATTAATCCGCTCAAGGCCTTTCAGATCAAATCGTTCGAGGAGCAGGTTTATATTTTGCTGCAGCTGATTTTGCGCGAGTATGTCGGTACGCTGAAGCTTGATGATTTGCTGAGGATGAAGCAGGAAATTGCCCAATTCGTGCTGACTCGCCTGAATGAGCAAAAGGAGCATTACGGCGTGGAGTTTATATCAGCGGGTTTGAAGGACATCATTTTGCCGGGCGATATCAAGGATATTCTGAATACGGTGCTTCTGGCGGAGAAGAAGGCGCAAGCCAATCTGATCATGCGCCGCGAGGAAACGGCTTCGACAAGGAGCCTTTTGAATACGGCGAAGCTGATGGATGATAATGTGACGCTGTATCGTCTGAAGGAGCTGGAGTTTGTAGAGAAAATTTGTGAGAAGATCGGCACGATATCACTGACTGGCGGCGGCAATATGCTAGAGCAGCTGAATTCGCTGTTTAGCGCCAAAAGCGTGGAAAAACGATGAATACAACTTGTGAAAGAGACTGTCTCCGAGAGTGAATCATGCCTCCTGGATACCGTCTCTTTTTTATTGGGCTAAGCAATCTCTTGCTTGTGCAAAAAGAACCAATGTTCTGGTGAAAAGCGAGTGCTTTTGGGCTAACCTATGAGGTTGAAAAACGATTTTGTTTGATTCCAACGTCGAATTTTGTTATCTTTGAACCTGCATATCTTTTGGGAATAGCGTTATAATTGATAGAAAAGATTGAAATACGATGAAGATTTAGGAGATTATGATGACAACAATGCAGGATAAAGCCTTGGATAAATTTTGGCCGCAGCTTACCTTCCCCCTTTCGTATTCGGAGGCATTGGGAACACTCTCGAAGCAGCAGCTCACTAATATTCGTACGAATTTGCAAATTAGCAACCTTAGCTCACTGAATAAGCAGGGCCTTGTGGAGAAGCTGTCTGAGAAAATACCGGCGCACCTGGCCGAGGTTACTCGCTTTTTTGATCAGAACAGAATAAAGCTCTTGCAGCGGATGGTGAAAAGCGGCGGCATTTGGGACAAGCCGGTGCTGGAGCTGCAGCAGTATGACTATTTCCGCGAGCACGGTATTCTTTTTCCGGCAACTGTTGATGGCAAACACGTCTTGCTCATGCCTACCGAGCTGTTAGCTTATCTTCAGGTGGAAGACCTATTTAGGGATCATCCCATTATCAACCGCAACACAGAGTGGATTCAATTGTCGCAGGGTTTGGTTTTCTATTATGGAGCGCTTACGGTTGATAAGCTTAAATCCTTCATGATTACAGAGGAAGATCACCCTCTTGCTGCTTATGATCTCATGAATATCATTGTTGATGCTCAATTTTATTATGAGAAGGTTATTGTCAATGAGGACATGACCGTCTCAAATGTTTGGTCAGAAAATCCGCAGGAGATTATTGCTGAACAAACGCGCAGGCATGATCTTGATTTTTGCCCATTTACGAAGCAGCAGCTTCTGAAGGCAGGAGAGCCTGACTATGTCGAGCGGACCAGCCAATTCATGAAGCTGTGCCGGTATGTGCTGGAGCGTTATGAAATCGATCGAGAAGAAGCGGAATTGATGGCGGAGGAATGTGTAGATGCCACCAAAAATGGTCAATCGCTGGCTGCGGTTTTGGAAGTGATGCAGGATTTTATCGAAATTCCTAACGAGCAGGTGCTTGCTGAGCTTACGAATTTAGTTGTTCCTCTTATGAATAGCACGAAGCAGTGGCTAATTAAAGGTTACTCTCCGGAAGAGCTGTCCGCGAAGCGGGAGAGGGCGAGCTTGGTTCTCAATCATAACGTGAGCCGCCCAGTGCAAGCGGATGTTATCGATCTGCAATCGAAGAAGAAGATAGGACGTAACGATCCTTGTCCTTGCGGAAGCGGGAAGAAATTCAAGAAATGCTGCGGTTAACGAGTCAAAGAAAAGCTAGAGTAGAGCGAGAATAATCGGGACGGGGGCGTGCGGATGAGACAGAATGAGCAAGGTCTTTATTTGCGGAGCGTGAAGCTGTTGCGGGAAACCGTTCCGACTTTCGATGAGTATCCCTTTCATTTGAATGCAATTCGGAAGTTTGATGAACTGGCGTTTCATCCGAAAGTCACGTACATCGTCGGCGAGAACGGCATGGGGAAATCTACGTTAATGGAAGCCATCGCGGTTGGGCTTGGTTTTAATCCGGAGGGTGGAACAATTAATTTCAATTTTTCGACGGAGGCCACCCATTCCGAGCTACATCGTTATTTGCGCTTAGCTCGCAGCGCCTACAAACCGAGGGACGGCTTTTTCTTTCGGGCGGAAAGCTATTACAATTTGGCGACGAATATTGATCAATTGGACCGTGAAGACGGCGGAGGCGGCCGCATTATTGATTCGTATGGCGGCAAGTCGCTCCACCAGCAATCACACGGAGAATCGTTTTTCGCAACGTTCCTTCACCGGTTTAACGGAAACGGCCTTTATATGATGGATGAGCCGGAGGCGGCTCTTTCTCCTTTTCGCCAGATGGCTATGCTCAGTCGCATCCATCAGCTGGTCGGGCAGCGCTCGCAATTTATTATCGCCACTCATTCCCCGATTTTAATGGCTTATCCCGATGCGGTGATTTATAATTTGACTGCCGAGGGAATTGAGCGAACCACCTTGGAGGATACCGATCATTACATGCTCATGAAACGATTTATCAACAACAGGGAAAGTATGCTGCACGAATTGTTTTTGGATGAGGAATAGATACGAAGGAGCTGTTTAGTTATGTCTTTGGAAATTGAACGTAAGTTTTTGCTCCCTGAGTTTCCAGTCGCTTTAATAGAAGAAGCAGAGCTGAAAGTGATCTCGGAGCACAGAATCGAACAAACCTATTTGGCCATGGATGAGAACCAGGAGCTGCGCGTGCGCCGCATTGTTGATCTTGCCAGCGGCGAGGTTAGCTACACGCATACGTTCAAGCTTGGCAACGGTTTGTCCCGTGAAGAGATTGAATATGCGATATCAGAGGGAATATATGAGCAGATTGTCAAAGCGTTTGGCTTTATCCCGCTGACTAAAAACCGGGTAACTGCAGAATGGCAGGGCGGCATTATCGAGATTGACACGTATGATCAGATTGAGTTGTCTGTCCTTGAGGTTGAATTTGATTCGGAAGAGGCGGCAAATTCGTTTATGGCACCGGAATGGTTCGGCAAGGATATTAGTACTGAGCGTCAATACAGCAACAAAAAGGTGTGGCGGGAACTGCAAGGAAAATAGGCTTTTTGGGTCAGGAATCGACAGGGTCAAACATTATATTTTAAAATATTTCAAAAAACGCTTGACCTTATAGGCGGATACATGGTATATTCTAATTCCGGCCGAGAGAAACACGCGGACGACAAGGAAAACAAGCAACACGAACGAAAGAATAGATTGCTCTTTGAAAACTGAACAA
>NZ_VCIX01000008.1 GCF_006345825.1 Paenibacillus paridis
CCAGTGAAACTGCACAGTTGGAAACTGGACGAAAGTATTCGATTAGAATTGTCGCAAAAGGCGGTAATATTCAAGTTTATCTAGGGGATGGTGCAAAACCCCTCATTAATTACACCGATCCTAATCCATTTTTGCATGGAAAGATAGGCATTCGTTCGGAACGATCTGCGGTGTCCTTCAGTGATTTGACAGTAAAGCCGCTAAAAAAATAATACAAAGCATAAGCAATAGGACTGGAGTGGGAATATGATTTATCCGTTACGAAATGAATATCCAAGACCACAGTTTGAACGATCATCCTGGCTTAATCTAAATGNGATAATAAATGGTTTGAGGGAAAGCAATTTGATCGCAAAATTCAAGTGCCGTTCTGCTATCAAAGTGAGCTGAGCGGCATTAATGAGAAGTCGTTCCATGATATCGTTTGGTATAGCAAAAATATCGAGCTTCCTTCTGAATATGCAGGCAAGCGAATCCTTATCCATTTCGGTGCAGTGGATTACGAAGCGAAAGTATGGGTAAACGGAC
>NZ_VCIX01000011.1 GCF_006345825.1 Paenibacillus paridis
AATTGGTAACAATCATAAGCTCCATTTCCGGAGGAATGTAATGGGAAAGAGTATAGCAGGTTGTATTCCCGTCAATAAACACACTGTCCCCATTCTCCAAAAGAAGTACAGCTTCTTTTGCGATGCTATTTTTCTGCTCATAATGTAACATCATTCGTTCATTGAAAGGCAAATCCCAGGTCGTTTGTTCCCTCATTACGGCTCCCCCGTAGGTTCGGCGAACCATTCCCTTCTCATCTAAAATGCGTAAGTCCCTGCGTATGGTTTCCACAGATACCTCGTATTTATCGACCAACTGCTCGACAGTTACATTGCCATTGTGCTTTACTTGCAATACAATTTCATTTNGGCCAAATTGCTACTATATTGTTTAGTACTAGCTGAACAAGCTTATTATTTAAACTCTTTTAATGCCTTGACCGCATCGCTTTGTGCCGCTTTCAATGACTCAGCAGGAGCTGTGCTTCCCGTCAGTGTCATTTCAAGTGCCTTGCCGACGGCATCGTCAACTACGCGCTTTGCTGACGTTGATACACCAATCGTAGCGTATGGGAATACTTCTTCAAAGGCTTGCGCTTTTTGCGGATTATCAGCATAATTCTTCTTCAACAAATCTGTATCTTGTGAGGACAGCGTAGCTGGGAAGTAACCCGTCTTAGCGGCATAAATGGCTT
>NZ_VCIX01000012.1:0-312 GCF_006345825.1 Paenibacillus paridis
CCAAGTGATGGTGACCTTCAGGCCACCAAGCGGCGAAGACGAGAAGCTTACCCCTGCGGAGCCGCGGAAGCGTAAATGCATACGCTGATGCACGTTCCACAGCCCGCAGCCCATATGCTCATCCATGTGATTTTGCATTTTGTGCTGCAGAACTAGAATATCTTCGGCGCTCATCCCCTTGCCGTCATCCTCCACCACTAGGCTGGCTTCATCCTCATTCCAATGTCCTGTAATTTGAATATTGGAGGCGTCGGACCATGCCTCAATGCCATGAATTACCGCCTTCTCAACGAGCGGCTGGAGCATAAGCGG
>NZ_VCIX01000012.1:331-583 GCF_006345825.1 Paenibacillus paridis
GCGGGATTTCGAGATGGAGCATATCCGAAGGCAGGTCAATCGTATAATTCAGCCTCGGCATGCGCATGTTCTGAATTTCCAAATAACTAGTTACAAAATTGATTTCCTCGGACAAAGCAACAAGATCACGTTCCTGACGTGTCGTGTAACGGTAATAGTTCGATAAATGATGCGACATCGCAACGACCGCTTCGTTTTTTTCGAGCTTCGCCATACTGGAAATGAAAGAAAAGCAGTTATAGAAAAAGTGCG
>NZ_VCIX01000016.1 GCF_006345825.1 Paenibacillus paridis
TTCCGTACCTTTCTCCGTTAACACTTCCACTTTATCCATTAGAGCCTGCATCATAAAGAGACCAAGCCCTCCAGCCGTTATTTCACTTAAATCTTTATTGTGATGCGAAGCATTCTTGTTTAATGCCTGCTCGTATTTAAAGCTCGTTCCATTGTCTTTTATTCGGATAGAAATTCCTTCTTCCTCAAGCTCGAAACGAATATCAACTACCCCTTGCTGCTGATTGGTATACGCATGCAGTACGACATTCGTACACGCTTCCGTTACTGCTACCTTCATATCTTCTATTTGTTCANATAATGTAACTCTAACAATATCGATATATTCCGCTTTAGCGGGAATCGTTAAATGAATGAATTGGCTCATAATTTCCCCTATCCTCTCTGGTGTGTTCCCGATTGCAGATTACACTTTTACTTTTTTTACTTTATTATAAAATCTGATAGTCGATATAATGCCGTCATAGACGGTGCTCAGCATGCCAGGCTCTTTCAGAGGCTTAT
>NZ_VCIX01000013.1 GCF_006345825.1 Paenibacillus paridis
TCCAGCACGAAAAGCATCTAAAATTTCGGCTATCGATGCGATTAGGCAGACGACAGATATTAAGCTTACCGGAAAAGCAGTGAAAACATCGAAGCTCGTTCGCAAGCTATTCGGAATTGAAGCAGAAATCGGTTTAAAAAATTTAAAAAGAAACAAACGCAGATACCAAGCAACGGTATTCTCGCTCGTCATTAGCATCGTTCTGTTTCTAACCGTATCCTATTTCACTGACAGCTTGAAGAGATCATTAATGATTTCACAGGAGGGTGTCAATTATGATATGCAGGTTTCATTTANAATAGATGAACAACTGATCCAATCGATTACTGCTCTGAAGGACGTAACGGAATTCAGTATGATGAAGGAAGCGTCTGCGTACTCCTGGATTGACGAGGCATTTATTGCTGACGAATTAAGAGATAGTGCAAAGCTGAATAACAATATGCTTAAGGACGGAAAATTTTCATACTTTATTTTGATACATTCATTAAACGAGGAAAGCCTGCAAGCCTATGCGAAAGAGGTTGGGATGGACTACAAAAAGCTGATGGACCCTGATCATTTGGCTGCTATTGTAATCGATACGATTTCG
>NZ_VCIX01000015.1 GCF_006345825.1 Paenibacillus paridis
TTCAATTCCGTTATGTACCATTTTCACATAATGACCGGCACCGTCTGGTCCGATATATGTACAGCAAGCGTCGTCGCCAACTTTTGCAGAAATCGCAGTCAGAATCGGTTCAACCAGCTCGTAAGCGGATTTCTGACCGCCAGGCATAATGGAAGGTCCTTTCAAAGCGCCTTCTTCGCCGCCTGATACGCCAGTACCAATGAAACGGAAGCCCTTTGCTTCCAAGTCTTTGCTGCGGCGCACTGTGTCAGGGAAATATGCGTTTCCGCCGTCAATGATGATGTCGCCTTCTGTCAAATGCGGAACGANCTTGAACCATGATTAGAATTTTGCGCGGCACTTCAAGTGATTGTACAAATTGTTCAATTGTATATGTCGGAACTAGATTTTTACCGGATGCTTCTTGAATTAGATCATCCGTTTTCTCGCGGGAACGGTTGAACACCGATACCGTAAAACCTCTGCTCTCAATATTAAGGGCCAAATTTTTGCCCATTACTGCTAATC
>NZ_VCIX01000014.1:0-284 GCF_006345825.1 Paenibacillus paridis
CGATTGAACCTTCAACACTAGACTAAGGTCGGGCGCGTTTCCGGTCCTTAGATGAATGTGTAGGCAGGTTTAAGCATCTATACTGAGGGAAGTAATAGTAAGAGAGGGGTTCAGTGATGAAAAAACAAAGTGCTGTAAAAGCTTGGGCAATGCTTCTGATGTCTCTTCCGAAGGGGATCATGGCATTTGTTATCGCAGTTGTTGGTTTGAGTGTGAGTTTACCACTAGTCATATTATGGGTTGGCCTGCCTATGCTTGCAGTGACATTTACGGCGTGCAGCAGA
>NZ_VCIX01000014.1:360-647 GCF_006345825.1 Paenibacillus paridis
CGTTGAAGCTTGGCTTCAAGAAGATTCTCAAAAACATTCTGCTGCGGACAAACAAATATCTCTACATTGGAACGGTTGGCGGTCATTATGGTCTCTTCTTGGACAAGGACGAACATACATGGGTATCTTATACAGCCTAATGCAGCTTCCACTAGGCATCGTAGGGTTTACACTTGCTATCGTCCTGCCGGTTACTGCTTATTCGGTTATGCTTTCTCCATTAGCTTATAAGGTAAGTTCCGAGTTATTCGCTTTTGATCTCTTCGAATCGGATTGGGGATTACATC
>NZ_VCIX01000019.1 GCF_006345825.1 Paenibacillus paridis
GAAAAGCGCCGCCAGGAGTTGGAGCAACTACTCAGTAATCCTCAGAGCGATATGTACTTTGAGGATGAGGAGTTGAGGCTCGAAATGTTGGACGACCCTGACCAGTACACGTCTGAGCGGGTATACGTTCTGCCTGAAGATGCAAGATGGTCCTATATTGTGGAGCAGGCGAAGCAGCCTAATATTAAGGAGATTCTCGACAAATCCATGCGATTGGTTGAAGAGAAAAATCCTGATCTTCAAGGTGTTTTACCTCGTAATATTTACCAAGCATCAAACTTACCTGCAGAGAACATATCGGAGCTCGTCACCATCTTTTCCCGCGATGTATTTAGCGGCAGCGGTTCAAANCAAATGCAGTCGACGTATTAGGTCGCGTATATGAATACTTTATTGGGAACTTTGCGAGCTCCGAAGGAAATCGCGGCGGTGAATTTTTCACGCCAGCCAGTATCGTCCAATTATTGGTCGCTATGCTTGAACCCAAAGAAGGCACCGTGTTCGACCCTGCCTGCGGCTCTGGCGGAATGTTCATTCAATCGGAGGAGTATGCTCCATCCAAACACTCGCTGTCCTTTTACGGTCAGGAGAATGTCGATCTTACTCTACGCCTGGGTAAAATGAATGTTTTGATGCATGGCATGAATGCGGAAATACGATTAGGAAATTCCCTCCTAAATGACCAGTACGAAGGCCAAAAGTTTAACTATGTGATCGCCAATCCCCCATTTAATTTGAAAGAGTGGGGAGCCGATCGCCTGCCTAAGGATGATCCACGGCTAGTAATCGAATATGACAAAGCAGTTACGAATGGAAATGCAAACTACTTTTGGCTGCAGCACTTCTTGTATCACCTCAAAGATGGTGGCACTGCTGGTACTGTGATGGCTAACGGAGCAATGACGACCACTACAACGGGTGAAAAAGAAGTTCGTCAAGCGTTTGTAGATCAAGGTTACATCGACTGCATCGTACAGTTACCTGAGAAACTGTTTTTCACCACTGGAATCCCTTGCTGTCTCTTTTTCTTAAGCAAAAACCGTAAAGCACGGAAGGAAAAAATTCTGTTCATCGATGCACGTAAAAAGGGTTCCTTAGTTAGTAGTAAGCAAAAGGCTCTATCGGAAGAAGAAATCAATGAGATCGCAGCGGTGTACCATGCGTTTAAAATGCAGGATGGTNGCTCTATCGGAAGAAGAAATCAATGAGATCGCAGCGGTGTACCATGCGTTTAAAATGCAGGATGGTCGGTATGAAAACATCGCGGGTTTCTGTAAAGAAGCCTCACTTGATGAGGTGCGTGGAAATGATTATAAGCTGACACCTGGCATTTATGTGGGTACACAAGCTGCCGAGGTAGACGATGTTCCATTTGAAGAGAAAATGGCGGAGTTGATGGCTACGCTACAGGAGCAGTTTGTGGAGTCAAATAGGTTACAGGAGCGTATTCAGCGGAACTTGGAGGGGATAGTTTAATGAATTGGAAATTACTCCCCCTTCAAGATGTAGTAGAAACATTTATAGATTATCGAGGAAAAACACCTAAAAAGACGGAAACTGGCATCCCTCTTATAACAGCCAAGATTATTAAGAACGGAACGATACTGGATCCTACTGAGTATATTAGCCCAGACGATTATGACGAATGGATGCGGCGTGGAATACCCCAGTATGGAGATATCGTAATAACAACAGAAGCTCCACTAGGTGAAGTAGCTCAGTTAAAAATAAAAGATAGATTTGCATTGGCCCAACGGGTTATCACAATTCGCGGAAAAATAAATATTCTTGATAACACTTTTTTGAAATACGCATTGTGGTTTGAGCCTGTTCAAGGGGAGCTTTCAGGCAGAGCCAGTGGCACTACTGTACAAGGTATAAAGAGTTCGGAACTTAAGAAGGTGAAAATACCAGTTCCACCATATCCTGTTCAAAGGAAAATTGGTGATCTTCTCGGGTCCCTCGACGAAAAAATCGAACTCAACCGCCATATGAACGAAACCTTGGAACAAATGGCGATGACCCTATATAAGCACTGGTTAGTGGATTTCGGCCCGTTCCAAGATGGGGAGTTTGAAGAATCAGAATTGGGGATGATTCCGAAGGGTTGGGAAGTGAAAAGTATTGGTTATGTCAGTGAGAACTACAATTCAAAGAGAATTCCATTATCGAGTGTAAAAAGACAGGAAATGAAAGGTAAGTATCCATATTACGGTGCAGCGGGAATTGTCGATCATGTAGACTCGTTTCTATTCAGTGGAAAATACCTCTTAGTTGGAGAGGATGGGTC
>NZ_VCIX01000024.1 GCF_006345825.1 Paenibacillus paridis
CGTAACAGGAGCGGTGCAACCTAAAATTTCGAAAACAAACTTAAATTCTATACCTTTCATCTATCCAAAAGAAGCCGTTAGACTGGTTTTCAATGAAAAAATAGATGATATATTTGGGAAAATTCGTATTAATAAAAAAGAAACCAGCACACTTGAATTAATACGTAATTACTTATTACCACGTCTATTATCAGGCGACATCGAGGTTCAGGCAGCCGAGGAGCAAATTCAGGAGGTCCTTTCTCATGGCTAGAGGTTTATATGAATCGGATTTTGAAGAAACCACCATAGAGCGGCTCAAACAAATGGGTTACGATTATCTCCACGCAAGCCAAATATTGGAGAGGACCAACCTAAATGAAGTAGTGCTGCAAGATAGATTAGAAGGATTTTTACGGCGGGCGTACCCCGCCATTCCTTCTTATCAAATTCCTGTCCTGGCTTCCCAATTTATGAATCCAGATGGAGTAACACTTGTACAGCGAAATGAATCCTTTCATAGAATGTTGACTAAGGGCTATGAATTTTCCTATGAGAAGGGCATTGAAAAGTTCTTCCACCATGTCTACCCTATTGACTGGTCAAACCCAGAAAACAATGAATTTCTGGTTGTAAATCAGCTTGCTATTGATGGCCGCATGGCACGGAGACCCGACATCATTGTGTATGTAAACGGACTCCCTATGGTTATTTTTGAGCTGAAAAGCCCCTACAACGAGAATGCTACGATTGATGATGCTTATACCCAAGTTACTAACTATACCAGTGACATTTCACAGCTATTCAACTTTATTGCTTTCTCTGTTATCTCAGACGGTGTGACTACGCTGCACGGAATGCCTGGAGAATCTATTGATTATTACGCTGCATGGAAGTCTATCGATGGAAGATTAGTAGATAACAACATCATTAACTCTATGAAAACTATGATCGAAGGAATGTTCCCTAAGGATAGAATTCTTGCCTATATTCGTAATTTTNAGGGAAGGGTTACAAAGATCGGGGGTAAGTACCACCAATTCTTCGGCGTGCAATTTGCCGTTCAGGAAGCGGTAAGGGCGACCCGACCAGAAGGTGACCGTAAAATTGGGGTCATATGGCATGCCACAGGATCAGGAAAGTCGTTTTCTATGCTCTTTTTTGCAAACATCATGATTCGGAACCCTGAGATGGGTAATCCAACGATTGTCATTCAAGTAGACCGAAGCGATCTGGATAATCAATTGTTTGACACCTTTGTGGGCGGCCAAGGGCTTGTTGGTGTCGTTCATCATGCGGAATCTACTGATGATCTACGTGAACTATTGAAAAATGAATCGGGCCAAATTATCTTTTCGACGATTGAAAAATTTCGACTTAAAGGTGATGATCAAAATAAAGAAGCGCTTCATCCTGTGCTGTCGGAGCGAAGGAATTTAGTCGTTATCTCGGATGAGGCCCATCGCACACAATACGCCATGGAAGGATTCGCAGGTAACCTTCGTACCGCTCTCCCAAATGCATCTCACATTGCTTTTACAGGTACTCCAGTAGACTTTGACGATCGCAATACCGTCGAATTGTTTGGCAACCTGATACATGTGTACGACATGCAGCAAGCGGTATTAGACCACGCGACCGTACCCATTTATTATGAGTCCCGATTAATTCCTGTTGATCTGACGAATGCTCAACTTGATGAAGATTTTCAAGAGCTGATACAACAAGCAGATTCCGAAAGTGAGCAGGATCGGGCACGGTTGAAGTGGACGGCACTAGAAATGTTAGTTGGCACGGTACCTAGACTAAAACGCTTAGCCCAAGATATCGTTGATCATTTCTCAAACGTGTCCTCATCACAGGACAAGGGGATGATTGTATGTATGAGCCGAAAGATTTGTGTAGCCCTGTACAATCACCTGCGTACTATTCCTGGCTGCCCTCCCGTTGAGGTTGTAATGACGGGTGATGTTTCCAAAGATGATGCGACCTGGCGTGACAAGCAGCCTGGGAGTGAATATTCCCACATTAAAACCAAAGAGGAGCGCGAAGCGATCAAAGCCAAGCTTTGTGATCCCAAAGATCCGCTTAAACTTATCATTGTCAGAGATATGTTCTTAACAGGATCTGATTTCCCTCCGATGAAGTATATGTATGTCGATAAACCGATCAAAGGACATAACTTGATCCAAGCGATTTCACGCGTGAATCGAGTATTCCCAGGTAAAGAAGGCGGTATCGTAGTTGACTTTATCGGAATTTCGACCAGTTTAAAGGAAGCAACGCAGAAGTACACTGGGGGTGGTGGAAAAGGTGCACCTACGTTTGATATTGAGGCAGCGGTCGCGATTTTCGAAGAGCACCTCGAAACCACTCGTTCATTTTTACCAGAAGGGACGGAAGTAATCCAATGGCGTTCCTATGACAAGATTCAGCGAGATGATTTTATCGCAGAACTTGTGAATTATCTATTGGGACCAAGTCAAGAAGGCTTTTTAACTGCACAGTTGAAACTTATGAATGCGTATAAACTTGTGAAGCATCTCAAAGGTGTCATTCCTGTCGCCAATGAAGTCGTTTTGTACGACATTCTATCCGTACAAGTTCGAAAATACATCCAGGTCACCGCACCAGGAGCTAGAAAAGGGGATATCGAAAAAGCCGTCAATAGACTGGTTGATGACAGCCTTGAAGCAAGAGAAGTCATTGATATCTTTGCGGTTGCAGGCCTTGAAAGGCCTGACATCTCGATTCTCGATGAGAAGTTTATGTCGGATCTGATAGAGAAGAAACATGTCGATCTTCGACTCAAACTTCTAAAAAAACTCCTTGAGGACGAGATTATGTTTAAGCTGAAGAAAACGAATCCGAAGCAAAAGTCCTTGAAAGCAGCATTAGAGAAAGCAATATCAGAGTATCACAATCGGGTGTTAACTGCCGCCGAAGTCATTCGGATGATGATGGAAGTGCGGAATGGCGTGGATGAGGAGCTGCGATCCCAGGACGAGTTAGGGCTCTCTGAAGAAGAAATGGCGTTTTACCACATTATCGAAAACATGCAAGAAGAGGCTTTTAGTCATGCTTTTATGGCAGACCTTGTACATAAAGTTGTGGCTGCGATGAAAAAGGAATTTAAAATTGATTGGACCAATCCGCATCGAGCAGATGTATTGGCAAAGGTGAACTTGGCAGTAAAATTGGTCTTGATGAGAGAAAAAGTAAACCGTGAGCAATTGCGATTTTTAACGAATGCTATTATTGAACAGGCAAAGGAGCAGTATAAGGACTGGCCGCTTACGTCTGCATAAACCAAAGAGGTCATTAAGGCATGCTGAACCATTTTCTTGTTATTTGGGGTAAATCAAAAGGTCTCGGCAATAGCTTGTTGTGATCTTTTGAATAGCAAAGAGCCGCGAAACTTATCTGCGGCTCTTCTTTTATGGAAAATAGTCTATTAAGCGTAAAATTCTTTCTTTGCCTGTTCAATTATCCGTACAGGCAGCTTATTCGCTAGTTTAAATGCCATTCTCTCATCGAGCTCCAAAACATTGACAATCAGCTCAATCTTTTCTTCGGAGGGTACTGTGCGATCATCTTCAATATCACGGGCATATTGAGGGGTAATTCCCGCTCGCCGAGCAAGTTCCGATTTTCCTAAGCCTTTTGCGGCTCGACCTGTTTTAATGTAATCACCAAAAGTCATTTAAAGACCTCCTTTAATCAACTATAAGTTATCAGTTAGCATTTGAAAATACATTTTTATACCAATATGTTATTGAACCATGACTATTTTGATAGAACGAGGAAAAGCGATGCTAAGCTAGGCTTTAAATAAGACAATAAGCGGCGAATACGAATTATTCCGTTGCTCAAAAAACATAATATTTACATTAACATTAATGTAAATATTATGTTAACACTTTCACTTTGGGTTCTGCGCCATTCTGTCGCCCAACGACATAGGTAACTACGTTCTTCTCAATTTTTCCACCCTATTTAAGATTTATTATTACTGTTGTTAAAATTATACAATTATGATATATTCGATTATAATCCGAAAGCATCGGTTAGAAAAGTCTATGGGAAAGCACCCCTTAGGCTTTTTCTATTTGCCAAATGTGAAGCCAAGGGTTGTTCTATGGCTGATAAATAATGTTAATGCTAATATTAACATTAATGCAAATATAGTGTTAACACTTTGGGTTCTGCGCCATTCTGTCGCTCAACGACATAGGTTACCTCATCTTTTCTCCATTTTTCGACCCCATTATAACTGTATAAGAAATCACCGTGTTTAATGTCTTGTGCAATAAAGGTTTCGACCGCATCGCGCGGCGCACTTGTAATTCGCTCCTGAAACCGCTGAATGGCATGGTGAGTAATGATCATATTTAACATCTCCTTATGAACTAGAATAAAGGGCTCAAAAGAGCCCTTGGATGATTAACTTATGAATTTATTGACCCCAGATTGTTGAAAAGAATGAAGAGAGCCATTTTCGAGAGAATATGCATGATATTGGGGTGCCCAAGATGTAAAGGCCTTAAAAAAGTCGATAGCATTTTTGTTGCTGGGCACATACAGCAGCTCAGGCTGGATGAGAACAATATTGGAGTACGGGAAGCACCACTGGGGTACACGAACGTTTTTAAGCAGCCAAGTGGCATGTTGAAGACAGTCTTCGAAGTCATATCCTTGATCCAATGATTTTTCATAGCGATTAAGCAGATCCTGGCCATGTGGTAATAGGCCCAAACTTCCTAGTGCGTTCTTATGTTCACGAACCGCGTAATAGTGATCAAGGACTTCTTTTTTACTCACGGGGTGCTGTTG
>NZ_VCIX01000017.1 GCF_006345825.1 Paenibacillus paridis
ATCAAGCAGCAGATCGGATTGATCGCATCTTTGGGCTACTTCTTGGTACAAATCCCATTCAACGCCTTCGGATGTGCATTTGACACGGCTGAAATCCCAACCATTTATTTGTCCAACCTTCTCATAAAAACGTAAATAATCAAACTTCTGCATGAACTTCTCCGCCTCTCAAGGTTTAGTTTAGATGGGGTCCAAAGGGCATAGAAACCCCTTGACAGCTGGTACGCGTTTGACCCAGCCCGACAACTAAATACCTCGAACGCTGCAGAATGACATCCAGTTCACCTCATAGGAAAGATTGTATTTATTGTANCATCCAGTTCACCTCATAGGAAAGATTGTATTTATTGTATATTATTTTATAAAAACATAAAAGACCTGACGGCTCACATGCAGCGTGCGCCTTCAGATCTTTTTTCTCATTATCATCATTAAGATACTTCCAGATAAAGCTTTGTGCCGTCGTTATATTGGAAAATAGCTACATCACGCACCATTTCAACGGACTTAATGCGTCTCCATTTTTTGCGGAAATCAAAATCTAACTCCAGTTCGTACAATTTATGATTAAGCAGTTCTATAGATGCGGATTGTTCGTTAGGGTAATAGACAGGGACGGAACGACTTTTGAAGGTAACGATTTTCATCATTTCCTATAAC
>NZ_VCIX01000018.1 GCF_006345825.1 Paenibacillus paridis
AATGGTGTAGTCTATTACGCACGAACGATTATTTTGGCAGCAGGGCTGAAGGAAATGCTTCCTTCTGTGCCTAATATACAGGATTTTTACGGAAAAAGTTTGTTTAGCTGCCCTTATTGCGACGGCTGGGAGCTGCGGGATAAGCCTCTAGTGCTGATATCGGAAGGTACAAGTGCTTTCCACGGTGCAAAGATCGTTTACAACTGGAGCAGAAATGTTCTTGTATGCACGAATGGCTCTAACAAATTGAACGCCGATCAAATCGCCCAGCTAGGACGCAAAGGCATTCAAGTGAATGCGCACCGGATCAAATCATTNTTTTCGATAATCATACAAAGGCGGACTGTATCGGAGGGTTTGTCCATCCGCAGTGGGACCATGCTGCGGCATTCGGTGAAGCACTTGGCTGCAGTACGAACGAATCAGGCGGCTTTGTGACAGATGATTTCGGCAGGACAAGCGTGATGGGCGTATACGCAGCAGGGGATGCTGCAATAATTGCGCCTGCGCAGCTCGTTATTGCGGCAGGAGAGGGCAGTAAAGCCGCCATCGGGGTGA
>NZ_VCIX01000020.1 GCF_006345825.1 Paenibacillus paridis
ATGCAAAAGACGGCAATTATTACGGCATAGATTTCCATGTTGGAGCAGCCGTCATCTACTATAACAAAGAAATTCTCGACAAAGCAGGCGTCAATGCTGACGATATTAAAACATGGGCCGATTTCGAAACGGCAGGCAAGAAGGTACATGAAAAAACCGGTGTACCGATGACTACAATTGAATCAGCCGATTTGTGGTCGCTATGGCCGCAGGTAGCACAGGCGCCAGGAAATGACGACCTCCAAACCGCTGATGGTAAAATTAATATTACAAGCCCAATTGTTGCCNTTAAATGGCAGCAAGGCTTGATCAAACAAGGCATTGCCATAGCGACACCGGGCGGCAATCATCACAGTGAGGAATATTATGGCTTAATGAACAGCGGCGGCTCAGCTTCCGTATGGATGCCGATGTGGTACATGGGCCGGTTCACTGATTATATGCCGGATTTGAAAGGCAAAATTATTATTAAGCCAATGCCAGCTTGGAAAGTAGGGGATCCGCGCTCTGCAGGAATGGGCGGTACG
>NZ_VCIX01000021.1 GCF_006345825.1 Paenibacillus paridis
AACGATTACGGTAACCGATTCAACATTCAATAGGGTATATACTGTTAACTTTGGTCGGCCACCGGTAAGTGCTGAATTTAAAGGAGCAACATCTTTAGATAGTCACTACTCCATACTGCGACAAGATTCTGATTATTCTTTTGGCACGAATGATGGGGTGACTATTAGTACAAAACAAGCAGCAGTAAATGCAGTTCAGAACTTAGTTATGCAGCCAGCGATGGGTGATTTCGTATCCCAAACTGCTATGAATTTTGCAGCTACGCCTACAGCTAACAATCAGCAAGGCGGGTTGATCTATTATCAAGATGACTCCAATTACGTAAAGCTTGTTTATGAANTATGAACGTCCTACGGGAACCACGAACCGAATCGCATTGTATAGTGTCGTCAATGGGACAGCGACCGTAGTTACGGGCAACACCAATTCAGCAGGTAACACAAAAATGTATTTACGTCTGATTAAGAACAATAAGGCGATTTCAGCGCAATGGTCCGCTGACGGTGTCACTTGGACTAACTATTCTGGAACAGCTACAGTGAATTTCACATCACCGCAATTAGGTCT
>NZ_VCIX01000022.1:0-289 GCF_006345825.1 Paenibacillus paridis
ATGTTTATGTTCGCAGGCACCGTATCGACTAACCCTTGGATGATCCTTATCGGAACGATCATCTTGGTTGCAGGCACAAACGCCGGTAAATTCGGATTAGATTACTTCGTCCTGCCGTACCTGCGCAAGCTATTCTTAAAATTCAGTAATAATGATACTACTGCAAGTGGCAAGACGGTTATTCGTTAGATTAGCTCATAGGCAAGCCCCTTTGCAAGCTTCATGGCAGAGGGGCTTTTTCTATAAGCGTACTTGTTTCTTCTATCATTTCTGTCTATCATAAATAATT
>NZ_VCIX01000022.1:357-845 GCF_006345825.1 Paenibacillus paridis
AAGTTTGCCGCTCTGTTTGTGGGATGTAGATGTGCTTGCCTCTGACATGCTTCTGAATTTCCTTGATCAAATGTTCAGGCAATATATCCTTGGCATTGACGTATTTTTTCATATCACACCTTTTTATATAAATGAATAGTACTCATATTTTCTATCCCAAAATCGTCAAAGCCTTCTCGAATCATAAGGGCAAAAATATTGAAGTCTTTCAAAGTGATTCGAGTAATGACGTGGCTAACCCCGAGCTGCTTCGTTGAAAGCAATGCGGCATGCAGCAGCCTCTGCATCTCTGACTTACTCCACTGAAATACAGGTCTGAAATACAGCGTAAATGCATAAGCACTAAGATTTTCTTGTTGGCTGCTGCTTTTCGGTTCTACATCGACATGATAGTAGGCCAATCCCATTATTTCATTCGTATGCTCATCACGTAAAGTTAGCAGGACACTTGCTGGGTCATCCATTCTTTCGGAGATAAAGCTTTCACC
>NZ_VCIX01000023.1:0-289 GCF_006345825.1 Paenibacillus paridis
TCGATAATGCTGGCTGCTGTTGTTATGCTCGTTAGCGTCATGGCCGGTTGTTCAGGCAGCAACAACGGCGACAATAATACGACTAAAGGCAGCACGAACAGCAATGGAAACAAACCTGCAGTAACGGAAGAGGCAGCGTCAGATGCTCCAAAGCTTGAAGATGGCAATATCACGATTCTTTATCATACCTCGAAAGAACAGTATGACCAGAATAAAGCGGCAAATCCGGCAGCTTTTGATGCCGTCTGGGAAACAGTCGGTCAGTTCGAACAAGCTTATGGCGGTAAGG
>NZ_VCIX01000023.1:311-1084 GCF_006345825.1 Paenibacillus paridis
CGCGGTGCCATGGGGCGATCAAAAACCAATGCTGATCTCGATGGTCAATGCAGGCGACCGAGTTGACGTCGCACAGGCAAATGACCAAAACTTCCCGGTTTATCCGCTGAAAAAGATCGTTCAGCCGCTTGACCAGTACATGGATTTGTCTGATCCGTTCTGGAACTCCTCTGTATCGAAAGCGTTTACGTTCGGCGGTAAACATTATGCAGCTGGCGTTGGAGCAGCTCCAATCGTCATCTACTACAACAAAACGCTGTTCGACAACAATGGCGTAAAAACGCCTGGCGAGCTATATAGCGAAGGCAATTGGACATGGGATACGTTCCGTTCGACGGCTCTTGAGCTTACACAGGATACCGATGGTGATGGCAAGAGCGACCAGTTTGGCTTCGGCTGGTGGGATGCGGGTTATCCGTTAATGGTAGCTTCAAATGGCGTTACTAACCTGTCGTATAACGAAGATGGCTCGATTACGACCAATTACGAGTCGGATAACATGAAGGAAGCGATGCAATTCACGCAGGATGCTCTTCTGAAGGATAAATACATCGATAAAGACAAAGAAGGCGACTATTTCAACGCGGAATTCAAGAACGGCAAGCTGGCAATGACGGCAGAATACGGCTTCGGTGGCTTCACCGTATTCAAGAGTGATTACGAGCTAGACTTCGTACCGGTACCTACAGGTCCTAAAGGAACGAAAGACGTCGGTCCTGGCGGCATGTCCGGCTGGTCGATCCCGACGGTGTCGAAAAACCCGCAGGGCGCAG
>NZ_VCIX01000088.1 GCF_006345825.1 Paenibacillus paridis
TGGACATGGCTGCCTACCATGAATGGCGAAACAACCGTTGATATCCATTCCGATAAGCTAGATGAGATTTTACACACAAATTTGGACTTGACCAATAGTTGAATCAAGTTAGACGAATTAACGGGAGCTTTTCCCGTTAATTCACTATATTCGCATTTCGCTGACTAGTTTTAAAGAAGCGAAGCGCTGATAGAACGTTATTTTAATTGAATTACTATTTTGAAGTGAAAGCGAAGCGAGCAGATCGTTCTGGAGAAACGAAGTGTTCGCCTTTGCAGTCAGATTCTTACCTTTACATGTCTAATGAAATCAAAGAATCTGGCTGCAACCGCGATCGTAAGAATGATCTACTCGCGCAGCGATCAAACTGAAAATTGTTATTCACTTGATTACGAAACAGCAAAGTTTTTGTTACGAAGAATCTCCACGAAGTAAAGCTCCACAAAAACTTTTTAGGAGGAATCAGAATGAAAATTGTTCTTTTATCAGGGGGCTCGGGCAAGCGCCTTTGGCCGTTGTCGAACGAGTCGCGCTCCAAGCAGTTTTTGAAGGTGCTCAAAAATGCGGACGGTGAGCGCGAATCGATGGTTCAGCGAGTGTGGGGGCAGATTGCGAGAGCGGGTCTGAGCGAGCATTCCTATATCGCAACAAGCAAGCCGCAGGTAGATATGATCCATAGCCAGCTTGGAAGCGAGATCGAGGTTATTGTGGAGCCGGAGCGTCGGGATACGTTCCCTGCTATCGCACTGGCGGCAACATACTTGTACTCCGTGCAGGGCGTGAGCCTGAATGAGGCTGTGGTCGTGATGCCGGTTGATCCGTACGTAGAGGAATCCTTCTTTGAGAAGACGAAGATGCTTGAGCAGGTGCTGAACGAATCGGGCGCGGATCTCGCCCTGATGGGCGTCAAGCCGACGTATCCATCTGAGAAATACGGCTATATCGTGCCGGAGCCCGGCTCACAGACAGACGAAAACTACGTCAATGTACACAGCTTTAGAGAAAAACCCCGTGAAGAAGAAGCGGCAGCCATGATTGAGCAGGCTGCGCTTTGGAACTGCGGGGTTTTTGCATTCAAGCTGGATTTTATCATCAATATTCTGATTGCCAATGAGCTTCCTATTCAATATGACGAGATGCTGAAGCAATACGGCAAGCTGCCGAAAAACAGCTTTGACTATGAAATCGTAGAGAAATCCAACCATATCGTTGCGCTTCCGTACGAGGGGGATTGGAAGGATCTTGGCACGTGGAACACGCTGACCGAGGAGATTGAAACGCCGCTGATCGGCAAAGGAATCATCACCGACGGCTCGGTCAATACACATGTCATCAACGAGCTGGATATTCCGATCACGCTGCTCAACGTATCCAATGTCATCGTTGCTGCAAGCCCCGATGGAATTTTGGTGTCGGACAAAGCATCGAGTCCCTTGATCAAGGAGGTTATGAAGCATTCGGATCAGCGGCCGATGTACGAGGAGCGGCGATGGGGGCGTTACCGGGTGCTGGATTACTTGAAATATCCCGATGGCAAGGAAGTGTTAACGAAGCGGATATGCGTGGCGCCGGGGCGGAATTTAAGTTACCAGTACCATCAGCTTCGGGATGAGGTGTGGACGGTGGTAGCAGGCGAGGGCGTCATGGTGCTAAACGGGCAAAGCTTCATCGTAAAAGCAGGCGATGTTCTGACGATTTCGAAGGAGAGCCTGCACAGCCTGCGCGCCGAAACGGAAATGGACATTATTGAAATTCAGACGGGAACCGAGCTTATTGAAGAGGACATTGTTCGGCTTGCCTTTGATTGGAATGAAATTTTGCAACTATGCACGGTATAACGAAATCATTCGATGAAGGAGCGATTAGCATGAATATTACGGTTATAGGAACAGGCTATGTCGGTCTCGTATCGGGCATTTGCTATGCCGAGCTTGGCAACCGTGTCATTTGTGTGGATAAGGATCCGCGCAAAATTGAGACTTTGAATGCTGGCGGCATTCCGATCTACGAGCCAGGGCTAAAGGAGCTGGCAGCGTCCAATCGTGCAGCCGGAATGCTAACGTTCACGACGGACTTGCCAAGTGCGGTAATCCAGTCGGACATTATTATATTGGCGGTAGGCACGCCGCCGCTGCCAAACGGCGAAGCGAATCTCTCCTATATTAATCAAGCAGCTATTGAAATCGCGGAAGCGATGAACGGCTACAAAATTATAGCAGTCAAAAGCACCGTGCCGGTCGGGACCAACGAGCGGTTAGCAGAGCTGATCAGCTCCCATACGAGCGAGCGCTTCGACAGCATTTCGCTGCCAGAGTTTCTCAGAGAGGGCTCAGCGATCCAGGATACGCTGCACCCGGACCGCATCATTATTGGTGCCAACTCAAATAGCGCGGCAGATATCATGAGGATCCTGCATATCCCTTTGACTGAGCAAATCGTCGTCACGGACATTCGCAGCGCGGAAATGATCAAGTACGCTTCGAATGCTTTCCTAGCTACGAAAATTTCTTTTATCAACGAAATCGCTAATATTTGTGAAAAGGTTGGCGCAGACGTGACGAAGGTGGCGGAGGGAATGGGCTACGACAAACGAATCGGCCCGTCCTTTCTGAAAGCGGGCATCGGCTATGGAGGCTCCTGTTTCCCGAAAGATACGAGCGCGCTTATTCAAATCGCTGGACATGTCGACTACGAATTCAAGCTGCTGCGATCGGTTGTGGAAGTCAATCAGGACCAGCGCTTCAACGTTATCCGCAAGCTGGAGACGATTTTTGGCGGTGAGCTGCATGGCAAGACAATCGCGATCTGGGGTCTTGCTTTCAAGCCGAATACCGATGACGTACGAGATTCGCCAGCAGCGGAGATCATTCAGCATTTGGTCGATAACGGCGTAAGAGTTAAAGCCTATGATCCTATCGCCATGGACAATTTTAGAGCAATCTATGAAATTAACGGCGTGGAATGGTGTACGGAAGCAATGGCTACAGCCAGCGGAGCGGACGCGGTATGCTTGCTGACGGAGTGGGAGGAATTTTCAAAAATTGATCTGGGCCAATTGCAGAAGGCGCTCAAGAGTCCGATCTTAATTGACGGCCGCAACGTGTTCGATGAGAAAGACCTGCTTGGAACCGAGTTTGTGTATTACTCTGTCGGCCGTCCTAGCTTAAATCAAGGCGTAAAGCAGCAAATGCCCGTATTGCAATTTTAACCCAAATTTATGACCAGAGGTGAACGAGATGACGTTTAGAAAAAAAGTGACTTTATCCGCACTAGCGCTTTCCATGCTCAGCGCTTCGTTAGGAGGGCTTCCGCTTAGCCAGAAAGGGCTGGCGGAGAAGCTGGGAATCAGTCAATCCGTGTATGCGGCGGATGGCGAATTGCCGTCTAGCGTATTCTTGGAACGCATGAAAGGTCTATACGCCGCGCTCGCAGCGGGCGACCCGAAGGATATGCAAGAGGTTAGAGACTTGCGCGATGAGATTGCGAGTCTGGATGAAGCCGCTAACCAGCAGCTTATTGATCCCATTTGGAACAAAATCAGTGCAAAGCTGCCGGAGTCGGTCGACCAAGCAGAGCTGAAAGCGAGCCTTTTCCGATTGGTTAAAGCGGTTGGCTCCTTCCGCTATGATCCTCAGGCTTCCGATTTAGAGGCCATACGCACGAATCCCGAATTTCGCGCAACGCTGAAGACCATAGCAGCTGCAGGCGGGGATGTAAATATTAGGCTGGATGATTTTCTCATCTTTATGTTTGGCGATGGCGGCAGCGCAAAAGGTGTGGAAGGGACGATCGGAGCCCTGCTCGCAAGCAAGTCCCCAGTCGAAATTATTCAATTGCTTGGCGACAAACAAGGCATTACAGCGGTTCTTCTTCAAGCAACGGAGAAGCTGCTGGGGGAAACGGGAACGTACAAGTTTAGCTCCATCTTAAAAAATCTAGGCATCACGGCGCAGGATGTCCGCTCGACGGTACAAAACTTCCAAGTGAAGCTGAAGAAGGATGAGCCAGCCATCAGCGCCATGACGGTGGCGTACATTCGTTCAGCGGCTAAAGCTAGCGTGAAAATAAATTATGACGGGCGTGTGCATACATACAGCCTGAATGTGTTCGGCGTATATATTATGCCCGCGGTACTGCAGTGGTCTAAGGTGTCCGGCGATTCCAACGTGACGGTACTGCCAACCGGTGTCGTGACGATTCCGGACGATGCTGCAGGCGGTACGGCCGTCATTCAGGCAAAGATTGTGAACCCCTATGGTGGCGCGGCAAAAGTAATCTACGAGCAAGAAGTGACGTTAACAGCCGCTGGCGCACAGGAAACCGAATTTCCTGCCGCCCCGTTCCTAGAGCGTCTGAATAAGCTCCAATCGGCGCTTGCTGCCGGGGACCCAGGGGATATCGCTGCGGTAAGAGCTTTGCAAGAGGAAATAGCAAAGCTGGATTTTGCAAAAGATCAAGCCTTAATCGATCCGATCTGGAATAAGCTCGCCGCTAAGCTTCCGCCTACAGCCGACCAAGTCCAAATCAAAGCTAGCCTGTTCGCTATGCTCAAAGAAGCGGCATCAATCTCGTATAGTACGAAGCCATCTGCAGCTCTCGAAGCGTTTCGTGCAAACCCTGAATACAAGGCCGCGATGAAAGCGCTTGGTGCTGTGGGCGGAGAAGCGGGCTTTGTTGTCGATGATCTGCTGCTCTTCCTGTTCGGGAACGGAAGCACCCATCTGGGTGTAGAAGGAACGATTAGAAAACAGCTGGCGGGCCTGTCTTCGACTGAGCTCTTGCGCCTGCTTGGAGACCAGCAAGCTTTATCGGCGATGCTGCTTCAGGCAACAGAGAAGCTGCTTGCTGAAAATGGAAGCTACAAGGTTAGCTCGCTGCTAGGCAGTCTGGGCGTAACCACTAAGGAGGTAGCGGCTACCGTAGTCAACTTCCAAACGAAGCTGAAAAAAGAAGGGCCAGCCGCAAGTGCGCTAATGATTGCGCTGTTGCGTTCTGAATCGAGCGAGACGGTCGTCGTGAGCGAAAATGGCCGTGAACAAAAGTTCAGCTTGAAGGTATTCGGCATTGAGGTTCCCGCGCTGGCGCTGCGATGGAGCAAGGTATCCGGCAGCGACAATGTGTTGGTAGCAGCCAATGGTTCCGTGACGCTGTCGAGAGGCGCAGCAACGGGATCGGCTATCATTCAGGCCACCTTTATTAATCCATACGGCGGTACGGCCAAGGTGATTTTCGAGAAAGAAGTGACCTTGAAGGCAACCAGCGGAGAGGGAGACCATTTCCCGGCGGAGCAATTTCTGGAGAGAATGAATAAGCTTCATGCTTCCTTGCTTGCAGGCGATCCGGCAGACGTGCAGGATGTTCGCAACTTGCGGGATGAGCTGGCCAAGCTGGATTTTGCGAAGGATCAAGCATTGATCGAGCCGGTCTGGAAGAAAATAGCGGCCAACCTGCCGGCAACGGTCGATCAGGCAGAGCTGAAGAAAAGCTTGTTCCGCATCATTCAGGCCGTAGGGGCAATACAATATGATCCGCAGGCAAAGGCGCTGGAGGCCATTCGTACAAATCCGGAGTTCCGCGCGACGCTGAAGACGATAGCGGCAGCCGGTGGAGTCACGGATCTGACCATGGATGATTTCCTTGTTCTCTTGTTTGGAGACGGTGATGAGCGCTTAGGCGTTGAAGGAACAGTACGCGATATCATCTCGGATATGAAGCCGAATGAATTGGCTTTATTACTGGGCAACAAAGAGAAGATTAATGCTGTTTTAACCGAAGCAATGGGCAAGGTTTTGGCTGCCAAAGACGACTATGCGCTTAGCGAGGCACTTTCTAATCTTGGCGTTAAGCCAGCGGATGTCCGCTCAGCTGTCCTGAACTTTCAGGTTAAGCTGAAGCATGACGAGAAAGCGATCAATGCGCTGACCGTCGCTTATATTCGCTCAGAGGTTGTATCCACGGTAAAGGTTACGGCAAACGGCAGGCAGCATGAATACATCTTGAAGCTGTTTGGCACCAATCTTCCTTCAACTCTGCTGAGATGGAAAAAAGTATCTGGAAGCAAGGACGTAACGGTAGACTGGAAGGGTAAAGTAACCATTCCGAAAAAAGTCGCGGAAGGAACTGCCGTCATTCAGGCGACCCTGATGAATCCATACGGCGGTTCGGCCAAGATTGTTTTCCAGCAAGAGATCACGATTAAGAACGGTGATGTCGAGGTTGATCCGAAGGCTGAGCTGAAAAAAATCGCTGAGGCTTTGGATGCGCAGCTAGCTGACATTAAGAAAAAGCTGAAAGCAGCCACGGACGATGAGCAAAAGGCGCAATTAATTATCGAGGTGGTACAGGCAAGAAACGAAGCGGTCGATGCCATTAACAAAGTGAATGCGACCAATGCATTGAAAAACAAAGCGATTAACGAAACGAAAAGCAAGGTCAACAAATTGCTGACCACGATCATTACCGAAATTATGCGCTCTTAAGGTGTCGGCCAGTCTTCCTACTCTTTCTGGAGTAAGAGGGCTGGCTTCTTTTTATTCAAATTGGAAGGTGGTATCAGCCTCAAATGAGTCAACAGCATATACGAAGAAAAAGGCGTCCCCGCTTTCAAAAACCGGATACGATCAACATTATTTTAGGTTCGCTTGCGGTTATTTTGGTGTTTGCATGGGGTGGGCTGTATTGGAAGGAATCCACGAACCAATCGCTTGTCGTAAGTGCAGATGGGGCAGCGCTTAACCAGTATGCAGAGCTGCAGGCTGATGGGGTTGAAACGAATATTCCAGAGAGCACAAGCCCGGCAGGAGCCGTGAAGCCGGCAGCAACGGACCAGGCCGCCAAGCCTGCTGGACAGGCAACGGTACCACCTGCGGAAGAAGGAAAAGGAGCGACGATTCCTGAAGCAGTGACGACGGATAAGCCTGTTGGAACGGAGAACGAGCCGAATCCGGTTCAGACCTCGAAGCCAACCACACAAGTAAAGCCTGGTCAAGGTACGGGGACAAAGCCGGGCAAAGGCACAGGCGCAGGAGCAGGTACTGTCGCCAAACCAACGCCAACGCCTGAAGTGCCGGAAGCTACAGTAACCCCGCCTCCAGTTGAGGCGTCTGCGAAATACGAGCAGGAGATTATCCAGGTTCAAGCGAAGTGCACCCAGGATATGAATGAGGTGCTTGCGGGAGCCGATACGAGCATCAAGGAGCTGGATATGACAGATCCGTATGCATTCCAAGAGCTAAATCAAAAATGGATCGATGGGCTGACGAATGCGGAGAATGCCTGTACGGCAAAGTTCGAGGGAATCATTGAACGAGCTGAAAAAGACGAAGTGGATTCAGACATTACGGAGGGCTGGGAACAGAAGTTCAGCGCTTTAATGCTGCAGCTTCAAGGTGATTTCGAAGCGAAGCTGCTGACATTAATGGGCGGTTAGCTTATTCTTCCTTTGGCAGGGTACGGTCACGGAGCACGCGTTCGAGCAAGCTGCGGATCAGCTCCAGATCGTCCCTTTCCAGAGGGACGCCGTCCCAATGCAGCTGTTCATAGTTCAAATATTCCCTTGCATTATGGTTAAGCTCGATCGGCGGCTCCGGATAGTCGGTAAGCCCCAGAAGATAGTCGGCAGATGTGCGCAGCTTGCGCGAGATCGTCTGAATCGATTCGATTGTTGGTTGTCTGTATCCCGATTCATACCCCGCATATGTACTTTTGGCAACCCCTAAGTAGTCGGCTACTTCCTGCATCGTTAGTTTCCTCTTTTTTCGCAGCTGCTTAAGTCGCTTTGCGAACATCTATATCTCCCCCTTTCGAACGTTACCCGTATCGTTCTATTAATTCTCTATGACTAGGCTAGCTAGGTAAATGTACACATAATTATAGCATGTTTGACAATTGCATGTACAAGGCAGAGTGTGAGCTCAATGTGAACGGTTTGTTTTATTATACTAGTATGTAGAGTGGTAGCAGTTGGAAAATATTGTATTGAAATTGTAAACCGCTGGTCTATCTATGTTTCTATCGAAGTCTCTCATCCTCGCTAATTTCCCAAGTAAGCACGCATACGTTCTTAAAGCCATCCAACGAACCTTATTTTGACGCTGTAAAAACACATAGGTTCTTACAGCAGTTCACGAACATATCATTCCTCGCAAAATTCCGTGCAAAGTACGCATACGCTCTTAAAACCAACCAACGAATCTTACTTTCACGCGGTAAGAACACATAGGTTCTTACAGCAGTCGGAGAACCATTATCTCACGCAAAATTCCCTCTGTAAGCACGTATACGTTCTTAAAGCCAACCAACTACCCTTACTTTCATGCTGTAAGAACAAATAGGTTCTTACAGCGATCCGCGAAAACATCATCTCACGCAAAGTTCCCTCTGTAAGCACGCATACGTTCTTAAAGCCAACCAACGAACCTTACTTTGACGCTGTAAGAACACATACGTTCTTACCGTAGTCCACGAACATATCATTCCTCGCAAAATTCCCGCGCAAAGCACGCATATCTATTCTTATTCAGATGAAAAACAGCATCCATGCATTGCAATTATACAATTAACACGGAATTTTGAACAAAGCGTATGGTTTTTTATAATGTAAGCGCATTCTTGTTGGGGTTACTATTAAGAGGCAAATATTTCTTGTTCCTGCTAACTAAGCAGTTTGAGGAGCATTTGCCGCTTAAATTATCCCAATCATGGAAGGGGAACAAATGCTGTATGAGTAACCGGATGAAACGTAGCATGTCTTTGGCATTGGCAGTATTCATGGTGGTTTATACCGTATTGGCAGGCTTGCCTGTCCAGCAAGCGAAGGCGGCGTCCATTGCGGAGCCGCAGGTATGGAAGTTCGACTTTGGCGCGGCACCTGCTCCGGCAGGCAGCACGGGAGGACCTGTAGCGGATGGTTTTATTGGGATTACGGGTACGACCCTGTATACGAGCGAGCTGGGCTATGGCCTGGATCAAAACCTCGCTTCACGCTATCGCGGGGCCGAGTCAACCGATCATCTGTTGAATGATTTTGTATTGGGAGGAAACAGCACGCCATTTACCTTTTCTGCCGATCTGCCTAATGGCAACTACAAAGTAACGCTCTATTCAGGGGATTTGCTGCAAACGACCTCTACCTACAAAACAAAAGTAACCATCGAGAATGTGGCAAAGGATCCGATCAATTCCAGAAGAGCGGTCGAGAGCAAAAGCTACGACACAGCCGTAACGGATGGGCAATTGAATATTGTACTGACAGGCGATGCAACGTTTAGTATTTTGAACGGGGTCATCATTGAGCAAGTTCTCCCTTCAGCGCCGGAAGGGCTTATGCTGGCAAACATCAGTGCAGGCAGTGTATCGCTGCAATGGACGCCGGTATCCGATGCGCTTTATTACAATGTTTACCGTGTAACTGGCAGCGGTGTGCCCAGCAGCCCAATCGCTGAACAGATCAGTGCTAGCAGCTATACCGATACGACCGTTAGCGTTGGAAACAGCTATCATTATTATGTTTCTGCCGTTAATGCGTTCGGTCAGCAGTCCGCGCTCAGCGGGGCTAGCGAAGCAGCCACGATTCCAGATCCACAGGCGCCAGCAGTGCCTGCAGGATTAGCCGTAACGGAAGTTAATGCTGCTTCGACGGTGCTCACATGGCTAGCGGCAGCGGGGGCAGCGGAATATAAAATATTCCGTTCGGACGCGGCAGACGGCAATTTTGCTGAAATCGGCCAAGCAGCAGCATTGTCATTTACCGATGCTACTGCTGACACGGGAGTGCCGCAATATTACAAAATAAAAGCATTTAACGGGCAGGGTTCATCCGACTTCTCGGATTATGCGGTAAGCGCGGTATACGTGACGCCGGTTACGCTGCCAGAGGGGGATGTGAAGCGTTTCGATTTCGGTAAGGGGCCAGCAGAGGATGGTTATCTGGCCATTACCTCGGCCGTTGCCTATACTCCGGAGCGGAAATATGGCTTCACTGATCCGGCAAAAGTAAGCTTCATCGACCGCGGAACATCAGATGCGCTGCGCTCGGACTTCAGCATTGTGCAGGATACCGCCTTTAACGTAGATCTTCCGAACGGAGATTACACGGTGTCCCTGATTGCCGGAGATGCGAATGATATCACCGATATTTCCATTACAGTTGAGAGCATAGAGAAGGTGAAGCGGCTGGATGGGAATGCACCAAGGCCTGCAGGCGCTTATTTGGAAATGAGCTTCGATATCGCTTTAGTCGACGGTCAGATGAATTTCCAGTTCACAGGTACTGCGCCAAAAATTAATGCGCTTGTCATCACCAAGAAAGCATCCCGTACGGCAGGCGAGCTGCCAACGGTGTATCTGGCGGGGGATTCTACCGTTCAAACCTATGATGCCTACTGGATCCCGCAAGCGGGCTGGGGACAGATGATTCCAAGATTTTTCACCGACAACGTCATCTTCAAAAATCACGCCATCGGTGGCCGCAGCACCAAAAACTTTATATCCGAGGGGCGGCTCGATGAAATTTTAAGAGCGATTAAGCCGGGAGATTATTTCCTTGTGCAATTCGGCCATAATGATGCCACGATCAGTGTACCGGACCGCTATGCGGCTCCAGCCGATTACAAAAATTATTTAAAGACGTACATTAACGGTGCAAGGCAGCGTGGAGCGACACCGATTCTCGTTACCCCGATGGGCAGACGCAGCTTTAACGCTGAGACTGGGAAATTTAACGTCAGCTTTCCAGAGTACGTACAGGCGATGAAGGAAGTCGCCCAAGAGCTCGATGTAGATTTGGTTGACCTTAGCACGCTGAGCATTGCCTATTACGATTCCATTGGCCCTGCTGCGACGCTATCCGTGTTCTTACACACGCCTGCTGGCGTATATGGAGCGTTCCCAACGGGCTCTGCGGACGATACGCATTTCCAAGAGTATGGCGCGATTCAGCTGGCAAGGCTTCTCTCCGGAGGAATTAAAGAGCTTGATTTGCCGCTGGCGCAGTCCGTGAAGGAGATTGAAGTGCCTGCCGAAGTGCCAGCTAAGCCGACAGGCTTAATTGCAGGAAGCATCAGCAACGCGGGAGCGCTGCTCAAATGGGATGAAACGGCATCTGCCGATATTTACAAGATATATCGCAAGCTCTCCTCCGAGCCCGACAGCGCATATGCGATGATTGGCACCTCAACGATTCCGACGCTTAATATGGGCGGATTAGTGGAAGGCGACAGTTATTACGTACACGTCACGGCCGTGAATGGAAAAGGGGAATCCGCCCCGTCCGATGCTGCTTACATTAAGACGAAGGCAGCCGTTTACAAATATGATTTTGGTCCAGTCGGCAGCGCAGTAGCCGAAGGGTATAACGAAGTCACGCGCAATACGATCTATACGCCAGAGCGGGGTTACGGCATTACGGACAGCACCGGCATGATCGACCGTGACCGCGGTTCTGCCACAGATGCGCTGAGACGTGACTTTGTGGCCTATTTTGGGCAAAGCTATGAATTCAAAGTAGATTTGCCAAACGGCTATTATTCAGTCAAAACCTACACGGGAGACTGGATCGGCTCGACCAGAACGAATATTGTCATTGAAGGAAAGGATCAAGGGACGATTGCCTCCGGCAAAGAAAACATTGCCGAGCGGGTCTTCAATATGATCGCTGTGAAGGATGGCCAGCTGAATATGATCTTGAGCGGCCAGACAGCGCATTTGAACGGTGTGGAAATTACGCCATTAATGCTGGCGCCTACAAAGCTGGAGCTGAGCGACCTAGATTTGGCCGGCAATCCGGTCAAGGCGGAGCTTACTTGGACAGGAGTTGCGGAAGCGGTAAAATATAAGGTTTACCGCAAAGCGACGGTCGCTGCAAGCGCCGAGCTGCTTGGCCAGACGACTGCGACGTCCTTTACGGATACGTCTGCGGATGTCGGCCTGGAGTACATCTATTCCGTAACAGCGATAGACAATACCGGCTTTGAATCGGTAGCTTCCAATGCGCTTAGCGTATCCATGATCGACCCGGATGTTGCGAAAGCAGATATCCCAGAAGGATTAGCACTTACTGCGATTCACAAAAATGAGATTAGCTTCTCATGGAATGCGGTCTTGCAGGCGAGAATGTACAATATTTACCGCTCAGAGAAAGCGGATGGAGCGTATGTGTTAATCGGAAAATCGCCGATAGCCGCGTATACCGATACGACAGTGTTGACAACCATTCCGTATTTCTACAAAGTCGCTTCCGTGAACGAGGGAGGCATCTCCGAGCCATCCAGCTATTTGGAGACGCAGGCGGTGACGACGCTTGTACGCGCGATGGAATACTTGGATCGGTCGCCAGTAGCGATTAAAGCGGAGAGCGGCAACTATATCGGCTGGCGCATGCTGGGGCTTGATCCGGAGGAAATCGGCTTCAACGTGTACCGTGACGGTGTGAAGCTGAACGGCGCTTTAATTACGGCGAGCACGAACTATGTGGATGCTGCTGGGACCGATTCTTCTTCGTATCAGATTAAGTCGGTTTTGAACGGCGTCGAGCAGGCGGCAACAAGCAGCTTCGGCGTATGGCAAAAGCAATACAAATCAGTGCCGCTGCAGAAACCGGCAGATGACTATACGAAGGACGGTCAGCCGTATACGTATTCGGCTGGCGATGCTAGCGTTGGCGATCTCGATGGCGATGGACAGTACGAGATTGTGATGCTGTGGTCGCCATCGAACAGCAAGGACAATTCACAAGCGGGTTACACGGGCATTGTATATATGGACGCCTACAAGCTTGACGGTACGCGGCTGTGGCGCATTAATCTCGGCCCGAACATTCGAGCGGGCGCGCACTACACTCAGTTTATGGTTTACGATCTCGACGGCGACGGACGTGCGGAAGTAACGTTCAAGACAGCAGACGGCACCATTGATGGAACAGGCAAAGCTATTGGCGATCCAAGCAAGGACTATCGGAACAGCACAGGATACATTTTGCTTGGCAACGAGTATTTGACTGTATTTGAAGGTGCGACTGGCAAAGCGCTGGCGACAACCGATTATGATCCGCCGCGCGGCGACGTCGCTGCATGGGGAGATGCTTACGGCAACCGGGTAGACCGTTTTCTGGCGGCAGTAGCCTACCTCGACGGCGAGCATCCGAGCTTGATTTTCAGCAGAGGGTATTACACGCGCACCGTGCTGGCAGCCTACGATTACCGGGAGGGGCAGCTTACCAAAAGATGGGTGTTTGACTCGAATGAAGAGGGGTACGGCTCCTATGCGGGTCAAGGAAACCATAATTTATCGGTAGGCGATTCCGATGGCGACGGCAAGGACGAGATTCATTTTGGCGCGATGGGGATCGATGATAATGGCAAGCCGCTATATAATACGGGGCTGGGGCATGGCGATGCGATGCACTTTGGCGATCTGGATCCGGAGCGTCCGGGCCTTGAAATATTTGCGGTGCAGGAGCATTCTGATTCTCCGTACGGCATGGATCTGAAGGATGCGCGAACGGGCGAGATCATTTGGGGAGTCCATACGGGCGTGGATACGGGACGCGGGATGTCCGCAGACCTTGATCCCCGTTACCCCGGTGAGGAAATGTGGAGTGCAAACATTGTAAACGCCGAGCATATCCAAGTAACTGGATTATACAGCGTGAAAGGCGAAAAAATTACGTCCAGCATTCCGAGCTCGACCAATTTTGGCGTATGGTGGGACGGCGACCTGCTCCGCGAGCTGCAAGATTACAACCGTATCGATAAATGGGATTATGAAAATAACAAAACGGTAAACATACTAACAGCCGTGGGCTCAGCTACGAACAATTCGACCAAAGCGAACTCTAGCCTGCAGGCTGACCTGTTCGGAGATTGGCGCGAGGAAGTGATGTGGCGTTCAGAGGACAGCATGGAATTTAGAATTTATTCGACCGTAGATGAAACGGATTACCGCATTCGCACGCTGATGCATGATCCGATTTACCGACTTGGAGTTGCTTGGCAAAATGTCAGCTACAACCAGCCACCGCACCCGAGCTTTTTCTTGGGCCACGGCATGGCGCTGCCGGCAGCGCCTAGCATCAGTTATGTTCGTCCTCTCGTTGCTGCAATTACGGTAACGGCAGCTGACAATGCGGATTCCGTTGCGGCCGGCAGCACGCTGCAATTTACTGCGGAAGTTTATGGGGATGCCTCCATAAATAAAACGGTAACTTGGACTGTTTCACATGTGGATGGAAGCCCTACCCAACTAGCAGCGATCGGACCGGACGGGGTGCTTCAGACGTTAGCGGAAGGTGAAATTAAAGTCACGGCAACGGCTATTGACGGCTCGCTCGTCAAAGGGGAGAAGCTAATTAAGATTACGGCCGAGGCGGTTGCGACGCCAACGCCAACGCCGTCCGAGACGCCAACAGCAACCCCGTCGCCAGCGCCGTCCGAGACACCAATAGCGACCCCGTCGCCAGCGCCGTCCGAGACGCCAACAGCAACCCCGTCGCCAGCGCCGTCCGAGACGCCAATAGCGACCCCGTCGCCAGCTGCAACGCCAGGCTCGCCATCATCGGCGCCAGCGACCAATATAGTGACTGTCGCAGCCATCACTGCGAACGGTAAAGCAAGCGCGGCAGTCGATGCCGCTAAGCTTCAACAAGCCATTCAAGCAGCGAGCAATCAGTTAGTTGTTATTCAGATAAACGCTGCTGATACCGCCCAAGAGGTGGAGGTCAGCATTCCTGGGGCAGCCATAGCGAGTCTTGCTGCGAAGGGGCCATTGCGTTTATCGCTCGAAACGGGCTCCGCCACGTTTACCTTCTCAGCAGAGGCGCTGCAAGCAGCAGCTGGGGCAGCTTCTGGCGATTGGAAGCTAACCGTGCAGCGCGTCGAGGCTTCCGCTTTATCTGACGAGGTGCGCAAGCAGGTCGGCGATGCGGCTGTATATGATTTTCAGCTCATGGTTGGAGGTCAACAAATAAGCCAATTCTCAGGTGGCAAGCATGCGGTTGAAGTCACGCTTCCTTATGTGCTGAAATCAGGCGAGAAGGCTGGCAATGTCGTCGTTTATTACATCTCGGATGATGGCAAGCTGGAAGTGGTTCGAAATGCGAAATATGATGCGAAGGCAGGCTTAGTTACCTTCAAAACGAATCATTTCAGCTACTATGCGAGCCAGCACGCTGCTCCGAAATTCGTAGATTTGCAGCAAGCGGCATGGGCGATAGACCCTATCGAGGCCTTGGCTGCACGTCAAGTAATCGAAGGGTACGAGAATGGAAGCTTCCGTCCGAATGTCCAGGTGACCAGGGCAGCATTTGTAAAAATGCTCATGCTTGCGCTGGAACTGGAAGAGAATGAAACATCGAGCAGCTTCACCGATGTCCAGCAAGGGGCTTGGTATGCCGGTCCGATTGCTGCCGCTGAGCGGCTTGGCATCGTGAAAGGGAAATCGGACGGGACCTTTGGAGTCAACGACTTCATTACGCGTCAGGATATGGCCGTCATGGCCCACCGTGCTGCGGCACTCGCGAATATTACGCTAGCAGGAAGCGGTGGAGAAGCTTTTGCCGATCAAGCAGCTATTGCGGATTATGCGGTCAAAGCTGTTCAAGATATGCAGGCTGCAGGTATTCTGAACGGAATGGCTAATCAGTCATTCGTGCCTGATGGCCTCTCGACCAGAGCGCAGGCAGCGAAAGTCATCTATTCTATTTTGAGCAAGCAGGAGTAAATCAAGAAGTGAAGTAATCTTATAGCCGGTTGAAAAAGCTTGCTTTAAATTGGTTGATGTGCCTTTGGAGAGGAATTGTTGTTCCGTGCGATTCTATTACCTTAGAAGATTGATAGAACGCTGTAGCCTGTATTGACCCATCTGATTGTATATTGATACGAGGAAGTGTTCTTCAAGGTTTACCGGTCCTACAATTGTACAGAAGAACATAGAAGCCGCGTCTACACTGTATGCCCGAAAACCATTTAAAAGGTGCCTATACTACAGATTAACCGTGAAGGGATGAACCTTTACGGTTTTTTTGTTAGTGGCATTTCGTTATAACTGCGGCTCCTTCTGGCTTGTGAAATCTCATGTAAGAAAGATTGACAAAAAATTTAAATATGTCATAATGAATTTATCAAAACGATATTAATAAAAGTTTTATGAATAAACTATTTAGAGAGAGCAGTGACAACATAAGGAGGTCTGTCTATGAATTCTTTTTCACAGCTATTACAAGAGCGGTTTCCTAATTTGGAGCCAGCTAATGTTCCTATTGAAAGCCAACGGCAAGAGCTGAGCAGCTTATATGATAGACTTTTGACTGGTCCAACTACGAATATATATGACAGGATCAATCAATTGGAGCAGTTTCTCGATTATTTTTCGGATTTTGCTGGTATGGAGGAGGCCGAAAGCCAGAAACATTTGTTGCGCTCCTTGTTGTCTACACAAATTTCTCTTATAACCGGCTATGAATACCTCGATGATCTAGTAATGAGTATTGTTCAAAAATATGAACTTCAAGAGCTTTATTTATTAGAAGCATTAACGCATTATCGGAATGTTCGTTATGACGGCTTTTATTACTCTAAATATGTAAAAGAACTTTTGGATATTTACAGCAATTATAAGGACAATTTATACGGCTATGATCATCTTTTTGTCGACGCGCTATACAGTCATCTAGTAGGTTTGGGAGATTCGGAGATTGGCTATGAGTTTGGCGGATTGGAAACGGTCCGCAAGCATATACATATTTTAGATAATGCATTGATTAAGCTGTTACTCCAAAAATATGAGAAATCTTCCGTACAAAACTTTCCCTTCGGCTGGAGCTATTTGGGAAATGCGGTCTGGGAAAAGCAAATTAAAACGATTATTGATTCCTCCAGCTTGGATGCCAACTCCAAAACGCAGTTCCTGTATTATTATTTGCAGAGCTTTACATATAAAACGGTTATCGTACAAACCTTGTATGCAAGCCTTTCTCATCAACTAAAGGAGCACTATGATTCAGTTATAAGCTCGGTCGAAACGTTAAGACATTTCTTTAAGATTGATTTCAAGCATAAGACTGATGAGAGCAAAGATATTGAGTTAATAATGCAGTCAGATGAAGCCAATCAATTGACAAAGTATACGTTGAAAAGAGCTGATACGACTGTGAGCGATTATTCCATCACCCAGTTGTTCACAGGATCAGAGATTCGGATTACGTATAAATTTGGGCAGGTGGAAAATTATGAGCGCTTCGTTTACCGTCCGCATGAAACGGTCTCAATTCAAGGGCTTCATAAAATGCTTGAAGAGAAACTAGAGGATTTCGCGGCACGCTTTTTTGCTTTTATCGCAGAAGACAAGGTCGAAGAACAGCCTGTGCAGCAAGCTCCTTTCATAGCAAAACGCTACGATATTGCCGTTGTGTGTGCCATGAGATCTGAGCTTGAAGGGCTAAGGAGCGTTGCAAGCGATTGGGAGCTGCTGACGGATCAGCCTGCGAGCACCGATTCAACAACAAATTATTACAGTTGCAATTTCCGGGATCAGTCCGGCAAGGAAGTTCGGGTGGTGGCAGCATGCTGTCATCAGAAGGGAATGGCTGCTACAGCCACGCTTTCAACCAAGCTGATTACATTATTCCAGCCGGAGTATCTGGTGATGACGGGAATCGCAGCAGGTATTCGCAAATCGGTGTTAAAAGAGGGCTCGGAAGGCCCTCGCTCTATGGAAGAGGTGAAATTGGGGGACATTCTGGTGGTCACGGTTACATGGGATCATGGCAGTGGCAAAATAACAACGGATAACGGAAGCTCGAATTTTCTCCCTGCGCCTAATCCGATAAATTTGCAGCCGAGAATACGCTCCAAAATTGAGCTGCTTGCTGCGGATTCAGCCTTACTGGAACAGATCAGGGAGGATTGGGACCGCAATGAGCAGTTGAATCTGAAAAACAAGACAGGCCCCGCAGGTCTGGCTATACATTGTGGACCGATGCTGTCGGGAGCCGCTGTATTGGCGAATAAGGATGCAATTGAGGGAATCAAGAAGCAGCATAAAGATTTGATCGGAATAGATATGGAAAGCTACAGCGTTTTTTATGCAGCCGAAAATAGTCCAGGCGTTCAACCCAAGGTGTTTGTGCTCAAGTCTGTGAGCGATTATGCGGATGAGCATAAAAATGATGAGCTGCAAGCCTATGCAGCGTATACAAGTGCCGCAACGCTTAAAGCGTTAGCTTTGAATTTTATGGATTATGAACAAAAATAGCTTTCGTTGAAGAACAATGAAAAAGTAGCGAATTAGAGCAAGCATGCAGTTGATTCCTGTGTGGGAAAGCAACTGGATCGGGTGGGCTTTGCTATCCTGCACAATTGCATGAACTTTAAGACCATTGCTGCCTTTGGCGGAACTATCCTGCAAATTTGCAATAATTTAATGCATTAACGGCCAATTTGTCTTGAAATTGGGTTTTTATATTGTACGAAATGCAGGATAGCGCACCCGGCTAATGGTAAAACAGCTTCTATCCTGCAAATGTACACTATAGCTATTAGCGTCAACGAGGCAACTGCATCAAGGCTAAGCTTCACCATACGCAAAATGGACCTTAGAATCCTCCTCGTTCAGGAGGGGGAGGTATTGAAAGATTGTTCATTGGTGTGGTGTCTAAAAAGAATACAACAATCACTTGTATCGGTATTCCCGCTTTGTTCCGAAACATAGGAGCTGAACGGTTATGGGGATTTTTTAGGATTAGTCAGCTTGTAGATATGTCCTGAATGCGCCATGGCGAGGCTGTGGATGCCCGTTTGAATGAGAAGCGGTAATAACCGTTGCGGCGCGGTTCGTTTAACTGATGGATCGAGACCGGCAGGTTAATTTCAGTTACAAGGGCGCTGCCGAGCTCCATCTCGGGTTCTTTATCTTTTCCTTTTTGCGGAACTTGTTCCCTGATGGAGACAAGCGATCCCATGAAGCTTTCTAAGGCTGCGAGCTTATCCTGAGGCAATTCTTCTCCGAGCAGCCGCAGCAGCTCCGTGTCTTGATGATACAAAATTTCAATAAAGGTTTTGGCAAGCGTCATCGGCGCGGCTGAATCCAAATAGTCGTTTACTTGCCCTGCGGCTTTATGGACCATAATTTGGTGAGCAGGGTCCGGGCTATCGGATTTGTGAGTGGAGCTCCCTTGAAAATGAATGCAAAAATGGCCCGAGAAGCCATTCTCCGGAATGCCGTCCCCGCCATGCGGCATGCCGTTCATGGAGGCGGCAATCCATGTATCATTGGAATGGATAAGTACAGCTTTTCGTTTCCAGCTCCATTTGCCTTCGTAAATTTGTTTCATGATGCGAGTGTCTTCTTTCGTGAGCGGCTGCACGTCAGCGTGATCGCTGCCTGCTCTCCGCTGCACCTCAAAGGTTAAGCCAGAGTCGAGCTCGGTCACTGAAAAAATGCTTTTGTTAGGCAACAATTGCCCGGACTCCTGCCAAGAAACGAGCTTCCCATAATGCTGCGCGCGCAGACCGTCCGCTAGATGAACAAGCCGGTTTGCGGCTTTTTTAGACAACACTGTTCTTGTGCCGTTCGCGGCGTTCCAAAGGTTGCCCGTATGCTCCAATCGGAAATGCTTTGCTCCCTCTGACTCCTGCAGCACGATATCTACATCGTAGTAATAGCCCGATGTAGACGCTTGTACTTGCTTGGCTTCACGAAGAGCATCATTGATTTCGCGGCTCGCCAAGGCAATTTCACTGATGAAAGCGGCATTAGGCGACGTGCTAACAGTCATGATGATCTGGCTTTGTTCCTTTTTTAGACCTGCTTTATTCGGTTTTTGCGTGATTGATGCCGCTTGTGCGGATAGAAGCTGAGGCTGCAAGAGGAGCAGCATCAACAGAAACAGTAGGAGTGTGGCTGTCATTTTCTTTGCTAGACGGTTCATAAGCCACCCTCCATCCGTAGTCGTTTTATATTAGGTTCAACATCATCGTTGCCTTTTATGTACAGGGTTCCAAATTGCATGGATTCCGCCAAAATGCCTCATACTACTCTGCAGATTACCGTAAGGGGGAGATTAGCGATTATGGGGCTGCAGTGGGTGATAGCCATTTTAATTTTGTTCCAGCAAGGTCACTATCCTGATCCTTTGATTATCGAGCATGAAGGGCAGGAGCTATTCGAAATGAGCCGGTCCCATTATAGCGATTCTAATGCTGGCGTGCCTCTTATTGATCCGGATAAGCTTGAGGTTTTTATGGACGAGCTTGGCAAAAGAGTGCTAAAACTCCCCGTTAATGCGGCGCTAGACGGATCTGGACGAATTGTCTCGGAACAAACGGGAAGAAAGCTTGACCGAGACGCGTTTACGGTTCAATTTCATCGTTTTGTTTTTGAAGGAGGCTTCGCCCGTCTCGAAACTCCGCTAACAACGACGTATGCCAAAGTAGACAGTGAGCTGCTGTCGACGATAAAAGGTAAGCGGATCGGCCATTATGCTACATATTACAACCCGAATAACAAAAACCGCTCTCATAACGTCAGCTTGGCGGCCAAAGCCATTAATAACTATGTTGTTTTTCCCGGCGACAAGTTTTCTTTCAATGAAGTCGTTGGCAAACGGACGACGGAAAAGGGATATTTGCGTGCACCCGTAATTGTAAGAGGAGAAATGTCCGAGGACATAGGCGGAGGAATCTGCCAAATATCGTCCACGCTCTTTAATGCGGCTGACCGCGCGGGCCTGCAAATCGTTCAGCGCTATACGCACAGCCGCAACGTTAAATATGTACCACATGGACGCGATGCGACGGTTAGCTGGGATGGGCCAGATTTTGTATTTCAAAATAATTACAGCGAGCCCGTCCTGATCCGCGCTTATGCAAGCGGAGGGCAAGCGAGCATCGTCATCTGTTCTTCCGAGGAAGTGAACGAGAAGAAGAGACAGGTGCCAAGCGCCTCGAAAAAGCTGCCCGAGGAAGCGAAGTCCGAGATGGACGCGGGCGGTCTGGAGGAACATAAAGATTAGAACGCGCAAGCAATAGAACAAATCTACGCATTCATAAACCCTCATCATCTACGGGTGGAACAAAACCATACATTTTTCTCTTTTGCTGCGCGTCCCCGGAAGAGGATGCTATAATGGGGGCAAAAGGGGGGAGCGCCAGTGTGGAAGGTTCTGCTTGTGGAGGATGAGGTTTTTGTTCGTGAATCCATTAGGGAAATCATTCGGTGGGAAGAGATGGGCTTCATCTTAGCTGGTGAAGCGGGAGACGGGATGGAAGCGCTCTCTATGATCAAGGAAGACCCTCCCGATCTAGTCCTAACCGATATCATTATGCCCCGAATGGATGGCATCGAGCTGCTGAAGGAAGCCCGTCAGGCCGGTTGCTCCTCCAAATTCGTTATGCTCACCTGCATGGGGGATTTCGAGTATATGCGTCAAGCGATGGAATACGGCGCGTCCAACTATATATTGAAGCTCTCGATGAGCGTGAAGGATCTTAGAGAAACGCTTCACAAGATCAACGCTGAATTAGTGAAATCAAGCAGAGCTAAGGAAGCCCCTGCGCCTCAGGTGCTAAGTCAGCCAGAACGCTCAGCGCATCCCGAGGTGCAAAAGATTTTGACGTATATTGAGGGACATTACGCCCAGGATATAACAGTCAAATCTCTTGCCCATTACGTCATGATGGGCGAGAACTATGTCAGTGCGCTGTTTAAGAAAAAGACGGGACAGACCTTGATTAGTTATTTGCATGAGTTCCGTATCCACAAAGCAAAGGAGTTTTTGAAGCGGACGGACTTGACCGTCAATGAAATCGGCGAGCGCGTAGGATTTATGAACGATAATTATTTTATCAAAATATTCAAGCGGATTACGGGTACGACGCCAAGCCAATTCCGCAAGGGATAGAACAAAACCGTTCACATCGATGCTGGTCATTGTTTTGTTTTGCAAATATCTGTTCCATGAATTCAAACGATTTGTTCCTTAAAGGATCGACCTCCGGCTTGCTATTCTAAGTGTGCAACGTAAATCGAATATACAAACGGGAGGTCAAAGCATTGAAAACTAGTAAATGGATAACGCTTTCACTCGTGTTCATCGTTCTGATCAGTATGCTGGGCGCTTGCTCAAGCGGTAACAACGGATCGGGTGGCAATAAAACGGAAGGCGGGCAGACAGCGGGAACGGATAAGCCTTCCGCACCTGTCAAGCTGATGATGTGGGGCGGGGTGCCGCCGGAGTCGGGCCCGCAGGCTGTTGTCGATGCTTGGAATAAGGAGCATCCGGAAATTCAGGTGGAATATGTGCGTTTCGTCAATGACGACGATGGCAACTTAAAGCTGGATACGGCTTTGCTGACTGGGCAAAACGTGGACCTGTTCGTGAACTACACGCTGACCCAAACCCAAAAGCGCATTGATGCCGGCGTCGCGCTCGATTTGAGCGCCTTTACCGACTACAATATTTTGGAGAAGATGGGCAGCAACGCGGAAGGCTGGCAGGTTAACGGTAAATTTTACGGCGTCCCAACGACAAGGAGCGCTTTCTTCGTCGCTTTGAACAAGGATGCGCTGGATGCGGCGGGCCTTCCGGTTCCAAAGGATTGGACATGGGAGCAAGCAAGAGAGTATGCCAAAACGTTAAAGCCCGCTACTGGTTACGGTATGGTCCAGCATTTGGAGCCATTCCTTGATCCGATTGACGCGGCTTTGACTAAGGAAGGTTACGTTAAAGCGGATGGCACATCGAACCTTGACTCGCCTTCTGTGAAGAAATGGCTGGAGACGCTTGGCGGAATGATGACGCTAGATCAGACGACGCCGCCGCTTGGCGAGCAGATTACATCGAAAATTCCGGTTGAAAATGTGTTTCTTGCCGGAGAATCTCCAATGCTGAACATCGGTGCCTGGCTGCTGAGAAGCTCCAATAATTTCACCGATTTCCCGCGTGACTTCAAGATTGCATTCGCACCTGTTCCTCGTCTCGTAGAGAATCAGGCGGATTATATCCCTCGCGGGGGCTTAGGGGATTACATCTCGATCAATGCAAAATCCTCGTATACGAAGGAAGCTTGGGAATTTCTAAAATGGTATGCCGATGGCGGAATGGCGCCAATGGCTGCCGGTGGCCGCTTGCCTGCCTCGAATGCAGCCGATCAAGACGAAATGGTGGCGAACCTGCTTGGCGACAAAGGAGACACTTACGACAAAGAATCTCTGATGTACGTGTTGTTCGAAGACGAGACGCCAACGCATGTCCGCGAGCTGCCGCAAGAGGTTACGGATTTGATTACGCAGGAATACGAGAAATTTTTCTTGGGCAATCAGAACGCAGACCAGACCACGGCCAATATGGTTAAGCGCCATAATGAATATTTGAAGCAAGCCAAATAAGCAGGAACGTACGATAGCTGTCCCTATGCGCCAAAAAGGCGTATGGGGACGGTTTTTTGCCCAATATCCAACTGTGAAGCACGGCGCCAGCCGTCCGCTCTCAGGCAGCAGGGAGGCTGGTCCGCATGCGAAAATGGTTCCAATACGTTATACCCCATAAGCTGAAATATCGGCTGTTTGTCGCCTTTGCTCTCCTCATTCTGCTGCCGTTCGGCATCTTGAACGTCTATAATTTTCAGCGGATTGAATCAGTCATTCAGGAGAAAATCAGTGACCAAAGCCATGAGCAGCTCAAAAATTTACAGCGGACGCTGCAAGACCAGATGAGCATCGCGTTTAAGGCGCTTATTTTTCTGGAGCAGGATGCTGTCGTTCGCAATCTGCTGAAAGCGCCGGAAACCGGAAATCTGCTGGATAACAAGGATGTGATGGAGGAGAAGTTCAAAGGCATCAACAACAGCTTTTTTCTGTACAACCCGTCCGTGTATTTTACGCTGCTGGATTTACAGGGAAACGTCTACACTTCTTATCAGCCGAAGACGACACTAAATTACGAGTCTATGCGGCAAAGCCGCTGGTTCGAGGAAACGCTGCGCAAAGGCACGCCGTACCAGTGGGTTCCGAATGACGATAATTATTTGTTTTCGGATTTATCGCGAAGCAGTACCCTGCTCTCGCTCTATGGCGTATTGAGAGATTCGCAGCATAAGCCGTATGGCATGGCCCGCGTAAGCATCGATTACTCCTATTGGTTTAAATCGATATTGAATACCTCCTCCGGCGGACAGGAGTATTTCCTCATCACGGGCGAAGGAGAAGACGTGGCGCAAGGGGTTTCCGGAGACTCGCTGTCACGGGAGGTATCGGAGAAGATCGTGTCGGGCGGCAAGCAGGAAGGTTATCTGATTGATCCCGTGTCGGAGGCGCTTATTAATTTCAGCTATATTGAATCGTTGGACTGGTATATTGTGAACCGCATTCCGTCGGCTATTTTGTTCGATGATCTCTACTCGCTCAAGCAGCAATATTTTTTAACCTTTTTCATTTTCATTGCCGCATTTATTTTAATCGCCTTTATGATTGCTTACGGCTTCACCAGGCCTCTATCCCATATGCAAAACAAAATGCGGGAGGCCGTCCGTAAGGACTTGAACATCCGTTTGCCGGAGAAGCGTTATAAGGGCGAGGTGTTTGAGCTGGCCCAAACCTTCAATACGATGCTCGCCGACATGAACGGCTTGATCCGGCGCTTGAAGACCGAGGAGAGGGAAAAGGATGCCGTCCATTTCCAAATGCTGCTGGCCCAGCTGAATCCCCATTTTCTGCTTAACACGCTCAATACGATGAAGTGGCTTGCGCTGCGCAATGACCAGGATGAGATCGCAGAAATGAGCATGTCGCTTGGGAAGCTGCTGGAGACGAGCCTCAATTCCGATGTAGACTTAATACATTTGCGCGACGAAATGGAGCTAATCAAGGCTTATATTTATATCCAGCAAATGCGCTACAATCACCGCTTTACGATTCATTACGAATATGAGCAGGCCAATGAATATGTGCTCGTTCCGAAGCTTGCATTGCAGCCCTTGATCGAAAATGCCATTCAGCATGGCATTGCCCATATGACCGAAGGCGGCAGCATTCGAATCCGAATCTATGCGGAGGAGGAGCAAAGCCTCATTGTGGAGGTGGAGGACAACGGCGTGGGCGTCGAACGGGCGTCTACGATGCAGCCGGGAAGGAAGCGGCCGGGCATCGGGCTGAAAAATATAAAAGAGAGACTGCGATTGCTGTTCAAAGAAAAAGGAAGCCTTGAAATTTCTTCTTCAGAGAGCGGCACGCTCGTCAGGCTTCAATTTCCTTATCTGCTTTCAAGGCCGTTTGATCAAGGGCAGAACGCAAGCAAGGATCATGAGGTTTTGTAGAAGAGCGGAAGCCGCTTCTTTATCTTTGTAGATTATATATAGCAAAATGGTCAAACACTTGGATTCGATCCAGGTGTTTTTTTGTTGCCTGCAGCTGCGATGCTTCTTGCGGAATAGAACATATCTTTGTTTTCTCAAGAGTTCGGTGAGCTGAAAATGAATGGTTTTGTGATATGAAGTCGGTTGTTCTGTTACCTCAAATCGTTGTGGACTGCTGGTAGACTGGTCATATAAACAGCAAATGAGGTGTGTACATGAAACGAAATTGGATGAAGCGACAGCAGCTGCTCGGCTATCTGTTTATTGGACCTAATATGCTTGGCGTCGTTTTATTTTTTATTTTGCCAGCAATCTATTCTCTGTATCTTGTCTTTACAGATTACAAATTTATGGCGCCGAAAATGAGCTTTATCGGACTGGATAACGTTAAACGGCTGCTTCGCGATGAAATTTTTTATGTCTCTCTTCAAAATACCGTCGTCTTCCTGCTTGCGGTGCCGATATCGATTGGCCTAGCGTTTCTCGTAGCGCTGGCCCTAAACCGCAAGCTCTTTTTCAAAAAAACGCTGAGAGCGCTTTATTTCATGCCTTACATCACGAGCGGCGTGGCAGTCGCCTTCGTATGGATGCTGCTCTTTCATCCAAAGCAGGGGCCGATCAATGCGATCCTGACAAGCCTTGGCGTCAGCAACCCGCCGGGCTGGCTGTCTACAACAGAGTACTCCATGCTCGCCATTGATATTATTTGGATTTGGTTCATGCTCGGCTACAATATGATCATTTATTTGGCTGCTTTGCAGGAAATCTCCGGCGAGCTGCTTGAGGCGGCGAAGATTGACGGAGCCAAGCCCTATCAGGTCACCTACAAAATCGTGTGGCCGCTAGTCAGCCCGACAACCTTCCTGCTTATGATTACGGGGCTGATCATGACGATTAAGACCTTTGGTATTATTCAGGCCATTACCCAAGGCGGTCCGGGTAACAGCACAATGATTCTGTCACTGTTCGTATACAAAAATGCCTTCCGTTATTACGAGATGGGTTACGCTGCGACGATATCATGGGCTTTGTTCTTCATTATTATGCTGATCACCCTCGTGCAGTGGTGGGGGCAAAAACGCTGGGTTCACTACTGAGGAGGCTTACGCATGAAAATAATTACGAAGACAAGCCACTGGTGGCTGACCATACTCATGGCATTTTTTGCGATTGTTATGATTCTGCCTTTTGTCTGGATGTTCAGTACGTCCTTCAAAACGCCGGCGCAAGTATTTGAATACCCGGTCCGCTGGCTTCCGTCGCAGTGGATCTGGGATCATCACATCAAGGTATGGACGGGACCGAAGAGCTTTGGCACGTATTACATCAATTCTTTGAAAGTGTCGCTAATCAGCACGGTAGGGGCAACGCTGCTCTCTGCTTTTGCGGCATACGGCTTCTCCCGCATTGAGTTTAAAGGCAGAAATGCACTCTTCGTCGTGTACCTATCGATGATGATGGTTCCGCCGCAGGTACTGTTTGTGCCGAAGTTTCTTATGTTCGACAGTTGGGGCATTTACAATACGCATTGGGCGCTTATCTTGCCAGGCATGTTCACGATATTCGGGGTATTTATGATGCGGCAGTTTTTCCTCTCGATTCCGAATGAAATATCGGAGTCCGCATTTATAGACGGGGCGGGGCATATCCGGATATTTTTCCGGCTGATTATGCCGCTTGCCAAGCCCGCACTGGCAACGCTTGCGATTATCGACTTTTCCTGGCATTGGAACGATTATGAGAATGCGCTTGTATTCCTGATCGATGAAAGCCTGTATACGGTGCCGCTGGGCCTGCAAAATTTCATTCTTGAAAATAACGTGGACTACAACGGGATGATGGCGGCCGCTTCGGCGGGCATCGTGCCGATGCTCCTCGTATTCATTATCGGCGAACGCTTCATCGTGCAAGGCATTACGAATTCCGCAGTGAAAGGATGAGCTCAACATGAAGGAAGAAACGGTCCGCTCGGATGTAACCGTCGTCGGCGGAGGCTTGGCTGGCGTATGCGCCGCTGTAGCGGCAGCACGTCTAGGCAGCAAGGTGGCGCTAATCAATAACCGAGGCGTACTCGGCGGAAATTCCAGCAGTGAGGTTCGCGTATGGGTATGCGGAGCAACAGCGCACGGAACGAACCGTTACGCTAGGGAAACCGGCATCATGGGCGAAATGTTCGTAGAGAACCAGTATCAGAATCCGGATGGAAACCCTTATTTATGGGATTTGGTCGTTCTGGAGACGGTAAAGGCGGAGCCTAACATCCAGCTCTTCCTCCATACGGACGTGCATGAGGTGGAAGCGGACGGGCCGGAGCATGAGCGGCAAATCCAATCGGTGACGGGCTGGATGATGGGCTCGGAGCGGCGCATTCGCTTTGAGAGCCCAATATTTCTAGATTGTACGGGTGACGGCCTTGTCGGTTTTCTGGCAGGGGCGAAATATCGGCTCGGCAGAGAAGCCCGGCACGAATTTCATGAGGAATGGGCACCGGAAACGGCTGATGATATTACGCTCGGCAGCACGCTCCTCTTTTATACGAAAGATGCCGGGCATCCCGTGAGATTTGTGCCGCCAAGCTTCGCCAAGGACATTGCCCAAACGCAAATTCCGATTAAGCGGGTCATTCGAAGCGGGGATTCCGGCTGCCATTATTGGTGGATCGAATGGGGCGGGGAGCTGGACACGGTCCATGCGAATGAGCTGATCCGGGATGAGCTGTGGTCGGTCATCTACGGAATATGGGATTATATCAAAAACTCGGGACAATTCGAGGCGGATACGATGACGCTGGAGTGGGTAGGCTCGCTACCTGGCAAGCGGGAGTATCGCCGCTTTGTGGGCGATTATGTACTGAACCAAAACGATATCATCGCGCAAACGCCGTTTGAGGATCGGATCGCTTTCGGCGGCTGGTCGATCGATTTGCATCCGCCTCAAGGGATGTATGCGTCGGAGAGCGGCTCCAAGCATATGCATGCGGACGGCATCTATCACATTCCGTACCGCTCGCTGTATTCGGTTAATGTGAATAACATGCTGTTCGCAGGCCGCAATATTAGCGCAAGCCACGTGGCCTTTGGCACAACACGCGTGATGGCGACCTGCGCGGTCATCGGCGAAGCTGCCGGAACAGCGGCTGCGCTGTGTGCGCGCAATGAAGTAACGCCGAGAGAGTTGTATCAAAGCCGGCTGGAGGAGCTTCAACGGACGCTGCTCAAGCAGGATGCTTCCTTGATCGGGCTGGCGCTTAGCGATGAAGAGGAGCTTGCCCAAGCAGCCCAGCTATCCGCATCTTCCGTGTTTCAGAAGTTGCAGACCGATACGGATACCGACCATACGTATGCTCTGACAAATGATGCAGCTTTGCTGTTTCCTGTGGACGGGGGACTGGAGCGCTTGGAGCTGCTGGTGGACGTGATGCAGGATTCGGAGCTTTGCGTGGAGCTTTGGGATACCGGGCGAGCGGAAAATTACGTGCCTTCTCGTTTGCAAGCGTCGTCCAAGATCCGCTTAGCCAAAGGAGAGAAGCAATGGGCAGCGCTGGAGCTTGGCTGGCAGCCTGAACTTGCGCAAAACGCATTTGTCATTATCGCGCAAAATGACCACATTAAGCTGCATACGGTGCAGCAATCCATCCCGGGCGTGCTCGCCTTTGAGCGTAAAGCAGCTCCTAACGCGAGCAAGGATTTGGAGGACCATGATCCAACACAGCCGGTTATCGAGTGGAGCATGAAGCATTTGGCCCATCGGCTATTTGGCTTCCGAGTGCAAGGAAGCACATCGGCTTACGCGCCAGCTAAAGCTGTAGATGGCATTATCCGTCCGTATGGAGGCCCTCATCTGTGGATGTCCGAGTGTATGGCGGTTGGCCGCGAGGAATGGCTGCAGCTCGATTGGGAGCAGGAGCAGACCGTAACGGAGCTAAGAATCATTTGGAATAATGATGTGAACGAGGATCTCATTAATTTGCATCATCATTACACCTCGTTTGAGGTTTTGCCCGATTTGGCCAAGTCTTACCGAATCGAAGCCTTTGCCGCTGGAGAGTGGCATGCGGTTGCAGCCACGGCAGATAATCGCAGGCGATTGAATGTCGTGAAGCTGGAGAAGCCGGTGAAGACACAAGCGATTCGTATCGTTATCGAGGCGACAAACGGCTCTCCCTATGCTCAGCTTATCGCTATTCAACTATATAACGGGCATAGTGGACGCTGACGATCCCCATTTTGCAATCGAAAGGTTGACATAGCCCCGCTTATTCGCAATGATGGAATAGAATAGGCAGGGAAGGGAGTTGACCGCGATGAAATTAATAGTTGAGCAGCCAGCGGCAAGCTGGTACAAGACGGAGATGGGGCTGGTCGATGGAGACGCGATTCGTATATTTGTGCGATTAGGCGGCTGCGGCAGCGTACATCCGGGTCTTTCTCTTGGCATCACCAAGGATGAACCAAGAAGCATCGGTTTGAGCGTAGAAGCGGAAGGCGTAACTTATTATATAGAAGAAGATAATTTATGGTATTTGGAGAAAAAGTCGCTGCGCATCTCGTTTGACGAGAAATACGAAGAAATCAAAATGGATGTAGAATAAGAAGCAAGGGTGCCTCATAGCCGGTTTAACGGCGAGGCATCCCTTTTTTTTACGTATAGTAAATGATATGAGTTTGCTCATGCTTTCTCTATACAGCTATGCTAAACGTGAGCATAGCCTCCACAGGACGGCTTTCTGCTCACAGCTGAGAAATATAATAGGCAAACTGCAAGGGACTACTGTATATCCGTTTGGTAAGCTCCGGGCTTTTGAGATCCTTATAGATATCTTTTTGTGGTTTCCCGTTTAGCTCAATGATCCATAGTTTTTTTTGTTTATCTATGACAAAGTCGACACTAAGCTCTCCTAATAAACCGATGGAGCTTTCTGCTGATTTGGCAGCTTGTATTGCGAGATCGTACAACTCTTCGAGTGTTTGATCTCTTTCCTCTGTGGAGAGTAACTGTCCTAGCAACTCATAGCTGTCGTAAATTGATTCACACATACTCGTATTAAAATAGTCCTTGTAAGCGACTCTGCTTGTTATTGCTGTGACTGACCAGTTTCCTAAAACCCCTTTCTGTGCAAGAACCCGCAGATCAAAATAATGATGACCAAGCTGTTCCGTACGAACGCCCTGCTGAATAATGTAGTTATTCAATCCAGCTAGCTTATCCAATTTATCCAATAGCATCGGAACCTCTTCATTTTCTCTGCAAATATAGCAGGGGGCCAAGCAATGCAAGGAGATATGAACATCCCCGTTGTCCATTAATTCAATCCGGTGGACGGATTCCCCCTTTGAGCCGTAGAAGGGCTTCAAATATAAGATTTTGTACTTGGCGATTAGCGACGCTATATTCTCTCTTTTGTATAAGAAGGTGTCGGGTAAATGCGAACTAAGCCAGGATTGCGTTAATTGGTTATAAAGCTCCCATTTATTAAAATGGTTGACGGTGTTGAAGCATTTGTTTTTGCCGATAGCAAGCTCCAAGCGTTGGAGTGTCGTTATTTTTTTGTTAAAGCCCCGATTATAAACGGCATCAGGAAAAGGATATGAACGCTGCTTCCAGCTGCCCTTCTTTTGGCCAAGTCCAATAATTTTTCGTTTCTCCCAAACAATATCTGCTGGCGTGAAGGAAAATACTCTCACATTCAAGTCGTTAAAACGTTTATGAAGCTCCAAAATCGTTTTTCTATGTTTTTTGTGCGTGACTAGAATTCCAATTAAAGGACGTTTGTCCACTCTCATCGCTCCTTTGCTCTAGCTCTTTTATTATTAAATGCAAGTATAGAGAGAACGGACTGGGACATTAACATAATGAAGGGGCCATAGAACGAAAATAGTTCTCTATTTTGCCTATTTTTAAAATTTGATAGGTGTTTGCTGTGTTGGTTTCTTAATGGAATCAATATAATGAATTACGTTTGTCTGATCATAAGGAGCTGAGTACATGGGAAGGTGTAATTGCCCTCCTGGCCCTCCTGGACCTGAAGGCCCACGTGGCCCTCAAGGTATAGCGGGTCCATCAGGTGCTGCTGGAGCGACGGGAACAACAGGAGCAGTTGGGCCAGCAGGCCCCGCGGGTGCGGCAGGAACGGCAGGGGAAGCAGGCCCTGCGGGTGCGACAGGAGCGACGGGAACGGCAGGAGAAGCAGGTCCCGCGGGTGCGACAGGAGCGACGGGAACGGCAGGAGGAGCAGGTCCCGCGGGTGCGACAGGAGCGACGGGAACGGCAGGAGGAGCAGGTCCCGCGGGTGCGACAGGAGCGACGGGAACGGCAGGAGGAGCAGGTCCCGCGGGTGCGACAGGAGCGACGGGAACGGCAGGAGGAGCAGGTCCCGCGGGTGCGACAGGAGCGACGGGAACGGCAGGAGGAGCAGGTCCCGCGGGTGCGACAGGAGCGACGGGAACGGCAGGAGGAGCAGGTCCCGCGGGTGCGACAGGAGCGACGGGAACGGCAGGAGGAGCAGGTCCCGCGGGTGCGACAGGAGCGACGGGAACGGCAGGAGGAGCAGGTCCCGCGGGTGCGACAGGAGCGACGGGAACGGCAGGAGGAGCAGGTCCCGCGGGTGCGACAGGAGCGACGGGAACGGCAGGAGGAGCAGGTCCCGCGGGTGCGACAGGAGCGACGGGAACGGCAGGAGGAGCAGGTCCCGCGGGTGCGACAGGAGCGACGGGAACGGCAGGAGGAGCAGGTCCCGCGGGTGCGACAGGAGCGACGGGAACGGCAGGGGAAGCAGGCCCTGCAGGTGCGACAGGAGCGACGGGAACGGCAGGGGCAACGGGTTCAACAGGAGCAACGGGAACTGGTGGTATATTAGGTTTTGCGGATTTCTTCGCGCTAATGCCGCCTGATAATGCTACAACAGTAGCTCCTGGATCAGATGTAAGTTTTCCGCAGGATGGGCCTGTGAGCGGTGCAGGAGTTTCTCGTACAGGACCAAGTTCATTTAACATTGCTGCAATAGGTACCTATCAGGTGTTTTTTCAAGTCAGTGTAAATGAACCGGGACAGCTGCTTTTAACATTAAATGGCGTAGATTTAGCTTATACGGTGGTAGGTCGCGCGACAGGGACTACTCAACTTGTTGGCATGGCCATTGTGCAAACAACGGTTATTAATACGATAATTACTGTGCGAAATCCCGCTGGTAATGCGGCGGCACTGACGATTACTCCTCTCGCCGGAGGAACAAGATCCGTTTCGGCTCATCTTGTTATTACGCATCTTGCATAATCGTAAATCGTTAAGCATAGCCCAAATCATTATCCTGTTAGGTATTCTTTAGTACATGTATATACAATGAAAAGAGCTTTCCGATTAGCCTTTACAGGCTATTCGGAGAGCTCTTTCTATGAAAGAGGATTTCAGTTAAGCTTGTGGCGGGATAGACTGTTATGATTCTGTATTTATCGTTGATTTCATTCAGTCTCCAGAGGGGCAGGCTAAACCCGGCAAATTTCAATCGGGCATTGCTCGCATCTGCAGGTGTTGCGAAGATAATCCATGTTTTTGATAATGATCGTTCCGTTGCTGATTTCGAGAACCTCCGCCTTCCGCATATCGCTGAGCATACGGTTGACGCTCTCCCGCGTGGCCCCGATCATCTCCGCAAGATCCATATTAGTCGCCTTATAGTTTATTGTAATTTGATTGCCTTGCTTAATGCCGTAGGAATTGCTCATACGGATCAGCAGGGAGCAAAGGGCCCCCGGCTTGCCATAGAGGAGCAGATCCCTGAACTTGGTTTGCGTCATCCGGTACATGGCGCCCATCCACCGCATAAATTCAATGGCAAGGTCGCCATTGGCCAGCAGAAGCTTCTCCAGTTCCCCTTGTTCAATGACCCCGAACTCCGCAGCCTCAATGACCTCCGCACTAAAGGCCTGAACAGAAGGCTGGAACGGTGTAATATGCCCAAACATATCACCAGCATGATGAAGATATAGTGTGATTTTATTGCCTGTATCGGTCGTTTTCGTCAGCTTGACGCGGCCTTTCCTTACATAATACATATATTCGGCGGATTCGCCTTCTTGAAACAAAAAGCCGTGAACGTCGACCTTTCGGGTATGCATAATGCCTTTTAGCTTATTGAAGTTTTCTTCGGAGAAAAAAGCGGCCACCCCTGTATCCTGCCTGCTTTCCTCTTCGTTTAAAAGCGAGTATATGCTTACTGCCATTACTTGCCAGCCCCTCTCGGCTTATCTCTTGTTTCTATTTTAAATGAAGGAGCGCTCCTGCCATATCGGGGAACCTCCCTATTTATACCGAGGCTTTCGAGCAGAAACCCTGAGTAATAGTTCAGGGAGTTCCCCGACATACAAATGAAAAGGAATCCCCTAGAATAAGGGTATGGCAAGGGCGAGCAAACAAAGCTCAAGTCGCCAAGCATCACACGTAAGGGGGATTACAAAGTGGAGCACATACCTTTAAAAAGGGTTGAGCAGCTTGCTTTGAAGAAGCAGAAAGTGTTTCTGTCAAGCAAACTGAGGTATATATTGCGAGCGATGCTGGCGAGTATGTTTATCGGCTTCGGCGTCATCGTGGCTTTCAAGACAGGCAGCTTCTTCTATGAAACGCATAGCCCGCTCACTTATCCGATGGCGGCGATCACGTTTGGCGCAGCTATTATCTTAATTGCTTATGGCGGAGGAGACTTGTTCACCGGCAATACCTTCTACTTCACCTTCACTGCCCTTCGCGGCAAAATGCGGTGGGCAAACGTAATCAAATTATGGATTACGAGCTATGCGGGAAATTTTCTGGGAGCCGTTGCTTTTGCTCTTCTGATTTGGGCGACGGGGCTATTTAAGGATGCTTCCGTTAACGGCTTTCTGCTAAGCGTAGTAGAGAAGAAGCTTCACGCTCCCGTATTGGAATTATTTTTCCGAGGCGTGCTGTGTAACTGGTTGGTCTGCTTAGCATTTTTCGTACCGATGTCGCTGCGCGGCGATGGACCTAAGCTATTCGCCATGATGCTGTTCGTGTTCTGCTTCTTTATTTCCGGTTACGAGCACAGCATCGCTAATCTCTGCACGTTCGCCATTGCGCTAGTTCTTAATCACCCGGGCACGATCTCACTCGGCGGCATGATTCATAATCTGGTTCCGGTGACGCTCGGCAATTTAATCGGCGGTTCCGTCCTGATGGGCGTAATGTATTATTTCGTAAATAAACCATTTGATGAGGTGGAATAACAATGAAAAAAACAAAAGTAGTCGTAATCGGAGTAGGGGCGGTCGGATCCACAACAGCTTACACCTTGCTGCTTCGCAGCCGGATGGATGAGCTTGTACTCATTGATGCTAATGCAGGCAAGGCAGTCGGGGATGCACTCGATATGAACCACGGCATGCCGTTTCTGGGCCAAACCAAAGTATGGGCAGGCACCTACGAGGACTGCAAGGATGCGGATATCGTCATTATTACGGCAGGAGCTGCGCAAAAGCCGGGCGAGCCAAGGCTTAATCTACTCAAGCGCAACATTGCTATCTATGAGAGCATCGTTACGGAAGTATTGAAATACAATGATGATGGCATTCTGCTGATCGCTACGAACCCGGTAGATATTATGAGTTACTTCTGCTGGCAAAAATCGGGCTGGCCTACTCACCGCGTCATCGGCTCCGGTACGCTGCTCGACAGCGCACGCTTCCGCTATTTGATCGGAGAGAAATTGCAGCTCGACCCACGCAGCGTGCATGCCCATATTATCGGGGAGCATGGCGATTCCGAGCTTCCGGTATGGAGCCTTGCAAACGTAGCGGGCTCGTCCATCGCGCTAAGCGAAGAGGAGAAAACGGATATTTTTGTCCACACCAGAGATGCGGCTTATGAAATCATTGAAGCCAAAGGTGCAACGTACTATGCGATTGCTTTGGCGCTGGACCGGATTGTAACAGCAATTTTGCGAAATGAATCGGCAGTCCTCAACGTGTCTACTTTGGTAGAGAACTACCACGGCTTATCGGATGTATACATGGGCGTACCTTGCGTCGTCGACCGCCAAGGGGTACGAGAGGTGCTTGATATTCCGATTACCGAAGAAGAAAAGGCGCTGCTGCACCGTTCGGCGAGCAAGCTGAAGGAGCTTATTGAAACGATCTCGGTATAACCAGTGTAGAGGGCAGTTAAAAAATGGGCTGCCCCATTCGCCCACTTTGTGAAATAGATCACATACTAAAGGGTTAACAAGGTTTATAGTGAAGATACATCATAAAACAAAGGAGCTGATCGTCATGGTGATCAGATGGCTAAGCGAAAATAAATATGCAGCGGGGTTGCTGCTCGTGCTGCGCGTATACTTGGGTTGGCAGTGGCTGAGCGCAGGCTGGCATAAACTAGGCGGATTCGATGCAAGCGGATTTTTGAAAGGGGCTATCGGTACCCCTGTTATTGATAGGGCAACCAATGAGCTAGTGTATCCGACGTTTACCGCATTTCTTGAACATGTGGCCTTGCCAAATGCCAAAATCATAAATGTAGTGATTCCGATTGGCGAATGTCTGGTCGGATTGGGACTTATCGTTGGTGCTCTAACAGCAACCGCAGCTTTCTTCGGACTATTAATGAACTTCATGTTCATGTTCGCCGGTACGGTATCGACTAACCCTTGGCTCATGCTCTTCGGAATGATCGTCGTCGTCGCAGGAACAAACGCAGGCAAATACGGCGTGGACTACTTCGCACTTCCTTTCCTTCGCAAAACGTTCCAAAAAATGAAAGGGCGCGGAGACAACGGTGGCATAAATGGCAGGACGATTCCTCGTTAACCGTATATAAAAGAGGGATGTCCAATGCTTTTAAATCGTAAGATGGATACGGAGCGGGAAGAACGTTCTGGGGAGACGAAGAGTTTGCACTAGCAGTCTGATTGTAGCTCTAGTATGCAAAGAGTCTGGTTGCAACTTCGACTCCGAACAATAATCTACTCGCAGCGACCAAGTTGCTATATAGCAGCAATTTGGAAGGTAACAGCATGGAATGTCACAGTGAAAATGGAACAGATTTAAGGGATTGCAACTCATAATCAGCCAGTTAGAAGCCGCAGGTGAACCTAGTTCGCCTGCGGCTTCTTTCTATCTATAAAGCTAAATTTATTTATAAAACGGGCTTGAAAAAATGACGGCCTCTTACGGGATAAGTTCCTTGTACACGGCCGTTTTCCACTTCTAAATTTAGCCTTCGCCGGACCTTGTTTTCACGTTTGGCTATGATGTCACCCCATTTGATTTAGCAGGAATTTCTCCCGCTATTTTAATCAAATTTGGGCCTTTGCGGCATTTAAAAGGAATTTTTCCCTATAATTCTGGAAGATATGCCCGAAATGACGCGAAACGTTTGAACTAACAGGAGAAACTCCCACTAATTCATCCAACTGGCGAAAAACGCTATTTTAACAGGAGAAATTCCCGCTAATTCATCCAACTGGCGAAAAACGCTATTTTAATAGGAGAAATTCCCTCTAATTCATAACCACTCTATCGTTCCTCCATAAAACGGACAAAAGCAATGAAATTTGTAATCGACTTTAGTTCGCTTTCTATAGCTATCGCAAATAAGCTGCAATCGGGATGCTTCATTTGACAGGAGGGCATTAGTTTGTTATTTTTAAAATATTATATTCTTATTGGATTAGTCGGTATTAGGTGAGCGAGGGGTGTTTCCTATTAACATTGAAAATATTGAGGCCTTCGTCTACGTTATTCACTGTGGAAGCTTTAATAAGGCTGCCGATGCTCTCTATTTGTCCCAGCCATCCGTAACGGCCAGGATCAAATCGCTGGAGCAGGAGCTTGACTGCAAGCTGTTTGATCGGCAAGGCAAGCAAATTCAGATTACAGAGGATGGCAAACGGTTTTTGCCCTATGCCCAGCAGCTGCTCCTGATTTACCAGAAGGGCAAGCTGCATATCAATCAGAAGAAATCACTGCCCAATGAATTCCGAATCGGCTGTACCGTATCGGTATCCAATTATATTATTCCTGATTTGCTGCCGCGTTTGAAGCTGAGGTTTCCGAATACGCATTATAAGCTTGTGACCGGCACGACGGACGAGATTACAAATAAAGTGCTTGGCAAGGAAGTGGACATCGGCTTTGTCCGGAACGTGAACCATCCTAGCCTGCAATCCAGCAAGTTTTACGAGGACCCGATCCAGCTATATGCTTATGAAGGGCATCCTTTTTTGACGTCGGACAATCTGACGATCGAATCGATTGCCGAGCAGCCGCTGGTTTTCTTTGAATGCGGCTCGCTGGATTGGCTTCGAATCCACCGCATATTCGAGCATTTGGATTTGCCGCCTAATATTCAAATTCAAACGGATAATTCAGAGATGGCGAAGAAGCTCGTTATGCAGAAAGCAGGAATCGGCTTTTTGCCTAATCTGTGTGCGAAGCAGGAAATATTGGATGGAAAGCTGCATCCGATTCGGGTTCCTGAAACCGAGGGGATTTTCTTGCAGACCAATCTCATTTCGCATCATGGGGAGCATTTGGAGCTGCTCGATGCGATTACCGGGATCGGAAAGCAGCTTGCTGGCGAGAAGCACAGCTTATCGGCAATTTAAAAGCTGTAATAGAAAACCTCTATTATCGGGAAGCCTGCCGCTATGATACATTTATATTGTCAGTAAAGCCGATTGGAATAGTGTAATATAACATCCGTCCGCTGCTTCTTCTGAAGCAGCGGATTTTTTTATGCTTCATTGCATCGGACAAATCAATTTGCTTATAGAAGATCTCTATAAGAAATAGCATTGACGAAGTTGGCATTCAGGTGGTAAAGTGAATTCAATGCTAATTCTTACTTATCAGGTAGGAATTATAAGGATTTAAAAACTTCATTATTTGGGGGAAAAAGAAAATGAAAAAATGGTTCGTATCATCGATTGCACTAGTCCTGGCACTTACGCTTGCAGGTTGCGGCAGCAACACCAAAAATACAGGAGAAAATGCCGGAGCGGCTGGTGGAGATGCTCCAAAAGCAGTGACAAAAATCGTAGTCGGCACCGGAACGCAATTCCCCAATGTATGCTTTATTGACGAGAACGGCAAGCTGACTGGCTTCGACGTTGAATTGGTAAGAGAAATTGACAAACGTCTGGAAGATTATGAATTCGATATTCAAACAATGGAATTTACGAACTTGCTTCTTAGCCTAGAAACGAAAAAAATCGATTTGATTGCGCATGAAATGGAAAAAAATCCTGAGCGGGAGCAAAAATACCTGTTTAATAAAGAGCCTTATGCACACTGGAGAAACAAAATCGTCGTAGCTAAGGGCAATGATTCCGTTCAATCACTAGCTGACCTGAAAGGCAAAAAAGTGCTGACGACGGCAACAAGCGCAGCAGCAACGATTCTTGAAAACTATAACAAAGAGAATAACAACGCGTTAAATCTCGTATACCAAAACGGAGGCGCGAACGATTCCGTCGCACAAGTAACGACTGGCCGCGTAGAGGCATTCCTTGCTGCAGACTTCACGCTTTCCCTAATCGATCCTAAGCAAGAGCTTAAGACGGTTGGGCCTGCACTGAGTGAAGCGGACATTTTGTTCATGTTCCGCAAAGATGATCCTGACCAACAGAAGCTATCCGATGCTGTTGACGAAGTGATTAAAGAGCTTAAGGCAGACGGCACGCTTGCTAAGCTAAGCTCAGAATGGCTCGGCGACGACTTTACTTCTGAAGAAAAATAAACGTGGGTGAAAGGTGAGATGACTAGATGGGAGAACCATTTGATATCAGTTATGTGTTCGAGTATCTAGTAAAGCTGCTACCTACCTTGAAAATCACTCTTCTCATTGTAGTGAGTTCCATCGTAATCGGGCTGGGCGTCGGGTTTATCGTCGCCCTTCCCCAGCTTTATAAGATTCCGATTTTAAGACGGTTTTCGCAGGTGTATCTCTCCTTCTTCAGAGGCACTCCCATATTGATTCAGCTTTTTTTGTTTTATTATGGACTTCCCGAAATTTTGAAGCTCGTTAACCTGGATGTGGCCAAGGTACCGGCTTTATATTTTGTTATTCTCACGTACGCGCTGCACAGCGGAGCCTATATGGCCGAAATGATTCGGGCAGCCGTTGGAGCGGTGGATCGCGGACAGGTGGAAGCGGCGTATTCCGTTGGCATGAACGGTTTCCAAGCTTTTACGCGAATCGTGCTTCCGCAAGCCATGGCGATTGCTATACCTGTTTTTGCTAATCTGGTTATTGCTAATTTGAAGGATACGTCGCTCGCTTTCTCCTTAGGCATTATGGAGATGACGGGCAAGTCGCAGACGCTAGCCGTTATGTCGCGGCATTTTGTGGAAACGTACATTTCTCTCGCTATTATTTATTTTGTAATTAGCTTTGGCCTAGAGAAGCTGTTCCATCTGCTGGAGCGCAAGCTGCTGAAGCACGAGCGCCGAATCACGACAGAGGTAAAAGAGCAGCAGGTGAAGCTTGGAAAAACAAAGCGGTCTTTATTAGGATTTGGCTACAGTAGAGGAGGCAGGGAAAATGAAGCTTGATTTTGCATTCATTTGGACGGCATTTCTACAGCTGCTGACGGCTGTGCCAACGGCGCTGGCCATCACGGTCGTTTCCGTTTCCTGCGGTCTTCTTATTGGAACTAGCGTAGCGATAATCCGGCTTTACAAGATACCTGTCCTGCATCCGATAGCAGCTTCTTATGTTACCTTTATCCGGGGAACACCGATGCTGACGCATCTATTGCTTATCTATTTCGGTCTCCCGATTATCGTTGACGGCATATCGGAAGCACTCGGTCTATCGTTTCGTTCAGTCTCTATTCCGATGATAGGATTTGCTTATATCTCATTTTCTATTACAGCAGGGGCTTATATGTCCGAGGTTGTCAGGTCAGGCTTGCTCGCCGTGAACCGTGGACAAATTGAAGCCGCGTATTCCATTGGAATGACGACTTCGCAGGCGATGCGAAGAATTATTTTGCCGCAGGCTTTTTCAGCTAGCTTGCCGAACTTGTCCAACTCAGTCATCGGCATGCTGCACGGCTCGACGCTCGCTTTTACGGTGTCGGTGGTTGACATTAATGCCAAAGCGCAAATCGTCGCATCGACAAATTGGAAATTTTTTGAGGCTTATCTCGCGGCAGCTCTTATCTTCTGGGGACTAACCTTTATTATTGAACGGCTGACGGCGCTGGCCGAGAAGCGCTTTAATCTGTATAACCGAGGCGGTGTTTCATGATTAAGCTGACACAAATCAAGAAGAGCTTTGGTCGCAATGAGGTGCTGAAGGGAATCGATCTTACCGTTAAGAAGGGAGAGGTCGTCGCGATACTGGGCCCCAGCGGTTCCGGAAAAACAACGCTGCTGCGCTGCATCAATTATTTGGAGAAGCCAAGCGACGGACAAATTACGATTGACGAATTCACCGTTAATTACAAACGTCCGGATAAAAAGGATATTCATACCCTTCGCCAGAAAAGCGCGATGGTATTCCAGCAATATAATTTGTTCAAGCATAAGACTGCACTGGAAAATGTCATGGAAGGTTTGCTCATCGTCAAGAAGCTTCCGAAGGAGAAGGCACGCGAAATGAGCGTAGAGCTGCTGGATAAGGTCGGGCTCGGCAACAAACTGGATGCGTATCCAAGCGAGCTCTCGGGCGGGCAACAGCAGCGCGTCGGGATCGCCCGTGCGTTAGCGCTCAATCCCGAAGTGATTCTGTTCGATGAGCCGACGTCAGCGCTTGATCCGGAGCTGGTTGGCGAGGTGCTGGGCGTCATTCGCAAAATCGCCAAGGAAGGCATTACGATGATCATCGTTACGCACGAGATGAGCTTTGCCCAGGATGTCGCCAACCATGTTGTATTTATGGACGGGGGAGTCATTGTGGAGGAAGGGAAGCCATCCGAAATTTTTAATAACCCGAAGGAAGAAAGAACGAAGCAATTTTTCAAGCGAATTACGCCAGACGGCGTGTATTCCATTTAAATAAGTAGAGGAGCGAATCGATATGTCACTTAAAATTGGCATTCTGGATCAAAGCATTATTTTCCCCGGCCAGACGGCTGCTGAGGCTTTAGGGAATACCGTCAAGCTGGCACAGCTGGCGGAATCGCTTGGCTTCGAGCGCTTTTGGGTATCGGAGCACCATGATTCCCCGGGAATGGCAGGCTCCTCGCCAGAGGTGCTAATCGCGTATTTGCTGGCTCAAACGAAATCGATTCGAATCGGTTCCGGCGGCGTCATGCTGCAGCATTACAGCCCTTATAAAGTTGCTGAAAACTTCAACGTGCTTGCTTCGTTGGCGCCTGGACGGGTGGAGCTCGGCATTGGGCGTGCACCTGGCGGGCTGCCTCGTTCGACCAAAGCATTGCAGAAGGGCGTGACCGATCATCCGACGCTAGCGGAAAAATTGACAGAGCTGGAACAGCTTCTCCATGCGCCGACAGGCGAGGAGCACCCGTTGGCCGGGCTTGAAGCGAGCCCGCTGCCGGTTGCACCCGCAGAGATTTATTTGCTCGGCACAAGCGTATCGAGTGCGGAGCTGGCTGCAGAGAAGGGGTATCCGTACGCTTTTGCTCTATTTATTAATAATGATCCTGCTTTGGCTAGCCAAGCGCTGGATACGTACAAGAAGAACTTTAACCGCTCGCTTGGCGGCGAGCCGAAGACGATATTGGCATTATCCGTCATTGCCTCCGATACGGAAGAGGAAGCGAATGCTTTGGCAGGCAATTTCAAAAGCGTGAGAGTGACGCTGGCTAGCGGCAAAACGGTTAATGTCGGGTCGCTGGAGCAAGCGAAGGAATTTGCGCGGCAAGCAGGCGAGGAATTTACAGCCGAGGAAAGAGACGCGGACATTACGCGCGGCACGAAGGAAACCGTTCGGAAACGGCTGCTCGAAATACAGGAGCAATACGGCGTGGATGAATTCGTATTTACGACGATCATTCCCGATTTCGCGAAACGAATCCGATCCTTTGAGCTGCTGAAGGAAGCCTTTGAAGGGGAATTGGTATGACAAAACGTACAGCTGAATCCATCGAGCAGCAGTTAGTAGCCATCAGACGGCAGCTGCATGAGCATCCAGAGCTCTCCCATGAGGAGTTCGAGACCACGGCGGCGATACGCGGCTGGCTGACGGAAGCTGGCATTCGAATCGTTGATTATGGGCTGAAGACCGGTGTCATTGCTGAGATTGGCGGCTTGCTGGACGGCCCGGTTGTCGCGGTTCGCGCCGATATCGACGCCTTGCCGATACAGGAAGAGACGGGATTATCGTTCGCTTCCAAGATTCCGGGAAAAATGCATGCCTGCGGCCATGACTTCCATACCGCTTCAATTCTCGGTACGGCCTTCCTGCTCAAAGAGCAGGAGCAGGAGCTGCGGGGCACCGTACGCTTTCTGTTCCAGCCGGCGGAGGAGAAGGCGAAAGGAGCAGGGCAGCTTATTGCGAGCGGAGCTCTAAAAGGTGTGGATGCGGTGTTTGGCCTGCATAACAAGCCGGATCTGCCCGTGGGTACAATCGGAATCAAGGGTGGTCCGATTATGGCGGCAGCTGACGGCTTTGTGGTTGAGGTTGCCGGCCGCGGAAGCCATGCTGCGGTGCCTGAAGCCGGTCTTGACCCGATCGTTACGGCGGCGCATATCATTACCGCACTGCAGTCGATCGTCAGCCGCAGCGTAAGCGCGCTTGATAGCGCAGTTGTCAGTGTGACGAGGCTTCATGCGGGAACGGCGTGGAACGTCATTTCCGATAAAGCGGTATTCGACGGTACGATTCGCACGTTTGACGAGAGCGTACGCGAGAAGGTTCGCGAGCGCTTCGAGCAGGTGGTTACCGGCGTGGCTTCCGCGTTTGCGACAACGGCGCAGGTGAAATGGCTGGAAGGACCTCCGGCGGTCGTGAACGACCAAAAGTGGGCGGATCAGGCAACGGTTACGGCTGAAGCGCTTGGCTTGACTGTCATACAGCCCGTGCCTTCGCCAGCGGGAGAAGACTTCGCTTTCTATTTGAAAGAAACGGAAGGGCTATTCGTCTTTCTCGGCACGGCAGGTCCGCAGGAGTGGCATCATCCGGCTTTTGATCTGGATGAGAAAGCACTGCCGATCGCAGCATCTTTTTTTGCATCATTAGCTTCTGATGCCTTGCGAAAGCTGGCGGATGATCGGTTGCGGGGAGGACGACAGCATTCCGAAATCCTATGATGTCATCGTCGTCGGCGCGGGCTCGATGGGCATGAGTGCCGGTTATGAGCTTGCGGCGCGCGGGGCAAAGACGCTGCTTATCGATGCTTTCGACCCCCCTCACTCGAACGGGAGCCATCACGGCGAACCGCGCCTCATCAGGCATGCGTACCATGGCGGAGACAACTATGTGAAGATGGCGCTGCGAGCGGATGAACGCTGGCTTGCGCTGGAGAAGGAAACCGGCCAAAAGCTGCTGGAGCGCTCTGGTGTATTGAATATGGCGGAAACGAGCTATTACAACTATGAAGGCAGGTTGGACGATGCGCGGGCGAATGGCGTGCAGGTTGAATTGCTGAGTGCTTCAGAGATCAATCGGCGCTTTCCGGGCGTTCAGCTTCCGGATTCCTTTCAAGGCATGTATGAGCCGAATGCCGGTTACTTATACAGCGAACGCTGCGTGACTGCCTATAAGCAGCTAGCCATTGCAGCCGGAGCCGAGCTGCTGGTGAACACCTTCGTCACCGATATTCAAGCGACTTCTTCGAGAGTAACGGTATTTACGAAAGATGCTTCCTATACAGCGCCGCAAATTATTATTACCGTTGGCGCATGGTTCAATATGCTGTCCAATCACATCTCGCTGCCGATCCGGGCCGTCCGTAAGGTCGTAGGCTGGTTTGAAACGAATTCGGCAGCATTCGATGCAGGCGTGTTTCCCGGTTTTACCTGGGGCGGCGCGGCAGGCGGTTATTATGGCTTTCCGAGCATACATGGCGCAGGAATCAAAATTGGCCGGCATGATACGGGAGTGGAATGGTCCCCGGGCGAGCCCATTGCGCCGTTCGGGGCTTACCCGGAGGACGAGGATGACCTTCGCCGTGCGCTCGACGCTTTTGTTCCCGGAGCAGCGGGGAAGCTGCTGCAAAGCGCGGTGTGCAAATATGAGTTTACGCCGGACGAGGACTTCATTATTGATGCCCATCCGGAGCATGCGAACGTGCTGCTTGCCGGAGGCTTCTCTGGTCACGGCTTCAAATTCGCAAGCGTGGTCGGCGAGATTTTAGCTGATCAATTGGAAAAGAAACCTACCGGCTATGATCTTCGACTATTCGAGCTAAGCCGTTTTGCTAAATGAGATGATCCATATTATTGCCATTCATAAGGAGGAGCTTACATGAGCCAGTCAACTGTCGATGTTCAAGCGTATTTGCAGGCCTATGATCAAATCGAGCAAGAAATAGAGGGCCTGTCGGAAGAACAGCTCAAATGGAAGGCTGCTCCGGAGTCTTGGAGCGTGACGGAGGTGCTTACGCATCTGGTTGACCATAGCATTATCGTATCGTTCCGCATTCGTGAAATATTGGCTGGCTCTGAAGTAAGGCTGCCGATCTTTAACCAGGACGCCTGGGTATCCGGCCAGCATGCCAATCAAGGCGATGCCAAAGACATTCTTATTGCAGCGCGGGCGCTCGTTCAATACAATAGCCTGCTGTTTGGCCGCTTGACTGACGAAGAATGGAGTAAGACCGGCATCAACTTTAAAGGCGAGCCGGTGGCAATAGCCACTATTGTGCCTGCCTTTGTAGCTCACGTACAGAATCATTTGGCTCAAGTACGCCGAATTAAGCAGGGAGAATCAGAATCGCTTAACTCTAGCCGCGCGATTTAAATCATCCCATGTGACTCGTATAACTTATACATTATTTTTCGTGGAGGAGGGTGAGGAACCATGTCAGGTAAAGCCGTTACCATTCGCCAGGCGGAACCTACGGATCGCGATGCGACCCGGGAGGTGCTGCTTGATGCATACGGACAATATGCTTCGGTGCTGTCGGAGCCCTATTGGATTCAGTACAGGGACAGTATTTTGGCATCGGTAGAAGGCGCGGAAACGAAGGAGCGATTAGTCGCCGTACTGGACGGCGAAGTTGTGGGCAGCGTGTTTTTGTTCGATTCCTCTGAAGCTGCTTATGGACGAGAGGACCTTCAGATTCATTCTCCCATCATTCGCTTGCTCGCTGTATCCCAGAAAGCCCGCGGCTATGGCGTGGCAACAGAGCTTATACGGGCCAGCGCCAAGCTGGCGCGCGATTGGGGAGCGGAAACGCTGCACCTCCATACCTCCGACATGATGGACTCAGCCGTTCGGCTGTATGAGCGACTTGGCTTCGAGCGGGCGTTCGACAAAGATATTATGAATGGCGAGACACTGGTCAAAAGCTACCGGCTGCAGCTCAAGCAAGCGGCATTGCTGGAAGTCTGATGGTTGAGTGACAAGAGTTAAACATGAAAGAATATGGCTGCTTTCTGTAGTAGTCCTGATTTTTGTTGGTGGAAGGTAACGTTGTTGGAGACATTCATGGATGATCATAATCGAATTGGGAGGTTGTTTATAATGGCGAATCGCAAACAAATTAAGTTTGGCGCATTGATTCATGGAGTGGGAGGCAATGTGTCAGCCTGGCGTCATCCCGAGGTACCGGCGGATGCGAGCGTAAACTTTCAATTTTATAAGCAGCAGGCGCAAACGGCTGAAGCGGGGAAATTCGATCTTGTTTTTATTGCGGACGGCTTGTATATAAACGAAAAATCGATTCCGCATTTTTTGAATCGCTTTGAGCCGCTAACAATTTTATCCGCTTTGGCTGCGGCTACTTCGAAGATCGGTTTGGTCGGAACGCTCTCCAGCTCGTATAGCGAGCCATTTACCGTTGCACGGCAGTTTGGCTCTCTTGATCATATTAGCGGTGGCCGTGCCGGCTGGAACGTGGTCACTTCTCCACTCGAGGGCTCCGCAAGCAACTTCAGCAAAACCGACCATCCGACGCATGACGAGCGCTACAAGATCGCTGAGGAATACTTGGAGGTTACGCGCGGCCTATGGGATTCATGGGAAGACGATGCTTTTGTGAGAGACAAAGAATCCGGCGTGTTCTTTGATCCTTCCAAGCTGCACCGCCTGGACCATAAGGGCGAATATTTCTCCGTTCAAGGGCCGCTTAACATTGCCCGTTCGAAGCAGGGCCATCCGGTTATTTTCCAAGCAGGTTCGTCAGAGAGCGGCAAGAAGCTGGCGGGCAAAGCAGCGGATGCGGTCTTTACGGGTCATGAGAACATTGAGGATGCCAAAGCTTTTTATAAGGATGTCAAGGACCGTGCGGTAGCAGAAGGACGCTCTGAAGATGACATTGTAATTCTTCCAGGCATTGGGCCCATCATTGGGCGTACGGAGGAAGAGGCTGAGCGCAAATATCAAGAGCTGGCAGAGCTGGTTACGATTGAAAATGCGCTGAACTATCTGGGTCGTTTCTTTGAGCATCATGACTTCTCGCAATACCCGCTGGATGAGCCGTTCCCGGAGCTCGGCGATCTCGGACATAACAGCTTCCGCAGCGGTACCGACAAAATCAAGAAAAATGCCAAGGAACAAAACCTTACTCTCCGCCAAGTGGCGCTGCAATCGGCTACACCGCGCGGCCAATTCATTGGTACGCCTGAGAAGGTGGCTGATCTTATTGAGCAATGGCATGAAGAGAGAGCGGCCGACGGCTTCATTATTCATTCCTCCATTCCAAGCGGCTTGAACGACTTTGTTGAGCTGGTTGTTCCGATTCTTCAAGAACGCGGCATTTACCGTACGGAGTATGAATCGGATACGCTGCGCGGCAACTTGGGTCTGCCTGTTCCGACTAACCGGTACACTAAGCAAAAAGAAAAAGTGAATAGCTAATGGACAAAGCGAATCCGATTTTTGCGCTGTTGGAGGCAAAAGAGCAGGAATGGATTGCGCTCAGGCGTGACTTCCATAGCCAGCCCGAGCTGCTCTATGACGTAGATCGGACTTCGGAACGAATTGCAGGACTGCTTGAAAGCTATGGGCTTGAGGTGCAGCGCCAGGTTGGCAAACATTTCGGCAAAGGAGTCATCGGCGTGCTGCGGGGCAGTAAGCCGGGCAAAACGATCTTGCTGAGAGCCGACATGGACGCGCTGCCGATTCAGGAGCAAAATGAGGTGGACTATCGGTCCAGCATCGATGGTTTCATGCATGCCTGCGGCCATGACGCGCATGTGACGATGCTGCTCGCCGCGGCTTACGGCTTAAGCCGGTTCCGCGAGGAGCTTGCTGGCGAGGTTAGGTTTGTCTTCCAGCCAGCAGAGGAAGGCGCAGCGGAAAGCCCGCTGGACGGCAGGCTGCTAAGCGGCGGGCGCGATATGGTTGAAAGCGGGGCGGCGGACGGGATATCCGCCGCTTTTGCCTTTCACGTTTGGCCGGGCCTTCCGGTCGGCGAAGTCGCGGTTCACCGCAAGTATGCGATGGCGGCTTCCTCGCATTTCCAGGTCTCGTTCCGGGGTCGATCGGGCCATCACGGCGCCCAGCATTTAGCTGCCGATGCGCTGTTGATGGCAGCACATTTTGTGATCGAGACGCGTGCGGCAGTTGCCAGCGCGGTTAATCCTTTTGAACCGGTCGCGTTTGCTTTCGGCAGGCTGCAAGCCGGGACGGTCATTAACGCGATTGCCGAATCCGGCGCGGTCGAAGGAACCTACCGTGCTTTCGAGCCGGATACGGTTGAGCGAATTCGAAGCATCATCGAGCAATCCGCAGCCTCCTGTGCTGAGCGTTTTGGCGGGGAAGCACAAACAAGGTTCCGAATGGGCAAGGCGCTCCTTAATGCGGAGAAAGCGGTGGAGCTAGTACAGCGTGCCGGCGTGAACGTGTTCGGCAGCGACAAGTCCAGCGTGCTTGAACAGCCGAGCCTTGCAGGCGAGGATTTCAGCTATTATTTGAATCAAGCGCCTGGAGCGATGGTGTTGATCGGTGTGGGCAACAAGGACAAAGGAATCGTTCATCCGCTGCATCATCCGCAGTTCGATTTGGACGAGCGGGCTCTCGTCCTAGGTGCCAAGCTTCATGTGCAAATTGTGCTGGATACTTTTGCAGGCGGGCTGAACGGGTGAAAGAAAGGAAGAGGAGGAGGAAGAGCCGATGGAATCATTCCATCGGCTTTTCTTATTGAATGATATACAACCAGCTGATCTGGAAACAGCATGAGAGAGTAATGAGGGAAAGTACTGGTTGTGGCTAACTAAGCTGAGTAGGAGCCGGTTGGATGATGCAGCATGCTGATGACGGGAATTACAATATGCGTTGAAGGTGCGGTTTGCTCTTGTTGTGGGCACGCAGCATATGGCAGGAGCTGTTTTCTTTATCCAATCGGCTCTTCTTCCGCATCACGCCTTGAATGATAGCTACTCCATTTGATTAGCTGGAATTTCTCCTGTAAATTCATTGATTCTAAGCTTTTCTGGGCATATAGCTGGAATTTTTCCTGTTAATTTATAGGGAATGCCCGAAAATTAAAGGAAGTGCCAAGATTAACGGTACAAATTCCCTCTAATTTATGGGCTGAGCAAATAACGCTAAATTAACGGTACAAATTCCCGCTAGTTTAGCACAACTCAGCAGAAGCTTCTCCAGAGGTCGAGTGAAGGATAGATGTCACCAGTTACAGCTCAAGAGCGATCAATGTAGTTGGTTTAAAATAATAATTTTGAAAGTATTTATACTCATACGGCTTCCACATAATAAAGTAAAGCTAAGCCGTACCGCGATAGGAGCAAAGAATCTAGGCCAGCATGCTCTAAGAATTAGTTGCCATGTGGCCTATCTTGCACTTTTGCAGGACAGGGCCCTCTTATTCCTAATTTCTAAAGGTTATATTGTACAACTGCAGGATAAGAATGAGCAAAGGGCGCCAACGTGCTCAATAGGTGCTTTGAACAACGACTATAATGCCAAAGTGCAGTATAGCTCGCCAAACAAGCTTCTATTGGATGAAGTTAATGCTAATGTGCAGTATAGCCCGCCAGCCAGCTTCAATTGTATGAAGTTAATGCCAATGCTCCTAGGCCCCCTAATTAAACTGGAGTCTTCCTATCCAAATCAATTAAAATAAGGATAAGGGAGATGATTCGGTATGGGTGGTAAGAGGTTGAAAGAGGAAACGCGTTTAAAAATTGTACGTGAGGCTTTGGCTGGTATTAAAGTAGGGGTGCTTGCTCGCCTGTATGACGTTCATCCTGAAACGATACGACTATGGGTCAGAGACCACCGTGACTCTATCCCACCAGAGGAAATTCCGATGACTGGCGAACACCTCCAAGAACTCCAACGACTGCAAAATGTGGAGGAGCGTTACGAAAAAGCCGTGAAGGTGCTCGGTGAGAAAGAACTTGAGATCGAGATTCTGCGAGAATTGCTAAAAAAGAAAAACCCCGCTTATCTGAAAAATTCGAAGTAGCACAGCTCTTCATTAAGCGGGGAGATCCAGCAGCATTGTATCAAGTTAATGCCAAAGTGCAGGATAGCTCCAGCCCCTCCCCGAACAGCAGCTTTGTCCATGCTATCCGAGCCATTCATAGTGCTGCATGCCAACGCAAAAAGCCGCCAACACCTCAAGGGGGAAGCGGCTTTTTGTATTTTCATTACAAAATGACCTAAACTAATTTTCTAATCCAACTTTATTATTTAATGGCATACGCATCAAACGATCTTAAAGCTTCGCTACATCATATATAAAATCATGCCATACCCTTTGCTTGCCGCATCGGTGTAATAATTGGCCACCTCATGGAAGTAGCTGAGCACATACTCCTTGTCCTCTTCATCGTTCCATTCGGAGCCCGAGGGGTAGATTCCTTCTGCGCTAAGCTGCTCGGGATCGAAGCGTTTGTCGAGCTCCTCGTTATTGATTTGGGAGAGCTCCTCGGCTACAGCCCTCACCTGCCCATCGGTCAAATATCTTGCGGGCCCGTGCCCCTCGTCTGCGCCGACAGGCGTCCCGCCAAGTATAGTATAGAGAAGCGGTTCTTCTCCATCGAAGGAGCTCCCGTTCAGCATGAAATGAATGGCATGCCAGGCTTTATCGATATCAAGTGCTTCTACATCAAAATCCTCATGAACGATCACACCATTCAATTCATCCAACCGAGCAAGGAGTTCTTGCAACTGCGGCATCGAAACCTGCTGTAAATATCCTGTCATTCCCATCCATAAGTCCTCACTTTCATACTTTTGCTTGTATAATAATTATCCTTATCATACGCTATTGAAACAGTTTGAATAAAATAAATTCAAAAAGATGGAAGGGAAGGGGGAGTGGAAATGAAGTTGAATGAAGCGGAAGTAGATCATCAACTAACGTTATGCGAGGGCTGGAAGCGGGAGGACAGCAAGTGGATCATAAAAAAATATCGTTTTCGTACATTTAGGGATGCCATGTCTTTCGTAAATGAGGTGGCAGAAGCTTCGGAGCTGCTGAATCACCATCCCTTAATTGCTATCGATTATAAAATGGTAACGCTGCGTCTCACGACATGGAGCGCTGGCGGCCTGACAAGTCTTGATTTCAAGACAGCAGTTGCCTTTGATCAAGCTTATGTACGTGAATAAAAGCTACCGTACCACTCTTAACGCTCCAAACGTAGGCTCGCAAAAAAGCCACTATTCCAAGCCTGTACAAAGCTTAGGATAGTGGCTTTTTTCAATGTTATCGTTGGTAGAGACAAAAAGGAGATAGTTCTCCCTAGCTAATGAAACAACTAAGCCTCCGGCTTATCCTTGCCACTAGCTTCTTGGCTAAGCTTTTCAAACGACTTCACTTTGCCATGAGGCTGCTGTGTATGCTTTCGTTGATGCCAAGCGTTCTCGCGGCGGTTTTTTGGCGATGACATGATTGATCCCCCCTTTCCTCCTGTAGGGTGGCATATTACTGCCGATCTCATACAGAAGAACAAGGCGGGGGCCATATGCTCAAATAAGGTGCTTAAACACCGGAATAGGCTAGAAATCCGCCATCCACCGGGATGGTTGTGCCCGTCACAAAACCAGATGTTGCCTCATCGGCAAGCCATAATAAAGCGCCAAGCAGATCTTCCGGTTTGCCGAAACGGCGCATTGGCGTATGGGAAATAATTTTGCCGGAACGCTCGGTGAGCGAGCCGTCCTCATTCAAGAGCAGCTTACGGTTCTGTTCCGTCAAGAAGAAGCCCGGCGCGATTGCATTAACGCGAATGCCAGACTCCGCAAGGTGGACGGACAGCCACTGCGTAAAGTTAACAATCGCTGCTTTGGCTGCGCTGTATGCGGGCACCTTCGTCATTGGGGATGGAGCGCTCATGGACGAAATATTAATAATTGTCACACCGGACCGTCCCAGCATTTGCTCGGTAAACACTTGAGTAGGAATAAGCGTCCCTACGAAATTGAGATCCATTACGCTGCGAAAGCCTTCCACGCTTAAATTAAACAGCGTTGTCATGCCCTCTGCATGCAGATGTTCCGGTTTGAATGTCTCGTTCGTCGTATTGGCACTGGGATGATTGCCGCCGGCCCCATTGATCAAAATATCGCAAGGGCCCAGCTCTGCCAGAACCTTCGCGCCTGCAGACTGCGTGCTCTCGACACTGGTGACATCGCACGAAACCGCAATGGCTACTCCGCCAGCAGCGCGTATCTCCTCAGCGACGGCAGTGCCTTTCTCCAATGTGCGATTCAGAATCGCCACCTTGGCTCCTTGACGGGCAAGCTCAAGCGCCATCACTCGGCATAATACGCCCGCGCCTCCCGTAACGACGGCTACCTTGCCTGCTAACGATTCATGCTTGGGAAGCTGAGTCATGAGCCGGTCACCTGCTTCCCCGCATGAAGCTGATTCGCATCCCACAGGCCCCATAGATACATGATGCCAAGCGCACGGTCATATAATCCGTATCCAGGCCTGCACTGCTCATCCCAAATATGTCGCCCATGATCGGGCCGAGCATAGCCAGTGAAACCAATCTCATGATAAGCGCGAACGATTCCCGCAATATCGACAGTGCCGTCCTCCGTACGGTGCGAGGTCTCAATAAAATCACCGTTTTCGTAGACACGGACGTTTCGGATATGCGCGAATGGAATTCGGTCGGCAAACTCATGAATCATCGCAATAATATCATTGTCAGGATTAGCTCCAAGCGAGCCGCTGCAAAGCGTAATCCCGTTATAAGGGCTGTCGTATAGCTTCAAGAAGGTTCGGAAGTTTTCCTGGCAAGTCATAATTCTCGGAAGGCCAAAGACCGGCCATGGCGGATCATCCGGATGGATGGCCATTCGAATGCCGCTGCGTGCGGCTACAGGAATAATCTCATTTAAGAAATAACGCAGATTTTCCCATAAATGCTCTTCAGTCACGCCTTGGTAGGCTTCGAACAGCTTCGATAAATGAGCCAGCCTCTCCGGCTCCCAGCCGGGCATCGTCAGCGCTGAGTTAGCATTGATTTCTTCCACGAGGCGGAAAGGGTCAGCATCTGCGATACGACTGTTCTCGTAAAATAGAGCGGTAGCGCCGTTGCCCATTGCCTTGTGCAAATCAGTCCGCAGCCAATCGAAAATCGGCATGAAGTTATAACAGATGACTTTGACGCCAACGGTGCCGAGCTTCTCAATCGTCCGTTTGTAGTTTTCGATATACACGTCACGGGAAGGCAAGCCAAGCTTAATATCTTCATGTACGTTAACGCTTTCAACGACATCAATATGTAATCCGGCAGCTTCTGCTTGCTGTTTAAGCTCAAGTATTTTTTCCATTGGCCATTCTTCGCCCGCAGGTACATCATGAAGCGACCAGACAATGCCGTCTGTTCCAGGAATCTGCTTGATATAGTGGAGAGGTACGGTATCGTTGCCTTCCCCAAACCATCTGAACGTCATTTTCATGCTTAACCAGACCTCCGTAGTTAGATGTAATAATTCGGATATTTTTCTTTCAGCAGTGCCTGATCGGCAATGTTTAGAGCGAGATGCTCTGACATGATCCGTTCGGCAGCCGCGCTGTCGTGGAGCTTAATTGCTTCGGCCATCCTGCGGTGCTGCTCATAAAGATGCTCCCAATTGTGATCATCTACAAGCCTGAGCATGCGGCTCCGATTAAGGTGCGCATTCATTTGCTGCATGAGCGACCAAGTGTTGCTTTTGCTGCAGCCCTCGAACAAAATACGATGAAAATGCTCGTCCAGCTCGAACATGCTCTTGTCATCCTTTTTACGGATGCATTCCTGCTGGTTGCTGAGATTCTCCTCCAGCCGGGCAAGGAAAGCTTCAGGGAAGTCACTGCAAGCCAGACGAATCACCGCTTTCTCCAGTTGCTCGCGCATGAATCTCGCTTCCTCCACAAGTCCGGTATCTATGAGAGAAACGAATGTGCCGCGCTGCGGAAGCACCTGAACGAGACCCTCCTGGGCAAGCCGCAGGAAACTCTCTCTTACTGGCGTACGGCTAACATTAAACAGGAGGGAAGTTTCATTCTCCGATAACGGCGTTCCCGGCACGAGCTCGAGCTTCAATATTTGTTCTTTGAGCTGCATATATACCGCATCCCTTGTCGAAACGGGCTGCGTACGTAAGTTGAATTGCATAAAGATAACCCCTTCCGCCGTACACTACCATACTACCATACAAGTTAAGTGAAGGAAAAGAGGGAAATGAAAATGCCAGAAGGGCTGCCCCAAAAAGTAGATGCTCTACCTTCTGAAACAGCCCTTCGATATGGTTCTGAAACTTTTATTTTGCATTAATCGGTAATTTTCCAAGTTGTTTCATTACCGCTAAGAGGACAAGCAGGGAATTTTTCTCCCTTTTTGAGCTGATCCTTCTTGCCTGATTCTGAAATGTAGTTCCCAGCATGGTCAACAATTTCTCCCGTTCGATAAGAAGTATTCGTACTATTCATAGTATCTAGCACCTCCAGTTATTTTAAGGCAGTTAGATAGGGGGTTAACTGCCTAATCTTATATACCCGTTTGGATTACATTTGAAACGATCAATGAAGAAAATACGGTTTTTTATCGGCCGGCTCCTCCGTAGTCCCTTCTTTTCTTGTTTTCTCACGCTCTGAGAGTGTTTTTAAATAGGTTGACATCACCCTAGCCAATTGATCGGATACCTCTACAAGACTCATATGACCTACATCTTCGAAAGTGGTTTCCAAAATATGCGGGTATTTATAGGTGGTCTCCGGCTGATTAAGATTGGTGACCGTGAACGTGTCGTCAGGTTTGATGACGCCATCCTCGGCTCCTGCGACGAGCAGCACCGGAAATTTTGCTTTCGCAAGCACATGGCTGCGGTCCGGGCGCTGCATCATTCCTTTTAAGGTAGAGATCACCGCGCCGGCTTCCATTTGTTGGCCTACGCCAATCATATCGTTGACCTCATTGCGCATTTCGCCGAGCTTCTCATCGGTAAACAGATTAGGAATAATTCCATAGAGATACTTCGAAACGCCTTTCTCGCGAATCTCCGCAATATCATCTGCCCGTTTTTCTTTGGCGGTTTCGGTATCGGGTAGCGCGGTAGAGTGGATAAGCGCGAAGCCAGCAAGTTTGTCCGGATATTTATCTGCGAATGCGGCTGTTACATAGCCGCCTAATGAATGACCAAACATAACTACCTTCTCGATCTCAAGCGCTTCGAGAAGCGCTGCAATATCCTCAGCCATAATGTCCATCGTATAGGTTCCCTCAGGTGCTGAGGATTCGCCATGACCACGAAGGTCCGGGATAATGACACGATACTGGTCGCCCAGCATCGGACATATCTTTTGCCAGTATTGAGATGAGCCGCAAAAGCCGTGGAGCAATACGATTGCACTTCCTTTACTACTTCCACATTCTTCATAGCCTAAATCGATGCCATTAACGTGTATACGTTGCTTTTCCATCGATCATCACCAGCCTTTTCTATTATCGATTTGTTTGGTGTAGTCTCTTAACCTCATCCGAAGCATCTGAAACAGCGAAAATGCCATTCGAAATTCCGTATTTTTATTTCTTCATTAATAGCCTTCCATTTCGTTCAATGCCAATAAATTCCGCTGTTTCAAAGGGAAACAGGCTGGTTAATAACATGACAAGTTAGCAAAAAACAGAATCGAAGGAAGGGTGATTCCAATGTTAGGATGGGCATTATTATTTTTCATCTTCGCAATCGTTGCAGGCATATTCGGCTTCTTGGGAATTGCTTCCGCATTAGCTGGGATAGCAAAAGTTCTATTCGTCATATTCGTCGTACTCTTTATCGTATCTCTCATCGTTGGCCGAAGACGAGTCAGTTAACTTCGCTTAGGGAGGTGTAAGGCCAATTAAGATCGATCTGGCAGCTGATGTAAGAAGAAGGACATTTATTATAAAAATATGAGGAGGAATTACAATGAATAATCTATCCAATACAAAGGTGCATACGGTGAACAATCCTGTCGAGGTTCAGGAGCAAGTGTATAAGTTCCAAACGGAAGGTTATGCGAAGGATCGGATTTATGTCCTGACCCATGACAAAGACCGGACGAAACGGATCGTGGACAATACGGACGCGGAAAAAATCGGAGTGGCTGAAGAAGGCCTTGGAAATGCTATCGCAAACATTTTCCGTTCAACCGGAGACGAGCTGCGGGCAAAAATGCGGTCGCTCGGCATATCAGAACAAGACGCGCAGCGTCTGGAACGAGAAATGGACCAAGATAAAATTTTGGTCATCGCATGGGGCGGCAAGGAGTATACGGGGGAAGAATTTGACCCTGCCGTATACTATTACCCTCATTACGTCGTTTAACTGATAGCTTAGAGAGTTGCATATTGAGGCCTATCCGCGAGGATAGGCCTTTTTAAAATATAAGAAAGTATATGATTTCGCCATCCTTTCTCTATATTTCTCGGAATGAAACGCGCCGCGCCGCCAAAGGACGGCGACAGCCGTTTCACCTTACTCAAATTTATCGCATTTAAAGTTGACTCCATGTTTCGTTGAGCTCAATATATAAGTATAGAGACTGGAGTAAAAGGGAGCCTGCATATGAGTATTATAATCGTGGATGACAATGCTACGAATCAAATTATTATTAAGGCTATTCTAAACAAAGCAGGGTATGAGGATTTGAAGATAGCCTCCTCAGCGATGGAGCTATATTCAATCCTCGATTTGGAATCAAACTCCATAGCGGAGTCAAACGTGGATCTTATCCTTATGGATATGATGATGCCAGAGATTGATGGTTTGGAAGCTTGCAAGCGTGTGTTGCAGACGGAACGTTATAAGGATGTGCCTATCATATTCGTTACTGCGCTTGGGGACTCTAACAAAATGGCGGAGGCTTTGGATGCAGGGGCAAGCGATTATGTGATGAAGCCGATCAATAAGATGGAACTTCTAGCGCGCATCCGTTCTTCCCTAAGGTTGAAGCAGGAAATGGATTGGCATAAGGAAAGGGACAAGCAGGTGAAATTCAAGCTGGAGCTTGCCAAAAAAGTGCAAAGAAATGTATTAAGTCAACCGATTCATGATGATAATGTAGATATCAGCGCGATTTACCAGCCTTCTACTGAGCTTGCTGGTGATTTTTACAGCTGGTATCGTATCGACGATAACCGATATGGCGTTATTTTACTCGATATGATGGGCCATGGCATTTCATCTTCCTTGGTTTGCATGTACATCTCTTCTGTCCTTAAGGATACCATTACACGTATTACTGAACCCGATTTGGTTATGCAGGAGCTTAATCGCTATATGAATCAGCTCTACAAGAAAGAGGAGCTTCTTAATTATTATTTTACGGCCATATACTTAGTGTTGGATACAAAAGCTAGAACGATTCAATATGTTAACGCGGGACATCCCCCGGGCAAGCTGATAATTGGGGATCAGGTGACGCTGCTTACGGAAGGCTGCTGTGCGATTGGCTTGTTTGAAAACATCAAGATTGACAAAGCCAGTCTATCCTACCTCGACGAGATGAAAATTATTTTGTACACCGATGGTTTAAGTGAGTCACTTGGCGAGAACGAAGAAGCGAAGCTTGATACTCTTATTAATCAGTTGGTTGGACAGGCCCCTGGGGAGCATGCGGCTACCGTTCGTGAGTTTGTTACAGAGCAGAGCAGCGAGGATCAGAAAGATGATATCTGCATGGTCATGATTGCTACGAAGTAAGATTTTCTTGTTAGCCCAGATCATAATCGTCTTGAAAAAAAGATATGCTGTTGCTGTTTCAAAGCTGAGTAAACGGTGTATATGTACGTATAAGCAAAGGAAGAATCAAAATAATCCCGCATAGGAGGGAGATCATATGAAGAGCATTATTATCATTGGCTGTTTACTCGGAGGAATGTTCGCTCTTTCGGGCGATGTTTCACCCGTCACTGCTACGTATTCCTTGACTATGGGCACTCGTCCATCTCTACCGGCAGCACCGGCTGATACAGCACCTGATATTGTGCAGCCTTCAATGTCTCCTTCTACCGTAACGGAAGTTACCTATGCAGAAGTGCCTGTAAAGGTGAAAGAGGAGGAGAAACCAAGCTTTACACTGCAAACCGTTAATGGCATAACGCTTTACGATGACATGGACTCGGTTGCTAAGAAGCTTGGCAAACCTGGGAAAATCACCGAAGACCCGCATCTGAAGGAACTTGTGATTTACGAATACCCTGAGATGAGTATCGTGTTTAGTGATGGAATTGTTAATTTTGTTGAGCTGACCGAGGGTGCAAAAACATTGCTGATCGATGGCGTTAAGATGAATGCTTCAATTGATGCCGTAAAAAAAGCGTTAGGAGAGCCTGATTATGTAACAGAGGATGGACTCGTATTCGAACGTGGCGAAGCTTTGTTGAAACTATTTATCGATGAGAATTCTCGAAAATTAACGTCGATTCATTACTTCCATATTTACTCAATGTAAGGATTCATCGATATGCCTTGTACAAGGTGAGCCATTTTTGATACTATTTATTAAACAAATGCGAGCGGAGTGAATGGAATGAAAGCTGAGCAATTTCAAGTCGTGCAAGAAGAAACAACGAATCAATATATTCTTCATGTCATCGGAGAGCTTGATTTATCTGTAGTGCCGCAGCTGCGGGCTGCTTTGGAGCCTGTCATGAACCGAACAGAGAAAGCATTGGTGCTGAATCTTAAACAGTTAAAATATATCGACAGTACCGGAATCGGCATCATCGTTTCGGTGCTTAAACTTCGTGATGAGCTGAAGGCGCCGTTTTTCGTTAGCGATATCCCGCCCGCCATTAAACGTTTGTTTGACTTGACGGGTATTTCCAGATATTTAATAGAGGGGACAGAGGCCCAAGCATGAATGCCATCCGTTTACAAATACCGGCCCATGCAGACTATATCGATTTGGTCAGAATCTGTCTATACGGCATAGCTTCAAAGATGAGCTATGCGTATGAAGATATTGAAGATATGAAGGTAGCGGTTTCGGAGGCGTGCAATAATGCGGTGATTCATGGCACTCCTGATCCCAATGAGGGTGTCATTGACATTTCTTTTGAACCCGAGGACCATGCGCTTACCATTAAAGTAAACAATAGCGGTTCAGAGGCTTTGGCTACGGACGTCTTGGATAAAGCAGCGCCTTTGCCGGATGCCGATGTAAGCGGGCTTCGAGTCGGCGGACTCGGCATCTATTTAATGCAGGCGCTTATGGATGAGGTTGAAGTGAATGCGCTTGAGAATGGAACCGAGGTCGTGTTGAAGAAATATTTGAATGTAGCTTCAGAGCATTAGGTCGGCATCCATTTATAAATACAATAAAAAGAGATGACAATGTCATCTCTTTTTTTGATTACTTACAGTTATTTCAATATTTTGCGAAAAACCCGCTCAGGAGCATTGAAGTCCTCATATTTGCTCTTATGGAAGGAGATCAAAGATTCCATGCTGCCTAACGCAAGAAAGCCATTTACAGTAAGGCTCTCAAAAAACAAGTCATGCACCCGATTTTGGAGCTCGGAGTCAAAATAAATCAGGACGTTTCGGCATAAAATAAGATGAAATTCATTAAACGAACAATCGGTTGCGAGATTATGCTGAGCGAACATCATATTCTCTTTGATATAAGGGTGAAAGAAGGCATGCTCATGATTTGTTGAGTAGTAGGAGGAAAATTCCTTCGTGCCGCCTGCCTTCATGTAGTTTTTGGTGAAAGCTTGCATTCGCTTTAATGGGAATTTTCCTTGCTTTGCGCTTTCTATGACAAGCTCATTCATATCTGTAGCATAGATCTTCGCTTTCGAAAGCAAACCTTCTTCCTGCAGCAAAATGGCCATTGAGTAAACCTCTTCTCCTGTTGCACAGCCAGCATGCCAAATTCTAATTTCAGGCAGCGTGCGAAGATGAGGAATTACGTCTCTGCGCAAAGCAGTAAAGAAGCTTGGATCGCGAAACATTTCAGTCACTTTAATTGAAAAATCATTTAATAATTTTTCAATGAATTTTGGTTCGTGCAGCACCTTTTCCAATAAGGAGGTAATCGTTGGCAAGCTTTCAAGATTCATTCGATGATAAATGCGCCTCCGAAGGGAAGAGCGCAAATAGTTCCGAAAGTCGAAGCCGTAGATGCTGTAGATTCCCTCCAAAAGCAATTCAATTTCAATACGTTCCAATTCGCTATGGGTTAACGTTTCGTGATCCGTATCTTCCTCAAGCCATTCATTTGTCAATTGCCCACCTGCTTTGTAAGCCAAACCCTCATTAAGGAGAAGAGCTGATCCATATTGAGTGGTTTGCTAATGTAATCGGATGCTCCCGCCTCCAGGCATTTGTCACGGTCACTCTTCATCGCTTTTGCTGTTAAAGCTATGATGGGAGTCTCCTGCATTTCAGCAATCAAGCGAAGCTCCTTCATCGTTTCAAATCCATCCATAATAGGCATCATAATATCCATAAGCACCAGATCAAAATCCGTGTTTTGTTTAATGATTTCCATACATTGCTTTCCGTTATTGGCCACAGTGACATTGAAGGCTCGATTTTCCAGTGCCTTAACGAGGGCGAATACATTGCGTGAATCATCCTCGACAAGCAAAACCTTTTTTCCTCTAAACAGATCATTGTCATCTTCGGGAAAATCGGAATTTTCGTGCTCGATAACATCGGGAGCTACAATGGCTGCAGTAGGTGCAACAGCAGCGGCAACTTCCTCCTCGAGAGATATGAGCTGTTCTTTCTCCATATGTGGCAAGCTTGGAACAAGAAGGGTAAACGTGCTTCCTTTGCTTGGCTGACTCTCAAGGACGATTCGGCCACCAAGCAGCCTACTGAATTCGTTGCAGATCGATAGGCCAAGCCCCGTTCCGCCGTATTGGCGATTGGTCTCGCCATCTACCTGTTGGAACGCTTCGAAGATAAGCTGCTGCTTGTTTAACGGGATGCCGATTCCCGTATCGGTTACCGATATCGCAAGAACGGTTTTATCGGTATGGGCAGGGATATGGCGTTTAACACTGTCTTGATCGGCAAGTTTAATCGTTAGGCCGACGGTTCCTTTTTCTGTGAATTTAAACGCATTGGATAACAGGTTTTTCAATATCTGCTGCAATCGTTGACCATCGGTATGAATGACTGCCGGTAGGTCTGCGTCCATATTAAGCTGGAAATCAATATTTTTATTCTCGGCTACGGGATGGAAGAGCAGCTTCATATGCTCGGGAATCTCACTCACATTCACTTCATCCATCATGAGGATAACCTTGCCGGCCTCAATCTTGGATAGATCCAAAATGTCGTCGATCAGAGACAATAGATCGTTGCCCGAAGTATTGATTACTTTAGCATACCCTGCTTCTTCCTCGTTTAAAGTTTCATTTTCATTTTCCGAAAGGAGCTGGGAAAGGATCAAGATGCTGTTAAGCGGCGTACGAAGCTCATGAGACATATTGGCAAGGAAGTTGGACTTGTACTGCGAGCTTTTCTTCAACTGCTCAGAATAAGCTTCAAGCTCTTCCTTTGCTTTCTCCAGTTCTTTCGTTTTCTGCTCGGCAAACAGATTTTGCTCCTCCAGATGCTCGGTGGTCATGCGCATTTCTTCCTGCTGCATTTGAAGCTCTTCCGATTGGGTTTGCAGTTCCTCGGTTTGCGTTTGCAGTTCCTCCGTCAGCACTTGAGACTCGCTAAGAAGTCTCTCTACTTCCATACGGCCGATCACGCTGTTGATTGCAATGCCAAAGGAGTTTTCAATTTGCTCCATAAGCTTAAGATGCTGAGAAGTAAAGGATTCAACCGATGCAAATTCCACGACGGCTGCGACCGAGCCTTCATATTCAAACGGAACGATTAGGATGCTTCTTGGTTGCACAGGGCCAAGTCCGGCAGTAATCATGATCGGATGGTCTGGCGTCGAATTCAGCAAAAAGGTGCGATTCTCGAGCGCCGCCTGGCCGATCAGGCCTTCGCCGAGCTTAAAGCTATTTTGACCCGCGGTATCATGTGCAGCAGCGTACGACGCAAGTTTGACCAGTCTTTGCTGATCCCCTGTTCCTCGTTTAAGGTAAAATGCCCCGTAGGCAGCTCCTAGCATTGGCGATAGCTTCGATAAGAAGGATTCGGCTAAATTAATGGTATCGTTTATGCCTTGATTCATGGTGGCAACTTCCGCAACCTTCGACTGAATCCAGTTTTGATCGCTTAAGTTATCAAGCAGTGCATTCGTTGCGTTGGCAAGATCTCGAATTTCATCCCGTGTATTCACTTTGATACGGGTAGAGAGGTCTCCTCCAGAGGAGGCAATATCGGAAATGGTTTTTACGACATCCTTAATGGTTTTGACAATTGACCCGGACACATAAGATACGATAATAAATGCAATAACGGACACGATAATCAACATGAGATACAAACTGATAATGAGCATATCATTGCGGCTTTCAAGCTTTAAAATGTAGTTCTTTGTCGATGTGATTTCCTTTTGACGCAGTGTTTCCAACTGTGTACGAAGAGAATCGATATCTTTTTTTCCGACGTCATCATTAAAGAAATCGATGATTCCTTGTGTGTTATTGGCCTTCCGCAGAGCAATCGTAGGCTCGCCTGCCGTACTGATCCAATTTTGAATCGTAAGCTTTATTTCTTCTAAGTTTTTCCTTGTGGTAGGATCATCGGAAAGATATTGATACAAAGCATTGTAGTTAGCTTCCCATTCGGCTTTCCCTTTAGCGTAAGGGTCCAAATAGTTTTCATTCCCTGTAATGACAAATCCCCGCTGACTAGATTCCATGCTTACGGCATTGTAACGAATTGTCGTAATGAGATTATGGACTTCAATGTCACGGGTCGTAATGCTCTCGATTTCATCCTGTAAGGATGAGATTCTATCACTTACAATAATAATAGAAGCGCCAAGGCAGCAGATGATAAGAAAATAGCCTATTAAAATTTTTGACCGGATGTTAAGACGCAAATTATACAATGAGTTAAACTCCTTTATAATGAAGGCTTCAGATTTGTAAGGTTCTACTATTATACCATGAATGAAGCAAAGGACAATTTTGATTCTATGATTTGCTAGAGAGGGCCGTTCTGTTTCAAAAGGCGGAATTGCGGGTAACTAAAGAAAAAAAGGAAGTGATGATAACGATGGATCTTATCATGCAAATCAGTATTGCTGTTATAGCGGTTGCTATCCTCGTGCTCTTGTACTCTTTGATTCAAACGCTCAAAACACTGAGGGGTGCGCTTGACGAAATGCGGCAAACGGTTGGTTCTTTAAGAACGGAAGTAACCCAAATCAGTGTTGAGGTGAAGGAAGCGGTCCACAACACGAATAAAATGACCCAAGATGTACGATCAAAACTAAGTTCTCTTGATGTGTTATTTGCATCCGTCAACGATATTGGTCACGCCGTGCGTTCGTTTACCGGTATGGCAAGGGAGTCGGCAGCTAGCGTGGTTGCTTCCATCAAGAGCGAGAGCAAGAAGCCCGTTGAGGAGCCCGGAATCGTCTCTACGCTTTATAATGGCGTGATCTCAACGATAAGGATCTGGAACAGAGTCAAAAAAGTATGAGCCATTTCAGGAACACACAAGAGAGGACAGAAAACACTATGAACTCATTCATCCGTTTGACGATTCCGGCGAGGGCGGAATTTATCGATGTAGTTAGGCTTACATTATTTGGAATAGCGAATAAAGCAGGCTTCTCGTACGAGGAGATCGAAGATATGAAGGTAGCCGTAACGGAGGCTTGTACCAATGTTGTACTGCATGCTTACAGCAATGCACAGCCTGGCGTGGTAGACATTCGTTTTGAGATCGAAGAAAAAGGCATTTCCATCCGTATTAAAGATGAAGGAACGAGCTTTAAATATGAGCCGGCGAGCAAGTCTGCTTCTCTGCATGACAAGGAGCTTAATGAAATATCGGCTGGCGGGCTAGGATTGTTTATGATGCACGCTTTAATGGATAAGGTCGAAGTATTCTCCGAAAAAGGCACAGAGGTGATTCTCACCAAGTTATTTGGTAGGAAAGAGGAGATGGCATGAACCCGAATTCATCCTGCCTGGATCCAAAAGAAACCATTGAGAAAATGAAGATTTACCAGGAAACAGGCTGCAACGATACCGCTACGGTATTGTTGCAGCATTTTGAGCCAATCGTAAAAATGGCGGCTGCAAAAATGTCTCGCAGCCGTCCTGATCTTTACGAAGATTTATATCAGGTTGGCCAGCTTTCTATGCTGCGTTTGTTTAAGCAGTATGATAGCTCTAGGGAAATTCCGTTTGAGGGTTATGCCATGAAAAGCATCATTGGCCACCTGAAAAACTATTTACGCGATAAATCTTGGTATATCCAGGTGCCGAGACGAATTAAGGAGAAGGGTCTGCTTATTCAGCAGGCTATCGATCATTTGACGGTGGAGCTGGGTCATTCGCCCAAAATGGAAGAAATCGCGGTCCATTTAGGCCTCTCGGTAGAGGAGACGATTGAAGTGCTGTCCTGCCGGGAGTCTTATCATTATGTATCGCTGGATACGCCACTATCAAGCGAAGGCGACAGCGCGGCTACAATTGGCGATCTTATCGGCTCCGATAAGGACGATTATTACAGCGTTGATAACCGTCTTGATTTGGAGGAAGCACTCGATCAGCTTAAGGCCGAGGAGAAGAAAGTACTTATACTCGCGTACCATAACGGCAAATCACAGCGCGATATTGCCGATGAGCTGGGGGTATCGCAAATGAGCGTCTCCCGTATTCAGAAGCGGGCCATTGAGAAGCTTAAGCTGCTTCTAACCGATCACAGCCCTGGACTCAGCACTTCATAATTTTTTATATAATTAGCCTCAAACAAAAACCTTTCCATAGCAACTATGGAAAGGTTTTTGTTTGTTTATTATTGTACCGGATCGGGAATCAATCCCTTCTCGATCACTTCTGCGTTTGTATCCATTTTCTCCATGTCCTCACCGAGCTTGATCATCTCTTGCTCGGTGGGTGCCATAGAGTTTGTAGTGGTTTTGAGTTCTTCTTTCATGAGACTACCTCCCTGTGGTAGCTAGCTCATCCTTTACATCTTCTTTAGCGGATGAAATGGAATCCATAATGTTTTGGTTGGATTGTTTGGCATGGTCAACCAAATCGCCGGCTTCCTGCTTGATGTTAGTAGCCAAATCCTTTGTATTTTGCCCGACTGTTGTAGCGAATTCCTTCGTGTTTTGGCCTACAGCAGTGGCGATATCCTTCGTTTTCTCGCTGATGGCTTTGAATTTGTTTGAGAGGTCTTCCCGAAGGTCCGCCCCTGCTTTTGGTGCGAACAGCAGAGCCGAAATGGCACCAATGGCACCTCCTACAATTGCGCCTACCAATACGCCGTTACTAGAGTTTTCTCGTGACATTTGACATCTCTCCTCATTTTATATTTGTCGATCAGGTTGATCAACTGTATTGAATTTCTTAGTTATATATAAACGGCTGAGGGTATTTTGAAACAAATAAATAAGGAAACTATTGACATTTTTAAAGGTCGGTGCTACGATTTGTTTCAATTTCCTAGTTGTTGGCTGGGTTTAATTTTATTTGTAGCCACGTTGTTAATAGGAAATGCGGAAAAAGTATTTAAAATGCTGAAAGGTGGGTTATTACAAATATTACTGCCGAAATTAGCTTTGGATATGTGACAATTTACTAAAACATCATACTCAGGAATCGGAAATGGTAAATTATTAAGTTAATTATTCCGATAATAAAATTGCCTACATATTTTACCTGCGAAGAAGACTACGAGAAAATAGAGAGATAAAGGAGAAAAATCATGTTTAAACGAGTGGAGAACGAATTGGAGTTAGCCATGTTTAACGGCATTTGGACGACAGTCTGGATGGAGAAAGGGTTTGAACTTGAATTTTCTGATCATGCTCTTGAGCGATTCGTCGTTGTTACACCGGAAGGGCATTATGTGGGAACTTCTGAAATAAAAGCCTATAGCGCAAGCAGTTCCATCAACGCTGCAGGTCCGTTTCAGACTTATTCAAAAATTGTAGAAGCTGCGGGGGCAGTTGCGGAAATCGATAAGATTGCTTTGCTTAAGCCCTACCGGGGGAAGTATATTTCGGATGTGCTGTCTTCTGCTGTATATATTGCAGAAAAGCTAAAGTTGAAATATTTTGTCTCGCTGCTCGAGCCCGTCTTTCTGAGAGCGCTTCGAATTACCTATCGGGTACCGCTAGAGAAAGTTGGAGAGAGGGTGTTTTACAAAGGGGATGATGTGGTCCCTGTCTTGTTCGATATGGAGCATATGTACCGCAACAAGGCTCGTTACGAATGGCTCGTCTATCCGAAGGAAGCAGCGCTTGTTACACATGGAGCGAGGGGAGATGAGCTAATCGGTTAAGCTTTATAACTTATTAGTTCTATAGAAAAGGCGGAAATGTCGTGAAAAAAGAATTAACAGAATTGGACAAGCGTAATCGATTGTTAATTAAAATTCTATGGAGCCTTCTCGGTTTGGGGATTTTAACAGATCTGGCTATCGGACTCGGCGCAGATATCATTGTTTTGCTTGCGGGAGTCGGTACATTTTTATGCGGAGCAGCAACTTTCATGACATACCGAGGCGTTTTTACGGGTTACATTAAGTACTTTGTACCTTTTATATTGACGATCATTGTTACTCTATTAATTGTATCGGATCCCAATCCGATCGTGAGCACTTATTTTCTGGTTTATGTCAATCTTGCTATTATAACGTTGTACGCGGATTATCGCCCCATTGTTTTAACGGGGGTATTGGGAGCGGCACTAAGCACCTATCTTTTTCTAGATCCTGTGCTCCAGCCCAAACTGTTTCCGAATGAAACGCTTGTTTATTTGTTCTTGTATCTAACGTTTGCAACCGTTGCGCTTGCCTTCTCTGCAAGTTTTAGCGGCAAGCTCCAGCGCCAAGTAACGGATAAGCAGCGCGAGGCGCTGGCTTCAAAGGATATGGCCGAAGCGCTTCTGGAGAAGCTGAAATCCTCGATCATTGTTTTGACCGAGTTCAGCAACAGCCAGCAGACAACGGTTCGCTCTACGGGAGAAATATCCAAAGAGGTAACGGCGACCTTCTCCGAAATGTCGGCCGCGATTGAGAAGCAGACGGGCAACATTCTAACGATAAGCGAATCTACGCAGATCATCGACAGCTCCGTAAAGCAATTGCTCGAAGGAACTGGGCTGCTGCAGCAGTATTCGGATGAGAACGCCGATCTGACATTGCAAAACCGCGGGCAGATGGCAACACTATCCGCTGAAGTGGAAAGCGTTCGGTCGATTATTGATCACACAGTTAACATGATGGCGCAGCTAAATGAGCAGAATGATCGTGTCAGCTCAATCGTGAGTACGATTAGCGATATCGCCGAGCAAACGAATCTGCTTGCGCTTAATGCTGCGATTGAAGCGGCGCGTGCAGGCGAGCATGGCAGAGGCTTTGCGGTCGTATCCGGCGAGGTTCGAAAGCTTGCGGACAATTCGAGAGCAGCGACGAACGAAATCGGGGACATATTGACTGGCATCCGTTCGCAAATCATTGCCGTTCATGAGCAGGTGGAGAATGGCCAAGCGGCGGTAACGACGAGCAGGGATGTTGCCCTTCAAGCACAGCAGCTAATTGAACGCATTAACGAGAACACGAAGCTGGTGAAGCAGCATTCGGATACGGTAGGCAGCTCCGCGAATGAGCTGCATGAGCGTTATGCGAACATGGCGGATGAAATGGTCAATATCGCGGCAACGACAGAAGAGAATATGGCTTCGGTGGAAGAAGTGCATGCGAGTATGGAAACGCAGGATATCAAAATTCACACGATGGTCGAAGAGTATGCGCAGCTGGATCAATTGCTGTCCGAGCTGAAGGAAATGACTGCGAAGTCGTGAATGCTCCAAGCATAGCTTTGCTCAAAGCGAAACTACCAGATTAACCCTAAATATGGTAACCTACAAGAGGCTTGAATGATCTTGGAGGTGTGTGGCTGTTGGTTTGGATTTGGTTGCTTGGAATCATTGGTTTATTTGTTAGCTTGTATTTGTTGTATCGAAAGCGTCAGGAAGAAGAAACCGGCTTATATTACAAGCTACTGGGTTTCTCTTTTCTTGGCGCTTTTTATATGACGTTAGACCATTGGAAAATACCTCTGGGCTTTGTTCTGTGTTTGTTTCTTGTGGCTTGGGTTAAATTCCCTTATTATGCATTCTCGTCCAAAGGAGACGGATTCACAACCTATGCGATCAAGGACTCCGAGAAATATGCGATTGAGGAAGACCGGGTTGTTGCGATAACCAATGAGCAACTGCCGGTTACTGGCTTTTGGTTAAGAGTAAATGGTTTGAATGACAATGGGGCGATGGACGCTAACGGGCAAGCCGATTTCTTCTTTGATTACCGTTTTGATCCAGAAATTGAGCCGCAATAAGTATTGACGAATGGAAAACAACATGTTAAATTTAATTTATCCTATTGAATTAGTCGGAAATAAAGAAGTGAAAATTGCATACAAAATAATGGCATAACTACCGCTGTATTTTATTGCAATTCGCGCTCACTGGAAAACTGGAGGCGCATGCCAACCGAATGCCGAATCGGTTGGCGTGCGCCTTCTTTTATGTTTTTTTGATAGAAAGGTCTGACTGGTTTCACACACATAACTCTTGAGAGGATGTTGACTATGTCCCGAACTGTTGAGGTTGCTGACGAATGGCTGCAACGTATTAAAGAGCAATTGGTAGGCGTGCAATATGGCATCGTCCAAATTACGATTCATAATGGTCAAATCGTACAAATTGACCGTACAGAACGCAGTCGCTATGATACCGAGAAATCATCATCTGCGGTTAAGAAGCAAAGGTAATGAGCAAGCGGATGAAGAGTGATCAGAATGCTAGCCTTTATGAGTGGCCCGATCTGGCCTTCCATCATTATTGTCTGCAAACCTTTCGGTTGAACCGCGGCAGCTATAATACGATTGATCAATGGTTATTTGATAACGGATACCCTGAGATCAGGCGTAGAAGAAAGCTGATTATTCAGTTTTTGGAGCTCATGCAGCAATCGCCAACCGTAGAGGAACGCAAATTTTTGTCATTTGGAAAAGGTAAGCTTATCGTCGAGCTAAGCCAATTTGCGGCAAGCCAAGCCGGTCCAGAGAGAACTATTCTTGCCGCTTATTGAGCAGTTGTCCCTTCATGAAACTAGCGATTGACATCGGTAAGCAGCAGACGTATGATTTAAAACATATTATTTCGATGTGAATAATGAATTTATCGACCGGATAACCGGAGACTTGTTTCGATACAATGTCTCCGGTTTTTTGTATTTTAATTTGAAAACTACAGGAGGAATGGAATCATGAAATACCGCAAATTAGGAAGAACAGGGCTGAAGGTATCGGAGGTAAGCCTTGGAACGATGGCCTTTGGAAGATGGATCGATGAGCAGGCTTCGTCTACGATTTTGGATTTGGCGCTGGATCAGGGCATTAATCTCGTCGATACGGCAAACGTTTATGGCGAAGGCGAGTCCGAGCGTATTCTTGGCAACCTGTTGAAGGAAAGAAGGCACGATATTGTATTGGCGACGAAAGTGCATGGTAGAGTCGGTAGCGGCGTAAATGACGCTGGACAAAGTCGCTACCATATTTACAAAGCGGTGGAGGACAGCTTGAAGCGGTTGAAGACGGATTATTTGGATCTCTATCAGGTACACCGCTTCGATCCGGAGACGCCGCTTGAGGAAACGCTTCGCGCGCTCGATGATCTCGTTCGCCAAGGTAAAGTAAGATACATAGGCGCTTCCAATTTTGCCGCATGGCAGCTTGCGAAAGCGCATGGAATAAGTGCTTTGCACAGCCTGCACCGCTTCGAGAGCCTGCAGCCGGAATACAGCCTGATCTCCCGCGAGATCGAGAAGGAAATTATACCGTTTGTCCAGTCGGAGGAGGTTGGCGTCATCGTTTATAGTCCGCTCGGCAGAGGCGTGCTCTCAGGCAAATACCGAGCAGGCGAAGCTCCGCCGGAAGGCTCCCGCCTGGCTGCAGGCGAGCCGAGGCTGGAGGAGCTGCTGAAGAAAAATGCGATTAACGTGGCGGAGGCTATTCAGCCGCTCGCAGCGGAACGCGGCTTGACTCAGGCTCAATACGCCTTGTCATGGGTGCTTAGCCGTCCTGGCATTACATCCGCTATTCTAGGGGCATCGAAGCCGGAGCATATTACGGAAGCGGCCCAAAGCTGGCATGAGCGCTTAAGCCCGGAAGAGCTGGCTAAGGCTGACGAGGCGCTCTCCCAGCTGCATCAGGCGAAGGAAACGGTACTTAGCTAATTCTACAATTTCATACATTCTACCGTATCAATGGAGGATATCAGAGCATGACATGATATCCTCGTTTTTTTTATGGACTAAAGTTTGGATAGGAGGACGTATTATGGCGGGAGTGACCATTAAACATCTTTATAAGCGTTATGGCAAAGACAAGCACGCGGTCGTACAGGACTTCCAGCTAGAGATTCTGGATAAGGAATTTATCGTATTTGTCGGGCCTTCCGGCTGCGGAAAGTCGACGACGCTTCGAATGATCGCTGGCCTTGAGGACATATCCGAGGGTGAGATCTATATCGGGGACCAGCTCGTCAACAAGCTTCCGCCCAAGGATAGGGATATTTCAATGGTTTTCCAGAACTATGCCCTTTACCCGAATTTGAGCGTGTACGAAAATATTGCCTTTGGTCTGCGGATGCGCAAGCTGCCCAAGCATGAGATCAATTTGGCTGTGAAGAACGCCAGCCGGATATTGGAAATCGAGCCTTACCTGAACCGCAAACCGAAGGAGCTGTCCGGCGGACAGCGCCAGCGGGTAGCGCTCGGCAGGGCTATCGTGCGTGATCCGAAGCTGTTCCTTATGGATGAGCCGCTTTCTAATTTGGACGCCAAGCTGCGGGTGACGATGCGGATGGAAATTACGAAGCTGCACAAGAAGCTGGGCACGACCTTTATTTTCGTTACGCATGACCAGGTGGAAGCGATGACGATGGCGGATCGGATTGTCGTCATGAAGGGTGGCGTTATCCAGCAGTGCGACACGCCGGAGCTTATTTATTCCAAGCCCGCCAATACGTTTGTGGCCAGCTTTATCGGCTCGCCTCAGATCAATTTCATTCAAGGGCGCGTGCAGGAGAACCCGCAAGGAAAGCTGGAATTCCATACGAACCGTTTTGTATTGAAAATTAATGAAGCTACCGACGATATTTTGCGTGCAAATAACCAAGTAAACAAAGCGGTCATATTAGGTATAAGGCCGGAAAATGTAAAGCTGGAAGGGCTGTTTTCAGAGACGATCATTACAGGAACCTATATCGATAATGAATTGATGGGAGCGGATCGCTTTCTCTATCTGGATATCGGACAGGAAAAGCCGCTTATCGCCCGTGTGGACCCGGACAACCGCTTCTCTAATCACGAGAAGGTCAAGGTTGAACTGGATGTATCGAAGGCCCATTTTTTCCATAAGGATACCGGGGTCAGGTTTGCGTAAATGAGTCAACAGGTGCGAAGGAGGGGGCCGCTGCTCGTTATGAATAATAAACGGAAATGGTTATGGCTTGGCGGAAGCCTATTAATGACGGCGTTGCTGCTCTCATCGGGAGCAGCGGTGAATACGGTATCGGGAGAGAAAGCTGAGGCCGTCAATTATGAGGGGTTAATTGCTACATTTAATTACGAGACAGATCCTTATTTCAGCGAAGCGCTGGCCAATTGGCAGGCACAGGGGATTCAGAATGCAACCAATTCCGTCCTGGTAGAGGGCGCAGGTCCCTCTCTCGTGTCTGATGCGGCAGCGATTAAGGCAGGCGAATATGAAGGCAAATCCAATGTACTGCTATGGAATACGACCAATACAGGGTGGGTTGAATATCGAGTTGACGTTGCAGAGAGTGCGCTGTATGAGATTCATGTGTCCTACAACCCTCTTAAGGATGGTGGCAGGAAGGGGCCGATACAGTGGGAAGTGACCGTAGACGGAGCGAAGCCGTTCCGGGAAGCCTCTTCAATCTCGTTATACCGTACTTGGGAGGATGTCCGTCCTATATTAAAAAATTCGGATGGCGATGAGATTCGTCCGCGATCCATGGATGTGTCGGGCTGGAGCAAGAAGCCCTTCATTGATTCGGGAGGAGCATATGCGCAGCCTTTGCAATGGCATTTCACAGAGGGAGTGCATACGATCCGGCTGCAGGGCTTTGATCCTGTTGCAATCGAGCAATTAGAGCTGGTTCCAAGCAAACCGATCCCCTCTTATGAAGAAGTAGCGTCCGAGCAGGGGGATGTCCCTTCCATTACAGGGGAGGTGCTGACCCTGCAGGCTGAGGATTTTGCTTACAAAAATGATACGGCGATTAAGCTATTTTCGGACAAAAACTCACGGACCTTGCCACGCTACGAGGGAAGAATTATTTATAACACGGTGGGCGGACTGCGCTGGCTTGAGCAAAACCAGGAAATTACATGGTCCTTCACGGTGCCGGAGACGGGGCTGTATAAGATCGGCTTTCGGACATTGCAAAATACGATCGCGCAGAAGACATCCTATCGGACGGTTCGAATCGACGGAGAAGTGCCGTTCAAGGAATTTCTGGCTTATGGTTTTCCTTATTCCACGGGCTGGAACGGAACCGTATTGCAAGACGGCAGCAAAAAGCCATATCTCCTGAAGCTGGAGAAGGGCGAGCATATGTTGTCGCTTGCGGTAACGCAGTCGCAGGTCAAATCGATTGTTGTCGACGTTGAGAAGCTGATTGCCCATTTGGATGCAATCGATTGGGATTTGCGCACGATAACGGGAGCCAGTACGAAGAAGGCAATCGACCGCAACCGTACCTGGAACATGGATCAGGATTTCCCTGGCCTAACCGGTCAAATGGCGCTTGCGGCTGATGTGATGGAGGATTTGTCCAAGCGATTAGTCAAAGCCAACGGCAATAAGGACTCGATCAGCCAAGGATTGGATACCTCCGCGAAGGATATTCGCTCATTGCTGCGCAAGCCTGAGGAAATTCCTTATCAGGTGGAAGAAATATCGTCGATGAGAGAGAAATTCGGAACGTTTATCGATACGCTGCTCAAGCAATCGCTGCAGCTAGATGAGTTGTATATCATCCCCGAGATGGAAGACGCTCCTAAGATGGAAGCGAGCTTCTTTAACCGCGTATGGGGCGGAGCACAGAATTTTATCTACTCGTTCGACGCAAGGGACAGCCTGAAGGAAATGGATGACACGAAGCTAAACGTTTGGGTGCAGCGGGGCCGAGACTACGTGGACCAGCTTCAGCAAATTGCCGACGAATCCTTTACGCCGGAAACGGGCATTGAGGTGAAGGTGAATCTGCTGCCGAATCCCGAGCTTCTGCTGATGTCCAACGCGGCAGGCGTTCAGCCCGATATCGCGCTTGGCTTAACGCAGGATTTGCCGGTCGATTATGCGATCCGCGGGACGCTGCAGGACTTGTCCGAATTTCCGGACTTCGAGCAGTTGTATCCGCAGTTCAGCCCTGGCTCATGGCTTCCGCTTCATTATGATGGCGGCTACTATGGCGTCCCGGAAACGCAGTCGTTCCAGGTGCTTTATTATAGAAAGGATATTTTGCAGCGCTTAGGGCTGGATATTCCGCAAACCTGGGATGATGTATATGACCTGCTGCCTACGCTGCAGCAAAATTTCATGAATTTCTATGTTAATCCGAAGGAGTTCACTCATTTCTTCTATCAAAACGGTGTTGAATTCTACGAGCCGGGCGGCGTGAAATCAGGCCTTGATCGGCCGGAAGCCTACCGGGCTTTCAAGCAGTGGACCGATTTGTTCAATACGTACGCCGTGGAGAAAGAGGTGCCGAGCTTCTACCAGCACTTCCGCACGGGAACGATGCCGATCGGGATATCCGATTACAACATGTATGTGCAGCTGTCGGCAGCGGCGCCAGAGCTCAACAGCCGCTGGGGCATCGCGCTTATTCCCGGCACGGAGCAAGCAGATGGAACGATTAGCCGCTGGGCTGGCGGCGGACAGCGAACCGGCGTCATCTTTAATCAGTCGAAGAAGAAGGAAGAGGCTTGGCAGTTTCTGAAATGGTGGCTCTCCGCCGAGGTGCAGGAGCAATACGGATCGGATCTGGAGGCCGTTAACGGCGTAGCCTTCCGCTGGAATACGGCTAACGTCGAGGCCTTCACCAATCTGCCTTGGAAGAAGGAGGACGCGAACGTTATTTTGAACCAGTGGAAATGGTATAAAGATATACCGAATGTGCCCGGCGGTTATTTCCTCGAGCGCGAGACGAATAATGCCTGGATCAGGTCGGTGGTCAGGACGGATAACTATATGTCCTCGCTGGAGCAGGCGGTGAGGGATATCAACCGGGAGCTGCTGAGGAAGCAGCAGGAGTTCGGCTTTATCGACGAACAGGGCCGACAGCTGAAAGCCTTGGATATTCCGGTTGTTGATCAGCCTTGGGAAGGAATTGACCGTTATGTGGAGTAGGCTATGGTCCTTTCGGGTGTCCTATTTGTTTATGGCTCCGTTCTTCATTTGCTTTGCTTTATTTATTGTCATTCCGATTCTGGCGGCGGTTGGACTAAGCTTCACCTACTACAACGGTATAGAGCCGCCGCGGTTTATCGGCTGGAGCAACTTCCAGTATTTGATCGCACAGGATTTGTTGTTTTTGAAATACGCGCTGCCGAATACGTTCAAATTTGCGGTCATTGTCGGGCCTGGCGGCTATGCCGCCGCGTTTCTGCTGGCGTGGCTTATTTCAAGGCTGCGCGGCAGCCTTCGCAAGTGGGTCGCGCTTGCGATGTATACGCCCTCCCTTACCGTGGGCATTGCGATGACGATCATTTGGCTGCCGCTGCTCTCAGGAGACCGAATCGGTTATTTGAACAGCTTCCTGCTGAAGATCGGCTTTATCGACATCCCGAAGCTTTGGGTAACCAGCCCGGAGCTGCTGATGAATTCGATGATTGTTGTCACGCTATGGTCGAGCATGGGCGTAGGCTTCCTGGCGATGCTTGCCGGTATTCTCAACGTGGACACGACACTCTATGAGGCAGGGAAAATTGACGGCATCAAAAATAATTTGCAGGAGCTGTGGTTCATCACGATCCCGTCTATGAAGCCGCAGATGCTCTTCGGCGCTGTCATGGCGATCGTTACGACCTTTAAGACCGGCTCCATCGGCGTCGAGCTTTCCGGGCAAAACCCAACGCCGGAGTATGCCGGTCATTTGATCGTCAACCATATTAACGACTACGGCTTTATCCGCTTTGAGATGGGGTATGCGGCGACCATTTCCGTGTTTCTTCTTATATTAATGTATTTTGCGAACAAGCTTAGCTGGGGATTGTTCGGTTCGAAGGAGGAATAACAACTGAAGCAATCGAGCCTAACCGTAAAAATCTTATTCAATATCATCATGCTTGCGTTGTCCGTCATGATGATTCTTCCGATTATTTATATCTTCAATCATGCCTTCAAGCCATATCATGAATTGTTTATTTACCCGCCGAAGTTTTTTGTGCAGGAGCCGAACATTCAGAACTTTGTGGAGCTGTTTTGGGTCACCTCGAATTCAATTGTTCCGGTTTCCCGTTATTTGTTCAACAGCCTGTTTATTTCGGCAGCGAGCGTTATTGGCGTGACCATCGTGAGCGCGCTTTGCGCTTATCCGCTGTCGAAGCATCCATTTCCCGGACGAAAATGGATCTTTGCCACCATCATCCTGATGCTGATGTTTACACCGGAGGTCATTCAAATTCCGAGATATCTCGTCGTCAGCAACTTGGGAATTATGAATACCTACTGGGGGCATTTGCTGCCGGTGCTGGCTCTGCCGGTTGCGGTTTTCCTGCTGAAGCAATTCGTGGATCAAATTCCCGATTCGCTGTTGGAAGCCTCCCGAATTGATGGCGCGAATGAGTTAATTGTATTTGTCCGAATCGTTATCCCGATGTGCATGCCAGCCATTGCGACCGTCGCCATATTGGCCTTTCAGAACTCTTGGGGCAACGTGGAAACCTCGATGCTGTTCATGCAGGACGACGAGATGAAAAACTTTCCGTTTTTCTTATCGACACTGACCAATAATTTGGCCAATAATGTAGCGCGCCAAGGCGCTGCTGCCGTAGCTGCCCTAATTATGCTGGTGCCGAATTTAATTTTCTTTGTTATTTTGCAAAGCAAGGTGATTTCGACGATGGCGCATTCGGGAATCAAATAATTGAGGGGGAAATCGTTTGAAGAACAGGAGGCTGCGGATTCGTCCGGCCATCATGGTCCTGATTGCGGCGATTTACATAACGTGGCCCGGCTTGCAGGCGACTGCCTCGCAGTTACCGTACGAAACCTATTACAAGGACGGCTTCGGACAGCTGGTGAAGACGCAAGCGGCGTATATTCCTGCCGGCATTCTCGGTACGGGAACGACGGGTTTGCTAGCTGCTGCGGATGCGGATGCAAGCCGAGCGGCCAGCACTGAGGAAACGAATCGGCTGCAGTTAAATCAGCCTAAGGATATTTTTGTGGACGGGAAGGATCACATTTATATTGCAGACACGGGCAATAACCGGATTGTTCATCTGGACGAGAAGGGGGATTTTGTCCGGGAAATCAAGGTTAGCGAGAGCCCGCTCAAGAAGCCGAGCGGCTTGTATGTGGATCAGGCAGGCGAGATTTATGTCGCGGATACGGGCAACAACCGGGTCGTGCGGCTGGATGCTGCCGGCAAGCTGTTGAAGGAATTCGGTCGACCCGAGTCCAGCTATTTGCCGGCAGGCTTCAAGTATGATCCGGTAAATCTGATCGTGGACAAACGCGGCTTCATTTATGTCACGACGCTAGGCGCTTATCAAGGCTTGGTACAATTGGACCCCGAAGGGGATTTCATCAGCTTCTTCGGACCGAACAAAGTGCCGTTTACCTTGTTCGACGCCTTTAAACGGTTTGTCTATACGCGCGAAATGTACCAGCGGGAGCTGAGGAAGCTTCCCGGCGCTATTGCAAATTCGACGATTGACCAAAATGGCTTCATTTATACCGTTACGAAGGAGATCCAAACCGATCAGGTCAAGAAGCTCAACATCGCCGGGCTGGATCAGCTAAAGGGCAAAGGGGAATTTGCGGCGCTGCAGCCGGTGAAGTCCTACGGTGAATTTTTCCATTATTCGCAGCGGGGCATCCGTCCGCAGCTAAATGACATTACCGTGGACGCCGCTGGCAATATTACGGTCATCGATGCGGTGTGGAATATTATCAGCCAATATGATTTGAATGGAAATCTGCTGTTCTTCTGGGGCGGGGATGTCATTACGGCAACCTCCAAAACCGGTGTCGTCAAGACGCCTGCGGCCATTGCCAGCAATTCGAAGGGCGAGCTGCTCGTACTGGACAGCGTCAATAATTTAATCCAAGTATTGCGCTTATCGGAGTTTGGGCAATTAGTCCATGAAGCCAATCAATTGACGCAGGAAGGCAGATACGAGCAAAGCGAGCCTTTGTGGACCGAGGTCCATCGCTTGAATGCGCAATATACGCCAGCTTTGATCGGACTCGCCAAAGCAGCCTACAAGAAAGAGGATTATGCGCGAGCGGAAAAGCTATTTTATCAAGCGGGTGTCGTCAATGGTTATTCGGACTCCTTTTGGCAAAACCGTTTGAAATGGTTTCAAAGCCATTTCGGACTGCTCATGAACATCGCGCTGGCCCTGGGGATTGCCTATCTGCTGTGGAATGCGCTATCCAAAAAGCTGAAGTGGAGCCTGAAGCTGCGCGCGAAGTCGCGGCCGAAACGCTTGCTGACCGAGCAGCTGAAGCATGTGTTCTATTTGATCAAGCATCCGGTAGACGGCTTTTATGCGATTCGTTATGAGAACAAAGCCGGTTTTCTCAGCAGCATAATTCTATTCCTTCTGGCAGCAGCAGCCTATGGCTATATGCAGGCGGGAACCAGCTTTATTTTTAATCCGGCTGTTCATGTGGGCATTGATTTGCTTCCAATTACCGTTCAATTCGTAGGCATCTGGCTCGGCTGGGTCGTATCCAATTATTTAATCAGCTCCTTGCTTCGGGGTGAAGGAAGGTTCAGGGACGTATTTTTCAGCAGCTCGTACGCCTTATTTCCGATTATTCTCATAGGAATACCTATAACTTTGTTATCGAATGTATTGACGCTGAATGAGCTGGCTATTTTTAATTTTCTGAAGCTGGTTATCATCCTGTGGGTCGTGCTGCTCTTAATCTGGATGGTACAGGGCATTCACAACTATACGTTTATCGAAGCGATTTTGATTATTGTATTGTCGCTGCTTGCGCTGGCTATTATAGTGATCCTCATTTTTATTTTAATTAGCTTAAGCATCGAATTAGTGAATTTTATTAATTCCTTGTACCAGGAGGTAATCATCCGATGACGGCCCGCAAACTTAACTTTAAGCTCATAACGAAGCTGGCGTTCATCGCCGTCTTGCTGGTAGGCATCGGCTACGTGGCTCTTGTAGCTGCAGGCCTTTGGAATCATCAGGCGGAGGTTGTCTCCCTTGAAGCGGGGCTGTTTGAAGCCAAAGGAGCAGCCCCTTACCAAGCAGGGCTTCCGGTGGAGGACGGATTTGAGGCCGTTGGAGAATCGGCTACGTTACAGCTGCTTGCGAATAAGGCATCCGGTCATTTTCAGGTGATACACAAGGCGACGGGTAACATTTGGCGTTCATATCCCGATCCGCAATACTGGCAGGACGAGACCGTGCCCGCCACCTGGAAAAACAATCTGTCATCGCCCGTTATGGTGGAATACGTTAATGCCAAAAACTATAAATCGTCGTCGGTTACGGCGGGCTTAATCGAGAACCAAGGCTATTTAGACAACTTTCAGGCGACCGAAAATGGTTTTAAGGTGACCTTTGTGTTGCCTAAGGTGCAGTTCAAAATTCCGGTTGAGGTTAGCCTGCAAGGCGACTACGTGGAGACGAAAATTATCGATTCGGAAATCGTGGAAGGCGCTTTAAGCCTGCTCAACATTAAACTGTATCCATTATTTGGCGCCCAGCCATCAACTGGGCAGGAGGGTTATATACTATTGCCGGACGGGTCAGGCTCTCTCATTCATTTCAAGGAGAACCGCATCATGCAGCAGCTCACCTATAACGAGAGCGTGTATGGTCAGGACCTATCTTATTATAACGAGAATACGGGAAGGCAAAGAATCGCCATGCCAGTTTACGGCATCAAGTCGGGAGACCAAGCGTTTGTTGCGGTCATCTCGCAGGGAGAGGCTTTCGCGAACGTATACGCGGCGCCTTCCGGGGCGGTAGGCCGCTCGAACTGGGCGACGACGGAATGGCAATACCGCAAGCGGTTTTTCCAAAGCGTCAGCAAAAGCACCGGGGAAGGCTTCTATACCTACAGCGGCGAGAAATTTGCTGCAGAAGCGAGAGCTACCCGATATTACCCGCTCGCGCCGGAGAAAAGCGATTATGCGGGAATGGCTGAGGTATACCGGAATTATTTAATTCAGGAGCAGGGCGTGAAGCCGCTGGCGGAACCGAAGAAGGATATTCCGCTGTATGTCGATATTGTCGGGGCAGACATCGAGAAGGGGCTTTTTGCCGATTCGTATCTGAAAGCGACGACGACTTCGGAGGCGATAGAGCTTGTGAACCGTATTTATGGGCTCGGCATTCACAATATGCAAGTCCATTACTCCGGCTGGCAGCAGGATGGCTACAGCACGCATGGCGGCTACTTTCCTGTCGATAAGCGGCTTGGCGGGAACGATGGGATGAGAAGCTTTATTGCTTTTGCCCACACGCTTGAAATTCCTGTGTATCTCACGGCAAACTACACGCTGAATACGAACGGGGATGACCGCTTCTGGTGGCGGCGCGACGGCTTGCGCAATTTGGCGGGAACGGTGCTTGAGGAGCAGAACAATGAGGATCAGGATGCCGCTGTGTTTGTCAGTCCCAAATTTTACGAGAAGGTTGTGGCAGGAGACCTGAAGGATTACAAGAGCCTCGGCGCGGACGGTATCTATTACGAGGATGGCATCGGCCAGCAGGTGAATACGGATTTCAACAGCCGTTACAAGGCCAGCCGAGCGGATGTTGTTGCGGTTCAGAGCAGCATTCTGGAGAAGAGCAAGGAAGCGATTGGTTCGCTTGCGGCGAATAACGTCAACTTTTACGCGCTCGGTCAAATCGATCACGTTCACCGGCTATCGGACGATTATTCGTACGACGTATTTATAAGCGAAGAAATTCCTTTCGCCCAGATTGTGCTTCACGGCTTGCGCACCTATACGCTCGAATGGTCAAATGTACGCGATGAATTCGAGGATGAGTTTTTGCGGAGCATCGAATATGGCGCGTACCCGGCTTACGTGCTCAGCGGCGACGCTGCGGATGATTTGAAAAAATCGTATTCCTTATGGTATTACAGCCTGAATTATAAGGATTGGATCGATCGGATCGGCGCCGAATATGCGAAAACGAATGAAGCGCTGGCAGATGTGCAAAGCGAGTTTATTACGGAACACCGCACGCTTGCCCCGAAAGTGAAAGAAACGGCGTACAGCAGCGGCAAGCGGATTATTGTCAATTATAATGAATCGGATTATAACCATAATGGCGTATTCGTTCCGGCAAAAGACTTTGCGGTCATTAGAGGGGGAACTGAGCCATGAAATTTAGCCGAAAGCTGGAGAATGCGACGCTGAGGAAGCTGGAAGGCTCGTTGTTTATAGCGCCATGGGTGTTTGGCTTTCTTGTATTTGTCGCCTTCCCGCTGGGATATTCGCTGTATATGAGCTTTCATCAGGTGAAAATTACGGTGAGCAGCGTCAATTACACGTTTATCGGATTGAACCATTACCGGGAGATCCTGATTGCGAACGGAAGCCTGCTCTATGAGGAGCTTTTTCCGTTTCTGAGGGAGTCGGCGATGATGATTCCAATCATTCTTGTCTTCTCGCTGTTAGTGGCGATATTGCTTAATTTGAAGTTTCCGGGCCGAACGCTGTTCCGGGTAATCTTCTTCCTTCCGGTCATTTTCTCCTCTGGCCAAATCGTGCAGGAGTTTATTGCGCAGGGGGAAGGCTCGCTCAGCATCATGGAAACGCTCCAAATCGATTATTATTTGCAGGAATATGTGCCGGGCGCATGGGCGGCTCCGATCGAAAAGGTCATGAGCTCGTTTGTGCTCGTGTTATGGTACTCGGGCGTCCAGATTCTAATTTTCCTCGCGGGAAGGCAGACGCTGCCAGCATCGGTATACGAGGCTTCACGCATTGACGGCTCAGGCCCGTGGAATACCTTCTGGAAGATTACGCTTCCGGGTCTCGTTCCGTATATCTTCCTGAATCTGATGTACACGGTGGTTGATTTGTTCACGTTCCCTTCCAACCCGATCGTGAGCCGAGTGAACACAAGCAATTACGGCAGCTCCAGTGCGCTTGCATGGATTTATTTTACGATCATTCTCGCGTTCGTGCTGTTGACCTTGTTTATTTACAGCCGGGTCGACAAATCACTGTCAGGAAAACGATAACTAGGAAGGTGAGGTGAAACGACTGTGAAAATAGTAAAAAGAGGCAACAAAACCGTGGCAAGGTTCTATTCGGACGATAAGCTGCGCCGTGGGCTGGATGCCGTCAGATATCGGCTTCTTGGTGCTGAAATCGACAAGGGTTTGCTCTTTAAGCTGTTTGTTTATGTCATCTTGATTAACGTTGCATTTATTTATATTAAGCCGATCCTGTACATGGTCACGACGATGGTGAAGGATGCGCAAAACATTCTGGACCCCACCGTGATCTGGGTGCCGAGAACGATCTTTCTCGGGCATCTCCAGCATGCAAGCGAAATGCTGAACTATGGCAAAAGCTTTCTGATCAGCGTCTCGCTCGCGTCCTCGGTTGCGGTGCTGCAGGTATTCTCCTGTGCGATTGCAGGTTATGCCTTCGCGCGGCTGGATTTCCCCTTCAAGAAAGTATGGGGCGCGCTGCTTCTGTTCACCTTCATTATGCCGCCGCAAATTACGATTTTACCGTCGATCATGCTGTTTAAGGAGTTTGGCTGGCTCAATACCTTTTTGCCGATGGTGGTGCCTGCTCTATTCGGGCATGGATTAAAGGGGGCGATGTTCGTTATTATTTATCGGGCCTTCTACTCGACGCTTCCCAAGGAGCTGGACGAGGCTGCGAGAATGGACGGAGCGGGACCGTTCCGCATGTTTTTCCGCGTCATGTTCCCGATCTCAAGATCGGCAACGGTAGTGGTGGTCTTGTTCTCGTTTGTCTGGAACTGGAATGACTTCTACTTCCCGTCGCTGTTTATGTTCACCGCAGAGAACGTTCCCCTGTCGATTACGCTTGCCAGAATGGCTGGTGAAATGAAGCTCGCCGAGGGAGCGGGAGAAATAACGGTGTATGCGGAAGCGATCAAAATGGCTGCGTCCTTCCTGATTATCATGCCGCTGCTCGTTGTCTATTTATTCGCTCAGCGCTGGTTTATCGAAGGGGTGGAGCGGACTGGACTGGTGGAATAAGAGGAATGTATCATGAATGGCAAGTATACTTTTAGGGAAAAGTGAGGGGTTACGATGAAGAGATTGGCTTCCGGCTTTGTGGCATTGTTGATGATGGGATTAGTCACCGCTTGTGCGGGCGGTAACCAAGCGCCTTCCAATCAAGCGGCGATTACGAATGAGCCAACGAAAGGCGGCGATGCAGAGGCAGCTCCGGCATTCAAGAAGCTGGGTGATGAGCCGTTAACGTTAACCTTCTACAGCAGCGGTCCCACGTTTACCGATGTGGAATTCGAAACGATGATCGCCGGCCCGATTCGCGCCAAATATCCAAACGTCAAAATCGAACGCATATCGCCAGCTGCAACGACAACGCCTGAAGAGGTGCTGTCCACGCATGTACCTGACATTCTATTTACCAGCGTGTCGCAGCGGCTTGTCCGTACCGGCGCCTTCGAGGATTTAAGAGAGCTGATTAAACGCCACAGCTTCGATGAAAGCCGGCTTAAGCCAATCGCATACAATTACATCAAGGAGGTTACCAAGGGCAAAGGCGATGCTATTCTTGCGCTGCCCTTTAACGTTAACCAGCATGTGCTCTATTACAACAAGGATATTTTCGATAAATTCGGCGTTCCTTATCCGACTGAGAAGCAGCTCACTTGGGATGAAGCGGTTGAGCTTGGAACCAAGCTGACAAGAACGGACAATGGCGTGAATTATATCGGTCTTGTGGTCGATAATTTGCAAGGCTTGAACAAGTCCATCGGCCTGCCGTTTGTGGATAGGGAAACGGGGCAAGCTGCGCTGGACAATCCGGAATGGCTGCGAATATTCGAATTGCAGAAGAAGATATTTGAAATACCGGGTTATGTTACGCCGGACGGTACGTGGAACTGGACCCGCGATCATTTTATGAAGGATCAAAATATTGCGATGCGTGCATCTTGGTTGGCCAATATGGTCGGTCCGCTTGAGGAGCTGCGCCAGCAAGGCGTGGAATTCAATTGGGACATTGCTCCGGTGCCGAACTTTGACGATCAGCTAGGCCAAACAAGGGAAGCTCAGATTCATTCAATATCGATAAATAGCCAAAGCAAGCACAAGGATGAGGCTTTTCAGGTGTTGGCCGAGATCCTGTCCGATGAGGGCCAGCGCATTATAGCCAAAAATGGACGCGTGCCGTCCATTATTAATCCGGAGCTGGAGAAGGATTATGGTGCGGATATTCCGGTGCTTCAAGGAAAAACGACGCAAAACGTGTTTATTGGAGAGCCGATTCAAGAGCACTATCAGCATCCGTATGAAGCGGAGATCAGCATTCGGCTAACCGAGGCGGCAGAGGATTTGGCGATTCATGGCCTTGATGTGAACTCGGCGATCCGCAAAGCGACAGATGCAATTAATAAAGATGTCGAGACGCTGAAAACGACGCTTGGGCAGTAGGAAAACGATCTGTGCAATGGCATTGCTTGGCCGATTGGTTGGTGGAACGAGCAGAAAATCACGGTTTTAAAAGGATTGACAGAATGTTCCGAAGATGTTAAATTCATTCCACTGATATAAAACCATCTAATTTCATCTTTTTACTTGGATATTATCGACCGGATAGCCGGAGATTGCCTTAGGGCAGCTCTGGTTATTTTTTTTGCTAAGGCGTAAGGCGGCGGCTTGATTGTAGATCAATAAGGCTTTAGGGGGAGAAGCGTTATGGGAGGATCGGAACGAAAGCTTAATCTGAACGCGTTTTTGGCGGCATCGGGTCATCATGAGGCATCGTGGCGGCATGCCGATACAAGCCCGGAGTGCGGCGTGGACATTCACCATTATGTAAAGCTGACACAAATAGCGGAGAAGGGCTTGCTCGATTCTGTGTTTCTGGCAGACGGCTATTGGGCACATTCGGGCTCCTTAGAACCGTTTACGCTGTTGTCGGCGCTGGCAGCATCCACTCGGCACATCGGACTGATTGCAACGGTGGAGACGACGTATAACGAGCCGTTTCATGTAGCCCGTAAATTTGCATCTCTGGACCATATCAGCAAAGGCCGGGCCGGCTGGAATATCGTGACGGGCGCAGGTCCCGCGGCAGAACAGTTCAGCAGAGTGCAGCACCCCAAGCATCATGAGCGATATGAATCGGCAGAAGAGTTTGTAGAAGTCGTGAAGCGGCTGTGGGATAGCTGGGAAGATGATGCGGTCCGAAATGACAAAATCAACGGCATTCTGATCGATCAAGCCAAGGTTCACACCATCGATTTTACAGGCAAGCACCATGCCGTTCAAGGGCCGCTGAACATTGCACGTCCGCCGCAGGGCCATCCGGTGCTGGTCCAAGCCGGCTCTTCGGAGACTGGTAAGGATTTTGCCGCTAAGCTGGCCGAGGTTATTTTTACCGCGCAGCTTACGTTCGAGGAAGCTCAAGCATTCTATGCGGATGTGAAAGCTCGCTTGGCGAAATACGGGCGCACGGCAGATCAGCTGAAAGTACTGCCGGGCTTGAGTCCGATTCTGGCGGATACGGAGGCAGAAGCTCGGGAGATGGAGGAGGAGCTGTTCCAGTTAATCGATCATGAGGGGGCGACCAAGCGGCTGTCTATCCGCCTCGGCATCGATTTATCGAATCATGGCTTAGACGACCGGGTAACCGCAGATGGGGCTCTACTGACGGATCAAGTTAGCGGCATGAAGAGCCGGCACCAGTTAATCCTGGATTTAATTGAACGGGAGAAGCCAACACTACGCGAGCTTATCAACCGTCTAGCTGGCGCGCGGGGGCATTTCACCTTCACGGGTACGCCGCTGCAGCTGGCGGATGAAATCGAACGGTGGTTCCACGGCGGGGCTGCCGACGGCTTTAACCTTATGCCGCAAATTTATCCGAGCGGTCTGGAGCGTTTCGTATACAAGGTCATTCCAGAGCTGCAAAGCCGAGGTTTGTTCCGCACCTCCTATGAAGAGCAGACGCTTCGGGGCAAGCTGGGACTTATGCGGCCGGAGAATGCGAGGATTTCCAATGACTCCAACGACTTCAACTACTCGAAAAAAGAGGTGTATTTATAATGGGTGAGGCAAACCGCAAGGTTCATTTAAATGTATTTTTGAGGGCAACTGGCCATCACGCGGGAGCATGGCGGCACGAGGATGCCCATCCTGAGCTGGAGCTGGACATTGATTACTTGGGCCAGCTAGCGAGAATTGCTGAGCGCGGCAAGCTGGACTCGATCTTTCTTGCCGACGGCTACGCTGGAGGCGGCAGCAAGCTGGAGCCGTTCACACTGCTCTCTGCGCTGGCGTCAGTCACGGAACATATCGGTTTGATCGCAACCGTAGGCACGGTATATAACGACCCGTTCCATGTCGCGAGACAGTTCGCCTCATTGGACCATATAAGTGGAGGCCGGGCCGGCTGGAACATTGTGACGGGGGCGGGCTCGGCTGCCCACAACTTTAGCCGGGACGAACATCCCGAGCATGCGGAGCGGTACGAGACGGGCGAGGAGTTCGTCGAGGTCGTCAAGCAGCTGTGGGACAGCTGGGAGGATGACGCGCTTATTTTCGATAAGAAAGCCGGCAAACTAGTGGATTCGAGCAAGGTGCATGAGATCAACTTTAAGGGCCATACCTATGTTGTGAAGGGGCCCCTCAACATTCCGCGTCCGCCACAGGGCTACCCGGTGCTCGTGCAGGCGGGCTCCTCCGAACAGGGGAAGGAGCTGGCGGCGAAGACGGCGGAAGTGATTTTTACCGCGCAGCAAACGTTTGACGCGGGCCGTGAATTTTACAGCGATGTCAAAGGCCGTCTGGCTAAATACGGAAGAAGCGCTGACGAGCTCGTTATTTTGCCGGGACTGGCGCCCATCGTTGCAGATACGGAGGCTGAGGCGAGGGAGTTAGAGGAAGAGCTGCATTCCTTTGTGGATACGAAGCGGGCGCTGGATGGCCTCTCCGAGAGGTTTACGGTCAATCTCAATGATTACGCGCTGGACGCGCCGGTGCCGCTGGACAAAGCAAAGCCTGCTGAGGAATTCAACGGCATCCGCAGCCGGCAGGAGGTCATTCTTGATGCGGCGCGCAGGGAAGGGTTTACGATACGGCAGCTGCTTTATCGCAGCAATGGCGGTCACGGCCACATCACATTTACAGGCTCGGTGCTGCAAACGGCGGATCTTATTGAGAAGTGGTTTCTGAACCATGCCGCCGACGGCTTCAACGTTTTGCCGCAGCTCTTTCCAACGGGGCTTGAGATTTTTGTCGACAAGGTCATACCTGAGCTGCAAAACCGCGGCCTATTCCGTACCGAGTATGAAGGAGCAACCTTGCGAGAGAGCCTGGGCCTAAGAAGACCCGCGAACACGCGGCACCTTCAGCAATCTATATAATTTGAGCTTTTGTCGTAGAGATATAGATTTGGAAGAAATAGATCTAAATAATTGATTTTATTGACCGATAATTCGCGATGCGGAAGATGAAAATTTAATTTGCAGAATGAATTTCCTTGAAATCGGCGAGTGAAAGAAGTAACTCTCAACCGCTATGGCTCTCAGCCACGCTCCATGCACGAAGTATGTTTAAACTTTAGCTGGTAGGTTCTACACGTGTGCAATAGTGCTGCTTTTTGAGAAATAGATCTAAAAAGTAGACCTAACCGAGCTAGATGGCTCCAATTGGACGGTAAACGGGTGGTTTTTGGGGAAATAAATCTAATTTATAGATTTATTTTATCGAATTTGGCCGACTAGGATGAAATAGATCTAAAAAGTAGACCTAACCGAGCTGAGTGGCTCCAAATGGACGGTAAACGGGTGGTTTCTGGTGAAATAGATCTAAATTATAGACTTATTTTATCGGATTTGGCCGACTAGAGAGTAATAGATCTAAAAAGTAGATCTAACCGAGCTAGTTGGCTCCAATTGGACGGTAAACGGGTGGTTTCTGGCGAAATAGATCTAAATTATAGGCCTATTTTATCGGATATGGCCGACTAGAGAGTAATAGATCTAAAAAGTAGATCTAACCGAGCTAGTTGGCTCCAATTGGACGGTAAAACGATGATTTTTGGGGAAATAAATCTAATTTATAGACTTATTTTATCGAATTTGGCCGACTAGAGAGTAATAGATCTAAAAAGTAGATCTAACCGAGCTAGTTGGCTCCAATGGGACGGTAAACGGGTGGTTTCTGGATCGGATTTGGCCGACTAGGATGAAATAGATCTAAAAAGTAGACCTAACCGAGCTAGTTGGCTCCAAATGGACGGTAAACGGGTGGTTTCTGGTGAAATAGATCTAAATTATAGACTTATTTTATCGGATTTGGCCGACTAGAGAGTAATAGATCTAAAAAGTAGATCTAACCGAGCTAGTTGGCTCCAATTGGACGGTAAACGGGTGGTTTCTGGAGCGGATTTGGCCGACTAGGATGAAATAGATCTAAAAAGTAGACCTAACCGAGCTAGTTGGCTCCAAATGGACGGTAAACGGGTGGTTTCTGGTGAAATAGATCTAAATTATAGACTTATTTTATCGGATTTGGCCGACTAGAGAGTAATAGATCTAAAAAGTAGATCTAACCGAGCTAGTTGGCTCCAATTGGACGGTAAACGGGTGGTTTCTGGATCGGATTTGGCCGACTAGGATGAAATAGATCTAAAAAGTAGACCTAACCGAGCTAGTTGGCCCCAATTGAACGGTAACCGGGTGGTATGTGGAGAGGGATAGGTTGAACTTGATAAAAATGTTCCAGCGAATCGAGAAGATCGGCGTGGAGAACCGAAGTGTTCGTTATTACAGCCTTATTCTTACCTTTGCCTCCATGGTATCCGGCTGCAACCGCGATCGTAAAGTTGATCAGCTCGCGCAGCGCCGAAACTGTAATTTATTAGTTCAGCTTATCTAGATCTCAATTAGTTTTAAACGGATAGGTGGCTTCAGGCGGACGGCAAAGGTAAGTTTTCTGAATGGTAGGTATAAAAAAAGAAAACTAAATCAAGCAGTTTGGAGCGAAATGAGCGGCAGGGACTGGTCTGGTTAGCGAAACGTCACTCCTGTTAGATCATTTCAGCGTTCATGCAAAAGTTTTCTCTCCATGTAGATTAGATGGAATTTCTCCCGTTCATTTAACGGATATTAGGCTCGAGGGGCATTTAGATGGAATTAGCCCCGCTAATAGTTGAGAATATGCCGGAAAAGGGGGATACGCCTAAATTAACGGGACATTTTCCCACTAATTCAATCGTCAATTGAAAAGCGCTATTTTAGCAGGAGAAATTCCATCTAATTCGCATTCTTTCAAAAAAGCACACCAGAAAACGAAAGTAGATAACCGGGTTCGTTATCATTCTCGACTTAGCTGGAGCTTATCTAGTATAAGGAAAAATTAAATCATAGAAATGAGAGGGTATAGGATGGGGAAGTTAGGGTCTTTTGTTACTTTATTAGCGATGGCTGTGCTGGTTACCGCCTGCGGAGGAGGGAATAACGCTCCAGCGAGTACGAACGGCGCAACAAAAACGTCTGCTACAGAAAGCAGCTCGCCGGAGAAAGCGGATTTCAAGAAGCTTGGGGATGAGCCGCTGAAGCTGACGTTTTATTCGACGGGAGCAACCTTTACCGACGTGGAGTTCGAGGCGATGATCGCTGGTCCCATTCATGCGAAATATCCGAACGTGACGATTGAACGCATTACGCCGGCTGCGACTACGACGCCAGAGGAGGTCTTGTCTACACATGTGCCTGACATCATCTTCGGCAGCGTACAGCAGCGTGTCATCCGTACGGGTGTATATCAGGATTTAAGAGAGCTGATTCAAAAGCATCATTTTGACGAAAGCCGTCTGAAGCCGATTGGCTATGACTATATCAAGGACATAACGAAGGGCAAGGGTGACGCAGTGCTCGCTTTGCCGTTCAATATTAACCAGCATGTCCTTTATTATAACAAGGATATTTTTGATAAGTTTGGCGTTCCTTACCCCACCGAGAAGCAGTTGACTTGGGATGAAGCGGTCGAGCTCGGAACGAAGCTGACAAGAACCGAGAACGGCGTGAATTATATCGGGCTCGTCGTTGATAATTTAACAGGCCTATCCAAGTCGCTGGGCATTCCTTATCTTGACCGCGAGACTGGCCAGGCAGCGCTCGATACTCCGGAATGGCTGCGCGTGTTCGAGCTGCAGAAGAAAATTTTAGAAATACCGGGTTACGTGACGCCGGACGGCACATGGAACTGGACGCGGGACCATTTTATGAAGGATCAGAATATAGCCATTCGGGTATCTTGGCTGGCCAATATGGTTGGACCGCTTGAGGAGCTTCGCCAGCAGGGGGTGGAGTTTAACTGGGATATCGCCCCGGCTCCGAACTTCAGCGACCGTCTGGGCCATACGAGAGAAGCGCAAATTCACTCCATCGCGATCAACAGCCAAAGCCCGCATCAGGATGAAGCGTTTCAGGTTATCGCCGAAATTTTATCGGATGAGGGACAGCGAATTATTGCGAAAAACGGCCGCGTGCCGTCGATCATTAATCCGGAGCTGGAGAAGGACTACGGCGCTGAAATTCCTGTGCTGCAAGGCAAAACCGTTCAAAATGTATTCATTGGCGAGCCGATCCAAGAGCATTACATCCATCCCTACGAATCCAGTATTACCATACGTTTGACTGAGGCGGCGGAGGATCTTGCCATCCATGGGCTTGACGTTAATTCGGCTATCCGTAAAGCGACTGATGCGATCAATAAGGATGTTGAGACGCTAAAAACGACGATTGGCGAGTGATTAGATCTAACAACTGATAGTAAGCAAACGATTGAGCAGAAGCCAAGCAATGGATTTAATATCAAGCTTCAGAAAAGGGGAATGAAAATGAGTCAAGCTCAGCGCAGGCTTAACCTTAATGCTTTTTTGTTCGGGACCGGCCATCACGAAGCGTCTTGGCGGCTGCCAGAGGCCCAGCCGGACCGTAATCTCGATTTTCGGCACGTGCTGCAAATCGTACAGACGGCAGAACGCGGCCTAATGGACTCCGTCTTCTTGGCGGATGGCTATTCGGGACGGTCCAACAAGCTGGAGCCCTTCACGGAACTCGCTGCACTTGCCAGTAGAACGAAGCATATCGGATTGATCGCGACCGTAGGCACAACGTATAACGAGCCGTTTCATGTTGCGCGCAAATTCGCTTCTCTTGATCATATTAGCAAAGGGCGGGCGGGCTGGAACATTGTAACAGGCGCCGGATCGGCTGCCCATAACTTCGGCAGGGAGGAGCATCCGGACCATGCTTTGCGCTATGAAGAGGCGGATGAGTTCGTCGAGGTCGCCAAGCAGCTGTGGGACAGCTGGGAGGACGGGGCGGTTCTTAATGACAAGGAAACGGGCACTCTTGTGCTGAAGGACAAAGTCCATACGATCGACCACAAAGGCAAATATTATTCGGTGAAAGGCCCGCTCAATATTGCGCGTCCCCCGCAAGGCTATCCGGTGCTGGTGCAAGCGGGCTCCTCGGAGAGCGGTAAAGAATTCGCCGCAAAGGTGGCGGAGGTTATTTTTACCGCCCATCAGAGCATAGAAAGCGCACAAGCCTTTTATTCGGATGTCAAAAGCAGGCTACCGAAGTATGGCAGAACAGCTGCTGAACTGAAGATTTTGCCGGGGATTAGCCCGATTCTTGCCGATACGGCAGAGCAAGCGCGCGAAATTGAAAACGAGCTGTTCGAGTATGTGAACCATGACGGAGCGATCCGGCGATTATCCGAGCGCCTTGGCATCGATTTATCTGATTATCCGCTGGATCAGCCGCTTTCCCTTGCAGGCGTTCGGGAAACCAACGAGGTAAACGGAAACAAAAGCCGTCATCAGCTGATCCTTGATCTCGTTCGCCATGAGCATTTGACGCTGAAGCAGCTCATTAACCGTTTGGCGGGAGCAAGAGGGCATTTTACATTTACGGGAACGCCCCTTCAACTGGCCGATGTGATCGAGACCTGGTTTCTGAACGGGGCGGCGGATGGCTTCAATGTCATGCCCCAAATTTATCCGAGCGGCCTTGCGGCCTTTGTCGATCAGGTCATCCCGGAGCTGCAAAACCGCGGGTTGTTCCGCACGGAATATGAGGGAGCGACGCTGCGTGAAAACCTAGGTTTGAAGCGGCCGAAAAATAAACGATACGAGAGCAAGGCCGTATTTTGACACATCAAACAGCTGGATAGGCTAGACATTAAAGCTAGATAAATCGAAGCAGCAGCATACGAAGGGGAGAGAAACCGAATATGAAGAAATTTACTTTTGGCCTCATTATAATAGTCTTGCTTACCATGGTGACGGCATGCGCGGGCAAAAGCAATGCTCCGGCGAATACGAGCGGAGACAGCACGCAGAATACGTCAACCGATCAACCTGCGGAAACGCAGCAGGCGGATTTCAAGAAGCTTGGGGACGAGCCGCTGACGTTAACCTTTTTTAGCACGAGCGGCACCTTCCCTGATGTGGAGTTCAACACCTTAATCGCCGATCCCATTAAGAAAAAATACCCGAATGTGACGATTGAGCGGATTACGCCTGCGGCCACTACGACGAACGAGGAGGTGCTGTCCACGCATGTGCCGGACATCATTTATTCCTCTTCTTCCTCCCATCAACGGATCATCCGTACAGGAGCCTATGAGGATTTGCGGGAGCTGATCAAGCGCCACAATTTTGACGAAAGCCGGATTAAGCCGATTTTATATGATTACATCAAGGACATTACGAAGGACAAGGGCGGTGAGATTTATGCGATCCCGTTCAATGCCAATCAGCATGTTCTCTATTACAACAAAGATATTTTTGATAAATTTGGTGTACCGTACCCGGACGAAAAGCAGCTGACGTGGGATGAAGTGCTGGAGATCGCTGCCAAGCTGACCCGCACCGAAAACGGCGTGCATTATATTGGATTATCGGTCGATAATCTAACGGGCCTCTCCAAGGGCCTTGGGCTCTCGTATGTGGATCGCGAGACCGGCAATGCGGCGCTGGATACGCCGGAATGGCTGCGCGTGTTCGAGCTGAACAAGCGGATTTTTGAAATTCCGGGTTATGTGACGCCGGATAACACGTGGAACTGGGGACGCGACCAGTTTATGAAGGATCAGGTCATCGGCATGCGCGTGACGTGGCTTGCGAATATGGTCGGCCCGCTAGAGGAGCTGAGGCAGCAAGGCGTCGAGTTTAACTGGGACATCGCGCCAGCCCCGAACTTTAGCGACCAACTCGGCAAAACGAGAGAGGCTCAAATCCATTCCCTCTCCGTCAACAGCCAAAGCAAGCATAAGGATGAGGCGTTTCAGGTCATTGCTGAAATTTTATCCGATGAAGGACAAACGATTCTAGCTCGGAACGGACGAGTGCCTGCCGTGATTAATCCGGAGCTGGAGAAGGAGTACGGCCTCGACATTCCGGTGCTTCAGGGCAAATCGGTGCAAAACGTGTTTATCGGCGAGCCGCTGCAGGAGCACTATATCCATCCGTATGAGCTTGAAATTACGACTCGTCTTACGGAAGCAGCTGAGGATTTGGCCATCAACGGGCTTGATGTGAATTCGGCGATCCGGAAGGCGACGGATGCGATTAACAAAGACGTCGAGACGTTAAGGACGACGCTCGGCGACCAATAAGATAAGCAGGCTCAGGCAAAGGTGCAGCGCTTAGGCGGCCCCTTTGCTTTGTGCTGTGTAATTTTATACCCATGCCAAGCATGCTCATAGGCCACTACGCCAAGAGCTCCTTATGCTTGCATATTCGAGTGGACCATCACAGAAAAAAAAGAGCAAGCCGACTAGGATGTCGCTTGCTCCCGATTAATGGAATGAACAAGATGGGGAATGATCGAGCGGCAGGCCTGGCGCAGCCCGGCAATAAAGCCGAAGGCGGGACCGTGTGTATGCGAGGCCAGCGGACCGACAAAATATAGTCCGGGAATGCTGCTCTCGAATTGAGCATTAAGCAGAGGGAAGCCGTGGAAACCGTCAGCTTCTCTTTGAATGGATTGGAGCAAGCTGTCCGGCAGAAAGGGAACCTGATCGAGATGGATTCGGTAGCCGGTAGCGGAAATGACATGATCGACGAGCCTCGTTTGCTTGTTTGCCAGCGTTAGCAGCGCTTTGCCCCCGTCAGTCGCCTCGGCACTCGCCAAGGCTGCTCCGCCGGTGATGGGGAGCTTGCCTTCTACATAGGGGCGCAGAAACGGGGCGACACTGCTTTGGCGCGGCGCATGCCATCTCTCCTGCTTCCGCTCCAGCGGCAAGGAATAGAATTGCTCGGCGATATCGAGCAGCCGCTGGCCGGATGCCGTATTGTCCTCGCCGGCAAACTGAACCGCATCACGCCTGAAGAGAAGCTCGGTCTCGCTGCCAGCCATATGGAGCAGTCCTGCGGCCTCCCATGCGCTTTGGCCACTTCCGATGACGGCTACTTTCTTGCCTACAAAACGGTTAAAATCCGTATGGCCGAACGTATGGGAGAGAAGCTCGGGAGGAAGTCCGCGCAGTACTTCGGGGATATAGCTGTAATGCTGCAAACCGGTTGCGATGATGGCGTGTTTGGCTTCGTAGCAATAGCCTTCGTTCGTCATAACCCGGAAGCCTGCCGGTATGGAATCAACCTGGTCGACGAGCTGACGCGTAAACACCACCCCTGTTTGCCGTGCAAACCAGAAGGCGTAATCAACAAAATGCGGCCGGGGAAACGGAGAACGCTGCGGAGTGCCAGTCTCGCGGCAATAGCGTTCGATAGTGAAAGCATCATCTTTATCCGAGAAGCTGATGTACCTAGGATTCGTTCGGATAAACATATTTTGAGGCATTTGTTCACTCCAGAAATGCATCGGATTTCCGAGCAAAACGTACGAAATCCCACTCGCAGCAGCATGTGCGGCGAGGGAAATGCCGTACGGGCCGGCGCCGATAATGATCATATCAACCAAGTGTATCTCCTCCTAGCCTCTTAGTTCTGGATTTATACCGAGCATTATACTAGGGATAATTAGGATTACAATACTTTTTATTTTAAAAAAAGAACAAACTGGATAAAGAGGCGCGAGTAAAACGGGAGAAGCATTGACAAAAAAATGAATACGTGATAAATTTTTGGTGACATTTTCGCACTAAGTTTCTTGGAATAATAGGAATTAATAATCTACCGGACAACCGGGGACGACAGTTAACTGTGTCTCCGGTTTTTTTGTGTAAAAAATGAGAGGGATGAACGCATGAATGACGTTATTGAGTTGTTGAAAAAGCACCGCTCGATTCGGAAATACAAGCCGGAACCGATCCCACAGCAGGAGCTGGAGCAAATTTTGCTAGCTGGCCAAGCCGCATCGACCTCCTCCAACATTCAAGCCTACAGCGTGATCGCGGTAACTGATCCGGAGCGGAAGCGTAAGTTCGCAGAGCTTGCGGGAAACCAGCAGCAAATCGTGGAAAGCCCGGTATTTCTCGTATGGTGCGCGGACTTGAACAAGATTCATATCGCAACCAACCTGCACGAGGACGTAGAGCTGCAGCAAAATGTGGAGCTGTTCCTTCTTGGGACCATTGATGCAACGCTGGCAGCTCAAAATGCGACCATCGCGGCCGAGTCCCTTGGTTACGGGATGGTCTACATCGGCGGTATTCGCAACAACCCGCAGGGAGTTACCGATTTGCTGGAGCTGCCACCGCTAGTCTATCCGGTATTCGGCATGTGTGTCGGCATTCCCGATCAAGAGCCCGATATTCGGCCGCGCCTACCGCTTGCTGCCATTTATCACCAAGAGGTATACAAGAAGGATGGTCTAGAGCAGGAAATAAACGCTTATGACGAGACCACGCGTGTCTATTACGCCACCCGTAAGGGCGGAGGCAAAGGCGGGGAGCAGGAGACCAAATGGTCCCGCGAAATGCTGCGAAGGTTCAAGTCGAACAGGCTGAGAGAACATTTGCATGATTTTCTGACCGGACAGGGCTTTAGATTAAGGTAATACGCTAATCGTCGCGGATAGCCAAGCTGCCCACATCGAGCGCAAGGAGGAGACTTAAGCATGAGTAAGATAGATGAGATTGAACCGGAGTTTGGCTGGTATATGCCAACTAGGGGAGACGGGCCGTATGTCGGCGTGAAATCGGCGCGAGTCGTGGATACTGCCTATCAAATCAAGGTAGCCCAAGCGGTGGAGGAGGCCGGTTATACGTTCGCGCTTATTCCGACCGGCGGCAATTGCTCGGATGCTTGGATCGTAGGAGCAACGCTTGCGGCCCATACGAAAATATTCAAGCCGCTGGTCGCGATGCGTCCCGGGCTGATTGCTCCGGCTCTTGCCGCCCGCATCGGGGCAACGCTGGACGAGGTGACCGGCGGGCGTGCGTTAATCAATATCGTAACGGGAAGCTCGCCCGCCGATATGCTGTCGATGGGAGACGAGCTGGCCTTCGATAAGGACGCGCGCTATGAGCGGACGCTTGAATACATCAAGGTCGTAAAGCAGCTCTGGATCAACTCCGCTGCCGAGCGCGGCGACCAACTGCTCGCTGCGCATGATGCCTTTAAGCATATTGAACCGTTTGACCATAACGGAAAATATTTTCGGCTTGAAGGCGGCGTAAGCTATCCGCCCCCAGTGCAGCGTCCGCATCCTCCATTCTACTTTGGAGGCAGCTCTGCCGCCGCCAAAAAAACAGCGGCAGAAATTGCCGATGTCTACCTGATGTGGGCGGAGCCGCTGGATTGGATCAAGGAACAGATCGCTGAGGTTGAGCATCACCGGAGGAATCTGCTTGATTCCGAGGGCATAGACCGCAGCATCCGATACGGCCTGCGCGCGCAGGTCGTCATCCGCGAAACGGAAGAGGAAGCCTGGGCTGCCGCAAGGCTGATTGTCAGCCGCATCGAGCCGCAAGTCAAGCAGGGGCTCGAAGGCCAGGTGTTCTACAATCTCTCGGCCGGGCAGCAGCGGCAAAACGAGCTTAAGAAGCTGGCTGAAGCAAATGATTATGTCATTGGGCCTAATTTTTGGGCGGGGCTCGCTCAAGTGCGAGGAGGCGGAGCGATGGCCTTCGTCGGGACGCCGGAGCAGGTAGCCGACAGGCTGCTGGAGTACGTGGACATCGGCATTACGTCCTTTATTTTATCGGGCTATCCGAACTTGGAGGAAGCGACCGCATCCGGCCATGCGCTGCTTCCCGTCTTCCGCGAGAAGTGGCAGAAGCGGAAGCAGGCGGCCGCCGTATAAGCAGAATTCCTAAACCAACGTTAGGCATCGCAGATTGCTAAAGTGAAGGACACAACTGAAATGTTCTCAGATAACCGACCGGACGACCGGAGATTTGGCTTTTTATCGTAGGCCGAGTCTCCTTTTTTTATGGCAGAAAAGAAAAAGGGGCTGACAAAATGAGCGAGGAAACAAAGGATAAGAAGGCGCATTTTAACGTGTTTCTGCGGGGGGCGGGACATCATGCAGCGGCATGGAAGCACCCGGCTTCTAGCCCGAAAGAAGATTTGGACCTGGATTATTACGCCGGCATAGCCAGAATTGCCGAGAGAGGGCTGTTCGATTCTTTGTTTACCGCGGATAACTACTCAGGCCTCGGCAGGCGGCTTGAGCCGTTCACGCTGCTCGCCGGGCTGGCTGCGCTGACGAAGCATGTGGGTTTAATTGCAACGGTAAGCACCACGTACAATGATCCCTTCCATGTAGCGCGGAAGTTCGCTTCGCTCGATCACATCAGCAAGGGGAGGGCCGCATGGAATATCGTCACTGGCCACTCGCAGGCGGATGCGGAAAACTTCAATAAGCCCGAGCATCCCGAGGTCACGAAGCGCTATGAGATCGCCGATGAATTCGTCGAGGTCACGAAGCAGCTTTGGAACAGCTGGGAAGAGGATGCGCTCATCTATGACCGGGAAGCGGAAGTGACGCTGGATACGAGCAAGGTATACGAGATTAACTTTAAAGGCAAATACCATTCGGTGAAGGGCCCGCTCAATATTCCGCGTCCGCCGCAGGGTTTTCCCGTACTCGTGCAGGCAGGGTCCTCGGAGAGCGGCAAAGAGCTTGCGGCCAAAAACGCGGACGTCATCTTTACAGCGCAGCAAACGCTGGGCGCGGCGAAGGAGTTTTATGCGGATGTAAAAGGAAGGCTGGCGACGTACGGGCGCTCGTCCGACCAGCTCCTCATTATGCCGGGGCTCAGTCCGATCGTAGCCGACACGGAAGCGGAGGCCCGCGATATCGAGGATGAATTTAATGCCTTGCTGAACACGAAGCAGTCGCTGAAGCGGTTGTCGAATTATTTCACGGTGGATCTGTCGGAGTATCCGCTCGACAGTCCGGTCCCTATTGATAAGGCGAAGCCTTATGGCACCATTACAAGCGGCATCACCAGCCGCCAAGAGGTGGTGGTGGATGCGGCAAAGCGAGACAAAATGACGATCCGCCAGTTCCTTGCCCGGAGCGCCGCGGGTCACGGGCATGTGTCCTTTACCGGATCGGTTATCCAGACGGCTGATTTTATTGAGAGCTGGATTCGCGGCAGCGGGGCGGATGGCTTTAATATTTTGCCTCACATTTATTACAGCGGCTTTGAGACCTTCGTGGATAAGGTCATTCCAGAGCTGCAAAACCGCGGCTTGTTCCGAACCTCTTATGAAGGCAAGACGCTTCGCGAGAACCTTGGGCTCGACAAGCCCGAGAACAGCCACAAAGCGATATGGGCTTTGGGCAAAGCCGAGGAGAAGCTGAAAGCAAACAACGGTTAAGCACTGCGAGTAAACGGTGCAGGATGGTGGCAATACGTGCAACGGATCTAAAAAAGGAGGATTTTATAATGACAGTAAACTATCGGAATCTGGGCGCAAGCGGCTTGAAGGTCAGCAGTATCAGCCTTGGGAGCTGGTTAACCTACGGGGGCTACGTGGAGCGGGAAAATGCAGTGAAATCCATTGAGGCTGCGTATGATTTAGGCGTGAACTTCTTCGATACCGCAAATGTATACGCAAAGGGTGAAGCGGAGAAGGTGGTCGGCGAGACCCTGCGCGCTTATCCGCGCGAATCCTACGTGCTTGCAACGAAAGTATTCGGCAAAATCGGCGACGGGCCTAACGACCGCGGCTTGTCCCGCAAGCATGTGATCGAATCGGCGAATGCGAGCCTGAAGCGTCTGGGACTGGAGTATGTGGACGTATTTTATAGCCACCGCTTCGATACGGAGACGCCGCTAGAGGAGACGCTGCGGGCGTTCGAGGATTTGGTCCGCCAGGGCAAGGTTCATTACGTAGGAGTCAGCGAATGGACGGCGGCGCAGATTTCGGAAGCTTTCGCCATTGCCGACAAGTATTTGCTGGATCGCATCGTTGTAAACCAGCCGATCTATAACTTGTTCGAGCGTTACATCGAGAAGGAAATTATCCCGCTTGGCCTGAAGAAAGGTTTTGGCCAAGTGGTATTCTCGCCGCTGGCCCAAGGGCTGCTAACGGGCAAATACTCGGCAAACAGCCAAGTGCCGGATGAATCGCGTGCGGCTAAGCATGAGAACTTTAAAAACAAAATTACAGAGGAGAAGCTAGCTAAGGTCGAGAAGCTCAAAGCCATTGCAGCCGAGCTGGAAATTACGGTAGGCCAGCTGTCGCTAGCTTGGATATTGCGGCAGCCTAACGTATCCAGCGCATTGGTCGGTGCAAGCCGTCCGGAGCAGGTGGAAGAAAACGTGAAGGCATCGGGCATCGTGCTGGGTGAGGGCACGCTAGCGCGCATTGCGGAAGTGATTGATCAGGCTCCCGTTGCTTCAAGAGGGAATTTCTAATATATTCTGGACTTATATTGCGACAAAATCCAGTAAAGTACGATTATTTACTGGATTTTGTCATGGGAAAAATCAGGCTGCGCCAGTAAGCTAGGGGCTCTAAGAGGTGATGAGGGGCCCTCTTCCGCAACAAGTAATTGCCAATTAACGATATATCGTATAGAATTCATATTAATACGATATATCGTTAACGGAGGAGATTATGGCATGACGAAAGAATGGCAGCCAGAGGAACAATTGTTTTTGCATCACGTTCATGAGAGGGAGAGCAGAGGCTCGGGGAGGCGCTATTTTAGCCGCGGCGGCGTGAAATATGCATTGCTGGCGCTGCTGGAGCAAGAGAGCATGCATGGCTATCAGATGATGAAGGCGCTGGAGGATCAATCCGGCGGCACCTACAAGCCAAGCGCAGGCTCGATTTATCCGACCTTGCAGATGCTGAGGGACCAGGGCTTTGTCGAATCCTCAAAGCAGGACGGCAAGAAGGTATTTGAGATTACGGACGACGGCAGAGCTTATTTGCTCGAGGAGAAGGACAATGACGGGAACGAGCCTGAACGGCGCGAGTGCGCAGAGCGGGAGGCGGAGGAGGATGGCGCCCACTTCGAGCGTCGCAAGCCGAATCGCCGCTTGACACCGGCAGGCAAGGAGCTGCTTCATTTGCTGAAGGCGGCAGAACGCGCTGCGGTTGCCGACAGCGGCAAAGCAGAGGAACTGCGCATATTGCTCGGTGAGCTTCGGCTATCGCTTCGCCAGATTTTGGAGGGTACGGCAGGCGGCAGCGAAGAGGGTGAGCGAATATGAGCGAGCGCAACAATTCCGCTCCCGCTTATCGGCCGGGCGGGGGCATGGGCGGGATGAGGAAATTTGGGAACGGGGAGAAGGTGAAGCCTGCCCGCATTCTCGATATGTTCGTGCGCGTCTACACCCATGCTCGGCTGCAATGGCCGCTGCTGCTTGCGGCGGTCGTCTGCGTCATCGCGATCTCGCTGCTCGAATTTATCGTTCCGCAACTAACGCGAATGACCATTGACCATATCATTCCGAATAAGCAGTTTGGCAAGCTGTTTCTGATCGGTGGAGGTGTGCTCGGTGCTGCGCTTGCGCTTGGTGCGCTGCGCTACATCAGCACGTCGCTTATGGCCTCCATCGGTCAAAAGGTACTCTATAACCTTCGCAACGATTTATATCGTCATATGCAAAGCCTTGATGTTTCATTCTTCGACCGCAACCGCACCGGCGACCTGATGTCGCGGGTCACGAACGACGTAAGCATTCTTCAGCAAATGATCTCCTCCAGCATGATGCAATTATTTACCGACTTTTTCACCTTTACGGCGATTGCCGTCTATATGCTATGGATTGATTGGAAGCTAACGGTGCTGCTGCTGGCAACTTTTCCGTTCATGATTCTGACGACCCGTTTATTTGGCAAAAAAATGCGTGCCTCGTTCCGGACGGTTCAGGAATCCGTGGCTGATGTGAGCGACCATTTGCAAAATACGCTGACGGGCATACGTCTAATTAAATCGTTTACCGCAGAGGCCTACGAGTCGGATCGTTTCTCCGAGCGCACCCAGCGGAACATGGATGCGAATATTCAGGTGACCCGCTTAAGGGCGGCTTATGAACCTATCATAGATTTTCTTAATTATCTCGGTCTGGCCATCGTGCTCGTGTTCGGAGCATGGCTGGCGATGAATGACCAGATGACGGTTGGCACGATCGTCGCTTTTATTGCCTACTTGCGGCTGCTGCAAAATCCGATTCGCCATTTCAGCCGCATTATTAACACCATCCAGCAATCGGCTGCTGCTTACGAACGCATCATGGAGGTTATGAATACAGAGGCGGAAATTGTAGAGAAGAAGGATGCGAAGCGATTGCCGCAAGCGAGCGGCCATATCGTGTTCGATCACATCCATTTTGCTTATTCAGGCGATTCGACCATACTGAGCAACTTTTACCTAGAGCTTGAAGCGGGCAAGGTGACCGCGCTTGTCGGTTCATCCGGTTCGGGGAAAACGACGATCGCGAGCCTGATTGCCCGGTTTTACGATCCGCAGTCGGGCGATATAACGATTGACGGCTACTCGCTTAAGGACGTAACGCTTGCCTCCCTTAGAGAGCAAATCGGTATCGTCTCCCAAGATGTCGTTTTGTTTAATGGAACGATAGGCGAGAATATCCGCTACGGCAACCAAGAGGCTTCGCACGAGGAGGTCGTCGCCGCGGCGCAAGCAGCCAATGCAGCCGGGTTCATCGATTCATTCCCGCTTGGCTACGACACTCCGATCGGTGAGCGCGGCGTAAAGCTCTCCGGCGGGCAGAAGCAGCGGCTTTCCATCGCCAGAGCAATTTTGAAAAACCCGCAGATTATTATTTTGGATGAGGCAACGGCCTCGCTTGATACCGAGTCAGAGCAATACATTCAGGAGGCGCTGGCTCTGCTGCTTCAAGGCCGCACTTGCCTTGTTATCGCGCATCGGCTGTCGACGATACGCCAGGCCGATCGGATATATGTGCTCGAGCAAGGACGGATTGCAGAGAGCGGAACGCATGACGAGCTGCTGCAGCTGCAAGGCCGTTACCATGAGCTGTATGAATTGCAATTTCCGCAAACGCAGGAAGCGTAACCCCAATCTTTTAGACGAGGAAGTGATCCTTTATTGAGACCCAAAAGAATACTCGCTGATTTTTTTCGGAAAACATGGCATTTTTACCTGATCTCGATTCTGTTCCACTTGGTCGCCAACGTCATTAACGTTTTTTATCCGAAGGTGCTGGGAGACTTTACGGATAAACTGGAGCAAGGCTTATTAACCGGCGGTTTGGTTGTTGATTTCAGCTTGCTGCTTTTGGTGATTGGCGTTGGTCACGTACTGTTTAATGGCCTCGCGATGTATCTGATTATGTATGTGGGCAGACGGTTTGAATACATGGTTCGGCAAGGCTTATTTCGACATTTTACGGCTATGGGCGAGCGATTTTATTCGAAAAACGGCGTCGGCAAGCTGCTCAGCTATTTTATGAACGATGTTACGGCGGTGCGGGAGTCCATCTCCATGGGCGTAAACTCAACGGCGAACGCAACGATGATGCTCGTGGCGGCCGTTACGATGATGCTGTTCATTCATATTCCTTATTATTTAATATTGGCATCGATATTTCCGCTCTTGCTCATTCCGATCATCGTCGTTTATTTAGGGCCGATTATTAGAAAGAGATCGATGGAGGTACAAGAAGCGCTCGGTACGATGACAGAAACAGCTGAGGAGCAGTTCGGGGGCATCCGCGTAACGAAAAAATTCGCCGTGGAAGACATCATGAACGAGCGCTTCGGAAAAACCGTCGATCAAATTCGGCATCACCAGCTGCGGCTCGTGCGCGTGTCGTCTTTTTTTCAGGCGCTGATTCCGTTTCTTGGGGCGATTTCCCTTATCGTCGCTCTGGCCTTCGGCGGCTATCTCACCCTTACCAAGCAGATTACGTTAGGCAATTTCGTTGCGCTAACGCTATATATTCGAATGCTGATGAATCCGCTTCAGCAAATCGGAAATGTCATTAATACGATTCAGCGCTCGCGTGCTTCGCTGGATCGCCTGAACGGCTTGTTAGCCCAGCGCTCGGATATTGCAGAGCCTGAGCATGCCAAGACGGTCAACTTGACCCAAGCGGGCATTAGCGTCCGGAACTTGTCTTTTCGCTACGACGAGGCTTCAAACCCCGTGCTTAAAAATATTAGCCTGAGCGTTAAGCCAGGTACGACTCTTGGCATTATCGGGCGTACGGGCAGCGGCAAAACCACCTTAATGAAGCTGCTGCTGCGCACCTATGATCCGCCGCCGGGCACTATTATGTACGGCAGCACGGATGTACGGGAAATGTCGCTGGAGAGCCTGCGTACACAGATCGCGTACGTGCCGCAGGACGGATTTTTGTTCAGTACGACGATCAGGGAAAACATTGCTTTCTCCGACAGGGAGCGGGAGCTTGATGCGGTCGAGGCTGCAGCTAAGCATGCCCAGATCTACGACAACATCGTCGATCTGCCAAATAAATTCGAAACGAGGCTCGGCGAGCGAGGCTTGACGCTTTCGGGCGGCCAGCGCCAGCGGACCAGCCTTGCGCGAGGCATCATAAAGGATGCTCCGGTCATGCTTCTTGATGATAGCGTCAGCGCTGTCGACGCGGTCACGGAGAAGGATATTATTGACGCGATTCAGACGCAGCGCAGCGGCAAGACGACGATTATCATCGCGCACCGCATCAGCGCAATTAAGCACGCCGATGAAATCATCGTGCTCGATGAAGGCGAGATTGTGCAGCGCGGCAAGCATACGGAGCTATTGGAGCAGCAAGGACTCTATGCGACGCTTCATGCGATACAGGAGGAGGGGAGTCAACATGCGACCGGCACAAGCCATTCATAATTGGCAGGCGGATCAGAAAGGCGATCCCAATATGCCCGAACAGAAGCCAGAGTATATATCGGCCTTCCGTACGCTTTCCGGCTACGCTAGACCGCATCTGTGGTCCTTTATTGGCGTGTTTTGCTGCACGCTGATTGCGATTTTATCGGATTTGCTGCAGCCTTTTTTAATGAAAATTGCGTTTGACGATCATTTATTTACAGGCAAAGCGGAATATAAAGGCTTGCTCACGATCTGTATCGTATATTTAGGCTTATCCTTATCGAGCTTTCTGTTTACCTATCTGCAAAGCAATCTGCTGCAAAATATCGGGCAGAGTATTGTGTCCCGGATCCGCAAGCAGCTATTTGGACACATTTTGAAGCAGTCTATGCGCTATTTCGACCGGATGTCGAGCGGCAGCCTGATCACCCACGTATCGAGCGATACGGAGGCGCTTAACCAGTTTTTTAATCAGGTGCTGCTTAGCCTTTTCCGGGATGGGCTGACGCTGATCTTCATCATCGTGCTCATGTTTCAGCTGGATACGAAGCTTGCGCTGTACTGCTTGATTTTGCTGCCGATGATATGGTTTATTGCCATCGCCTTCCGCTCGTTTATGCGCACGACCTACCAGATTGCGAGAACGAGATTGTCGCGTATGGTCGCATTTGTAGCTGAGAACTTGTCTGGCATGAACCTGGTGCAGGTGTTCCATCAGCAGAAGGAGCAGCAGAAGCAATTCGACGAGCGCAATGGCCTTTATTTCAAAGCCAATCTTCGGGAAATACGGACGAATGTCGTTTTTGGCCGGACCTTTGATATATTGAGCAACTTGTCCGTTGCGCTGGTTGTCTGGATCGGCGGGCATGCGGTGCTTGGCAAACAGCTGGAGTTTGGCGTATTGTATGCGTTCATCACATATATCCGCCAGTTTTTTCAGCCGATTAATACGATTACCCAGCAGTGGAACACGCTGCAATCGGCAACGGTTGCGATTACGAGAATATGGAGCGTGTTCGCCAATAAGCCCGACGTTACGGACCGGTTGCAAGAGCCTGTCGATTTGCAAAAAACGGAAGACGGCGAAGAAGCCGACGAGCGTCAGGCCACGCTATCGGGCATTCACTTGGAGCAGGTGAAGGGGCGGATTGATTTTGATCGCATCTCTTTCTCCTATGAGGAAGGCATTCCCATCATCCGGGATTTGGATTTGCATATTAATTCGGGCGAGCTCATTGGCGTCGTGGGAACGACCGGGGCAGGCAAAAGCTCGTTGATCAGCTTGTTATGCCGTTTCTATGATGTGAAGGAAGGCAGCATCCGAATTGACGAGACCGATGTCCGCGATATCCCGCAAGCCACGCTTCATCGTCTTATTGGGTTGGTGCAGCAGGAGCCGTATCTGTATTCCGGCAGCATTATCGAGAATGTCCGGATGTTCGACGATTCGATTTCCCGCGAGGAGGTTATTCACGCCTGCGAATTTGTGGGAGCGGATGCGATTATCGCGAAGCTGAAAAACGGCTACGATACGAAGCTTTCCGAGCGCGGCAGCGGCTTGTCCGCGGGAGAGCGCCAGCTGATTTCTTTTGCGAGAATAATCGTGTTCAAGCCTAAGGTGCTAATTTTGGATGAGGCGAGCGCCAATCTCGATTCCCATACTGAGCAGCTGATTCAGAATGCGCTTCAAGTGGTGTCGCAGGACCGGACGACGATTGTCATTGCGCACCGGCTGTCAACGATTATGCAGGCAGACCGCATTATTGTCATGAGCCATGGCGAGATCGTGGAGCAGGGCAATCATCAGGAGCTACTGGAGCATGACGGACATTATAAAGAGCTGTATGAGCACTCGCAGGGCAACGTTGCTGTCTAGCGAGCAGGCTTAACCGATATCGGCACGCGCCGCAAGGCCTTTAACATATAGGAGGTAGGGAAGATGAGTCTCGTAGTCGATAATATTACCGATTTAATTGGAAACACTCCGCTCGTGCGTTTGAAAAATGTAGTGCCGGAGGGCAGCGCGGAAATTTTGCTGAAGCTGGAATTTTTTAACCCGGGCAGCAGCGTGAAGGACCGCATTGCGATCAGCATTATCGAGGAGGCGGAGCGCGAAGGCAAGCTGAAGCCGGGCGATACGATAATTGAAGCGACAAGCGGCAATACGGGCATTGGCATTGCCTTGGTCGCGGCGGCGAGAGGCTACAAGGCGATTCTGGTCATGCCGGAGACGATGAGCTTGGAGCGCCGCAACCTGCTGCGCGCCTATGGCGCGGAGCTTGTGCTGACGCCGGGGCCTGAAGGCATGAAGGGCGCCATCCGGACGGCGCAGGAGCTGCAGGCGAAGCATCCGGACTATTTTCCGGCGCTGCAATTCGATAATCCCGCCAATGCGAAGATCCACCGCGAAACGACTGGCCCTGAAATCGTCAGGGCTATCGAGTCGCTCGGCGGCAGTTTGGACGGCTTTGTGGCGGGCGTTGGCACAGGCGGTACCATTACGGGCGCGGGCGAAGTGCTGCGCGAACGCTTCCCGCATATTCATATTGCGGCGGTGGAGCCCGCCGCTTCTCCAGTATTATCCGGCGGGCCGCCGGGTCTGCATAAGATTCAGGGCATTGGCGCAGGCTTCGTCCCGTCCATTCTGGACACGGACGTCTATAACGAAATCATCCAAGTCAGCAACGAGGATGCTTTTGAGACGGCAAGAAGAGTGGCGAAGGAGGAGGGGATCCTCGGCGGCATTTCCTCCGGCGCAGCCATATTCGCAGCAGTTCAACTAGCCCAGAAGCTCGGTACAGGCAAGCGCGTAGTCGCTATCATACCGAGCAACGGCGAGCGCTACCTGTCAACGGTGCTCTACCAGCAGGAGCAGCAGCTGTAAGGAGGAACATGCTTTAGCGCTAGTACGCAGGTATAGTTTAGTTTAAAGTCTAGTTTGCTGCCCCTTCGCTTATGCTGCTTCTGCGCTTCATACCAGGTTTGCTAGTCAACTGCGTCTGCGATGAGGTAACGGTGGTTGGCTGGTTGTTAAGTAGCTGCGATTGAACTTAGGTGGCTGGCAGTAGGTTAGTAGTGAAGCTGCGTTTGTACTGAGGTGGCGGTAGGTTCGTGGTTGAGCTGCGTTTGTACTTAGGTGAGGTAGATTATTGATGAGGCTACGCTTGTAGGTAGATAATAGTAAGTTAGTCGAGAAGATATGTTTACACAAGAGAGTAAACGGCTTGTTGAGAAGTTGCGTCTGTATTGTTTTGTAGATAAGGCTATGGTGGATTTACAGATAAGTGCTGTAATTTTGCGGCGTACCTCATTGTTTCTGGTTTCAAGTAACCCGTTATGAATAATATTATATGTGTATCACTAATTAATGTACGAGGCTGTCCCAGTAAGGCTAATCGCCTGTGGGGACAGCCTTTCTTCTTGTGTCTCAAAGGTCACACCATTGGAAGAAATAGGTCTAAAAAATAGATCTAAATCCGCTCCATTCGGTAAAATGAGCACCAAAACGCCGCATCTCAGGGAAATAGATCTAAAAAATAGATCTATTTCATCTGAATCTGGCCGATTGGAAGAAATAGGTCTAAAAAATAGATCTAAATCAGCTCCATTCGGTAAAATGAGCACCAAAACGCCGCATCTCAAGGAAATAGATCTAAAAAATAGACCTATTTCATCTGAATCTGCCCGATTGGAAGAAATAGATCTAAAAAGTAGACTTAACTCAGCACAGCCTAATCTATGGCGGTTCATAAGCCTGGCTAGCGGGCTGAGAAAGGATAACTTCATCCGGAAACGGATGGGATGAAATGCTAATCAATCAGAAATTAGAATAGAAGTGTCGCATGATGAAACTTAGGCATATACAAAGGTATTTTTGAAGGGTCAGTGACTATCGATTCGGCAAAGAAAGTTACTCTCAGACGAGTGAAGGAACATTGGCTCTGACCATCATAACTCCTTATTATCATCAGTTGAAGGAGAAGAGCCCCTTATTAAACCGATGCTTGCCTAACCGTGTGCGAAACTATTAAAATGAGTGAAGCGATCAAAGAACGATGAAGACTTGTGTCTAATCAGTTTATGTTCCTCATGCTTACCAGACTATTTAATAGAAAGAAGCAGATGCAGCAATGAGTATTTTCCTTCACATCCTGATGTCGAATGTGCTTCCGATGGTTATTATGATCGGCCTTGGCATCGTGATTCAGCGGGCGTTCAAACTGGATATCAAAACGCTATCGAAGCTCAATTTTTATTTATTTTCTCCGGCGATCATGTTTAATTTGCTGTACAAAACGGATATCTCCGCTTCTGTCATTGGAAAGGTGTTATTTTTCTTCATTTTGTTTATGGTTGCGCAGTATTTGATTGTCGAAGCGGTCATTCGGCTGAGAAGCTACCAGCCCAGCATGAAAAGCGCAATGCGCAACAGCGTCCTGTTTTATAACAGCGCGAATTACGGCATACCGCTCAATCAGCTCGCTTTTGCAGGAAACGAGAAAACGCTTGCCATACAGGTGCTCATTATGATGATGCAATCCCTTATCCCAAACACTTATGGCATCTATAACGTAAACGCCCATAAAGCGGATATGCGGACCATTATGCGAACCATTCTGTCCATGCCGATTATTTATGTCATTCCAATTGCTTTCCTATTAAGAGGGTTTGAGGTTGCCATTCCGCAGCCGATTGCGACGCCGCTCGGTTATCTTTCGGATGCGTTTATCGGTACCGCGCTTATTACGCTCGGGGTTCAGCTAGGCAATATGGAGTGGAAAATCAAACGCTCGCTGCTCATCGACGTGAGCATTTCGGGTATACTGAGGCTTGTTGCCGGACCGCTGCTCGCATGGTTGATCGTATGGCTGATGCAAATGAACACACTGCTTGGAATCGACAAGCTGACCGCAGCCGCGCTAATCGTCTCCTCCGCCGTGCCAACTTCGCTCAGCAGCGTATTGCTGGCAGTTGAGTTCGACAACGAGGCAGAATTCGCCTCACAATCGGTGTTTGTATCTACGATAATAAGCATCCTCACGGTGACGGCTGTTATTTTTTTCTTGCAGCTTGATATTTAATAGAAGCTAAAGCCTTCGAACCTTTTTAAGGAGCGAAGGCTTTTTTCTATGAAATCTACGGCTATCAGGCGTGAAGAAGCGAATGAGAGGGAGGGGGGGATTGAGGTTTATTTTGTGGAAGCCATAGCTTTCATGCGGAAAATGCGGCTAGGAGAAAGCAACGTTTGGGTAGGAACTGAAAACCTCGTGCAGGGGTCGATTGAGGACCTTGCTAATTTTATGAAGATAGAAACTCGCACGGACTGCCCTGCCCATTAAGCAATGCCCTTTAACTCAAAAAGCGGGTTACGATAGTTATGAGGCGGTCTTCTCGTGTGAAATGAAACGGAGATTAAATGGAATTTCTCCTGCTAAAATAGCCTTATTGGATTGGAATAGATAATAGAAGGAATTTATCCCGTTAATCTAGCTATTTTCATTGAGATTCGTCTGATTCCTTGAAATTAACAGGATGAATTCCAGGTAAATGGAAAAATCGGTAGGAATTCAGAAGATTAGAGGGAAAAATTCCATCTAAACTAACTAGAGACTAGAGGTAACTAAATAGAGACCAGCGATAACTAAATAGAGACTAGAGATTACTAATTAGAGACCATAGATAACCCAATGTTTTACTCCAACATACTCATTATATGACCCCCAAGAATATTACCTTCACCACAAGTCGTTTACGCCATTGAATAGAAAAAATAGATAGTCTTGTGCAGACGGCTGGACGGGGTTAAAATGGAAAAAGATACAAATGTAAACGTTTTATTGGAAATGGAGGTTTACCGTCAGATGCTGCCAACCACGCATGATATCATTCATGCAAGCGCTTTAAAGAGAACGTTCGGACGCGGTACCGGAGCTGTAACCGTATTAAAGGGCGTGGATATAGCAATTCCGTCTGGCAAGCTGATTGCGTTCAAGGGAAGATCCGGTTCGGGCAAGACAACGCTAATCAATTTGTTAAGCGCGCTGGACCGTCCGACCGAGGGCCAGATTACGTTTGCCGGGCGAGATCTGACGGCTATGTCCAATCAAGAGCGCGATATGGTGCGACGCAAGGAAATGGGCTTGATTTTTCAATCCTTCGCACTCATACCGCTCATGTCCGCCTATGAAAACGTAGAGTTTATATTAAGAGTCGCGGGAATGGCGGCTAATGGCCGCAAGGAAGCGGCAGTTGAAGCGCTGGAGCAAGTAGGCTTAAAAACAAGAATGCATCATCGCCCATTTGAGCTCTCCGGCGGGGAGCAGCAGCGGACTGCAATTGCTAGGGCGATTGCCCATAAGCCCAAGCTTCTGCTTGCTGACGAGCCAACCGCTGAGCTTGACAGCCGTACGGGCTTGCAAATCATGAAGGTGTTCCGTGATTTGGTTGAGTCGGCAGGCATGACGATTATTATGACCACCCATGATCCTGCCATTATGGAAATCGTTGACCATGTGTATGAACTGGAGGATGGACAAATTGTCGCAAAAGCTTAAGCCGCTGCTAGGCTGGTCATTCGCGCTGCTTATTAGCGCCTCATTAACAGGCTGCTCCCTGCTTCCAGCCGAGGAGAGCGCTTTGAAGCCGCCGCTTGTGAAGCCGGCGCAAGAGAACTATCGGACCGTTACCGTAGAGAAGGGAACGATCACACAGGATATTAAAGGAAGCGGCAGCCTGGAATCGACGAAATCGGAAATCGCGCAGTTTACAGGGCAAGGCGGACGCATTGCGAAAATGACGGTAACCTCAGGGGCAAAGGTTAAAAAGGGCGATGTGCTCGTTCAGTTGAACGTGGATGGCCTCGATATTCAGTTAAAGGAGCAGCAGCTATCGGTTGCCAAAGCGAAGCTCTCCTTTAAGCAGGCGAAATTAGGCGGCGATAGCGATGCCATTGATATTGCCCAGCTGCAGATGGAAATTGAAAATTTAAAGCTGGATCGGTTAATGAGCACCTTTAACAGTAAACAGCTTGTAGCCGGAATGGATGGCCAGGTAACCTTTGTCGAGGATTTGGACGAAGGGGATTTTGTCGAGCCCTATCAGACGTTAGTGATGATTTCTGACCCAAGCCAGCTGCGCGTCGCACTGCGGGTCGAGTCAGGCGCCGAAATAACGAGCGTGGATGTCGGGTTTCCTGCCAAAGTCATCTTCGGCTCCCAAGAGTTTGAAGGGAAAGTGGTTCAGACGCCTTCTTCCGCTCCAACGACGATGAACGAGCAGCTTCGGGATCGCTATTCCAAAACGCTGTTTATTGAGGTGCCTAAAGTACCGGCGGATGCTTCAATTGGAGCATTTGCAGATGTCATTATTGTTCTGCAGCAGCGCGATGATATTTTGAAAATTCCGCGGAGCGGCGTACGCAGCTTTCTTGGCCGGACCTTCGTAAGAACGCTGGAGGACGGCAACAAAATTCGCGAAATCGATGTGGAAACGGGCATTAAAGGATCAACGGAGATTGAGATCACGAAGGGATTGGAAGAGGGCGCAATAGTCGTGCTGCAATAATTTTTGCAGGATTGCCGTTTACCTGGGAGGTTTTCAAGTGGCATTATTCGTCATGATTATTCGTAAAATGGTCCAAAACAAATGGCTGGTCGCAAGCTTGTTTATAGGCTTAGTTATGTCGGTAGCGCTGGTTAGCAGCATGCCGATATATTCGGAAGCGGTATTATCGAGAATGCTGGTTAAGGATTTGGAGACGATGCAGGCCAAGCGTGGCGTGTATCCCGGCAACCAATACAATAAATTATTTTATACGAAAGAAACGCCAGAGCAGATGAACAGCATTTTCGACAAGGTTGACCGTTATATTCAGGAAGAGGCGCCGGCCAGCTTTCAAATCCCGGTACAGGAGCTTGTTGTAGATCTTCAATCCAAGTCGCTCAAGATTAGGCCAATGAACGACCCCGACCCAGAGACGACAAAATCGGTCAAAACGATGACGCTTCGTTCTTTCTCCGATTTGGAGCAGCATATTAAGCTGACGGATGGCAGGATGCCTGCAGAGCAGCAGCCTGTGGATGGCGTCTATGAAGTGCTTGTGACGGATAGAAGCTTGATGCAATTCAAAACGGTGCTGGATTCCGAGTTTCGTTTGGACGACAAAAAAATTGCCGGGGAAATAAAGTTTAAGCCGGTAGGCGTGTTCGAAAAGAAGCTAGATGATGATCCTTATTTTAGAGATACGGACTTAAGCGAGCTGAGCAGCAGCTTCATTATTAGCGATAAAGTAGCTAGGCAGCAGCTGCTGCAGGAAGGCCGGCTTCCGCTTGCCTCTGCAGGGTGGTTTTTCGTGCTGGATTACTCCAAGCTGGAGCTCAGATTCATTGATGATTTCATTCTGACAACTAGCAAAATAAAAAATGTGCTGCTGAATCATGTCACGATGTACCAGATCGTGTCGGAGACACCGTCACTGGATACGATCGCCAAATACATGGAACGTGCGGAGCAGTTAAGAACGTTAATGTGGTCGCTCAATGTTCCGGTTCTGATCATGCTCGGCTTCTATATGTTTATGGTATCCAACCTGATTGCAGATCGGCAGAAAAACGAAATCGCCGTGCTGCGAAGCAGAGGCGCTGCGCGCTGGCAGGTCATTACCTCGTACGGGGTGGAGGGCATTATTTTATGTGGCATCGCCTTTGGTTTGGGTCCGCTGCTCGGTGTCCTATTGACCGAAGTGCTTGGCTCGTCGAATGGCTTCCTTGAATTTGTCCAGCGCGTGAGGCTGCCAGTCCGGTTGACGGAGGAAGCTTACCGCTATGGAGCAATTGCATCCGCTGCATGCTTCATTATTATGCTGATCCCAATCATTATGGCTACGCGGGTTTCTATTGTTGGCCATAAGCAGCAGCTCGCAAGATTGCTCAAATCACCGCTATGGCACAAAATGTTCCTTGATGTCATTGCGCTAGCTTTGGCGATTTACGGATTATATACTTTCCGTAAACGGCTTGCCGATTTGCAAAGCTTAGGGCTTAATGCCGATGACTTGAATATCGATCCGCTGCAGTTCGTCATTCCGGCGTTGTTCATTATGGGTGCTGGCTTGCTGCTGCTTCGTTTATATCCATGGGTGCTGAGGCTCGTCTACTGGGTTGGCAAGAAGTGGTGGCCGCCATCGGTCTATGCCACGCTAATTCAGGTAGGGCGATCCAGCTCGCAATATCAATTTCTGATGATTTTTCTCATTATGACCATCGCTACGGGCGTATTCAGCGCTTCGGCAGCGAGAACGATTAACAATAATACAGAAGATCGGATTAGATACGGCAACGGAGCGGAGATTGTGCTTACCGCACAGTGGATGAACGATGCGCCGCCTCCGGCAGGCCCAGGAGCGCCGCAGCCGGATACGGCTGCTGTTCAAGCTCCCGTCCATTATGTGGAGCCAGCCTTTGAGCCTTTCAAGACGGTCAAAGGCGTTCAGCACGCAGCAAGAGTATTTAAGAAGGAAACCGCCTTTAGCGTAAATGACGGGACGGGAGCCGCTACCCTGATCGGCATTGATACGGATGAGTTTGGCGAAACGACCTGGTTCCGGGACAGCTTGCTCGACTATCCGCTAAATGACTATCTAAATTTGCTGGCGGGCGATTCGCAGGCTGTACTCATTTCAAGAACGCTTGCGGAGCAGAAAAAAGTAAAGCCTGGCGATACCATTTGGGTTGGATGGAGTGATGTTCCGCAGCAGCCGTTTAAGGTTTACGGCATCATTGACTATTTCCCAACCTTTAATCCTAATCCGCCTGTCGGAAGTGTGGATGTCAGCGATAAAGCGGAAACGGGCAAGGCGCCTATGCTCATCGTCGGTCATTTGCCCCGCATTCAGGTGCAGCTTGCGCTAGAGCCCTACAATGTCTGGCTAAAGCTCGACCCCGAAGTCAGCACGGCTGACTTTTATGAAGGGATTAAGGAAGCGAATCTGCCTATTACGAATATCGTGAACACGAGAAGCGAGCTTGTGGATGCCAAGAATGATCCATTTCTTATGGCATTGAATGGCATCTTGACGTTAGGCTTTGTGTTATCGATTCTTGTCAGTTTTATCGGGTTTTTATTGTATTGGGTATTGTCGCTGAGGGGCCGGACGCTGCAAAACGGGATTTTGCGCGCCATTGGCTTATCGCTTAAACAGCTGATTGGCATGCTTGGCGTTGAGCAGCTGCTCACCTCCGGAGTAGCCGTGTTCATCGGCATCGGTGTCGGAAATTTGGCTAGCCTGCTGTACGTGCCGAACTTCCAGATTGCTTTTAACCCGAGCAGCCTTGTACCGCCGTTCAAGGTTATGTTCGACTCCACCGATTTAATGCGCATCTATGTGCTGGTTGGCTTTATGCTCCTCTTTGGACTTGGCATTCTTGCGTACATGCTGTCGAGGCTGCGTATCCATCAAGCGATTAAGCTGGGGGAGGATTGACGGATGATTCATTGCGAAGGGCTAGTCAAAATATACAAAACAGCTGACCTGGAAGTATTCGCCTTGCAAGGCCTTGATCTCCATATCGAGAACGGCGAGCTTATGGCGATTATCGGCAATAGCGGCAGTGGAAAGTCCACGCTGCTGAACATGCTGGGCGGGCTGGACCGTCCGACGGCAGGCAAGCTGACCGTAGACGGCCGTGACATGCTGAAGTTCAAAGAGAGAGATTTTGTGAAGTACAAGCGGGAGAGTGTCGGGTTCGTCTGGCAAAACAATGCGAGGAACCTGATTCCGTATTTGACTGCGCTCGAAAATATCGAGCTGCCCATTCTGCTGACCGGCAGCCGTAAGCGCTGGCGCGCGAAGGAGCTGCTCGATGCCGTAGGGCTCAGCCACCGTGCGTCGAATAAGCTTTATGAATTGTCGGGAGGCGAGCAGCAGCGGGTAGCGATCGCTATCGCGCTTGCCAACCATCCGAAGCTGCTGCTCGCGGATGAGCCGACAGGCTCGGTTGATTCCCGCATGGCGAATCAAATATTGGACTTGTTCCGCGAGCTGAACCGGACGATTGGCATCACCGTCGTCATCGTTACGCATGATCCGGAGCTTGCCAAGAAGGTGGACCGCGTAGCGGCCATTCGCGATGGCAAAATATCTTCGGAGATGCTGCGCAAACGCTCCTATGCGGAGGAGCTTGCCGAGCTCGAGGAAGCGGACGGCGATGAAAGCTCGCATGTGGAATATGCTGTGCTGGATAAAGCCGGGCGGCTCCAGGTACCTGCGGGTTACCTAGAATCCATTGGAGTGAAAAACTCAAACAAGCTGCGCGTTGAGCTTGGCGAAGGCAAGATCGTTCTGCTTCCTCCGGAAGAAAAAGCAGACTAACAAAGCAAATGGCTTGATCCTCATGGAACACAAATAGGATGGAAATAGCAGAGCTGCCCCGAGTCTAAAATGACTTGAGAGGCAGCTTTTTTATACTAGTCTTAAGCATATTAATTAACTAGGAATACACGGAAATGAATGGTAAAATAGAAAAGCATCGAAGAAAATAAGGAACCATACCACATATACGGGAGGGATATGAATGTCGAATACCGATAGCAAGGCCTCGGTCGAAGCATTGTTTAAGCCTTTTGCATCCGGAAACTTGGAGCTAGCCAATCGAATTGTCATGGCACCTATGACGAGGGGATATTCTCCGAACGGCGTGCCAGGAGAGGACGTAGCGGCTTATTATCGCCGCCGTGCGGAAAATGGCGTCGGCCTGATCGTTACCGAAGGTACGCTCATTAATCATCCAGCGGCAGGAGCAAACCCCAATGTGCCGAATTTTCACGGCGAGGCTGCCCTTCAGGGTTGGGCCAACGTAGCCAAAGCCGTCCATGAGGCAGGAGGCAAAATCATTCCCCAGCTGTGGCATCTCGGCCTAGCCCGTAAAATAGGCGATTTGCCTAATCCGGAGGCGCTGCCGATTGGTCCCTCTGGGCTAAACCTCTCCGGCGAGAAAATAACGGAGCCATTAACGGAAAATGAAATCGCTGACGTCATCGCAGCCTTTGCACAGGCAGCGGCAGATGCCGTCAAAGCAGGGTTTGATGGGATTGAGCTGCACGGCGCACACGGTTATCTCATCGATCAGTTCTTCTGGGACAGAACGAATAAGCGTACGGACCGCTATGGCGGTGATCTGGCAGCGCGGACTCGCTTTGCTGCCGAGATTGTGGAGGCATGCCGCCGGGCAGTCGGAGCGGATTTTCCGATTGTATTTCGATTCTCCCAATGGAAAGGCGGCCATTATGACGCAAGGCTGACGGATTCGCCGCAGGAGCTGGAGCAATTTTTGGCACCGCTGGCGAGTGCAGGGGTTGATGTGTTCCACAGCTCGACTCGCCGTTACTGGGAGGCTGAATTTGCGGGTTCCGATTTGAATTTGGCAGGCTGGACGAAGAAGCTGACCGGCAAACCAACGATCACGGTAGGATCGGTTGGCCTCGATAATGAATTTAGAAGCAGCAAAGGGGATACAGCTCAACCAGCTTCCCTAGCGGGGCTGCTTGAACGATTGGAAAACGGGGAGTTTGACCTTGTTGCTGTCGGACGCGCGCTGCTGGCTGATCCCGAATGGGCAGCCAAAATACGCGACCATCGAGTAGATGAGCTTCATGACTATGGCACGGAAGCTTTGAAGTCTTTATATTAATAGAAAAGGGGCAATTCCAACCGTCAATCGAATGACGGAGGAATTGCCCCTGCTTTTTAAAATATAGGTTAGTACTTCCTTAGGTACAAAACTATTCGTTTCCAGGTAGTAAGGAAACAACCTCGGTATGCTTATCATTGCCCCATTCATCCCAAGAGCCTTCATAGGGACGGATGTCGGGATAGCCGAGCAAGCGCAAAGCAAAATAGCTGTGCGCACCGCGCTGATTCGACTGGCAATAGGGTACGATCGTTTTGGATGGGTGGATGCCGGCAGCTTGGAACTCACGCTCTAGCGTAGGGGCATCCTTGAACCGGATAACTCCGTCTAGATCTGCTGTCTCAAGCGCATCGCGCCATTCCTTATGAATGGCGCCGGGAATATGGCCGCCTTTTCGATTGGAGCGCTGATCTTCTCCGGTATACTCCAAGGCTGCTCGAGTATCAAGCAGGAGCCGGTTGCCTTGCTCTGCTTGAATATTTTCTTTGGAAGCAATGAGGAGAGGATTATCCGTTAAGTTTAAACTAATGCCGGTTTGAACCGGCGGGTGCTCGCTGGACACTTCATAGCCTTCCGCGGCCCAAGCTGCGAAGCCGCCGTTAAGCAGCTTTACTTGATCCCGGAGCCCATAATATTCAAGAACGTAGAAGGCTCGTGTCGCCAGCACGCTGCTTCCCTCGTCGTACACGACGATAGTCGAGGCGTTAGAGATGCCAAAGCTCGCAAGCAAATCCTTCAGCCCATCTAGAGGAGCAATCGTATTCCGGGCATGATCCTTTAATTTTCGGACATCCAGCCAGTAGGCGCCCGGAATATGGGAGTCCTCATAGCCCTTGGCCCTTGCGTCGAGCAGGACAAGGGCTTGTGTATGGCTATGCTGTGCAAGCCACTCGTTATCCACGAGCAAATGATCGTTTTTATAAGGGAAATGCTGTTGTTCAGTCATAGTAAACGCTCCTTTCCTAAGGATGATTATAACAGATCGAATCCTAAATTTTCCCGCAGCGTCAGACCGGTATAGCTTGTTGGAAATAATCCGCGGCGCTGCAATTCAGGAACAACCAGATCGAGAAAGGCTTCCGTTCCGCCGGAGCCAAGCTGCGGCATGACACTAAAGCCGTCTGCAGCGCCGTTCAAGAACCATTCCTCCATAAGATCGGCCACTTGTACAGGTGTGCCAGCTATGCGAAGCTGGCCATTGCCAACCCAATGCTTCTCCAGCAGCTCCCTTAATGTGATGGTTTTATTTTCAACGATTTTTTGCACCATTTCATAAAATGATTGATAAGCATTGACATCTTTACGATTAGGAAGCGGAGGAAAGGGCTCATCAAGCGCATAGGCGGAAAAATCGATGCCAAGCAGGTTGGAGAGCGACATGACGGCCCGCTCAATGGAGCCGAGCTGCTGCAGCTCGCTTGCTATCTCCAGCGCCTCGGCTTCGGTTTCGCCTACGATTACATGCAGTCCCGGCAGCACCTTGATCTGGTCAGGGGAGCGGCCAGCCTCTTTGGTTCTGGCTTTGATATCGCTATAAAAGAGCCGGGCATCCTCGAATGAATGCTGGACGGTAAAAATCAATTCCGCGTATTGAGCCGCAAGGCTTCTCCCAGCCTCGGACGCGCCTGCTTGTATAAGCAGCGGCCTGCCCTGCGGCGAGCGCATCATGTTTAACGCCCCGCGTACGGAGTAATAGGTTCCCTCATGATGAATGTCGTGAACCTTTTTGGCATCCGCATAGACTCCTGAAGCTTTGTCTTGTACAAGCGCGTCAGCGTCCCAGCTGTTCCACAATTTAAGCGCAACCTCCGTAAATTCCTTTGCACGCGCATAGCGCTCCGCATGCGGAGGCAGCTGAGGCAAGCCAAAGTTGAAGGCCGTTCTCTCTACGCCCGTCGTTACGATGTTCCAGCCGGCACGGCCGCCGCTAATATGGTCGAGAGAGGAGAATATACGGGCTACGTTATAAGGCTCGTTGAAGCTGGTAGATACGGTGGCGATCAAGCCGATCCGCTCCGTGACGGCAGCGATGGATGCGAGCAGCGTGAGCGGCTCGAAGCTGAGAATAGGCCCATGCTGCACCGCTTTAGCCTCAATCGACAGGCCATCCGCAATAAACAGCGAGTCGATCCGGGCGGCTTCGGCTTTCTGGGCAATGCGCTGGAAATGCTTAACGTCATGGATTTCATTAAGCTGCGTGCTATCATGGCGCCAGGCTCCTTTATGGGAGCCTGCATTTTGGAGAAAGAGATTTAAAATCATTCTGCGATTGGCATCGCTCATCGTCATCACCCTTACCTGAAATCATGTGGACATGGCTTGAAGCGGGAAGCGCGAGTACGAAGTGGAGCGTTATTTCATCCCGCTAAGCGCAATGCCGCGAATAATTTGTTTTTGAAAGACTAGAAACAAAAGAATAAGCGGAGCAATCGATATGGTTGTTCCTGCCATGATTAGTATCCAGTTGCTCGTGTCCTTAAGCTCGCTGGAGAAATATACGATGCCGACGGGCAGCGTAAACTTTGCTTCGGTCTGCAGCACAATGAGCGGCCAAATGAACTGGTTCCAGTTCCCGATAAACGTAAGGATGATCAATGTTACGATGGCGGGCTTCACTAGCGGAATGGCAATGTGCGATAGGATACGCCATTCGTTAAGCCCGTCAATTCGCGCCGCATCAAGCAGGTCAGAAGGGATCGAGTCCATAAACTGGCGCATTAGAAAAATGCCGAAGGCCGTAATAATGCCAGGGAACAGTACACCCCAATAGGTGTCAGACCAGCCAAGATCGTTTGCGATCAAATACCAAGGAATGATGAGCATCTCCGTTGGCACCATAAGCGTGCTGATAATGATCAGAAATATAACCTGCTTGCCGAAAAAAGAAAATTTCGCGAGCACATAGCCAGCAGCCGTATCAAATACGACAACGGTAGCCGTTGCAATCAGAGAAATAATGAGTGTGTTTTTGATCCAATTACCGAATGGAGCCTTTTTAAAAATCGCCGTGTAGTTATCAAACGTCATCGTCTCGGGAATGAGGCGAAGGTTATAGACATCCTGCGGCAGCTTAAAGGAGGTGGCGACCATCCATAAAAACGGAAACAGCATGATGCCTACGCCGATGGTGAGCAGCAAATAAATCAGCGCCGTACGCAGCTTATCCGCAGGCGATTTGTCGCTCGTTCGGTATGCTCTTGATGAGCTCATTTGATTCGCCCCCATCAATATTCTACTTTTTTGTTCAACACTTTTAATTGCAGCAGGGTAAGCGCCAAAATAACGGCAAACAGCACCACTGTTGCTGCCGCGGCACTTCCCATCTTAAACTGCTGGAACGCCAAATTATAAATGTGGAGCACCATGGTCGTCGTGGCGTTCAGCGGCCCGCCGTTGGTCATGCTCAGCACCTGCCCAAACGATTGCAAATAGGAAATGACCCCGATGACAGCCGAAAATACGATCACGGGATTCAGCAACGGCAGCGTGATATGCCGGAATTTGCGCCATGCGCCTGCCCCGTCAATCGATGCCGCTTCATAATACATGCGCGGTATCGCCTCCAGGCCGGTCATGAAGATCAGCATTTGGAAGCCGGTGCTTTGCCAGATCATGGTCAGCGTAATGAGAAGCAGTGCTTGGCGCGGCGATTGCAAAAACAATTGCGGCTCTAGCCCCAGATTCAGCAGCATCTCGTTCAGCCAGCCGTTGCGCATCAGAATCCAGCGGAACACCCAGCTGACGGCGATAATGCTCGTCACGTAAGGGATGAAGTATACCGTTCGGAAGAAGCCGCGGAACCGTTGTACGTTATGCAGCAGCAGCGCAACGGCCAGGCCGACGATCAACTGGCCGGGGACGCCGATCATAACAAATTTGAACGTGTTGACGATCGATTTCCGGAAAATTTCATCCGCGAACAAGGCGCTGAAATTGGCGAGCCCAACGTAAGGTTTGTCTTGGGACAGTAGATCCCATTCACGGACGCTAACGTTGAAAGCATAAAGAATCGGAGCCATGCGTGTGCCGAGAAAATACAGCAAGGGTATGCCAAGCGCAATATAAATAAACAGGTAGCGCTGCGTCCGATAGGTTAGTCTCGTATGAAGCAGTTCCCGGCTTTTGCGGGCGGTTAGCCGCAGGGCTTGTTCGAGCATCGTTCGTTTCGCCTCCCTCTCATAAAGGATAGGGCGCGAGCTTTCGGCTGCGCGCCCTGATCTTACCAGGCTATTTTTTGTCAATTGCTGCCCAATAGTCGTCGTAGAGCTTTTGCGTTTTGGCAACTAGATCTGTGAAGGCTTTCTCGACAGGAACATTGTTCAGGAGCACCTCATTGGTCGCATCGACAAACAGCGTTTTTTCCTGCGTTTCGTCGATGAAAAAGTGTGCGCGGCTGTCATCAAGCTGATTGATGAAGGGGCCAAGCTTCTCATCGTTCACGTATTTGTCTTGGGTAGCTACCGCTTTCTGCGCGGGAAGCTCGCCGATCTGGTCGACCCACTTTTCCTGTACCTCTTTGCTTGTCAGAAACTTCAGAAATTCGGAGGCAGCCTTCAGCTTGTCGCCTTCTACGTTTTTGGGAATGGCGTTCGCCCAGAAGGAGGAAGGCGCCGACTTGCTCTTATAGGAAGGAAGCGGTGCAACGCCGAAGTTCAAATCAGCGAAGTCCTTCTTAATGGAGCCAAGACGGAAGGAGCCGTCAATATTAAGCGCCGCATGTCCGGTCATGAACGCGTTGCTGTCATTTTCATAGAACCCATTGATGCCCACCTTATGCTTGATCGCAAAATCTAGCAGGTATTGGAAAGCTTCCAAGCCGGCCGGCGTGTCTGCCCACAGGATTTTACGGCGATCTTCGCTTAGATCCTGTCCGCCTGCTTGGTGAACGAGGCCATCGCGGTACCAGTGATGAAGCTGCGCGCCGGGCTCCCATGCCAGCCCTTCCGTCACAAACTGGCCTTTGGCGTCGGTTTCGGTCAGCTTCTTGGACGTCTCTACGAGCTGCTCCCAAGTCGTTGGCAGCTCCGTGATTTGAGCTTTATTTAACAGGTCCTTATTGTAAAACAATGCGAGAGTGCGCACCGCGGTTGGAATCGCATAGTAGGAGCCATCGATCTTGGCAGCACTGACCAGCGGGTAGAAATTGCTCTCTATTTCTGCAGTTGGGAAGCTGTCTTCCGGAAGCGGCTGCAAGTAGCCGGAAGAAACGTATTTTGGCAGCCAGCCATAATACAGATTAATAATATCAGGGCCTTTGCCGGCAGGAACAAGCGTGGCCACCTTTTGATTATATTGGTCATAAGGGAAGTTGGTCTGTTTTACCGTAATATGGGGATGAAGGCTTTGGAATTCGGCAATGAGCTCATTAATCAGGTCAACCTTGGCGGGAAACTCGTATTGCCAATATTCAATCGTTACGTCTTTTTCGGCATCGGCTGTTTCTGCGGCTTTTGGAGCATCCGCTGTATTCGATGGCTTGGGACTCTCTTGCTGGTTGCTGTTGTTATTGCTGCCGCAGCCGGTAATCGCAAGGGTTAAAATTAGCAAGCCTGACAGCGTTGTGGTCCATTTGTTCGTTTTCATCATTATCCACTCCTATTTATCTATATGATTACGAAAATCGGGTACCGTCCTCTTAGCAGAGGAAGGCGACAGCCGTTTTGCCTTGTAAAATCATGGATTAGGCTTGCTCGCTGATGCTGGATTTCAGGGCATGCCCAGCAGGATGCCATTGCTCTAGACCTAACAGCCGCCGGGCGTTATTGCCGAAAATTTTCTCAATGTCGTCCTCCGGGAAGCGAAGCTCGCGGGCAGCGCGAACCTGATCCTGCAAATAACGGTAAGGATAGCCTCTTGGGAACCCGCTGGCATCCGTACCGAAAATAATTCGGTCAGGCCCAATCAGCTCGTAAGTTTTGCGAAGCACGGACTCCAAGGTCAGCTCATACGGCATCCAGCGCATCCACTGGTTGGAGCCCGATGTATCGACGTATACATTAGGGCAGCTCCAGCACAGATGCAGCAGCTCTTGAAAATATCCGGCGCCGAAGTGCGGGATAATGAACGGAATGTCCGGATATTCGCGAGCGGTATTAAATATGGCAAGCGGGCTAATATTCGGGTGGTGTGCTATTCCTCCCGCATGGCCCAGCAAGCCGAAATGAATGAGCACAGGCAGCTTCTTTTCCGCGAGAAAGGTCCAAATGGGGTTGAACGAAGGATCATCAAACGGCTTGGACGTCAGCGGCCCAAACCACTTGTAGCCTTTCAGACCAAGCTCATTGACCGCTCTACGAAGCTCTGCCTCGGCTCCTTCTTCCTCGATGGAATGGTAGGCGAAGCCGGTAAAGCGGTCAGGGTGCCGGGCGAGCTGGTCGGCCATATTGTCATTATCCAGCGCGGTGAGAAAGTTAAGCCCGCCTATGCCGAATTTGTCCAGCTCTTGAACCCAGCGGTCGATTAACGGGACCGTATCGCTATCGTCCTGCGGAGGCGGCGTCTCGGGAAAATCCCATGTGAGGCGCATGCGCTCGCTGCGCTCCGCGCCATAGCTCGAGACTAAGGCATGCCTGTTTTTATTGCCGAACAGCAGCCGGTAGGGCAGATGCCCATGAACATCAAACACTTTAAACGATTTGCGAAACATAACGTTCACTCCATTTCTGTTTACTTAATCTGCCAATCGATTAGGATGGAATCCAGCTGCGCCGAGGCGGAAGCCAGTTGTGCTTCTCGCTTGCCAAGCCACTGTTCGAGGCTGTTGAGCCTGGATTGTTGGGCTTTTAACGCTCGTTTCATTTCGCGGGGGCTTGGTCCGCCGCGAAGTTTGCGGACATTGACAAAATGCTCGGAGTCCAGCGCTAGCTTAAGCTGCTTCTCGCTTAGCCTTAGCGGAAGCCCAATTACATGAATTGCTGCCTCATTAAGTGATTGCAGGCTTAAGTCGTTGATTTGATCGCCTTGTTGAACGGCCTGCGTCACGAGCTGGCTAACGATCTTGTGCGCATTGCGGAAGGACAGTCCTTCTTCCCTAACCAAGGTATCGGCGAGCTCGGTGACGGTCGCGAAGCTTGCCGCCGCTCGCTGGCGCAGTACGTCTTCATTGATCTGCAAGGAGTCGATAACCTTGGCGAGCAGCCGGTACACGACTTCAAGCGTATCGAGGCTCTTCCAGGCATAAGGCTGCATATCATCCTCCGTGTCCACAATATCGCCAAACGGCGTATTGTGAAGCATGGTGAACACCGTTTGCGAGCTGCCGGCAATGCTCGATAGCAGAGAGCGGATATGCTCGACAGAAACAGGATTTCTCTTTTGCGGCATGATAGAACTAATTTGCACATAAGGGGCGGCGACTCGGGCAACCGCAAATTCCTGCGTACACCACAGCAGCAGCTCTTGTGTGAACCGCCCGAGATTAATGGCAGCCAGTTGAACGCCGGCTGCGATTTCTGCCACGTAATCTGCTCCGCTTACAGCGTCATAAGCGTTCTCGATGAGACCGTCGAAGGCCAGAAGCTCAGCTACACGCTCACGGTTAATCGCAAAGCCGGAGGTAGTAAGGGCGGCAGCCCCCATGCTGCTTAAATTGCAATTGGCATAGGCAGCCTGCAGTCTGCGGATATCCCTCGCCAGCGAATCGGTTACCGCCGCGATATAATGGGCGAGCGTAGTGGGCTGCGCTTGTTGGGTATGCGTATGCGCGATAATAATCGTGCCGGTATGTTTTTTCGCAAAAGCGAGCAGGCTCGCGTGAAGCCCTAAGGCAGAACCGATCGTTCCAAGCAGCTTGTGCCGCAAGGTGATTCGGTAGATCGCTATGCCCATATCATTGCGGCTGCGTCCGAGGTGCAAGTTGCCAGATGTGTCATTCGATAGCTCAAGCAGCTTGTGCTCCACTTCAAAGAACAAATCCTCAAACTGGCCATTGTAATTTCCCAGGCGCAACTGCTCTAAATCGATCGTTAAAAGTGCTTTTGCAATGGAATTGGCCTCGTCTTGGGTAAGCAGACCTTGTTCAAGCAGCATAACCAGATGCGCTTTATGCACTTCGATCATCGGCAGGAGCAGCTCCTGCTTCGCCTGATCATAAGCAGGTTCAAGTACGGCTTCCACGTAGGTCTTACCGGGGAATATGTCTCCCTCCGTTTGTTGATGCCTTCTGATTGCCAACGTATGGCCTCCTTTCTTGATGGCCGCTTCTTGTATGAAAAGCGAACATAAAAACAGCCGGAGCTATCGCAATGGCGATTTCTCCGGCTGTCCGGTCGATAACTTATTATTCCTACTGGAATTATATGATTAGGATAATAGCATGGTTTCCAATTATATACAACCCTTTTTTTGTGGGGTGGAGGAAGTGAGCCATGAGAGTCTGAGAAGGCAGGTTAGTTCGGCTATTGAGGTTCAAAGGACTTGGAAAATCGCCGTGTGAAGGTCGAACGGTTTATGGGGCAGATGGCTTGGCTTTATTTATTAGCTCAACTAAATATCATTTGAACTAAAGTTTTTCGTGTTGGTCGCTTCGTGAGTAGATCCGTCATTAGGGTCGCGGTTGAAACCAGAGACTTTAATGGACTACGACTTGTAAAGGTAAGTAACCGGCTACAAAGGTGAACACTTCGTTTCTCCAGAACGATCTTCTCGTTTTGTTTATATTTCATTTTTTAGCTCAACTATATAGATCTAAAAAATAGACCTATTTAGGCAAAAACAATAGAAATGATCTTAATAGGTCTAAAAAATAGATCTATTTTGAGCGTTTCTAGTAAAATGAGTACCGAAAACGGTGCATTGGAGAGAAATAAGTCTAAAAAATAGATCTATTTTGCGTAAAATATTGTGTATTCCTAAAATAGATCTAAAAAATAGATATAATTGGTCGCAGCGGTTACAAATATGGGCCAAAAGGCCGTCCAGGACGGAAGCGCTTCAGAGGAATTTTACTTAAGGATTTCAAGCGAGTTGTCTACATCAAATCATTCAGTGATGTGCTTATCATTGAGCAAGCTTAATTATTGAATAAGCTTTATAAAATGTTGTTTTTTTGGTAGCATAATTATTAGCAAATCGTATAACAAATTCATTTGAAATCAGAAGGGCGGCCGAGAAAATGCAAATTGATTTGACAAATAAAACTGCTTTAATTACAGGTGCAACTGGGGATTTGGGACGCGTGATGGCCCGTACGCTAGCCAGCTGTGGCGCTAACATCGTGCTGCATTACAATAATAACGAGGCCAAGGCGAATGAACTGAAGCAGGAAATCGAAGCAATGGGTAGGCAGGCAATGATCGTACAAGCGGATGTGACAAATGAGCAGCAAATCAACGCGATGAAAGCAAAAGCTACGGAAGGGCTGGGGCATGTAGATATTGTTGTCGCCAACGCGGTCATTCAGTATCAATGGACAAGCATTCTGGAGCAGCCTATAGCGGATTATGTGAGCCAATTTGAGTCATGCGTGCTGCAAAGCGTCTTTTTGGCAAAAGCTTTCGTTCCGGCTATGATCGAGCGCGGCGGCGGAAGAGTCATTGGCATTAACACAGAATGCGCGATGCAAAATTTTGCAGGGCAATCCGCCTATACGGCCGGAAAACGCGGCATGGATGGCGTGTACCGCGTGCTAGCGAAGGAAGCTGGCGAGCATCAGATTACGGTGAATCAAGTGGCACCGGGGTGGACGATCAGCGACCGCGACCGCGCTAGCGGGACCGAGGAGAATAACGATTACGCGCGCAATGTTCCGCTTAAGCGCAGAGGAACGGATCAGGAGATCGCGAATACGGTCGCTTTCTTGGCATCGGATTTGGCCAGCTTCATTACGGGCGCTTACATTCCTGTCAACGGCGGAAACGTAATGCCTGCCATCTAGAATAAGGGAGCATGAGGATGAGTCTAAGAAAACGATTGTGGCGCATATGGGCAGCTTTTGGCGGCATGCGGATGGAGAAAAAGCTGTTTCTCGTGTTTTTATTGCTGATTACACTGCCTTTATCGTTTATTGGCTACATCTCCTACAGCAACTATTCACGCTCCATTGAGGAGAAGACGATCGTTTATTCGACCAAAATGCTGGAGAACATGATGGTCCGCGTTGACGATTATATCGAGGACATGGAGCGGATCTCCTCTATCCCTGCGTACCAGGACGATATTAAGCAAAATCTCATTCGCTCGAATAGCTACTACGAGCAGCGCCAGCAGTCGACCGGGGATAATAGCAATCAAGTGCCTGACGATTTCGATCTGCTGCTATTGATTCAGCGGGGCATAGAAGGAAACATTTCATTTATTAATACGATAAAACGCGGGGCGAATACGGTTTATATTTTTGACCAGTACGGGAACGGCTACTTCTCCACCGCTGGCGGCGGAATTCGGCTTAACGTCAAGGAAAGCTATGAGAACTGGCGAGAGCTCGTGCAAAGCTCGGGCGGGGAAGCCATGCTGTTCAGCACCCAGAAGTATACGAGCAACTTGCAAAGCACCAGATATGCGTTCACCGTTGTTCGTAAGGTTATTGATAAATCGCTGAAAGCCATCGGGATGATTGCCGTGGATGCGAATATCAGTGTCATTGAAGATCAGATGAGCGAGCTTGATCAGGTGACAAACGGCCAGTCGGTTATTATTGACGAGCATGGGAATGTTGTTTACGATAGCGACAAATCTCGGATGGCAACGAATATCATAAACGATCCAACTGTGGTCTTGGCAGCGGGAGCCAAGGGGAGCTTCTACTTCGAGCGGGAGGGCATGAACCGATTGTATATTTATACGACGTCGCCCAAAACCAATTGGAAGGTCATGACCTCCATCCCCGTAAGCGAGCTCACGAAGGATGCCGTCGTCATTCGCAACGTAACCTTAATCGCAACCATTGTCACCATTTTTGTCGCGCTGTTTATCTCCGTTGTTTTTTCGTTTGCCTTAACGAATCCTCTGCGCAAAATGATGCGCATGATGAAAAATGTGCAGGAAGGCGATTTCAACGTGCAGTTTCCGGTCAAATACCGGGATGAGGTCGGCCAGCTTGGCCATCAGTTTAACCGAATGATCGTGCGGATCGACCATTTGATTCAGGATATTTACGTCATGGAGACGAAGAAGAAGGAAGCGGAGCTGCATGCGCTGCAAAGCCAGATTAATCCTCATTTTATGTATAACACGCTGGAGTCGATTCGGATGGCTGCTGAATTGAACGATGATTACATGGCGGCTGACATGATTGCGATACTAGGGAAGCTGCTGCGCTACAGCATCAGCGATTTGCATGAGGAAGTGACGCTTGAGAACGAGACCTTGCACATGCGTAATTATGTTGAGATGCTGAATTATCGCTATCCGAACCGGTTTCAGTTGGAAACCCGGATATCGGAGGACCTGTGCAGTTATCCGATTATTAAGCTTGTGCTGCAGCCCATTGTGGAAAATGCGATCTACCACGGGATGGATGACCATAAGCCTTCTATGCGCATTGTTATGAGCACGGAACGAGCCCCTCATGCGCTATGGCTGCGGATAACAGACGACGGGGTCGGGATGGACGAGGAGACGCTGGAGCGGCTCAACCGGTCACTAGCAGGCGCACAAGAGAAAATAGCAAAACGCAAATCAGGCGGCATCGGTTTGAAAAATGTGAATGAGCGCATTAAGCTTCACTATGGCGCTATGTATGGGCTAAAGGTAACGAGCGAACGGGGCCGGGGCACCGAGGTTATTTTACAGCTTCCATTAGAAGCAGGGAGAGAAGCAGAATGAGCAAATCCACGTATATGCTAGTGCTTGTTGTTCTGTTATGCAGCATTAGCATCGCGGGCTGTCAAAAGGGGAGTGGCGGGAATACAGATAAAACCGAGCCGACAGGAAAAATCAGCCAAGAAGGGCCTGCCGTTACCTTGAACGTGTTGACCAACCGCGTTGATCTGATTGAAAATGGCGTATTTCAAACCTATGCCGATCAATTCGCTGAGCTGCATCCCGGTGTCACAGTGACATTCGAAGGCTTACAAAACTATGCTAGCGATATCATGGTCAGGTTATCTACCCGAAATCTTGGAGATGTGCTGCTGCTGCCCAATAATATTAAAAATGAAGATTTGCCCGATTATTTTGAGCCGTTAGAGGATAGCCTCTTTGAGCAAATTCGTTTTTCCGATTTTAAGGCTTTTGGCGGACAGCGCTTCGGCATTGCGACCGGCGCTTCGACGACGGGCATCGTTTATAACAAAGTGGCCTTCAAGAAGGCTGGCATTGAGCAAATACCAACAACGATGGAGCAGTTTCTCGCAGCATGCGAGCAGTTGAAGCAGGCGGGCATCGTGCCTGTGTATTTGAATTACGGCGCCCAGTGGCCACTCATGACTTGGGGTGAGGATTTGGTCAGTTACATGACGGGGGATGCCGATTATTTGAATAACATGGCCAGCCAGGACGAGCCCTGGGCAATTGACAATGCATGGGGGCAAGCGATCACCATTGTCAAAACGCTCATTGACCGCGGTTACGTAGAGAAGCAGCTGCTTACCAACCAGTGGGAAACATCGAAGAAAGAGCTGGCCGACGGACGGGCCGCCATGTATTTGATGGGCAACTGGGTCATTAATCAGGTGATTGCCGCCGGTGCGAAATCAGAGGATATTGGATTTTTTCCATTTCCTTACGATAATAGCGAGAAGCGCTTCGCTCCGCTCAGCCCGGATTGGTTTGTTGGCGTAAGCAAGTTCAGCAGTAACAAGGAGCTGGCTAAGGCATGGGTAGAATTTTTTGTGAAGGAGTCCGGTTATGTCGACGATTCCGGCTTTTTGCCCGTAGTGGAAGACCAGCAGCCCTCTTTGCCGCAGTTTCAGCAGTTTTTATCATTCAACAGCGAATTTCTGGAGCGCAAGGTCGCAAGCGATCTGCTGCTTGATATCTCCAATACGGCGCAAATCGCATTCTGGTCCGGCGATTACATTCAGGAGTGGATTGCCTCGCCTGACTTGAAGGCGGAATTCGATAAATATAATCAGCTCTGGAGAGAAGCTCGGAAAATTACGAACAGCTAAGGTGGAGTCATTCAATGTCTAAGAAAGTCACAATGCAGCAAATTGCCGAACATGTGGGCGTTTCCAAGTTTGTCGTTTCGAAGGCGCTGTCGGGTAAGGGAGGCGTCAGCGAGGCGACGCAGGAGCGGGTGATTCAAGCGGCGGCACAACTGGGCTATTTTTCGCAAAAGAACGCTTATGTCAAGACGATGAAGCTGGATCAGCTTCCGAAGGTGGCTGCCACGAACAAGCAGTCGGTACTCGTCCTGATGCCGAATATCCGTTTTCAAACGAAGGAATCGCTGTATTGGGGGAGGATTCTGGACGGTATCGCTGCACGGCTGGAAGAGGATGGCTGCGGCATGGTCATTGTGTCGGAGCAAAGCGTCGACCATTTCCTGCATTTCCTGAACCCAAACGGCATATTGGGACTTATTGGCGTTGGGGAAATATCGACGCCGCTGCTGCTGGAGGTGCATCGCATCGGTTTGCCGATGGTGCTGGTGGATCATGAGGACATGCTTATTCCGAGTGACACAGTGTTTACGAACAACTACGAATCCATGTACCGGCTGACGCAGCACCTGATTGGCAACGGCCATAGACAGCTCTTTTTTGTGGGGGATACGAATTATTCCAGAAGCTTTAAAGACAGGTATTTGGGATTCCGCAGCGCTTTGGAAGAGCAGGGGGACAGCAAGCTTGCAGCGAGTACGAGGCAGGAGCATCAGCTGTCGGTTGAAGGGTTCGAGCACGAGGACTTTGCAGAGCCGATACGGCAGTGGGCTGCGAAAAGATTAAAGGCAGGCACGCTGCCCACCGCGCTCCTATGCGCAAATGACAAAATTGCCATTGGGGCCATCTATGCTCTGCAAGCGCTTGGCGTAGCCGTTCCTGGTGAGGTATCGGTTACTGGCTTCGACAATATCGAGGACTCCTACAGGCTGAAGCCTGCCTTGACAACCGTTCATGTGCCTAAGGAGCTGCTCGGCAAGCGCGCGGTAGAGCGGCTGCTCGGACGTATTGCCAACATGCAGGACCCGATGGAGAAGCTGCTGCTGACCGGACAGCTGCTGTACCGGGAGTCGACGGATCAAGCAGCGAAATAGAAATCAGTAAGAAGTTAGATTATTTTTTTCAAACGCTTAAGCTATGGAGGGAATGGATATATGGCTATAACCTTGGATCCAAAAGACACGAGCAACCGCATTCACGAGCTTGTATGGGGAGGTTTCCATGCAGACCAAGATATCGAGTGGATCATCACTGAAGAGTATTTGGACCCGGAGGAACTCAATTTGGAGGACTTCGCATGGGTAACGGCGGAGACGGCACGTGCTTGTGCCGAGAAGCAAGCTGCCGAGGAAAGCTGGCCAGAGCATACCGAATTTGACAGGCTCGAAGCCGTATTCGCCCAGCTTCGCGCGGACCATATTATCGCTCTGCATAAGGCCGGCAATACGCTTAGTGAGGGGCATGAGGATGTTCAGGAGATATGGCAGGAAGCGGGACGTTTTGATTCGGGCATCCGCGGCTGCTGCTTCTACCATTCACAGGATGTCGAGGGCGCTGTTCATAGCGGCCAACTCTACCTTGCGTTCAGCGGCGGCATGATCCGCGAGCCTGAGCAGCGTGAAGCCAATACGCTCGTTGTCGGGCAGAGGATCACCGAATTGCTGCAAGCGGCGGGGTTCGCTACGGAATGGGATGGAAGTATTAACGAACGCATCAAGGTTAATCTTGGGCAGTGGCGCAAGCGTGGTTTTTCTGTGTAAGGGGTCCGTTTTTCTAACAGCGCAACCAAAACCGCCACTGATGCAAAGTGGCGGTTTTTGCTGCGCAAGTGTGGAGCTTGCTTTGGAGAATACGTTGTTGCAAAGCAGGTTATGAGCTTTTTTTCACAAGGGCAACATAGTTAGTCTGCCCAAACTCTATTGGCGTGCATTAAGACTTCTTACGCGGGGCAAGACTGTTTCTCTAGACCCACACGAATTTCGTTTTGTATAATGGCACGGTACCTTTGAAGCGAGACATGGATCAGAATAGCAGTATTCTGGCTTCATTATAAAATTATACAACCCGTGCTGGAGGACGAACGACACTTATGGAAGCAACAAACAAACAATCGGCTTTTGCGATATGGATTAGTCTGATCAGCAACATTATTTTAACGGCACTAAAGCTTATTGTAGGTTTGCTATTTAACAGCCAGGTGCTCATTGCAGACGGCGTACATAATGCGGGGGACGTGTTCGCAAGCGCAGCCGCATTAATATCAATGGTCATTTCCAAGCGGCCGCCGGACAAAGACCATCCCTATGGACACGGAAAAGCGGAGGTCATCGGTGCAGGGTTCATTGCGATCATTTTGGTGCTCGCTGCCGTTTACATGGGGTACCACTCGGTCATGGCGCTCATGGAGCCGCCTCATACGGCTACGTTGCTGGTGCTCAGTACGGCAGCGATCTCGCTCGTATGGAAGCAATGGCTGTATATTTATACGATGCGCATTGGCAAAAAAGCGAACAGCAGCGGCTTAATCGCAACGGCCTATGACCATTTGGCTGATGTATACGCGTCGCTTGCGGCAGTAATCGGGATTGCGCTGGCTATGGTCGGCGACCATTACAATATTCAAATTTTGAAATACGGCGATCCCGTCGCGGGAATCATTGTCGCTTATTTCGTCCTGAAGCTGGCGATCCATATGGGCCGTTCTTCCATTGACGTTTTAATGGAGAAAAATATAGACGAGGACCGGATGGAGGAAATCATGCAGCTTGTGCAATCCATTCCGGAGGTGAAGCGAATTGACCGCATTCGGGCGCGAGAGCATGGCCATTATATGATTGTGGATGTGAGAGTAGGCATTCCGGCGGAGCTTAGTGTGCAGGAGGGCCATGACATTTCACGAAAAATAAAACAGGTCATTATGGATGATGTTCCGAATGTCGAAGAGGTTCTTATTCATTTGAATCCTTGGTATAAGGATCATAAATCGGCTGAATGATGCCGGGCAGAAACATGCGGATAGATTAAGCCATTATAAGGCAAGCAGGGCGGGTTCAACGGAAGGCTAACCGTAGAACCCGCCCTGTTTGCGTAGTGCTGCTAAGGCAGTTTAATTTGATTGGTAGCAGACCATAGGATGTCCATATCGATGGAATCAGTCGAGGCCACGGCATAAAAATAATGCTCGCTTACGATAAAGATTTGCCCGCGTATTTCAGATTGCTCAATTAGCGCTTTATGGCCGTTGGTATTAGAACCTCACGATGTTTGAGCGGTAGGGTCAGGAGCTCGCTCCATACCTGATCCAAGCTTTCGTTGGCAAAATAGACCTTTTCAGCGGAAGGTGAGTGTTCGGATAATCGGACGTTAGGCACAAAGCGTATTTTTCGAAAAAATGCCGTTCTTCTATGGTTCATAGATAGGTTATGGCAAATTTTGAGCAGCCAGGTCTTTACAGTGGATTCTCCCCTAAACTTATCCAAGGCAAGAAACGCATTAACGAAAGTATCCTGCGTGAGATCATCTGCCGTGTGATGGTTCCTGGTCAGGACAAAAGCATAATTCCAAATATCAGTCCAGTACTTGATGACGAGTATTTCAATTTCGCTTGGCCCTATGTCAGTTAGAGGGACAAGATAATTATCTTCCACTACGTTTATCACCTCCTATAAGCAGACACCTCTGCGCCTGTAAAGTTCCATTTTCGAAAGGCTGCAAATGTTTATTCACTTTCTCCATTCAATCCGGCTGGCTATTCCTGTAGTTTAAAGCTATCAAATAATCGGCAGGGATAAGGAGGAGGATGGATATGGATCATTTCTTTCAACGCGAGATTGTATTGGAAAATCAACACGTCAAGCTCGTACCGTTCGAGGCCAAATATGCGGAGGGCCTTCGGAAAATTATTTTCGATGAACAGATTACGCGGTTTACGGGTGCTCATTATCGGAATGAATCGGACTTGCAGAAGTATATAGTTGCCACTCTAGAGAGTAGGGCTGCAAGTCAAGCCTACCCTTTTATCGTCATTGACCAAGCCTCGGGCGAAGTGGCCGGATCGACGCGGTATGGAAATCTGATTATAGGCAGCAAGAGGCTGGAGATTGGATGGACGTGGTACGGTGAGGCTTTTCGGGGGACGACGGTAAATAAAGCCTGCAAATATGAGCTATTGCGCTATGCTTTCGAGGAGATGCAATTTAACCGGGTACAGTTCAGCGTAGACGCTGAGAACACACGGTCACAAAAGGCGGTTCGCAAGCTAGGTGCTAAGCAGGAGGGCATATTTCGATGCAATTACATGAATACGGACGGCGAGTGCCGAGATGATATTTACTACAGCATCATCCATTTGGAATGGGCGGAGCTTAAGCAAATGGTATTCCTTGAGTTTCAATAGATGCACTAATATCAGTTGAATCGATAAGGCTGAAGTGGGAGCAGAGCTGGAAGTTTGTTTTGCAAAATGAAGCCGGATGTTTGTTCTGAAAAAATGAGGCGGGAAGTTTGTCTCGCAAAAACGAAGCGGGAAGTTTGTTTTGGGGGAACGAGCTTCTCGCGCCTGCTTTGCAGGTTGAGAATTATAAATAACAGTTTAATAGGAGAGACGGTTACTGCCGCAGACCTGAAAGTAAACTCAAACGCCTATCGTAACGCCCACCCGTAAGCAAACTTTATCCGCCTATCGTAACGCCCACTGTAAGCAAACTTCATCCACCTATCGTAACGCCCACCCGTAAGCAAACTTCATCACCCGTTGATTATATCGTACACTTAAAAGCAAACTTTACCTTGTCTATACTTGGCATTCTTCTTATACACATTCGTTCCTGACTTCTCCCCCAACTTAATTTAGCGGGAATTTCTCCCTCTATATTAAAGAATTTCAGCTTTTCTTAGTGATTAGCAGGAATTTCTCATGTTAATTACAGAAAATTAGTTGGGTATGGAGTGTATCGGATAGATTAACAGGACAATTTCCTGCTAAATCGTTTACCGAGCCAATAACGCTATTTTAGCGGGAGAAATTCTATCTATTTAGTAAACCAGCACGAATATCTCAAAACCCACCTCAAAACTCACCCCAAGAAAATAAATGAAAAGTAACTGATCCCGTTATCATCTAGAGTGCGTTTCATATTAATTGATAAGCATTCATGCCAATTGCAGTTTTTTCATTAGATTTACTTTTTTGAACTGTTTTGAGGTGTTGGTGGTCCTATCTACTATATATCCTCAGCCAGTTCTTTGACTAATGTGTTATGTCAGTTCCAGTGTGTTTTATCTACCGTGCCCTTCCGGATGATACGGGAGGTTGTGCGCGAGGAGTTTCGGTGAGGATCAGCCCATTTGAGAAATCGGATTTCAATATACGCTTAAAATAAGAAAAGCTGTCTTCAGGGCTTCCGCCTTGAAAACAGCTTTTCTTATCTTAGGGCTAATCTGAAGTTACTGAGAAGCCTTTCGTTTGATAGCTTAATTAGAAAAATTGCGTTAGTAATGATCATTAATTGTTTATTCTTATTCCTTTATTCTTATTCGTTTATTCTTGTTCATTTAGCTTTGCAGTTGAAGATTTCGGTCAATCAGCGCGATGCGCTGTTCCACGCAAGCGTGGGAGCGAAGCGGGTCCTCAGGCGTGTTTAGGCAATAGTCGAGCAGTTGGGCTACCGAAGTCGCAGCAACATGGCAGCGGGTGTCGGAGGAGGCATAATAAATGTACACGTCGCCATTGTCCTGAGAGATGACGCCATTGCAGAATGCGACGTTGGACACATCGCCGACGCGCTCGATGCCCTCAGGCGCAAGCAGATGGCCGCCTGGACGATGCGTTACTTTGTTCGGCTCCTGCAGATCGGATAGGAAAGCATACAATACGTAACGCAAGCCTGCGGCTGTGTTGCGAACGCCGTGGGCAATATGAATCCAGCCTTTGTCCGTCTTGATGGGGGCAGGGCCTTGGCCGTTCTTTACTTCCTTAATCGTATGATAGTGGCGCTCATCGATAATGGTTTCGCGTTCGACGACGGCGTTCTCAATCGTATCGGAGAGTCCCCAGCCGATGCCGCCGCCGGAGCCGGTGTCGATGAAGCCATCCTGCGGGCGCGTGTAGAAGGCATATTTGCCGTCAACGAATTCAGGATGAAGCACGACGTTGCGCTGCTGGTTGGAGGCGGTTTTCAGATCGGCAAGGCGCTCCCACTGCTTCAGATCCTTCGTTCTAACGATGCCGCATTGCGCGATTGCGCTGGAGAGGTCACCTTTAGCGGCGGAAGGGTCTTTCCGCTCCGTGCAGAACAAGCCGTAAATCCAGCCGTCCTCATGCTGCACGAGACGCATATCATAGACGTTTACGTCCGGATCGCTGGTTTCCGGCAGCAGTATCGGATGATCCCAGAAGCGGAAACCGTCGACGGGGCTGTCGCTGGCGGCAATCGCAAAAAACGATTTGCGGTCATTGCCTTCCACGCGGGCGACCAGATGATATTTTCCGTTCAAGTAGATGGCTCCGGGATTGAACACGCAGTGAATGCCAAGGCGTTCCATAAAGAATGGATTCGTCTCAGGGTTAAAATCATATTTCCAAAGGAGCGGGGCGTGAGCCGCCGTCAGCACAGGGTGTACATAACGGTCGAATACACCGTTTCCAGGCGCTTCCGGTTCGTTTTTACGTTGAATAAGCTGCTCGTATTGCTCTGTTAAATAGTGTTTGCGTTCGTTGAATTTACTCATTTGTCAAACCTCCATTAATGGGTAGATGATGAACCGGATAGCCGTTCCATCATTTCAAAGCAGGCGCGTCCGTTATGATAAGGACATTTCCAAGGGCTTACCTTCTCAATATTGCTGCTAGGCGTACCGTCTCGCTTAACGCTCCAATACCATTCGCCGTGCTCCTTGTCGACCATATGGTTTTCAATGAATTGCCAAGACTTCTCGGCTGCTCTGCGATACTTATCCTCGCCAGTCATCTGGTAAGCATTATAAAAGCCAACGACGGCTTCAGCCTGCGGCCACCAATCCTTATCGCTGTCGATGAGACCAGCTGGCCCCGCCTCATTAAAGAGCCCGCCATCCACGTCGACGCCTTCGTTAAGCGTCACTTCAGCCATGCGAATCGCGATAATTTTGGCCTCGGCAAGCAAGGCTTCATCGCCAAGCACTTCGGCGGCTTCAACAAGCAGCCAGCTGCCTTCGATGTCATGCCCATAAGAAATGTGCTCGGATTTGACAGTCCACTGCTCATCGAAGAACAGAATGAAATGCGCGCTGTCTGCATGGATAATGTGCTGAATCGTAATTTGAATAAGTTCTTTTAGCTTGGCATGAAGCTCATCAGACTTCCAAACCCGGTACAGGTTAGTGTAGCCCTCCATGACATGAAGGTGGGTGTTCATCGATTTTTTCTCGTTCAAATCATTCTCGCTAAGGCTGTTATCGTTGGTCTCCTGCCATTCGCGGGTTAACGCTTCAAAATAACCTTTATATTGCTGATCGTAGCTATAACGTTCAAGCGTATGGAACAGTTCTATCGCTTGCTGGAGCGAATCTTCATTGCCGGTTGCCCGGTAATATTCGGAGAAAGCATAGATGGCAAATGCTTGGCCATAGACCTGTTTCTTCGTTTCAGCCGGCTGTCCAGCCGCATTGACCATCCAATATAAGCCGCCATATTCGTTGTCCACAAAATGCTCATTAACATAGCCGTAAGCACGGTCGGCAATTTTTAAATAGCTGGCATTTCCAGTCAGCCGATAGGCGGTGGCAAAGGTCCACAAAATGCGCGTGTTGAGCACGAGGCTTTTGCCAGCCTCAGGATTCACGACTAGATCACGGCTGATGAAACCGAAAAAACCGCCCTTGCTCTCATCAATGGTGTGATCCATCCAGAAACGGAGGATGTTCGACTCCAGCTCCTGTTTAATGCTGGCTAGCCATTGTTGGTTGGCTTCATTCATTTGGCTGCGGCCTCCTTGCTTGATTGTTCTATTTTTGCCGTATAGTACTCCCGCACGGTTTGCTCGGCTTTTTTGCCGAACATACAGTAATCGTCATTTGCGCCAGCTTCGCTTTCTTCATATAGGCGGGCAGGCCAATCCCAGAGCATAAAACCGCCTACCCAATCGCGCTTATCGGAGGAAGAGAACATAGCCTCGTAAAATTTGTGCTGTACTTCTTCGCTTGGCGCGCCGGGAAGTCCCCAGTCATTCGGAATATGCTGCGAGCCCTCGCGGCTTGGGCAGCCTGCCTCCATAAAGAAAAAAGGCTTATCGAATTTCGTGACTACCTGCTCGATACGATCTAGCTGCTCTTCCCAAGCATCGATCGGGTAATAGCCGCTGGAGGAGATCACATCGACGGCATCCCACCAATGTACTTGTCCTTCCTGATATTTATCGCAGTTATAGGTCACGATTCCGGAATAAACCGCGCGGACCTTGGCAATCAACTCTCGCCATTCGTGTTCGCGTCGGTCCGTTTGCACCATTTCGCAGCCCACGCAAAACATTTCACAGCCCGTATCCTCGGCGATCCGCGCATAGTGCAAAATAAATTCAGTATAGGAAGCGAACCAGTCAGACCACTTAGGCTCACAAGGCACATCGAGATCGAAGAAGTTAATATGGGCACGCCAAGTGCCATCGGCACAATTAACGACTGGCTTCAAGCATACGTTAAGCCCTAGTTTCTTAGCTTTGCCAATAGCATAACGTACCTCTTCGTCCGTTACGGTAGGCGCTTCGCGAAATTTAATCTCCGTCGCATGAGCATGGTCCTGAAGTGCTCCTAGCGCGATGGCCGTCCAGTTAACCTGTAACCGTTTCGCCATTAAATCCATGGATCGATCGGCTTGCTCGCCCGTCCATGTGCCACGAACCCCGGTCCACCCCCATGTCATCCCGCCAATATAAGCTGATTTGCTAGTCATTTGAGTCGCCTCGCTTTGATTTCGTATTTTTGTTATTGCTAATAATTTAATTTGTTATATAACAAGTAAACATGATTCGAGAGTGGTTTGCAATCACTTTCTTGGGAATGGCCTTCATGCATAAATAAGCTTCATTTAATAGCGGGAAAAACAAACGGTTTTGATTAAAAAATGAGCGTACAAGCCAAAGATAACGTTTTCAATCAATGTCAGTTGAAGACTATAAATAATATTTTAAACCATTTTAGCACAGCCTTTAATACGTTATTATCGAAATGTAAGCGGAATCAAAACGAACCGAGGGGGAAAAGAAAAATGAAAAAAACAGTTTTGTTAGCGATGGTTTCGGTAGTTATGCTAACAACATTAGCGGCTTGCGGCGGGAATAATGCGAATACAAACACGAATACGGCAACTAACAAGCCGAGTACAACGGATGCAGCAACCAACAAGCCGGACAATGGCGGAACGGAAGAAGCTCCTAAAGTGACGGGAGAGGTCGTATTTCTAACGAACCGTACAGACATGATCGATAAGCAGTATGTTGATTACGAGAAGCGCTTCGAAGAGAAATACCCTGGCGTTGACCTTAAATTCGAAGCAATCACGGATTATGATAAAACGTTGAAAATCCGTATCGCTTCCGGAGACTTCCCTGATGTGGTGTTCGTACCAACGATTCCAAACGGAGAGCTGGCCAATTATTTTGCTCCGCTAGACGATATTACTTTCTCTAATGACATTTATTTCAAGGATTTAAAAGCGAATGAAGGCAAAATGTACGGCATCTCCTCTGGCGCGTCGACCGTGGGGATCGTCTACAACAAAAAAGCTTTCGAAAAAGCAGGCATTACCGAGCTTCCGAAAACTTATGACGAGTTTCTTACAGCTTCGCAAAAGCTTAAAGACGCGGGAATCGTGCCTTTGGCTTCCAACTTCAAAGACAAATGGCCGCTGGATGCATGGGTGTATGATGTGACTACTGTGATTGGCTCAGCTTCTGACCACCAGAACAAGCGTGCTGAAACCGACACGCCTTATACGCTTGACAATGCATACGGCAAATCATGGAGTATTTTGCGTGAGCTTTATACAAAAGGCTTCCTTGAAGCCGATGTGAACTCGACGAACTGGGAGCAATCGAAAAAAGACGTAGCATCCGGCAAATTTGGGATGTACCTGCTTGGCAACTGGGTAATCAACCAAGTCATTGAGAACGGCGCTGCATCTGAAGATATTGGCTTCTTCCCATTCCCAGCTGACAACTCTGGCGAAGCCAAAGCGCCGCTTAACCCAGACTTTTTCTACGCAGTTAACAAAAATGGAAACGTTGACGGAGCCAAAGCGTTCGTTCAATGGATGATTGAAGAATCAGGTTACGAAGATTTTGCGGGCTTCATTCCTACTTTGAAAGGCAGAGAGCCTAAGCTTCCTCAATTGGCAGAGTTTAATGCGTTTAATCCTAAGTTCTTTGAGCCTGCTGCTCCCGTAGACGCAGCGACCGAAATTCAAAATAAAGCGCAGCTGGATCAAGCCGCTGTCGTTCAAGAATTTGTATTGTCCAAAGACCCTCAGAAGGTGTTCGACAAAGTGAATACGGCTTGGGCGAAAGCGAAAAAAGATCTAGGCTTGTAGGAATCGTGTGCACGCCGGATCATCCTTAAGGGGTATCCGGCGTGCACCATCCGATTAGAAAGACGCAGGGAGGATGGGGTTGTCCCATGTTTAGCAGATTGCCTTTCAAAACACAGAAAAACTACGTAATCATTGGATTTGTCGCATTGCCTTTGCTGCTGTTGCTGACATTCGCCTATTATCCGGCATTAGAGCTCATACGTTTAAGTTTCACAAGCTGGGACGGACTAAGCCCGAATAAACCATGGATCGGATGGTCCAATTACAAAGAAGTCTTTTCTAATCCAGCCATATTTGGTGTTTTCAAACATAACTTTGCCTATTTCGCTGTCGGAATCGTACAAAATATCGCTGCTATCTATTTTGCAGTCGTTCTAAACAGCAAGCTTAAAGGGAAAAACTTTTTTAGGCTGCTGCTGTTTTTACCGTACATCCTAAACGGCGTTGCTGTAGCATATTTGTTCGGTTACGTATTTGATACGACAAACGGATCTTTGAATTACTTGCTTGGGCAGCTTGGTTTCGATGCCTTGTCCAAAACAAGCTGGCTCGGCAACGGTTCCTTTGTCAACTACACGCTTGCCTCGATCGGCTTCTGGCGGTTTATGGGGTTCAACATGGTCATCTATCTGGCTGCCCTTCAATCGATTCCAAATGACATTTATGAAGCGGCCTCGATTGACGGCGCCAACGGCTGGCAGAAATTCATTCGCATTACCCTTCCTAATATTTATAAAATTATCGAGCTAAACTTGTTCCTAACCGTAACCGGAGCATTAGAGGTATTTGATCTCCCTTATATTTTGACCAAGGGCGGACCGGCCGGATCAAGCGAAACCTTTGTTATGAAAATTGTCGAGACGGCCTTCCAATTTAACAACTATGGCCTTGCTTCCGCGATGAGCGTAGTCTTGTTAGTCTTTGTGGTGATTGTGTTGTCGATTCAGCGCTTCCTGCTGAAGGGAAAGGGGGAATAATCGATGAATAAATCCAATAAGCTTTGGGATACCGTCAAATATATCAGCCTCGTATTGGCAGCATTTGCGATCTTATTCCCGCCTTATATTATTGTTGTTAATGCGTTTAAGACGAAGGATGAGTTCCATACCAAATCAACCATTTCGATGCCTGACAGCTTTTTATACTTAAAAAACTTTTCGCAAGCCTTCAAGCAGGCGGATATGTTGAATGCCTTTGGCAATACGTTATTCATCATTGCGGTGACCCTTATTTTGAATATCTTGATTGGCTCCGCATTCTGTTATGCGGTAGGGCGTTTTAACTTCCGGTTCAAAGGGCCGCTAGTCGGTTTGTTCCTGTTTGCGACGATTATCCCCGCAATTACGACCCAGGTCGTCAACTACAAAACGATTCAGGCGCTTGGCCTGACCAATAACTTAATGGGGCCTGTCCTCATTTATGTAGGCGCGGATATTTTGCAAATTTATATTTACCTGCAGTTCATCCGCAACATTCCGAATGAGCTGGATGAAAGCGCGATGCTGGAGGGAGCATCCTTGATCCGGATTTTCCGCTCGATTATTTTCCCGCTGCTTGCGCCAGCAACGGCGACGATCGTGATTTTGAAGACGATCAGCATTTACAACGATATGTTTATTCCACTGCTGTACTTGCCTAGAGCCGAGCATGTGGTTGTGTCCACGTCATTAATGCGATTTTTCGGCGTCAACAGCGGGGATTGGCAAATGATTGCCTCAGCCATTCTCATTATTATGATTCCAACGGCCATTCTCTATCTTTTCTTGCAGAAGTATATTTTCGCGGGTGTGACAAGCGGTGCGGTGAAATAATCCGCCCGCTTTCTTTCCGTTGCAGTGCTTTCGATTTTAGCGCAAAATAGAAAAGTTGAAGAAACGAAAAAAATGAAGTTTTAGCGAAGCGAGAAGATCGTTCTGGATAAACGAAATGTTCGCCATAAAAAAGAACCTGCGAAAGGAGCGGCAGCGATGAACATCATCATTGCGGATGACGAGGAGTTTATTAGGCTTGGCCTCGAAAAAATTTTAACGAAAATGGATTTGGACATCAAGGTCATCGGCTCGTACAGCAATGGGATGGATGCTTGGGCACATATATCAAAGCTGGGCGAGGGTGAACTGGATGTGCTGATTACCGATATTAAAATGCCCATGATGGACGGCCTGAAGCTGATTGAGCATTTGCGGGGCAAGGCGATTGCTACCATTGTGCTTAGTGGCTTCAGTGAGTTCGAATATGCCCGGAAGGCGCTTCGCTGTGGCGTTCGAGATTATTTGCTGAAGCCTGTCGACAAAGCCAATCTGTACGAGCAGCTGGTTAAGATCAAGCAGGAGCAAAGCGAGGCTGCGGATGCTGCTGCGGCATTGCCTAATCCGCCAAGCGAGACGGTTAGCAGCGAGAAAGAGCATCATGTGATTGAGCAGATGAAGGCGATTCTGGAGGCTGAGTACGGCAAAAACTTCGAAATGGAACGGATAGCAGAAACGGTCGGCATGAGCGCCAATTATTTGAGCCGCCTATTTAAGCAGGAGACGGGCATGACGCTGACCGATTACCTGATTGATATCCGCATAGAGAAAGCGAAGCAATTCCTGACGGATCATCCGAATCTGAAAAATTACGAAATATCACAGCTTGTCGGGTATAGCGATCCGGTTTATTTCAACAAGTTGTTCAAGAAAATGGTTGGAGATACTCCTAAGGATTATAAGGGCAAGCACCGCTAAAAAAATCAGAGCTAAATCGGATCGATTTAGTGCAGAATTGCACATTTACAGCTAAAGAAAATGGGCGTAAGATTGATGCGGTAGTTAACCGCTCAAGATGCGGTTCGTCAACTTTTAGAGCTACAGAGGGATGGAGAAAGCAATGTCAGAGAGCGCGGTAAAAACCCGGATGGGCTCAAATAAAGGGCTCGCTAGCACGTTTGAAAATGCAGCATTGGATGAAAATGCAAGCCCGCTGAAATTTTTGTTATCCTTGTACAAAGGCAATTTTGCGAATCTGTTCGTTTCGTTGTTATTTCTGCTCATTAAGAGCGCGCCGATCTATGTGCTGCCCATCGTTACGGCGAATATTATTAACATTGCGACGAACCCGGCTAAATATCCGCTTAGCGGGATTTGGATCAATTTTGCGATCATCCTAATCGTTATTTTGCAAAATATACCTACGCATGCTGCTTATATTTCCTTTCTCAGCCGTGCGGTCAGATATGTAGAAGCAGGTTTGCGTAGCGCGCTTGTGCGCAAGCTTCAGCAGCTGTCGATCAACCAGCACCGCGAACTGCCGGCCGGCAAGCTGCAGTCGAAGGTGCTGCGCGATGTGGAAGCGGTGGAGATGATGTCGAAGCAGTTCATGATCGCGCTAGCCCCGGCAGTCGTCAACATTATCGTCTCGTTTGCGATTACACTGAACAGCAGCTGGGTCGTGTCCTTGTTTTTTGTGCTGACGATTCCTATGTCGATTACAATCGTGACCATTTTCCGCCGCAAAATCCGCAAGTCCAACAAGGAATTCCGCAAGGAAATCGAGCAGATGTCCTCGCGCGTGTCGGAGATGGTGGAGATGATTCCGATCACAAGGGCGCATGGGCTGGAGAAGGTGGAAATTGCCCGGATCGATCATACGCTGCGCAACATTCAAGGAAAAGGGTATCGGCTGGACTTGGTTGAAGCCTATTTCGGATCAACGAACTGGGTAACCTTTCAAATCTTTCAAGTATTATGCCTGATTTTCACCGCTTATCTGGCGTATAACGGCGAAATTCAAGTTGGCGATGTAGTGATGTACCAAGGTTTTTTTGCGATGATTTTGGGATCGGTTACCGGCCTTATTAATATTTATCCGCAAATTGCCAAGGGGCTGGAATCGATTCATTCGATAAAAGAGATTTTGCTGTCGACCGATATTGAAAATAACAGCGGCAAAAGAAAGCTGGCGGAGGTTCGCGGCGAATTTTCTTTCGAGGGTGTTGAGCTGTCCTATCCCGGCAGCGAGCATCATGTTCTGGAGGATGTTACGCTGAACGTCGAAGCAGGGGAGTGTATCGCATTTGTTGGTGCTTCGGGCGCAGGCAAATCAACGGTACTTAATTTGGTCATCGGATTTCTGCAGCCGACCGGTGGCAAGGTGCTGCTAGACGGCATGGATTTGGCGGACATCGACCTTCGCAGCTACCGCAAGCATTTGGCGGTTGTGCCGCAGACGAACATTTTGTTCTCAGGAACGATACGCGACAACATTACCTATGGCCTTCGCGATATTACCGATGAGCAGGTGAAACGCGTCATTGAGATGGCCAATTTGTCCGAATTTATCGGACAGCTGCCGGATGGGCTGAATACGATGGTTGGCGAGCATGGCGGCAAGCTGTCCGGCGGGCAGCGCCAGCGGATTGCCATTGCAAGAGCGCTGGTGCGCGAGCCTAAAATCATCATTTTGGACGAAGCGACCTCGGCTCTTGATAATGAATCAGAGTTTCATGTACAGAAGGCGATGCAGGAGCTAATTAAAAACCGTACGACCTTTATCGTCGCTCACCGCTTGTCAACGATACGTGATGCCGACCGGATCGTGGTCATGAAGCATGGGCGCATCGTGGAAGTGGGCACGTTTGACGAGCTGATGGCTAGCAAGGGCGAGTTTTATAACCTGAAGCAGCTTCAGCTCTAGATCAGAAGGCAGAAAGCAGCTAATGGCAGGATGGTTTGAACGTTGACCCAGGAGTTGAACACTTTATAGAATGTGTTCTTTAGGAGTCATCGTTGATATCATCTTACATAGCTGTTTTTTTGTTGCTTCAGGAGATCGGTTGCAAATAGGGATAACGATTCAATGTAATAAAGTAAGCGCTTATAATCCAGCAGAAAATAATGGGCACAAAATGCTGCGTTTGGTGGGAAATTTCACTGATGGATATTCATATTTTTATAGTCCATATTAATATTGTTTTATGAAATGTAAATTGCTAATGCATTATAATGTGAATATCATGTAATTAAATTAGATTGAGGTGCTGATTCTATGCGTAAAAAGCTAAATTATACACCGCCGGTCAACGGCTATCCAGAATGGAACAACAATCCGGAAATTTTTCGGCTTAACCGTCTTGACGCCCATGCATCGCTCATGCCATTTGACACCGTCGAAGAGGCTTTGGAGGGAACTCATAGTAAGTCTTCCAACTATTTAACGCTAAACGGGCAGTGGAAATTCGCGTTTGCGACCAATGCGGAGTCACGCATCGCAAATTTCTACGAAGCTGATTTTGACCATAGTGGTTGGGACAGCATTACAGTGCCAGCGCATTGGCAATTGCAAGGCTATGACTATCCGCAGTATACGAATATCAGGTACCCTTGGGAAGGCAATGAGGATATCAAGCCTCCGTTTGCGCCAACGGCATATAACCCTGTCGGCTCGTATGCGCGTACCTTTACTCTGCCTGAGAACTGGGACGGCAAGCCGGTATTTATTAGCTTCCAAGGCGTGGAGTCGGCCTTTTACATTTGGCTTAACGGCGAGCTAGTTGGCTTTAGCCAAGATACGTTTACGCCTTCCGAATTTGATCTTACGCCATACCTGACTGCAGGCGAGAATAAGCTTGCCGTAGAGGTTTATCGCTGGAGCGATGCAAGCTGGCTAGAGGATCAGGACTTCTGGCGGATGAGCGGAATTTTCCGCGATGTTTATTTGTATACGACACCGGAAGCACATATTTATGACTTTTTTGTCAAAACAGAGCTCGATGATCAGTACCGCGATGCGGAGCTCATTATCGATACGAAGCTACTGAACTATTTTGTGAAGCCGCTTGGCAATGTCACTTTGGAAGCGTCGCTCTATGATGCGAATCGGAATGCCTTATTTGGATCGCCATTGTCGCTGCAAACGAAAATAGACGGCGAGGACTTAACGGTGGCGCAGCTGCGCACGGCAGTAAGCAACCCGCTGAAATGGAGCGCCGAGAAACCAAATCTGTACACGCTCATTTTGAGCCTGAAATCAGAGGATGGCACGCTGCTTGAAGCGATCAGCTGCAAGATTGGTTTCCGCAAGTTCGAGATCAAGGATGGTCTCATGGAAATCAACGGCAAGCGGATCATGTTCAAAGGGGTTAACCGCCATGAGTTCTCCTCGGATACGGGCAGGGCAATTAATGAAGCGGATATGCGCAAGGATGCCGAGCTGATGAAGCTGTACAACATCAATTCCGTCCGTACCTCGCATTACCCGAACCATCCGCTTTGGTACAAGCTATGCGATGAATACGGCCTATATGTGATCGATGAGACGAACTTGGAGACACATGGCGCCTGGACTTATGGGCAGCAGGAGCTTGGCGAAACGGTACCGGGCAGCCGTCCAGAATGGACCGGCGCTGTGCTTGATCGCTGTAATTCGATGTTCCAGCGTGACAAGAACCATGCTTCCATTGTCATTTGGTCACTAGGCAATGAATCATTTGGCGGCGATAACTTCATCAAAATGCATGATTTCCTGCGTGACGCGGACCCGTCCCGCGTCGTTCATTATGAAGGAACGTTCCACTATCGCAAATCGGATGCGGCTTCGGATATCGAGAGCCACATGTATACCAACCCGCAGGGCGTCGAGCATTATGCCCTCAATAACCCGCAAAAACCGTTCATTCTATGCGAATACAGCCATGCGATGGGCAATTCCTGTGGCGGCCTTCATGTATACTGGGAGTTGTTCGAGAAATATCCGGTTCTTCAGGGCGGTTTCATCTGGGACTGGATTGATCAGGCGATCCGGGTGACGGATGCTGACGGTACTGTGAAAATGATGTACGGCGGAGATTTTGGCGAGTCGCCGCATGATGGCAACTTCTGCGGCAACGGCATTATTTTTGCGGACCGCACGGTGTCGCCTAAGCTTCAGGAAGTGAAGAAGGTGTATCAGAACGCGAAGTTTGAGGCTGTTGATTTGAAGCAGGGTAAGCTTACGGTCACGAATCGTCATTTGTTCAGCGCTTTGGATCAGTTTACGCTTGCGTGGGAAGTTGCGATTGATGGCATAAGCGTGGAATCAGGCAAGGGGCAAGCATCCGCTGCTCCGGAAACGGAAGAAGCTTTGACCATTTCATATAAGCTGCCTCAGCTGGCAAATGCGTCGCAGCAGGCTGTGCTGACGGTTCAGCTTTTGTTGAAGGAATCAACGATCTGGGCGGAAGCGGGCCATGAGATTGCATTTGAGCAATTCGTTTTGCCTGCTACAGTTGCGCCTGTTGTTGGACGTGCTTCGGAGAAACCGGCTATTCAAGTAGAAGAAACAGAGAAGCTGTTGCAAGTGAGCGGAGAGCAATTTACGCTGCAATTCAATCTGGCTGACGGAAGCCTTGCTTCCTATGCATGGAATGGCTCAGAGCGTCTGCAGAAAGGCTTGGCACCGAACTTCTGGCGCGCCTATACGGACAACGATCGCGGAAACAAGCATCATGAACGTTGCGCAACTTGGCGCGGAGCCGGAGCCGAACGCGAGCTGCGGGGCATGAGCTGGGAAGTAGCTGCCAGCACGGTAACAATACGCGTGCAGTACAGCTTGCCTACTACCGTAGAATCATTGCTCTCCATAATCTATACGGTAAGCGGTGACGGGACGGTTGACGTATATGAGGAGCTGCAGCCAGGCCAAGGCTTGCCGGAAATTCCTGAGGTGGGCATCCTATTCCAAATGCCGGCGCAATATGACCAGATCACCTGGTACGGTAAAGGTCCGGAGGACACCTATTGGGATCGCCAAACGGGCGGGAAGCTTGGATTATATAAGGGCAAAGTGCAGGATCAGCTTGTACCGTATATCCGTCCGCAGGAGTGCGGCAACAAAATGGACGTTCGCCATGCGCTCGTAACCAATGACAAGGGCGAGGGCCTCGTGCTGAGGGGCGCGCCGCATTTTGAGCTGAATGTATTGCCGTATACACCGTCTGAGCTGGAAGCCAATGATCACCTTCATTTACTGCCAGAAAGCGATAAAACGGTCGTTCGCGTTAATCATAAGCAAATGGGCATTGGCGGGCATGACAGCTGGGGCCAGCTGCCTGAGAAGGAATATATTCTTTATGCAAATCAGGTGTACACACACCGTTTCACTATCCAAGGCGTTTAATTGAACAAAGAGGCTGGTCCTTCGTCTGATGACGGCGGGCCTGCCTCTTTTTATTTGATATAAATACCGCCGAACGGCAGAACCTCACGGAGTATTCTTTTAATAAAACCACCGTTTTGCAGCTGCTCTTCAAGCTCCGCATCACGCGAGCCGGTCTGAATGAGCACGGGGCCAGTACCCCTGATTTCCCACTGCACATTCATATGCTGGCTGGCGAGTTTGTTGCCGTACACTGACAACTGGATGGAGGCGTGCTCAGGGTAGGCGACAAGAGCGCCCGTTTCCACGTAAAGTGGGCGGTCGGGCTGCAGCTGGATGGACTTAACGTCTCCGGCTGTAATAATGCCGAGCATACCCGGTCCGGAGAAGCGCATGCGGACAAACTCCTTGGTGATCCAAGCGTTCTTCAGCTTCTGGATAACCGATTTCAGCTTCATGCCGTCCGAGAAGAAGATCACATGGCGAAAGTCGAAGAGCAAATCACTCTTGGCCTCGATATGGACCGTTTCAAGCGAGCAGCCTGCCGGCAGCCCGAGAATAAACTCAGAAGGTCCGGAAATGATAGAGCGTATCCAACGCTTCTTGCGGTACATGCCGGCAAAATCCATAAACCGATCCTCGCGGCTTTGGGGATCTCCTTGGTAAGCAATAATGGATTTGGGATGCAGGACATGAAGCTTGTCCGCACCCTCAAGAGTGACATGCACATGGCCGGTCTTGGCAGGGACATTGATGTTCATCCGCTAATCCCTCTTCCGCCGGAGCTTCGCTGCTTGCGCCATACCGCGTAACGCCAGATGCGCAAGGAAACGATATATGCGAGGAATACGGCTACGATAATGATGACCGTGTTGATCAGCTTGCTAATCAAGGACTGCTTATCCTGCTTCATTTGCTCCATTTCTGCCTGCATGCTGGCATTTTGAGCGATAAGCTGTTCGTTCTGTTGACGGAACTGCTCATTCTGTTCCAGAAGCTCCTGCTGCTTGCGCGCATATTCAGCTGCTGCTTTGGCTGATTCTTCTAGCTGCTGCTGCTGTTCGGCCAAGGCTTCTTTGGCTTCAATATATTGCCCTTCCAGCTCGCTTATTTTCTCGGGCGTATTATAGATGTCTTTGATGCGGTCAAAAAAACCTGCATAGGCTGTAGGCTGTGGAGTGGCTATGAGAATAAAGGTGGATAGGCTGGTTAGGATGAGTGCTTTCCAAATGGACTGTCGCATCATAGTCTCCCTTCAGTTTTCGACATAAGAGGGGCTGATGCTTACATTTTACAGTCTTTCTCGACAATAGTCACTCTTGTCCTGCAGAGGAGAGCAGAAAAGATTTTTTGAGGGGCGTTAACGGGTGGTTGTGAATTATTGTAAAAAAAGCAACTATGATTCTATCCCTGAAGGCTGAGGGGGAGGCAGATCATTGCCTCGCTGATATAAACTAAGCCGGGCACTGCGTGCACCCGGCTTGTATCCATGAGCAGTATGTTAGGTTTGAATTAATTCCTGCCGTAATACAGCTTGCTGTTCGTAATATCGACCAAATACAAAATGTCAATTCCGTTCGCGTTCCGCTCCACACTTAGCCGCTCAATGGGCTTGCCAGGCGCAATAGAGGTCAAGTTCCAGCCCGTGCTGCCCGAAGGGACGGCCATGTACGCACGGTCTGTGCCGCTATATTTTGCGTAGTACACGCGAACGGTCGAGCCCGTCCACGTAATATCGATGGCCGCTCTAGTCTGCGTAAGGTCATAAACCGTCTGCAGATTCCAGCTACCCGAAGCGAACGATGCATATTTGACGGAAAAATTAGTGCTGCCCTCTTCCCGGTAGCGATAGACGATTTTTGGGCTGCCTGCGGAGTCTACGGCTAGCTTGGCGCTTTGCACGCCTGGGCCACCGGGATCACCGCCGTCCTGAACGTAAGCCTCAGTAGGACCAAGGGGCTGAACGATATCGGCTGTACTAAGCGAGACAGGGGCGGTTACCGCACTGCCGTCCGCTTTGTAGAAGGAACCAGTGGATGGGCTATATTTGAGATAAGAGAGTTCGTGGCGCAGCGCACTCGATACGAAGGCGGACCATTCGAACAAAATATGCAGGTCTCCGTTCGCATCGAAGACCAGGTCATTGGGATAAAATGATCGTCCTGCAGTTGCGCCAACCACCGCCACTTGGCTCCAGGTCGACGCGGCATTGTTCCAACGGAATAAGACGCCGGGGCGATAACCAGCCGAATCCAACCCGGAGCGAATCAGCAGATAGACATCGCCATTCGGCGCTGTTGTCAGCACCGGATACGTGCCCCTGAAGGAAGAGGGGGTTGGCATGTCGGCGGAATGATTTTGCGGCGCGCCTCCAACCGTGTCCGAGCGGAAGTAGCGCCAGCTGTCGTTATGCATCGAAGCAAACACGTGGAATCTGCCGCTGCCGTCCCGGGCAATCGAAGGCTGGTTGTGCCCGACATCGTCATTGTATTCCGCGACTGTGCTGCCATTCATGACCGGGATGTTAGACCATGCTCCTGTGCCATCGCGCCTTGCGATGTATACTTTATGGGTGCCGCTGGTGCTGCCCGGCGCATTGTATGCCATATAGGCGTATTCCAGTCCCGTGCCGTACGTTTCCAGCGGTGTCCACCATCCCGCCTGATTGCTCGAATCCATCGCATACGGTACCTCGGTCAACGTCGCAGCCGCATTTCCGACACCTGCCGGAAGCAGCGAAATGAGCAGTGCGGCAACGGTGAATATTTTCCAAAGCCTGTTTCTTACCACGATCACTCGCCTCCTTATTAAATGGTATTACACGAATGCGAAAAGCAGATGTCTCCGGCCGGGAGAAGTGAAGCGCTTACATTTCTTTGTTGACGTTGGCGCCATAGCTATCGTAACATGGCATTTGGCCTGGATGTCATATACAAAACCATGCTTCCAATAGAACATAACTTCGGTATTTCAAGTTATTTAGGATTAAATAGAACGTATTACAGCTGAATTCTTAGAAGGAGTTTAAACTTCATTTCTTTCGTTCAATTGTTATATTGTTCTTCTATGATTCCCTTGAACGATTAAATCATGCTCAGACCGTTCGTTAAGTAACCATGCAATATTAGAACTATTGCTTGAAAAACCAACCTTTTAACGCCATGCCGGGGCTTTACGGCTGGATTAGATCTACTTTTTAGACCTATTTCTTTCCATGGGTCGATTATTGATCAAATAGGTCTAAATTGTAGATCTATTTTACCCGAAGTAGGTGTTTTAGTGCCTATTTGGAGCTCTATGGTTGGATTAGATCTATTTTTTAGACCTATTTCTTTCCAAGTGCCGAATATTGATCAAATAGGTCTAAATTGTAGATCTATTTAAGCTTGTACAGTTATATGCGGAAGCGCAAAAAAATCCGAGCAGAGGCATTGCATCTACTCGGATTTCCTGTTTTATTTTTTTTATCTTACATACAAACGGCTGGTTTCTTCCCAAATGCCGCCTGGCTCCAAGGAGACAAGCCCGGTTTGCTCGGCTGGAAGATCCACGTTGGGAGCGTTCACAAGGTTAAGCTGAGGTTCAGGGCAGAAGAAGCCTGCCGTCGCATTGTTGTTCCAAATCATCCACTGCTTGTAAGCTGTACCTACGTCGTAGACGAGCGTTACGTTGCTGCGGCTGTCGGTAAGCACCATCGCATTGCGGCCATTTTGAGGCTCAGCTGTGTAATGGTTATCCATCGCAGACCAGATTGGGGATAAGCCCGTTGTTTTCATCGCTTCCTCGTCGGCAGACAGATCCTGGTACTTGCCTGTCGGCAGCATCCGCTCGTTCAGCTCCCAGCGCTTGCCGGTTGTGAGGGTGAAGCTGCAATCCTCGACGGTGCTGTTAGGCGCGAATGGCGCATTGATTGCTGTATGGAAGGCGATCAAGCAAGGCATGGCGTCGGTGCCTTCGTTATGTACCGAAACGTGCTGCAGCAAACCTGTTTCATTCAAAGCGTAACGCAGCTTTATCGTAAAACGGTGTGGCAGATATTCATAAATCGGATGGTTCTCATCGATTGAGATTTTTAAGGCAACGTAGCTTTCTGTTTTGGTCGCGCCGAAGTCTTCGACATCCCAAGCCGCCGTATGGAAGAAGCCATGAAGGTGGTTTCCGGTTGCTACTTCGTTTACAGGGAAGTTGTAGGTCCTTCCGTTCCAAGTAAAAGTGCCGTCTTCATAGCGGTTGGGAGGAAAAAGAACCGGGATGCCATGAACGCCTGGACGTTCTCTGAAGCTGTCCATTTCCTCGGCGGAAGGCTCTCTCAGAAACGTATATTGGTTTTCTTTATCGCGGAATGCAATGAGGTTGGCTCCGACTCCTGGCAATACTGCGGCTTCATAAGTGCCCCATTGCAGCCATACGGCTTGCTCGTCATGGAATAATTGCTCGAATGCTTGTCCTTGCGTCGACATGGAAATCCTCCTAAAAAATCATATTCAACCTAAGAATAGCAGGACGGAGCCAAACAAACAACCGCCCTATTTCCTCCTGCCGGAGAAATAGGGCGGCTCTTAGTGCGTTATGGCGTGATACGCAAATCCTTGTTTGATGAGCGCTGCGAGAACAGCTGCTGAATGACGTATTGCTTGCGGCGGTTAACGGTTACCTGCTTCGATTCCGAAATGTCGGAGCCAAAATAAATCGTGCCATCCGCAATGGTCTTGATTTTGCCGATGTTAATAAAGCAATTGGAGCTGATCTGGTAGAAGCTTCTCTCGTGAGTAAGCTGCTCAATTTGCTCGGCAGTCATTCTTTTCTTTATATTATAGTTTCTGCCATGGAAGCTTACGAGTCCTTGCATGCCAAGCTTGAAATAAAGAACATCCGACTCCAGCTCGAAATCCTCATATACGTTCCGTTCGCTCAGTACTACATTCACCATCTCAGTTTCCCCCTTTAGAAATGTGAACCACTGAATTGTTAGCGCTTACATTGTAACATGTCACAATAGGATTTGTGAAGTCTTTTATAAAAAAAAGACATTGTTTGCTGAGGCGGCTTGTGCTATGGTCACTGTAATGCCAAAACGACAGAGAGGTTGGGTGCAAATGAACCCTTTAAATGAACAACCAACATCCAGCAAGATCCTTTATATTGGGTCCTATGGAACGGCCGAGGAGCCGACAATTCATGTATGCACGTTTGATCCAAAAACAGGGGAGTTGGCTGTCATACAGCGTGTGGAGGGGCTTGAAAATGCCTCCTATCTGACGCTGCATCCGAGCGGTGAATATTTGTATGCAGCAAGTGAAACGGGAACTACGGGAGAGGCAGAGGGTGGGTCCGTTGCAGCCTTCATTATTGATAAAAAGACCGGCCTCCTGACCTCCACGAGCAATCGCTCGCTTACGCACGGGGCACATCCTTGCTACATCAGCACGGATTCGTCAGGTCAAGCGCTATTTGCTGCCAACTATACGGGCGGGAATGTGGCATTGCTGCCGATTACGGCGCAAGGGGAGCTCAAGGAAGCTTCATCCATAGAGCAGCATGCGGGCGAGCTAGGGCCCAACGCCGCAAGGCAGGATGCGCCTCATGCGCATTGCATCGTACCGCTTGGCGATTCGCCTTATGTCTGCGCTGTTGATTTGGGAATCGACGCGGTCGTGGTTTACCGTTTTGATGCCGACAAGCATACGCTTACTTCCCACAGCACAAGCAAGGTTCATCGCGGCGCAGGGCCGCGCCATCTGATTTTCCATCCCGCCTTGCAGACAGGTTATGTGATGAACGAGCTGGACTCTACGATTACGTTAATGAAGGTAGAAAAAGAGAATGGGACGCTAACGGCTGGGCAGGCGATTTCTGCGCTTCCGGCAGGTTTTGACGGCTACAACGATGCGGCCGATATCCATTTGGGTATTTCCGGTCGATATTTGTACAGCTCCAACCGTGGCCATAACAGCATAGCCGTTTTTGCAGTCGATCAGGAAAACGGTGAGCTTACGCTGATTCAGCATGTGGATTGCGGCGGAGGTTCACCTAGAAATTTTGCGCTTTCTCCGGATGGCGGCCACTTGCTCGTTGCTCACCAGAAGACGGGGAACGTAAACGTGTTTATGGTAGACCAGGAGAGCGGATTGCTAGCGAAAACGGCTGCTTCGCTCGAACTGACAAGTCCCGTCTGCATTAAATTTGCAACAGCTTAATCCCCCTGCATGTTCCGTCAACGGAAATGAGGTATTTTCGTTAAGAGAGGCAGGTCCTACTTATCATGTCAGCATCGCCTGTGACAAGCAGTGTAAATAAAGCGGCCATTAAATCCGCTACGGTCTACGCTATATTGATTTGTATCAGCTCCGTACATCTAATGAATGACATGATGCAATCCGTCGTGTCTGCTCTGTTTCCGGTATTGCAGCAGTCGTTAAAGCTAAGTTTGGCGCAGATCGGCTGGATTGCTTTTACGCTCAACATGACCTCTTCGGTTATGCAGCCTGTCGTCGGCTTGATTTCAGACAAAAGGCCTGCACCTTGGATGCTGCCGGTGGGGATGTTCTCCAGCATGATTGGGATGGCAGGCCTGGCCTTCGCCCCGAATTTTTATTTGGTGCTGGCAGCCGTCGTATTCGTTGGGCTTGGCTCCGCGGTGTTTCATCCGGAAGGCTCGCGGGTCGTGCATTTGGCGGCAGGCAACCGCCGGGCGTTCTCCCAGTCGATTTACCAAGTGGGCGGCAATTTCGGGCATATGCTCGGGCCGCTCATGACGATGCTCATCTTTTTGCCGTTCGGGCAGAAGGGAGCGATTTGGGGGACGCTGCTTGCCGCGACTGCAATCATTATTCTGTTGAAGGTCGTTCCTTGGTACAAGACACAGCTAGCCGTACACGACGGTAAAATGCAGCAAAGAAAGGCTGCCGGAAAAGTTAGGCCTGCGCTTGCACCAAAGGTAGTGGCTTTTGCGCTCGCCATCCTGTTTGCCATCGTATTCGCAAGGTCATGGTACGCAGCTGCAATCGGCAATTTCTATCAGTTCTATGTGGTCGAAACGTATGGCTTAACGATCAAGCACGCTCAGATTCCGTTGTTCTTATTCTTGGCGGCTGGCGTTGCGGGTACGTTCTGTGGAGGCATTCTGGCGGACCGGATCGGGCGCAAAAAAATGATGCTGATCTCGATTCTCGGAGCGGCGCCTTTCGCGCTGCTGCTTCCCCACCTGCCTCTTGCGCTCGTATATCCTCTCATTGTCGTGCTCGGATTCGTGCTGCAATCGGGCTTCTCGGTTAGTGTTGTCTACGCGCAGGAGCTGATGCCGGGCAAGGTAGGCACCGCGTCGGGGCTGATTACCGGACTCGCATTCGGCATGGGCGGGCTTGGCGCAGTGGTGCTCGGTTATTTGGCTGACGCGCGTTCGCTTGGTTTTGTCATGACAGCGTGCAGCGTATTGCCGTTGATCGGACTTTTGGCGGTGCTGCTGCCGAAGGACCGGAAAGAAATTGTCTAACAAAAATACAATTAAAGAACAGCCGCTTTAGGGGATACCCTAGAGTGGTTGTTCTTTTTTGCGTTTGCTTATTGTAATTTAATAGACGTAATTATATAATGTCTATAAAATAAACAAACGAAATTTAGGAGTGTTTGTATATATGGAGTTAGATGGGCGTTTTTGGTCGGCGTCGTTATCGGAGCTGAAGCAAGGTTATGTTTATGTAGAAGCAGATAGTTATTATACTTGCTTGCTGTGCGGAGAGCGGTTCGAGGATGGAGAAATTTTTTATCACGAAGCAAATGGTCGCTGGTATGAGGCGCGCAAATATGCAGCTTATCATATGAAGCAGAAGCATGGCTCCATGCTCGATTATTTGCTGGCGCTTGATAAGAAGCAAACTGGCCTGACCGATTTGCAAAAAGAGCTCATCCGCGGCTTTGCCGATGATTTATCCGACAAGGAGATGATGGAGCTCACAGGAGCAGGGAGCGCTTCAACGATTCGTAATCATCGTTTTGTGCTCAAGGAGAAAGCCAAGCAGGCAAAGCTGCTGCTTGCCATTATGGAGATGATGGAGGAGGGGGCGGCCAGCGCTCCGAGCTTCGTGCCTGTGCATCGCGCGGCGACGCAGGTGGATGCAAGGTACGCCATCACAGAAGAGGAATACGAAGAACTGCTGGAGCAATATTTTCCGCATGGGCTCGAAGGGCCGCTTGCTTCGTTCCCGCGCAAAGAGAAGCGTAAGCTTGTTGTGCTCCGCCATATTGCTTCTTTTTTCGAAGATGGAGTTCGCTATACCGAGCAGGAAGTTAATGAGAAGCTCAGCGCTTTCTGGGAAGAGGATTACGTGACGCTCCGACGTTACTTGATCGAATACGGTTATCTGGATCGCAAGGATGACGGCCGGGCTTATTGGGTGAAGGGAGCAGGCATTTCTGAGGTTGAAGCCCAGTTGCAGGTGCCTGCCGGGCAGGTTCTGCGTGTGGATGCGAAAGCTGTGCCAAAGGAGAAGCAAGGGGAACAAGGCGAGCAGCAGAAGCTTGGGAAAGCCGTTGGGCAAAAAGCAAAGAAAGCTGCAGGCAAGGAAGAAAAAAAGCGGGAGGACGGAAAGAAAATGGATAAAGCGACACGCAAGCAATTGACGGCGGAATACCAGGAGCGCGAGCGTTCAATGGGCGTTTTTCAGATTAAAAATAATCGAAATGGCAAGTTGTTTGTCGGTGGCTCCACCAATTTGGATGCGCTGTGGGGAAAAGAGCAGTTTATGCTGAATATGGGCTCGCATTCGAATAAAGAACTGCAGAAGGAATGGAAGCAATTTGGAGCGGAAGACTTCTCTTATCTCGTTCTTGAGACCGTTAAATTGGAACAAAAGATTCGTTATGATTATAAAGACGTTTTGGATCCAGAGGGCCGTCAGCCCGTTGATGCGGTACGTCAGTATAAACGGGAGGTCGAGGAATTGAAGGGCAAGTGGCTGGAAGAGCTTCAGCCTTATGGGGAACAAGGCTACAATAGCCCGTCAGAACAGAGCAAGGGTTAAGGTTTATTTTTGACAAGGGAGAGTGTAAAGAGGGATGTCTGCCAAAGGAGCAGCGGGAGCTGGCAACAGCTTGTTCCGCAACAAGTTTTTTCAAACGATTTTGCTGTCAAACGTATTGCTGCAGATCGGTATATGGGTTCGGAATTTTGCGATTTTAATGTACGTGACTGACAAAACAAATGAAGATCCTTTCGCGATTAGTTTGATGGGGTTTGTAGAATTTTTGCCGATTTTTGTGTTTTCATTTATTGGAGGGACGTTTGCGGACCGCTGGAAGCCGCGTCTCACCATGATTTGGTGTGATTTTTTATCCGCCGCATCCGTATTTGTCGTTCTAATTACGCTCATGTACGGCTCGTGGCATATGGTTTATTTTGCGACGTTTGTATCCGCGATTCTTTCGCAGTTTTCGCAGCCGTCCGCCATGAAGCTGTTCAAGCAGCATATTCCGGCGGAGCAGCTGCAGTCGGCGATGGCAATGTTCCAATCGCTTATTGCAATTTTTATGGTGCTTGGTCCATCGCTTGGTGTCATTTCGTACCAAAAGTTCGGCATTGAAATTTCAATCGGCGTTATGGGCGTTGCTTTCCTTCTGTCGGCGGTCGTCTTGTTCCGCATCCCGCGTGACCGTGAGGTTGAACGAACGGAAGCAATGGCTGAGCGTCGTTTCTGGCAGGATTTGAAGGACGGTTTCGCATACGTATGGCGCAGTCCGGTGCTTAAGGCGCTTGGCGGTACGTTTGCGCTTGCTGGAACGGCAGTTGGAATCGCGCAGACGCTCGGGCTGTTTATTGTACTCGAGCGGCTGGGGCAGCCGAAGGAATTTTTGCAATACATGCTTATGGTTAACGGTGTTGCGATGCTCGTCGGTGGGGGGACAGTCATGGTTATTGCCAAAAAAGTAGCTCCGCAAAAGCTGCTTGCGCTTGGACTCTTGCTCAGCTCGCTAACGATGATTGGCATTGGCTTTTCAACAAGTATTCCACTAACGTTGGTGCTGCAGTTTATCGGCGGGCTGGGATTCCCAATGATCCAGATCGGTATCAGCACGATGATTCTGCAGTGGACGGAGGAATCATTCATCGGACGGGTGAACGGCGTGCTTACTCCCATGTTTATGGGGATGATGGTCATTATGACGCTCGTTGCCGGACAGCTTAAGACAGTGTTTCCGCTCGTCGGCATATACTGCGTTGCTGGTTTGATCATGTTCTTGGGCATGTTAATGCTTGTTCCTTTGTTTAAGCATAAACCGTTAGCCGCTCAATCCAACGCAGCATCTTAAGCTGGGGATATTGACAAATTCTGCATATGTGAAGTAACATCAATGGTAGTTGAAATGACGTATAGCGAAGCACGCTTACACCCTCGACTGAGGGAGGGGCGTGCTTTTTTGTGTTTTCGGCAGTGCTTTTGGGAGAGAGCCTGGCGGAGGGGAAAGTCGATGATGTCGAAAAAAATCATTTTTTGCTCATGGGTGAGTAAAAAAAGAAGGGAAAAGAGAGATGAGGGAAGAAATGGTAGGAATTGCAATTGTATTGAAATGGAAATAAAGAGAAACGGAGCCTTGAGAGGCCAAACATTATAACCAGTAGGAGTGTTGAATGATGCAAAAATTAAGCCGATTTGTACTCGCAATTATTTTATTAATAACCGCTTTGATGAGCGTGCAGACTGTGGCTGCGGCTGCTTCTTTTACGGATACGAAAACACACTGGGCTAAGACGGAGATCGACTCAGCTGTAACGCAAGGCTGGATTAATGGCTACGATGCCAGTACGTTCAGACCTAACGCCAATATGACTCGCGCAGAGTTTCTGAAATCGCTTGTTGGCGCAATGAAGCTGAAAGCGGAAGACACCGATACGCCTTTCGTAGATGATAAAGGCTGGTTCCGCGGTTATATCGCCACAGGTTTGAAGCAGTCAATTATTAAGGTTGCCGATTATAAAGAAAATACGTTTGAGCCTAATCGGATGATTACACGCGAGGAGATCGCTCGGATGACGATTCGTGCACTCGGTAAAGATGCCGAAGGCGTGAAGTCGGGTTATTTGGCTGTTGCTAAGAAATTGGAAATTATGAAGGGCTATCCGGATGGAACGATGGGCGGGGATAAGAACGCTACCCGTGCTGAAGCTGTGGTGATGGTTTTAAATACGTTGAAGGTGAAGAATCCTCCGGTGGCGGTAGTGGATTATCCTAAGACGAAGGAAGAATTGAATACAATGATTCAATCACTTCCAAGCTTTAAGGGAACAACTACGTATGGGACGAATGGAATAGTTTTAATTAATTCAAAAGGGACTGATAGTTTTTTTGACAATACACTTGCTATTGAATATGTCACGGAATTGAAAAAAATTTCAATTATCGTATCTGAGTCGAATTCTGAAAATCATAAAGTTATTAAAGAATTGTTAATGTATTATTATCCGAAATCTTTTGAAAAGGCATTCGCTATTTACACTAAAATTGATGGTTTAGATTCTATTAATACTAACAGTGTATTTGAAACAAAATACGATAATCGAAGCTTTAAGGTTTATAAAGGGAGTGATAACAAAACAGTTATGGTAAGGATTGGAGAGTGATTTTCTTGCATAAATTGCTTAAAAAAATTTGTTTATCATTTCTGGTCTTTGTTGTACTGTTAATAACTATTCCAACTATTACTTTGGCGGCAGGCATTCAAGATTGTCCCATACCTTCTACATACGATGCGAATTCATTAACACTTATTCAACAAAATAATATACCAACTTCAATAACTACTGGAAAAGGAAAAAAAGAATTGAATGGGAATTTTCTATCTAACAGATGTGGGATGGGGAGCAATCTAGTAGTATACGGTTCCCCATTACAGATATCCATATCTGAAGGGAATTTATTTGATGAAGGACAATGGCGTTATCTTGGTTGGGATATTAATGGAAATTTATATCGCAACTGGTTATTTCGAAGTGATTCTAGAGCAACCCTACATGTTTATAAAAACTGGGTAAAAACGCCGTGGAATACGACAGTAGGTGAGAATAAAAAAATCACTCCCACACCAATGCTAACCAATCACCCTGATGCTAGAAAATGGTTAGAAGCGATTGTTGATCCTTACAAAGAATCTCCGACTTTTATACAAAGCTTTAATAAGAGAACAGGGAAGGGATGGAACGGAGATACACTTAAAGATTATGTAATAATTCAACAAGTACCTACCGATTTTAGTCCAGGAATTATTCAAATGTGGAACATTTGGCAACCTGATGGTTCTTGGTGGTACGAGATGTTTTACATTCCCCCGTTGAATAAGTTAGAGATAAAAAAACAACCCGACCTCATCATCACAGACATCAAAACCGATCCAGCCGCCGCGGCTGCAGCTTCATGGGTTGGGGATAGCGTTACTGTAAATATTACATCTAAAAATGAAGGGCAAGAAAGTACAGGCCCCTTCACCGTAGGGATTGTCGGGACAAACATAAAGTCGGAAGTCATTTCCAACATCCCGCCAGGGCAGATAAAAACCGTATCGGTTAAAGTATCATCGACCACAGCGGGTATCGTTAACTACACAGCCAAGACCGATTTTGGAGAGGCTGTCGCAGAATCAAATGAAAACAATAATACGAAGCCATTTCAAATCGTTTTTAGCAAGAAAAACGAACCTACCACCCCAATAGCAATCATCTCTCATCTTGAGGGAGATCATCGAACGAAACCCGAAATCACCATTAAGCCGGCTGCTGAGCCTCAGCTTGATGACAAACTCTCCTACTCTCCCGGCAATGAAGCCATTACCCTTCAAGAATGGAAATACAAGACTCCCGCAGGCACGACGATCCAAAAAAAGCCGACGGCCAAGGACTTTACGCATGAAGGCCAATATCTCATAGAGCTCCGTGTTACGAATAGTGCAAAGAAAGTTTCCGATTGGGCACAACTGACGATAAACGCAGCCACAAAAGCAACGCCCAACCCTAGCGCCAGTCCGACTCCAACACCGGAACCTACACCAACGCCAAGACCAGAGCTTATGGCTAATATCGCATTCGTTCCTCCAAGCATCATAGCTGGGGAAGCTTCATCTCTAATTAATCGGTCCAAAGGATTAAACGGATACAGTTGGAAGTTCTCGGATAATTTAAAAGCCGCGCTTCCAAACACAACGGATTACGAATTTAATGATGTGAAGTATTTTTCTGCAGGCAACTACATTGCTGAAATTACGGTAACGGATGAATTTGGCGGAGCCCAAAAAGCTACAGCCACACTCCAAGTGATTGATCCTAAGCCAGTGGCTATCGTATCGGGGATATCCCGAGTCATTCAAGGCAGACCATTAGAGCGGCCTTACAACCTGCTTAACTCCTATACGCCTTTAGAGGATCGCGGAGAAAAGATTGATTTTAGCAAATCGGAAACGAGATATAAAAAAATCGGCAGCACCGCCTATATTAATCATTGGTTTACGACTACTCCAAGCGAGTTAGGCGAATACACGATCGAAGGTAAGGTATACGACACCACAGGAAGGGTTAGTGAATGGGATGCCATGATCATGGAGGTTGTTCCGGATGCTCCGCCAACCGTAACGGTAGTTGCACCTGCAGAGTCTTATCGGGAAAATGGATTCATGCTCTTCATCGATGCCGAAAGCCCCGACGGCGACATCTTGAAACACCTGCATGTAGAAGAACGTTACGATCAAGATAATGATGGCAATTTTGAAGAAGAGGCTTGGACAACACTGTACAACGGTGCTTACAAAACAACGCATGCCCTTACGTATAACAAAGTCGGAAAGAGGCAGTATCGCGCCACAGTAACGGAGGACTATGGCATGAAAGGGCAGTCAGAAATAGCCTCGACAGACATATTAAATTACGCGCCCGCGGTAAACTTTAATGTGTTTGGCATCACACAGCAGCCGGGGCAGGGGGAGAATGACGGCCCGCCTGTCACCACCTATACGCCGGAATCGATCTTCCGTTCGTGGACACTGAAGAAACCGTTTGTAGGAGGAGCAGGCGACAAGCTCGGCTGGAAAGCAGATCCAAGCAGCATATCCACTAAAAATGCGGTTTTTGCGAGCTTTGCTGTCGGTTACCCTAATTTAGGCAATGGCGCGAACTCGCGGACAAAGTTTCAGTTAGCTTCGGATATCGTTGGCAAGCCCGTTTGGAAATTATCCGTTGGAACGCTGATTCCGCAAGTTTTTGCAGGCAACCGAGTCTATTCCTATTATGTAAATGATTCAAAAGCCGGTCAGCCCTATGTGTTTAGTGAATTGGATTCTTTAGATGGCACGGTTAAACGAACCTTTGAAGTTAACTCCAATAATCAAAAAATAGCGTTCAAAAATATAGGCCCCGACGAAACTTTTTATTTCTATGATCGGAGTGATTACGCAGCGGATATTCATCAAGTTAAAATCATTGCTACGGACCATAAAGGCAATCCAAAGGATCAATATAGTTTCAGGCGCAGCGCTGATTCCCAAGACGCATTAGGTGCTGGATTGAACTTCTTGGAAATCTCACCAGACGGTGAATTCATGTATATGGGATATAGGGAAGCTTACAATGTCATTGACACGTGGACGCAGTATGACGTGGAGCAGCGGTTCTATAAATACTCAATTAAAGGCAAATATTTGGTGTGGGAAGCGCCGGGAGAGCGGAAGTATGCGGGATATTATTCAGAGATCCAAATGACTTTAGCGACAGACGGAAGCACCTATTTTACTTATCATTATCAGGATCGAAATGCATACAGGTTATCTTCCTATGACGGGTATTTGACAAAAATCAACGGCGCAGGCCTGAAGAAGAGCTATAGAATTGGAGGATCGGCGGGACTCTCGCCAGCGGTTGTTTCAGATGACAATACAAGGGTTTACGTCCATTCCGTATCGGTGGATTATGATGGAAAGCGAGCGAATCCATCCTTATATACTTTTGTAACTAACAATGAAGCGCTTAATGGATATAGTACTTATCCACTAGCAAATGTAGATGCCTTTGGGTCGCATAGCTGGGTAGATGTAGCGATGTATCCGAACCCGCTTATATTCGAAAACACGAATGTATATGTGCACAACCGCATTGCAGCATACAACTACCTTTTTGATAAACACAGCAATTTAGTAACGAAATATAATTATAATCTCCCGCCAGCGAATACAAGTAAAATGTTTATTACCGCAGCGGGCGACATCGTATATCCTACGCTATTCCAAATCGGATTAACGTCTTGGTCGGATGGAAATGCTCCTAAAGATATTAGGGCATCGCTTTATAGCGTGAATCATGCGGCAAATCTAGCACAGACGCCTCAAACGGTGTTTAATGCAGGAGCTTGGACGAGCGGCGTTGCCCAATCAACGCCAATTTTGCCGGATGGCTCGATTTACGTATTTTTTGAGCAATTTGTAATGCCATTTACTTCCACAAGCGGATCGGCTGGCTCGCTCAAAGCCGTGGATGCCGATACGGTGGAGATCATTAACGACGATTGGGGTGGATTACTATACGACGCGGGCAGCAGCATGAAAAACTATGCGTTAGAGTTCAACGTTAGTGTCAATGACATTAATAATGACAAGATCATCGGCGCAGGCTTTCAAATTCAAAATGATAAAAATATGTATTCGATGGAATGGAGCAAAAGCGCATTGTCTTTGTATCGGGTAGTGAACGGGGCTAAGACGCTGCTGCAATCCGCGCCAATGAATCGCTTGGCCTTTAATACGTATCCGATAAAGGTAGAGTCGGTGAACGGCCTTCAACGGATTTACGTCAATTATGCTAAGGTATTTGAAGTCGCAGACGGAACTTATACCAAAGGGTACGCAGGCCTCATGTCTTTAGGACAGCCGAACGCGGTATTCTCGAATGTGAAGAAAACGAATTATGGTGACAGCTATACGCAAGAGACTAATGATGCGGTTCTCGTCAATGATCCGATTAGCTACGAGAAGCTATTTCATGATATCGAGAAGGATCCCATAGGAGCGGAGGAGTGGAGCTACAGCCATAATCCTAATTTTTTTGAAAATCCTGAAGGCTATAGCATTCATAACGGAAAAACATATAGCTCAACTATTAATGCGCTGGAAAAGCCAGGCGTGTACGAAATCACCTTTCGAGCACAGGATCATCCCGGATTAACCGGATACCGCAAATGGTCCGAGCCCGTGAAGAAGTTAATTTACGTGCACCGCAGACCAATCGCGCAGCCTCATGTCATTTTTACGAGTCTTGTCTATGCTGAAGGAGAAGCGCTGGATTATGAGACCAACGATAAGTCCTACGACCCGGATATTGCCCATCTATTATCGGACAAGCTTTTCCGGACAAGATGGGCTGATGAATCGGTTTGGACCGCAGGCAAGCGTCAATATTACAATCGGCCGGGCGTGGAGCTGATTGTGCAGGAGCAGGTAAGAGACATTCATGGCGCATGGTCCAATTGGGCCCAGACGATCGTGTATAAGGCAGCTCTTCCGCCAGTCAATCAGACCAAGCCCGTTATGACCATTACTGTACCGGCGGGGACTACCGCGGCCGCACCTACGACCTATGTGAAAGAGCCGACGGTGCGGTGGACCTATTATGATGCCCAAAACGATCCGCAGGAGCGCTACCGGCTGACTCTGACTTACGTCGATACCAACGAAACAATCTTGGCGATCGAGCATGAGGGGAATGCCCTGACCTATCCGATTTTGGAGGATACAATACAGCAAGGGCGAGTCGTGAAAGTGCAGGGGCAGGTGTACTCCAAGGGCATATGGTCCGATCTAAGCAATAGCAGATATTTTGTATTGAACCTGCCTCCGCAAACGTACTTGCTGTCCTTTAACGGGGCGGATGCTGATCATCCCATATATACGAACTCTAATCGGCCGCAGCTGCGCGCATTTACGGTTGATTCGGAAAATCAACCAATCATCGCTATTGATTATGAAGTATTCCGTGCTTCAAACGGTGCAAAAGTTGCGGATACAGAAACGTCTACAGCAGCAACGAGTTATACCCCCGCAGCGCTTGCGGAAGGGCTGCATTACTGGAAGGCCAGGGCCAACGACAGCTATATGTGGGGGCCATACTCAAGCAACGGATTCTTCTTTGTTGATACGGTGAAGCCGGCAGATGTTAATGAAGCGCTGGAGGTAGAACCAACTGCGGTCACCGTCAAATTTAACGCCTTTAGCGATGCAGCCCCTTCCTCTGGACACGCGACCCGCCAGTTTTATCTGCAAAAGGTGAACGCGAACGGCAGCATTTCGAATATTGACTTAAATGGGGATGGAACGACGGAATATAGCATTCCGCTGCCGCTCCTTCAACGAACTTACAAGGTAAGCGGATTAATTCCAGGGCAAGAGTACCGCGTAACCGTGCTTGATTACGATGTTGCCGGGAACGAAGGACATTATGAATACATCTACTTTTCAACGAACCGGCCGCCAACAGCCGATTTTGATTGGTCGCCAAAGCCGGTATACGAAGGGGATAGGACGACATTCAATTCTCAAGCGGCAGATCCCGATGGCGATACGCTGTCTGTGGTGTATGAGCTGATCAGCCCGCTCGGTACGAAAAATACCTATGCTTATACGCTTAACAGTCCAGCGTACCCAGCAAAAGGACCTTCCCTTCGGCTGGCAACTGCAGGCTTATGGAGCATGAAGATGACGGTGAGCGATGGGATAGCTGATCCGGTAACGGTCACCAAATCCGTTCAGGTATTGCCTCTTAAGCTAAGCGGATATGTTAAGCATACGGAGCTGTGGGACCAGCATCGGAAGGCGTATAATTTGAAAGCCTCAGGCCATGAAGATACGCCGCGCGGGTATGCTGTATTTTGGGCAGGAGAGAAGTTTGTCCTGGAGGCGGAAACGACACTAACGGGCACCGATACGAAGGCGGATCGTCTTGAAATACAGATGGGAGCTTTCAGGACGAGCTTGGCTGCAGCAAACGGTGCGCAAAACAAATGGACGGGTGAGCTGTGGGACCTTTCGTTTGCGAAGTTCGCCAAAGGCCCGGTCGAGTTTATTTTCACAGCCTATTACAACAACGGCACAATCGTAACGACTGAGGTCAGTGTAACTATAGAGGGCCAAACCCTTGAGGTTGTAGGTGTACACCGGGTTCAATAATTGTTATGCTCAAAAATAAAGAGGAAAGGGATGGAAGGTCTTGCGCATAAAGGCAGTCTTGTTTGATTTGGATGGTACGCTGCTTGATCGTGATACTTCTCTGGCCGAATTTGTCAGAGACCAATTTGACCGTTTGTTTGCAGGGACGTCTATAGAGAAAGAGAAGTTTGTGCGGCGCTTCATCGAGCTAGATGCCCATGGTTATGTGTGGAAGGATAAGGTCTATCAGCAGCTAATTGCGGAGTATGCCATAGAAGGCTGGACGTGGGAGCAACTGCTGGAGGATTATCTCCACCGATTTCAAAAGCATTGCGTGGGGTATTCTCACATGTTGGAGATGCTGCTTCAGCTCAAAAGCAAAGGACTTAAGCTGGCGCTTGTATCCAACGGCTTCGGCCAGTTTCAATATGATAATTTTAAAGCGTTAAATATTAGCCATTTGTTTGATGAGGTGCTGATTTCGGAATGGGAAGGCTTAAGGAAGCCTGATCCGGCTATCTTTATCCGTGCTTTATCAAAGCTGGATGTACAAGCTAATGAAGCGGTATTTGTAGGCGATCATCCGCAAAATGACGTACATGCAAGCCGCAGTGCTGGGATGAGGGCGGTATGGAAGCGTAATGGCGATTCTGGCGAGCTTGCGGATGCTGATGGCGTAATTGACGATTTAGCGGAACTCATTCCATTCTTATTCTCTACTTCAATCTAAACAGCAGTAAGTTAAAAAGGCAGCATGGAGACGGATAAACCGCTCTGCATGCTGCCTTATTTGAGCTTACTGTCCACTTTTGATTTTGGTGAAAAAGGTGCTGATCGCATAATAGGCTGCCCCGCGAACAGCAGATTGGTCCTGAAGCTCTGCAAATAGTATTTGCAAATGCTCCCTGTGATAAGGGAGCGTGCGCTGGTCGACGGCCGCTTGCACGGCAGGCTTAAGCCATTCCGCCGCGCGGCTCATCCGGTTGCCGATTATGACCACGTTAGGGTTAAACACGTTGACGATGTTAGCGATGCCTGCACCCAAATAATCGCCAATCGAACGAATGAGCGAGATGACTCGTTCGTCGCCATGTGTCGCCGCTTGCAGCAGCTCCTCCAGATTCTCAAAGCCGAGCTGTTCTGCGCGCTCCAGAAGAGCGTTCTCTGAGGCATAAAGCTCCCAGCATCCGCGGTTGCCGCAGCTGCAAGGTTTGCCGTCATATTCAATTGAGAGATGGCCTAGTTCGCCGGAGAAGCCGGAAGCCCCCTTGTACAGCTCTTTATTCAAAATAATGCCGGTACCGATTCCGATTCCCACACTAACATAGATCTGGTTGGGGATGCCGCGTCCGGCTCCGTATTTTTGCTCGCCTTGGGCGCCCGCATTCGCTTCGTTATCGATCGTGACCGGAATATGAAATACGGCTTCAAGCTGCTCTTGCAGCGTGACTTGCCGCCATTTCAAATTCGGTGCGAACAAAATAGTGCCTTTGTCGTCGACTATGCCGGGAACGCCGACTCCAATGCCTACCACGCCGTAGGGGCTTTCGGGCGCCTGCTGAATGAGCTGTTCGATGCATGCCATTAGCTGAGCGAGCGCTTGCTCGGCATGCTGCTGCTTCAAGCTGCTTTGATGCTCGGCAATAACATTTCCTTCGAGGTCAACGAGCAGCCCCCGAATATAGTTAACACCCAGATCGATACCCACCGCATAACCAGCGGTTCCGTTAAAGAGAAGCATGACAGGCTTACGGCCGCCGCTGGATTGTCCGGGGCCGTTCTCGATAACGAGATGGCTGTCGATCAGATCCTGGACAAGGCTCGAAACCGTTGCTTTATTAAGTCCCGTTTTCTCGGATATTTGTGCTCTTGAGAGCGGAGCGTGCTTAACGACCGCATCGAGTACGATAGCGGTATTGATTTTTTTGATGAGCGCTAAGTCTCCGGTTGGTTTTAATTTCAAGAAGTAAGCCTCCGTCCAAATCTCTATAGGTACTATTGTATCACGAAATTTTGAATATACAGCTAACTTGAACCGCATATGGAAGAGTGCGATGCAAGCAGAAAAAGGCTACAGCCAGTTTAACATAAAAACAAAGTTTGTTTAATGGTTAAATAAAGTATGGCGCAAAAAAAAGCCGTACGGATCAACTCTCCATACAGCTTGTAATTATTGTTGTTCAAGCGTGTCAGGATATACGATCGTATCGAATACTTCATTCGTTGCTTGATCCTTCATATGAATAGTGACCTTGAGCGCTTCTGATTCCATTCCGCTAAACGTCTGATACATCATAGCAGAGATGCTGATTGCGAGAGCCGCGAAGCTATCCATGCTGGATTGAAAGGCTTCTTTATCTACAACAAGAGTAAATTCCGAGAAGTTTTTATCGTATTCAATGTCCTTGATTGAGGCGAAGTCTTCACCGCTTTTAAGGCTAGTCATGCTTTCCTCGACGGTAGCTGCTATGTCTCCAAGCATCTTTTTGTAAACTTTATTCGTCATCGTATACGTATAAGAGCCATCCTCATTACTCGTTACTTCCTTCACGCCTTGTTTTTTTGCATTTTCAATCACCGTAGCGGGTTCTGCCTCATTAAAAAAGGTTGAGGGGAGAGTGAGCGTTGTGGTTAGCAGTCCCTCGTCAACTTCAACTGTCCCTTTGGCATCATCAGTGTTTTCCTGTGCGACTTCAGTTGCTGGCTGGCCCTCTTCCACTTGAGGCGCATTCGTATTTACCTCTTCTTTTTCTGCATTTGAACAGCCAGATAAAATCAAAATAGCACTAGCCACGATTACTAACGTTTTTTTCATACAAATTCCCCCATATATTTCGTCTATTCGACTACTATATACTAAACTAAAGTATACATGCGATAAGAAATTTGTCGTTAACGGAGAAGGAGATGTGCTGATTGAACAACAATAATAAGATCATCGACTATTGTTTGAAGAAAAAAGGGGCGACGAAGGAGTATCCCTTTGGTCCTGATGCCATGGTGATTAAAATTGCCGGTAAAATGTTCGCGCTTATTTTTGAGGACAAAACGGATGATTATCGCTTAAACCTCAAATGTGACCCGGTGATTGCTGAAAATTTGAGAGAGCAGCATGAGGCCGTTCGACCAGGCTACCATATGAACAAAAAGCACTGGAATACGATTACCCTCGATGGGTCTCTGCCAGTTGAAGATATCTTTTCTATGATTGACCACTCTTACGATTTGGTTGTTAAAAGTCTTTCTAAGAGCGTCAGAGAATCAATCATCGGAACTGAATGAACGGAATTGCCTATAATTTGCCCACAGGAACAAGCGTATTGCAGTGAAAAATGGGGTATACCATACTTCGTAATGCGCATTGTTCCTTTAACATGCCCTAATCTTAGTTTGTTTAATAGACAAACTAAGTTGAGTCGTGTTATCCTAAATGTAAGCACTAACAAAAATAATGAATTCCGTGAAGGAGGATTTTGTTTTTATGAGCTATTTCAAAAACATTAACGCGATCCAATTTGAAGGTAAGGGCTCGGACAATCCGCTTGCATTCAAACACTACGATCCAACTCAAGTAATTATGGGCAAAACGATGGAAGAGCACCTTCGCTTCGCGGTTGCTTACTGGCATACATTTAACGCTAACGGAACAGACCCGTTCGGCGCACCTACGATGGTTCGCGGCTGGGATCAATATAATGGACTTGACCGTGCGAAAGCGCGCGTGGAAGCCAACTTTGAATTTTTGAATAAATTGAATGTTCCTTACTTCGCGTTCCACGATGTGGACATCGCACCAGAAGGCGAAACGCTGCAAGAAACGAACAAAAACTTGGATGTTATCGTTGCTCTATTGAAAGACAACATGAAATCTTCCGGCAAAAAGCTGCTTTGGAACACGGTTAACATGTTCTCGAACCCGCGCTTCGTGCACGGTGCAGGAACTTCGGTAAATGCTGATGTTTATGCTTATGCAGGCGCACAAGTGAAAAAAGGCCTTGAAGTTGGTAAAGAGCTTGGCGCAGAAAACTATGTATTCTGGGGCGGCCGTGAGGGCTACGATACGCTTCTGAACACAGACATGGGCTTCGAGCTGGATAACCTTGCTCGCTTGTACCACATGGCGATCGCTTACGCGAAGGAAATTGGTTTCGACGCGCAATTCCTGATCGAGCCTAAGCCGAAAGAGCCAACGAAGCACCAATATGACTTTGATGCAGCGACAACGATCTCATTCTTGCAAAAATACGGCTTGAAAGATCACTTCAAGCTAAATCTTGAAGCTAACCATGCAACGCTTGCAGGCCATACGTTTGAGCACGAAATCCGTACGGCTGCGATTAACGGCGTGTTGGGCTCGCTTGATGCGAACCAAGGCGACCTGCTGCTTGGCTGGGATACAGATGAATTCCCGGTTGATCTCTACTCAACTACACTAACGATGTTTGAAGTATTGAAAGCCGGCGGTATCGGACGCGGCGGAATCAACTTCGATGCGAAGGTTCGTCGTGGATCATTCGAAGCGGAAGATCTGTTCCTGGGCCACATTGCAGGTATGGACAGCTTCGCTTGGGGCCTGAAAGCAGCCGCAAAATTGACGGAAGAGAAAATTCTCGACAACATCGTGGAAAACCGTTACCGCAGCTTCAAAGAAGGCATCGGCGCAGAAATCGTTTCCGGCAAAGCTACGCTTGCTTCGCTTGAGCAGTATGCCTTGCAAAACAACCCGATCAAAAATGAGTCGGGCCGCCAAGAACGAATCAGCCTTATCTTGTCCGAAGTTATTTTCAGCGTTTAAGCCCGGGAGGACTGCAGGCAAATGAGCTATGTTATTGGTGTGGATTTAGGAACAAGCGCCGTTAAGGTGCTGCTCGTGGACAAGAACGGTACGGTAGCGGCGGAAGCAACTCGCAGCTACCCGCTGTTCCATGAGCATACAGGCTGGAGCGAGCAGCGCGCGGACGATTGGGTTGACGGTACGGTTGCTGCGCTTCGCGAGCTGACTGAAGCAGAAGGCATTGATGCGGCTGCGATTGAAGGGATTAGCTTCTCAGGACAAATGCATGGATTGGTATTGCTGGATGGCGAGGGCAATCCGATCCGCAATGCCATTCTGTGGAATGATACCCGCACGACAGGGCAATGCCGTGAAATTGAACGCACGCTTGGCGACAAGCTGCTGAGCATTACGCGCAATCCGGCGCTGGAGGGCTTTACTCTGCCGAAGATTTTATGGGTTCGCGAGAATGAGCCTGAAGCTTTCGCCAAGGCACAGCTATTCCTGCTGCCGAAGGATTATCTACGCTATCGCCTAACGGGCGAGCTGCATATGGATTACTCCGATGCGGCGGGCACGCTGCTGCTAGATGTAGCCGGCAAAGCATGGAGCGAAGAGGTGCTTGCTGCCTTTAACCTTCCGGCAAGCTTCTGTCCTGCGCTCGTAGAGTCACATGGCCTTGTCGGTACGCTGCTGCCGCAATATGCGGAAAGCACGGGCTTACCCGCTGCAACCAAGGTGTTTGCGGGCGGAGCTGACAATGCATGCGGAGCGATCGGCTCTGGCATTTTATCTGAAGGCCTTACACTCTGCAGCATCGGCACTTCTGGCGTTATTCTCTCTTATGAGAATGACAAGTCGAAGGATTTTGCGGGCAAGGTGCATTTCTTCAACCACGGCAAAGAGGATTCGTTTTATGTGATGGGCGTTACGCTTGCGGCGGGCTACAGCTTGAGCTGGTTCAAGAAAACATTTGCGCCAAGCGAATCATTTGATCAGCTATTGGAAGGCGTAGGCGCTGTAAAACCGGGAGCTGGCGGACTATTGTTCACTCCGTATCTAGTCGGCGAGCGGACGCCGCATGCAGACGCGGTTATTCGCGCGAGCTTTATCGGCGTTGACGGCTCCCACGAGCGCATCCATTTTGCCCGTGCGGTTATGGAAGGCATCACGTTCTCGCTTAACGAGTCGGTCGATATGTTCCGTAAAGCCGGCAAAACGGTCGATACGATCATTTCCATTGGCGGAGGCGCGCAAAATCCGGCATGGCTGCAAATGCAGGCGGATATTTTCGATGCCAAAGTTGTAGCGCTTGAAAATGAACAAGGACCTGGCCTTGGAGCCGCTATGCTTGCGGCTTATGGCGCGGGCTGGTTCGATAGCCTGGAATCATGTGCGGATAAGTTCGTGAAGCATGCGGATTCCTATTCTCCGCAACCGGAAGCGGTTGCCGCTTACAAAGGCATCTTTAAGGTATATCAACAGGTATACGAACAAACACGCGGTTTAAATGAGGCGCTTGCGCCTTATCGCGGATAGGCATGTTAGAGTTTAAGGACGGTTATTCTCCGCGGAGGATAACCGTCTTTTTTATGATTACCGCTTTACCTCTTATAGCTGCTCCATATAGTTTCGGGCCTAACTCCCAGTTCTCCCGCAATGAGTTCAGCGGTTAGACGCTGCGGTTTTTTGATTTTGCCATTGCGGATCTTCGAAATGGTCGTCAGTGAAATCAGTGTGGACTGGGCGAGCGAGGTGACAGATATGTTTTTGCTTAGCATTAGCATGCGCAGCTTATACGAGGGATCTTCCTCTTGATTGTGGAGATGCAGGCTGGTAAGAATGACAACGAAGTTTTTGAAGCTGCGGTTGCCATTGTAGAAAGGCTGAATAACCGCGTCAGCGCTGTAATAGCGATCGCCAAGCTTAAGCTGGAAATCTGCAGTTTCCGGCGTTCGGTTGTTTTTGGCATATTCAAATATCCGTTTTAGCTTGCCTCGCTCATGCTCTGCAACGAGATCGAAGATGGATTGATTCACATAGGAGGAGGACGGCTGCTGCACAGGGGCGTAATAATGCTTAAGGCTTAAAATAGTGTATCGATCATTGGCGATAAGAGAGACCATGATTTTGTTTTGGGTAATATATTGATCGATCCATTTGGATTCGCGCAGATCCTTGCAGATAATAACGTAGACGATGCGGTCAGCCTCTTGCAGCTTGCGGCAGGACATACGGACGTCGGCAGGGGTGGACGCTTTGGTGATCAGCTTGCATTCAAGCAGCGGAGAGATTGCGTTCTCCTCTGCGAGTTGGATCACGGCTTCTTCGAAGGCAATTCCCGAATCCTCCGTGGTTATGATCGTCGAGGGATCAAGCGTGATCAAATCGGATTTCTTGAAGCCTGAGAATGCGGTAAAGGCTTGATTGACATCGCGTATCGACCAAAGGGATTCGTCGGACTCGACGATAAGCATAGGATCTGAAAGTAAATAAAATAAATGATTCATCGATGACACCGTCCCATCAGTTAGCGTATATCAAACAGTATGTTATAATTATGTCATAAAACCTAACATTTTTATATAGCTAATTGTGAAAAAATAATGTCCGGCAGCAAAATGAACAGCACCTCATGAAAGTTTTGCCTTGGGGCATGCTATACCAAACGTAGGGAGGATGATGGAATATGGCTGGTAATTCCGCTTTGTTATTTGATTTTAATGACGACCAGAGCGCGGCGCTTGCTTGCGAGACACTGCGCGAGCTCGGTTATGAGACGGTGCTGCATGAAGGGAGCCGAATGCATGTCCATTTAGCGGGAAGCGACTTGACCTCAGCGCTGGAGATTGCACAGTCCCATGGCGGGCAGCTTGCCGAGCAGACTCAGATTGACAGTAGCGCCGTAACGGACAGCGCGTATGCCCTTGATGCGATTGCGATTCCCGCCCATATGGTTAATGAGGACTGGGTTGCCAATGAGGGGCATGAGGAGCTGCCGGACGGACTCGCTAATCGAGACGATGACGCGGACTACGAGGGCGAGTTTCTTCCTGATCCAGGTACGTACGGTTATTTCTCCGGAGACGTGCGCATTTAGCGATAACGGGGGCCAAATACAGAAGGGGTTGTCCGGAAGGCGAATAGCCTTTTGTGACAACCCCTTTTTGGAATAAACAAAATAAGAATAAACTCCGCGCTGCTACCAATACAAAAAAAGTATCCAGTCTCAGCGAGCGAAACGGATATTACCGTCCCAGGACTGCGTTTAGGCCAGCGGTATAACCGGTCGAGAAGGCTGCCGTAATATTGTAGCCTCCGGTATAGCCGTGTATATCGAGAATCTCCCCGCAAAAATAAAGGCCGCTCATCCGTTTCGATTCCATGGTCTTCGGATCAATTTCTTTCAAATGAATGCCTCCTCCCGTTACGAAGGCGTCTTCAATGGAAAGCGATCCGTATACTCGAATCGGAAAATGCTTTATGAGCTGTGTCAGGGCTAGCCATTCTTGCTTTGGAATATTGTCAAAGGTAAGGGAGTCCTGCAAGCCGGCTTTCTGCAGCAGTATGGGAATCATTTTTTCAGGCAGATAGCTTTTTAGCACATTTTTGATCGTTTTCTTGGACTCAGCCTCGGCGAGCCTCAATGTCTCACGATATACATCGTCCTTGCTTTTGCCTGGCATAAGATCAATGGCAACCTCGATGTTGCCCGTGCCAAATTGCTTGAGCGCCTTTACCACAAACTGGCTGCAGCGCAAGACAATGGGGCCGGATAGTCCGAAATGGGTAAACAGCATATCCCCCTCATGCGAAATCAGCTGCTTTCCTTTGGGGCTCCATACGGAAAGAGCGACGCTGCGCAGCGACAAGCCCTGAAGCTCCTTGCTCGTAATGAAGGGCTCATTCGAAGTGAGAGGAACCTCAGTAGGAAACAGCTCGGTTATCGTATGGCCGGCTTTCTCTGCCCAAGCATAGCCGTCGCCGGTTGAGCCCGTCTGGGGCACGGATTTGCCGCCTGAAGCGACAATGACGCTGGTGCCTCGGAAAGTTTCACCTGATTTAACGCGAACGCCAATCACTTTTCCGCCATCATACATGATATGATCGACAGGAGCGTTCAACACGATTTTCACGCCTTGCTTGCGAACCTGGTTAACCAGTGTATCGACAACGGTTTTGGCTTTGTCCGTGACGGGGAACATCCGGCCGTTATCCTCTTCTTTCAGAGCGATCCCGAGGTTTTCAAAAAAAGCGATGATGTCTTTGTTGTTGAAATTCGAAAAGGTGCTGTGCAAGAAACGGCCATTGCCGGGAATATGCTTGATCAGCTCGTCCAAATCTTTATTATTGGTCACATTGCAGCGGCCTCCGCCGGATATGCCGAGCTTGCGTCCCAACTTGTCGCCTTTATCGAGGAGCAGCACGTTAGCGCCATCCTTGCTCGCGGCAATCGCGGCCATTAAGCCTGCGGAGCCGCCGCCAATTATAATTGCATTATACTGCATCGTTTTCCACCTGCTATATTATTAGTAGACTTAATAATACCATATAATGAAAGGCGGCGTTCTGATGCTTCGTGAGGAGTGGAAAATGGCCGGGGCCAAAGGTGCCTCATTGTTTCTGAGGGAGTGGAAGCCGGAGTCAACGGATATAAAAGCGGTTGTCTGCCTTGTGCATGGCATGGGGGAGCATGGCGACCGCTACAAGCATGTCGCGGCACGTTTCGCAGAGGCGGGGATCGCGCTGATTGCGCTTGACCAGCAGGGTCACGGCCGCTCCTCCGGGAAGCGGGGGCATTTGCCTTCACTTGGCGCAGCGGCGAGCGATGCCGCTTTGATGATTGAAGCAGCGGGACAGCGCCATCCCGGCATTCCTATATTTTTGTACGGCCACAGCATGGGGGGAAATGTGGCATTGAACAGCGCGCTGCGCCTCCTGCCGCCTATCAGAGGGCTTATTCTCACGAGTCCGTGGCTAAGGCTGGCATTCGCGCCAAACCCCGCAGTCGAGTGGGTAGGGCGCAGGCTTGCGGCCGTGCTGCCAACGATGCATCAATCCACAGGTTTGAACCCTGCCGATTTGTTTCGGCCAGGCTACGCTGATGCGGCTCCAATCGTTGAAGATCCCTTATGCCATACGAAAATTACGATCCAGACTTACGTAGAAGTTACAGCCGGGGGAGAGTGGGCTTTGGCCCATGCCGACCAGCTCCATGTTCCTTTGTTGCTCATGCATGGAACTTCCGATCGGGTCACTTCGCTTGAAGCGAGCGGCATATTGGCCGGCAGTCTTGGAAAACGCTGTCATTTTGAACGGTGGGAAGGCGGGTACCATGAGCTGCATAATGATTTGGAGGGCGAGGACGCCATTCGCACGATCATAAATTGGTTGATGGATCAATTGTAAAAACATGCCTTTTATGTTTTAATCGGAGTAATAGGTCATCTTAAACGGGAATGTTTGTTTAATCATCATAATCAAATTTGTGGCATGCATTTGGAGCGCGGGTAGGGGGAAGCGATCTTAAGTGTTAAAAGAATTGCTGTTACAATTTATCGTATCCTTATTGCCGGTGTTCGCTTTCCAGCTTTGGTCCCATAAAGAGCAGAGCTGGACGAGAATGCCGGTCTTTATGGGGATTTTTTGTGGAGCATCCATGCTGTTGTGCATGCTGAGCACATCCAACGTACTTGGCTACGATGTTGATTTTCGTCTTATTCCCTATTTGATTGGTTCACTTTATGGGGGATTGCCAACGCTTGTCATTTTGACGGTCATTTATGCAGCCGTAAGAATCCCAATGCTGGACAGCGGCTGGGAAGCGGTTAGCTTCATCATGCTGCTCATTGTATTTATACCGCTTGTGCTGCTTTCTGTTCGTCCTTTTAGTCGAGCCTCTGCTTTATACAAGGAGAGGAAGGGCTTACTGCTGATGTCGGTATTTATGCTTTATTTTGTCATCAGCATGATTGGGTTCATTAGCTATAGCGACGTTTCATGGTCGTTTATTATGGTCGTGTCGCTTATCGTAGCAGTAATGGCGACCTTGACGGCAACGTGGCTGTCTATCTTTATGATCGAGAGCGTGAAGGAGAAACAGCTGCTGTATAATGAAGTCAAGAGGGTCTCGGCAAATTATCACAACGAGGCGGTCAAGCTCCAGCAATTTATAGATGAAACTTCATTTGGCGTCATCGTGGTTGATCACGACGGAAGGATCACCCATTTTAATGAAATGGCCAAAAAGCTATTTTCCCTTCATTCTGAATATACCAGCGCTATGCAAATATTAGGCTCGTCCTTTCCAGAAGTATTTCAGATCGGTCAAGAGGATGCCTGTGTCAAGCTGCTGAATCAAGCGCTCGATGGCGAGAAGGTATCGCTGGTTCCCTTTGTAAATAATGAAACGATGCTGCTGCTAACAACGATTTCGCTGCGCACGTCGTTAAATGATAAAAATGCGGGTGCGGCGCTCATTGCGCAGGATGTGACCGAAATTCGCCATTTGCAGGACGAGGTGGGGCGGATGGAGCGCCTAAGCTTGGTTGGCCAGATGGCAGCGAGCATCACGCATGAAATTCGAAACCCGATGGCGGTCATTCGGGGCTTTGTTCAGCTCATTCAGGAACGAAGCGAAAAAAACCAAGGAGAATATTTTCAAATTATTATCGATGAGCTTGATCGGGCGAATATGATTATTAGCGATTTTTTGTCCCTTGCCCAAAATAGGGTGCTCAAAATGGAGCCGACTTCCTTGCATGCGATTATCCATGAGCTGATTCCGCTGCTGATGGCGGATGCGAATTTGCGCGGGCAAACGATTGAGGTCAGCCTGGCAGAGTCCATACCGCTTCTCATGCTGAATGATAGGGAAATTAAACAGTTGTTTCTCAATATTGCCCGCAATGGGATGGAAGCGATGGGGGATCATGGTACGCTTCGGATTAAAACCGTCAGTTTTGGGGAAAAGATCGAGCTGCGGATCTCAGATCAAGGCGTTGGCATTTCTCAGGAGCAGATGAAGCACTTATTTGAGCCGTTTTTTTCAACGAAAACACAAGGCACAGGGCTCGGTCTGCCTCTCTGCTTAAGTATTGCCGAACGGCATAATGGCCGCATCGACGTGGAGTCCGAGGAAGGCGAAGGAACTACGTTCATCGTTACTTTTTTTCTAGCTAAGGAGCACGCCGCGATACCGGATTTCGCGATTTGAATAAAAACGAGGCAACCATAGGCTATAGATAGATAATATTAAAGATGGACAGGGTCAGGCTGCCTTAGGATTTATAAGGAAAGGTGCGGTTGCGCATACTACTCTAGCAAGATAACCGGCCAAAGCAGCTGGAGAGCATGACGGGAGGAGGGCAAAGCCATGACGGAGCACAATGAACAGAAGGACCGTTCGGCTGAACAGACGCAGCAAGCAGCGAAAAATACAGCCGGCAAGAACAGCAAGTCGCCAGAATCGGAAGGTTTCGATAAAAAACTAGATGGGCCAAATCGTCCTTCCATCTAGCGCGGAGGTGTGCCAATGACTGATTCCACGCATGAGGGAGAGCCACCGTATGGCGATGATCCGGCGCTTGATCCTTACGAAATTGAGTTTTTGCCGCAGTTTCGGCATGGGCGCGGCAGCCGTGCACCATATGTGAATCAATACGGCGTTGTAATCGGTGACCATGAATACGAATCTCCGAATTCGCCTCTGTCGCAATGGAGCGAGGATACCGATCCCGCTATTATGGCGGGCGATGAATGGGTGCATCCGTTTAAGGATGTGGGCTTTTTAACGGCGGATAACCGAGATATTTTTGAAAAGGGCCAGTCACCGCAAGGCGGCATATTTACACATCCTGACAAAAATTCGGCATACGGCCTCGATGAGCCGGGCACACAATCGGATTAAGCTGCAAAAAGAACAGCCGGAGCGGCCGCTCCGGTTGCTTTATTTTGACTACGGACGGTATAATAGTAGCTAAAATAAAGTAATTAAAGGAGTGTGTTTCGATGTCGATGTCATTCGAACGATACATGTTAGATATGGTGCAGCCTATGCGGGACGATCTTACTCGCATTGGCATTCAGGAGCTTCGCACACCTGAAGAAGTAGAAGAAAAATTGCCTAACGCAAAGGGCACAGCACTTGTCGTTATCAACTCGGTATGCGGCTGTGCTGCAGGCCAGTGCCGTCCAGGCGTAGCGGACGCGCTACAGCATGATATTACTCCTGATCATCTCTATACGGTGTTCGCAGGTCAAGATAAAGAAGCAACGGCGAAGGCTCGTGAATATTTCGCTCCATACCCGCCATCTTCCCCATCGATCGCTTTGATGAAGGATGGAGAGCTAGTACACTTTATTGAGCGCCACCAGATTGAAAATCGTTCGGCATCGGATATTGCAGCCGATCTGTCTGACGCTTTCGATCGGTTTTGCCGCTAAACGGGACGGTGACTATGAGCCTACAACAAGAAATTATTGAAAGACTAGGCGTGAAGCCAGAAATCGATCCGGAAGTGGAGATTCGGAAGCGGGTCGACTTTTTGAAGCAGTATGTTCAGCAGTCCGGCACGACAGGTCTGTTGATTGCCATTAGCGGCGGAATTGACAGCGCGGTAGCGGCAGGACTGTGCAAGCGTGCTACGGATGAGCTAAGCTCTGAAACGGGCCGCGAGTATATGACGCTAGGCGTGTTCCAGCCTTACGGGGAGCAATCGGATATCGCTGACAGCTACGCCGTAGCCGAAGCTTTTCAATTGAAGCACCGTGCGGAAACGAATATTGCTGAAGCGGTTGACGAGATTGCCATCGAAGTGGAGCACAACTTTAAGTCGCTTGGCATTCCGCGCCACCTGAGCCGCGGTGGCAAGGGCAACGTCAAGGCAAGAACGCGGATGGTTATGCAGTATGCGCTTGCTTTCGATCTTAATCTGCTTGTCGTAGGCACGGATCATGCATCCGAAGCAATTACCGGCTTTTATACGAAGTGGGGCGATGGCGCTGTAGACGTTACCCCTCTTAGTACGCTGAACAAACGCCAAGTGCGTCAATTAGCCTCCCATATCGGCGTTCCGCAAAGCGTATTGGATAAAGCGCCAACGGCTGGCCTATGGGATGGACAAACCGATGAGGATGAGCTTGGGATCACTTACGGCGATAACAGCGATTACCTCGAAGGCAAGTCGATCAACGCTGAGACGCGCGAGAAGCTGGAGAAGCAATATTTGAAAACCGAGCACAAACGCTCCCCGATTCCGGGTATTTAAGCAGCTGCCTTGGTTTGGTTACATGATGAGGACTGCCCTGCTGCCGAGTGATCGGTGCAGGGCAGTTTTTTTTGAAAATATTAGAAAGGTATATCATATACAAATGAACCGATGGGAGAGCAGCCGATGAAGCCGATTCGAAATTCCGCGAAAGCGGTCATTATCGCCGATCAGCACATTTTATTAACGAAAAATCAAGATTCCGACGGTTATTTTTATTTATTTCCCGGCGGTGGACAGGAAAAGGGCGAGGAGCTCAGCGACGCGGTCATCCGCGAATGCATGGAGGAAGCCGGATGCAAGGTCGCTGTTCGCGGACTGCTGTTTGTCAGGGAGTATATTGGCAAAAACCATGAGTTTGCGGACTGGGATAGCGATACGCATCAGGTGGAGTTTTATTTTGAATGTGTGATAGAGTCACAGGAAGAAAACTTCGCTGGCGCAAATCCGGATGCCGATCAAGTAGGCGTGGACTGGGTGGCGCTTAGCGAGCTGGATAATATCAGAATTTATCCACGAGGACTGGTGAAGCAGCTTCAAACCGGGGTGTACAAACCCTGCTACATAGGCGATTCAAATTAGTGCAGTCATTTTGGGGGAAATGGGCTGTGATGCCTACCCGTTTTTTAGTTGGCATAAGAAGGTGAACTCAGGATGAAAGCTAGATTACCGTACTTATTAGCATTTCTTATCACGATGATTCTTGGTTATAGCTCGAGAAGTTTTGCTGCGATGCTTCCAACGTTTGTCGCAGAGCATTTTGGAGATGCGCTGTGGGCTGGCATGATTTATTTTGGCTTTCGTTTCGTTTGGGTTGCTAAGAGGCTTGGCATTGCCGTAATAGCCAGTTTCGTATTTAGTTTTGCCATTGAGACCAGCCAGCTCTATCAAGCGGATTGGATTCAGGCCATTCGAAGTCATCCGTTAGGGGCGTTGGTGCTGGGGAACGGGTTTTTGGCGCTGGATTTGGTAAGGTATAGTGCCGGCATAGCGGTGGCATGGTTCATCGATAGCTGCATTCTTAACAAGCTGGTGCGAAAAAAATCATAATGATACAAGTTGAACGAAAGAAATGAAGTTTAAGTGAAGCGAGGAAAACGTTCTGGTGAAACGAAGGGTTCGCTTTTGCAGCCGGAATTTTACCTTAGGAGGTTGGAGATTGAAATAGATCTATTTTTTAGACCTATTCCGAGTAAAGCAGCCAGTTTGGGAGAAATAGGTCTACTTTTTAGATCTAATTGGCTCCGGAATGACGTTTTAGAGGGAATTCGGAGGTTTGAGATTGAAATAGATCTATTTTTTAGACCTATTCCGAGAAAAGCAGCCAGTTTGGGAGAAATAGGTCTACTTTTTAGATCTAATTGGCTCTGGAGATACGGGGAAATTTAATTAAGCTTATCCCGTTCTAAAAGTGGGGAGCTGTCTTGATGGTTATGGATATTAGCCTTACAAGACAGCTCCTTTGACGATTAATTTAGTTGTTATACCAGGCGAGGAAAGCATCGGCAACCGCCGTGCCTGCCAGGCCGTTCGGGTGAGGGTCATTATGCGGACTCATAAACTCCGGGCGCAGCAGCTGGTCGTTTGGCTTCGCTTGCCCAAGCACTGCGGCGATATCGAAGACGCCGGAGACACTGTTGGCAGCATCGCTCCGAATCCAGTTATTTACGGTGCGCCAGACTGTTTCCTGCTCACCTGCAAAGTTGAAGGCTGGAAGAGTACACAGCCAAAGGACAAGCCCGGGCTTTTGGCTAGTGAGCAGGCTAATGATTGTAGTCAGGTCTGCAATCAACTGCTCGGCGCTCCGATTGGCAGTACCGACATCATTTACCCCGATACAAAGGATCACCTCATCACCGTGTAGCGCTTTGGACAGCCAGACGCTATCCTCCACCAAGTCATAGGCACGTGCCCACCCGCTGCCGATATTCCACACGCCTGTGTCTGTTCCTAGACTAGCCGCGATTTTGGCGGCCCAGAAGGCGTACCCGTCCTTCTCCGTTCGAACGCCTTGCGTAATGGAATCACCGAGGAACACAAGCTGCTTAGAGGTGGTTTTCTCATATGCGATCAAGGAAGGCAGCACCTGACGATTGCCGGCGCCTTCATAACCATCGGCAGAAGCTTGCTTGGCGGCATCTCCCACCGCTTCAAATGCGCTGGCGAGCAATGTCTCCGTATTGAATGGCAGTCCTTCGCTCAAGCCATCAAGCGTAATCGCCCAGCTGAAAGCCAGAAAATGGCCGTCCGGCACATGAATTGCGGACGCATCGCTCCAAAACTGCTCGCCCGGCCGTACATCCTTGGAGGGAGAGCCGGCAAACGTCAGCGGACGCTCGGTACCTGCAACGATGCTGCCATCTGGCTGTTGTCCGCCATCGGCGATGAAGCAGGACTCAATACGCCAATGGCCGCCTTGGTCACTAGCATTGGATTCGGAGCCATCTGCCCAGGTCGAGTCAACCGTGTTGCTGTGCCAGAACTTGATTTGAAGCTGTCCAAATTCCCGTGGCTGGATGTACGTACGAAAGGTGATTGTCGTTTTTTCGCTAAATCTTGCTATGAAATTGCTTGCGCTTGAGAGTGAGGTGATGGATGTATATCCGCTTTGCAAAGCATTCAGCCCCTTAACCGATAATGAAGCGTCTTCTCAACGAGAGACGGCATATCTTACAAAACTATCATTTTTTATGATAGAAAACAATGTAGAGGTTTCTCTTGGAATTGAAATTATATATGATAGTAAGAAAAATATGCCACTCGAGGGGATTTGCGAGATGGGCTTCAAAGCCAGAAAAGACGAAATCATCCGTTTGATTGCAATCGCAGCGCAGGACCAACCGCTTTTAAGCAGCGGATTATGGTTCCATCACGATATACGCGACAACTTTTATTATGCCTCCTATCTATTCTCTGCGGCGCTTGAAGAAGGGGAGAAGCTTCCTTTCGAGGCTAGCGCCGCCAAACAAAAGGCAGAAGGTGTTCTCCTTGAAGTGCTTCAGCTTCAGGATCGGAATGAAAGCAGCGCGACCTATGGCCATTGGCCGCTTCATCTAGGTGAGGATCCGCGGAAGGCAGCGCCACATCCCCTGCCAGTTGAGCTAATGGGCAGCCTGATGGCTTTCTTTGCGAGCCGATACAGCGGGCAGCTTAGCGAAGCGCTTGCTTCAGCCTTTGATACGGCGCTCCTTCATGTCTACCGAAGCGGGTTCTACCGCCAGACCAATACGTTCGGCCATCACGATGCCAAATATACGGCAGCTAAGCTGATTTTTGGACAACGATTTGCAGATGCGGAGCTGCTGGGGGATGGCCACGCCAACCTGAGGCTGACCTTAGCCCATGTTCGCAAAGAGGGCATGTCGGAATACAGCAGCCTGCCGTGGTTCTGGCATTGGGTGCAAGCCTTTACCTGCGCGTGGCATATGTTGGATGAACGTTCGATTCAGACGGAGCTTGCCGATTTGCTGGATTATCTCTGGTGCGAGCGGGCTGATTTTTATTTAAAAGGGACGTGGGCAGGGGCGCATTGCCGCGGACAAAAGCATGATATTCCGCTCGATGGGAATGTCCTGTTCGATTACGTGCAGTTTGGCGATTTCGAGCTTCCGCTTGCTCTTCCCCGGACGGAGTATGCCGGATTCCTTTATTATAAGGCTCCTGAGCAAGCGCTTAGGAAAGCGATTAATCGAAGCCGGCCGTCCGAGGTGAAAAAGACGGTTACCAAGCGCTCAGAAGCGGGTGCGGTCCATTTGCACAGTTATGCGTATATAACAGCCAACTTTGCGGCAGGCGGGATGTGGGAGCGGTACGAGGAGTTTGACAACGAGCAGCACCGCTGGGATATTACATTGCCGCTTGGACAGCAAAACGGCGTGAATCAAACCTATTTCTTCCATCCGTCTGATCCGTATGCTGCTGAGGATGCGAGGCATCAAACCGGCTATACGGAGGTCTTGTTCCATAAAAATGCGATTGCAGCGCTATATCCGCTGCCCGAGCATGCTTCTCATACCATTATAGGCGTGCTGCCGAAGGCGGACTGGCAGGAGGAGCTCGGCTTACTGCTTGCGAAAGTGGGGGGAGTTTATTTAGCTGCCTATATCATGCAGTCATACGTACTGGAGCAGCTTCCCGATCGATGCCTAGTTACAAGCGAAGCGAAGCATAATGGCGTCGTTATCGAAGCTGTAAGCGAGAAAGATGCAGAAGAAAGCGGCATAGCAGACTTTGCGGCATTCCAGATGAAAGCAAGAAGCAATGCCCCTTTATGGTCAACCAATCTTGCGCTTGGCGTGAACTATATGGCATGGGACGGCACCGCTCTTGAGCTGATTGTAGGGAAAGACGGAACAAGCACCAAAACAATCAACGGACAGGCTGTCGATTTCAGCGGATATTGTAAATAATAAAGTCTTAAATAACAAAGACGTTCCATACTGGCCGCAAATTCACATATCGTTCACAGGCGCGTAGCTCTTACGAGTCATGTGCCGAGTCTCCTCCATTGATACAATTTGTACAGTTAATTCAAATCGATGGAGGTTTTATAAAAATGATATTTCGCAAAAAGTTAGTAGGCGCAGCCTTGGCAGCTGTTCTAGCGCTGGGCACGGCAGTACCTGTATTCGCGCATGACGGCTGGAGCCAGACGAGTGCTCCAATTGTTGCTCAAGGCCAGGTGTCTTACGTTGAGCTATTGTACGGAAACCATTCCAATGAGCATAAGAGCTACCGTATTGATGGTCAATGGGGAAATACCTCTAAGGTATATGTCACCACGCCTGCTGGCGTAAAATCGGATATCACAGGCACTCGTTTTTATGTAGGGGAGCCTGCGACTGAAACAACCCCGGCATTGAACAACTATTTTGTTGCATCCTTCAAATCGAACGTTCCCGGCGCTTACATTATCTCTACAGAGGCGGATAGCGTGTATAAGGGCGCAGATGCAGCTAGCCGTACTCTTCGCAGCGCAAAATCATTCGTCGCGGTAGGGGATATACCTGTCCTTGATCGGGTTAAGGCACTTACGGGCTTCTCGAAGCAAGTCAGTCCTGATCGTGCCGAGTTGGTTCCAAAGTTCAATCCAGCTGCGGTTACACCGGGCGAGGTAGTATCCATTCAATTGCTCTTAAAGGGAAAACCGCTCGCAGATACAGCCATTGATGTCATTCGCCGCAGCAATTCGGAGGCTACAGAGCTGAAGTCAGATGCCAAGGGTATGGTGTCCTTTACAACAGACGCAGCCGACTACTACCTGGTTCGTGCCAAGCCGAGCACAACAGAAGCTGTGGAAGGCGAATACAGCACAACCAACTATGAGGCGACAATGACGTTCACGGTACAGAACAAATCAGTGAAGCTTCCGGGTACTGCATCCGGCACCAAACCTCATATCTATGTCAATGGCACCGTAACGGCTGTCAGCAGCTTGACGATTGCGCAAGGGACGACCAAAGTAGATGCATCCTTTATCAAACAATATGTTGACGCTGCTTACAAGGGAACAGGTCTTGTAACGCTTCGTACCGCTGCAGAGGCGGCAGGCGCCGTCGTTGAATATTTCCCAGCAGTGGGCGCTAATCCGGCAGCGGTTGCGATTTACACGAAATAGGGCTTTTAGATGAAAAAGCTGATTAATTGTATAGCAGCATTGATTATGATATGGGCATGCCTGCCGAGCTTCGTCTCGGCGCATGCCTATGTTGCGCAATCGACACCTTATCAGGATGCTGAGCTGTCGGAGCCGCCATCTGCTATACGCATTAAATTTACGGAGAAAATCGATTCGAAGCTAAGCAACGTGTCTCTTCAAAGAGTCGACGGCGGGTCGGCGATTAAAGGAGAATTAAGCGCTGAGGACGATCAAACGCTAATCTATACGATTCCCAAGCTCAGCAAAGGAATCTACGAAGTCAGCTGGCAGGTGCTGTCGCTGGATACGCATCTGACCGATGGAACCTTCCAGTTTGCCGTAGGCGTCAAACTGGTACAGACCAAGCCGGACGATACGGTTTCCTTAGATGGAAGTAATAGTGAAGGGGCGGGAACCCGGCCAACAGCGACGAATAAGCCCGCAGCGACGGCGAAGCCAGCGGCAACCTCGAAGCCAGCGGCAACGAAAGCGCCAAACGTGACGGAGAAGCCTGCGTCGACACCAAGCGAGACGCCAAACCAGGCGCCTTCTCCAGCTGTGTCCCATACGCCGGACTCTGTGCCGGGCACAACTTCTAACGAGCCGGAAGCAAGCACGCAGCCTGTGCTGCCAGCAGATAAGGATGCAGCTGCTGGGCCAACCCCAGAAGGCTCAGCTATCGGTAATGAGCCAGCTTTTGATAATCCCACGGTTACGGGTAGTCAATCACAGGAGCCTGCTGCTGACGATGAAAGTGGCCCTGTGGACGAAGCGCCTCCGACTGCGACAGATGATACGGCAGCTGTAGGAGCTCACAGCGGTCATGGCGGAAGCGGTCAGAACGGTACTGATGAGCATGAACATAAGGGAGTGCGCCCGGCTACGATGATTGTACTGCGGGTGCTTGATGTCCTCGCTGGCGTATTTGTGGCAGGCATCTTGTTTTTCCGCTACGTCATTTGGAGAGAGGATGCGGATGCGGCTCCTTATGGTTTTTCGCAGGCGGCTGAGAAAATGGTCATTTGCGGAGCAGGAATCATTTGGCTGATATCCGGCTTAGATCGCCTGTCTACCCTCTCGGAGCAGCTAGATGGCGTATCTCTGTATGCACTGGCTAGCGGAACGATGATTGGCAAGGTGGCGGCATTGCGGCCGGTGCTTGCCATCCTTATCCTTTTGCTGGCGTTCGCACCTGTCCGTGAGCGGGCTTGGGCAAACCCGCTCAAATTTGCCGTTGCTGCGGCAGTGATCGTCTCCTTCCCCCTGACGGGGCATGCTTATGCCTCATTAAATGGTGCGGCACTGGCCATAACCGCGCATGCGGTCCATATGGGGGCTGCAGCGATTTGGTTCGGCGGTCTTGCCGGGCTATTGTCACTTACCTTCCATTCGGGTGGATTGGACCGATTGAACCAGACGGCTGCACGCTTCTCTGTATGGGCACTGCCGAGTATGGCATTTATCTTAGTCAGCGGTATATGGCTTTCGGTTGCGAGGCTCTCCGGATGGAGTCAATTGATCGATACAGACTACGGCCAGCTGATTTTAGCTAAAATCATCTTCATGCTGCTGGTTCTTGTTATTGCTGCGCTGCATAAGTTGGTCTTTATGCCCAGGATCGCTGAGAAAGGTGCTTCAAGAGGCTTGCTCATCGGTGTGAGGGCTGAAGTGCTCCTTGCGGTTGTACTGTTTGTGCTGGCCGGCTGGCTGTCTTCGACTTCACCGCCGGAAGCGGCTGCAGAAACGAAGCTGACTGAGCCGATATATTGGCATGTCATGGGTGAGAAAGCGCATATGAGCTTGCGAATCTCAGAAGACGGAAAATCGGAACAGCAGGCAGCCAGACTCGATGTATGGCTGCCTGAAGAGATGGGAGCACCCGTATCTGTGGCGGCAGCCTTGCAGCTTGACGGCGAGGGATCTGGGGCAGGAGAACGCCAGATAAGCATTCCATTGAAACTTGATCCACCGGCTCTTGAAAAGTTTGAGTTTCCAGGCTTTAAGAAGTACACCTACAGGGGAGTCGGTGATTTTGTAGAGGATCGCAGGGAAGGCATGCTTTTGGTGGACATTCAGGATGAGGCGGGCAACAGCTTTCATTATGAGAGGGAATTAGAGTCGCTGCTTCTGGAATAAACAATAATTGAAGGCCATCGGCAACGTCTGGGACAGCTTGACTTCGCTTCTAGCATCTGCTAATCTCACTTTCAGGGAAAAGGCGGGTGTTAGCATGATCATCGGCATCGGAAATGATTTATCGGATATTTCGCGCGTCGCTAAAGTGTTGAGCGGGAGTGCGGGTAGACGCTTTATGCAGCGTGTGCTGTCCGAGGGTGAGCGGGAGCTTGCCGGGCATTACAGCGGCGAAAGGCTTCATCAATTCGTAGCCGGGCGGTTCGCAGCGAAGGAAGCGGTTGTGAAGGCATTTGGCTGTGGAATTGGCCAGGTGATGGGCTTTGCCGATATTGAAATTTTACGCGATAGCTGCGGCAAGCCCGAGTGCGGCTTGAGTGAAGCCGCTTGGGAACGCCTTGGTTTAAGCTCCAAGGATGTAAAGATTCATGTGACGATCACGCATGAGCGCCAGCTTGCCTCAGCTTTTGCTGTTGCGGAGCGAATATCGCAGTAACCTTTTGCCTATACTTGGAATGTAATATACCAAGCAGGCAGGTGAGAGGGGATGGCGGCATTGAAGGAGCAGCGGCAGCAGAAAACGAAGCGTCGTTTCAAAACGGGACAATGGGTCGAATATGATGGCTTGTATTCAGACGACTGGGGCGGTGATCTGGTGCTGGTGCAGGGCGATCTGTTTCCAATGCACCCCCAAATGGGCGAAACCCACTGGACATACGCCGGCCAATCCGCTCTGCATTACATGAAATCTCCAAAAATCAACGGTCACCATATTGGTTATTGACTTAAATAAGCTTTCCAATTAAGAAAAAAGGATGCCAGCAGCAACGTCTGCACGGCATCCTTTTTTGTTTATAAATGGAATTTAACTGGCGCTTATGATGATTACTTCTTGCTGGCGAGCCATTCAGCCAATCCGGCGATTTCCTCAGCCGTGAGCTTATCTTTGAACGGTGGCATGGACCCTTCTCCCTGCTCAATTTGCTTTGTGATATCCGCTGCGCTCATCCGTTCGCCGACCTTTTGCAGATTCGTTGACGGACCGATGCGGCCTTGAAGCCCGGTGCCGTGGCAGCTTACGCAGTTGGCTTTGTATACGGACATAACCTCGCTTGGCCCGTCTAATGCACTTTTAATTTCGGTGGAGTTTTTGCCGCCGCCGCAGCCCATAAGAGCGAGCAGCAGGATAGCGGTGACGATTAACGGAAGGGATCGATTAATAGACATTAAACATACCTCTCTTTTATTGTTTAATATGGGAATAAAAGGAATGTATAATCTATCCTTATGGCTACCATATGAATTTGAAACTTAAATTCGTATAATAGAGTAGGCATAGGATGGTTCATAGCGAGAATATCATTCATTATATCGCAATTTTATCTACAGGAGAATTCATGAAACCGACAATAGAAAGTATTTTGCAAAACCAATTGAACAAAATTCAAGTCGAAGTTACGATGTCTGCTTATACAGAAAATTTACCGGGCTGGGTAGAAAACAAAACCGAGCCTGATTTTTACCGTTTTTGTTACGCGGTTAAGGGTGAGGCTTGGCTCGATATTCAGAATCAAAGACATATTGTGCAGCCAGGCACGCTTTATTTTTTGCCTGCGGGTACGATGCAAACGTTTGGCACTGGAGGAAATGAGCCTTTTTGCAGGTATTGGTGCCATTTCCGGCTAGAGCTGGGCGATATTCAGTTTATTAATTCGTTAAGGCTGCCTCCATTTGTATATGTGAAGGACGAACAGCTGCTGCAGCAGCTGTTCGTCAAAATGAACGCCTATCAGCACAGCACCTCAATTACAAGAGAGCTCAGGCTGAAGGCAGCTTTGCTGGAGATGCTTGCATTTTATTTGGATGAAAGCGATCTTCAAAGAGAATCGCTCTATGACTCTGGCTTTGGTGTAAAATGGAATGAGGTACTGGCCCATATTGAAGCCAATTTGCATGAGAATATTCAAATCGAGGAGCTTGCGAAATTTGCTTTTCTCCATCCGAATTATTTCATTACCTCTTTCAAAAGCATCGTAGGCTGCTCCCCGATCCAGTATGTGACCAATCGCCGCATTGAGCTTGCTAAGAAGCTCCTTCGGGAGACGGAGCTGCCGGTGACGACGGTCGCGAAGCAGGTCGGGATGCAAAATCATTATTTATCGAGGCTGTTTAAGAGATATACAGGCATTACGCCGGTCCAATTTCGCCGGATTGGCAAGCATTGCGTGGACTACCCATTGGATTGCGGGATGACAACAAGCGAAGGAGAGAACAGCTAGTGGAGCAAGAAGCGGTCAAACAATATTTCAGTACAGAGCTGCTCAGTTGGTACAGGCTGATCAAGCGTGATTTGCCATGGAGGATCAATCGTGATCCCTACCGCGTATGGGTATCGGAAATCATGCTGCAGCAGACGAGGGTGGACACGGTTATTCCGTTCTATAATAACTTCATGAATAAGTTTCCTACTGTCACAGCACTTGCCGAAGCGCCGGAGACCGAGGTACTAAAAGCCTGGGAGGGGCTCGGCTACTATTCGCGCGCTAGAAACCTCCAAGCCGGCGCCAAAGAGGTCGTCTCGCGTTACGGCGGCATTGTGCCGGATGACAAAACCTCTGTTGCCGGGCTTAAGGGCGTCGGCCCTTATACAAGCGGAGCGATTATGAGCATCGCATTCAATCGGCCGGAACCTGCCGTAGACGGGAATGTCATGCGCGTGCTCTCCCGTTATTTTTGCCTAGAGGATGACATTGCTAAGCAATCGACTAGGGTTAATATCGAGAAGCTTGCGGCTTCTCTCATTCCGGAAGGAGCGGCTGGGGATTTCAATCAGGCGCTTATGGAGCTGGGGGCACTGGTTTGTACGCCGAAAACGCCAGGCTGCCTGCCATGTCCGGTTATGGAGCATTGCGAGGCGAGGCTTGAAGGCAGGGAAATGGAATTGCCGATCAAGACGAAGGCGAAGCCGCCACGGGCGGAGTTCAGAGCGGCAGCTATTGTCCTTGGCAGCGGCGAGAATAAGGGCAAAGTGCTTGTGAGGCAGCGGCCTGCAACCGGGCTGCTCGCGCAAATGTGGGAGCTTCCGCATCTGTTGTTGTCAGCAGAGCAGGCAGCCTGGCTAGGGGAATCCGAGCCGAAGGAGCAGGGGGAGCTGGCCGAAATGATTAGCCGTATGCTGGAAGAAGATACGGGACTGTTAATTCGTCCGCGCAGCTGGTTTACGGATGCCGATCATATTTTCAGCCATATCCACTGGAAAATGCGGTTCTACTTGGCTGATTTGGGTGAAGATCCGAGAGTGCTGACAGAAACAGCAGCTGCATCCGTAGTTGCGAGTTCTGCTGTGGCAGCTGAGGCGGGTACTCCATATGCGATAGCAGAAGTGGATAACAAAGTTTTACGAGGTTCAGGGACAGGTGGGATGGGCTTGCCTAGCGGCACCTATCGCTGGATCGGCAAGGAAGATATGGATGAATTGCCGTTTCCTAATTTATTTTTGCGAATTTTAAAGCAATTTTGGGAATAAATGAATATAGAGCCGGAGGAGAAGCGAATGAACGATATGCTTAAGCTGCTGCTGCAGCATAAGATTGTTGCGATTTTACGGGGAATTGAAGACAAGGATGCAGATGCTGCGGCACAAGCTTTGATCGATGGCGGCATTCATATGATGGAAATTACGATGAATACGAACGGTGCTGCGGCCATGATCGAGCGCTGGCGCACAAAGTTTGACGGCAAAGCCGCCGTTGGAGCGGGCACGGTAACCGATGTTGCGCTTGCGGAGCAGGCGGTTGCTGCAGGGGCGCAATATCTTATTTCCCCCAACTTAGATGAGGAGGTCATTGCGTTTGGCCGCGAGCGGGGCCTGTCGGTATGGCCGGGCGTAATGACGCCTACGGAAATCGTCAAAGCCTGGAAGGCGGGCGCGGATGCCGTTAAGATTTTTCCGATGGGGACGCTTGGAATCGGTTATTTGCAGGAAATACGCGGTCCGTTAAACGAGATCCCGATGATTGCCACGGGCGGGGTGGACTTGCATAACATCGCCGATTATTTTAAAGCAGGAGCGAATGCGGTCGGTATGGGCAGCAAGCTGGTCAATATGCAGTGGGTACGGGAAGGCAGATTTGATCTGATCACGGAGAGGGCGCGGCAGTTCACGGAAGCTGTGCGGTCTCTATAGCGTAAGGAGGGCTAACTGTGAAGGCTACACTCGGAGGCGCTGCGGGCTTCATCATCATTGTCGCTTTACTGGCATGGCTTGTCTGGCAAATGGGAGTTCGCAGTCAAAGGCCGCGCAAGCTGCCGAATCTTGGAGCACCTGACGTATTAACGGAGTGGAGTCCTGTAACCTTTACGAGCTATGGCTCCAAGGTAGAAGGCTGGCTGCTGCAGCCAGCTACGCATGCGGAATCAGCAAATGGCAAGCTGCCGCTTATCGTCATCGCGCATGGCTGGGGTTCAAACCGCACAAGAGTGCTTCGCTACGCGCACTCGCTGTATCAGGCTGGTTTTGCCGTATTTATGTATGATGCCCGGAGCCATGGCGATAGTGATTCGATCCATGCGCCTTCTGCGTTGATGTTCCGGGATGATGTCATGGCAGCCGTTGAGGCGGCAAGGCAGCTTCCGGGAATAGATGCTCAGCGAGTCGCCGTACTGGGGCATTCCTTAGGGGGCTTCGGCGCATTGCTTGCGCTTGAGAGCGGGATGGACGTGAAGGCTGTCGTCACGGATTCGATGCCCGTTCACTTTGAGACGATGATGAAGTCGGAGCTGCGTCGAAAAAAATTGCCGGTCTTTCCGCTTGCTTATATTATACCGATGATATGGCTCATTCGTTCAGGTATTTCACGCGCCCAGTTTAAGGCAGCCAACATTCCGTTAATACTGGAGAGGCATGCGGGTCGCCATGAAGCGGGCCGAACGCCGGTCTTGATGATTCATTCGAATGGTGATGAATTCATTAGCGCGAAAGAGCTTAAAGAGCTGAAGGGGAAATTGCCAGAGGGAGTTATCGATACGTTATTCGTATCTACCATTGGACATAGCACTTCGGAGCAGGAGCCTGCTTTCTGGGAACGAGTCATCCCTTTCTTGCAGGAGAAGGTCGCAAACGCAGCGGGCAAAAAGGAAGCCTGCGGCACGAGGCTGCAGGCAACAAGAGAGAATATATAATAAAGGGGGGTCATGAATTTATTATATAAGCATAAGATGAAACCAAGATGAGAGAAATATTACAGTTTCATTACATAGCCCAAAAGTTCGTCAAGGAGGTTCGAATGCATAGAATAGTTTCCAAGCTGATGATGGTTGCCATAATTATCGTTGCTGCATTCTTTCTGGACATGAAGCTGGATCTGTTTCCCGCTGCGGCGGAATCGGAAGAGGTGGCTGCTGTGGAAGAGGCAAATAAGCTGGAGCGGCTTGAGGATGAAATCGCCAAGCAGCTTCAGGCAAGAACGGAGCGTTTCTCTTTAACCTATACAGGGGACAAGCAGGAGCTGTCAGATCAGTTGACGGATGTCATTCGCGCTGCTCTTGGGCATGATGATTATACAGCCTATATCCTTGAATCCTATATCTATACCATTCGAAGCTGGGGAAACAAGTCAACGATTGCTCTGGAAGCTAGATACCGGGAGACATTGGAGCAGACTGCGGTTGTAGACCGCGAGGTTTCGAAGGCGCTGCGCGTGATCATTGAACCCGGAATGAATGATCATGAGAAAATAAAAGCGATACATGATTGGATTATCGGTCATGTGGAATACGATCAGGGTTTGACCCGGTATACGGCTTATGACGCCGTTGCTTTAGGTGAGGCTGTATGCCAGGGATACGCGCTTCTCGGTTACAAGATGCTGAAGGAAGCGGGAATTACGGTCTTGATTGCCGAGGGCACGGTAAATACAGGCGAGCATGCCTGGAATATGGTGAAGCTGGATGGAGTCTGGTATCATCTGGATCTTACTTGGGATGATCCTGTGGGAATAAAGGCTGCGGAAAAAGAGGCATCCTCTGGAAAGTCAGTTTCTTCGAAGGAGAGCTCGATCCGTTATAATTATTATTTAAGGACCGATGAGGAGCTTCGGGCGGATCACCAGTGGACGAAGAGCTATCCAGCGGCAGCCGTTGCCTATGCGGATACGATCAGGGAGCTGGAGCAGCAAGGCGAGGAGACGGAACGAAGCCGCTTCAGCAAGCTGAAGCTGGCGCTTGGCTTGCATTTTCTAGACCCAGAGTATACCGTTTCCAGCACCAAACAGCTTCAAGAGGTTATTCAATCGGCGCTTGCTGCCCGTACGGCCAGTCTGGAGTTCAGATATGAGCAGGGGGACCAGTTTCCGGCAGCGCTGAAGGCCGCTTTCAAAAATATTAATATGTCGGTCGGTTATCGTGCAAGCTACGAGCCTTATCCGGCCGATAACTCGCTCATCGTGCGTATTCAGCTCGAATACGCGCGATGACTGATGCTTGAATCGTATGACTAAGAGGTGCAGCGCTGCGCCTCTTTTTTTTGTGAATACCCAATCATGAGTTATAGATGGAACTTATCCAGTTGAGAAAGCGATAAGCCTCTTCATAAGAAACAGATGGAATCTATCCTGTTAATATATCGTTATTCCCTGGCTATAAAGAAATAGATGGAATTATTCCCGCTAATCTAACTGTTTTCATTGCTTTCCGGCTGATTTGTTGCGATTAGAAGGACAAATTCCATCTAAATGCCAAGAAAGGCTGAATTCCTTTAGAATATAGGGAGAAATTCCATCTAATTCAAATGCAGAGTAGCCATAGACAAAGCAGAATAAGCCCGTTCAGTCGAATCAGCCAAATGAAAAAGGTTGAGTCTATTTTGTCATCTGATTTGTTAGCTTGGTGATTGCGTTCGATACGGCGGATAATGTCTGCCAGATCCGGTTGCAGAGGATTACTGCTCGTTTTTGCGAGCGGCCGTCATTTGCTGCCATACGGAACCTGCGGCTTCCTCGCCGCGTTCTATTCGCTCTAGCGCCATTTGGGCTTGCAGCTGAATCTCAAATTCACTGTCTTTGGCGGCTTCACGCAGAGCGTCGATCGCGGACTCGTCGCCGGCCTCATACAGGAAGCGGGCTGCACGCCAGCGGACAAGCTTGTTTTTGTCACGGAGCGAATCGATCATTGGACCGACTGCGGCGGGATCGCCAAGGTCCGATAACGTGTCGCCTGCCGTCCGTCTAACGGACGTTGAGGAGTCGCGCAGCGCAATGAACAGATAGGGCAGCGCTTCAGGTGAACGAAGGTCGCCTAAATAGACAACGGCCAACCGGCGAATCGACGTATTCTCATCGCTGATCGCCTTGGCAAGAAGCGGCAAGCCTTCAACCGTAGCAACGTAGCGCTCGAGTGCCGCATAGCGGACCTGCCATTCCGGCGAATCGAATTGTTCCAGCGCTTCTTCTAGCGTCAGCGGAGCTGGACGGACAACGGCAGGCGCAGAACCTTCTTCTGTGCCTGAATTGCCTAACGCGATAGAGGCCTGCACGAGTGCTTCCAACCGTTCTGCCGTATAAGAAGCTTCTAGCTCTCTTACGATTTCGGCAGCGATCTCCTCAGGCTCTCCGTAACGGACGCCAAACTCTTCCAGCATCCGCTCCCGGATCATGCCTGAGCCGGCAGCCTTGCTGACAGACTCGGCGAACTGCGGCGGCAGCGCAGAGCGTACCTCGCTGTCTCCCATTCGGACGCGCACCTGCATCGGAATTCCGCGATACATCTGGACAAGCACCAGCGCTTCTCCGTAGCTGGTAGATGGTCCATTGCTGTCTGCGTCTTGGTCTCCCTTCGCTTCGTCCTTCTGCAGCAGCTGGCCAGCCGCAGCCAGAATAGCAGCCCAGTCAGCGCCAGCCTTGCGGTCAAGCGCAATAAAGTCAGCTGTGCGGAACAAGCTGCGCACGCCGTTAATTTGCAAAAGCTGCCCGAGCAGCTCAGGTGCTTCGCCGGCCTCGCTTGCTTTATAGGTAAGCCGGCGTCCGCGCGGCAGCATTTCGTCCACGTTTAGCTTCATGGAATTTGGACTCGGTGTCGGTTCTATCGAAATTAGTTTCATGAGGAAACCTCCTGGAAATAGTATGTCCGGTACATTTTTTTGTCGCCGTACTGTAACAAAAGCTGCGTCGAAAGCGTAGTCTTATGTGTAAAACTGTATAGATAAGTGTAACTTATTTTATGGCAGGATGCGAACAAGGAAGCGACAATCGCCTAATTTTGCATACAACCTCAGAGGCGGCAATGGCATCCGTGGGGAAGTTTACGAATAAATAACAGATTTGCAATGATCGCTTGAAGCTTGGTATCTTAATAACTAACAGATCATGGCGAGGGAGGGATGAACGGTTGAGGTTAAGACGTTTTGCAAATATTGATCCTATCGAGCAGCATACTTCATTGAAGCAATTCAAAAGATGGCGTCAAGAACGCATTCGTAGGCTGAAATTAAAGGATTATTCATTCACCGTTCCGAATGTCGAGCCTGACATCGCATATTTGGAGGACAATAGAAAACAGCCTTCCATCACATGGGTAGGCCATTCCACCTTCTTTATTCAGCTCGGCGGCTTGAACATTATCACTGATCCGGTATGGTCCACGAAGATGGCCTTGCAAAAAAGACTGGCTCCGCCGGGAATCAAAGTGGAGGATGTTCCGCCTGTTGACGTTGTGCTCATTTCCCATTCCCATTACGACCACTTAAATATAAACTCGCTGCGCAGACTCATTGGGACTCGGCAGCTGCTTGTACCGGCGGGACTCGGCACGAAGCTTCGGAAAAAAGGCTTTATTCACATTAAAGAGCTTCATTGGTGGGAATCGGTGATGATCCACGGCGTTAAATTTACGTTCGTGCCTTCGCAGCATTCTACCCGACGCAACCCATGGGATACAAACAGCTCCCATTGGGGCGGTTTTGTTATCGAGCGTCCGGCAACAAAAACCGGGAAGGTCGTAAGCCGGCCGGAAGGCAAAGCGAAGGCCAAGGCTTCTGACAAAGAAATGGCCGAAGCGGAGTCAAGAGCGCAAATTGCCAGTGCAGCCGAGCCGCTTGAAGCACGGACGATGTCTTATTTTAATGAGCTTGGCACAGCGGAGCGTCCGGTCCTATCGGAAACGCCGACCATTTACTTTGCCGGTGACAGCGGCTATTTCCAAGGCTTCAAAGAAATCGGCAAGCGATTCCCTGTCGAGGTTGCCCTTCTTCCTATTGGAGCTTACGAGCCGGAATGGTTCATGGGACCGCAGCATATTACGCCTGAGCAAGCCTTGCAAGCGTTCGACGATTTGGACGCGAAATGGTTCGTTCCCATGCACTATGGTGCGTTCAAGCTGGCGGATGATACGCCGCGCGAAGCGCTGGATCGGTTGGAAGCGGAGCGCATGAAACGGTGCATTGAGGACAAACGAATCATTGTTTTGCCGCATGGGGAAACTTGGCGTTTGTCCGGCAAATGACAAACACGGACAAGAGCGTGCCAAATGCGCACAATGACGGCGGTAGATGAAAAGGGTATACTGGAATTATCTGTTTTACGAAGCGGGGCTTGCCAGCGCAAACCTTAGCCAAATCTTACGAAGAGAGGTTTGCTTGCCGCAAACCTTCAGGAGGAAAATGAAATGAGTCATGCAACTATACGCCTAGGTATCATTGGGGCGGGCGCAATCGGTAGCATACACATGCAGACGTTCAAAAAGGTGGAAGGCATTGACGTCGTTGCCGTTACCGACGCGTACCTTCCCCTTGCGGAGCAGCGTGCAGCGGAATTTGGCATCGAGACGGTTCATCCAAGTCCGCAAGCGCTTCTGGAAGACGCTTCTATTGATGCCGTTGTTATCGGCGTGCCGAACAACTTTCATGCAGGACTGGCGATTGAAGCGCTAAAGCAAGGCAAGCATGTTCTCTTGGAGAAGCCGATGGCGATCCATTCCGAAGCCGCTCGCGAGATCGTGGAGGAAGTGGAGAAGTCCGGCAAAATATTAATGATGTCGCATCAAATGCGCTGGACTGGACTAAGCAGAGCGCTCAAGCAGCATGTTGACAATGGAGATGTCGGCCATGTCTATAATGCCAAAGCGGGCTGGTTCCGGAAGAAGGGCATACCTGGCTGGGGATCATGGTTTACCCGCAAGGACCAGTCCGGCGGCGGACCGCTGATTGATATCGGCGTTCATATGCTGGATCTCTCGCTTTACCTCATGGGCAACCCAAAACCCGTATCCGTGTACGGCTCCACCTATGCTGAATTCGGACCGAACCGCCAAGGCATCGGAAACTGGGGCACGCCAAATTGGGACGGGTATTACGACGTGGAGGATCTCGCTTCGGCTTTAATTAAGCTGGACAATGGGGCAACGTTATCGCTTGAAGTCAGCTGGGCAGCTCACGCTGCATTTTTGTCGGAGGAGCCGTTCATTCACTTGATGGGGACGCAAGGCGGCGTAGGGATTGTCGGAAACTACGGGAAATACGTGACCCATTCGGATAGCGGTATTGCCGAGAGCGATATTACGCCGCTTGAGGGCGAAGAGGAACGCATTCTGATGAGCCAGCATTTCGTAGAGTGCATTCGCGAGAATAAGCAGCCGATTACTTCCGCGCTGTCGGGTTACACCAACAACCGTATTTTGGATGCGATTTACGAATCATCCCGAACCGGAAATGAAGTCAAGCTGAAATGGGATTAAGCAGTTATCGCCCGGCAATAATTAGATTTTAAATACGCAAGCCTCCTCTTAGGTGAAGACTTCTGATAATCACTTTGAGGAGGCTTTTTTGCGGGCAGACAGGAGGTTATCGGCATAAAAAAAGCAATCGTGCTGCTGCTTTTGGCCAGTTTGGCCTTCGTTCAATATGTCAGAACCAGCTCCTCCGACCAAAATCCGTATCTTATGACCGATTACAGCCGCCTTCATCCCGTGAAGGTAGAGCGTGTCCTGCAAGGAGAGGCAGAGGCGCAGCTTATCGGGCTTGTAAAGGATGCCAAAGCGAAGGGATTAAAGCTTTCGATTGCGGGACAACGGCATAGCCAAGGCGGCCATACCTATTACAAGGATGCGGTTGTCGTCGATATGACGAGTTATAACCAGGTTTTATCGGTTGATCCGGAGGCAAAGCGGATTGTCGTACAGGCGGGGGCAACTTGGGAGGATGTACAGAAGGCGGTGAATCCTTACGGGCTTTCTGTCAAAACAATGCAGTCGCTCAATGTGTTTACGATCGGCGGTTCTATCAGCATTAATGCGCATGGCCGAGATATTCGCAACGGGTCGTTGATCAAAAGCGTGGAATCTTTCCGGCTGCTAACCGCGGGCGGCGATATTATTCAGGTCAGCCGTACGGAAAATGCAGAGCTGTTTCCTTTAGCCCTTGGCGGATATGGGCTGTTCGGCATTATTTTGGACGTTACGCTGATATTGACCGAGGATGAAGTATACCGCGAATCGACCGTGTTGATGAACTTGGAGGAATACAGCGATTATTTTCAAAATGAGGTGCTGCCTAATCCGGACATCCGCCTTCATATCGCCAGAATTTCTGTGGCGGAAGACAGTTATTTTAAGGAAGCCTTTTCCAAAAATTATACGGTAGATCGGTCGCTAAAGCTGTCAGACCACAATAAGCTAAAAAGCAATGACAATTGGGTCGCGCCTGGGAAGCTGCTATTTAACATCAACCGTTCAACGGACTGGGGCAAAAATGCACAGTGGAATTTGCAAAAGCATTTTTTCGTCGAGCAGTCCGACAAAATCGTTAGCCGCAATAATGCGATGCGCGCCGCGTCGGCGTTTATGGAGTACAGCCAGCCCGGAGCAAATGATTTGCTGCAGGAATATTTTATTCCGCTGCCTCAGTTTGATGCATTTGTGCAGCGGCTAGGCGCCATTGTCAAAGAAGAGGATATGAATCTGCTTAATATTACGATCCGATATGTAAATAAAGACGATGAAGCGGTCCTGTCCTATGCGAAGCAGGATATGCTGGCGCTGGTCTGCTTGTTCCACGCGCCGCTGTCCAAAGCGGGCCAGCAGCGGATGAAGCAGGGCGTAGAGCGGATCATCAATGAGGTCATTGCCTCAGAAGGCTCTTACTATTTGCCCTACATTGCTTACCCTACGCTGGAGCAGTTCCGCAACGTTTATCCGGGATATGAGTATTTTTTCGCCAAGAAAAAGGATTACGACCCGGATGAGCTGTTTATGAATTATTTTTATGAGCAATATGGGGGTTAGGGGGCTGCATATGAACTTGAAATGGCTGATTCGATCGCAAAGCATCATGACTTTAGCGGCTGGCATGATCTATCCTTATTATCTTTTGTTTCTCAAAAATCTCGGGAACAGCTTCTCCAAATACGGCCTGGCCTTCGCTGTATTTACGATAAGCTCAGCGGCGGTATCGCATTGGCTTGCGCCTAGGCTGGATAAGCACGGGGTGTGCATGATGATTGTAAGTTCGCTTGGCATGATGGGGGCGATGCTCGTTTTTCCATGGACCTCATCCTATGGCTGGGTGCTGCTCTTGCAGCTCTTGATGGGAACCTGCAATGCGATGCAGCGAATGAGCGAGCGTGTGCTGCTCGCCGATTATACCGAGCCTGGATCTAGAGGGGCTGGAATCGGGTCCTATCATTTTTGGACGTCGGTCGCTTCGGGCTTTGCGGTTATTTTAGGCGGCTTTTTAATAGACTGGCTAACGATTAATATTTTGTTTTATTTGAGTGCCCTGCTGTATGGCACAAGCGCTTGGACAATTTGGCGAACGAACAGGCCGGCAGTCCCGAGGGCAAAAGAGGGTTCGGTTTCCGAGCATAATGTGCTATAATAGTTCGATATAAACTGATTTTGTAGTGAAGGACGGGATTAAACGAATGATTAGCACAAGTGGCATAACGCTCCGTTACGGGAAGCGTGCGCTTTTTGAAGATGTAAGCATTAAGTTCACACCAGGCAACTGTTATGGCTTGATCGGCGCTAACGGCGCAGGCAAATCGACCTTTTTGAAAATATTATCCGGTGAAGTGGAGCAATCCCACGGAGAAGTGCATATTACACCGGGCGAGCGGCTGGCTGTTCTCAAGCAGAACCATTATGAATACGATGAGTCCGTCGTACTTGAGACGGTCATGATGGGCCACAAGCGTCTTTATGAAGTAATGAAGGAGAAGGACACTTTGTATGCCAAAGCGGACTTCACTGACGAGGATGGCATGCGCGCAGGCGAGCTTGAAGCCGAATTTGCGGACATGAACGGCTGGGAAGCGGAGTCGGAAGCGGCTGAGATGCTGAACGGCCTTGGCATTACGCCTGACCTGCATGACAAGAAGATGGCGGAGCTTAGCGGCAACGAGAAGGTTCGCGTATTGCTAGCACAAGCTTTATTCGGCGCTCCGAACATTTTGCTGCTCGATGAGCCTACCAACCACTTGGACATTGAGTCGATCCGCTGGCTGGAAGATTTCCTTGCGGATTATCAAGGCACAGTTGTCGTAGTCAGCCATGACCGGCACTTCCTGAACACGGTTTGTACGCATATCGCGGATATTGACTTCGGCAAAATCCAAATGTATGTCGGTAACTATGACTTCTGGTACGAATCCAGCCAGCTTGCATTGCAGCTGATGCGCGGAGAGAACAAGAAGAAGGAAGACAAAATTAAAGAGCTTCAAGCGTTCATTCAACGTTTCAGCGCCAATAAATCCAAAGCGAAGCAAGCGACTTCCAGGCAGAAGCTGCTTGAGAAAATTTCGCTTGACGATATTCGCCCATCGAACCGTAAATACCCGTTCATTCTATTCAAAGGCGAGCGCGAAGCGGGCAAGCAATTGCTGTTGGTTGACGGCTTGACGAAGACGATTGATGGCGAGAAAATTATCGACAACTTGACGATCGCACTCAACAAAGGCGACAAGGTTGCTTTTGTTGGGCCAAACAGCCTTCCGAAAACATTGTTGTTCCAATTGCTGGTTGGCGAAGTTGAAGCGGACGCAGGCAGCTATTCATGGGGCGTTACGACGTCACAGGCTTATTTCCCGAAAGACAACTCGCCATATTTTGACGGCGTTGATTTGAATTTGGTGGAATGGCTGCGTCAATATTCGAAGGACCCTGACGAGACGTTCATTCGCGGCTTCTTGGGCCGTATGCTTTTCTCTGGCGACGATGCAATGAAGAAAGCAAGCGTATTGTCAGGTGGCGAGAAGGTTCGCTGCATGCTCTCCAAGATGATGTTGGAAGGCGCGAACGTCTTTATTCTCGACGAGCCAACGAATCACTTGGATCTCGAATCCATTACGGCATTGAATAACGGCTTGACGGACACCGATTGTACGATCCTGTTCACCTCGCATGACCATCAGTTCGTTCAAACAATTGCGAACCGTATCGTAGAAATTACGCCGAACGGCGTAATCGACCGGATGATGACTTATGACGAGTACCTTGAGAGCGCAGAAGTCAAAGCGCTTCGCGAGCGTATGTACGCGGTATAATCCGCCTTTTTAGAGAGCGTCGACAGCAGGTAGCCCTGCTTGTCGGCGTTTTTTTTGCATGCTAGAAATGCGAATATAACAGCTCAAAGTGCTGGGCCTGCTTGAGGGCAGGTGAGCCAGCAGATAAGAGGAATAAGACAGGAGCCGTGGACAAGTAGTCTAAATTATGGGTTGCATATGGCTGGAAAAGAGGCTATACTATCGTTGAAAAGGTTTTCAGAAAACCTTTTCAGTAAGCCCTTACAATACGGGGAAGCATCATAATGCTATTTCATGAACGATCATTTTCATTCACCAAGAAAGGCGTGCAATCATGAAATCGACTATACGCGATGTAGCAAAATACGCAAACGTATCCATCAGCACGGTATCTCGTGTCATGAATGCGCCGGACACCGTAGTGGAGGAGAAGCGAACGAAGGTGCTCGAAGCCATTGAGGCGCTTCAGTATCAGCCTAATGGTTTCGCAAGAGGATTGATTTACAAAAAATCCGATACGCTTGGCGTCATGATACCGGATATTGAAAATCCGTATTATGCGGGGCTGATTCGCGGGATGCAGGATGCGGCGGTTATGCTTAACCATAGCTTGATGATTTGTAATACGGATCGCGATAAGCAGAGGACAATCGCCTACGTGCAGAGCTTTTTTGAGAAGCAGGTCGACGGCATAATTTTTACGAGCGATTCCTTGCACGAAGAATATTACGAGGAAATGCAGCGTTATCGCCTGCCATTTGTGCTAGCTTCAACGAATGCGCCTGAATACGATATTCCGTCCGTTGACATTGATGATGTTCAAGGCGCCTATGACGCGGTAAGGCATCTTCTTGACGCAGGACACCGCAAAATTGGAATGATCGGCTTTCCGTTAGGGGAGACGATTTCCGGTGAGCCGCGGTACACGGGATTTAAACAGGCACTTCGGCAATTCGGGCTTTCGGAATATGAAGAATGCATTGAATTTGCCGAGCACCGTTTTGAGCATGCATTTGAAGCATCTGAGCGGCTGATGAGCCGCTGCCCGGATTTAACCGCCATTTTTGCAGCATCGGATGAATTTGCAATGGGCGCTATTTCGTATTTGCGCGAACAAGGGAAAGCCGTGCCTGAGCATGTATCCGTAATCGGCTTTGACAATATCCGAATGGCGCAAATGTTTATCCCGAAGCTGACCACGATCGACCAGCCTACTTACGATATTGGATACCGCTCCGTGCTCAAGCTGCATGAGTTGATTACGTCGGGCAAGGTTGCTGTGCTTAGGGAGAAGCTGCCTCATCATCTGATCGTGAGGGAATCTACCCGCGAAATATAAATTGCAGTGTTAAAATGGTAAGCCTCGCTCATCGCAGGAAAGCGCCTTTAGACCATCGAGCTTGTAATAGGAACTCGAATAAAGGGTTGCTTTCAGGAGTTTTGAAAAGCTTTTCAGAGTCAAATGTAAGCGCAAACTATAGGTTGACTGCTTTTTTTGATCGAGTTCGGGCATAAAACTAGCCAGCGATGGCATTTTAAGGAGGTGATGTCCTAAGTCGTGAATTGATTGTCATTGAGGTTTCAAAAGGGTCCAGCATGTGTAAGGTAATTACTGAATTACTTAAATATGAAAGGATGAGGTCTGTGTACACTAGAAAAACAAAAAAAGCATTGACTGCCTTTATTATGTCCGTAGCATTCGCGACAACGATTACGGCTTGCGGAGGAAACAACAATACCAATACGCCAACCAACAAGCCATCGGAGAAACCAACGGAAACGGCGGAGGGCGGGAACAATTCAGCGACAGGGGACGGAGCGCTTGCGCAAGCGTTAAACGGTGATTTTAAAGGTAAAAAAGTAACGATGTTTGGTCCATTTACGGATGCGGATGAAGTGAAGTTTAACGAAAGCATTAAAGCTTTTGAAGAGAAAACGGGAATTGATATTGCGTATGAGGGGTCCAAGGAATTCGAAGCGACGATCTCTGTTCGCGTAAACGGCAATAACGCGCCGGATATCGCAGATTTTCCGCAGCCTGGCTTGCTTAAGGGATTTGCTAACGCAGGTAAAGTGGTAGATGTGAAATCATTCCTTAGTGATGAGTATTTGAAGAAGCAATACAATCAAAGCTGGCTTGACATGGCGACGATGCCAGGCGCTAGCGGCGATGTAATGGCTGGCGTATGGGCTCGCAGCAGCGTGAAAAGCTTGGTTTGGTACAACAAAAAAGCTTTTGCGGAAGCCGGCTATACGGTTCCTAAGACATGGACGGAGCTGATGGCTCTAACGGATCAGATTGCGAAGGACGGCGATCCGGCATGGAGCATCGGTATCGAAAGCGGCACGGCAACGGGGTGGCCGGCGACGGACTGGATGGAGGACATCATGCTTCGCACCACTACACCAGAAAATTATGACAAATGGCTGACAGGCGAGCTTCCTTTTACAGATCCTGTTGTTAAAAATGCTGCCGAAAAAATGGCTGAAATCTGGTTTAACGAGGATTACGTTTACGGTGGCCGCAAATCAATCGCTACGACATCGTTTGGAGACGCGGTTAAGCCTCTCTTCGATAATCCGCCAAAAGCATGGCTGCACCGTCAAGCAGGCTTTATCACCAGCTTCTTCCCTGAAGGCTTGACTGCGGATGATTATGATTGGTTCCCACTGCCAGCCATTGACGAGCAATATGGGCAGCCAGCGCTGATCTCCGGTGATATTTATGCCATGTTCAACGATCGTCCAGAGGTTCGTGCCGTACTCGAATTTTTCACAACGGGCGAATCGCTGAAAACATGGATTCAAACGGGCGGCGTAACGGCGCCTATGAACGATGCGGATCCTTCTTGGTATCCAAATGACCAAGAGCGCAGAATGGCTGAATTCGTAAGCACGGCGGATACGATTCGTTTTGACGGATCTGACTTGATGCCAGGTGCAGTAGGCGCCGGCACATTCTGGAAAGGCATGACTGACTGGGTAAGCGGCACGGTTGATCTAGATACGGCCCTGAAAGAAATTCAGACCGGCTTTAAATGATGCGTAGCAAAGCTTGAGGATAATGGAGGGGCTTCCAACAAGAAGGCGAAGCCCCTCCAGCCTCTTGAAAGATGTAAGCTTAATGCTTACGAAGTCAGGTTTGCTTCACAAACCTAAGCTTATGCTTACGAAGTCAGGTTTGCTTCACAAACCTAAGCTTATGCTTACGAAGTCAGGTTTGCTTCACAAACCTTGGAGGAGGATTCATATGGAGCTTCAAGCTAGGAAGGGCAATGCTCTGCGTCTACTGTTGATATCCGTGCTCGTGCCAGCTCTGAATATTGCCGTTCACTGGGGCATCTTTTTATTCTTTCGCGAATCCAGCCTCCATCCCGTCCTAAATGCGGTGCTGGCTGTAGTCTGGGGAGCGCTCGGCATTTATTCCATTTACTACTCATTCAACTGGGCAGTCGAGCAATACCCGGATCAATGGAAGCGCAGAATTTTGCCCTTTGTATTTGTTGGACCTGCAGTTCTGCTGTTAGGCTGGCTGCTCGTTTTTCCAACGCTCCGCACCTTATATTTAAGCTTCTTTGATGCAGGCTCGGTCAATTTTGTCGGCTTAGCCAACTACGCTGCCGTATTTACAGACCGGCTGCTTGTGATGGCGCTTCGCAATAACTTGCTTTGGGTATTTTTTGGCACATTGGCTTGCGTGAGCTTGGGCCTTCTCATCGCGATTCTGGCTGACCGCAGCAGCTTTGAGAAGCTTGCTAAAGGACTGATCTTTATGCCGATGGCGATATCATTCGTTGCGGCAGGCGTCATCTGGAAGTTCATCTATTATTATCAACCTGGCAATGAACAGATCGGTCTGCTTAATGCGATCGTCGTCAAATTCGGGGGTGAGCCGCAAGCGTGGCTCAGTATGGTCCAACCCTGGAACAACCTCTTCCTGATCGCGATCCTGATTTGGATGCAAACAGGGTTTGCGATGGTCATCTTTTCGGCTGCAATCAAGAGCATCCCCGAGGATATGCTTGAGGCAGCCAGAATGGATGGCGCGGGCGAAGTACGGATATTTTTTAAAATCATGATTCCTTATATCGCGGGAACGCTGCTTTCCGTTACGACAACGATCATTGTATTCACGCTCAAAATTTTCGACGTGGTCATGATCATGACAGGCGGGCAATATGAGACGGACGTGGTAGCTACCCAGTTCTATCGGCAGCTCTTTATGTACCAAAATGCAGGCTACGGCTCCACGCTTGCTATCGTGCTGCTAATTGCGGTCATTCCGGTTATTATATTCAACCTGCGCCAGTTCCGGAGAGAGGGGGGCTTCTAAGATGAGCAAAAACAAAAAGCTGCGCAAGTCCAAATGGCTCGTGAATACAGTGCTTGCAGTCATCTGTCTCATATGGACGATTCCGACGCTCGGACTGCTCGTATCCTCATTCCGGCCTGCCGCAGATATTTTGGCAACGGGCTGGTGGAACATTTTGCCGCATCGTGATTGGCAAACCGCAGAGCAGCTTCAATTGCCAAAAGATACCGATCTTCGCGAGCCCATTCAGGTGAATGGAGTCACGTTTACGGATGATCAGCTGCGATCCGGCGTAGAGCAGGATGGGAAACGGATCATTTGGGAAAATCGGCGGGCTAGGCTCCTGAATGTACAGGAGAAGGAATGGACGGTTATTTCTCATTTTACAACCCAGAATTATGAGACTGTGCTTGGCGGCAAAACCTATTCCATCACCATGCCTGACGGCACGACCAAAACGGAGAAGGGCAGCGGCATGTCGCGTTCCTTCTGGAATACGATTGCAGTTACGATACCGGCGACGGTTATCCCGATTTTCATCGCTTCCTTCGCTGCGTATGCTTTTGCTTGGCTCCGCTTTCCGGGGCGAAAGACGTTGTTCGTCATCGTCATTGCTTTGCTTGTCGTCCCGATGCAGGTAGCGCTTATTCCTATACTGCGAGACTACACGTCACTTGGGCTTAACGGAACCTACTTTGGCATATGGCTCGCACATACGGCCTTTGGTTTACCGTTAATTACTTATTTCATGTATACCTCCATCAGCCAATTGCCGAAGGATTTGTTTGAATCGGCGTTTATGGATGGAGCAACAAACTTTACGATTTTCAGCAAGCTGATCCTGCCGTTGTCGGTGCCTGCGCTTGCTTCAATCAGCATATTTCAGTTTTTATGGGTATGGAACGACTATCTGGTCTCGCTCATCTTCCTTGGCAGCCAGCCGGAAGTACAGGTATTATCAATGAACATTGCGAATATGGTCGGCTCTAGAGGAAATGACTGGCATTTGCTGACTGCCGCCGCATTTGTTTCCATGCTGATGCCTTTAACCGTATTCTTCGCCTTGCAAAAATATTTCGTTCGCGGAATGCTTGGCGGATCGATTAAGGGCTGACTATGGCGTAACAATGGTTGGCAAAGTGGCGCAGCGTTTGGACCTCGTGTCCGGCGTGCGCCATTTTAGTTATGGACATAAAAATGACAGAGATAGAGGAGTGTGAGTTTGATGGAGGTTAAACCGGCGTGGTGGAAGGAATCGGTTGTTTACCAGGTTTATTGGCGGAGCTTTTGCGATACGAACGGAGATGGTATCGGGGACTTGCAGGGCGTGATAGCCAAGCTTGATTATATTCAATCCTTAGGCGTCACAATGGTGTGGATTAACCCGTTTAACGAATCGCCCGATAAGGATAACGGATATGACGTATCCGATTATTATGCGGTAATGCCAAAAGCCGGGACGATGGAAGACTTTGAACGGCTCGTTGCGCAGACGCATGCGCGGGGCATGAAAGTGATGATGGATGTGGTCGTTAACCATACTTCGGATCGTCATCCTTGGTTTATCGAGTCACGCTCGTCGGTCGACAATCCGAAACGGGATTGGTATATTTGGCGGGATGGCAAGGAGAAGGAAACAGGTGAAAAAGGTACGGCTAAGGAGCCGCCTACGAATTGGCGGTCTTACTTCAATCCGTCATGCTGGGAGCTGGATGAGGCTTCGGGGCAATATTATATGCATTCGTTTGCAACAGAGCAGCCTGACTTGAACTGGGCAAACCCGGAACTGCGGATGGAAATCTATACGATGCTGCGTTTTTGGCTCGATAAGGGAGTGGATGGGCTAAGGCTTGATGCGCTTGCGCTGCTTGCCAAACCCGAAATCTTCACGGACGTGGAAGAGCCGCGAGAGATTAAGTATTTGACGCATAATCCCGGGCTCCATGATTTCTTGCAGGAAATGAACCGTGAGGTTTTCCGCCATTATGATATGATGACCGTTGGTGAAATCGCATTTGCAACGCCGGAAACGGGCCCTTTGTTTGTGGATGAGGAACGCGGGGAGCTGAATACGCTGTTTCATTTTGAAGTAGCGGATGAAATGCCGGAATGGGATATGCTGCGCTTTAAAAAAATTCAAAAGGAATGGGCGGAAGCGCTGGCCGGACGCGGCTTCGGTTCGCAATTTCTGAATAATCATGACCATACGAGACAAGTGTCGCGATACGGAAATGATCAGGACTATCGTGTGCAGTCTGCCAAGCTGCTGGCGATGATGATTCACACGCTGCCAGGCATTCCTTATATTTATCAAGGCGAAGAAATTGGGATGACCGGGGTTAGGTACGAAACGATCGGCGATTATAATGACATCGCAATGCTGAACAAGTACGTGGAAGAAGTCGGCAAGGGCAAGGACCCTGCGGCGGTTTTTCGTGCACTTCAGCCGCTCAGCCGGGATAATTCCCGTACGCCCATGCAGTGGGATACAAGCCTTCATGCGGGCTTCAGTAATGTGAAGCCATGGATTAAGGTGAATCCTAATTATGTGGAAATCAACGTGGAGCAGGCAGAGAAGGACTCCCATTCCGTACTTGCATTTTACCGGGAGCTGATTGGGCTGCGCAAAAGCAATCCGGTAATGGTATATGGAGATTTTACCGATATTAGCGGAGATGATCCGTATCTATATGGTTACGCAAGGGAGCATGATGGTACGGAATGGATTGTATTGCTCAATCACAGCGGGGAAACAAGGACATTTACGTTATCGAACCACTGCTTGGGCAGCGATACCTTGCAGCTAGCCCTGGTGCTGGGCAATTACGCAGAAACCGATCCCGAATGGGTAATGGAGGAGCGCACGATTGAGCTTAGGCCTTATGAAGCAAGAATCTACGAGGTGCTTGGTTGAGCATTTGCAGCGGAGGCCTAACAGGAGTGACAAATGTTCCAGTAGGAACGGTAAGCTAATTAATATCCGGAAGAATTGTAACAGAGGATTGTTGCCTCCATGCATAAAAGCGCGCACCTGGTAAACACTGTTTCTCTAGACCCACACGGAATGGATCGGGTATGATACCGATAAGTTCAATGTTAAGCTTGAGAATACATAGGATGGATGCTCGGGAGGTAATGAAGCTGAATCAATATGATGAAATCAAGCAAGGAGAGAAGGGCGCTTGGGTCAGTATCGGAGCTTATTTGGCGCTATCGGCGATGAAGCTTGGTGCAGGCTACTGGTTTGTTTCAGGGGCGCTAGTCGCGGATGGCTTTAACAACTTAACGGATATCGTGGCTTCCCTGGCGGTATTGATTGGCCTTCGAATATCGCAGAAACCGCCGGATAAGGATCATCCGTACGGGCATTTCCGCGCAGAGACCATTGCGGCATTAATCGCTTCCTTCATTATGGCGACAGTAGGCATTCAGGTGCTGATTAGCGCAGTGAAATCTTTGTTTTCTCCGACTTCTCATATTCCGAACTTAATTACGGCATGGGTCGCTCTATTTGCTGCCGCGTGCATGTTTGGCGTCTATGTGTACAACCGCAAGCTGGCGCTGCGCATAAATAATCAGGCGCTGCTTGCAGCAGCCAAAGACAATCTTTCGGATGCACTGGTCAGTATCGGAGCAGCCATTGGCATCATCGGAGCCCAGTTTGGTTTGCCATGGCTTGATCCAGTAGCTGCTATTGCGGTCGGGATCATTATTTGCAAAACAGCTTGGGAGATCTTCTACAGCTCTACGCATGCGCTTACCGACGGTTTTGATGAAAATGAGCTTTCTTCCTTGCGTACCACGATTGCTAAGATCAAAGGCGTCAAATCGATCAAGGACATTAAGGCGAGGGTGCATGGCAGTCATGTGCTGGTCGATGTGATCGTACAGGTGAATCCTGAGCTTACGCTGATCGAAAGTCACCGCATTAGTGATGAGATTGAGCAGCGAATGGGCCGAAAGCACAATATTATGAGTGTGCATGTGCATGTGGAGCCTCAGGAGCTTGAGGACCATTTGGAAATAAATAGGCCGGAAAACCACTGAAAATAATCGGTAATTGTTACCAATGGATATAGAAATATTTTTTTTGTGGTACAAAAGGCATGAAAAAGACATTCTGCCAAAAGACCCAAATGTTTGATATTTATTTGATGGATCTATGCCAATGTAGGTAAATGTTTCAAAAGCAATAGGTAATGAGGCGTCTCTTAAGCGGGGATGCCTTTTTTGTATTTTTTACCAAGATATTTATGGGACTAGCCTCCCAATTTTGCTAATCGGGAATTAGGAGAAATGGTCGATACTTGTCTGTTGCAATCCTCTTTACAATGGGAGCAGAAACCGTTACACCTACACTGTTTACACACCAAGGAGGCGTAAAGATTTGCAATACACCATGAAACAAAGGATGGCAACAGCAACGTTAACGGCAGCATTATTGTTCAGTTCGATATCCGTACCTGCAGCATTGGCCGCACAAGCCGGAGAGGTACAATCCAGCGTGAATATGCGCACCTCGCCGTCAACATCAGCAACGATCATCCGAAGCCTGAAAAAGGGCGAGCAAGTAACCGTTGTCGATCAGGTGAATTCCTATTGGTACAAGGTTACGGACTCCTCAGGCAAAACGGGTTATATATCAACTTCCTCCCAATATATCGAGCTTAAGAACGCAACCGCTACGCCGGCTCCGAGCGGCAGCAATGCAGTTGTAAAAGAATCCGTATCCTTCAGAAAAGCTGCTTCTACGTCAGGCGAGCGGATACGTTTTTTGAAGAAGGGCGAACAGGTAACTGTTCTTTCCATGCCTAACAGCTACTGGTACGAGGTGAAGGACGGCAATGGCGTACGAGGCTATGTCAGCACGCAGGACTCCTATCTGAGCTTAACAGGCTCTGTTCCGGGCAGCGGCTCGGGAAATAGCGGCGGCGGAACAGTCACTGTCCCTGGTGAATCAGCGAGTAAGTCGGTTGAGAAAATGATAGCCGCAGGCATGCGATATCTAGGTACGCCTTACGAATATGGCTCTAACCGTAATACGACGACAACCTTTGACTGCTCAGACTTTGTAAGACAAGCTTTTTTGGATGGACTTGGCATCAAGCTTCCGGCTGATTCCCGTCAGCAAGCCCAGTACGTAAAGGATAAAGGGACAGCAAAGACAAGCTGGAGTCAGCTTAAGCGTGGCGATGTGGTTTTCTTTATGTCTTACAAAGGGACAAAAGCGTCTGCTTATAGCGGCATAAACAAGGCAACGGCTGCTATCACGCATGACGGCATTTATTTAGGCGATGGCAAGGTGTTACATACGTATTCGGTAGAAGGCGGCGGTGTAACGGTCAGCAGCATTGCGGGAACCCATTGGGAGTACCGGATGGTGTTTGGCGGAAGCGCATTATAGTTAAGTGTTCCAATAAGGCAACTGGCGGGCGCGAAGCCGGCTCACGGAGCAAGTAGTTGAATACAACAAAGAAAGACGTTCATCATTGAACGTCTTTCTTTGTTGTGTCAGGAATCACGTATTAGGAATCAATTTGAATCGTGTTTGTGCTTTCGGTTGCTTTAATTTGTTCGGTTTGTGAAGCTTCGGCTTCGGTTTGCTTTTCAGCCAACGCTTTCTTTTTGTTTCTTCTTTTGCGGATCAGCAAAAAGATAACGATGAGCGGAACCGCCACAATAAAGATATATAAGGAAACGTCTTTCACCATGCTCTCCGCTGCACGTCCGTAGAAATAAAACAAGAGACCCACGATATAAAATTTCAATCCGCGTCCGATCGCGGCATAGCCAATCAATCGCCAGATAGGGAAGTTTAAGCAGCCCGATAAGATGGTAAATACTTTAAAGGGAATCGGCGTAAACGATCCGATCAAAATGGCGGCTTCGCCATTTTTCTGAAACTTGTCGGTCGCGGCGTCGATCCATTCTTTTTTGAGAAACTTATATAGGACGGATTTGCCCATTACCTTGCCAAGGTAATACCCTACGGGTGTACCTAAGAGGCAGGCGATATAGCCCACAGTAGCCAGCCATAGTGCTGTAGATGGATTTAGGATGCTTAGTGAAACTTGTAGGAAAAATGCGGGAATGGGAAAAATAACGGCGTCCAAAAACGCGTGAATAAACAAGCCCAGTGGCCCGAAATCCTTTAAAAAGTCGACTACTGCTTGAAACATTACCAGGCTCCCTTTCCGTCAACTAACTGCACATAAGCCTGCTTATTGAAATACACCAAATGGAAATTCCCTTATGTGCCTGCCAATGCTGCAGCTTGTTGAAAAAAGCGCTTTAGCGCTTAATATAATAATTATAGCATATTTAATTAGCATAAGAAGATGATAGTTGTCATGTGTTTTTTTGAAAATATGGACTGAAGACACCAGTTTGCCCTCATTATAGGGATGCCAGCTGTTCTAGTGCCGACGCATCCTGAAAGTAGTGCATAAGAACGAATACGTGCAAGCAGCCATTCAGGTTTCAACCAGTTTAAGAAAACGCTGCATATTTAAAATCTGACTTCAATAAAAAACTGCCTGCAAACGGAAAAACCCCGTAAACAGGCAGAATATATACATGCTTATAAAGCTCAAAAAGGAAGAGAAGGCGGCTGAGGATGCTCCTATAGGTGCAGCGGCATCTACTCCCTCGTTTGGCGACGGGATACGCCGCTTTGCTGAGCTGCTTGGATCACGCGGCGCCTAACCTCTTCGACGACCCGGCTGTTGAAGACGCTTGGGACGATATACATCGGGCTTAGCTCATCTTCGCTAATGACAGAAGCGATCGCCTCTGCTGCGGCCAGCTTCATTTCTTCGTTTATGGTTGTTGCGCGGCTGTCGAGAGCTCCCCGGAAAATGCCAGGGAAGCATAAAACGTTGTTAATTTGATTGGGGTAATCGGATCGACCCGTGGCGAAGACAGCGACGATATCCTCGACCAGCTCGGGCCGTATTTCCGGCTCTGGGTTAGCCATTGCAAACACGATAGGGTCTTTGGCCATCGTTTCGATGTGGGCGCGTTTCAATATTCCGCCTGCGGAAACACCGATAAATACATCAGCGCCAACCAGAGCGTCTGCCAAGCCGCCAGTTTGGCGTTCCGGATTCGTATGGTCAGCGTACCATTGCCACATGGCATTTTCATAAGTACGATCTGCCGTGAGGATGCCGTCGCGATCTACGCCGACGATATGCTTCGCGCCGCCCGCGAGCAGCATTTTGGTGCAGGCGGTGCCCGCAGCCCCGATGCCGCAGATGACGATACGTGCCTCCTCTAGCCTGCGTCCGGTTAGTTTGAGCGCATTGAGCAGACTGGCATACAATACAACAGCTGTGCCATGCTGATCATCGTGAAAGACAGGGATATCGAGCTCTTCCCGGAGCCGCTGTTCAATTTCAAAGCAGCGCGGCGCGGAAATATCCTCTAGATTAATGCCTCCGAAGGCGGGGGCCAGGTTTTTTACCGTGGCAATAATGGCTTCGGTATCTTGGGTGTCAAGGCAGATTGGGAAGGCATCTACGTCCGCAAACTGCTTGAACAGCATGGCTTTGCCCTCCATGACCGGCATGGCTGCATATGGGCCGATATTGCCAAGGCCTAGAACGGCGCTCCCATCGGATACAACGGCAACCATATTGCGCTTCACGGTGAGGGTATGAGCCTTCGATGGCTCCTCGAAGATGGCTTGGCAGACTCTAGCCACATCGGGCGTATAGACACGTGACAAATCGTCGCGGTTTTGAATGGGAGTTTTAGGCTGAATGGTGATTTTCCCGCCAAGGTGCAGCAGAAAGGTGCGGTCGGATATATGGACAAGCCGAATGCCCTCAAGTGCGTTTAAGGACGCCGTCAGCCGCTCAGCGGCGCCTTGCTCTGCTATTTTGACGGTCAAGTCGCGCAAGCTCTTGTTCTTGTCGGTATGTATGACGTCAATGGCGATAATATCGCCTTTGGCTTGCTCGATCGCTGTAGCTGCTCGTCCAAACTGGGCGACATTCGTATCGATTTCAATCCTCAAAATAATCGTTTTTCCATCTGTCATCATCGCACTCATACTAAACAGCTCCCTTCGTCATCTATAGGATTTGGATAAGGGTATACAATTTATGCTTCATTACCCTCTTGAAAAAGAAAGCCATCACTGCATTAATCGCAGGACGGCGTTCGGACAGCTCATGGGGTCATATTGCAAATTGCGTTTTGTTAGCAGACTGTCTCGGAACTGACCTGAGGCGTAGGGCTCGTGGATGAGCGAGAACCATCGATCGACGGTATCGTTCGAATCCAGCATTTCGCCAAAGCCGTTGCTTATGAAGTATTCGCAGTTCTCTTCCTCTTGGCCTGGGATAGGCTCATAAAAAAGCATCGGAATTCCTTTGCTCATTCCCTCGGTACAGGTCATGCCTCCCGGCTTCGTAATAAGCAAGTCTGAAACATCCATCAGCTTGTTCACTTCACGGGTAAATCCAAGCACATGAATGTTCGGATGCTGGAAAAGCGGATCGGCGAGCATTTTTTCTTTCATTTTTTCGTTGGAGCCAACGCAATAGATAAGCTGAGTCGTCTCCCTCCATTTGGTCATGTACTCGAGAGCGTTATCCTCGTACATTATACCCCAGCCGCCGCCCATAATGAGCACTGTCGGCATATTTTGCAATGAAAATTGTTCGCGTATCTCTTCTTTATCGTATGTATGCCAGAAATTTGGATGAACGGGAATTCCCGTCACCTCTACGCGTTCCTCGTCGACACCCTTGTCCATCAGCCTTTTTTTCACGAGATCAGAGGAAACCAGGTATAGATTGACCTCTTTGTTCACCCAAGAGCCGTGTGCATCATAATCGGTAATAAGGGTATAAAGCGGCATGTCGAGTCCCAGGCGCTTAAGCCTAGCCACCACCGCATTCGGGCCGGGATGCGTGCAAACGATCAAATCCGGCTTCAACTGCGAGATCACTTGCGACGTTTGGGTATAAAACATGCGATGCAGCGCAAGCTGTGTAAGGCGGTTAAAAGATTTTTTATAGTTGCTGCGGTACATAAGACCGACCATCTTGGGCTGTTTGCTTACGGTTTTGCGATATGCCGAAATAATCCATGGACCGAGCACCGGATTAAGAAACTTTCCAAGCTCGATGACGCGGGTCTGAATCCCCGGACATAATTGCTTCAGTCCGACAGCGAGCGCATAGGCAGCTTGAGTATGACCGGAGCCAAAGCCTTCAGAGAGCAGAAGCACTCTTTTCTTACGCATTCATTCCACCTACTTTTCTAATTCCATATTACGACGCTTGTACAACTAACACAAGTTTTATCCGAGCAGGGTTGCGAATAAGGCTGTGGATAATTTATCCTTAAAAGCAGCTAGGTTCTTGTTTAGGATATGCATCCCTGCGATCAACTATATTTACAAATATTTTACAATCATTAGAAATATAAAGTGAGGGAATCGAAATGACAAGCATACATTCTGAAGAACAAGGTTTTAAAATTGGCGATACTGTGCGGGCGGAAGTGCGTTCTGGCCAATATATTGGAGAGCTAATGGAACTGAACGGACCACGCGTGCTTGTAAAGGTGCTTGCCGTATTAAAGCATCCAGAGCAGGGCGATCTGCATAATCCTTATAATCCGGACGTGCCGATGTTCCACGAGCGGCGCGCACTAAGCTATACGGAGAAAACGACCGTACTCATGCGTGACCTGAAACCATTTGCGGGCACTATTCCGGATTACGGCACATCGCTTCGGGCAGCAGCTGAAGCAGAAATCGCAGCGCTTGACCGGTTGCATCGCTGGGCAGCGAAAGGGCTGGAACAAATGCAGCAGCTGCATAAGGAATATAAATAGAAATGTTATTTATTAATGAAGACTGTTTTTAACTTATCACGGTAAACGACTTGAAGCTGCAGCCCATCGCTCAGTGCAGCTAACGGAACATAGAGTGTGCTCGCTTTGCCTTCGGTCCGAAGGAAAGCGGGCGGGCCTATAAGCGGCCTTATCGCTCCGTTTATTGATAAATTGGAGGCTCCTACCGTGATAGCGACGTTTACGCCTTGCAGACTCACGGTTGCTGTCTGTGATGCGGCGTTCCACTTGATAATGGCACCAGCTGCATCGGCAATATCGCGCAAAGGAACATACGTTTTATTTTTAGCTAGTAATGGTTGATGAGCACCGGCAAGTTCCTTGCCGTTGACTACGACCGACACAGGCACATCGTTTACCCTCGGCTTTACTACCCGGTAGTCGCCCCATATGGTCTTCGAAAAAGCTTTTCCCATTGCCGCATAGCCTTCCCGGCTCGGATGGATATCGCCCTCAGCGATCGAGGTGAAGCTAAGCTCGTTATTCATGAATGCGGCAGCCACATTGGCAACGTTAACTCGGAAGCCTTCTTGTGTGAGCTGATGCACAAGAAGGTCTAGCCGCTCCCGAAGCTGCTTCACGCTATCGAGCAAAAACAAGCGGTCTTTCTCAGGGAAAAGCGGAAAAACCAGTGATCCGACCTTGACCGGTGCGGGTATCGGCAAATATTGATCGGCGATAACCAATTGGACATTCGGCTGCAAGGAGAGGATTAATCGAAGCGATGCCTCAAGCTTTGTCTCATAGGTTTGCAAAGCGCTGTCCCTGATTATGGCGGCTTCGCTTTGGTTGGCATCTTTCTTAAGCTTGTCAAGCACAGCATACATATCGTTGCCGCCAATGTTTATCAGGATGAGGCTTGCATCGCTTATGGCGAGTCGAAGCTGCTTCGTCTCATTAAATATCCGCTCTGCGCGGGGATCGGGAAGATTGGCCTGAATGTCCCCGCTCTTTACCGACTCTGTGCCTTGAACAACGGCACTCATCCAGTTGTTTAGCCCCGTTGTCCGCAATCCGAGCACCCCGTAATTCTCGTATTCCGCGCGGAGCCCATGGAAAAGCGCTTGCTCATAAACATGCTCCACAAACCCGTAAGGTACGGATTGCTCATCATATCCGTGCTCATATCCAGCCGCTACCGAATCGCCAACTGCCACAATTTTGTATGTACCTTTGTTTGCTGATTTATTCATCACTGGCGCGGCGTAGGCCATGACAGATGTCCAGAGCATGGCAATTAAAGCAAGCGCGATTGTCTTCAAAGCGACTTTCCTTAACTTGCTATACAACACAGATACCTCCTTCTGATAATATATGAGGGTAAGAAAAATGGTTTTTGTGGTAAGCTTGCCACCATGGCGAAACGAACCCAAAAACGCACATTTACACGTGCTGAAGTGTGGTTTTGTAGTAAAATAGTGCAAACAATTATGAAAATATTAAATTGATTCCGCTATGGCCTAATGTTAAAATAATATAATAATCGCAATGTCGCGGTATAGGCCCGGTATATGGTCAATGAAACGCAGGCACTCACAGGCTGGGCTGCCGGCGTTAAGTTTATGAATGGCAAGGAGCAGGCCGATGCGCCTCGCTGACTACCATTCTATGATAAAACAAGCCAAAAATGAAGCGTAATGCGTATTCATCGGTGCTTATTTTCTACACGTTCACGCTTACCCAAAAATCTTCTCATAGAAAGGTTGCACACAATGAAAGAACATATTTTGGGATTGCCGCCGAAGCAGGGGCTTTATGATCCGCAATTCGAGAAAGACGCTTGCGGCATGGGCTTTGTGGCCAACATCAAGGGAATAAAATCACATAAGGTCATTCGCCAGGCGCTGATGCTGCTCGAGAACATGGAGCATCGCGGCGGTCAAGGCAGCGAACCGAATACAGGAGATGGAGCGGGTATTTTGCTTCAAATTCCGCATGCATTTTTTGCGGCTGAATTAAAGAAGCAAGAAATTCAGCTTCCGGCAGAAGGACATTATGCCGTCGGGATGATTTTTATGCCGCAGGATGAGGCTGCACGCGTCGCAATTGAGCGTGAAGTGGAAACGATCGTTCAAGAGGAGAACCAGTCGGTCATCGCTTGGCGTACGGTTCCGACAGATGACAAGAAGCTCGGTGAATCTGCATTAGCTGTTAAGCCTTATGTTCGCCAGTTGTTTATTGGAATGAATGACAGCTTGAAGGACAATATGGCATTTGAACGCAAATTGTATGTGATCCGCAAGCGCGCTGAGCTTGCGATTCGATATGCCGGCAAAGAAGGCGGCAACATGTTTTATTTCTCGAGCTTGTCCTCGAGGAAGATTGTTTATAAAGGAATGCTTACAACGGAGCAAGTGCGCTCGTTCTACACGGAGCTTAATGATGAGTCCGTTGTATCGGCAATGGCGCTCGTTCACTCCCGTTTCAGTACGAATACCTTCCCGAGCTGGGAACGTGCGCATCCTTTCCACTATATGATCCACAATGGCGAGATCAATACGCTTCGCGGTAACGTGAACTGGATGCACGCACGCCAAACGCTGTTCGCTACAGAATTGTTTGGCGATGATATCGAGAAGATCAAACCGGTCATTAATCCTGACGGTTCTGATACTGCGATGTTCGATAACACGCTTGAGTTCCTATTCCTCTCGGGGCGTTCCATGGCCCATGCGGCTATGATGATGGTTCCTGAGCCTTGGTCCAACCACGAGAGCATGAGCGACGAGCGTAAAGCCTTTTACGAATACCACAGCACCTTGATGGAGCCATGGGACGGACCGGCTGCGCTTGGTTTTACTGACGGTGTGAAGATTGGCGCGGTTCTTGACCGCAATGGACTTCGTCCGGCCCGTTATTACGTTACCAAAGACGACCATATTATTTTAGGCTCCGAGGCAGGAACGGTTGAAATTCCGGCTGAGGATATTTTATACAAAGATCGCCTCCGTCCAGGCCGCATGCTGCTTGTCGATACGGAGAAAGGACGCATTATTTCCGATGAGGAAGTAAAGGCGGAGATCGAAACCGAGCACCCGTACCGCGATTGGCTGAATGAGCATCTCGTTGATTTGGAGGATCTGCCGGAAGCGCCTGAACTGCCAGAGCCTAACCATGCGACGGTTCAACTCAGACAGCAAGCGTTCGGTTACACGTTCGAGGATATCCGCAAGGTGCTTGAGCCGATGGCGGGCAGCGGCGCAGAGCCGATTGCTTCCATGGGTTACGATGCTCCGCTTGCTGTGTTGTCTGAGCGCCCTCAGCGCCTGTATAACTACTTCAAGCAATTGTTCGCTCAAGTGACGAACCCGCCGATCGATGCGATTCGTGAGGAAATCATTACGGCAACGGGAACGACAATCGGACCTGAGCGCAACCTGCTCAATCCAGAGCCGGAAAGCTGCCGCCACATTAAGCTGGATACGCCAATTCTGTCGAATGAGCAATTCGCGAAGCTTCGCCATGTTCGTCGCCCAGGGTTCCGTTCCATTACACTGCCGATTTTCTTCACGGCAAGCGAAGGCGAAAGTGGACTGCGCGCTGCGATTACGCAAATGTGCGAAGCGGCTGACCGTGTCATCGCGAAAGGCCATAACCTGCTTATCCTGTCTGATCGCGGCGTTGACAAGGAGAATGCTGCCATTCCGGCGCTGCTGGCGGTAGCTGCATTGCATCACCATTTGATCCGTCAAGGAACGCGTACGAAAGTAGCTATCCTGCTTGAGTCGGGCGAGCCGCGCGAGGTGCATCATTTTGCTTTGCTGCTTGGTTACGGCGTCAATGCGGTTAACCCGTACCTTGCCTTCGAGTCCCTTGATGATATGATTCGTCAAGGCATGCTTCGCGGCGTATCGCATGAGAAAGCAGTCAAAAACTTTATTAAAGCAGCCACTAAAGGCGTTATTAAAATATTGTCCAAAATGGGGATCTCGACGATTCAATCCTACCGCGGCGCGCAAATTTTTGAAGCGCTTGGCTTGAAAGAGGATGTCATCAACGAGTACTTTACATGGACGCCGTCCCGCATTGGCGGTATCGGCCTTGATGTGATCGCGGAAGAAACGCTGAAGCATCACAACCGCGCTTTCTCCGAGCAAGAAGGTGGAGAGAAGGAGCTGGATTCCGGCGGCGACTATCAATGGCGCAAAGACGGCGAGGATCATTTGTTCACGCCGCAGACTATTCATACGCTGCAAATGGCTTCTCGAGCGAATGATTATAAACTCTACAAGAAGTTTTCTGCCCTTGTACAAGGCGAGGACAAGAAGCATCTGACGCTTCGTTCCCTGCTTCAATTCAAGGAAGGCCGCCAGTCGGTGCCGCTTGAAGAGGTTGAATCGTTGGAGTCTATCGTAAAACGTTTCAAAACCGGCGCGATGTCCTTCGGTTCGATCAGTAAAGAAGCGCATGAGAGCCTTGCTATTGCGATGAACCGTCTCGGCGGGAAGTCGAATACAGGTGAAGGCGGGGAAGATCCTGCACGCTTTATTCCGGACGCAAACGGAGATTCAAGACGCAGTGCGATCAAACAGGTAGCTTCCGGACGTTTTGGCGTAACGAGCAACTACTTGGTCAATGCGGATGAAATTCAAATTAAAATGGCCCAAGGCGCGAAGCCTGGTGAAGGCGGACAATTGCCTGGCCTCAAAGTATACCCTTGGGTTGCCGAAGTTCGCGGTTCGACGCCAGGCGTGGGACTCATCTCGCCGCCGCCGCATCACGATATTTATTCGATCGAGGATTTGGCTGAGCTTGTTCATGACTTGAAAAATGCCAACCCGCGTGCTCGCATCAACGTGAAGCTCGTATCAGGGGTAGGCGTGGGTACGATTGCGACTGGCGTAGCGAAAGGCCGTGCAGATGTCATTATGGTCAGCGGCTACGACGGCGGTACTGGAGCATCACCAATGGGCTCCATCCGTCATGCAGGCTTGCCGTGGGAGCTTGGTCTTGCTGAGACTCACCAAACGCTCATGCTTAACAAATTGCGTGACCGTGTCGTTCTGGAAACAGACGGTAAAATGATGAACGGACGCGACGTGGCGATTGCCGTATTGCTTGGAGCCGAGGAGTATGGCTTCTCGACTGCACCGCTTATCGTGCTTGGTTGTATCATGATGCGTGTATGCCAATTGGATACTTGTCCGGTAGGCGTAGCTACGCAAAACCCTGAGCTTCGCAAGAAGTTTATGGGCGATCCGAGCCATGTTGTAAACTACCTGCGCTTCATTGCTGAAGAGCTTCGTGAGATTATGGCTGAGCTGGGCTTCCGTACGATCCAGGAAATGGTTGGCCGTGTGGATATGCTGGAAACGAAGCACCTGCTTGAGCATTACAAAGCGAAAGGCATTGATCTGTCGGGCTTGCTTTACGAAGCTGACCTTCCGCAGGATGCTGTACGTTATAACATTCAAGAGCAAAACCACGGTCTGGAATTGTCGCTCGACATGCAGCAGCTGGTGCCTCTTGCGCAGCCAGCGCTTGAGAACGGCGAACGCGTTCGCGGTACGTTCCCGATCCTGAACACGAATCGTGTTGTCGGAACGATCCTAGGCAGTGAGGTTACTCGCCGCTACGGTGCGGCTGGCTTGCCTGAGGATACGATTTCTTATCACTTTGTTGGTACTGCGGGACAAAGCTTTGGCGCATTCGTGCCGAAGGGCATAACGCTATCCATCGAAGGCGATTCAAATGACTATTTCGGTAAAGGCTTGTCTGGCGGTAAAATATTCGTTGCTCCTTCACCTAAGGCGACGTTTGCTGCTGAAGACAACGTGATTATTGGAAATACTGCGCTTTATGGCGCTACAAGCGGCCAAGCGTACATCCGTGGTGCAGCAGGCGAGCGCTTTGCTGTTCGGAACAGTGGAGCAAATGTTGTCGTAGAAGGCGTAGGCGATCATGGCTGCGAATATATGACTGGCGGACGCGTAGCCATTCTTGGCGGTACGGGACGTAACTTTGGCGCTGGTATGTCTGGCGGCGTTGCCTATATCTACGATGAGAAAGGCGATTTCTACAACCATTGCAACCTAGAAATGGTATTACTGGAGCGTCTGGAGGAATCGATTGATATTGCAGAGCTGAAAGGCTTGGTTGAGTCTCATGTGAAATATACGGAGAGTGCCATCGGTTCCCGCATCTTAAATGATTGGGAAACATCGCTTTCCAAGTTCGTTAAAGTTATTCCGAAAGATTACAAGCGCATGCTTGAACAGATCCGCAAGGTTGAGGATACGGGCCTTGTCGGCGAAGAAGCGCTGCTTGCCGCTTTTGAAGCGAACAAAAGAGAGCTTGCTCGCGCTGGCGGCAAATAGTCAAAACGATTACAGCATAAATGCGAAAAAGGGACTGTCCCTAAAGTAGTTAACTACTTTAGGCGACAGTCCCTTTTGTTTTTCGACAAAAAGCCACTAAATTAGAAAAAAGCCGCACCCATTAACCGACATATTCCATCCGGCGACTCGGGTATAATGATGTTAATATTCCTTTCATTATAATTACACGATTAGGAGCCTAATGTATGCTAAGAGATTGGCCTAAGCTTAAGTTCGAAGAGAAAGCAGACTCTCCAATCGTTACTTTAATCACGATTGAGGCAATCTTGAGTCAAACCGGCATCTCGCAGCAAAAATGGCAGTGCGATGAAAAGCAGCTTACTGCTGCAGACGTTCTGCCCTTACAAAGGCAATGAATCTTTTCGTTTCATCCGCTGTCAGAATTCGTCCATCTACGCTTAACTGATATTTGTTCAATATTTCATCGTCTGAGAGCTCCAAATGGTCAACGAAGCTTCGTACATCATTGGTTAATGTTTGCTGGGGGATGGAAGTTCGACCGATCAAATAGTCGACGGTCACCTGAAATAAGTCCGCGAACCTTGATAAGGTTTCGGAGTCAGGCTCTCTTCGGTTTTTTTCGTAATGAGACAATGCCGCTCTGGATATGCCAAGCGAAGCGGCGGTTTGCAATTGCGTCCATCTCCGTTCGTCCCTCAATGCTGCAAGCCGTTTGCCGATACTCATGGAACTCCTCCTGTTTTAAAACGAGTACTACATCTATATTAATACGGATACGTTACAAATGCATGCTTTTACTGAAAAACATGAGTATTTGGATTCATATTTGTGACTAGGTATGATGGAGGAATTAGGAATGAGTGACCATTCAAATGAAGCCTCTCGCGCTCATATTAGACTGCGGTTCAACGATGGGGTGAAAGCGGAGCTTCGACTTATAAGCAAAGACGGACAACTGCTGACTCCCTCGACGACTACGGTATTGCTGCTCAACTTAAGTCAAAACGGACTATGTTTTTTATCCGGCCTGCAGCTGCCTATTCAAAAGAATTACTTGGTTGAATGTAGAATGACGATATCGAACGTACAGATCAATGTTCGCGGCCGCATTGTTTGGAACGCTAGGAAGGATAATCAGTATTCACATGGCGTATTGTTTGAATGCTCGAATACGCTGCGCTCGCTGATTATTGGGGTCATGAATCAAGAAATACTGGAAAGACAGCCACAGCAGCAAAAGATTCATTATTTGTACAGCAGGCTGCTGAATACCAAACGAATGCATTATAGCGGATGACCTGTTTTCGTTTGGAGAATTGGTAAGCACGTGCTTAAAGGGGGACATGCTTTGAAAATCATTTTGCTATCCGGCGGATCGGGAAAGAGACTATGGCCCTTGTCCAATCGAAATCGAGCTAAACAATATTTATCGGTGCTGCAAGGTCCAGGCGGCGAAATGGAATCGATGCTGCAGCGTTTGTGGCGTCAACTGGATGAAGCCGATCTGCGTGAGCATACTCGCATTGCGACCTGTCGGCAGCAGGTAGAGCTCTTGCAAAGGCAAGTCGGCACGAAAGCGCCGCTTGTTATTGAACCTGAGCAAAGAGACACCTTTCCGGCAGTAGCGCTTGCTGCTGCTTATTTGTATTCCATTGCAGGCGTTTCTTTAACAGAAACCGTTATTATTATGCCAGTAGACGCATATGTTGAGAATGACTTCTTCTCCTGCATACGAGGGCTCCCTAAGCTGGCAAGAGAGAGCAAATCAGATTTGCTCATGGTTGGGACAAGTCCCAGCTGTGCCACTGACCAATATGGATATATTGTACCTGAAGCCAACCGTTTTCATGAGGACGAGGGTCTGCTTGATAGAAAGATTAGGGCTTTTAAGGAAAAGCCGCACGCAGCAGAGGCGAGGAAGCTGATTGAGGAAGGTGCCCTATGGAACCTTGGCATTTATGCGTTTCAACTCGACTATATTATATCGCTGCTGATGAATCGCGGTTTACCAATTCATTATGAGGAATTGTATAAGCAGTATGCCAAAATGCCCAAAGCAAGCTTTGAGGCAGAGGTCACGCAAAAATCAAGCTCCCGGTCAGTTGTCCGATTCGATGGAGAGTGGAAGGATCTTGGGACATGGAAGCATCTATCTGAAAATATCGCATACGACCAACTGGGATTAGGCAGCATATCGGAGGATTGCGAGGCGTCACAGCTTATTAATGAGCTTGATATTCCAATCTCGGTAATTGGATTAAGCAACGTTATCGTTGCAGCAAGTCCCGACGGTATCTTGGTAACGAGCAAGCATGCAAGCTCTGAACTGGATGCCAAGCTTCAAGCGATGAATGAGCGGCCAAAATTTGAGGAGCGGCGATGGGGGCATGCTAAGGTCATTGACTCAGCTTTGCTCGCATCTGGCTTACATAGCGTGACCAAACGAATCTTTATAGCAGCAGGCCAAAATATGAGCTATCAAATGCATTTTAAAAGAAATGAGGTGTGGACGATTCTGAGCGGAGAAGGGCTGCTTCTCCTTAACGAAACCCAGCGCATGGTCGGTCCAGGGGATGCCGTTATGATACCGGAGCGGTCTAGACACGCTTTGCGCGCAATAACTGATATCGAACTAATTGAGGTACAAACGGGAAAACAAATCGAGGAGAATGATGTTATTAGATTAGGCATCTCTTGGGAGGAAATAACGAGTCAGTCCACAATCGTATAGGGTTGATACAATCATTACGAAAGAGAGAGGGAGCGATCGATCGGATGATATGTTCAGAGGACCGTTTTTATTGTGTTAGTTGCGGAGAGATGGTTTCCAATCCTGAAGCGGATATTTTGTTTCGGACAGGTTTTTTCCGGGTGGTACATCCAATGGGTTATTGCTTAACATGCAGCATGGAACAGGATAAGCTGGATGCTATAGTAGGATCGCAGGGTAAGACCAATAACTATGACTATAAAATGTTTCTTCGAGCAGACGCGAAAGTTGCTGAACATGTTATACAACCGTATAGAACAGATGGAAATGAGAGCCTCTGCCCTACAGTATAACTGTAGAGCGAGGCTGTATTTTTTTGTAAACTTCCAATTGTTTCCTTAATCGTTTATAATAAAAAGGATTTGGATTTCTGGAGGAGGAGCACAGCTATGCAGGAGCCTATTGTTAAATTGCAAAACGTAACGAAAAAAATCGGCAAGCGTACGATTATTGACCGACTGACTCTGGATTTGCCGCTTGGGGAAGTTTTTGGCTTCTTAGGACCGAATGGCTCAGGAAAAACGACTACGATCCGTATGATGGTTGGCTTAATGTCGCTGACTGAGGGAGAAATTACAATTGGCGGACATAGCATCACGAAGCAATATGAGAAAGCGATCCGCCATGTAGGTGCGATAGTAGAAAATCCGGAAATGTACAAATATTTGAGTGGCTATGATAACTTAATTCATTATGCGAGAATGATTCCGGGTATTACGGAGCATCGCGTGCATGAGGTTGTGAAGCTTGTTGGTCTTGAGGGCCGGATTCGCGATAAGGTTAAAACCTATTCGCTAGGCATGCGCCAGCGCCTTGGCGTAGCACAAGCCATCTTACATAAGCCTCAGCTATTAATATTGGATGAGCCGACTAACGGGCTTGATCCAGGCGGTATTCGGGAGCTTCGCGATTATTTGCGTCAGTTATCCAAGGAAGAAGGGATCGCTGTATTTGTATCCAGCCATTTGCTCTCAGAGATGGAGCTTATGTGCGACAGGGTCGCGATTATTCAGAACGGCAAGCTGATTGATGTCAGGACGATTCGCGGAGAGAATGCGGCCAAGGCGAACAACCGTGTCGTTATCGAAGTTGACCGTACCCAAGGTGCGCTCGATGTATTGCTTGCTGCTGGCGTATCTGGAGTGCTTGAGGGCGAAAGCTCGATAGCCGTCGATGCAGATAAAGAAAGCACAGCTGCCATTAATGCAACGCTTGTAGCAGCGGGAATTAAAGTATATGGTATACGTGCCCAAGTGAAGACGCTTGAAGATCAATTTTTGGAAGTGACAGGAGGGGAACGAATTGGGTAATTTTTTGCCGCTGATTCAAAATGAAAATATGAAAATTTACCGTCGTCCTCGCACATGGGTAATGTCTGGAATATTACTTGTGCTTGTAATAGCCATTTCGATTATGTGGTTGATCTTTGGCGGTAGGGATGCATCGATGTGGGATGTTGCATTTTTGGAATCGTCGATATTGTTCCTACTCGTGACGATCTTTACAGTGGTAATTGCTGCAGGCGGAGTTGCAGAGGAGTTTACTAGCGGAACGATAAAGCTGCTGCTTATTCGGCCATGGTCACGCTCCAAAATTTTGTTGTCCAAATATATATCAATCATGCTGTTCGCCATTTTGCTCGCGATTTTGTTGTTTGCAAGCACGATTCTCATTAACTGGATTTGTTTTGGCATAAATGCCGATCCTGCTATCAAGCCAGGCTTCATGGGGATCGATCAGGCAAGTCCTGTTTCTTATATGCTGAAGTATTACGGCTTGACGCTCATTTCACTTGTTGTAACAGTTACGCTGGCTTTTATGCTCTCGACTGTGTTTCGCAGCAGCGGACTTGCTATTGGCATGGCGCTCTTTCTATTGTTAGGCGTTAATAGCTTTATCGGTTTGATTGCCATGCTCAAATATGAATGGATTGATTATTTGCTATTTATTCATTTGAATCTCACCCAATATCTTGATGGAAACCCGATGCGTGACGGGATGACGCTAGGTTTCTCGCTTGGCGTGCTAGCTGTTTATTATGTCATTTTCGTCGCATTGACCTGGTACGTCTTCAGTAAACGGGATGTTGCTTCCTAGCTCTTCAACCCTATTTTAAAAAGCCGTATCGGCTGCTGCTTCCATGAAAGGCGGACAGCAGCCGATACGGCTTTTTTGTGATATTTGCTTTATCCGGCTTGGCGCGATTTCTCATTAGCATCTTTGATTCCGGAATCTTTTCCTTGCTGGTTAACTTTGTCTTGTTCTGGAAGCAAACGCTGCCTGCTGTCTGCTGAGGGCTCCATATGGCACATCCCGTTAAGCTGGCCACCTTCTTGAATGATGATGGAGGTCGCAGTAACCGATCCTGTTAATTGGCCGGAAGAGGTGATGATGAGGCGGCCGGTCATGGACGTATCTCCGAAAACCTTGCCAGCGACGGTAAGATCCCGTGCCGAAATAGCAGACCGCGCGATACCGGATTCCCCAATAATGACATCAGCCTTGCAGTCAATATCACCACGATGCTCCCCTTCTATGCGCAGATTTGCCTCGCAGCGTAGTTTCCCTTCACTTTGCGTACCTTGGCCAATCAAAGTATCCGATGGCGAAAGACGCTTATTATCTTTAAACATGAAGATCAATCCTCCTTGGGAATAGAAGCTTGGTTCGTTCGGAGCGTTCTATTGCTATTTATTCTTAAAGGACGTAAAACATACCAACGATGATCCGAAAAAAAGACTGCCTGCTAGGCGCGAGTGGCGCCAGCAGGCAGTCAAGATAGTTGCTATAATATTAAATTACTGATTCGCGGCTAGCTCGATGCCGGCGATAGCCTTTTCCATTGCCGGTGTAAGGGCGAAGGAACGGCCCTGAAGCTGTTCTGCCGGTAAAGTGGCAAGCTGATCTATCCTTCTGTTGACCTCGGCCGACAGTGCTTCAACGCGGTCTGCATAGCTTTTCGCCTCAGCCTCGTTTTGTTCTTTAAGAGCCTTACTATTAGCTTCAGCATACGAAGTTACCGCAGCTTCATAAAGGTTAATGTCCCATGGGAACTTAGTGACTCCTTCGTCTATGACGGCAAGCGATTCTTTAAATTGACCTTTTTGCTGGAGAAGACGGAATTCCGAAATCAGAAGGCCACGATTATACGGATCTGTTTTGCGCGCTTGCTGTGCCGTGCTGAGGGCTTGCTCAAGGAAGCTGGCATCGTTCGTTTGTTTATAGGCCTGTTCCAGCCAATCGGCCTTTGTTAAGGTGAACGAAGAATTTTTGGGTGAGCGGTCAATAGCCTCATTCAACAATGGGAGTAGTCCGTCCAATGGCGTTTGCCCTTGGACGGCCAAATCATACGTTTTCTCGTATTTCTGAACGCCACTATTCTCACGAATTGTAACGACTAGCAGCACCAAGGATAGTACAATAAGGACGGCTGGATAGGTGATTTTTAACCAACTGCTTGCCGCATTACGTTGAAGGATGAGCTTGCTGGCGTATGGGGCAAGCATACAGCCCAGAGATATAAATACGATGGCACTGATGTAAAGGTAACTCATATCAAAGTCAATAGCACTATGCAGCAAAAGGGCTAAAGAGAAAATAAAAAAGACAAAATGGCTTCCTCTTAGCTCAGGATGACGGAAATAAGAACGGATGTATAAGCCATAGGCGAGAACAAGCACACCGATTAAAGCAATAAGGCCAATCCAGCCGGTTTCAACCAAAATTTGAACAATAAAGCTATGTGATTGCCTGCTCCAATAAGGATTATTCTGATACTGCTCGTACATGGCCTGCCAAGCGCCGCCACCGCCTCCAAGCAACGGATAATCCTCGGCTACATGAAGCCCATCTTTATAGAAGGTTAGACGTTCCAGAACGCTGTGCTGCTGAAAATTAATATTTTCGAAGCGCACCGCAATTTTATCCGGCAACAAGCCGCGAATCGCGCTGCTGCCGAGCAGGCTGGCCGCTGCCGCAGTTGCTAAGATGATGGCGACAACAGGCACCATAGCGAATGAATACTTACGCGCGGATAGCTTTTTGAGTTTCTTTTCCAGTAGAGCATCTAGCTTGGCATGGTAGAGAAGGATCAGTCCAGTAGTCACGATCATACCGAGCAGTAGGAATCCCCAGCCCTGCATGGGAAGCGAGCTAAACAAAGAGATGGTTTGCTGCGCCTTCGTTTCATTCGGCTGTACAATCGCTGAGATTTTATCGACGATTGCTGTAAGCTTTCCTAATAGAGCCATTGAAACACCAACAGATAGAATCAGGAAGAGGAGATAGGCTATTTGTTTAGTTAATCGCAAGAACGGGAGCAGAGCTAACACGACAACAGGCACAATGACAATTGCGCCTCGTGAATAGGTAAGCATGAATGAAATCCAAATCGGCACGAGCATGGCAGCATGCACGATTCTTGCTGACGGACGGATACAATGAGCCGCATAGTATAAGCTGACTAGAAATAATGCAACTAAAAAGCCGCCGTAGGCGTTTGAATATTGAAAGACTGATGCAAGGCGGAAGCCATCGTGTGCAAGCCATAGCGCATCTTTGTAATACATTTGCCCGAACAAATTAAGCAAGCCGAAAATAACAATTAAATAGGAGGAGAGCATAAGCGCATATTCAATCGTTTTACGAGCATGCTTAGATTCTGCTAAATAAAGGCCGCTTATAAAGAGCGAGGCCAGCAGAAAGAACACAAGAAACATAAACTTTCCGTAATAGCTCGACACCGCTTGAAAAGAAGAGATCCAATAGATGAACGGGAGCAGCATGACGGCAATCGACAAAATTCCACGATAGCTGCTTTGCTGCGAGTCTTTGTAGATGTAGCCGGCAGTTGCGATCAACAGAAACAATCCAAAGATGATAGCCCCGTATATGGGACTGTCAAAGCTGAACTCATAGCCATTGAACAATCCTCTCTGATATGGGAAAATAACCAGAAATAGGGCAAGCCCAATCGTTCCAATCCACCTAAACAGCGTTAAGCCCTCTGCTATCGTAGGTGTACTGCTTGAATATTTAGTGTGTGCGCTCATTCGTACGTACTCCTCATCCATAGTTATGTATATCTGAAACTGTTACTCCTTCTAGTATTTTAGCAAAAGGGGGAGTGGATTACTATATAAGAGAGGTTATAATTGTATGTAGTTTACAAATTTGTTTGAAATGCGGATTTGTCGAAAAAGCATACATTCCGCAAAATTCCAACAATTTGTTTGGTTTGGAAAGGAGAATAAGGTATGAATATGGGAGGAACTTTGGTAAGATAACAAGGGTGGAAAGACTCTTTCTATATGCAAATATTAGATGTTATATAGAAAATGCTTATATATTTTCTCTTCTAGAAATGTGGGATTTTATCCTTTAATATCGACGTGATACAACGAATCAAGAAGTGGATGTCACTTTCTCTATGCGCTTGGTGTATAATTAATTGGAAATATTAGTAGAGATATACAATTGTGAAGTTTGGTTTTAAATATTGTAATCTTTAAGGGTTTGAACAAATATCCGTAAGAATGGACTAATTCCACATGGTACAATGCTCAATTGTGATTCCGAACTATAACGGACGGGAATTTCTTGAACGCTGTTTATTATCTCTGTATAGGCAAAAGGGAATTTCATTCGAGGTAATTCTCGTCGATAATGCGTCGACGGATCAAAGTCTCGACTATATTCGGTCTGATTTTCCAAAAGTTGAAATTATCGAACTGGAAAGAAATTATGGCTTTAGTAAAGCTGTAAACGAAGGCATATCCGTCTCAAACGGTGATTATGTTGTTCTTCTAAATAATGATACGGAAGTGGAGAATGATTGGTTAATATCCCTGTATCATCAAATTAACCAAAGCGATTCGATTTTCTCTGTATCGAGTAAAATGATCAGATTTGATGAACGAAATATCATCGATGACGCAGGAGATGAATTGACAGTTCTCGGATGGGCTTTCAAGCGAGGTGATGGCGAACAGGTTTCGGATTTTCGCGATAGTGGGCCAATTTTTAGTTCATGTGCAGGGGCTGCAATCTACCGGAAATGGATTTTTGATAAGATTGGTGTATTTGATGAAGATTTTTTTGCTTATCTTGAAGATGTAGATATTGGATATAGAGCTCAATTGTATGGATACCATAACGAGTATTGTCCTGATGCTATTGTGTATCATGTTGGAAGTGGTACTTCCGGTTCTAAATATAATGAGTTTAAAATAAAGCTGTCCGCAAGAAATAACGTCTATATATTTTATAAAAATATGCCCTATATTCAGCTTTTATTGAATTTACCAATGCTATTAATTGGATTTTCAGTAAAGTATGTTTTTTTTCTAAGAAGAGGGTGGGGTAGCATCTATCTAAGAGGACTTCAAGAAGCAATAATTCATCTAAATCATGTACAACGGCAGCGATTTCAGTATAAACATGTTTTTTTTTATTTGAGAATTCAAGAGAAACTAATTGCATCGACCGTGAGATATATAACGAACAGAATAATGCGTAAAAGGCAGAATTAACTACATTTAATAGGAAAGTGTGAAGCACGGCATGAAGATAGTACGAGAAATATATGGGTATAGAGAATTGTTATTCGAGTTGGTGAAAAGAGACCTGAAAATAAAGTATAGAAGGTCTTCTCTAGGGATCATATGGAGTGTGTTAAACCCATTGCTCTTTATGGTGATCACAACAATTATTTTTTCCACTATGTTTAAGAACCAAATTGAAAACTTTCCGATTTATTTTCTTAGCGGTCAGGTGATGTATGCTTTCTTCGCAGAATCGACTGGTTTAGCCCAAATGGGACTGATTCAAAATGGATCTTTAATTAAAAAAGTGTATACGCCCAAATATATCTTTCCCTTATCCAAAATTTGTTTCTCATTGGTAAATACATCGTTTTCCTTAATAGCTGTTCTTATTATTATTATCATAATGGGGTATGATTTACCGTTGACATCGACCCTGTTTTTTATCCCTGTTATTTTAATATTCCTATTCTCAATCGGTATTGGACTCCTCCTGTCGACATTAACCGTTTTTTATAGGGATATTTTACACATTTATGGTGTCTTTTTAAGCTTACTATCATTTTTTTCTGCAACGTTCTATCCGATTGAGATTATTCCTGCAACATTTAGAGGCATGGTAGAATATAACCCGGTGTATGTATTTATTAACTATTTTAGGGTGTTGGTTCTCTACGGACAGCTTCCTGACTTTAAACTAAACGCACTAGCTATAACATACACTGTATTATCTTTACTCATAGGTTATAAAGTTTATAAGAAGAATGAAAATAAAATCGTTTTATTTATATGAGGTATAATAAATGGAAAATATAGTGATAAAATTAAAAGATGTATCTGTTACCTTCGATTTACACAAAGAGAATATTAGTGGATTCAAAGAATACATAATAAAAAAAATTAAAAGACAGTTAGTCACTGAAAAATTCAATGCACTAGATCATGTCTCTTTATCCATATTAAAGGGAGAAGTTATTGGTATATTAGGATTTAATGGCGCTGGTAAAAGTACTTTGCTAAAAACGATAGCAGGGGTGTTGACTCCAACTAAAGGAAATGTGGAGACTTATGGTAAGGTTGCTCCGTTAATCGAGTTAGGTGCCGGATTCGATATGGAACTGACTGCAAGAGAAAATATATATTTGAATGGCGCAATTTTGGGATATTCTAGAAAATTTATTGAGAGTAAGTTTAACGATATTGTTGACTTTGCAGAAATTCACGATTTTCTCGATGTGCCTCTAAAAAATTATTCATCTGGAATGGTTGCACGTATCGGCTTCAGTATTGCAACAGTAGTGAAGCCCGATATTTTAATTTTAGATGAGATATTATCAGTCGGTGATTACAAATTCCAGCAAAAATGTGAAGAGCGAATTAGAACAATGATTACCGATGATACTACCGTTATCATGGTTTCACATTCTATTGAACAAATTAGAAGCATGTGTAAAAAAGCATTTTTGCTCAACCGAGGAAAGCTTATTAGCTCGGGTGACGTTGAAGAGATATGCAATCAATATATGAACATTAATTCTCATAGCAATGAGGATATAAAAGAGCAGGTCTGAGGGGAAGCTTTTCTGATGGAGTTAGATATCATTATAGTAACTTATAACTCGGAATTTTGGGTTGAGAAATGTGTTGACAGTATATCACGATGCCGTTTTCCAAAAGAGAAATTAAACCTCATTTTTGTTGATAATGCCTCTTCGGATTCAACGGTAACTAAAATTGAACAAGAAATTGTTAACAACGAATCTAGCTTTGGAAGCATGCAACTAATTCAAAATAAAAAAAATGTCGGCTTTGGTAGAGCCAATAATATAGGGGCGAAAAAAGGTAAATCAGACTATATTTTTTTCTTGAATATCGATACAGAAGTATTTGAAGATTCGATTCAAAATGCTTCGATCGTTATTGAACAAAGTGACAAAAATATCGCTGCATGGGAGTTTAGACAATTCCCTTATGAGCACCCTAAAAATTATGATCCTGTTACCTTATCAACAAGCTGGATTACTGGAGCAGCTTTTATTATAAGAAGAGCTGTATTTGCAGAAGTAAATGGCTTTGACAAGGCCATCTTCATGTATGCGGAAGATGTTGATTTGAGCTGGAGAATTCGATCTAAAGGCTATAAATTGATATATATGCCACAGTGTATCGTTTATCATTATTCCTACAATGAAGAAAATGAAATCAAACCTAACCAATTCACACATAGTTTGATAAATAACTTAAATTTAAAAGTTAGGTATGGTTCACTACGCCATGTTGTCACATGGCACCTGAAGTTCTCTTACATGCTTCTTCAGGGTAATCCTAATCACGGACTTCGGAGAAATCTTGTATCTGCCTACATCCAGAATTTGTCTATGATCCCTTTTTTTTATAGCCGCTCATTAAAAAAACTCAGACCAACCTTCGTTGGTTGGGATTACGAGGAGGAAAGGACAGGCGGGTTTTATAATAATTTCGTACAACACGATTATAAACCGCTTGTGTCTATTTTGATTCGTACGATAGGTAGAACGAAGATATTGAAAGAAGCACTGACGAGTGTAAGGAATCAAACGTACAAAAACATTGAAGTAATTGTTGTTGAAGATGGAGGCAATGAGTCAGAGAAATTAATTAAAGAGGATTTCCATGATCTCAATATTGTGTTCTTCAGTATAAAGGATAAAGTAGGACGTTCTAGAGCTGCGAATATCGCTTTAGATATGGCGAACGGGGAATTTCTTAACTTTTTAGATGATGATGATTTATTATTCCCAGACCACGTTGAAGTGTTAGTTAATGAGTTGTCTCGTCATCCTATTTCTGTTATATATTCTGTTGCTTTTGAGGTTCCTACGGAGTACTTACCAGATGAATCTACCCAAAACCATGAATACAAAGTGGTGTTTAATAGCAAGTTCAATAGGTTGAAATTGTTTTACCAAAATTATTTACCCATACAATGTGTGATGTTTAAGAAAGATTTAGTACGAGACAAGATCTACTTTGATGAGAATATGGATGCGTTAGAGGATTGGGATTTTTGGATGAGGCTATCACTCGATAACGACTTCTTGTTGGTAGACAAAACCACCTCATTGTACCGAGTTCCTTATCATAAAACACAAGTCGAAAATCGTCAGAAAGTTCTAGACAACGCAATAGCCTATGTAAGAGAAAAACAAAAAAACTATTTTTCTAATATGAACGGATATGATGTTTCGATGAATATCATGGATTTGATTGAGCATAGCCAAACAAGCTCCTTAAAAAATAGACATAAAATACTCTACTCGCTTTACAAAATCCTATTAAAAATGATAAAAACCCTAAAAAAAATTTAAGGAGAAATTTTAATGAAAACTTGTCTAATCACAGGCGGAGCAGGATTCATTGGCTGCGAAGTATCGAAATTAATTGAGAATACATTTGATAATATCATCGTTATTGATAGCTTGCATCCCCAGATTCATAAATCAGGAAAAAGGCCGGCTCAATTGTCCTCAAAAGTACACTTATATGTCTCAGATGTTACGGACCCTATCATATGGGATGAGATTCTTTCTAAATGGAAGCCGGATTTGATATTACATTTGGCGGCCGAAACAGGAACTGGACAATCTTTAATAGAAAGCAGTCGTCACGCCAATGTGAATGTAGTGGGAACTACGCAAATGTTAGATGCATTGGTCAGAAATGATGCGATTCCTAGCAAAATAGTACTTTCCAGTAGTAGAGCGGTCTATGGTGAGGGGAAATGGTTGAATGCTGAAGGGATGGCATACTTTCCTGGACAGAGAAGCAATGAACAATTGGCAAATGGTGAGTGGGATTTTGAAAATTCAACCTTTTCACCAATGAATGTAAATAATACGACTCCGATGCCGACTAGTATTTATGGTGCAACTAAGCTTACACAGGAACATATAATCTCATGCTGGTGCAAATCTTTTGACGTTAGCTACACCATACTTCGTCTCCAAAACGTATATGGTCCAGGGCAATCATTGATTAACTCATATACAGGTATTGTCTCTCTTTTTGTGAGAATGGCCAAACAGAAACAAAGCATCCCTTTGTACGAGGATGGCATGATGTTGAGAGATTTTGTTTTCATTTCGGATGTAGCCCAAGCTATTCATGAAGTTATGTTGAGTGAAAACGCAAATGGAAAAGTTTTTGATATTGGAAGTGGTTATGGTGCAACGATTAAAGAGGTCGCTCAGTTGGTAGCGGCGCGATATGAAGCACCGAATCCGGAAGTATGCGGAAAATATCGCAACGGTGACATTAGACACGCACAAGGCGACATTTCCAATACGTTGGCTAGCTTAAATTGGAGCCCGAAAGTTTCCTTAAATGAGGGAATGAACTTGTTGTGTGATTGGATTGATGGTCAATTGGGGGAATAAAATATGTTACCATTATTAGGGAGAATTAAATATGTTGCATAAAAAAAGTCTACAAATTCAATCGGTTTTATATAACAATGAAGCTCCCCGTATTATTCGATCGATTAAAAGCATTGTTAGGGCGGCAGACTTTGCTATTAATAAGCAAATTTTTACGGGAATTACGGTATATTATGGGGATGGTTCTCAAGACCCCGTGTTTACCGATCAAGAGCTCAAAGACTTAAATTCTGAGTTTGGAGAGTACATACAAATCAAATACGATTATTTTGAATCAAATTTAGGTTCAGCAAGAGGACATAACCGATTAGCTAATCATTCTGATTCTGATTTCATTATGATTATTAATCCGGATATTATATTGGCTCCTGATACGCTTCTTCAATTAGCTGAGCCGTATGCTAACCCCAAACAAAAGGTGGGGGTAGTCGAAGCAAGGCAATTGCCTGTAGAGCATCCTAAATCCTACAATACTAGAACCGGAGAGACAAGTTGGGCTTCAACAGCCTGTGTTCTTATCCCAAGGCTTGTTTTTGAAGAAGTAAATGGATTTGATGCGGACACATTCTTTCTGTATTGTGATGATGTTGATTTTTCTTGGATGGTTCGACTTAAAGGGTATCGAATTATCTTCCAACCATCTGCTGTTGCCTTTCATGACAAAATCTTGTCTAAAAATGCAGCTTGGCAAACAAGTGATGCGGAGGATTATTATTCCGCAGAAGCAGGGCTATTAATGGCTTATAAATGGTCTAGAAACGATATTCTGGAGAATATCTTGACCTATTTCGAAAAATCAGATGTTAGTTATTATAAGAAAGCAGCTGAAGAGTTTAAGAGAAGAAAAAGAGACGGTAAATTACCAGAACAAGTCGATTCCGGTCATCGGATTGGAGAGTTCATCAATAATAATTACGGCAAAATGAGGTTTTCACTATGAAAAATAAAAGCATCGATGAATATCCTTATAAATTTGAATATGCGCAAGACAATGTTTATGGACACACAGTGAGCTTACTGGGTCAATTTGACCTTCCTAAACAAGGAATCCATCTCGATATTGGTTGCGGTTGGGGATCAATGAGTGAAAAATTGATGGAAAACCATCCAATACACTACATTGGCATCGATGCGGATCCAGATGCTGTTAATCATCTTGTTTTGGAGGGTAAAGAAGCTCACACTTATAAATTATCAAGTCTGAAAGACAATATTGAATTTATCGATAAGATTCTTAACGGACGTGCTATTTCATCGATTTCCATACTTGATGTGATGGAGCATGTATTAAATTTTGAGGATTTGCTACAGACAGTCTCTGTGCTTTCCAAACAGCATAATGCTCCTGTTGTTATAAGTGTCCCGAATTTTGCTCATGATGATATTGTTTTTAAATTGTTATGTAATAAATTCGATGAAACTAACACTGGACTATTGGATGAAACCCACATCAACATCTTTACCCAAGAAAAATTATTGGAAGTCTGCAAAAAACATGGGTTGCATCAAATCAGCAAAAAAGATGTTGTGATGGAAAAAAGTGATCAGTACTTCCCAAAAGAACTATTAACGCTTACTGAAAATTCATCTTTGCGTCAATTACTGTTAGGCTTAAGAAAAAATATGGGTGCTGATGGGAAAGTCAATCAGCTCGTTCGAATGTTCATCGCGAGCCATCCTACACAAATACCTGTCAATCGACAACTAGCAAGACCATTTTTATCTATTGTGACCAGAACTGTTGGGGATAGACCGGAAGAATTGAAAGAAGTTTTGCTTTGTTTGACTGGACAAGAATGTACGGATTTCGAAGTACTTGTTGTTGGACACAACTTGACTGTGGAGAAACAATTATTAGTTGAAAGTATAATTAATGCTACACCTGAGTGGATTCGGTCAAAAATCCGATTGATAAGAGTAAATGGAGGCAACCGATCTACACCATTGAATGCGGGATTTGAAAATGCCGAAGGACAGTATATGGCAATACTTGACGATGATGATATCGTGTTCAGCAACTGGGTAGAAGAATTTAAGAATCTTTCTAATAATCACTACGGAAAGATATTAAAATCTGTTTCGGTGAGACAAGAATATGAGCCTGTAAAAACTTCTTTTAGTCAGAATACTTCTATTGCGGTTTCTGGGTTTCTAAATGATTATCCTGCAGATTTTGATTTTATTACCATGCTACATCATAACGAGTGTCCAGGGTTATGTTTAGCATTTCCAAGGTCGATCTATCATGATTTTGGTTTAAGGTTTGATGAAACAATCAATACAATCGAAGATTGGGATTTCATTGTTCGTGCGGCATTTATTTGCGGTGTTGCTAGTACTCCAACGATCACGAACATCTACAGATGGTGGCTTAAGGGAGAAAGTTCACAATCACTTCATAATAACGAAGAATGGGAAGAAAATTATAGATACGTCCAGAATAAATTTAATTCTCAGTATTTAATCATGCCACCTGGGAATGCAAAACGAATTTCTTCTTTGATTAGAATGCGATTAGAAAACCGTGATTTGAATAATGGTTATCCAATCAATGATGAACTGATCCGGAAAAGGGAAATCGCGCATCTTATACTTGTTTCAAACTCATGGAACATTACAAAGCCGCTACGGTTAGTTAAAAGAATACTTGGTAAAAAGACCTGCGTCCCAGAAATTTTCACTGCTTCTGAATTAGAGTTAGATGAATTTATTTCAAATTCTCAAAATTCGAAGAGTTGGAAAATAACCCGAGTGTTTAGAAAAAAGTAAAGGGAAGTTGATATGAAGAACAATTGGAAAAGTATTGGTGATTGTTTCAATAGTCGTGAAAATAATTTTGATTTAATAAGGCTAATTGCAGCAATTTTGGTTGTTTTTTCACACTCTTACCCTTTAACATTGGGTTCAAATGCTTCGGAACCATTTATTAAATTAACTAATGGACAAGAGACATTTGGGGGATTAGGTGTAAGTATCTTTTTTATCATAAGTGGTTTTCTGATTACTTATAGTTTTGAGCGTTGTGCTAATGTGTATGAATATTTCAGAAATAGGATTCTTCGCATATATCCAGCATTAATCGTACTTATTCTTTTTACCGTTTTTATTTTGGGTCCTATTTTAACAACTATTGGTGGAAAAGCATATTTCTCTAATCCTGCGACATTGCGATATTTAGAATCGTTTATGCTTGTTAATATGCAATATAGTTTGCCGGCAGTTTTTGAAAACAACCCATATCCTAATGCGGTCAACGGTTCTCTTTGGACGTTATGGTACGAATTTTTCTTCTATATTGTTGTAGCGGTACTTGGATCATTAAAGATGCTGAAGAAAGTTGTTATTGTTCCTTTATTTTTATTGGTGTTGTTCGTAGCGTATAAAATAGATTCTACAGTCGCAGTCTTTCAATACTTTGAGCTTTTCAAGTATTTTAGTATGGGAATGATTGTTTACTTATTTAGAGATGACATCAAACTTAATCGATATGCTGCTTTACTCTCTGGGATTGCATTAACTTTGCTTGCGTGGTCTGGCTATTATAAATTAGGATTTATATTGTGTGGAACGTACATTATCTTTTATTTAGGATTTGGTGTTAAAAAAGTGGTTAAAAAGTTTCAAGAAAAAGGCGACTTCTCTTACGGGATGTATATCTATGCGTTTCCTATACAACAAATCGTTTCTTTGTTATTGATAGACCATATAACTCCTTTTTATAATTTTGTTATAGCTACGCCGATAACTCTTGCTATCTCTATTTTCTCATGGTACCAAATCGAAAAGAAAAGTTTGCAATTAAAGAAAAAAAAACTATCAGTGTAATGGAATATTAAACGACTATTACTAAAACTGTTTAGAAAAACGAATATTGTTTTGGTAAACAGGGATTAGGTAGTGGTATTGTAGATCGTTAAATATAGTCTTTTATATTACTGTGAATTTAGGAGGGTTTTCATGAAATATTTGATCGTCCTCCTAATCCATTGTATTAGGAACATAGTTGAGTTTGTGAGAACACATGGGGCATTAGGAACGACTAGATCGATCTCTTAAGGTATTTATGCGCTACCTTTCTCGAAGTCAGCTATAACATTCATAATGAAACAATAGGAGCCATTGTGAACTAGCAGCTTAATTCTTCATTAAACTGATCTGGATTGAAACAAAAAAGTCTAGGAGATGGAACAACGGTATGAGTCCGTTAAGTTCTGAACCGGTTTGTTGAATGAGTACAAAAACTATGGTGCTCTAGATATTCTCACCACAATTTCAGATAACTTTACGGACTTCTCCTTACTTATCCGTTGACTAAAAATCAGTAGTGCATCATTCATTTATATGTCCACCGCTGAAGAGGCTTATTAGATTAATTTAAGAAATTATGGGTTAAGAAACATCCCTGATCATGCGTTCTTTGATCAAATACGGGGATAAGTTAGCCGCTTCTTTTTTGTTGTCCTCCAGAAACACGCAAGACTATCTGCCCACGAATATAATTGAAAGTTACCACAGTGAGTTGTGCAAAGAGACAATGAAGAAAGTATGTTCATAGTGACGACGTACTGTTCGAAGTACTTTATTATTCATAATGGATGTCCTACGCACATGGAAGGTGACGCTCAAAACCATAGAGAAGGTTACTATAACTATCTGTATTGAAAACCGGGAGCTAACTTGACGAGTTAACATATTTTAATAAATTACGTAAAAATATTGACAGACTCAATACCGTAGAGTAACCGTGACTATATTTATTTCTGTGTTTTATTAAACTTGCTTGTACGATACTACATTTGTTAGTTTTGATAGGAGTTTTGAAAAATGGAAACTTATCAAGAGGAGTATAAAACTAATAATAGATATGAATGGGTAGATGTATGTAGAGGATTGGCAATATTAGCCATATTCATTGGACATATTGCTCCAGGGGATAATGTAACCACTTTTGTTTTTCGTTATCACGTTCCTTTGTTTTTCTTTCTATCTGGTTTGTTTTTTTCAAAGAAAAAAGATTTGTCAGTTAAAAATTACATCATTAACTGTGTAAAGACTATTCTAATACCATATGCTTTCTTTTGTCTTTTTAACATTGTATATTTTATAGTTACAACAGGAAGTGACTTAGGATTAGTAAAAACATTTATAATTCAATCATTATGGGGTATTCGTAATCAAATAGGTTTTGCCGGTCAATTATGGTTCTTTACGTGTTTATTAACAATACAATTATTGTATTACTTTTTGAATAAATTGATTAGAAAAAAAATATTAATATTTATAATCTCTTTTGCATCAGCCTTAGTAAGTTCTATTATACTAAAAGCTCCAAATGATCCAACTATGTTTTTTAACATAGATAGCGCTGTTTACTATATTTTTTTCTTTTGTTTAGGGGATATTATATTTGCAAGAATCAAGGATTTCTCTTTTACGGAAATTAACAGATTATCTAAAGTGTTTTTTTCAGTGTCTGTTAGTTTGGTTTTAGCTTGTAGTTTTTTTATTTATTCAAGACCTAACGATATCGATAGGGTGATGCTTCAATTCTCGAATGATATAGGTGGTAGTTTCTTTAATTCGTATTTAATCCAGATATTAATTCTATTGATTACAATTCTCTTAATAGTTTTCAATCTTATTATTGCCTATGCTTTAAAAAAATCTTATTATCTATCATATATTGGGAAGAACACTCTGATACTTTGTGGGTTTGAAAGTATCGCAATGTCGATTGCAACAGCACTGCTTGCATTTTTTGATGTTTCTGTTAAATCTAATATAGTGTTATTTAAAGTGTTTTTAATGGTTCTTAAAGTTGAAATAACAAAAAGATTATTCTTTTCATTAATTAATAATAAAATCCCTTGGGTGATAGGCAGATATATATATCCAACAGCCAAAAGAAATTCGAAGTTTGTTAAACCTATTGGATAAATTTCTTAACTATAACAATAGAAAATTAGAGAGATTGATAGAGTAAAGGAGCTAGCGAATAAGAATTCGAATAATAACAACGGGAGAATTCAGTACCACTTCATTAGTGAGCACGATAAACAAAAAATATTCGTTCACGAGATTGTCAAAGTGGGTTTAAATTAACTTCTCGATATGATCTAGTTTGATATAAGGTAAGCTGTACTAGCAAGTGTATTACGGTTGAATAAATAGTAAGAATTCAGTGTTACTTATATTAGAATTATATTTATATAATTATAGTATAGTATTCTAAAAGGAGACTTTCTCATGAAAGGCATAATTCTAGCAGGAGGAACTGGCTCGCGCTTATTCCCCCTCACCAAAGTAACTAATAAGCACTTATTGCCAGTAGGCAAGTATCCGATGATTTTCCACTCTATTGCCAAGCTTAAAGAAGCTGATATTGTCGATATCCTCATCGTTACCGGTAAAGAACATATGGGGGATGTAGTAAATTTACTTGGAAGTGGTTATGAATTTGGCGTTTCTTTTACATATAAAGTTCAGGACGAAGCTGGAGGTATTGCGCAAGCTCTTGGATTAGCTGAAAACTTTGTGAATGATGATCAGATGGTCGTTATTTTAGGTGATAACGTATTTGATGATAGTATTGTTCCGTTCGTAAGCAACTTTAAAGAGCAGAATAAGGGAGCAAAAATTCTTATTCAAGAGGTTCATGATCCGCAGCGCTATGGGGTTCCACAATTGGATAGAGATAAGATCGTTTCTATTGAAGAGAAACCTAAACAACCAAAGAGCAACTATGCGGTTACAGGCATATATATGTATGATAGTAATGTTTTTGAAATTATCAAAACTCTCAAACCATCAGGTCGCGGAGAGCTTGAAATTACGGATGTTAATAATGTTTATATTGAAGCAAGCGAGCTAAGTTATGATATTCTCCACGGATGGTGGACGGATGCAGGTACCCATGCTTCATTGACGAAAGCAAATGAGCTTGCAAAAGATCTTACATTTGGCGAAGAGTTTGGAAAGTTAAAATTATAATAGAATAGGTGACCTATGAAAATAATTAATTCTAGTCTACCAGGTGTTAAAGTCATAGAGCCGGCCGTATTCGGCGATCATCGGGGCTTCTTTATGGAAAGCTATAATGAAGAAGTTGCAAATGCCAATGGGATATCTCATGCTTTTATCCAAGACAATCACTCCTTATCCGTAGAAGCCGGTGTGCTCAGAGGCATGCATTATCAACTATCACCGAAAGCTCAAACGAAGCTAGTACGGGTAACGGCCGGTGCCATTTATGATGTTGTCATCGACATTCGCAAAGGGTCACCAACTTTTGGGCAATGGCGGGGATTTATTTTAAGTGCAGCCAATAAGAGACAGCTTTTGGTTCCTCAAGGTTTTGCACATGGTTTTTGCACATTAGTTCCAAATTGTGAGGTGCAATACAAGGTAGATGCCCTCTACTCTCCAGAACACGACCGAGGCATTGCCTGGAACGATCCGGCCCTTGCGATCGACTGGCCGACATCGAATCCGATCCTTTCGGATAAAGATGCCAAACATCCAGTGCTGGCTGATGCGGAAATTAACTTTGTATATGAAGGGTGAGTTAGACTCGTGAAATTACTTGTTACCGGCGGTGCCGGCTTTATCGGGAGCAATTTCGTATTATATATGATTGAGAACTACCCCACTTATGAAATTATCAATGTGGATGCATTGACCTATGCGGGCAATTTAGAAAATTTGCGTTCAATTGAGCAGCATTCGGGCTATAGCTTCGCGAAAGCGGACATTGCCAATCGGTCTGAGCTTGAACCTCTCTTCCAGCAAGGCGTGGATGCGGTCATTAACTTCGCTGCTGAGTCGCATGTGGATCGCAGCATTTTGCATCCGGAAATTTTCGTGCAAACGAATGTTTTGGGGACGCAGACGCTGCTGGACCTGACGAAGCAATATAACGTTGCCAAGTTTGTTCAAGTGTCTACAGACGAGGTTTACGGTACACTGGGCGATACAGGGCTGTTCACGGAGGATACGCCGATTGCACCAAATAGTCCATATTCAGCCAGTAAGGCAGGCGCGGATTTGCTTGTTCGCGCGTACCACGAGACTTTCGGTCTTCATGTCAATATTACTCGTTGCTCGAACAACTACGGTCCTTATCAGTTCCCTGAGAAGCTGATTCCTTTGATGATCCAGAATGCGCTACAGGATAAGCCGCTTCCCGTGTATGGCGACGGTCTTAATGTGCGGGATTGGCTGTATGTAGAGGATCATTGCAGTGCGATTGATCTAGTGCTGCATAAAGGCCGCGCTGGCGAGGTATATAATGTTGGCGGACGAAATGAACGGAATAACTTGCAAGTGGTTCGGACCATTCTTGAGGAGCTAGGCAAGCCGGAGTCGTTGATCTCTTATGTTAAGGATCGGCTGGGTCATGACCGACGTTATGCGATTGATGCCGATAAAATCCGGAATGAGCTAGGCTGGCAGCCAAAGTTCAATTATGAGGACGGAATCAAGGAAACCATTCGTTGGTATCTCGGCAATGCCGAGTGGATGTCGCAGGTGGCATCCGGTACTTATCAGCAGTATTACGAAACTCAATACAAGGATCGCCTGGAGGCGAACGAATCCGATGTCTAAATTAAAAATTGTCATCACGGGCGCTAACGGGCAGCTTGGTCGTGAATTGGCGGAATGGAAGACGGAAACGGCTGAAATGATTGGTTTTGGCCGGAATGAACTGGATATTACAAGCTTGCCAGCATGCCGGAATATTTTTGCCATTCACCAGCCTGATGTCGTGATTCATTGTGCTGCTTATACCGCTGTTGATAAAGCCGAGTCCGAGCCGGACGAGGCTTTTCGCGTGAATGCGGCGGCTACCCGAAATGTGGCGGTTGCAGCCCGTGAAGTTGGAGCTAAGCTTTGTTATATTGGCACTGATTATGTATTTGATGGAACTTCCAGTGTTCCTTACAACGAGTATGATCAGACGAATCCGCAAACTGTCTATGGCAAGTCGAAGCTCGCAGGGGAGCAAGCCGTGCAGACGCTCCATGATCGGTTTTATATCGTCCGCACCTCTTGGGTGTACGGGAAATATGGCAACAACTTTGTAAAAACGATGCTGAAAATGGCAGGAGAACGCGATCGACTGAAGGTAGTCTCGGATCAAATAGGCTCGCCTACCTATACCTATGATCTGGCTGCTTTTTTGCTAGAGCTTGTTCATACAGATTATTATGGCATCTATCATGCATCCAATAGCGGAGTCTGCTCTTGGTTTGAGTTCGCAAATGCTATTTTTGAAGATAGCGGCAGGTCTATTCTTGTTGATCCTTGTACGACAGCAGATTTTCCGCGGCCAGCACCAAGACCCGCATATTCGGTCATGGATCATTCGGCCATTCGGAGCAATGGCCTTCAATTGCTGCGTCCGTGGAGGGAAGCGTTAAACCACTATCTCAAAGACAGTGAGTGATAAAACCATGCCTACAGCAAGCGTTTGTATTGTGACTTATAATAGCGCAGAAGATATTGAAAACTGTCTGCAGGCCGTTATGCAGCAAAGCTTTCCGGTGGAGCGCATTGTTGTCATAGACAATGCATCCTCGGACGGAACGGCTGAGCGTGTGAAGCCTTATGCGGAGCACGTCCATTTTATAGCGAACAAAGTGAACAACGGGTTTGCCGGCGGCCAAAATCAGGCTATTCGGCAGACCCGTTCAGATTATGTGCTCGTATTAAATCCAGACGTGACGCTTGATCCTGATTATCTAACAGAAACCATTCGTTTCATGGAACAAAATCATTTGGTTGGAAGTGCAACCGGACAGCTCGTTCTTGCGTCTAATAAAGAAGTGATGGATAGCGCAGGGCTTGGGATGAAGCGTACAAGAAATGCCTTTGATCTAGCGGCAGGCGAGCCAGCGGCCAACTGGAATGAAACCAAGCAAGTGTTTGGGGTTTCTGGTGCGGCGGCTGTTTATCGAAGAGCGATGGTGGAAGACATCTCTTACGAAGGGCAATTTTTTGATGAGCATTTTTTTGCTTACAAGGAGGATGTCGATGTGGCTTGGCGTGCACGGAAGCTGGGCTGGACTTCGTATTATGTGCCTGCAGCGTATGCCGTGCACCATCGGGGCTGGAAGAAAGGCAGTCGCAGCAGCGTTCCGCTGTTTGTACGCCAGCATTCCTATCAGAATCGTTTTTTTACACTATTGAAAAATGAACCGATAGGTTGGCATTCTCTAGTGCTAGGCCCATGGATTGCCGCTGCTGAGATAATGAAGTTAGGCTATATTGTCCTAAGGGAGCCAGGCTTGCTCCGCTGCTGGCCATTTATTTTTCGCAGTATGCCAGTCATGCATCGTAAACGTAAGTGGCTCATTCAGAAAGCAAAACAAAAGAATGTTTAATTTTATGGGAATATATGGGGTTCTCCTCGCTAGCTATATTTGGTACAATGCAGATAGAGTCGAAATTTAAGAGAATGCAGGTGATAACGGCGAATGTTAAGGCAAAACCAACGGTTTTTGACCCAACTGTATATGTTGGCGGATTTATCTTGCACATTGGTCGTCTTTATGGCTGCGTATTGGCTTAAATTTTATAGCGGCCTGCTTCCAAGCTTTAATTCCGTATCATTTTCTACTTATTTATTATGGGGAACGATTTACTCCTTTTCAGCGGTTCTCGTTGGGTTTTATTTTCAGTTTTATTCACCCAAACGACGCAAGAATTATTCCTATGAAGTATTAAGAATTTTACAAATTCAAACGATCAGCTTTCTCGGGCTGCTGAGTTTATTTTTCTTCACGCGCGAGGTACATATTTCCCGGGAATTTCTCGCCATTTTCTTTGTTATGAATTTTGTAGCGATCACGCTATACCGCTTCTGGGTGAAATCGATATTGGCTTCCTTCCGTCGTAAAGGCTTCAATAAACGGTTCGTGCTGATCGTAGGCGCGGGTTCGGTAGGGCGCAGCTTCTATCACAACTTGCAGCAGCATCCGGATTTAGGGTATGAGGTTGTTGGCTTTCTGGACGATTACCATAAGGAGCATTCGCCAGAACATAGCGATATGAAGCCGATTATCGGCTTGCTTGATGACTTGAAGCGGAAGCTGGAGAAACATCCGATCGATGAGGTTATTATTGCGCTGCCGCTTGAAGCTCATGAGAAGTATGCTGAAATTATTGAAATATGCGAACGGACAGGCGTGAAGACGCTCATTATTCCAGACTTCTTCGATTTGCTGCCTGCGAGGCCGTTTTTTGACAATTTTGCAGGCATACCGTTAATTAATGTAAGGGACATTCCGCTCGATGAGCTGAGCAACCGAATTTTGAAGAGATGGTTTGATATTGCTTTTTCGATTGCGGCTATTATAATGACTTCTCCCATTATGCTATTTATTGTTATAGGTCTGAAACTGACTTCTCCCGGCCCCATTCTCTTTAAGCAAGAGCGGATGGGACTGGACCGCAAGACGTTCCCGATGTTTAAATTCCGTTCTATGCATGTATCGACGGATGCGGTTTCGGATACGCAGTGGACGGTCGAAAATGATCCGCGCCGGACGAAGTTTGGCAGCTTCCTGCGCCGTACCAGCCTGGATGAGCTGCCGCAGTTTTTTAACGTGCTGCTAGGGCATATGAGCGTTGTCGGACCGCGGCCGGAGCGTCCCTATTTTGTTCATCAATTTAAAGAGAAAATTCCGAAATATATGATTAAGCATCAGATCCGGCCCGGCATTACAGGCTGGGCGCAAACCAATGGTCTCAGAGGCGACACGTCGATTCAGGACCGGATCATGTTCGACATTTTTTATATTGAGAACTGGACGTTTTTCTTCGATATCAAAATAATTTTCAAAACGGTACTGAAGGGCCTGATGAACAAAAATGCATACTAACCGGGAATCAGCTTCTAACGTATCGGTCATTATTCCAACCTTGAATGCAGGCGCTGAGCTTGAGCAGCTGTTACAGCGGCTGCAAGGGCAGTCGGTGCAGCCCTTCGAGATTATTGTTATTGACTCCTGCTCGACCGATGGAACGGCGGAGCTGGCGCAAAGAGCAGGCGTACGCGTGATGAAGGTGGATCGGGCGGAGTTTGACCACGGCGGCACGCGCAATAGAGCGGCTATGGAGGCGCGAGGCGATATATTCATGTTTATGACGCAGGACGCGCTGCCGTATGATGATAAGCTCATTGAGGAGCTGATTAGGCCGCTTTTTGAAGGGGATAAGGTTGTTTATGCCTATGCCAGACAAATCGCCAGACCCGAGGCTACGCTACTGGAGAAGCTGGCACGGCAGCATAATTACCCGCAGCAATCGGAGGTCAAGAGCTACGAGGATATTGAGCAATTAGGCATTAAGACGTTTTTTTGTTCCAACGTTTGCTCGGCAATCCGGCGGGAGACGTTTGAGAGTATGGGACGCTTTCAAGAGCCGGTTATTTTTAATGAGGATTTATTTATGGCGGCAAAATGTGTCCTGACAGGTTATAAAATAGCTTATAGTGCCGAAGCCGCCGTTTATCATTCACATAACTATACGGTCATGCAGCAATTCAAGCGTTATTTTGATAACGGCATATCGATGCGCTGCAATACGTGGATTACACCATACAGCGCCGTAGGCAAGGCAGGCTCCAAACTCGTGAAGCTGCAATTCAAGGAGCTACGCCGCAAGCGGCAATGGCTGCTGGTTCCGAAGCTGGTAGCTGAATCAGCGGCCAAGCTCATTGGGTACAAGCTGGGAATGAATTATCGAATCCTGCCTGCCTTTGTCACTCGCAAATTAAGCATGCACCGTCTTATTCTTGCTCATCTGGAGGATAACGGGGCAAACGTTACTTTGAAATCTTAATCAGTTTATTAGGATATGGAGTCTGAACGGTCATTAACAACCGGCAGGCTTTTTTTTATGCGATAGTATACGTTTCTTTGCCTCCGCTCAAACTAGAAAACCATTGTTTTTGGAATCGGGCAAGCAGAGGAGAGATGCGATTATGGCTGCTTGGTGCATTTGGTTGACTGTAATGCTTGCTGCTTATATTGCCCAGATCGGCGCTGTTTTTATTATGGAGCACCGCAGGCCTGCACAACTGACGGCATGGCTGCTTCTTGTTTTTATCTGTCCATTTATAGGCTTTGCTGCCTATCTTCTGCTTGCCAAGCACTTTACCAATCGCAGACGAATAGAACGATTTAAGCATGAAGCGGTGCAAAGGGCGAATCAGATGTCAGAGCAGATTGGCTCATTAACAGACATCGGCAACAAGCACATAGAAAGACAGGAAAAGCTGTATGCGATGCTGCAAGGGCTCGCACCGTTTCCGATTACACGCAGAAATAAGGTAAAGGTGCTCACGAATGGCCATGACACGTATGAGGCGATTTTGGAGCAGCTGGAGCAAGCGAGCCATCATATACATATGGACTACTACACGATTAGGGCGGATGAAATCGGCAATCGTTTTCTGGAGGTGCTTACGCGAAAAGCAAGGGAGGGCGTAGAGGTACGGGTTGTCTATGACGGCATAGGCAGCTTATCGCTCAGCCAAGCCTATATTGCCGAGCTGAACCATGCCGGCGTAAAGACGAGCTGCTTCCTGCCGCCACGCCTTGCCTTTTATGACAGGCGGCTCAATTATCGAAACCATCGTAAAATCGTTGTCGTAGATGGCCGGGTAGGCTTTATCGGAGGCATTAACATCGGAGATGAATATGTAGGAAAAGACCCGAAGCTGGGCTTTTGGCGGGATACCCATTTGCGTTTGGAGGGGGATTCAGTCTACTACCTTCAGGAGTTGTTTATGAATGATTGGGCGTTTGCCGCAAAAGAAGAGCTGGGCGGGAAAGCGTATATGCCTCCGCATACATGCGATGGGGAAGAACGCGTATTGATCGTCTCTAGCAAGCCGGGCAAGCATGACCAAAAAATCGCTGAGGTCATGTTTGCGGCCATTACTGGCGCTAGCTCGCGGATTTTTATTACAACCCCCTACTTTATACCCGATGCTTCCTTATTAATGGGACTTCGGACAGCTGCACTTAGCGGAGTCGACGTCAGGCTCATTATTCCGGGACTAGGAGACTCCAAGCTGGTGCTGCTGGCTACGCTATCTTACGTACAGGATTTATTGGAAGCGGGAGCAAAAGTGTACCGGTATCAAAAAGGCTTTGTTCACGCAAAGGTAATGATTATCGATCATATGCTGGCAAGCGTTGGCACGGCTAACGTGGATATGCGCAGCTTATACTGCAATTTCGAGCTGAACGCGGTGCTGTTCGACGAACGCACAATAAACCGGCTTGAGGCGGATTTTATGGAGGATTTGCAACACAGCGACCAACTAGAGCTAACTGCCTTTCGCCAAAGGCCAAACCGCCAAAAATGGGCGGAATCCCTGCTTCACATGCTCTCGCCGCTGCTTTGAACGATGCATGACTAGTCGCCGTTTCGGGCATATTTTGCATAGTGGCTTAGCAACGTAAGCCGTCATAGCGGACACCAAAACGCTTTATAAGCGCCAGAGGTCGCCGATGGCGTTTATGTTTGTCCGCAAAACTTTTGGGAGGGCATACCGTGGCAGATACGAACAATGAGGAAAAACAAGCGGCTTCCGATCCAAAGCATGAGGGCCGAGAGGATTATTTTATGGATATCGACCGGATGGTGAATGAAGGCTTAGGTGGCGGCAACGTGACGCTACAAAATGGTCTTATCGATGAATCCACCACGGATACGATGGAGCAAGAATCCAAATAGACACGTCTGTGCATTCTGCTCTGGTTAGTTCGAAAGAAGGAGGGAAAGACCATGGATACTGCGCGAGCGAAGCAAATTTACGAATCGGAACAGACCTTTGCGGTCCATTTGGATGAGGATTCCGTATGGATCGAAAATATCGACGAAGCGAACGGGATGGCCACGGTAACGGTCGGCAATAACCCAATTAATACGAAAACCGTTTCCTGCGATCGACTAAAGGAAATCGACAAATAACGTCAATGCGATTAGAAAACAAAGAACCGAATGAACCATGCATCACGCATGTGTTTATTCGGTTTTTTTGTATGGTAAAAATTGAAATTTTATCCTAGAATGAATCATGGTCTTATTTCTTTAACGCTGTACAGATGAGAGGGCGATGGGTTTGATGAAACAAGGGCAAGGTCAGCAGGTAAAAGGCTCCAGATGGTTCAAAGGCATGATTGGTTTTACACTAGCGCTGGGCCTATTGAACGGAACGATGAATGTACAGCCTGCCTATGCGGCGGGGGGAGAGACGAGTTCGGTGCAGGCTGGGACAACCCAGGCTAAGAAGCTAATATCGGAAGCCGAAGCGTTTAATTATGCTGCCAAGCTGCTCCCTGAGCTGCTGAAAGTAGCAAAAGCAAACGTGAAAATTAGCTTTGATGAATCCGATCCATTAAGCCCGGCTTGGAACATATCTTGGAAGAAGGACGAAAGCAAACATGAGGCTCTCGTTCAGGTTGATGCAAGAAAAGGGCAAATCATCAGCTATTATGATTCCGGTCATGCCTCAGCGAAGTCAAGCTATCCATTAAAAGCGACATTGGAGCAAGCGGAGGTAAAAGCCAAACGCTTTATCGCGAAAGCTATCCCTGCGATTAAAGAAAGCGATTTGGTTTTGCAGCCGGAGTATACGGAGCAAAGCAGACCGTCTCTTTTTTCCTCGGCGTATTATTCCTTCCAATATTATTTGAATATTAATGGTTATGCCTCAAAAGAAGAGAATCTAAGCATTACGATGAACGGAAACGGTGACGTGGTCGGATTTGGCGCCTACCTTTCTAACAAGGATTATCCAATGCCGGATATAAAATTAACGAAGCAGCAAGCAGAAAACAAATTTAAAGAAGAACTGCAGCTTGAGCAATATTACCTGCCTGTCTATGACGATAATTATAATCCCATGTATACACAAAATAATGAATACCGCTTGGTTTATGGAGAAGTGGAAAATGAAACGCCTTTTATCGATGCTAAAACAGGAGAGGCGTTAGGCGCATGGAGTGGAGAAAATGCGGAAGAACCGTCTATTCTCTCCGAGTTGAAATCGACAGTCTCTCCATTAAAGATTCCGGCTCAAGGTAAATTGACGGAGGAACAGGCTTTGGCATCTCTTTTGTCAACGATTAATCTTCCGTCTGAATATAAGAAAGACCGCAGCAGCTACCTGGAGGATTGGTACGGGACAGGTTACCCAGCGTGGGAGTTTATTTTGCAGTACCAAAAGGAGAGTAACAATCAAAAAGCTGTTACTGCTTACATCAATGCCAAGACAGGTGAATTGCTTGCTTTGTATACGGATGGCAGCGGCAGTGAAGAGATGACAGATACCAATCAACCATCCATTACGATGCAGACGGCAAAGCAGATAGCGGTCGATCTAGTTACAGGCGTATTCCTAAATGCAGCTAAATACATGCGGATAGATAGTGATGTTAGCACGTATGAGTCAAATGGAGAGACCATGTACCACTTCTATTTTGCACAAGTATTTAATGGCATCGGGGTTGCGGACAATTATACGACTGTAACGATCAGTGGCGACGGTCTTCTAAGGGAATATCGCCGTTCTTTGACAGATCCTGAGCAATTGGAGAAAAAACTTATGCTTCTTCAACAAAATATTTCCGTGGAGGATGCGCGCAGCAAATTCCAAAAAGCAAAGAGTACCGATCTTATGTATATTCATCAGAGATCAGAGGATTTGGAGGGAGAATACGAAACAACGGCAGTCAAGTTAGTGTATTTTCCACTTACCAATAAAACGAACGATTATTATGTTGTCAATGCGGTATCGGGAGAACTCGAACTTGCCTATGAGGAAGAACAGTATCCGGAAGAGGAGGCTGTCATCCAGCCAACGGATATTGACAAGCATTGGGCGAAAACTTCGCTTGGAGCCATGGTGGAATTCGGTATTCTGGAAACAGACGAGGATGGACGGCTTTACCCGGATTCGACGATCTCAATCAGAGATTGGATCGTCATGCTGGAGAGAGCTTTTTATCGCGATGATGATTATTATGGAGTTAGTCCGAGTTACTATGATGAGTTGGAAGCTGAATATTTAGATGAGGAATACGGGGATTATTATTACGAGGAAGATTGGCTTGAGGCTTATAATGACAAAGAGCCGGAGTATTTTGAGCAATCACTGACGAGGGACCAGCTCGCATTAATGCTTATGCAAATGCTTAACTATGACAAGCTGTCTGCCTTTATGAATAAAGAGAAGGATGTCACTTCTTTACAGGACGCGGCTTCTATTCAAAATAAAGGGGCTGTCTCGCTCGCGATCAAGCTAGGGTTGCTGACGACTACGGGAGGCAAGTTTAATCCGAAAGCGCCTGTGACAAAAGCGCAGGCTAGCGTTCTGATGATTCGCCTGGCTGCTTTGCAGGATAAGCTGGATTCCCCGCTTATCTCATAATGCGCCTCAAATAGAAGAAACCTGGCTGCCTATCCGGCAGCCAGGTTTCTTCTATTTGAGCTTATTCAACCGCCGTAAGCGTCCCGGAACGCCGCACACAGCTGAGCGCGATCCACTTCCCAAAGCTCCGCAATCTCTGCGCTAACGCTCTCGTCCCACCAATCGGATTGTACCTTGCGATTGCTCTCGTTCTCGACGATCCATTTTAAATTAAGAATGACCTTTTTAAAATAAAGCGCCTCGGCCTGATCCATTTTCTCCTTGGAAATCCACATCTTCATCCGCTTCACGGTACGGTAAAGCTCGTTGCTGCAGGCCCTTCGGATTTTGCGCGCACTCGGATAGCCGGTGTTATGCTTTGGCGCGTTAGCTTTCATAGAAACCGACTCCTCTCTGTTCCATATGTATGCATAGGGAGAGGAGGCGGTCACTAGCTCCATTAATCAAGGTTTCGTTGTTGTGCTGTCAGAAAGGTTACTGAACTACGATATATCCGACCATAGGGCCGCCGTGGCGCATATCGGTATGCGTCATGCACTGAATCGGATAGGTTCCTTTTTTGTCTGCTGTAAACCTGACAACGGTCGTTTTCCCTTGAATGACCTCGCCGGTTATGCCAAGTCCCTCAATAGTAAATGGATGGCTGCTGCCGTTGACTCCGCTGATTTGCAGCTCGGTCAGTTCGCCTTTGTTCACAATTATCGTGCCGGGATCCCAGCGGTACACATCGAGCTCTTTTCCGTCTGCGGTAGTCATCGTGTATTCGCCTGTTACCAGTTTAAAGACGCGTGCTTCCGAAGGCTGCGCGTTAACTTCCCTCGACTGGTTCCAGCTCAAGTAAACGCCGGTCAAAATAATTAATGCCGCAACTACGATAAACAGCTGAATCTGTCGTTTGCTTACAATAAAAACCTTGGACATGAAACGATCACCTCATCCATTCGTATGATTTAAGGCTAGTCTATGCAAAGGCTTGTCAGCACATGACAAAAGTGGAAGGCTGTCCTTATCGTATGTTAAGATAGCCTCAGTGCTGGAAAAACAAGCAATCGCTACATTTAAGAAGGAAGGCGGATTGAGAACAGAAATGGATTTTATTCATGAGGTATTGGATGGCTTGTTGCAGTGGATTGAGAGTTTAGGGTACTTTGGTATTTTAATCGGGCTATTAATCGAGGTTATTCCGAGCGAGATCGTTCTAGGTTATGGAGGTTATCTTGTATCGCAGGATAAGATCAGCTTCTGGGGAGCCGTTCTATTTGGTACGTTAGGAGCGATTGGTCAAAACTGGATTTTGTATTGGATCGGCCGATACGGAGGGCGCCCAATCGTTGAGAAATACGGGAAGTATATCAAAATTAAGCAGAAGCATGTCGACATTTCCGAGAAATGGTTCAATAAGTATGGAGTCGGCATCGTGTTTACCGCACGTTTTGTGCCGGTGATGAGACAGGTGATTTCGATTCCGGCAGGCATGGCGCGCATGAATTTTGGTTTGTTTACACTGCTTACTGCCCTTGCTTCACTTCCATGGTCTATTTTATTTGTTTATTTGGGTAGCTCGCTTGGCGAGAATTGGGATAAAATTGATGAGAAAGCCGCACCTTACGTACAGCCTGCGATATTAATCGCCATTGCGCTGCTTATTGTCTATGTGCTGTTCAAATTTGTGCGCTCGCGCGGCAAATCGGTATAATGGAAGAACGAAGGAAGTTTAATTTCTATGTCTCACCAATACATTAACGGAAGAGGGATTCATAATGAGCAAAAGCGTAGCAGGCAAGCTTGGCAAAGGCATTACCCCACAACAATTTATCGACGGCATGACCAAAAACAAAGAAGCTTTTATCGACTGGTCGGAGAAGTTCACATGGACGGACGAATCCGATAAACAATATTTCGAATCACTTAATAACCGTGATGATCTTCGCGTGCTGATTCTAATGGCGGATTGGTGCGGGGACGTTGTCCGCAATATTCCAGTCGTGTTCAAGGCGCTTGCGAACAGCGGCATTCCTACGGAAGTGCTGATTATGGAAGAGCATCTCGATACGATGGATGAATTTCTGACGATGGGCGGACGTTCCGTGCCGGTTGTCATCTTTGCCGATACAGGCGGTGCTGTTCTGGGACAATGGGGACCTCGTCCTAGCCATGTGCAAGAAGCGATGATTGCTTTCAAACAAGCGAATCCGGACCGTGAGGCCGCGGACTATCAAGATAATCTTGCTGTGACCAGACAAGAGATCGGTCGCCGTTACGGCGAAGGCACGGGCTATCAGTCCGTCATCGTGAAAGAGCTTCGCACCTTGCTGGAGTCCTTTTAAGAAAGCGATGAGTGTGAATATGAAAATAGAAACCTTTACTTTAGGGCCTTTGCAAACGAATGCTTACTTGATTAGCGTGACGGAACCGGCTTCCTCGGAAGGCGGACAGCCTGCGGAGCGTGCTATCGTTATTGATCCGGGCATGAATCCGAGAAAGCTGCTTGAGCGTCTGGAGGGCGTTCAGGTGGAGGCTATCTTGCTGACACATGCGCATTTCGACCATATGGGCGGGGTGGATGAGCTGCGTAAGGCTGCGGGCTGCCCAGTATACATACATGACCTGGAAGCGGACTGGCTGACCGATCCGCGCAAGAACGGTTCGATGCGATGGCAGGACGTTACGCCGCCGCTCTCGACGGATCCGGCGGAATATGCGCTTGCGGAAGGCCAGACGTTAAAGCTGCTAGGCTTAACCTTCCGTGTAATGCACACGCCGGGACATTCGCCTGGGAGCATCAGCCTCCTGTGCGGGAACCATTTATTCTCGGGCGATGTGCTGTTCAAAATGTCTGTTGGCCGGACAGACCTGCCTGGCGGGCGCGAGCGCGATCTATATGACTCCATTCGACTGAAGCTGTACAAGCTAAACCCAGATGTCATTGTATACCCGGGGCACGGCGGACGGACAACGATCGGCTTCGAGATGGCAAACAACCCGTATACGGGAGCATGAGATTTAAGGAAGGGGCATGACGTTTGGCGGATACAAAGGCAAAACAATGGATAGACGAACCAGAAGAAGGCACGGGCAAAGCGAAGCTGACGGATGAGCAGAAAGCGGCCGAGAGCCAGCGGATTATGAATGGGATTGCCGCGCAGTTGTCCATTCCCATTTCAAAAGTGAAATCAGCGGTCAGCTTGCTTGACGAAGGCAATACGATTCCGTTTATTGCAAGGTACCGTAAGGAAATGACTGGCGAGCTCGATGAGAACGACCTAAGGTCGATCGAAGAGAAGCTGCAATATATGCGTAACCTTGAGGAGCGAAAGCGCGAGGTTGTCCGCCTGATCGATGAACAAGGCAAGCTAACCGAGGAGCTGCGCAAAGCAATCAATCAGTCGGTTAAGCTGCAGGAAATTGAGGATTTGTACCGGCCTTACCGGCAAAAGAGGAAAACCCGGGCAAGCGTAGCAAAGGAAAGAGGACTGGAGCCATTAGCCGTATGGCTGTGGTCGCAGCCCCGAATCGGTGATCCGCTTGCGGAAGCATCACGTTACGTGAATGAAGAGAAGGGCGTTCCAACCGCACAGGATGCGCTTAATGGAGCGATGGACATCCTTGCGGAAAATATCGCGGATGATGCGTCGATACGTGCGTGGGTGCGTAAATTCACGTTCGATCAGGCGCTGATTAAAACCGATGCGAAAAACGCTGCCGAGGAATCGGTTTATGAAATGTACTACAGCTACCAGGAGCCGGTTCGCAAGCTGCCTCCCCACCGGGTGCTCGCCATTAACCGGGGGGAGCGCGAGGAGGTGCTGCGCGTAGCCTTTGATGTGCCGACTGATCGTATCCACGAGCATATCCAGCGCAAGCTGCTTCGAAATGGGACAGCCCAGTCCATTCGTGATATTCTTGTTGCAGTTATCGAGGATTCCTATAAACGGTTGATTTCGCCTTCTATTGAGCGTGAGGTGCGAGGCGAGCTGACGGAAAAAGCAGAAGAGCATGCAATCTCAATTTTCTCAGAGAATCTTCGCAATTTGCTGCTGCAGCCTCCGGTCAGAGGAAATATCGTGCTTGGCGTCGACCCGGCATTCCGTACGGGCTGCAAGCTGGCGGTTATCGATGATATCGGCAAGCTGCTTGAAGTCGCAGTATCGTATCCAACGCCGCCAAACAACAAGGTAGCCGAAGCGGAGAAGCTTATTAACGGCTTGATCGACAAGTATAAGGTCGAGCTGATCGTTATCGGAAATGGTACCGCTTCTCGGGAAACCGAGCAGTTTATCGCAACCCTGATAGGCAAGCGCAAAGCCGCCTCTACGGGCGGCGCGGAGCTGAAGTATATTATTGTCAACGAAGCGGGCGCAAGCGTCTATTCGGCCTCCAAGCTTGCTCAGGAAGAGTTTCCGGAGCTTGACGTGGCGGAACGCAGCGCAGTGTCGATAGCACGCAGGCTTCAGGACCCGCTGGCTGAGCTCGTGAAAATCGAACCAAAGGCTATTGGCGTTGGTCAATACCAGCATGACGTCAGCCAGAAGCGACTGGATGAGTCGCTTGGCGGGGTGGTTGAATCGGCGGTTAACCATGTCGGTGTCGATGTAAATACTGCCTCTGCCTCGTTGCTGTCCTATGTGGCGGGCATTAATGGGACGATCGCCAAAAACATCGTCAAATACCGCGATGAGAACGGCCGCTTTGCGAAGCGCACGCAGCTTCAGAAGGTGCCTCGCCTTGGCGCCAAGTCCTATGAGCAGTGCATCGGCTTCCTGCGTATCGTAGAGCCTGTCAATCCGCTCGACAGCACGCCGATTCATCCGGAGTCCTATGACGTAGTAGACAAGCTGTTTAAAGAGCTGGGGCTTACCCTTAAGCAGCTTGGAACGGATGAGCTGAAGACGAAGCTGACGGAGCTGAATGTAGAACAAACGGCTTCTGCGCTTGACGTTGGCGTGCCTACACTTCGCGATATTATGGATAGCTTGCTTCGTCCGGGGCGTGATCCGCGCGAGGAGCTGCCTCCGCCGATTTTCCACACGGATGTTCTGAATATTGAAGATTTAAAGCCGGGCATGGAGCTGCATGGCACGGTGCGCAATGTTATTGATTTTGGCGCTTTCGTCGATATCGGCATCAAAAATGATGGGCTCGTTCACATTTCCCAGCTAAGCGACAAATTCGTCAAGCGTCCGATGGACGTCGTGTCTGTCGGCGATACGGTGACGGTATGGGTGCTGAGCGTCGATGAGAAAAAAGGACGCGTAAGCTTAACGATGCGCAAGCCAGTATAGACAAGACCAGATAAAGGGTTTGCCTGCCAAAGGCAAGCCCTTTATACTTAATCTAGAAGCATGGGCATCGCCAACTACCCTGCAAAAGGAGTGAGATGACTATGAAAACAGACAGGGCTGCAAGCACGGCACACCCCAAATGGTTTGGTTTGGCACTGCAGGCGCTTGTGATCTTATCGCGCAAATCGGAGATCTACCCGAGCGCTGCCATCGCCGACTGTTTAAAATCAGAGGCAACGCAGCTGCGCAAAGTACTTGCGAAGCTGGCGGCAGCGCAGCTGATTGAAACGAAGGAAGGACGCGACGGGGGATACCGGCTAAAGCGGGCGCCAGAATCGCTTACCCTTGCCGAGGTATACTTGGCTCTTAAAGTCGGTGAACCGTTATGCAGCGGCATGCTGGATACGGTGTGCACCAAAGATTCAAGCATGCTTATGCAATCGGCGTTTGTCGATATCGCAAATGAAATAGAAGAGAAAACGATTGATACGCTACAGCAGCATACGATTGCCCAGCTCGCGGAGAGAACGTGGACTTACCGTCCTTAATAGGCGGAAAAATAACAAAGTTAGTCAATTGACAAACGCATATTCGCGACCTTATACTGTGTATATAAATGATACAGTTCATTGCGCTGTTAACTGTGCAGTTAAAAACACAGTATTATTTTTGAGCTATACTGAGTAAAATGATGCACAGATAAAAAAATATCCTTTGGAGGGAAACCCAATGTCTAACACTCAAATTGATTCGCAAGTAAGCGTACAAACGAATGAAAATGCTCAGCCTGCTTTTTTTACCGTGCTTGACGAGCGCCGTTCCGTTCGCAAATACGACAGCAATGTTGTCATTTCAGATGAGGAAATCCGTGAAATATTGGAGATCGCCACAAAAGCTCCTTCAGGCTCTAACATGCAGCCTTGGCGCTTTCTCGTTATCACTGATGCTGAGCTTAAACAAAAGCTGCTTCCTATCGCATTTAACCAACAGCAAGTCGTGGAAGCTTCAGCAATCATAGTTGTTCTGGGCGATTTGGAAATGTACACATTGTCGGAGAAAATTTACGGCGCTGCCGCAAAAGCCGGTTATATGACGGAAGAAGTCGCCAATACCTTTATTACAAATTCCACTAATATGTATTCGAGCCTGCCAGCGGAGCGCTTAAGGGATATCGTAGTTTTTGATACGGGCCTGATTGCCATGCAGCTTATGCTTACAGCGCGCGCTAAAGGCTATGATACGGTTCCTATGGGCGGTTACAACAAGGAGCAACTGAAAGAGCTCTTCAACATTTCGGAGCGTTATGTGCCAACCCTGGTGCTGCCAATCGGTAAAGCAGCTGCTGCTGGACATCCAACGACTCGCCTGCCGCTTGAGGACATTGTTTCTTTCAATGAGTTCAAGGCTTAATCGTGCAGGATTACGTATAAAAAAAAAACCGGCCCCTCGCGTAGGCGGAGGCCGGTTTTTGTCGTACCAATATAAGTAGTTATGCGCTTTGCATAGATAACTTCGCTTATATTTGCCGCAAGAAGAACTGCACTTGCAATCAAAGTGACGCACGCTTGCGGTTATGTGATCCAATCGGGATCGATCATTGGAATTCGGTACCGCTGATTTGTTCCTTCGGACTTTGTTTATTGCGATAAAAATACCAGCAGTCGTTCAGCAGCTTGATTTGCCTGCGATCCTTCTTTTGAAATGCGCGCATGAGTTGATTGCACAGCCACTGTGGCATACGCATCGTCCTCCTCCCAGGGGCTGACTTGTTGTAATACTACAATATGGGGAAGGGCGATTGACCGTGCAGGTCCACTCTAAATGCTCTGTTCTTCCTCGTACTCTTCGTACCACTGCTCAAGCTGCGCTTGAAGCGCGCGAATTTCAGTGAGTAACGAGATCAGCGGGTATGCTTTTTCCTTCACCACAGCAAAATCCTGTTCCAGGCTGTTAATGTAATCAAGGCCGGAAATAATCGTGATGCTCGTATCATGCAGTTCGACATCATCGCATTCGGCTAGTGCATAAGGCAGATTAGGAATGTGTTCTGCGGTGAGCTTGTCAATTTCTTTATGGAGCCGCAGGTTGAGCGCGCTAAGCTGATAAGCGTGCGAAGCGGGCATTTCGACAAACAGAATGTTGTCGCTTTGTTTCAGTAAGACATAGCGCATAGTTGCCATAATCGTGTTTGGTCTCCCCTCGGTATGTTACCGTCCGTCATTTGCCGATATTTCATCAATTTTATAATTCCTACTTGACAGTGTAGCGTATCGCAGCTTTAAAATTCAAGTAGTTGGGGGAGAATAATCAATGAACAATGAGGCTTTGCAGCAATGGGTTGAACGCATTTCCATAACTTTCTTCGGCAGGCCTTTTTTGCACCATGCGACTTTCAACAGCCGATTGAAAGCGACAGGCGGACGATATTTTACGCGATCGCATAATATCGAGATTAGCCCGCATCAGCTTTCTGAATTTGGTCCGGAGGAAACGGAAAAAATAATTAAGCATGAGCTATGCCATTATCATTTGCATATAATGAAGCGGGGATACAAGCACCGAGATGCTGATTTCAAGCAGCTGCTTGCCCATGTTGGCGGTTCACGCTATTGCCAGTCGCTTCCTGAACGCGCACAGAGCAAGCAGCAGCCGTTTCGGTACAAGCTTATATGCCGCAATTGCGGCATGGAATATTTACGAAAACGGAAGGTAGATCCGGCCAAATATGTGTGTGGAAAATGCCGCGGAAAATTATTGTTAAAAACGATTGACATTGAAAGTACCACATGATATATTATTACTTGTCACTTTTACTTTTCCCTGATAGCTCAGTTGGTAGAGCACTCGACTGTTAATCGAGTTGTCACAGGTTCGAGTCCTGTTCGGGGAGCCAGATTTGGAGAGATACCCAAGTGGCTCAAGGGGACCCTCTGCTAAGGGGTTAGACTGCGTAAGTGGTGCGAGGGTTCGAATCCCTCTCTCTCCGCCACATTTTTTCTCACAAGTGTTTGTAACGGGAAGACCGTTCATCCGGTCTTTTTTATTTGCCACTCAAGGTTGCAGGGCAGTGAGAAGCGATGATTGATGTAACATATACGGCCCGTTGGTCAAGTGGTTAAGACACCTCCCTTTCACGGAGGTAACAGGGGTTCGAGTCCCCTACGGGTCACCATTTATGCTTAAAGTGTACGGGCTCTTCAGGAGATCGGATACAACTACAGCGAGAGCCATTAGCTCAGTTGGTAGAGCACCTGACTTTTAATCAGGGTGTCGAAGGTTCGAGTCCTTCATGGCTCACCATTTGTTTTATCAGAATGGAAGCGAAGGATAATTAACTTATAAATGTGCGGTAGTGGTGGAACGGCAGACACGCTATCTTGAGGGGGTAGTGTCCCATGGACGTGCAGGTTCAAATCCTGTCTACCGCACCATAACTTACTCTTAGCCGATGCGTATAGGTGAACTTAGAAGGTGTCATTCTGAATGCACTTTTCTGATAGATGATGCCACTTTATATTCAGATCATAAAATCTGACTAGAGAGTGGTTTTTTCGTTATAAGTTACTCGAACCGTCTGAACAGATGCATCATTAGAGAAGAGGAGCTGTAAATATGAAAATCAACTTAAACTTTACGAACAAAGGACAAGCGGCCATTGGCAAATTTAACAACGAGGAATTGCTTGAGATTTTTGGTCGTTACAGCAACACTTTAATGAAGAAATATTCAATCGAGGTAACGGTGCCTGCTGAGGGCAACGAAGCGATCATCGAAAAAGGCGTATTATCCGTTTACGTCGACAAAATCGAGTGCGACGTTGAAACTTTCTTTAAAGAGCTTGGCAGAGATGTTAAGGTCCCTTTGAAAAAAAGACTAACGCCTGAGGACAAGCTCGATAACGTATTTAAAGCTGAAACAATCGGATAAGCAGGGCGGCTTGCCGCTTTGATTATTTTCGAAAAAAATGCTTGTACTTTTGCTGAGAAGCTGATATAATCATTTTTGTTGTCTCAGGTAGACATCTTTATGGTGTAGCAAACGGCCCGTTGGTCAAGTGGTTAAGACACCTCCCTTTCACGGAGGTAACAGGGGTTCGAGTCCCCTACGGGTCACCATTATCCTCAATGTGTATCAGCTCTAATGAGCTCGACCACGTCACAGTGAGAGCCATTAGCTCAGTTGGTAGAGCACCTGACTTTTAATCAGGGTGTCGAAGGTTCGAGTCCTTCATGGCTCACCATTTTCTTTGATTCTCAAAGTGAATGGAATGAAGGCAAGCAGTAACTTCAAATGTGCGGTAGTGGTGGAACGGCAGACACGCTATCTTGAGGGGGTAGTGTCCCATGGACGTGCAGGTTCAAATCCTGTCTACCGCACCAATAATCATAAACTCAACGACCCTTGCGAAAGGGTCGTTTTTTAGTTGCGTCTGACATTATTATCCGTGACAGTGGACAAAGAAGCAGCTCCTTTACGGAGTCCAATAAAGGAAAGCGATATCGTCGACCATCCATTTGTCCTGAATATATTTTAAAATGATCCTACGTTCCACGAGCAAGCCGCCGCTGTTAATTGCACTGCCATCCTGGCTAATATATCCTTCGTTCTTATCCGAATAGCTATAAGGCGTACTCGTAATTTGTTCATTAATGGCCAGACCCTTTTGCTGGATGATTTTATTGATGAAAGCGTCGGTAAAATAATTTTTAAAATGGGCTCTGATTTGCGGATAGGAAGAAGGCTGAGTAGCTTCGTTAGCTTTTTTGATCAGCGCGTTAATGTATTCTTGTGGGATGCCCGAATGGTTGGAGGTTGCTTCGGTCGTAATGAGTACATTCTTGTCGCCTAACGCTACATTTGACGTTTTCGTAGCAGGATCCCAAGAAATTGTACCGCCAAGCCCTTGGCTGACAAAGCGAATCGGAACGTAAGTAACGCCTTCGTTTACCCGTGCAGGAACGTCAATGGTGAATTCTTTTCCATCCCGTGTCGCTTTGGTTGAGTTTATTTTCAATATAACCTCGCTTTCCCCATTTAGAATAGTGACGGTTTTGGACTGCGGATTCCAGACGACATCGGCGCCTAATCCGGCAGACACGCCACGAACAGGCACTAACATACGGCCTTGCACGACCTTTCCCATTATGGAAAAAGGGCTCGCGTCGGGCTGATTCTCTGCAAAACTTTGATTAGGCAAAATAGTAGATACAGTCAGCCAAAGTCCCAGTAACGCAACAGCGGTTTTCTTCATGATAAGTTCCTCCGTTCCATAAAGTAAAAGAGTCTAGCTAGTAATAGTTAGACGCAATTAACATGGACGGGTTGCGTTAAGCGGAGGGAATTTACGAATGGAGCAGGGGGAAGGTTTTGTTATGCATGCTCGGTTGATTATCTTAAGCTGCCGATATATATTAAAAGAAATGGAGGTGTGCGCATGCCAGGGGTTCATAGCAACTTGAAAGAATTAATGAGGGAAAAGGATCCGACTTTATCGATTAGGCAGCTTGCCAAAGAGATCGATTATCATTTTGATTCCGTACGTAAAATGTACAAGGATGAGATGGTTCAGTATCCGCGGGATTTAATATGGCGGCTTTGCAAATATTTTGACGTTAGCCCTGGGCAGTTTATCGTAGTGAAATTCGAGGAAGAAACAGATAAATAAAAAGGAACCCTGTACATGGCGTATAGGGTTCCTTTGCTATTAATAGACCAATTAAGCTGGAATGACGACTTCTTCTGCACTTGCTTGCGCGATCTTCACAAGCATTGAGCCAGCATCAGACAATACTTCAATGCCTTCATGGAAAGTTAGATCGGATACATGCAGCTGATCGCCGATTTTAAGCCCGCTAATATCGACCTCGAAAGCGCTAAGCAGATTATTCGGCATGCAGCGGACCTCGACCTCGTACATCTCAACCTGAAGCGTGCCGCCTTCTTTGACGCCAACCGGCTCACCGGAGAAGTGAATCGTTACTTTGGAATCCATACTCTCGTTCATATTCAATTGATAGAAATCGACATGGACAATTTTATTGCTAAGCGGATCTCTTTGTATATTTTGAATCAACACAGGCTTGTTCCCTTGCTCGGGAATTGCTGCGTTCAGAATCGCGCGCGGATTGTGCTTGATCACGGAAATGATTTCTTTCTCTCCGACGATCACCGAGATGCTGCCGACGTCTTTGCCATATACAATGGCTGGGACTTGGCCTTGCTTTCTCAGCAAATTGATTTGAGATTTTGATAGATTAGCCCGTTCGTTTAACTGGATGGTTTTGCTCATCATTTATTGCCTCCTAATCGAATGGGGTACGGTAAATCTGACAATAAAAAAAGACTGATTAGCACTAGAATGTGTAATCAGCCCGCTAACGACCATATTTTCTTGTCATATGTTAATTTTATCACAAGTTTACTGTTTGTCAAATAAGCCTAGATTTTCGCTTCGTTGACAAGAAAATAAGGTCGTGTTAAGGTTGGAGCAACAGACAGGAGCGGAACGGCAGCAACGGTGGAAGATCACAGCCGCCTACAAATCCTTTGGAAGCGGTACGAAGCCAATCACATATAGACCGAACGAGAAATAAAGAACTCTTTATTTCTTTTTTTTATGGACAGATGTAATAAATTATAAAATATGGGAGTGATTTCTTTGAGGAAGATGATGAAGAAGCATAATATCGCATTTTTGGGCACGAGTTTGCCGAGGGAATGCGGCTTGGCTACCTTTTCACAGGATCTTATGGATGAGCTCGAACGTTTGCAAGACTTTAATGCGCCTAGGATGATCGCCGTCAATAATAACAAGTCTTATGCGTACGGGAACCAAGTGATGCTTCAAATCGATCAATTCAACCAAGCGGATTACGGCAAGGCAGCAGCAGAAATCAATTTATCGAACATTGAATTGCTTGTCATCCAGCATGAGTTCGGCATCTATGGCGGCGAAAGCGGCGAATACGTGCTGGAACTGGCGGAGAAGCTGACCGTTCCGTTTATTGTTATCTTTCACACGGTATTAGCCGAGCCTAGCCCTAAACAGCGCCACATTATGAAGAAGCTTGCAGATTTGAGCTTTAAAGCGGTCACGATGGTGCAAAACAAAATACAGGATCTGCATGAGATTTATGGCATCGACCGCGAGAAAATCGAAATGTTCCATCACGGCGTCCCTTTGGTCCAAACCGCATCAAGGAGCGAGCTGAAAGCTAGCTATGGCTATACGGATCGTGCAATTCTCTCGACTTTCGGTTTTTTGAGCCCGGGCAAAGGGATCGAATATGCGATCCAAGCAATGAGCGGCGTCGTTGCGAAGCATCCGGAGGCGCTGTATATCATTTGGGGCAAAACCCATCCCGTCGTCAAGCAAGAGGTCGGTGAAGTATACCGCACGAAGCTGACTGAGCTGGTATCCAGCCTGGGCCTTGAGCGTAATGTTTCTTTTGTCGATAAGCATCTTACGCAGGAGGAAGTCGTTCAATCGCTAGTCTTATCCGATATTTATATGACGCCTTACCTTGGGAAGGATCAGGCGGTTAGCGGAACGTTGGCTTATGGAATCGGGTATGGCAGAGTTGTTATTTCGACTCCGTACCGGTATGCGGTAGAGATGCTGGCCGACGGCCGAGGTTTGCTTGCGGAATTCCATGATTCGGCTTCTTTGGAGAAGCATATCCTGAACATTTTGGACCATCCCGAGCTGAAGGAGGATATGGAGCGGAAAACCTTGGAGCTGGGCAGCACGATGATGTGGAATGAGATAGCCAAGTCGTATGCTGCACTTTTTCGGGAGACAATGGTTGCCAGCTATGTGCTGAAAGGGAGTGCGGTTTAATGGTCAAAACGATCGCTAGACCGTTGCTAACCGGCTATTTAAACAGGCTGACCGATGATACGGGGATTTTCCAGCATACGAAATTCGGCATTCCAGACCGGTCGAAGGGCTATACGTCGGATGATAATGCAAGAGCTCTCATTGCAGCCGTGCTGCTGTACAAAACAAGGAAAGATGCGGAGAGCCTGAGGTTGATCCAAATCTACTTATCCTTTATCCATCATGCCCAAAATGAAGACGGAAGCTTTCGCAATTTTATGGAATATAATCGTGTATTTCTTGAAACCGTGGGCTCAGAGGATTGCCAAGGCCGCTGCTTATGGGCGCTTGGTTTTGCGTTATCGGAGCCTTCCGTGCCGGATAATTTGCAAAATACATGCAGGTATATGATCAATCAAGCGCTGCCGCATGTGAACCGTTTAAGCTCACCGCGGGCAATGGCCTATACCGTAATAGGATTAACCGCGATGCTGGGGGAGCCGGATGGGCTCGGCTACAAGTTTCCTTACGCCAGCAAGGAAGTTGCTGACCCGGATTTTCTGACACGAGCAGGCATTATTTCGGCAGTCAGTGAGCTAGCCATGAGGCTGCATGTGCAATATGAAGGGAATAAGGGCGAGGAATGGCACTGGTTTGAGGACAGCATGACGTACGGAAACGCAATGCTGCCATGGGCGCTTCTCAAAGCCTCGCACTATTCCAATAGGAATGAATTCAGGGAAACGGCCAAGGAAAGCCTTGATTTTTTGGCTGCAAAGACGTTTGCCAAAGAAGGGTATTTTAAACCAGCAGGAAGCCACGGTTGGCTGATAAGAGGCGGTGAAACGGCGTTATACGATGAACAGCCGATAGAGGCTTGTGAAATGCTTCTTGCTTGCATGGAGGCCTATCATACGCTAGGCAACACTCATTATCGCAATTTAGCAAATGCATGCTATGAGTGGTTCCATGGAAGCAATTCGCTGAATCAATCGTTGATTGATGTGGAGTCGGGCGGCTGCTATGATGGCATTCATGCGATGGGCCTAAATTTAAACCAAGGCTCTGAAAACATTGTTTCCTACTGTATGGCTCATTTGGTGATGCATCATGAATAAATTTGCAACGATTCTTGCCGGAGGCGGAGGCACCCGTTTCTGGCCGCTTTCCCGTCAGGAGCTGCCGAAGCAGCTGATTAATATTAGCGGAAATGATATTATGCTCAACGATACGATTGAACGTTTTAATGGCGTAATTCCGATGGAGAATACGATTGTCGTCACCAATCGGACCCAAGCGGTGCTGCTAGAGAGCATTATGCACAAGAGTGTGCAGCATGCCAATATTTTAGTAGAGCCGGTTGCCAAAAATACGGCGGCGAGCATTTTGCTGGCAGCGTTGTTCATAGAGAAAAACCACGGCGATTCACTTATGGTTGTCTTCCCCTCGGATCATCACATTACGGAAGAAGAGAGATTTAAGAAAACGCTTGAGGATGCCTGCCGCATTGCGATGGATACGGATAAAATCGTAACGATCGGCATTAAACCTACCTTTCCTTCTACCGGCTATGGCTATATCTCCTGCAAAAATGATCCGATTCTCGCGAGTCCCTGCCAAGTCTATGAGGTAGCTGAGTTTGTAGAAAAGCCCAGCTTTATCAAAGCGCAATCCTATTTGCAATCCGGCCACTATTTATGGAACAGCGGCATGTTTATTTGGAAGACCTCATGCATCATCGAAAATTTCAAACGATTTTTGCCGAGGCTTTTCAAAACGATGCTTCCCCTCATTGAGTATATAGGCACCGATGGGGAAGAGGATAAGATGAATGAAATCTATCCGTTGCTGCAAAACATATCGATCGACTACGGGATTTTGGAGCGCTGCGACGAGGTCGTAGTCATTGAAGGCGATTTTGGCTGGAATGATATTGGGAGCTGGGATGCGCTTGGCGCAATCTTCCCTCCGGATGAATACGGCAACATCGTCAAAGCGAGCTATGTTGGCATTGAAACGCGCAATTCTATTATTTACGGACAAGAGCGCTTAATAACGACGATTGGGATCGACGGCCTTATTATTGCGGATACTAAGGATGCGCTGTTAATTTGTGCTAAAGACAAGGCGCAGGAAGTAAAGGAAATCGTCAAATTGCTGAAGGAAAAGGGTATGCAGGAATACGCATAAGAGAGGCACTTACCCCATGATGAAATTGGAATGGATCACGAAAACGTGCAAAGAGCTGCTTTTGGAGTATCAACCTGCTCATAGCAAAGGGAGAAAGCTCCATTTTGCCGGAGTCGGTGATCGGGATGTCTACAATATTACGGCTCCTTTCATGAACGAAGGCGAGCTGTATATCGCGGGGCGCGTGGAAGAGCGCAGCTCGGAGGAATCCGAGATCATATTTTTTACTTGCAAGAACGACGTGTGGACGTCTAGGCTGGATTTGCCGAAATTTCAGCTGCAGGACCCTTTTATTACGAGGATCAATGGGGAATGGATATTCGGCGGGGTAGCATTGTATTTTGGCGAGGAGCCTTTAAGGTCCATTATTGGCTGGCGAACGGTACTGTACCGTGGGAAGAACCTGCATGAGCTGGAGCACGCAGCTTCTGGCCCGTGGAATATGAAGGACATTCGTTTGTGCGAGCTTGTTGGCGGGGCAGTAGGGGTATTCTCCAGGCCGTTTGGCATTGAAGGCACAAGAGCGGTTATTGGCTTCAGTATCTTGGAATCGTTCGAGGAGCTATCGGAAACGGCGATTATTCAAGCCCCCTTGTTCCGCGACCAGTTTCTGAAGGACGAGTGGGGCGGGGCCAATGAGATCCATTTGCTCAAAAATGGTTTCCTCGGCGTCTTGGGCCATATCTCGTATACGGACGAGGCAGGACTGCTGCATTACCACGCGATGTCTTTCGTGCTTAATCCACTGACAAGGGAGAAGTCCCCGGTCAAAATTATCGCCACGCGGAGTGATTTTCCGGAAGGCCCGGCTAAACGTCCCGACCTCGTGGACGTGATCTTCAGCGGCGGCTTGGTCCGAGAGGCTAACAACCGCGCGGTGCTCTACGTGGGAGCGAGCGACACGGAAGCTCACTGCATCGATATCGAAGATCCCTTCTCGGAATATGAGTAATGGAGCAGCAATGATGACAAGCCGCTATCCTGCATTTTGGCAGGGTAACGGTCTATTTTTGCTGGTGCAGTGGGCCTTGGAGCAAATTAGCGGGAAAAGCTCCCATTAATTTCAAGGATATTCGAAATATAATAGAATAAGCTGGAGAAACTCCCGTTAATCTGGACTCTTACCAGCGATTAAGGTGGATAGGGCAGAAATAACGGGATAAATTCCCGTTAATTGATTGGTATGGATTAATAGAAGAGAAATTAGCGGGAAAAATTCCATGTAGATTATTCATTTGGTTTTATTCTGTGTTAGTCACTCCGAGGACAGCACATATTTTACGCTAACTAGAAAAACTATTGAGTGTTTGGGAGTCATGTTAAGGCCGACTAATTCAACTGTCCCGTAACTTCAATAGCCAGTAACTCTAGCAACGGTAGTAGCTCAATAAGAGCAGCAACGCCAATAGTTAGAGTAGCACTAGTTAGCTAAATAAGCGCAAAAGCATCAGTAAATCAAAAATTCTTATTAGCTCGATAAGCTCAACAGTATCGGTAACTTAACAGCCTCTAGTAGCTCGAAAAGCTCAATAGTTACAGCAATTCTAACACTACTAGCAGTTCAATGCCCTTAACAAATCCAGCGGATTCTGCATTTAAATTAACACAATAATCCTAGTGGCTTTATAACTCCAAATACCACCAGCAATCAAACAGTTCAAGCAGCCGTCGATCCTGAGCCTCAGTACTGCTAATGATGTAAGTCTCTCCAGCATCCTCAGCCAGCGCTATTAGTTCAACATATTCAAGTCCCTCAGAAACCAAGTATTCTTTTTCTTAAGCAACACACTTCAACAAAGTATCTCAACAATCAAGCCACTTTTGTGCCAACGCATCTCGGAGACTTAAAATACGCATCATCCGAATGATAGGACGCTCTAACGGCACAAATCCGCAGTTGTCTCAGGAAAACGTCTGCTAGTTGACTACAAGCTTTATGGCGGAGCTTTAGAACTCTCCTCATATGCATTTATTAGAATACATACTACAATGGCTAATAAACCAATAGCTCCTACTCCTCACTAAGCTTCGTAATCAGAACCTTCTCGACCTTGGCGATATGTTCTTCCATACGCAGCGAAGCGGCTGGGGCATTTTGCTCCAGTATAGCCTCGTATATCGCTTGGTGCTCGTTCAGCAGCCGCTCGGCCGAGGAACGCTGGGAGTAGAACCATAGCGCCCGCGTATCCCGCATGCTGTCATGAAGCTTGGCGGACAAGGACTCCATCATTTCCGTTAGAATCGGATTATGAGTCGCGGCCGCGAGCTGCTGATGGAATTGAATATCAGCCTGCTCGTTAAAAGCCTCGTCATCGAGTCGTTCGCGCATGCTCGCAATGATCGCTGCCAACGCTGTTACATCTGCCTCGGTCCGGTTGGTCGCTGCCAGCGCAGCGCAGCCGGTTTCGAGCATTTTGCGAACCTCCAATATATGTCGTAGGCTGGTTGCCCTGCTGGCCCACAGCTCATCGTTCATAAAGGATGGAGGAGCAGTCGCTTCCTGCGGCGCACTTACATAGGTGCCGCTGCCTTGGCGGATCGTCAGCATGCCCATTGCCTTGAGCGCGCTCAAGGCTTCACGGATGGTGGACTGTCCCACGCCATAGGAAGAAGCGAGCTCGGTCACGGAGGACAGACGATCCCCTGGTACAAGCTCTCCGGCCTGCAGTTGGCGCTTAATATCGTTCATGACCCACTCATGGCTTTTGAGCGGCCGCTTATGATTAGCTTCCATTTACGTCATCCTCTGCTTGTCATTCATTTTTCTTCTTTCACATTGCTTTATTTTATTGTATACTTTTTTTAAAATAAAGTCATCAGATGACCTGATTAATTAATCATAACTGCTGGAGGTTTGATCATGCTGGACGAGAAGATTAAAAAAGAGCTGATTGCGGTCGTTGGGCCGAACTATTTTAAGGATGATGCAGAGGCGCTAGTTACTCATTCTTATGATGGAACGCCGATGCTGCAAGCGCTGCCGGACGGGGTCATTTATCCCGAGAATACAGAGCAAGTCAGCCAAGTGATGAAAATATTAAACAAGCATCGCATTCCGGTTGTCGGACGCGGCTCGGGTACAAATCTGTGCGGCGGCACCGTTCCGATCAACGGCGGGATCGTTATGGTTATGCATCGGATGAATCGCATTCTGGAGGTTGATTTGGAAAATTTGACTGCGACCGTGCAGCCAGGTCTGATTACGAAATCTTTTATTACCCATATCGAAGCTCTGGGCCTATTCTATCCGCCGGACCCAAGCAGCATGGCGATCTCGACGATCGGCGGCAATATTGCCGAATGCTCCGGTGGTCTCCGCGGGTTAAAATATGGCACGACGAAGGACTATGTCATCGGGCTTGAAGCCGTTCTTGCAAGCGGCGAGATTTTGCGCACAGGCGGCAAGCTGATGAAGGATGTGGCGGGCTATGATCTGACGAAGCTGCTGGTCGGCTCGGAAGGCACGCTTGCCATTATTACGGAAGCGACTTTGAAGCTTATTCCACCCCCATCGACGAAGAAGACTATGCTTGCCATGTACAAAGATTTAAACGAGGCAGCAAGAACGGTATCCAAAATTATAGAAAACCGCATCATACCGTCCACATTGGAATTTCTCGATAATGCGACCGTGCGCGTGGTGGACGATTTTGCGAAGCTAGGCTTGCCGCTGGATATGGAAGCGATTCTGCTTATTGAGCAGGATGGCGACCAAGAGGCTGTGGATCGGGATATTTCGCTGATCGAGGCGATTTGCCGAGGGGAAAATGCGCATAGCGTCAGCGTGGCCGAAAGCGCAGAGGAGGCGCTAAAGCTGCTGACAGCAAGGCGCAGCGCGTTCACGGCGCTGGCGAGGCTGCGGCCGACGACGATTCTGGAGGACGCGACCGTACCGCGTTCCAAAATCGCCGAAATGGTCATGGAAATCAACCGGATCGCGGTGAAGCATGGGGTGACGATTTGTACGTTTGGGCATGCCGGAGACGGCAATCTGCATCCGACGGCAACGACCGATGCGAGAGACTCCGAGGAGATTCACCGGGTGGAAGCAGCTTTTGAGGAAATATTCGAAGCGGCTATTCGCCTTGGCGGGACGATTACCGGCGAGCATGGCGTCGGTTTGGTTAAATCTCCGTTTTTGGAATGGAAGGTTGGAGAGGCAGGCATTGAAGTAATGAAAGGGATTAAGCATGCTTTTGACCCGCATAACCTGCTTAACCCGGGTAAAATCTTCGCTAAGCAATCTCGCAAAAGGGTGGTGCTTCAGCATGGCTAAAACGATGGAGCGTAACGATACGGCTGCAAGCCAAAAGGAAGCATCGCTTACGAAGCTGAATCCCCTTGCGCAGAAGCTGAAGCTGAATCTTAACGAGGACCAGCTCACGAATTGCATGCGCTGCGGTTTTTGTTTGCCGGCTTGTCCGACTTTCCGTGAAACCGGGCTTGAGGCAGAGTCGCCGCGGGGCAGGATCGCGTTGATGAAGGCGGTCGCTGATGGCATCATGAGTCCGGATGAAGTATTCGAGGAGCAGATGAATCACTGCCTTGGCTGCCGGGCGTGCGAGCCGGCTTGCCCCGCCGACGTGAAGTATGGCCAACTTATCGAGCAGGCAAGGGATGCTATTGAGGATCATACCAATAGCCATCGCTGGTGGGTCAAATCGGTACGCGGCGTCGTATTCAAGCAGCTGTTTCCTAAGCAGAACCGGATGAGGCTTGCAGGGGGAGCGCTGCAGCTTTACCAGCGCTCGGGCCTTCGTTCGCTAGCTCGCGGTGCCGGGCTGATGAAGCTGTTCCCAGAACATCTGCGCGATATGGAAGCCATTTTGCCGGACGCCTCACCGAAGGGGATCGTGCAGCGAATGGGCACGCACCACAGGGCTAAGGGTGAGAAAATTGCGACAGTCGGCATGTTCAGAGGCTGTTTGATGGATGTAATGTTTACGGAAACGAACGTCAAAACGGTAGAGCTTCTTAGCGCTGCTGGTTTTGAGGTTATTATTCCGGATAGCCAAGGCTGCTGCGGTGCGCTTCATGCCCATAGCGGCGAGACCTCCGGCGCGAAGAAGCTGGCTCGCCAAAACATCGAAGCTTTCAAAGCGGCTAACGTAGATTATATCGTCTCTAATGCGGGTGGTTGCGGAGCGATTTTGACAGAATATGATCATCTGCTTCATGAGGAAGCAGAGTGGCGGGAGGACGCGGCTTGGTTTGCGAACCGGGTCATCGATATTAGCGATTTGCTGGTGCGTCATGGACGGCTGCCGTTCTTCAGCGAACTGGCCGGTGAAACCAACAAACAAAATAAATCCGATGACGCAGCAAGCAAGGCTGCCATCCGGATTACGTATCAGGATTCCTGTCATCTGCGCAATGTCATGCGTTCTTCAAACGCGCCGCGCACGCTTATGCGCCAAGTGGAGGGCGTCGAATTTGTAGAGATGCATGAGGCAGACCGCTGCTGCGGCTCAGCCGGCATTTACAATATTACGCAGCCGGAGATGGCCGGGCAGCTCCTGGAGCATAAGATGGAGAATGCAAACGCGACGGCTGCCCATTATTTGCTGACAAGCAACCCGGGCTGCCTGCTGCAAATGAAGCTAGGCGTCCAGAAGCATGGCTGCGGCACCCAGATGAAAGTGGAGCATATCGTTGATTTTCTGCATGAGCGGATGGTTGAAAAGCAGGCAGCGAGCACAATTAGCTAAGCTTCTCTATAAGCAGTCCTCACCGGTGTGATGATATACTGAGCGTTCGGTGAGGTCGATGGCTGGATTACAAACGGATTTTCCCGGCCCGTGAAATGTAGACGAAGCTGTGAGGTTTCAATCGCAAGCAATACATCCTTTAAATAGGTTACGTTAAAAAATACGGTCAATGGGTCACCGATAAACGACTGGATTGCGATTTTTTCCGAGACATCGCCGACTGCGGCAGATGCTGCGAACATTTCGGCTTCCGTATCCGTGATACGTATACCAACCACATGCGTAGGTCCTGCAAGCAGGCCGGCTCGCAGAACAGAGCTAAGGAGCGAAGCTGCATCCATGCTAATTTCGGTTGAGAAGGTTTTGGGAATCAGCCTGTTAATTGAGGGAAACTCCCCTGCAATGAGCAAGGATAACATGCTGAAATTTCGCGTCTGAAAATAAATGCTATGATCGCTGAGCGTGATCCGTGTTGTGCCGGATTCATTATGAAGCATTTTGGTGTAATCGGACAAGTGTTTAGCAGGAATAACAACGGAAGGGAAGCTGCTAACGGAATTAGCGCTATGCCTTGTGGTTCTGGTCGAAAGCCGAATGCCATCCGTAGCGGCAAACGTCAGTTTATGTTCATCCGTTTGGCACAATACACCAGTTAGAACCGGCTTTGATTCAGAGGTTGCTGCGGCGAAAGCAACTTGTTTGACCATTTGCTTTAATTCTACGTTGCTTATGCTGAATCCGTTATTCCTTTCAGGAATTGCGGCAACCGGAAAATCGTCAGCGCTCATTGCGGCAAGCCTGTACACGGCGTGACCCGAGGAAATGCGAATGAAACAGTTCTGCATTTCTTCGAGCGTGACCATGCCCTCCGAGAGGCTGCGAATGATATCGATGAAGTAGCGAGCAGGGATGACGGTGCTTCCTTCATTATGAATGATCAAAGTATCGGAAGCACACGATATAAAATATTGCAGTGTCACTGAAGTATTGCACGCGGTCAGCGTTAAGCCGTCTGTGCTTGACTCGAGTTTGACTCCCATTAGAATCGGCGAGACGCTTCTTGCTGGTACGCCGGCCGAAATGTGCTGTAATGCGGTACGGAGAGACTGCTGGTCAATTTCAACATGCATAAGCTTCACCCATCTTTAATTTGACTTATGGTAAAACGATTCAATGATGCGGCGGATGGCTTCTGACCGAGAAAGCTCAGAAGCCGCACATTGCTTCTCCAGCTCATCCCATATTTCTTTGGTAAGCGTCAGAGAAACCTTCTTCGTTTCGCCGATGCCTTTTCTTCCAGCTCCAGCACGCGGACCTCCTCGGGAGAACATCATGGACAGCTGCCCTTCATCCTGAGGCACGGCAATTTTTATTTTTTTGTCGGTCACTAAAAAATCTCCTTTTACTTTTGAATTAAGTAACCTTAATCATATATCTTATCTTTAACTTTATCATGATTTGAAATCGTTGGCAATGGAGGAAGGCAGCAACAATTTACGTTGAACTAAACTTTATCGTTTCGGACGCTGCACGAGCAGTTTATACTTTGGAGGCGTGGTTGCAGGCAGATGCTTAGGTGGACTAATCTATGTAAAGGCAAGAATCTGGCTACTAAGGCGAACACTTCGATTCCCTAAACTCGCATCTAGCTTCGCTTAACCTTCATTTCTTCCGTTCAACTTATCTATTACTCCAGAACCCAGCCTCAAACTGCCGAATGGGGTTCGCTGGGCTAGATTAGGTCTATTTTTTAGACCTATTTCGTCCCAATCGGCGATTTCCGCCAGAATAGATCTAAAAAATAGATCTATTACTCCAGAACCCAGCCTCAAACTGCCCAATGGGGTTCGCTGGGCTAGATTAGGTCTATTTTTTAGAGCTATTTCATTCCAATCGGCGATTTCCGCCAGAATAGATCTAAAAAATAGATCTATTACTCCAGAACCCAGCCTCAAACTGCCCAATGGAGCTCGCTGGGCTAGATTAGGTCTATTTTTTAGACCTATTTCGTCCCAATCGGCGATTTCCGCCAGAATAGATCTAAAAAATAGATCTATTACTCCAGAACCCAGCCTCAAACTGCCCAATGGGGTTCGCTGCGCTAGATTAGGTCTATTTCTTAGACCTATTTCATCCCAATCGGCAATTTTCGCAAGAATAGATCTAAAAAATAGATCTATTTCTCCAGAACTCAGCCTCAAACTGCCCAATGGAGCTCGCTGGGCTAGATTAGGTCTATTTTTTAGACCTATTTCATTCCAATCGGCGATTTCCGCCAGAATAGATCTAAAAAATAGATCTATTTCTCCAGAACCCAGCCATATCCAGTCCATTTCGGGCCGCTGAGCTAGATGAGATTTTACACACAATTATGGACTTAAACCCTACTTTTAAAAATTCATTGAGTTGAAAATCATTAGCTAAACTTATTTAACAACGCGCCTCAAGCACAAAAAAGGTTAGAGCATCAGACCACGATCTGATTCGCTCTAACCTTTTTCTTAATATATAGAGAAGTGATCCTTCTCCATGGGATCTCAATATTTCGTGGAATGAAACGCGCTGCGCCGCCAGAGGACGGTGATAGCCGTTTCACCTTGCCTCATCCATTATATCTGCGTTTCGACTGCCACAGCTGGAGCTGCGCAGGAGAGGCGCTCGATAAATTTCGTATCGATGCTTATTTTCACCTTCATGTCGTTTTCTTCCTCAAGCTGAGAGATGATCAGGTCGACGGCGACCCGTGCAATTTTATCCTTGTCGACATGGATGGTTGTGAGCTCCGGCGTAATGATTCTGGCTTCCGATATATTATCGAAGCCAACGACCGAGATGTCCTCCGGAATGCGGAAGCCAAGCTCGGTTAACGTTTTGACGGCACTAATAGCGATATAGTCGCATTCGCAGAAAATCGCGGTCGGCATCGGTTTGCCGCTGCTGATATAGGCCTCAAGCTGCTTCTTCATCTCCGGCTGTGAAGATAGAATCGTCGGAGCAACGTGGAAGAGATGGGAGTCGTCTACAGCAAGCCCGTAGTCCTTGAGCGCGAGCCGGAAGCCTCTCTTGCGCGCGTCGAAATTGTGGATTCGAACGTCCGAGGCTACGTATCCGATGCTGCGGTGGCCTCTTTCATATAAATAGGTGCCCGCTTGATACGCACCCATCTCATTATTGATTTGTACAAAGCTGACAGGAAGCGTGTCATAGCAAGTATCCAGCACGACCAGCTTAGGCAGCTGCCGCGCGATAAATTCAATCTGCAGGCGGCTTAGATTGGTTCCGAGCAGAATGATGCCATTGTCTTTGTTTTCTTCTGCGACGGCCTGCAAGTTATTTTCCAAATCGCTCACGTCCACGGCAGAAAAGCGGAGGGAATATCCCTTCAAGCGGCAATGCTCTTCGATAAAATGAATCAGCTCCCGAAAGAACGGCTGCTGATAGTAGTTTTCCAGCACGATACCGGAGTTGGTTAAGACGAGAAACAGCAGTGTTTTGACTGGCTTCTCAGGCAAGCTTGGCTTGGGCTTAAAATGGTAGCCATTCTCCTCAGCAATCCTGATGATTTTCTCACGCGTTTCGGAGCTGATTCCCGGCTTGTTGTTCAAAGCGAGGGATACGGCTGACTTGGATACATCAGCTAGTCTTGCGATATCATCCATTTTCACGATACGTTCTCCATTCTTTATTTATGATCAACATAATCAGCTATCCGTTTAGTATGTTTAGTTTACTATGAAGAGGCGTAGTTTAGCAATAGATTACTAAACTGATATAAAGTTTAGTTGAAAAATCCCTATTAAATTAATGAAAACAACTAAATATTTAGTATTGACTGAACTAAACAGGCGTGATAGGATGATTTCCAAGAGCGAATCATAAGAATATAGAAGTGGTCAAGCAACGAATTATAAAAAAGTTTAGTATGTTTATTATTTTGGTGTTTAGTTGTTTAGTCGTAGTTTAACGGAGGCGGACAGGATGAAAAAGTTAAAGCTGGGATACGCACCAACACGTCGTTTTGTGTTTAGCGAAGAGGATGCTTTTAAGTACAAGGTGTTGATTCGCGAGAAAATGGATTCTTTTGGCATGGACATTGATATCGTCGATCTCGAAGGGCTAAATGAAGAAGGACTTCTTTATAACGATAACATTGGGGCGGATAAAATCATTGAGCGGTTCCAGCGTGAAAAGGTAGATGCCGTATTTTTCCCGCATTGCAACTTCGGCACGGAGGATACGGTCGCACGGGTGGCCAAGGCGCTTGGAAAGCCGACCTTGCTGTGGGGACCGCGGGATGAAGCGCCGCTGGAGGATGGCACGCGGCTTCGGGATACCCAGTGCGGTCTGTTCGCAACGGGCAAAATTTTGCGCAGATTCAACGTTCCGTTCACCTATGTGACGAACAGCCGGGTAAATGATCCGGTTTTTGAAAGGGGTTTCAAAAACTTCGTATCGGCGGCTAACGTCGTGCGTCAGTTCCGTACGCTGCGGATTTTGCAAATCGCGCCTCGTCCGGCGTCCTTTTGGACGATGATGGTCAATGAAGGCGAGCTGCTGGAGCGTTTCGGCATCGAGGTGCATCCCATTACGCTGATCGATATTCAGAAGACAACAGAGCGAATCGAAAAGCAGAACGGGTCTGAGCTGCAAGAAGCAATTGCTTATATCCAAGCGATGCTGAATGTTGCTGAAGTAACGGAGGCTGCCGTGAAGCGTGTTGCAGCACTTAAGGTTGCCATGAAAAAATATGCGGTGGAAACTGGCAGCGGCGCGATTGCCATTCAGTGCTGGTCGTCATTGCAGGACGCGATGGGCATTATGCCGTGCCTCGCCAATGCGCTGCTCACAGATGAGCAAATTCCGGTGACCTGCGAAACGGATATTCATGGTGCGATTACCTCGGTGATGGTTCAGGCGGCTGCGATGAACGAAGCGCCTACCTTCTTTGCGGACTTGACCGTTCGCCACCCTGAGAATCCGAACGGCGAGCTACTGTTCCACTGCGGCAACTTCCCGGTTTCCTTGTCGGTGGAAGACAAGCCGAAGCTGCGCCATCACTTTTTGTTCGATGACCATGCACCGGGCACACACGAAGGAGAAATTCGCGGCGGCGATATGACGCTGGCCCGTTTTGACGGCGACCATGGCGAATACTCGCTGTTCCTTGGCAAAGCACGCGGCATTCAAGGGCCTTATACGAGAGGCTCGTATGTATGGGTAGAAGTCAACGATTGGCCGCTATGGGAAGAGAAGCTGGTGAAAGGCCCTTATGTCCATCATTCGGTCGGCATTCATGCAAACGTCATTCCTTCCCTTTATGAGGCTTGCAATTATATTCCTGGCCTGACTCCGGACCCAGTTGATCCAACGGAAGCAGAAATTCGCGCATGGCTGAGAGGAAGTGTCTAGGATGGCGACTGTAGCCGAGCTTCAGATCAAATCATTACAAATTCGGGCAGACCTTCTGCGGTTGATCCACAATGCCAAAATGGGGCATACGGGAGGCTCGCTTAGCAATACCGATATTTTAACGGCCTTATATTATGAAATCATGAAGCATGACCCTGCCCGGCCCAAATGGGCGGAGCGGGACCGGTTTATTGCGAGCAAGGGACATTCAGTCGAATCGTTATGGTGCATTTTGGCCGACCTCGGCTATTTTCCAAAGGAGGAGCTTGCGACGTACTGCCAGTTCGGAACGAGACTGATCGGGCATCCGAACAATAAGGTTGCGGGCATCGAAATGAATACGGGAGCGCTTGGGCATGGCCTGGCGATCTCCGTCGGGATGGCGCTTGCGGCGAAGAAGGACAGCAAGGCTTACCGGGTATTTTGCTTAATGGGCGATGGCGAGCAGGCCGAGGGCTCCGTATGGGAAGCGGCGATGGCGGGAGCACACTATAAACTGGATAACCTGATTGGCTTTGTCGACCGCAACCGCCTACAAATTAGCGGCAATACGGAGGATGTCATGGGCATCGATCCGCTGGACCGCAAATGGGAGGCGTTCGGCTGGCATGTGAAGCAGGTGAACGGGCATGATTTTGGCGAGCTGCTGGAGACGCTTCGCGCGGTCCCTGAGCAGACGGGCAAGCCGACGCTTGTTATTCTGAATACGACCAAGGGCAAAGGCGTATCTTTCGCCGAAAATCAGCCTGAATGGCATCATCATGTACCGAATGAGGAGCAGCTAAGACTAGCGGTTGCCGAGCTGGAAGCAGCGAGCGCGGCGATACGAGCAGCGGAAGAGGAGCGTGGCACGAATGGCTAACAACATACCCAACCGTCAAGCGATGTGCGAGGCTTTGATTGAGCTTGCACAGGAGGATAGAGATATTATGGTGCTGGCTAGTGATTCGAGAGGTTCGGCTGCCATGGCGCCATTCGTTAAGCAGTTCCCTGAGCAGTTCGTAGAAACAGGCATCGCGGAGCAAAATATTGTCGGCATCGCGGCGGGGCTCGCCCATAGCGGCAAGAAGCCGTTTGTTACCTCCCCGGCATGCTTCCTTAGCATGCGGAGCATTGAGCAGGTGAAGGTGGATGTCGCGTATTCCGCGACGAATGTGAAGCTAGTTGGCATTAGCGGCGGCGTCAGTTATGGAGCGCTTGGCATGTCGCATCATTCCTTACAAGATATTGCGGTAACGCGTGCGATCCCGGGCTTAACGATTATTTTGCCGGCGGACCGCCACGAGACGCGCAAAATGACGCAGGCTCTTGCGAAGCATGAGGGTGGCACATATGTGCGCATTGGACGCAATCCCGTCGAGGATGTGTATGAGTCTGATGATTATGACTTCCAAATTGGCAAGGCCGTTGTCATGAAGCCGGGCAGCGATGTGACGCTGATCGGAACCGGAGAGACGGTGCGCATCGCGCTCGACGCCGCGAAGCTGCTGGAGGAAGCTGGCATTGGGGCGCGCGTGCTCAATATGCATACGATTAAGCCGCTTGATGAGGAAGCGATTATCGCTGCCGCTAAGGAGACGGGAGCCATTGTTACGCTGGAGGAACATAGCATCTTTGGCGGACTAGGGGCTGCGGTTGCGGAAGTTACGTCAACGAATATTCCTGTGCCGCTGCGTATACTCGGCATTCCAGATGAGCCGGCAATTGCGGGCAAAACAGCTGAAATCTTTGCCCATTACGGCCTGACTGCGGACAATGTCCAGAAGCTAGCCTCCGAGCTAGTCAAAGCTAAGGTGAAGCAAGTATGATGAACGTGCAGCCTTCGCAAGCATCGGAGCTGATTTCGAATGCTGCTAAGTATCTGTTAACCATTGATCAGAGCACGACTGCAACGAAGGCTTTGCTGGTTGACGAGAGCGGGAAAATTGCGCAGCAAGTAGCGATCAGCCACCGTCAATATTATCCGCAGGACGGCTGGGTGGAGCATGACCCGGTTGAAATTTATAATAACGTAAAGGCAGCCATTCGCGGCGTCATAGCGCAAGCCGGCATAACAGAGCAGGAGATTGCCGGCTTGACGATTACGAATCAGCGCGAAACGGCTGTATTATGGGATCGCGAGACAGGCATACCAGTTGCAAATGCCATCGTATGGCAGTGCCGCCGTACCGCAAGCTATTGCGGGGAGCTCAGAGAGAGGGGATTAGAGGAGCAGATTCAGGCCAAAACGGGACTGCTGCTCGATCCCTATTTCTCGGCGACAAAATGGCGCTGGCTGCTTGAACACGCAGCTGCGGATACGCCGTTAGAGCAACTGATGGCGGGGACGATGGACAGCTGGCTCATTTGGAATCTGAGCGGCCGCAAAGTACACGCGACCGACTTTAGTAACGCCAGCCGGACTCAGCTGTTCAATATCGAAACGCTGCAATGGGACGGGGAGCTGGCCGGCTGGTTTGGCGTTCCATTGCAGCTTCTTCCTCATGTATATGGGAGCGATTACATTTACGGTTACATTGACGAGCCGGGGCTGTTTGCCGGGAAAATTCCGATCACCGGTGTAATCGGCGATTCGCAAGGCGCCCTGTTCGGGCAGCAATGCACGAAGCCGGGCATGGCAAAAGGCACTTACGGCACAGGAACATCGGTGCTGATGCATGTAGGCTCCGATATCGTACGCGCGCGGGACGGACTGGTATCCGCCATCGCTTGGGGGCTTGGCGGCAAGGTTGACTACGCGCTCGAAGCAATCATCCATTGCTCGGGCGACTGCCTGAACTGGGCGCGCGATCAGCTTGGTCTCTACCGCAGCTTCGAGGAGCTGGAGGAGAGCGTAAACAAGGCCGGAGACAGCGGCGGCGTGTACCTGGTGCCGGCATTCGTAGGGCTGGGAGCTCCACATTGGAACGCCGAGGCAAGAGCAGCGATTACGGGGCTAAACCGCTCCTCTGATCGTCATCACATTTTGCTGGCGGCACTAGAGAGCATTGCTTATCAGGTGAATGATGCGGTTAAACTGCTGGAGCAGCAAACCGGTTTGCCGCTTAAGGAGCTGCGGGTGGACGGCGGAGCAACGGCAAACGATAGGCTGATGCAATTTCAAGCCGATTTGCTGGAGTCGCGCATCGTTTGTCCCGAGGCTGCGCAGCTGTCCGCGCTTGGCTCGGCCTATATCGGTGGGCTGGCGCTGGGCCGCTGGAGCCTTGAAGCGATCGCAGGCTTCTATAAGCGGGATAGAGAATTTCAATCGAGCATGTCGAAGCAGGAACGAGAACGGCGCGTTTTAGGCTGGCAGGCCGCGGTGAAGGCGGTCCTGGCCAATGAAGCAGCGCTTCATCAAAAGGAGCAAAGCCATGAACTTTCCCTATAAAGTACCAGAATCCAAACAGATTCGACTTATCATCAATACGGATGCCAAAAACGAAGCGGACGACCAATATGCGATTGCCCATGCGCTGCTGACGCCAAGATTTAATATCGCGGGCATTATTGCGGCGCATTTTGGCACGAGAATCGATACCTCGATGGAGGAATCCTTCTTGGAAATCAAGAAGGTATTGCAACTGATGCATATGGAGGATGAAGTAACCGTCCATGAAGGGGCCAAAGCTGCGCTGCCGGATGAACAGACGCCAGTATCCTCGCCGGGCTCGGAGCTTATCGTAAGCGAAGCGATGAAGGAAGGCGAGCTTCCGCTATACGTTATTTTTCTCGGGCCACTGACGGATCTGGCTTCGGCTTATTTGCAGGAGCCGCGCATTGCCGATCGCATGACCGCGGTCTGGATCGGCGGAGGGCCGTATCCAGCGGGAGCACGGGAGTTTAATTTGGAAAATGATATTGCTGCCGCAAACGTCGTGTTCCGCTCCCCGATTCCATTATGGCAGGTTCCGCAAAATGTATACAAAATGCTGCGAGTAAGCTTGGCGGAGTTAGCCGTAAGGGTGCGTCCGCATGGCGAAATCGGCCGCTATTTGTTCGAGCAGCTGGTAGAGTTTAATTTGCATCCTGACCATACGCCGAGATGGCCAAAGGGTGAAATGTGGTCGCTGGGTGATTCTCCCGCTGTCTCGTTGCTTATTGATGATCAGGAATTTGATTATGATATGGTGGACGCGCCGCATATTACTTCGGATATGCGTTATGAGGAGCAAAAAACGGATCGGAAAATTAGGGTGTATCGCTCCGTCGATGCGCGATTTACTTTAGAGGACATGTACGCCAAGCTTGAATTATTCCATGCCAGTTCCAAAAACGGAGGATAACGCAATGACCTTGTCGATTGTGAATTGCAAGACCGAGTATATGACGAACCCTATAGGCATTGAAGCGGGCAAGCCAAGATTGTTTTGGCAAATCGAAGCGGACAGCCGCTCCGCCGAGCAGACGGCCTATCACATTCTGGTAGCTTCCTCCAGCGAGAAGCTGGCAGCCGGGCAAGGCGATGTATGGGATAGCGGAAAAGTGGAATCGAGCCAATCGATTCAAGTCGAATATGCGGGAAGCGAGCTGCTTGCCGAAGGGAAATATTTCTGGAAGGTCCGCATCTGGGACAAGGAGCAGCAGCCTTCCGAGTGGAGCGCAGCGTCCTTCTGGACGATGGGTCTCCTGAGCAGAGAAGCTTACAAAGGGAAATGGATCGGCCGCAAGCGCGATGCTGAGCATAACATGCAGCCTTCGCCTCATTTGCGCAAAGCTTTTTCGCTTAAGGGCAAAGTGCGCAGCGCATTTGCGTATGCGACGGCGCTCGGCTTATTCGAGCTTCACGTAAACGGGAAGCGGGTCGGCGATTATTTTGCCCCAGGCTTTACGGATTACAACGTCCGCACGCAGGTGCAGGCTTACGAGATTACCGAGCTGCTGGCAGAGGGCGACAACGCCTTCGGCGTAATTGTAGGCGACGGCTGGTATGCGGGCACCGTCGGCTTCCTCGGCGATAAGGTTTACGGGGAGCGCCCGTTCTTCATGATGCAGGTCAATGTGGAGTATGAGGACGGCAGCAAGGAAAGCATTGTAACCGACCATACTTGGCGGGTAAGCAAAGGGCCGATTGTTTATTCCGATTTTATTATGGGCGAGGCTTATGATGCACGCCTTGAAATTGACGGATGGGACGAAGCGGGCTATGACGATGCCGCTTGGGAGCAGCCGGATGTACGCTCAGGCTATAACGGCAATCTGGTGGCTACGAACGAGCCGCCGATTACGATCACCAAAACGATAAAGCCGATCAGCATAAAGAAGTCCCCCACAGGCACTTATATATACGATATGGGGCAAAATATGGTTGGCTGGACCGAGCTTAAGGTGACGGGTGAACGCGGTACGACCGTTACGCTGAGCCATGCCGAAATGCTCAGCCCGGACGGCTCGCTTTATCTCGATAATTTGCGCGTAGCCGTTCAGCAGGAGCATTATACGCTGAAGGGCGAAGGCGAAGAGCGCTACGAGCCGCATTTTACGTTCCATGGCTTCCGTTACGTGGAGCTGATTGGATATCCGGGCGAGCCGAATTTGGATACGGTTATCGGCAAGGTAGTCCATTCGGATACACCGGAAACGGGCTATTTGGAAACGTCGAATGCGATGGTCAACCAGCTTTATTCGAATATTACTTGGGGACAGCGCGGCAACTTCCTGTCCGTGCCAACGGATTGCCCGCAGCGCGATGAGCGGCTAGGCTGGACTGGCGATGCGCAAATTTTCGCGCGCACGGCGTCCTACAATATGGATGTGGCCCGTTTCTTCCATAAATTCGTATGGGATATGATCGATTGCCAGCAGCCTTCGGGCGCATTCACTGACGTTGCGCCGGATGCAGGCTGGATTCGCCACAAAAACTGGAATACGCGGCTGAATTGGTTCGCGCCGGACAATGCAGGCTGGGGAGATGCCGGCGTCGTCATTCCGTGGACGCTCTACCTGATGTATGGCGATACGAGAATATTGGAGACGCATTACGAAGCTATGGCGAAGTGGGTCGAGTATTTGAGAATCAATACCGACAATCTCGTTCGGCCCGATTATGCGAACTACGGGGATTGGCTGTCCATCGATGCGGATACGCCAAACGAAGTGCTCGCGACCGCATATTTTGCTTACAGCACGAAGCTGCTTGGTTTGATTGCAGGGGTGCTTGACAAGCCGGAGGAAGTGAGCCGGTATGACCAGTTGTTCCAAGACATTGCAGCCGCCTTCCGCACCGCATTTGTCAGCGAGGACGGCGTCATCCATGGCGAGACGCAGACGGTTTACGTGCTAGCGCTGCAATTCGGCCTGCTTACCGAGGAGCTTCGCCTAAAGGCGATTGGACATTTGGCAGCGGATATTACCAAGCGGGGCGACCGATTAACGACGGGTTTCCTCGGCGTCGGCTACCTATTGCCTGCCCTATCAGACAACGGCCGGCTTGACATCGCATATAAGCTGCTTACGCAGGAGGTATTCCCTTCGTGGATGTATTCCATCAAGCATGGCGCAACGACAATCTGGGAGAGATGGGACGGTTGGACAGAGGACAAAGGGTTCCAGACGCCACAGATGAACTCATTCAATCATTATTCGCTGGGCTCCGTGGGCGAGTGGATGTTCCGCTACATGGCGGGCATTGAAGCGGACGCTTCGGCACCGGGCTTCCGCAATGCGATTATCCGGCCGCAGCCGGGTGGCGATGTATCCAGTGTCAATGCGCATTATGACTCCCTTTACGGAAGAGTAGGCGTAACGTGGACCCTCGGAGCTGACGGCTCGTTCAAGCTGAACGTTACGGTTCCGGCCAACACGACCGCGACGGTTCATCTGCCAGGGATTGTGACGCATATCGACGCTGCGGCATATGAAGCCGGTGCTGCGGATAGCGAGATTAAGCCAGTTACGCAGGCGAACGGCGAGACTGTATTCCAAATTGGCTCAGGCACCTACGCCTTCGCCAGCCAAATCACCAACGCATAAGCCATCATCACATAGCAGCTGACCGCCCAAGCCATATCCCTACCGTGGGATTGCTTGGGTGGTTTTGGCTATAGGAGGGTTCATTATTCGCATACGTACCGTTCTCCTGCTCAGCTACTTTATTATTATCCTGGTCTGCATCACCTTGGTCGGATCGGTATCCTTTTATATCTCCTATACGACGATGGGCAGGCAGGCGGAGTCCGCCAGCGCCTTGCTCGTTCAGCAAATCGAAAAAAACATGGACAATGATTTTCACAGCAAACGGAATTTGCTGCTGGCTTCCTATAATGATCCAAGCTACGTCGACGGCATCAACCGTTACCCGGAGATGAGCGACAAGGAGCGCTTCGAGTTTCGCCAGCGAATCGGGGACCTTTATTTAAAAAGCTTTAACGTAACGCCAATCCGTGACTTTATTCGCTTCCATATTTATTTCAGTACGGGCGAGCTGCTTAGCGCATCCGACGACAGCGGGATGAGAAATGCCGCGCAGGTCCGCAATTCGGAATGGTTCCGCTCCACGGTAGCTAAGGACGGTGAGGTTTTTTTCAGCAGTTTGATTCCCGAGTCGGAGCGCTCAGACGCAGAAGAAGCGGCTTATTTCTCGGCAATTCTGATTCGAGATTTCTCGAATCCCGATTTATTTATTATTGTCAGGGCGGAGTATCGTTCGGAGCTGTTCAACAGCATCGGGCGCAATGACGCGCTATCGGCAAGCAGCAGCATTCTCATTCTTGATGAAGGCAACCGGCTCGTCTATGCTTCAGGAAATGCCAATGCCTATGCGGATGAGCCGGCGCTGACCGAGCGGGTAAGCGGCAGCAAGAGCCGCTTCTGGTTCGAGATGGATGGCGAGGAGCGTCTCGTTTCCTATACGAGGTCGGGCTACTCCAACTGGAAAGCGGTGCTCGTCGTCCCGAAGAGCGACATCTTCGGCTCGCTGGACATTATCAAGACGACCGTTTTGTTCACCGCATGCATTGCCTTTTTCATTACGTTTCTAATATCTGTCCTCTTCGGACAGCGCATCACGAAGCCGATCCTTCATCTGTATAAATCGGTTAACCGCATGAAACGCGGCGATTTCTCCGCAAGGGTCGAGGTGAAGCGCAACGATGAAATCGGCCGGATCGGCATGAATTTCAACGCCATGCAGGAGGAGCTGGAGCAGCTGATCGAGACGAAATACGTGAACCAAATCAAGCTTCAAGAAGCCGAGCTGGCTATGCTCTATTCGCAGATCAACCCCCATTTTCTCTATAACACGTTGGACAGCATCCGGTCGATGGCTGACTATTACCAGGTGCAGGACATCGGCCAAATGGCCGAATCGCTTGCAGACATTTTCCGCTACAACACCAAGAACAAAGACGAGATCGTGACCCTCCAGGAGGAGCTCGTTCAAATTGACGCTTATATGAGCATTCAGCGCATCCGCTTCGAGGATAAGATCGCCTACGAGCAGCAGATTGAAGAGGAGCTTTACAGCATTCCGTTGCTCAAAATGACCCTCCAGCCGCTTGTCGAAAATGCCGTATTCCATGGCATTGAGCGCAAGCGCGGCAAAGGCAGCATTAGGGTGACGATGCGGCGGGAAGGCGGGCGAATCGCACTCTCCGTATCCGATGACGGAGTCGGCATTTCCGATAAGCATCTCGCGGAGATCCGGCAGACGCTCAAGCCGCCTATGCAGCAAGGCAATGGTGCTTTGCCGGCGGTCCGTATGGGGATCGGCATCCAAAACGTGTATTCCCGTTATAAAATCCGGTTTGGCGATGCGTTTGATTTTGAGATTAACAGCCGCAAGGGAGCGGGAACGGAGATCAAGCTGTTCATTCCGATCGAGACCACGCTTGCGAACGAATAAGTCAGAATATTCAACATAACAAGTCATTATTGTGAATTTGTTGATAGGAAGCGCTTTCATATAATAGGGGTGTAAGCATTAAGGATGAGAGGGTGTCAATGAATGAGAAAGATGAAAGCGGTTTATCTCACGATGGTATTCTTGTTAGCAGCACTGACTTTGGCCGCATGCGGAGGGAATAACGGAAACAATACGCCTGCGACTAACGCACCTGAGAAGACGGCGGCGGCAGATCCAACCAAGGAGCCTGCGAAGGATCCGGTCACACTAACCTTCCTGATTCCGAATACGGATGACGCGACGCCATACACGCAAATTTTTAAAGATTTTGAAGCGAAAACCGGCAATAAGGTAGAGGTTCAGGCGCTGCCGGGCGGGGATTACGACAACATGCTGAAAACACGCTTCTCTACTGGCGACTTTCCCGATGTATTTCTGATGCAGCCGGGAACGAAGCAGTACGTCAAGCTAAGAGCCGACGAGACGCTGTATGAATGGTCGGGCGAGGCTGGCGTGTGGGACAACGTGATTGAATCGATCGCCGAATTCCAGAAGGATGCCTCTGGGAAGGCTTATGGCGTCCCTTTTGGCAAAACGGGCATGATGGGCGTGTTCTATAACAAGGACGTCTTCGCCACAGCGGGCATTGAGCCGCCGACGAATTACGCAAACCTGCTTGAAATCGCCAAGAAGCTGAAGGATAGCGGCGTAACGCCTTTCTATGAAGGCGTGAAGGACGGCTGGCCAACTCAGGTGTTTTACTTAACGGGCTGGGTAAGCCAGGTAGATCAGGAGATTGGGGATGAGGGCGTTCAGAAGCTTAATGTCAACGGCATGAAGCTATCCGAAATCGCGGCGCTTAAGGATTTGTTCGTGAAAGCGAAAGAAATCAAGGATTTGGGCCTCTTCCAGAAAAATACGCTGTCGGGCACCTTTGACGAATTGCAAAATGAGCTGGGCGAAGGCAAGGTTGCGATGGCGTTCATGCTGGATGGCATCCTGCCGCAGCTGGAGAAGAAATTCGGCAATGATTTTGTGAAAGATAAAATCGGGTTTTTCCCATTCCCTTCGGCTACGGATACAGGTACGGCCATGATTACGCCACCGAACCAGCTGATGGTACCGTCAAAGGCGAAGAACCTGGAAGCGGCGAAGGAGCTCGTGAAGTTCATGATCTCAAGCGAAAGCGTCAATTCCTTCTATAAGCTGCACCCGGGCATTCCGATCTTCAAAGGCGCGGAGAGCGAGCTTTACCCGAGCCAGCAAACGGTTCAGGAATATATCGACGCAGGCAAGTCCAAGGTTAATGTGCAAAACCGCTTAACGGCATCCTTCCTTGATCTCGGGAAAATATTGCAGGCGTTCCATATTTCTGGCGACGTGGATGCAGCGATCAAAGAGATGGATACGAACTATGTCAAGGACGGCAATTCCAAACGTCTGGAAGGTTTTGAATAAGAAATAAGCGGCTTAACATTTAGATGGAGCAGGCGGGCCTTGCCTTAGAGAGCAGCTCGGGCGCAAGGCCTGCCCTTCCTTATCGGAGCAGGGGTGAGCATGATGGAGAGAAACAAATACCCGCTTTATTTTTCTTTTCCGGCGATAATCGTTTTTCTATTATTCTTCATAACGCCGACCGTGATTGGCGTCTATTACAGCTTTACCGATTGGAACATTAACGCAAGTACGATTAAGTTCATCGGATTGGAAAATTACAGGGAGCTGTTCAACGAGCCCCGCTTGAAGCAAGCTTTTACGAACACGCTAATTTTTGCCGCTGCGGTGACGGTGCTGCAAAATGTATCGGGCATTGCGCTGGCGCTGATCTTAAACGAGAAGCTGAGGCTGCGCAATTTGCTTCGGATGATTTTTTTCATGCCTTATGTCATTGCTCCACTGGTTATCGGCTATATTTTCCGGGCTATTTACCATCCCGAGCACGGAATCGTAAATAAATTTCTTGATATGGTCGGCCTGGATTTTATGATGCAGGACTGGCTGAACGATCCGAAATTCGCTTTGTTTACCATTATCATTACCGACATCTGGCGGGTTGCGGGCTTTTCGATGGTCGTTTATTTGGCCGGGCTGCAATTTATTCCGAAGGATCTGATCGAGAGCGCCTCGATAGATGGAGCGAATTACTGGACGCGGTTCAAGCATGTGGTGTTCCCGCTGCTGGCGCCTGCTTTTACCGTTAACGTGCTGCTTGCAATGATCGGCTCGATGAAAGTATTCGAGATCGTAATGGTGCTGACCGAAGGCGGTCCGGGCTATACGACCGAGGTGTTCTATACGTATATTCGCAACACGTTCAGCTCGGGCGAAATGGGCTATGCCACGGCGATCAATATGCTGCTGTTTGCGCTTGTAACCCTGGTTGGCGTACCTGTGCTGATGGCGATGAAGAAAAGGGAGGTCGAGATGTAATGAGAAAAAAACTGCCGCCAATCGCGTTGGAAATCGTTGCAATCGGCCTCGCTCTCCTCATTCTTATTCCGTTTTTTATGATTTTTATCAATTCGTTCAAAGGCATCAGGGAATCCGCGTTATTTGGCTTGTCGCTGCCGTCGACCTGGGAATTCAGCAATTACCGGGATGTGTTTAACCAGGATAATATTTTGCGCGGCTTTAAAAACAGCTTTCTTCTGTCGGCGCTTGTGGTTGTTTGCGTGAACCTGTTCGCATCGATGGCGGCGTTTGTCATTCAGCGGCGCGGCGGCAAATTTTTGAACGGCGTCTATATGGCCTTTATTATGGGACTCATCGTGCCGGTCTCCATTATTCCGACGATTCGGCTGCTAGATGTCCTTCATATTAAAGGCACATATCTCAGCATTGTGATGTACTACACGGCGGTTCTGCTGCCGTTCGCGGTGTTTCTGCTTGTCGGGTTTATCAAGTCCGTGCCGAGGGAGCTGGACGAGGCGGCTATTCTGGAAGGCTGCGGCTATTTCCGGCTGTATCTCAAAATTATTTTGCCGCTCATCAGCACGGTGCTGGTCACGGTCTCGATCGTTGTTATCGTATCGGTATGGAATGATTTCTTCGGTCCTTTCTACCTCGTTACGGATAGCACAAAATGGACGATCGTGCTTCAGGTGTTTAACTTCGTTACGCTGTACAGCACGAACTGGGGAATTGTATTTGCCTTTATGATCGTGGTCATTGCCCCGGTTCTCATTATTTATTTGTTTCTGCAGCGCTATATTATCGATGGCTTGACGGCAGGATCGGTTAAAGGCTGATCCCAAATGAGGCTCGTAGTCGGGAGGCGTGACGGATATGAGACAGGTGATGATTGTCGATGACGAGCGCTGGATTCGCAGGGGCTTGATTCAATCGATTCCGTGGGAGGAGCTTGGCCTTGCGCTTGCGGGGGAAGCGGAGGACGGCGAGGACGCCTATCATATGGCGCTGCTCAAAAAGCCGGATCTTCTGTTTCTGGACATGCGGATGCCCGGCCTTGACGGGAAACAGCTGCTCGCCTTGCTTGGCAAGGAGCTTCCGGAGCTGCTGACGATCGTGGTCAGCGGCTACTCGGACTTTGAATATACGAAGGAAGCGATCCGCCATAACGCATTTGAGTATATGCTGAAGCCGATCAAGAAGGATGAGCTTGCGGCCGTGCTTGGCAAAGCTCTGGAAGAGCTAGACCGCAGGCAAATCAGCAAAGCAAGGGCAAGAGAGGGCAGCGCGAAGAACTGGCTGGAGGATGTTTTGTTCACGGGCGATGGGAGTGAAAGCAGCGCTCTGGCTGGTATGAGCTGGAAGGCGGGAAATTCCCTGCTCCTGGTTGCCCAGCCGGATGTGTACGTGGAGCGCTGCGAGCTGCCTTTGATTATGGAGCAACTGCGGCAAAAGCTTCAGCAGGAGCGGGCGTTTTATTTTGGCGGCGAGTGGGATGTTGTGATGACGGCCGCGCAGGGAAGCATGTGCGAGCTTGTTCTTTGCCTGCATGGCAAGCACTTGGTGAGAAGTGAGCTGCTTCGTCTCTTGGCTATGCTTCAGCCGCTGCTGAAGCAGTTGGCGGGCGTGAGCTATAGCATTGCGGCGAGCGAGCAGGCAGAGCAAGATTCGCTGCTGCCGCAGCTGTACAAGAAATCAAAGCTGAGCTTGAACGCCAGAAAGCTTGGCGAAGCAGGCTGGATTGGATTTGCTGGCGAGACTTCTGTTGTGGCTGCATCGGCTTATCCGCGAGAGCTTGAGCAAGCATTGCTGATTAATCTTCAGCATGGCAATGAAGAGCAGGCGCAGCAGGATTTTGAGCGCTTTTATGCACAAATTTCGCAGCCCTGCATGACAGTGGATGATTTGCTGCGCGGCGCACTGATGCTTGTGCATTCATTGGAGAAGCAGTTGCAGAGCATAGGTGCGAATCTAGAGAAGGCAACGGGACACAGCCTGCTAGCCTATACGGAGATGATCCGGATACGCAAGGATGTGACGGCTGTCGGTGCGATTTTTAAAAATGAAATTTTGCCCGGCGTGATCGGTTCGCGGAGTCCCGCGGCCGGCAAGCAGGGCGAGCAGATTGTTCGGGAAATCCAGAAGCTGATCGAGCAGCATTGTGACCAGCCGCTCAGTCTGCATCAGATAGCGGAAAGCCGTTTTTTGAACGCTGACTATTTGAGCCGCTTGTTCAAAAAAACGACGGGCAGCAATTTTGTCGACTATTTGACGGATGCCCGGCTCGCCAAGGCCGTTGAGCTGATGCGCTACCCTGCCTATAAAAATTATGAAATTGCGAAGCGGGTCGGTTATGAGGATTACCGCTATTTCAGCCAGATTTTCAAGAAGAAGATGGGCATGACCATTGGCGATTACCGCAGCTCGCTCGAGCCGCAAACTTTGAATTAACGAAGGAGAGACTACTGATGGCAAAAAGATTATTACCTGACACGCTGACGTTGGAGGATCGCGCGGGGCATGCAATGAACGCGATCGTTGGCATGGCGGACCGCGACTATAACGATATTCCGTTTTTTGCGGCTAACCTGATGACGGAGCCTGCGAACTTGACGCATGGCGACTGGGATTACGGCTCCTCGCACGGACGGATGGTCGACGGCATGATTTTGGCGCGGCATATGTCGGGGGAGACGTTTGGCTCAGACATTGAAGCCAAGTATAGATCGAACCTGCTCTCGTTCTTTAAGGAGGACGGGCTGAGCTATCGTCAGACAAATCCGAATTATAACTGGGAGGCGAATGCTAATTTTATCGACCAGCGAGCCGTTATTTTGTCGCTGACGACATGGTTTCAGTCGACAGGCGATCCGGCTGTGAAGGAAGCGGCGGATAAGCACGTGGCGGCGCTAAAGCGTGTGGCAATCAAGGAGCGAGACGTCTGGTATTATCCGGCTTCGGAATATAAGGAAGGCGGCTGGCCTTCCTCCAATGCGATATTGCTCCGGCTCGCTCCAGACCCGGCAGCGTTCTGCGGCAGGCTCGTTATGCCGCTGCTGAAGTACCATGAGCTGACAGGCAACGCGGATGCGTTTGAGCTTTGCCAGTTTTTCACCGCCTTGATCGTGCAGCGCAGCGGCGTGTTCAACCCGGACGGCAGCTTTAACGACGCGCTGGCCTACCGCAGCGGGCACTTCCATACGCGTCTTGGCACGCTCGACGCGCTGGCGCGCTTTGGCGTATTTACGGGCGATGCCGCGCTTATTGCGTTCGTGGAGAAAAGCTATGCCTGGGCGGTGACGCAGTGCACGGCGTTCGGCTGGACGCCAGGCGATATGAAGGAGCAGGCGTACGAGCATGAAACCTGCTCACTCGTCGATCTGATCGCCACAGGCATTACGCTCGCCCAAAGCGGCTACACGAAATATTGGGGCGTTGTGGAGCGCTACATTCGCAACCATCTCGCGGAATCGCAACTGCTGGAGATGGACTGGGTGAAGGAGACGGATGACCGCTCGATGGACGTGCCGGGGCGCATTACGTACGAGAATATTGCGCAGCGGACGCGCG
>NZ_VCIX01000026.1 GCF_006345825.1 Paenibacillus paridis
ATGAATCGTCGGACCTCCTTTCTCGGAAGGCCGATTTATCATGTACCAGGACTCTCTGTAAAGCTTATTATTATCCACGCTAAAGTGATTACTTCCTCTGCCATCATCAACAGTCTATGCGCTTCCCGCAGGATTAGAACCTGCTTGAGCTAAACCTATGTTTACCCCTGCGACTTCCACTTTTCCATGCCAAAACTCCCACGGCAGCCAACCGTGGGAGTTTTGGCATGGACGACATAACGTCACAGTTGTTGTTTACGGTTTTATCTTGAATTTATCTTTACCCATCTTACCTTCAGTTGCGTAGTTCGAAGACAGATGCCTTACAGCTCTTCGNCGAAGACAGATGCCTTACAGCTCTTCGACCTCCTACATTTCCCTTTTTTTCCCTTAAGAGCCGAACCAGGACGAAGGGTAGCGATGTAAGAAAACTAAGCAGCCCAAGGACTATCACTATAATAGAGACATAGATCAGCAGGCTTTCCTGCGTCACTGCTAAAATCAATAAATGACTTATGGACAAAAAAATCCCCCATATCCTCCCCTCATCGAAATTGCGGCCCCTCACGTTATTAACTGTCAGGTAAATAAAAATCAGACCGAGTGCAAAGACAAGACTGCTAGGAAGTGCCCGTGGGATG
>NZ_VCIX01000025.1 GCF_006345825.1 Paenibacillus paridis
TAGTAAAGGATATTATTACAGGCTTCTTCATTGTCCTTGAGGACCAGTTCGGTGTCGGAGACGTCATTCAAACCGGACAATTTAAAGGTACGGTCGAAATGATCGGTCTGAGAACCACTCGGGTGCAAAGCTGGACAGGAGAAATACATATCATCCCTAATGGAATGATTAATCAGGTAACGAATTTTTCCATTAATAATACCGTTGCTGTAGTTGATATATTAGTTGCGCATGAAGAGGATGTAGATCGTGCTCTAGATATCATCCGCTATACGATGGTAAGCACGCAGGATGATAATCTCATTAGTGCTCCCGAGGTGCTAGGTGTTCAATCCATTGCTGCTACAGGCGTAACGGTNCGTAACGGTACGTGTTATAGCGGAATGCAGGCCCAATACGCATCATGCCGTTTCACGGAAGCTCAATATTGAGATAAAGAAGGCTTTGGATGCAAGCGGAATAGAAATTCCCTATCCAAGAATAGTCACGTACCAACGTAATGAAAAGGGAGGCAGTAGAGATGGAGCGTAAACAGTTTGAGCTAGGCGACGTTGTTCAAATGAAA
>NZ_VCIX01000028.1:0-292 GCF_006345825.1 Paenibacillus paridis
TCGCAGGAAGGCGCAGAAGCGCAGAAAACCGATGGCGTGTTCACGCACTTCAAAAAAGCTTACGAGGACGCTTCCTTCACGAAATGGACATGGCGGAACTTCGGAACTCAAGATATCGGTCATAAATTTTTCGTCAATATTTCAGAGTCAACAACGGATATGCCGGAAAATATTAATGATTTAGTTCTGGACGACGCTATGAATATAGTCATTCAAACGTTAGCCAAAGACAATTCATTCGGCGTAGATCAGGCGTTGGATAAGATTCAAAAAGAATTGAAAGCGAAAGCTC
>NZ_VCIX01000028.1:401-830 GCF_006345825.1 Paenibacillus paridis
TTCCTTTCACAGCATGTTTAATAGTTGGGAGTGTGAACGATGGATGCCGTAAAAAGAAGATGGGTGCCTTACTTTTTCCTTTCGCCGTACATGCTGTTTTATTTGGCATTCGGCCTGATCCCAATGATCTTTTCATTATACGTCAGCTTGACGAGCTGGAACGGGATCAGCGAAAAAACATTCGTCGGATTTGACAACTATAAATTTCTATTCAATCCCGATTCTTATTTCTTTAAATCAGTCGGCAATACGCTGCTGTTTGTATCATTTACGCTGCCGCTTCAAATTATTTTTGGATTAATAATCGCCTCGCTGCTTTACAGCCGCTGGGTTAAGTGGAAGGGCTTTTTTCAATTAGTCAATTTTCTTCCCTATATTGTAACACCGGTCGCTGTAGGATTGATGTTCAACTTGCTGTTTGACTGGCAG
>NZ_VCIX01000027.1:0-293 GCF_006345825.1 Paenibacillus paridis
CATTTATATGATCAATAAGAGCTTCTAGGAGCGGTGCGTAAAATTGCTTCATTATATAAGGACATTCCTTTCAAAATAAAAAGGCTTTATGATATTCCTATTGTACATGAAAAACGACAAAAAAAGAGCAGCCTCTGTTGCCAGAAACCACTCAAGCATTTTCACCTAAAAATATTTGCTTCATCTGATGAATGAAAAAAGGATATTTCGCATCCTTGACGTCTGTCCGCACCATTTCCTCTTCACATGTCTCGCAAATAAAACCGCTGACAATTCGAATACCTTGGCCGTCC
>NZ_VCIX01000027.1:337-638 GCF_006345825.1 Paenibacillus paridis
TGGCCGTCCGACTTCTGTTGATTGCAAATGATACAGTGATGCTCGCGATTGTCGTCCATTACAATCCCCGCTTTCTCTTACATTGCCTATATAGCTATTATTATGCCACAAACTCTATTTATTTATACTTGTTTCATAGCCCATTTCAAATATTTATATATCTTATGCGCCATAAGGGCTATTGGTTACTGGATTTCTGCATTTGTTTGTTTAAAACTATGGACAGATGACTAATAAATACCGATATAGTTAACGAGAGTTGCTGTCATTTCGAGTAGGAAGGAACTAAAACATGCACAAG
>NZ_VCIX01000029.1 GCF_006345825.1 Paenibacillus paridis
CTCTGCGAGCCCAATCGTTATCAGCTCCGTTAAATCGCTATGATCCCTCATGGCATCCGACCCGAAACGCTCGGCATATTGGGACAGTGTAAGGCCCTCACTGTGTAGAATCGCTTTGAGTACAAATCTGCGCTTCTGCTCAGATTCATTTAATATAAATCCATAATCAGCCGTATCATATCGCTCAGCTTTTACATAATCCTCAATAATACTTTTGGCGGCTGCAACGCTTACTCCGTAGCGCGAAGCATAATGAACATCCCGGGTATAGGAGCGCGCACCGCAGCCAAGTCNACATTCTTATGCGAGAAGGAGATATCCTTTGCAAAGCGCCTCATCGAATACTGCTTATAACCCGCTTCCTCAAGGCGCTGGCGAGCAATATGATAAAGCTCAAGCCGAATATCCGTACCGCCGCTTCGAATTTGCTCCGGCTTCAGAATCGTATTCTCCCGTGTGTAGAGAGGATAAATAAAAATTTCTCCAGGAGAATAGCTAATCGCCTTCTCAAGTGAATAAAGCCAAGTAGAAGCTGTCTGGCCTGGCAGTCCATATATCAAATCTAAATTAACAAGCGGAAAGGAATAGCTCATCAGCTGATTTAATGCTTCCTCTGCCATATGTGGCTTTTG
>NZ_VCIX01000030.1 GCF_006345825.1 Paenibacillus paridis
GATTGATCGTAAATAAAATCGTATATACAATACGCGAGCCGAAATATGGAGAAGTTGTCGTATTCGATGTTCCAGAGCAAGGCAGAAGATTTATCAAACGAGTAATCGGCGTTCCTGGGGATACGATAAGACTTGAAGGCGACGATCTTTATATAAATGATAAGAAAATCGAGGAGCCTTATATTAAAGAGGCTTTGGAGGCTGCACACGCTGAAGGCATGCTCTATAACGGCGGCGGACCAAACTTCCCGAATGCTGAACATACGGAAGGTACCGTTCCCGAAGGGATGATCTTTGCACTGGGTGATAATCGCAGCGACAGCNGTATCGGACAAAGAGGTTGTTGGACGGGCAGATGTTATTTTCTGGCCGCTCAATAAGCTGGAATTTATAAAGCACTGGACTAAATGAGGTGAGTAAATGACCATTCAATGGTTTCCGGGACATATGACCCGGGCGAAAAGGCAAATACAGGACAAACTCAAACTAATCGATCTTGCCATCGAACTATTGGATGCAAGGGTTCCGCTTTCAAGTCGGAATCCCATGATTGAGG
>NZ_VCIX01000031.1 GCF_006345825.1 Paenibacillus paridis
CTTGGTGCACTCTCAGCCTACGAATATGCAGGAAGAGCAGAAGCGCACCGATCAGCATCATAAATCCGACCACATAGAATAACTGATTGGTATCGTTCGAGTCGAATATAACTCGGAATGGCGGCACCGTTTCAGCCACATTCTCGGTCGTTTGCAGGAACGGCAGGAATAGCAAGCTGACTGCCTTTCCAATTAATACGCCGAGCCCTATCGCAAGTCCCGCTGTAAAGAGCTGCTCCAGCAGAAGCATGCCCGTAAGCTGCCTGCGCGAGAGTCCCATCGCACGAAGTACGCCGAACTGCACGACACGGCCTGACAAGTTGAAGAACCAGTACAGAACATAGCCCGCCAACGTAATGACGACAGATACAAGGAAGCCTAAGCTCAATATGCCGAANGCTTCTCGACAATGGGAGCGAGCTTCGCTTCAGGCTTCATTTTTAGCCAAACCTCATAAGGAGTAATAGGCATTTGATCATAAATATAGTCCAAGTTCGCAATGATGAATGGTGATTTATCTGGATATTGCGTAGGCCAATACGGCAAAATGCCTACTACCGTAAATTCAATCATTCCGTCTGGAAAGCCAACTGAAATTAAATCGCCGAGCTTTAATTGGTTTTTCTCGGCTACTTTAGTAGGAATAAGTGCAGCGTGCTCATATAAACCTAAATTATTTAAATAATAATTCGGATGCACCGGAGACAAATCGTCTCGGAACCAAGCTACCTTGGCAAAATCGACGTTATCAATACCCATCACGGTACCTTGCCCAATCGATT
>NZ_VCIX01000033.1 GCF_006345825.1 Paenibacillus paridis
TGAATTCAGCGTACTGCTGCACCGGGTGTTTATCCAGAAAAAATAAATTCATTAAATTCATTTCAATAAGTTTAGTTTAGTCATTTCAAGGAGGATTCATGGACGTCGACAATGAGCTTTATAGGGATATACAAAACTATACGGGTATGACAGGGCTGTTTTCCATCATCATTGTCATTCTTTGTATTATATTTGTTTGGTTTGTGCTGCAAGAGGTGAAATGGGAAACCTTTTTCAAATTCCCGCGAAGCCCGAAGGCAAGAGTATTTCAGGTCATTGTCGCGATCATAATGGGCAATTTATTGGCCAAGTTTTTTTTGGATTATTGGGGTTATACCGTATTGCTCAAAAGCTTTGTCGAATAACAAAAGCGAAATATGTCAACAATGGGTAATACATGAGGACTCNGAAAACGGTTGTAAAAAAAAGCAAGAATTTAACGCTTGTCGATTCATGTTATGGAGTGATAAGATGAGGGTTGGGTAAAATGTTCAATTCCTAAATATTCACGGTTTGGAAATAGAAATTGCAGTTCGCGGAGGGAACCAAAAGATGACCAAAATTATCGTCCGCGGAGGCCAGCGTTTGACGGGAACGGTCCGTGTTAGCGGAGCAAAGAATGCAGTACTCCCCATTTTAGCGGCCTCATTATTGGCGACAGAAGGAGACAGCGTCATCTATGACGTACCCCTCCTCG
>NZ_VCIX01000032.1 GCF_006345825.1 Paenibacillus paridis
ATATCAACAATGCGCAAGAAATTGTAGCCTTTATAACGGGCATAGAAGAAGCCGCAAATAAATGCCCCAATAAGCGCACCGTAAATCGCAATACCGCCATTCCATATTTTGAATACATCAAGAAGGTGGCCTTTATAATCTTCCCACATGAACGCCACATAATAGATACGTGCCGCAATAATGGCAGAAGGAACACCAAACAGCAATAAGTCCATGAAGAAATCCGGCTTGATGCCAAAACGCTTCCCTTCCTGTATAGCAAGCAGCAGCCCAATTAAAGCCCCTGTCCCTAGAATAATACCGTACCAGTGTACCGATAAGGACCCAATCGTAAAGGCTATTGGATTAAGTAACAATGTCTTCATTATTAGATATCTCCTCTACACTCAATCGTATTCGTCCATATCATCGTTTATCGTNTCTTCATTATTAGATATCTCCTCTACACTCAATCGTATTCGTCCATATCATCGTTTATCGTCTCGGTGAGCTTGTTCGTAAATTGAAGTGCCGCGTTGTAACCCATCCGCTTCAAGCGGAAGTTCATCGCCGCTACCTCGATAATAACGGCCAAGTTACGGCCTGGGCGAACCGGTACGGTCACGAGCGGGATATCCGTATCGATGATTCGCGTAGTCTCTTCATCAAGGCC
>NZ_VCIX01000034.1 GCF_006345825.1 Paenibacillus paridis
ATAGGCCTCAGAAGTGGAAGGAACAATTCGTATAATAGCTGCATCATTCACATTCGCAACATAAGTGGACACTTGTCCCTTCGGATAGACCCAGCTATGGGTCAGGGCAGATAGTAAGGTAGCTATTAAGAAAACAAAGTTTGCCCAAAATCCAATCCAAGCAAATCGCCGATACAACTGGAATGTCGTTTTTTTCAAGAGAAAATATACAAACCAAACGCCGAGCGGTAAAATAGGTAATTTTACAGAAGTATGAAATAGGGTGATATTTAATGAGAAGGCGCCTAACCCAATCAAAGCAACGAGGATAGCTCTCCAGAGTACGGGCTTCACTTCTTGCTTCAAAAATTGACGGATGACCAANTGACGGATGACCAAAAAACTAATGAAGCCCCAGCTTAAGACAGAGAAAATAATAGTAATGATATTATTCGGCAAATCGAAATTGAATTGCATGCCTTTACCTCCGATGCTTTGTCTATTGATCCAATAACTATATAGCGTACAGTACTTTTAAAATGTGATTTCCAATATTTAGACGAATCATAAATAGACTATGTTGCTTAGCGGTGGGGGTAGCATGGGAACAGAA
>NZ_VCIX01000066.1 GCF_006345825.1 Paenibacillus paridis
GTCTAGTAAAATGCTTACTTTATTGAAAAATGAAAAACGATGAGAACGTGAGTATGAAGCAGATAGACTCCATAATTAAGGGGCCGAACCGGTTTCGGCTATTTGTGCCAATTTAGATCTAAAAATTAGATCTATTTCCCAAAAAACCAGCCATGTCCGGCCCATTTGGAGCATCCAAGCTAGATTAGATCTATTTTCTAGACCTATTTCCTCTTTTTAGACTATCTTAACCAGAATAGATCTAAAAAATAGATCTATTTCTCTAAACCCGGCCCTACCTTTCCTAGTTGGCGCCGCTGGGCTATGGACTATCAGTGACCGACTGTGCGTCCATAAGTTGAACGCCAGAAATGAAAGATTAGCGAGGCGAGGGAATCATACTGGATAAACGAAGTGTTCTTCTTAATAGCCGAATAATTAGCTTTACATGTCTTAGTCAATCTAAGAACTCAGCTGCTACCGCGCCCCCAACGAATGTTCTACTCGCGCAGCGACCAAAACGAGAAGCTTTAGTTGAACTTATATAGATCCATGATGCAACAAACCGCCTTCCGGCTATGCGCCGAAAGGCGGTTTGTTGCATCATATTCGTTGTAAATGGTGGCATGCTGCGAGTCAGCTTGGGTCTGCGCGATGACTTTCATCGTGTCGAGCAGCGATGTCCATGATGCCGCGAAAGAGCTTAGTCGCCTGGTTGTCGCTGCCAGGCGGTTTGTTTTCCGCAAGCACGGCGATAGCGTAGCGCGGCTTTTTGACCGGGCCGTAGCCCGCAAACCACTGGTGGTTGCGGGCGGAGCCGGCCCGGATCGTCTCGGCGGTGCCGGATTTCCCGGCCACTCGCCACAGCCCTTGGCGGATCGATCGACCCGTCCCATGGTCGACGACCGCCTGCATGCCGCGCAGCAGCGCATATGCAGTGGCCGGTTTAATCCGGCCACTGCTTTGCGCCCGCTGCGCGGGGAGCTTCACCATCCGCTGGCCGTTGGCATAGCGGATTTCACTAACCAGGCGCGGCTCCATTACGCGCCCTCCATTCAGCAGCGTTACAATCAGATTCGCCGCCTGAAGCGGCGTCATCCGGACATCACGCTGCCCAATACCGCTTTGCGCGAGCACGCCGCCGTCGACCGCTGCCAGCGTCGCTGCACGGTCTCTCGCTTTTCGCGCACCGTCCAGCTTCCCGCCGCGCTTGCTTGCGCTCGCAGCACCCGAATCCACTGCCTCGCTCCCTCCAGCCAGCCTTCCCTTCGAATTGCTTCGCACCGGCGCGAACAGCTGCCCTGCCTCCTCTTCCTCCAGCAGACGCAGCGGACCGCCAAACGGCCCAAACGCCTGATCGCGATGCCAGCCTGCCTGTAAGCCGATGCCTAGCGCTTCTGCCGTCCTCTGCAGCTCTGCCGCCTGCAAGCGTTCTGCAAGCGTCGCAAACAAGATGTTGCACGACTGGGCTAATCCCTCTTGAAGCGTCAGCCTCCCATGTCCGCCTTCCTTCCAGCAGGACAAGCCATACTTGCCGTATTCTCCGTTGCAAAGAAACGTCTCCTTCCGCCTGACCACCCCTGTCTCCAATGCAGCTGCCTCCGTTACCAGCTTGAATACGGAACCCGGCGCAACCGCCCTCAGCGCATGATTTTCCCATTCGGTGCCATCTGCCGTCATGAATTGGCCCGGCTTAAGCTTCGGACGAGACACCATTGCAATAATGTCCGCATTGCTTGCATCCAGCACAACGACCGCCCCCTCCTGCAAGCCTTGCGCGTCCAAATAGGCTTCAATCTCGTTTTGTAATTTCAAATCAATGGTCGTTATCGTTTTGAGCGGGTAATAGAGGTTGCCAGGCTGCGTAATCCGCATATCCAGGCCCTGCATCGGCGCATTTCTCCCATCCATAAAATAAGAAACCGAAGTCGGCCCTACTCCATGCAGCAGCTTATCCAGCGACTTCTCCAGACCGGAGCCGCCCACCTGCTCCGCCAGCTTCCTTTTGCCAGCTGCCAGCTCATTCGCATATTCCCTTTGCAGCCATTCCGGATGCTGACTCGTAAAACCAATCCAATGCTTAGCTTCAAAATCCGGCAAATAGCGGTTGCGGTAAGGCAGCACCCGAATTCCATTTAGGTTCAGACTTTTAATGTTGTCTATTTGAGCTTTAGTAAGGCGTATAGGCTGAAGCCCACTTTCCGCCTTCCAAAAGACAGGCTCTCGCACGGCGTCCCATTTTTGCAGCAGCTGTTCCTCAGTTACGCCTAAAACGCCGCTTAACTTTTTTAGTCCTTCATCGCTGCCTCGCTCCTTAGGCGCTACCGGAAATAAAGCCGCGGATGAGTAAGTTTCTCCGGTCACAGGTATTCCGAACCGGTCATAAAAATCGCCCCGCCCCGAATCCAGCACCAAATTGCGTTGGCGCTGCAGCACCGACAGCCGCTGCCAGCCGCCACGGCTTGCCTGCGGGGTAAGCACCGATGCCGAAGAGCTTGCCGGCATAAGCTGAAGCCACGCAAGCCGAACGATAAACACAACCATAATCAATGTGATCAGGCAAGCAGCAATCCATATCCGTTTAAACATAATTCCTCACCATGATGATCGTGCCCCTTTTCATTCTTTCCAGAGCATATTCGATGCCTACATCCTCATCGCTCCATTCGATATAGGTTCAGTATCTCCTTTAACCAAATCCTTTCAAACCTCCCTCTTCTCTCCCCAAACAAAAAAAAAGAGCCATTCAGCACGATTGGCCTGAATAGCTCTTTAGCTTATCTATGAAACGAATATGCCTATCTCAAATCTGTTAATCGATTTTAAACTGGGAGAGTGATTCCTTCAGCTCGCGGGACACCGTATCCAGCTTCTCTGACAGCCTTACCATGCCATCGCTGATGCTGAGCTGCTCCGAGCTAAGCGAAGCTACTTCTTCCGACGTGGCAGAGGATTCTTCGGCAACTGCGCTTACGTTGGTCATCGCATCGGACAATACGGCTTGGGACTGATCCAGCTGACCAATAGAATCGGTTACCAAATCAAGCTTTTCTGTAAGCTCGCCCATTTGGCTCGATACCGTCAAGAAGATTTGGTTCGCTTCTTTGACGGACCCAATTTGCTCTTGGAAAAGCGGATAAGCATCCGAAAGCACAAGAACCGTCTCGTCGATTTCGCCTCTGATTTTTTCTGTGATTTGACCAACCACATCGATAGACTGGCGTGATTGATCTGCAAGCTTACGGATCTCATCGGCAACCACCATGAATCCTTTGCCCGCTGCCCCAGCCCGCGCAGCTTCAATCGTAGCGTTCAACGAAAGAATATTCGTTTGTTTCGTCAAATTATTAAGCACATCCAAAATTTTAACGATAGAGCCTGTGCTCTCTTTCAGCGCGTCTACCTTCTCGACCATGGAGCGCGTCATTTCCTCCGTCATGCCGGTCTTCTGAATAAGCACGCCCATGTAGGCCGTACCTTGCTGACTCGCCTTCTCCACTTCTTGCGCAGAGCTGACCATCTGTTCATTGGCATCAATTACTTTTTTCATTTGCACATCGATATGTCCCGTCAAATCCGTGCCTCGCTCCGCCTCAACTGCTAGACTCGTCGCACCGCCTGCAATCTCTTCCGTAGCAACCGCAATCTCCTTAGCGGAAATCGCCGTTTTTCTGGAGGCATCGCTTAGCTCGGTTGCCGTGACCAGAACCTCTTCAGCAGAACGTGTCGTCTGAATGGCCAAGCCCTTGATTTGCGTCATCATAAGGTTAAAGCTTTCACTTAGCTCGCCAATCTCATCCTGCCGCTTCTTCATTTCGGAACGAACCGTAAGATTTCCACTCGCGCCTTCATTCATCAAATTACGAAGCTTAACTAATGGCTGAGCAATCGTCATAATGACTAGGAAGCCAATCGCGATCGCGATAAGAGCTGCGATCAGCACGGTTATCCAAGTCAGGTTCTGAATCGCTTTCGCGTCTTTCACAAGCTCCTTCACAGGTACCGTTCCCACAAGCTTCCAATCCATAGTGGAGAATGTTTTGTAAGCAGCCAGCACGCCTTCGCCGTCCGTTGTCGTCATCTTCACGGAGTCCTGCTTTGCTTTGTCGCCTTCTTGCGGCAGCGTTATATTTGCTGCCTTGCCGATTAAGCTAACATCTGGATTAGTGATGTATTGGCCCTTCTCGTCAACAATCGCCACCTGGCTGCCTTCTCCGAGATTAACGTCACGGTACCGTTCCGAAATCGATTCCGCAGGAATTTCCAATAACAATACATAAGACGCTTCGCTTGAAGTCGTGTCTTTAATTAAACGGCTTAAACCAATCGTAACCACGCTTGATGGATTGGATAGGCCTTCCGGCTGAGGCGGAATCCAATTGGTTTTGCCTGCTTTTTCGACGGTTTCCTTGAACCACGCCGATTGCATCAGCTTCTCGGCGCTGCTGCTGGTTGCTGAGCCTGCGGTTACAGTGCTAAGTTTAGGATTCACCGGCAACAGCATCATGGAAACAATCGTGTTGTTGCCCATGCTGTAGTTTTGCATTTTGTCCCCTAGTTTACGCGAGGATTCAAACTGTGTGTAATCGTCTTTGGCGTCCAGCATCGTTCGTACGATTTCATGGAAATCCTTATCAATTAAGATTTGCAGCGACAAATCCTCGTAGGTCTTGTAAATGACATCAAGATTATTGGCTACCTGCTTGACCGTTTCAAAGCTTGCATCGGAAACTTTGTTTTCAATAATAGATTTAGACTTCGAATATGCCATTAGACCTACGGTTAATACACAAGCAATAATACTGCAAAAAATAATTAAAAATAGCTTTAATCCTACCGACTTGATAGGATTGGACATCTTCGTTCCCTTCATACCTGACTTAGCCGCCTCAGTTATAGCTTTCAATCCTGATTGCGCTTTCAAATTTAGGTCAGACTTTCCGTTAGCCGCTGAGCTCCCCTGCCCAACCGGCTGTTTTTGCTTCGACTTCTTCGCTTTTTGTTCTTCTGGATTTTTCATTGGGTAAGACACCGCCTTCAATATTGTAAGTCTGAAATAGTGCATATGCAGCTAGCGAATCTTGCCGAAATATGTATTAATAGTGTATTTACAGTATATTATTTTATATCGACAGAAACTAGTCATTTCATAAGAATAAAAACAAAAAAAGAGCCTTATTTTTTAGAAAAAATAAGACTCCAGTCATGGCTCTGCACTATTCTACTTTTTTCCTATTTTCTTCCTCATCATATCCATAGGCTTTACGGGCTTTAACGTTCTTATGCGAATGTGCTGAAGCGGATGGCGTGCGGCCTCCAGCGAAGCACCCTCTGCATCCGTTATTTCGGTAATCGTCTGCTTGAAGAAAGTGCCCTGCGGTCCTACAAATTCGATTTCCTGTCCGAGCTTAAAATGATTGCGCTGCTGAACAGTAGCAAATCCGGACTTTGCATCATACTCCAGCACTACTCCCGCAAAATCATAAGGTGCCGCCTTCTCCTCCGGCTCGTAAATATGGTCCTCCGCTCCGGGTACATCCAGGAAAAAGCCCGTATTCAAAGGCCGATTAGCTGCCTTGTTAATTTCTTCAACCCATTCTCGCTTTAATTCGAAATGCTCTGGGTCTGCGAAATAGGCATCAATCGCTTGTCGATATACATTCACGACCGTTGCGACATAGTGGATGCTTTTCATTCGACCTTCGATTTTAAAGCTGTCTACTCCTACTTCGATCAACTCAGGCAAATACTCAATCATGCACAAATCCTTGGAGCCCATCGTAAATTTATCTTCTTCCTCGGGATACAGCGGCATATCGTCTACAAATAGATCGTACTTCCATCGGCAGGACTGCGAGCAGCCTCCTCGGTTTGAATCCCGATCGGTAAAATGATTAGACAGCACGCAGCGTCCAGAGAAGGACGAGCACATGGCGCCATGAATGAACGCTTCGATCTCAATATCCACATGCTTCTTGATTTCAGCTATGTCCTTGAAGCTCGTCTCGCGAGCCAGAACCACCCGCGGCAAACCCTCTTCCTTCCAAAACTGGACCGCCTGCCAGTTGAGTGTCGATTGTTGGGTGCTCAAATGCACTTCCAGCTTCGGAGCTACACGCTGCGCAGTCTCGATAATGGCAGGGTCTGCCGCAATAATGGCAGAAATGCCTGCCTCCTGCAAGGAGCGAAGATAGTCCTCCAAGCCCTCAACATCCTCATTATGCGCATAAATATTCGTTGCCACAAATACTTTGGCGCCATAACGATTGGCGAATTCTACGCCTTCCTTCATCTCTTCAAAGCTGAAGTTGTCGGCATTGGAGCGCAGGCCGTATTTTTGCCCGCCGATATATACCGCATCCGCACCATAATGAATCGCAAATTTCAACTTCTCCAAGTTTCCCGCTGGAGCAAGAAGCTCTGGCTTGTCCAAGCGGTGCCGCTTTCCCTGGTAACGCGGAGCAACCTTATCTGTTGTAGTCATAGCTGTGCACCTCCTAAAGTTTTGCGAAGCAAAACTCACTTCGTAAGCATAATCTTTTAGTTTTGCGAAGCAAAACTCACTTCGTAAGCATGTTCTTTTAGTTCAATTGAATAGATTAATAGACCTGCTCTTTATAAAAGAATCCGTAGCTAAGCTCACGATTAGGATCCTGAAGCTGTTGAATCGCTTCGAGCCATTCTTCCTGAAACGAATAGTCGTCTGGATTAGCTGTATAAGCGTCAATCGCATTCCGATAAGCGCGAACAACGGTTTCATTGTATTCGATCGACTTCATTATTCCTTCGATCTTGAGGCTGGTTACGCCCGCCTCCATGAGCTCATGCAAATTTTCGACCATACAAATATCGTCTGAGCTCATGATATGGGTGCCATTGGCATCCTCAAAGATCGGATACCGCTCATCCTGGCGCTCCGCTTCCATCACATACAAGCCGCGGTCCTTGTCTTTGCGGGGCAGCCTGTCCGTTTCCGACTGATGCTCCATATAGCTATCCACAAGCGAGCGCTTCGAATGGTAAATATTCGTCATCCCATGCACCTGAACCTGAGTTTCAAGTGCCGTGCTTGCCGCCGTCTCGATTACCTGCTCCATATTCAGCTCGCGCGCGAGCACAAAGCGGGTTGCGCCTCTGCGTCCCCAATATTCCGCAGTGACGAAGTTAGTCGATGTCATCTCCGCATTCCAGTGCAGCGCAATGCCGGGTGCATGTTGCCTTGCCGCCATAAGAACGGCAGGATCACCGAACACAATGGCATCTACGCCCGCTTCAGCAAGTGAAGCCACATAATCGTCAAGACCATCTGCGGTTTCATTGTCCATCAAATTATTTAAGGATGCGTAGATTCGCACTCCTTTTGGCTTTGCTATTTCTACGGCCTGCGCGATCATTTCCTTGCTGAACTCGCCGGAGAGCCGCATGCCGTAACGGGCCTCCCCGATAACAAAAGCATCGGCACCCGCGGCTATGAGCCGCTCAAGCTCTTCCAGCGATCCGGCCGTAGCCAATAATTCCGGCTTGTAAGCCATGCTTAATCCTCCTCAATTGCATAGAGCTGCCGCGTTAGCACTTAGCCAGCGGTTTGGTTGCTCTTCTCGATGTTTCTCAAATGCTCTTTATACGTTTTTGCGAACAAATGCGACTGGCTTCCGTCTTTTTTGGTCACATAGAAGAAATAATCCGTATCCTCAGGATATAAGGCAGCCTCTATCGAATCAAAGCTTGGGCTGGCAATCGGTCCTGGCGGCAAGCCTTCCACTTTATACGTGTTATAAGGGCTATCTACCAATAGATCCTTCTCGTAAAGCCGCTCTTTAGGCTTGTCAAGGGAATATTGTACCGTAGCGTCAATTTGGAGCTTCATGCCGTCGGCAATGCGATTATAGATCACACCTGCGACAAGAGCCCTCTCCTCGTCTACGACGACCTCGCGCTCCACCAATGAAGCAATCGTCAGCAGCTCATGCAAAGTCATTTTTTTCTCTTCCAGCACATCCATCCAGCCTTCAGGCAGCATGGCCAGCTTCCGGTCAAACTCAGATACCATCCGTTTGATAATATCCTCTTCGGTGCTTTCCTTTTTCATTTCATACGTCTCAGGGAAGAGATACCCTTCAAGGCGCTGGTGCAGCTTATCGCTCTCCGGTATAGAGCGTACAGTTTCGGCATCGCCCCATGCCTGCGTGGAGGCAACCAAACTCAAAAACTTTTCTTTATTAATAAGCTTTTCTGCTGCAAGCTTATCCGCAATTTGCAATACAGTGAAGCCTTCCGGTATCGTGAAGCGAATCGTCTCCGCTGCTACCGTATCACCGGCATTCAGCTTTGCGATAATCGCATCTTTGTCCATTCCAGGGCTAATCTCATATTGTCCCGCTTGAAAACGCGAGCCTTGGTCATTCAGCTTCAGATAGTACTTAAATATAAATGAGTTTTTGATGAGTCCTTGCTGTTCAAGTAATTCTGCAACCTCATTTGCCGACGTACCTTTTGGAATATCAAACTTTTGCATCTCTCCAGCAGCTGTTGGCTGCAGGCTGTTCCATACGTAAAAGGCTACGCTCCCTGCTCCAACGATCATAATACCTAGCAAACTTAAAATGACCCATAATGTAATGCGGCTTCGCTTCGGACCGGATGATGAATACTGGTCGCGATGCTCTGGCTGCTGCGATGACTTGTCCAACCTTAGACCCCCTCTTTATATTCCTTCATTTGTACTTAGTCCATTTGCACAGGCAAAGACAGCCGAAACCAAGCTCTGACGGTTCAGCTGACTTATATTAGGATAATCATTTCACATTCTTTGTAAGATTAGGTGTTTACATGCAAGAATAAACGGCTTGGCCGCCCTCTGCAAAAGGACAGTATCCGTTTATCGTCGAAGTAAAAGTTTTCTTTAACGTGTTAAACCTAGAAAGCCTTCGATTGGAACGAAAGAGCGGTTGTAAACCGCTCTTTCGTTGCTAGCCTATTGTGGTTCAATTATGGGCGCTCATCGGTTGCGAACAACAAATCGTCATAAGCCTCCGACGCCGCTTCCCATTCTTCATCATCTTCAATGTTCTCCAGCTGCGGTTCTCCGCCAACCTGAATAACGCGGAACAGCTCTACATCTTCTTCGCCACGCATCGGATCGGATTGAAGGGCGGCATACACACGATCTCCAAGCTGAAATTCAGCCTTGATATCGTATACTTCCACGCTGCCGTCATCGGCTTGCAATTCAATTTCGTTTCCGAAAGCGTCTCTCAAGCTATTCAGCTTTTTTGGCGCTTCATGCTCAGTACCAGACATTAATTTTCTTCCTCCATCTCGCCAAGGAGCGTGTTAAACGTTTCCTCGACCATGTTCCATTCTTCTTCATCTTCAATCGTGTAGAGCTTCAGATCATCGCCTTCTTCTTCATAACGGAAAGCGTATACTTCATCTTCCTCGTCATTTTCGCCAGCGACCGGAACAACCATCATATATTTCTGATCGGAACCATCAACCTCAAATTTCATGATGACTTCGAATTCCTCTTCGTTGCCTTCTTCATCCGGGATATAAATAATTTCCGGCTCTTCGAATTCCAGATCTTCTTTTGTCATGTTTACCCTCACCTTTTCGCTTTAGAATCGAGATAATTTTGCAAAATAAGCGTTGCCGCCATTTTGTCGATTACGAGCTTTCGCTTCTTCCGGCTGACGTCCGCTTCAATAAGCGTTCGTTCGGCAGCTACCGTTGTCAGCCTTTCATCCCAAAGGTGAACAGGTATGTTTAGTTTCTGCTTAATCTGTTCTGCGAATTCCATACAAATTTCGCCACGCGGACCGATGGTACCGTTCATGTTCTTCGGCAGACCCACAACGATTTCACTAACCTCATGCTCCTTAACCAAGTCGGCAATACGGTCAAATTCACTTCCATCGCGTCTGCGTTCAATGACTCCGGTACCTTGTGCGGTCCAGCGAAAGGCGTCGCTGACCGCTACGCCAATATTGCGGTCACCATAATCCAATCCCATCAATCTCATGTCTTGTCCGGCTCCTGCCTGCTTTGTTATTGTTTCTTGTGGTTTAGATAAAACCGGACAAGCTCTTCAATTAATTCGTCTCGTTCCTTCTTGCGAATTAAACTCCTGGCGTTGTTATGCCGCGGAATATACGCGGGATCTCCGGACAGCAAATACCCAACGATCTGGTTAATTGGATTATATTCTTTCTCTAGAAGCGCTTCATGCACCGATAGCAGAATGTCTTGAGAAGATTCAACCCCCTCCGCCTTCACGTTAAATTTCATTGTATTGTCCATGGAACTCATCGCCAGCACCTCGCTTTCCAAACCGCTTTTCAGTGGGATATACATTTATATCATATCACATTTGTTTGACTAAGAACCAGTTCTTCCGCAAGTTTCAAAGCTTCATCTAGCTTTGAAATATCTTTTCCGCCTGCTTGGGCCATATCTGGACGGCCTCCGCCGCTTCCGCCAACGTGAACGGCAGCCTCTTTTACGATTTTCCCAGCATGGAAACCTTTTTTGACAAGATCGGCAGAAACAGCCGCTGCAAGGTTAACCTTGTCTTCAGAGACCGCTCCGAGCACGATTACGCTCGACGCAAGCTTAAGCTTCAATTCATCAACGATGCCGCGCAGAGCGTCCATATTCGGCGCACTTACTTTCGCGCACAATACAGTAACTCCGTTAACTGTCTTTGCACTTTGCTCAAGGGAGCCTGCCTCGATCCGACTTAGCTTCGCTTGCAGCGATTCATTGTCACGTGAGAGGTCCTTCACTTGGCCAAACAATGTCTCGATCCGTTTTGGAACATCACTAGTGTTTGATTTCAGCAATGCAGCAGATTGCTTAAGCAATTCCAGTTGACCCTCCAAATAGGTATACGCATGCTTGCCTGTTACGGCTTCAATTCTTCGTACGCCGGAGCCGATTCCGCTCTCGCTTAGTAGCTTGAACAGTCCGATTTGCGACGTATTGCCTACATGACAGCCTCCGCAAAGCTCAAGGCTATAGCTTCCTACCTGCACAACCCGCACTTCATCGCCATACTTCTCGCCGAACAAAGCCATTGCGCCCATAGCCTTCGCTTCGTCGAGTGATTTTGTTTCTATATTCACAGCTGTACCCAGCCAAATTTGTTCATTCACGCGGCGTTCGATTTCCACGAGCTCCTCGGCCGTAATACTGCCAAAGTGAGAGAAGTCGAACCGCAGCCGCTCTGCTTCAACAAGCGATCCCGCTTGATTGACATGGTCGCCCAGCACCTCTTTGAGTGCTTTATGAAGCAAATGCGTTGCTGTATGGTTCTTGATAACATCATCGCGAACGGTTTTGGTTACGACAGCTTTTGCCGTCTCGCCATTGCGAACTGAGCCTGCGGTAACAACCGCATGATGTACGCTCTGGCCATGCGGAGCCTTGGTTACATCTTCGACTTGAAGGGTAAAGCCCTCGCCGCTGATCAAGCCTTTGTCTCCGATTTGGCCGCCGCTCTCTGCATAGAAAGGCGTTCGGTCAAGAATAACGGCAACCTTGCTGCCGTTAGCTGCTGATTCTACAAGGCTGTCTTCATGAACGATAGCTATAATTTTCACTTCAGTTACCAGTTCATTATAGCCAACAAACTCGCTTTTAATCGTAAAATCGCCTAGCGGGCCTCCCTGCACCTTCATGCTGCCCGTGTCCTGGCGAGCAGAGCGAGCACGGTCGCGCTGCGCTTCCATTGCTGCGTCAAAGCCTTCGCGATCAACCGTCATCCCGTTTTCCGATGCAAAATCCTCCGTCAAATCAAACGGGAAGCCATACGTATCATAAAGCTTGAACGCGTCTTCCCCGCTGATCTCCTTATTGCCTGCCTTGGTAGCCGCTGCAACAAGATCGGACAGCATAGCCAAGCCATCGGAGAGCGTTTCATGAAAGCGTTCCTCCTCTGTGCGGATCACGCGCTCAATAAATTCACGCTTGGCGACAACCTCTGGATAGTAAACGCCCATAACCTCACCGACAATCGCCGTCAGCTGATGCAGGAAAGGACGGTCGATTCCAATCGTTTTCCCGTAGCGCACAGCACGGCGAAGCAAACGGCGAATGATATAGCCTCGTCCTTCATTAGAAGGCATAACGCCGTCGCCAACCGCGAACGCTACCGTACGGATGTGGTCGGCAATGACTTTAAGCGCCACATCATGCTCTTCGTTCGCTTTGTAGGTTACCTTTGCAATCTCGCAAGTACGGTCGATAATTGGGCGGAACAAATCGGTATCAAAGTTGGAATCTACGTCCTGCAAAATTGATGCAAACCGTTCCAAACCTGCGCCTGTATCGATGTTTTTAATCGGCAGCGGTGTATAGCTGCCATCTTTGTTATGGTTAAATTGCGAGAAAACGACGTTCCATACTTCAAGGAAACGTTCATTCTCGCCGCCCGGCCAGCATTCCGGATCCGAAAGGTCGCCGTATTTGTCGCCGCGGTCATAAAAAATTTCCGTACAAGGTCCGCACGGGCCCTCGCCGATGTCCCAGAAGTTTTCCTCCAGCTTGTAGATGCGCTCGGCAGGCAGGCCGATTTTTGTATTCCAGAAAGCGAATGCTTCCTCATCCTCGGGGTATACCGTTACCGACAAGCGGTTCGGATCGAAGCCGATCCATTTTGGCTCGGTAAGAAATTCCCATGCCCATGTGATCGCTTCTTCTTTAAAGTAATCGCCAATGGAGAAGTTGCCCAGCATCTCGAAGAACGTATGGTGGCGGCGCGTCTTGCCGACGTTCTCAATGTCGTTCGTACGAATACATTTTTGCGAATTGGTAATTCGCGGGTTTTCTGGTACGACTCGTCCGTCAAAATACGGCTTCAGTGGCGCCATGCCTGCATTTATCCATAGCAAGGACGGGTCATTATGCGGAACGAGCGATGCGCTTGGTTCAATTTTATGGCTTTTGCTTTCAAAAAAAGCAAGCCATTTTGCCCGGATTTCACTAGCTTTCATTAGTAATTGCCCCCTTTAAATGATAAAACACAAAAAACGCCCCTGTCATAGACAGGGACGAATAAATTCGCGGTACCACCCTGGTTATTGCGCAGCTGCAAGCAGCAAGCACAATCGCCTTCATTAGACGATAACGGGTCCAACCGATGAAGTTCATTCACACTCCGAAAATAGCTTTCGGCCACCCTTCGTCATAAAAGCTTTCTCAACCGACGCATCGCGATCCCTGCGGATCGGCTGCGAAGAAGCTTTCTCTCTGGCTAACGGGCAATGGCTTACTTCATTTCGTCAACGTTTTTTCACCTATGTAATTACAGCTGATTATTTTAAAATTATAGCCAGACCCTAACAGCCTGTCAAATAATCTTTCTCCGCACGTAATACGCGAACATATGCTGAATAATGACCTTGCACGCCGCAAAAATCGGAACAGCCAAAATCATCCCTACAATCCCCGCAATTTCCCCGCCGACAAGCAGCGCGAAGATGATTGATAAAGGATGCATGTGCAATGTCCGGCCGACCACCTGCGGGGAAATGACATTGCCTTCGAGAATTTGGCAAAGCACGTTAATGATGCCTACAAATATGACCATCTTTATAGAAACTGTGGACGCCATCAGCAAAGCGGGAGCCGCCCCGAAGAAAGGGCCCAGATACGGAATGACATTCGTGATCGCCACGATACCGGCAAGCAGCAGGGCATAAGGCATACCGATAACCAAATATCCGCAATAGGCTAGAACGCCCACGATGACGCATACCAGGAACTGGCCGCGGATATAGCTACCAAGGGCCGTATCGATATCCTTAAGCAGCCTTACGGTGTTTTTGCGGTGCGATTTCGGCACATAAGTGATGACCGTCCGTTCAAAGACATCAAAATCCTTTAAGATATAGAAGGCCAAGAACGGAATAATAAAGGTGATAAAAACCGCATTGACCATCGAGCCGATATTGTTGACAAAGTTGAACAGGCTCTCCGACAGTTTTTTTTCTATATGGACTAGAGACTTGTTAAGCCCGCCGCGGATGCTCTCCGGCAAAAAGGAGGTATTGTTAATGTCGGTCACGATATTTTGGGCGCGCATAGACAGCTCCGGAACATGCCTGTTCAGCTCCTGCACTTGCTCTATGAACATCGGAATCAAATTAACGAGCAGCACGGTAATCATTGCGCAAAAAACAGCATAAATAAGCAGCACCGCAATCGTTCTGGGTACTTTCCGATCATGCAGCATCGTTACGATGGGATTAAGCACATAAGAAATAATCATGGCAATAATAAAAGGCGCCAGCACGGCCTTCAGAAAAATATAAACATTTACAATGAGCGGCTTAATTTGCAGCATCAAATAAATCGCGAGCAAGCCTAATATGAGGTAGATCAGCCACACAAACAGACGGCTCTTCGTAAAGCGCTCCACCGCCCTCACCCCCGAACATTCTTTATCCCGCTAGGCTTGGCAAGCCGGACAAGCGGAACTAGTTCAGTATATGTAAAAGCGGTATAAATCATCCTCGAACAGCAAAAAAAAGACGGCCAATGACCGTCTTTCCATATTCGTAGCTATTCATTCATTATATCAGTTAACATGTACCTGAGTAATTTCCTCTTCGAAGAACAGGTCGTCAAGCGAGCTTAACGTGCCGTCCTCTTCCACTTGGTATACCGACATTTTCTCGCCGTTAACCGTCAGTTCAATGAAGCAGCCCCAGCAATAGAACTGGTGGGAACCGATCTTTCCGATATCTTTCGAATTGCAATTCGGACATCTCATCATCTTTCATTTCTCCCTATTCTCTGAAATTGGAAGCTGCGACAGGCTCCAATTCCGCTTCACTGACAGCAGGAACAATAATCGCGTCTTCCCCGAGTAATACGTTTTCCGGATCACTCGGCGCTCTCAGCCATCTGCGCCCTTCCATCAGATCCGAAACAAAACCGTCCGTAAGCTCGTAGCCTACTATTTGTGTACCCTGTTTTGGGTAAAAATAAACATCGGACACTCGGCCAAGTTGCTCGCCCTGTACCGTTATAACGGGTAAATCCTTTAATTTCACTATTCCTGTGTAAAAAGAGCGCAGCATTTGCTTCGACTTCATCCGAACGATCTCTGCTTCACTTGCGATAATAACGGCGTCCTCACCGCAGGATAACACGTGGGTCCACTCCACTATTTTGACAGATGAAACAAACCACCTGGGACAATCGAGTATTAAGCCTTTCAGCTGCCAATGCTCGTCGAACCAAGCATCCTTAACGGTTCCAACAAGCTTGCCGGAATGGATGACGATGACGGGAAGTCCAATAAGCCGTTGAAGTTTAATCACGCTTAGCCGGAGTCCTCCTAGTAGTTATTACGAATACGCCTCACGATTGTTCCAACTTTTTGTGCGGCATCTTCTAATTCCTCCAAAGTATTCCCCAAACCGAAGCTAAATCTTACAGCGGAATCAATTTGCTCTTGTGGCAATGCCATTGCCCGCAGCACATGCGAGCGCTCCAATGCGCCGGATGTACAAGCAGAGCCGCTTGCAGCCGCAATGCCTTCCATATCTAAATTCATAAGCATGGTTTCTGTATCCACACCGATAAAGCTGATATTTATGATATGGGGCAAATAATGCTGCTCGCTTCCATTGATAATTATTGGCACTTCAACCTGCTCCTTGAGCAGCTCTATCCATCTCTTACGAAGCTTGTCCATAAAAGGTTGCTTATTTTTCCGCTCGTTCACACAAATGTCAACAGCAGCCGCAAAACCGACAATACCCGCGATATTTTCCGTACCGGCACGGCGTTTGCGCTCCTGGGAACCACCATGCTGGATAGCATCTATCGGCGTCCCTGCGGCGACGTAAAGAGCGCCAACGCCTTGCGGTCCGTTAATTTTATGCGATGAGAAGCTCATCAAATCTACAGGGAGTTCATTTAGGCGGTAATCGCTCCAGCTCAAAGATTGGACCGCATCCACATGAAAAACCGCACCGCCTGCTTTGGCGATTTGCCCGATTTCTTCAATTGGGTGAAGCGTGCCTACCTCATTGTTGCCATGCATAATGCTGATAAGGCCGGTTTCTGGCGTCATTGCCGCTTGGATAAGAGCTGGCGAAGTTTGTCCGGTTTGGTCAACAGGCAGTACTGTAACCGTGAATCCTTCTTCCTTCGCCAACCATTCGCAAGTGTGAAGCACCGCATGATGCTCGCCTGCCGATGTTATGATATGGGTTTTGCCTCGTTTGCGCTGCGCTCGAGCCGCCCCAATCAATGCGGCATTGTCACTCTCCGTACCGCCGGAGGTAAATAACAGTTCAGCAGGCTTGCAGCCCAAGGCTGCAGCTATCGAATCACGCGCACGGTTAAGCTGCTGCTTGGCCGCCCTTCCGAACGCATGCATGCTAGACGAATTGCCGCCTGGTCCTTGCATGACCGCAAGCATCGCTTTCGCGACTTCGGGATGCATGGGCGTAGTGGCGGCATGATCAAAATAATGGTTTCTCATAGGCTCAGCTTCCTTTAATTGTAGAACTTCTACTGGTTTTCATTGACAAGAGTATAGCACAAACCACCTTCATATACAGCCATATGATTAACGGGAGCTTGGCATGCAGTCGCGTAACTGCCTGATACAGAAATTCGATCAAACATTCTTTCGCTTCCTAAAACATAATCGAGCGGTCAGCAATGGCTGACCGCTCGAAATGGGTGACGGAACATCATATTTGCCTAACCTTAGAAAGCCATTTAGATGTAGAACATGTAGCTATCGGGCTTGCCTTCATCTTCGAAATTGATAAGATCTGCCAGCGTGGTCGAATCAAGCACCTCGGCAATGCTGTCGCGAATACGCAGCCACAATTGGCGCTTCGCCGGGTCATCCTCTTCCGTAAAGTCTACCGGTGAAATCGGACCTTCCAGAATACGAATAATATCGCCTGAGGTTATGGATTCCGGGTCTTTGGACAAAATATAGCCGCCATAGGCGCCTCGAATGCTTTTTACCAGTCCTGCATTTCGCAAAGGTGCAACCAATTGCTCCAAATAGTGTTCGGAAAGCTGGTTTCGTTCAGCAATGCTCTTGAGCGAAGTGGGGCCTTCCCCAAATTTAGCCGCGAGCTCCATCATGATCGTTAAGCCGTAGCGGCCTTTCGTCGATATTTTCAAAGTGACACCTCTTTTATTGGTTTTATCTCTTTATGACTTGTCCGTTAGCTCTATAAACCTCTGTATTCCCATTTCACTTATATGTTAACATATCCTGCAGGACTCGTGTGCAAAAAGGTTGACATCTTCATGAAAAACTTTTCAGCCTATGGTACAATAATAGTTGTTTGATTCGAGCAAGGTGGTGTTTAGGATGGAAAAACCAAAATCTTCGACAAGAGTTGTCGTCGGCATGTCAGGCGGCGTGGATTCTTCTGTCACTGCCCTGCTGCTGAAGCAGCAAGGTTATGACGTTGTCGGCATTTTCATGAAAAACTGGGACGATACCGATGAATTCGGTCATTGTACAGCGGAGGAGGACTCGGAAGACGTCCGCCGCGTATGTGAGCAAATCGGCATTCCCTACTATACCGTTAATTTTGAACGGCAATATTTTGACAAGGTATTCACTTATTTCCTGGATGAATACAAGCGCGGTCGGACGCCGAACCCGGATGTCATGTGCAACCGCGAGATCAAGTTCGGGGACTTTCTGAAGCGCGCCTTAGAGCTTGGCGCAGACTACTTGGCGACCGGGCATTACGCTCGTGTCGAGCGCAGCGAAGATGGCGTAACGAAGCTGCTGCGCGGCGTGGATTCCAATAAGGACCAAACCTATTTCCTTAGCGCCCTAAACCAAAAGCAGCTTGCGAGAGCCATGTTCCCGATCGGGCATCTTCCGAAGCCCGAAGTGCGGCGGATCGCCGAAGAAGCCGGCTTGTACACCGCGAAGAAGAAGGACAGCACTGGCATCTGCTTTATCGGCGAACGGAATTTCAAAACCTTCTTGAGCGGCTATTTGCCAGCCCAGGCTGGAGATATGATCGACGTTGAGACGGGCGAGAAGAAAGGCCGGCATGACGGCTTGATGTATTACACCCTTGGACAGCGCCAAGGGCTTGGCATTGGCGGATCGGGCTCTGGCCTGCCTTGGTTCGTCGCCGATAAGGATTTAGAACGCAATATTCTCTATGTCGTGCAAGGAGAACAGCATCCTAGCCTTTACTCGGAGAGCTTAACGGCAAGCGGCATGAACTGGATGGTTTCCGTAGGCGAGACGCTACGCTGCACTGCAAAGTTCCGTTATCGCCAGCCAGATCAAGGCGTTACCGTATCGGTAGGCGAGGACGGCAGCGCTCATATCGTATTTGATAAGCCGCAGAAAGCCATTACGCCTGGACAGGCAGTCGTCCTATATGACGGCGAGGTTTGCCTTGGAGGCGGCACGATTGAAACGGTCCAAAAGATTAATGCAGCAGCCGCAGCAGTAAAGCAAGCTTAATAAGGAAGCCAAACGCAACAAGGCTGTCACGCATCCATCTGATGCAAGTGACAGCCTTGTTTATTTGCTGCATGAATGGTTAGCCCCATCTTTGCTCCCCCTCCGGCCTTCGGACCAACATACGGACAATCAGCCTGGAGATACGCAAATGATCGGTCTCTTCAATAATAAATTCGCATATTTCCGCATACTGAACGCATTGGTTATGGAGCGGCGGAATATCGATTTTCGAATAAATCCATCCTCCGATCGTATCATAATCATCCGTCTCGATCGCGAGGCCAAAGAAGCTGTTCACTTCTTCGATCAGCATTAAGCCGCTGATTGAATACGTATCGTCCTCCCGTTTCTCAAGCTGCTCCCGCTCCTCGTCAAATTCATCTTGAATTTCTCCTACGATTTCTTCCATAATATCTTCAAGCGTGACCAAACCGGAAGTTCCCCCATACTCATCAATCAAAATGGCGATTTGCGATTTGCGCTTCTGCATCAGCTTGAGCAGCGTACTAATTTGCATTGATTCGGGAACCGTCGTGATCGGTCTTGTAATTTGCCTAATATCTTGCAGGCTCTGCCCCGTATCCTTAAGCAAGTCCTTGATATGCACAAAACCAATAATGTTGTCCTTGTCATTTTCGCATACCGGATACCGCGTAAGCATCTGCTCCAAAGCGAGTCTTTTGTTGTCTTGCAAGGTATGGCTCGTGTTCAGGCAGATCATCTCAGTTCGGGGAATCATAATCTCGCGGGCGTTTGTTTCTGTAAAGTCAAAGATATTGTCAACGAGCGTCAGCTCTGTATTGTCGATCAATCCGTTTTTATGGCTCTCCTTCATGAGGATCCGAATTTCGTCTTCTGTATGGGCCGAATCCTTTTCGGAGGCAGGCTCGATGCCTATCCTCTGGAGAAGCTGGTTGGCTGCCCCGTTCAAGAGCCAAATAAAAGGATACATTAGCTTGAAAAAATAGAGCAGCGGCAGCGCTGTGAACTGCGCAACCGTTTCTGCTTTGCGGATAGCCATCATTTTGGGCAGCAATTCACCTAATACGAAATGAAGCATGGTAATGATCGCAAAGGCAATTAAGAACGAAGCCGTATAGATAAAAGCCTCATGATGAACACCGGCATAACCAAATAATGGGTCAAGCAATCCGGCAATCGCAGGTCCTCCGATCCATCCAAGCCCAAGCGAGGCAAACGTAATCCCAAGCTGGCAAGCTGATAAGTAGGCATCCAAATTCCCCGTTATCGGAGAAGCTGATTTAAGGCGCTTAGGCCCCTCTGAGGCCAGCGAATCGAGTCGGCTGCCTCTGACTTTAACCAACGCAAACTCCGCAGCGACAAAAAAACCGTTCATGAGGACAAGCAACAAAATAAGCGCCAAAGCTAAACCGTTCGGTAATGGGTCGCTCAACGATTCCCTGCCACTGACTAACCAAGTGAGCCTGGTGCAATGGCAGGTGCACCTCCTTTTGGAACAAAGATACGGCGATCTTTGTGTGATGTAAGTGCTCCCCTAGATGCCAAGCCGCCGCGTCGAATGATAGGAAGAAAAATAAGACGTTTGCCAGACTGTAATTATGTGTATTCCTCATAGGCTAGCCATTATACGCAAAATCCGATCTCCTGCTTGCGTTTTTTTGCGGCAGCGGAGCAGCGAACTTCTAGAAATGTTCATAAAGCCGCAACGATTTGATCATTTAATGGCAAGCTAACACCAGATGGAATCTGTTATAATTCAATCAGCTAAGAAGCATGGCTGTCCATAAACTTTGTAGGAGGATTACAACGATGAAACGAATTCTTTTGATTTGCCTCGCTATGCTATGGCTTGTACCTAGCGTTGCATTGGCCCATTCCAAGCTGGAGAACGCGGTTCCCGCACAAGATAGCACTGCTGCCGTCGCGCCAGAGCGCATAGAGATGACCTTTAATACCAAGATAGAGAGTCTCAGCAATTTCAAACTGCTTAATGCGGCAGGAGAAGAAATGGAAAAAGGTAAAACGGAGGTCGATGGCATGACGATGAGCGCTACTGTGCCATCTGTTCTGCCTAACGGCATTTATAACGTAAAATGGACCATTATTGGCGCTGACGGCCATTCGGTAGAGGGTGATTACTCCTTTACGGTTGAAGCACCTGTCGTAACTGCCGAGCCAACGGCTGAGCCGGATACCGCAACGGAATCGCCTGCGGAGACTGAATTGCCATCGCCTTCTCCTTCTCCTGAGGTTAGCGCTGACACAGGCAGCGGCAACGAATCCGCTGCAAGCAGCGATGGCACGAATTACACACCTGCGGTTATAATCGGAACCATTATCGTCATTGCTGCTGTTGTATTAATGCTTCGGAGGCGCAAATAATGATTTATGTCAGCGAAGGGCTGCTTTATGTTTGCTTCGCGATTTTAACCGGCACCTTCATCCTTCGGCTCATGCCGGAGGATCGGAGACCGAATGTACAGGTACCGAACGGTTTGCTGCTCGCATGCGCAATTGCCATTCCTATCCTGTCCTACGTTCCGATTCATAAGCTCGCGCTGGTCTTTGCCAAAGATTTTGATATGACTTATGGCTCTATTCTGAAGAGCATTTTGCTTGATATTAATACGGGGAAGGCATGGATATGGACAACGATTGGCTCAGCCGGGCTAGCCTTTCTTCTCGGTCTCAAAGCATTCCGCGATGACAAGCATATGCCCAAAGTAGCATTGTTCGTTACCTTTCTGCTCATTGTGTGGCTTGGTTATGCCGGTCACGCTTCCGCGCTTTACGGGTTCAAAGGGCTCGTTACTCACGCAGCCCACTTTCTAGCAGTGAGCGTATGGATCGGGATATTGTTCGTTACCAGCTGGTTCTCGAAGGATAATGCCCATTGGCATGCATTTCTGCGTTGGTTCTCTCCGGTTGCCATCGCTTGTGTGCTGGTTACGCTCATTGCAGGCTTTGTGCTCATGACGTTCACAACGCCCGAGTACGTGAACGCCTGGATGCTCCCTTACGGACAAATGCTTCTAATTAAGCATTTATTGATTTTACCGCTGCTGCTGTTCGCGTACACCAACGGATTTGGCTACAAAAAATGGGCAGACAGCAGTACTTCTTTTAATCCAAAACCGTGGCTGAAAGCAGAAAGCATTATTGCGCTGCTCGTACTGGCTGCAACCGGCGTGCTTGGCCAACAAGCCCCGCCGCATAACGTAAAGGAAACGCTCCAAACCGCGTCACCCTCACCTTTATTTACCGCCATTTACAAAGGCAGCTTCAGCCCGGATATTGCATTGAAATTCACGCTGCCGCTTGAGAGCATTCTGATGCTTGCTGCTGCTGCGGTGATGGCAGGCGGATTAGTATGGATGTACAGGGTCAACAAAGTGATACCTGCGTTTGCAATGGGCCTTCTGACGGCCGTATTCGGTTATTTCGGACTTATGTTCGCTATTGCGTAAATGATTCAAGCCGTTCTATCGCATAGCTGCAACAAAAAAACAGCTGGGCAGAAGCGCTTGGACGATGAACCTCTTGTAGGCACCGTTCAGCTATTCTTGCTCAGCTGTTTTTGGTTGTCATCGCTTCCTCCTTCTTTACGTAGGAGCAGCAAAGATTCGAATAAATCAAATATAATCTGAACTAAAATTTCTCGTTTTGGTCGCTGCTCGAGTAGATCATTCTATGGAGTCACGGTTGCAGTCAGATTCATGGATTGACTAAAACCTGTAAAGGCAATAATCCGGTTGCATAAAAAATAGATCTATCTCCCAAAAACCCAGCCATATCGTGCCTATTTGGCGCCGCTGGGCTAGATTAGATCTATTTTTTAGACCTATTTCATCCGTTACGGCTATTTGTGCCAATTTAGATCTAAAAATTAGATCTATTTCCCAAAAACCCAGCCATATCCTGCCCATTTGAGGCCGCTCGGCTAGATTAGATCTATTTTTTAGACCTATTTCTTCCGTTACGGCTATTTGTGCCAATTTAGATCTAATAATTAGATCTATTTTTCCAAAAAACAGCCATATCGCGCCTATTTGGCGCCGCCCGGCTAGAATAGATCTATTTTTTAGACCTATTTCATCCGTTTCGGCAATTTGTGCCAATTTAGATCTAATAATTAGATCTATTTTTCAAAAACCCAGCCATATCGTGCCTATTTGGCGCTGCTCGGCTAGGTTAGATCTATTTTTTAGACCTATTGTATCCATTTCGGCTATTTCTGCCAATTTAGATCTAAAAATTAGATCTATTTCCCAAAAACCCAGCCACAAGCTGCCTATTTGGCGCCACTGGGCTAGAATAGATCTATTTTTTAGACCTATTCTATTCATTTCCGCTATTTCTGCTAATTTCACGAAACAAGTGACCATTGAAACCGAAGAGCAGAGCAACAGGAACTTGAAAAACGGCTGCGATAACCGAAAAGCCATTCCTCCTTCAAAAAAAGAAGAATGAACGACGAAATCCACCAACTGCTGTTTGAACGCGCCAGTACGAATCACGATTCACTCTGGAAGAAATCCGCAACTATAAATGTGCTATCCTTGACCGAAGTTGCCCCGTTATGGAATCCTGCTATCAGAAACTAATGATGTCTAGAATCATTAGTTGAAATTATACAACATTCCTATTTCCATAATTTCGCGTAATACCACTGCATTTACTGGTTACGGCGCTTTTGCTGGTTTTGCTTAATCTTGTCTTCCATGCCCTGCTCGGTCGCTTTGTAGAACGTCATGCTGCCTAGGGTATTAGGCAGATACTGCTGCTTTACGTAATGATTCGGGAAGTTATGCGGATACTGGTATCCCTCATGTCCTAGCTGCTGAGCCCCTTTATAATGGGTGTCCCTTAAATGAAGCGGCACCTCGGCGCCTCCAGCGCGTTCAATCGCCGCTTCCGCATTGCCGATCGCTATAGCGGTCGCATTTGATTTCGGGCTTTCTACGGCGAATAAAATCGCCTGCGAGATGTTGTATTTCGCTTCCGGCCAGCCGATCTTGTGGTAGGCATCCATCGCCGTTACCGCTTGGATCATCGCCTGCGGATTGGCAAGCCCAATATCCTCGCTGCACGCAACGATCAATCGGCGGATAAAAGTCATTGGGTCCATCCCCAGCTTCTCTACCGCGTACAGAAACCAAAACAGCGCTGCATCGCTAGAGCCCCGCACGCTTTTGTGAAACGCCGACAGCACGTCATATTGCGTGGACAAATCCGCACGAATGGACGGCTTCCGTATGGATTCCTGAGCGACTTCAAGAGTGAGGCGCACCGAACCATCCATTTCTGACGGCGTGGTCACAGCGGCCAGCTCCAAAGCGTTCAACGCCCGACGGATATCCCCGCCAGCCATGGCAGCGATGTGACGCAGCGCGTCTTCATCCGCTTGCAAATCCATAAAGCCCAGCCCTCGTTCACGATCAGCCAGCGCCCGCTTCATGGCCTCATACGCATGCCCTTCTCCAAGCGACTCAAGCTGGAACAGCGTCGATCTTGACAGAAGAGCCCCATTGACATGATGGAATGGATTTTCCGTCGTAGCCCCAATAAAAATAATGATGCCCTGTTCAACAGCCGGCAGCAGCGCATCCTGCCTTGCCGTATTGAAGCGGTGTACCTCATCCAAAAAAAGAATCGTCTTCTTACCGTACATCGCTTTATTGGTACGTGCCTGATCGATAACCTCGCGAACATCTTTTACCGACGCATCCACCGCGTTCAGCTTTACAAACTCGCCTGCCGTACGCAAAGAAATAATATGAGCGAGCGTCGTTTTACCGCAGCCCGGGGGTCCGTATAACAAAATAGAGGATACCTGATCGCCTTCAATGGCCCTTCTTAACAGCTTGCCAGCTCCGACGATATGCTCCTGCCCGATATACTCATCCAGCGTTTGCGGCCGCATGCGATCCGCTAGCAGCCTTGCCCGAGGCAACTCCGTTTCTTGATAGGAAAATAAGTCCATTGTTCTTCCCAACCTTCTGCCTTCTGTTCCTTTAATCATAGCATATCCGCACATTTGTTCGCCAGAATTAGCCTCCATGTCCACCGCTTCTCTGTCATAGCTTCTGGTGCGGAGAAGCATTGCGACAGGGAAGCACAAAATAACCGTACCAGCGACAAAAGCGTATTCCGCTTTATCGCCAGTACGGTTATTCGTTTAAATCTTACTTGTCAAACGGAGATTTGAAGCCTCTCTCCAGCTTATCAATCGCTGCCGCTACCCGATTGGCACGTGTTTCCGTACGCTTAGCATCGGTAATCCATTTTATAAAGTCGCGGCGCTTAGCCGCAGTCAAGCTGCCGTGGAAAAACATCTCTGCCGCAGCAGAAGCCTGCAAAGCGGCTGTAAAGTCTTCCGGCAGCTCTAGCTCCGCGGCTGCGGTTGAAGCTGTTCCCGGCTTAGAGCCGGCCCTGCCGGCAGCAGTCGCAGCCGAGGAACGCCGGCTAGCACCGCTTTTGGCCAATCCGGCCGGACGGTAACGCATGGATGACCATGTGTCATCCAACGCTACCATCGCAACGCCTTCCACGCCAAACGTCAGCATAAGCCGCCAGCCCGTATCCCGGTTCAGGTCGGTCTTTATTTTGGACGATCCCTTCGGGTACGTAATCCATAACAAGCCATCCGGCTTCAAGGCTTGGATAACGGAAGGTGCACGCTCTGCAAGCTCAGCCAAATTCATAACGAACAGCAGCGCGAAATCATAAAGGCTGTCGGCCTCTATAACGGATGCATCCGAAGTTAAGCCAAGCTCCATCAAGTAATGCTCCATAGGCGGATTGAGGACGAGCGCCTTCATTTCCGGCGCCAATCTCAGCTTCTTGACAAGCCCCTCGTTCACAGCTCGATGCCGCCAGAGACAAGAAGGTCGTTTACAACGACGCTGACCATGATTAGACCGGCGACAGGCGGAACAAACGCATTGCTCGCTGGCGGCTGCTTAGCCTTACGAATTTCCGGCGCATTGTCCGGCACAATCTTCTTGGTTACATCCTCACGTGGTTTCATCGGAAGCTCCGTCGAGAACACGACCTTAACGCCGCGCTTGATGCCTTCCTTGCGCAGCTTCGTCCGAATGACACGCGCCAAAGGATCGGTATGCGTCTTCGAAATATCCACAACCTGAAATTTCGTCGGATCCATCTTGTTCGCTGCACCCATGCTCGAAATAATCGGAATTTTACGCTCCAAGCATTGTTTGATCAAATGAATCTTATAGGAAATCGTATCGGACGCATCAACGACGTAATCAAGCGGATATTCAAAAAACTGCTCAAACGTCTCCTCCGTATAAAACATGCGCAAGGCTATGACATCGCACTCTGGGTTGATCAGCTTGATCCGCTCGCGCATCAGCTCTGCCTTCGGCTGGCCGACCGTTGTCGTCAGCGCATGGATCTGGCGGTTGACGTTCGTTATATCGACAACGTCCTTGTCAACCAGGATGATGCGGCCAATGCCGGTGCGCGCAAGCGCCTCCGCGGCAATTCCGCCAACGCCGCCGATGCCGAGCACGGCAACCGTGCTCCCCTTCATTTGCGCTAACCCCTCTGGCCCAATCGCCAGCTCCGTACGAGAAAATTGGTGAAGCATCTGGCTGCCGCCTCCTTAGCGTTGTTTACTTATTTATCAGTAGCTTCTGCCGCTGGTGCTGCTGCCGCTACCGGTTGTTTTGGCTTAATGACCGTACGGATATGCAATTGCTCCAGCTGCGAAAGCTCAACCTCGGAAGGCGCGTCGCTGAGCAGATCCGTTGCGTTTGCTGTTTTCGGGAACGCAATCGTCTCGCGAAGGTTCGTGCGGCCTGTCAATAGCATAACCAGACGGTCGAAACCAAACGCGATACCGCCATGTGGAGGCGTTCCGTATTCGAATGCGTCAAGCAAGAAACCAAATTTCTCTTGCGCCTCTTCCTTGTTGAAGCCAAGCGCCTTGAACATTTGCTCTTGCACTTCACGCTTGTAAATCCGCATCGAACCGCCGCCAACTTCATAACCATTCAGAACAAGATCGTACGCTTGAGCGCGAATTTGACCTGGATCTGTATCGAAGAAATGAAGATCTTCTTCGTTCGGACGGGTGAACGGATGGTGCTCAGCCACATAACGCTTCGCATCCTCGTCCCAGCCAAGCAGCGGGAAGTCTACAACCCAAGCAAATTTGAACTTGGACTCGTCGATCAGGCCAAGATCCTTACCGAGCTTCGAGCGCAGGTTGCCAAGTACATCTGCAACGACTTTTTTCTTGTCGGCAGAGAAAGTAAGCAAATCTCCGTCTTCAACCTCAAGGCGCTCGGTCAGCAAAGCAATCTCTTCCGGCTTCAAGAACTTCACGATTGGACCGCGCCATTCGCCGTCCTTCACCGTAATCCAAGCTAAGCCTTTACCGCCATAACGTGCCGCGAACGGCTGAAGGTCGTCAAGCTCCTTACGACTCCAGCTTGCACAGCCCTTAGCGTTAAGTGCTTTAACTACACCGCCGCCAGCTGCTACGCTAGCGAATACTTTCACGTCGCTTGCGGATACGATATCGGTAATATCCTTAATTTCAAGACCGAAGCGAAGATCCGGTTTGTCTGAACCGTATTTGTTCATTGCGTCTGCGTAAGTAATGCGTTGGAACGGAAGCTCCAGCTCTACGCCTACTGTATCTTTAAGCAGTTTAGCCGTAAGCTCTTCCATCAAAGCAAGCAGTTGATCCTGCGACAAGAAGGAAGTCTCGATGTCGACTTGCGTGAATTCCGGCTGACGGTCTGAACGAAGATCCTCATCGCGGAAACAGCGTGCAATCTGGTAGTAACGCTCGATACCGGCAACCATCAACAGCTGCTTGAAAATTTGCGGCGATTGCGGCAAGGCGAAGAACTCGCCTTCATGCACGCGGCTCGGCACCAAATAATCACGCGCGCCTTCCGGCGTGCTTTTCGTTAGAATCGGAGTTTCAACGTCAATAAAGCCTTCTCCGTCAAGGAAATCACGGAATACTTTAGCTGCTTTCGAGCGAAGGAACAACGTTTTTTGCATCTCCGGACGACGAAGGTCCAGGTAACGATATTTCAAGCGAAGCGACTCATCCACCTCAACGCCGTCTTCAATCGGGAACGGAGGCGTTTTTGCGGCATTCATTACTTCAATTTTCGTTACGCGTACTTCAATCTCGCCTGTTGCGAGGTTTGCATTGTACGTTTCTGCATCGCGTTCTACAACTGTACCTTGAATAGCCAGAACGAATTCATTGCGCGCACGGTCAGCAATAGCTAGCGCATCGCCGGAGAAATCTGGGTTGAATACCGTTTGTACGATACCCGAACGGTCACGCAAATCAATAAAGAGTACGCCTCCAAGATCGCGGCGGCGCTGTACCCAGCCGTTTAGAATAACGGATTGACCAACGTCCGCTTTCGTTAAGCGGCCGCAGTGATGTGTTTTTAACAACATAGTTTTCATGCTCCTCTATTAGTTAGATTCAAATATGGGGTAAATATTAACCGCTGATTTCATCGGCAAGCTTATCAAGCGCAACGACGCGCTGCTCGCCTTTGGTCATGTCTTTCAGTGCGATTTCTCCGCGTTCCAGCTCATCGTCACCGAGGATAGCCGTATAACGCGCCTGAAGCCGATCTGCGGACTTCATCTGAGCTTTCATCTTACGGCCCAGATAGTCGCGTTCCGCGCGAATGCCGCGCTGTCTGAGCTGGTAAACCAGCTTCGTGACCTCACGCTCAGCAGCTTCGCCAAGGGCAACCACATAGACATCAATTTGGTTAAAGGCTGGCAGCTCTGTTTCTTGGTGTTGGAGCAATAGGATCGTTCTTTCAAGACCAAGGCCGAGACCTACGCCTGGCTGATCCGGACCGCCAATTTCCGAGACAAGCCCGTTATAGCGGCCGCCTCCGCCAACCGTATCAATAGTACCGATTCCTTCCGCCTTGTACTCAAATGCGGTATGGGTATAATAATCAAGTCCGCGCACAAGGCGATGATTGATTTCATACGGGATGCCCATATCGGTCAAATGCATTTTCACCTTGTCAAAATGGATCTGGCACTCCTCGTCCAGGCTGTCGAGAATCGAAGGCGCATCCGTAAAATGCTCCTGGTCGACCTTGCAGTCCAGCACGCGGAGCGGATTGCGGTCCATTCGCGATTGGCAGTCCTTGCAGAGCAGCTCGCGCTTCGGCTCAAGAAAAGCTAGCAAGCGCTCGCGGAATACCGCTCGTACTGCCGGAGTCCCTACGGAATTAATCTCTACGCGAACGCCCTTTAGGCCAACCTCCGTGTAGAAGGTATATCCAAGCGCAATGACCTCCGCGTCGATCGCAGGGTCAACCGAGCCAAGCGCCTCGACGCCGAACTGATGCAACTGGCGGTAACGCCCTGCTTGCGGACGCTCATACCGGAACATCGGTCCAATATAATACAGCTTGGATACGTCGGGCTCTCCATACAGCTTGTTCTCCACATAAGACCTGACCACGCCTGCCGTTCCTTCCGGACGCAGCGTGAGGCTGCGGTTGCCACGATCCGTGAAGGTGTACATTTCTTTCTCGACGATGTCAGTCGTCTCGCCTACGCCGCGCTGGAACAGCTCTGTGGACTCAAAGATCGGCGTGCGGATCTCGCGAAAGTTGTAGCGCTGGCAAATGTCCCGTGCCTTCTGCTCGACAAACTGCCATCTCTCCACCGCGCCGGGCAAAATATCCTGCGTGCCCGGCATTTTCTGAAATGCCATTGAATACCCCTCCTGCCCGTCATCATTCATTCGAATTTCGGTAAACGCAAAAAAACTCCCGTTCCTAATAGCTTGCGCCAAAAGGGACGAGAGTGTATCTCTCGTGGTACCACCCACATTCCGAGCCTGCATTCGATGCATGAGCCCGCTCCAAGACGGTTAACGTCCGTCATCCGCAATCCGGCTACTACTGGTCATCTACATGCCTATGGCCTGCTTCCAACTGTGGTTCACCGTTTGTTCTCCGGGAGGTCTGTTCATTCTGCCGATATAAGGACGCTTGCAGCCAAGTGGCGTCCCTCTCTGGGTATAGCGCGTAGAATTACTTTGTCCCATCATTGAATCGTTATTTAAAAACTAACATACTGAGGATTAATTTTACCCGCCGTAAAGGTCAAAGTCAAGAACGAACTAGAGAATCCTGCTCTTCTCCTTAAATGGGCAGAAAAAAACCTACAAAACCAGTTTGTAGGTCCAAAAGTAAAATATATTTTTAAAAAGGGGGTCGAGGTTTATTATAGGTTAATGATGTTAAAAGAAAGTTAGAGATTGATTACAGTAATATTACAATTTCGAAAGCGTTTTTACGCAAAGCTTTGAAATAATGCAGTTGAGCCTGTAAGAAGCTAAAAAGCTAAAAACCGCCCGGGCAGTTTGCGCGGACGGTCCTTCGTGCTCCAATCAATGGCCGGCATGGTCCCGGCGGGGCGGCTGCGGAAAGCCGATCCACTCCTCCGCTGCTTCCATATCTTCCTCCAGCTCGGCAAATACCTTAGCCTCTCGGCGGTCCGGATGAAGCAGCCTTCTGGAAGTACGTTCGATACCCTGCTCCTTGCGAGATTGGTGCATGTGCGATATTCCCCCAATATAGCATTTTGCCAGCGCAAATTTATTTACGCCTTAATGGCTTCATGAATATTGTTTCCCACATGCGACAGCTTAAGCACCGCTCTCCAAAATTAACGTTACCGGACCGTCATTTACAAGCTCAACAGCCATCATGGCGCCGAAACGTCCCGTTTCCACTACGAGCCCTAACGCTCGAAGAGCAGCATTGAACTGATCGTACAGCAGCTCTGCTTGTTCCGGCCTGGCCGCGCTCATAAAGTTGGGGCGCCTGCCTTTGCGGCAATCGCCATATAACGTAAACTGGGATACCGATAGAAGCTGGCCGCCAATATCGGTTACGGAATGATTCATTTTACCTGACTCGTCTTCAAAAATTCTCAGATTGGCTACTTTGTCCGCCATCCACTTCACGTCTGCTTCGGTATCGTCATGGGTAATCCCCACCAGCAGCACAAGTCCAAAATCGATAACGCCTACAGGATCGCCGGCAATGACAACCTTTGCCTGCTTGCTGCGCTGTACAACTACCTTCACTGCCACGTACCTCCGATATTCATTTCACCCGCAGCGACAACTAAACGAAGCGAGCTATTGCATAATCCGCTGAACGGAATAAATTTCCTGGACGCGCTTTATTTTCTCTACCACTGCGTTCAAATGCTCAATATTGCGAATGAGCACAGTAATATGAATTAAAGCCATTTTATTTTTTACCGTACGGCCAGTTACGGCCGAAATGTTCGTTTTGCTCTCGGATACCGCCTGAAGCACCTCGTTCAGTAGTCCTCTGCGGTCCCCTCCTGTTATTTCAATGTCCACGCTGTAATTCGCATCGATAGATCCTTCCCACTCCACCTCTATGACGCGTTCGCCCTCTTCCCCTTCCTCACCGAAAGGGATGTTTTGGCAGTCCATCCGGTGAACGGAAACGCCGCGGCCACGGGTAATATAGCCTACGATCGAGTCGCCTGGTACGGGATTGCAGCAGCGGGCGAACCTGACAAGCAGGTTGTCAATGCCCTTTACCGTTACGCCTTGGTTCGGCCTCGTCTTCCGATTGCCAGGCGATTTGATTTCTTTCACTTCGCTAGTCAGCTCCAGCTGGTTAGCGAGCTCTGCTTCCCTGCGCATCTTCTCCGTAAGCTTGGTGCAAATCTGAGCCGCTGTAATGCCTCCAAAGCCAATTGCGGACATCATATCCTCAATGTCGTTAAAAGCGAACTTCGAGGCGGCTTCCAGCAATTTATCGTCCTGCATCCATGCCGAAGGCTCTAGGCCAAGACGCTTCAGCTCACGCTCAAGCATATCCTTTCCTTTGGCCACGTTCTCCTCGCGGCGTTCCTTCTTGAACCATTGGCGTATTTTGCTGCGCGCGTGAGAGGATTGGGCAATTTTCACCCAGTCCTGGCTAGGTCCATAGGAATGCTTAGAGGTTAATATTTCGACAATGTCGCCTGTTTTCAGCTTATGGTCAAGCGGAACGATTCGTCCGTTCAGCTTGGCTCCGATCGTCCGGTTGCCTACCTCCGTATGGATGCGGTATGCAAAGTCTAGCGGCACGGAGCCAGCAGGCAGCTCGATGACCTCTCCGCTTGGCGTAAAGACGAATACAAGATCGGCAAAAAAGTCCATTTTGAGCGATTCCATAAACTCGGATGCATCCCGCGCCTCGTGCTGAAGCTCCAATATTTCACGAAACCATGACATTTTATCCTCGAAATTGCCTCCCGGGACGAGTGAACCCTCTTTGTAGGCCCAGTGGGCCGCAATGCCGTACTCCGAAGTACGGTGCATTTCCCATGTGCGAATCTGAACCTCCGTAGGTTCTCCATTAGGCCCGATAACCGTCGTATGCAGCGACTGGTACATGTTCGCTTTCGGCATCGCGATATAGTCTTTGAAACGGCCAGGCATCGGCTTCCATAACGTATGAATAATGCCTAGCGTGGCATAACAATCTTTAATATTATCAACAATGATGCGAATCGCCAGCAAATCATAAATTTCTGTAAACTGCTTGTTGCGATCGGTCATTTTCTTGTAAATGCTGTATAAATGCTTTGGACGACCCGAAATATCGCCCTCAATTCCCATTTCCTCAAGCTTCTCCGTAATGCGGGAAATGACATCGTGAATAAACTGTTCCCGCTCCGCACGCTTCTTCTTCATCAGATTGGCAATCCGGTAATACTGCTGCGGATTCAAATACCGAAGCGCAATGTCTTCCATTTCCCACTTGATTGCGGAAATACCGAGACGATGTGCAATCGGGCAAAAAATTTCCAGCGTTTCGTAAGCAATACGTCGCTGCGCTTCCTCAGATTGAAACTTGAGCGTGCGCATGTTATGCAGACGATCCGCCAATTTAATTAAAATGACGCGAATGTCCTGGGCCATCGCGACAAACATTTTACGGTAATTTTCGTTCTGCTGTTCTTCCTTGGAACGAAATTGAATTTTTTCGAGTTTCGTAAGTCCGTCTACAAGCATTGCGCAGGTTTCGCCAAATTTTGCGCGAACCGTCTGCAAATCAACAGTTGTATCCTCAACGACATCATGAAGCAATGCTGCAATGATCGACAGCACGTCCATTTGCATATCCACAAGTATATCAGCAACGGCTACGGGATGAAGGATATAAGGCTCTCCCGATTTCCGTACTTGTCCGTGATGGGCTTGCTCCGCAAAGTCATAGGCTTCCTGGATGCGTATAAGGTCCTGCTCTTTCATATAGGCGGATGCCTTCTCGAGTAAATGCTCAATGCCCATGAAACGTCCCTTTCTGTTTACACTCCTGGCAGATCCCATTCATGCGTTTTCCGAGTTTTTATAATATTATGCCTGTAATAGCAGTACCTCGTCAACTACTGAGCACCTTCTATTATAAAATAAAACCGCCTCCCCTTTCCCGCATTGGGCGTTTAAGGGGACTGGCGGTCCGTTTTGACAAGTATTAATGCTGTTTCTTTATTCGTAAGTCATAATGGAGAAAACGTCAATTCCATCAAGCTTCTCGCGGCCTTGCAAGTAATTCAGCTCAATTAGGAATGCTGCGCCGACAACTTCTCCGCCAAGCTGGCGAATCAGATTAATCGAAGTGGCAATCGTTCCTCCTGTTGCAAGCAAATCGTCTGCAATCAGGACACGTTGGCCTGGCGAAATCGCATCCTTGTGCATAGCCAGCTGATCGTTTCCGTATTCAAGGTCATAGTTAGCTGTGATCGTCTCTCCTGGCAATTTGCCGCTCTTGCGGATCGGAGCGAATCCTACACCAAGCGCTAGAGCAAGCGGAGCGCCTACAACGAAGCCACGGGCTTCCGGACCGGCAATAACGTCAATTTCCATGTGCTGTACAGCTGCGCGCATTTCTTCAATTACCGCGCGATAAGCTCCCCCATCCTTCAGGAGTGTCGTAATATCCTTGAAACGGATGCCTGGCTGCGGGAAATCTGGAATTACCCGGATGTAATCTTTAAAGTTGTATTGTGTGTTAGACACGTACTGTCAACCCTTTCCATTTCAACATTATCATTATGATTTTGCATTTGCTGCAGACAGTTGTGATGCTTCGAATTGCTGCCTTGCTTCTATGTAACGTGCCGATGCGGCCAAATCCCGTTTCTGTGGCGAAGCGGCAGCTGTCATCATTCCGTTACTTCGTTCAATAAACTGAAGCTCTTCAAATACATCAAGCATAAGCTCAACCGTCTCTAAGGATAACCCAGTTTGCTTGGATAATCGAGCACCGATTCCTTCCAGTGGTGCCTCGGCAAGCAGTTTAAGCTGATGATACACTTTACCGAAGTGCTCTCGACCGGGAAACTCCGATGCCAATGGATCGAAGTGGACATCATGCAGTTGGAGCTGCGGCTTACGCTGGCCATTCCATTCATTAACCGACAATTCGCCGATAATGTCAATTTTGCTGCCCGGTTTTAGCTGATCCGTTAGCATACCCATGTTGAAAGCAATGCCATCGAGCAAGCGCCGTCCGCTCCCTAAGGAAAGCTTCAGATGCTTCGATTCCTTGCCTATGCTCCGGCGGTCTGCTAGCACCGTTTGCTGAAACATCAATCTTGGAGAAGGATTTCCCATACCGAAGGGTTCCAGCTGTGCAAGCTCATTAATCGTTTCGAGAGTTGCTTCGTCCACGGAACATACTAGATCGACAGCTGTTTTAGGAACCCAGTCATCTGCCGAAAGCCATTCCAAGGCAAGCGCGCTAAGCCGCTCCTCAAATGCCGGCAATCGATCGCGATGAAGGCTCATGCCTGCCGCCGCCTGGTGCCCGCCATAATGATCCAAAAGCTCGTCACAAGCGGTAAGCGCAGCGTGAAGGTCAAATCCTTCGATAGAGCGTGCAGATCCTTTGCACATTCCCGATTGTGCATCAATGCCGAGTATGATAACAGGTTTATAATTGCGCTCAAGCAGCTTGGAGGCTACAATGCCAATGACCCCTACATTCCAGCCTTCTGCTGCCAATACAATCACAGCTGGCGATAGCTGGCCTGCCTGCTCTGCCGCTTCACATTTGTCCTTCCACTGCTGCTCGGCTTCCTTCACGATGCTCTCCACGACACGCTGTCTTTCCTTGTTCAAGCTATCGAGTCCAATAGCAGCCAATATCGCATTGTCGTAGTCCTCTGTTGTAAGCAGCTCTACCGCTCGTTTGGCATGATCAAGTCTTCCGGCTGCATTTACGCGGGGAGCCATACCAAAGGCTATATTGGTTGCCGTGAGGTTTTCGAGCTCAATGCCTCCCGCTTCCGCCAGCGCGCGAAAGCCTGTGCTCGTATGATTACGCATTCGTTCAAGTCCATACCTTACAAAAATGCGGTTCTCATCCTTAAGCGGCATTAAATCCGCAATCGTCCCTAAGCTGACAATATCCGCCCATTCGAGCGGCGGACGCTCTAGCAACGCCTGCGCCAGCTTAAAGGCAACCCCCACGCCAGCCAGCCCTTTAAACGGATAAGTACAGCCAGCTTGCTTAGGGTTCACGATCGCACATGCGCTAGGAATTTGTTCCGGCGGTTCATGGTGATCGGTCACGACGACATCGATGCCCAATTCCTTGGCGTACTCAATTTCCTGAACCGCACTGATTCCGGTATCTACCGTAACAATCAAACGGATGCCTTCTTCAGCTGCGAGCTCGATCGCTTTCTTATTGAGCCCGTAGCCTTCCAAAGCCCGATGAGGAATATAATAGTCAAAATGATAATCCAGGGTGCGGAACAAATGTACTAATAGCGATGTACTCGAAACGCCATCGGCATCATAATCGCCATAAATTCTAATTTTCTCCTTGTTTGCAGCTGCCTGTTGTATTCGTTCAACGGCTGCCTTCATTCCCAGAAGGAGATAAGGGTCATGGAAATGCTCCTCTCCCCCCCGCAGGAAGCGTTCCGCCGCCTCCGCGTCACCGAAGCCGCGCTGTACAAGCAGTCTGGCAACAAGCGGAGATAAATTCAAATGCATCGCTAATTGTTTTGACTTGTCTTCATCGTCCTTAGACCATGGCGCAACAGCCCATCTTGTTTTCCTTTGAATCATAATGCTTTCTCCTTTCCTGCTGTTTGCAGAGCTTTATTGCAGCAGTGTCGGCATCTGCTCCTGATTAGGATCATGATTGGACTTATACGGATAACCGGGATCGTAAGGCTCAACATAAATAGATACATCCGTGACGTGTATAAACCGTTTCATTACGAGCTGTTTTACCCGCTTTGCTATCTCTTGCCCTTCAAGAACCGAAATACGCGGATTAACGCTAATGACGATTTCTGCAATCACGTAATGACCATGCTCCTTGGCACGCAGAGACTGGACGGTAACTACACCCTCAACACGCTGAACAAGCTGCATCAGCTCATCAGGATTATCTTCAATTGCTTCATTATTGCTTTCTTTCTTTACCAAAGCGCTAACCATGCGATACCCGCTAAAAACAACAATAATGGCAATCACGATTGCTGCTGCCGGATCAAAATAATAGAGCGCCGGAACAGACAGCATTTTCCCGAAAATAGCACCGCTCGCGCCAATTAAAGCCGCCGCTGAGCAACAGAGCCCCATCATTCGCTCCTTTGATGGAAAAAATAGCTGCTGCAGGATGAGAGAAAGGGCGATCGCTGCAACGGCACTCCAATGTGGGGCGCTGTTTACGCCATTTGCAATATCCCTTACAGCGGAAATGCCGATTTCAAGCCCAATGATGAGAAGGACGACAGACAATAAAATTGTCGTCGCCGCTTCCCCTTTCGTATTTTCAGCATCCGCCTGAGCGTTTGGCCTTACTGCTTTACGCTGATAGCTTGCTCTTAAGCCAGATATTGCAGCAACACCCGCCGCCGCTTCCGCAGCTGTTCGAAATGCATCTGCCAGCAGCGCCTTGCTTCCTGACAACCAACCTACCGCGCCTTTGAATAGAGCCAGCAGCATGTTCCCCCATAAGCCGGTCCAGCTTGCGGACTCAGCCTTTGCATATCGCTGTGTGGTTGACATTTTTACCTCCTACAAGGTTTTGCGAATGCAAAACCTACTTCGTAAGCATGTACTTAGGTTTTGCGAATGCAAAACCTACTTCGTAAGCATGTTCTTAGTTTTTATAAGCCGGCTTATGCCGTTGATTTAACGACAGCTTTCGGCTTTTGTTTTCCTTTAAGTAGCAGCCAGAGCGGGCTCGCGATACAAATGGATGAGTAAGCTCCGCTTGTTAGGCCGATGATTTTCGCAAGGGCGAACAGCTTAATCGACTCGCTTCCGAAAATAAACAAGCATATAGCAACAACTAGTACCGCGAGTACCGTATAAATATTACGTGCCATCGTCTGCCAAATACTTGCGTTTACCATCTCAGCCAGCTGATCACGGTTTTTGAATTGGCCGAAACGAAGATTTTCGCGAATCCGGTCAAAAATAACGATCTTGTCATTGATCGAATAGCCGATTGTAGTCAATACAGCCGCGATGAACGGTAGATCCACTTCCAAACGGAAAATCGAGAATAACGCGATAACAACGAAGGCATCATATAAAATCGCAATGTTTGCCGCAAGCGCAAAGCGCCACTCAAAACGAATCATCACATAGATCATAATCGCGACGCTGGCAATCAAAATCGCCCAGATCGTCTTGATGCCAAGCTCCTGCGCCATATCCGGCGAAACTACGTTGACTTCGGCCGAAACCTGGTCACCGTATTTAGCCTTGAAGCCGTCTTGGATCTCCACGATCTTCGCTTGCGTGAGCACTTCGTCAAAACGAATGGATACCCGTTCATTGCCTGTTCCGCCTACGGTTGGCGTGATGCCATCAATCCCCGAATCCACCAGGATCTGTTTGGAATCCTGCTGCGTTGCTTCCTTGCCTACCAATAGATCCATATTCGTGCCCGCTTTGAAGTCAACCCCGAAGTTCAAGCTGAACAAAAGCAAGGACAAGATACCCACTACAGTCAACACAATCGAGAACAGAAAGAACTTATTGCGGTTGCCTATAAAATCATAACGAATTTTTGTTTTAAAGTTCACGGATTTCTGCCTCCTTTACGCCGTAGTAGCTAGGTTTGGTGAATAGATTACTTTTAATCAGCAGCATAATTAAGAATCGTGACAAGAAGATGTTCGTCAGCATACTAACGAGGATACTGAAAATCATCGTAAGCGCAAAGCCGCGAATCGCGCCATTACCAATGTAATACAATACCGCACTTGCAATGATGTTCGTAATATTCGCATCCATAATGGTGCGGAAAGAGTTTTTCGAACCCGCCTTCAAGGAAGACAGCAAGCTCTTGCCGCTGCGAATTTCCTCTTTAATCCGCTCATACATAATGATATTTGCATCGACAGCCATCCCGATCCCGAGTACGAAGGCTGCTATACCAGGAAGGGTGAGCGTCGCGTTCATTAAATTGAAAACTACGATCAAGAGCCACGTATAAGTAATGACCGTTATACCCGCAACGATTCCAGGAATACGGAACAAAATAACAAGGAAAACCAAAATGATAACTGTTCCGATAATACCTGCTTCAACGGTGTCTTTCAGGGACGCAAGGCCAAGCTTCGCGCCTACGCTTTGCGTATATTTTTCTGTAAGCTTCAGTGGAAGAGCGCCAAGGTTGATCATATTGGCTAGATCTTTAGCTTCGTCTGGCGTGTAATTACCAGAAATCTGTGCAGATCCGCCCGTAATTGGGAAGTTGACGGATGGCTTGGAAAGCTCTTTATCATCTAGATAAATCGCAAGGTATTGACCAGTTAGACGAGTCGTAATTTCTTCGAATTTTTTGGCATCCTTCAGCTCAATGGTAACAAACGGTTTGCTAAGGTTATCGTAGCCGATACCCGCTCCGTTTTGCTTAAAGTCACTGCCGTCAAGCTCGATTTTCCCGTCCGGTCCACGGAACGTCAAATTGATTGGCTTCGCGAGAATATTTCTTACTTCATCCTCGTTAGAAACGCCAGCGAGGCGCAAGCGAATCCGGTTTGTGCCTTCAGTCGTAATTTCCGGCTCTACAATGCCGAGCTCATCGATCCGTGATTCCAAGCTTCTTGCGGTTTCCTTCAATGATTCCGGTGTTACGGCTTCTCCGCCTTCAAGCGGCGACGCTTCGTACAGTACCTCAAATCCGCCTTTTAAATCCAGGCCTAGCCTAACGTCTTTTACTAGCGATGGGCTTGTCCAAGCGATAACGCCAAACATAATGACTACGATCGCAAGGAAGGCAAAAATTCTCTTCCCGAACATACGTCTAAATCCCCCTTATGATCTCAATATTCCTATTATACAGATGCGGCAAAATCGAGTCAAAAAAAACAATAAAAAAAGAACCCGCTGGTTAGAACTGGGTTCCTTTATAGGCGCTAATGGTCATGAAATTCATAAATTTCATCACCTTCAGCGATAATATGTCATTCACTAATTCATGGAGCTCGGGCTGGCCTGTTTTATTGTATTTCTCGCTTACGCATTCCCACACCTCTTGCCCCGTCACATGCTCATAGCCAATAAGGTGAAATTCCTCTGCCTTGCTTTTACAAAGCTCCTCGATCACCCGGACTAACTCTTCGTCTGCCATACGGCGCCTCCTACAAGCATATGACCTCATACGTTTTTCACGTAAAGGAAATTTTTCGCCCATTTCTATTTTCTAAGTATTCGCTACGCTATCCTCAAATTCCTGCCCGCCTTAGCCTTATTCCTAAAATGACTGACATGGAACCGGACATGCTGCGCATAAACATGTTAATACAAGCCTGTGTCCTAGCTTCGTCCTTCTATCTGGACAGGAGCATATTCGTAATTATATGAAAGAGAAGAGGGTATTTTATTATGACGAAGGAAACGAAGCAAACCTTTATCAAGGGCGCCATGATACTGCTTGCCGCCGGTATAATCAACAGGCTGCTCGGCTTCGTGCCGCGGATTGCTCTTCCACGCATCATTGGCGCGGAAGGCGTTGGCATCTATCAGCTTAGCTATCCGTTTCTCACGGTTATGCTGACGATCATTACGGGCGGCATCCCTCTTGCGGTCGCCAAGTGGATTGCGGAGGCAGATTCCGAAGGCGATTCCGCTCGCGTCAAGTACATTTTCCGAACAGCGATGGGACTTGTCGCCGTTTTGGGCGTCCTCATGACAGGCGTTATGCTGCTCGGAGCAAAATGGATCACCACTCACATTCTGCCGGATGCGCGCGTATACCAAACTTTTTTGGTCATGACGCCGATGCTGATGATCATAGGAATATCCTCCGTCTACCGGGGTTATTTTCAAGGGAAACAGAATATGATTCCTACCGCGGTATCTCAAATTGTAGAGACCGTACTGCGAATTATTGCCTCTCTTTCTTTTGCTTATCTGTTCCTTCCTTACGGATTGGAATGGGCCGCTGCTGGAGCGATGCTTGGTGCTGTCGTTGGGGAAATTGGCGGATTTGCCGTGTTGCTGTGGAAATATTACAGGGATAAGTATTTGAACAAGAAGGATTCATCCCTTACACCAGACCAGGATTCATCCAAAAATTTCCCCGTACTGCGAAAGCTGCTTACCTTATCTATTCCAGTCACCGGCAGCCGTATGATTGGTTCCTTCTCTTATTTGCTCGAATCCATACTTACCGCTAGAAGCCTCGCAGCTGCAGGCATCGCCACTGGAATCGCAACTGCACAATATGGCGCTTTGCAAGGCATGATTGTTCCGCTGCTGCTGCTGCCAACCGCTCTGACCTATTCGCTTGCCGTATCGCTTGTTCCATCCTTATCGGAAGCCGCGGCACGAGGTGATCACTCGTTGATTCATAAGCGGCTGCATCAGTCCATGAGACTTGCCTTGGTTTCAGGGGCGCCTTTTGTCGTAGTCATGTCCTTATTCGCTGAACCCATCTGCCGGCTCCTGTATGCCCATGCTGAGATCGCACCTATGCTGCAACTCATCGCTCCGGTAGGCATCTTTATTTATTTGCAAGCACCGCTTCAAGCTGCTCTGCAAGCCCTCAATAAACCGGGCACTGCGCTAATTAATACGCTAATTGGGGCTATCGTCAAGCTCTTTCTGATCGTTAAGCTCGCTTCCGACCCTGATTTCGGCATTTATGGCGCTTTGATTGCCATTAATGTGAATATTGTACTTGTTACTGTGCTGCATGGCATCAGCGTTCTTCGTTTCATCGGCTTTCACATGAAGTTTGCTGATTTCATTAAAGTAGGCGCGGCCATGGTCATTATGGGAGCCGCTGCACAGTTTACGATGAACCGGAACCCGCTGCCGGCCGAGTGGATCAATCTCATCTTGGCTTCTGCCGCCAGCACTCTCGTTTATTTAATGCTGATGGTTGTTATGAAAATTATTGATCGCCATGACTTAAAACGCATTCCCGTTTTCGGAGGCTGGTTTAAATAGATTCAGAAGCAAACAATACAAAACCACGAAAAGAAAGGCAACGCCCTTTCTTTATCGTGGTTTTTTCTCATTCATATCTACAAACAATTTGCCCTTATGATCAATGGTACAGAAGAACACATCTTTAAAATCCGTTACTCCTTTTTCCTGAAGCACGTTTTTAAGCCAAAATCTTGTTTTCTCCAGCTTCTCCAAGTTCCTGTCCTGCACCTTGCCATCCATGATCAACGGAATAGGCAAAATTTCAAAACGATATTTGGAAGGAATGATTTTCGTTTGGTTGTATGCTTTGAAGTGACCATTTTCACTTGAACTGTTTCTTTCCTGGTCTTCGCCCTCTTGATCATCCGCAGCAGTATTTTCTTTCGGAATGACAGAGAGCTTTCCGCTCGTCTCCAAAATGGCAAATTCCACATCCGAAACGGCACTAATTTTATTTTCTCTTAGCTGCAGCATTAAATCATCCAAATTGTAACGCTGCTTGCGCATCACATCACTGTTGAGCTTTCCTTTGTCGATAATTACGCTTGGCTTGCCGTCAAAAAGCAATCTCAGCCTTCTGCTCTTCATTGTCATAAAGGCGCTGCCCACCTGGATAAGCAGCAGGATTACCATTGGCATAATCCCGCTCCACATGGAACGCTCCATATCTTCAATGACAATTACCGCAATTTCCGCAATCATGACCGAAATCACTAAATCGAATACGGATAACTTCCCGATCTCGCGTTTTCCCATAAAGCGCATGATCAGAAACACAACGAAATAAATGATCACTGTCCGGATTAACAGGCTCCAAAATTCCAAAGGAAACCGCCTCCTCGACTTTTTCATACGAGCTGAAGTCAGTCTCGTTTGTCCGTACAGCTATTCTGACCTACGTGCAATCACATCATACTCATCTGCATTACACGAATATATGGCAATCCCGCAAGAGTGTACACGATTAAAGAAATGGTTGTACTATTCTGGCTAGCTTGACCATATGGATAAGTAATACGTACCTTTTGCTGGGGGGAATTGGATGAGTTCCGTGAAACAAGCTCCTAAATCGCCTTTAATCGCTTCACCTTTACTTGCAGGCGTGCTATTCTCCATTATCTGGTTAGCGATTGGCGCCTTGCTTCTCTCACTGCTTTTGCATTTTACTGATATGAAGGAAAGCAGCTTATCTACAAACGCCCTCTTAATTCATGGTTTTGCGTCGCTGGCGGGCGGCTTTACGACAGGCCGCCGATCGGAGAGCAAAGGCTGGTACAATGGTGCTATTCTTGGACTATTGTATGGGGCAGCCGTCATTTTAATTAGTTTTCTCGCATCAAATGCCCCGATTTCGCTTCATAGCGCTGTCGTTCTTGGCGCCGCTCTTCTCACGGGGGCCTTCGGCGGCATGATTGGCGTCAATATGAAAAAATAACGGTAGGAAACACAAAAAAAACGGCTGACATGTATACATGTCAGCCGTTTTTTTGTGTGAAATTATTTCTCTAAATCAACCGCCGCTGGTGCGGAGTTGATAATGTTATTAATTGCGCTGCGCTCGAATGTCATTTTAGTTGTATCGTTGACACGAAGAACAACCGTATCGTCACTCAGCTCAACGACTGTACCATGCAATCCACCAATGGTTGAAATTTTGTCGCCTTTTTTCAACTGACCAAGCATGGAAGTACGCTGCTTTTGTTTCTTTTGCTGCGGACGAATAAGCAAGAAATAAAACACCGCGAACATAAGCACAAAAGGCCAAATCATTTGTAGGATATTTGTTGATCCTGCTTCACCTGCTGCTTGCAACATCGAAATCCCTCCTTTCAAAACCCTTTCTCATTATCGAACAGGCCGTAGCTCGTGAAGAAGGAATCCCGGAAATCCAAAAGCCGGTCCTCCATAATCGCTTGCCGAACGTCCCGCATGAGTTGTAGCAAGAAATGCAAATTATGATACGTCGTTAATCGCATGCCAAAGGTTTCATCCGCTTTGATTAAATGCCGGATATACGCTCGTGAGTAGTTCTTGCATGTATAGCAGGAGCACTCTGGATCCAATGGACCAAAATCTTCGGCGTATTTTGCGTTACGGATAACTAAACGGCCCTGGCTTGTCATCGTTGTCCCGTTTCTGGCAATACGTGTTGGGAGAACGCAATCGAACATATCGATGCCGCGGATAGAGCCTTCAATCAAAGCATCCGGGGAGCCAACTCCCATCAGATATCTTGGTTTATTCGCTGGCAAAATGGGTACGGTATAATCAAGCACATCATACATGAGATGCTTAGGCTCGCCTACACTCAGTCCACCAATAGCATACCCCGGGAAATCCATGGAAGTCAAATCATTTGCGCTTTGAATACGCAAATCTTTGTACATCCCGCCTTGAACAATCGCGAATAATCCTTGGTCATGCGGTCTTGCATGCGCCTTTAGGCAGCGTTCTGCCCAACGCGTAGTTCTCTCCAGCGATTTCTTGACGTATTCATGCTCCGCCGGGAACGGGGGACATTCATCAAAAGCCATCATAATATCGGATCCGAGAGCATTTTGAATTTCCATTGCTACTTCGGGAGATAGAAATTTCTTATCGCCGTTTAGATGAGAACGGAAATGTACGCCCTCTTCCGTAATTTTACGCATTTCGCTTAAGCTAAAAACCTGAAAGCCTCCGCTATCAGTCAAGATCGGACGATCCCAATTCATAAACTTATGAAGCCCGCCGGCATTTCTTACGATTTCATGCCCGGGACGAAGAAACAAATGGTACGTATTGCTCAGAATAATATGGGCATCCATCGTTTTCAGCTCTTCTGGGCTCATGGTTTTGACCGTAGCCTGCGTGCCTACCGGCATAAACGTTGGCGTTTCAATAATGCCATGTGGAGTATGGACCCGCCCTAGACGTGCTCCTGATTGCTTGCATTGTTTGATTAATTCATATTTTACAGCCACAATTCACGCTTCCTATTCCTATTTAGTAAATAAACATCGCGTCGCCAAAACTGAAAAAACGATACTCCTCGGCCACCGCTTCCTCATATGCCCGCATAACGGCATCACGTCCAGCAAGTGCGCTTACCAGCATAACGAGCGTTGATTTGGGCAAATGAAAATTAGTGAGAAGTGCATTTACCAGCTTAAATTCGTAACCTGGAAAAATAAAAATCGATGTCCAGCCGCTGCATGCTTCAATAGGTCCGCCTTCAAAGCGGTTTGCTACCGTCTCCAGCGTTCTGGAAGAAGTCGTGCCTACTGCAATAATACGTGCGCCAATGCTTTTGGCTTCATTTATTATCGCTGCGTTTTGCTCATTCAGTTCATAATACTCCGCATGCATCTCATGGTCCTCAACCAGCTCAACAGACATCGGACGAAAGGTCCCTAATCCGACATGCAAGGTAACATAGGCCAGCTTGACTCCCTTTGCCTGCAGCTTCTCCAGAAATGCATCCGTAAAGTGAAGCCCCGCAGTCGGTGCAGCCGCAGATCCGGCATGCTTGGAATAGACCGTTTGATATCTTTCACGCTCTTCCAGCCTTTCCTTAATATAAGGAGGCAGAGGCATTTCCCCTAATCGATCCAACAGCTCTTGAAAAATTCCTTCATAGGCGAATCGGATCGTCCGACCGCCCATTTCGCCTTCTTGCTCAATAACCGCGCGCAGCAGTGGATTGCCCTCGCCATCGTCACCAAAAGATAGCTCCGTACCCACCTTCAAACGTTTAGCCGGCTTGCCTAGCGCTTCCCAGCGGTCTCCATCAAGCTGCTTTAGAAGCAACAGCTCGATTTTGGCGCCGGTATCACTCTTAATTCCTGTCAAACGGGCTGGAATTACTCTCGTATCATTCAAAACAAGCACGTCGCCGGATTGCAGATATTGCTCCAGATCCGTAAATTTCTCGTGTGCGATTTGTCCGGACTGCTTATTTAAAGTCAACAGCCGAGAAGCCGTTCTGTCCAATAGCGGCGTTTGTGCAATCAACCGTTCCGGCAATTCGAAATCAAACCATTCTACATTCATCTCGTATAATCATTCCTTAGCGATGGTAACATCTTTGTAATAGTATTTCAAAATATATTGATAGTCATACCCCTGCTGGGCAAGGCTTAGCGCTCCGTACTGCGACAAACCCACGCCATGGCCGTTGCCTGAACCGACGAAACGGAAGGATGGCTCCTTTGTCGCTGCTCGCAAATGCTGACTGCCATCTTGAATAAACAAATTAGCATTCGTTGCTTCGGACACTTTGCCTCCCGCGCTTATGGTGTAAATGGCAGCAGCGTCCTGCGGTTTCGTCCGCGATGCCGCGCCTGCTCCAAGAATCACAACCTTAGCCGTTTCCTCAATTTGAAACAAAGTGCTTGGAAGCGAGGTTTGAACGCCAAGCGTCGCACGGAATGAATCTGGGTAGCTTACCGAAACCTTCTGCCCGTTGGCCAATATTTCAGTCGCGCGTCCCGATGCTCCGCGCTGGCTGACTTCCAATGTCTTAAGCGGACCCGCTATAGCCGCCTTGGCCTTCGAATTAATCGTTGTCAGCATTTCTTGGGCTGTATAAGGGCCTCTCACCCAATTCATCGCATTAGACTCTATCGTTTTCTCCAATACAACTACCTTCGTTCCGCTGTCCACTTGCGCGATGACCGGTATCGTATCTTGAATAAGCGGGTGCTTGCGTACTTTTGAAGCATTTGTGTTTACTTGCATAATTGGGCTTCCTGCGGCCGTTTTTTGCGCGGTCTCATCTAATAAATCCTCTCGGATATAACCGATGGCTCCGCTCGGCAGCACGACTCGATACCAGCTTAATAAACCAGCTTCTGAAGAAGTATCCGGGCTTTTTACAGCTTGCAGATAGGGAATCGAATTCCCCCAAATCTCTTTCGCGTCTGCCGTTATGCCTCCACCGTTTGCGGCGAACAACGCCTCGATTACTTTGCCGCCATACATCGCCACTTCACCAGCCGTATCATTTACCGCGGCAATCGTTGATGGGCGTTCAGAGGTCACTCCGTAATAAGCTTGACTTAAAGTCGTATCTACAACATGCGCGATTTGAAAGCCAAAGCCTTTATTTAAGGCATAGGAACGTGCCGCGACAGCTTGGGCTTTTAACGCCTCAGCCGGCCATGTAGGATACATCTCTATTCCTACAACAGAATACAAATATTGTTCGAATGGCAGCTCGTTGATTACCGCCATCTGCCCATTCAATAGGCTTAGCTCAAACAATCCGCGATAGGTGCGGCTGCTTCTTTCCGTTAGCTTTATAGGTGCTGCACCTGCGGGAGAGATCGCTACTTTCGTGTCGCTTCCTGCAAACATATAAAGCTCCATGCTGCTTTCCGCTTTGCCGCTTACCGAATGGTCATTTCGCAATAATAAATAAGATGATTTCGAATCAGCGCTGCTTAACGCGCTGCCGCCTGCTGCTTTGGCGGCAGCTGTTTTGACAATTTGCAGCTCAGCATCCGTTACGGCAGCACCAACCATAACCGAGTAGCTGGCCGACCCGCTAGCTGGGGAACGAACGGCTACATAAGCATCCAGGCCAACAGCGCCAAAGCCATTGGCAGCCGATTGTGCAGCCTCTTTGCTCGCTAACGCTTCCGTTTCCAAATGCAACGGCCCTTGAAGTACCCCTTTATAGCTGCCGCTAAGCTTGATCAGCTCGCTGTCGCCATTCCATTTGGTTTGGGCAGTTGCAGCTGTAGCGGCTGTAGTGTATGTACCCTCTATAACCTGATAGGTTATGGCTCCGTTTTTGGACAATGAGGCTAGGTAAGGTGTTCCTTTCAGCGTTTGAAGCCTCTTGAAGACAGCCAAGGCTGAACCGAAATTGGTAGACTCAAACACCTTAACCTTGTAGCTGTCTAGCGCAAACCGGACCGATGCAGCGCCTTCTATATTAAACCAAGCACTCACGCCTCCCGGCTGTCTTTCGCCAATGCTCAAGCCATCCACTGAAGAGAAAGTAGCTGCTGCAGTTGTTTCCGTATATTTCCCAGGCAATTGCATAAATAAGGCAACGCGAATATTGTCCAACTGAGGCACTGCTGCTTGTGACGGAGAGCCTGTCCAAGCGGAAGCCAGCACCGCAATGGCTACAGCTGTAACTATGTATCGCTTGATCGATCCCTTAATTCCCATGTTTGTTGTTCTCCCCTCTGCTTTGTGGCAGCTCACAGCCATTCACCGAGCAGCTTTGCTCCGTTTTGCCAAACCACTCATATCTCCGGTTTGCAACATAACGGTACATCCGGTCAGCGATTTTTCTCATGCCGGGTATCCTGTAAATGAAAGCTAGCAGGCGCAAACCCTTCACGGTTCTCAAAACGCGAACTACGCCGTCCGCGCCAGCAAAGAGCTGTCCGCTTTCGTCAGCGACATGCATTTTCTCGTACAGCAACGCATAATTCAGTTGGCCGATATTTGGAATAAGCTGCTGCCCTTCGCCTTCAGCCTCCAACTGTTGAATCGGCACAAACTGCAAATCTGCATTGGATCTCAGCTCTTTCAGCCGGGCTACGGAAGCCAGGCATAGGTTGCAATATCCGTCATAAATCACATAGAGCCGCTCGGCTCTGCTTTGCTTTGTATCATTCATGGAGGCTACCTCCCCGGAATCGGAAACCCTAAATGCCGATAAGCATTATCCGTTGCCATACGACCGCGAGGGGTCCTCTGCAAAAATCCTATTTGCATTAAATACGGCTCATACACGTCTTCGATGGTCTGGCTTTCTTCCCCTATCGTTGCTGCAATCGTATCGAGACCGACCGGTCTGCCTGCAAAGGTTGTCATCATTGCCTGCAGCATTTTGAAATCGATATGATCAAGGCCCATAGGATCGACTTGGAGCAGTTCCAGCGCGGAGCGTGCGATATCATGCGTAATGACGCCATCGCCGCGAACCTGAGCGAAGTCACGCACTCTCTTTAGCAATCGATTGGCGATCCTCGGGGTTCCACGCGAGCGCATTGCAATCTCAGAAGCGGCTTCTCCTACGATGCCAACGTCTAATATTTCCGCTGTACGCGCCACGATAAAGGCCAGCTCATCCACCGTATAAAACTCCAAACGGCTGACAACACCGAAGCGGTCTCGAAGCGGTGCCGATAAAAGTCCTGCCCGCGTTGTCGCGCCAATCAAGGTGAATGGCGGCAAATCCAGCCGTACCGAGCGAGCACTCGGACCTTTGCCGATCATAATGTCGAGCGCAAAATCTTCCATTGCCGGATACAGCACTTCTTCTACCGTACGATGCAGGCGATGAATCTCATCGATGAAGAGCACATCGCCCTCCTGCAAATTTGTAAGCAGCGCTGCCAGATCGCCAGGCCGTTCAATCGCTGGCCCAGATGTCGTACGAAGATGGACTCCAAGCTCATTGGCAATAATGTTCGACAATGTCGTTTTCCCAAGTCCAGGAGGCCCATACAACAATACATGGTCAAGCGCTTCTTTCCTCAGCTTTGCCGCTTCAATATAAATTTTCAAGTTTTCCTTGGCCTGCGTTTGTCCAATATATTCGGCCAGATAGCGGGGACGCAAGCTTAGCTCCACCGCCTGGTCATCCATCATCAGGTTGGCGGAAATGATTCTATCGTCCATTTGCGTTCATCTCCCTCCGTTAGCCTTTAAACAACTGCTGCAGCGCCCTCTTCATCAACGAATCTACCGATTCCTCCGCCGTTACACTGTGCTGCAATCCATTCCACGCTTTGTCCAGCTCCGGAGCTGTGTAGCCAAGGGCGGCTAGGCCTTCCCTTGCTTCCTGCCACGCCGTTCCTGCCCCTTGCCCCGAGTTTCGGCTCGACGTAAGATCCAAAGCCACGCCTGCTGCCGTAAGGAGTCCACCGTCGAGTCCGGCGCCAATCAGCTTGTCCTTTAAATCCAAGATCATACGCTGTGCCGTCTTTTTTCCGATGCCTGGAAGCTTTGTGAGAAAAGCGATGTTCTCCTGCTGGATCGCTGCAATGACCGCGTCCGGGCGACCCCCAGATAAGATGCCTAAGGCAACCCTTGGCCCAATCCCAGATACCTCCAGCAGCTTGCGGAACAACGTTTGCTCCTCTCTCGACTCGAAGCCGAACAATAAAATAGCGTCCTCGCGGACGTTATGGTGAATGTATACGGTGACAGGCTCTTCTTTCTTAGCAAAAGCGTAAGGGTTTGCCGTAAAAATGCGATAGCCTGTATCCCTTACATCCAGAACAATATATTCCGATTCCAAATGGACAACGGTGCCTCTTAAAAAATCGATCACGAACGCTTCACCTCATTGATTTTCTGGTTCAGTACGACGGAATGAGCATGGCAAATCGCGACTGCGAGCGCATCGGCGACATCATCCGGCTTAGGCACCGCTGAAAGCTTCAGAAACATTTTCACCATTTCTTGCACTTGCTTCTTCTCAGCCTTGCCGTAGCCAACAACCGCCTGTTTCACTTGCAGCGGCGTATACTCCCCAATAGGCAGCCCGCGCTGCGTCGCAGCTAAAATAATAGCGCCTCTGGCCTGTGCCACATCAAACGCTGTCGTCACATTCCGGTTAAAAAACAGCTTCTCCACACCGACCGTATCCGGTTTGTATTTATCCATTAGAGCACCCGCAGACTCATACACCTGCAGCAACCGCTGCTCGGGCGCTGTGTGCGCTTCCGTCTGAATCGCCCCATACTGCACAGGGGTAAGCTTGTGGCCGATCTTATCTATAAATCCAAATCCAACGATTGCATAACCAGGGTCAATTCCAAGAACGCGCAAACGGACATCTCCTCAAAAGAAGTTTCATAGAAAAATAGGCTTACACCGCATGAACGTAAAGTTGCTTTATCCATTATAGCAAAACTTGGCGTGAATGAGAACGCGCGTTTGATATTTCAGTCATTGGACACAAATAAAGAGACCGCAAGTAGCATTGCGGCCTCAGGTTTATTCATCTCATATCTCATCTCTTGCTGCTAACCGCAAGCGCCCTAGTACGTCGGCCTCATTACCCTTTGATTTGGCTGGGCGGCATAGTCGCTAAAGGTTGACAGCACGCTGTTATACTCATCGATATCGCTAATGCGTATTCCCTTGGAAAGCTCATCCAGCTTGTTCTGCGGCAAACTGCTCTCCATGTAGTGGATATCTAGCTGAAAAAAGGTGCGTACCACCTTCTCTTTTTTGGGAACCCCGTCAAACAGAGCAAGATTGCCTTTCTTGTCCACGCTCATGTAAGCATTTGCTTTGCAATGCTCAGACAAATCTTCAATGTGCAGCTCAACATTTACGGTACCCTGTTGTTCATTCAGATCGGCTTTCCAATCCGAATATCCATGCAATAGCTGCAGCACCTGCTTATTCATCATTCGGCCAAGCGGCTTGGATTCTTCTCCGCAAAGATAGACGCGCCTGAGTTGGACGGTGAGCGGCTGCTGTTGCTGCTCCAAAGCTTTAATAACGCTGCTTTGCTGCTCATCAAGCGCCGGCGCCGCCAGTACATGCCCGGCATTTATAGCAGCAAGCCCGCCAAGCAGCAGGCTAAACCATATGGCGCCAAGCGACCACGTAGGGCGTCGATTTCTTCGAAGCCGTTTCTTTAAATTTTTCCAAAGGCTGAATACCATCATGGGGATAACCCCTTCATTATATTTTTTGATAGTATGCGCCAGTGTTACATAAATATTCAAATGATTATTTTTTATCATAATCTGTATGCATCCTGCTGCAAAGAAGCGAGTCTTTTTCTTATGGAATTTTAAGCAAAATTCATTACGTAAAACAGATACAGTCTGCTATTGAAACAAAAGCAGCCCCAAAGGTCGCAAGCGACTTGGGACTGCTTTATTGGTCGTTTTAACGATTTAACCAAGGCTGATTGCCACGATTTTTGTTCGGGCGGCTAGTTACGGTGCGGATAACTGCTTTTTTGGTATTTTTACGCTTTACGGCCGTTTTCGTCGCAACTGGCGTTTCCGCCTCTACATCAGAAAGCTTTGCTGAGGCGGGATCAGATCGGTTGCCCTTGCATCCGCAATCCGATTGATCCTGATTAGCAGCGCCTGCGGTTTGCGGCCAGCTCGGATATGGTGAATATGGCATTTGTGCTCCATATCCGTAACCGTATCCGTGATGAGGCTGCATGCCGGCTGGAGAGACCGCTCCTCCATGGCCATAACCGTATCCATAACTCGGCTGCATACTCTCCGGGGAAACCCAGCCTTGATTCGGTTGTTCCGCTAGTGGCGATACCCAACCTTGATTCGGTTGTTCCGCTAGTGGCGATACCCAGCCCTGATTCGGTTGCTCCGCTAAAGGCGATACCCAGCCTTGATTTGGCTGCATCGCTAGCGGCGATACCCAACCTTGATTCGGCTGCGTTGCAAGCGGCGACACCATTCCTTGGTTCGGCTGCGTCGCTAGCGGCGATACCATTCCTTGGTTTGGCTGCGTCGCTAGCGGCGACACCATTCCTTGGTTTGGCTGCGTCGCTAGCGGCGACACCATTCCTTGGTTTGGCTGCGTTGCTAGCGGCGACACCATTCCTTGGTTTGGCTGTGTTGCAAGCGGCGATACCCAGCCTTGATTTGGAAGCGCAGAGGCGCCCGCTACCATTTGGCTGTTTTCTTGCGCTCCTTCTACCATTGGATGACCGTAGCCCCAGCCGGAGCCAGCGCCAAGCGTCATATTAGGGGAAGGATAGCTGCCTACGAGAACCGTGCCTGGAGGACATTCAAACGGTGCATCATGGCTGTCGCCCAGCGGACTTACGGTATTGCCGAAAGGTACCGGCTGCTGCCAGTTTCCGTAGCCATAGCCAGGTCCGGTTTGCGCTGGGCTTACCTGCTGGTGTCCATAGCCATGCCCCGTTTGTGCCGGGCTAACCTGTGGCTGGCCATACCCATAGCCCATTTGCGCCGGGCTTACTTGGCTGTGCCCATAGCCGTAGCCCATTTGTGCGGGACTGACCTGTGGCTGGCTATACCCGTAGCCGCTGTGTATAGGCTGTTGGGTGAATGGCGATACCGACTCAGGAGCCTTTGGCAAATCATACAATGATAGCGCCTCTGTAGCTGGCACGCCATATTGTTTAAATAAATCGACATTTGGCTTATATTCGGAATGAATGGGTTTAAGCTTCTTCTCTACAGGCTTCTCGATCGGCAGCGCTTTTTTCGCAGGCTCAACAGCTGCTGCTTTAGGGGCTGGAAGAGGCGCTGGCGTGACCGGTTTTACAATAGGAGCAGTCGGTTTCTTCTCTTGTACAGGCGCAACAGGCGCTATAGGAGCTGTTGGCGTCTTGCCCTCTATAGGTGCCGTCGGCGTTTTGCCCGCAATTGGCGCAGTAGACGTTTTGCCTGGATTCGGAGCGGTAGAAAGTTTTCCGACCCAGCCCTGAACCCCCTGCATAATCGAAGAAGGATGCAAGGCGTGGTTGCCGCCTCCGCCTTGCCCTGTTCCGAGCGCCGTGCCTTGCATGCCTGGCACCTCTTGCATCGTTTGGCCAGCTTTAGGTATGTTTACGACTTCGCCCGTCAGCAGCACATTCGGATTTTTGAGCTGCGGGTTCGCTTTAATCATATCCGCAAGCGGAACGCCCCATGCTTTCGACAGCTTCCACAGCGTATCCCCTTGCTTTACGACATGCTGATGCATGATGTCCATGCCGCCACCCGCGCCTCCTCCATGGCTTGAAGGAATTTTCAACTTCAGGCCTACATCAATGACGTCCGGGTTCGTGATGCCCGGATTCAGCTTTAAAATCTCTTCCAGCGAAACGTTATACTTTTGCCCGATGGAGTATAAGGATTCGCCATTTTTTACAATATGGATTTTCACTCGCCGTTAACCTCCTGTCACGTTCTAAATAACATGGCACTGCTAATGCCTATTATCAATCCTTACATCCTATGCAGAATATGGGCAGGTGTCTCCTCTTTCACAAAAAAAATAGTAAAAAAGCCGAGCTCACCCCTAAGGTGGACCCGGCTTCTCTTCAAGCATTTGTATGTTTCATGTTACTTTTTGAATTCGGTAAAGCTAGGATAGCTTCCTAGTATGCGAACCTGACAGCCAATCGCTTCAATTTCCTGAAGGGCTGACGGCAGCAGCACCGTATCCAACGCCATCTCGATGTCGATGAAAAAATAGTAATTCCCGAGCTTCTTCTTCGTCGGTCGTGATTCAATGCGGGATAAGTTGATCTTCCTCCAAGCAAATGCCGAAAGCACCTGATGAAGCGCGCCTGGGAAGTCCTCAGGCAGCGTTATTAAAATGCTCGTCTTGATTTTATCGGATTGAAGTGCCTTATAGGGCTCTGAGCCAACTAGCAGAAAGCGGGTGTAATTGTTATCGTGGTCGGTAATTCCACTTGCAATCACGTCCAGCTTTTCGTTGGCGGCGGCAGTCATCGTACCGATTGCTGCCCAGCCGGCGTCCGGGTTTTTTTGAACAATCCGTACGCCCTCGGCCGTACTGCTTACATGCTCCGTAACGGCGTGAGGCAAATGCGTGCGCAAAAACTGCAGGCACTGCGCAATCGCCACCGGATGGCTGATGACTTTAGTGATTCGTGAATAATCGATTGCTTCCGCAACATCCGTCAGTTCCGATTTGCGGCCAATGAGATTTTGGATAGATGGGTATACCCATTCGGCCTGTATAGGGATATCCACCTCATGCACGAGCCAATCCATATGCAAACTAACGGAGCCTTCAATCGTATTCTCAATCGGAATGATGCTATAATCGCTTATCCCATTCACGGTTGACAAGAACACATCCGAAATTAGCCGATGATGTTTATAATTGATTTCTTCTTCGCGAAAAAAATGCCTTGCCGCTTCGTCCGAAACAGAGCCGGCCGGCAGTACTGCTATCGTCTTCATACCTTAACCTCTCCTCTTATACGATCCGGAAGCGGAATGGCCGGCTGGCTCGTACGGTCCTCCACTGTAATTTGCGGACCACTGCTGCATGGCGCAAGCCATAACGTCTTCGCCTCAATTCCCTCTTGCTTCAACGTATCCAGCAGAAACTGCTCCAAACCGCGATTAGCCGCCGCTGCATCAGCCGTTGCGGCCTCTTCAACGAATGCGATCAGCGTCGGCCCTGCTCCGCTTAGCGCAACGCCCAGCGCGCCATGATCCACGGCGCGCTCCAATATGGTCGCCATGCCGGGAATCAGCGCTGCACGATAAGGCTGGTGCAGCCTGTCCTTCATCGCATGGCGGATGATGCCGAGCTCGCCGCTAGCTAGCGCCGCCACGAGCAAAGAGCTGCGGCCGACGTTGAATACCGCGTCTGCCATGCTAATTTGCGACGGGAGCGCATGGCGCGCCTTCTCCGTCGACAGCTGGAAGGCCGGGATCGCAACCAGCGTCTTCAGCCTATCATGAGGCTCAATCCGCACGTAATCCGCATGCTCCCCGTCCCAAGCGGAAACAACGATGCCGCCGAACAGCGATGCGCCTACATTATCAGGATGCCCCTCTAACGCCGTTGCCATTTGAAACAGCTTATCATCGGTCAATGGGCTGCCAATCAGCGCGTTGGCGGCTACCAGAGCGCCTACAATCGCCGAAGCGCTGCTGCCAAGTCCACGCGTCAGCGGAATATCGCTATGCATGGAAATCGACAGCTCAGGAATTTCCACGCCCGCCTCTTTGAAGACGAGCTGAGCCACTTTATAAATTAGATTCGACTTATCTTTCGGCAAGCCTTTCATTTGATCGCCATAAAATTGAAACTGGGTCTGCTCAGCCACGCTTAGCTCGATCCAGGCATATAAGGAAAGCGCCATGCCAAGCGTATCGAAGCCTGGACCTAAATTTGCCGTGCTTGCGGGTATCTTTACAATGACTCTGCGATTATTCATGGGCTTACCCTTCTACGCGGTAGACGCTCTTCACTTTGTGAACGACTTCCAGCGATTCAAACGTTGCAAGTACCTTCTGAATAGCCGCTTTGTTTGCATCATGCGTGATGACGATAATCTCTGCTTCAGGATTCGAAGGCGTCGGCTGCTGCAGCACGGATTCCAAGCTAACTTCGAAGTCCGCGAAAACTTGCGTGATGCGAGCGAGAACGCCAGCGCGGTCAGCTACTTTCAGCAGCAAGAAATATTTAGAGGAGATTTGCTCATCCGTTTTCAGCTTCTTCTCTTTGTAAGCCAAGCTGCCTTGCATGCCGTTTACGCCAAGCTTCAGGTTCTTCACAACGGCTACCAGATCGGATACGATCGACGTTGCCGTTGGCAGCTCGCCTGCTCCTGCGCCATAGAACATCGTTTCGCCTACCGCCTCGCCGTACACATAAACCGCGTTGAATACGCCGTTGACCGATGCGATCGGGTGGGATTGCTTGACCATGGTTGGCTGTACGCTGATGCTGATCAGGTCATCCTGACGCTCTGCGATGCCGAGCAGCTTCACTTCGTAGCCAAGTCGCTTCGCATACAAAATATCTTCTTTCGTTACAGAAGAAATGCCTTGCACCGATACATCCTCAAGCGCAACGTTGGCGCGGAAGCCGATGGTGGCAAGAATCGTCATTTTACGCGCCGCATCAAGTCCCTCGACATCCGATGTCGGATCAGACTCCGCATAACCAAGCTCCTGTGCTTCTTTCAGCACATCTAGGTAAGAAGCGCCTTCTTGGCTCATTTTTGTCAAAATAAAGTTTGTTGTCCCGTTCACGATACCCATGATTTTGTTGATCCGATCGGAAGAGAACCCCTCTACCAGCGTACGGATAATCGGGATCCCGCCCGCGACGCTAGCTTCATAAAGAACGTCACAGCGATTCTCTTGCGCTTTCGCCAATATTTCCGGTCCGTGCAGCGCCATTAAATCCTTATTGGCTGTCACGACGTGCTTACCAAGAGACAAGGCTTCCAAAATGTACTCCTTCGTCAGGCCAATGCCCCCCATTACCTCAACGATAACATCGATGTCAGGATGACGGATGATATCCCAAGGATCCTCTGTCAGCTTATCCGGATCGATAGCGATATTCCGTGCCTTCGCCTTATTTTGAACAAGTACCTTTTCAATAACGATCGGGGAGCCGACTTGGCTTGCCAAATCCTCCTGATGCCCTTCAACAATGCGGACGACACCTGTTCCAACTGTACCAAGACCCAATAAACCTACTTTAACTGGCTTCATATATACCCTCCATTATTTGCTTTATTATCCTTGCCCGATGACCGAGGCCTTGCGTACGCCAGGTTGGCTGCGGAGCAATTCGACCAGCGATGACAGTTCTCCGGAAAGCTGCGAAATATCGACGGAGATGACGACGTTGGCGAAGCCCTGCAGCGGGATGCTTTGATTCATCGTCAGCACATTCCCCTCAACACTGGCAACCATGCTGATGACATTGGAGAGTACGCCTGAACGATGCTCCAGATCCATGGAAATCGTCGCAATGCGTTCGCGCTCCAGCTCATTCAGCGCATATACGCCATCTTTATACTTATAAAAAGCGCTTCGGCTAAGGCCCGCGCGTTCCACCGCTTCATGTACGGTAGCCGCCTCGCCTCTGCTAAGCATCTCTTTCACTTGTATCGTCTTCATGATCGCTTCCGGTAAAATGTCCTCCCGAACGACATAATAACGTTTAGTCACTATTCGTCCTCCTCAAAAAGACAATTGTTCACCTATAGTGGACATTATATCGAATATTACAGCTTGGGGCAATAGGCAAAAAAAGAAAAGACGGCTTTCGCCGTCTTCAATCGTACATATAGGCTTGTGCTTCCTAGCCATTTGGATTGTAATCGCTGCCTTCGAAAAATTCGAACGCAAAGTCGCCGATTTGAACCATGTCGCCGTCTTTGGCGCCCATTTTGCGAAGCTCCGCATCCACGCCCATTTTACGCATCGTGCGCGCAAAGCGCATAACTGCATCGTAAGACGTCAGATTCATCCGCTTCATGTACTTATCAATGCCTTCGCTGACAATGACATACACTTCGTCTTCTTTATGAATGGCAAAGGTCGTTTCGTCACGCTTCTCGTAGGTGTACACCTTACGTTCTGCAACGTCCTTCACGTCCTCAATTTCCACTTGCTCTGACACAGTGTCCAGAACATCAGCAGCTTTGTAAAGCAGCTCCTGCACCCCTTGCTTCGTGAGCGAAGAGATCGGCAAAATTTCATACTGGCGGTCGCCGCTTACTTCAGCAAGCTGCTGCTTGAACAGCTCCAGCTGTTCTGCGGAGTCCGGCATGTCCATTTTGTTCGCTGCAATAATTTGCGGACGATCAGCCAGCTTCTCGTTATAGAGCACCAGCTCTTCGTTGATTTTCACCCAATCTTCAAAAGGATCGCGTCCTTCCGAAGCAGACATATCGATAACATGGATGATAACCCGTGTCCGCTCGACATGGCGCAGGAATTCATGGCCTAATCCGACACCTTCATGCGCCCCTTCAATCAAGCCGGGTAGATCGGCCATAACGAAGCTTCGGCTATCGCCCACATCAACAACACCCAGGTTAGGTGTAATCGTCGTAAAATGGTAAGCGCCGATCTTCGGCTTAGCGCCCGAAACAACCGAGAGGAGCGTAGATTTACCTACACTTGGAAAGCCGACCAAACCAACGTCTGCCATTACCTTAAGCTCCAGCACGACCCAGCGCTCTTGGCCTTCTTCTCCGTTCTCCGAAATGTAAGGAGCCGGATTGTTTTGGGTAGCGAAGCGAATATTGCCGCGTCCGCCGCGTCCGCCCTTCGCTATAACGATTTCCTGCCCATGACGCGTTAGGTCCGCAATAATTTCCTGCGTATCGTCATCAACAATGACCGTACCTGGCGGGATGCGAACGATCGTATCCTCAGCTCCTGCACCGTGCATGCTTTTTACTTTACCGCGTTCGCCGCGGTTTGCCTTGAAATGCTTCTGATAGCGGAAATCCATAAGCGTACGAAGCCCTTCATCCACTCGGAAAATCAAGTCTCCGCCTCGTCCGCCGTCGCCGCCGGCTGGACCGCCCTGCTCGACATACTTCTCACGGCGGAAAGAGACGATACCATCGCCACCGTCGCCGCCTTTTACAAATATCTTCGCTTTATCGACAAACATGTTGTGCCCCCGTTCATGCGCGCATTTCCGCCCTCAGCAGCACCTTTGCATATGGCTGCTCGAAGTTGATCGGCTGCATTAGCGCGCCTTCCAACTGCTGTTGTATTTTTTGCTTCCATTGCTGCTCATTCATCAGTTCACCGTCATAATAGAAGGCTGCGTACAGCGCTTCCTCGTCAAGCGACAGCTCCAGCGTAAGAACAGCAGCATTGCCATAGCCAGGCTTCGCCGCAAACCGATAGGCGTTAATCGTATGAATGAGCGTTTCGGCTATTTGATCGGCATCTGCCGTTATTTCATTTAAATGGATATCGCCTTTAATAACGACCTGCAGCTCCAGCGTGTTCGATAGCGTACGAAACGATTGAATGTAGCTAATAAGGGATGGAACGCCTAGCTTGGAGATGCTGCTCTCCACTGCCATCCGTTCGCTTATTTTCTCCACATACTCCGCCGCTTTATCCAGCTTCTTAAGCCTGATATAACCAAACACAACCTGCAGATCATTCATCCAGTCATGACGATGATGATTGAGCGTACGTATTCCCGAATTTTGCAACGAGTGAATTGTCCTAGCCGTTCGCTCCGCATGCTCTTTCCGTTCCGTTCTCACCCAGTATGTTGCAGCAGCTATAAGCCAAACGAGAAAGACAGCAGTTAACCACACTTTAGTAGGCCAAATTAGTACGGCAGCGCAAGGCAAGATAATGGATGCCGCCGCGTAATATTTAGCTGTTGTTAAGCGCCCCATCGATTAAACCTACTTTCTCTGTATTTCCTAGCTTATCCAGTATATCATGCTGCTGTCCCACGGTCATTAACCTCGAAATAAAAAAAACCGGCCTAGCGATGCAGGCCGGGGCTTGGTGCATATAACGTTTGTTTTACGCTTCTACTGCTGCAGCTACCGGAGCAAGAACAGCTGGATATACGCTCACTTTTTTGCGGTCGCGTCCCCAACGTTCGAACTTCACTACGCCTTCTACTTTTGCATAAAGCGTATCGTCTTTCCCGATGCCTACGTTAGTACCTGGGTGAATTTTTGTTCCGCGTTGGCGAAACAAAATGCTTCCAGCGGATACGGTTTGACCGTCAGCACGTTTAGCGCCAAGGCGCTTCGACTGCGAGTCACGTCCGTTCTTCGTGGAACCAACACCTTTCTTCGAAGCGAAAAGCTGAAGATTCAGTTTCAACATAGTTATTCCCTCCCTTATAAAGGATTGTGAAGCAATTCTTGAATGACGACATGTTTGCCGTATGATTTTGCGATAGTGTCAAGCATAACCGCCATCGATTCCAGCAGCAGCTGCATCCGCGCGTCAGAAGCCTCGTCCGCCAGCGCCGGAATATCCGACGAAAGCCAGCCGTTCTTCATCTTGACGGGGAGCTCTTCTCCTGCCAAAGCTTCGATCGCGTTAACGGTACCAACCGAAATGGCCGATACGCCCGCGCAAACGATATCTTTGCCGGGCTTCGCATATTTAGCATGTCCTTCGACTGCAAAAGATACGATGCGTCTGTCAGCGGCTCTCCGTACAAAGGTAACGTTTATCATCGAAATTCCTATTACGCTTGGATTTTCTCGATTGTTACTTTTGTGAACGGTTGACGATGACCTTGCTTACGACGGTAGTTCTTTTTGGCTTTGTATTTGTAAACGATGATTTTTTTGGATTTGCCTTGTTTCTCGACTTTACCTGTTACTGTAGCGCCGGATACTACCGGAGTTCCAGTTACAAGACCGTCACCTTTAGAAACCGCCAAAACACGATCAAACGTTACGCTCTCGCCTGCTTCAGAATCCAGTTTTTCGATGTAGATAACATCGCCTTCCTGAACTTTGTATTGCTTTCCGCCTGTTACGATGATTGCGAACATAGTTGGTGCACCTCCTTATTTTCGAAGACTCGCCTAATTCAGGTGGTCTGCAGCTTGCGCCGCATACGCTTATTTACCCAATCGGAGCGGTACTTGTACATCTCATCCCAACCGGGTACGAGACAGACACCCAAAGAGTGTACCACACTATGCAAGCTATATCAATTCTTCCAGCCCTAAAAACGATAATTTATTTTGCAGCTATGAAAATTGAGCATAGACCAAAAAGCCAAGCAAAGGCATTACCCAGAGCAGCGGAACGCCGTTCCAGACCAAAGCCCCCTTATAGCTCCGGCGATAAAATAAAACCCAGCCCCCGATTAACGCCGCAAGCAGGCCTGCCGGATACAAAAGAATATAAATAAAAATCAGCCAGGTTAATGCATCTCCCGTCGCATCCGCGCTGTCAAACATCATAACGGACATGGCTGAGACGAAAAGCCATACTGCGATAAACAAAAGATAGATAATCTGCGATGCGATAAGTACGGTTAACGTTTTTTTACGATTCATGCATTCACCAGTTTCCCTAATCTTAAATACGAATTATATTAGCTAGAGCTATGCTTCATTTTTATTGGTAGTCGCACCACAGACAGAGCAGCGTTCCGCCAACTGGTGAACAGCCGTTTCGCGCGCCTTTTTGCGGGTCATTTCGATTAAGCCCAGTTTAGTCCAGCCTAAAATCGTACATTTCGTCTGATCGCTGCGTGTCTTCTCCATCAGTCTGTGCATCACTTGCTCCCGATGCTTGTCCAATCCCATATCAATAAAATCGACGATAATGATGCCGCCTACGTCCCTTACCCTAAGTAATCTCGCGATTTCATCCGCAGCTTCCATATTCGTGCGAAAAACAGTGTCCTCCAAGCCCGATGAGCCGGTAAACTTTCCGGTGTTCACATCAATGACCGTCAGCGCTTCCGTTTCCTCCCAAATGAGATGCCCACCGCATTCCAGCGATATTTTACGGTCAAATGCTTTCCTGACCTGATCGGTTACCCGGTAAGCATCGAATAAAGGCTGGCCTTTCTTATGTTCATAACGTTTCAGCCGCTTGCGAAGCTGAGGGGTCATCTCCTCTAGCAGCGCAGACACTTCTTCGAATCGTTCGTCGTCATCTATCCAGATTTCATCCATATCCATCGTTAACGTATCGCGAACCGCTCTTCTTAACAGGCCCGCTTCACGGTGCAGCTCAGAGGGCACAGCCGCATCTGCACTCCGTTCCACAATCCCCTGCCACAGCTCTCTAAGCTGTTCGACATCGCTATGTAGGGAAAGCTCGCTTTCGCTGCCAGCGGCCGTGCGAAGGATGATGCCTTCCTCGTCCAGCCTTAGCTTTTCACCAATGGCGCGCAGCCTTGAACGGTCGCCCTCGGTGCTTATTTTTTTGGAAACACCTACATAATCTGCGTTTGGCATATAGACCAGCCAGCGGCCAGGCAGCGAGAAATGGGTGGTCACGCGAGCCCCCTTGCCGCCTAGCGGCTCCTTCATCACTTGTACGATTAGCTCTTGTCCTGGTTTAACAAGCTCTTGAATGAGCGGTTTTTGTGTGGGTTGCTTCTCTAAATGCGGATGGAGCAGCTCGTCAATATACAAAAAAGCATTTTTGGCTAATCCAACATCTACGAATGCTGCCTGCATACCAGGCAGTACGTTAACGACACGGCCTTTGTACACATTGCCGACCAAGCTGCTTGCTTTTGTCTTTTCCATAAAAAAATCAATCAGGCGGCCATTCGCAAGCACTGCGGTTTGCAGCATCTCACCCTGTACATGCATCAACATTTGCTTCATACCCGAGTATCACCTGCCAGTACGCTTTTCATCTATTTTAACTGAAAAGTTCGGATACTGCACGGTTAGGATTGCTATCCGACAGGCAACCCTCGACAATTTTCTGCTCTGGCAGCACTTTAACCTCCTTGCCGCGATCCTCCACCATATAAATTAAATGGTACTGCTCTCTCCGGAACAGCCTTGCTACCGAAATGATCGTTTGTTTGCCGCTTACGATAATCGGGCTTGCCACGTGCCCAAGCGTCAATGCCTGCACCGTTACCCGGTCGCGATACATAAGAAAACGGTAAAAGATAAAAGGAACGTTACGATAATACGTCCAATTGGTCATAACAAGAAATATGCCCACGATTAAGAGGTTAAGCTGAACGCCCTCCTTATCCAATAGCCAAGGAAGAAGCGAGAATAGGATCATGAGCACGCTGAACAGCATGCTGATACGGGCGGACCAAACAAGCATTTTATAGTAGTTGACTGCATAGCTTAAGGCTGCCTGGAGCAGCTTCCCCCCGTCAAGCGGATGGATGGGCAGCAAATTGAATAAGCCTAGCATCACATTCGCTTTCCAGACGTATTCCGCCCAAACCGGGTCCCATAGTCCAAGCTGCCCGCATGCCCAAGCCGCAAGTCCCATCCATACATTTTGCAGCGGGCCTGCTATGGCGACGAGCGCTTCCTCCTTCGCTGGAAGGCCGCCTGCCTCCTCCACCTCTACAACCCCGCCAAAGGGCAGAAGCTTTACTTCCCGTATCGTCCAACCAAAGCTTCGAGCCATGATGACATGGCCGATCTCATGAACCAGCACTAACAAAAACAGCGTGATCAGCTCAGCAAAATAGCCAGTTATGACTGATCCCAGCATAATGATGACAAATAGCGGATGGACGGACCAAATCATTCCTTTCCATTTAATCAAGCGGTATCACGCCCACCGGATCGATATACAGACCATTTTGCTTCACTGCAAAATAAAGCAGGCTCGGCTGTGTGTCCTCAGACTTCAATAGGCTGCCGATCGGATCACCGGCTTCGACCCAATCATTCACATTCACCTCGGTCTTGCCAAGCAGTCCGTAAACCGTTACCCGTTGATTCGCATGTTGGATTACAATTGTGGAGCCCTTATCGCTTTGTTCCGACAAGTCGAGTACGCGCCCCGTCTCAGCAGCCACAACCTGCTCCTCGGATTGGCCTGCCAGCTCAATCCCGTTAAGCAGCTCTGCAAAGGTGCGTACAAGCGCCCCCTCTTGCAATGGAGCGACGATTGGAAGCTTAACGGTTCCATCCGCACCTATAGCAGCTTCGCTTTTGTCCTCAAAGATCGGAATAAAAGAAGGCGCGCCGGCAAACGTTTCTTTGTACCATGACGCAGCAGCAGCAAAATCAATTTCCTCCACGAGGGCCTGCTTCACCATGGCTTGTCCTGTTCGCGTATACTCATTGTCATATTGAAACATCGCATATATGCCTCCGAACAAGAGGGCTGCAATCAGAAGCTTCCACGCAAACTCTTTGCGGAGCGTATAGCGGCTTCGCTCCTGTGATGGATCTTTTCGATTGGATGGATCGACAGCCTTCACATAATTTCTTTTCCCTCCAAATCCCGCATCCTCTCCCCAGCTTGCCCACGGATTCGGATTGCTTTTCCAAACCGTCTCCGGGTCAGGCTCCTCCCATTCCTCTTCATGAAAATACTCATGTTGCTGAGGAGTAAGCGTCTCGGAATAAAAATCCTCTGCTTTCAATTCTGATGATTGAGGGGCCTGCCATTTTTTTACAGGGTTCTCTTTGCGATGATTGCTATTATCCTCTTTACTCATCTGGACGCTCCTCCCGCTCCCGTCGCCATCGCGACAGCTTGTATCCTACTACATGAATATGTAGAGAATAAGACAAGTATGCGGAATCATGCCCAACCTATAAACATCTATATAATGAAAAAAAAGCTGTATTTGAAACGGATGGCTACCGTTTCAAATACAGCTTTTCAAGTTGCCTTAATCGGCAAGCTCATAGACTTCCTGATGCGCCTTAATGCTGAATACGAGGCCGATACACAGCAAGTTAATCAGTAGCGAAGTGCCTCCATAACTGATAAAAGGCAGCGTAATTCCTGTAATCGGCATAATGCCGATCATCATCCCGATGTTTTGGAACACCTGGAATACATACATCGAAACAATCCCAATTATGATAAACGAGGCACGCAAATCATAACATTTGAATGCGATGATGATCATGCGATAGATGAGCAAAAAGTACAGGAGAAGCAATATAGCCGCCCCTTGAAATCCAAATTCTTCTCCAATGACAACAAAGATCGAGTCCGAATACGGATAAGGAACGAAGCCGCCGTTCTTCATGTCCCCTTGCAAATATCCGTCGCCGCTCAGTCCGCCGGAGCCAATGGCGATTTGAGCATTTTCGGACTGATGCCTAGCATCTGCGGAAGCATCGGCTGGATTAATGAAGGTATTGATCCGCTCATGCCAATGCTTCATGCCTTTATCATTCAAATAATCATAAATTTCCGAATTAAACATATTAAACAAAGTGACAAACAACACTAACCCGGCTACTACGACCGTTAGGCCTGCGATTACATGAGAATATTTGACATTACCAATCCAAAGCATGCCGAGCACGATAACAAGGTAAATAATCGCATTTCCTAAGTCCGGCTGGATCATAACGAGCATAAACGGTATAAAAGAAAAAGCTCCGATCGGAATAATATCCTGAGTAAGCGTTAAGCGATCCCCTTGCCGCCGGCCCATTAAATATGCAATTCCGATAATCAGCACCAGCTTGACCATCTCGGCAGGCTGGAATGAAACTCCGAAAATAACGAACCAGCCTCTTGCACCATTGATCGTGGCTCCAAAAAAGTAGACAAGCAGCAATAAAGTAATGCCAATGCCATATAGGACATGCCAGCTTTTCAACACAATCCGGTAATCGAACAAAGTGGCCGCGATCGCAAGGAAAAAGCCTGCAATGTAAAATTTAAGCTGTTTGATTTCATTTCCGGCATATAAAGGAAAATTAGCCGTTGCGCTATGGATGACAATCGTACTGATAACCATGAGGAACACTAATATAATTAGAATTCCCCAGTCCAGTTTCTTTAGTTTATTAAGCAAATCGCGATCATCCTATTCCCAGAAACTTACGGAAACGTTTGAACGCTCCCGCCTTCTCATCAAGCAGCATAAGCGGCACCATATCGCCCAAAATTCTGCGCGCAATGTTCCGGTAGGCGATAGCGGCTCGAGAAGCCGGATTCATCACCGTCGGTTCTCCATTGTTCGCTGCAGAAATGACCTTCTCGTCATCGGGTACGATGCCTACAAGATCGACAGCAAGCACTTGACAAATTTCGTCAATATCAAGCATCTCCCCGGTTTTCATCATATTTTGACGAATGCGGTTAATGATCAGCTTGCTTGGAATTTTCTCTTGCTCAAGTAAGCCAATCACGCGATCGGCATCACGAACGGCAGCATTTTCTGGCGTAGTAATGACGATGGCACGGTCAGCACCTGCTATCGCGTTGCGAAAACCATGCTCGATTCCAGCTGGGCAGTCAATAATGACATAATCATGGTCTTTTTTTAATTCCAAAATCATATTTCGAACCTGCTCAGGCGTAACCGAATCTTTATCCTTCGTCTGTGCGGCAGGAAGCATATAAAGCTCATCGAAGCGTTTGTCTTTCACAAGCGCTTGATTTAAACGGCAGCGTCCTTCGGCTACATCGACCAGATCGTAGATGATCCGATTTTCAAGGCCCATGACCACATCCAGATTGCGAAGGCCGATATCGGTATCGACCATGCATACCTTCTTGCCCAGCAAAGCTAGCGCGGTACCCAGGTTGGCCGAGGTTGTCGTTTTGCCGACACCGCCTTTACCTGATGTTACAACAATCGCTTCTCCCATGCTCTACACTCCTTTAAACATTATAGGATTATGCCGTATGCGGAATAATTGCGCTAGCTTATCGATTTGCATTCGGCCTTCACTTAAGAAAGCGAATTCCATAGCCGCATCACCGGTCATCCATTCCTCAGGCGGCCTGCTGATCACATCTGCAATGCGAAGCTGAGTAGGCTTCATAAGCGAGGTCGCAATGATAACGTCCGTACGTCCTCCTATGCCTGCATGAGCCGTACCTCGCAAAGCTCCTAGGACATAAATATCACCAGTACACAGTAAGGTGCCTCCTGGATTCAAATCGCCGATTAAAAGCAAATCTCCGTCATGCTCATAGGTTTGGCCAGAGCGTATGATAGACGTAAGCACTTGCAAATTAGGCTTCTGGGCCTCTTGGGAATCTATCTTTGGCGGATCAGACTCCACGGACTGGACCATTAAATTCCCTTGTGCCCGGATTACGTTTTTAATCCGATCCTTATCGTCATCATTCACTTGCCTTGCGCCCAGCTTCACATGTACATGAACGAGCGGCCCAGTGAGCAGCTGCTGGTGCGTTTTCTCCAGCTTGTACTGAAGCTCATCAAGCAGCGCTGCGAATTCACATTTATCGTCGAGAAGGAACACGAGACCTTCTTTTACACCCTTTATTATTATATGCTGCCTCTCGGTCACGTTCGTCCCTCCCCAACCTAATGGATTCTTGCTCTGCCGGGCAAATTCCTGCAAGCCGCCCATTTTTTATTCCTCTTCATTCTCTGCCGTCACTTTGCTCTGTCCTTCAAATAGCTTTCTTACGGGCACGTAACAAGCAAGCGCAAACGCGAGCTGAAGAAACAAACTTGGGAGAATATGATCGATAAGTGCCCACGCATAGCTCTCGCTCGTAATGCGAAACACGCTGTAAATAAAATAAATAACGCTATCGTACAAGAGGCAGGCAAAGCCGATCACCGAGATCGCCATCATAATCGTGGAACGCCGACGTTCAAACAGCACCCCCGTAAAATAACCCATCAAGCCCATAAAAAAGGCATTGATGCCCAGCAAGTGCCCAAAATAAACAATATCCTGAAGCATACCGAAGCTTACGCCTAAGAGCAGCGCCAAATGCCTCCTGCTGTACAGCCCCGAGAAAATAACGATAACAAATACAAAATGCGGCATGATCCGATGGCCAAAACCAGCAGGAATGATCCATGGCATCACGGTTCCTTCAAGAATAAAAACAAGAAACATGAGCAGGACAATTCGGTTCATACTCATTGCTCGGCCTCCTCCAATTCAGGAACCGAAACGACGAACACCTCAGTTAAATGGTCAAAGCTCGCCGCGAGCTTTACCGTAGCCGTATAGGTCAGGCCAAAATCGCCAAGCTGCTTGTTTTCTACCGTACCTACGACGAGGCCTCTCGGATACACACCCCCAAGTCCGGAAGTAATTACCGTATCCTGAAACTCCATTTTATCGTCTTCCGCAATCTTCGTCATCACGAGTCTGGATGTTTCTTTATTATAATTGCTTAAAATACCAAATGATTCATCTACACGTCCAAGAATCGTTACAGCTACTGGATTAAACGATTGCGAAGTTTCGTTTAGCTCCGTGATCGGCGTTACCGATGCGGTAAACGGCGTAACGGAACGTACGATGCCAATCAAGCCCTCGACAGTGGTTACGGCCATGTTTGGCTTGATGCCGTTTTTCGAGCCCAAATTAATGCTCAATGTCCGGTTGTTCGCGTCATTGCTAACTGCGATGACCTGTGCAATCAAATATTTGTAATTGAACATTTCTTCCTGCTGCTTGGTGAACCTTAGCTCTTCTTTATACCGCTCATTCTCTTTTTCGATGAAATTATATTTAATTTTATCGCGGGAGTACGCTGCAGCCGTAATGCGAAGCTGCTCGTTCTCCTCATAGATCGTTTTCATATTTCGAATATCCTCAAAGAAGCCCGCTATATAACCAGCGGGCTTGTAAAACCATTGCTGCACGTATGCGGTTGAGTCCTTGAGAAATTTCTCAGGCCAAGACAATTCCTTGCGATCGCTGAGCGAGTAGCCGATGACCGCTATAAACAAAATAAACCCGATCATAAGCATAAACATACGCTTATTTCGCATTAGCTTCAACAGCTCGATCACCTGCCCGTTCCATATCCGATTCCCATTAATCGATTTTTAGCGTCTAGCACGAGACGATGAGCCTCTTGTTTTGAATAAATGAATGTTGTCCAGCGAGCGTCCGGTGCCGATTGCAACGCAATCAAGCGGATTATCCGCCACAATGACAGGCATGCCTGTCTCGCGTTGAAGCAGCTTGTCCAGATTGCGAAGTAGCGCTCCGCCGCCTGTCAGCACAATTCCACGATCCATAATATCGGCGGAAAGCTCCGGTGGGCATTTCTCCAGCGTCACTTTAACCGCGTCAACGATCGCGTTTACCGTATCCGTTAACGCTTCAGTAATTTCGTCCGAGGTAATCGGAAGCGTCTTCGGCAAACCGGAAACCAAGTCGCGTCCACGGATTTCAATGGTTTCCGAACGCTCCAGCGGAAGCGCGGAACCGATTTCCATCTTCAATTGCTCCGATGTTCTCTCACCGATCATGAGATTGTACTGCCGTTTAATATACTGAATGACAGCCTCATCCATCTCATCGCCAGCCACGCGAATCGAACGTGCCGTAACGATACCGCCTAGAGAAATAACAGCAACCTCAGTAGTTCCTCCACCGATATCAACGACCATGCTGCCTGTCGGCTCCCAAACGGGCAAATCCGCTCCGATAGCGGCCGCAAACGGCTCCTCAATCGTGTAAGCCTCGCGAGCGCCAGCCTGCTTAGTAGCGTCCTCTACCGCGCGTTTCTCTACCGCCGTAATTCCTGACGGAACGCATACCATGACGTTAGGATGGCGCGGAAACAAAGAGCGCTGCTTTTGTGCCTGGCGTATAAAATATTTAATCATCGTTGCCGTCGTTTCGAAATCAGCAATAACCCCGTCTTTCATTGGGCGAACCGCACGAATGTTGCCAGGCGTTCTACCGATCATTTTTTTGGCTTGCTCACCGACAGCTTCAATTGTTTTTGTATCCGTACGCAGGGCTACCACGGAAGGCTCCCTTACTACAATTCCTTTACCTTTGACAAATACCAGCGTATTTGCAGTGCCTAAGTCAATACCCAAATCCTTCGAAAAACCACCAAACATGTTGTTGCTCCCTTCTAATTGCCACATCACTTTATTATATTACATATAACCTTGTTCCTTCAAACTAACGAAGCGGCTGTCACCAATCACGAGATGATCAAGCACTTCAATTCCAACTAATTGACCGGCTTCCGCCAAACGTTTTGTTAATGCAATGTCCTCTGGACTTGGCGTTGGATCACCACTGGGATGATTATGGACGCAAATAATCGATGCGCTATTGCGCTGAATGGCTGCACGGAATACTTCACGGGGATGAACCAGCGATGCGTTAAGCGTACCTACTGATAAGGTTTCACGGGCGATGATATGGTTCTTGGTATTTAGAAATAAACAGACAAAGTGCTCCTTCTTCAAATAACGGAGCTCCTCCATGACAAAATCCGCTGCGTCCTGAGGTTTGCGAACGGTTACCGCATCTCCCACTCGGCTGCGCGTAATCCTTCTTCCTAATTCAATGCCCGCCCGAAGCTGAACCGCTTTGGCCGGGCCGATCCCTCGAATAGCAGTCAGCTCTTCCATGCTCATATCCAGCAAGTTGCGCAAGCTTCCGCATTGCTTCAGAATGGTACCAGCCAAATGCACAGCGGATTGCTTCTGCGTGCCTGTTCGCAGCAGGATAGCAAGCAATTCGGTATGGCTGAGTGCTTCCGCCCCATATTTCATCATGCGCTCTCTTGGACGTTCTTCATGGGGGACATCACGCAAAATCATCGATTGCGGTTCCATGTCCAATCCCGCCTTTTCCAAAAAAATTGGGTTCATACCTATCCTGCCTAATTTTTGAGAAATCATCCGATTTATTGCAAACAAACTCCCAATTAGAAAACCGAAATATCGTAAGTACCCAGCATGTCCGACAGCAGCGATAACGGCAGTCCGACCACATTGAAATAACAGCCGTCAATTTCATCCACTAGAATGGAACCTAGCCCTTGAATGCCATACGCGCCTGCTTTGTCGTGGGGCTCGCCTGTAGCAACATATCTAGCGATTTGGTCGTTGCTGAGTGCTTTCATTTTCACTTTGGTCATTCGATGCGCAAGCGAAGCTTCCCCATTTGAAGATAATACGCAAGCAATTCCCGTATAAACCTCATGCGAGCGCCCTTGCAGACGTCCAAGCATACTCATGGCTTCCATGTCATCAACAGGCTTGCCAAGCACCTCGCCGTCAAGTACGACGATCGTGTCTGCTCCAATAATTAGAGACGACTCGTGCTCCTGCTTTTGTTGCAGCATTTTTAATGCCGCGTTGGCTTTGCGCAGACTGAGCTTCTCCACAACCTCTGAAGGTATCCAGCCCGCTTCAACAGTTTCATCCGTATCCGTAGACAAAATATAAACCGGCAAAGAAAGGTCCAGCATTGCGACCAGTTCTTTCCGGCGCGGTGACGAAGAGGCCAGCACGAGCTGGCTTATCGCTTCGTTGCGTAATGGTTTATCTCTCATAAAATAAAGGCTGCGCTCCTTCTTGCTTTCCTCCATTGCTCCATACCCGCTGCTTTACATTTTGCGGTATAGCCAAATGGCGATAATTGCTCCAATCAAGCTAAATAAACTGACTTGAAGATGAACTGACAGATTGAAGCTTAGAACATATAAATCTATGGCAGGAGACCACGAGGCTTCGATTGGTTTCGTCAAAAATGAGATGCCTTGAACTGGAGCCAGCCATCGCGCAACCAGTGCGCCGGCTAATAAGCCAAATATGATAAAAATGAGAAGAATCCAGCCGTTTTTCTTCATCTTTCAACGCCTCTCGCCATGAAATGACACCTACGTCCATTATACGCATGATGCTATTCGTTTACAATGCGCTGATGGTCTCAAACCATTCTTTTTGTGTCAGGATCGCTTCCATTACTCCCATTTGTGCAGACCATAAATGGGCGTGCGACGGTTTAATATTGTAATCCGTCATCGCCTTGGCAGCCTTATTAACCGCTTGATTTATTTTATCCAGGTAAGCCTTGCCCGCCGCATCAACTATACCTATTCGCACGGTTGCTGCATTTTCGGTCCATTTTTGATGTTCGATCTTCCACGAGGACGCAGCCGCTTCGCTCAGCGCTGATAACGAGGGCTGTTCGAGCTGAGCCAATGTTAATTCATCCAACATTTGGACGAGCAAAGCGGTTTGATCGAAGAAAGATTGTGCCCCCGCTTGCTCTCCATTAAAAGGAAACTGCGTTGGCGTTGCAATCTTAATTTCTTTAATATAAAGATCCAGATCAGGAAGCAGCGCGCGAATCGCTTTTGCTTTGTTCTGATTGTCCGCTAGTCCCGCATATACGCGATAATCAGCAGCACTGGTCAGGGCAGCGCCTGCAAGCCCCTTCTCGGCCAGTTGGGCAAGCGCAGCATCCCGCCCTTCCGTGTTGCTGAACACGCCAAATTGGAGCATGAAATACGTTTGATCCAATCCCTTGAGAGTAACCATCGCTGCATTCGTATCCGGCTTAGCTGCCGGCGGGTTAGCCGCATCCGTACCGGTTTGTTCCGTGGCTTTGCCAGTTTCCGTATTACCTGTAATTATACCGCCGTTTACAGGAAGCGAATCCGGTTTTTTACCCGAACCGCCAGGCCAAATGCTGGCCCCAGTAAATAAAGACAAGAGTAAATAACCGAATAACGCTCCAGTAGCAAGCGCGGCCGTAACGGACAAAAACACGTTAAACCACGAAGGCGTTCCTCCGCCTTTCTTTATTCTCGAATACTGGGCTTTGGCTCTTCTCGGCTCGTCATATAAAAACTCCTCTTCATAGGATTGCACCGGGGGATGCTCTTCATGGACGGGAACGTCATCTCCACCTGGTATCGCAGCTTCTTCCTTTGCCTCGGAACGAACTGTTTTTAATTTGGGCGAAGTGATGGTTATCTTTTCTTTTGGCGGCGCAATCTCCTGTGCAAATGAATCGTGCATTGCTGGTGGCAAGGGTTTGTCCTGCTTTATCGTATTTCTAGTTACAGGCTGAGCAGGGGCAGGCTTATTTGCAGATATAGGCGCGTTCGCCGGCACGCTGTCCGTATTGCGGATAAGCTGCTCTAGAGCGACGATGTCCTCTTGAAACGGGCTGTTCCAAGGGCTTACTTCGCTAATGGCGTGCTGATCGGTTGACGGATATAAGGGTATAACATTTATTTTCGCTGATTTTTTGGTATGATGCGCTGTGCTGCTAGGGGAATTGGTCTTTTCTTCGGAAGCCTCCTGTAGCTCATCGAAGCTTTGGATTTCATTATTTACGGTCTGCCCATTCCGGTCAAAACGGTAGGTTATGCGATTTTTTTGCGTCATATCATCCACTCCTTGTCCCTTTCATCTAGCATTATTCTATGAGACATTTAAGAGATTTAGACCGGGAGCGGACAAGTAGCATTCGAACCCACCCAAACCTTCCCTTCCAAGGGAGGGCCCCAAGGGTTGCACCCTCTGGACACCTGCAACTGGACTAACGTTTAAGCTACACGGCAGCATTAGTTCTACGTTAGATTATGGAACGCTTACGTCCCTGCGGGACACGCTCAAGGTTGGCGCAGTATAAGCGTTACTAGTTAATCTCAATGGCCTTCGAACCCTCCCAAACCCTCCCTTCCAAGGGAGGGCCCCAAGGGTTGCACCCTCTGGACACCCGCAACTGGACTAACGTTTAAGCTACAAGGTAGCATCAGTCGTACGTTTGATTATGAAACGCTTACGTCCCTGCGGGACACGCTCAAGATTTCCGCAGTATAAGCGTTACTAGTTAATCTCAAAGGCCTTCGAACCCTCCCAAACCCTCCCTTCCAAGGGAGGGCCCCAAGGGTTGCACCCTCTGTACACCTGCAACTGGACTAACGCTTAAGCTACACGGTAGCATCAGTTCTACGTTAGATTATGGAACGCTTACGTCCCTGCGGGACACGCTCAAGGTTGGCGCAGTATAAGCGTTACTAGTTAATCTGAATGGTATTCGAACCCACCCAAACCCTCCCTTCCAAGGGAGGGCCCCAAGGGTTGCACCCTCTGGACACCTGCAACTGGACTAACGTTTAAGCTACACGGCAGCATTAGTTCTACGTTAGATTATGGAACGCTTACGTCCCTGCGGGACACGCTCAAGGTTGGCGCAGTATAAGCGTTACTAGTTAATCTCAATGGCCTTCGAACCCTCCCAAACCCTCCCTTCCAAGGGAGGGCCCCAAGGGTTGCACCCTCTGGACACCTGCAACTGGACTAACGTTTAAGCTACACGGTAGCATCAGTTCTACGTTAGATTATGGAACGCTTACGTCCCTGCGGGACACGCTCAAGGTTGGCGCAGTATAAGCGTTACTAGTTAATCTGAATGGTATTCGAACCCACCCAAACCCTCCCTTCCAAGGGAGGGCCCCAAGGGTTGCACCCTCTGGACACCTGCAACTGGACTAACGTTTAAGCTACACGGTAGCATCAGTTCTACGTTAGATTATGGAACGCTTACGTCCCTGCGGGACACGCTCAAGGTTGGCGCAGTATAAGCGTTACTAGTTAATCTGAATGGCATTCGAACCCACCCAAACCCTCCCTTCCAAGGGAGGGCCCCAAGGGTTGCACCCTCTGGACACCTGCAACTGGACTAACGTTTAAGCTACACGGTAGCATCAGTTCTACGTTAGATTATGGAACGCTTACGTCCCTGCGGGACACGCTCAAGGTTGGCGCAGTATAAGCGTTACTAGTTAATCTGAATGGTATTCGAACCCACCCAAACCCTCCCTTCCAAGGGAGGGCCCCAAGGGTTGCACCCTCTGGACACCTGCAACTGGACTAACGTTTAAGCTACACGGCAGCATTAGTTCTACGTTAGATTATGGAACGCTTACGTCCCTGCGGGACACGCTCAAGATTTCCGCAGTATAAGCGTTACTAGTTAATCTGATAGGCTAATTCTGTTATCACGATTATGAATCGCTTCTCTTTGAGCATTTATGACTGCTTAGAGAAACGTTTTCGTGATTTTTCTAATTTTGATGCATTAGCCTTCTAACAAAAGTAGTCATCATCCCCCCTTTCATCATTTTAACGGGAATTACTCCCTCTAATTCGTCAGATTTACTCACATTTTCTCATTTAACAGGATATGCTCCTGTTAATTCGTTCAAATGGGCGCATATTAGCGTCTCAGAGTAGTTTTAGAAGGAGAAATTCCTGTTAATCGCATACCTTCCCACAACCGAAGGCTATTAACAGGATTTTTTCCTGTTAATTCCTCGCAGAGTCACAGTCGAGCGAAGCGTCCAGTAATTTTAAAATAAAATTCTTCAGTTACTTGCCGTAATGTTAAGGGGTGCGGGGTGCGGGGTGCGGGGTGCGGGGTGCGGGGTGCGGGGTGCGGGGTGCGGGGTGCGGGGTGCGGGGTGCGGGGTGCGGGGTGCGGGGGACCGGTGATGGATGATGAGTGACTAGTGACGGATGACGGCTGACGGATGACGGGTGACTTGTGGGGGGATGAGTGACAAATGACGGGGGGCGAGTGGGAGATGCCTGCTCAACGGTTTGCTTTCTGGAATAAGGCTCTTTTCATTTTTTTGTCCTTTTCGCCATCAATGGGATCATGAAATAAGTCTAATGCGGCTTCGGCAACCGCGTTCTCGTCTAACACAAAAGCCAAGGTTGAATAAGCTCTCAGATTCAGCAATATCTTTATGTCTTCTCTATTTAAGAGCACGCCTGCTTTAGCAGCCACCCTATATTTAAATGCGGTTGCCTCTTTCATAAACGTCTGATCAATAACGATTTTCTCCGCAGCCTCTAGCTGCGACACCGTCATCACATCACATTTTAAAGCATCAATTAGTATACTTGCTATCGCTAAAAATTCCGTCCCGGAATAAGCCTGAAGCAGTTCCGCTAATAGTTCATCATCCAGTCCCTGCTGTTTGATCCTATCTACGAAATAAGCGTAGGCAAGATGCTCCTTTGCACCCTGAACCATGACCGTTCCGTTCATTAAAGAGTATAACCGTCTCAATCCAATATTGGATAACTCCCCAGCTAATCCTAGCTGCTCATGTGTGTCCATCTTCGAAATCAAGGAATTCATTTTCTGCAACTCCGCTCCCAATTGCTCCTCGTTGCTTGATTCCAACAAACGATTCAGTTCTATTCCTTTAGACATGCACTCCACCACCCTATCCCAGCTTTATCGTACAAAAGGTTTAGCATTGACTTTAACCACCTGTGTTTTGGCCGCCATATCGTATAATGCTTGTTTCCTTTTCGTAAAAAATGGAGTCAAAATGTAGGCAAACATGAGCGCATATATAAGTCCTCCAATGAAGTAATAATAGATGGGCACCTCTCCGTCACCTATTTTCACAAGTCTGTACACGAGAAAATGAGACAATTCCCATGGCATAAACTTCAAAATGGTCCGATAGATCGCCTGCGGCACTGAGAGTGTTTGCCCTTTGGCATTGATCACTTTGATGCCCATTTTCTTCTTCCCAAACGATTGGCCGCCTAAGATAGAATCACTAATAATAAAATAAATCGAAACGGGCAGGGTCACCATTAAAAAACCCATAATCTGAGCGGTAACCAATGAACCTTGAAAAAAAAGCTGCAAAGACGGAAACAAAAATACATTCAAAATAAAAAGCGCAATTAAATAGGCAAAGATCAAAAGGTAATCGAGCATAAAAGCTTTGAACCGTTGGAAAAATGTAGCATTCATTCGTTTGTTATCCTCCCTGCATTCTTTGTGCCCCATATGGCACATGTGAAGACGAGCCCACAAACCTTCCATTATCTTCCATCAACAGTTTAACACTTATCAACCTTATGCTATATGACTTAATGTACTGCATTTTCAATCCCACTCAAGCCGCTAAATAAAAAATGCCCGATGTTTCATTTAAGAAACGATCGGGCACTAGCTGTTTATTGGTTTGCTTTCAACGATTTGGCCAGCGAATCCGCTACCTTCCAAATGTCTCCTGCTCCCATCGTGATGACAAGATCGCCTGGCGCGACCCGTTCAGTCAAGTAGGCGAGTACCTCTTCTTTCGTTGGCAAGTACTCGGTATTCGTATTGCTGTTGCTCTTGATGAGCTCCACAAGCTTGTGAGAATTCACGCCTTCGATCTGAAGCTCTCCTGCTGGCGAGTAGATATCCGTAATGATAACCTGATCCGCCTCAGGAAACGCCCGGCTGAATTGCTCGAACAAGAAAAAGGTCCGCGTATAGCGCTGTGGCTGAAATACCGCGATAATGCGTTTGCCCGTTGCTTTGGCTGCGCTGATCGTTGCTCGAATTTCGGTCGGATGGTGAGCATAATCGTCGATAACCAAAATATCGTTCACTTCACCAAGCACCTGGAAACGGCGCTTCGCTCCTCTGAAAGATTGGATTGCGACAGCAATCTTCTCAAATGACAAGCCTGCTTCGAGGCAAGTAATGATCGTCGCCATCGCGTTATACACGTTGTGAAGTCCGGGTACCGAAAGTTGCACATGACCGAGCTCCGCACCGTGATGCGACATCGTAAAGGATATTTTGCGGTCCCCCAGCACGATATCCTGAGCTTTATAATCAGCCTCGCCTTCAATTCCGTAGGTGACTAATTGCGATTTGTCGATATTGCCTTTATACACTAGCGGTATCAATTCGTTAACCGTCTCGTCATCCGCGCATACAATAGCTTTTCCGTCCGATTTCACCTGCTGCAAAAACTGCACATAAGCAGCCTTGAGCTTGCCGAAATCGCCGTCATAATTTTCAAGATGATCCGGTTCGATGTTGGTCACAATCGCAATCGTCGGGTGATAGTGGAGGAACGAGCCATCACTTTCATCCGCTTCAGCCACAACGTACTCTCCCTTGCCCGCTTTCGCATTTGTACCTACATTAACGATTTCGCCACCGATAATATAGGTCGGATCAGCATCGCATGCTTCCATAACAAGAGCAATCATGGATGACGTTGTCGTCTTGCCATGTGCGCCTGCTACCGCGACTCCCTTGCCTGCATTCATCAATCTCGCCAGCATTTGCGAGCGGTGCAGAACAGGAATGTTAAGCTCCTCAGCTGCCTTCCGTTCAACGTTATCCTTGGAGAGTGCCGTAGAATAAACGACCAAATCCGCACCGTTCACATGCTCAGGCTGATGCCCGATATAGATGCTGGCACCATTTGCAGCAAGTTTCTCTGTTAATTCTTGACGTGCGACATCGGACCCAGTCACCTTATAGCCCATCTCCAGCATAACGCGGGCGATGGCACTCATTCCGTAACCGCCGATTCCGATGAAATGAACGTGTTCTGCCGTATTCAAAGACGGTTCACCAACCTTTTTCAGAATCCGAGTTATACAAAATGCGGGAGCGTACGTCAGCGATTAAATAAAGCGTGCCTGTTACGACCCCAAGGTCTGTTTCCCCGGTTAACTGTTGTAATTTTTGTAATGCAGTTTGCCAATTCTGTTCAACCACCAGTTCGAACGTATACTGGTCAGGATGCTGCTGCTTCATTTCTAGCACCAAATCGGCTAAAGCACGCGCTTCTTTCTTCATGCGAAAATCAGGCTCGGTCAAAATAAGCGTATCCACTATTGGTAGTATATGCTTAAGAACATCCTGATGATTCTTATTCTCCAGCATACCCATCATAAGATGTAAACGATCATACTTATACGTATTTTTTAATGCTTCCGCGAGCGTTTCGGCGCCTTCGGGATTATGTGCCCCATCAATCAGAATGCGAGGCTGCTGCGATACCATTTCCAGACGTCCTGGCCATGCCGCGGCATATAAGCCCTCCGCCAAAGCATCATCCTCGACGACTAGCGCATTATATTGACGAAGCACCTCCAGCGTCATAACAGCAACCGCTGCATTCGTACGCTGATGCGCGCCGTTAAGCGTGATCGTCAGCGGCTCTATGCTGCGGAATAAGTTTTGAAAGCGAAACGTCTGCTCATTCTCTTTAACCGACAGCGCCTCAATATGAAACTGTTCGCCCAGCAAATAGAGCGTGCTCTTCTTCTCGGCTGCTGTGCGCTTGATGACCTCGACCGCATCCGGTTGTTCAACCGCACTTATCACAGGAATGCCCGCTTTGATAATGCCGGCTTTCTCGCTCGCCACAGCTGCAATCGTATCGCCTAGCCGATCCATATGATCGTGACCGATATTCGTAATGACCGTAACGACCGGCTGCACAATATTGGTCACGTCCAAACGGCCGCCAAGCCCTGTTTCCCAAACGACATAGTCAGGGTAGGTAACCTTGGCATAGAACAGCACTGCAAGCGCCGTGGACACCTCAAACATAGTCGGAGAACCAAGCTCAGTCTCTGCAATCGCTTCGACCTGAGGCTTCAGCTCATTTGCAAGCCGTAGCAGCGTTTCTTCGTCGATATCGATGCCGTTATATTGGAAACGGTTCGTAAACTTCGTAATATACGGTGACGTAAATGTACCGACATCATATCCGCTTTTCAAGAGAACGCTGGTCAAATAAGCGCAGGTCGACCCTTTGCCGTTCGTTCCCGCGATATGAATAAATTTTAGTCTTCGATGCGGATTGTCAAGAAGCTCCATCAACTTCTCGATTCTCTCCAGACCTGGGCGAATGCCAAACGGAATCAGCCCTGTTATCCAGTCTACCGCTTCGCGGTAGGATTGCAGCGGCACGGATGGCCGCTGCTCTATCGTATGGTCCGTCATTCTTATCGTTCCTTCTTCCGTGTTTGCAGCGTTAGCCGCGCAATTCGGCGATTCTAGCCAATACCTTATCGCGTTTATCTGCATAATCATTCATTTTGGCGCGTTCCTCATCAATAACCTTAGCCGGTGCCTTCGCAACGAAGCCTTCATTGCCAAGCTTCTTCTCAACCCGCTCCACCTCGGTGTTCAGATGCTGATGCTCTTTCTCCAGACGTGCAATTTCCTGCGCAATGTCGATCAAGCCAGCAAGCGGCAGATAAAGCTCTGCTCCTGTCAAAATGGCGGTCATCGCTTTGTCAGGCGCACCGACATGCAAGCCAGTCTCCAGCTTAGACGTACCGCAAAAACGCTTGATAAACTCTTCATTGCGAGAAAGAATTGCTGCCTCGGCTTCACTCGAAGGTTTGATCAGCATTTCGATCTTCTTGCTCATCGGAACGTTCACTTCCGCACGGATATTGCGAACCGCACGGATCATTTCCATCAGCAGTTCCATCTCTTTCACTGCTTCCGGCGCTTCAAGCGCCTTGTCATACACCGGCCATTCCGCTAGTGTAATCGTGACGCCCGTATGCGGCAAATGCTGCCAAATCTCTTCACTGATGTATGGCATGAACGGATGAATCAGGCGCTGCGTGCGGTCAAGCACATAAGCAAGAACCGATTGCGTTGCCTTTTTGGCTGCTTCATCCGTGCCATAAAGGCTAAGCTTCGCGAATTCAATATACCAATCGCATAGATCATCCCAAATGAAGTTATATAAAATACGTCCGGTCTCGCCGAACTCATAGCTTTCAATCAAACGGGTCACGTCACGAACCGTTTCGTTCAAACGGTGCAGAATCCAACGATCCGCGGTGCCAAGACTAACCGTAATATCGATATCCTCAGCCTTAACGCCTTCCAGATTCATCAGCGCAAAGCGCGATGCGTTCCAGATTTTGTTCGCGAAGTTGCGGGCCTGCTCCACCTTCTCCCAGCGGAAACGCAAGTCTTGACCTGGCGTGCTGCTTGTCGAAATCATATAACGCATGGCATCTGCGCCGTATTTCTCGATGACTTCAAGCGGATCAACGCCATTGCCTTTCGACTTGGACATCTTTTGGCCTTCGGAATCGCGAACAAGGCCATGAATGAGTACGTCCTTGAACGGAGATTGCTCCGTAAACTCAAGTGCCGTAAAGATCATCCGAGCAACCCAGAAATAAATAATATCGTAACCGGTCACGAGCACATCCGTTGGATAGAAACGTTTCAGATCCTCGGTTTGATCCGGCCAGCCAAGCGTAGAGAACGGCCAAAGCGCAGAGCTGAACCAAGTATCCAGCACGTCATTGTCCTGACTTAGGTGGTCACCAGCCATATCCTCGCGTGAGACATGCATCTCACCCGTTGCCTCATCATACCAAGCCGGGATACGGTGCCCCCACCAGAGCTGGCGTGAAATACACCAGTCGCGAACATTCTCAATCCAGTGCAAATAAATTTTCTCGAATCTCTCCGGCACAAAGTTCACGCCTTTGCCCGCCTTCTGAGCAGCAATCGCCGCTTCGGCAAGAGGCTTCATGGCAACGAACCATTGCGTTGAAAGATAGGGCTCAACAACCGCGCCGCTGCGCTCGCTGTGTCCAACCTGATGGACATGGTCCTCGATTTCCACGCATACGCCCTGCTCCTGCAAATCCTGTACCAGCTGCTTGCGGCAGTCGAAGCGATCCATGCCTTGATACGGACCAGCTTCAGCGTTCATCGTGCCGGTCTCATCCATCACGATGATTTGTGGCAAACTGTGGCGTTCGCCCATTTCAAAGTCATTCGGATCATGCGCCGGCGTTATTTTCACAGCGCCTGAGCCAAAATCCTTGTCAACGTAATCGTCGGCAATAATTGGAATCTCGCGTCCCACAACCGGAAGCACGATCATTTGTCCAATCATATGCTTATAGCGGTCATCCTCAGGATGAACAGCTACTGCGGTATCGCCAAGCATCGTCTCCGGACGCGTCGTTGCAACCGTAATGAAGCCCGAGCCATCTTTAAGCGGGTACTTTAAATGATACAAATGGCCGTTGATTTCCTTATGCTCAACCTCGATATCCGAGAGCGCCGTCCGTGCTGCCGGGTCCCAGTTAATGATTTTTTTGCCGCGATAAATAAGCCCTTTGTCGTAAAGACGAACAAACACCTCACGTACCGCTTTGGACAGCCCATCATCGAGCGTAAACCGTTCTCTCGAATAATCAAGAGATAGCCCCATCTTCGCCCATTGGTCGCGAATCGTGTTCGCATACTCGTCCTTCCACTCCCATACCTTCTCCAGGAAAGCTTCCCGGCCAAGATCATAACGAGAGATTCCTTGCTCGCGCAGTTTCTGCTCTACTCTGGTCTGAGTTGCAATGCCTGCATGGTCTGTACCCGGCAGCCAAAGCGCGTCAAAGCCCTGCATCCGCTTTGTCCTGATCAATATATCCTGCAAGGTAAAATCTAACGCATGCCCGATATGCAGCATTCCGGTAACGTTAGGAGGCGGGATGACAATCGTATAGGTCTGTGCATCCGGACGTTTGCCTGCCTCAAAAAATTTTCCCTGCATCCAGTAATCGTACCATTTCTGCTCAGCTGCCTTCGGATCATAGGTTGTCGGCATTGCAGTTGTTGTTTGATTTTCTGACATTCGTTCCATCCTCCATAAATCGATCTACAAAAACAAAAAAAACCTACCGCCCTTATCATAAAGGACGAAAGGTTTAGCTTCCGTGGTACCACCTTTGTTCCATGCAAATGCTATTCGCATGACACTCAAACAGATAACGGTTGCGGCCGGCCTGAATTAGGTAGAGCATAAGCTGCTCCTACTTGATAAAGGCAACTCCGGGGCGACTCGTAGCAGTCACTTCCTGCAGAACCTCTCAGCGTAACGGTTCTACTCTCTGAAGGCTTGGCTGCGTACTATTCCCCTTCAATGTCGTTATAACGCATATATGTTTAATCATACCTTTGTTCCACTTCCGAGTCAACCAAGCAGCACGAACAAATGCCCCTATCGCTCATTTTTTTGAGCAATAAGGGCATTTTGATCCTTGGTAGGCCTATGGAATGTACAAAAGCTGTCCTTCCGATACGCCGGAATCATCCAAGCGGTTGTAAATTAGAATTTCCCTTGGATTCAAGCTGTAACGTGTGGCGATGACATCAAGCGTCTCGTCCCGCTGCACGATGCACATCCGAATCTTGCGGAATTCTTCATCTTCGGAACGCTTGCCAAGGAAAAGGTTTTTCCACTCGATCTCATCCCCAGAAGCTTGCACCTTAGCTTCCTCATCCGCGCGCTGCTGGGCAACAACCTGCTCGGCCGCCTCGCGTGCAGCCTGCTCGCGCCTGCTCGTCTGCAGCAACGTAAGGATGCCAACATCAGGCGCAGCCCCTGTAGCCTCTTGAGGCTGCTTGCCGGCAACCGCTATTCGAATTTCCTGCTGCTCCGGCTCCGGCTTCAGCGCAATCACAGGTTCAGAAGGAGCTGCAAATGGACCATCGGTTGTATCAGGCTCCGTCCGTTCCTGTTCGATAGTTTGCTGAGACGGCTCATAATCCTCGATTGCCGCTTCTTCGGCTATAAAATCCGGAGAAGCATTGGCAATGACAGACGACGTGGAGAGCCAGCCATCATCGCTCTCTTGTTGGGAAGCCAGCGTAATTTCGCGTTCCTCTTGCTGCTGCTCTCGCTCCTCTTCTTCTTCGTTTCGCTGAATTGGCGAAGAGAACATCTGAGAGGAAGACCACCCCGAATCGGAACCAGCAGCAGATATCCTTACCGTGGCCTCCGCTTCATCCGACAGATCCGACTGCTGCTGGTCAGGGAAATGCGGTTGAGCAGCAAAATCGTTTACCGCCGGTATGTAGGGCTGTTCGAAGCTGGCGTATTGACCGTACTGCGGCTCCGGGGATTGCTCCTCATAAGCTTCTCTTTGATGCACGACGGTAAAGGGCTCTTCTCTCCAGCTTTCTTCCGGCTCCTGAACAGGCTGAGCGGAAATCCCCCTTAAAGAAAGTACGCCTGTGATGTTTAACGTGCGGGCAGACAATAAATCCACGTCAAAATTATCGATGTCAATCGAAATATCATCCAGACGTGATATGCGGTTCATCGGCAGCGTAATTTCAACGGGAATCCAGTGCTCAAGCGTCAGTGAATTTTCGGGGTCGTTCTGACTCCTGTATAATCCGCTGAGCAGCAGCTGTCCTCTTAGCACCGCATGGTCCCCCTGGTCGATGACCTGGATACGGGGAACAAGCTCAATTTCCTCCAGCTCGTCAATTGCCGCTACATCGTCAGGCAGATGGACGCGTTCATACACGTCAAAGCGTAAACCATTCGTTTGATCCGACACGCCTAAATCCTCCCCTCTCATACTGAATGCTTGGTCTAACATTACATTCACTACTTATCTATATGGTAGGTTTGGCTAGAGCATGACTATCATTTTGCCTGAGATGGCATGTTTTCTGAAAGCTGAACCAGCCACTCCGGCCAAGGAGAGCAAGCTTCGGTCAATTGCGTAGTCCATGGATGGGGAAACAGCAGCTTTTCGCCATGCAGAGCTTGATGCGCTAGCATCCTGGCATCTCCCCCGTAAAGGCCGTCTCCAACGAGCGGATGCCCAATATGGCTAAGATGTACCCTGATTTGATGCGTTCGTCCGGTCTCCAGCTTGACCCTAAGCAATGACAACTGCCGGCTGGCGGCAATAACCTCAAAATGGCTTACGGCGTGATCACCGTTATCCGAGACCCGGCGCTTTGCTGAATGATGGCGATCCTTCCCGATCGGAGCCGAAATCGTCCCCTTTGGATTAACGAGTCTGCCATGAACAACCGCAATGTAATGTCTATCAATTATTTTCGCTCTCATCGCATCATCAAGCTTCCACTGAGCCAGATCATTTTTGGCATACAAAACCGGTCCCGAAGTGTCGTCATCAAGTCTATGGATATGACGCACATTCAACGGATCTTCCTGCCTGAGCATATGTCTTGCCACAGCCTCGTCCAAAGTCCCGCCTTGTGACGGCGACGAGCCGTGCACAGCCATACCCGCAGGCTTATCGATAACGATACAAAAATCATCCTCATACAGCACTTGAGGAGCCGCAGCTTTCGCTGGCATTAGTGCCAATCGGTAAGCGGCATCACTCTGTGGTTCGATGCGGGGATACGCCAATAATTGCAGTCGTTCCCCGTTCCACCGGATGCCTCCGATTGAAAATAGCCGATTGATCCACTTGGCCGGAAACAAGGAACGGGCCAGCAGCCACTGCCGCACTTGGTGCGGATGACTGCCAGCCCGGGGCTGTGCATGCTCCGGCATTACTGCCGGATCCTTGTCCGATTGGGGATCAATGGCTTCCGAGGCTGCCGCGCCAAGAGCCATCCAATCCAGCTCCAGCCACTGTCCGTTCCTCTGTGCTAGCCTCTTGTCCATATCGTGTTCCTCCCCATTCTAAACGCTGCAATACCGATCCCTATTACAACCGGCCAAAGGCGATATCATGCGCTTCAATCGTCGCTTGAATATCCTCATCGGTATGAGCTGCCGATACAAACATGCCTTCAAATTGCGAAGGGGCAATGCTTACGCCCAAATCGAGCATGGAGGCAAAATACGCTTTGAACCGTTCCAGATCCGACGTTTTTGCCGTTTCGAAGTTAATGACGAACGTATCCGTAAAGAAAGGGCATACCATGGAGCCTACACGGTTAATCGTGTTCGCAATGCCATGCTTCTGCGCATTCGCTTCAAAGCCGAGCTGCAGCTTGACCGCTTGGCGCTCTAGCTGCTCATACACTTCAGGTGTCAGCAGCTTAAGCGTGGTGTAGCCCGCAGCCATAGCAAGCGGATTACCCGAAAGCGTACCCGCTTGATAGATTGGACCGCTTGGAGCGATCATTTCCATTAGCTCGCGCTTGCCGCCGTAAGCGCCGACAGGCAAGCCTCCGCCGATGATTTTGCCGAAGCAGGTTAGGTCAGGCTTAATATCATAAAGCCCTTGCGCGCAGCTGTAGCCGACCCTAAAGCCTGTCATAACCTCGTCAAATATAAGAACCGTTCCATATTGCGTCGTAATATCGCGCAAGCCTTGCAGGAATCCGGGCAAAGGCGGCACAACGCCCATATTGCCGGCTACCGGCTCAACGATTACGCAAGCGATTTCTTCGCCGAACTTTTCGAATGCAAGCTTAACCGATTCGATATCATTATAAGGAACAGTTATCGTATGCGATGCTACGTGCTCAGGCACGCCTGGGCTGTCAGGCAGGCCAAGCGTCGCCACGCCGGAACCGGCTTTGATTAACAGGCTGTCAGCATGACCATGATAGGAGCCTTCGAATTTTAAAATTTTACTGCGCTTCGTATAGCCGCGAGCCAGTCGCAAGGCGCTCATCGTCGCCTCCGTGCCGGAATTCACCATCCGAACGATGTCGACAGACGGCACGCGCTCGCATACAAGCTCAGCCATCAACGTCTCTAGCTCCGTAGGGGCGCCAAAGCTGGTGCCTTTCTCAGCCGTACGCTTAATCGCCTCGACGACCTCGGGATGAGCGTGTCCCATAATAAGCGGCCCCCAAGACGCCACATAGTCAAGATAGCTGTTGCCATCGATATCATAAATGCGGCTGCCTTCCCCGCGTTCCATATATACAGGGTTTAAGCCGACCGATTTGAACGCTCTAACCGGGCTATTCACTCCACCGGGTATAACTTTCTTGGCTCTTGCAAACGCTTCTACTGAACGGGCATCATTTCTAAGGTTCGATTCACTCATCTGCTTATTCCTCCCCTTTTAACCAGCGCGCCGCGTCCTTCGCATGGTACGTTATGATCAAATCCGCACCGGCACGCTTCATTCCCGTCAACGTTTCCAGAACGATTTCGCGCTCATTGATCCAGCCGTTCGCTGCAGCGGCTTTTACCATCGAATACTCGGCGCTTACGTTATAGGCGGCAACGGGCAAATTATATTTATCTTTAAGCAAACGCAAAATATCGAGGTAGGCCATCGCAGGCTTGACCATCAGCATATCAGCGCCCTCTGCAATATCCGATTCGGCTTCACGGAGCGCTTCCCGTACGTTAGCGGGGTCCATTTGATAAGTTTTGCGATCCCCGAACTGTGGCGCGGAATGGGCAGCATCACGGAAAGGGCCATAATAAGCAGAAGAGAATTTGACGGAATACGATAGGATGGCAATATCGCTGAAGCCGGCATCGTCCAGTCCTTGTCGAATCGCCAGTACAAATCCGTCCATCATGTTCGAAGGTGCTATGATGTCCGCTCCTGCTTCCGCTTGCGATACTGCGGTTTGAACAAGCAGATCCAGCGACGAGTCATTGTCTACTTCGGCAATGCCCGATTCCTCATGGACATGAACGATGCCGCAATGGCCATGATCCGTGAACTGGCATAAACACGTATCCGCAATAACCACAAGCTCGGGCGCCCATTCCTTTACCGCTCTAATCGACTGTTGAACGATGCCATCTGCTGCATAAGCGGATGTGCCAAGCGCATCCTTATGCTCCGGAAGGCCAAAGAGCAGCACCGATTGAATGCCCGCAGCGACAACTTCGCGAATTTCTTCTTCGAGAAGATCGAGCGAAAAGTGGTACACGCCCGGCATGGACGGGATTTCCTCTTTTATATTATGGCCATGCGTTACAAAGATCGGGTAAATAAAATCATTTACCCCTAGCACCGTTTCTCTTACCAAGCTTCTAAGCGCAGACGTTCTGCGCAATCTGCGATGCCTCACTGTTGGAAAAATCATCGTTTTTTCGTCCTCCCTACTGTAGTGGCCGATGGTTTTGGCGATAGGCTACAATGGCTTGAAGCAGCCCCTCTAACGTGGAATCCTCCGGTTCAATTTCAACTTTTAGTCCTGCATCGATAGCGGTCTGCGTCGTTAACGGCCCGATGCTCGCAATCGGAATATTTGAAAGCATGTCAACAGGGTCCGATATCCCTTTGCGCTTCAACAGCTCCAGCAAATTCGTTACGGTTGACGAGCTCGTGAACGTAATCATATGAATTTCTCTCTCGCGAATCCATTCCAGCGCCAGCTCATCCTGAACGTCTGCCAGAACCGTTTCATATACATCGATTTCCGTCGGGATCAGTCCAAGCGCCCTAAGCTCACGCGGCAGCACCTCACGCGCAAGATCACCGCGAGGCAGCAAAACGCGCTCACCCGCACGCAGCTGTGAGCTGAGCTGCTCCAGCAAACCCTCCGCATGGAACTTCACTGGCAGCACTTCAGCCAACAAGCCTCGCTGCGCTAGCGCAGCAGCTGTCTTCGGACCTACGGCAGCCAGCCGGGCTCCGTGAAAACGCCTGACATCGATTTGGAATTTGCGAAGCCAACCAAAAAAATAGTCCACTCCGTTTACGCTGGTAAACATGAGCCAGTTATAGTGCTCTGCTTGCTCTAATTGCTCTCTCATAGCCTCGATAACGGCAGGGTCCGACGGTTCAACCGTTTCGATGACAGGAAATTCACAAGGCTCGCCGCCGAGCAGCTCAATATGATCTGCAAGCTCACTCGCTTGCGCCCTAGCGCGAGTAACGAGTACCCGCAAACCGAACAATGGCTTGCGTTCATACCACTGAAGCTTCTCACGCTGCAGCACAACTTCGCCAACGACGATAACAGCCGGTGGCTGGAAATTCGCTTCTCTGACGATCGCTTCAATCGTCTCCAGTGTACCGACTACCGTCCGCTGTTCCACTCTCGTCCCCCAGCGGATTAAGGCAACCGGCGTTTCAGGCGGCTTGCCATGCTTGATAAGCTGACCGGCAATATAGCCGATTTTGGCAACGCCCATAAGGAAAATAAGAGTTCCTGTTGCATTTGTTACTTTATCCCAATGAATGGAGCGGTCCAGCTTGTCCGGACTCTCGTGCCCTGTAATAATCGATAATGAGGAGGCCAGGTCGCGGTGGGTAACCGGAATGCCCGCATAGGCAGGCACTGCGATCGCGGAGGTTATGCCGGGCACAATCTCGAACTCAATCCCGTGGTCATAGAGCAGCTCCGCCTCTTCGCCTACACGGCCAAAAATCGTTGGATCCCCGCCCTTAAGGCGGGTAACCGTTTTCCCTTCCAGCGCTAAATCGACGAGAAGCTGATTGATCTCCTCCTGCTTCATCGTATGACGGTCAGGCAGCTTCCCGACGTAAATTTTCTCCGTTCCCGGCTTCACATGACGCAGCAGCCTTGGACTGGCTAAGCGGTCATAGACAACGACATCACAAGCTTTCAGGCATTCCAATCCTCGTACCGTAATCAGCTTCGGATCTCCCGGTCCGGCACCAACCAAATAAACCTTCCCCTTGTCCAAACCTGTCATCCCCCAATTTCAGCTAATATCCGATCTGCACCGCGGGCGACAAGCGCCGCAGCGACATCCCGTCCAAGCTGCTCGGGGTCTGTCCCCTGCTTAATTTCTTTCAGCAGAGTTACGCCATCAGGCGTTCCGACCATGCCCGTCATGACGAGCTGCCTAGTCCCCTTCTTGTCTTCGGTTTCATCCGCAAGGACGCAGTATGCGCCAATCGGAACCTGGCAGCCGCCATTTAAAGATCCAAGAAAGCTGCGCTCTGCCCGAACCGTCAACTCTGTTTCATGATGATTAATTAAATTCAGGAGCTCACGAATTTGCTCATCATTTTCTCTGCACTCAATGCCAAGCGCGCCTTGTCCGACAGCAGGCAAGCAAATATCGACCGGAATATTCGTGGAGATACGGTCTTGCCAGCCCATGCGGGTAAGCCCTGCAGCAGCAAGCACGATGGCGTCAAAGCCTTCCGTTTCCAATTTGCGTATGCGCGAATCAATATTGCCGCGAATCGATTCCAGCTGCAGGTCCGGGCGCGCATTTTTCAACTGGCTAGAGCGACGCAGGCTGCTTGTCCCAACTCTGGCCCCAAGCGGCAAATCATCGAGTGAGGAGCCTTCCTTCATAATCAGGCAATCCCGCGGGTCAATGCGCTTCGGTATCGCTCCGTTGATCAATCCCTCGGGAAGCTCATAGGGCATATCCTTCATGCTGTGAATAGCCAAATCGATATCTCCGTCTACAAGCGCTTGCTCGATCTCCTTGACGAATAACCCCTTCCCGCCTACCTTCGATAAGGTGACGTCAAGAATACGGTCGCCTTTCGTTACAATTTTTTTCACTTCAAACGTATAATCAAAACCATGCTTTTCGCTAATTCGTTTAAGCTCGTCAATGACTTGCCCGCTTTGCGTCAACGCAAGCGCGCTTTGCCTTGTGCCAACTACAATCACACGTTTTCCTTGATCTGATACTTCCATTATGTAAGCCCCCTGTCGATACGATGAAGAAGGCTTTGCAGCCATTCATCGAGATCAATATCGTTATGTCCGAGCTGACCGGCTTCATCGGCCGCAAGCTTTAGTATCGTCGTTCTCTTCCGCTCATCCGTGATGCTGCTGCGCACAAGCTCACGCATCCGCCTCAGCCGCGCCAGCATCACCTCGTACTCCGCTCCATACTGCGCGGCAAGCTGTTGTTTAATTTGCATTGATAACGCCGGGCTTGCTCCCGAGGCCGTTACGGCAAGCAACAAATCCCCTCGCCGGACAACGGAAGGGGAAATGAATGAGCTGCTGCCGGCCTCGTCAGCAACATTTACCCAGAGGCTAAGCTTTTTGGCATCCGCCGCTATTTCCTCGTTTACCTGCTTATTGTTTGTAGCTGCAAAAACAAGCCAGGCACCTCCGAGATCATCCATCGTATACTCACCGCGACGACTGTGAACTTTCCCTTCAGCAAGCAGGTTTTCAATAACCGGCGTAAAAGCCGGGCTAATCACCCATACCTCATCGGCTCCAGCCTCCAAAAGCCCCAACAGCTTGCGCTGCGCAATGCCACCGCCACCGAAGACGACTACTTTTTTCCCTTTTAGCTGCAGGACGATTGGATAAAATCCATTCATTTTGTCAGATCCCCCTGCTTATCCGTGACATTCCTCAATGGAATGAGGAGAAATAATTAGATAACAAATTTAAGAGAAGCAGTCCGAATGAAAAAATATACAATCGGGCCAGCTGTAATCCCGGCCGCCTCAGCATCGCTCTCTGATAGACGTAAATCACGTACATGACCAAGGTAGCGAAGGAAGATAACACTTTCCAATCCAATAGCAGCGATGCCCTTCCCTCAACGAGTAAAGAGGTCACCGCGATCGCCAGGGACATAGCAAGCAGCGGAACCCCGACAATGACTGCCCGGTCTCCATATCGCTCAATCGTATCCAGGCTTGGCAATCTGCGCACGACGCTTGTCCACCGTTTTCTCTTAAGCTGGTTATGCAGAAACAAATACATCCCGGCAAACAACGCTCCTAGCGTCAATGCCGCATAAGCACATAAGATTAAACTAATATGAATGTATAATAGCTCTCTTGTCGCTTTCCAAAGCTCAAGCGATTCGCCCTTGCCAGGATTGCTGTACAGATTCAAAGCCAACACCGCAAAGCCGATGACATTGACGAAAAAAACAATAAAATCAATTTTTATAAATCGACTGATGACTAACGATATGGTGACGAGCAGCCAGGAAAACCCCAGCCAGTATTCAAAAGGGGTAACCGTGGTCATTTGCAGATGCAAGATGACTCGGGAAACCAAATATCCAGTCTGCAGTACCCAAACAAAAATAAGCAGCCCTGTACCCATCCGTTTCGCTCTCTGACTTGCATTCATGAAGTCAGAGAAATAAAACAGTAGGCTCAGGGCGTAGACGTAAAGTATCGCATCGTATAAAAAGTTTTGCGTCACCATAGTTCCTCCACATTGCGGCCCTCTAGCTTGTAATAGATGCTAATACCGCCGCGGCTGCATGGGTTTGAACGTTTTTCTTTTTGGCTGCAGCGACAGTATCTGTTGCCGCTTCAAGCTCGGCTTGACGCGTCTTGGCAAGCTCATCCTCCAGCGCAAACAGCTTTACGAACAAATCCATTGCCTCGTCCGCTCGTTTCTCTCCAGCCATTTCTTTAATGCGCAAAATCGGGTCCTGCATCATTTGGTTGACGATGCTCTTCGTCAGCTTGCGAATGACCTTAAGCTCGTGCTCGCCAAGGTCAGGCAGCTTGTTGGTCAGGCTGTTCATCGTTTCCTCATGAATGCCTGCTGCTTTGGTTTGTAGAGATCTGATCAGCGGCACGACGCCTAGCGTCTTGTACCATTGCTCGAAGAGATCGATCTCTTCGGTAATCATCGCTTCGATCTTAGCTGCCTCTTGGCGACGGTGCTCCAGATTGCTCTCCACAATTCCCTCCAAATCATCGATATCATACAGGAACACATTGTCGACCGCTGCAATCGATGGGTCCAAATCGCGCGGAACAGCAATGTCGATCATGAACAACGGCTTCGCTTTGCGCCGCTGCATAGCAGATGCTACCTGTTGGCGCGTGAGCACATAGCCATCCGAGCCCGTAGAGCTGATAATAATATCCGCTTCATGCAGCTTCTCCGCAGCCTCTTCCATTGACCAGGCCAGGCCATTGAATTTATCTGCTAGCTTCGCTGCGCGCTCATAAGTGCGGTTGACGACGACGACTCGGTCAGCACCATTGGCGTACAAGTGCTTGGCCGTAAGCTCGCTTGTTTCGCCGGCGCCGATAACCATCACTGTCTTTTTATGGAATTGACCAAAAATCCGTTTGCCAAGCTCAACCGCCGCATAGCTGACGGACACAGCCGATTCACCAATCGTTGTCTCCGAGTGCGCACGCTTGGCCATCGTAACCGCCTGCTTGAACAGCATGTTGAATACGGTACCCGTGGTCTTCTGCTGCTGTGCAAGCATGAATGCATTTTTGACTTGTCCCAAAATTTGCGTTTCACCGATGACCATCGAATCAAGGCCGCTAGTCACGCGGAACAAATGGTCGATCGCTTTCTCATCCTCATACATATATAAATGGTTGGTAAAATGCTGTCTAGGCAGCTTGAACCATTTTTCCATAAAGCTCCGAATGTAATGCCCGCATAGATGGTGCCTGTCTACTACTGCGTAAAGCTCGGTACGATTGCAGGTCGCTACTATGACACATTCCATTATGCTTTGTGTCTGAATGAGCTGTGTTAATGCCTCCGGCAAATCCCTTTCCGCGAACGCAAACTGTTCTCTTACTTCTACGGGAGCCGTTCGGTAGTTCAGTCCTACTGCGATAATGTGCATGCGCGGTCACCTGCCTCCTTCTCTAGTGCGTATTAGCCATTGATGTCAACGATTATTATAGCATAGTTCGACATTCAGATAATGTTCATTTATGAATAATATTTGAAAAGTACAGACTCATTATTCCCTTTTCATGCAAAGAAATAACCATGGATGAAATCCATGGTTATTTCGCTATGATCGATAAGTTTTAAAGCTCTTAGACGAGCTCAGTTTGTTTCATTTTTGGCTCTTCCACTTGCAGTTCGCCCATACCGCGTACAAGCTTCTTCGCATAAGTCGCTTTTGGCTTCAGTACAGCAAGCATGTAATCAATCGCAAGCTGAGGATCTACAGTTTCACCGCAGGTATAACAGTCCAGCGCGGCAAAGCCTCTCTCAGGATACGTATGAATCGAGAGGTGACTCTCCGACAGCAGCACGAGCACAGTTGCGCCTTGAGGATCAAATTGTTTCGCTTGAACGGACAATACAGTAGCACCGCATGCTTCGGCAGCCTCTACCATATGTGATTGCAAAAATTCAGCGCTGTTCAATAAGTCAAAATCTACACCCCAAGTATCAACAGCAACGTGTCTTCCGAAAGTTGAGTATTCCATCTTCCGGTTCCCCCTTCCTAGGAATAAAATGTTTGAAAAATTTCATCCGCTAGGACCTACGTCATTCACTTCTCGAGGGATTAATCTCTCGCAACATAACTATGTCCTGAGTGAATCCTGGTTCCTATTATTATCATCAACAATGTTTTCAACGAGAATAAAAATAACATCTATCCGAGATAATTGCAATAGTTTTTTTCAAAAAAGATAAATCTGCTGCTGCATCTCAGCCCCGTTTTCAATGTATGACGTGCAAGCTTATCCCGTAACGGTCGGCATGCTTACCCTGCCATATTATTTTTGGCATCGTCCGGACTGTATACAGAAATATGATCAACCTTCTGTGTTGACTCCGAAATAACGAATTTCAGCTCAAATTGCTTATTCACTTTGTACGTATAGATACGATCGGTGCCATTGACGGTTTTCTCATCCGCAGATCCAAGAGCAATTTCCAAATCCTTAAGCGTGATCGCATTCAGCTTGTCGGAATAGGACCTGACGTCAAAAACACGCATTCCTTTGTTATAGCCGAAAGTGATTCCTTTTTTATCGTAGGTCGCATAAATGCCATTGCCTGCGGACTCGTTCGTATCCGCCTTGCCCCAGCTTTTTTCAATCTCATCATACATGGAATCATGGGCGGCGTATTCGCTTCCCAAAACCTTGCCTTCCTTCGCGAGCTTATAAATGGATCCAATCAATTGACCTGCCTCAGCGCTGCCTTCTTCGCCCCCATTGCCGCTCTCTGGCGCGCTGCTTGGCTTGTCCGTCGGCTCGGGCGCTATAGTCGGCTCTGTACTCGGTGACGCGCTTGGCTGCAGCGTAGGCGCCTCCGACGACGGAGGGGCAGTCGTATCCGCATTGGCATCATTGTTGCTGCATGCGGTCAAGGATAGGGCAATCGCAAATGTTATGCCTATCGCAAATTGTTTAAAGCGTTTAGTCTGGTCCATCCTGATCAATCTCCTTCTTGTGACTCGTATCCGTGCTGTCTTTTTATTTTATTACCCTTTTATTAACTAAGTTTAAACAAAAAAAGTTGCAGGCCAGCGCTTCATAAATTTTAGCAAAAAAAAAGAGAAGCCGCAGCAGCAGCCTCTCTTCTTCCGTTTCCCCAATACCGGTTATGCTTCCAGTATGAAGAGCTTGCGAGTCAAATCCGACAAACGCTCGTCAATTTTGCTAATCTCTTCAGCATCCTTCGTCTGGTTGCGAAGATCCAGCAATTCATTGACCGCACTGCCCAGTAATCCGATCTCACGCTCGATCAGACGGCTGCGGAACACCCGCTCCAATTGACCAAGCGTATCCTTGAATTCGAACACGACACGGTCGCCCGTCTTAGAGCTTTCAACAATTTGGTGGACGGAACCATTCTTATAATGATAGATCATCGTATAATGACTGTAGATTCGGTTGACGATCGCGTTGCCGCGGAAAGCAGATATCGCTTTTCGCATGGCATTGGTCAGCCTCGGTTGCACAAGACGGCAAGTTAGTACGCAGACATAATTGTTTTGTTGACGTTCAAAGGTCAGTCGGACTTCTTCCCTCCCTGCCACATCTTCGAGAACGAGCTCCTGATTTCCATTGTCGAGCACAAGCACCTGTAACCGGATTTGCTGCTCTTCAAATAAACGGATAAACTCAGCCATCTCTTCATTCGTCAATTGCAGTTTGGCATTTACATACTCTGTGGCTAGCCGCTTAGCCATAAAAATCTCCTCAATTCTTTGAACTTGCACGCTTTGGTCTAATCATTTTGGTCTTGTTGCTTAAGTATATTATACGTGATCTCAGCATTTTATTCCTGCCGTCCAGCCCCGATATTCTCGCATATTCCACAAAATAACGGAAGAATTCACGAGGAATGCCGACTTTTTCACTGTATCCTCTGCTTTATATAATAACTTGCTGCACTTGCTACCTCATGTAGCAATCGCTTCCGTAATGACTTCCCAAAGCTGCTCTCTTCCAATACCCAATTCCGATGAAAATAAAACAACGGAATCGCTAGGATCTGCTTCAAGCTTTTGTTTGATCATTTTAATATGCTTGTCCCATTTCGATTTTGGAATTTTGTCCGCCTTCGTTGCGACGATGCAGGTTGGCACCTCATAATGCTTAAGCCATTTATACATTTGCTGGTCCAACTGCGACGGCTCATGGCGAATGTCGATGACTAAAAGCTGCAGCTTTAAAGGCTCTCGGTCACGGATATACCGCTCGATCATCTCGCCGAATTGCGCCCGCTGCGTCTTCGATACTTTGGCATAGCCATAGCCGGGAAAATCAACCAAATAAATAAGTTCATTGACACGGTAATAGTTTAGCTGCTGCGTCTTGCCTGGCTGCGAGCTTGTTCTTGCCAAGTTTTTGCGCAAAATCAATTTGTTAATCAATGAAGATTTTCCGACATTCGAACGCCCTGCCAGAGCGATCTCTGGCAAGGCGTCCTCCGGGTATTGATGGGGTTTTACTGCACTGATGATAAACTCTGCTTGTGTAATTTTCATAAAATCGTTGTACCTGCCTTCTCCTCCGTTTGAGCCGGAAGCAACGCATGCTGCAGCACTTCATCCATATGACTGACAGGAAAAAATTGCATATCATGTCGTACGCTATCGGGAATATCCCTTAAATCGCGTTCATTTTCTTTCGGCAACAGTATCGTCCGGATGCCTGCGCGATGAGCGGCTAGCGATTTTTCCTTCAAGCCGCCAATGGGCAGAACACGCCCTCGGAGTGTTATTTCGCCCGTCATCGCCACTTCTTTATTGACGTAGCGGTTCGTGAGCGCAGAAATAAGCGCTGTTGCAATGGTAATGCCGGCTGATGGTCCATCTTTCGGGATGGCACCTTCGGGAATATGAATATGAATATCGTTTTTCTCATGGAAGCCAGGATCTATGCCAAGCTCAACGGCTTTGGAGCGGGTATAGCTGAATGCGGCCTGAGCCGACTCCTTCATGACATCTCCTAGTTTACCAGTTAACGTTAGCTTTCCGCTACCCGGCATTATCGTGACTTCGATGACGAGCGTATCGCCACCCACTTCTGTCCAGGCGAGACCAGTCACAGCGCCGATCTGATTTTCGCTCTCAGCTAGGCCGTAACGGAACTTAGCAGGTCCCAGCCATTCCTTCAACCGATCGCTTGTGAGATCCAGAGGCTCAACTGCCCCAGCTTCTTCCTTGGAGACAAAATACTTCGCTGCCTTCCGGCAAACCGCCGCAATTTGCTGCTCCAAATTCCGAACGCCGGACTCCCGCGTGTACTCTCTGATTAGCTGCAGCAGCACTTCATCCGATACGGTGAGATGCTCCTCCGTCAAGCCATGCTCCTTCTTCTGCTTCGGCAGCAGATACCTCGTGCCGATCTGCAGCTTCTCAAGCTCTGTATATCCTGGGATATACAGCACTTCCATCCGATCAAGAAGCGGACGGGGAATATTGTGCATCGCATTCGCCGTTGTTACGAACATCACGTTGGACAAATCGAACGGAACCTCAACAAAGTGGTCGCTGAACGTATTGTTTTGTTCCGGGTCGAGCACCTCAAGAAGCGCCGAAGCCGGATCTCCCCGGAAGTCCTGAGCCATCTTATCAATTTCATCCAGCAAGAAAACAGGATTCAGCGAGCCTGCCGTTTTCATGCCTTGAATGATTCTTCCCGGCATAGCGCCTACATAAGTCCGGCGGTGGCCCCGAATTTCCGCTTCGTCGCGCACGCCTCCGAGGGAGATACGCACGAACTTGCGGCCGAGCGACTTCGCAATCGAACGGGCCAGTGACGTCTTCCCGACGCCCGGCGGTCCAACGAGGCAAAGAATAGGGCCTTTCAATTGCTTGACAAGCTGCTGAACGGCCAAATATTCGAGTACCCGTTCCTTTGGCTTCTCCAAGCCGTAATGATCATCATTTAAAATGGCTTCAGCCTTGCTTAAGGTTAAGTCGTCATCCGTTGTCTTGTTCCAAGGCAAAGAAAGCAGCCAATCGATATAATTGCGGATGACGCCGCCCTCTGCCGAGGTTGACGGCATCTTCTCGAGCCGGTCAATTTCCTTCTCGATTTTTTCTTTCACTTGATCAGGCACGCCTGCCTCAGCCAACTGCGAGCGCAGCTCCTCGACTTCGCCGGCGCGGCCTTCCTTCTCGCCAAGCTCCTTCTGGATCGCTTTCATTTGCTCGCGCAGATAATATTCCTTTTGCGTTTTTTCCATTTGCTTCTTGACGCGCTGGTTTATTTTGCGTTCAAGCTCCAGCACTTCGCGCTCGTTGTTCAGAATATCAAGCAATCTCTCTAGCCGCTCGCCGACATCCACCGTTTCAAGAATATCCTGCTTATCCTTGATTTTAAGCGAAAGATGGCTTGTGATTACATCCGCTAGGCGGCCCGGATCGTCGATATCGGATACCGCCGCGTAGGTTTCGGGCGTGACCTTCTTCGATAATGAAATGTAATGCTCAAATTGGCTTAGCACAGAGCGCATCAGCGCATCCACTTCCGGATCATCGGTTTCCTGCTCCGGCAATTCTTTGACCGATACTTCGTAAAACTCGTCATTCGGCAAATAATCTAAAATTTCCGCGCGGCTCACGCCCTCTACCAATACGCGGATCGTGCCGTTCGGCAGCTTCAGCATTTGCCTTACCTTTGCAATTGTACCGACTTTATAAATATCTTCCTCCGTCGGCTCCTCAATGTTCACTTCAGACTGTGAACAAAGCAATATCATATGATCTTCGACCATCGAGCGCTCTAGCGCTCGAACCGATTTGTCCCTACCCACATCAAGGTGGAGCACCATGCTGGGATAAACGAGTAGCCCTCTTAGCGGAAGCAAGGGCAGCCGACGACCTTTCGATTTATTAGGTCCCACACCAGCACCTCCAAATGTTAACGTCTACCCTAGTTTATCATTCTACGGATTCAGCCTGCAAATAGGGAACGCCTGAAGCGATAAAAAGATCGGTCCCAAACGGGGCTTCCATGCGTGACGGAGACTGTTCCTCACCTGGAAACACGTATTTGAACACTTCTTCCACCTTCTCTACAGGAATAACTTTGAGGCCTTCCAAATCAGCGAAGATGGCCTGCCAGTTCTCTCTCGGTATGATGACCGTATTTGCGCCAGCCTGGAAAGCAGCCTCTACCTTAGCTAATACGCCGCCGACCGGCTTTACGTTCCCATGTATGCCAACCTCGCCGGTCATTGCCAGCTTGTTGTCAATCGGGATGCCTTTAATTGCCGAAGTAATCGCCGTTGCCATTGCGATGCCGGCAGACGGCCCGTCAATCGGAGTGCCGCCGGGAAAGTTGATATGCAAATCATAATCCTGCGTATTCAGGCCAACGCGTCTAAGAACGGTCAGCACGTTTTCCACGGAGCCTTTAGCCATGCTTTTTCTTCTAAGCGTGCGCGAGCCCCCTCCTAATTCCTCCTCGTCGACCACGCCCGTAATCGTGAATTGACCCTTGCCTGTCGCTGCTGGAATCGCGCTAACTTCGATTTCAAGCAGCGTGCCCATATTCGGGCCATAAACGGCTAGGCCGTTCACGAAGCCGACCTGCGGCGCATCCGGCACCTTGCGGTCGGGGCGGGGCGGGATTTGGCTGCTGTTGACGACCCATTCAATGTCTCCAGCACTAATATTGTCACGCTTCTCCGACAAAGCAACGCCTGCGGCGAGCTGGATCACGTTTACCGCTTCGCGCCCGTTTGTTGCATATCGCTTCACGACATCAATCGCCTCGGGGCAAGGGGCAAATCCGATTTTTTTAACTGCGTTTTCCGCTACCAAGCCAATCTCCTCTGCAAGCAGCGGGCGGAAAAACACTTCCATGCAGCGCGAACGAATGGCTGGCGGTATTTCCTGCGGCGAACGCGTCGTTGCGCCAACCAAGCGGAAATCGGCAGGCAAGCCATTTTGGAAAATATCATGAATATACACCGGAATGTTGGAATCCTCCGAATTGTAATAGGCGCTCTCCAGAAATACCTTGCGGTCTTCCAGCACCTTTAACAATTTATTCATTTGCACCGGATGCAATTCACCGATTTCATCGATAAATAAAATTCCGCCATGCGCTTTGGTTACCGCGCCTGGCTTAGGCTGAGGAATGCCAGCTACACCCATTGCGCCAGCGCCTTGATAAATCGGATCATGCACAGAGCCGATGAGCGGATCGGCGATGCCCCTCTCGTCAAAGCGCGCCGTAGTGGCATCGATCTCCGTAAACTTGGCCTCCGGCAAAAATGGCGAAGAAGGATTTTTTTTGGCTTCCTCGAGCACCACACGAGCCGCTGCCGTCTTCCCTACGCCCGGCGGACCATAGATAATGACATGCTGAGGGTTCGCGCTGCAAAGCGCTGCCTTAAGGGCACGCAAGCCGTCACGCTGCCCTACGATGTCCTGCATCGCTTGCGGCCTTGTTTTCTCCGCCAGAGGCTTGGTCAGCGATACGCTTCTTAGCTTCCGCAGCTTGTCCATTTCCTTGCGCGATTCGCGGTCCACGGCAGAGCGGTTCGTCTTCTGATTGCGCAGCAAATTCCAGAAATACAAGCCAATAACAACAGCAAAAAACACTTGAATCAACATTAACACAACACTTAAACTCATTAGCAACCCGCTCCTTTCAAGCGTAAACGGCCGAAGCCATAATGTTAGCAAGGCTCGTTTCGCGAAGAAATAAAGGCGGCATGGACAAATATTTTCGTCCATTCCTTTATTTCAAGCGTAAACGGCCGAAGCCATAATGTTAGCAAGACTCGTTTCGCGAAGAAATAAAGGCGGCATGGACAAATATTTTCGTCCATTCCTTTATTTCAAGCGTAAACGGCCGAAGCCATAAAGTAGTGAAGCTCGTATATACAAACGATCCGTTATATGCATGCCTAAGTGATAGTATTGCCTCTATAAACTGGTAATAACCGCTTGGAATGTTATTTTTCAGAAAGCCCTCCCGTCACGTCAGCCAGCTCATGAGGTTCAAAAATTGTTTTAACGGCGCAAGGAGGCCGGACATCATGGACACAGGCGTGACAGGTGGCCAGCCATAGCTTCCGGAAGCAAATAAGTACACTGCCCATAGCGACATAACAGTATAGATTACGCAGCTCTGATATTGCTTTTTCTTAACCAGCGGCTTCATCCCAAGCCATAGGGCTGCGACGAGCAGACATGCGATAGCGACGGTTGTCAAATCCATAGCCTCCTTCCGTTACTTGCCTTCCCGCAGCTGATTGACATTGAGCGGTTGGTTGCTTAGGCCCACATTGGTTATCGTAATATCCGCAGAGACCTCCAGTTTAATTTCGGAAAATACGGCATCCCAATCCTTCTTCCACGTACGCCACTCTTTGCGGTATTTCCGATGAGCCATATCCGCAAAGCCTACGGCATCCGTTTGAAGCTTCTGAATCGCCTTCCAGCCTGAATCGGCATAGCGCAAAATTTCCTGTTCGATTGCCTTCTCCATTTGCGCAATAACCTCCGGTTTATAAAAATCAACGGAAGCGCAATCGGATTGCGTGAGCACAGCGCTGCCTTTGATATGCACTTTTACATTCATATGCCCGTCTTTTAGCGATGGTTTTTGCTCGGTATTAGAAGGTCCTACGACGACGGTCAAATTATTGGCTTGATCGCCGGGACAAGCCAACGTCAGCACCGTATTTTTCACGTCATTTCGGATAAAGGCAACGCCTAGCGCCTCCTTTCGGGACAACCAGCCTACCATTCTGTCCTTCTTGAGCACGGCAACTCTGCCCAGCTTTATTTTCGCCGGCAAGGTTGTGCTCTCGAATACTTTCAAGGAGGAAGCATCCGACTTTCCCGAAACATAAACTTCCGGCAGCAGCGCGCTTGCGGAATCGCTAGCCAAATTCATAGCCAGTTGATACATCTTCACCTCGGGAAGCACGGAGGTATGCTTGGCTTCCAAAATATTGATTTCCCTTATGCCGTCGCCTGAAATTTTCTGGATTTGCATCATTTGCTCCAATATCTTTCGTGAGCTGCCTGGCGTAACGAGCACATCTACCGTTTCACGGGCATCCGTATTGCGCAAATAAACATCCAGCATCGGATTTAGTCCGCGTCTTGCCGTCTCTTCGCTAACGATGAGGACACGGTTATGGGCAAAATAAAGCTTGCGCGGGCTCTCGAAAAAACTTTTAGAATTGGCTTCCCTAATCGTTTTTCCAACCGTTGAGTAGACGTTGACTGGCGCGCCTGCCCCTCCGCCGGTTATCCCGATTCCCGAAGAAATGGAAGAAGGGATCACAACCTGGAAGGAGACGACCCAATCCTCCCCCTTCCGGTCAATCGAAGTGGCAGAGGTGATAGCCAGCTCATTAAGCTCAATCCTGTTCCAACAGCCCGAAAGCAGCACCGTGCAAAGAAAAAAAAGAATCCCCATAGCCAATATACGAGGATTTCTCATAAGCCAGCCTCCCCCGTACCTGATTTACGCCTCGTGAAGAGAAGAGCGCACCACAGAATGCAACATATACCGTAATTGCTAATTAGAAAAAACAAGCTCAGCGTCGTATAACTAAACTCGGCAACGACGATATTGCTGGGCCATGAGTACAAAGCCGTAGCCATGACCAGCGCACTTCCTGCAACGTACAAGCTAAGATGCGATTTCATTTTGAAAGTGTGCGAGAGGACATGGAAAAAACCGAAGAGGAAGACCGATACCTTCGCGAACATGGATGCCGTCCAAGCCGAAAGGAGCAGTACGTCTACACGTTCCACAAACTGGCCAATTTCAACCGTTCCGATGGCAGCAAAAGCAGGATAGGACAACGCGCCGATGATTTTCGTACCGAACACCGCTATCGTCACCGCTGTAATAAGCGTAACCATGATGCCAGCGAGCAGCGTTCCCCATACGGCGATGCGAATGACAGAGTCTTTTTTGTCCAAAAAGGGGACAAGCAGCAGCAGCGTTGCAATTTCCGAGAACCAGCCAAGGGGCATGATGCCTGCCGGAATATGTCGTACAGGCGCGACTTCAAGAATGGGGAGAAACTGCTTGAAGTCATACTGCTCCCATAACAATACAATGTTAATCGCGACGAACAGCAAAACTAACACCAATACGATAAAATGCACGCGTCCCATAGCTTCAATTCCTTGTGAAACCATATAGACTGACACGAGTACGATAATGCCTACCAGCATAAATAGAGGCGTATTCATCATAATTTGCTCAGACATATAATTCGCGAACTGCCTGATCATCGTCGCTGCGGTTATGAAATAATAAGCGCAAAGCACAAGCCCTATGACGAACGCTACCCATCTCCCGAAGCTGCTCTCCAACCAAGCCATCAGCGAAGCGCGATTATTGTGGCGCGCAACGCTACCGATAGCGTAGGCAAACAATAGACCAGCAGCGAGGGCCAGCAAAACGGTGATCCAGCCATCCTGTTTGGATATTTGGATCACATAGCTCGGGATAAACAAAATAGAGCTCGGAACAATCGCATTCACGACGATCGCTATCGCCTGCAGGTTCGAAATCCGCTGCTTCACTCGACATCACTGCCTTTCTTGTCGGAATCAGCATCCTTGTCCGTGAGGCTGCTAGGCTCCCCTTGACGCACACTCGGGTTCTGGTTGGGACCGGCCGGACGCTTATTCATCGCCCACCACGGAACCCTAATGAACACATCCTTTAAATTGCCCGGTACAAGGGGTGCTATCGGAGTCAAATAAGGAAGGCCGAATGAACGAAGCGCCGACAAATGAGTCAAAAGAAGCATCAATCCCGCTAAAATGCCGAACACGCCAAAGGTGCCTGCCAAAATCATCAAGGCAAACCGAATCAATCGTGCCGCCGTCCCCATATTGACAGACGGTATAACGAAGCTGGCAATGGCTGTAAAGGATACCACGATAACCATCGCAGCCGAAACCAACCCTGCTTGCACCGCAGATTGCCCGAGCACCAGAGCCCCGACGATCGAAATCGCGGGCCCGATGATTCGAGGCATCCTCACGCCAGCCTCCCTTAAAATTTCAAAGGTAATCTCCATAATCATCGCTTCGATAAGCGCCGGGAACGGCACCCCTTCCCGCTGGGCAGCAATGCTGATTAGCAGCTGGGTTGGCAGCATTTCCTGGTGAAAGGTCGTTATCGCAATATATAGAGACGGAAGGAGCATCGATGCAAAAAAAGATCCAAAACGAATAATCCGCAGAAAGGTTGCGATATCATACCGTTGATAATAATCCTCGCTGGACTGAAAAAATTTAACGAACGTGACTGGTGCGAGCAGCACAAACGGGGTTCCGTCAACAATGATCGCCACTTGTCCCTCCAGCAGCCCAGCCGCAACCGCATCTGGCCGCTCGGAATTTTGAAGCAGCGGAAACGGAGTAAAGGTTTTATCCTGAATAAACTCTTCAATATAACCGCTCTCCAAAATACTGTCCGTATCTATCGCATCTAACCTTCTTCGCACTTCCTGCACGACTTTTTCTTCGGCTATATTTTTCATAAAGACGACAGCGATCGTGGTGCGCGTCTGATGGCCGATGATGCGGTACTCCATCCGTAGATTCGTCGATTTAATTTTATTTCGAATAAGCGATGTGTTGGTATGGAGGCTCTCCGTAAAGCCTTCTTTGGGTCCGCGGACTACGGTCTGCGTACTTGGTTCCTCCACCCCTCGCCTGTCCACTCCGCAAGTATAAGCAGCAATCGCTTCAACCGATCCGTCTACCATGACGACGGTGTTGCCTTCGAGCATGGCAAGCAGCACTTCATCAATACTCTCCAGCTTCTGGACGCCACCAATGGCTAACGAGCGGTACATCAAGGTTTGAAAAGCGGACTCTTCCTCTTGCCCTTCACTGCCAAGCGGCGGTTCTGAAACGATGCTCATGACAAGCAAATTGACCACATTAGCATCTGTCATCCCGGCAATATAGAGCAATGCCGCCTTGCTGTTTTTATACAAATGCAGCTGCCTGATGATGATATCGGGCTCTGTTCCCAGCTCCTCGGTGACCATCTTAATATTTTGTTGCAGCTCTTTAGATAAGGGCGTAAGCTCCTTTGCGTCGGCGTCAATGCTGATTTTAAGCTCTTTTTTCATTCCGTAAGCACCTTTTCGTTCCGCCTCCTTCTGATAACCGCCAGCATGAGCAGAACCACCGGCACTACGATTTGAAAGAGCGGAAAGTGATATTTCACATTATATTGGAAGCCCAGCCACACCTGCTCCATATAGTTCCTGAACATAAAGGACCCGAAATAAATGACGGCGCCAACGATTATAATGATGTGCTTGCTTGGCAGCTTAATGAACTTTGACAAGGCAAGCACCGCACCAAAATAATAGGCAGTCAATTTAAAAAATACGCCTGTAAACAGCAGCAGCGCTACAAATGGATCAATTCGCTCCAAAAACTGTGAAAATTCAATCAGGTTGGTTAACTGCATGAGCGGAATGGCTACGGTCCCCGCCAGATTTCCCAAGCCTGCATAAATAAATATATTGGTAATGGTGATAAAGCATCCAGAGAACAAATAACATTTGACCGTCAAGCTCGTCATTTTGCCATCCTTTGCAGCGTGCTTCCAAAACATTAAAAAAAGAATCAACTCACCAAACGGAAAAGAAATAAGCTCAGGAAAAGCCGCACGCCAAACGGTTGAAAAGCCATCATCGAAAATCGGGGTCAAATTTTCAAGATGAAGCAAACCAGATCCTGCGATAAGTGTAAAGAGGATGATATAGATACCAATCACTATAGGTAAAATGGCCTCTGCCATTCGAAAAAAAACGTCCAAGCCATGGAAGACCGTATAGACTGCAAGCAGGCATATGATCAGCATTAACGCTGCCAACGGCGTTTGCGGCAGCAAATACATGATCATCAAATCTCCAAACTCTCGTACATTGCGAATCGATTCGTAGCAAAAGAATAAGACGTATGATATACAAATGACGAATCCTATCGGCTTACCTAGTAGCTCGAATATCATTTCGATCAAGTCCTTATCAGGCATTAGCCTAAATAAAGCAAGGTTTACGCCGCACAACAAAATCAAGCCGCACAGCATACCAACAAAAACCGCGATCCATGCGTCCTTAGCGGCATCGCTCGCAAGCAAAAACAAAGAGGAGCTTCCAATCAAAAACAACACGATCATAGATCCAAGCTGATTCAGACTTATGCGCTCCAACTCCACCCCGCCTTTACTCCTAGCCGCTTCATGCGCTGTAAACATTATTTTCCCTAATTTTCCGAAAACTATGCACTTAGGTTAAGAGAAACTGGCGTCTTCCATTTATAAACTAAAAAGAGGCTGATCCGCGTCTACTTAGACGCAAATCAGCCTCTTCTCCTCATTATGCCGGCGCATGGTGCTTGCGGCCAGGAATTTCACCGGTCGCTTCAAACACACGCACAATTTCATCAATTTCCTTCTTCAGCTCATTCAGCAGCTCAGCCTCAGGCACCTTGCGAATGAGCTCTCCATAACGGAACAGCATCCCTTCGCCTCTTGCGCCTGCAATGCCGATATCCGCTTCCCGAGCCTCGCCCGGACCGTTAACCGCACAGCCAAGCACAGACACCTTAATAGGCACTTTTATCTTGGCAATGTAATCTTCTACCTCGTTAGCAATTGAGAATAGATCGATATCCAATCGGCCGCAAGTCGGACAAGATACCAGCGTAGCCGCATTTGTAATCAAACCAAACGTCTTCAGCAATTCGCGGGCAACTTTAACCTCTTCAACCGTGTCGGCACTCAAGCTAATTCTAAGCGTGTTGCCGATGCCTAGCGCAAGCAGCGCCCCGATGCCGGCCGAGCTCTTGATTGTGCCCGTGTGCAGCGTCCCAGCCTCTGTGATTCCCAGATGGAGAGGGTATTTAATGACTTTGGCTGCCATGGTGTATGCTGCAATCGCCATAGGCACATCCGATGCTTTAAGAGATACGATAATATCGTGAAAATCAAGCTCTTCGAGAATTCCAATATGGAACAACGCACTTTCTACCATGGCTTCAGGCGTTGGATAACCGTATTTCTCTAAAAGATGGTTTTCCAATGAACCAGCGTTTACGCCAATCCGGATAGGAATCCCTTTTTCCTTACAAGCCTTTACAACGGCTTCTACCCGCTCCCGGCGGCCAATATTGCCCGGATTAATCCGAACTTTATCAATGCCGTTCTCGATGGCTAACAGAGCAAGTCGATAGTCAAAATGAATATCCGCAACGAGCGGGATATGAATGCGTTTCTTAATCTCTTTAATCGCTTCTGCAGCTTCCTTGTTGTTGACCGTAACCCGCACAAGCTGGCAGCCGGCTTCCTCAAGACCCAATATCTCGGCAACGGTCGCTTCGACATCCGCCGTCTTGGTTGTGCACATGCTTTGAATAAGCACTTCATTGCTGCCGCCAATCGTAAGATTGCCGACTTTGACCGGTACCGTATCTTGACGTAAGTACATATGCTTATCTCTCCCATTAACGTCAAAGTCCACCCTTTGACTGGCGGCAAAAAACCGCACGGCTGGGTGGAAACAATGACGGTAGTCAAGCGCAAACGACTGCCGCCATGATGAAGGGGCGGCTGCCGTTTCGCGGTGAAATATAAGCCGTGCTATAAGAGCAATCCTATAGCCTCTTATATTCGAGCGCGGGTTTACGCACTCTCTTCCTTTTTCTTGCTTTTCTTAGCTGTAAGCTCCGGCATGATTTTTTCCTGAACCGTCTGCTCTGTAATCAAGCAGGTGCTAAGATCATCGCGCGATGGCACTTCGTACATGACCTCAAGCATGATGCTTTCGATGATGGCACGAAGTCCCCGGGCTCCCGTATTGCGCTTGATTGCTTCTTTGGCGATCGCATCCAAAGCGGCCGGTTCGAAATCAAGCTTGACGTTGTCCATCTCAAGGAGCTTCTGGTACTGCTTAACAAGAGCATTCTTCGGCTCGGACAAGATCCGAACAAGCGCTGGCTCATCAAGCGGCTCCAAAGTCGAAATGATTGGCAAACGACCAACAAACTCCGGAATTAGTCCGAATTTCAGCAGATCCTCTGGCAGTACCATCGTGAGGTATTCGCCCGCTTTCAGATCCTTCTGCAATTCGCCTGTCGAGCTAAAACCAATGACCTTCTTGCCAATCCGGCGTTTAATCAATGACTCTAGGCCATCGAACGCACCGCCGCAAATGAACAAGATGTTGGTTGTATCGATTTGAATGAATTCTTGGTGCGGATGCTTGCGTCCGCCTTGCGGCGGAACAGAAGCTACTGTACCTTCAAGAATTTTCAATAGCGCTTGCTGAACGCCTTCGCCAGAAACATCACGCGTGATTGAAGGGTTTTCTGATTTGCGGGCAACTTTATCGATCTCATCGATATAGATAATTCCGCGTTCAGCCTTCTCAACGTCGTAATCCGCTGCTTGAATCAGCTTCAGCAAAATGTTCTCAACGTCCTCGCCGACATAACCCGCTTCCGTCAGCGAAGTTGCATCTGCAATGGCAAAAGGTACGTTCAAAATTTTAGCCATCGTTTGCGCAAGCAAGGTTTTGCCTGATCCCGTAGGACCTAACAGCAAAATATTGCTCTTTTGCAATTCGACGTCTTCAATTTTGCTTCCGGAGTTGATCCGTTTGTAATGGTTATATACCGCTACAGACAACGATTTTTTCGCAAATTCCTGACCGATAACATAAGAATCCAAAATAGCGCGGATATCTTTCGGCTTCGGAATATCCTTCAGATCAAGCTCTTCCTCATTGCCGAGTTCTTCCTCAACAATTTCGGTGCACAACTCGATACATTCATCGCATATATAGACGCCGGGACCGGCAACCAATTTACGTACTTGATCCTGCGATTTGCCGCAGAACGAACATTTCAACTGGCCTTTTTCGTCGTTGAATTTAAACATGTAATCACCCCTTCGATTAAATCGTCGATACCGGTGCTGTAATCACCTTGTCAATCAAACCGTAGGCAAGAGCCTCTTCCGCGCTCATGAAATTGTCACGGTCGGTATCGCGGTCGATTTTGTCATAAGGCTGGCCGGTGCGATCTACGTAAATTTGGTTCAGCTTTTGTTTGGTTTTCAAAATCCAGTCCGCATGGATCTTGATATCGGATGCTTGACCTCGAACGCCGCCAAGCGGCTGATGGATCATAACTTCCGCATTAGGGAGCGCGAACCGCTTGCCTTTGGCGCCGGCGGTAAGAAGAAGCGAGCCCATGCTTGCTGCCATGCCCATGCAAATCGTGGACACTTCAGGCTTAATATATTGCATCGTATCAAAAATACCCATTCCCGCGGTCACGGAGCCGCCAGGAGAGTTAATGTACAGATGTATGTCTTTCTCTGGGTCGTCGGCCGCCAGAAACAGCAGCTGTGCAATGATGGAGTTTGCTACATCATCATCGATTGCGCTCCCAAGGAAAATAATGCGGTCCTTCAGCAAACGGGAGTAAATATCGTAAGAACGTTCCCCGCGATTCGTTTGTTCGACTACGATCGGTACTAGATTCATGCGACCAACCTCTTTTCGTTTATGACTTTGGTTACTTACTTATTGTAACACGTCGTTGTTATGATGTCATTTTTCCAAGTACTAACAGTATACGACGACGGCCGTTCGATATGTACGGAGTTTAACCTCCAAGGCAAACACATTTCATATGTAGGGTCAAAATAAGGCACGTACCAATGACGTGCCTTATCCTGAGTCAAACCATTTATTTAATTATGCTTATGTGACCGATTATACAGTCTTGCTGTTTTCAAGCAAGAATTTGATTGTTTTGCGAAGCGAGATATCTTCTTTCAAGCTGTTCAAGTTGCCGTTTTTCTCGAAAATGTCGCGCAGCTCTTCCGTAGGACGGTTGTAAGATTTGGACAGCTTCTCAAGCTCTTCGTTCAAATCTTCGTCGCCAGCAACGATGCCTTCTGCTTTAGCAATTGCATCAAGCACAAGGTTGTTGCGAACGCGTTTCTCTGCGTCTACGCGCATTTGATCGCGAAGAACCGATTCGCTTTGGCCGGAGAACTGGAAGTAAAGCTCCATGTTCATTCCTTGCATTTTCAAACGGTTTTCGAAATCTTTGAGCATGTAATCAATTTCAGTAGCGATCATCGGCTCAGGAATTTCAACGTCTGCAGCTGCTGTAGCTTTGTCAACTACCGCTGTTTCACGAGCTTGCTCGCCTTCTTGGTCCTTGCGCTCTTTCAATTTCCCTACAAGATCTTGCTTGTACTCTTCAAGCGTATCGAATTCGCTAACATCTTTGGCGAACTCATCGTCCAAAGCTGGTAGGCTCTTACGTTTGATTTCGTGCAGCTTCACTTTGAACACCGCTGGTTTGCCAGCAAGGTGCTCTGCGTGGTAAGCCTCTGGGAACGTTACTTCAACGTCTTTGAAGTCGCCGATTTGCATGCCGACTACTTGCTCTTCGAAGCCTGGGATGAACGAGTTGGAACCAAGCTCCAGTGAATAACGCTCGCCTGCTCCGCCTTCGAATGCTTCGCCGTCTACATAACCGTCGAAGTCGATAACGGTGATGTCGCCGTTTTCTGCAGCGCCTTCCTCAACTACGGAAAGCTCAGCATGGCGCTGCTGCAAACGCTCCAGCTCAGCTGCGGTTTCTTCTTCGGTAACTTCGGATACAACGGCTTCAACTTCCAAGCCTTTGTATTCGCCAAGCGTAACTTCCGGCTTAACGATCACTTTTGCTTTGAACTTGAACGTTTCGCCTTTTGCGAATTGCTCAACATCGATCTCAGGACGGTCAACCGGCTCAAGATCATGCTCTTTTACTGCATCGGAATAAGCATCTGGAAGCAAGATGTCAATGGCATCTTGATACAGGCTTTCAATTCCGAAACGGGATTCGAAAATGCCGCGCGGCACTTTACCTTTACGGAATCCAGGTACGTTTACTTTTTGAACGACTTTCTTAAATGCTTGATCAAGAGCGACAGTGACTTTCTCCGCTTCAACCTCCACGTCGATCGACACGATGTTCTTGTCTATTTTTTCCCAAGTTGCTTTCATTTTATGCCTTCCCCTCCGAAAATGCTCATGCATCAGTAGTTATCACGTTTCATAAACCATTCTATTATAAACAAGCTGGGCCAGATTATCAAGACTCTGGTTCATCATCGCCCGTTTGCTGCAGGACAGCCACCTGCCTGAGCGCCTTGCACGCTTGTTCATAACGGAACCTTAAACCTTCGGTAATGCCGTATGTATCACGAATATCGTCATCGTTCGCCGAGCCGTAAACGGTAAGAAGCAGCGTCAAATGCAGCGCAGCCGCAAAATAGTCAACTGTATCCTCGTCTTCCCTCAGCATCCAATGATAAGCAGCCGTACCATACAAAAACTGCAAACTTTCCTTCCAAAGCTCTCTGGCAAAATGCGGCAAGGTCGGATCATCAACCTCAGCAACCTGCTCCGTCCGCTCCAATATCCGATTGACCGGCGATGGAAAATCGTCCATAGAAAGGGGCGTGGCGTCTAGCTCAAGCTCTACGGTCTCTCCCAGCCTCTCAAGCACCAGCGAGCCTTCCGCCCCCCGCTTGCGGAGGCATTGAAGCGCCTTAAACTGAACGACCGGGTGAACCTGCTGGGTAGCCAGCCAGTTCCTGATCGATTCATTCAGATCCGAAGATTGAATATAAGCAGCGCGTTCAAGGGCAAGTATTTGCTGATCGATCATCGGATGATTTTGCATAATGTAGATCACCTGATTTACGTAGGCTTCGTCCTGATCGGGAGGATTCAGCAGCTGCTCGCGTATCGCAGCTTCATCCTCTTCCTTATCAGGCGCCGCCACGAGAAAACCGGTGCCGTCCCCACTATGTCCGTCCTCAGGGAAAGCCATGTCGAGCCATGTCAGAAGGCTGTCCCATTCTTCATAATGGCGCGCATCCTCGCCCTGGCATTGCAGCAAAAAGCGCAGCAATCCCTTGGCCTCCCCGTATTGCTCCGCTTCTAGCATACGGGTTAACTGTACCTGATAATGGTCCAGCATGCTAGGGAACAAGTAAACGTTATCCTTGTTGTCGCCTTGTGTGTCATTGGGAGTCGTAATGATAACACCGCCTTATGGTCACGCCGTTTGTTGATTCGTTCAATCTTGCGATCGATTATACCATGTACAAGCAAAAGAAAAAACAAATGTCGCATATGAACCGATCATAAATGCTATTTTACAATAAAAACTGTAGAAATATAAAAAAGGGCTTGCAATAAAATTATTCCATGTGTTATATTATTTCTTGTGTCCCGGTAGCTCAGCTGGATAGAGCAACGCCCTTCTAAGGCGTCGGTCGGGAGTTCGAATCTCTTCCGGGACGCCATTAACACTTCCATTTAAGCCACCTTAACGGGTGGCTTTTTTGTTGTAAAGCTCACTAAATAATAAAGGTTGCTTTCCGTATAATGCCTCGGAGAGCAACCTTTTCTTCGTTATTCTCGCTTCGCTGCTTTTGAAGAAAGCAGCTTGCGATAGCCATATGCTGCGAGTGCAATCAATACTGCGCCAAGCAATACCGGCGTGATCAAAAAAGACCAACCAGCGCCGCCCAGCATGACAACAAGCGGATCAGCTCCCGCAGGAGGATGCACTGTCCGCGTGTACTGCATTAGAAGGATGGATAACCCAACGGAGAGCGCGAGCGACCAGATCGATGTCCCGAATAAATGAAGCATAACAAGACCTACCCCCGCGCTGATGACATGACCTCCTATGATGCTTCTTGCTTTGGCAAGCGGGCTATCCGGCAATATGAAAGCAATAACACAGCTGGCACCGAAAGGTGCCATGAGCAGCGAGATCGACATCACATCTCCTAGAAGCAATAGAATTGCAATGGCGATTGTTCCTCCAGCGGCTGCCGCAAGCGGCTTCCAATTCCATTTTACAGGCATTTGCCACACCCCATTTCTCTTTATAAGACCTCATGCTATCATAGGCATAACCATTTTAATATTGAATGTTTACGATATGATGCATTTCAATTCGAAATACCTAAGGGGTGAAGGCATGCTGGAGTCATGGGAAGGTCGGTTTTTCATTACGTTCGTTGCCGTATTGGAGGAGAAAAGCTTCAGCCGAGCCGCAAATCGGCTTGGATATGTGCAATCAACGATAACGTCGCATATCCGCCATTTGGAGAATGCGAGCGGCAAAAAGCTGTTTCACCGGCTGCCGCGCGGCGTGGAGCTAACGGAAGCCGGCATGCAGCTTGCTCCCTTTGCCTATCAATTCATTCAACTTGGGCAATCGCTTAAGGAAGCGCTGGAACCATCTGGTTCACCCTCAGGCATTGTGCGTATAGGGGCATTGGAGTCGTTTGCCATCTCCCATTTGCCGCGTTTCCTAACGGATTTTCTTCAACAATTTACGAAAATTAAGCTTCATTTAACCCCCGGCCTGCAAAATGATATTACTGCCCAGGTAGCAAACAGACGCATCGACCTTGGCATCGTGCCCAAGCCGCCTGACCGCGAGGATCTACGGTTCATGCCTCTATTGGAAGAGAAGCTCACGCTCATTTGCTCACCTGCCATATCTGAACGCTTCGAACGGCTCGGGTGGAGTTCCTTATACGACTGCGCCTTCATCAGCTTCGGAGATCATTGCATTTACCATACTTATGGGCGCTCCGTACTCGAGGAAGCTGATGTCACCCTTACAGATTACCTAACGTTCTCAAGCGTGGAATTAATGAAGCAAACGGTCGCCTGCGGTATGGGAATTGCTTTCGTGCCCGCTTCCAATATCGTTCAGGAGCTTGCTGCCGGGACGCTTGTCTCTTTACCCTACAGCCAGGATATCACCTTGACACACGGGATCATTACTCCTAAGTCCATTGAACCGAACGCTGCATCGCAGGCCTTTATTTTGAAGCTGAGAGCATATTTCTCAGAAGATTAAGTTTTTTCTAGAAAGAAAAAAGGGCGGTTTCTTGCGGTAAATAACCGTAAGAAACCGCCCCTTGTTTATTTAACGATGCCCAGTTGTTTAAACCGACAAGGTTGTTTGTTTTTCAGAAATAAATTGGAATAATTGCTCTGATTTCTCATCGGTAAGCTCGCCGCTGTTATCAAAGATATGCACAGAGGAGCTCGGTATATCCCAGTTGATTTGCGGGACAAACTCGATCCTTTTCTCAAAATCGCCCCAATTATTCAGCTTCCACTGATCACGCTCGGTCTTTCTCCCAACAATGCGGTTCTTTTGCAGCTCCATATCTTGAAGGGTCACAACGACAACCTTCACATCTACCGTTTGCAGCGTCAAGCCTGCCGCTTCGACTACCTCTTCGATCCATTGCTTATTTTTCAGTTCAGCCGTGAAGGGAGAAATCATAAACACATTCTGTCCGGCAGCCAAATTTTCAATGCATACATCCTTGGCCGTATCGTATTCCAAATCCCGCAAATGTTTTTTGTAATACGCTGAATCACGATCTCTCTTATCAAAGCCGTTAAGCTCCAAGATAGCTTCAACAAATCTGCCGCCAATCGTATCCCGGTCCAAAAATGCTGCAGAAATGCGCTCCGCCAGCTTCCTTGCTACTGTTGTCTTGCCTGTGCCTGCGACTCCGACGAAAAAAACCAACTTTTGCAAAAGTAAAACCCTCCACTATTTTTTGTAGAAGTATATCACTTTTAAGATTGATTTAATAGATTAGAATGCCGCATGAAAATGAAAGCGCAGCACTATAGGATTCCAAAAAAAGATGCCTCGCAGCCCTTTCACTGACGAGACATCCTTCTTCGTTCTGAACCAGGTCAGAGAAGCTGCATCGATTCAATATGACGCTTGGTTTCATCTGTACCGTACTCATACAGCTTCTTGTAGACTTGCTGGATGAGTCCATCATATCCTGCATTGATTTGGCTGTCGCTTGCCGCGCCAAAAGGACTATGAGAGAAATGAAACATCTCTGCCTCATCCATACTGGAGAGCTCGTCAAACAGCTCGCGGAGCTTGATATGCTCCCTTTCATTTAAGCTGACCTCCAGCTCATAAGCTGCAGCTTGAGGGTCCTCTAATATTTGCCCTGCCTGAACCGATACGTAATAGGGCTTGCGTTCGCCGCCTGCTTCCAAATCTGCCAATACCCTCATGCCCCTTCCCTGCTTGCTTCACTTTTGCAGCTTCCTATAGCATCCCCTGATGGACAGACATTTTATCCCTTTTTTCGCATATAACTGATATTATCGCTACTTTGAGACCAGCAAAAGAGAGGAATGAGATCGATGTGTGGAATTACCGGCTGGATCGATTGGAACCGTGATCTGACTAAGCATAGTGAGAGCTTAGAAACGATGACTGACACCCTTGCACCGCGCGGTCCCGACGCTTCCGGCACGTGGATATCAGCGCATTGCGCCCTGGGACATCGGCGTTTATCCGTCATTGACCCAGAGAACGGAGCTCAGCCGATGATCCGCCATACCGGTGACGACAAATTTGTCATTGTTTATAACGGTGAATTGTATAACGCGCTCGAGCTGCGCAAGGAATTGGAAAGCAGGGGCAGAGCTTTTACGACAAACTGCGACACTGAGGTTCTTCTGGTCGCCTATATGGAATGGGGCAAAGGCTGCGTTGAGCGTTTTAATGGTATTTTCGCATTTGCCATATGGGATGTTGCCGAGCAAGAGCTGTTCCTCGCACGCGACCGGCTTGGCGTAAAGCCGTTATTTTATAGCACGCAGGACGGTTTGTTTATATTCGGATCGGAGCAGAAAGCCGTACTCGCCCATCCAGCTGTACAGCCTGAGGTAGGCGCTGAAGGGCTTGCTGAAATTTTCATTCTGGGTCCCGCCCGCACGCCCGGCCATGGGGTATATAAGCAAATAAGCGAGCTGAGGCCAGGACGCTGCATAACGGTCAATCGCTCAGGCGTCAAGACGGTTACGTACTGGCAGCTTCAAAGCAGCCCCCACGGGCAGGATGTTGACGGCACCGCGGAACGTGTGCGCGAGCTGCTGCAGGATACGGTGGAACGCCAGCTCGTTTCCGACGTTCCGGTTTGCACATTGCTCTCGGGCGGCCTGGATTCCAGCGCTCTGACGACGCTTGCCGTGCAGTATTACAATGATAACGGCCAAGGAAATGTCCACACGTATTCGGTGGATTATACCGATAATGACAAGCATTTCAAAGCCCACGCCTTCCAGCCGAACAGCGATGCGCCATGGATCGAAAGAATGACCTCGCATCTGGGCACGGTTCATCATCCGATCCAATTCGATACGCCGGAGCTCGTAGGCGCATTAAGAGCAGCGACTCTGGCGCGGGATTTGCCCGGAATGGCCGATGTTGATGCTTCCTTGCTGCTCTTCTGCCATGAGATCAAGAAGGACGCCACGGTTGCTATATCAGGCGAGGCGGCGGATGAAATCTTCGGCGGCTATCCCTGGTTTCACCGAGAAGAGGCACTGAACGCAAATACGTTCCCATGGTCGCTCGCATCAGCGATGCGCGCAGACCTGCTTGCTCCCGACGTTGCTGCCTGGATCAAGCCGCTGGACTACATCGGAGACCGGTACGCGCAAGCGATAGCCGAGGTCCCGCATTTGGATGGCGAAAGCGAGCAGCTGCGCAAGATGCGGCAAATGTCTTATTTAAACATTACGCGCTTCATGCCTACGCTGCTGGACCGCAAAGACCGCATGAGCATGGCTGCTGGGCTTGAGGTGCGCGTTCCCTTTTGCGATCATCGCCTGGTGGAATACGTATGGAACATCCCTTGGGAAATTAAAACCTCGGGCGACCGGGAAAAAGGCATCTTGCGCAAGGCGCTGCGCGGCGTGCTTCCTGAGGATGTCCTGACACGCAAAAAGAGTCCGTACCCCAAAACGCATAATCCAAATTATTTGGCTGCCGTCAAAGGACTGCTGCTGGACGTGCTGAATGACCCAAGCTCCCCGCTCCTTCCATTGATTAATGTCAAAAAGGTTAGAGAGCTTGCGGAGTCCGATTCCGCCAAATCGAATATTCCTTGGTTCGGGCAATTGATGTCCGGCCCTCAGCTGTTTGCCTATTTGTATCAAGTCAACCTTTGGCTGAAGCAATATAAAGTAGTCATCGGCTGACGTTTTCCCTTCCATTATATAGGATGCCGCAAAAAAACACCCCCATGGCCGAGCCGGATAAACCGTCTCAGCCATGGGGGTGTTATATGTTCTTTTTATTCTATCATGCTTGCTCCAACTGTGGCAGCAAACGCTTCAAGGCTGCCCCGCGATGGCTGATCTGCTGCTTTTCTTCCTTGGACAGCTCGGCCATGCCACGGCTTAGCTCAGGCAGCCAAAACAATGGATCATAGCCGAAGCCACCCGTGCCATGCGGCAAATCGGTGATGACGCCATCGACCGTACCCTCCGCTTCAACGAACAGTCCAGTTGCCGGATCATACAGAGCTAACGCACATACGAACTGCGCATCGCTCAGCTTCTGCGAGCCATCGGGCAGCTGACCTAAATCAGCCAGCTTCTGGTTCTCCTGCAATTGTTTAAGCTCGCGGACCAGCTTGGCGTTATTATCGCTGTCCGAAGCTTTCTCGCCTGCATAGCGGGCGGAATATACGCCTGGTTCTCCGTTTAATGCAAAGACGCGCAGTCCTGAATCATCCGCAAGCACGGGGACACCCAGCGCATCGCCCGTCGTCTTTGCCTTAATGCGGGCGTTAGCCATAAACGTATCGCCGTCCTCGACAATGTCCGGGATTTGCGGATAATCGAGCAAGCTAGCGGTATTTTTGCCCAGCTTCTCAAGCGCGAATGCGAATTCCTTTACTTTTCCGGCATTTTTGGTAGCTACAACGATAACATCATGGGACAAAACTGAATGCTTAGCCATTGTTGCTAGCCTCCTATGCGGGCTGCGAGCGGTCCAAGCACTTCCTTCTGCTTGCCGATCAGCTCCGCGATGCCCGCTTCTCCAAGCGCAAGCAGTTGGTTAAGCTCTTCCCTCGAAAACGGAGCTTCCTCGCCTGTACCCTGTACCTCAACAAATTTGCCTCCGCCCGTCATAACAACGTTCATATCGACCTTGGCTTTGGAATCTTCCTCGTAATTTAGGTCAAGCAAGGCTTTCTCCTGAATAACACCAACGCTTACGGACGCCAAAAAATCAGTAATGGGGTATCTTGCGAACTGTACTTTTTCGGTCAGCTTGTTCACGGCGATTGCCAGAGCAATAAACGCGCCAGTGATCGACGTCGTACGAGTTCCTCCATCGGCTTGAATAACGTCGCAATCCAGCGTAATCGTCCGCTCTCCGAGCGCCTGCAAATCGACGACGGAGCGAAGGGCCCGCCCAATTAGGCGCTGAATCTCCATCGTCCGACCTGTGAGCTTGCCCTTGGCTGCTTCACGAATGTTCCGCGTGTGCGTTGCGCGTGGCAGCATCGCATACTCCGCATTAATCCACCCTTTTCCCTGTCCCTTCATGAAAGGAGGAACCCGCTCTTCAATACTTGCTGTACAGATGACCTTCGTCTCTCCTACTTCAATAAGGACCGAGCCCTCCGCGTATTTATTCACACCTGTCGTTATCGTTACCGGCCGAAGCTGGTTCGGTTGCCGTCCGTCGTTTCTCATGCTCATTTCCTCCTGAGTCAAACATTGTATTATTAGAAAAATGCTCCATCCCATCCAACAATCCTTCCTATTTTAACAAAGTAAAAGTCGAATTGCATCTGTAGGCCTATAAAAAGAAAAAAACCGCCCAAAGGAATCTCCTTTGGAACGGCTTCTTCTTTTCTATTGATGTGATGATGTCAGGATTTGATGGCATTTACATGGTGCGGTCTGCCTACCGGCTCGCTGTAGGAATTGTTATTCAAGTCTACGACATTCGACTCGCCGTTTACTTTAATCTGTACCGATGTCGCATCCGAATTTTCCGTCACCGACAGCACAAGCGCCTGCAGCATTTCTGTCGGAAGCTTTTCGCCGCCTAGATAGCCCTCATCCTCCAAATCCACTGTAACGACATCTCCGTCCTGCACAATGTTTTTCACTTGTACGTCAGGGAGAATGACGCTGGTAAGTTCTTTTTTGTTAAGCGGACCCGAGATAAGCTGTTCAAGTGCCGCTTGGGTAGGCGAAGACGAACGGGCAACAAGACGAGTGACCGGAACATAATACTGCTCGTCGCTTAACGTCTGTGCCGAGAAATAGAGCGTAACCGGCGTCGACTGTGCGTAATTCACACCTTCGGCAGCTTCAATGTTAATCCCAACTGCGCGAGTCAATTTATCGTCAAGCGGGAAGCCATCTTGAGGCATCTCGGGTAGCTTCGCCCCTTCATACCAGATTTCAACCCCTTCAATTCCTGTCATAGCGGTTAGTGTCCATGTGATTGCCTCTACGATCGTTCTCTCATCTTGTGGGTTATAGCTGGCAAAGGGCTCCGAAAACTCAACGGTGGCAAGCTTTTGTTCCTTGTCATATTTATACGATTTAATTTGTGTTCCTTGCGGAATCACCGCGCGGAAATCCTCAGGCAGCTGGCTCGCGTACGCTCCATTCTCTACCATCATTTCAAGTGCTTTTTGGGCAGCTACTTCATTTGTGCCCAGTGTTGTTTGCAGGGAGATTGGAGCTAGATAGCCATTACGATCCTCCAAATATACCGTCATTTGCGTATCTCCGCCGGGAAGCACAGCCTGTCCGGTTTCTGCGCCGTCCACGCCTTCCTTTACCTCAACCTGCGGCGGATCGATTGACTTGCTTGTCTCTTGCGAGAACAACCCGCAGCCAGCGGTAAGAATGGGCAGAACCAACACTCCAGAAAGAACAGCACCCCTAATCCATCTTTTTTGAACCATATTGACCTTTCCTCCCTAATCAAGTTTTGCCTGGCGGCTTTGTACAACTCCTTATTTGTAGTACTATGTATACGAGCCCTTCCCTTTTTTAGACCAGTTTTGTCCATAAAATCCTAAGGGGGAATAAAAACATGTCCAATCCCGAAATTTATAGCCTAAACAGCCGCAAAGTGGCCGAGGCGACAGACGAATGGCTCCTCAAACGCGGAGTAACGAAGCTGGCTATCGCCGAGCTTGTGCATTTTTTGCAAAAAGACTATTTCCCTGGCTTAACGCCTGAGGATTGCATCGTCCATATTGATGCCGTCCTATCGAAGCGCGAGGTGCAAAACGCCGTATTGACCGGCATCCAGCTCGATATTCTCGCCGAGGAAGGCAAGCTAATGGCTCCGCTGCAGGATATGATCAAGCACGACGAGAGCCTTTATGGATGCGATGAAATTTTGGCATTGTCCATTGTCAATGTGTATGGCAGCATCGGGTTTACGAATTTCGGTTATGTCGATAAGCTGAAGCCCGGCATTCTCGTTAAGCTCAACGACAAAGCCGACGGTGAAATCCATACGTTCTTGGACGATATCGTTGGAGCTATCGCAGCATCGGCTGCAAGCCGGATGGCCCATCGCAGACAAGCAGAGCGCGAAGGCGTTACACAGCCTCCGCTGGATTAGCTAGAAACCCATGCGAAGCAGGCACTGCTTCGCAAACCCTAAGCTTATGCTTTCGAGGCAGGCTTTGCTTCGCAAGCCCTAAGCTTATGCTTTCGAAGCTGGCTTTGCTTCGCAAACCCTAAGCTAGTGCTTTCGAAGCTGGCTTTGCTTCGCAAACCCTAAGCTGATGCTTTCGAAGCAGGCTTTGCTTCGCAAACCCTTTAGGAGGTTCATTTCATGAATTATGACATTTTCTATAAAGGCGCCTTCGCGATGCTTAAGGTCAGGTTGAATCCTGGCGAGAGCGTCAAGGCTGAAATGGGAGCCATGGTATCCATGTCGCCAAGCATCGACCTAAAAGGAACGACCGATGGCGGCTTCATGCGGGGACTAGGCAGAATGCTGAGCGGGGAAACGTTCTTTTTCCAAGAAATGACGGCGGTAAGAGGCGGGGGCGAGGTTCAGCTCGCTCCTCCTTCCCTTGGGGATATCGAAGCGATTGAGCTGGACGGCTCTTATAAGCTGTATGTACAAAAAGATGGATTCCTCGCAGGCACGAGCGGTATTGAGGTTAACACAAAAATGCAAAATCTCAGTAGAGGACTTCTCTCCGGAGAAGGTTTTTTTATCGTGGAAATTAGCGGCAAAGGTACCGTCTTCCTGTCTTCCTATGGCGCGATCCATGCGGTGAACCTGGGTCCAGGGGAAGAAGTAATCATCGATAACGGCCATCTGGTCGCTTGGCCTGGCTATATGAATTATACGATAGAAAAAGCAGCCAAGGGCTGGCTCTCCAGTATTACGAGCGGCGAGGGACTCGTCTGCCGCTTCCGCGGAGAAGGCGTCGTTCTAATCCAAACCCGCAATCCGGCAAGCTTCGGTTCATGGCTGAAAAAGTTCATTCCGGGCGGTAACTAGCAGGATACTTTAGCAATTTCCCCTACAATCATTGGCATCTTCAATAGCAATAGCAATAATAGCTTACCAAGGATTACGTTGACTGTTACCGCTTTTTTCAAAAAATTCTTGGAGTAACTCGCAAGCAGGACAATTTCTCTAAAAAAATCGTCCTGCTCGCGGTCACCTCATATTGTTTATCGCTTCATTCCATCCCCCCTCCTATACCCACTCTTTAAACCTTGCTCAACATCAGCTTTGCTTAAGTTGGTCTATTCTAATATCTGCTTCTGCCCTTACAATTTCATCTATTGCTTTATTTCAGAAGAACTTAGGTTGATAACAAAATGAGCTGCAATTCCTCTTTTTCGAGAAGCCAACTCCCGGTACGAATAGCTTTTATCAGGAATTTCTCCCGCTAAATTAGCGTTATTTGTTGGGTATAAGAGATAACGGGAATTTGTCCCGTTAAATTCAACGTTTCTAGCCGTATTGGGCAACTTGACCTGAATTAGCGGGAGAAAATCCTGCTAAACAAACTAAAACCTTTAAATGCTCAAAAATAGCGGTACAAATTCCATCTATTTCAAATGGGGAGGCGTTCAATTTGTTCATACCATACAAAGGTTGACAATATGAAGGATAACGAGAGAAGGTTTAGAAACCTAACCATTCCCCTTCCATTCAAAGCAACAAATCAAGAATTAAGTTAAAACAGCCAAGGTGAAACGGCTGTCTCCGTCCTCTGGTGGCGCAACGCGTTTCATTCCGAGAAATATAGAGAATGTATAGTCTAAGGATATACTTTCCTATATTCCAAAGAAAAGGCTGTCCCTTCAAGTCACAATGACCTTCGGGACAGCCACATTCAAGCATTGAAAAGAAAACAAACCTTCTGCATTCAATCTGTTGTCCTTCAAAAAAGTTTTATCCGTCTAGTAAATTACTTATCGTTTATTGAGCTTTTATCCAGCAAGTAAGTCACTTTTCGTTCAACGACCTTCTATCCAACAAGTAAATCATTTTCGTTCAATGAATCTTAATTCGGCAATTAAATTACTTATCGTTCAATGGTCTTTTATTCAGCAAGCAAGTCACTTTACATTCAATGAACTCTAATCCAGCAAGTAAACCACTTTCTTCTAATGACCTTTTATCCTGCAAGTAAATAACTTTCGTTCAACCACCTCTAACCCGGTAAGCAAATCACTTATCATTCATTGAGCTTTTATCCAGCAAGTAAACCACTTTTCATCTAATGACCTTTTATCCAGCAAACAAATCACTTTTCATTCAAAAAGGTTTTGTTCGGCAAGTAGTGGAGCGCGCGGACGAATCGCACGGTTTTGGTCTTGGCGCGCATGACGATGGAATGGGTCTCGGCCCGCTGATCGGGGAAATACTGCACTCCCCCGAGAAACTCGCCAGGCGTCACGCCAGTGGCTGCAAAGTAAACGTCGCCGGTTCCGATCATATCCTCCATCGTCAGCACCCGATATGGGTCTTCGATGCCCATTTGCACACAACGATTGTACTCATTGCCGTCAGCAGGCATCAGGCGGGCCTGCAGTTCGCCTCCCAAGCACTTTAAGGCTGCTGCAGCAATAACACCCTCAGGTGCGCCGCCCGAGCCCACGTAGAGGTCAATCCCGGCCTCAGGGAAGGCGGGAGCCATCGCTCCCGCGACGTCCCCGTCAGACAAAAACTTTATCCGAACGCCAACCTTTCTCAAAACCTTCACAATCGCTTCATGGCGCGTGCGATCCAGAATCATTACCGTCAAATCCGATACCTTCTTATTTAACGCCTCTGCCGCTTTACGAAGCGTGACATCCATGGGATCCGTTATGCTTAGCTTGCCTACCAGCGCGGGTCCGAAGGCCAGTTTCTCCATATACATATCCGGAGCGTGAAGCAGCTGCCCTTTGCCGGCTACAGCCAAAACGGACATGGCGTTGTTCAGCCCTTTCGCCACAATCTCCGTACCCTCAAGCGGATCAACTGCTACATCAACCTCAGGCCCATTCAAGCTGCCGACTTCTTCACCGATATAGAGCATCGGAGCTTCGTCCATTTCCCCTTCACCAATAACGACGGTGCCCCGAATGGATACGGAATCGAACATCGAGCGCATGGCCGATGTCGCTGCTCCGTCGGCGCTATTCTTATCGCCTCTCCCCATCCATGGCGCGGATGCGAGTGCCGCCAGCTCCGTAACCCGTACAAGCTCTAATGCCAATTCTCTCTCCATTTTCAAGTCTCCCTCTGCTCTCGTATGACGGAACCATTCATTAGTACACCTGTTAATTTCATTTCCGTTATTTAATATGTATCATATATTTATATATGTCGCAATATATATTTCATTTTCTTCATTAAATCATCATTATTAGTCTTACTCATTTACACAAAGGATCTTATTCGTCCAATAGGATAACAAAAAGAGCGTCCGAACAGGCATTTCACCTGCACACGGACACTCTTTTAACGTTTAAGGATGTTATAAAAAGCACTTCATGCTACTCGTAAATAAAATTACGCGTACATTTCAATTTCATACAAGGATGGGCCATAAGGCGGCAGCCCTTTGCTTGTAACCAATATGCGAACATATCTCGCAGAAGCACTACTGGCAAGCGTAACGGTTTCTTCAAACTTGCCTGCAACCGCTAGCTCACGTTCCAGAGACTGCACGGTCTTCCAATCCGCGCTGCTCTCGGATAAATCGCTTCCTTCGGCTGCCACTTGAATATCCAATGCCTTGCCGTAAGCCGTTTCCCATGTCAACACCAGCTTGCCGATCGACTCAACACGGTTCAAATCAACATAGAACCATTCGGGCAAATAGGGAGACGTTTGATTAGCCGTCCAATTCGCTTCCCATCTTGTATCCATTCGTCCATCGGTCAATAGGCTTGGCTGGAATACAGCGTTAAAGCTCGAGGCCACCACGGTTTTGTTAAGAGCTAAATTCGATGACACTGGGCCTGTTCCAGGGTTTGGACCTGGGTCAGTGCCCGGATCAGTGCCCGGATCAGTGCCCGGGTCCGTACCGCCTCCGCCGCCGCTAATCCATGAGCCATAAACCTCAAACTCCCATAGGGAGTAACCGTATGGCGTCCCACGTGCGCTTCCAAGCAAACGAATGTGCTTAGCTTCTTGCCCATTCAACGTAATATTGTCGAGGCCTCCGTTGCCGGCGTTTTCAGTAAATACATCGCTCCAATCGCCTTCACCCGGTATATCGGCAGAAGAGATTTGCAGCTTGTAGGCCTTGCCAAATGCACCCTCCCAATTCAGAACGACGCTCTCCAGCTTGTAAACACCGTTTAGATCAATGGCAATCCACTGCGGATCGGAAACGGCCGATTCCCATCTCGTGCCCGATTTACCGTCAGTCGCATTGCCAGCTGCTTGAGCGCTGCTAGATGCTGTTGCCGCTTTGTTCAGTGCAACATTGGCCGCGGCTGTCTTCACTTGCTGCTGTACCTCGCTAATCCCGTACCCGGCTGCCGAAATTGCAATCGCATAGGTCTTGATAGCAGGAAATAATGAAGCATCCAGCCTAATCTTGCCTGCTTCCACCGTATAACTGCCTGGTGGCGCATTAACGCCATCAATCGTAACTTGAGTAATTTTATCGCGCCATGCCTGCTGATCAGCGAAGGCAAGCTCAATCGGCTGCCCTACTTTATTATCCGTACTGTCTGCGGTCAACGCAGGCGGAGCGGCAACCTCCCTAATTACAACATTATCGATGAAGATGGTGTGCGGACCGTCAGGCGTAACATTCGCCCCATTAATGACATTGCCTAGCAAAAACTTGAGCGTTAAATTCACGTTAGCTGACGGAGTCAGGCTTCTTTTGTAAACCGCCGCTTGGTCTTCCGAAATATTAAAATGTACGGTTTGGTTGTTGTTATAGCCCGTTAATTCGGCCGCGATGGGACGGTTAACCGTTGACCATGCATTAAAGCTAAGCTCATAGGCTTTGCCTGCCTCCAGCTTGATGCCGCTTTGCGAGAACTGCGTCGACCAACTGATCGGCACATTCCACTCCGGATGCATCCCGCCATGATAATGAATATCTACGCGAGCCGCGCCATTCTCAGGTACGTATTCCGAATCGCCCCTGTCACCGAACCAGAATGTCCAGTTCGTAGAGCCATTAGACATCTCGCCGTTAAGCACCAGATTGCCATCAGCCGCGAACATCACTTGGCTTACGCTGGCATCTCCGAACCCTTCCGCCTTAATTTTGATGGAATAGGATCTATCCGTAGTGAACAAAGCTGGATCAATAACGATGCTGCCTGACTGTACCGAAAATTGGTTAACGGCTAGCACTGCGCCATTCACTTCTATCGTTTGAATTGCTTCTCTCCATTCCGCTTTGTCTGAGAATTTAATTTCTACCGGCTGACCGACACGGTTGGAAGTCGTATCCGGTATTAAAGTCGGCGGACGCGACACTGGCGCATCCTTTACTTCCAACACGACATTATCGAAAATAATATCATGCGGGCCTGCCGCGCTTTGCATGGTTTTGCCTAGCAAAAACTTCAGCGCCACATTATCGTCAGCGGCCATTTTGAAGGTGAATTCAAAATGCTGCATCGTCGGGGACAACACTAGTGGCCCGGAATAAAAACGTCTGACATACGCCGCGTTTTCCAGTGCTGCTTCGATGTCACGAATGACGGACGATTTAGCGTCAAAAGAAAGCACATACGTCATTCCCTTAGCCAAGCTCAGATTGGACTGGTTGAACATGACGTTCCACGCTTCGCCGCCAACGTTAGTGACCGCTATTTTTGCCGCTCCATCCGTTTCTGTAAACGCCGCTGCTCCGCCTTGCGTGAATGGCTCCCAGCCGCTTAGGCCATAAGAGAAATCGCCATTTTTGAGCGGGAACAGCTCAATGCCGGTGAAGTCTACATTTAAGTTCGTTGTTCTGAGCAGCTTGACATTGTCGAGCTGCACATCCGCATCGCTGCCGCCAAGCAAGAACTCCAACTGTCCTTCCTCGTCAGACAATCCCGCCGGCATTGTAAAGGTTATTTTGTGAGACTCGTTCGCCGTCTCCAAGTGAATGGCATGCGGTCCGGAATAGGTCACCGAGCCATCCTTGCTTTTGAACTGGACCTCCATCGTGCGCGTTGCCGAAGCTTTGGCATCGAAGGTTAGTTCATAAGAATCCTTCTGGAGCAAATTAATTCCCTGCTGAATTAATCGAATCGAAGAAGCATTTGCTCCGCCATTCGAAATCGCTGCATTCAGCTTGCGTGTTGCCGGATCGACTCCAAGAACCGCAGATGCCGCATCCGTCACGCTGGTGTTCCAGTAAAGCATACGGTCCATCGTGCCCAGGTCAAACCCGCCATTGTATACATGATTGCCGTTGTTCAGCGGTATTTTCGCTGCGCCCGGCTCGTTCAGCTCATCGATCTCCTCCAAGCGAACATTGCCAATCCATACATCGTTTAAGTTTTGGCCCAAATTAAATTCAATGCGTGCTGCAGCATTCGTGTCAGCGGTCATCAAGAAACGATATTCGTAATGGCCCAGCTGTTCCTTGAGCGAAGGATCGAAATTGTCGGAATAAATGCCCCAGCCGCTATTGGCGTCCCCCCCAAACTTCACGCTCATGCTGCGAGGCGCGGAGGCTTTCGCATCAAAGCTGATTTTGTACGCCTGCCCTTTCACGAGCGTGACATATTGAATGAGCTGAAGCGAATAAGGCACATTGCCCCCGTTCGTAATATCCACTTTGGCAAAAGGCGCGCCGTCGCTCGTTACGACCGACACCTGGCCTGCTCCGCCAAATTCGGCGCCATGCAGGAAATTCCAATTATTCATATCCATATCCGGATTAGCAGCCGTTATGTCTTTAACACCCTTCGTAAAGGCTGGATCATAAATGAAATTGCCATCAATCGCCTTTTTCCCGTTTTGCGGGAACGTATCCTTCACGAGCGTCGGCTCAACAGGCTCTTTATAAGGCCGGCCCGTCAGCTCATAAGCCCGCACATAGTCCACTTCCATCTGCGCGGGAAGCAGCGACGGGTCCGGCTTGCGGCCGCCGTCGTAATTGCCGCCTATCGCCATGTTAAGAATAATATAAAACTCCTTATCGAACGGTGCAGGGAACGCATATTTATCCGGTTGGTCCGCTCCCCAGCTATGCCAATCGTTGATGGTTTGATACAAATTCCCATCCACATACCAGCGCAGCTCGCCTGGCTCCCATTCCATCGAATAAGTATGGAAGCTTGTAATGTCTTCTCCTTCCGGAAAATGATATTGCGAGCCTGTTGCCTTGTTATTCGGTGCATTTTTGCCATAATGGATCGTTCCGTCCACTTCGCCAAGCACCCGTCCGCGCGCTTCCATAATGTCAATCTCGCCAGAAGATGCCCAGCCGCCGTACTCGCTGTCCTTCGGCATCATCCAAAAGGCCGGCCAAATCCCTTCACCTGCTGGAAGCTTTATCCGCGCTTCGAATTTGCCGTAAGCCTTGCTGAACGTCGGACTGGTCCACAGACGGCCAGACGTATAAGGTTTGCCGCCAAAACCATCGTTTTTGGCTTCAATCACCAACTGCCCGTTCTCGACCTTAATGTTTTCCTTTCTATAATATTGCTCCTCGTTGTTGCCCCAGTTTGCGACGCCATACTCACTGCCGTTGCCCTGCTGATAGGCCCATTTGTCGAGGTTGACACCATTTGTGTCCACATTGGCGCCGCTTCCGTCAAACTCATCAGACCAAACCAAGCTCCACATGATTTCAGCCTGAATGTCCTGCGTTACGCGCGCATTCTCAAAGCCGGCCGCTTTAATCATCAGCTGATAGGCCTTCGCCGTTGCAAATTGCCCCTTATCGATGGTCAGCTTGCCTGCTGCAAGCTGATAAGCCTGCACCGATATTTTCGTTCCATTCACGAAAACATCCGTAATCGCGTTTCTCCATGCTTCGTTATCGATGAAAGTTATGTCAATATCATTGCCAATCGCGTTGTCGGAAGCATCTGGCGAAAGCACGGGAGGCAGCGGCAGCGTGATATCATTTGTGCTGCGAGCTTTCTCTCCTGTCGCTTCTTTAGCTCCCTTAAGCTCTAGATGAACATTATCGATCCATACATCATGAGCTCCTGCCGGACTGCCCGGCTGTTTGCCCATAAGCAGCTTAATCGCCGCAAGCTCATCCTTTTCCATCGTAAATTCATAGCTGTAGGTTTGCGTTACATTATCAATCTGCACTTTCTCATTAAGGAAACGGACATTCGCGCTATTTTCGACGACCGCCTCTACCGTCCGCGGCGTGCTCGCTCTTGCCGCGAATGATACAACGTAGGTTTTGCCTTTCAATAAGCCAAGCGCTTCCTGCTGCAAAATAATATCCCACGGATTAGCGCCCGTATTGGCAATCGCCAACTTAGCCGCTCCCTGCTGCGCGGTGATCACCGCATCAGAGGTACCATCGTATTTCCCTTGTATATGAGTGCTCCAGCCCTGCATGCCCGCGTCAAAATAACCGTTTTGGAGCGGAAACGCACGTGTCCTGGCGTCCTTCAGCTCCACATGAATGTTATCTACGATAACATCATGTGCGCCAATGACCGCGGCCCCTTCCAGCTTGCCAAGCAGCAGCTTCAAGGATGGCGTAATGTCCGCTTGCACCGCCAGCTCATAGCTAAGCGTTTGCTTCTCGTTCGTAAGCTGTACCTTCTCGGACAAATATCGCTGGTTATTTGCATCGATAACGAGCTCCATCTCGCGGTTTTTCGAAGAGCTGACATCCAGCGAGACCGTATAGGTATTACCCTTGAATAGGTTAAAGTCCGTCTGCATCAGCATGACATCCCAAGGATTGTTGCCTTCGCTTGCAATCGCTATTTTCAATTCGCCGTTTTGTGGGGTGAAGGCCGCGCTTGAGCCCCAGCCGTCATAGCGGCCTTGTACATGCTCGCCCCAGCTAGCTTTCCCGTTAGAGAAATCACCGTTTTTAACAGGAAATTGATCCTTCAACGCAAGCTCTCCAACGTTGTTGTTCGTCAAACGGATAATCTTCACGTCGTCCAAATAGACATCAGCTTGATGGCCGCCAAGCATAAAGACGAGTTGGCCCAGCACATCGGTCGGCTGATCCATTGTAAACAGCAGCGTATGCTCCTTCATATCGGTTGTCAGCGCAAACGTTTCCGGACCTGCATAAAGTGTCCCATCCAGGCGGGTCACGGCAGCTTGAATCGTTCTCTCCGATGCAGCCCTCGCTTTGAAGGTCAGCTTATATTCATTGTCTTCCAAAAGGTTGATGCCGGACTGTGTCAGCTTAACCGCTCCTGGCACAACTCCGCCATCGCCAATGGCAACCTTAAGCTCCCGGACTGCCGGATCAACAGAGCCTGTAGCATTTGCCCCTTCCGCCGATAAATTCCAATAGGTCATCCGGTCCACTCGGCCAAGATCAAACGTACCGTTGTAGACATGGTTTCCGTTCAGCGGCTCTTTCGGATCGTTATCTTGAAAAGGGTCCGGAGTGGTAGTTTCCTCTACCTTTACGTTTCCGAGCCAAATCGGGCTTGTGCTCAGCCCCAAGTTGAACTCCAGCCTTGCCAGCGTATCGGTCTCGGCTCCCATTTGGAACAACATCTCGTAAGACTGCAAGCTATTCGACAGCCTTGCTTCCAAGCTGTCCGAATACGTTGTCCAGCCGCGGTTTTCGCCGCCCCCAAACTTCACCGTCATATTACGGTTGGCATTGGATTTGGCATCAAATGTCAGCTTATACCAGCGTCCTTTACCTAGTGTCACGTTCTGGATCAGCTGTACCGCGTGTGCGGCATTGCCGCCTGACGTGATGTCTGCTTTAGCAAAATTCACGCCGCCAATCGGTTCAACCGAAACCGAACCGTTTCCTTGGAACGTACTCACATGTACAAAGTTCCAAAATTTCGTGTTCAATACCTGATCAGGCTCTGCAATATTTGTGAATGGTTCTTTGTAATCCTTATCGTGAACAAAATTGCCTGCAATCGGCTCTTTGTATTGCGCAGGATAAGGCTCCGATTCAAAGCTTGGCTCTACCGGTGTTTGGTAAGGCCTGCTCGCAATGTCATAGACGCGAACATAATCCACTTCCATCTTTGCCGGCAAATCTGATGGATTTGGCCGGCGCCCGCCATCATAATTGCCGCCAACCGCCAAATTCAAAATCATGTAAAAAGGCTTATCGAATGGGGCGGGAAAAGCGTATTTGGCCGGTTGATCTGCGCCCCAGCTATCCCAATTGTTCAGCTTCTGATACAATTCCCCGTCAACGTACCAGCGAATTTCACCCGGCTCCCACTCTACTCCATAAGTATGGAAATCGGTGATATCCGTATTTTCGCCGAATTCGTATTCGGCTCCGGTCGCTTTATTGTTTGGCCAGTTTCTGCCATAGTGGATCGTGCCGCCGACCTCTTTAGGAAGACGTCCGCGCGCCTCCATGATATCGATCTCGCCCGATGCCGCCCAGACGCCATATTCACTTTCCGCAGGCATCATCCAGAAAGCTGGCCAAATGCCCTCTCCAACCGGAAGCTTCATGCGTGCCTCGAATTTGCCATACGTTTTGGTAAAGGTCGGCTGCGTATACAGCCTGCCTGACGTATACGGTTTCCCTTCATGGCTTTCATTTTTGGCTGTGATTGTCAAAGTTCCATCTTTAACCAAGAGATTGTCGGCACGGTAAAATTGCTCTTCGTTATTTCCCCAGCCGTCGAGGCCGTACTGAGCTCCTGTACCAAGCTGATAGGCCCATTTATCCAAATCGACGCCGTTTGTGTCCAAATTTCCCCCGCTGCCGTCGAATTCATCATTCCATACCAGCTTCCACTCATCCTTCGGCTCAGCTGTAGGAGATGGGGCAGTCGTTGCCGTCGGTTCTGCTGTTGGTGTTGCCGTCGGCGCAATGGTTGGGCTAGGCGTTGCCTCGGGAGCAGGTGTTGATCCTCCGCCACCGCTACCTCCGTCAGATGATGTTCCATCTTTCACGACACCGTTTTGTACAGACGCTTCGCTTCCTTTAGTTAAGCTTCTGCCGTTCAATAGAGTGCCCGTACCCCTGTTTTTCACTTGCTTCACATTTCCCTGAACCCTGATTTCGGTTCCTGTTGCGGTCTCACCTACCGTCAAGGAGTCGCTGCTTGCATCTTCTCCGATTTCAATAATCGCATCGGTATCGACCGTGAGCTCCTGCACGTTAGTCTTGCTGGACAATACGACGCGCACCTTGCCGTCCGTTTTATTTACAGCAAGCTTATTCAGCTTTGAATTGATAAAATGAATGCTGTTGATTCCGCCACCTTGAACGTAGACCGTGCCGAGCACTTCCACATCCGTTAAATAGACATCCCCTTCGCCGATGCCCGGCGTCAGAAACAAGTCGCCTTTAATGACTGCTTGATTCACTTTAACGTCCGCTGTATTAATGACAGCGCTGCCGGAAACGTTCAACCCATCGTAGCTGCCGGCAGCATTCACAACCTCGGCCGCCAAGCGGTCTAGCAGCGCGATCGCTTCTGCGCGAGTGATGGCCTTCTGCGGACGTATCGTTTGATCGGGATAACCTTTTATGTATCCGCCAGCGAGCAAGCGCTCAAGCGACTCCTTTGCGTAGGACTGCACCTGATTGCGATCTACGAAGTCGGACAAGGGATCATTCCCTGCCGTTTGCAGCTGAAACAGCTCGGCCGTTATTTTCGCCGCATCCTGCCTTGTAATCGGAGCATCAGGCTTGAAGCTGCCATCCGGGTAACCCGAGATCACGCCGGCTTCTTTAACCGCCAGAATATCCTTGCTGTACCAAGCGTCAGAGGCAACATCCGCGAATGCCCCCTCGCCCTTGGCTCCCAAGCGAAATACAGCATTGACCAGCTTCGCAAATTCCGCCCGCGTCACTTGGCGATCGGGTTGAATGCTCCCATCCGGATAACCGCCCAGCATCCCCTTGGAAATCCATTTTTGCAAAGAGGCTTCCCCCCAATGCGTCGCTGCCGATGGTTCGGCAGAGGAGGCTGCTGCGCCAACTGCCGGCAAGCTGCTCGTTAACATCATAAATACCAATACGATCGAAATGAACCGTTTATTCATGCTTCTCCTACTCCCTTTCCTCTTGATCCAGTAAATGGAAACGCTTACTTCACACTTTAAGAAAACAGCCTGCTCCTTACAGCTCAATGATGAAACTGCAACGTGACAGGCTGTTCGCTCGGTTAGTTAATCATGCTTCCAGCAAATGAACCGCTTCTAAGCTGCCGGTTTATTTTACGCTGTTGTACCAATCGTTGACTTCTTTCGTAATTTGCTCGCCGCCGGATTTTTTCCAGTTCGCAACCATCGTATCGAAAGACTCCAGCGGTTGTTGTCCATAAACAATTTTGTTAAACGTTTCGTTCAGCAATTTGTTAAGCAATTCATTTTTGCTTTGCATCGTTTCAGTCAAAGGACCCATGTAGTAGTTTTTCATGCGGATATCCTTTTGGTCCATAACGACTTTCATCGCATCGGTATTTTCTTTAAGACGGGTATTGAACTCTTGCTTCTCGTAAGGCGTTACCGCCTCTGCGCCGCCAGCAAGCTTAACATGCGTCTCTGCATAAAGCGTTGGAATACGAGCGCCTTCGTAAGTCAGCGTGTAGTATAGCGGTGGCGCCGTTTGATCCTTCAGACCTGGGAAGAGATCAGGGTGGTTCGCAATATCAGCCGTAATCGATCCGTCAGGAAGCGTTGCGTAATCGTAGCCTTCCGCGAAGCCCTTCTCGAACTCGCTGCCCGGCTGCGGGTTAGCCATATTTTCGAAGAACCAGTTATAGTAGTGCAAAATAGCTTCCGGATTTTTTGCTTTTTTGTTTACGAATAGGTAACCATTGGCAGGAGGATTTCCGCCTGCGGAACCGATTTTGCCATTAGGACCTGCAGGAACCGGATAAGCTTTGTATTTCGAACCCGGTACATTGTTCAGAAGATCCGGGAATGGCCAAGCTGGAAGCCAGTTCGGTCCGAACATAATGCCTGCTTCGCCTTTCGTAAACAGCTCGGAGCCTGTCGATTCGTCAAGCAATGCGGAATCTTGCGAAATATAGCCTTTTTCCAGCCAAGTTTTCAAAGTAGAAAGAGCATCCTTAGCTGCTGGATTGATAGAGCCATGCTCAAGGGTACCGTCAGCCGCAAGATTCCATTGGCCAGGCATCGTACCGTTCGCGCCGAACACAAAACCGATATCGGTCATCCAGTTAGCGAAGCCATTTTTGAAGCCAGTCGCAAGACCGATCGTGTTTTTCTTGCTGTCACCGTCCGGATCGCCGTTAACGAAAGCGTCCATAACCGTTTCCATCTCTGCAAGCGTCGTTGGCGCTTTAAGATTCAGCTTCGTTAGCCAATCCTCGCGAATCCACATTACATGATCCGCGTTGTAAGCGTAATCGAGAATCGGCAATGCCATTTTGTCGCCGCCGCGGCTAATTGGCAGCCAGATCGTTGGATCAAGATCAAGCCCCGCTTTATACGTATCGCTTGCGTATTTATCTACGAGATCGCCAATTGGCATAAATTGGCCGGAGTCAATCAGCATATTAACCGTTTCCATGTCTCCGCGGTACGTGACCACGTCAGGCATTTCCTCGCCGGATGACAGCATCAGGCGCAGCTTCGTTTTGTACGCGTCATTCGTGTTTGTAACTACCCAGTTGTACTTAATGTCAATGCCCAGTCTTTCTTTGATCAGACGGGTATGTACGTTATCCTCGATCGATTCGCCTTCTTTAAAGACGGAACCGTTCTGGTTAAGTCCCCAAACCGTCGTCAATGTGATTGGCGTCGTATATTTCCCGTCTACAAAACCTTCTTTATTGCCCTCTTCCGTTTGGGCCGGTTCATTGCCCGGCTTGTTGGTTGCCGGAGAATTTGTTCCCTTGTTCGTGTTGTTGCCCGAACATGCTGCAATTGCGAGCATAAATGATAGAACCAATAAGACCGAAAGCCACTTCTTCATGCCTTTACCCCCGTAAGTTATATTTTGTTATTAATTACGATATATGTTATATCGCTTATTACCAATATACTGCTCGTTATTCATGACCGAAAGACCACAATTTTGTTATTGATGCCTTTTTCTTGCGCTATTCCTTAACCGCTCCCAATATGATGCCTTTCACGAAATAACGCTGAAGGAACGGATATACGAGCAGGATCGGCAGCGTCCCGATAAAGATTTGCGCGGATTTGACGGTACGCTGGGAGATATGCTTCAGCTCATTGACATCCGGATTTATTTTATTAAAATCCTGCTGTACAATAATCGTTTGCAAAAAGGTTGATAACGGATATTTTCTATAATCTGTAATATATAACAAACCATCAAACCATGAATTCCAATGCGTAACCATTGTAAATAATGAAATCGTCGCTAATGCGGGCATCGATATCGGCAAAAACACGCTCCAGAGCGTCCGGAATTGACCTGCCCCGTCGATGAGCGATGCTTCTTCCAGCTCCTTCGGCACAGCCCGGAAGAAGTTCATCAGAAGCACCATATTAAAAACATTGATCGCCCCAGGCAGCACGAGCGCCCAAATCGTGTTCATCAGATCCAAGTTGCGAATTAGCATGTACGAAGGAACAATACCACCGCTGAAGAGCATCGTAAAGAGGAAATACCAAGTATAGATCGAACGGCTCTTAAAAGCCCGGCCATCCTTGGATAGCGCATAGCCTGCCAGAATCATTAGCGACATGCCCACGACGGTACCAAGGGCGGTCCGTTTGAGCCCCATGTACAGCGCATTATGAAAATTATCGTTATTTAACGTCTTGGCATAAGCATCAAAGTTAAGGCCGACTGGCCATAGCTTCACCAGATTGGCATTTGCCGGCGCACTCGCGCTCAAGCTTACGGCAAGAATATGAACAAGCGGAATGACGCAGGAAATGCAGATAATGGCAAGCAATACGTAATTGAATACCGAGAAAACCTTATAGCCTGATGTTTTGTGATACATGCTCTGTCTCCTTCCTCCCTTTCTTAGAAAATGCGGTAGCCGGCATATTTGTAGGCCATCCGGTAAGAGAATACGATCATGACTAGCCCGATGATGGATTTAAATAATCCAACTGCCGTACCGAAGCTGTATTGGCCGTTCAATATGGCGGTCCGATACACGAACGTGTCGATGATGTCGCCCTTATCGTAAACGAGCGCATTGTAAAGGTTAAAGATTTGGTCAAAGCCGCCGTTCAAAATGTTGCCCAGCGACAGCGTGCCCACGACCACTGCGATCGGAATCATCGACGGGACCGTAATATGCAGCGTCTGCTTCCAGCGCGTGGCGCCGTCTACCTCAGCAGCCTCGTATAACGAAGGGTTAACGCCTGAGAGCGCAGCAAGGAATACGATCGTGTTGAAGCCGAAGTTCTGCCAAATATCGCTGACCACGACGGTGAAGCGGAACCAGTTGCCCTCGCCCAGCCAGAAGATCGAATCCATGCCGAGAGTGTTGAGCAGTTGGTTTACAATTCCTTTGCTGCCCAGCATATCCGTCAGAATCGCCCCTAGGATTACCCAAGAGATAAAGTGCGGAAGGTACACGAGCGTTTGGACAACCCGTTTGAAAAACATTTTCCGAACCTCGTTCAGCAAGATCGCGAAGGTGAAAGGAACCACCAGGCCAAAGACGATTTTTAGCCCCGAAATAATCAAGGTGTTCCAAATGACCTGCTTGCTGTCCGGATATTCGAACATAAAGCGGAAATGCTCCAGCCCAACAAGCTTCGAGCGGAACATGCCGTCATACGGCTTGAAATCCTGGAAGGCCATAATTAATCCGCTCATGGGCACGTATGCAAAGATGAAGGTGATAATGGCTGCCGGAAGCAGCATAAGATGCAAGGGCCAAGTGCGGCTAAATAGTTCTCTGGTTTTGTTTTCCTTCTTTCGTGTTTGTTTTGTCCCCTGCTGCAGCGGTTCGTTTAGCGCACTTTCCACTGTTCTGCCCCTTTCCAAACAAAATTTGATTTGTGTTTTATCAGCTCTCCTGTATGATTAATTTTATCAGCAGTCTCTCCTGTTCTATAGACCACGATTTTTGGAAGCATGCCACTTTGTAGACTTATCTAGCTTAATTTTGATCAAAAGAGAGGGTTCATGCATGCGTTTACGAGAAAACACGTTTGCCAAAATGATTACGATAATCATACTTTTGCTCATTCCGATTATTGTTTTGTATACGCTTTCTATTCGGACAAGCATCGACGTCATCAAGGAGGAAATGCAGTCGTTGAAGCAAAAGGATATTACATTCCTTGCCAATGAAATCGACAGAAGCGTGACAACGCTGTCTACGCTCGGCTTTCTTCTGAGCGAGGATATTCATATCCAGCAGCTGCAAAACCTTCATCTGATCGAAAGCTCCTACCAGCGAAATGACGAGAAGCTGCGCATTCTGGAGCGTCTTCGGCTGCTCAACGTAGCTCAGCGCTGGGATACGCAGTACAGCATCACGGCGCCTGCGAGCAAGCAGCTCGTATCGACCAATACTTATCTTTCCTATGATCTTGAATCGATCAAGAAAATACTGACGCGCACCTGGAAATACGAGGAAATGACGATTCAAAGCATGAAGCAAAATCGGTTCGTTCGGCATATCGTCAAGCCTACGAACAAAATTACCGATATCGAAAAAGCCGGCATTATCGTTGAAATCTCTTTTCCCGAGGAGCATCTGATTAAAGATTTGGATACGTTCAAGCTGGCGGGCAAGGGGGACCCCTTTCTCGTTCATGCTGATGGGGCGACGATCAAGAACCGGACGGCGGACCGGGAAATGACCGAGACGATTAAAAAGCTAATCTTGAAAGAGAACGTCCAGGAAGCATCCAATCAAATTATTACGATTAAGGGAAATGATTTCCTTGTCACCTCCGCCCATGTGAAAACGCTTGATTGGTATCTAATTGACTATGTGCCGCTCGCGGATATATTAAAGCCAATCGTCAAAAGCCAGAGTTTGTTCTATGGCTCCGTCGGCTTGCTCTTAATCATGAGCTTGCTCGCGGGCTACCTGCTATATCGCAACGTCCAGCGCCCGATTGCCCTTCTCATTCGAAGCGTCAAACGGCTGCAGGAAGGCAACTATGCCGCGCGAATTACAGCGAATCCGAAAAACGAATTCACCTATTTGTTTCAGCGATTTAACGATATGGCCGCCAATACGGAGCAGTTGATTCAGAAGGTATACGTGGAGGAGCTCAGGCGACGCGAAGCGAACGTCAAGCAGCTGCAATCGCAAATTAACCCGCATTTCCTATACAACTGTTTTGCGCTCATTCGCAGCCTGGCTAGGCTAGATAAGAAGGAATCGGTCATGAAGCTTGCAATGCATCTATCCACTTATTATCGCTATACGACGCGCGTTGAGAAGCTGACTGCCACGCTCAAAGAGGAGCTCCAGCTGGTAGAGAGCTATTTGGAAATCCAGCAATTCCATATCCAGCACCTTTCCTACCGCATCCAAGTGCCTGATGCGATGCTGGGCATCGAAATTCCGCGCCTGCTGCTGCAGCCGGTCGTGGAAAACGCGGTGCTGCATGGCATCGAGCGGTTTGACGGGGATGGCATCATTACGATTTCCGGTGAGAGCAATGACCGCTACCATACGATTATTGTCGAGGATAACGGCATTGGCATTACGGAGGAGGGCTTGCGGGAGCTGGAGAGGAAAATTATGAATCCGCCTGACGAGACCAGCGGCTGCGCGCTGTGGAACATCCGGCAGCGCATGCTCTATCAATTTGGGCCAGAGGCCTCCATCAGCTTCCGTATCCGCCCCGAGGCCGGCGTGGCTGTCTATCTCAGCTGGCCGAATGCGAAGCCCTAGTAGATTGTGGGCCATCTGCTTAATTCAGCGTAAGTGATTATACAAATGCATAATAGAATTGGAGCTGTTCATCATGTATCAACTATTAATTGTTGACGACCAGCCGGATCTCGTCGAGGATCTGGCAAGCAATCTGCCCTGGAGCACCGTTGGCGTAGATACGGTATACCAAGCGAACTCTGGCCATGAGGCAATAGAGATTATGAATACGACACCCATTGATATCGTCATCACGGATATTCATATGCCGGGACTCTCCGGGCTTGATTTAATTGAACAGATTCGCGCATCCTGGAGCAATGTGAAATGTATTTTGTTATCCGGGTACAACGACTTTGAATATGCCAAAAAAGCGCTCCAGCACCAAGCCAGCGACTATTTGCTTAAGCCTGCCGAGGACGAGGAATTGCTGCAGGCCGTGAAGAAAGCCGCCGATCAGCTTGAAGAGCATTGGAAGGAAATCAGCTCCCATCAAAGCGCGCTGGCGTCCCTGAAGGATAATTTGCCTATATTGCGGAATCATCTGCTTCTCTCCCTCCTGCAAGGGCAGGCTTACAGCCAGGAGAAGCTGCAAGGAAAGCTCGATATGCTCGATCTTCCATTCCAGGCAGGCTCTCCTTACTGCATGATGCTGCTCCGGATGGAGGACTATTTCAATGAACAGACTGATCGTGACGGCGCCTTGCTGGAATATGCGGTTAGCAATATCGCTGAAGAAATTTTTGCCGAGGAGTACAGGCTTTGGCATACGAAGGATGAACATGGTTACTTTATTTTTCTTATTATGAGCAAAAACGCCGGCTCTGCGGAGCACCCCCCTCTCCTTCATCTGGTTGAGCAGAAGGCGGCTCAGCTTCAGCATTACGTAAAGCTATATTTAAAAGGAACGATATCGCTTGTCCTTACTAAACAGGAGGCGTTCCCTCGCGAGCTTCATGAAACCTATGATTTTTCAATCATTAACTTCAGGCAGAGAATCGGCAGCGAGCGTGGATTTCTGTTAACGCTGACGGAGGAGGCAGAGCACGGCGAAGCCAACTCGCTCTCACACTTGTATAATCCTCCGCTGCTCATCCATTTGCTGGAGGCCGGGCAATGGGAGGCTATCGAGGAGAAGCTGAGGCTTGCCTTTGAGGAGCTTGAGCTTAATTGGGGAGAATCGCATGAGCATATTTTGGAAACCTACTTCATGATCGTCAGCTCACTCAGCTTCTCGATCCATAAGAACAAGCTCTGGATGGCGGATATTATGGGCGGGGAGTTCAATCAGCTGCTAAGCGGTCCCCAGTTCCATACCATTAAGCAGCTCCGTTCCTGGACAACGGCGATCATCGGTGCTTATCGCGGCCATATGAGCAGCAGGGTGCAGCACTCCCGCTCCAGCACGGTGCAGAAGGTGCAGGAATACGTGGCTGGCCACCTAGAGGATGCATCTCTGCAATCGATCGCCTCCCATGTTTTTCTTAACCCTTCGTATTTGTCCAAAATCTACAAGCTGGAGACGGGCGAAGGCATTAGCGACTATTTATCCCGGCTGAAGATGGAAACCGCGGCGCACATGCTTCGTACAACGCCCGATAAAATATATGAAATTGCAGCCAAGGTAGGCTATCTGAAAACAAGCTATTTCATCAAGGTGTTCAAGGACCGATATGGCATTACGCCTCAAGAATTCCGCGACCGTTAAGAAGAAGCGGCAGCAAATACGTAAGCGCCATCCCTTAGCGCCGAGGTAGCCCGGCCGAAATTTTCCAAATAAACCAGGTGGGCAAGCGTCTCCGACATCGCAAAACGCAATTGATGGGCATTGCCATTCAGCCTGCTGCCAAACAGCGCCTCGCACATATGATAAGCCGTGCGGGGCTCTTCAGCGAGCATGGCAACCATCTTGTCCAGCCGGCGCTCATGATGCTGCTGAAGCTCCGTAATTCTGCCTTCGAAATTCGAAAAAGGATCGCGGTGCCCCGGAAAAGCAAGCTTCACTTCATACGACTTCAACTGCTCGAGACTAACCAGAAAATCATTAAGCGGATCGCCGCCTTCCCCAGGCACAACACTCACATTAGGCGTAATATGGGGCAGCACCTGGTCCCCGCATATCATCCACTGCCTATCCTTCTGATAAAAGCACACCTGCCCTTTCGCGTGGCCAGGCGCATCGATCAGTTCCCACTCTAAGCCGCCAAGAGCCATGCTGCTCCCTGCTTCAAAGTAGGTAACGGTAGGCTGCGGTGTCACCATTTCCACAAATGTTTCCAAATTTTCAGCGATTGCCGCTCTATGCTCCGCCGGCATGCCGTGGTCTGCATAAAGCGCATGAAGCTCCTCGGAAAAGCTGCTTTCAGCTCCCCAAAGCCTAACGGCGTAAGCATGGGCCTGACGAGTCATATAGACCGGGGCGCCGCTTCTTTCCTGCATATAACCAGCAAGTCCGTAATGATCCGGATGCTGATGGGTCAGAACAATTCGTTTAATATCCGTCCATACTAAGCCGAGGTCCTGCATCACGTCCAACCAGACGCCAAGAGCCGCTTCCGTGCGAAGGCCAGGATCAATCAGCGTATAGCCGCTTTCCTCCGGGAGCAAATAGCTGTTCACCCATCTGAGCGAGAAAGGGACCGGCACCTTTACCTGTATCCAGCCTTCCTGCAAAATAACCTTGCCGATCTCCCATGCCTTTGAGCGCTTGTCCGCCTTATCTTCGTCTTGCTGCTTAGTCATCGTCATAGCGCCCTTCCCGTCATTATCATCCGCGGCGAAGCTTCCTGCTCATAAGCGGATCCGTCGTAATTTCCGTAAAGCTTTTCTAGTCCGAGACTGCATAAGGCGAGGTTCCGCTCAAACCAATCCCTCTGATACAGCCTAACCCGCTCCAAATACTGTCTCTGCTCTTCCCGCTTCCGCGGATCATATACCGTAATTTCCTTCTGTACCCAACCATTCAAAATGGATCGTTCCTCCAAAATATGTAAACCAGTTTCTTCATCTATACGTTCCGATCGGGGAACTAAGGTTTGCGCCACATGAACAGGGTTAAGAAAATCGATGAGAAACGAGCCTTCCGGCCGCAACACTTTTCGTATTTGCCGAAGCACATGAATATTGTCGTCTTCTAACGAGAAATAGCCAAAGGAAGTAAACAGATTCACCGTCGCATCAAAGCTTCCCGCTTCAAACGGCAGCTCGCGCATATCGCCAGGGACCCAGTTGACCTGTCCCTCCTCGTCATGGAACTTCGCTTCCTCGAGCAGGACAGGAGACAAATCGGTGCCTGTAACCGCATAGCCGCTTCTTGCCATGGCAAGCGCATGCCTTCCCATACCGCAACCAATATCGAGCACCCTTGCTTTCTTTGGCAGCTGCAGCCATCCGATCATTTTGCCAACCTCTTTATTGGCTTCTTCCCAGTTACGATGTTTATAGACAAGCATATAATCGGAGCCGAAGCTCTGTTCGTACCATGGTTTCATTCCTTGCTCTCCTTCATTAAGGGCGTACACACTGCCGTTCTTTATGTATGTTTCATTGTACTTGAATTCCAACAAGCTGGCAAAGCTCATTGGAACAGGCATAATTTTTGGTTTTCAACACAAACTATGGAAGCTTATCCAGATCATCCAATTTGGAATCACTTCTTAAAAAGGGGAACCGCTATGAATGAACGTCTGCGCTTGTTGTTTGCCGAAGCCGTCGACATTAAATTTGAACATTTGCAAAATAGCGAAATGTCCATTGAAATCGCTTATATCGCCCCGCTTTGCGAAGAGAATAAAATAAACGATTTTATTATCGTCCCGTTCACGAAGGATGCCTATCCCTTTCAGAGCCAGCTGGATACGAATCCGGAATATCGCCAAGTAGAGGATATCGCCAAGTGGCAGGAGCTGCTTCTGCGCGGCCATGTGCTCATTCAGGCTAACCAAATCATCTATGCCTTTGATGCTTCCCGCATTATCAGCATCGAGAATCCTCAGACGCAGGTAGAGAGCGCAATCCAAGGCCCACAGCTTGCGCTTAGCGAGGATTTGAATATTTCGCTCAATCTTATTCGCAGCATGTACCCTTCTCCCGATTTGTCGGTAGAGGAGCATACGATCGGATCATTGTCCAAAACTCCGATTTTGGCTTTATTTGACCAACGCCGGGTTGACCCTAGCGTGCTGGATACCGTTCGCGACAAGCTGACTTCGATTAACGTAGAGATGCTGCACGCCGCTGGAGAACTGGAGAAGCTGCTCGTCGGCAAGCGCAAGCACCTATTTCCTACGATCCTGATTACAGAGAGGCCCGACCGCATTTCGAAAGCGATCTCCAAAGGCAAGGTTGTCATCCTGCTCAAAGGGAATATGTTCGCCATTATTTTGCCGGCTACCTTTTTTGATTTCATGCATGCTATGGAAGATGATTACGATGCTTATTGGATGACCCGTTTTCTGATCTTTCTGCGCTACGCGTCCATTGTCCTGACCATTACCCTACCAGCCCTCTACATTTCGGTTGTCTCTTATAATCCGGAGGTATTCCGTGTTCAACTGGCCTTCTCGATTGCGGGCAGCCGATCCGGCGTTCCCTATCCGTCATTTGTCGAAGTTTTTATTATGCTATTCATGATCGAGACCCTGATTGAAGCCAGTATCCGTCTTCCGCGCTATATCGGTTCTACCGCTACTACAGTAGGAGGGCTTATTCTGGGACAGGCTGCCCAGCAGGCTGGACTGGTGAGCAGCATTATGATTATCGTTACGTCGGTTGTCGCCATTTCCAATTTCGTTATCCCGGTCAATTCTCTCTCCTTTGCGATCCGTTTCTTGAAATATCCACTGATTGCCGTATCCATCTTTTTCGGCATCACAGGCGTGGCCGTGGGCTTGTTTGTCTACATCACTTACCTTTGCAATCTGAGAAGCTTCGGCAAGCCATATATGCGCATTTTCGGTAAATTAAGACCGCTGGAAGGAGATGTCGGGCAGGTGAATGTAGAGTGAACCGCTATGTGTTTTACAACTTTATTATGGTTAGTTTTATCAATTTGCTGCTATTCGTCCCGCATATTTTGATTGAAGCCCGCTTCAGCGGCGCCGTGTCCTCCATGATTGTTGGCACGGTTATCGGCACCATTCTTGTCTATATGTATACAAGCGCAATGGCCCGCTATCCTGGCAAAGGCCTGCCCGAAATTTTGAAACTGCATTTCCCGCAGTGGCTGGTCGCCATTTGTATGTTTTGCTCTGCAATTATGTGGTGGTTCGGCACAACGATCGTTGTTGTCGCTTACGCTATTTTAATTAACCGCTTCTTTAATCCGGACGCAAATTCGATCATTATTTTGACCATGCTCATTCTCGCCTGCGGCTACGCGGCAACCCGTTCAACACTGTCCGTCATGTTTGTTATCGAAATCGGGCTTATTGTCAATGCTCCGGTTATTATCTTTATTTTGTTCAAGGCCGTCCGCAGCACGCAATTAAATTTTGACGCGATTCGTGTAGTCGCTAATTACGTGACCGCCATGCCTACCTTATCAGCCGTCGCTGCCGCCAGCTTTATATTTACCGGTTATATTAATCTATCATTGTTCAACCGGCTGCTGCCTCCCAATTTCCGATTCAAGTTCCGCTGGATTTACCCGGTTTTTGGAATAACCATCATGCTGATCACGTTTTTTGTGCCGATCGGCTTTCACGGGACGGAAGCAGTCAACCAGTACACCTACATTTGGAGCGTAACCGCAGATTCGCTCATTATGCAATATGGCTTTATTGAGCGGGTATTGTTCCTGTTTCTGATCGTTTTCTTAAACTTAACACTTGTGTATACGATGTGTGGCTGGCATCAAGCGATGGAATTTATTAAATGCTGCTTCCGCAATTATAAGCCGGAAATCGACAGTCCCAAAACACCGGTCGCCAATTACGTCATCATCGGCATTTTCGCCAGTCTGACGATGTTGTACCTCTTGCTGACGAATGAGAAAATGAATATGTTTATTACCTCATACTGGCTGGTCGTGAGAATGTTCGTTGAGTTCGTCATTGTTCTAACGGTATTCCTGCTCAGTCGAAGGAGGCCCAAAACCACATGAACGCAATGATTCGAATTTCCCTTGCCATCGTGACGCTTTGCTTGCTTGGAGCTTGCGGCTTTAAAGATATCGACAAACGTTTTTTTGTTGTCGCCCTTGGCATTGATCAATCGGAAAACGACAAAAAACCTTACCGGATAACGCTTCAGCTTGCCGTCCCCTCGCCGAAAATCGAGCCCGGCGCATCCAAAACGCAAATTGAAACGATAGATGCACCCAGCATTGCCGAAGGGGTTCGAATGCTAAAGGCCTACGTGGATAAGGAGATTGATTTTGGCCACTGCAAAATCTTTATTCTTGGCGAGAAGGTGGCGAATAGCGATTATCAAGGCGCTTTGGAGTGGATGATGCGCAGAAGAGACATTCAAAGCGTAGCCAATATTGCCATCGGTAAGCCGGATGCCGAAAGTCTGCTGAAAGTGAATCCGTTATCCGAGCGTTATCCAGGCAATACGCTGTTTTTAAGCTTTGGGGCAGATGGGACCGAATCCTCTTATACCTATGTTGAATCGTTGTCCGATTTTTCTAGAAGAGCTTCAGAGGAAGGGCTTGATCCCTTGATGCCCGTTATCGCCAAAGATAATCAGGAGAGCTTCATTATCAACCGTACCGCATTGCTCGATAAGAAGAGAGTCCGCCTTGTTCTTAATCCCTCCGAAGCGCAGCTTTATAACCAGCTTGCTAACGATTTCACCAAATCGTCCATGCATGGCATGTTTGAAGGGCTTGATCTTGTTGTGGCCATTACTGAAATCCATTCCAAATTTCGGATCGGGCAACAAAACGGCGAAGATACCATAACGATGGATGTCAAAATGAAGGTCGTGTTTGAAGAAGCGCCAAAAGGGTTATACTCCGACCAATGGGGACCGGTCCAAGAGGACCTTAATAAAGAATATGCCAAATCCTGCGTTAAGCTGCTCCGCAAAATTCAAAAAGCAGGTGTCGATCCCATTGGTTTCGGACTCCGCTACCGGGCAACTCATCCCGGTTCTGACGCTTTTAAGAAATGGGAGTCCATGTACCCGACCATCAAATTCGTGGTCCGTGCCAATATTATTATCGAAGGTACGGGCTTAATCAAATAAGCCTTCGCCGGCTGCCCTTGACACAAAATAGAAATAGGGCGTGCTTGCCGCCTTCCGGCTGCTCCCACGCCCTATCTATTATGCTGCAACCTTACTTTAGCAGCAGCCTCTTCGTCCCGCGCAGCTCGTTGATCGAGCCCGCTCCGATTCCGAACATGGCCGTTTGCAGTTCGAATTCAATTCGCTTGAATTGCTGAAGCAGCTGCTCCTGCGATACCTGATGACTGCCCCCGGCTGCTTGCGGCAGCAGCACTCGGCCAAACCCGGCCAGATTCGCGCCTAGCGCAATCGCCTTCGCCGCGTCGACACCCGTCCGCAAGCCGCCGCTGGCAATGATATTCGCCTGTGGCAGCCTCGAGCGAATTTCCGTTACGCTTTCTGCGGTCGGAATTCCCCAATCTGCAAATGCTTCGGCAGCTTGTCTTCTCAGCTCGTCCTGCGATCGGAATTTCTCGACCTGACTCCAAGATGTTCCGCCTGCGCCAGCCGCATCGATGAAGGAAACACCTGCTTCCATAAGCGCTTCAGCGGTATCGGCGTCAATTCCCCAGCCGACCTCCTTGATGCCGACAGGAACACCGGCTCGTTTGCATACTTGTGCAATCGCTGACAGCAAATTGCGGAAATCCGTATCCCCCTCGGGCTGGAATACCTCCTGCATGCTGTTCAAATGCAGAACGAGCGCATCGGCTTCTGCAATCTCCACCGCTCTGCGGCAGGAATCCACGCCAAAGCCGTAATTGAACTGTACCGCTCCAATGTTGGCAATGACCGGAACCGAAGGCGCATCCTTACGGATGGAGAAAGAGGCTGCGAGCTGCTCATTCTCTATGGCAGCGCGCATAGAGCCTAATCCGATCGCCCAGCCTCTCTCCTCTGCCACAATGGCCAGACGGCGGTTGATGGCGCCTGCTTCGTCTGTTCCGCCAGTCATAGAGCTAACGAGCAAAGGTGCTCCCAGCCTCTTGCCAAACCATTCCGTGTCCAGCTTAATTTCACTGAACGAAAGCTCGGGCAGTGCATTATGCTTGAAGCGATAACGCTCCAAGCCCGTTTCGATGCCCACGCTGTTTACCTGCTCTTGCAAGCAAATACGGATATGCTCGCCCTTGCGCTTCGCGGTGGCTGCTTGCTGATCAACTGTCATGCTTGTTCCTCCCAAGCAAGCGCATCTTGGCAGCGCCTTTTATAGCGACGCGGCCATCCTTGCGCTTCTCTATCTTTTCAATTCCTGTACTGTTTGATAAGCTCCTCAGCAACAAGCTGACCACATAGCGTAACGATTGGCGTTCCGCCTCCGGGATGCGTCGTACCTCCTGTAAACCACAATCCTTGAATATCTGGGGATCGGTTACTTGGCCTGAAAAAGGTTTGTCTAGCCCCGTTCGAGGAAATCCCGTATATCGCGCCACGGTGCGCGGACGTATCCCGCTCCAACTGCTCTGGCGTGTATGTAATGGTTACATCTGCTTGCTCCAAGCAATCTATACCAAATCCGGCAAGACGACTACGTACTAGCATAGCATAATTTTCGGTTTCCCGCTCCCAGCTCCATGACTTTGACACATAAGGAGCGTTGACCAGCACAAACAAGCTGCTTCCGCCTGCCGGAGCTGCCTGCCGATCTGAAATGGCTGCATTGCATATATAAATGGTCGGCTCTGCCGGCGGCTTCCGTTGTCTGAAAATGCTGCTAAATTCATCCTCGTAACGCTCCGGATAGAAAACCGTATGATGAAGCAGCTGTTCATAGGTGCGACGGATGCCAATCAGCTGTACAAACCCCGATAACGAGGGCTCATAGCGGTCGATTCGCTCATTGGTGAACGACGGACGATGCTCCGGCTTGATAAGCGAGCTGTAGACGGACAGAACATCTCCGTTGGCAACTACAATATCCGCTTCAAACACGCCCTGCTCCGTTTCAACGCCGCGGCATAAGCCGTTCTTCACCATAATTTGGCTCACACTTACGCCCGTCTGAATGACAACGCCAAGCTCCTTCGCAAGCTTTGCAAAAGCTTCCGCGATTGCATACGTGCCTCCCTGCACACGATAAATCCCCAGCTCGCTTTCTACATGTGCGAGCATGGCAAAAATAGCCGGCGATTCGTAAGGAGATGCGCCAACATAAGTTGCATATCTGCCCAGCATGGCCAGCGTATTCGGATGCTGAAAATATCGACGCAGCAGCTTGTTCAGATTAGTTAACGGCCTAACCCGCAGAAATCCTGCGGCTAATCTCGGATCAAGCTTATCCCGAGCGTCCAGCAGCAGCCGGCCAAGAAAACGCTCATCTGCCAGGCGATACAGCCGTGCCGCCTCCTTGCAAAATGCAGCATAGGCAGCTGCATCCTGCTTGCTATAGCATGCGATTTGCTCCGCCGTCTCCGCTGCCGAAGCTGTCAGATCAACGATCGCTCCGTCGGCAAATACATTTCGCGTCGCCTGCCGAAGCCGCTCGAACGTAATATAGTCTTCCATCCGTCTGCCAACCGTTTCAAATACCGAAGCGAACAAATGCGGCAGCGTGATCGTGCTCGGCCCCCGGTCAAACCGGTAGCCCTCAGCGGTTACCCGCTGCAGCTTGCCTCCAACCGTCTGCTGCTGCTCCAGCACACGTACCTCAAAGCCCGCATGTGCCAAGCGAATGGCGGCTGATAAACCGCCAAGCCCTGCTCCGATAATAACGACTTTTTTCCGCTTAACGTCGCTCATTCGTACATCCGCCCTTTCCAGACGTAGCCGGTTCCAGATTTGGCTGAGAGCCAAGAGGCCGCTCCAATCGCAACAACCGCTCCAATGCTGAAAGGAATGAACAAAGCAAGCAGCCACGGCTGCCCTTGATAGCGGTCTGCGACTGCCTTAACGGCTATGCCAAGAAGATAGCCGGTTAACGCTGAAGGAAAAAGGGCTGGATAAAGCGGAGAAGCTAGCAGCAGCATAAACGGAACCATATAAAGCAGAGCATAAGAGGCAAGCACCACTAACAGCAGCAGACCGCTGCGGCCCACGCCTGCGTAGATGTTCTTTTTGTAGCCGCTCCATACCTCTGAAGCGTTATGGTACATGCGCATAGAAACCTGCTGCCGCACATCGGCGAGCACAACGGGATGGCCGGCTCGCTTGACGGCCCGCATCAAGGCCACATCATCGACAAGCTGTCCGGCGTTTGCCTCATGCCCTCCCGCCGCTGCATAAGTAGCTCTGCTGATGGCGATCCAACCGCCATGCGCGGCTGCAAACCGCGGATCCGAAGAAGCGCTAACGAGCCTGATCGGCAGATGGCAGGCAATCGTAAAGCCCATCATTGGTACAACCAGCTTCTCCAGCCAGCTGCCGGTATGCTGCTCTGGAAACCCGCTGATGAAACCAGCCGGCTTTCCAGCTATCGTCTGCTGAACCGTCTCAAGCGCACCTTGGCGCAGCCGCGCGTCCGCATCGACGTACAAATACCAAGCGCCGCGAGCCTGCATCGAGAGCTGATGGCAGGCATAGGCTTTGCCTACCCAGCCGGCTGGCGGCTCCAAACCGCGAATAAGCCGAAAGCGCTGATCCTTCTCTGCAAATTGCTCGACCAAGCGGGCCGTTTCATCCTCTGAACGGTCATCCAAGATGATCACTTCTATCCTATTGTCACTCTGATTTGCAGGTAAGCATCGCTGAATGGATTGCAAGCATTCGATAATATTGCCCTGCTCGTTTCTTGCGGGGATGAGAACTGACAGCCGCACGCCTTCTTCTGGAAGCCACTTGCCTGATGGTTGGCCAAGCTGGCCAAATAAGGGCAGCTGGCGAACGTTCCAAGCGGCAAATCCCAGCTGCAGCGCCAGCAATGCGGCTACCGACCAAAGAACGATTTCCATCCGCTCACCCTCCTCTTAAATGCCGTAAAGGCTTCGCTTGTTGAGCTTCCTTGCCGCACTAGCCGTTCAAATTCGGCAGATACCTCTTGGCCGCCATCGATGATGCGAGCCCGGTGCGTATCCAGCTGTCCCTCCAGCGCCGCAGCTAACCGTGCCGTAATCACTCGCTTGTCCATTTGATCCCAGGCTGCAACGATCGGTTTTCCTGCCAGCATTGTTGCTTCAGCCTTCTGATGGTGAAAGAGGGAATAGTATACCGTTATCGGGACAACGACGGTTTGTGGACATTGCTTCAGCACATGAGCCGCCCCCTCCTTAAGCACTAGCGGCCGAAGCTCCAAATGCTGAATATCTCCCTGCGGAAACATCCAGACGCGCTTGCCTTCCTTCAACAGCCTGCATGTATACCGCAAGGAAGGAATAAGGCTTTGAGGCGTCGATTTATCAATGGAATAGGCGCCCAGCTTGCGAAAGAACCGAAACTGACGGAGCTGCTTCTCCTCCATCATGACGTAATGGTCGTTTTGTGACTTTTTACGAAATAGCGCATAAACCAGCAGCCCGTCCCACCAAGAACTATGATTCATAATATAGAGAATGCTGCAGTCAGCATACGGATCAAGCTCGCCTTGAAAACCAACATAGCGGAAATGCTTGCGGAGCAAATAAGCTTCGTTGTATTTGAGAAAAAGCCGGTCAAATGCTTTGCTTTTGCTTGCTTCGATCAAGCCGCAGCCCTCCTTCCAGCCATAGGATCGCTGCGATAGCCGTCAGAAGCGGTCCCCACAAGGAAGCTTTGAAGGCAAGCAGGCCGAACATGAGATGCATCCCTTGATAGAGTCTTGTTCCTTCGCGATAAATCGACGGTACCGCTCGTACATGTTGATGCCTAAGCGGATAAAGATAGGACAGCAGCGCAGCGGTTAGAAACCATGCGATGAAATTTTGCAGCGGTACCCCATAATAGGTGCCGAAGGCTCCTTCCTTGCTCCACATCCAGAACTGCTGTGCAAAGGCAACCGGGTCCAGCACCAAATCAAAGAGCAGCGCAAATGCCCCTACTTGAACCGCGCGTCCCAGCTTTGTCCGGGCGGAAGAGAGCATGACTCCGCTTGACATGACGCCAATCCAAGCAAAACCAATCGCAACCGGGACACCCCCGTCCCAAAACCGCAGCGTCCCGCTATACTCATAATGACCGAAGGGCCAGCCCGTTTCCGTGCCGACCCATTCGAGAACGAAAGTGAACACTCCCACAAACAAAGCCCGGAACGCCATTGTGCGGTTAAATCCTCCGAGCGCCTTTTGCTCCAAAGTGTAGGCATATAGCGCGAAAAAAACGAGAAATAATCCATTGCTGAATCCAAGAGGCTCCGGCACCCTGTAGAACAGCATAAGTGTCAAGCCAATGACTAGCCAGCACCAAAATAAATAACGGATAGCCTTCATGATACCGCGCTGCTTGCGTTAGATTTTAACTGCAATACACTTAATCCATACTTCAAAGTCAATTGATTCATAATGGCCATTTTGCCAAGAGTAGACACATACGCCCTTCGGCTATATACATCGTAATCATGGGCCGCCACATCCTCCAGAATGGCTTCGTACATGCGGGCAGACAGCTCTACGCAGAAGCTGCTGGTGCGCGGATACTGGCTTACATCCAGCAGTCCTCTTGCAAACCAGGCATGCGCCAGCGAAGTAAGCTCCCGAATGACATTTCTCCATTGGTCGTTGATCATATTCTGCTGCCACATCGCTTCGGTATAGCCATGCTTGTTCAGAAGATCCAGCGGGACGTATCTGCGTCCCTTCGCCTGGTCTTCACCCACGTCACGAACAATATTAACGATTTGCATCGCCTTCCCGAGCCAAATGCCCGAGGCTATCACGTGTTTATCAGGAGCGTCATGCAGCACCGGGAGCAGCATTTCCCCGACCGTGCCTGCCACAAGATAGCTGTAGGTTTCAAGCTGCTCCATCGTATCGTAATGCGTCAGCTCATAATCAAGCCGCTGCCCTTCCATCTGGCGAAAGAAAGGCTCTTTGGTGACAGGAAACCTTTCCAGAAGCCAGCGCAGGGCCGGCCAAATGAAATGGCCCTCTGCCTTGTCCAGCTGTGTGAAATGGCGAGCAAGTTCTTCAAGTGAATAAGGAGAGCGCTCGGGCTCATCAACCGCGTCGTCGATCATGCGGCAAAAGGCGTAAATGACATAGACCGCTTCCTTACGCGGGCTTTGCAAGAAGCTAAAGGCTTTATAAAATGTCGTTGAGCCTTCGCGAATCATATGCTCGCATGCTTTGAGCGTTGCGCTTAATTGACTTTCCAAGCTGCCCACTCCTCTACTAAGTGATTAACTAGCATTTTAGCCCCTTGCATTACAATCGGGACGCCGCCGCCAGGATGGACGGAAGCTCCGACACTGTATAGGCCTTTAATTTTGTAAGGCGCATATTGCGGGCGAAACGGCCCGGATTGCGACAAGGTTGGCGCAATGCCAAAGCTGCCTCCCTGGAACCAGCCCTCATTCGCACCGTCCTTCGGTGTTCTTATCTTCTTCCAAGCGATCGCATCGATTAATCCCGGGAACAATCGTTTATCCGCATCTTCGAGCACACGCTCGACCAGCTGGCTGCCTTCCTTATCCCAGTCATACGTAGAATGGGGCTCAACCGGAATAGGGGCGGGAATGAGAAAATAAAGAACCGTTTCCCCCGCAGGCGCTGCTTCCTCGTCGAGTTCGCAAGGATTGAATATGTAATACGCGGGCAATCGCTCGGATTCTCCCGGCAGCCTCTTATTCGAAGCGATCGACCGAAGGCTGTCCGTCAAGGATTCCGGCATTACAAATTGATGCGTAGTTCGCAAATCCCCCTTCTCCCAGCGTTTGCCTACTCCGATATAGGCTAGGACACAGCCAGAGGAAGGCGTAAACTCCCGTGGCTTCATCGGCTCCTTGACGCCCTGCAGCATGCCGGCCAAATGAGGGAAATCGCCGTTATATATGATCTTTTCGTACGCATGCCTTGTACCGTCCTCCAGCAGCAGCTCTTTGACCGCGCCATCCACGGTTACAATCTGCCTGACTGCTCCCCGCTTCCCCTTATATACGGTCACGTTCTCGCGATAAAGCGCCCGCTCCAGCACCTCAGCAAAGCTGGCATAGCCGCCTTTCATATAATAAATGCCAAAAGCATGCTCCGCATATGGAATAAAGGTATACAAGGAAGGGGAGCCCGAGGGCAGTCCGCCAACATACAGCGTTTGCAGCGAAAAGGCATCAATCACTCTATGATCTCCAAAATAGCGCTTGGCCATTTGCCGTACATTGCTATAAACCCGCAGTTTGGCTAGCAGCTTCATATTTCGCCAGGAAAAGAAGGTGCGGCGCTCCAGAAAGGTTTTCTCCAGGAACAATGCCTTGCCTTCCAAAAACACCGGCTGCATATCCCGCATGTAGCGGCGGTAGGCGCTGCTCTCTTCAGGAGATATGGCTTCCAGCTCCTCCGCCATCCTGTCCGTCTCCGTCCATTTCGTAAGCTGAGAGCCGTCCGGATAATGAAACCGATACATGGGATCGCAGCGCAGCAGCTCATATTCATCGTCACCGATGCCAGCTTCTCTCGCAATCGATTGAAGCATCTCTGGCAAAAGAACGATCGTAGGGCCGCGGTCGATCCGATACCCCTGCCCCTCCTCGAAGGCGAGCCTACCGCCCAGCTGCTCTTGGCGCTCAAATAAGGCCACTTTTACGCCCGCTCTCGCAAGGAGAAGCGCGCTGATCATACCGCCAACGCCTCCGCCGATTATGGCTACCTCCATACCGCTGCCTCCTCCCGCTGCTTACGTTTGACCGGCTGCTCGAACGGCTTGGAGCGGCCATCCTGCTCCAGCAACAGCTTGACGCTGATGCGTGCCGATTCAAATATAGTCGGAAGCCCGCTGCCTGGATGCGTGCCTCCACCGACCAAATAACAGTTCGCGATATCTTCGAACCGGTTATGCGGACGCAGCATCATCATTTGATCGAGCGAATGAGCCATATTAAACGCCGCTCCTTTATATACGTGCATGGACTGCTGCCAATCCAGCGGAGAAATAACCTTCTCCTCTTCGATCCAGCCGCTCAAGCCGTTCAGCTCTGGCTCCTGTTCAAGGCGGAGCAGCACCTGCTCTCTCACGGCTGCAAGCGTGTCTGGCAGGGACCAATTCGTCTCACCATCGAGATTGGGCACAGGCATTAAGATATAAAGGGCTGATTTTCCGGGCGGAGCCAAGGTTGGATCGATTGCGCTTGGATTATGGACATAAATCGAAGCATCCTCACTTAATTTGCCTTGCGTCATTTCTCTCAAGTTGAGACTGTAATCGCCTGCGAACATCACCGTGTGATGGGGCATATCCACTTTGCGGTCGATACCGAGATAGAGCATATAGGTTGATATGGACCATTTTAGCTTCGCAAGTTTCTCAGGCTTCCATTTCTTCAGCTGGCTTGGATCAAAGAGCTGAGTAATCGCTGTACCGAAATCCGCATTCAAAATAACATGATCGGCTTCAAGCGTTTCGCCATTCTCAAGCAATACGCCCGTAGCCTTACGCTGATCGGTTAACACTTGCTTCACGCCTGTGCCGAGGCGGAGCTCTCCGCCATATTCCCCGATGACCTCGCTCATGGCCTCGCACACCCGGTTAACCCCGCCAATCGGGTGCCATAGTCCATAAGCATGCTCAATATAGGAAAGAATAGTAAAAGTGCCCGGGCACTCCCATGGGGACATGCCCAAATATTTAGATTGGAAAGCAAAGGAGTATCGCAAGCGGTCATCCTTAAAATAGCGGGATAACCGGCCATACACATGGTCGGTTAGATGAAGCTTCGGAAGCGCTATGATTGCATCTTTGCGTATGTAGTCCGTCACCTTGGCAAAAGGCCTTTGCAGAAGCGGCATGACTCGATTAAACTTCTCGCCCTCTGCTTTCATAAATGCCCGATAACCCTTCGATTCTCCAGGAAATACGCGGTCGATTTCAGCTGCCGTATGCTCTTGGTCCCTCGAAGGCTCAAACCTGGTTTTGCCGAATTGCAGGCGGTAAAGAGGATTAATTTCAACAAGCTTAATATAATCATGAAGCCAGCGTCCTGACGCATGGAATAGCTCCTCAAGCAAATGAGGCATCATCAGGAAGGTTGGACCGCGATCGAATGTATAGGCCCCTACCTTTAAAGCAGAAGTCCGCCCGCCTACATAGGGTTGTTTCTCTAGCACAGTAACGCGATAGCCTTGGGCGCATAAGAGCATCGCCGAAGCTAGTCCGCCTGGTCCCGCACCAATGACGATAACGCTTTTTCCCCTGTTCAAAGTTCCACCCCATATTATACAAATGTTATACATACATTATACATACGCTATCAAACACTGTAAATGAAAAGACAGAAAGCAAGAATCATGCATGTCTATCTTTTATTCTATTAAGATGGGGCACATATGTTGTCCCTCAAATTAATGATTTTTACAATCATTAATTTGATTTTTACAATCATTTTATATTGTTAATCTGTCGGAATTCATATAAAATGAAAGTAACGAATCCCCTTAGGAGGCACACATATGGAAATTATTAAGTTTGATACGCAGCAAGAATTAGACGCTTACGCAGCTGAGCTTTTTATAAATACCGTCAACGAAAAGCCGAATGCCGTTCTCGGTCTGGCAACAGGATCGACACCCATCGGTATATATGACAAAATAGTAGAAAGGTTCAATGAGAATAAAGTCAGCTTCAAGGAAGCAACAACCTTTAATCTGGATGAATATGTCGGCATTGGACCGGAAAATGATCAAAGCTACGCTTATTATATGAATAAGCATTTATTCTCCCATATTGATATCCCTGCTCCTCAAACCCATCTGCCTAACGGCATGGCTGATGACCTTCAAGAAGAAACTACGCGCTACGATGCTATGCTTGCAGCACAGCCGGTAGATGTGCAGCTGCTTGGTCTCGGCCACAACGGGCATATCGGCTTTAACGAGCCTGACGTGAATCTCTCCGGCGGCACGCATGCCGTTAAGCTAAAGGAAGAAACACGTGAAGCGAATGCCCGTTTCTTCAGCTCCATGGACGAAGTTCCCAATTATGCCATTACAATGGGCGTAGGCTCGATTCTAAAGGCGAACACGATCGTGCTTGCCGTGCGCGGGGCGGATAAAGCGGAGATTGTCAAAGAAGCGTTGACCGGGCCAATTACCACTAGCGTACCAGCCTCATTGCTCCAAACACATGCACGCGTAATCGTACTGCTCGATCGCGAGGCAGGAAGGATGTTGGATTAAATGGCGAAACAATCTGCTGACTGGCTTATTCGCAATGTAAACATCGTACTTGAGAATGAGGTTATAACCGGGAACGTTTCGATTAAAAACGGAAAAATAGCAGACATTTTGCCTGATACAAGCACAGAAGCGGTAAGTGCTTTGAATGGAGTGCAAGTAATAGACGGGCGTGGAGGCTACCTACTGCCAGGTTTCATTGATGTGCACGTCCATGGGGGCTATGGAGCCGACTTCATGGATGCAAGCAGCGAAAGCTTCCATACGATTACGAAATATCATGCATCGCAAGGGACGACTGGCATGCTTGCCACTACAATGACCGCTGCCAAAACAGACATTGAAGCCGTTCTCCATGCAGTAGATGCTTACCAAAGAAACGAGATGCCCTATGCGGCATTATACGGCGTTCACTTAGAAGGACCATTCATTAGCGAAAAATGGCCTGGCGCGCAAAATCCGGTTTTCATCAAAGATCCGCAGCTAAAATGGATGAAGCAATGGGTGGAGCAATGGCCAGGGCTAATTCGTCAGCTGACGCTTGCCCCCGAGAAAGACGGTGCCCTAGAGACGATTGCCTGGCTCGCTGAGCAAGGCATTAATACCGCTTGCGGGCATACGGACGCTCTTTATGACGAAGTTATTGCCGCAGCCGATGCCGGGCTATCACAGGCCGTCCATACCTATAACGCCATGCGCGGCTTGCATCACCGCGAGCCGGGCACACTTGGCGCCGTGCTGACGGATAACCGTATAGCCACCGAGCTCATCGCTGACGGCGTTCATGTCCACCCGGGTGCCGTACGGCTGCTGGTTGCCGCCAAGCCAGAAGATAAAATCATTCTAATTACGGACGCCATGTCCGCGGCTGGCATGCCCGACGGGGAGTACAGCCTTGGCGGTTTGGCTGTAGTGGTCAAGAATAACGAAGCCCGCTTGCTGGAGGGCAACGCTCTTGCGGGCAGCTGCTTAACCATGATTGGCGCCGTTCGCTTCATGCTTGAGCACACCGACCTCACGATCGCGCAGGTTAGCCGACTAGCCAGCAGCAATGCTGCTAAACAGCTTGGCCTCTTCGACCGTACCGGCTCGATCTCCACCGGCAAGCAAGCCGATCTGGTATGGATCGACGCCCAGCTTAATGTGCAGCAAACGTGGGTACAAGGACGTTCCGTATTTGAAGCTCTATAAAAAAACTCCCTCAGCAGGCATTTTGCTTGCTGGGGGAGTTTTTTTATAGGAAAGAAGAAGAAACGAATCAAGTCCATATTGGTTTGTAAAATTTGATCTAGCTCAGCTGTCCAAAATGGACTGGATATGGCTGGGTTTCGGAGAAATAGATCTGTTTTTTAGATCTATTTTGGCGGAAATCGCCAATTTGGATGAAATAGATCTATAAAATAGATCTATTCTAACCCAGCGGCTTCAAATGGGTTACTTTGGGGGTCAAGTCCAAATTTGTGTGTAAAATCTCATCTAGCTTATCGGAATGGATATCAACGGTTGTTTCGCCATTCATGGTAGGCAGCCA
>NZ_VCIX01000074.1 GCF_006345825.1 Paenibacillus paridis
GAGCGGATCCGCCAGCCCCTGCCCCGTATACACCGCAACAACCGTCCTCATATAAACTCCTCCTCTTTCCGATACATGAACAAACGATTAAACTAAGCCAGCTCATTACCTCGCTTTGCCATGCTCCCTCGCAAATTACCTAGTTACTCCATCATATTTTGCTTTTCTTAGCTAATTCGAGTTATCTTGATCACTGTTTCTCAAGCTAACCACTTTCCTAGCTATCCTGCACTTTCACAGGAACTTTGCCCTTTTCTGCTCGTACGCTGGCGCTATCCTGCACATTCGCACTAGAATCGTCCGTTTTGCGCCCTTTAACTCCAAAACTAGCTTCTAGGTTGTACGGAGTGCAGGATAGCACTCCCTCACAGCTCCAAATGAGCTCCTATCCTGCTCCTGTACAATATAGCCGCTACTTGCCTCGAAGTAATCAGCCTTTCTCACTAGAACGAGATGAATTTCCCCATGATAGATAGTTAGTTGGCTTTACTTAGTTACTCCGAGCTATCCTGCACTTTTGCAGAAACTTTGCCCTTTTCTGCTCGTACGCTGGCGCTATCCTGCACATTCGCACTAGAATCGTCCGTTTTGCGCCCTTTAACTCCAAAACTAGCTTCTAGGTTGTACGGAGTGCAGGATAGCACTCCCTCACAGCTCCAAATGAGCTCCTATCCTGCTCCTGTACAACATAGCCACTACTTGCCTCGAAGTAATCAGCCTTTCTCACTAGAACGAGATGAATTTCCCCATGATAGATAGTTAGTTGGCTTTACTTAGTTACTCCGAGCTATCCTGCACTTTTGCAGAAACTTTGCCCTTTTCTGCTCGTACGCTGGCGCTATCCTGCACATTCGCACTAGAATCGTCCGTTTTGCGCCCTTTAACTCCAAAACTAGCTTCTAGGTTGTACGGAGTGCAGGATAGCACTCCCTCACAGCTCCAAATGAGCTCCTATCCTGCTCCTGTACAACATAGCCACACGCAGCCTGCTCCAAGTAATCAGCCTTTCTCACTAGAGCGAAAGGAATTTCCCCATGATAGATAGATAGTTAGTTGGCTTTACCTAGCTACTCCGAGCTATACTGATCCGATCAACGTTTCTTACACTAGCCAGCCCCCGAGCTATCCTGCACTTTCACAGGAACTTTGCCCGTTTCTGCTCGTACGCTGGAGCTATCCTGCACATTCGCACTAGAATCATCCGTTTTGCGCCCACGCTCTCTAAAACAAGCTTCTATGTTGTACAGAGTGCAGGATAGTACTCCCTCACTGCTCCAAATGAGCTCCTATCCTGCTACTGTACAACATAGCCGCTACCTGCCTCCAAGTAATCAACCTTTCTCACTAAAACGAGATGAATTCCCCATGTTAGTTGGCCTTACCTAGCTACTCCGAGCTATCCTGCACTTTCACAGGAACTTTGCCCTTTTCTGCTCGTACGCTGGAACTATCCTGCACATTCGCACTAGAATCGACCGTTTTGCGCCTTTTCGCTCTAAAACTAGCTTCTAGGTTGTACAGAGTGCAGGATAGCACTCCCTCACTGCTCCAAATGAGCTCCTATCCCTGCTCCTGTACAACATAGCCACTACCTGCCTCCAAGTAATCAGCCTTTCTCACTAGAACAAGATGAATTCCCCTCATAATAGTTAGTTGACTTTACTTTACTTAGCTACTCCGAGCTATCCTGCACTTTCACAGGAACTTTGCCCTTTTCTGCGCGTACGCTGGAGCTATCCTGCACATTCGCACTAGAATCATCCGTTTTGCGCCTACGCTCTCTAAAACTAGCTTCTAGGTTGTACGAAGTGCAGGATAGCACTCCCTCACTGCTCCAAATGAGCTCCTATCCTGCGTCTGTACAACATAGCCACTACCTGCCTCCAAGTAATCAGCCTTTCTCACTAGAACGAGATAAATTCCCCCCATAATAGTTAGTTGGCTTTACCTAGCGACTTCGAGCGAATCTGATCAACGTAATTAACCGCTAACCCAGACTCTCTCTACCACACTAGCTCCTTCTCCAAACGCCGATATTCGCCCTCGCGAAGCGGCGCTTGCGCGTAGACCTTGCGGCCGCTGTAGAACGGATGGCTTGTGCCCTGCGGCGAGATGCCAATTACGTCGTCGCCCTGCCACTCCGTTTCGAATTGCTGACCGATCGCCGTCTCGATCGTTTTGCGCTTCGATAGCGGGAATTCGATCGTGATCGTCTCGCCAGCCGCCGCTGCGCCCAGCAGCAGGAAGCACTCGTTCACCCAGCGGCTCGGCTCGCTGCCTTTGCCCATCGCAATTGTCTCGCCGCCAAGCTCGCGCTTGAAACTCACCTTCGCATAACCCGCCCATTCCGGAATTCGCACCTGCAGCCGCGGAATATCCTTGTGAATATGGAGCACCAGCTTGCCCTCATGCGGCAGGTAGCTGTCTACATCCAGCCAAGTTGAGCCGCGGTTGAGCAGGAAGTTCACGCTCACCGTACCTTTCTTCTCTGTCACCGTATTGCTCCAGCCCATATACAAGCCGCGCGTGCCTGAGCCCAAGCAGCAAATTTGCAAATCATTCGTGTGGCCGCGGCCGTGATTCACGTTGCAGCAGAAATCGTTCGGCGCGGAATATCCCGCGAACGCACCGCGCGTCCGCTGCGCAATATTCTCGTACGTAATGCGCCCCGGCACGTCCATCGAGCGGTCATCCGTCTCCTTCACCCAGTCCATCTCCAGCAATTGCGATTCCGCGAGATGGTTGCGGATGTAGCGTTCGACGACGCCCCAATATTTCGTGTAGCCGCTTTGCGCGAGCGTAATGCCCGTGGCAATCAGATCGACGAGTGAGCAGGTTTCATGCTCGTACGCCTGCTCCTTCATATCACCTGGCGTCCAGCCGAACGCCGTGCACTGCGTCACCGCCCAGGCATAGCTTTTCTCTACGAACGCAATAAGCGCGGCATCGCCCGTAAATACGCCAAAGCGCGCCAGCGCGTCGAGCGTGCCAAGACGCGTATGGAAATGCCCGCTGCGATAGGCCAGCGCGTCGTTAAAGCTGCCGTCCGGGTTGAACACGCCGCTGCGCTGCACAATCAAGGCGGTGAAAAACTGGCAAAGCTCAAACGCATCCGCGTTGCCTGTCAGCTCATGGTACTTCAGCAGCGGCATAACGAGCCTGCCGCAGAAGGCTGCCGGGTCCGGAGCGAGCCGGAGCAATATCGCATTGGAGGAAGGCCAGCCGCCTTCCTTATATTCCGAAGCCGGATAATACCAAACGTCCCGCTCCTTGATCGCCACGCGCTTTAGCGCCGCCACGTGCTTATCCGCCGCTTCCTTCACAGCCGGATCGCCTGTCGACTGAAACCATGTCGTCAGCGACAAAATAACGGCGCGCTGGTCGATAAAATTAGCATTAGCCTCCCAGTTATGATGCGGATTTGTCTGCCGATAGCTCAGCCCATCCTCCTTAAAGAACGAGAGTAGGTTCGATCTATACTTGGCTTCAATGTCTGAGCCAAACGTCTCCCCCGACATATGCCGCGCCAAAATCATGCCGTCGACCATCCGTCCGTGCGAGGAGCCGTAATCCCAGTCGCCATGCGTTAGGTTCGCAGGCTCTGTCATCAAGTTAGCCGCAAAAAACGGAATATCGTTATAATCGCGGTCCGCCATGCCAACGATTGCGTTCATTGCATGCCCCGCGCGATCCTCCAGCGTCAGCGTGTCGGGTAATAATCTTTTGGTCATCGCTAATCTCTCCTTTGCTCGCTTTCTAAAATCATAACGCCGTTAGCCGCAAGCTCAATCTTGCCGCTGACGTCCTTCCCGCTTAATAAATCAGTCTGCATTGCATCCCCAAGCTCAATCGTTCTTGGTTCTTCGTTATGATTTAGTACAAATAAAAAACGTTTGCCTTCTTTCTGCCTGCTGCTGACCTCTACAAGATCAGGAGCCTTGAGCAGCGGCTGGATGCCTATTCGCTCACACAACCTGCCCATCAGCTTCTGGAGAAAAATAGGCTCGGGACTCGACGCTACATACCAGGCTTCTCCAGTGCCATAGCTGTTTTTGGTCAGCGCCGGCATGCCCTTGTAGAAATCAGAGCCATATTCAGCCAGTACCTCAGCCCCCTCTGAATGAACAAGATCGCATAATATGCGACAATCGTAGACGCTGCCCTGCTCAAGGCTGCCTAGCGAAGCACTCATCTTCAGCTGATTCGTTTTGGAAGTCAGAAGCGCGTCGCTTTCCTCCACCCAAATGCCAAGCAGCTTGCGCAGCTCCCCAGGATAGCCTCCCGGAGTAACGCGGTCATTCTCATTCACGATCCCGCTGAAAAAAGTAGTTACGAAAGTGCCCCCGCTTTGCACGTAATCATCCAGCTTGGATGCATACCCCTCTTTGACCATATATAGAACAGGCGCGACAACCAGATCGTACCCGCTTAATTCCGAATCCGTACTGATCAGGTCAACCTGAATATTTTGACTGAAAAAGGCATCGTAATAATGCTGTACCTCATTTAAATATTTCAAATCAACGGTCAAACCGCTTGAATATTCAATAGCCCACCAGTTCTCCCAATCAAACAAAATCGCAACCTTCGCTTCTGTCCGTGCCCCTACCAACGTATCCCCGAGACGGTCAAGCTCCGCGCCAAGCTCCGCGCACTCCCGAAACACCCGCGTATGCTCATGCCCGGCATGGTCAATCATCGCACCGTGAAACTTCTCAAACGCGCCTAAAGACCTGCGCAGTTGAAAATACATAATGCTGTCAGCGCCGCGCGCAATCGCTTGATAACTCCACAGCCTGTTCACGCCTGGCCTCTTCAGCGCATTTTGCGGCTTCCAGTTCAATTGGCTTGGGCAGGATTCCATCAACAGGTAAGGATCACCGTCCTTCAAGCCTCTCATGAGATCATGCCGCATGGACGTATAGCTGACCGGCATATCGCTCGTAGGGTACGCATCCAGCCCGATGACATCCAGTTCCTTCGCCCATTTAAAATAATCAAGCGGTTTATACGTCCCATTGCTTTGAAAATTCGTTGTCACGACCGCATCCGGAATAATGGCCTTAATCGCATCCCTTTCCAGCTTGTAACAATCGAGAATTTGATCCGAAGTGAATCTGGCGTAATCGAGCGAAATGCCCTGAAAGCAGGTCGTCTCCACGCCGTTAATCTGAAAATGCTCGCTTTGCGCGCTTGGCGCGACAATCTCCTTCCAGTCGTAGAAGGTATGCCCCCAAAAGCGTGTGTACCAAGCTTCGTTCAGCTTATCCAGCGTGCCGTACTTCTGCTGCAGCCAGTCCCGAAAGGCTTGCTCGCAATTTTCGCAATAGCAGCGTAAGCCATATTCATTATTCACATGCCACAGCAAAATGGCTGGATGATCCTTGTAGCGCTCCGCCAGCTGCTGAGCCATTCGCTTAGCATATTTGCGATAGGTGGGGCTGCTTGGACAGGAATTATGCCGCCGTCCGAATTTCCGCTTTCTCCCGTCCGACTCGACAAGCAGCACATCCGGATATTTGGTCGCCATCCAAGCAGGATGAGCGGCGGTGCTCGTGCCCATGCAGACTTGAACGCCGGAAGCATGCAGCAGATCTAGCGTTTCGTCCAGCCATTCAAAGCTATACGTATTTTCATCCGGCTGATTAAGCGCCCAAGAGAACACATTTACCGTTGCTATATTCACGCCCGCAAGCTGAAATAACCGCATATCCTCCTGCCAAACCTCGCGCGGCCATTGCTCTGGGTTGTAATCGCCGCCATAAAGAATCTTGGCTGCTTTTCCGTTAAACATTCGTTATCTCTCCTCGCTCCGTTTTGATCAGGTCCACTCTCTCTTGCCTGACTTCTTTAGAAGCCAGGCGGCAGCTTGCTCATTTCCATCGGAGAGCTTTCATCCCTAACAAACGGCTTTAACCGATAAGTAAAGGATTGCTCGCCTGCTTCCACCAAATATTGCGGCAGCGTAGGCGCATAACCGCAGCTGTGGTTGCCGATTCCGCTTTGCCTTGCATCGAGGCTGACAATCGTTTCCTTGCGCCTAGCGAGCTTATGCACATGCGTGGCTGAGGCTAAATCCTCCGCCTTGTAATGATGCACCCCAGCTTGCATAACCTGCTCGCCCGCCATCATCAGCCCGATGCCTGACGGATGGGAGACGGCAGCCCAGCGCACATCAGCCTTGCTCCCATTTTCTTGGGGCTTGATATAAGGAACAAACTGTTCCTGCACGGTGCCGCCATAAATGCCCAGCTTGCCGCTTTCTTTACGGTCTGCATAACATTCATGTGGCCCAAGCCCATACCAGTCAAAATGATCAAAGCCCTCGGGCATTTCAAGCTGAATGCCGAATCGAGGCAGCGGGGGCAGCTCTGCGCGGAAAGGCGAGCTCGCTGCTACCATCACGTCCAAATGCAGCCCGGTCCGCGCGCGCTCGGGTACGCTTTTACGCTCCAAGGGATATAAACGGGTGGTTACCGTCAGTTCCCCGCTTTCATATACCGTATAGACCGATTCCGAATGAAAACACATGCCAAGGCCATCTGCGCCATGCGCAAACGCCGCTTGGATGCGCAAAGCGCCATCTGCCGTCTGATCCATCGAAACCGATCTCGTCACCTGCCGCAGCTGGTCGTAGCCGGCAGCCAGCCATTCCTTCTTTAGGTGCACATCGTTATCCAAAGGCGCCCGCCATAGGTTAAGCCGCGGACCGCTGGATATCAGGGGCATTCCTTCGTATAACCACCGGCTGATCGTTCCGCTTCGCTTGCAGAAGCCCAGCTCAAACCTTTGCCCCGTTACCGTAATGTCCCGTTCTGTCTCGGTTACTGCAATGTCCTGTTCAGTCTCACCTACAACAAGCTTTGCCCAGCGGCCATTCGCCACGGCTTGCTCTTCAAGCTGCTTGACCGGCATAGAAGCCAGCATCAAATCGGCCCATGCGACCTCATATCCGCTGCGCGCCCAAAGCATATCCTCGCGAAGCGTTAAGCTAATATGAATCCAGTATTCACCCTCCTGCTCAAGCAGGCTAGTCGTATAGGGAATCCTCAACTTCCCTTGCGTGCGGGCAGGAATTGCAGGCAAGTCCAACTCGCCCAGCTCCAGCTCCTCCCCCTCCCTTCGCAGCGACCAAATGGCCCGTAAATGGCTCATATCCGCAAAATCATATCGATTGGTCAGTTTAATTGTGCCTGCAGCTTGATTTTCCCACTCCGCCGCTACGGGCTCGATCACCTTCTTCAGCTCCAAAATCGAGGCCTTCAAGCCACGGTCCGGAAACAGTAAGCCGTCAAGGCAGAAAGTCCCGGCGTTCGGATAATCGCCGAAGTCTCCGCCGTAGGCGTAAGCTTCGTCACCCGTTTCCAGCTGCCGTACGATCCCGTGATCTGCCCACTCCCAGATGTGTCCACCGAGCAACCGGGGATAACGGTAGATCGCATCCCAATACTCCTTCAAGTTGCCAACCGAATTGCCCATGGCGTGTGCATATTCGCACATCAGGTAGGGCCTTTGCTCCGTCGTATTCAACCCTTCCTTAATGACCGTATCGACGGACGGATACATCGCGCTTACGATATCGACCAGTTCCGCGTCATAGGCCCGTTCATAATGGATCGGCCTGGTTGGCTCATGGCGCCGAACCCAAGCGGCCAGCGTATCCTGGTTGCAGCCAAACCCCGATTCATTGCCAAGCGACCATATGATTATCGACGGATAGTTTTTATCCCGCTCCACCATTCGAACAAGGCGGTCCAGATAGGCCCTCTCCCACGTTGGGTCTTGAGATAAATGCCCTTCATTACCGATGAAATGAAAGCCATGCGTCTCAATATCCGCTTCATCCATCACATAAAGCCCGTATTGGTCACATAAATCAAGCCAGCGCGTATCATTCGGATAATGCGAAGCGCGAACCGAGTTAATGTTATGCTGCTTCATCAGTACGATATCCCGAAGCATCATCTCCTCCGTAACGACAAAACCTAGCCTTGGATCGAATTCATTCCGGTTAACGCCCTTCAAAATAACCGGTTGCCCATTCACGAGCAGCTGGCCTTGCTTGATTTCTACGGAACGAAAGCCAACCTTTAGACGCACGGTTTCCTCTGCTTGCCCGGGCCCGCCATGCAGCGTCAGCAGCAGCGTGTATAAGCTAGGCGTCTCTGCACTCCATTGGAGCGGCGCTGCAACAGGCAGCTTCAGAACCGTTGTCTCCTCCTCACCGGCTGCCAGCCGAAAGCCTCCCATTTCCGGTTCGTCCAGCACGGTACGACCCTCGGGATCAAGCAGCGTTACATGAAGGAGGCGCGTCAAGTCCGCATCCATGGATCGGTTGCAGACCGATACCTTTACGTCCAGTTCTGCATCCGTGTAAGCAGCATCCAGCTTCGTCGTTACGGCAACATCACGGAGATGAAGGTCAGGCCTTGCGAGCAAATGGACATTGCGGAAAATGCCGCTCAACCGCCATTTGTCCTGATCCTCCAAATAACTTCCGTCCGACCACTGATACACGCGTACGGCCAGCCTATTCTCGCCTGGCTGCACAAGCGCCGTAATGTCGAATTCAGACGGCATATGGCTTCCTTGGCTGTAGCCGGCCAACTCGCCATTAATCCATACATGAAAAGCAGAATCTACACCCTCAAACGTCAAATAAATTCGCCGCTTAGCCCAAATGTCCGGTACCGTAAAAGCTTTCAAATAACAGCCTGTCGGATTCCGATCCGGTACCAGCGGCGGCTCCATCGGGAACGGGTACTTGCTGCTGCTGTAAAGCGGACGGCCATAACCATGCATTTGCCAATTGCCCGGCACCGGAATTTGCTCCCAGTTCTCGCAATCGAATCCACTCTCATGGAATCCTTCCGGAGCTTCTTCTGGAGATTCAGCGTAATAAAAAGGCCAGCGGCCATTCAGCTGCATCGCATAAGGGCTGTCATTGCCCTCCCCCTGCATGGCCGCATCTCGATCCGAATAAGGGATAAAATGAGCGTGCGGCCGCTCCAGGTTCCGGCTTAGCACGTCAAGGTTTTCCCAATCTCGAAGCTTTTTGTTTGTCATGTTGCAGCTCCTTTAGCCGTTGATTGAATAAGTCCAGCCCTCTGATTCTGCGTTTGTTTCTACAAGCGAAAGCCCCAATCAGGCTGCCATCTGGTTAGCTCAGAGAATAAAGCTCGTATACTTTACCGGGTACGGTAGGAAAGCTCAGAACTTCCGGTTCCCGGCCCTCTGGGAGAGGATCGCTTGGGCAAGCGGTCCCTGCCAGCCTCATCGGCATGGGCGTCCGAACCCGGCAAGCCTCACCGCTTCGGGACAGAATCGAGACCCGCTGCAGCTCCCCTTCCTTCCATTCCATCGCCACCTCAAACCCGCCTCTTGCACGCAAGCCTCTGATATAGCCGCTCGACCATTCATCAGGAAGGGCCGGCAGCAAATGCAGCTCATTCAAATGGCTTTGCAGCAGCATCTCCGCAATGCCTGCGGTACCGCCGAAATTGGCTTCTATCGTAAGCGGATAAAAAGTCAGCTTCGGATGGCGATGCGCGTTGAACAGATTAGAATAAGGATTTTTCAGCAGTTTAATCAAATAGCTGTGCGCCATCTGAGCGTCCTCCAGCCGCGCATATTGATTCACCATCCAGGCATAGCACCAGCCGATCGCGTCCTCGCCTTCATGCGCATGACGGCGGCGCAGCGTTGCAAGGCAAGCCTCGGCCAGCGCAGGCGTCGTTCTCGGGCTGATTTCTTGTCCAGGGTGAAGAGGGTACAAATGAGCGGTATGCCGGTGGCCCGGCTCTGCCTCCTCGAAATCCTCGGACCATTCCTGCAGCTGGCCATGCTTGCCAATGCGCAGTGGCAGCAGCTTCGCTCTTGCTTGCCTCAGTTCAAGACCGAATGCTTCGTCTTCCTCCAGAATGCCAATGGCCTCTATGCAATTCGTAAATAATTCCCGAATCAGCGCCACATCCATCGTTGAGCTGGTGCTTACGGCGCTTCTCTGGCCATCCGGAGCAATAAAGGTGTTCTCCGGTGAGGTCGAAGGATTCGTGACCAAGCGCCCCTCTTGATCTTCAACGAGCCAATCTAGACAAAACAATGCCGCTTCCTTCATGATCGGATAAGCCCGCTCGGCCAGAAAAGCCTTGTTCTTGCTGAATTGGTAATGCTCCCAAGGATGCTGTGCGAGCCAAGGTCCCGCCATTGGCCAAAAAGCCCAGCTGGCCGGACCTTTCGATGGCCCCCCGGAAGGTGCGGCGACTCTCCACAAATCGACGCCATGATGAGCTGTCCAGCCGTGGCAGCCGTAATCCTCCATCGCCATTTTCGCCCCGGTAATTCTTAAATCGTCAAGCATATCGAACAAAGGCAAATGACATTCTGACAGATTGCAAGCCTCGGCATGCCAATAGTTCATCTGCACATTGATATTTGTCGTATAATTGCACTGCCAAGGAGGCCGCGTCATCTCATTCCAAATTCCCTGCAGCGTCGCCGGCTGCGTGCCTGGACGGGAACTCGCGATAAGCAGGTAACGGCCATATTGGAAAAACAACGCTGCCAGCGAGTGGTCCTCCTGCCCTTCCCGCAGCTTCAAAATCCGCTCATCCGTCGGCAGGTCTGAACGGCCTCCATCGCCGAGTGAAAGATCCATTCGGCTAAATAACCGGCTATGATCGGCGACATGCCTGCTCCTCAGCTCCTCGTACGAGTAGCCTTCCGCCTCCTGCAGCTGAATCCTGCATGCGTGCAGCGGATCTTTCCCCTCCGCGTCCGGATGCGGGTCCTTATCAAAGCCGTTGAAGCTGGTTGCCGCACTCAGCAGCAAGGTTACCGCGCTCGCTCCATTTATGAGCATGCGCCCGCCCGTTACCTCCAGATGTCCCTCTTCAATGGACGCTTTCAGCTGAATTCCAAACGTCAAGCCCTTGTTTTCCTCATATTGCACAGGCTCAGCCACACGATAAGCATAGGGCTCGGTGTAGCTTGGCGCCTGACCGCTAAGTGCAATCACATCGGCTCCGGCTTTGTACACCGCATGATTGAGCGGGCTGCTCAGCGACAGCTGGCAATTCAATTTGCCCGGCTTGTCGGCTGTAAGCCGGATTACCATGACTTGATCGGCAGCCGATACGAAGGACTCCCTCTTAAAGCTCACACCGCTTAAGCTGAACTCCGTCGCTGCGACTGCCGTTGTCAAATCCAGCTCGCGCCGGTAACGGATAGGCTCGTCGCCGCGGCGGTAATCTGCAAAGCTATCCCCGCCTGCAAAGGCGATATGCAGGTCGCCCATGGCCTGATAGCAGTCATTCCATGGACCAAGCATATTCTCCTCAATCATTTGCTGCGCCATCGCGTAGTTGCCCTCGGCAACCAGAGCCCGAACCTTCTCCAAGTAAGGCTTCGCTTCATAGGCCGATGAGTCACGAGGATATCCGGACCACAAGGTATCCTCATTGAGCTGGATGTGCTCGTGCCTGGCCCCGCCGAACACCATACCTCCGAGCCGGCCGTTTCCAATCGGCAGCGCCTCGACCCAATCCTCTGCCGGGCGCTCGTACCAAAGCTTCCATTCATTCGAATCCATCTGGCTCTCCTCCAAGCGCTTGTTTTAAATCATCTTTATAAGTCCTTCATGCCGTACGGTCCACGTACCGTCCTGTGGAAATCCAGGAGCTGCAAGGTCTGGCCCACCGTCCCAGCCTGCGGCCATCATCGCAACCGTCGTAAGCAAACCGCCGTTTCCAGGCAAATAAGTTGGCAGCGGCGGCCGCTGGTAATTATGGCCGTTCGGCAGGAAGGTATTCGTCTTTTTGTCCATCAGCAGCAAATCCAAAGCTAGCTTCCCTTCGCCAAGCCGCGCTGCCGTCATCGCCGCCATTGGGTAATCCCAGCCCCAAGTGGCGTCCCAGTCCCACTGCTGCACGACCTCTTCAAGCGTGCGGCGCATCGTCCCTTCCTCCACCATACAACCGGGAAGCAGCCCGAGCGGAGCAAGCATCGTCGGATGATCCTTGAGTCCCGCTTTCTCTGTAAACGTATTGCTGGCTGTCTCCGCCGCGACATATAACCCTTCAACAACAGGCAGTGGGGATAGATGGGCGATAACATGGTCCCACAGCTCTACTCGTGGTTGTCCGAGCTTCTCCTTCCAAGCATTCGCTGTGGATAGTCCGAAGCTCCAATAAGATAGCTCGAACGTCGGATTCATCGTGGTTGCATGATCGTAAATTTCCTGTGCGGGAGCGATTGGCGCGCCCAGCACATACCGTTGATTAGGCTCATCCCATTCGGCATAAGAGGCCATAAAGGCCGCCGTCTCGAAGACGATTTCAGCGTAAAGTTCCAACGTTTCAATGCTGCCTGTTATCCGGTGAATCAGCTCTGCATAATAGATGGGATGCGGCTGCTGCCAGACCAGAAACGGCTCGATATAACAAGGAGCATTTACGCCATCCGGCGGAACGCATTTTGGCCAGCGTGCGCCCTCATACCCTTGAAAGGCTGCCGTTTCCTGTGCTTTTCCCAAAATGCTGCGATACCAAGCCAAGCTGTTTTCCAGCAAGTCATGGCGGTTCCAGTAGGCAAAATGCACGGCATGCCACCAATGCATCTCCAAATGGAATTTGCCTGCCCAGCTGTTATGCGTAAGCCCGGATTCCTGGGGAGGGAGCGAGCCGGATGATTGAATGGCGGTCAAATATTGGGATAAAATGATTCTCCGCTCCAGCTCCGCTGCCCGCTCATCGCTGCTTTCAATAAGTTCAACGGCGGCTCCCCTGCTCCAGAAGCCTTCCCAGTACAGAGCGCTGGCGTTCAGCGTTTCCTGAAAATTCACAGCCCCGGCTTTGGAGATTGTCGGTACGGAAAGAAAGCTCAGATCAAAAGAATCGCTCATTGGCTCTGGAATGAACAAGAAGCGATGCGCGTCTTCCCCGTTCCGAACTAGCTTGCCATCTGACCACAAAATTTGTGCGGCAACACTAGTTTGATCCATCTCCCGGACTAAACAGGCGCTCGTGCTGCTTCCTGCCGTTATGTCGGTTCGATGCCCTTCCGAATTGCCCCAGTTCACGCCAGTCCGGCTCCACTCTCCATAGGGAAAGTGGAAAGCCACTTGCAGCTGGCCTGTGCGGATCAGCTCGGATTCCACATGGATCGCAATCATGTCCTTGTCGGGATGGCAGCAGGTTTGAACCGTAGTCTGCTTCCCTGCAAGCTCAAACCGGCTTGTAATCACTCCGCTCCACAAATCCAACACTTGTTCGGTACGATTCAAATGCTCCTTTTGTGCGGGCTCACCGTCCCCTAGCTTCAGGATAAACTGAATTCTTCCGAGATGAAGGCGATGCGGGTTTAATTTGAGGAACTTGTATTCCTCCGTCATTTCTCCGGATGGCATGTAAGGAAAGCCCACGCTTCTTCCATTGAAGGTCTCGTAATAGGTCAATTTAAAATCTTCCATCCGATACCCTTCCGGATTGGGGTCCGTGTGCCAAGCCCAGTTCGAGTAGTGCCCGAGGGGCACCCCATCCTCCTCATACTCCTCAGGGTAGGTTTGCAGTCCCGTCGCATCCACAGTAAACGCGTATTCGCCGTTCCCAACGGAGAGACAGCTATATCTGTCAAATCCGCGAATCACCGGATTATGCCGGCTAACCAAAGCTTTGCGGTCAATCATCTGTTCATTTCCTCCCTGCGGTTCGTGTCCATTTATAAAGACGGCCGGCTCCCGATTCGAGATCGGAAACCGGCCGCCGTTCGCTTCCGTTTATTTCATTAGCTCAAGATTGGCTTTCCACACCTTCGTATATTCTTCAAGCACCTTGTCATAGCCAAGCTTATTTACGCCTGCTTGCAGCTTCTCGAATGTGGATTCAAATTCTTGGTCTGATTTGGCGAAAATCAGCTTAGCATTGTATTCAAACCACATTTGCTTGATCTGCTCTTGCACGATGCCGGTATCCGATTTCGGATCGATGACCATGTTGTTGAATTGGTCGGTGTTCACCTTGGCATACTTGCCGAAAAACTCGCTGGCTTCGTTGCCCCAGTTGGCAGTTTCTGGATTTTGCGCGTTTTTGTGATGGCCAATGACATAGAACATCCAAGAGCCTTCCGGATTAAAAATGCCAAGCTTCAGATTGGCTTTCTCTTCAGCTGAGATCGTCTTCGCTCTTTCGTTATCGATCGGCGCGCCGTTCTCATCGACTTCGTCGTACAGCACCCCCGGAGGGCCGAAGGAGTTTAGGCGCTGGCCTTCTGCACCGGCGAACCAATCAAAAAATTGAAAGATTCGCTCAGGTTCTTTTGCTGTAGACGTAATAACGTTCACATTCCATCCCAATGTACCGAAGGTATGGGGGTTAACTGTATTGACATCTACTTCAGGCGCAGCCAGAAACGGAATATAATCATAGCCCGCATCCGGGTCAGAAGCTTTCAAGATGTTATTGGCGGTAATGCCTTGGCCTGTAATATTGGAGAAGCCTGTCATTGCAAGCCTGCCTGAGTTCAGCTTCTCTACGACCTGTTCCTGCTTCTGCGTAAACATATCCTGTGTGATAAGTCCTTCACGGTAAAGCTTATTCATCCATACGAAAGCTTCCTTGTAAGCTGGATCGTTAAAGATCGAATCCATCGTTGAGGTAGCTGTATTCGGGAATCTCGGAATATCTCCAATGTTCCAGATCGTGCGGTTGTCTCCATAGCCTGTATAGAAAAGCTTAAACAGCATGTTGACGCCGTTCATCGTAATGCCGGTTTCGAGTGGAACGACATCCGGATATTTCGATTTCACTTGCTTCAAATAAGCATATAAATCCTCAAAAGTAACAAGCGCCGGTTCGCCAAGCTCTTTATAGATTTTCCGGTTTACGGTCCAGCCGGTATTTGAATATTTGTAAGGGTTTTTCTCGCTGTCGAACCAGTTCGGAATAACATAAATGTGTCCATCCTCGTGCTTCAGCATATTGAAGGTGCTGTCGTCGATCAGATCCCGCAATATCGGGTATTTTTCGTAATACTCGTCAAGCGGAACAAGCAGCTTGTTCTTCACCATCGTGTTGTATTCCGGTGACCCCCGGTCCATCATGATCGCATCTGGCAGCTCATTGGCAGCCATCATCGTGCCGAATTTCTGTTTGGCATTTCCGTTAGAACCGATCTCAATTAAATTCAGCTTCATCGTTTCCTTCATCCATTTGCTCGATACATCGTCCCCGTAGCCGATCGGCGTAGAGAAGTCATAGTTGGAATAAATGCTGAATTCTAGCGGCTGCTCGCCAAACGGCACAATGTCGCCTGACCCGGTCTCTTCCTGCTGCGTGTTATTGCTAGGTTTTGATGAAGGCGTTTCGGTTGTCTTTCCATTATTATTGCTGCTGCAAGCTGCCAATACGACCGTAAAAGCCAATACCATCATGACGAATGCCGAAAACCTTTTTTTCTGTTTCATAGTGAGTCCCCTTTCAAGAATGTAATCTATCATTTAAGGGCTTGATGAGCCCGCAAATGCGAAGCTACTCCTTCATTGAACCGATTAATACGCCTTTGACAAAAAACTTCTGAACGAATGGGTACACCATAATAATCGGCAAGCTGACGACAATGAGCGCAGTCATTTGCAATGATTTTGGCGTAATCGAACGTGACACCACGTCGCCAGCGCCTCCTGGCACATTCCCAAGCTGCGAAATCATTTCTTGAGCCGAATTCGAATTGATCATATTGACCAAATAGTTCTGAACGGGCAGCAAGGCGGCATCGTTAATGTAAATACCGGAGTGGAACCATTCATTCCAGAAGAAAACCGCTTGGAACAGCGACAAGGTGGCGATGACGGGCCCCGATAAAGGCACGATAATCCGAAAGAACAAGCCGTAATTCGTGCAGCCGTCTATTTTAGCCGATTCTTCCAGACCCTCCGGTATGCCTTTGAAAAAGGTGCGAAACACGATCATATTCCATACCGAAATCATCCATGGCACGAACAGTACCCATATATTGTTGAAGAGACCAAGCTCGCGAAACCATAAATACGTGGGAATCAGGCCGCCTTGGAAATACATTGTAAAAATCGCCAGCAGCATATACCATTTATGGCCGATAACCCCTTTCTTCGACAGTCCGTAGGCAAACAAAGCTGTTAGGAAAATAGCTGACGCTGTTCCGGCAACCGTCCGAATGACAGATACAAAGGTCGCTTTAAAAAAACGGTTGTCGTTGAGAATAACCTCATAATTATCAAAGGTTAATTGCCTTGGCCAGAACGTTAGGCCTCCCAAAGAAGTATTCGTCCCTTCGTTCAATGAAATGACGAAAGCATTCCAGAAGGGGTATAGCGAGACGAAGGAGAGAAGCGCGAGCGCTCCGTAAATAACCGTGTTCATGATGCGGTCAGATCCGCTAGTTTTCATATGTTCTGCCGCCTCCAATCCTATCCGCATGAGCTACCACAATGAGGACCCCCCTACTTTTCTTGCCAGCTTGTTAGCGCCCCAAAGCAGCATGATATTGATCACCGCTTTGAAGAGTCCAACGGCAATGGCGTAGGAGTAACGCTGCTGATTCAACCCTATCGTATATACGTACGTATCGATTACCTGCGAAACATTTCGCAAAATCGCGTTATTCCCATTGTTGGTCATCGCGAGAATATCCTCAAAGCCCGCGCTCAGCAAATTTCCGATATTGAGAATGAGGAAGATCGTGATGACGGGAGCAATCGTAGGCAAGGTGACCGAAAATATTTTCCTTATTCTGCCGGCGCCGTCAATCGAAGCGGCCTCATACAAATGCGGATTTACGCCAACAATCGCCGCTAGGTAAATAATGGAACTGAATCCTATTTCCTTCCACAACCCCGATGTAATTAAAATACCATAGAAGTATTCGGGAAAGGACAGCCAGTTGACGCCTTGGTCGATGATGCCTAGCTTCTGAAGCAGCAGATTCAAGCTTCCGCTGTCCACGGACAAGATCGAGAACACTAGCCCCGATACAATGATCCACGAAATGAAATGCGGCAAATACGTAAGCGTTTGAACGATTCGTTTAAACGCCATATGCTTTACTTCGTTCAGCATCAAGGCAAGCACAATCGGTGCCGGGAAAATAATAAAGAGCTTTAGCATAGCAATTACAATTGTATTTCTAATGACCATGACTAAATCCGGCGATTCAAAAAACAGGCGAAACTGTTTGCCCCCTACCCACGGGCTTTTCCACACGCCTTCAAAAATGTCGTATTCCTTGAATGCCAATATAATCCCCCACATCGGGACATAGCTGAAAACAAGGATAAATAAGATGCCCGGCCAGATCATCGACTGGACTTCCCATTGCGCCGCAAACCGATGGAGTGCTGATTCTGTTTGCTTCCCCTTCACCGCGCCTGCCTGCTTCATGCTGCTCACAACCTTTGCTTTAAAGTTTCTATACTAACCATACAGGGATGTCAGCGTTTTCACTATGGAGCCAAACAACGATATATAATACGAATTCAACGATGCGTCCAAAAAGCATATCAAAAAGGACAGGATTAGCTCCTGCCCTTCGTATTCCCGTATGATTTCAGACGCTATACCTTATTCGTCTTCCGATATTCTCCCGGCGTCATTCCAGTGATTTGCTTAAACTGCCGGTTAAAATACAAAATGTTCTTATAGCTGAGCTGATCCGCGATTTCATACACTTTATATTGCGGCTGCAGAAGCAGCTCACATGCCCGGTTAATTCGCAGCTTGATCAAATGGTCGCTGAAATGCTCCCCCGTCTCGTCCTTAAACATCTGTCCAAGATAATTGGGCGAAAATTCAAATTTGGCCGCAACCTGCTTTAACGTAATTTTTTGATCCAGCTGGCTGCCAATATACTGGTTGATTTGCTCAATAATGGTTCTCCCCTGTTTTTGTTTCTTGCTGTACAGCAGCTCTGAGAGCTCAAATAGCCTTCTCCTAAGCCAAGATTTCAAATCATAAATCGTTTCGAAGTGGAACATCACATTCAAGTGAACATACTCCCAGTTCAGCAGGACATATAGGTCTTCGTTCAGCTGCTGGCAATGCATGTGAAGCCGGGAAATAAACTGAACGGCGATATGAATAATAGTCGCTTTCTCCTCCAGCTTCTCGAGCTGCAAGAACAAGCTCTCCAGCCGCTCGCTAAGGGAAACCAGCTGGTACTGCAGCATGTCTTGAAAGATCGCCTCGCTGATCGCATCCATATCGATGACGGCAGCACCGCCCCGCTCCTTGCCTGCGGAATAAGGAATGACACGATTTTTCCCAAGAAACAGCTTATCCTTGACCGCTTGAGCCGCTTGCTTGTAGGAGCTTCCCAGCTCTGCTGCTTCCGCGACGCTGTTTCCGATCCCGATTGTGATGGTTAAGGGGTAACGCTCGCTGATGAATCGCACCAGTCTCTCGGACAGCTCGACAAACCCTTCCTTGCCGCAAGTGGAAATAATGAGCGCCCTGCGCTGCTTATCCCGTATGCAGTAGCCGTAGCTATACTCCTTGGCATAAGCTTCGATGGCTTCGAAGATATCTAGCGGCACGCGGTTTCTCTCGTTTTCAGACAGCTGGTCCCGCTTCCATTCCCAATCATCGATCTCGATAAGCGCAACGGCTGGATCACGCTGCAAGGAAAGCTGCCGCAGCGCATTTTCAGGCACATGCCTGACCTGCGGCGAAGCTATGCCCTCCAGCCAGCTCAGCACAAGCTCCTTCTCGATCAGCGGCAGCGCCTCCTTCCACTGCTGGTCGGATTGAGCAGCTTGCCTTTCCGTATCAATCGCAGCCATCAAGCTATGCAAGGTCGTGCTTAGCTCTTGATCCTCTATCGGCTTTAGCAAATACGCGGTGGCGCTAACTTGCATCGCTTGCTTGGCATACCCAAAATCCTCATGTCCGCTCACGAACACAATTTTGAGCTTCGGCTGAAGCTCCCTTGCCTTGGCGGCCAGCTCCAGCCCGGACATCACCGGCATGCGGATATCCGAAAGCAAGATATCGATCGTTGAATCCTGCAACCGCTTAAGCGCTGCGAAAGCGCTATTCACTGCCGTAACGGTCCCTCTGCCTGCTACGCTGTTCATCACGCGGCGCTTCAGCCATTCCAAGTCGACCGACTCGTCATCCACCAGCAGGATATGGTAGTTCATTGCTTGCTCCTCCTTCATGCAGTTGTGATTTAAGATAAGGCAGTGTCAATCGCACGGAAGTGCCGATTCCGATTTTGCTATCAATGAAGACGCCATATTCTTCGCCGTATTGCAGCTTGATCCGTTCGTTAACGTTTCGAATGCCATAACCTCCAGGCTCCTCCCTTGGCTGCAGCAGCACCTGAAGCTTTTCGGCTGGCATGCCGATGCCGTTATCGTTAATTTGCAAAATAATGTTATCGTCCTCTCTCCTGCCCGTAATGCCGATGTGAATATGCTCTTCGAACCAAGCATGCTGGAACACATTCTCCACAAACGGCTGCAGAATCAGCTTAATGATCGGACAGTCAGCAAGCTCAGGCTCAATCGAATAGCTGACTGAAAAACGGTTGGCATATTTGATCATCTGAATTTCGAGGTAGGCTTTCACCTGATTAATTTCGTTATCTAGCGAAATAATCATCTTCCCATCGTTTAGCGTTAAGCGATAAAATTTTGACATTTGTGATACCATCGCGCTCAGCTTCTCGATCTCGCCTATATTGGCCAAGCTGTTGATCGAGGATAAGGTGTTATACAAAAAATGTGGGTTGATTTGGGCCTGAAGCGCTTCAAGCTCCTTCTCCTTCTTCTGCATGCCCTGCAAATACACTTCACGAATCAGCTCGTCAATATGATGCGCCATCCGGTTGAAAGCAGCGGAGAGCAGGCTGAATTCGTCATTGCCTTTGAACGGGATCCGCATATCAAAATTCCCGTTCTGGAAGGAGCGTACATGCGTTACGATCCGAAGCATCTTACGGCCTGAATAACGTGCGATAATAACGGCGATCAAGGCGATAATAACAAAGCTGATGCCGCATACAAGCATCGTAATATTGCGAATCTTACCGGCATCCTCTTTTAATATTTTCATCGGAACCATCGTTTCAAGCCTAAAATCGGAGGCCGGTATGTCAATCTTCACCTTGAGATAATCGTCCGCAGAACCGCTGGCTTCTGCGTTCTGAATAAGTGTAGCGCCGTCGCTTTGATTAATGATCCGAATAACGCTGCCTTCGTTCAGATCCAAAGCGGCAAACGATAGAAAAATGTCCTTTAGGGGGATGCTCATGCGCAAATAACCAATTTCAGTCTGGTAATCATTAAACGATATCAGCTTCCGCAGCAGCGAAATATGGTTCAAGCTTTTGTCCGTGTCCATCTGAATCCATTTGTTGTCCTTGCCCGATTGAACGAACTTGCGAAAATCAGCCTGCTGTTCAAGACGCGAGAAAGATAGGATATGATAGCTTTGGCTCGTTATCGCGGTGTCCAGCTTCCCGTACACTTCATTGATTTGTTTATTGGCAGGATACAAGATTAGCCTTATTTTTTGGACGGACATGCCAAGCGATGTCTCCAACGTAGGAAGCAGATTTCGCGAGGTCATCTCATATACTTCCAGACTGTCTCCCGTAATTTGCAGGTACTTCTGGAAGGAAGTGCTGCCAAACAGCGAGTCTGAAACCGCTTGCATATCTAGCATTTTGTATTGGATGTTATCACTGATCTGCTGCATCGTCCACTTCACATTGGTTTGAACGAGCTCCGTTCTGGATTGCAGCGCGGTCTGGTAAGAGAAAAAACCGATGACCACATCCGTTATCATGACTAGCAGCAGATAGGGCAGCATCATTTTGTAGGAAAACGGAATATAGTTGCGCATCCCCATTAGCACCTCTTTACCTTACTTTATTTAGGAGAACCCCCTCCACCTTATGTGCCCCATGTTACTTCGTCAATATTAAAGTGTCAATCCACGCTAGGTTATCTCCGTCGTTTTTCCAGCTCCTGTTAGTCTGGTGTTCGATTTTCATGGTCATCACTTGTCTCGTGAATTTAGTAGAAATATCCGAAACAGATGAGATGGGTTTAAATAATAGTTCTTACCTAGCCTAGCGGCTTCAAATGGGCAGCTTATGGCTGGGTTTTGGAGAAATAGGTCTATTATTTAGATCTAATCCTGCGCAAATAACTAAATTCGTTGATATAGATCTAAAAAATAGATCTAATCTAGCCAGCGGATTCAAACGGGCTGCTTATGGCTAGGTTTTGGAGATATAGATAAGAGTAACGAAGTGTTCGCCCTTATAGCCGAATTCTTACTTTACTTTCTTAGCAACCGATGCGGGAAATCTTAGTTCAACTTATATCGTTGAGCCACAAAATAGAAAAAGACTGCCCCCTGTAGTTAAAAACGACTACAAGGACAGTCTTTTCTAAGCAACCGATTTTAGCGTTCTGACAACGGCAGCCATGCTAGGAAATGCTGGATATGCGTGTCCCAGTAACCCCAGTCGTGATTGCCTGGTCCTTCTACATATGTCAGCGGATAATCTACGGCTTTGCACATATCCCTAAAAGCGAGATTGTCCTTATACAAAAAATCCTCTGTGCCGCAGCATTGGTAAAGAGCAGGCTTCTCCGACATGGATGGCGAATTTGCGGAAAGCAGATGCAGCAGATCCTCGTCAGTGCCAGTGATATCTTTGCCTCCGTAAATCAGCTTGAAATATGGCACCATGTGAGGAAACGCTGGATCCTGAATATGGCTGGCCATGTCGAGCGCACCGGATAAGCTGCCAGCAGCAGCAAAACGGTCGGGATGCCGAAGCGCTAATTTAAAAGCCCCATAACCTCCCATCGACAAGCCTGCAACATAATTGTCTTCCCTGGCGTCTGATAAAGGGAAGAAGGATCTGGCTACAGCCGGAAGCTCTTCCGACAAGAAGGTCCAATATTTATTGCCATACTCCATATCGGTATAAAAGCTTTGATGCACATTCGGCATGACTACGGCGATTCCAAGTTCAGCTACATAACGTTCGATCGAGGTTCTTCTCGACCAGATCGTATCATCATCGGATAAGCCGTGCAGCAAAAATAACGTTTTGTGAAGCTTCTGGCCGCTGCGGTTGTTCATTCCGATCTGCGTAGTTGTCTGTTGAGGCAAAATAACGGTCATCGACGTACTGAGGCCAAGCACTTCTGAATGAAAATTACATGTAATGAAAGCCAAACTCTATTCCTCCCTTGGACGTCTAGATGCTAATTTAACAGATCTATCAATGTTCTATTCTACCTTATTTATCTCACCTGTGGCAGTAGTCTCATGAAGCGCTTGCAAATATTTTTTAGAAAAGCCGCAAAGGAAAACGGATATGCTGGTTAAGGTTAGTTAGTGAACTTTTTTTCAGTCCTTCTATGAATAATAACAGCAAGGTATAATAGGACCTGTCAAAGCTGTTATCCCATTATTCGGAGGTTGATGAACAATGAAAGTAATGCCGCTCGAGCGTAGAGGAATTTCCAATAGCCGGCTTGCACTTGGCTGTATGGGGTTTGGAGGAAGCTGGGATCTTGCGGATCCCATTACACCGGATCATATTACGCAAGCCGAGGCAGCCGTTGAAGCGGCTTTGTCCATTGGCATTACCATGTACGATCATGCAGACATCTACACTAGGGGCAAAGCTGAATCCATTTTTGGACAAGTCTTAAAGCGGCAGCCTAAGCTTCGGGAACAAATCGTCATTCAATCCAAGGTTGGCATCCAGCTCTCCGATGGCGTACTCCCTGGACGCTTCAACTTCTCTAAGGAGCATATCTTGCCATCGGTAGATGGCATTCTGGAACGGCTTGGCACGGAATACCTGGATGTGCTTCTGCTGCATCGTCCGGACCCTCTTATGGAGCCGGACGAAATAGCCGAAGCATTTACGAAACTCAAGCTCTCCGGCAAGGTTCGCAACTTCGGCGTATCCAACATGAGTCCTGGGCAAATTCGGTTTCTGCAGCGGGCGCTTCCTGATCCGATTGTCGTTAACCAACTGGAGCTCAGCCTGCTGCGTCATGACTGGGTGGACCAAGGCATTCATGTCAATCAAAAAGCAGGCCTGAAAGATAATTTTGCCGAAGGCCTTATGGAATTTATGCAAATGGAAAATATTCAAATTCAAGCATGGGGACCGCTTGCGCAGGGTCGGTTCTCGGGACGTTTGTCCGAGAATGCCACTGAAGCAGAAATCCAAACGGCAGCTCTCGTTAAGCAGCTGGCTGAGGAAAATGAAACTACCACGGAGGCCATCGTGCTGGGGTGGCTGATGAAGCATCCTGCACGCATCCAGCCGGTCATCGGCACCGTTAATCCGGAGCGAATTATCGCCTGTAAAGACGCAGCAAGACAAGCGGATCTCATGACACGGGAACAATGGTATACCCTTCTGGTAAGCGCTAGAGGCGCGAACATGCCTTAAGGCATATTTCAAGCGGATAATTATTAATAATTTTTCATTTTTTTCTCATAATTGCTCATAATCCCTTTAGCGGCCTTCTTTTCGCTCTAATAAGCGAAAAAAGCCGCTTTTCGTATGTGTTATAGTCAAACACATAATACGAAACGCGGAGGGACATCCTGACAGCATGAGAAAATTACACATAATGAAATCGATTGCCAAAGCAGGCATTTGCAGCGCGATCGTCATGTCGGCAATCACATTCGGATCTTTTGCACCAAAAGCACACGCAGCAACACCTGAAACCATTAATCTTATAGAATCGGGCAAAGAATATATCGGTACTCCTTATAAATTCGGTGCACCAGCTGGCGTTACATACGCATTTGACTGCTCTTCTTTCACCCAGTTTTTATTTAAAGGACTTGACGTAAACCTTCCACGAACTTCCACTGCACAGGCAAAGGTAGGCGAGACGGTAGCCAAAGGTTCTTTGAGCATGGGCGACCTTGTATTTTTCAAGACAAATGGCAAGACAATCAGCCATGTGGCTATTTATGCAGGAAACAATAAAATCATTCACAGCTCCACTAGCCAAGGCGTAACGGTTTCCAATTTAAATACCAGCTACTGGACCAAGAGCTATGTAACGGCTAAACGCGTCGTATCCTAGCCAACTCTTTGCTTTAAAAGCTGCTTTCGCCTCTCGCGAAGGTGGCTTTTTCCTTTATTATCGGCAGCATCTACTTTAAGCTTCCGAGATGCCTCTGTCGGTACCGTAGCGGCGTAACGCCTACTACTTTCTTAAACATATGGATGAAATATGAAACATTTGGATACCCCACTAATATCCCCACTTGCTCTATCGAATGCGATGTAGACTGCAGCAGCCTGCTCGCCTGCTTGATTCTCCTAGCTGTCAAATAATCGGTAATATTGCTGCCAGTCTCCTCGTGGAAGACACGGGAAACATAAAACTTTGATAAATGCATGAAATCGGCAAGGTGATCCAAACTGACTTCCTCCGCAAAATGCTCCTCGATCCACTGCATAATCTGCTCTGAATAACGAAGAGCCCTTCCTTTGGCTCCCACATCCAGGCGCTCTCCCTCTTTGCGCTGCTCCTGATGAATGAGGCCCATTAACTGCAATATCAACAGGACTACCTCTTCTTGTGCCTGTCCCCTGCCTTGGTTGTAAAGGTTATCGTACAACATGAAGCAGTCCTCTAGTTCTTTGGCTACCTGCTCCAGCTGAAATGCTGGGCCAATCGCCTTTCCCTGCCATACCTTCATAAACAAGCTGTGGCGCAGCGGAAACGAGCTCATGCCCTCTGCTGCAACAGCCGGATCTAGATATGCCATTGACCGAGTATAAGGCTTCTCTGGGCTTACATTTGCAAACACCTTGTGCAATTGGAAGGGCTGAAATAGAAAGAGCATCCCTCGCTTCATCTCATAGGAATGCTGATTAACGATAATGCTGCCTTCGCCTTCGTGAATATACAAAAGCTCCATGCATTGATGCCAATGATAATAACCCGGATAGGCTGTATCCGCCCTGGCCCTATGCGACCATAGAAACGTCTGACCGTCGAACTTGACAGGATCGAACAAGAAGTTCATATTGCACCTCACCATGACAATATAACAACATTTGCATCCCTAAGTATGACAACTTTTAAAGTATTTGAACAGCTTAAGTTGATCGTGCTCGAAAAAAACGGCACACAAACGTTGAATCGTTTGCATGCCGTCAATATTCCATTCTTGTTTACTATCATGGCTAACTTATTGCCTCTCTAGGTAAACCCGCTTCCTTAGCATACGCTTTACGAAAAACGGGCTGATGATCATCATGATTTCTAATCTTAATCCAGCTGCTTGTCCGTCCTTCTTCATATCGGCTATCCTTACGTTTACAAGCGATGCCTTCAAGCCCGAAGCGCTGAACGAGATCAAATAGTACGATACCCTCTGTGTCTACAAATAACATCTTCGTATAAAATGAGTTATCCTCCAATACCTGGTTGAGCAGCATTTTCCGCTCATGCAGCGGGGTTGCTCTTAGGTCCCTGCCATTATAATAAAGAATATCGAACACAAAAAATTTGACCGGATACATTCGTTTTGCATCTCGGATACGAGGCTCTTTATTAAGCCTGTAACGCTCCTGCAGCCTTCCGAAATCAACGATTCCCGTCAGCGGATCTACATAAGCCACTTCGCCGTCCAAAACAACATCAGCAGGTTCTCTTAGCGGAACATTATGTAATTCTGGGTATTGGCGCGTCAAATCGTTAAAATGCCGCGAATATAATTTCGCTTTGTTTCCCAGAAAGGATAATTGCAAACGCTGCCCCTCGATCATCGGTTCAAAAATAAAATCCGGGTCATCAAAAGGCTTGTCCAGCTCCGTCATGAGCATAGGTTTCATAAACATTACGCCTCCCCTCCCGTGTATCCATTTTAACATGGACGCATACCAAAAATCGGCGGTAAATTTAGGTGGAATTAACGAATAATCTCTGTTTCTATTCCGCATAATAGGTTTAGAAGGAGGCTGAGAAAAGATGGCAAACCGAACTAACCAACTTCTTGTCCCGCAAGCACGCGCAGCTCTTGAACAGCTTAAATTTGAAGTCGCCCAAGAGCTTGGCATTCAACTTCCGCAAGACGGCTATTACGGCAATATGACTACTCGCGATATGGGCTCCATCGGTGGATTAATTACACGCCGGCTCGTCCAAATGGCTGAGCAGCAGCTCGCAGGCCGTCATTAAATTTCACAAGCTAAGCGCCGGGAAAGCAGCAATGCCTTTCCGGCGCTTATTTGTTTTTTTGCAACATACCGCAATAATTCTGATTTGCCCTATCAGGAACTTCCCTTCTGGTGCAAAAGTCGGTAAAATAGGATAGAGTTCTACCGCTACATAACCCTAACTAGCTAATTCCATAAGAGAGAGGAATACTCCAATATGATTATTCAACCGAAAACACGCGGATTTATTTGTACGACTGCTCATCCTGAAGGCTGCGCTCAGCAAGTACAGCGCCAAATTGATTATGTAAATGCAAAGCCTTCCATCGAAGGCCCTCGCAATGTGCTTGTAATCGGTGCCTCGACAGGCTATGGCCTGGCTTCCCGTATCGTCTCGTCATTCGCTGCAGGCGCCAATACGATTGGCGTTTATTTCGACAAAGCCGCTGAAGGCGCTCGCACGGCTTCGGCTGGCTGGTACAACTCCGCAGCATTCGAAGAGGCTGCTGCTGCTGCTGGACGCAAATCCTACAGCATCGTTGGAGACGCTTTCTCTGATGAAATCAAAGCAAAGACGATTGATCTCATTCGCACTGAGCTAGGGCAAATCGACCTTGTCGTGTACAGCGTTGCGTCCCCTCGCCGTACTCATCCAAAGACGGGCGAAACTTTTTCATCCGTAATCAAGCCGCTAGGCGGCACTTATACGAACAAGACCGTTAACTTCCACAGCGGCGAGGTTTCGCAGGCGACCATCGAGCCGGCTACCGAAGACGAGCTTCGCCAGACGATTGCAGTCATGGGCGGCGAGGACTGGCAAATGTGGATCGACGAGCTTCAACAAGCAGGCGCTCTTTCAGAAGGCGCGACAACTGTTGCTTACTCGTATATTGGACCTGAGATTACGCATGCCGTTTACCGTGAAGGAACGATCGGCGCTGCCAAAAACGACCTTGAAGCAACAGCGCACCGCCTTAATGAGCAGCTTGGCGCTAACGGCGGACGAGCTTTCGTATCCGTTAACAAGGCGCTAGTTACACAATCAAGCTCTGCGATTCCGGTCGTACCGCTTTATATCTCCGCCCTTTATAAAGTCATGAAAGAAAAAGGCATCCATGAGGGCTGCATTGAGCAGATGTACCGCCTATTCTCCGAGCGCCTATACGGCAATAACGAAACGCTTGTTGATGAGAGAGGCCTAATTCGCGTAGATGATTGGGAAATGAGACCGGAAATTCAGGCTGAGGTTGCTGACGTTTGGGCCAAGCTCTCTACTGAGAATGTTTATGATCTTTCCGATTTGGAAGGCTACCGCCGCGAGTTTTTCCAGCTGTTCGGCTTTGAGACCGATGGCATAGATTACGAAGCGGACGTTAATCCTGAAGTAAACATTGCCAATCTGCGTTAATCACAAGTTAAAGAGCCAATCGCCGTATCCTTCTACGGCGATTGGTTTTTTTGTTATCTTATTTGGACAAAAAAAAGCTCTTAACCCGAAGGTTAAGAGCTCTTAGTTTAAATACTACAGTTTTACAACGTTTTCTGCTTGTGGTCCACGGTTGCCTTGAGTTACGTTGAACTCAACGCGTTGACCTTCGTCAAGCGATTTGAAGCCTTCGCCTTGAATAGCGGAGAAATGTACGAATACGTCATTTCCGCCTTCTACTTCAATAAAGCCAAAGCCTTTCTCTGCGTTAAACCATTTTACTGTACCTTGTTCCATAATTGATTACCTCCAATAAGTTATTAACATGTTTTTTCCAGAAAAACTAAAAATCACACATTGAAAAAGATATCATCATACAAATGACAACCTTTTCAATATGTGAATTCAAGGTTAAATTTGTTGTTTGTATTGATAATATACCATAGGCATTTATAATAAGCAAGTCATCTTTCAAAAAAAACGAAAATTTCTTTTTAGCGAAGGATTACATCGCTTTTGGAAGGGAAAAATAAGCTTATTCACAACCCCCATTAAACGATAGAGGTGTGCCAAACATGAAAAAACTGTTCCTCCTGCTTGTCCTACTATTAATAGCCGGATGTTCCACACATTCAAGCAAAAATACGAAGCCGTCATCAGCCGCTAACGTGACGCAAGCCTCGTCCATTACTGCTGCCCCATCCCAAAGTTCATCGCTCTCCATGAAGCAGAACGGCCAACTCAAATCCAAATGGACATCAGACGACCTTGCGTCAGCTGAATATCCGGCAGATCAAGCCCAGACCTCCATCCATTATGATCAGGATGTGCTGGAGATGGTTAATGCAGAACGGGCCAAGACAGGCTTAAGCCCGCTTGTTATGGATGACGCTTTATCCAAAATGGCATTAGTGAAAGCGCAGGATCTGTATAATAACCGCTACTTTGACCATAACTCCCCAACCTACGGCTCACCCTTTGATATGATGAAAAAATTTCAAATCAACTATAACGCAGCAGGAGAAAATATCGCCAAGGGTCAGCCCACCCCTAAAAAGGTTATGAACGATTGGATGAACAGCGCTGGCCATCGGGCTAATATAATGAGCAGCAGTTTTACTAAGATCGGGATCGCCTATTTTAAAAGCACATGGGTTCAGGAATTTACGGGCTAAGAAACAAGCAACGAAAAAAGCAGCCAAAGCATACCGATTGAACATCGAGCCTCTCGAAGACACTGTGGTTACCATCCAGTGATTTTCTTTAGAGCCACGTTCAATCCGAGTGCTGAAGGCTGCTTTTTCCCTTATTCAACTATACTTTATGCTTAGCTAAGACATCGCTTAGAACCGACAAAAGGCTGTCATTCTCCTCTGGTGTACCGATTGAGATGCGAATATGCTCCGGCAACCCCCATATCTTCCCATATCGCACAATAATCCCTCTTGTCATTAACTGACCATATACAGCCTCTGCTTTCGATCCAAGCCTTACAAGCACAAAGTTGCTCATGCTCTCAGTGTATTCAACGCCTAACTGGCGAAAGCCCGCATATAGCCGTTCTCGTTCACGAACCACAAGCTCGCGCGAGCGTATGACATGTTCTTTATCGGCTATCGCCGCCACCGCAGCAGCCTGAGCCAGCGTATTCACATTAAACGGCTCCTTGACCTGCAGAATGCTTTGAATGATGGGCTGCGGAGCAGCGCCGAAACCTACGCGTATACCCGCAAGCCCATATATTTTGGAAAAGGTTTTTAAGACCAGCAGCGGATAACCTTCCCTTACAAACCGTATGCCGTCAGAATAGGTGTCAACAGAAACAAAGTGGCTATATGCCGCATCCAACACGACAAGTATTCGTTTAGGCAAATCATCCAGCAACTGCTTCAGCTCGTTATGAGCTAATATGGTGCCGGTAGGATTATTCGGAGAACAAATATAGACCAGTTTTGTACGCTCCGTTACAGCGGCCAAAATCGCCTTCGTATCGAAAGCAAAGTCCTCGGTTAACGGAACGGTTATGGCTTTGGCCCCCATGAGCTGCGCACCGAATTCATATTCGCTAAACGTTGGCCCTGGGACGATAATTTCATCACCTGCATCCAAAAAAGCTTCCGATACTAGCGTAATCAGCTCGTCTCCGCCGTTTGTTACGATGACATGCTCGGTGCTAAGATCATAATGACTAGCAATCGCGTGCTTCAAATCGATCGTCTGCGCGTCAGGATAACGGTGAAGATCGGATAATACCGCCTGTATGGCTTCAAGCGCTTTTGGGGAAGGCCCCAGCGGATTCTCATTGGACGCTAGCTTGATTACCCGTTCCAGCCCCAGCTCTTTCTGTACCTCCCATATCGGCTTCCCGGGGGAATAGGGCTTCATTAGCTCCAATGCTTTGCGCGGCTGTACCTCATGTTGATTCGTTTGCATCAAAATCACCCTCGTAATATGTAATTTAAATCCTTTATTGCGATAATACATTAATCCGTTATAACAGTAAAGTGATAATGTAAAATAACCTCCAAAACCACACTTGCTGTGGAGATGAAGGTTAAGGTTCCTGCACGAACGAATATTAAGTCTGTAACACCAACATGCTAGGTGCGCCTCGATGTAAGAATAAAAAAAGAAGCTAGTCCATAATATGAAGCTGCATTACGGTCTCTCTTCTTCATTTTTCATAAAAACCTGCAAATCCTGATCGGCTTTGGATTGATTGCAAGCGTTGCATGCACAGACACAATTGACAGGCGTCGTATGGCCGCCCTTGGCACGTGGCAGCATGTGGTCGATCGTATCGCCAAACTCTCCGCAAAAATAACAGATATGGTTGTCCCGCTCCAAAATATATCGCCTAAAATCCTTATTGCTAAACAACCGGCGAATCGTATGCCGGTTAACAATAACCGCAGCATGCTCCTTCACCAGCGTGACAGCAAGCTCAAGCTCTATCTCTTGATACCAGCGCCTGCCCTTATCCGTCTTGCCTCTCATCCAGATGGTTCCTTGGCGAGTCGTCTTCAAAGCGGCCGGGTCATTCGGAAGCGGTATAGAAGGCATCGGCGGAGATAACCGCGGTTTATTGGCCTGTGCTTTCCGTCTTATCGCTTTTTGATCCAGAAGCTGGGCGGTTGCCGGCATAACCGCTGCCGTCTTTGCCTTGCGGCAGGCTCTACACGCCCCGCGGCGCGATCCCGTGCTCGAGCGCTTACCGGTCCTTCGCAAAAATTGCGTGATCGGCTTTATTTCCTTGCATATGGCACATTGCTTCGTATCTAGAGGCTCCGTTACATCCATCTATTGTCCGGGGCGCAGCTTGTTGTGCACTCCCGTTCTCGTCCCCTCATGTTTTTCTACTATTGTAGCATTAATTGGAACATGAGTGGAGTTTCCTGCTATTGTCTTCTTTTCGGGTACCGACAGGATTAATAATGCTTGCCCTGATCCTCGGTATCTTTGTCTTCCCACCTGCGCGAATAAGCTTTATTCGTTATCCAGAAAGTAATCCATGCTAAAATAACAACAATAATGGCCGAAGCCACCCATACGCCAACCGGCACTTCCATCTGAATCCCTCCTAAACGTTATGAAAGAAAATACATAGACTAGCCAAACGTAACAATGCTCTGACTTGCTTCGTTCACATGCAGCTGGAAAATATCAGGGCGATTATAATGACCGACGACATCAAAGTCGAATCGGCTGGCTGTCACAAGCGACATATCTAAATCCGCGTACAAAATCGTTTCTTCCCCGTATACCGGCTCTGCAACATAATCGCCCAAGGGTCCTACAATTGCGCTGCCGCCGCGGCAAAGCGGGTCCGCATCCTGCTCTAGCTCAGCATACCCATTCAAATCCTGAGGATACATGGCCTTCGTTACGTATTGATTGCTGGAGAGAACATAACATCTTCCTTCACAGGCGATATGCTTCAGCGTAGCTTGCCAAGTATCGCGCGCATCTGCTGTCGGCGTAACCAAAATGTCTATTCCCTTGGCATACATAGCCGTTCTCGCAAGCGGCATATAATTTTCCCAGCAGATTAATCCGCCAATCCGCCCGAAAGGCGTGTCGATGACGGTGAGTGAGCTGCCGTCCCCCTGACCCCATAACAACCGCTCCGATCCGGTCGGCATCAGTTTGCGGTGCTTCCCAAGTAATTGACCGTCCGGTCCGAAATATACGATGCTGTTATAGAGCGTAGAGCGGCTAAATGCTTGATCCCGTTCCACGACGCCGACGATTAAATACAAGCCTGCTTCTCTAGCGATTTCTCCAAGCAAATCCGTATCCGTACCGGGAATCATAATGGCGCTGTCGCAATACCTCGCCCAATCCTCGCGCCCTTCCGTTGTTCGGCTGCCAACTCTAGCCCCGAAGGAGAGTCCTCTCGGATAACCTGAAACAAAAACCTCAGGAAAAAGCAGCAATTGAGCACCCTTCGCTTGCGCTTCCTTAGCGCAGCTGGCTATTTTCTGAAAGGCTGATTGTTTATCAAACAGGATGGGGGCTGCCTGAACGACTGCTACCCTTGCATTACGTTGATTCATCGTCGCCGTCTCCTTTATGCTACTAAACGGTATTCCTGGGCTATGGATATAGCTCTAGCTTACCGTTTTTTCGCCATACCGAAACCGTCCAATTGGCATGTAATTAGACCATCCAATTAATCGACCGTGGTTCAAATCATCCGATAAGAAAAAACAGATTTGAAGTCCTATAAATGATATCTATAAAATCTAATTTAAAAAGGACACTAGCCCATCAGCTAATGTCCTCTCCCTTTATGTCCGATTTGTCATCTGTACGATACGGTCACAGATGACAGCTGCGTCTTCTTGATCATGCGTCACGACAAGGCAGGTCATATTAGACTCATGCAGCAATAGCTTCAACTCTTCACGAATGTCTTTTTTCAAATGAGCATCCAAGCTGCTGAATGGCTCATCCATCAATAACAATTCTGGCGATGGAGCCAGCGCCCTAGCAAAGGCAACCCGCTGCTGCTGCCCGCCGCTAAGTTCATGTGGATACCGCTTCACCAGATGCTGCAGTCGAATCAGCTCCAGCATTTCCTCCAGGCGAAGCAACCTTTCCTTTTTCGATAGCCGATGCAGTCCGAATAATATATTTTGGCCAACGGTCAAATGAGGAAATAATGCATAGTCCTGAAATACCATCCCCACGCCGCGCTGCTCGGGCTCGATAAAATGCTGCGGGTCGACCAATGTTCTACCGTTAAGGATGATACGTCCCGAATCTGGCAGTTCCAGACCCGCAATGATTCGCAGCAGCGTGCTTTTGCCGCAGCCGCTTTGCCCCAGCAGCCCGGCTACCTCCCCTTTTTCCATTCTCAAAGAGAAATGCTTTAAAACGGCAGTATTCCGTCCCGCATATCCGAAAGAGATGTCTGTCAATTCAAAAAATGTCATGTGGATTTCTTCTCTCCCAACCAATGATAGAAAAAGACCGATAACGTGCCGACGGCAATAATGAACAAAGAAGGAACCGAAGCTTGATGGATCTGTTCATCGCTAGCGTATTGATACGCTTTGGTTGCCAATGTCTCAAAATTAAAGGGGCGCAGCAGCAGAGTGAGCGGAAGCTCCTTGACCATTTCCATGAACGTTAACAAAAAACCGGCGAGAATCGAGCCTTTAATCAATGGAAAATCAACTTTAAAGAACGTTTTGGTCTCGCTCATGCCAAGCGTTCGTGAAGCTTCCGAATAACGATTGCCTATTTTATCGAAGCCCGATTCGACCGCATTAAAACCTACTGCCAAAAAACGGATTACATAAGCAAATACGAGCATAACCAGCGACATGCTAAGCACCAATTTGCTTGAACCCCAGCCTAACCAGCCGTAGAGCCCGCCCAGTTGATGATCAAGTGATATGAACACCGCCAGTACGCCAATCGACAATACCGCTCCCGGTATGGAGTATCCCATGGATATCAGCTTAGTAATTGCAAGCGCGAAGAATGAATGCTTGTAGGAGCGGCTTACGTTAGCGACAATAACGGCAAGCAGCATGAGCAATCCAATTGAAACGAGGGAAACCACCAGCGTATTTCGTACCAGCTGAACAAATTTTCCATTCCATACATCTTCATACGTCCATGTCGCCCATACGATAAGCTGGACAACCGGAATCGCAAATGAAAGGGCAAAAATCACCGTACTGCAAGCAACCGCTGCCACGGCTCCCAGCTTGCTCAAGCGCCTTCTCCTAAGCGGGCTCGTCCGACTAGTAGGCGAATGAAATCTTCTGCGTCTGCGCACCAGCCGCTCTATGATAAACAAGCCAATAATGACGATCATTAGTAAAGCGGCAAGTCGAATGGCTGAATCCACGTCATACATCCCGAACCAGGTTTTAAAAATAGTCGCGGTAAACGAAGGGATGCCATAGTGCTTCGTCACGCCAAAATCGTTTAAAACCTCAAATGCGACCAGGCTTGCTCCGCCAACAATAGCCGCTTGCGATAAGGGCAATACGATTCGAAAATAAACATGAAGCTGCCCTTTTCCCAGCAGCCTCGCATTTTCGATAAACGCGGCGCTTTGCTTCTCCAAAAAGGTTTTGGTCATCAAATAAATATATGGAAACAAAAAAAGCGTAAATATAAAGATTGCGCCTTTCATAGACAAAATATCAAAATAAGCCTGATTAGGCGTTAAGGCGAGTGAATTACGCATAAACGCTTGTATGCTTCCCGTATAGCTAAGCATTGAGCCGTAAGTATAGGCGCCAATGTAAGGCGGGATCGCTAGTGGAAGCAGGAAGGCAAAATGAAAAAATCCGCGCAGCGGAAAGTCATGAGCAGCCATTAGCCACGCAAGCGACACACCGATGATAACGGAGAAGATGACGGTGCCAAGCACCAGCCACATGGACTGTATAATCGAATCAAGCAGCATGTAGTCCTTAATTTGTTGCCAGTTTTCATTGGGTCTGCGGAATAATCCAAATAAAATATAAAGAGACGGGACAAGGGCCATTACGGCCCCTATCACGCTCAAGATTACCCAGCCGTTTAGCTTTCTTTTCAAGTTACGCAGCAAGGTGGAGACGAACATTTTTATTTCCAGCCTACCTTCGCAAGAAGCTCAACTGCTTTTTTATTATGATCGCCCAGCTTGGAGAAGTTGAGCTGCTGAGTCTTGAAATCTCCCCAGCCCTTCAGAAGCTCTGGCTTGTCAGCCGCTGCATTGACGGGAAACTCGAAGCTTCCTTGCGTCAGCAGCGTTTGACCGTCCTTGCCTGTCATATACTCGATCAGCTTAATCGCGTTGTCCTTATTTTTCGCATGCTTGGTTAGTCCAACGCCGCTGATGTTCAGATGTGCTCCAGTGGTGTCTTGATTTGGGAAAAATACGCCAATTTGCTCAGCTACCTTAACCTCTTCAGCATCTTTGGAATGAAGCATTTGACCAACATAATAAGTATTCATAATAGCGACGTCACCTATTCCAGCTACAATTGCTTTCGCTTGATCACGGTCTCCGCCTTCTGGATTACGGGCAAAATTAGTGACGATCCCTTTGGCCCAAGCCTCAGCTGCCGCTTCCCCGTTCAGTTCAATGAACGAAGCCAGCAGTGATTGGTTATATAAGCTCGAAGATGAACGCGCTAATACTTTCCCTTTCCATGCGTCACTTGCCAAATCCTCATATGTGGACAGCTGCTCCGGTTTTACACGGTCCTTGGCGTAGACGATGACGCGAGCTCGCGTTGCAATCCCTACCCAATTGTTATCGCTATCCCGCCACTCCGTCGGCACATTGCTATCAACGGCGGCCGATTGGATCGGCTGAAGCACATCATTTTGCTTCGCATAATTTAATACCCCTCCATCAACGGTAATGAACAAATCCGCTTCGGAGCTCTCGCCTTCACGTTTCAGTCGTTCGACCAGCTCTTCGGCTGTACCTTTGATTTCGTTAACCTTAATGCCCGTTTCCTTTGTAAAAGCATCAAATAGCTGACTGTCTACATCATAATGTCTTGCTGTAAATACGTTTACGATCTGATCCTTGCCATTATCCTTAACTGTATCATTTTTATTCCCCTCTGAATTTGCCGCCTGCTCACTTGCTTCAGGTGACGGTGACGAAGCTGCTGTCTTGTTATTTCCTGCATTATTTGCTCCACAGCCTGCTAATACGAGCACAGTCAGCATCGTTAACATGATGATTCCTGCAAGGTTTTTCTTTTTCATCCTGATGGTACCTCTCATTCTCTTTTTTATATTTGATAATGAATATCATTACCAACAATTCTTATTGTAACGGACTAAAATGAGAAAATGCTGTGAAAATTAAAAAAGTTGTCCGAAATTTAATTTCGGGCAACTTTTTTAAAAGAAACGGTAACCGTCGTGCCTGCTCCCTCCCCGCTCTTCATGAGCAAACGGCCGTCATAGCGCTGAACAAGCCGCATGGCGATCGATAATCCAAGTCCATGCCCACCGTTTGCTCCGCTTCTAGACTTGTCCGCCCGGTAGAAACGATTCGTAACGAGAGGCAGATCATCTTCCGATATGCCTATTCCGTAGTCTGTCACGGAAAGGAGCGCTTCCCCCTCTAGAAGAGAGGCAGAAACCTTGATCGCCTTGCTCTCCCCTGAAAAACGAATGGCATTATCAAGTAAAATGAGCATGATTTGCTCCAAATGCTGCTCTGATACAAAGAGCACCGCTTGAGAGATTGGTTCAAGCTCCACATCAAAGTGAAATTCAGGATGCAGCAATGTCATGTTTCCAATGAGCTTCTCTATTGTTTTAGCTGAATGCGGCCATCGCTCATCCTTTGCAGGGAGCTCCTTCTCCGCACGGGAAAGGGAAAGGAGCTCCTGTACAAGCCCCTTTAAGCGGGCAAGCTCTTCCACGGAAGCGTTCAACGATTCTTCGAGTATCGCCGGATCATCCTTGCCCCAGCGCTGCAGCAGCTGCAAATGGCCCTCCATGATCGCGACCGGGGTTCTAAGCTCATGGGAGGCATCCTCGATAAATTGCTTCTGCTGTCCGAAGGAGCGCTCGAGCTTATCCATCATTTCGTTAAAGAGCTTCATCAGCGCAGCAATCTCATCATTTTTGTTTTCATTCAGCCTTACACGTTCCTTGACGCCCTTATTCTTTACACCGACCATCGCATGGTTCATCGTTTGAAGCGGTTTTAGCAATTGGCGCGCAAGCAGACCACCGCCAATGCCGCTAATAATAACGGCTCCAAAACAGCAAATGAGCATGATACGAAAAAAAGCCGAGCTGAGCTTTTCGAAATCCTCATTGTTTTTCACAATCTCCACTGTGCCATTGAAAGAAAATATGGTTAGCGGGCTCCTCATGAGCAGCAAATTAGAATCTAGAAACCAAGTCCCTTTCCCGGCGAGCTCGGTACGGGGATAAGCATCCATCCAATAATCGGGTATATTTTCTGAAACAACGAGTATTTGCTCCCCATTCTCGTCTAACAACCGAATCAGTTGATTGCGTTCATTTACCTTTTCGAGAAAGCTTCGAATCGAGCCCATTTCTGATTCTTCGAACGTAAACTCCTTCTCCAATAAGTAATTCAAAATCTCGCGCATATCCTCTTTCGTATTCATTTCCGCTTGCTTAACCATCCATTTCTCAATAAAAGCATACTGGACGGCGTTATACGCGACAAACAGCAGAAACAGCAGCAAAGCTGACCATAAGGTCAGCTTCCACTTAATCGGAAAACGAGAAAACCGTTGCCGCAGCCTGTTCATTTCCTCATCACATATCCTACGCCGCGCTGCGTTTGAATGCAGCTTTCCTTCTCCGGCGAATCTATTTTATTGCGCAGGTACCTAACATAAACGTCCACTACATTCGTATCGACCGCTGCATCGAAGCCCCAAACCTTATCCAGCAGAGTTTCCCGTGAGAGCACACGGTTCGGATTGTGCATAAAAGCGAGCAGCAACTCATACTCCCGCTTCGTCAGCCCGATCGTTTGATTTCCTTTACTCACGATTCTGGCATCCAGATCAACGCTAAGCTCTCCAAACACCAGCATGGACCGCTGTTCCTCCGCCAGCTTCTCTTGTCTTCTGAAGACGACACGAAGCCGCGCTAATAGCTCTTCAATCGCGAATGGCTTGGGAATATAGTCGTCTGCTCCGTTATCCAGACCAGAGACGCGGTCCGAAATGCTGTCTCTAGCCGTCAACATGAGTATAGGCGTAGCTTTCAATGTACGAATTCTGCGGCAAACCTCGAGCCCATCTAAGCCTGGCAGCATCAGATCAAGCAAAATCGCATCCCAATCTTCGCGCAGCGCAAGCTCCAAGCCTCTATTCCCATCGGATGCAACAACAATATCAAACGATTCATGCCGCAGCTCAAGCTCAATAAATCGTGCTAAATTTCTCTCATCTTCAATGAGCAATATTCTTTTCATTCCCTGACCCGCCTTTTTTTATGCAGCCTTGCTTCTCTATCGCATTATTCTCATTATTGTAGATGATAACGTTTCTCAACGTCAATCCTTACAAAAAAAAGAGACAGCTCCTTTGTAAAGGCGCTGTCCCTATGCCATATTCTGTTAATGCTGCTTGCCTACATGAACCCGTTTGATGAAGAAAGCGACAATCAAGCCGATAACCGCAACCACCGTCGCAAAGATAAAGGCGTTTTGAATGCCTGCTGTCAAAGCCAGCGGTGCATTGGCTGGATCTGTTGGATCCGCAACATCCTTCATAAAGCCATTAATCCCGGCAGTCATGACGCTTACCGCTACCGCTGTACCGATGGCTCCCGCCACTTGCTGGAGCGTGTTCATAATCGCGGTTCCATCCGGATATAGCTCACGCGGCAGCTGGTTGAGACCATTGGTTTGGGAAGGCATCCATACCATAGAAATGCCGACCATCAAGCAGGAATGAAGCACGATAATAAGCGTCAGCGTTGAAGCTGTCGTAATGCCTGAGAAGAACCAAAGTACGGCAGCAACAATGACAAGTCCAGGAATAACAAGCCATTTCGGCCCGAATTTATCAAAGAGGCTTCCCATGATGGGGGACATAATTCCGTTAATCAGGCCGCCTGGCAGCATGACAAGCCCTGCTGTCAAAGCGCTAAGGCCAAGCCCTCTAATCAAGTACATAGGCAATACGAGCATCGATGACAAGATAACCATCATACAAATGAAGACCATAAGCGTACCTACGACGAACATCGGATGTTTAAATGCGCGCAGGTTCATCATTGGCTGCTTCATCGTTAATTGACGGATGGCAAAAATAACTAGCGCCACCACACCGACAATCATCGAAGCAATTACCTTCGTGCTACCCCAACCGCCTTCTCCTTCGCCCGCGCTGCTGAATGCAAACACGATGCCGCCGAAACCGAGTGTCGAGAAGATTAGTGAGAAAATATCAATTTTCGGTTTTGTAATCGTGGATACGTTTTGCATGTAGAGCATGCCAAACAGCAAAGCGATCACGAGAAACGGCAGTGACAACCAGAAAATCCAGTGCCAGCTTAGATTCTCGATCAGTAAACCCGCGATTGTAGGCCCAACGGCAGGCGCAACCATAATAACAAGCCCGATGACGCCCATGGCTGCTCCTCTTTTTTCCGCTGGGAAAATGATAAGGATCGTATTGAACATGAGCGGCAGCAGCAGTGCCGTACCTGCGGCTTGAATGACGCGCGCAGTCAACAGCACTTCGAAGCTAGGCGCTAACGCCGCAACCAGTGTGCCTAGAACAGAAAAGCTAAGTGCAGCTATGAATAGCTGCCTAGTCGAAAACCATTGCAGCAACAAACCGGATACGGGAACCAATATTCCTAATGTGAGAAGGTAACCCGTCGTGAGCCATTGCACCGTTGCAGCACTGATATCAAATATGCTTATTAAATCACTAAGCGCTACGTTAAGCGCGGTTTCGCTGAACATGCCTATAAATCCAGCTAACAATAATGAAATCATGATGGGGATGACTTTATATTTTTGCCCCGTATTTTGTTGCGGTTCTGCCATTGATGCTTGCAAGCTTTCCACTCTCCTATGATCTTTCTATCTTTTTTTATGAATGACTTCTCAAAGAGAAGGACATTTATTAATTAAATACGGAATACATTTTGACGCAGTAGCTAATGGCTGTTTATCGCGTTTCGTAATGGCAAGGATAAGAGCACCTTCCAGCAGTGAAACGATAACGACACCAACGTCCTCCGCTCTCGTCTTCTCCATGCCGGCTTGGATCAGCCTCTCCGATACGACCGCTTGCCAAGAAGCAAACACGTCTTGTCCTGCCTCTCTCAGCTTCTCGCTGATGGCAGATGTCTCTACAGCCATCCAGAAGCTAAATGGCATGTAACCTTGAAAATCGCATTTTTCCGCATCCGTTCCTAGTTCCAACACAAAGGCCTGCACGGCCTCAGCCGGGTCATTGTAGGCATCGAACTTGGCTTTCCATTTCTCGGTAACAAACAATTTCGTGCATTGGATGCACTCCAGAGCCAGCTCTTCCTTGCCCTTCGGGAAGTAATAATACAAAGAGCCTTTGGGACACTCGCTCTCTTTAATAATTTGGCTTAATCCCGTCGCATGATACCCTTTCGTAAAAAAAAGTCGCGCGGCGGTATCCAATATCATTTGACGTGTATTTGTTTTTTCTGACATCCATTCACTCCTCGATTATAACGATCGGTCTATATAATAAAACCATTTTCCTGTCCCAAAAGTCAATCATTTTTTTATGGAATGGTGCTAAATTTCAAAAAAAAGACAACCAGTCGAATGACCGGTTGCCTTGGCTTTTTTTTCTTTTGAATTAGAAGCTTGCTGCAACTTTTTTCGCTTGCTCTAGGCCGTTCGCGACAATCGCTTCCGCTTGGTCAGGAAGCTGGTTGTGCCCTTCGATAATGACGCTCTCGAGGTTTGTGACGCCGAAGAAGCCCATCACATTGCGGATAAAGTTAAAGGACATCTCAACCGAAGCTGCTGGTCCTTCAGAATAAACGCCGCCACGAGCGTTAAGAAGAGCAACTTTTTTGTCGGAAACCAAACCAACCGGACCTTCAGCTGTGTAAGAGAATGTTTTGCCAGCTTGGGAAAGGTAGTCAATGTACGTATGCAATACTGCAGGTACTGTGAAGTTCCAAAGCGGGAAAGCAAATACGACTTTATCCGCAGCTAGGAATTGGTTAATATATTTATCGGATACGGTTACTGCCGCTTGCTCAGCTGGAGTTAGATCGAAGCCGCGAGCTGCTTTGAAGTTACCGTTAATCATGTCTGCATTCAGGTATGGCAATTCTTCGTTGAACAAATCAAGCTCAACAACCGCATCTTCCGGATGGCTCGCTTTATAGCTGTCTAGAAATGCGTGGTATAGCTTTACGCTTGTCGCCTGTTCAATTCCGCGATCGTTTGCTTTAACAAATAATACTGTACTCATTTTGTGTTTCCCTCCACAGTGTTTGATTTACTTTTTGTAAGTACCTTAATTGTATATAGCTTTGAGGAGAAACACATCGGCAAATAGACTGAAAAAATATCGCTTATTTACCGCTTAAGGCGGAGTACAAGTCTTACGACTATAGTCTTAGATCGACGGTTAAGCTTCGTTTATATTCATGAACTGTACCGCATACAATGCCGCTTGTGTTCGATCAGCCAAATTCAGCTTGCTCAAAATGCTGCTGACATGGGTTTTGACTGTTTTCTCGGCAACCGTCAGCGCAGACGCGATTTCCCGATTGCTCATGCCCTTGGTAAGCAGCTTAAGCACCTCGAGCTCCCTAGGGGTTAACGTGTCCGATAGCTCGCTTCGAACCGGCTCGTTTACAGTCTTCTCCGAAGGAGCCAACTGATTAAGTAGTGCTGCGGAAATATCCGGATGGAGCTGAACGTTGCCCTTGTACGCGCTGCGAATGGCTTCTGCCAGTTGATCCGGCTCTACATCCTTAAGCATGTAACCGATGACACCCGACTGTAGGGCAGGAACGATATGGCTCAGATCCGAGAAGCTGGACAGCACGAGCACCTTCATAGATGGAAATTGCTTTGCGATCAGATTACTCGCCTCTATGCCATCCATAATCGGCATATTCAGATCCATTAAGATGAGATCAGGCTGCAATTCAGCTGCCTTCTCCACCGCTTCACGGCCGTTGTTGGCTTCGCCTACCAGCTCGAAATCAGGCTGCATGCTCAGAAAAAAAGAGATCCCTTTTAATACGATTTGATGGTCATCCACTAATAAAATTTTAATTGTCACTGCTGCTCCTCATTCCTCGTCCCACGTATCCGTATCTGACGCAATCGGAATGGTCGCCTTTACGATTGTCGGCTGTCCCTTTCCGCTTTGAATCATTAATTCCCCGCCTAGCGTTTCCGCCCGCTCCCTCATGGATAGCATGCCCATCGTACGCTTCCCTTTGCGCTTCTCCGGCGAGAAGCCACGGCCTTTATCTCTAATCTCAAGGCTGGCCAACTGTTCTGATTTTACCAAACGGATATACACCACATTCGTGTCCGCATGTTTTTTGACATTATTTAAAGCTTCTTGCCCAATCCGCCAAAATGCTTCCTCGATGGCACGCGGCAGCTCCCGTACACCTTCTACTTGTTCGTAAACGACGATCTCCATGCTATTTCCGTATTTTTTCAATGCGGTAAGCAGGCCATGCTCCAATCCTGCCGGGCGCAGCTGCCAAATTAAGGTTCGCATTTCCTTCAACGCTTCTTGCGACAGCTGTCTGATCTCTTGCAACGAACGCTCCACGATCGGCTCCTTGCCCGCAAGCACCGTCTCTGCGCCTTTCGCCAGAAAGGATAGCGAGAACACCTTCTGAATAACAGAGTCATGCAAATCCCTGGCCATCCGATTTCTTTCTTCCATTAATGCCAGCTCTCGGCGCTGCTCATACACCCGCAAATTTTCTACGCTTAACGTAAAATGATCCCCGAGCGAATACATGAAATCATCCTGGTAATCATCGAACTGATGCGGCAGCTGGCTGCTCAGGAATAGCACGCCGATGGAACGGCTTCGGATACGGAGCGGCACAGCAACCGCCGATAAAAATGGCGGAATACCGATAGAGGACAATGACTTGTAAGGCACCTGCTCGCAATTGGCTAAGGCAACAAGGCGATTTTCGCTGAACGCAGTGCTGACAGGACCTCCTTCGTCAATGGCAAGCGAGAGCCACTCTTTATTTAATTGGTTGTTCGTATAATGAGCGCGAAGCGATAGCTGCTGCTGCTCATACATGAATAAAGAAACATGCTGCCAGTGGAAGGTATCCCCAATATGCTTAACCGCCTGCAGCGGCAGTTGATTAATGTCTTGAACCGCATTGATGCTCTGAATGACATTGCCGAGCTTCGCATAATGAACCGCATGCTGCTCCTGCAGCTGATATAGCCTAATCCGCTTGATAGCCGTTCCAATCTGATAAGCAATCGCCTCTAGCAGCGCCAGCTCCTCCTCCGAGAAATGAACCTTTCCGGTTTGCGCGACGTTGAGCAAGCCGAAGCTGTCGGTGCCTGCTTTAAGCGGCACGGTGGCATGGTGTGAAATGCCTTCCGTATCGCCAAGCGAATGCGTGATAGCATAAGTAATTCGGGAGCATTCTATAATATTAACGGCATGATGCAGTTTATTTTGCATGTAGCTTTGCAGGCACCAGCATTCCGTACCGCACATCACCTGCTGGTCATTGGCGTTCAGCCCCTGCGGCAAAGCATGGGAAGCCGCACAGAGCTTCTCGCTTCGGTTATCCGTCATAAAAATCCAACCCGTCGTAAAGCCCGTCACCTCAAGCAGCTTAACTAACACGTCGTCCAACATTTGATTCATGTCGTTGGTGCTGTTGAGCATTTCCGCTATTTCCTTCAGTGCAACCAGCTCGTAAGCTCTAATCTCTTGAGACATGCTTCCACCTCTTTCTAAGCACACATTATACACCCGCAGCCCTCCCGAAAAAAAGAGCCTTCGTAGATAGGAAATGTACAGCGTTAGCTTATACGATGTCCCCAAGCTCTTTTAAGCTCGAAATCGTGTATGTGCTTGGAACGTCAGCTGGACTTGATGGCTTCGTTCTATAGATCCAACAAGTATCAATCCCAGACAGCTGGCCGCCTTTGATATCCGTATTTAACGAATCTCCAATGACAAGCGCTTCATGCTTATGAAAATCCGAAATATGATTCATAACATACTCAAAGAATTCAATGGAAGGTTTTTGATAACCAATGCTTTGTGAATCAAAAATATCTTCGAAAAAATCATAAAGGCCCGACTGCTTTAACCTCTTAATCTGTGTGCGAGTAATGCCATTCGTAATGACAAACAGCCGATGGGTTGTAGATAATTGCCGGCAAACCTCTAAAGCGCCTTCCATTAGAAGCTGACTCCCATCCCCTAATAGGTCTCTGTAAAGACTCTCCCATTCCATGCCGTCTACGACCTTCCCAAGCTTTAACATGGTTTCGGAGAATCTGGAATTCAGCACGATGTCGAGCGTAATAGCCCCGTTTTCATATTGAGCCCATAATTGTTTATTGACGGAGTTATATAATTGAAACAACTCATCCGAAAAGGCATAGCCATACTGCTGAAATAATGTTGTTAATGATTCCGCTTCATTCGCGCCAAAATCTAATAGTGTGTCATCGAGATCAAATAAAAGTATTTTATAACTCATGTTTCCTCCTGGATTTATTGATTTGGAATACAATAAATCCTTGTCCATCGCCGATGGACAAGGATTCCAGAGTATAAATTATGACTTGCGTATTGCCGACTGATATTCGCCAGGCACCATGCCCGTGGAGATTGCCATACGGTTCCAACTATTAATCGCATTAATAGCCATAATCAAGTTAACGTATTGCTCCTCGTCAAAATATTGGCGGACTTGTTCGTACAGCTCCTCTGGCACGCCAGCATTCGAGATGCTCGTCACCGCTTCGGTTAAAGCAAGGGCAGCGCGCTCCGCTTCCGTATAAAATGGAGCTTCTCGCCATGCGTTTAGCAGGAACAATCGCTGCGTCGTCTCGCCCATGGCTAAAGCATCTTTCGTATGCATATCAAGGCAGAAGGCACAACCATTTATTTGGGAAGCGCGAATTTTAATCAGTTCCAGCAAATTGTGGTCAAGGCCGCTTTTTTTTACATAGCCTTCTAATTTCAATAACGTCTGAAAAGACTCCGGTTGTACTTTCATATAATCCAATCTCATTTTCATCATTCACACACTCCTTCGATTTTTACGAGCAGTTTATTGCTCTGTTCATTGAAATTCGTTTAAAACGTTCAAACGCACGTCCTTACACTAGGTAAGATTAAGTCTTATTGCATCAAATTCACAATCCCCTTCCGACGCTTTATCGTCGATACGACAAAACGTCGATTAATGTTATCGTCGATTAATCTTGTCACCAATATAACTCTAAACAATATGGGTGTCAATCGCGATTCTTCACCTTTTTTTTGGAAGCGAAATGGTGCCTGCTCTATTTGACAAGGATTTTAAATCGACCTAAGATGATTAATAATAACTTTTTTTATAGAGAGTAGGTCGTTGCATGCAGTATAGTATTGGCGTTGAATATGGTCTACATTGCTTAGTATACTTAATTGATATTCCGCCGGATGCTACTATAGGTATTAAAGAGCTTGCTGCGTTCCAAGGCATTTCAGAGACTTATCTTTCCAAGGTCTTTGGAAAACTTACCAAGGCAGGTATCGTAAGTTCAGTGCCTGGCGTTAAAGGTGGGTATAAATTGGCCAAGCCTCCTGGAGAAATTTCATTCTGGGATGTTGTTGAAGCTATTGAAGGTGCCCGTCCTGTCTTTCAATGCAAAAACATTAAAAATAATACTTATTTATGTCGCGATGAAGATTATCTTGCGTGCTCCTTAGCATCTCCCTGTGTCATAAATATGGCCATGCTTGAAGCAGAAGAAGGCATGCGCAATATTCTGCGCAACAAGACAATTACTTGGTTAAACGAAGAGCTTGACCGTGTATTAACCCCTGAGTCGCGCAAAGAGACGCGTGAATACTTTGAAAACATCAACAGATGATAAAATATACTGCAATTGAAGGTTGTATTCGAAGCCCTTCTTCCATACGGTACCAAACCTCAAATGACCACAGTTGATTCCTTCTATCGCTCTCGTAACGGGACCTTTACCTGAATGTGAATAGCCACATCATTAAAGGAGTCCCTATTTTGATTTGTCCTCCTATGCTTTGTTTGTTATGATTGAGCAAAGAATGTCGTTTAACGTAGTTTTAAGGAGGATCTTATGCAAAAGGTTAAAATTTTTTCCGGCACCTCGAACCAGAGGCTTGCCGAGGAGCTATGCAAGGAGCTTGGTCTTCCCCTAGGGAATGTCGCTATTTCACGACAACAAAGCGGCGAAATTCATGTTTCCTATGGTGAGCCCATTCGTACCTGTGATGTCTTTATCGTACAATCGCTTTCCCATCCGGTTAACGAGCACCTAATCGAAACGCTCGTCATGATTGATGCTGCCAAGCGGGCATCTGCCAAAACCATCAACATTGTAATGCCCTACTATGGTTATGCCCGCCAAGAAAGAAAATCAGCTCCGCGGGAGCCCATCTCGGCAAAGCTGGTTGCTGATGTGCTTACGACAGTTGGTGCCAACCGTATCATTACCGTTGATTTGCATGCCGATCCGATTCAGGGCTTCTTCGATATTCCCGTCGATCATTTGACTGCGCTTGATTTGATTATCGAGTACTTAAGAGGCAAAAAAATTAAAAATCCTGTTGTTGTCTCCCCTGACGCAGGTCGAGCAACAACAGCAGAAAAGCTTGCTGGCTTGCTGGACTGTCCATTTGCGATCATGATCAAAAACCGGCCGGCGCATAACCAATCCGAGATTACGCATATTATCGGAGACGTGGAAGATATGACTCCGATTATTATTGAGGACTTGATTGATACAGGAAGCACGATCGTTAACGTAGTCGAAGCGCTTAAGAAAAAAGGCGCACATGACTCTTACATATGCGCAACGCATGGACTGTTCTCCGCCAATGCGCTGGAGAAGCTCGATCACCCGAATATTCGGGAGGTTGTCATTACCGATACGATTGATATCGGCGAACAGCGTTCCGATAAATTCATTGTTCTGCCGATGTCCCCGCTTCTAGCTACAGCAATCAAAATCATCACCGAAGGCGGCTCCATTGCCACCTTATTCAAAGCAGGCACCTAAGTACCACGAAACCTGCTTCTCTATTTACCATAGATGACCTTTCCCCCTTCGCACTTTGCGAGGGGGATTTTGTTGTTCCTACGTATACTCATGGTAAAGCGTGGCAAAATAAAATAGCTCATCATGACTTCTGAAGGGAAAGGAGGACCTACGCCATGACAAATGAACAGAACGGAAAGGAAAAGCCTGAACCGGGGGAAGTTATCCGTTTAAGCCTAGACGAAAATCTTACTATCCTTAGAAAGTTATTTTCAGATACTCCGGATTTATTTATTCGAACCTTTACCATTAAACAGACCCAAGAGCAAGCAGCACTCCTCTTTATCGATGGGCTGAGCGACCAGCAAGCCATTAATAACGATGTCCTCCGTCCCCTTCAGGTTCCTACTGAAGCCGGTAAGCCCGGTGATGAGCTCATGATGAACGTAGGCCATATTGTAGAAGAGTCCTGCTGGTCTCAGATTGAAATATCGATTCTTCACGGGAGCAGCGTTCTGCTCGTCGATGGCAGAGACAAAGCCTATGCGCTAGGAACAGGCGGATGGCCGCAACGCGCGATTGAGGACCCGCAAATGGAGGCGTCACTAAAGGGCGCCCATCAAGGATTTGTTGAAACAAGCGGGCAAAATATTGCCATGATGCGTCGTTACATCCCTAACCGGGAGTTGAAGATGCGCCGTCTGATTGTCGGCCGTCGCGGGCAAACCAATGTCACACTCGTATATTTGGAAGATGTGATGAATCCAAAGCTTCTGCAATCCTTGGAGGAGAGAATTCAGAAAGTCGACGTTGACGTCATCTTAAATACGGGAGAGCTGTCGGAGCTAATCGAGGATAATCCCTACTCGCTTTTTCCTCAGTTCGTTTTAACAGAGCGGCCGGATTCTGCAGCATCGCAAATTTTGCAAGGCAGATGCGTCGTTATTGTTGACCGCTCCCCTAGCGCACTCGTAGCGCCTGTCAGCTTTTATTCTTATTTTCAAAGCATCGACGACTATAGCACAAGGTGGTCTATCGCTACCTTTCTACGGCTGCTGCGGTTATTTGCCTTTATTACTGCCGCATTTCTGCCTGCGTTCTTTATTGCCGTCACCTCTTTTCACATTGAAATCATACCTTTGAAACTTCTGATTACACTAGGGGATTCAAGAGGTCAAGTGCCGTTCCCTCCATTCGTAGAGGCGATAATAATGGAGATCACATTGGAGATGCTCCGCGAAGCTGGCGTACGGCTTCCGGCTCCCGTTGGGCAAACGGTTGGAATCGTAGGCGGTATCGTACTTGGACAAGCGGTCGTTCAAGCGGGGCTAATTAGCAACGTTATGGTCATCGTCGTCGCCTTCACCGCCATATCCTCGTTTATTTTGCCTAACTACGATATGGTCGCTGCGGTACGGTTGATTCGCTTTATTCTCATGGTACTGGCTTCCCTATTCGGATTCGTCGGAATCATCGTCGGTTTAATGACCATGATCGCTCACCTGTTAACGCTCAAATCGTTAGGCATGCCTTATGGCAGTCCGCTGGCGCCGGTCCGTTTCGCCGATTGGAAGGACACAATTATACGCGCTCCGCTTTGGTTGTTAAACAAAAGACCTACGGGCACGTTGGCTAAACAAGATACAACCCAAGCAAATGAAAAGCCGAAGGAGGGCAAACCTTGATCAATACCGAAAAAAATAGTATTACGTCCATGCAGTTTATTTTTATTATTTCCGGTATTCAGATCAGCGTAGCGGTTCTCTCTTTGCCAAGAAAGCTAGCGGAAGCAGCCGGTACTGACGGCTTGCTTGCCCTTCCACTCGGGTATTTACTTAATCTTCTATGCGGCTATATCATTATTATGGTCATGAGGAAAAGCTCGGAGAAAACGCTATTCGATACGGTTTCCAAAACAATGGGAACATGGGTCGGAAAAGGTTTTGCCCTGCTGATGGCTTTCTATTTCCTGCATTTGATGTATGACGGACTGGTTCGGGCTATCCTCATTGTTAAGACTTGGCTTATGCCGAACACACAAGGCTATGTCTTGTTGATTCTTCTGTTATTTCCTGCCTACAAGATCGCTTTAGGCGGCCCTCGTATACTAGGAAGATATGCCGAACTGGTAGCCGTTATCTCGTGCTGGCTGCCCTTCGTTTATTTATTCACCTTAAAATATGCTCACTGGCTAAACCTGCTGCCGCTCTTCAAGGACGGCTTCCTGCCTGTACTAACTGCTGTGAAAGCAACGATCTACCCCAGCCTTGGCATCATTGCGGTATTTATTTTTTACCCCTATTTGCAAAAAAAAGAAAAGGCTGTTAGCTCTCTAATTATATCGAATTCGATCACCATGTTTGTGTATATTTTCATTACAACGATATGCTTCGTTTATTATAGCCCGCATGAAAGCACGGTTTATAATGATCCGATCATCAGTATATTGAAAACGATTGAGTTTCGGTTTATCGAGCGAATCGAGATCCCGTTTATTTCCTTTTATCTTTTCGTATTTTCGTTAGTGTGGATTCCTTGCATGTATATTGCCTCCTTCTGCATGAGTTTGGTCTTTGGATTAAGCGACCACCGTTTACCGCTTCGCGTATTGGTCATTGTGCTTGCCATTGGTACTTTCTTCTACCTGCCGACCTATAATCAAAGCGATAAAATCGAATTATGGCTTGCCCGCTTCGGTTTTGGCATGGAGTATATTTTGCCGGGCCTGCTGCTCATTTATTTAACCCTATATAAACGACTTCACCGGAGGGCCGAATCATGAGACGGACGAAAACTTGCGTATGCGCTATCCTTGCCGCTGTTTGCCTCTTCGCTACCGCGTGCAGTGATCAATTATATTTAGAAAATGCGGCAACACCTCTCGCTCTTGGCATGGATTTGGACAAAAACGACAAGTTTCATTTTTACGGCACCGTCCCGGTTTTCAGCAAAAACATAAGAAAAAAAAGCCAGGAGATCGCCGGAACGGCCGAGTCTCTCCGTCAGTCAAGATCCTTTCAGGATGCTCAAACCGCTGGTACAATACAAGGTCGCAATTACCAGGTAATTTTGCTAGGCAGGCGTTTATTGCAGCATGACGATTGGTTCGCTATGCTCGACGTACTGTTTCGCGATGCAAGAAATACGATCACCGACCGGATGATTGCCGTAGATGGATCTGTGACGGATGTCATTTATTTAAACCCACCGGATCAGCCTCTTTTGCCGATTTTGCTGAGAGGGATGGTGGATACCAAAACGAAAAGATCTGAAACCTACTCCACTACTGCTCAAGAGCTGCACCGCCAATTTTTCGATAAAGGGGTCACTCCCTATATTGCCGAAATCAAAATCGTAAATAAACAAGTTCAATTAAAAGGCTCGGCTTTGCTGGATGCAAAGGGGAAATATGCGATGTCGTTAAATGCGCAAGAAACGATACTGCTCAATCTTTTGCAAAAGCAGGCTGATCCCGGCTACAGCCTGTCTTTTCACATTCCTGATAAACCGATTAAACCTCCTTTCGAAACCGACATGTTCAGCTTTACGGGAGGGAAACCAAAAACAAAAATCAAGACCGGTTATGAAAATGGGAAATTCAAATTTGACATCCATATCAAAACCAAAATCGGCCTCTCCGAGCATCTCTTTCCCTTTAATGTAGCACAAGATGCGAAGTCATTGGAGAAGCAGGCTTCTGCACTTATGGAGAAACAAATCGAGGAGCTAATTCAAAAAATGCAGAGGCATAAGGTAGATCCTATAGGCCTTGGCGTATATGCAAGAGCCAAGAAATATAAACAGTACATTAAGGTCGAAGAGGATTGGCCGGAGGCTTTCTCGCATGCTGAGGTAAATGTTAAAGTGAAGCTATCCATATCGGCTATGGGACCTGTGAAGTAATCCGAAATTAAACACAAAAAAGGCTACCGCCTTTATTAGACGGTAGCCTCTGTGCCTCGATGCCCTTACTCGACCTGTTTCGGTTGAAAACGCAGCTTATGCTCCCGAGTCTCTTCATCCTGGTAAGCTGCAGCGATGCCAGATTTGGAGATCGCAGCCTTGCTTACCTCCTTATACAAAAGAGTGGTATCCACTACTTTCGTGAACGGAAACGGATCCAGTTCAATGATATGCGGCCCCTTCCAATCGGCGAGCAAGGAGGTTTGCCCTGAACGATCGAACCAGTAAGGGAATCCTTTGGCAAACCACTCGTAATTTTGACGAGGTGTGCCCGGCTGCTCCATGCAAACAAATAAAGACAGCTCATCACATAGCAGCAGCGCCTTGGCATGTAGCTGAAGCAGCTTCACATCCAGCCCTAGCTGCTCAATAATTGAGCTCTGACGCGAGAATTCCCGTTCCACAAACGGAATCGTATCCTCGTTTCTGAATCTCTCGGCAAGCGTCGTATAGAGAATACTGCCAAGCAAGGCAGCATATTCACTTGTTTCCTGCACACGGTCCAACCCTTTGGAGTAAAAGGTAAACCTGATGTTTCCCGGGAAATCACGGAAAGAAAATGGGGCATTTGCTGCATCATTCCAAAGCGGAATCCGGTCGAGATCTATCCAACTGCTGTCGTGCTCATACGCGGCATAATCAAGCTTAGCTTTGAGCTCAGCGCTATGAAACAGCTCTCCTTGCCAAGCACTAACAAGATCGCCGGATATGCGCGCGTGATCATGCTGTGCAATGAGGATGAAAACATCTTCCTTCTCGTATACGATCATCGTTGTCCTCCTTCTCAGCGTGACACAAAATATGGGATCAGGCTTCTATTTTTTCCAGTTGATTATTTTGCGAATAGGCTTGTTCAATATCCTTATGCCGTGAAATGACGACATCCATCAAACATCTATATATGGTAGCCGCATATTCCGGGTCCAGCTCTTTACTGGCTGCCAACCGCGTAATCTTTTCAAATTGCTTCGATTCTCGGCTTGAGTCCTGTGCTGCAAGCTGATTCATTGCTTTATAGATACCCACTTCTTCCGTTAATTGAAACCGTTTTGCAAGCAAAGAAATGATCTCCTCGTCTAATTGATCAATCCCTTGCCTTAATCCATCTAGTTTGGAAGCTTCCATTACGCCTCTCCCTCATCTGTCAGTTTTCCTATTATTGTACCATTTCATCATCCCTAGTAGGTATGGTGAAATCGATTTTATTTGAATATTTTATTCATTTGAACGTAATACTCCGCTTCATTAAACGTCATCTGCGGCACTTTCTCCAGCCTTTCCACTTCAGAGCCAATTGCCTGATAGCCACCCAACAGATTCTGCCTCATACTCTGATCACAGCCAATTCTCCGCCAAATGATGAGATCTCCTTGTTTAGCAACCTCAGCTATGATTAATGTGCACCATAAATCGCAATCATCCGGACACATTAGGATCGGAATGGTTTCTATCCCTTTGGAGGATTGATATCTGCTTAGAAGGAATGACCTCTGTTCTAGATCATGGACCCAATTTAATAGAGTAGGAATGAGGCCAAGAACCTGTTTGTCAGGATAAACGCGATGGAGCAATACATCTAATGGAACATCGTCAATAACGATACCTAAATGCTCATCCGTGCAATACTCGCTTCTTAAAATTTTAACTTCAATACGATTCTCCGCCAATTTCGGTTCCCCAATCAGGAATAATTTTGTATAACCAGCGCATCATTTCGTCATAAAGTCTTGAAGCGACACTTTGATTTGGTCTGTCGTTTCAAATTATTGCGTTAATCCCCTCTTATGTCAAACATAACCAACTAACGAAACAAATCCTTTAGCCTAAAATAACTTATTTCAAAAAATAAAAAAGGCCAACCAGGCATGCTGGCTAACCTAATCATACGTATAGCAACCCCGTTCATGGATGACCGGGACCATTTTTTTCTTAGCGCACATTATTTATGCTGATGAGCTGGTTTCATCGTTGCATTCCTGATCTCTCTCCGCACGACAGGTGCAACCTTTGTGGCTAGCAGCTCGATCGAAGTCGCAACCTTCGAGAAGGGAATTCCGCCTATATCGAATTGTGCCATAAACCGGTGATGTCCAAAAATCTCATGCTGCGCCAAAATCTTCTCGATAATTTGCTCGGGACTTCCTACCGCAAGCGCATTGATTGGGCTGGCCAGTTGCTCGAAGCGCTCTCTGGTCAGTTGCTCGCCTCTGGCGTTTCCGCCCATGAAGTTTTCTAAATAATAGGCATAATAGGGATAATATTCATCCTTGGCCTGCTGTGTTGTGGACGCAATATAGCCATGGCTTGTAATCGCCACTTTCAACGACTTCTGATTATGACCTGCCTGCATGCCGGCTGACCTATATACGTCAACCAACGGCTTGAAATACGAAGGATCACCGCCAAGAATCGCAAGCGCCATACCCGTGCCTAGCGTACCCGCAAGCTCTGCGCTCTGAGGCGTACCGCCAACGCCAACCCATACAGGCAATCGCGGCTGCAGTGGACGAGGAGAGATCTCGGCATCTAGAAGCGCCGAGCGGTAGCTACCGCTCCAAGTCGTTTTATCCGCTTCGCCTAGCTCAAGCAGCAGCTTGATTTTTTCATTAAACAGCTGCTTATACTCACTAAGCTCATAGCCGAACAAAGGAAATGATTCCACATATGCTCCTCGTCCGGCAATAATCTCCGCCCGGCCATCGGATAGCAAGTCCAAGGTTGCAAAATCCTCAAATACCCTAACTGGATCGGAAGTTCCCAGCACTGTAGTCGCGCTAGTCAACCGAATGCGCTTGGTCGCTTGGGCAATCGCTGCCAATACGACAGGCGGAGAAGTTAGGACGAAGTCCAAACGATGATGCTCCCCAACGCCAAATAGATCAATACCCGCTTCGTCCGCCAGCTTCGCTGCCGCTACGATTTCTTTCATGCGGTCGCGTGCGCTAATGGCTTGACCGGTAACCGGATTCATGCTGAGATCTCCGAGCGTATAAATGCCAAATTCAAACGGCTCAACACACTCACCAGGCTGTGCAGTTTCTTTCTGTAATTCCTCTTTGATGATAAACACCGCTTTCATTGCTTTTATATGCAAAGACATCAAGTGTCTTTATTCAATTACTTAGTTACTTTACGTAAGTAATATTACATAAGTTATTAAGTTACGTCAAGTTAACGAGTATTCGATTTCCTTATTTCCCGGCACCTTAGCCTATACAAATAAGACTGACACAAGTTTCCTTGTATCAGCCTTTTCATTATAAACTAAATTGTGATTGTTCATAATAGGCAAGCACCTCGATAGCCTGTCTTGCCGTTATCCTTTAACTGCACCCTCGGCAATCCCATGCATGATGAAGCGTTGGAAAAATGAATAGATAATGATCACCGGAATCGCAGTCAGCACAAGCGCCGCCAGGATTAGCGACCATTCTTTGTTATATTCGCCGAACAGTGTATTCGTGGACAGGATTAACGTGTAATTGCTGGTATCCGTAAGCATAAGGAGCGGCAGCAAGAAGTCATTCCATATCCAAAGAAAATCAAGAATGGAGATCGTTACCGTAATCGGTACGAGCAGTGGAAAAATAATTTTGAAAAACGTTTGGTATTCATTACAGCCGTCAATTTGGGCAGCTTCTTCAAGCTCTCTAGGGATTGACTTAACAAATCCGTGGTAGAGGAAAATCGCCATGTTGACGCCAAGCCCAATGTATATGATTGCAAGCCCATACGTGCTGCCTTGAACGGACAAGGCTTTGGCCATTCTAGTCAATGGGATCATGATCGAATGAAACGGAACGAGCATGGAAGCAATAAACAAGAAGAAAATAAAACTGCTGATTTTTCCGCTCGTTCTGGAAAGCTTATAACCGGCCAATGCGGCGCAAAAAACAATCCCAGCGATTCCGATGACGGAAATGACAATCGAGTTCACCGTGCTGTTCAATAAATTAATTTGATTGAAAGCATCTGCATAGTTGTTGAAATGAAGCTTGGTTGGCAAAGAAATGAACGATTTAAACATTTCTCCCTGCGTTTTGAACGAGTTGATAATCGCAAGATAAATAGGAAAGAAAGAGATTGCCGCCCCGATAGACAGGATGACCGTAATCAGAATGGAGGATGCTTTGTTCTGCCTCATGCTTCCACCTCTCTTCTCTTCATCACTTGAATCTGAATAAACGTAAAGATCAGAATAATGATAAACAAAATGACCGATTTCGCGCTGGCATATCCGTAACGGAAATTATTGGAGAACGCTTCTTCGTAAATATTCATCGTAATAACCTGCGTGCTTCGGCCAGGGCCGCCGCCAGTCAAGCCATAAACGACTTCAAACACCTTGAAGGCGCCATTGAGAGTAAGGAAGAAACAAATGGTAATCGCATGGGTTATCATAGGCAGCGTTACATTTCGGAAGGTTTGGAATGCATTAGCGCCATCGATTCTGGCTGCTTCCTTCAAGCTTTGCGGCACGCCTTGCAGACCCGCTAAGTAAATGATCATCATGTAGCCGACACCGTTCCATAACGATACCGTCAGAATGGAGAAGAAGCTGACTTTCGGATCCCCAATCCAAGCTTGGTCCAGAAACGTCAATGCTGTTTTCTCTGCGAGCTGCGGCAGCACCTGTGCGAACACGAACGTCCACATAAATGCGCTGATAATGGTACTGATCATGTTCGGCATAAAGAAAATGGTCCGGAAGAAACCTTTCGTTTTGCGGCGTGATTCAATGAATACGGCCAACAGCAGCGCGAACACATTTTGCAGAACGACCATAAATACAACGTATTTTAACGTGAAAAGCAATGAACCCACAAAATCCGGGTCCTCGGTAAGCGCCTCGACAAAGTTGCCGAAGCCGATAAAGTCGTAGTTTCTGTTCAATCCGTTCCAATCGGTGAAGCTGTACACCATTCCGCTTATCGTCGGAATCAACAGGAAGACGGCATATAAAATAAATGCAGGCGCGACAAACGTAAACAGCGAGATGTATTTTTTATAGCTCTTGGTCGGCACAGTATCCGCCCCTCTCCTATGTGTCTCTATTGAAAAGGGATGAAGCGAAGAAGGATTTCCGTCTCCTCTTCATCCCGCTTGTTACCGTCTTACTTGTTTACTTTGTTATACGATTGCCATGCTTTATCGAGCGCTTTAAGAACGTCATCTTGGGACAATTGACCAGCGTAGTAAGCTTGAAGACCTTTACCCACCTCGTCTTTTACCGATTGAGGAATTTTAGGCTCTTGATAAGCTTTGCCTTCTTTGATGTACACCATCGCATCGTTGACCCAAGGGTAGCTGTCATACGTGTGAATGTTAGAAATCGGGTTGAATTTCAAGCTTTGGAAGAAATCATTTGAAGCTGTATCGTCGAGCACATAGTTAATGAAATCAAGCGCCACTTCTTTGTTTTTGGTCGTTTTGGATACCGCTAGGGAAGTGGAAGCGCCCATGTTGATCAGCGTTGCATCCGGATTGTCATTGATCGGCAACGGGGCTACGCCGAAATCCATGTTCGGATCATTTTTCAGAATCGTTTCTGCATACCAAGGACCTTGCAGCCACATTGCGCCTTTGCCAGCAGCAAAAGCAGCTGCGCCGTCATCTCCGCCGACCTCTGTAGCTTTGTCGGTTCCATTCGCGTTAATCAGGTCAAAGATGTCGAACATCGACTTCATTTCTGTAAAGGAACCTTCATCCTTGTTCATGCGTTCAACGAAATCTTTGTTGCCTGTTTCAATAAGCGCGCCAGCCGCGAGCGGAAGCAGCAATTGCGGTATCCAAGCTTCTTTATAAGAAAGCACGAAAGGCGTAATTTTGTTCGCTTTCAGCTTCTCAGTTACAGCTTTCATTTCCGTCAACGTTGTAGGAGGCGTAATGCCTTGTTCCGTGAAAATCTTTTTGTTGTACAAGTAACCCCATGAGATTGTCTCCAAAGGTACTGCAACAACTTTACCGTCATTTGTTGTAACGGCCGGCTTCACGCTGTCCAGCAATTTGCCGACGAAAGGCTGGTCGGACAAATCTTCGAGGTATCCTGCTTTATAATAAGAAGGAATCTCGTTCGTTGCATGCAGGGCGAAAATGTCAGGCGCATCATTGGATGCAAGCCGTGTTTTCAAAATTTGTGCCGCATTATCGGACGTTGGCATTTCCAGCTGCACAGAAACATCGATATTTTTATCCGCTTTTTCTTTCGCTACGAAAGCCGCGATATATTTATCGTATTGCTCCTTGAACCTTGGCTGGGCGATAAACATTTTGAGCTTAACGCTCTTCGCTTCTCCGCCGCCAGTCGAGCCGCCTTCATTATTGGTGCTGTTCGCATTGTTGCCGCAGCCTGCAAGCACGGTCGCTGCCAGAGCAGTGATCATCATACCTTTAACTATCTTTTTCATCTAAATTGACCTCCCAGAAGCTTGTTTTGTTTACGCTTTCATTGTAGCTAATTTTTGAAAGCGTTTAATTGGACAGAATTAGACTCTTTGCTTGGACAATTTTAAACCTCGCTATTTTTCCTCATTTCACCTGGCGCAATGCCAAAATGCTTCTTGAATACGCGGTAAAAATACGTAATATCCTCATATCCCGCCATTTCTGCGATCGTTTTGATCGGTATGCTCTCATCGAGCAGCCAATCCTTCGCCTTCACCATCCGCAGATGGAGCATATAATCCGTGACGTTGCGACCGAACTCCTGCTTAAACATTTTGCTCAGATATTCTTTGCTTACAAAAAAAGCCCTTGCCAGCTGCTCCAGCGTTACCGGCTCTGCATAATGCTCCTCCATATACAGCTTGACCTCATCCAGATTCAATTTGTTTTTGAATTTCCGGTGCTGAATAAGCTGCTCCAGCATGTTTGTATACCGCCCTCTCAGAAAGGCTTCTGTATTGGCGCATGACTCTATGGCTTCCTGTCCGTAATCCGCATGCAGCGCCTCGCTTTCTTGCGAGTTAGCCTTCATGAGCTCCTTCAGCAGAAGCAGCAGCTCTTGCGCGACCTGGTCGAGCATCGCCGGCTTCGTCACGCCATTGCTCTCGAGTTCCCTCATCATATGGCCAAGTGTTGCCGTTACGCCTTCAAGGTTGAGATCGTTATAATGGGATCTAACCAGCTGCTTGAAGGTGGCGAGCGAATAAGACAAGTCCAGTGATAAGGGACTTCGTTCGTTCTGGGCAGCTTCCAATACCCGCTTGCAATTTTGCAGTGCGTTATTTAGCTCCTTAGGATCAACTGGCTTCAATAAATAATCAACCGCTTTATACCGAATTGCATGCTTTGCATACTGAAAATCATCATACCCGCTAATGACGACAGTTTTGATATGCTGATGCTGTTCATTCAACATTTGCAGCAGCTGGACGCCGTCAGTGCCGGGCATGCGCATATCTGTAATGACGATTTGGGGCTGGAGTTGTTCAATTAATTGGAGCGCCTCTTGGCCATCTTCCGCTTCCCCTATAATTTGCATTCCGAGCTCATTCCATTCACCAAACGCTTTAATAATATCTCTTGTCCAGCTCTCATCGTCCACGATTAATACCTTAATCATGAAGCTCACCTCCTCGTTCCATCGGAATAATTACCGTTACCGTCGTTCCTTTGTTAAGCTCACTCTCCATAGCAATACCGAAGGAAGCGCCAAAATGCATTTGAATGCGGGTCGCTACGTTCTGAATTCCGATACGGTTCCCATGCGTCCATAGTTGCCCTGTCTGGTTATGAAGCCGTTTCTGCAGGCTCGTAAGCTTAGCCTCGCTCATCCCAACACCATTATCGCTAATTTGAATTTTTACCGTTTCCTGTTCGCAATTAATCCTGATTTGAAGATGCCAATCGCCTGATTTATTTTCCAATCCATGCATAAACGCATTTTCTACGATAGGCTGCAATGTCAGCTTTGGAATCCGGCAAATCATCGCAGTCTCATCTATATCGATTGAAAAGGTTAGCCTAGAGGAGAATCGCTGCTTCTGAATAAGCAAATAATTGTTCAAATGATCCATCTCTGCCTTTAACGTGGCTAGGTCATTCGGGTCACGAATGACATATCGGAACATATCGCTTAATGAGCGAATGATCTCGTAGCTCTCGATCGGTTTTTTGGTAAAAAGCATGCTGCCGATCATTTGGAGCGTGTTTTGCAGAAAATGAGGATTAATCTGAGCTTGCAGCGCTTTTAGCTCCGCCGTCTTCTTCTCGAGGTTCATGCTGTATTCCGTTTTAATATGCTCTCTTATGCGGTAGGACATGTTGTAGAGCTTTGTCTCAAGCAAGCCGATCTCGTCTACGCGAGTAGTTTGCGGCAGTTCCGTTTCTTTAATAAGACCTAATCCTTGCATCGATCTCGCCAGCGTCACGATTGGGGTCGCCGTCCGCCATGCTAATAGCGTGGCAACAACTATCGACAATACAATCGTAATCGCTCCAATAATAAGCCCAAAATGCATCGTTGACTGGGAGCTTTTGTTAATGAAGCTGGTCGGAATGATCGTGACCAGCTTCAGCCCTACCGATTCAATGGAATTATAGAAGACATATTCCTTGGGCATACGGAAGTACCCTTGCCCTTCACCGGTTTTCTGCACCATGGCCATCACCTCATCCGACGGCTTCTCTCCAAAAGGCTGGTACAGGATATCTCCGTCTTCACCAGCAATTAAAACTTTGTGCTCTTCTCCCCTCCCGATCAAATCCAACGTTTGATCCAGCATCGACCATTTAATTTTCAACGAAATACCTCCGAGCTTGTCCCGGTTTTCGAATCGGTTAATGCTGCGGATGAGTTGAAATTCCCCACTGGCAGCCTGCGATCTTATAATCAGGTCCTTCTGCTGCTCTACCAGCTGCTTGTATGGTTCCGGAATGGTCAGTGGCGTCTCCAGATCATACTGAAAAGAGCTAATCGTAAACAGCTTGCGCGGCTCGCTTAAATAAAGCTCGACGCCGGTGACTTGGTTGCCTGCGGAATAAAACAAATTGCTGAGCGTGTCCATAATGTTTTTTTGAGCAGCGAACTGGTTATAGATGGTAGACCCTTCCGTACTCGCCAAATAGTCGTTTAGATGAGGGCTAATGAGTACGGTATAGATCATATTGTTAAGCAGAGTAAACTGATCGCCCAAATATATGCCCGTCCATTTCATATTGGAAAGATTCGTGCTGATGACCTCCTCCTCCATGGACTTGCGGTTGTTTTCGGTGGCGAGCACAGTAACCGCCACGATCGGAATGACGGACAAAAAGATCATCGTAAATATCAATTTATTGCGAATGCTTCTCCGGAATGGATCAGTGACTATTCTTATAAGCCTCTCAAGCATCAGATCGGCCACCCCCTGCTTCTCTTCTAGTTGATAGGATATCCGGGATTGTAACTTTAAATCGACGCCCACACGCAAAAAACTAACACCCGTTGTCCCAGCAGGCGTTAGTTCGTTTACTTCTGCCGTCCCGTGTGGAATGACAGCTATATAGGGGCATCATAGGTTGAAAGCTGACGCCGCAGGTATCGCCTTTTCCCTGTGCAGCTGCAGCGTTCGATCCCCATTGTATCCGTTTCAGCTCTTTTCTTGCAAATCCTGTTTATTGTAAGCGTTTTAAACAGTATAGCTCGTTCGTAAATACGTTTAATTGGATTATTTTAACCTGATCGGTTGGACTATTTTAAACTTATTGGCTTAATAGTTACCGGTCTCGTCCATGAGGTAAAATATTTCCGGCTAACATAGCCTGTCTTCACTTTCCCAAGCCTCATAATTAATTTTTTGTAGACAAACAAAAAAAATCAAATGTTTCATACACTTGATATAGATAAGTTACTCATTCATCAATCGGGGCAGCTATGCCCCTTGACCGTATCCTATTGATCAAAGGGGGTGAATCCAATACCTCTGGTCGTCCGTGCAACCTTAAATGCAACCGGCGCCATTACGTTTACAGGGAATACGCTGGGTCTTAGCCGCTCCGAAGTAGCAGGGGTTCCGGGCACATCTGACAGCATTGGCGCATTCGTTACGACAAACACTGCCGTTAGATATGGTACATACCCTCTCGGAACGACAAGCAACTATTTGGAGAACAGTTCCGCGGCCACTCTCGTACTGCCAGCCGGGAGCACTGTCCTTTATGCGGAGCTGATTTGGGGCGGAACCTATATTAATGGAACCGTTAATTTAAGCGCGGCCATCAATAATCCAGTTTCATTTCGAACACCGCTTGGCCTATCGAGCGTATCGCCAGATGCGGCAACAAGCAATACCTTTGATCTTGGGGGAGGCGCTTTCGGTTATACCCGATCGGCAAACGTTACCGCTCTTGTGCTGCCAGCAGGTGCCGGTACGTACACAACGGGCAGCGTCGTCGGAACGATTATCATACCGGGAGATTCTACAGCTAATCACGCAGGCTGGACACTGGCCGTTATTTATCAGAACCCTACCTTGCCCTTTCGCAATATGTCTCTTCGTGCGGGAGCGATTCTCGTCCAAAGCACGTCTGGACCTGTTAATACGACAATCACTGGTTTCGCTACACCGATATCCGGAGCGCTGGGCGGCAGAGCCTTGTTCAGCGGGCAGGAGGGAGATGCTAACCGTACAGGAGACCAGGCTCTCTTTGGGCCCACCGCGGCAAGCTTGGTTGCCCTTTCGGGAACGAATAACTTTGCAGCCAATTTCTTTGCCTCACAGATCAATAATGACAGCGGCGCGTTAAACACGACAGGAACCTTCGGTGACCGCAATCAAATAAACGGGGCTCCCGGTTCCAATATTGTTGGTGGTCGCCAAGGCTGGGACATTACCAACGTCGACATTTCGGCAAGACTCACCAATAACCAAAGCTCCGCGGTGCTGTCACTAACAACCTCGGGCGATGCCTATGTGCTCAATGCCAATGCGATTCAGGTCAACATTAATGCCCCTTTGATTACTGTTGCCCTAAGCGAGAATGCAACGGGGCCGACGATCGGCGACATCATTACGTTTACGGTTACGGTCAGCAATTCAGGAACGGCCAACGCTGCCAGCGTCGTATTGACCGATACATTGCCGGCCGGCGTAACCTTTGTTCCCGGCAGTGTTACGGTCGGAGGCGTCTCCAAACCGACCTTCGACATCCGAACAGGCGCTCCGCTCGGATCTCTGAATCTTTCAAGCTCGATTACCGTTACTTATCAAGCTGTCGTTACGTCTTTGCCAAGCACCGCGCAGCTGTCAAGCACTGCAAATGCTGCTTTTACCTTCCAAAGCGTCGCCGGCGGTTCGATTATCACAGGGGTTATTCCATCGAATACGGTTACGATTCCCGTATATGCCCCTAATTTGTCCATTGTAAAGAGTGCGAATACTACGAACGCAACGGTTGGCGATCAAGTCACGTATACCCTGCTTGTATCCAACAGCGGAAGCTCAGCTGCGATAGTCAATTTAACAGATAACATTCCAGCGGGGACGACGTTTGTTCCGAACAGCTTTCGCATTAATGGCGTCATCGTTCCTGGAGCGAACCCGCCAGCTGGTGTCTCTATTGGTTCCGTAGCGGCGGGAGGATCTTCTACCATCACGTTTCAAGTCCAGGTCAATTCGCTGCCCTCACCGCCGCAGCTAGTCAATCAGGCATCTTCCACCTATACGTACCAAATTCCGGATGGAAGAGTCTTTTCGGGATCACTAGCATCCAATACGATAACAATTCCAGTCCGGCTTCCTAGCGTCATGATCGTCAAGAGTGCCAGCCTCGCCGATATTGCCGTTGGTGAAATCCTTACCTATACCTTGGTCGTTACGAACAGTGGCATTGCTGCCGTTACGAACGTTATCGTGACAGATCCTATTCCTTCCGGAGCACAGTTTGCAGCGGGAAGCGTTATCGTCGCGGGAGTGTCACAACCAGCGGCAAACCCGGCAAGCGGCATATCGATTGGAACCATAGCGCCTGGCAGCTCGGTAACCGTTACGTTTGGGATTAACGCGGTAGCCGTTCCAAGCACAGGTACCTTCATCAATCAGGCTTCCGTCTCTTACAGCTCGGGCGTTTTCTCGGGTTTGTCCGTTTCAGGCTCCGTGACTACTCCCGTCTACCAACCGATTATTGGCGTTGTCAAAACAGGATCGCCAACCAATGCCACCGTCGGCGGGACGATCACCTATTCGTTCACAGTAAACAATACTGGTAATATTACCGCACAGGGCACTCTGACGGATAACATTCCAAGCGGAACAGCTTTCGTGCCCGGCAGCGTAATCGTGAATGGCCTAGCTCTGCCAGGTGCCAGTCCCGTTACCGGAATTCCGCTTGGCGCATTGACAACGGCGGCTCCTTCTACGGTTTCTTTTCAAGTGGCGCTTAACACCTTGCCATCGCCTGCCACTCTGATCAATCAAGCCGCGGTCGGCTACACCTACCAACTGCCAAGCGGTCGAAACTTATCCGGAAGCAGCAGCTCCAACACCGTAACCCTTACCGCCCAAGCTCCGAACGTAACGGTATCCAAAAGCGCAAATTCCACAGCAGCCGCGATTGGCGACATCATAACCTTTACGATTAATGTTGGGAATAGCAGCATTGTGCCCGTCACGAACGTTAATTTCTCTGACTCCATACCTAACGGAACAAGCTTCGTCAGCGGCAGCACGACGATTAACGGCGTGACAAGCGCCGCCAATCCGAACACGGGTCTATCACTTGGGACAATTAATCCCTCAACAACGGTAACCGTTGCCTTTCAGGTACAGGTAACTTCACTGCCTACTCCTGCAATTATCGCCAACCGTGCCGGCGTCAGCTATACTTCGGGCGCCTTTAGCGAATCATCTTTATCCGAAACGGTGAATATCCCCGTCTTCCAGCCAATCATAATGCTTGAGAAGCTGGCCAGCACGCAAAGCGCAACGGTCGGGGATACCTATACTTACACGATTCGGATCAGCAATAGCGGCAATACCGAAGCCACTGTGACACTGTTGGATAACATCCCTGCAGGCACAGTGTTTGACCAAAACAGCGTACTCATCGGAGGGGTTCCTTTTCCTGGCTTAAGTCCGGTTACGGGCATTCCGCTCGGCAACGTCTTCCCGGGTACAGTAACTGAAGTCAGCTTTATCGTGACCGTTACCTCCTTGCCTTCGCCTCAGCAGCTAGTCAATCAGGGTGTAGCTCAATACAACTATATCCTGCCGAATGGAAGATTGCTGAGCGGGGTTTCTTCTTCGAATACGGTTAGCATTCCAGTATCGCCGCCGAATGTCACGTTAACCAAATCCGTTGGGCCAGCTTCAGTAGTCGTCGGCGACACTTTTACGTATGCCTCCGTGGTGACGAATAACGGAATCGCTCCTGTCAACAATGTGGTGCTTAACGATGCCTTGGCGTCAAATATTTCTTTCATCGCAGGAAGCGTATTAGTAAACGGCAGTCCCCGCGTGGACGCAGCACCATCCACCGGCATTCCAATCGGTACCCTAGCCCCTGGCGGCTCTGCTACCGTAACATTTGAGGTGAGAGTAACGATGGCAGTCCCCTCCCAAATCACGAACCAATCAACAGTCAGCTTCACTTCGGGCGCTTTCTCTGCTTCATCCTCGTCCAATACGACGACGACACCTGTCACGCAGCCGCAAATATCCTTATTGCTGAGCGCAAACACGAGCAATGCTACGTTAGGAGATACGGTTACTTATACGGTTCTCGTTAGCAACGCAGGAAACCTCGAAGGCTTACTTACCCTTAGCGATTTGCTGCCGCCCGGAACAACCTTCTCTCCCAATAGCGTCGTTGTCGGAGGCGTACCGCATCCCGGGGAATCTCCGGTTACAGGCATCAACGTCGGATCCGTTCCTCCGGGAGCCTCTATTCCCGTCACTTATTCCGTTGTCATCACGACATTGCCGAGTCCTCAATTTCTGGTCAATCAAGCGACGGCTGCGTATACATTCACGCCGCCTGACGGAAGACTGCTTAACGGAACTGCCCAATCCAATACGCTTTCGATTCCCGTCTCCGCGCCTAACGTTGCCGTCGTGAAAAGCACGGCTGCGGTAGATGCAGCAATCGGAGAGGTCATCACATATTCCATAGCTGTTAACAATAGCGGAATAGAATCGATCAACAACGTCATTCTCAATGACGCTACCCCCGCAGGCGCCACTTTCGTGCCAGGCAGCGTAACCATTAACGGCACACCTAATCCAGGCATACCTGCTTCAGGCATCTCGCTTGGATCGATTGTCGCATCCGCTACAGTAACCGTAACCTTTCAGGTTACCGTGGTTGCCATTCCCGCCACAGGCCAAATTGGCAATCAAGCGAGCGTCACCTTTACCTCTGGTGTTTTCTCTGGCATGACGATGTCCAACCTCGTCAATACGCCAGTATATCAACCGATCATTTCCATGGCAAAGAGCGCAAATACCATTAACGCAACCGTCGGCGATACGGTTAGTTACCGGATCGATGTCAGAAATACGGGAAATTATGCAGGTACGGCAACCGTCACCGACAATATTCCGGCTGGTGCAGTCTTTGTCCCAAACAGCGTGTTGATCGGAGGGGCTCCACAGCCTGGCGCAGACCCTGTAGCCGGAATTCCAATTGGTGCCGTGGCGCCAAACACTACGGTTTCCGTCGTCTTCTCGGTTACTATCGATTCGCTCCCGAATCCGCAGCAGCTAAGCAATCAAGCGAACGCGACCTTCTCTTTCACGCTTCCAAGCGGACGTACGCTCGGCGGGAGCGCCAGCTCCAATACCGTTGTCATTTCGGTATCCGCGCCTAATGTTAGCGTCGCCAAGAGCAGCGCTTCTACATCCGTTGCTGTCGGAGATATTGTCACGTATTCCATTTCCATTCTTAACAGCGGCATAGCGGCCGTCAATAATGTCATATTTACGGACCCGCTGCCCGTGGGCAGCGCTCTGGTTCCGGGTAGCGTGCTGGTTGATGGCGTAGCAAGGCCTACCGCAAATCCAGCTACCGGAGTAGCGATTGGCACGATTGCCCAAGGCCAAACGGTGCTTGTTACCTTTAATGTAACCGTTACTTCCCTGCCATCCCCAGCTCAGCTCAGCAATCGGTCATCGGTTAGCTTTACATCCGGAGTATTCTCAGGCGTAACCTTCTCCAATACCGTCATTATCCCGGTGTACCAGCCAATCCTGACCGGTGTCAAAAGCGGAAGCACAAGCAACGCTACGATTGGCGACACCGTAGTTTACACGATAGCAGTGCAAAATACCGGTAACTATCCGGGAAGCGTCATTCTCACCGATATCATCCCTGCTGGTACCAGCCTTCTGCAAAATAGCGTAATCGTGAACGGCCAGCTCGTACCGGGAGCAGATCCTGCTGCTGGCATTCCACTAGGGAATGTTTCCACGACAGCAACGGTTTCATTTTCTATTGTTATCAATGCTCTCCCGCCTGGCCAGCAGCTTGTCAACCAAGCTTCAGCCACCTACAGCTTCACGCTGCCAGATGGACGCACCTTAAACGGATCTTTTAGCACAAACGTTTTGTCTATCCCGGTTTCTTCGCCGAACGTGACGGCTGTCAAAAGCACGACTGCAACGGACGCCGTTATTGGAGATATCGTCACTTACCGATTATCGGTAACCAATAGCGGAATTGCTAATATTAATAATGTGCAGGTCGTCGATCCGATTCCTGCAGGCGCCTCCTTCCAGACCGGCAGCGTGCTGGTCGATGGAGTGCCTCGCCCTGCTGCCGATCCGGCCAATGGCATTATTCTCGGAACGATTGCGCCTGGCGCAACCGTACTGGTCGATTTCAATGTGCTCGTTAATACGCTGCCAAATCCAGCATCGCTTAGCAATCGCGCCACCGTCAGCTTCACATCGGGCGCTTTCTCAGGCAGCACCTTCTCCAATACCGTGGTGACACCGATCTATCAGCCGCTGCTATCGCTGGGCAAATCAGCTGACACCTCAAATGCGACGGTTGGCGACACGATTACCTATTCACTCGCTATTACAAATACAGGGAATATTGCCGCAGACGTATCGGTGTTCGATACCATCCCAACTGGTGCGTCTTTCATACCAAACAGCGTACTCGTAAACGGAGTTCCGCAGCCAGGCGCCAATCCCGCCGCGGGCATTCCTGTTGGAAGCGTGCCTCCTGGCGCAACGGTGAACGTTGTCATCACGCTTCAGGTCACTGTCGATGCCCTGCCTTCGCCTCAGCAGCTGGTGAACCAAGCGACAGCGAACTTCTCCTTCTCGCCGCCGGATGGGCGAGTGCTTACCGGAACCATATTGTCCAATACATTAACGATCCCGGTCTCATCGCCAAATGTATCTGTCGTGAAGAGCGCTTCATCCATCGACGCGGTCGTAGGCGACACCATTACGTATACCATTATTGCAACGAATAACGGCATTGCAGCCGTTAACAATGTCATTCTTGTCGATCCGGTTCCCGCGGGCACGACCTTTACGGCAGGCAGCGTCACCGTCGATGGCTCGCCAAGGCCTTCCGCCAATCCGAATACCGGCATTTCGATCGGTACGATCGCTCCAGGAGCCAGCTCAACCGTAACCTTCCAGGTGCTGGTTACAACCATATGAGCCCGCAGCCTCTCAATCAACCAATGCTCCAAAACCAATCGCTCGTTCAATTTGCTTCGGGCAGCGTAGAGATGGTTACTTACTCCAATACTGTCAACACCGCTCTGATCGGCACCCGCATCCTAATTGACAAGACTGCCTATGAGAGCGAAGTTTTCCTTGGAAGCACGATCACGTATTCACTCGTCGCCACGAATACGGGAAACATTGCGGGAACGGTCACGTTAACCGACAAGCTGCCAGAGGGGACATCATTTGTTGCCAACAGTGTCCTCCTAGGCGGCGTTCCCGTCCCGGGCGCTAATCCTGATGCAGGGATTGCGCTTGGGAGTTTGGCGCCACAGGAAACGGCGCGCGTCGTGTTTCAGCTTATCGTAGTCTCTTTGCCGGGAAGCCTGCAGCTTGTCAACCAAGCCCAAGCGGATGCGGTATTTCAAACCGCCGAAGGACGATCCATTACAAGCACCAGCTATTCCAATAAGCTAGTCACTCCGGTAAATGCCGTATCCATCGCAGCCGTTTTAAGCGCAAGCACAAATCAAACCTTCCCGTCTGACTACGTAACGTATCAATTAACAGTCGTCAATGAAGGCAACCTCGCCCTTCGGGACGCTACCGCTTTCGTTACCCTGCCTGCCGGTGCACTCTTTGTCGCCGGCAGTGTCACGGTCAATGCCGTCATTTCTCCCGTAGCTGATCCTCGAACCGGCATACCGCTTGGCTTGCTAAGGCCGCAGTCAACTGTCGTTATTACGTACCGTACCCAAACGACGGAGGATTCTCCCGAATTGTCCGTTAGCCAAGCCATTATCCGTTATTTGGTCTTAGGCACGCCTAGCTTTGTCGAGTCTAACGCAGTTACCGTTACGCTAATTAAGCCGGAAATCACGGTTACCAAGCAGGTAGACCGGACCAGCGCGCTTCCAGGTGATTGGCTGCGCTATGCCATCACGATTAGCAATGGGCAAAACATCGCGGTAGACGCTGTACTTGAGGATATCATTCCCGCTGGCACCGCATTCGCAGCAGGCAGCTTAAAACTTAATGGCGCGCCACTGCCGGGTGAAAACATAGAGGATGGCATTATGCTCGGCACATTACTTGGTCAATCCCAAAACGTAATCACCTTCGATGCTATGATTTCCTCGCCTTTTACAGGCAGCTCGCCATTAACCAATACAGCGAGGGCTAACTATACGTTCAGGCTCTCTGATGGGAGGGTTGTAAGCAATACCGCTTACTCCAATGCTGCCGCGACAACGGTGGCTTCGCCAATTATTACGATTGCTGCGAATGTAAATCCGGCTATCGTAGAGTATGGCGATTCCATTACGATCCATTCAATGGTTTCGAATAAAGGCAATTTGGCTGCGGATGTCGCTTTTATTAGCGATTTTCCTCTAGGTGTAGATCTTTTGCCGAAATCATTTCGAGTAGACGGCAGACGCCTCCCTCCTACCGCTTTTGATGGAATAGGGAGCTGGAAGCTCGGCAGCTTACTGCCAGGCGATTCATTGCAAATCGTATACTCCGCCATCGTAACCGATGCGGTCGTTGGAGATGAAATTTTAGGGTATGCCAGAGCCAAATTCAGCTATCAAAGCGGAAACCAGACATTTACAGGTGAAGTAGAATCTAACGTACTCCCCGTAACTGTCACTGAAGATGATGAATAGAAGCCACAGCTTCTCAAGATTGAAGACTGCTTTATCCCGTCACTCCCATACCTTGTTATAGGATTAAAAAAAAAACCTGGCTGGCCTCCACTAAGCGTCCAGTCAGGCTTTTGCTATAGGCTCGATTGTTGCCACAGCTGCTGTACAAGTTTCTTCAAATATAGCGATTGCGCCCAGCGGTCGCTTATTTCGGCAGTTCTGGAACCAGCCTCATCTACTGTAATGGCATAAGGCGCTGGCCCCAATTCAATGACTACCGGGAAGCAATCGCCCTCTTTTCTTACCGCTTGTCTCCAATGCCGCATCGCACTCTCCCACCATCTCTCGAAATGCGGCAGCATGGGATGAGTACCGGCCTCTCCCGGATCAATCTGAATCTGCTCACCGTTTGAGATACGCGTGTGGATGCTAGCGGCATTTGGCAGCAGCGACTGAAGCAGCTTCTCCGCTTCTGGAGACACCGTATGCAGTTCCCCTGCTACAACATAATGAGAGTAATCGATCGTAAGCTCCAGCGATGGAAGCGACTCCAAAAATTGCGCCGTGCGAATCAAATCCTGCGTGATCGTGCCCCGATGCGTTTCAACATAGACCGGAATGCCCGCTTGCCGAGAAAGCGCATCGATGCCCGAGAGCAATTCAAGCGCCGATTCTCCAGTTAAAAAGGGCTTCATGACCTGTGCATTAACATAACGAACCCTGCCAAATGCCGCTGCCTTCTCCAAAAATTCGGCCATATCCGTTAAGCAGGCGGGATACGCATTGACACTGTAACCTAAACCGTAATGGTCCAGCAGTTCCTTCCAGCGTCCGCTCTCCTCTGGAGGCGGCACAAAGGCATTGATGCCGTCGAAACCGTTCTCTGCAATTCGTTTTACCTTCTCTTCCATTCCATCGGGGCTCCCGGCAGTTCTATGCAAGCCGTTCATCCCCCACCATGACATCTCAACCTGCAATTTTCCGTTCATGTTCTTCCCCATTTAGTGCGGATAGGCCATTTCGAAATCTATACCGCAAGGGCCCCCATCCGGATTGATTTCCAAATCGACAACCGTACCATCTTGCCTGAACAGCGGACGGTAGTGAGTATTAATATGTGTGGCGGAAGCATTCGCATAATGGCAAATAAATGCGCGGCGGAACTGATCCTTGGTCTTGTTGCGGTACGAGCCATGAATAAGGTTTCCGTTAAAAAACAATACATCCCCTTTATCCATGATGACCGGCATCGCCTTCTGGTCCTTCGGCGGCTTGACGTAATGCGTAGTAAAGGATTCCGACGAATCTGCCGTTTCCGGACAGCTCAGCTCATGCTCGCTCGTCTTCGGAACAACAAGCAAACCGCCGTTCTCTTCGTTAGCTGCATCAATCGCCGTCCATGCTGCGATGCAGTTGCCCGGCTCTACCTGCAGATAGAAATTGTCCTGGTGAAGAGCTTGGCCCCGTGAGCCTGGCGGCTTGTAATAAAACATGCTTTGAGCGGCAAGCGCCTCTTCGCCATACAAATCGGACAGTACCTCCATGACTGGCTTATGGAGCAAATACTGCTTCGCTGTCTCATCGAAGCGATGCGGATGCATAACACGCGGATACCGTTTCAAAGGATCATCGGTGCTGCCGTCAAGGACTGGCTCGAACATGCCTGGAATCGTTTGATGGCTAATTTCCTCGAACTTATCCTCAATAATACGGACATCCTCTTCCGAAAATAATCCTTTTACGATTAAAAAACCTTCTGTGCGGAACTGCTGTATTTGCTCTTCGTTTAAGACTTGTAATTCATTTGACATGGGCGGTTGCTCCTTTAGCGTTAGATTCGTTCTTCTTGACCTCATCATAAAACTTTCGCTATTTTTGCGGAAGCAAGATTACTGCTGAAAAGTAACGGTATTCTGCTATTTCCTCCAAAGCTGGCAAAGCTCTGACTCACGAATCCTCAGCTTAGGATTAAACCCAGACACTACCTGAAAACGCCTGCCTTTCTTGCGAAAATATTACCGTGCAAACCAAAAAAAGCCAAAGCTGTTCACGAGGAACAGCTTTGGCTTTGGCTTTGGCTTATGCATCTGGTCGCATAACGCAGATTTATACTTTTTGAACCGCAAGATCAAGCCAGTCCATTTCTTCCTTCGTCAATTCGATAAGCGAGCCGGCATCGCAGGAATGAAGCTCCTCCGACGTTTGCGCGCCGATCAAAGCACAGGTTGGGAATGGTTGATTAAGCACATAGGCAAGCGCAATTTGAATGGCGCTAACGCCCTTCTTCTCCGCCAGCTGCTTCGCGCGTTCCAAACGCTCCCAGTTATCGTCACTATAAAATACTCTGACCAGGTCCGCGTTATCCCGTACTTCTGGAGTGAATCGTCCCGTAAAGAATCCGCGAGCTTGCGAGGACCAGGATAAAAGCGGGAATTGCTCCTGCTCATGCCATGCGCAGGTTTCTTCATCAGCAGAAACACAGCCTGCCCAAAACGGCTCGTTCGCTTTAGCTAGGCTAAGATTAGGGCTGCTGAATGAAAATCCGACAAGACCGTTAGCATCCGCGTATTCATTCGCTTCTTTAATCCGCTGCCAAGTCCAATTCGATACGCCAATGGCGCGAATGCTGCCTGCTTTGACGTGCTCGTTTAAGATTTCGATAACCTCTCCCGCCGGCACGGCGGGATCATCCCGGTGCAAAGCATAGAGATCGATGTAGTCTGTTTTCAAACGGGCAAGGCTGGACGTAAGATCCGCTTGAATCGCTTCTTTGTTTACGCGAGGGCCATTGTGGTCATGGTGCGCGCATTTGGTCAATATCACCAGATCTTCACGATTGCCGCGCTCCTGCATATAACGGCCGATCACTTCCTCGCTCTGACCGCCGCAATAAATATGAGCGGTATCAATCGAATTGCCGCCAATCGCCATGAATGCGTCCAGATTCGCAGCCGCTTTCTCGTAAGTGTCATGATAAAAGTAATCCGAACCCTTCATTAAACGTGATACTTTCTTAGGTGAACCTTTAATTTGAATGTATTCCATCTTTGTTTCCTCCTCTAGATTTCATTTATGCTATTGGACATCACGGTTATAAATGTGTGATTTATAAACGAATTCTCGCACGATCATTCGCAGATTGCAGACAAGCATCAATCACCTTCATATTGCTGACCGCATCAGCCCCGCCGAACCGCAGCTGCGATTCTCCTAGAATCGCACGGGAGAGATGATCAGCCTGAGCCGTATACGCATTCACATGCGGCACCTCGATCTCGCGGCGTTCACCTTTGGCGCTTACGAAGAAATTCCCGCTTCCTGGCTCGCCGGTGACGAAGGCGGAAGGCACCTCGATAATGCCATCGGTGCCGAGTACTTCAAGCGGGTTGCGAAAAGCCGCCCACATTCCGCAATCAAAGGTTAAGGATACGTTATCGCTAAATTCAACTAAACCGGAGGCCATCATATCCACATGATCATGCTCCGGAGAGAACAAGGCATGTACCGTCACCGCTTCCGGCTCTTTACCCAGCAGCAGCCTTGCCGCGTTGATTGGGTAACACCCTACATCGTAAATCGAGCCGCCACCCCACTCTTTGCGGTATCTGACGTTTTCCTTATGCCCTGCGTTATTGAACGTAAAGGCGCTTCGGATGCCGCGCACCTCACCGATTTCCCCTGCTTCAATCAGCTTCTTCATCATGTCGTATCGCGGATGGTAGCGATACATAAACGCCTCGGACAAGAGAACGCCTGCCTTGGCTGCTGCTTCTTCCATCTCGGCCGCTTCCTTCGCCGTTAGAGCAAGCGGCTTCTCGCATAAAATATGCTTGCCCGCCTCGGCTGCGCGAATTGCCCATTCCCTATGCAAATGATTTGGCAGCGGGATATAGACGACATCGATGGAAGGATCAGCAAGCAGCTCTTCATAGCTGCCGTAAGCCGTAGGAATATTCAGCTCCTCGGCCGTCCGCTTCGCATTGTCCAGGTCACGGCTGGCAATCGCTGCAGCCTCATTTAACTCCGAAAGATGAAGCCCTGGTATCATGGCCCGTTTGGCAATACCCGCACAGCCTAAAATGCCCCATTTTAGCTTTTTCCTTGTCATCCCAGCATCACTCCATATCTATTATTATTATTATATTGTGATAAGAATAAGCTTCAGCCCTTTTCCCAAACCGAGATCTCCACTTATCGAGCGCTCTTAAATAAGCAGATTTTAAAGGATGGCGTATGCTTTTCTATAGTGTAAAATAGAATAAACCAAAATAAAATGATATTATTTTGTTATCACCTAAAACAATATTGTCATGAAGGGGATACCTATGCAAAGACAAAGCCATCTGCTTACGCTTCCGCAAAACCCTTTTTTTATTTTCCCGGAATCCGTCGGGAATTACTGGGAGCATCCGGAGCATTATTCCGTGCGGGAAGCCGGATCTTTAAATAACTTTAATATTCATTACGTTGTATCCGGCAAGGGATACGTCGAATGCGACGGCGTCGTCCATACGCTTGAGGCAGGGGAAGCCGTTCTCTACTTCCCGCTTCAGCAGCAGCATTACTATAGCAGCAAGGATGATCCTTGGGACATTCGTTGGGTTCATTTCTATGGAAGCGGACTGCAGGATTATATGATTGAGAGAGGCTTTCACAAAAGCCAGCTGTGGACGGTGCGACAGCCCGCTGCTTGGGAACAGGTCCATGAGGAGCTGCTCGTTGAAGCGGAAACCTTCCGCATGCTTCATCCAACGAAGCTGGCTGCCCTTACATTCGCTATTCTTGCTGTATTCGTGGAGCAGGCCGTGCCGATATCCGGCAGCAAAGCAAGCAACTCGGGCAACCGAATTCTGGAGCTGCTTCCCTTCATGCAGCAGGAAGCGGCGCAGCCTTTCGTGCTCGAATACTGGGCAGAGCAAGCAGGCGTCAGTCCGTATTACTTCTGTAAATTGTTCCGCAGCGTCATGGAAATGACGCCCATGGATTTCATTACGCGCTCACGGCTGCAAATGGCCAAGCAATGGCTGCTAGAGCGCAAAGAGATGAACATTGGGCAAATTGCCGGCGATGCGGGTTATCCGAGCGTCAGTTATTTCAACAAGCGTTTTATGGAGCATGAAGGGATGACGCCAACCGTCTACCGCCAGCTTTATGGCATTTAGCTTTGGCGGAAGCATCCTCGCTTTCTTATGTCCAAACAAAGAAGCTGCGCCCCACGGGACGCAGCTTCTTTGTTTGGTTATGAACGAATAACTGCATGAATAGGTTAAACATCTTTGTCTTACCTTTGCAGAACTTTCTTTTTACAGCTGCACGAAAGCCCCACCCTGATCTGCCGAACGAAGCTCGGCTTCAATGATCTCAAGCGTGCCTACCGCGCTCGACGGCAAGCAGGTGGTCACCGCTTTGCCTTCATTCACCGATTCGATAAAATACTTAATTTGGCGATAATAGCCCATATCCTCGGATAGCTCGGCAACAAAGCCCGGCGCATCATTCGGATTCACCTTTAGCTGTCCGTTCTCAAACACTACATTTCCGCCTTCGAAATTGACGCGGAACGTCATGGAGAAGCCATAGTCTCCTTCTAATGTCCAATCGGCCTGTGCATTCAGCACTTTGCCGTCAGGATACACGTAATGCGTGGAGACCACGTCATAGCCGCTGCCCGGAATCACATTGCGTGCAAGCGTAGACACCTTCTCCGGTTTGCCGAACAGCCAATGGATCATATCGGCATCATGGATATGCATGTCTAGCAAGCAGCCGCCGCTTTTGCTGCCATCGAGAAACCAACCCTTAGGCGCCGCAGAGCCTCTAAAGAAGTAACCGCCAGTTACCGCTCCATAACGGCCATCAGACACGGCTGCCTTTAAATATTCATACGCAGGCCAGAAGCGCAAGCATTGGCCGATCATCAACGTGTTCCCTGTAGCCTCCGCTGCATTGGCCATGCGCCATCCGTCCTCCGACGTTCCGGCTACCGGCTTTTCGCATAAAACATGCAGCCCACGCTCCAGCAGCAAACATGTCAGATCCGCATGCAGGTAGGTAGGCAGCGTAATATCCACGACATCCAATTCCTCATTCTCCAGCATCGCCGTAATGTTGTCGTACAGGCGGTAAGGGGTAAGATCGTATACCTCTTGCTCTGTCGCCATATTGCCTGATGCCTTGCCTTCTTTAAGCTCCTCAATGAGCAGATCGCAGATGGCTACAAGCTGCACGGGAGCCCCCTCAGCCGCTAAGCGAACATAGTTGTCAAAATGCATGCGTCCCATAAATCCAAATCCGATTAATCCAACTTTTAACATATCCATAACCTCCGTTTCTTATTAACTAGTTGTGTTGACGTCCCAATATTGCGTCCATTGCTTTGGATGTATTAAAAATAATTTGCTCTGCATGATGCGTATAAGGAGGGATCATTTCCCCGGTAACGTAATTGTTGTAATCAATCGCACGCAGCGCTTCCATGACCGCAGGATAATTAACGTCTCCTGCCAGCAGGTCGACAAAGCCATGCAAGCCGCCTGCCTGACGGCGATAATCCTTGAAATGCACCTTTTTGATCCTTTGTCCTAATATGCGAATCCATTGCTCGGGATAACCGTTTTGGAGCGCATTCCCTACGTCGAAATAAGATCCTATGAAGCTCGACTGGTGCGCATCGATAAAGGTGCGCAGCTCAAGCGGCGAGAGCAGAAACTTGTTCCATACATTTTCAATGCCGATGGACACGCCAGCGCTTTCGGCATATGGAACCAGCTTGCCAATGGATTCTAACGCCCGCTCGTAAGCATACTCATAATCCGTTACCTCGCTGCCCGGAATAAAATCCACGCCGACGGCTCCAGGAATGACCAGGATCGCGTCAACGCCAAGCGCTGCCGCAAGCTCCAGCTGCTTCTTGGCTACATCGACTGCTTTCTCACGAATGGCTGCATCCCCGCTTGTCATCGGGTATGACCAATACAATCCCGTAGCGAGTCCTGCGATCTCCAGCTCTGCATCCTCGAGTCTTGCTTTGATCTCGTTAATCTCCTTGTCCGTGGCAGCAAGGCTAAGCTCTCCCGTTTCATTCAACGAAAGCTCAATGCCGTCAAAGCCAGCCTTCTTCGCCGTTTGAATGCAATCTGCAATCGTCGCGCCATCTTTGAACGACCAAATGTTAATCCCTTTTTTCATAAATAAACCTCCTGTATGTTAAAATCATTCATTCGTTGCTTGCATTGCCTGATATTTTTAGCTAATTACGAGATATTGAATCTTAACCACTCACATGTGATAATACATATATTAAACGATTTATCATCTGATTTATTTAGTTGAAATAGTGATTAGTTGGACGATTCCGTGCAATTTCTCATAAATCGTTAGGAAGGAATGCTGACTCTTGGAAAGCTCCCCCAACCGTTATCCGCAGCAGCGTTCGGCAGCCCTAAGAGAATGGTCGCCGAGTGTGCATTATGCCCAGTTTCAACGCATGCCCACGGGCAGGCTCCCTGAGCGGAGATTGTACGATTTCGAGCTGCTTTACGTCTGTCAAGGCGAAGCTGCTACTCTCATGCAGGGACAGCGTTACAAGCTTGAAGCCGGGCAGCTTATCATTCTGCCTTCCGGCGTCTTTCACCAGAATGAGATCGTATCCGCTCCGGATGCTCGTTTTCTTGGCATTCATTTCGACTTTTTTGATGAGCTGGATATTCAGACGGAAGCTGATATGATCGTCAACGAATCAGCCTTATGGCCGCAAAAATTTTGCTATGAAGCCGTTGCGGAAGGCCAGTCTCCTCTAACGGAGCATCCGGTTTATACGCCGCCCCTTGCCTGCGTCCAGCTCATGGAGCTGCTTGTCGAAGAATTTACGATGCGCCGGCTCGGATACGAGCTGGCTTGCAAAGGGCTAATGCTGCAAATTCTAACCCTGCTGCTGCGCACGCCTTTATCGCGCACACTCTCGCAAGCGACCGTACACGGCGCACGCCTGGCTGGGCTGATAGAGCAAATCGAAGCAGCCCCTTCCCTGCAGTGGACGAACTCCACGATTGCGAGCAAAATGAATATGAGCGTCGACCATGCCGCAAAGCTCTTCAAGCAAATTGCAGGCATGCCGCCAAGCGAATTCGTGCAATCCATCCGGCACAGGGAAGCAAGAAAGTGGCTTCGCGAATCCGATTTAACCATTGAGCGGATCGGTGATCTCGTTGGTTATTCGGATATTCATTATTTCAGCCGCATTTTCCGGCGTCATGAAGGCATTTCCCCACGCGAGTACAGGAAGCTGTCTAAGATTTTATAAGGGGAGTAATGGAGGAACGCAGAAAAAAATCCCCAAAGCCGACATTGGCTTTGGGGATTTTTGAGGTTAAGGATAATCAGCTCCTGCTATTTAATAGCGCGTTCAATTTTGGATCTCGTTGAATGCCTCAGCATGCATTGGTACGGAATGATCATTTTAACCGGAATCGTATATTGATTCTCCAAATAATCAAGCAATAGCTTAACGGCAAACATTCCCATCTCCAGCTTGGGAACGTGAATGGTTGATAGCGGCGGCGAGGTGAATTCCGATATTTCTATATTGTCTACGCCAAAAAAAGCGATGTCGTCCGGAATTTTCAGCTCGCGTTCCGTTGCGGCCCGCATTGCGGCTATCGCCATCATATCGCTCGCGGCAAAAATTGCCGTTGGCGTATGGTCGTTTTTCTCGAACGCCTGCCTCGTCAGCTCATAGCTTAAGGCCACATCCCATTTGACATCGATCACCCAATGATCATAAATAGGCAGACCCGCTTCTTTCATTGCGCTTTGATAGCCTAAAAAACGTTTCTCATCACGGAAATCGTCATCCAGCTCCGCCCCGCCAATGTAACCGATTTGCCGGTGTCCCTGCTCAATCAAATGCTGAACCGCTTCCTTGGCCGCGGCTACGCGATCATAGCTGACAACGGGAACCTCTTTGTCCGAAATATCGACGCCTACGACAGCCCTTACGTTCGCTTTTATCCATTGGTAGGCTTCGGAATCGATGCGTTCCACCACAAGCATGCCGTCAATGCGATGCTCCTTAATGAGCGTGCGAAGCTGATCGACATCCGATTCATTTTCAATGCTGTATACAAATTCAAGGCGCATTCCCGCTGCGGCAAGCGCCTTTTCAATGCCTTCCAAAATAACCGAGAAATAAGGATTGTTATATTTATTTTGTGGAATCGCCACGACGCAGCCAATATGATACGCGCTTTTGGATTCATTTTTTTTCGTCTTTGGTGCACGATTCGTCCGGTAGCCGAGCTGCTCTGCCGTTTCCCAAATTTTTTTGCGCGTCTCATCGCTAACCGACCGGTTGGCGTCATTTTTCATCACTCGTGATACCGTCGAGATGGATACGCCAACCCGATCCGCAATATCTTTCAGTTTAGCCATTTTCCAGCCCTCTCTCCACAAAACAAAATCTAGGCACGCTACCTTTATTGGGGCAACTTTTACATTCCTCACAAAAAATTGCGGCAAATTTAATTTTATATTGCTTGGATTAGGATGTCAAGAATTCAAGCGCATCTAGCATAAAAAGCAGGGCAAACGCCATTCCAGCGTTTGCCCTACTTTTTCTTCACAGCCTGATAATGACAGCTGCTATTTGACTTTGGATGCCAAATCGCTAATGGCGGCTTGCAGGTCGCCTTCACCCGCTAGCGGCAGCTTTAATGCCTGTTCGCCATACGTCCATACCAAGTCGGTTTTTTTCGCCGTAAACGGCGAGATGATTCCGTATTGCTGCGCATCAAGGAAAATTTTATTCTCGCTGCCCGCGGTTTGAATATAAGCATCCGCTGCCGCTTTGTTCGCCGGAATGGAGTAGCCCTGCTTTGCAAGCTCGGTTTGGCCCTCTGGACCAGCAAGCCATGAAAGCAATTTAACGGAAGCCTCTTCATGCTTCGTATTCGCGCTGATCGCCATGCCTGCCGGCTGAACGACCGTTTGGTTCGTCTTAAACTTCGGCAAATAAGCGATGCCGTATTTAATGCCAGCTTCTTTGTAATTCGTTGTATTCCAGTTGCCGCCTGGATTCATAGCAACCTTGCCCGTCGTAATGCTTAGATTAACTTGGCCGCCCAAGCCTTCGATTTGTGCTGGCGTCGTGTTTATTTTCTTGTTCTTGGTCAGGTCGATAAAAAAGTTAAGTACTTCAAGCGCTTCAGGCGTATCCAGTGCGAGCGAGCCGTCATCATTAACTAATTTGGCGCCGTTCGACCACAGCTCGGGCTCCAGAAACCAATCCATCGTAGAGCCAGGAGAGATGGACATGCCCCATTGCACAATATTTTTGGCATCAAAATCAGCTTCGCCAGCATGCTTACCGTTTTTATCGAGCGTCATTTTCGTGGCGATATCTACGATTTCAGCCCATGTAGGTTCAAGGCTTGGCATCGCCGCGCCATAAGGATTTGTTTTGGAATCCGCAAACAGCGCCGTATTGTAATACCACACGATCACATTGGCATCGATCGGCAGTGAAACCTGCTTCTCCTGATACTTATGCAGACCCAGCAAACTTTCATCAATATTAGCTAGATCGAAAGAGTTCGCAGCCAGCAGCCCATCCAGCTCTTTGAAAATACCGAGTTCTGCATATTTTTCAATGTAAGCATAGCTGGTTTTAAACACATCCGGCAGCGTGCCGCCAGCGGCATTGGCTGTCAGTCCATCCCAGTAGCTGCCCCAATCCTTGCCTTCCAGCTTTACTTTAATGTCTTGATTCGTTTCCATGAATTTATTAAGAAGTTCCTGTGTACGCTGCAGTTCCTCTGCCGTTCCCCACTGGGAATAAGTAATCGTTACAGGCTCGCCGGAAGGCGCTGTTCCGCTCCCTCCGTCAGGCTTGTTTGGAGCATTCGTGCCGCTGCTGCCATTATTGCTGCCGCAACCTGAAAGGATTACTGCCGTTGCCAAAACCATAACCCAAGCACTGAACATCCATCTGCGTTTCGTATTCATGTAAAGTTCCCCTTTTACAATAGTTTGGAAGACAATAAACACGAGCCTAACTCATACGGCTATCCTTTCGATCCTGTAAGGACCACCCCCTCAACAATGTAACGCTGAGCAAAAAAGTACAGCAGCCCAATCGGAATAATGCTTATGAATGCGCCGGCGGCAAGCGCCGGGAAATCCTGGCTCGTCTGTCCGATCAGCATTTGAAGACCTACGCTGAGAGTAAACAGCTCGTTGTTTTTGATATACAGGAACGGCCCTAGAAAATCGAGCCACGAATTAACGAACGCAAAAATGATCGTCGTCATGATAATGGGCTTAGATAACGGCATGATAACCTTCGCATACACCGTCCAGCGGTTGCCTCCATCGAGATAGGTCGCTTCATCCAGCTCCTGCGGAATCGTAAGAAAGAACTGCCGGAACAAGAAAATATAATAGGCTCCGCCTAACCATGCAGGTACGATGAGCGGCAGCCAGGTGTCGATCCAGTGCAGCTTCGCAAAAAGCACATAGGATGGAATCATCATGATGGAAGGCGGGATCATTAGCGTCAGCAATACTATCGGAAACAGCTTGTCTCTATATTTCGTGGCAAACCGCGAGAAGCCGTAGGCGACGATCGAGCTGGAAATGACCGCTCCAAGCGCAACAAAGATCGATATCGCAAACGAATTTTGTATCCACTTCCACATGAGCGGCTGTACGGTAAATAATCGGTCAAAGGCCTCAAAGGTAAGCTGCTCCGGCAATATGGATGGAGGAACCTTGTAGGTTTCCATCTTTGTCTTCATCATCGTCGAGAGCATCCAGAGGAGAGGCCCGGCAAACAGCATCAGTGTCGCGCACAGCAAGAAATATTTCAGCGTTGTGCCGGCCAGGCTGGTTTTTTGTCCGCCATTCATATGTGTTTCCCCCTATTTCTCACCCTCGTAATAGACAAAACGGTTGGACAGCTTCATTAGCACAAAGGTAACCAGCGCGATCAAGGCAAATAAGAATATCGATTGCGACATGGCCATACTGAACTTCAGATCGGTAAAGGCCGACTTATAAATGTTGTACACGAACGTATAAGCCGCGTAGTTAGGTCCACCCTTCGAGAGCAATAGAGCTTCTGTAAACATTTGAAAGTTGTACATCGTTTGAATGATAATGACAAATAAAATCGATGGACTGATCATGGGGAGCGTAATCGAGAAAAAGCTTCTGAGCCTGCCTGCTCCATCAATCTCAGCCGCTTCATAGAGATGCCTCGGGACATTTTTGAGCGCGGCCAGAAAGATCAGAACACCGCTGCCGGATATCCAGACCTGAAGCAGGATAATGACTGGCTTAATCGTATGCTCTCCGCCGATCCAGTCGATTTTATCCATTCCGAAGATGCTAAGACCCGCATTTAAAATGCCAAACTCGGAGTTGAATACAAGCCGCCAAATAATGACCGTGGCCACGATTGGGACAAGCGTAGGCAAATAGTAGAAGGTACGGAACAATGCGATCCCTTTTACGTTAAAATTCAGCAGCAAAGCGAGCAGCAGCATTCCCGTCGTTACAATCGGAACACCGAATACGACGAAATACATCGTATTGAGCAAGCTTTTCATAAAAATCGGATCATCGATCATATGAATGAAATTGCTGAAGCCGACAAAGTTATAATTAACCGCGCCAGGCAGCTTCGCGTCGGTAAAGGCATAAAACACCGACGTCCCAAACGGAATAAGGAAAAAGGTTATAAATCCGATGATCCACGGCATAATGAACAGAAAAAACAATAATGTGTCATACTTCCTCAAGCTCTTCATCATGACACCCCTTAGCTCGTTAGTTCTTCCAAATAGACATACCGTTCCTCAAGAATGGACTTTTCTGCAGCAAGGGCAATCAAGAGCGCATCTCTTCCAATTTGCGCAGTTGCGAAAGGCTGTTTTCCTTCATGAATACATTTGATAAACTCAATGCGCTGGGTTTGCCCGCCAGTATGTCCACCCATGATCGAGTCCGAGGTTACATCCATCTCAAGATGATCCTTCGTGAAGTCCTCACCGCCAACGATATCAATCGTCTTATCGTTCTTAGCCACCATTTGTCCACCATTTTCCCCGATTAAGCCAATTTCAAGTCCTTCTCCCATTAAATTTCTTGGCTTAAGGTACATGCACAAACCGAGATTCGCTTTGCTTCCATTATCGTAATCCACGGTGATAAAGGCATGGTCGACGATCGACGTATCCGCAATGTTTTTGGCAGGATAATGGCTGTACGAATTGGTAATCCGATTTTCCTGCCCCTGCTTCATCACATGCTGGCCTCCCGAAGCAAACACCCGAACGGGCTTTGCTTTAATCATCCAGTTAAAAATATCAAAGTGATGACAATCCTTCTCGACAATTGCCCCTCCCGATTTGGATTTGTCATAGAACCAATCCGTGGGCGGAAACGGGTCGCGGAACTCCTTGCACCACATTAACTTCACATCGCCAAGGCGTCCCTTCTCCAGCTCCTTAGCCATCCTGCGATACAGATTCGAATAACGATATACAAGGCCGATTTGCAAAATGCGGTCATGCCGCTCCGCAGCCTCGATTATGGCATCGCAATCCTCGAGCGTATGGGCAACCGGCTTCTCCAGAAAGACGTGCTTGCCGGCCTCCAAGAATGCAACCGCTACTTCTCTGTGCAAATAGTTCGGAACGCTGATGACGACCGCATCTAAATCCTCTTTGCCAAGCAGCTCGCGATAATCCGTGCAAATCACCGGCTCACTATTCGCTAGCTCCGCCAGTGTACGCGCAACATTGGATTCATTCATGTCGCATATATACTTCACCTCGCATTCTTCCAGCCTGTCAAAGCCGATGCAATGATGCGAGCCCATATCACCAACACCGATAAATGCCATTCTAATCTTTCCCATGTCCGCACACTCCGTTGTCATTTTTTGCGCCAATCCCGTTACCAAAAAATAGATGTCAGATAAGCTAACCAGCTTCAGTTCATGTTTTGATAGTAATGCAATTTTTTCATATTGTCAATATTTTTTGGCTAATTATTTTCTTATATTTGCGGCAAATATCACGAAAATATAAATATAGCTAAATACGCCCTAGTATTGGCGCTTTTTTGTTAGTCATTACGGTATTCCGATTTCAAAATCAGTTATCATGAAAAATGTAAGCTTTTTCATTTGCCGCAAATTACAGCATGTTATTTGCGTGTTAGATTCGTATTTCCCTCTTTTTTCTTACGATATCAGCCAAATATCGTTCAGAATAACCAAAATAAGCCGGCACCCTCATTTCGGGTACCGACCGTTTGCTTTTGTTTTCTATTTTTTTGAACCCTATCGGATTATCGAATGTCCAGCCAGCTGTGGGATAGCCGCTTTCAAGGAAAGTCTCAAGACTTCCAAAACAACCCTTCCCGATCAATCTCCACTTGTTCAAGCTGTCGCTCGAAATCTTCGCTCGGAGAAATGATTTCTACAAAAGACCATGTATTTTCACCGTTCTTCGCGTACACTTTCCATTGCTGCGATTCGAAACGAAATTGTACGATATCGACACGCTCCCACTCATTTCGCAGCGAGGTTGCCCGCTCCTCTGCCAACGTCAGCTGATTGTCTACAATTTCATGCTTCAGTCTAACAGATACCTTTAAATCGCCAGGAACCTTCTGATGAATATAGCCATCCATAATCGACTCGATTCTTCTTAGGGTAAATGGATCCATGATCAAGAATCACCTCTTTGAATCTTGTAAAAAGCAGAGATTGCCTACCAGCTTGCTTTTTTGACGCCAGGGATTTGACCGGCATGGGCAAGCTCGCGGAATTTAATCCGAGATACTTTGAATTTGTTCAAATAGCCGTGAGGACGTCCCGTCAGCTCGCAACGGTTATGCAGTCGGGTTGCCGATGAATCCCTAGGCAGCTTCTGCAAAGCCGCATAATCCCCCTTCTCCTTCAGTTCTCTCCTAAGATCCGCATACTTGGCGACAAGCGCTTGTCTTTGCTGCTCTTTGACCACTTTAGATTTTTTAGCCATAGCTCTCCCTCTTTATTCGTAATTATTACTAATTAAATATATCAGATCATTCATCGTTTGCAAAGACTTGGACAAAATAAAATGGCCTGCTTCGTTTTGTCCATTGAGTACCGGCAATCATTCCATTACGATTGTATACATCGATAATGATTCTCATTATCTTACATCAATTTATTTATCGGAGGAGAAATAACATGTATCGAGGCACGAAACCCGCTGCTATTTTGGCTACATTTACATTAATGGGGGCATTATTGCTAGCCTGCGGCAGCAACGAGAACAAATCTGTAAATACTGCGAGCCCTACTGCAGAAACGACAGAAGCACCTACCACAACAGAACAAGCGGCAGAAACAACCCGTATGTTTACTGACTGGACCAAGCATGAGGTCGAGGTTCCTACAACCCCGCAGCGTGTCATTTATCACGGCGAAACAACGGGTGACCTGCTTGCATTGGGTGTTAAGCCCATTGGCATTATGACGGATGCTATTCAAGGTACGGTCATGGAAAATCTATTGCCGGATGCCGAGGATGTTGGTTTTCCGTTAAGCGTAGAGAAATCATTGTCGCTCAAGCCTGACTTGATTATTTTCTCTAATTCAGACGAACAGCAGTACGAGGCCATCTCTAAAGTGGCTCCGACCGTAACCTTCAACACCTTTGACAAGCTCGATGTGCGGATGCGTACGCTTGGGGACCTGCTGAATAAGAAACAGGAGGCTGAAGACTGGCTGGCCGCATACAAAGAAAAAACGGCCAGCATGTGGAAGCAGCTGCATGAGAGCGGCATAAAAGAAGGTGAAACGGCTTCTGTGTTCACGATGTATCCGGGCAACCGACTCTTCATTATGGCCATCGCCGGCCTGCCACAGTTCTTATATGAAGAAGGCGGCTTTAAGCCCACGCCAATTATTCAAGACCTGCTCGATAAAGAAACCGGCTTTGCAGAAATATCTCCCGAGCTGCTGTCCGAATATGCAGGGGATCGGATTTTCATTCTGAATCCCGTTGTTCCAGAAGCTCAGCAATCGACCAACGAGCTGCTCGAAAGCGAAATCTGGAAGAAGCTTCCCGCAGCCCAAAGCGGACAGGTCTATACCATTGATATTAACAAAGCATCCAGCGATGCTACTTCAAGAGAATGGCTCATTGAAGAGCTACCGAAAGTGCTCTTGAATAAATAATGCCCTAGTTTACTAACAATTCGAAGAAGCTCTTCAACATCTGTTGAAAAGCTTCTTCTTTTTGTCTATAATCAAATTAATTGATAATTATTCTCAATACTGAAAAGAGGCTGTATCATGTCTGCATCGCCATTAGCCGCTTTACCGCTGCGATCCTTGCTTTTTCATTTTATAGATATGGAGCTGTTCAGCTATTCGGAAGGCGCTGTGTTAGCCGAGGACATGGCCTCGAGCCATATGCTGATTGTATTCAAAAGCGGCAGCGGCCACCTTTATACCGGAGAACAGGGCTGCCTATTTACACCGGAAAGCTCATTCCTACTCTCCCCCTCCACCTCCTACCAATTTGAGAGCAGCGAGGATAGCAAAATCGAGTTTTACCGAATCTGCTTTCATGTTTTCCATGTCGAGAACGGAATTGCCCAGCCATTCGTCAAGCCTTTGTTCGCTGACCGGCAAGAGCTGCGTACCTATCCGCTCGTACATTGGACGGACCTCATCAATCAGCTTAATATCGGCCAAACGAGCCGTGACGATAAGGAAGCTCATCGCCAGCAGATGCATTTTCAGACGGTCATCGCTTTTTTGCTTGAGCATAATTTAAAGTTCGAACCCGCGGCAAGCTCCGCGCAAACCGTCGAGCATACCATTGCATATATGGAAATGAATTTTCAAGATAATATTACCGTCAGGCAGCTTGCCCAGATGGCCCATGTACCCGCTTGGCAATATACGTCCATTTTCAAGGAGCTGACCGGCAAAAAGCCGTTGGATTATTTAACGGAGCTTCGAATTAACCGCGCGAAGGAATGGTTGGTTCATACCGAAAATCCGCTCCGGGAAATCGCTGAGCGCGTCGGCTTTGCGGACGAGTATTATTTTAGCCGGCGCTTCCGTCTGATGACCGGTTATTCTCCCAGACAATACGCTATATCTATGAGTCAAAACATTCTTGTAAAGGACTGGATCGGACATGAAGTGCGAATCCCTTCGCAGCCTAGCCGCGTACTTTATTGCGGGGAATCCGTAGGCGATATGAAGATGCTGGATATTCCGCTAGTCGGAGACCAAATGTTCTGCAAAGATACGCCTATCAGTGAAGAGGAAGCTACCCGGCTCTCACCCGATTTAATTATTTTCGACCATTCCGATGAGAAGCTGTACGCCAAAATATCGCAGATTGCCCCTACTCTTACCTATAATTCACGCGGCTCGCTAGATGCCAGATTGATGATGCTTGGGGAGTGGTTTGGCAAAAAAAAAGAAGCCCAACAATGGCTTCTTCGTCATAACAGCAGCACGTCATTTATGTGGCAGCAGCTTCGGGAATTTGTAGGTCCGGAAGAAACAGCTTCCGTATTCGTCTTTCACCGGGGTAAACGGCTATTTGTTATGGGCAATATTGGTTTATCTTCGATCTTGTACCACCCCAAAGGCTTCCGCCCAGCTGGCAAGACCCAGGAAGTGATCCGATCAGGCAGGCCATATAAAGAAATCACGGCCAGAACGATTCATCATTATGCAGGTGACCGTGTATTTATGATACTTCCCGAGAGCCCAGAATCTCGGGGTGCCATGGAAGAGCTTATGAGCAGCGCGCTATGGAGAAACCTTCCTGCCGTTAAGAACGGGTACAGCTATTTGTTGAACGAACAGGACTGGAACTATGAGGATGCAGCTACGAGAGAGAAGCTGTTATCGCTTCTCCCCGAGCTGCTCATCCAAACCTCTTGAAATTTCTTAAGCGCCAAATTGCGCTTGGTGAAGGCGGCTGTATGCGCCCTTGGCAATGATCAGTTCCTCATGATTGCCCTGCTCGGCAATCCCTTGCTCAGCAACGACCACAATTCGGTCGGCATTCTTAATCGTTGCCAGGCGATGGGCGATGACAAGCGTCGTGCGGCCGCGTGACAGCTCGGCAAGGGCGAGCTGGATGGCTGCCTCCGTCTCGGTATCGAGCGCTGAGGTCGCTTCATCCAAAATGAGTATCGGCGGGTTCTTCAAGAACATACGGGCGATCGAAAGCCGCTGCTTCTGGCCTCCCGAGAGCTTGACGCCCCTCTCCCCTATCAACGTATCAAGCCCCTCAGGCTGCGACAATACAAGCTCCTCCAGCTGTGCCTGGCGCGCAGCCTGCATAACTTCCTCGTCCGACGCCCCAAGCTTGCCATAGGCAATATTTTCTCTGATGCTTCCATCAAAGAGGAATACGTCCTGCTGAACAATGCCGATATTCGAACGCAAGGATTCCAGCGTCATTTTGCGAATATCTACATGATCAATTGCGATAGAGCCTTCCTCCACATCGTAGAAACGCGGCAGCAAGCTGCAAAGCGTCGTCTTACCTGCTCCAGAAGGGCCAACTAACGCGACCGTTTCACCTGCGCGAATGGACAGGTTTAGTCCCTTCAGTACTTTATCTTTATTCTCATAACCAAAGGTAACATTTTTGAACTGAATATCGCCTTTCACGCTGCTCATGGCCACTGCATCCGGAGCATCGTCAATATCAGGCGCTGTTTCGAGCAGCTCCAAGTAACGCTTGAATCCGGCAATCCCTTTTGGATACGTTTCGATAACCGAATTAATTTGTTGGATGGGGCTTAAGAATACGTTAGAGAGCATAACGAACGCAATAAACTCACCGTAGCTCATTTGCCCTTGGATAACAAACCAAGTGCCGCATACGAGAACGAACAAAGAAATCAATCTCATCAATATAAAGCTGATCGATGAGTTCCATGCCATCACGCGGTATGCAACCAGCTTCGTCAAGCGGAATCGGCCGTTATTTTCAGCAAAACGAGCCATTTCATGCTTTTCGTTAGCGAAAGCTTGCACTACGCGAATGCCGCTTACGTTATTTTCAACGCGCGCATTGTAATCGGCAATATCGGAGAACATCCGTTTGAATGCCGCCGACATTTTCCGGCTGAAATACAGTGATAAATAGATCATAAGCGGAATGATAATAAACGTCATTAAGGCAAGCTGCCAATTGATGCTTAGCATGATCGCGAATGCGCCGGTGAGCGTCATCAAGGCAATAAACAGATCCTCCGGCCCGTGATGGGCAATCTCTCCGATATCCATCAAGTCATTCGTCATACGCGAAACTAGGTGGCCGGTCTTATTGTTGTCAAAGAAACGGAAGCTTAGCTTCTGTACACGGTCGAACAGCTGCTTTCGCATATCCGATTCAATATTTATGCCCAGCTTGTGTCCCCAATAGGTAACCACGTAATGCAACGCGGAGCTAAATATGTAAATAGCGAGCAGAGCGATACACGCATACAAGATCCACTTCCAGTTGCCGCTCGGCAGCAAGTCGTCAACGACGCGGTTGACCGCAAGCGGGAAAGCAAGTTCCAGCAACGCGGCCAATATTGCGCAGGAGAAATCCAAAATAAATAGCTTCTTGTAAGGCTTGTAATAAGCAAAAAAACGGCGCAGCATAAACAACTTCCTTCCTATCCTATTTATAATATGTGTAAATGAAAATCGTTATCAATTACATCTGTTTTATCGTATAGCATTATTGCTTTGGGTGGCAATGGACAAACGTGAGCATTTTTTTGTACAAAATGAAGACTAATCCCCCCCTTCGATGTCATGATTTTGTAGATTCCATGTCCTTTTCTCACAATTTCATGCGCCCTGCAGCTGTGCTAAAGTAGAAGCAACACAATGAAAAGAGGGAAATCGAATGACGAGAACGATACGAATTGGAATTATCGGAAGCGGCGGCATAGCAAGAGCGCACGCTTCAGCCTATAAAAAAATGCCGCTGCACGTAGAAATCGTAGCCGTAGCTGATAGCTTGCCCGGCAGAGCACAAGCATTCATCGAGCAGGAAGAGCTCGTCCATGCCACTGCATTCGAGGATCACCGCAAGCTGCTGGAGCTTGATTTGGATGGCGTCAGCATATGCACGCCTAACTTTGCTCACCATGAGACGTCTGTAAACGCTTTAAACGCGGGCAAGCATGTACTTGTCGAGAAGCCGATGTCAGTCACGCTGCAGCAGTCTATTGAAATGGTAGAAGCTGCTGAGCGCAGCGGAAAGATGCTGACTGTAGGCTTTCAACCTAGATATGACCCGAACATGTCATTAATTAAAGAAATTGTACAATCTGGTAAGCTAGGCAATGTGTATTTTGTTGAAACTGGCGGCGGCAGACGGCGCGGAATGCCTGGCGGCACCTTTATCAGCAAAGAGCTTGCGGGTGCAGGCGCAATGGCTGATATCGGCTGTTATTCTCTAGACATGGCACTTAATGCGCTCGGCTATCCGAAACCATTGACCGTCTCGGCCTACACGTCCAATCATTTCGGAACAAACCCGCTTTACCACAAAGAGGCGTCAAAATTTGAAGTCGAGGATTTTGGCGTAGCGATGATCCGGCTTGAAGGAGATATTGTGCTAAACTACAAAATCAGCTGGGCGATGCACATGGATTCACTCGGAGCAACCATGTTCCTCGGTACGGATGGCGGCCTAAAAGTGACGCCGGCAGGCATTGGTCCATGGAGTGGCGTATGGGATGGCAGCGTAGGCAGCATGACGCTCTTTCATGATGTCGTGAATCAGCACACGCAATCGGATATTCCCGTTATTGAGCACGGATTGAATTTGTTCGATGAGAAGGTCAGGGACTTTGTTGCCGCGATTACCGAAAACCGCCCTGCCCCTATTCCCGGTGCAGAAATATTGTACAACCAAGCGATTATTGACGGCGTTCTCCGCTCTGCCGCAAGCAAACGCGAGGTTACGATTGAATTGCCATAACAAAAAAAAGAATCCGCTCTCTTATGAGAGCGGATTTACTATTTGTGCCTGCCGATTATACAGAAGTAATGATGCCCCGATTGCTGCTTTTGGCGTAATTGATGATGGACTCGTACTGCGTCTTCGCAATTCGACGGTCAGACATCGGAAGGTGAGGGTTTTTCACAATCTCCGCTAGCTTCCTCAGCTCCTGCATTTCTTCAGGAGTTACTTTGACCGATTTTTTCCCCACATGCTCCACCCTCCTTAACGTTAATTTAGGATAGATAACTGCCCTAGAAGGCACGAGTTAATGTTCTATGGTCATTATACGCAAATCGCAAGCAAACTTGCATGTTATTTCGGTGGCGTTCGCGGATTTGGGTCATCTATTTCTTCCGGGAAAAGGTCTGCAAACTCTTTGTTTTGCTTGCCCTTCAAATAGGATAAGCCCGCATAACCTGCAAGCAAGGAGCTGCTCACCACCGCAAAATTATCGCTTGTATTCGCCATGGAGAGCGCTGTCTTCGCAAGAATCCCCGTCCCTATGGCAATCAGCAAATCGCCCAAAAAGCCTAGATCAAAAAAAATCTTTTTCTTTGCATTGCTGTTATCCCTAAACCCAATGACAAAAATAATAAAATAATACACGCGTTGAAGCCACTTCATCAGCCAGTTCGAGGACAGCTTTAAATCATCCTCATCGTATTCGATGACGAGCTTCGGCAGCTCGATAATGCCATTTTTCACAAAATGTCCGATAAGCCCGCCAACCAGGCTCATTGAAATGGATAAACCAAACACCTCGATAAAGGCTTGAAAGCTAGCAATGACCATCGCCGCATGACCACCCTTCAACCAGCGCATTTTCGCTTGGTAGCATAAATTGCACTACTTTCACTTTATGTCACTGCTTCGGGGTTCACTACTTTTTATTTCAACTGTTCATCATCGAACAAATCCATAAGCATCGTCGGAATGGAGAAACGTTGGTTGTTCATCAAGAGCTGGATCATTTCATCCCCGATGTCATTTTCCCGTTCTTCCTTGATGGCTTCGATTTCGTTATGAAGGCGCTCCATTTTCTGATCGAGCGCAGAAGCCGAATCCGCCGCTTCCTTTAGTTCGCTTAATAGCCGGGGCGGAATCGCTTGCTGATATTTATAATAAATTTTATGTTCCAGGCTAGCCCAGAAATCCATGGCAATCGTGCGGATTTGCACCTCTACGCATACGTTCTCACGACGATCCGAAATGAACACCGGCACTTCGATGAGCAGATGAAGACTTTGATAGCCGTTTGGTTTCGGGTTTTTGATATAATCTTTAACTTCCAGCAGATTCAAATCACTCTGATTTTTCAGCATATCGCTTATGCGGTAGATGTCAGAAATAAACGAGCAAGTAATCCGCAGCCCTGCAATATCTTTAATATTATTCCGAATGCTTGAGAACGTAAGCTCGCTTTGCTTGCGGTGAAGCTTCTCCAGAATGCTCTTTGGCGATTTCAACCGTGAGCTCGTATGCTCAATGGGGTTATAATCGTGCAGAAGATGGAACTCTTCCTTCAAAATTTCGATTTTTGTTTCCAGCTCCTGCAGCGCAAACTTGTACATCATTAGAAAACGAGTAACCTGCTGCTTCATATCTTTCATTTTTTGCATTTGATCGATGACCATATACTATTGTTCTCCTCCCACATGCTGTGGCTAACTGATCGTTTGTCAGGGGCTAATCATTAAGCAACGTAAATATTCTCTTTAATTGAGCCAAATCCTGCTTGGATATACGTTCGTTTATATAGCGGATTATCATTTCATCATTCTCTTTAAATGAATCAATATAAGTCCTGCCTTCATCTGTAATGGCAAGATAGACAACCCGTCGGTCTTCTTCCCCGCGGTATCTGCAGATCAACCCTCTTTCTATAAGCTTGTCTCCCATTAGCGTGACGCCGCCAGCAGTAATGAACAGTAATTCCGAGAGATCCGTTGACTTCATCGGACTGTGCTTACTAAGATATTGTAACATTCTCGTCTGGTTAATGGAAAAGCTGCAATCCATGCCTTTATACCATTCCGCTTTTATCTTTTTGTAGACACCCTTTAAAAGCGGGGATAACTCCTTCCACTCTTCGTAATCGTTCATTTTGCACCCCTCTTCATGCCTCATATTGACTTCATCGTATATGTGTTACTATAATTGCCTTGGCAACCGGTATAACGGTATAATAAATTCACCGAGGTGAATCGAATGAGCGTAGATAAATATGAAAATATGCCGGCGCTTGTGGACGTGTTCCAGCAGTTTGCCCGGGCGGATTGGCGCAAAAAAACAATGTGGGGCGGATTAAAGGCCAGTGAAGTCCGGATGCTCGTATGTGTCAAGCAAAGCAACGATAAAGGGACGACAGGCACGACCGTAACCGAAATCAGTAAAATGCTGCAGGTGACCTCGCCTACCGTAACCCAAATGCTCAACAGCTTGATCGCTGCCGGCTATCTCATTAGAACGGCCGACAAGAATGATCGCAGAATAACAGAGATCACGTTAACGGACAAAGGCGATCAGATTGCACAGAAAGCGGTAAATCGCTATCAAGCTATTTTCACCGGCATGATTGATCAATTGGGCAAAGAAAAAAGCGATCAGCTGGTCGAAATGCTGAACGAAGTATTCCAATATCTAGAGTCCGCTAATCGCAATGAAGACCTGTAACACACAAAGGGGATTCCGCTGGTCGCAGAAACTGCAGCTGGCGGAATCCCTTCTTTTGGAGTCTGTTAATTTAGAGCAGGCTCTTTTTTTAGTTTGTCTGCAGTTTCAGGACTTGCTTTCGCTTTCGCATCGTTTGCAGAGCGAAGCGGTATCTCTTTCAAGAAGAACACGAGCACAAACGCTACGATGAGCAGCGACATTCCGAACAGGAATACCACCGTTAAAGATTCACTTAACACGCCGCGTACCATTTCAATAATATGCGTAAACAAAGGCTGAATTTGTTCTGGCAGCGTAGCATGCAGCTCCTTCAGCTTTGGCTGATCGAGCAGCATTTGCGGATTTAGGAAGCTGGATAAATTTTGAGCCGTTTCAGCGTCTACCTGCGATAAATCCGGTCCTTCGCCTGCTTTGACGGCTGCCTCAAGCTTGCTTGACATGGTGGAGTTCATTACGGTTCCCATCACCGCAATCCCGATGGTACCGCCGAGGTTACGGAACAAGGTAGCTGTAGCCGTTGCAACGCCAAGCTGTGTTGGAGCAACCGCATTTTGAACCGTTAATGTAAATACAGGCATCGAAATACCCAATCCGATCCCGAATACGATCATTGCCGCTACCGCAACGCCGACATTGTTCATAAAGGCCATCATAAGCATGCCGACAACCATGAACGGCATGCCTGCAATCGCAAACCGTTTATATTTACCGGATTTGGAAATCCAACGTCCTGACAATGTGCTCAGGAAAATCATCGCGATGGACATCGGCATATTGACAAAGCCTGAATAGGTAGGCGAAATGCCGAGAACCCCTTGGACGAAAAACGGAAGGTACATCATCGCGCCCATCATGCCGGCATTCATCAAGAAGCCAATGGAATTCGAGATCGTAACGATACTGTTTTTAAACATTGACAATGGCAATACCGGACTTTTCGCTTTACGTTCAACCAACAGCAAAATGACCAATAAAACGAATGCTGCAGCAAACATGCTAATGATTTGAGGAGAACCCCAAGCGTATTTTGTACCTGCCCAAGAGAAGCCAAGCAGCAAAACAACCAACATAAGGGACAATAACAGGGAACCAGCATAGTCAATCGATTCCGTTATTTTGCGAGCCGTTTTTGGAAACATGGACCAAATCATACCGAATGCAACTAAGCCAAGGGGAAGGAAAATCCAGAAAATCCACTTCCAAGCGATATGGTCGACCATGAAGCCGCCCAAGGTTGGCCCGATGACACTCGAGAAGCCGAATACAGCCATCATAATGCCGGTCCATTTTGCCCGCTCCCGAGGTGCGAATAAATCACCGACGGCTGTGACTGTGGCCGACATGAGAATACCGCCGCCTAAACCTTGAATGCCTCGATAAGTAATAAGCTGAAACACGGTTGTCGATGTGCCGCAAAGGAAGGCACCAATAATGAAAAATACAATCCCGACTAACAGGAATGGCTTCCGTCCATAAATATCGGATAACTTGCCGACAAGCACTGTAGCAATCGTGGAGGTAAGCATATAAATGGTAATGACCCAAGTATAATATTCAATCCCTCCAAGTATGGCAATTATCCTAGGCATTGCTGTACTTACAATCGTCTGATTAATAGCAGCAAAGAACATCGCCGCCATCAGAGCAATCATGATGGTCACTTTCTTCTTTTGCGTTAATTGCTCCATATGCCCTACACTCCTAAACCTTTTAATTTATTATGGCCCATTGGCGACAAAACTAATTTGCTATTTTAGTTAGGTTGCCAACCTATTATATGATCATACAATAACTTTAGTACTAAGACAACTGCCAAATCTTCTAAGCGATTCCTCTGGAATCCAACGCCATACGGAACACAAAAAAGGCAAACCGAAGGTACTTCGGCTTGCCTTTTTTGTTCATTTTTTTCGCGCGCGCTTTACTCCACAAACACCCCCCATCGCCTTATTAAAAAAGCTTATGGGTGGATTTCATCTATATTAATCGCCTAACGGAAACCAGCCCGGCGTATGAACGATTGCTTGCCAAAGCGGGGTTGGCACGACCAAACGGTCTTGGTCTGCCTTGCTAAGCGTAGTTTTTATTTCATCCTCGCGTCCTTCTGCGACCTTCTCCACCCAATCTGGCTCGACAATGAGTTCTCTGCCGATGGCAACAAGCGGAACTCCTGTTGAAAGAGCTTTGATGGCATCGTCAGGCGTGTGGATGGAACCAACGCCAATGACGGGAACAAGGTGGCCTACGCGTTCTTGAATCCATTCGAGGCGAGTCTTCGACTCGGCTGCCCCGCGTCTAGGCAATGACCAATATTCCATAAGCGACACATGCAAATAATCAAGATCTTTCGTCGCAAGCTCATCAACAAGTCGGAACGTATCCTCCATCGTAATCCCAGGCGTGGTTGCTTCTTCAGGCGAGAAACGATAGCCAACGATAAAAGGCTGCTTCGCATGGGCAGCTGCCACCCGCTTCACTTCATCTACGATCGCAAGCGGAAAACGAAGGCGGCTCTCCACATTGCCGCCCCAGCGGTCATCACGCGTATTGGAATGCGCGGAGAAAAATTGCTGTACAATATAACCGTTAGCGCCATGGATCTCTACGCCGTCAAAGCCGGCCTCAATCGCTCTTCTTGTCGCCTCACCAAAATCGCGAATGATCGACTCGATTTCGTCATCCAATAATGCGCGCGGTACGACATTTGGATTTTGCTCGGAAGCTACGGCACTAGCACTTACAACATCGCCTCCAGGCACCAAGCTTACCGGACATTCTCTTCCGCCATGGAAGATTTGAAGCACAGCCTTTGCCCCTTTTTCCTTAATCGATGCAGCCAATCGACTTAAGCTAGGAATCATTTCATCGCTATGGGCTCCGAATTCACCTTGGAAGCCTTTGCCGTTGGGCGTGACATAGACGCATGCCGTAACAACAAGGCCTACTCCGCCTGCACGGCGCGTATAATAAGCTAGCTCAGAATCGGAGACCGTTCCATCATCATGGGAAGAAAAATTCGTCATAGGTGCCATCACGACACGGTTTTTCAACTCGCTGCCTCCAGGCAACGATATTTTTTCGAACAATGGTTTATAGTTTGATTTCATTTTATTCATCTCTCCCACAATCTATTTAGCAGCAAACTTAACTGTATCTTTTTTCAATACTGTAATCTTAATTTATACAGTTACGGATGTCAAGCAGCAAAACAAAAAAACATTTCGGCTTTTCAGCTCGAAATGCTTTCTTAGCATGGCGAATTAGGCTTGCAAATATAAATATTCTTTTTCATTCCGGTTTGTATGCAATACCCAATATTGCTCGGCAATCGCATCTGGATCAAAAAAGCTGCCTTTCTGCACATAGCCGCCAATCGTTACTGTACCAACATAAATGCCATGCGGCTTAAGCTCATCCGCTAAAGTAAAAGCAAGCGAACGAATGCCCGCTTTGCCGATGGACAAGGAAGCTGACGTCACGGAAGGGTATAGCGACAAGCCGCCACCGGTAAATAATATGGTGCCTTGATTTCTTGCGATCATATCCGGAATGACTTGCTTCGCGCTCGTCAAAGCGCCAACCACATTAACTTTGAACTCCTCAAGCAGCTGCGTCTCCGTCAATTCCGTCGGCTTAAATCTAGAAATGACCGCCGCATTATAAACAAGCACATCCGGCGCTCCATGCTGCTTGTATATCGTTTCGAATGCTGCTGACAAAGAAGCCGGATCTGACGCATCTGCTGTCAGGCCATGCGCTTCGATTCCCAGCTCGTTAAGCTCATTCGTATACCCTTTGAGCGCCTCAGCCCTTCGGGCCAACAGTACGACGCGAAAACCCTCGTTCCCAAATCTCTTGGCGACAGCCGAACTTACGCCCGGTCCCGCGCCTACGATGACCAATATAGGTTTGCCCATTTTTTTGTCCTCCTCATTGCTTTCGCTTTTTTCAACCAAATAAGGTACAGAATATATTCCCGCTGCTTACAAGCCAATCGCATTGCTGTAAACGGATTTTAACATTCATTTCCTATTCTTGCTAATTCATAAAATCTATAACGTTATTAAAATCAGACCCATAATACAAAAAAATCCCCCTTGCGGGAAGAATGCTAGGCATTCATCATATCCGGCAAGAGGGACGATCCTTCATTATACCTTAAATAACAAATTATAAATCACTTGGGCGGCTTCGGCCCGGTTGGAAATGCCTTTGGGCACAAATTGATCCTTAGTACGTCCTTGCAGCAAGCCAAGCTCTACTGCCTTGCTCACATCCGCGCCTGCCCATACGCTAATTTGGGCTGCATCCTTGAATGTACCCGCAACACCACCGGATGCTGTTGTACCGGATTGGAGCTCGAACGCCCTAAGCACAAGGACAGCCAGCTCTTCGCGCGTAATTTTCTCATTTGGCGCAAACACCGCTGCGCTTCGTCCTTGAATCAAGCCCGCTTTTACCGCCATGTTAATATCAGCTGCATACCATTCCGTACCTTTCACATCCGCAAAGGTGGAAGTGCCTGTTTCCGTAAGCTTCAACGCTCTGACGAGCAGCGACGTGAATTCAGCGCGTGTGACGCTCCGCAGCGGTTCAAAGGTTATGTCCCCCGTTCCGGTTACGATTTGCTTGGCCGCCAGCTCCTTAATAACGGAGGCTGCCCAGAAATCGGCCTTTACATCGGCAAACGATTTGTTGATTTCCAATAATGCATATTTGCTAAAATGGCTAATTTGGGCTTTCATCTGGCCGCCAGTATGCTCGCCACCGACAAATTCCAGCTTTCCGTTTTCCGCCACATAATAAATATTCGAAAGCTTGGAGTCGATCCCGCTGCCGGCTGCGATATGAATCGTCATCGCCTCGTTAAAATCTTTCAACTCGTGCATTCCGCCATCCTTGGTTTGAAGGTAGAGATTAAACTCATAAATGTCTCCGCCTGCTTTCACGCCTGCTTTGGACTCGGAAGCAATTAACGCAAGCAAGGCATCCGCTTGGCTTTTGACTAAGGTCTCGATTTTCAAAATAATGGCGCTATCCTTCAACTGCTCAGCGGGAACCTTTCCCTCAAGCTGCTTAAATAGCGAGCTTGGCACAAGCAGCTTCATTTCGCCTGCATTTACCTCGAGCTGTTTGCTGCCGAGCAATTCAAACGCGTTATAAGGCAGCCTTACTTTTGTCGCGCTTTCTGGCAATTGAACAACTACCGTGCTGCCGGTTGCATTGGCCAGCTGCGAAGATATTACGTCTACCACGTCAGTATCCGTCGAAGGACTTGGGCTTGGGCTAGGCACTGATCCGCCTCCGCCACCTCCGCCTGCAATGGTGATATTAGCTGAAACCGCCGCTGCCGCGATCTGATGCAGACCCGAATCAAGAAGCTTAACATCCTTTAGCGTAATGACGGCATTTGCAGCTTTTTTGGCTGCGAATGTGAAAGTAACCAGCTCTGCCGATCCGTTCACGCTTGCGGTCGTTCCTGTTTTCGTATGGGCAAATATAAGATGATGACCTCCAGCCTCTGACTGCTTCACAGGGACAGCAAAGCCTTTTAGCTCTGTTTTTTCGCTGCCTTCCTGAAATTCCAGCTGAGCCGGATCATAATACAGGGATAGCTCGAAGGCATACAAATCAGTCACCTGCTCCGCCTTAACGGTGACTTGAATGTTCTCCTCCAGGGCAGGCTGATCATTTGAAACCAGAATAGATACCGCAGGGGTCTCAGCTGCAAAAGCTGCTACGGGAAGCATGAGCATAATTAGAAGTAACGAGCTGCACAGAAGAAGCCATTTACGTGCCATAGGTAGATCTCTTCCTTTCAAGTTGAAATGATGCGCATAGATGGATGAAAGGGGCTGGATCAGCCCCTTTCATCGTCCAATTGCTATTTTCCGTTTAAGCTGCAGGCACAAGTGCAGGCGGCGTCTGCGGCCCTTCAACAAGAGCCGGCGTTGTCGATGGAGCTTCACGGTGGTGCGTGTGCTGCTCGAAAGAATAAGCAAGCTTGATTAAGGTTTGCTCATCGAATGGTCTGCCTAGCAGCTCAATGTTTTGAGGTAGCTTTGGCTGCGCGCCGTTATCGACAAAGCCTGCCGGTACCGAAATAGCTGGGAATCCAGAGAACGGGCTAAGTCGGTTGGCACTGCCTGCGTTCGTTGTTGACAAGCTCGTAGGCGGGTTTGCCGTTGACGGATAAAGAAGGGCATCCAAATCATTGTCCGTCATCGTTTTAAGCAGCGAAGTCTGAGTGATTTTAGGACGATTCACAATAATGTCCATATAATCCGTATTCGTACTCAAATCACCAATCGCATTTCTCGTCTTGTAAGAAGACAATTGGCTGCCGAGCAGGTCGGTTTCCGATGCGATAATGTCACCTAGCGAACGATAAGGCACGAGTGTACCAGGTACATTATTGATATATTTTTCAAAATATTCATTAAGCTGCGATTTGAATTCAAAGCCGCTTAAGCTGCTGTAGCCTAAAATTTTAGTTAAATTAGGAACCTCAACATGAACAATCGTTGCGCCCGCCGCTTCCATATCGGCGATCGCTTGCTCCGTCAAACCTTTAACCTTCGCATTCGTGCCTAGCAGCGCGTCTATAACTCCGATGCGCGCTCCCTTTAGACCATCAGCATCCAAAAATGCCGTATATGTGCTAGGCGTACGGCCAACACTATACAATGTTGCAGCATCCTCCGGATCGTAGCCTTTCATCACATCCATCGAAATTGCGATATCGGTTACCGTTCTGGCGATCGGTCCGCCAACATCCTGTGAAAGTGCCAGCGGGATGATGCCTTCCCGGCTGGTTAAGCCAATCGTTGGACGAAGTCCAACCAGATTGTTATAGGAGGATGGAACGCGGATGGAACCGCCCGTGTCCGTGCCTAGGCCGATTACGCCAAAGTTTGCCGCAAGCGCTGCGCCTGTACCGCCGGACGAGCCGCCTGGATTTTTAGTCAGATCATAAGGATTCAGCGTTTGTCCGCCAAGCGAGCTGATTGTAGAAAGACCAAATGCGAATTCATGCAGATTGGATTTTGCCAGTATAATCGCGCCAGCATCCTTCAATTTTTGCACCATAAACGCGTCGCTCGTCGTAAAGTTATCCTTCAAACACGTACAGCCTGCCGTCGTCGCCATACCAATGGTGTTGTAATTATCCTTCACGATAATCGGAACGCCGTGCAGCAGGCTTCGGGGGCCTTTCGTTTTGCGCTCTTGATCGAGTTCTGCTGCGATTGTTAACGCCTCTGGGTTGACAGAAATAATAGATTTCAGCGTCGGACCTGCCGAATCATACGCAGCGATCCGATCCAAATACAGGTTCACCAGGTCTACAGCGCTTAGCGTTCCGGCTTCCATCGCATTTTGAATATCCATAACACTGGCCTCCATCACCTCAAAGGGTTTGCCGGCATCAAAAACGATAAGCTTGCCCAGCGCAGCCAAATCTGAGATTTCAATGATACCATTCCCGTCAAAATCGGCAGCGACAGCCTTTGCCCAATCCGCGCTGCTTGAATCGATTCCGAAATATCCGATCAATAAGGCCAAATCACCAATATCAACGACGTTGTTGCCGTTCAGATCTCCCTTGACTCCCGTTTCGTCTGCCGTAACCGCAACGCCATGCGTGGATGCTTGTGTCGTCGAAGTCGTACCCTCGTCACCCAAGCCAAGCTCAGCCGATACCGTTATGTTATTTACACCGGCTCTCGCCTTTGCAATGAAGGAAAGGTGCAATACTTGTTCCCCATCCGCAAGCGCACTGCCCGTAACCGCAGTAACAATCGTCACTTGGCTAATGCCTTTATTTTCGCTGAGGATTTGCGTCTTGTCCGTCGCCGGACTGGAAGATACATATTCAAACAAGGCCGAATTGTACTCTATCGTGTATTTGCCAGCCTTCACGTCACTGGCGGAAGAAGATAATGAAACGTTAACCTGGAACTGCTCGCCGACTTTTGCCAGTACAGGGCCACTAATGCCAAGAACGGGTGATCCCGCTGCGAGAGTAATAATATTTTCTGTTTCTTGTTCATTTACAGCAACCGGCTCATCTTGCTGCGCATATGTACGGGTTGGAGCGGCTATGAAAACAAGACTCGTAAATAGGGTGGTCGTCACAACAGCAGCACAAAACTTCTTCATTAATGAGTTTTTCATCATATCCTCCTCAATCGCCTACGAAATGTAAATAAAACTAACATTTGTTCCACTCAAACAACTACAAGACTACTAATTTGATCTGAAAAAAGGTTTTCCATCTCCTATCTCTATATCTTATGTTATATTAACTAACATATAATCATTTAGTATATTTACTGCTGACCCCTTTATCAAATCGATTTTAGCCAGAAAAATCGCTTTCATAGTTCAAAATCTAGCAAATCCTCTATCATTCTCTCCCTATCTCTCTATTACATAGAAAACGCTTATAACCTGACATGCCAAAAAGGCTTCCCGAAAGTTCGGGAAGCCTTCCTTATTTATATAATAAAAGCGCAGTTAGTTCAGTTGAATTAACCATTTGCGTTTTGATCACTATGCGAGAAGATCATGCTTTAAGGACTCTGTTGTAGCCAGATTCTTTGATTAACTTAAACATGTAAAGGCAAGAATCTGACTCCAAAGGCGAGCACTGCGTTGCTCTAGAACGATCTTCTCGCTTCGCAAAACTTCATTCCTTTCGTTCAACTTCTCTATTTCTCCAAAACCCCGCTAGCTGCCCATTCGAGGAAACCTTGCTTTATTAGATCTATTTTTTAGACCTATTTCATCAATTTCAGCTATTTGCACCAGATTAGATCTATAAATTAGATCTATTTCTCCAAAACCGAGCCAGATTCTGCCTAATTGGATCCTCCGGGCTAATTTAGATCTATTTTTTAGACCTATTTCATCAATTTTAGCTATTTGCACCAGATTAGATCTATAAATTAGATCTATTTCTCCAACACTCGGTCAAGTCCAAATTTGTGTGTAAAATCTCATCTAGCTTATCGGAATGGATATCAACGGTTGTTTCGCCATTCATGGTAGGCAGCCATGTCCA
>NZ_VCIX01000091.1 GCF_006345825.1 Paenibacillus paridis
AATGGAACATCCTACACCTTTACGGTAGTTGCGACTAATGCAATTGGAGATTCGTTGGCATCTGATCCTACGGATGGGGTCACACCAAAAGCAACGGAAACACCGGGAAATCCGGACCCGGGCGAAGAGACGCCAGCCACTGCCCCGGACAAGCCATCAAACGTAAAGGCGACAGCGGGCGACGGTGAGGCTGCAGTACAATTCACTGCTCCATCAAGCAACGGAAGCGATATTAGCTTTTACACGATTACGGCATGGACAGGCGGAGCAGTGTTCAAGACCGCGGCGGGAACATCCAGCCCAATCAAGGTAACGGGGCTGGAGAATGGAACGGTCTACACCTTTTCAATAGTTGCAACTAATGCAATCGGTGATTCGTTGCCATCTGATTTCACGGATGAGGTCACACCTAAAGCAACAGAAACGCCGGGAAATCCGGATCCGGGCGAAGAGACGCCAGCCACTGTCCCGGACAAGCCATTAAACGTACAGGCGACAGCAGGCAATAGTGAAGTGACCGTACAATTCACTGCTCCATCAAGCAACGGAATTGATATTAGCCTGTACACGGTCACGGCTTGGATTGGGGACACAGCGGTTAAGACAGCGACTGGTATATCCAGCCCAATCAGGGTAACCGACCTTGCCAACGGAACAACATATACGTTTACGGTTGTTGCGCGCAATGGCTTAGGCGACTCACTGCCGTCGGAATCTTCCTCGGGAGTTGCGCCGGCAGGCGGAGGTTCAACGTCTCCTTCGGTGCCAGTATCACCACCGGTAACGCTGCCCACAACGGCTGAAACGGTAATTCAGGCAAATGAGGCTGGTGAAATCAAGCTGAATGAGGAGATTTGGGTCGTTGTTCCAAAGGAAACATCAAATCGGACGATTCAAATTAAAGTAGAGAAGCTCTCGAATAGCACAAATTTGGTCGAGAACGGACAAAAGCTCGCTAGTCCTATTTTTGAGCTGCTGAAAAACTTTACCGAAAACTTTACAAAACCGATTACGCTACGGTTTGCATTTGATCAGAAGATTCTACAAGACGAAAGTCAAACAGCATCGGTGTTTTATTATGACGAGACGGCTAAACGCTGGATAGAAATCGGTGGTGTCGTGAATAACGGAATCATATCGGTACAAGTAGATCATTTTACAAAGTTTGCCGTGTTCGCAGTGAATAAGCCTGATCCTAAACCAGTGGTTCAGTTCGCAGATATCGCCGGGCACTGGGCAGAGTCTGCGATCAAAGAAGCTGTAGAAAAGGCTCTCATTTCTGGATACCCAGAAGGCACCTTTAAGCCCAATAAAACAATTACCCGTGCGGAATTTATCGTTATTTTGGCAAAAGCGCTAAACTGGCAGAACGAGGGCTCCGATCTTTTTTTCGAGGATAAGGACGCGATTGGCTCATGGGCTCAAAAGGCTGTAGCGCAAGCGGTTGAAGCTAAGGTAATTTCAGGGTACAACGATGGCAGCTTCCGGCCGAATGCGGAAATTACACGCGCCGAAATTGCAGTTATGATTAGCAGGGCGTTTGGGTTTGCGCGGACAGAGGTGGCAGTGGAGAGTGATTTTGCCGATGAAGATGCTATTCCTTTCTGGTCTAGGGAAGCCGTAGCGGCTGCGCGGGAGAGAGGCATCGTAACGGGACGTAGTGGCAATCTGTTTGCCCCTAATGATAGTGCAACCCGAGCGGAAGCAGTAGTCATTTTGCTAAAATCACTTGGCAGCCTATAAAGAAAAAACGGATCGCTCCATTTGTGGAGCGGTCCATTTTTTTGAGGGGGGAAGAAGTAATGGGCATAGTTATGCTCGTCTTGGAGTGACAATTGCCCCTGAATTTTTGTTGTAGAAGTATCCCCTTTGATAAACGTATAATGGGAGCATTAAACAGGAAAAAACAGGGAGGAACTACAGGCGGAGCACGTCATAAATAGGGTCCAATACAATGGGCTGAGGAGGAATGATCAATGAGTAACACAAAATTAGAGGTGTATCCATTATCGGGTATCGACTATTTAAAGGTTCATGGCCGTACAACGGGGAATCTTTCACCCTTAACGCTATATTGGACAGGGAGTGCGCTTGAGTTTAATGTAAATGGCTCTGAACTATGGATTGAAGTTGAAGTTGATTACGATCATTATGAGCCGTGGATAAGCGTCTTGATTAATGGGGTCACTGTAAGCAGACAAATGCTAATAGCCGGAAGGTACTGGGTATGCCTATTTAGAGGAATGAATGAAATCGCTATAAAAAGTGTGCGCGTGGTTAAAGACCTGCAGGCGATGAACGCAGACCCCGGCTGTTCACTGCAGATTCATGCTGTGAAGAGCGACGGCGAATTTAGGCCAGTGAAGGACAAGCCCTATAAGCTGGAGTTTATCGGAGACAGCATTACCTCGGGGGAAGGCGCTATAGGCGCGAAGGCTGAAGAAGACTGGATTCCGATGTGGTTCAGCGCCATTCATAATTACAGCATGATAGCCGCAGAAGCGTTAAACGCGGAATACCGAGTAATTTCCCAAAGCGGATGGGGCGTACTAACTAGCTGGGATAACAATCCGCGTTCCAATATTCCTGATTATTATGAGCAAGTTTGCGGTCTTCTTACCGGAGACAAAAATAAAGCGCTAGGTGCATTTGAAGAAAATAATTTTGCCGCCTGGCAGCCGGATGCTATAGTCATTAATCTCGGAACAAATGATGGCGGCGCTTTCCATACGCCCGAGTGGCGGGATGAATCCACGGGAGAAACGTTTAAACAGCGGCTAAATGAGGATGGCAGCTATAGGGAAGAGGATCTTCAAGTTTTTGAAAGGGCCGCCGAGCAGTTTCTAGTTAAACTTAGAAAATATAATGCTCATGCACATCTCGTGTGGGCCTATGGCATGCTGGGTATACCGATGATGCCCGCAATCTACCGCGCCGTGGATGCCTACGTGAAGAAAACGGGTGATCGGAAGGTGTCGGTATTCCAGCTTCCGACAATCACGGATGAAACCGTAGGGGCAAGAAATCACCCAGGCGTATTAGCCCATCAGCATGCTGCAAATGCGTTAGCAGGATATCTTAAGGGAATTTTGCCGGTATAAAATTGTAAGCAATCGCCCTCCTACTTAAATCTGATATCACACGCCGAGATGGCGGTAATGCAAGTAAACGAGCCATTCCTTGCGGATGGCTTTTTTTCATATTTTTTTTGGATCGTAATTACATAAATGTAATAAGAGGATGACTTAAACTAAAGGAATCCTATTTATATTGTCGAAATAAGGATAATCCAAATCCGAACCGGTGTCGAAAATATAGAACTAACGCAAGCGGGTTAACTTTACTTAGGGGGTGGCGGTCTTGTATCGCAAGCTGCGGCATTCACTGCAATGGAAGCTGGTATTTATGATTACTGCCATCATCACGCTTGTGATTTCAGTAATCGGAACCGTGAATTATAGCAAGAGCATAAATGCGATCGATTCGGACGTAACCAGGTTCAGCAATCAGATTTTGACGCAAGCCAACTTTAATTTAAGCCGATATGTCGAGGATAACGAGCATTTTTTTCAGACACTAGGCACAAGCGGTGAATTTCGCAATTGGTCTACGGCACTAAATGCAAACGCTTACCACATTTACAGAAGCTATAAGAACATGGAAAGCAAATATATCGGTCCCTTTATTGCCTATCATCCTGAGCTGCTTGCTATTGTGTTCTACAGCAGCAATGGATACCAGAGCGTGTACCGAAATCCGGATATTCCGAATTATATGCTGAACACCGGCTACGCTATGGAGAAAGAGCCATGGTTCGGCCAGCTTCCCTTTGAAGGAGAAGCAACGAGATCGGTGAAGGTCAATATCTCCTATGTAAACTCTTCTGGCTCTCCGGTTCAGCTTCCTGTACTAACCTATTTGCAGCAATTCAACTACGGGAATGAGTCCTCCTATTTGCAGATGGATATCTCGCTAATCTCCACACAGGCGATTCTCGACGCTGTTAAGCTCGGTGATACGGGAAGCACGTTTATCGTGGACGAGTCTGGAACGATTATCACGGCCCATGAGCAGGATCAGGTGGGGAACCGCATTGACGACAATCTGCAAAGTGTGTTGAGTCAAAATGATTCCGGCTCCTCTTACATGAAGTCGACGAAGCAGATGATTGTCTACCAAATCATTCCCCAGACCGGCTGGAAGATTGTGTCCCTGATTCCTTACCGAGAATTAGCGAGAAGCGTATTCAGCATACGTAACTGGACGACCGTCATGACGCTCGTTGGCATCGTCATTGCAAGCTTATTGGTCTACCTGGTTGCTACCTCCATAACGGGACGGTTGAAGGAGCTCCGTAAAACGATTGGCATGACCCGGCTGGGTCGTTTGGATGTCCGCGTAAACATGAAGGGAAGTGACGAAGTGGCGGAGCTTGGCGCGGCTTATAATCACCTGCTTGACCGAATGGAAGATTCCATCCACGAGCTGGCCGAATCCCGAATCGTCCAGCAGCATGCCATCTTGTCGGCTTTGCAGGCGCAGATCAACTCCCACTTTTTGTTTAATGCGATGGAATCCATTAACTCTATGGCTAATCTCGCCCGGCACAGAGGGATCATGGATACAACGGTGGCCTTGTCCAATATGCTGCGGTATACCTCCAATTACCAGCAGACGCTGGTTACGCTGGAAGAAGAGCTCAAACACGTATCCGATTATTTGCATATTATCCGAATCCTTTACAGGGATGATGTGCAGTTCGATATGGAGACGGAGGACGAGGTGAAAGGTGCACGATCCCTCAAGGCGATCATTCAGCCTTTCGTTGAGAATTGCATTAAGCATGGTTTTGAAACGACGGCTGAACCGATGATGATCCGGATATCGGCCAGACGGGAAGGCGAGGCGTACGTTTGTATCGAAATCGAGGACAATGGCCGCGGCTTCACGGAGGAAAAGCTTCGGGAGCTGCAGCAAGCTCTTGCGCTTGATCGCCAGGCTCAGGAATTTATGCAGCTGTCTCGGATCGGAGTATTGAATGTTCATTACCGGCTTCGGGCGTTTTATAAGGATAGCCGGTCCGGAGTCTCCCTATCGGTAACAGGCGAGGGGAAAACCTGTATCACGCTTATGTTCCCCTATTACACAAAGGATGTGTATCCCCTATGATTCGAGTACTGCTGGTAGATGACTCGCCGCTAATTCGGGAAAGCCTGTCCCAGTCCGTGGAGGAAGCAGGAGATTTGACGGTTGTATCTGGGACGGCAGCCAACGGAGAGAAAGCGTTAACGTGGCTGGATAGCCATTATGCGGATCTGTGCATTACGGACATTCGGATGCCAGTCATGGATGGATTAACGCTAATTGAGCGGATTAACGAACGTTATCCATGGATGATGTGCCTGGTCGTGTCGAGCTATGACGATTTTGAATATGCCAAAACAAGCATTCAGCTTAAAGCGCTGGACTACATCTTGAAGCCGGTTGATAATCGTTTGCTTAACCGCACGCTGGTGGCGGCGGAGGGCCGTATCAATCAGGAGCGTAGTCGGGATGCGGCCTCCATCATGCTCCGCAAACTTCCTCATCATCGGAGTTTCTTGGAGCGTTGGCTGAATCAGGTCCGGACTCTCCAAACGGGGACCATGCCCCTGCTTATTGTGGATACGTTGGAACTGCTGGAGTCTTGGATTGGTCATCAGTACTACCTTCTAAATGCATTGTCGGATGCTTGGCTCCAAATGCTCATCGAAGAGCTAATGGAGGACAAGCTGCGCTTGGAGCTGAAGGAGGGGAAGGACCTCGTATTCGGCGAGAGAACGCTGCCGATATCCGAAATCAGAAGTCATTTCCGGTTATGTGCGGTACAGAGGCTGGAGGAAGGCTCCCACCAGCTGGTGGCCGCTATGCGCGGAGTTCGAGACACGCAAACAATGCGCAAGATTGAGCTCGTGAAGCAGTATATTCGGGAGCATTTTACCAAGGACATTAATTTGCAGGAACTGGCGGAGCAGGTGGACATGAACAAAACATATATGTGTACGTTATTTAAGCAAGAGACCGGGATTACGGTCTGGAACTACATCGTTGCGGAGCGAATGCAAAAAGCACGAAGCTTGCTGCTGGAAACCTCTTTCAAGGTTTACGAAATAGCTAATGAAATCGGTTATGAGGATGTTCCTTACTTTTCCCAGAACTTTAAGAAATATTATGGCATGACGCCCCTGGATTATAAGAGGCGGATGAAATCATAACCGCAATCCAAACATTACCCCTATAAATCGAAAGATAGACTTCTACTGATTATTTCCCTCTTTCCTTATAATTGACCATAAGAAGGAGGGAGCTGCACTATGTCAGAGAGAAAAATGTCTTATGTCGGTTTACCCCGAAAACTACCGAATAGCGGCCGTTCCATCGGCAAAGAACGCCATGCGAGAGAACCGCTTGCTAAGTTCATCCGAAAGCATTGGCCGCTTTACGTTATGGTTGTCCCCATGCTTGCCTATTTTCTGGTTTTCAAGTATATCCCCTTACTGGGAAGCGTAATCGCATTTAAGGATTACAACATATTCGACGGATTTATCGCAAGCAAATGGGTAGGATTCCAATGGTTCGAAACGTTAGCGACCGAGCGGAAGTTTCTCCTTATTTTTCGAAATACGTTGATTATATCCTTGTACCAGATTGTATTTGCTTTCCCGGCTCCGATTATTTTAGCGCTTCTGTTAAACGAGGTTCGTAAGACTGCATTTAAGCGAACAGTCCAAACCCTCGTATACCTTCCTCACTTCTTATCCTGGGCACTGGTTTACGGTATGGCCTATATGATGTTCTCTACGCAAACGGGCTTAGTCACCCAATTGCTTAGCCATTTCGACATGCCCCCCATTCATTTGTTGCAGGCACCTGAGTATTTTCGCACGCTTGTGGTAGGAGCGGGAATATGGAAGGAAATGGGCTGGAGCGCCATTATCTTCTTGGCCGCATTGACCGGCATTTCTCCTTCGCTGTACGAAGCGGCCCAATTGGATGGAGCAAGCAGGTGGAGACAGCTATTGCACGTCACGTTGCCCGGACTGCTTCCCGCCATCGTTATTTTGCTGCTGCTGAAGGTTGGGAACGTGCTTGACGTAGGCTTCGAGCAAATTTACGTGTTTCTGAATCCCTTGACGTATTCGGTCGGCGAGGTGCTCGACACCTATTCGTTCCGCCTCGGCATCATTAATGGCGAATTTAGCATTACGACGGCGATTGGGCTGTTTAAGTCGATCATCGGTTTTGTTCTCTTGGTGAGCGTCAACAAATTAAGCAATAAGATTACGGGCGAGGGCTTGTACTGAGGAGGCAGCTATGCGTATTAAATCTTCCCTTGGGGGGCGCACGTTCGACGTTTTCAATTATGTGATTTTGGGGCTTATCAGCTTCGTTTCATTGGTTCCGATTTTGCATGTCGTAGTAGGCGCATTCAGCTCCTCCCAAGCTATCATTCATAATCGCGTATTTTTATGGCCGGTAGATGTGACACTCGACAATATCAAGCTGGTCGTTCAAACCTCAACCTTCTGGAAGGCCGCTTGGATGACCATCAAGGTTGTAGTGATCGCGACCACGGTGAATATGGTGCTGACTGTTTTTGGAGCGTATCCGTTATCTAAAAGCTGGCTTCGTGGACGCAAATTTTTTATGCTGTTCCTCATTTTTACGATGGTCTTCCAAGCGCCTATGATTCCTATTTATCTGGTAGTCAAATCACTAGGCTTGCTGAACTCGCTATGGGCTTTGGTCATACCCAGCGCGGTGTCCGCATTTAATGTCATTCTCTGCTTGACCTTCTTCCGCTCTCTTCCCGAGGAGCTGCTGGACGCGGCTAAGGTTGACGGCATGGGGGAATTCCGGATTGTGGCGAAAATTGTCGTGCCCCTATCTCTGCCGATTATCGTCACCTTGCTCTTGTTCTATGCGGTTGGCCACTGGAATTCTTATATGGGACCGCTGATGTATCTGAATGACCGAAATTTGCAAACGCTTCAACTTTATATTTATTCGTTAATTTCCCAAGGGAACAGCAATGATATCGTCGCGGCAGCAGCAGGCGAGGCATCGATTACGCTCGTTCCGGCTGCAATCGAGATGGCTACCATTGTCCTGGCAACGGCACCGATTGTGCTGCTCTATCCGTTCGTGCAGAACTACTTCATTAAGGGCGCCACTTTAGGCTCCGTCAAGGAATAACCGGCTTACCGTTATGCGGACTTCAAGTCTTCATATAAATGGACCATCCAACAAGGAGGCAAAAAGAAATGTTCAAGAAACATAAGGGGTTATTATTGGCCACTTCATTAACGATGGTTGTCGCATTATCGGCTTGTTCGTCAGGGAAATCCAACACGCCGGCCACGGTCGCGCCATCAACAGATACGGCGGCAAGTCCAAGCAGTACCACTGCTCCCGAGCCGGCTGCCATTCGGATCTTCACTTCCGATTTCAGTCAACCGGTTCCGGGCGGCGCAACCATGTCCAACCCGACGCTTAAATATTTGGCAGACAAGACAAATACCAAACTGGACATCGTCTTCCTCCCGCACACCCAAATGGATCAGCAGCTTAGCACTAAATATGCGGCTGGCGACATCCCGGATGTCGTTATGGGCTGGAACGCGGGTGGCGAGTTGTTTGCCAACAACCAACTGCTCGAGCTTAACGATTATATCGACCAATATGGCCCTAACCTGAAAAAGGTAATTCCCCAATCCGCATGGGATGCGGTTACGATCGACGGCAAAATACTAGGGATTCCGGAGCCCGCAGGCGGAAACGTGACGGAGAACAGTATCTTCTACGTCCGCAAGGACTGGATGGATAAGGTCGGCATCACTGAAGCTCCCAAAACGCCTGATGAATTGCTCACTTTACTTAGGGCTTTCCGGGACCAAGACCCGAATGGCAACGGGCAGAAGGATGAGATTCCATTCTCCTCCCGTGAGAATTTGTCGTGGGTCAACAACATCTTCGGCATGTACGGCCAAACCCATACAACTGCCAAATATGAGAATAACGAGCTGCTGCCAGGCTTTATTACGAGCAACAACAAACAAGGTCTTGGATTTATGAGGACGATGTTTGAAGAGAAACTGATCGATAGCGAGTTCATGACAAACAAGCGCAATGTATGGGAGCAAAAGATTCAGCAAGGCATCGTAGGCATGTGGAACCATGACCCCTCCCTTGCATGGGATTGGCAGGATCGCCTTAACAAGTCTTTGCCGAATGAGAAGCCGGATGTGGTAGCTTTCGCGACTCCGAGGGCTCCTGGGGTGACGGACGTCGGCTCCCTAAGAACCTCTACCAATAAGGTCTACCTGGTCACGAAAAAAGCAAAGGACCCTGCTGCGGTCATCAAATTTTTCGATTGGCTGGCTACGCAAGAAGGCCAAGAATTCGTCAACTTTGGAATCCCGGGTGATACGTACACAAATGAGGGCGGGAAAATCGTCTATGACAAGCAAAAGGATACGGATGCCAAAACGAGCACTTGGAGATCACTCATATTAAACATCGTTGGCTATAACGAAGAGCTCCTCAAAATTAAGCTGGATAACGAGCAAGCCTTTGAAAAGCAAAAGATGGCTTATGAAGTGGCCCGCAACGAATCCATTCCGAATTTAATGTCTGCTCTTCCGGCAATTAAGACCAATCAGCCTGAGGTGCCAAACTTCGGCTATAATAATCTGCCTATTTACTTGGAGGCCGCCACTCAAATCATTATGGGCGAGAAACCGCTCGACTACTTCGACGAATTCGTGACGCAATATAAATCTCTGGGGGGCGCCGAAGCGATTAAGCAAGCTTCGGATTGGTATAACTCTACTCAAAAATAAAAGAAAGGAGTGATAGGTTTTTGGTGCAGGGGATTGCGGAGATGTCCCCTGTACCTTTTATGTATGGCTTCGCTGTTGAAGATCAAATCCTAATCGACGAATGAGGTGTGATAGTGAAAAAAACGAAGCGTAAGTTAAGTATGCTGTTGGTCGTAGCGATGTTCGTTTCCTTGTTAGGATCCTTTGCCTCAACAAAAGTAAGCGCTTCCTCAGATGAGTATGACACCATACGCATCAAATGGAGGGAAAACTTAATCGGCGGCACCGGATATGACATCAACGATCCAGTGATTGCCCGTAAATTAAGCAGCTTAAGCCAGACCAGCTGGGATACCATGAACAAGAGCGCAAGCAGGACTTATCTATGGAGCGATCTGTCTAGTACAACGTTATCCGGTCACGTTACAAATTCTTTCCTTCGCATTAAAGATATGGCGGTAGCTTACGCTACCCAAGGCTCCACCCTATATGGCAATCAGCAGTTAAAGACAGACATTATTAATGCTTTGGATTGGATGTACGCTAATCGGTACAACGAAACAAGAGCTTATTACGATAATTGGTGGGATTGGGAAATTGGTTCACCTTTGCAATTAAACGATACGGTAGTTTTGATGTACGATGATTTGACTCAGGAGCAGATTTTGAATTATATGAAACCGATTGATCGCTTTTCCCCTGTGCCGGAGAGAGTGAATTATAATCAATTGGTCAATACCGGAGCCAATCTGGTCTGGAAATGCAACATCATCGCCCTACGCGGAATAATTATCAAGTCGGCTAGCAAGATCACGCTGGCCAGAGACGGTTTAAGCCCGGTGTTCGATTACGTTAACGTCGGAGACGGGTTTTATGAAGACGGCTCCTTCGTCCAGCATGACGTGTTCGCTTACACTGGCGGGTATGGCGCAAGCTTGCTGCAGGAGCTAGGAAATGTCTTGTACATGCTGGTTGGCTCAACTTGGGAGCCTGTAGATCCGGATGCCAACCGAGTTTATCAGTGGGTATATGACGCCTATGAGCCGTTGATCTATAACGGTGCGTTTATGGATATGACAAGGGGCAGAGTCATTGTCAGAAACTATGACCAGGATCATAATACAGGTCACAGGACGATTGCTGCTATCGTGCGATTGGGACAACTGGCGCCTGCGGAGCACGCCGGGCGCTTGAAGGGCATGGTTAAATATTGGGTGCAATCCAGTACAGAATTTGATTATTACAATGATGTCAATTTAACCTTTGCTAATTTAACTAAAGAAATAATGAACGATTCATCCATTGAGCCGAGAGGCGAACTGATCAAGAGCAAGATCTATTCGGGAATGGACAGAGCAGTTCATCTTCGGCCAGGCTTCGGCTTTGGCGTAAGCATGTCTTCCAAGCGAATCGGTACCTATGAAGCTACGGTTGGCGAGAACATGCAAGCCTGGTATAGCGGATCAGGCATGACTTATTTGTACAATGACGATCAACGGCAATATTATGATTTCTGGCCTACGGTAAACAAGTACAGGCTTCCAGGCACGACCGTGGATACGATGCTAAGAACGGACAATGAGGGAACGGCGTACCGAAGCCCAAAAACCTTTGTAGGCGGTTCGGAGCTCCTAGGCGAGAACGCAACTGTTGGCATGGACTACAAGGCTTACGGGAGCTCGTTAACGGCCAAAAAATCATGGTTTATGTTCGATGACGAAGTGGTTGCTTTGGGTGCGGGAATTAGCAGCACGGACAATCGAACGATTGAGACGACAATCGAGAATCGGATGCTGAACAAGCCGTTCAACACCAATGGCATCGACCCTGCTTCGCCTCCTGCCCTTCCGATTGGCAGCGAACCGCTCCGCCATCGGATTTACGCGGTGACGGATAGTACTAACGATAAGGCGCTGAGAGAAGGCTCTTTTGACAATAATTTTGGCACAAGGTGGTCTGGCTTAGGGAGCGGCCAATGGCTTCAGTTTGACCTAGGCAAGGTTCAGTCTGTTGGATATGTAGGCATCAGCTTTTTTGTTCAAGATACGAGAACCTCCGCTTTCGATATTCTGGTTTCGGAGGATAACCAGAATTGGACTACGGCGTACAGTGGTAATTCCAGCGTTGCGGCCAATGATTCGATCATTCAAGTTTTTGATTTCCCGGACGTGCAGGCCAGATATGTGAAGATTATCGGATACGGAAATTCTCTAAACCTTTGGAACAGCTACAATGAGGTGCAAATTTATGCTCCGTTAGCGGCTGGAAACTTGATTATTCAGCCTTCAGTCACGCCGCTAGTTACTACGAGCGTAATCGATGCCACCTATGGATCACGCATACTAACCGCTAATGACTTCAATATCACTACTTTCTGGGCGGCTCAAGAGGAAGGACAATCCTTGGTATTGGATATGGGCAAGGACGTTCAAATCGGCTATGCGGGCATTAGCTTCCCTGAAGGCCAGCATCGGGAATACAGCTTTAATATCCAGACCTCTTCGGACCAATCGGTGTGGGCATCCGTTTACGGCGGATACAGCTCAGGGCAAACCTCCGAGATTAGAGCGTATGATTTAGAGGATACGACGGCAAGATTCGTCAAATTTACGATGAACAACAATGATTTAGGGAACCCAGGCAAGGTATCGGAAATTCAGCTGTATGCTCCAAATGCGCTGGGACCTGTACTAGACCCTCTGCATGTTACTCAAGTGACGAAAGGCGATGAGGAGTTTATCGTTGACGGCGTCTCCAAACCGAATGGATTGGGCTGGAAGGAAGAAATGAACAATGTCTCCTACGCTTATCTGGAGGGCACGGGTGGTTATTATTTCCCTGAGCCGGTTACGATCAAAGGTGAACGTGCAGCTTCCGTAGGCAAGTATTCACAAATTACGACGGCAGGTACGACTACGGAAATTAGCAAAAATTACTTAACGCTTTGGTACGATCATGGCAAAAGCCCGGTGAATAAGGATTATTCCTACGTGATCCTGCCTAATAAGTCGGCAGCGGAGACGTCATCCTACAGCGCGAATCCCGATATTGAAATTATTGCGAATGATCGCAATATCCAAGCCGTTCGGGAGAAGACGAAGAACATCGTCGGCGCTAACTTCTGGCAACCGGGGACGGTAGATCGAATTAAGGCGTCGAACTCTTCCTCCATCACGTTAAAAGACGAAGCGAGCGTGCTGGACATTGCCGTGTCTGACCCAACGCAGCTTCAGACCAAGCTAACGTTTGAAATCTTCAGGCAGGGCTTATCCGTGCTGGAGCAGGATCCGAGCGTAACGGTACTTCAGTTAAGCCCTACGATCAAGTTCGAAGTGAATACGAATAAGCTGAACGGCCATTCCCACGCCGTCCGCTTCCAGTACGATGCCAGCGCGCAAATTCCGCTGCCAACGCCATCGCCAGTCCCTCCGGTGAATCCTCCTGCAGATCCGGAGCCGGAAATACTGACAACGGTGGACGTATTGGATGATTATACGCAAGTTTATGCACGCAGCTCCAATTTGGACTTTGAAAGAGGAACGCCAGCCTACTTCAATGACGATAGATCCCGTGCTATTCGGACGACAAAAAACACATCAGGAGAATATCTAATTTACAAGGCTGCCGACAACAGGGAGATGACCGAATTTGACGTTACCACTTGGTTCCTCCCGTCCGAAGCCAAGACGGACTTTCAAATCTATACATCGCCGGATGATTTGGCGTATACCTTGCTTACCCCAACGAAGACGACACAGCTTCAGGGCTGGACGAGGATCAATTATAGCGGCTTACTGCCTACAGGCACCAAGTTTTTGAAAATTGTTTTCCAGCATAAATCGAATTATGTGTGGAATCCGCAGATCGGAGAGGTAAAGATCGTAAGCAAGCTGGCGACCTCTTCGCCGCCGGTTACGAGGGAATATACGCTGGAAGATCCTTTAAACGATTTTAGCAAGGTGTTCGCACGCAGCACCAATTTCATGTTTGAGAGCGGTTTGCCGGCCAATTTTAACGAAGATACCTCTCGCGTCATCCGGACGACGAGCAATACGAAGGGCGAATATTTAATTTACAAAGCACCTTACAGCATGGATATGACCGACTTTGACGTCACGACCTGGTTTCTTCCGGGCGAGGCGAACAAAACGGATTTTCAAATCTACACTTCGCCAGACAATGAGGTCTACACGCTGTATACACCGACCAAAACAACGGCACTCATGGGCTGGATGAAAACAAACTACAGCGGGTTACTGCCCCAAGGCACGAAGTATTTGAAGATCGTCTTCCAGCATCAATCCGCCTACACCTGGAATCCGCAGATTGGCAATGTAAGAATTACGAGTAAAGTGCCGATCATAACGGTGACCGATCCTTTGAACGATTTTAGCCATATGCATGATCGCAGCGCGAATTTGCTCTTCACGGGCTCTAATTCGGAGCATATCGGCAACGATACGTCGAGACTCGTGAGAACGACGAACACGGAAGAATACGTAGTCTACAAGGCGGAGCCCAATATGGATCTATCCCATTTCACGGTTAAATCTTGGGTCTGGTCGTACGAGTCGATGAATGATCTCGTATTCTACAGCTCGGAGGATAATACGAATTTCACCTTATTCTCCCCGGCTAAAGCGACCGTGCCAGGCAGCTGGAATGAAGTGAACTATAGCGGAGACTTGCCTGTGGGCACACAGTATTTGAAAATCGCCTTCAAGCCTTCACCGACCAACGCTTGGAATCCGCAAATCGGTACGCTAAGCCTGACCAGTCACCTCACCTATTCTTAACTAGAAATTAGGGCGCTTACCTATGAGGGAGCGCTCTTTTTTCTGATTATTGAGGTGGAAAATGGTTCCATTCTATGATAGTGTATTTTTAAAATATTCGAGTAAATAAATTGGCGGTGAACAGGATGAATCGATTGAAACACAGCGGATTTTACAAACTCAAATTTCTTATTACGCCAGAAGAATTTAAAGATGTGCTTCAGCTCTTTGTGCAGAAGCAAGCACGATTTCATCGGACGAATTACGATCAGACCGAGCATGATCAAGCTCAGGTATGTGAGGCTTATCAAACATATTATCAATATTTTACCAAACAAGAAAAACCAGATTATTATCCTTTTTTTGTGTATTCTATTCCTTTATCTATTAATAATAAAAAATCTGGATTTTTTGTGCGAAATGAAAGTATCCGGTTTCCGGATCAGAGGCAATGGGCAGAAGACGAATGGCCTTACCTCATGCTTTCACTTCCGAAGGGCGTGCAAATCGACGCAGAAGATGAGAAGGGGAAGTATTATATTTATGAGGATCTTCGCGAGCATCAGCCGCTAACGTATGCTTTCTTTGATGAAGTAGCGACCCATATCAAAAAAATGACAAAGCCGCTGCGTTTTTCGGCACACACCGTAGATGCTTTGCAAGAGCAAAAACCATCCGTTCGCATAAGTGAAAATGCGGCAAATGACATGGTTAACTCTTGGATGTTCAAAAAATATAAGCTTGTTATGAACGGCAAATAGGAGCTTTTTTTGATCATATGGGATCAATTTACAGGAACAACCTAAGATTGACAATGCAAATCGTTCGTTATACAATACAACAAAATTCATACGCAAACGGCTAGGTTGAGAAAACTGAGAAAACCCTTATCCGTAACCATGTGCTCCCAAGGGAGTGCGTGTTTACTGTGGAAAGGGTTTTTTGTTTTCTTATTTTTTTATTTCAAGGGAGGAAACGAAGTGAAAGGATTTATTTTTGATTTGGACGGCACGCTTTATTTAGGAGAATCGATGATTGACGGAGCAGCGGAGGCTGTTCAAGCTTTGCGGGATCGAGGCGATCGCGTCGTCTTTCTGACTAATAAACCGATCGCAACCCGATTGTCCTATGCGGAGAAGCTGACCAAGATGGGCATACCCGCAACCCTTGAGGATGTGCTCAACTCCTCGCAGATTGTGGCTAAATATTTGCAAAAGCATATGAAGCCCTCGGATCGGATTTATGTCATTGGCGAGGAGCCGATCCATGAGGAATTAAGGGAGCATGGCATCCCGTACACGATGGAAATTCACGATTTGGATTATGTTATTTTATCCTGGGACCGCCAATTCACTTACGATAAGCTAAATTATTTGTATCAAGCGTACATGAATGGCGCTAAAGTGATTGCTTCAAATCCAGATATGACATGTCCTACGGATTTTGGTCAAATACCCGATACAGGCGCAATTATTGCAGCTTTAGAAGCGATTACAGGTAAGCCGATTGATTTTGTCGCGGGAAAACCATCATTAATCGCGGCCGAAGCAGCAGCGGAGCAGCTAGGCTTGCCGGTAGAAAGCTGCTATATGGTGGGCGATCGTCTGGATACCGATATCAAAATGGGAAATGATGCCGGGATGAACTCTGTCCTTGTGCTTACCGGTGTAACGACCGCAGAGATGGCAGAGCAGTCGGCCACGGTACCAAAGCATATTATCCATACGATTAAGGAAATCGTGCAGATATAAAAAAATGCCGACTTCATGTACAATGTTATCACTTAGGGAAGGGGAGAGATAAATGGCTCGAATCGTTGATATCGTCGATCATCAGGTTATAGCGGCAGTGGAAAGGGAAGAAGATTTGAATGACGCGATAAATAGCCGATGTGACGTTATATTTTTGCTGCATGGCTCTATTTTTAACGTGAAGCAATTGGTCGATCGTATAAAAGCAGCTGGCAAGCATGTATTTTTGCATATCGATTTTATTGAAGGCATTGCGCAGGACAGAAGTGGAGTCGCTTACATGGCGCAGTATATTAAGCCTACGGGTATTATATCCACGAAGAATAATTTGATCCGTATGGCCAAGGATATGGAATTGATGACGATACAACGCTTGTTCCTCATCGATCGTAACGCGATTATCAGAGGCATAAAGTCAGTGGAGAGCAGTAAACCGGATGCCATTGAAGTGATGCCGGGCATTATGCCGCGAATTATTAAGGAGATGACTCATATGACGGAGCTGCCTATTATTGCGGGGGGGCTGGTCAGTGAGCAAGAGGAGATTGACGAAGCGTTAAAAGCAGGGGCCTTGGCTGTATCGCTTGGTACTTCCGGGCTATGGTCATAGCCAACTCTAGAATAAGCTTAAGGAGCATACGAAATTGAGTAGCATATGGACGATCAACGAAATAGATCTGACCATACGGGTGTTGACCGCGGCCGCTTTGGGCGGCTTGGTGGGATTCGAGCGAGAATGGAGCAACCATGCGGCAGGCTTGCGCACCCATATATTGGTCTGTATTGGTTCAGCAGCGATTATGCTATTGTCTATTTACGGATTTAATCAATTTGTGAATGAGTCGAATGTCAGAATGGACCCTGCCCGGCTCGCAGCGCAAGTCATTAGCGGGATTGGTTTTTTGGGCGCAGGGGCGATTATGAGGGATGGCTCCAAGGTATCAGGCTTAACCACGGCCGCTTCCATCTGGGTCGTTGCCGCGATTGGCCTATGCGTAGGAGCGGGTTTTTTATTTGCCGCTGTTTTAACGACGGTGATCGTGCTGATTAGTTTATTTGTTTTAAATAAATTAGAGAATCAGATGATGCGCCATCGAAGGCACCGGCAATTAATCATAGCGGTGATCGATAAACCTGGCATGATCGGCAATGTTTTCACACAGCTTGGCGAGCAGGGCATTCAAGTTACGAAGATGAGCTTGCATAATAAGGACGAAGATCAGCCCGTTACGGAAATGAAGCTAAGCGTGAAAGTGAAAAGCCATCTTCGATTAAATCAGTCCATCGAGCTGATTAACAATATGGAGCATGTGGTATCCATAGAAATAAACCTGTTGTAACAAAAGAGGTGTAAGCGTATGAAGCTGAAATTTCCGGTTAAAGGCGTAAAGCCTGTGACGTTTCAAAATAAATTAATGCTCTCTTATATTATGATTATTATGGTCCCCGTATTATCAGCCCTGCTGATTTACGGGGTTAATTTGTACAATCAGACTAAAGGCTATTATGAGGATTTATTGCAGCAGCTAAATAATCGGACGAATGTCAATATGAATGACTTTATTTCCAATCTATCGTTGAACTCCTTCTTTTATTTGACCGACCCTGCGCTCAAAAACATTATTACGAAAAATTATCCGTTAGAGAGCAAGGAGCATGTCGAAAACCTGGCTTATGTCCAAAGGTCGCTCGATCAATTGGTCCTGATGAACCGAAATATTGCCGCGATCTCCGTCCTCGCGCCTAACGGGCGGATTTATAGCTCGAATAATGCTTTTGAGCCTGATATGCAGCCGGTTGTGAATTCGATGGATAAACAAGGGCTGGAAAATGGCGATTTGGTTGTTTCTTCTCCATACGAAGGAACTAAGCGGGGAAATAAGGCTAAAACCATCTCGATCGTAAGATATTTAACGGACCTGAATTTGGGTGAGGGCTCGGTTAGCTACGTGAAGATCGACATTCCGTTTTCGGCATTGGAGAATATATTGGGCGGGGTTACGAATTCCAATAGCGAGCTGGGAACGATTGTAATCTTGGACGGGAAAGTGATTTATCTCTCCAGTGAGCCTTCCGAATCCTACGATTCGGTGGAGATGCAAGAGGTGGCTGCGGCTTTTGAGAAGGGGGCCGTTTCGGGCAAACAATCGCTCAAGCTCGGCAGCGAGCAAGAGTCTTATCTATTTAGCACTGTTGAAAACGGTTACACGAAATGGAAGGTCGTCCATTACCTTCCTGCTCGGCTAATCGACCAAACCTTCTTAACGAATACGAGAAACTATATCGCGGTAAGCATCATGTCGCTTATTGCCGCAGGCATGCTTGCTTTTTTCTTCTCCAAACGGTTCATCAATCCGATCAATAAGCTGAACATTGCCATGAAGCTCGTAGATTCCGGCTTTCTGGAGCAGGTTCCGGTGAATGAGACCAAAACGGACGAGTTAGGCCGGTTGGTCATGAGCTACAACCATATGATTCATCGGCTGAAGGAGAGCAGGGAGCATGAGATCGTATCCGGCCAGCTGCAGAAGCGTGCGGAGATGAATATGCTTCAAGCTCAAATCAATCCTCATTTTTTGTATAATACGTTAAATGTGATCCACTCTGTGGCGGAGTTGAATCGAGTGGGGGATATTTCGATTATGGCTCGAAGCCTGTCCTCCATGTATCGGTACAATATTAAGTCGGGTGACGAGATGGCGATACAGCATGAAATGGAGCAGATCAACCATTATGTGACGATCCAGCAAATCCGCTTCTTTGGCAAATTTCAAGTAAACTATGAGATTGAAGAGGAGCTATATCCTTATAAAATATTGAAATTTCTGATCCAGCCGATTGTTGAGAATGCCTTCTATCATGGGCTAGAGCCCAAAGGGGGCAAAGGCATCTTATCCATATCGGTTCGCAAAAGCGGACATTTGGTCCTTATTCGGGTCCAAGATGATGGCGTGGGGATTGCGGAGGAGAAGCTGACGCTGATCAACGACATTTTTGATAAGCCTTTTGAAGCTGCGAGCCTAGATGATAAGAATAACTTTGGTTTGCGGAATGTACATGCGAGAATCAAAAATTTTTATGGCGAGGACTATTGGATAAAAGCCTATTCCAAGCCTAATGAGGGTACCTGCATAGAGATGGGCATACCGGTAGTAAAGGAGATGAGCGCGAATGAGAATACTCGTAGTTGATGATGAGTATTTTGCCAAAAAGGCGATTGTGCAAATGATTCAAGATTGGGATCCGGAAGTGATCGTGGAGGAAGCGGACAATGGCAAAGAGGCGTTGGAGTTATTTGCGATCCACCCGCCTGATGTTGTGTTCTCGGATATCCGAATGCCGCTCATGGATGGAATCGAATTGGCTGCTTATATCAAGGAGCATCACCCGAGTACAATCAATGTCATTATTAGCGGGTATGATGATTTCAAATACGCGCAGCAGGCGATACAAAATAAGGTTGAGCATTACTTGTTAAAACCAGCAGGCAGAGAACAATTATGGCCGATATTGGAGCAGTGCAAAGAGAAGGAAACGATGTCCAATGAGAAAAAAATGGAGGAGAGCGTAGCTGCTGCCATCTACGAAGGCGCGGCTTTGGCGTTCCCGCCTACGCACGGAAGTGAGCAGGTGCCGAATTATATCATTGTGGTATTGCGAACAGATTCTTCCTGCAAAGACCAGTTGAATCAGACGGTGAAGCGAATAGGAGAACAAGCGAACTGGCGCTTTGTCATGTTCGGGGATCGGCGTCATGCCGATACAACGGTTGTTCTGACGTGGAAGCCCGATGAAATGACTTCGTCCGAATGGCTTAGGCAGCTTCGCCATCGCTTTGAACAGGTGATTCATGCTTTTGCCGCAGAGGCTCAGCAGAGCATATCCATTGGAGTGAGCGGTGTCCATGCACAGTGGGACGAGCTTGCTGCCGCCTACAAAGAGGCGAAAAGCGCTGTATTGTACAAGCTGATTTCTGGCGATAACCTGCTCCACACGCAGGATAACACGAGAGCGCATCATCCCCAAGACTATAACCTAATCGATGATTGGGTTATTTCCTTGCGCCAGAAAATGGTGAGGCATCAGAACGCGGAAGCCGTGGACATCTTGCGCCAATACTTAAAGAATGCCGCGGAGCAGCAGCTATCGGTCATTGCCCTTCAGGATATGTGCGCTAAGGTGACCGCCATGCTGAATTCCCTGATTGAACAGCTTGAGGCTTCCGAAGAGGACAATATCGCTTACTTAGAGCAAATGGACCTTCATGAATATTCATCCATCGATGAAATTGTCGATGCATTCGCGGTCATGATATCCGCCATTGGAGTGAGGATGAGCAGTCCAAGCAAGGATTCGACGAGCATGGTCGAGGATATTAAAAATTATGTGAGGCATAACTACAAGCAAGATATTATTCTTGAGGATTTAGCCAAAACGGTCTATTTTACGGACCCTGCCTATTTAAGCCGGATCTTTAAGAAAAAAACGGATATGCGCTTCTCGCAATTTCTGCTTTCCGTGAGGATGAACAATGCAAAGGCCATGCTGAATAGCGGCTCCGACCTTATGATTTCGGAAATTGCCAGCGCTGTCGGCTTTAACGACTACTCTTACTTTATCCAAATGTACAAAAAGTTTTTCGGTGAGACGCCCGGGAAAACGAAAGCGAGCAGATAGACATTTTTCTCACATTGAAGTGGTCAGTTATCTCCTATTTCGCTGATGCCCGCACCGATATAATTAGGCTATATCAAGCAGCGAAAGGGGTAAGTCATAGACATGAAATTACTTAAAAAATGGGGTTCCGTCGGCATACTTTCAACTTTAATGATTGTAACCGCTTGCTCTAGCGGAAATACACCAAATAACGCTCCGAATGGAAGCGCTTCGCCAGCAAACGGCGAGAAGGTTAAAATTGAGTATTTCCAAATGAAATCGGAAATGGTCGATGTCGTTAACTCGCTAATTAAGGATTTTGAAGCTGCAAATCCGAATATAACGGTTGAACAAAACAATGTGCCAAACCCGGAGAATGTTTGGACGATGCGTGTTTCAACGGACGATGCTCCTTCCGTGTTTACGCATTACCCGCACAATCCCGTGTTCCAACAAATGACGAAGGAAGGCCGCGTTGTTGACTTGACGGGCGGACCTCTTCTTGCGAACGTATCGCAAGGGATCGTTGATCTCAGCCAAATCAACGGCAAAAACTACGTGGTTCCCGTGGCTGTAGCGACACTTGGCGTATACTACAACATCGATATGTTTAACGAGTTGAACCTGGACATTCCACAAACCTATGATGAGCTGATTCAGACAGCTGAGAAAATCAAAGCAGCAGGCAAAACGCCGTTCTACTTCAATGATAAGGATGCGAATCCGATCCGTCAGGAAGTCGTGTCCAGAATGGGCTTGCAGCTGACAGACATTGAGGCGTTCCTGGATAGCGTAATGAAAGGCGAGGCACATATTACGGATAATGCCGAGCTTAAGCCATTTGCGCAAAAGCTTTACGATCTTCGCCAATATGGCCAACAAGATGCGCTAGGAACAGGCTATGACGATGCGCTTCGCGAATTTGCCAATGGCAAATCAGCGATGTGGTACACAGGCATATGGGCTGTTCCAACGATTAAAGAGTCGAACCCTAACCTTAACTTCGCTATGTTCCCGATGCCGGCGGACAAAGCGGAAGATACCAAAGTGCAAGTATCGGTAGATACGGCGCTAGGTCTTCCTGCCAATGGCAAAAACCAAGCGAGCGCGGAGAAGTTTATTGAATTCATGACTTCCAAAGAATCCGTTCAGAAATATGTAGATGTTGGCGGCTATCCTTCAGCAATTACGGGTGTTGAAAACAATAACAAACAAATTACAAGTTTAAGCGATCTGATTAACGCGGATAAAGTATACCCAACGATTGAACGCTCATGGCCATCCGGCGTAAATGGCGATGTAGGTAAAGCGACGCAGGAAATGTTCGCAACGGGCGATATCGATAGCTATTTGAAAGCATTGGACAAAATATTTTTCAATAAGTTTAACCAATAAGAGCGGCCCCCGAGGCATTCAGCTGTGAAGCCGAGGGGGTTTTTCTATTCTTTTCAATGAAAGGTGGAGATGGGCCATGGACTATGCAAATAAAACAGGAGGTTCTGTTCAGAAGAAGAAGTCATTCGCCGGCAATAAAGCCGCGCTTATTTTCTTCCTGCTGACGGTGCCTACGCTGTTGTTATATATCGTTTTCTTTCTGTTGCCGCTGGGGATGGGCGCTTATTACAGCATGACGGACTGGGATGGCTTTTCACTGAGCTACCGTTTCGTCGGTTTCAAAAACTATATCGATATTTTGCAGGATAACCGTTTTCTTCATTCGGTTCGATTTACTTTTTTATACGCGGTTATCGTTGTCGTATTGAAGCTGTTCATCGCTTTAGTACTGGCGATATTCCTAAGCGGAAAGCTGAAGCTGCGCGGTTTTTTCCGTTCCGTTTATTTCTTTCCGGCGGTTCTGAGCATGATTACGGTCGGCCTCATTTTTAACCAGATATTTTATTCGGTATTCCCGGCCATTGGACAAGCATTGGGGATAGATTGGCTGTCGAGAAACATCCTTGGCAACAAATCAACGGCGATTTACGGCATTGCCCTTACGAATATTTGGCACGGCATTGCAACGCCAATGGTTATTTTTATCGCAGGTTTGGCAAGCGTTCCAAAGGATCTGAAAGAAGCATCTTTGATCGATGGCGCAACGCCGCTGCAGCGCTTTTTCTCCGTGACAATGCCTTTCCTCATTCCAATGCTTACCGTTAACTTGGTCATGGCGATCAAAGGCACGCTTACTGTATTCGATTATATCGTAGCGATGACAGATGGCGGACCTGCATTTGCGACGGAATCGATGGGCTTCTTGATTTATAAGCACGGCATGGCGGAAATGAAGTTTGGCTACGGGACCGCCGAGGCGATCTATGTGTTCGTGATGATTGCGATTATCTCCTTCATCCAAATTAAAATTTTAAATCGGAAGGAGGCAGGACAGCTATGAGGAGTAACAAGCTTGTCCAAATCGGCAGCTATACCTTTCTATTCATAGGCCTGCTATTTGTTCTTGCCCCTCTGTATCTTACGTTAACCATTGCGATGAAAACGCCGCAAGAGACGGCAGAAAGCTTTTTTGCATTGCCTACTCGCTTGTATTTTGGTAACTTTATTGAAGTCATTAATAAGGCTAACTTCTACACCTTTGTAACCAACTCGGTGTACGTAACGGCCATTTCGATTTTGCTCATGCTGCTGCTCATTCCGATGGTTTCTTATGCAATTTCGCGGAATATGAATAAACGGTATTATAAGCTTTTGTATCTATTGGTCATGTCCGGTATTTTCGTACCGTTTCAGGCGATTATGCTCCCTATTTATCGGCATATGAGCAACCTAAAAATGTTAAACCAAACCGGATTGATTATTATGTATGTGACGCTGTCCTTCGCCCAAGGGATTTTCTTATGCGTAGGCTTTCTCAAAAACGTGCCCCTTGAGCTGGATGAAGCGTCGAACATCGATGGAAGCGGCGTATGGCGCACATTCATTAGCATTATCTATCCGTTAATGATGCCGATCATTGCAACTGTTCTCATTTTGAACTCCCTGTGGATCTGGAATGACTTCCAGCTACCGCTCATTATTCTTAATCGCCATCCTGACTTCTGGACGCTGCCGCTATTCATATATAATTTCAAAAGCGAATATGCGTCTAATTACAACCTAGCATTTGCCGGCTTCTTTATTTCCATGCTGCCTATTATTATTCTTTATGGCTTTACGCAAAAGCATATTATTGGAGGACTTACCGAAGGAGCGATCAAATAATGGCCATAACGAACGGTACCCAAGTAGACCGCGTGCAGGTTGTAGCCCATCGCGGAACGGCTGGGTATGCGCCAGAAAATACGATGGCCGCATTCGAGCGTGCCATTCAAATGAATGCGGACTACGTGGAGCTCGATATTCAATTAAGCAAGGACAACGAGCTGGTCGTTATTCACGATAGCACGGTGGACAGGACGACAAACGGCTCAGCCGCTGTAAAGGACCTCACCTTGGAGGAGCTTCGCGGTTTGGATGCTGGCTCTTGGTTCCATGAAGAGTTCAAAGGGCAGCAAATTCCTACGCTCGGCGAAGTGTTGGCACTATGCCGCGGACGAATTGGCATACTGATTGAAACGAAGTGGCCGCATCTGTACCCTGGCCTTGAACAAAAGCTTGCCGACGAGCTTGCAGCCTATCAAATGCATCTGCCGGCGGAGCGGGTGATCGTTCAGTCCTTTGATCAGGACTCTCTGAAACGGTTCCATGCCACGATGCCTGAGGTACCTATTGGTGTATTGGTGGAGGATGCTGCTTTATTGGCTGAAGATAAGCTGGCAGAGTTGGCTGATTACGCAGCATACGTTAATCCCGCTCTTGAGCTGGTGACGGCTGAAGGTGTTGCTCATATTCACTCTCGAGGCATGAAAATATTTCCTTGGACGGTCCGTTCGCGCAGCGTGGTTCCTTCCATTCTCGCCCTTGGCGTCGATGGCGTTATAACCGATTATCCCGACTATATCTCGCAAGAGTAAATTTTATTTTGGCAAAACCCCTCAGGGTGTACAGTGGTTGAACCGTTCATTCTATTGATGAAGGTTCACCGACTCCCAAAGGGGTTTTTTGCTGTCGAAAAAGGCAAAGAGAGACTTTCATTTGCTATCTATATAAGCTAAAGCTTCTCGTTTTGGTCGCTGCGCGAGTAGATCATTCTATGGCTTCTAAGAAGAACAATTCGTTTCTCCAGTACGATCCTCTCGCTTTCGTTCAACTTATCTATTTCTCCAAAACCCAGCCATATCCGTTCCATTTGACTCCTCTGAGCTAGATTAAATCTATTTTTTAGACCTATTTCAGCTATTTTGGCTTGTTACGCCAAGTTAGATCTAAAAATTAGATCTATTTCTCCAAAACCCAGCCATATCCGGTCCATTTGGGTCCTCTGAGCTAGATTAGATCTATATTTTAGACCTATTTCAGCTATTTTGGCTTGTTACGCCAAGATAGATCTAAAAATTAGATCTATTTCTCCAAAACCCAGCCATATCCGGTTCATTTGGAGCCGCTGGGCTATGGACTATCATAGACTGATTGTCGGTCCGTGTGGAATTCTTCTTTCAGTAGTCTTTCATGGTCATTTGTTAAAATTTAAAATAAGGGGATTTAACCAAATCCTTAGATAGAAAGTATAAAATACATGGCTATTCGCAATGAAAAGCTAACGGAACAGTCGCCGCAATCATAAATGAGATATCCATACAGTCTTGTGCCCTATCCTTTTGTATTCGTATACTAAAGATAAAGCATTTTAGGGCCTATGATTCGTATTTTGGTTATATTGCAATTTAACGCGAGAGGGGGACAAAGCGGTGAAAGTTATGCTTGTAGATGATGAGCCTGCTATGCTGCTTGCTATGAGGCGCCTGCTCTCCAAAATGGAAGGAGTAGAGCTGGTCGGAAGCTTTCAAAGCGCTAAAGAGGCGCTGTACTTTGTTCAGCAGGAGAAGGTAGAGCTGGCTTTTCTGGATATTAAAATTGCTGAGGATGATGGATTAGAGCTGGCCCGCAGCCTGCGTTTAATTAATCGTACCTTGGATATCGTATTTACAACTTCCCACTCTGAGTTTGCGATTCAAGCCTTCGATGTTTATCCTCTCGATTATATGGTCAAGCCGATTTCCAGATTACGCTTGGCTCAGACGATTGCACAGGCGGCGAATAGACATAACGTTTCCTTAAACAATGGGAAAGAGAGCACAATCAAGCCGCTCTTGGTTCGGGGGTTGGGTTGCTTCGAGGTCAGTGACAATCAAGGTGAAACGGTAAAATGGATATCCAAAAAAAGCATGGAGCTATTTGCTTATTTGCTTGTTAACCAAGGCAGAGGAACCACTAGAACCCGTATCTTGGAGGATATTTTTCCGGAGATGCCGCTAAAGAATGCCGAGACTTATCTTCATACGGCCATTTACCAGATCAGAAAAGTGCTTTCACCGAATGGGTTGAAAGAGATGGTCCTTTCAGTGCAAGACCAGTACCGTGTAAACGTGGATCTCGCAGATGTTGATTTTATTCAATTCGAGCAAGGCGTTAAGGCAATAACGGAAATAAACCAGACAAATGCAGCGGCGGCTATCATGTTGGAAGAACAATATACCGGTGAACTGTTTGAGGATAAATCTTTCGATTGGGTAGCCATGGAACGTGAGAGGTTCGCCATTATGTATGATTCCTTAGCCAAGCGGCTAGCAAGCTGGCTAGCAGCAGAGAAGCGATATAGAGAAGCGGCACTAATCGCGAGAAGAATAGTCTCAAGGAACGAATTTGAGGAGGATTCCAATTTGCTGCTGCTAAAAATCCTCGGGGCTATGGGGGATCGGCAGTCATTTTACAGCTGCTATGAGCACTATACGCAATTGCTGCAGCAAGAGCTTGGCGTACGGCCTTCGGATGAGATTCGCGAGATTTACGAACAATATCAATGATGATACCCAAAAGCCGAGCCGATATCTACAAGTAATGGATGAGAGAAGGATAAGGGGATTAAAGCTGGGCATTTCGATTTTATTGCTCCATATCCCCTTTTAGAGTAAACCGAAACCAGCTTCCCTCTCCTGGCTTGCTCTCCACGGATAAGCTCCCGCCGCTGCGCTGTATGAACTGTTGGCTTACGCGTAGTCCAAGCCCCGCCCCTTTCTCTCCGAGCGTCCCGGCTAACGAGCCCAGTTCTTTCTCGGCAAATAGCTGGCCGATCTGTTCCTCGACCATTCCCACACCATTATCACAGACAGTAACACTCACCATATCCCCTAACCGCGCAGAGGAAATTTGGACTAAACCGCCTACCCCCGTAAACTTAATGGCATTGGACAACAAATTACGCATAATTAATCCTAGCGCTTCCCGGTCCGTATAGACAAGCATGCCAGATGCAACATGATTATTCACGATGATTTGTTTGGCTTCGCTTGTTATATGCAAGGCATGGCAGCACTCCTCCACAACCTCATATAATTCTAGCAGCTGCGGACGAAGGGACATATCTTCTTTCTGGCTGCGGAACCATTCCAACAAATTGGATGTCATCCCGAGCGTGCTGCGAATCTGGTCTCCCAGCAGCTCAATAATTTCCCGGTGGTCTGGGTTGAAGCTATCTCGATCCTCTTCCAGCAATTCAATCAATTGGAATTGAAGTGCCAGCGGACTGCGAATATCATGCGATACGATGGTCATAAGCTGGTCCTTCAGCTGATTGAGCTCTGCGATTTGTTCCAAATGCCTCTGCTTCTCTGTGATGTCAAATATGAGCGAAATACTGCCTTGCCCTTGCTTACGCAGCACCTGAAGCGGATAAACATTGACACTATAAATTCTCCGTTCACCCTCCAGCAGGGCATCTATTTCTACGCTGCCTTGCTGCATAGACCTGCATAACCTATACCAATCGGGCCAACCCGCTAGCAGCTGCTCGATATTTCGATCAGATACCGATGAATGTCCCATCTTGGCGAACCATAAATAGGCCTGTTGATTGCTATCAATTACTTTACCTGAAGAGTTTGCAATCAAAATACTTTCCTGAAGCGTATCCAGTACAATATTTCGGGCAAACGGAACGATTGAAAAGAACTTGTACCTTAAAACAATCAAAAGCATAAGCGTACCTGTAAACCCGCAATAAACCGTCAATGGAAGCAACCAGGGAGACCAAGCGGGATTTGCGAATTTGACAATCTCCAGCACAAACGAAAATGAGGCCAGAAATATAACCCAAAGCCCCGGTTTTCGCAGGTCGCTTCGAATATTGCGTATATATTGAAACAACAAGTACAAGCTTGCTGCGATTATGATAAAGCAGATCATGGTAAATGTAATGGAATAGCTCGTCCTCGTCGTCACTAAATGACCGTTATAGAGCTGAATCGTGAGGTAAATCATATGAAAATGGGGATCCAACCACATTTGCAGCGACCAAAGAGCAAACGCAGCCAGGATTGATATTTTCCAGGGCATTTTTAATCGCTTGTGAGGACCAATTAATTCAAGGACAAACAAAAAGAAGAGAGGAACCATTAAATTAAGGGCGGTCTGATGAATATTTCGGAAAAAAAGCTTTTCTACTAGCAGATAGCTGCTTTTTTCCAGAAGGACACCGCTTGCGTAAACGATTCGACATATAATTACACCAAGCAGATAGACGACTCCGCGTTCTCTTCGGAAGCTATAGACAGAGATGAAAATAATGCATATTAAAATGACTGAAGCCGTCATAAAGAGGAGTTCTATTGTGGCACTCATGAAGGAGATCCTTAGTTTTTGACTTAAAAACAGGGTAACCTCCATTATATAGGCAGCTTTATTGCAAGGCAATGATGGTTTCCATTCTTATCCGGCTGACAATGGTGAAGGCGGCAAACGAGCGGTTATTTTATTACATATATTCGAATGCTAAAAAAAAAAATGAGCGGCAATGAAAAATAATAGAGCTCTCAGTTGTATTAAAAGTGAAAGGGGGTGCTGAGGTGTACAATTCATATGAGCTCAATGAATCTGTACGGCGGGCCTTGGATCTATATTCACAAAGCATGATCAAAATTGCTTTTGCGTACTTGAAAAATATAGCTGACGCAGAAGAAGTGGCACAGGAAGTATTTCTTACTTACCTTCAGAAGCACCCTGTATTTGAAAATAGTGAACATGAAAAAGCATGGTTGATTCGAACAACCATTAATAAAAGCAAAAATATGCTGAAGACCGGATGGTTCAAAAGCAGAAACCCTGTTCCCGAAGATCTAAGCTACCTGCCGAAGGAAGAAAATGATGTTTTACAAGCCGTATTGGCCTTGGACAAGAAATATCGAATTCCAATTCATCTGCACTATTATGAGGGCTACTCGATTCAGGAGATTGCAGTTATTTTGCAGTCTAAGCCCGCAACGGTAGGGACATGGCTTGCACGAGGACGTCTTATCTTAAAAGAGAAGATTGGAGGCCTAGAGGATGAAGAAATCTGTTTATAAATCCGCGATGTCTCGTGTGAAAACAAGTGAGAATTTTAAAGAAGAAACCTATCAAAAAGTGATTTCAGAAATGGAAAAAACATCACAAACCAATCAGATCAATCAAAAGGAGAGTTTGAAAATGGAAAAAGCGAAAAGAAAAACGTTAACGGGTTGGACTGTCGGGATTGCAGCATGCGCGGTATTATCGGTGAGCCTCTTTGCAATGAATCAACAAGCCCCCACGATTAATAACCCTAATCCTTCGGAAGTTGCAACGAAGCCTCCGACATTGGGCAAAGTAGCAGTCAATATTGACGGAGTTATTTCCGAGGTCAGCGAGGATGGAAAAAGCTTTAAGATTGGCGACCTATGGGTAGAGGTAACCGATAAAACGGAGCTGGGCAGCAAGGAGCCTACAGCAGTGAAACCATCGGAAGAGCTGCTGGGCAAAGAATTTAAAGTGGGCAACATCGTGTCGGGCTTCACCTCCCAGGATATCAGCACGGGCAAGGTGGCGGCAGATGTCATCTACAACAATATTGCTCCGCAGAAGGACGATACAGCGAACCCGCCTACTACAGGCAAAGCAGTAGTTAATATTGAGGGCGAAATTACGGAAGTAAGCGAAAATGGGCAAAGCTTCAAGGTTGGCGACTTGTGGGTAACCGTAACGCCAGAAACCGGCCTCGGCATCCAAGGCCCGACGGCTGCTGAGCCATCGGAAGAGCTGCTAGGCAAAGAATTTAAGGTGGGCAATATCGTGTCCGGCTTCACATCGGAAGATGTAAGCACAGGGAAAGTGAATGCAACGCGGATTTACAATAATATTGCACCGCAAAAATAAGAACGTTATCGCAGAGCGCATAGCTGCTAAGAATGATATGAAAAACTGCAAGATCGTACAGCCTCCTAAGGCAGCGATCTTGCAGTTTTTTGTGTCATGGGCGTTGCTCTCTTACCCACCCTTGCGCAGCACCATTTCTAGAATCAGCTTTGTCTCCTGTTTGAGCTCGCCGCTCCATTGCTCTTGGATGTAAGGGATAGCCCGATCACCGAGTTCGATTAACTGTTCATACGCTTCATAGTCGGTTTTCCAGAAGCTGTACGGGCTTCCTTTGCCGAATTCTCCCTTTTCAATGACGGAAATCCAGTGCAGAACCTGCTCGTGGAGCGGCTTCTGCTTTACAGCAAATATGGCCGCTTGGAATGCCTCGTCCTTCTCTTTGACATCAGGCATCGCCTTGTACAACTCCTCCTCACTGACGCATTTTCGAAGCAATTGACTGGTGGTCAGAAAATCGCCTCCGACGCCATCTGCAGCAGACACATAGGCGATGAAATGATCGGTTCGAATGAGCCGCTCAAAGTCATGCCTCAAGCGATGGATTACATCGATGGCAATTAGGAAGAGCTGGGAGTCAACGAGCGTTTTCTCGAATATGTAATTTTGTTCGATAGTCAAATAACCGGGTTCCTCCAAAGTGATGCACGAGTACATGCTTAGCCACTTCTGAAGCCGATCAGGCATAGATTCATACATGAATGGGTAGTCGCCTTCTGCGTATTTGAATTGCAGGTGAAGCTGCTCGCGTGTCATGTTGTCGTGGCCGTAGGCTTCTTCCACGCTTTGATTCAAGCATTCCAGATTATTGATATAGATGAGATAGCTGCCGTGATATGTGTCTGTATAAATAGAAAAAGTGTAGACATCCTTGTTGTTCCCACTCGCAATATAATCATCCAGAGCAGATTGGCAAAACTCATATAAGGCATCCTCAACATCTTTGGAACTTACAAAAATGCCGTTAACCGAGCTGCGTGAATCTATCTCAACGATGTCCTTATCGGGGGTGCAGAGCAGATAGCCTCCGCCGCCTTCTAATGGCCTTTTTCCGCTAATCAGTTTGCCTATATGTACATCATAAGCACTCATTTTGATTCGCCTCCTGCTGGTTTGGACCTTAAGTAGTATTCAACGTATGCTAAACGATTCCTCCCCTTCGGACTACAGTCTTTATAAAATCGGAGGAGGTGCGTTGTGCTTGCGCAAAAAATAATTAATCGTGGTATTGATTATTATTCTGGATATAATAGCACTACAAGATAAGAAATAGTTAAATAGGACTGCAGAAATAAATAAATAAACAATATTCATTGTATGAATCATTATAAAGTCGAAAGGAAGGGTTTATAGATGATACGGATAAAACGCCGGCTGAACTTGATTACGCTTGTTTTACTGCTCATGTGCATTATTATCGTTCCCGTTCTTATCCAAGGCTACATGCTGGGCAAAGGAGCGGTTCAGCAAGTCGAGACACTATATGATAAATCGGTTTCCAGCAACATGGAGTCGCTCTCCATCAGCTTGGACTTTTATGTGAACCATATTGAGGATTATATTCGCACCTTGTCGCAGGATCAGGAATTACAGAGGCTGTTAATTCGAAATGATAACGCTTCCATAAATGAACAAGCGGTCAGAGATCGCCTGAAGTCATTTACTGCTGCATATCGGTTAAGGGTGCCCTTATACGTACAAATTATTAACGATCAAGGAGATGTATTTAGCAATAGCGTTTTGCATGATACCGAGGTTGAGCGATTGAAGCAAGTCGTGCAGCAGTTTAATTGGCCTTCCGAGAGGATACCTTATGATAATAACGTCATGTATCGCAATGTGGGCCCCAATTTTCACGACCTCTCGGAAGGGCAGAACGCATTTTATTTCACTAAAAATATTGTACATGGCAATTCGGCGCTTGGCCTCTTAAACGTAGAGGTCAACGAGAGCTTATTTCAGCGGCTGCTGCGCAAAATTCAACTGAATAGCTCAACCCTTGCATTTATAAGTCAGGAAGACGGCGAATTGCTCATTTCTAGCGAAGATGATGACGACCACCTGCAGGAGCTATCCAGACAGGCGATATCGAAGGCGAAGGTGGACGGTGGGGGATATGAAAGCTTTCTGATTCAGTGGAACGGCCAAAGCTACTTTTGCTCCATCCAAAACATTCCGTTCTTAAGATGGTACTTAATTGCGTTAACGCCAGAAGAGCTATTGGCCAGTCCTACAAAGCAATTGTGGAGCCATACGCTCACGGTAACCGTGTCGTCCATTCTTTTGATTTCACTGATTCTGTATATATTCACAAGAAAAGCAATGATACCTGTGCTGAATTTATCGAGGATGGTTCGGAAAATACGTTTTAATGATGCTGGGCAGGGGCAGGATGTCATTGGAAATTTCCAATACAAAGGCTTGGAGGAAATTGAAATTTTATTCTCGGGCATTCAGCAAATGCTAAGCCGGATTAATGAACAAATTGAGCGAATTAAAACGGATGAACGGGAAAAGTCGAGCCTGGAGCTCAATCTCTTGCTGTCCCAGATCAAGCCTCATTTCCTGCACAATTCGATTAACTCGATCCGTTGGATGGCGGAAATGAAGGGCGAGAAGATGATTGCCCAGACCCTTGTTAATTTAAGCAGCATGCTGAACTACACGCTAAGCAAATCACGAACCATATGGAGCACGGTCGGTGAGGAAATGGATTATGTCAGAAGCTATATTGCATTTCAAGAAAAACGGATGTTTATCAAAATTGAAACGATATGGGATGTGCCGCGTGAGGTGCAGGGCGCAAGAATATTGAAGCTGACGCTGCAGCCGATTGTCGAGAATGCAATCATGCATGGATTTACTAATCTTGATGGAATTACGCCACAGCTGACGATTGCTTGCGCGATGGAAGGGGAGCAGGTACGGGTGGAGGTTATAGATAACGGAGTCGGAATTGAAGAAGGCTCCATTGCCGGTATGCTGATCACCGATTCTAATGAGGACGACGAGGAGGAACGAACCTCGGGGATTGGTCTTAAAAATGTGCATCGTCGCTTGCAACTGGAGTATGGCGAGAGGTATGGCATCGAAATTCACAGTGTAGTGGGTAAAGGGACGAACGTAACGCTTACCTTTCCCTATATCGATCATAATGGAGGGATTCGGAATGAAAGTGATGATTATTGAAGACGATATGCTAGTTAGAATGGGGATCAAATCATTAATTCCTTGGTCTGAAATGGGTCTGGAGGTTGTCTGCGAAGCCAGAGACGGAGTTGAAGCCGTTGAGTTATACGAGAGGTTTCTGCCGGACATCGCACTTGTAGATATTTTGCTTCCCAGAATGAATGGGCTTGATTTTATTGAGAAGGTAAAGCCCTTAAATCCGGACGGGGAATTTGTTATTTTGACCTGCAACCAAGATTTCGAAACGGTTCGCAAATCGCTGCGCCTGGGCGTTCATGATTTCATCGTTAAATCAACGATGGAAATTGAAGAGCTTCAGCTCATTTTGAAGCAGCTGACAGCCAAGATGAAAGCCAAGCTGCTGGAGCATCATTTTCAGGAAGAAGGGACGCCGGAAGCGGGTTCAAGATTCGTTCGTAAAGCCAGCATCTTAAGAGATTGGCTGCACGGCTTATATAACGGCGAGGAGACAGAAGCGTTTGCTGAGAAGCTGGGAGAGTATAAATATTTTCTGCAAAAGGGACAATATGAGGCATGGGTGGTGGCATTAGACCCTGCTCAGGAGGATTCCAAACTAACTTCCCAAGAACTCGTTAAAATAGGCCATTCGATTGACCATATGGCGGTTGAGCTTTATCGCGGCAGGCTAATTGGGTTCGTGGAAAATATGAAAGATAACCGCTGGCATGTATTGCTAAGCAGCACGAGCAGCTCGGATATCGATCCGAAGCTGTTGATCGACTCGGTATCGCAGTATCTTGGACATTCGCTATCCATTGCGGTGAGCAACAGATTTACGGACTGGAGAGAGTGGACCTTGTGTGATCGTTCAGCTAGCGAACTGCTAAGCCTCAAATATTTCCGTGAAAATGACCATCTCTTTCATGGCGTACTGCCTGAAGCAACGCTTTCCGATGCCGTGTTTATTTGGAAAAAAGCAATGATGAACAAGCTGTCCAGCTTTCAATTTGAGCAGGCAGGGGATCTGCTGGCAGATCTTAAGCAGGTTATTGGCCCGCCGTATCCAAAACCAATCCTGCTGCACAATGTACTGGAGGATATTTTATTTCAGCTGAAGCAAATTTGCGAAATGTCGGGACGACGCCCATCGGAGTCCTATTTCCAAAGATCGGAGTTACTGGACTGCGTTTCATTAACCCAAGCTGTACATTTGCTATACAACGCCATTCATGTGTTGCAAGAACCGGCTTTCAAAGAAAAGAACGGCCATGAAAGAAAGAAGTTTGTTGAAGCCACCGAGAGGTTTATTCAGGAGCATCGTTTTGATGAAATTAGCTTGAATGCCATCGCGATGCATCTGAGAGTAAGCCCCGTATATCTCAGCCGGATTTACAAGGAGGAGAAAGGGATTTCGTTCAGCACCGCCGTATTGACTGCCAAGGTGGAGCAAGCCGAAACGATGATCCGCAGCGGGATGACCTTAACGGAGGTCTCAGATAAGCTGGGCTATTTAAACCTGAGCTCATTTACCCGCATGTTTAAGAAAATTAAGGGGATTGCTCCTTCACACTATGCTGAAACAGAAAAGGATTAAAAAATGTTAACAGCGGCTTGAAAAATGATAAATGGCATCCTCTTCGGATATAAAGTGATAAATCAAATGGTTGGCTTAGGAGATTCATCTGCTTATGGAAAGCTTCTATACTAGGAAGCAAGACATCAACTAACGAAAGAAGGAAGGTTTCCATGAAAATGAGAAGATGGTCTGTTTTAAGCATAGCTCTAATGATGCTGGTTACAATGTCGCTCACTGCATGTACTAAGAATGAAAATGAAAGCGCTTCTACGGGTAGTGAGGGGCAAGAGAAGGTCAATATTGTTTTCTGGAATTCAGGGTTTGCGACCATTGATGAAAATAACAAAGCGAAGAAAAAAGAAGACTTCTATATTTCTCAGGCCGTTGCCCGCTATGAGAAGGCTCATCCCAATGTGAAGATTGATGTGCAGGACGTACCTTCCGGAGATGAGCTGTTTGCTAAATTCCAAACGGCAAGCATTGCCAAGAATGGTCCTGATTTAACGGTACTCTGGTCAGGTTCCTATATGCTTCGGTTTAAGCAATTTTTAGAGCCGATGGATAGTTACTTTTCAGGTGAAGAAAGATCCAGAATCGTGGGATGGAGCGCAACGACGGAGGACTTTACGGCAGATGGCAAAGCCTATGGCGTTCCATTTGGGACAGATGGAACTTTTCTTCTAGCGTATAACAAGAAAATTTTCGCAGATGCCGGCATTGATCCGATTGCCCAGCGCCCGAAAAATTTTCAGGAATTTGTAGCCATGCTGGAAAAAGTGAAGACGAAGGATATTACGCCACTTGGTTTGTTCAAGGACAGCTTCCTTCATGTGCCGGACTATTGGATTGCTCAAACGGTGGATATTCCTGGCCTAGACAGCTTGGTGAAAGGCACAACTAATTTCTCCGATCCTAAGCTGGTGAATGTCATGAAGGGCTGGCGCGAGCTGTTCGAGAAAAATTTGGTCATTGCCGACGATTCGGTTCGACAACTGTTTATTCAAGAGCAGCTTGGCATGACGGTTGGAGCAAATGCGGATATCTTGAACTTCAGCAAGGAGATGGGCGATAAGGTCGGCTTCATGAAAATTCCGGACTTCAGCGAGGATGTCAAAATCCACGATGGCGGCCCTGGCGGAGTAGGCGCTGCGTTTGTGGTAACGAACTACTCAGAGCATAAGAAAGAAACGGCTAATTTCGTCAAATTCCTCATGAGTAAAGAAGAACAAATCAACAAAATCAAATCGGGCGAAGCACGCATCACTGTTGTTAACGATGTTGACGTGAACGAGTACGTATCCGAGCCGCTAGTGAAAACGATGCAAGATATGGCCAATGAGCCTAGCACGATTTTCTGGCCGGATAATGTATATCCAGCGGAGCTGACAAGCGAGATGATGTCGCTGCAATCCCTAGTTTCCAGCGGGAAAATGACAGCGGAAGAATTTATGAAGAAAATCGATCAGAAACGCGATTCGCTTCTAAAAAATAAATAGGCGGCCAAGAAGCGGCCTCCTCCGACGGGAGGCTGCTTCTGCCGATAGGCAAGGAGGAATAGAGGAATGGGTCTCAAGCAAGAACGATGGGTAGGTTTGTTCTCCTTGCTGCCGGCTTTTCTGTTGCTAGCTGTATTCGTTGGTTATCCCATGTTCAACACATTTTTTCATAGCTTTACGGAATGGGATGGGGTCACTTCTACGTACGTTGGCTGGGACAATTTCAAGACGATCCTCAGTAATGGCGATTTGCCGCTTATGCTGCGTAACAATCTGATCTTTTTATTATCGGTACCGGGCATCTTGTTCATATCGCTTACGGTGTCGGTTCTGCTGCATGAGGAGGTTCCGGGGTGGCGCTTGTTTCGTTCGGTGTATTACTTGCCGGCAATCCTCTCCTCGGTCGTTATCGGTTTTTTGGCAAAATCGATGTTTACGAACAAAGGGATCGTGAATACGCTTCTGGAAAATGCCGGACTTGGCGCGTTTACGACGGATTGGCTGAATACGGTGCCGACCGAATTTATGATCTTGATTCTATGTTTTTACTGGCAGACGCTAGGCCAAGGAACGCTCATTTTTTTATCGGGGCTATCTTCGATCTCCAATGAATTGTTTGATGCGGCCAAAATAGACGGAGCCAATTGGCGTCAGCGATTAATGTACATTGTCATCCCGTCGTTATATCCAGCGATTTTCTACTTTACGATCGTCAATGTCATTTATGTTTTTGTCGGTCTGTTTGGCCTTGTTTATTCGATCACAGGCGGTGGGCCAGGTTACGAGACAACTCCCATCGACTATATGATTTATATTCAAGCCTTCCGAAGCGGAAATATGGGCTATGCGAGCGCACTGTCGGTTTTCTTGTTCTTCATTGTTATGTTCATTACGTGGATTCAGTTGAAAATATCCAAGCGCTTGGAGCAATAGGAGGACATTATGAAAACAGCCTCTAGAAGAATGATCAGATTTCTGATTTTTATCGTGCTCGCTGTCATTGCCTTCATGGCGATGTATCCGTTGTTCTACATGGCCATCAGTAGTATGAAGCCAACGATAGAATATATCAAACATCCGATGGGTCTTCCAAAAACCTGGTATTTTGATAACTTCATCGCACTCATTTATCGCTTCTCTCTTGTTCGGTTGTTTGGCAATACGCTCGTCTATGTTGGACTCAGCTTAGTTGCTTCCCTAGCCTTGTCTATTCCGGCGGCCTATGCTTTTGCCAAATTAAAATTCAAATACCGCAACGGGTTTTATATTATTATGATCGCCACGATGACCATACCGGGTATTACCTTTATCATTCCAAACTATTTGTTGATGTCCAAGATCGGCTGGACCGACCATATCATATCCGTAGTAACCATCTGGTCTGTCTCGGCTATTCCGAGCACGGTCTTCTTACTCACTTCACTGATGAGAGCCATGCCCGATGAAGTGCTTGAAGCGATAAAAATAGACGGCGCCAAATATCATCAGGCGATGTTCAAAGTGATTTTGCCCATGAGCTTGCCGGGTGTAGTCACGGTATCGATCTTTAATGCGACGAACTGGTGGAACGATTTGTTAACCCCGCTGATCTATTTGCAATCGGATGGCTTAAAGACCGTAACCGTTGCGGTGGCGACGGTACTCAACAGGTTCAGCTCAGACTACCCGCTGTTATTGTCAGGGCTGTTGCTTGCTTCGCTGCCTCCAATTGCGATTTATATTATTTTTCAAAGCTATATTCGTAAAGGGCTGGTTATCGGAGCTGTTAAATAAACGAAATCGAATGAGGATAAGAAAGGATGTCATCACATGAGCAGAAAGCAAGGGCGTCTCTATTCAAAAGTAGCGATCATTACAGGAGCGGCAGCAGGAATAGGCAAGGGAGCAGCATTGCTCTTTGCCGAAGAAGACGCGAGTCTTATCCTGGTCGACATCAATGAGGAGAAGTTAAACGAGGTTGCTGCGGAAATTCGCCAAATGGGCGGAAACTGTGAGATCGTATGCGGCAGCGTGGGCTTGATGAAGACGGCTGAAGATGCGGTGGCAAGCGCGGTCAATGCTTACGGCGGGCTTGATATCGTTTTTAACAATGCGGGAATTATGCCTGTTGGCGATATTTTGGATTATGAGGAAGAAACCTGGGACGAAGTGCTGCAGGTGAATCTGAAGTCGATGTTCTTAATGTGCAAAAAGGCGATCCCTGAGATGCTCAAGAGAAATGGCGGCTCTATCATAAATACTTCTTCGGTCATGGCTTCTTTAACGGAGCCCGGCTATACCGCTTATTCTGCTTCCAAGGCAGGCATTATTGGGTTAACCAAAGAGATTGCCGTCTCCTATGCCGAGAAGGGCATCCGCTGCAATTCGATTTCGCCAGGCTGGGTGGAGACCGATATGAACGTCCGTCTCGCCGAAAGCATGGGCGGAATGGATAAATTATACCCAATCATTAAACAGCAGCAGCCACTCGGAAGAATGGCAACCACGCGCGAGGTTGCGTATGCGGTGTTATTCCTAGCCTCCGACGAATCTGTTGTCGTTAGCGGCTCTAATCTAAGCATTGACGGAGCAGCATCGGCTGCGATTTGATAACAAGCCCTTATTCAAAAACATTCACTCTCATATGGAGGTTATACCTATGGCTAAAATTAGCATTATCGGAGCAGGATCGGCCATGTTCTCCCTCAGCCTAATCAAGGACATCTGCTTGACGCCTTCTCTTGAAGGCAGTGTCGTCAGCTTTATGGATATCGATGAGCAGAGATTGGAAAGCGCATATTCCCTTTGCGAACGCTACGCCAAAGAAGCTAATATCCATCTTGTTCTGGAAAAAACGACGGATCGGAGAGAATCGCTGCGCGGAGCCGACTTCGTCGTGCTTGCTGCGCTAGTCGGCGGCCATCAGCGCTTGAAGGACGGATGGGATATAGCCCAGAAGCACGGTTATCGGTTTGGAGGAAGCCTGCATGTGATGCATGACGAAGGCTTCTGGATTAATTTCGATCAGCTGCGCCTGATGGAATCGGTCATGCTGGATATTTTGGAGATTTGTCCGGACGCTTGGTATATGCTCGTATCCAACCCGGTCATGGCAGGCGTAACCTACTTGCAGCGCAAGTACCCGCAGGCTAAGCTGGCAGGCTTCTGCCATGGTTCTAACGGGGTAAAAGCTGTTGCTGAAGTCATTGGACTCGACCCGAATCATATTACGTATGAGATTCCAGGCGTGAATCACTTTATTTGGCTGACCGAGTTCCGATACAAAGGGGAAAATGCATTTCCTATTTTGGATCGTTGGATCGAAGAAAAATCGGCTGCTTACATCGAGAACTGCGCGACCTGCGACTGGTTAGGTCCCAAAGCGCTTGATCTCTATAAGAAATTCGGCGTATTTCCAATTGGTGATACGGGAAATCCGGGCGGCGGCTCTTGGCCGGCTTGGCACCATGCGGATCAAGAAACGGAGCTTCTCTATAAGGAAGACCCTCAGGCTTGGTGGCGGGACCTTTACTTCGCGGGAGGTGCAGCTGGCGTAGAGAGAATCCGGAAGGTTTCTGAAAATACGACAGAAGCGGTGATGGATCATTTCCCGCCGGTGCATTCGTCAGAACCGATGATTCCGTTCATTGAAGCGATAGCCTGTGATGTGCCTAGAGTGATGATCCTTAATATATTGAATGACAGCAACTACGTGCCGGGCATCCCGCTCGATTTTCAGGTGGAAATTCCTTGTTACGTCAGTGGAATCGGCGTTCAAGGCATTAAGACCAAAGGCTTGCCTAAGCCTCTGATTAACTTTGCGCTTCGTGATCGTGTGGCTCCCGTGGAAATTGAGCTTCAGGCCTATGATAGCGGGAATCTAGAAGATCTTGTCCAGTTAATTATGATGGATCCGTGGACCCGTTCCGAGAAACAGGCTCGTGCACTGCTGGATGATATCCTTAAATTGCCTAGCCTTGCTGCGATGAGACAGCATTTTAATTAAGGGGGCAGGCAAAATGGCTATCGAACAGTATGAGCTATATGGGGAGACAGCAATAAGGATACAAAATGAGGAACTGGAGTTCACATTAGTGCCCGCTTGGGGAAGTAATTTACTATCTTTGCGCTTAAAAAATAAAAATCTTGAATTGCTGCGATTTCCGGAAAGTCAGGAGAAGTACAAGGCAGATCCTATCTTGTATGGCCTGCCTATCCTCTTTCCTCCTAATCGCATTGCCGATGGCAGGTTCGCTTTTAATAGTAGGGACTATCAGTTCGATATAAATGATGCCGCTGAACATAATCATACCCACGGCTTATTATTCGATGCGCCGTGGAAGCTTCTAAGGGCGGAGGCAGAGGGAGAGAGGATCGTACTAGAGACGATCATTCATTCGGATGAACATGAAGCGATTTTAGCTCGGTTTCCACATTCATTTAGTGTTCAAATGAGTTATATCTTGGAGCGGGCAACGCTCACCATTAAAGCAACAATCAGCAGCCGAGATGCCGCGCCATTTCCTTGGGGACTCGGCTACCATACGACGTTTAATTATCCGTTTGATCCCTCAGGGGATCTGGCGCAGTGCCGATTTTCTCTGAATGCGGATAAGCAGTGGGTGCTGGACGAACGTTTCTTGCCAACCGGCGAACTAGTGGATATTCCTTATTTGGAGGAGCTGCGCGAGGGGAAAAGCTTAGTCGAGCACGCGCTGGACGATGCGTTTCAGACAGCAGAATCGGGAGCCAATGAAGCGGTGCTGACCGATCTGAATGCCGGCATTCGCGTTGTGTATAGTGCGGACGAGCAATTTAAGCATTGGGTGGTTTACAACCATGATGCACGGCAGGGTTATTTGTGCCCAGAGCCTTATACTTGGATAACGAATGCACCAAATTTGCAGCTTCCGGAGGAATTGACGGGCTTCCGGGTTCTTCAGCCTGGCGAGCAAGTGACAACAACAACACGAATTCGAATGGAAGAGGTGATTTGAGCATGTCTTTGCGCAGTGACCGATGGTTCAGACACCCGTCCAAGGAAACGCGATTCCAGCATCTGTCGGCCATGAGGGCTAATGGGCATGTTCCCGAATCGTTTGTAGGCAAGCCGATTATTGGCATCTTCAATTCATGGAGTGATTTGAATAGCTGTAATGCGCCCCATAAAGAATTAGTCGAATTTGTCAAACGCGGAGTGCTGCTTGCCGGAGGATATCCGCTTGAGATGCATACGATCACGACGCCTGCCGATTTTATGAAGCCTTCGGATCTGCCTTATCGCAATTTGATGGCGATGGATGTTGAGGAATCCATTCGGGCATTGCCCATTGACGGTGCAGTGCTGCTTTGCGAATGCGATAAAACAACACCCGCCCAGCTTATGGGTGCAGCGAGCAGCAATATTCCTTCGCTGCAGCTTGCTGCCGGGCACCGGGCATCAGGTTCCTTTCGCGGGAAGAAAGTGAATTATGGGACAGATCTTTGGAAGCTGATGGATGATTACCATGCGGGCCTTCTGACAGACGAGGAATGGAGCGAGCTGGAAAAATGCATTTCATGCACGCAGGGAGGATGTCCTGTCATGGGAACCTCCTCTACAATGAAATGCTTGTCGGAGATTCTCGGCATGATGCTGCCGGGCACCTCCACGATTCCGGCCACGCATGCCAGCCGTAAATGGGCAGCCGAAGAAACGGGCAAACGAATTGTTGCGATGGTTAGGGAAGAGTTGACTCCGGCTCGTCTAATGACGGAAGCTGCATTTGATAATGCCATCAAGCTGCTGGCAGCACTTGGCGGTTCTACCAATGCCGTTATCCACTTGACTGCAATTGCAGGCCGGCTCGGCATTCATATCCCTTTGAAGCGCTATGAAGAAAAATCTAAGGGCGTCCCGCTTTTGGTCAATCTCCAGCCGAGCGGAGAGCATAGCATGGATGACTTTTTTGAAGCAGGCGGGCTTGGAGCGGTGATCGGCAGACTGCTGCCCGAGCTGGATGCGACTTGTCTGAGCGCACTTGGAACTACGCTTGAAGAATGTTATCGCGATTACCCGGCCTATAAGGATACGGTTATTTACTCGGTAACCGAGCCTTATAAATCGGAAGCGGGCATTGCCATACTAACAGGCAATCTTGCTCCTGCGGGAGCTGTACTGAAACGAGCGGCTAGTTCCTTAATCAGTCACCGGCATAGAGGCCAAGCGATTGTATTCGATAGCTATGAAGAGATGAATGAAACCATAGATAGCGAACAGCTGGAGGTTGATGGAACCTCGGTGTTAGTGCTACGAAACTGTGGCCCGGTGGGGGCAGGGATGCCTGAATGGGGAGCGCTGCCGATTCCGAAGAAGCTGCTAAAACAGGGAATTCGGGATATGGTACGAATCAGCGACGCCCGAATGAGCGGAACTAGCTTCGGAACGAATATTTTGCAAGTTTCGCCGGAAGCCCAGCTCGGAGGGCCTATCGCTGCCATTCGAAGCGGGGACTGGATTGTGGTCGATCTGGATCACGGTACGATCAGCGTAGAGCTAACGGATGTGGAAATACGTGAGCGTCTGCGTGATTGGTCGCCTGTTCGTCCGCATAAGCGCGGGTTTATGAAGCTGCATGCGGATCATGTCTTGCAAGCCGACCAAGGCTGCGATCTCGATTTTTTGCGTCCAAATTCGAAAGAGGAAGCTAAATTTATAGAACCAATTGTCGGACGAGGTTAAGAGAAGTTAGTCATTCACCTATATGGAATGAGTGAAGGGGGAAACAACGATGAACAAAGCTCAAGCCTTTGCGGCTAGTCTTGGCCTGCCGGACAAAGAACAGTATCAGCTCGCGACAAGCGCAAAAACATTTGAAGATGGAGCCCATTACCGTGTGGAAATCCCTTCGGTAGAGGGTCCTGCAATAATGGAGAGCGTCATTGCAGAAGCCAAGCAATTTGGATTAACGGTCAACCGCGTCTCTCAGGGCAGCGGAATTATGCTGTTAAGCGATTCCGAAATTAGCGATATGGTCCAAATGGGCATGGCGGAAGGGATGGAGGTATGCCTCTTCGTTGGGCCGCGAATGAGCTTCGATATCGGAGCTATGTCTCATAGCAGCAGCGGAAAGCTGCTTGGCGGGCGACACGCCGGAATGGATCAGTTGCTATACGGTTTGGAAGAAATATTCCGAGCGGCGGATTTAGGCATTCGAAGCGTGCTTGTGGCGGATGAAGGCTTATTATGGCTGATCAATCAAGCGAAAATCAAGGGTCAGCTGCCAGCCAATTTGGTTGTTAAGATTTCTGCGCTGATGAGTCCAACCAATCCGGTAAATGCTCGGATCTTTACGGAGCTTGGCGGCACTACCTTGAATTTGCCTGGCGATATCACTCTGCCGCAGCTGTCATCGATTCGAGCCGTGGTTGATGCTCCGATCGATCTCTATATTGAGTCGCCGGATGATTTGGGCGGTTTTATTCGCAACTATGAAATCCCGGAAATTGTAAGAATCGCTTCACCGGTTTATCTGAAATTCGGGCTTCGGAATGCTGTTAGCGTGTATCCGGCGGGGATTCATAACAAGGATCTGGCTATCGCCCAGTGCAGAGAGAAAGTGCGCAGAGCTCATTTGGGCATTCAAGTTCTCGACAGGTATCATTCGTCTGCCATTCAATCCGCCAGTTTTGCCGAGGGGTTGGGAATTCCTTCAGTGAGCTAAAGCGATAACCCAAGGGATGGAGTGAATAGAGAAATGACTATAGAGCAGACTTATTTGAATTTTATAGATGGAAAATGGAGCGTATCCGCAACCGGAAGGTTGACGGAAAGCATTAATCCTGCGAATTCGTCTGAGATCGTCGGATATGTGCAAGATTCCAACGAAGCGGATCTTGAGCTTGCGGTGAGCGCCGCTAATCGTGCCAAAGAAGCATGGCGCAGGCTTTCGGGCGCGGCCCGGGGCGAGTATCTGTTCAAGGCAGCTAACCATCTGGAGGCAAGACTGGAAGAGATCGCCGAAACCATGATGCGCGAGATGGGCAAGACACTTGCGGAGTGCAAAGGCGAAACGGCTCGTGGAGTTGCTATTCTTCGTTATTATGCGGGGGAAGGCATGCGGAAGACAGGCGACGTTATACCTTCAACTGATCCTGAGGCGATCATGTTCACAACTAGAGTGCCTCTAGGCGTTGTGGGTGTTATAACGCCGTGGAATTTCCCGGTTGCGATTCCGATGTGGAAAATGGCTCCAGCGCTTATTTATGGCAATACGATTGTCATAAAACCAGCCATTGAAACGTCGATTACCGCAGCTAAGCTCCTTGCTTGTTTTGAAGAAGCGGGTTTTCCATCTGGCGTTGTCAATATGGTCACAGGTGACGGTGCTCTAATTGGAGGCGGTATTGCCAACCATTCCAATATTCAAGGTATTACCTTTACGGGTTCCAATCGAGTAGGGAAACAGATTGGCCAAGCGGCTCTTTCGCGGGGAGCCAAGTATCAATTGGAGATGGGCGGGAAAAATCCGCTTATCGTCGCTGAAGATGCTAACCTCGATCTTGCCGTAGAAGCAGCGATTAGCGGCGGATTGAAATCTACTGGACAAAAATGTACAGCTACAAGCCGAGTACTTGTTCAATCCTCCATCTATGAAACGTTCCGGGCGAAGCTGCTGGATCAAGTCAAACAATTGAAGCTGGGAAATGGGAAGGATTCCACCACATGGATGGGGCCTTGTGCCAATGAAAAGCAGCGTGATACCGTTCTTTCCTACATTAATAAGGGAATCGCGGAAGGGGCGAGCCTCCTCTATGGTGGAAGCATACCGAAGGACGAGGAATTGATGAGCGGCTATTATGTGCAGCCGACCGTCTTTGACAAGGTAACCGTGAATATGACGATTGCCAAGGAGGAAATTTTTGGACCGGTACTGGCGCTTATCCCGTTTGAGGACTTGAAGGAAGCGTTAGCGCTGGCCAATGACGTGGAATATGGACTGAGTGCCTCGATTTATACGCAAAATATTAGCCATATTTTGACCTTCATCTCTGATATGGATGCAGGCTTGATCCGCATTAATGCTGAAACGGCAGGAGTGGAGCTGCAGGCTCCATTTGGCGGAATGAAGCAATCCAGCTCGCATTCGAGAGAGCAGGGACAAGCGGCTATCGAATTTTTCACTTCAATCAAAACCGTATTCTTAAAAGCTTAGTGTTAATCCTGTTACCCAAACGCTTAGGGAAATTGGTTTAGCATATCCCCCAAAAAAGTCCTTTAAGCGAACTTCGCTTAAAGGACTTTTTTTCTAAAACGTTATCCGACCGTGCCTTTGATTTGGCCTGGACCGCTCGAATATTGCATGAGCGGAGCTAACCATACCATTCCTGTTCCCCGATAGACATTGACGAGACCCTCGCCAGAAGCAGCGGAGCCCATCCGGGTTTTTCCGGATTTTTCAACGGTAAAGTCAAGCGTATTTGACCACATTAGAGCAAAATTTCCATCGACCTTTAGTACGTCATTTTTCAATTCGACGACAACAGCCTCTTCAGCTGGAATAGGAGCTTCGAGTGCGAGAATCCCTTTTCCTTTGGCGCTTAAGTTAAAGAGACCTTCCCCGCCTAGTACTGCAGAGGAAAGGTTTTTGCGGGCAGTGACGGCGATCTCCAGCGTGGTTTCGCAAGCGAGAAATAGGCCATCTTCCATTACGATATGGTCATTGTCGACATCAATGAGCCATAAGTATTTATAAGTGGTCTCAAGCAAAATCGTGCCGGTGCCTTTGTAAAGAGGCTTGACCGCACTCGTCCCTGTAGCCGCGCTGGACATCAGGTTTCTCATTAAACCTCCAACGCCTTTAATCCCCGAAGTCATTTCAATATTGCCTACCATATACTGCATGGCTCCTGCGCTCAACATAACCTCGCTATTATTGATCTCAATCATTAATTGCTTATTGCGCATATTGCTTTTGCTCATGTAAAAGTTGGATTCCGCCTCAGATAAGGTTGTGCTGCTTAAATCTTCTTTATACTCAATGACCGTAAACCCGCCAAGCTGCTCTTTAATTATAACGTTATTGTTATCTTTTAAATTATTGATGGTGAAAGCCATAATGAGATACGCCTCCTGTGGAAGTTATTAAAAATAAGCGTTGCTAAAAACTCATTTAGAAATAGATATTCGACAATAAGCTTCGGTATCCTTGCTGCATGTCCCTTAATTGAATCAACACTAGCTATTTAATAGAAGTTGATTTAAAATAATAATAAATAATGAAACATGGTTTTATCTAATGAAACAAAGCGTGGTTATGGCTAAAAAACTCGACTAATGCTTATTGATTGCAGTCTTGGAAGCAAATAATGGTTTAACGGGAGAGTGGTCGTTCATGAATAATAAAGACCGGTTTTCAACACGAGTGGATTCGTATGTGAAGTATCGCCCAAGCTATCCGAGTGAAGCCATGGATTATTTGTATAACAAGGTAGGATTGAGTTCAGGCAGCGTGGTGGCTGACATTGGCGCTGGGACGGGTATTTTTTCGGCACTGCTTCTGGAGCGGGGAAGCCAGGTCATTGCGGTTGAGCCTAATCAGGAGATGAGGGAAGCAGCGGAGCGGGGCTTGATAGGCCGTGCTGATTTTCGGGCGGTGGTAGGGTCTGCTGAGGCTACGGGGCTGCTAGACCAATCTGTCGATTTTATTGTTTGTGCACAAGCGTTTCACTGGTTCGATCTCCAAGCAGCGCAAGTGGAGTTTAGACGGATTTTGAAGCCAGGGGGAAAAGCCATCCTGATATGGAATTCCCGTCTTACAAAAGGCACCCCATTTCGGGAAGAGTATGAGCAGTTGCTTCAAACCTTCGGCACCGATTACAACAAAGTAAATCATAAAAATATATCACCGGAAATTTTGGCTACTTTCTTTAAACTAGGGAAAGTGCAGGAAGCGCGGTTCGTTAATCAGCAAATGTTCGATTGGGATGGGCTTTTCGGCCGTTTGCGTTCGTCTTCTTATACCCCAGCACCTGAAGATCCGCATTATGAAGGGATGCTGCGCGAGTTAAAGGAGCTGTTTGAACGTAACCAACTGGACGGAAACGTAGCCTTCGAATATGAGACCGAGGTCTTTTGGGGCGAGATCTAGGCGTTATCCTTTGAAACGTAAGCCAAGTCCGTAATCGAGTTGCATCTATGGTATAATTGAAGAAGTGCGATAAAGTGATCAACCCCGCTACAGGTAGTCTTATGCTGAATTTTGTGATAACATGTAGACTGATGAGTAGAACGTGAACGTGGAAAAGCCCATGCCGTTCGTGCCAGTATAACTACAGTTTTCGGACGCATTTTAAACTGTAGATGAATTGGGTATGATTGAAAGATCGAGTTTTAAAAATGCAATTATTTTGAAGGAGGATTTAACATGGCTTTGGAATCAATGAAAGAAATGTTGAACAAAGGACTAAAAGAAGGTTACGCTGTTGGTCAATTCAACATCAATAACCTAGAGTGGACGCAAGCAATCCTTGGCGCTGCTCAAGCAGAGCAATCCCCAGTTATTTTGGGCGTTTCTGAAGGCGCAGCTCGTTACATGGGTGGCTTCACGGTTGTAACTGCAATCGTAAAATCCCTTATTGAAGAAATGAAAATCACGGTTCCAGTTGCGATCCATTTGGACCATGGTTCAAGCTTCGAAAAATGTAAAGCAGCCATTGATGCTGGTTTTACTTCCGTTATGATAGATGCTTCACACTCTCCTTTCGATGAGAACGTAAAAACAACTCAACAAGTGGTTGCTTACGCGCATGAGCGCGGCGTTTCCGTTGAAGCTGAGCTTGGTACCGTTGGCGGACAAGAAGATGACGTAATCGCTGATGGCGTTATCTACGCTGATCCGCAAGAATGTAAGCAACTGGTTGAGCTTACAGGTATCGATTGCCTTGCTCCAGCACTAGGTTCCGTACATGGTCCTTACAAAGGCGAACCAAACCTTGGTTTCAAAGAAATGGAAGAGATTTGCCAAACCATCAAGCTTCCATTGGTATTGCATGGCGGTACAGGAATTCCAACTGCGGATATCAAAAAATCGATTTCCCTTGGAACTGCAAAAATCAACGTAAACACAGAAAACCAAATCGCGTTTACAAAAGTAGCTCGCGAAATTTTGACTTCGGATGCAGAAGTTTACGATCCGCGTAAATTCTTGTCCCCGGGCCGCGATGCGATTAAAGCAACGGTTCAAGGCAAAATGCGTGAGTTCGGTTCTTCGAACAAAGCTTAATAAACACAAAATGAAAAAAGGTTGGACAAGCTGCAAATCGCAGCAGGTCCAACCTTTTTTTTATTCCTTCTGATCATACGATCATCCCTTTCCTTGTCGGAGTTTGTCATTTTGCCGTCATTGGGGCCGAGTATAATGGATCTTATTATGAGGATAGGGAGAGATATGGATATGCCGCGATTTTCAGTACGTTCTTTATTTTTGGTTTCGATGTGTGTTTTGATCGTATTAAGTGGGTGTGTGACTCAAACAAGCCAAGTGGTTATTAATTTTGAAAATACCTCTTTGGGCAGCGATGAGCAAATCTTTCTAAGATATTCGGACGGTAGTGTTGCCCATGCGCCTAAGGCTGATGGAGGAAGCTCCGTGACCGTTAGTACTAATGCCACAAAAACGATTGTGGGAGGCTATGTGACCAATGGTGCTTTAAGTTGGGTACCGAGTTTGTCTTATATTCCGAATTTTACTATTAGTGAAATTCAAAAGCAGAAACCTACTCATTCAATCGATCATATTATTTTAGCCGACGGGCCAGAAGAGGATAGTATTCACCCCGGTTATGTCTCCCTGACCTTCAAGGTCTATGGCACTGATGGTCAGCTTGTGAATGGTCAAACCGAAATATTTGCCCATTCAGCAGATCCTGACTTAGAATTCTATAATATCCATACCAGCGGTACTGCAACGGTTAAGGAAGGGTATTCCTGGTATACAGTTAATGGATTGGTCACTTTTTCAGTTAAATCCACTCTTAAAGATATTTTAACGGTGCCGCTATCGATTTACTCCGGTCCCCAGCTCATTACGGACGACCCTTTCAACATAGATCCTTTGCTTGTAACCGAGATTAATGTAACTAGCCATGACGATGCATCATCTTTAGAAGTAGGGTCTACATTAAACATGTATGCTGAAATTTTGCCCGAAAATGCATTATACAAAAAAATTAAGTGGTCTGTAGAAAATGGAACAGGCACAGCGACAATTAACGCGAGTGGCGTGTTGACCGGAACAACAGCAGGAACGGTCACGGTAAAAGCTACGGCTGTTGATGGCAGTGCTGTTTATGGAACGAAGCTTATAACGATTACAGAGCCAGTGGTGCCGGTAGAAACCATCTCCATAACTGCTGAAGACGAAGTAACCTCAGTAGAAACAGGCGCGGAGCTTCAAATTTTTGCCGCAGCAGCCCCTGCTAATGCGACAAACCAAACCGTATCGTGGTCAGTCCTTCCTGGAACAGGCACAGCGTCCATTGATGCAGAAAGCGGCTTGCTAACTGCGGGTTCCCCTGGCACAGTAACCGTGCAAGCTGAAGCATTGGATGGAAGCGGAGTGATCGGCAGCATGACGCTAACGATTACGGCAATACCGGTCTCTTCGATTACAGTAACCGGCGTATCTACCGTAGAGGTGGATGAGAACATTACATTTACAACGGCGGTTGCTCCAGCAAATGCAACGGATCAAGCGATTCAATGGTCTGTTGAAAATGGGACAGGCACAGCGACAATTAACGCGAGTGGCGTACTTACGGGTAAAACGGCAGGAACCGTTACGGTTATAGCTACGGCTGTCGACGGCAGCGCTGTGTATGGAACTAAAGTGGTTCAAGTTACCACGAAGGAAATTATCGAACCAACACCGTCACCGGAAGCAACGCCATCACCGACGCCGGAAACAACACCGGAAGCAACACTAACGCCAACAGCGTCGCCAGAAGTGATACCATCACCAACGCCGGAAACAACACCAGAAGCAACGCCGACGCCAACAGCGTCGCCAGAAGCAACACTATCACCAACAACACCGCCAGTGGTAACACCCGGAACGCCAACGGTTACAACACCAGTACAGACAGCAACACCAACGCCAACACCAACAGCAAAACCTGAAGTTGGCTTTAACAACGAAATTATTGATGTTTCTCAATTGGTATCTAGACTGAGCAAACAAGCGGAGGAAGCAAAAGCTAATCCTACAACCGTTCCATTCAAAGATACGACTGCTCATTGGGCGCAATCGACCGTGAATATGTTTGTTCAATTTGGGGTTGTGAAAGGTTATAGCGACGGAACATTCCATCCCAATGCAAGCATTACACGCGGGGAGTTTGCCACAATCATTGCAAAAGTGTTCGATTTGTCTGCTAAGGCTAATGACTATAAACTAGCCGACGTGAGCGGGCATTGGGCGGAGTCATCCATTCATGCCTTAATCGAAAGTGGAGTTATTTCTGGCTATGAAGATGGTTCATTTAAACCGAACAAAGAAATTAGCCGTGCCGAGATTATCTCCATTATTTCTAAAATCATTAATTTTGCTGATGTGAAGGATGAAGCCGCGTCTGCTTTTAATGATATTGAATCTGCTTGGAATAAAGATCAAATCCAAAAAGCTGCATCTGCTGGAATTATTAGCGGACAGGGGAATGGACAATTTTCGCCGAACAAACCGTCTACCCGTGCCGAAGCGTTAACGATTATTTTGCACACTCTTCAATTGAATGCAGACTTGAAAAAAATATTAGGAGAAATGAGTTAAGCTTATAACTCTACATGCGATAGAATAGGGCTCAGCCTATCGAAGACGACGAAGTCGGTATACCCATTTGAATATAGGCTGTAAACAAAAACGGCAAGGCATCTGTATACGCAGAGGCCTTGCCGTTTTAATAGTAAGGTCGTATGAATCGACCATATTCGCTAAAATGTGTAAAATATAAAAATTCATAATTGATTAAAAGAGATACAATGTAATACAATTACAAGTGGAATAATATTGAAATGGCTGCGAAGTGGGGGATATATCTGGCTATAATCGATGTTATAAAATTTAATGGATTAGCTAATCGGGATTGGTTAGTTTTTCGTTATCCAGGAGATAGTTTCGTTTTTGGGACTCAATTAATCGTTGGTGAGGGTCAGATTGCTGTTTTTGTTAAAGGAGGCAAGGCGCTCGATTACTTCTCAGCAGGGACGTATACACTAAGCACTAATAATATTCCTATTTTGCAATCATTAATTAATATACCTTTTGGTGGAAGAACTCCTTTTACTGCGGAAGTTTTTTTTATAAATAAAGCAATAAAAATGGATGTTCTTTGGGGAACGAGCGATCCGATCAGTTTAATCGATCCTAAGTATGGTGTTCGATTAAGAGTGCGTGCGTTTGGCCAACTGGCGATGAGGGTTTCTGACTTTCGCGTTTTCTTGACCGAGTTAATTGGTGCCGTTGGAGACGAGCAGGTCGTCAAATATGATACGGTAATTCAATATTTCAAAGGACTAACGGTAACCAAAGCTAAAACCATTATAGCTAACATTATTATCAACCAAAAAATATCTGTTCTTGAAATAGCGCCTTTACTAGAGGAAATATCGGAGAAAACAGAAATAAGCATTTCAAGTGAATTTGAACGATTTGGGCTCTCCATCATGAATTTCTTTATCTCATCCATTAATTTTCCAGATGAGGACTTTGCTACAATTAATAAGATATTAGGCGAGAGGGCTGCTTTCGATATCATTGGGGATAATCGCTATAATGTTAAGCGTTCTTTCGATGTTATGGAAACCGCAGCAGGTAATGAAGGTTCGGGCAGCATTGCTGCAGCGGGAATAGGCTTAGGTCTCGGTACTGGAGCCGGTTTGGCGGTAGGAAGCACGTTTGCAAGTGCTGCGGGCAGTGTTTTGAGCACCCCGACAAAAAAAACGATATGCAAGAAATGCGAGAGAGAGAATGACTCGGACGCCAAGTTCTGTTTAAACTGCGGGGATAAACTAATCGCTGCAAAAATCGAATGTTACTCATGTACTACCTTAGTAGATAGTCATGCTAAATTTTGTCCGGAATGCGGCAACTCTATGCAAATGAAAAAATGTCCAGGATGTAACAAAGAAAACGCGCCTGGAACCAAGTTTTGCCCTGAGTGCGGGACTAACCAGGGGGGGCAATAATGAACATTGGCGAGTTTACGTTATCAAAGCTATTAAAGGTAATCAGCTGTTTAGTCGTTGATGTGGCTTTCATTATTTTGTTTATCCATTTCTTTGCCCTTTTTTCAATCGTTGAACCAGTGAAATCAGTCTTGATGTTATTTGTATTAATGTTAGGGCTTATTATTTCAAATGCAGCGATCATCTTTTCTGACTTTTTATACAAAAGATATGGTGTCGTGCACGCCGTATCCCTTATGGTCGTATCGATCGTCTATGCGTTCATTGCCAATACGCTATCTATTATTTTTATTTCTGGGAATGTAACTGGATATGTGGTGGGGCAATTGCTCCTATTTGCTTTATTATTAATCCTTTATTCCATTCTTATATCGTTTGCTCAAAAAACGTTAAAAGAATCAAGTAACGAAGCCATGGAACAAATGGCTAATCATTCGATTATGCTGCAATTAATGGAGATCGAAGCAGTTCTTGCAGAGAAGGAATCATCAGAGGACTTATCAGCTGTAGTTTCTTCATTTCATGCGCTAAAAGAACGTATTCATGCTTCTACTCCGTTTGGAAGAGTGCTCGGGAATACGAAGATTGTCGAAATTGAAAATAGGGTTCAAAGTAATTTAGAGTACATTCAATATCAAATGAAATTAGTATTTACTGAAATAAATTCGATAGATATTAAAAAAATGCTTGATGAAACCTTGCGACTTGTGAAAAACAGAGAGGCTTTAAACGTTAGATAATATAATAATAAGGGAGATTTTTTTATGAGTTCAAGAAACTGCCCATCCTGTGGTGCTCCAGTATCCGTGGATACTACAGATTGTAAATATTGCGGAGAGAAAATTGCAGTCGCACAGCCGCAACAGCAAGGCCAGCAATATTCGCAAAGCCAACAACCACCGTATGCTCCATCCCAACAGCCGCAGTATGCCCCACCCGGATATAATCCGTATGCTAATTACAACAGAAAGAGTAAAGTAACTGCGGGTGTACTTGGTATTTTGCTTGGCGGGCTTGGTATCCATAAGTTTTATTTAGGCAGAATTGGCTGGGGAATCGTTTATTTAATTTTTTGTTGGACGTACATTCCAGCTTTGCTAGGGGTAATTGAGGGAATCATCTATTTATCATCAAGCGATGAGAAATTCCACATGAAGTATAGCAGAAAGTAAGTTATCTTAGGTGAAAGCATAAGTGGAAAATGGAATAGGTAGAGCATCTTCTTTCGAGATGCTCTACCTATTTTTTGTTAATCCTACAAGCAGAGGTCTAGCAGCTAAAGCGCAATGTTAGCTCTTCTGATCAGTAGAAGCCTTTCGCTTCCTCGAAAATGAGTTTTTGTTTATAAAACGTTTAGAAGATGCTTGACTGGCAGAGTGCTGCTTGTAAAGCGGTGTATGAATGATTTTAGCAAGCGCAGCGACGGTTAAGGTGACAGAGGAAGGAGGATAAACAAAATAAACCTCTTCCCAGTGTGGTGCAAACTTATTTTTATATTCATACAAGCCCTTAAAATTATAGAGTCTATTCCCATATTTGTAGAGCAGCTTCATAATAAGCAGGTCACAGGCGTTGGCCAAGGGAGACATGCCCAAGCTGCATAGCGAGTAGTGGTGCTCTTGGGCCCATTTGAATAACGAAGCAAATAAGACGTCCATTGCGCCAGGCGGACAGGCTTTTGTATAGCGCATCAAGTCTACCGTAATTTGTCTGGCAACAAAATCTTCTTGGTGCGTGAACGTGCTGGGCGGATGGTCCCCGGCAATTGTGGCGAATGCCTCATAGCTTCCATCAGGGCCGACTAAGACAGCGACGGGAAACCTGCTCACATAGTCAGGCGCAAAAGAGCCGACGGAGAAGCTTTTTTCTTTGCGGTCACCTAGCCACTCGTTGGAGATGCTTTGAAGCCGGTGAAGAAATGAATCGGTATAAGGAGGATACATAACTTGAACTGAGTAGCCGCTGCGTTCAAATTTATTGATACGATTGCGAAGCTTAAGCCATTGTTTCCCATTCAAATGAAAAGCGGACACATGAATCTGGGCTTCTTCTCCGATTTTGGAACATTGGAGGCCGAATTGCTTATATATAGGAAGAAAAGCAGACTTAGCCTGGTAAAATACCGGTTTTGCTTTGTTCTCCTTGCAATACGCGATAAATTGTTCGATGACTCGCAGGCAAGCTTCATGGCTTCCGACAGGATCTCCGAGTACAATTTTCCTCTTCCCAATCGAGCGGTATACCAGTAAAGCCTCGCACTCCGAATCCCAAAACGACTCTTTATCACCTAAAAGATATAAATGAGAGTGTGAATTGTGGCCACGGTTTTCAAGCAGATGTTGAAGCCTTTTTTCAGAAATTTGGTCCATAACGAGAAAATCCCCCAGGTTTAATATATGTAGGCTTTCATTTATACCCATTAAAATCTATCCCTATATTCATCGGCTATTGCCTGAGTAGACTAAAGAGATTTTATCACATCAGCAGAGACAATGGTCTTGTTTTCGACAAAAAAGCAGTTGTTTTGCAAAGTCTAGAGGCAAGAGCTCACATTGTCGTCGATGTTTGTCATTTTGCTGTCATTAAGGTAGTTTATACTACTTTTATTACCATAAAATGATATCAGGAGTGACAAAGGAACTATGTATATGACAAGGAAAGAAAAGAGTATGAAGCAAGCGACGGTTGGACGGCTCTTCCGCTCGAGCGTAATGTCTTTTAAAAAGGGTTCAATCAGTCTGCTAGTAGCAATCATGGCTTTGTCTTCGTTTTTATTTGTTTCACCCGCATCTGCGGACAATGGTGATTGGGTTTTCTGCGTGAACGAAAATAACACCTGTGAAATCTCAGGAACAAAGGAAGTTCGTTTTGGTATAAACAATCTCTATGACTATCGCCAAATGACAAATAACTTTAATTGCAACGTTTCTACATGGGGCTCTGATCCCGCACCAAATCAAGCGAAGCAATGCTTTGTACGTGATGTGCTTGCAGAAGGAGCACCGCGGCTAACAGTAGACGTTAGTGATTTTAACAAAAAAATAACCGTGACATTTAGTGAATTTGCTGAACAGGCGGGTACGTTGGAAGATTTGAAAAATGCCATTACCTTGGAAAGATCGGAGACCCCAGGCTATTCACCTCTTGCTCCTAACGACAGCATTTCTTTTTCCACTAGCGAGTCTGCGACTACATTGATTATTCATTTAGAGAGTGCTTTGAATGGAAATGCAAACGCTATAAACATAGCTTCAGGAGCACTCCTTGATATTGATGAAGAACCATTCAGCACTAATATGGAAGTTCGTAATATTGTTGCGTGGGATCTTGTTGCTCCTGCTTTCATTGGTGCTGAGGTCAATAATTCAGGCGGTCAGGTTTACTTGAATTTTGATAAAGATTTTACCATTAATGCGCCAGTGGACGCCGATCAAGATCAAATTAATGCTTTTCTGAGAAGCAAAATAAGCGTAGCTGCAGACGGAGAGCATTTTTCGCCTGTATTGAGTGAGCAAAATGAAATCTATCAGAATGGCTCTAGGCAAATTCACATCAGATACTATAATGATATAAAAGTTGTTATAGGCGAAAAAACAGTGATTAAAATTGCTGCAGGTACGTTGAAAAATGCAGCAGGCAGCCTGAATGAGGATTTGCTGCTGCATGTTTCTCCTCCTGTCATTCAAAGTACTGTCATTAGCAACGATAATCACGATGTAACGATTTCTTTCTATGATGATATTTTCGATAATATGAATGAAAGTGACCCTTTAAGCAATTATATTTATTTAATGAAGGATGGTTATCAGCAACGTAAAAGTTTAGGTGAAGGTGATACAGCGATCGTAGAAGACGGAAAGTTGAAAATCCATTTTAAAGAGGCTTTGTCTGGAGCGAGCAATTATATTTATGTCGAAGGCGGAGTCCTGAAAGATCGTCATGGCAATATTCAAAGGGAACGGTCAGTAACAGCACCTCTGCAAGCCCATGTTGGCGGAGTCGATCCATTCCCAGCGGATACGACAGCGCCGGTGTATCAATATTCTTATTTCTCAAATCATTATCAGGATTTAAATATTGTATTTAATGAAGATATTCAAAATGCAAAACAAGATGATGCTAATTTCTTGCAAAGTGTGTATTGGTATAACAGCCAGAACTGGAGAACCGGACTTCCGGTGGATACTACGCTAACGTTCTCGGGTTCTGTGGCTACTATTCATTTTGCCGCGCCACTTACAGGCTATCAATATTATTTCCAATTTAATTCTAATATGTTCAAAGATTCAGTGGGAAATATGAATAATAATAGTTACACCACAAATTGGTTCTACCCTGGTAATAACGATTTAAGTATGAACAATGGATATTTTTCTTACAATGGCCGTTGGTTAAGCATTCAGTTTAATACGGATACGGATATCGTAGATCAAACTTTAGTGGACGGAGTGTCCCATCTGAAAGAGAGCATTACCTATTCCATCGATCATGGAGCAACCTATAAAGCTTTGGACGAGCTTGATGTCGTATCTATTTATGGTAGAAATATCAATATACTGTTTCATGATGCTATAAAAATTGGCTCGGTTAAAGTGAAAATTGCTGAAAATGTGATTAGCGATCAGTATGATACAAAAAGAAATATACCTATAGAAGTAGAGCTTGCCTACAATACGCCGGAGATTACAGGATATATGCTAAGCAATACAGCAAGCGAATTTACTTTTGTAGACAATGCCTTGTGGAGAAACCAAGTCAAAGCAATCATTTTATATGATGGAAAAATTGGCATGAGAAGACAACTGAACAGCTCTGAATATCAACTGAGCGAAGGCAAAATTACGATTGCTAAAGGTGTGTTTCAAGAGGGCAATTACTACGAAATTCTTGTTGACGCTGAAGGCTACAGCACCAAATACGTTGACGGCCGAGCTTATAAATCGTCTGAACTGTTTTATATGACAGCACCGGTTGTGACGACGGAAAACGGGATTACAGCCAAAATTAATCTTTTAAACAATGCTGATCAAACCCAATATATAGGAAATCAGTCCGTTGTATTTGAACTGTTCAATGGGACCACGCCGGTTAGTATTGTTGCAGCTAATTTAAAGCTAGGGACAGGCGTATATTCAGCTAATTTTAATGTCAGTGACGCGGCGACAAATCCGAATTACACCGTCAAAGCCTATGTTGTGAGCAAATACAGCAGCGATCTTGCTGATGTAGGTCTGAACCTCGCATCTATCAAGACACAAACTGAATTTGATATTGCATTGAATGAGAGAAACAACAATGAATTGGACTAGTAAAAATGAATAAGAGGAAAGCGAGGAATGTAAAGTGAAATTGCGCAAGCTCAGTTTACTATTGATTTTTACGCTGTGTTTATCGCTTTTGCCTGCTGCAGCTTTTGCAAACGGTTCAGCGGTTACATTAGACGCTATAGGAGAGAAGGCACCAGGAGATGCCGTGGTCATTTCCGGAACATCTACGCTGGATGAAGTGATTATTAAGGTGCTGCGTCCGGGTAATAGCGTATTATTTTACGATATCACTAAAGTGAACGGTGGGAAATTTTCAAGCTCGTTTACACTAGGTGCCAGCGAGGCTAGCGGCACTTACAAAGTCATCGCTGGGCTAGCTACCGAGGTAGCCAATGCAGAGTTTGTTGTTAAGAAGGCAAATACAGGCGGCGGAGACGGCGGCAACACTGGCGGCGAAGGTCCAACCGGAACGATTACAACGCCAACGCCAACCCCAGCGGCAGCCAAACCGGTCACACCTGGCAAATCGGGTGCGGAGCCTGTTATTGCAGATACGAGCAAAAATACAACAGCATCTGTAACGGCAGGAAATGGACAACTAACAACTACGGTTACCCAAGACGGCTCAGCACTTGCAGACGCTCTTGCTAAAGCCGCCAAGCAGAATAATCATGGCACGGCACCAATCGTTTATGTTTCTTTCAACAATACAGCAGGCGAGGCGGTGCAGTTTAACCTAAGCTCATCCGTATTGGCAGCTGCTGCAAAGATCGCGCCAAACACCATTATTTCATTACAAACTAATGATGGGGAGTATTCTTTGCCCCTCAACATTATTGACTTTGCTGCGTTAGAGCAAGATTTAGGAACTACGGCTGAAAACATTAGCATTCTTGTGAAAATTTCGACAGTCGCTATTGATTTAAATTCGAAAATCAAACAAAGCGCACAGGATATAGCCGCTGTACAGCTTGGAAACGCAATTGAATTTAATCTAGTCGCTTCAGGAAATGGAAAGACGATCGAGCTTAACGCTTTCGGTTCCACTTATGTGGAGCGAAATGTCGTACTGACAGGTTCAGTGGATGCTGCTCATGCATCCGTCGTCCGTTACGATCCGACTACTGGGCAATTTTCGTTCGTTCCGGCTATCTTCGAGAAGCAGACAGACGGCTCCACGAGAGTTGCATTCAAGCGCAATGGAAATAGCATTTATACGGTACTCTCTGTGACCAAAACATTTTCTGATATGAGTCAGCACTGGGCAAAAGTAGACATTGAGCTGCTAGCCTCCAAACTGGTGGTTAACGGTGTGACGGAGAACAGCTTTGCTCCAAACAATAACATTACGAGAGCTGAGTTCGCCGCGTTATTGGTCCGCTCTTTAGGCCTATCTTTGGATGCTTCATCTGCAGCTTTCACTGATGTGAAATCCAGTGATTGGTTCGCAGGCGCGATCGGCGCGGCTGTAAAGGCCAAGCTCGTTGACGGCTTTGATGGCAACCGCTTTAAGCCAAACGATACGATCACCCGCGAGCAAATGGCGGTTATGGTTACAAGAGCGATTGCTGCAGCGGGCATTACAAGCAATGCCTCAGCCAGTCAAAACGAGCCTTTATCCAAGTTTAAGGATCAGGCTGCAATTAGCAGCTGGGCACAAGCGGCAGTTGCAGAAGCAATGGAAGCCAATATCATCACAGGATTGAGCTCGGATACTTTTGCTCCTTCGGCGAAAGCGACTCGTGCGCAAGCATCGGTCATGCTGAAACGCTTCCTGCACTATGTTCACTTCATCAACTAGGTTTCTTCATTTACTCTTTGTAGAATATAGCAGCTCCTCACGATTTTTCGTGGGGAGTTTCTAAGTTTTTTTGCCCTGTTTCTGTTAACATGAAAAGTAGAGATTCATAGACCCTATCCCGCATGGAGGCTAGTCAGCAATGAGCTACAATCTGTATTTATCAGCACTGTTAATAGGAGCCACCTGCTGCTCGCTGGTGTTGTGTTATCTTTGCTGGAAAAGAAGGGAGCTCCCCATTGCCATCAGTTATGGACTGGGTTCGCTGACAGGTGCCTTCTATACGCTCGGCTATGCTTTTGAGATTGTCAGTACCTCCTTGGAGCATATCCGGTTTTGGCTGCGGGTGGAATATATGGGCATTCCGTTCGGTACGTTACTTTGGTTTATCATGGTATTGCAGTATACGGGACGTCAAGCGATGGTTAGAAAATGGGTCGTTGCGGCTCTAATGGTTGTTCCCCTTATTACTTTCGTTGCCCACTATACGAATGAATGGCATCATTTGTTTTATAAAAGTATGACACTCGATTATTCGGAAGGCTTCCCATTGGTTACCTTGGTGAAAGGCCCCCTGTACTATCTTCATGTATATTATTCCTATACTTTTTTTGTCATTGGCATGGTTTTAATGATCCAAATGTTTATCAAAGAGACTGGCCGCATGAAAAAGCAAGTGGCCTTAATGATCATTGGCTCATGGGGTCCCTTCGGCTTCACGCTCATCTATCTAAGCGGAGCATTCTACATGCCTATTGATATCTCTCCTTTTGGCTTTGTCATTTCTGGCATTTTCTATATATGGGGAATCTACCAATTCAATATGCTGAGACTGGCGCCGTTGGCGCTTCAGAAAATATTCGAATCGATGCAGGACGCGGTTATTGTACTGGATATGGAAAATAGCTTAACCAGCTTTAATCAATCGGCAGCGCGGATTATTCATGGCCTAACGAACAAACGGATTGGAAAATCAGCGCTTGAACTATTCGCGGATTACCCGGTATTGCTGGAGAGAATTATGCAGCAGCCTTCCTTAGGAAGCCGTATTAAAATTTCAGGCCAAGCAGACCGAAAATTTTATAATGTCCATATTTCCTATGTCACCAAAAACGGTATAAAGCCCGTAGGGAAAATGATTTTGCTAAGCGATGTGACCGAATCCGTCCGTTCTGAGGAAATACTGCTCGATAATGCAAGGCAGCTCAGTGAGCTAAATACATTTAAGGACAAAATGTTCAACGTCGTCGCACATGACATTCGCGATCCGCTCGCGGTACTTATTAATTTAATGGAGCTAATGGAAGAAGAAATGGAAGATTGCGGAGAAAATCACGAGGAAATCGTCCAAGAAATGGGCGAGCAAATCCACAATACCTTTACCCTGGTTGAAAGCTTGCTCGATTGGTTTCAAAGCCAAAGGGGAGGTATGGTATTCAACCCGGTGGTCAGGGATTTGGCCCAAGCTATCCAAATGAATATACGTTTTCTGCAGGTTCGCAGCGAAGGGAAAGGGATTCATATTCATTCTCTTATACCTGAGAATACGCTTGTGTTTGCGGATAAAGAAATGCTCGATCTGATCATTCGCAATTTGCTTTCCAATGCGATTAAATTCACGGATTATGGCGGTAGCATTCAACTGGATGCCCAACTCGCAAATGGCAAAATGATCGTTTCCGTTAGCGATACTGGAGCCGGAATTCCGTTAGAGCAAGCCGATACCTTGCTGAATGAAGCCTATCCGGTCTCATCGGTAGGCACGGCCGGCGAGCGTGGCGTGGGGCTCGGGTTAACGCTATGCAGGGAGTTCGTCCGCTTAAACGGCGGGGAGATCTGGTTCGAAAGCGCTCCCCAACAAGGCAGCACTTTTTATTTTTCGATTCCTACTTCACCTAAAGCGACTGCATACCCTATTGAATGGAATGAAAGAAGGGAAATCGTGTGAAGGTTGTTATCGTCGACGACGAAAAAGCGATGCATCTCATTATGAAACGCATGCTTGGCAAGCTGGATCAAGTCAAAATTGTAGGCATCTTTCATGATACGGCTGCGGCCTTCTCTTATTTAGAGGATCATGATGCGGACTTGATCTTTATTGACATCAATATGCCGAAGGAGAGCGGCCTGGAGTTTGCGGGGCGCTTACGGGAGAGCGGCAGACAAATAAAGCTCGTTTTTGTTACCTCTCACAAGGAATATGCGCTTTCCGCGTTTGATGTGTATGCTTATGATTATATCGTCAAACCCGTATTGCAAGAGAGACTGCATCATACCGTCCAAAGAGCGTTGGCTGAGGTTCAGGTAGAGCAGGCTCTTACCTTGCGGGAACCTTCTTCGATTCGGATCATGTTCAACTGTCTTGGCGGTATGGAAATTCGCAGCGCGCAAAATGTCATCGTTAAGTGGAAATCGAGCAAAAGCGCTGAGCTATTTGGTTATTTGCTTATCCAGAAAGGTAGGCAAGTATCGAGAGCTAGGTTAATTGAGGACATTTTTGGCGACATGCCGCAGAAAAATGCTGAAATCTATTTAAATACGACCGTCTATCAGCTGCGCAGACTACTCGATAATTATGGCTTGAGGGATCGTTTGCATTCCGATAACAACCATTATGCATTGGATCTTCATCAGGTACCCGTGGATATGGTTAGCTTTGAAGAAGGCTGCAAAGAGATGCAGGTGGTAAACCAGCAGAATTTGGATCAGGCGATTGAGCTTCAGCAGCTTTATGCCGGCGATTTGTTTGGCGACCGTGCGTTCCCCTGGGCTTGGAGCGAGGTAGAGCGGCTGTCTCAGCTTTACTCTTCCTTTACTCAGCGTCTTTGTACGGCCCTATTAGCCAAAGGCGATACGCAAATGGCTATTCGGTTATTATTGAAGCTGTTTGTACGGAATGAGCTAAATGAAGAAACGTTCAAGCTGCTTATGCGCGCATTGGCTTTGAAGAAGGACAAAGAAGGATTGACTCAGCACTATATTAAATTTACCGAAAATATGCGTCGTGAGCTTGGGCTAAGCCCATCCCTTGAAGTAGCCGCTCTATACAGAAGACTGCTATCGAAGATAGAGAGTGCTTAGCTTATAATACGGAACAGCCTCTGGCCTATTAGACCGGAGGCTGTTTCGTATTTGAGCTGCTACCTACTAGTTCAATCGCAGAACAGTGGCAGAACTATCTTATGGACACAGTGATTAAGGAAGTACATTGCCTGCCGCACGATAGATGCCATACCATTCTTCGCGAGTCAGGTAGATCTCGCTTGCTTTGCAGCAATCCTGTAGCCGGCCAATATTCATCGTGCCAATTACTGGCTGCATGCGAGCAGGATGGCGAAGCAGCCATGCAATGGCAATCGTCGTATTGCTCACATTATAGGTTTTCGCTACTTCGTCAATTTTTTTGTTCAATTCAGGAAATTTATCGTTATCGAGGAACACGCCCTCAAAAAATCCGTATTGGAATGGGGACCATGGCTGAATGGTCATATCGTTCAAGCGGCTGTAATCGAGAATGCTGCCATCGCGGTTTACAGCAGCATCGTTCTCCATGTTTACGTTGAATCCATTCGAGATCATCGTCGTGTTGGTAATGCTGAGCTGCAGTTGGTTGGCAACTAACGGCTGCTTCACCGATTTTTTCAGCAATTCGATTTGCATAGGCTTTTGATTGGACACGCCGAAATGACGTACCTTCCCTGAACTTTCCAGAAGATCAAAAGCTTCAGCTACCTCTTCCGGTTCGACGAGCGTATCTGGGCGGTGCAGAAGCAGAACGTCCAAATAGTCGGTTTTTAGCCGCTTCAGAATGCCATCCACCGATGTTAGAATATGCTCTTTGGAGAAGTCGAACATGCCCGGACGGATGCCGCATTTGGATTGAAGGATAATTTTCTCGCGAACATCATCGCTCATATGTATGGCGTCTGCGAATATTTCCTCACAGGTGCCGCTGCCATAAATGTCGGCGTGCTCAAAGAAGTTTGCGCCTTCCTCAAGTGCGGTTTGAACAAAACGCTCAGCCTCGGGTTTGTCCAGCGAATTAATACGCATACAGCCAACCGCAACTACGGGTACCTCTAAGGTGCTGCTTCCTAGCTTTATCGTCCTCATTTGTTTACGCCTCCTGTTTTGTTTGTCTCTATTGATTGTCGCACAAAAGATTGCTCGATTACAATATGAACTAAAGTAAGCTATAATCCTCAAATATATAGAAGCGATGAGGGGAGACGGAGAGGAACGATGACATTGAAACCTAACTTCTTATCCTATAACGATTCAGTTTCCTACTAGAAGCAATATCAACGGTTCTTTCCCGAAGAAATACGGATAAACGGACCAGACCTGCCTGAAGAAGAATGGTGGGCATGGGACGGGATGCAGATTCATCTGGACCGTATGAAGGTGACGGACGCTAAAATAAAAATTATATTTATTCACGGAGCAGGCGGCAACGGGAGATTATTGGCTCCTTACGCACGGATGCTGCAGCAGTACGGCTATGAGGTTGTCTCGCCGGATCTTCCTCCATATGGCCTAAGCTGTTTCGAGTCACCATCTCTAATTGATTATCAGCAATGGATTGACCTGCTTACGGCGCTCATTGCAGTGGAAACGGAACGTGACGGTAAACCTGTTGTTCTGCTGGGGTCCAGTATTGGCGGCATGCTGGCGTATCATACGGCGGTCAATAGCAAGCAGGTCAAAGGATTGATTGCAACGACATTTGTGGATACAAGCAATCCGAAGGTTAGGGATCAAGTTGCCCCTAACAAGATCGTCAGCCGTTTGGGTAAATATGTGATGGATGCTTTTCCTTCTGTACTGGATTCCGTACATATTCCGGTCACCAGGGTGTCAAGAATGAAGCTAATTAGCAATCATACGGCGTTGACTCGGTTGATAATAAAGGACCCTCACGCGGCAGGCACAAGGGTTCCGCTGCGCTTGCTGAGAACTTTTTTAAATATGAAGCCAAAGCTGGAGCCTGAAGAGTTCAATGGCTGTCCGGTTCTGCTTGTTCATCCCGAAGTGGACCCGATGACGCCTTTTGCTCTGAGCGAGCCCTTCTTCAATCGGCTTAAGAGCAGGAAAGAATGCGTTCTATTAGAAGGGGCGGGGCACTTTCCGATTGAGCAGCCGGGTCTGGAACAGATGAAAGCAGCGGTACTTGCCTTTCTTAAAAGGCTGGAGCAGGAGGAATAACGACAGATAGCAGTTTATATTGGTGCTACTAACGAATATCAAATATACTTATATAAGGAAATTCAAAGTGAAAATACATAGTTAATGAATGGAGAACTTAATATTATGTCTACTTTACCGAATTGCCCGAGCTGTCAGTCCGAATATACTTATGAGGATGGAAGCCTACTCGTATGCCCGGAATGCGCGCATGAGTGGAGCTTGGATGCAGGTGCCGAAAACATCGATGAAAAAAAAGTAGTGAAAGATGCTAACGGCAATATTTTAAACGATGGTGATTCCGTGTCCGTCATTAAGGATCTAAAAGTAAAAGGAAGCTCATCGGTTATCAAAATCGGCACGAAAGTCAAAAATATCCGCCTGGTGGACGAAGATCATGATATCGACTGTAAAATCGACGGTTTTGGAGCAATGAAGCTGAAATCGGAGTTTGTGAAAAAGATTTAGATACTGTTTGCATATAAGTGTACAAAAAAGCCCTGCTTCTAAGCGAAGCAGGGCTTTTTGTGCAGGCAGGTAGCGGGTTACGCCACTTGGTTTCTGTTTTCTGTCATGTAACACACAAGGCCGAGAACCAAAGCCAGGCCGACCAATACAGCACCAACCCAAGGAAGCGCGCCGAGAGACAGATGGGTAATGACCCATCCCCCGATAAATGCGCCTGCTGCATTGCCCAGGTTACCCGCCGAATGGCTGGAGGTGGAGGCAAGCGCGGGAGCCGATTGGGCCAAGCTCATCACCCGGACCTGTAGCCCAGGAAAGACAGCGAATGAGGCGGTACCCCATAGCAAGATGGTTAGTACAGCAGCAATCGGATTGTGAATAGTAAAGGTGAAGATCGTCAGGATTAAGCAGATGGCAAAATATAATCCGAGGATCGAAGGCATCAGCTTCCAATCCGCGAGCTTGCCGCCAACAATGTTGCCAATGGTGACCCCACAGCCGAACAGAACGAGAATCCATGTCACGTTATGCTCGGCAAAGCCGCTGATTTGTGTAAGCAGTGGCGTAATATAAGTGAAAACGGCGAAAAGGCCTGCGTTGCCCAGTGCCCCTATCAGCAGGTACACCATGAGCTTTGGTTTAATCAGGGCAGAGATTTGTTGGATTATGCTCGCCGGTTTATCTTGCTTAAGCTTCGGAATGAAGATGAATATGCCGATCAAGGCGATGATTCCCATGATCGCAATAGCGCCGAACGAGGAGCGCCAGCCCATATGTTGACCGATAAAGGTTCCAAGCGGTACGCCGATAATATTCGCGATCGTGAGTCCCGCCATCATGATCGATACGGCCCCCGCGCGTTTGTCCGGCCGGACAAGGTTGGATGCAATGACAGCGCCGACTCCGAAGAAGGTTCCATGAGTAAGCGCAGTTAACATACGCGCTCCCATAAGCACGGCATAGCTTGGCGCGATAACGGAGATGCTGTTGCCAAGAATAAATAATAGCATGAGCAAGATCAGGAGCTGCTTTTGCGGAATTCGGTGCGTAAGGACGGTTAATATAGGAGCTCCGACTGCAACCCCGAGGGCGTACATCGTAATGAGTTGACCCGCTGACGAAATGCTGACATGCAAATCCTCGGCTACGTTAGGCAGTAGTCCCATGATGACGAATTCGGTCATGCCAATGGCAAAGGCGCCGACGGTAAGGGACAGAATCGAGACGGGGAACGGTTCTTTTACGGCTTGTTTCTTGGTTATGCGGTGTGATAATTCCATGCTGTCTGTGTCAACCTTTCTTCTGCGGACGAGCAATGCTCATCCCGTTCATTTCGTATAGGCCAATAAGGCCTGCATCATATTATTTAGTTTTCAGAGAGTATAATCAAGTTATTTATTTTGAAGAATAAGTGAAGGAAGGGCTTATAATATTAAAGATTTGAAGCATACTATGGTCATAAATGGGATGGGCTTTTGAAAATAATATGAGTGGAAAATGCAAAAAACTGAACGAAATGACAATAATGGAAGCTTTTACAGTTGTAATTCCAAGTAAACCGATATACAATTTGAGAGGTTAATAGCCTACAGAGAGTCAGACACACGGAGGATGAGAGAAAATGAATAAAAATCGTTTAGGGGTAACCTTGCTTTTATTATTAACGATGCTGATCAGTGCTTGCTCAAGCAATAATGGCAGCAATACGCCAAGCGCAAGCCCGGCAACGGACAACGCGGAGCCAACCGCGGAAGGCCAGCCGAAAGACGGCGGAAATTTAATTATAGCCGTACAAGCAGATCCAGTCTTACTGAATCCGAACTACGCCGGAGACCGTGTCAGCCTTACGATTGACCAAGCGCTGTTCGCGCCGCTATTTCAAGTAAACAATGGCAAGAAAACATTCTATTTGGCGGACAGCCTCGAGCCTTCCGCGGATAACTTAACGTACACATTGAAGCTGAAGAGCGGCCTTACTTGGCATGATGGCGAGAAGCTGACAGCGGATGACGTCGTGTTTACGATTGAGAAAATTTTGGATGAGAAACAAAACAGTCTTCTGAGAGGCAATTTTATCATCGGAGGCAAAGCTATAGAGGCAGTGAAGGTTGATGATACAACGGTTGAATTCAAGCTTCCGCAGGTTAGTCCTGCTTTTGAAGCGACGCTTGTCCAAGTGACGCCGATTCCGAAGCATATTTTCGAGAACGAAGCCGATATCCAGAAGAGTACGAAAAACAATGCGCCAGTCGGTTCCGGAGCATTTAAGTTTAAAGAATACAAGACTGGTGAGTATGTAACGCTGGAGCGCTTTGATAACTATTTTGCCGGCAAACCGCATCTGGATTCGGTGACTTACCGTATCGCGAAAGATACGAATGCCGCGAATCTGGCTTTGCAAAACGGTGAAATTAATATTAAATACCTCGACCCTCAGGATGTTGCGACGATAGAGGGAACGAATAAATTTGAAGTTCTGCCCTATAGCGAAGGCCGTTTGTCTTACCTTCTCTTTAATGAGAACAGCGATACCGGCTTGCTTGGCAAAAAAGAGGTCAGACAAGCGCTGTCCTACGCGCTGAACCGAGACGAGTTGATTCAAGTGGCTTACACTTCAAGCGACTATGCTGACCCAGCAAAATCCTTCGTTACACCGGATGGCTTGTTCCACAACAACGATGTTACAAGCTACGATAACGACGCTGCCAAAGCAAAGGAGCTGTTGAAAGCTAACGGCGCTGAAGGGCTTAAACTTCGGTTTATCGTCTCCAGCGGCAATAAAGCACAGGAAGCGATCTCGCTTTATGTTCAACAAAAGCTGAAGGAAATTGGCGTAACTGTAGAGATTAAAGCGATGGATGCTTCCGCATACGGCGATAAATTCGTTGATCCGAAAGCAACGGACTTCGAGCTTGCTGCAGCAGGCTACATTATGGGTTACGATCCGGACGCATACAGCATTCTCTATACAACGGGTGGCGATTCTAACTACACTCATTATGGCAATGCAGAGGCGGACGAGCTGTTCAAGCAAGGCGCTGGCGAAGCGGATGCAGCGAAGCGCGGCGAAATCTATAATAAGCTGCAAGAGCTTATAGCGGTTGACGCGCCAGTTTATCCGATTGCCTATACGAAGACGATTGTCGCAGTCGACAAAAAGTACGGCGGACTGGAAGAAGCGGTACTGAAACCCGTTGTTATTTTCGAGGATCTTTCTAAACTTTACTTGAAATAAGGATGGGCGAAAAATAAGCTGGAACATCCAGCTTATTTTTTTGTCCCTGCGAGGCTGGGAGAATTGAAGCATGAGACGATTGATTTTCAGAAGACTGCTGCAAACTTTGCCATTGCTGTTTTTTGTCTCAATCGCCTGCTTTGTTATGGTGAAGGCGGCACCGGGTGATCCGGTGCTTTCCTTCGTTACGCCTAACATGCATGCGGAAGACATTGAGCGCATCAGGCATAACCTCGGGCTGGACAAGCCCGCCTATATGCAATATTTTTTATGGCTGAAGGAATGCTTGACCGGGAATTTGGGTTATTCGCTTATTAATCATAAGCCCGTGCTGGATCAGATTTTGGAGCGTTTGCCAGCGACGGCGGGACTCATGGGCGCTGCTATTGGCTTGGCGGTATTGATCGCTATTCCCCTTGGCTTGCTCGCAGGGGCCAACCGCAGCAAGCTGGTCGATAAGCTTGTCAATTTATTAGCGTATATTGGCGTTTCGATTCCGCTTTTTTGGCTTGCTATTTTACTTATGTATTTCTTTTCGATTAAGCTGCATTGGCTGCCGAGTATGGGAATGCGGACGATCGGCACATATTCTGCGTTTGATGTCCTCTTGCATGCTATTTTGCCATGCTCGGTGCTGACTATCGGCTTTCTGGCCGTATATGTGCGTTATATCCGTTCCAGTACGATCAGCCAGCTCAAAGAGGATTACGTTCAAATTCAATATGCCTTTGGATCTGCGAAGCGGACGATTCTGTTTCGGCATGTAATGAAGCATGTATTGCTTCCTGTTATTACGCTGCTAGGCATGTCGATGGGCGACTTGGTTGCGGGCGCTATTGTGACGGAGACCGTATTTTCGTGGCCGGGGATCGGCTCACTTGGCATGACCGCAGTGCGCGGAATGGACTACCCCGTCATCATGGGCATTACACTGTTCTCTTCCGTTATGTTGATCCTGGGCAATTTGCTCGCGGATATTTTGTACAGCTTTGCGGACCCGAGAATCAAAACAACGAGGTGATCTCATGAATCGGAATAAATGGAGCAACGTCATCCGCGAGCTGCTGGCGAACAAACTGGGTATCATCGCTTTTCTTTTCCTGTTGGTCATTGCTTCCGCGGCGGCGCTTGCGTTTCTCTCATCAAAGGACCCAAACCAAATTAATGTCTTAGATCGGCTTAAGCCGCCAGGTGCTGGGCATTGGTTCGGAACGGATGATTACGGAAGGGACTACTTGGCTAGGGCGCTTTATGGTGGTCGTGTCTCCCTGATGGTTGGTTTCGTTTCGATGATTTTCGCGACGAGTATCGGCGTGGCGGTTGGAGTCATTAGCGGTTATTTCGGCGGGCTCATTGACAGCTTGCTCATGAGGCTGCTGGAAATCGTTATGTCGATTCCATCCTTCCTCATTCTGCTGCTGCTAAGCGTTTATTTAAAGCCGAGCGTAGGCAATATTATCGTTATTATTTCTTTATTGATGTGGATGAACATTGCCCGTATTATTCGGGCGGAGACGATGGCGCTGAAGGAACGTGAATATGTCATGTATGCCAAGGCATCAGGCCAGAGCTCATTCGGGATTATCATTAAGCACATTATACCGGGCTTAATGTCCGTTGTTATCGTTAGCGCGACAAACAATATCGCATCGGCAATTATGATGGAATCCTCGTTAAGCTTTCTGGGGTTTGGCGTCCAAGCTCCGAATGCGACTTGGGGCAGCATGCTGAACGGAGCACAGGGCTATTTGTCTCAAGCGCCATACTTAGCTATATTTCCGGGCGTATTAATTTTTCTAACGGTGCTTAGCTTTAACGTTCTCGGCGATATTTTGCGAGTGGGCTTTGAACCGAAGCTGGGTAAACGGTAACCGTCGTTGTGCGGCGGCATGAAGGAGTGTGAAGTACGATGGCAAAACGGCTGCTGACCGTAGAGGATTTAAAGGTTTCATTCCATACCCGGGACGGGCAAAATCAGGCGGTGCGAGGCGTCGGCTTTCATGTAGATGCCGGCGAGACCGTCGGCATCGTTGGGGAGTCAGGCAGCGGCAAGAGCGTGACTGCGAAGGCCATTATGGGGCTTATTCCCCCGCCAGGGCAAGTGCTTGGAGGCGAGATTCACTTTCGCGGTGAAAGCTTGAACAAGCTGCCGGAGAAGAAGTGGCGCGAGATCAGGGGCAACCGAATCGCAATGGTATTCCAGGACCCGATGACTTCTTTGAATCCGGTTAAGAAGATTGGCTTTCAAATGGCCGAGGTTATCCGCAGGCATCGAGGACTTGGCAAGGAGGAAGCGCTCCGAGAGGCTGTAGAGATGCTGCGAAAAGTAGGCATTTCCCAGCCGGAGCGCCGCGTTAATCAATACCCGCATGAATTTAGTGGCGGTATGCGCCAGCGGGTGATGATTGCCATGGCTCTTTCCTGCAGCCCGGAGCTGCTCATTGCGGACGAACCGACGACAGCTCTCGATGTCACCATTCAAGCGCAAATTCTTGATCTGCTCCATGATTTGAAGGAACAATCGGGTACAGCGGTCGTCCTAATTACACACGATTTAGGCGTCGTCGCTCAGGTGTGCTCCCGCGTCATTGTGATGTATGGCGGAATGGTCATGGAGGAAGGTACAGTCGAGGATATTTTCTATCGCACGGGACATCCGTATACGCAGGGCTTGCTCCGCTCGCTGCCGAAGCGAGGTGGCACAGGCCGGGAAAGGCTTGTACCGATTGAAGGATCGCCTCCGGATCTGATCGATCCACCGACAGGGTGTCCTTTCATGGAGCGCTGTCCTTATGCGTTCGCTAAGTGCAAGGAACTGCCGCCGATGTTCGAGCTGGCGGACGGCCATCGTTCTCTCTGCTGGCTTCTGGATGGGAAGAGTACGCTTGAGGGAGCATTAGCGGAAGGGGGGCTGGCGAATGAGCGACCATAACATTCTCGTGGATGTACGGAATTTGAAGAAGCATTTCTCTAAAGGGACCGATATATGGGGGCGCAGCACAGAGGTGCTGAAAGCCGTGGACGGTGTGAGCTTCCAAATTCGCAAAGGGGAAACGTTCGGGCTGGTCGGCGAGTCCGGAAGCGGCAAGTCGACAGTTGGGCGATGCCTTATCCGATTGTATGATTATACGGAGGGCGAGGTTTATTTTGACGGGCATGACTTGTCGAAGCTGGGGGATAAACAGTTGAAGCCATTCCGGCGGCGAATCCAAACCATCTTTCAGGATCCCTATTCATCGCTAAATCCAGGTATGAACGTGCTCGATTTGATTGGCGAGCCCATGAATATCCATGGCTTGTACATGAAGGAAGAGGAGCGCAAGGAAGTCGTTTCGGCTTTGCTCGAGAAGGTTGGACTGAAGCGGGAGCATCTTTATCGTTATCCCCATGAGTTCAGCGGCGGGCAGCGTCAGCGGATTTCGATTGCGCGCGCAGTGTCCGTAAGGCCAGACTTCGTCGTATGTGATGAGCCGATCTCAGCGCTTGACGTGTCCGTACAGGCGCAGGTGGTCAACATGCTGGAGGATTTGCAGGCTGAATTTGGCCTAACGTATTTGTTCATTGCCCATGACCTGTCTATGGTGCGCCATATTTCAGACCGCATTGGCGTTATGCACGGCGGGCGCCTCGTGGAAGTTGCGGATAGCGACGAACTATACGATAACCCGCTGCACCCCTATACGAAGGCGTTGTTGTCCGCCATCCCAATTCCCGATCCTAAAGCGGCGAGGGAAAGAAGCGCGTTTAAATATGATTTTGAGGCGTCTGGTGACAAGCAGCACGCAGAGCTTAGGGAAGTAAGTCCGGGGCACTTTGTTGCAGACCATGAATAAGGAGTAAGAATGGAAGGAGGGTGAAGCATGGAAACGAACAATCTGGTGAAGTTATCCCAATGGAATGCGTTGCTGCTCGAAGGGCTCAGGGCGCTAGGATGGTCCGACGAAGTCGTGTTGCGCAGAGTTAAAGAGGGTGATCTACCTTCTGACGAGAGCATGTACCACTTTGATTATCAGGAATTGGCGGCATTTGCCGCGGCCGAGCCTGAGACATTCGAGAGAGCGGTAAAGGAAGGCTACGCGATTAAATACAATACCGTCCGCGGTATCCGCTCATGGATCGCGGTCGCTTATGGCAAGGAGCCTGAGCTAGTTCTCGAGGAAGGCAACGAATCGGTGCTGGTTGTCCTTACGCCTGCGGAGAAGGAGCGGCTAGCAGCCGTTCTATCCTTCGGCTGGGCGATTCGCGAGGAGCAAGCAGGCACGTTATACCGTATCGAGCCTATCCAAAGATAAGCAGAAAAGGCTGTCAGAGGTTGTCGCCATAGGTGACAACCTCTTTGCTATTCCTTTCCCCTATTCGGATAGGGGGAAAGCATGAAGGATGGGGGGTCACTTAACCCTCTCAAGCGCGGAAGATTTGGTTTTACAGTACAAGTAGACTTATCCCGCTCAAATACAGCATATTGGCGGTCATTGAGGGGATGTGGGAATAAATAGGCCTACTTTCTAGATCTAAACCTTCCAATATTGCTCATTTAAACAAATTAGATCTAAAAAGTAGGCTTATTCGGCTCAAGGTTGGCAAATTGGCGGTCATTGAGGGGACGTGCGACTAAATAGGTCTACTTTCTAGATCTAAACCTTTCAATATTGCTCATTTGAACAAAATAGATCTAAAAAGTAGGCTTATTCGGCTCAAAGTTGGCATATTGGCGGTCATTGAGGGGGTGTGCGATTCTTTAGTTCTATTTTTCTACTTATTTCGAGCAGGTTCAGTGTTTAAACGGTATGAGTTGAAGTGGGGTGAGGAGGAACCGGTGGTTACTGCCTTTCTTCGACACGGTGCTGACTCCCGAATGACGAGAAAAGGAGCTGTCCATACAGGCATGAAGCCTGATGAAACAGCCCCAACTAAGGGTTCTAAAATGTGCCAACGTTTTTTGCTACATTAACTCGCCAAGCAAGTAACTACGCTTTTTGCTCATAGAGCTTCACGATTTCAAGGATGGTATTCACTGCCTTCTCCATATTGTCTACAGAGACATATTCGTAGCGCCCATGGTAGTTCTCGCCACCGGTAAAAAGGTTTGGCGTCGGCAGGCCCATGTAGGATAGCTGCGAGCCATCGGTTCCGCCGCGAATCGGCTGGATCAATGGCTCGATTCCGAGGTTTTCAAGCGCTTGCCGCGCGATGTCCACGACTTCCTTGACGGGTTCGATTTTCTCGCCCATGTTGAAGTACTGGTCTTTAATTTCAAGCTCGATGCGATGCTCGCCGTATTTAGCCTGGAGATCCTTTACGATGCCGGTTAGCAGCGTTTTGCGTTCTTGGAACTTCGTACCATCATGGTCGCGAATCAAATAACGAAGCTGGGTCTGTTCGACGTCGCCCTCAATGGACGTGAGATGGAAGAAGCCCTCATAACCTTCCGTGAGCTCAGGCACCTCATCCGCAGGCAGCCTGCTATGGAGCTCCATAGCAATTTTGGCCGAGTTGACCATCTTACCTTTTGCGGTGCCGGGGTGTACGTTTTTGCCTTTGCAAGTGATGAGTGCGCCAGCTGCGTTAAAGCTCTCGTACTGAAGCTCGCCTAGCGGTCCTCCATCCATCGTATAAGCGTAGACGGCATCGAAGGCAGCAACATCAAACTTGTGCGGGCCTCTGCCGATTTCTTCGTCCGGCGTAAAGGCTACGCGGATCTTGCCGTGCTTCAGCTCGGGATGGCGGATTAAATGAGCCATGGCGGTCATAATTTCGGCGATGCCAGCCTTGTCGTCAGCGCCGAGCAGCGTAGTGCCGTCCGTCGTAATCAAGGTATGGCCTTGATAACCGGTAAGCTCAGGGAACTCTTTTGGTGATAGGATGATATTCAATGCTTCGTTCAAAATAATATCCTGCCCATCGTAGTTTTCAACGATCTGCGGCTTTACATTCGTACCGGTAAAATCGGTAGCCGTATCGATGTGGGCAAGAAAGCCGATGGTTGGTATGTTCTTGTCGGTGTTGGCGGGTAGGGTAGCCATGACATAGCCGTTGTCATCAATCGTAATCTCTTGCATGCCAATCGAAGCAAGCTCTTCTACGAGCATGCGGGCTAGCACCCATTGTCCCGGTGTAGAGGGGCAAGTCTCGCTGCTATCATCCGACTGGGTTTCCACTTGCGCGTATGTAATAAACCGGTTCATAATCTCCGTTTTCATTGTCGTTACTCAGCTCCATTGCTTTTATTTTTATAGGGTAAATTATAATACAAAAGAAGCGGCATCCCAAATGATGCCGCTTCTTCCTATTGCCTATTTAAACATGAGAGGCAGCAGCTGGCTGATTTTTCTCGGAGGTCAGTCTGCTCTTGCCTACAAAGAGGGCCGTAACGAAGCCAAGGCCGCCAACACAAATACTAAGTATGAAGCCATGGTTAATGGCCGTGCTTAGCGATTCTTGTAAGAATCGACGAATGTGAGGTTCCATTTCACCGCCGGCGCGCATGAGCAGCTCCGGATTAGCTAATGTGCTGGTTTTATCGGCAGGAATGCCAGCTTGTTCCGCACCATCCGAAATCAGCCTAGTCAAGTTGCCATTGACAATCGTTGCCATGATGGAAGCTCCCAATATACCGCCGATATTGCGCCAGAAGCCTACAATGGAGGAGCTGACACCCATATATTTCGGGTCCACATTAGCGGCAATTGCGCTTTGCGCTACGCTCATTAAGGGGCCAACTGCTCCGAGACCTAGCAAAATCATTAGCACAATCATAAATCCGCTCGAAGCATCCGGTCCTACGTTAGCAAGCAGGGAGGCTACGATGATGGTCATGAGCATCGTGAAGAGCATGAGAGTACGGAAGGCAAATTTAGATTGCAAAAATCCGAACAACATCGCTCCGACAATCAAGGATGCCATCATAGGAGTCAGCACGCCGTTTGAATTCGTGTGGCCAAGCACCCCGATCGTAAAGCTAGGCAAATACGTAATGGCCGAGAACATAATTACGCCCTGACAGAAACAGAGAATGCTCGTTCCGAGAACCATCTTATTTTTGAATATGCCAAGCGGCAGCACCGGCTCGGCAGCTCGCAGCTCCACCAATATAAATAAAGTACCGATGACAGCAGATGTTACAAAAAGGCCAATCACCTGCCAGGAATTCCATGCATAATCTTTGCCGCCCCATTCGAGAGCCAGCATTAAAGAGATGGTGGTCATCATGAGGAACAGCGTTCCTAAATAATCGATTTTCGGTTTGCGGTCGGAGCGGGTTTCTTTAAGGGCAATCATCAACACGATCATAGAAGCCAAGCCGATTGGCACATTAATGTAAAAATTCCATCTCCAGCCCATATGCTCAGTAATGAAGCTGCCAAGTTGTGGCCCTGCAACGGAGGAAAGTCCGAAGATGGCGCCGAATACGCCAGACATTTTTGCAGCATCCTTGGGATCCTTAAATATCGTGTAAATGATAGTGAAGCTGATCGGAAATAGGGCGCCGGAGCCTATTCCTTGAATAACGCGGAACCAGATGAGCTGATCAGCGCTTTGTGCAACCCCGCATAGGGCAGAGCCGAGAAGAAATAAGCCAATTCCGATCATATAGAACATTTTCCGGCCGAACAGGTCGGACATTTTGCCGAAGACAAGCATGGTGCTCGTTGCCGCTAGCATATAGGCCGTAAATACCCAGCTGACCTTGTCAAAAATGTTAAAATCCTCACTAATTTTGTTGATACAGGACGCCACAATGGTATTGTCGAGAGATGACATCAATAAGCCGAGCGCCATCGCTAGAATTATAAGCTTGTTATTTGAACCGGTGCTTGCCATGGCTATGCTCTCTCCTCTTGTTCTAATTGTTCCATGCGCGCCAAGCCTTCTTGAAGGGTCTCAAGTTTGGCTGTGTACTCTTTGATTCCTATTTCGATGCAAATAATGTGAGCAGGGTGCATGCCAGCTTTGTAAATGGCATATTTCTTGCTCAGCTCCTCCAATTGCTTTCTGGTGTGCTCTTCTGCTTGCTTGAGCCAAGCGATGACGAGATCATTCCCGACAAACTGGCCAAAATAAAGACGCATCAAAAAGTCTGATTTGATTGAATCCGACTCCATAGGGCTATGCAAGTAGGAATGGAATTGTTGTTTGCCGTGTTCCGTAATCGTATACACGTTTTTGTTCGGTTTGCCCTCCTGAACGACATTTTCCTTTGTGAGCAGTTCTTCTTTCTCCATCCGATGAAGCATGGGATAGATCGTTCCATAGCTGGAGCTGTAGAAGTAAGCGAAAATATCCTCAAATAATTGTTTGATTTCGTAGCCGGATAATGATCGCTTCATAAGCATGCCTAAAATAACATCTTGACTGTTCAAATACGTACCTCCTCCATACTATTCAAAGCAATAGGGCGTCTTGGATTCATCTGTATTTTCATGTATTGCGATTTGTAATATATCACTCCAATATATATCATGTCAATATATATAAATGGATGGTCTAACCAAATTATCTTTTTTGGCTTAATTATGCGTTAGTCCAAAAACACCAAAAAGCCCCTGAATAGTTCAGGGGCTCCTCTTGCCTGCAAAAGGAATAGCTTCACGTTCATCCTCAATAAAACACCTTGCGATGCAGCAGTTCAAGTGCATCGGCCAGCTTCTGCAGCTCCTCCTCCGATTCCTTCTCAATTCGCTGCGCGAACCGAGCCGCAATGAACCCGAAAGCTTCGCCCATCATCGCTTCGCCCTTTGCGGAAAGGCGAATAAACTGCTTGCGTCGGTCCTCTTCGTCGGTCACCTTTTCGCATAACTCCTTATCGGTTAGCTTCTTTAGTTCCCTACTCGTATTCGGCATCGACATCAGCATGCAGTCACTAATTTCGCTGATCGTAACCGGCTGGCTTACGGCAATGTATTCCATGATTTTATATTGAACGGGCGTTATCGATTTGGGTCGTAGATCCTTGGATATTTCATTTGTGGTTTGATGAACAGCCGTCGTGAAGGCCACGAATTGTTGGAACATGGCGCTATTGTCCATGAGATCACCTCTATTGACACGATAGCAAATTAGTTCTCATAAAACAATTATCTTTTGACAACTATTTTATCGATGTGCTACGATTTAATTATCAAATGATAAGTAAAAGGGGTTTTATTATGAACATGCTCATTATTTATACACATCCTAACCATAAAAGCTTAAGCTATTCTTTTTTGCAGGAGGTCATTCAGGGGAGTAAGGCGAATGCGGCGATTAAAGAAATAAAGGTATTGGATTTGTACGAGGAACAGTTTAATCCGGTCTTGGTCTTTAATGAAAACAAGCGCCGCAGAGACATGCATGCCGACCCACAATTGGCCAAATATAGGGAGCAGCTGACGTGGGCCGACAAAATTGTGTTGGTGTACCCGATCTGGTGGGGGCGTCCGCCAGCTATGCTTATGGGTTACATTGATCAGATGTTTGCTTCCGGCTTTGCCTATAAGGATAACGGGGGAATGCTGCCGGAAGGACTGCTGAAAGGGAAGTCGGTTGTTTGTATTTCAAGCATGAAGGGCCCTACGTTTTACCCACTATATTGGTTGTATAATGCGCATAAGGTCTTGATGCGAAAAGCGCTGTTCAACTATGTTGGCATCAAAAAGGTGAAGTTTTTTGAGTTTGGCAGCATGGAGAGCCCGAAAGGCAAGCATGCTCAGAAGCTGCAGCGAATTAACCGCTATTTTAAGATGGTGAACAGTTAATGGCGCCATTTTATGTTATTTTTACAGGTTTTCGCTCCTTATGAAATTTAAGTGTGGAAGCCTAAAATAAACCTTCTTTTTTTACAAAACCTTCACGCTGCGAAAACAGAACAATAATATCTTCTTGTTATGATGGGCCAGTCCGGTAGAGCCGGACGAGTCAAATTCATTTACAAAGGAGATTATTATGAACAAGGTTTACAACCGGTTATTATCTATTCTGTTATCTTCGGCACTATTGCTAGGTATGTTCGGCGCAGCCGCACCGTCTTCGGTATCGGCAGCTCCAGCGGATGAGCCCATTGTGTTACTGCCAGGAAATTCGGAGTGGAAATATTTCGATAAAGGCGTCGATCAGGGAACTGTATGGCAATCGACTTACGATGATTCGGCTTGGAGCCAAGGCAATGCGCCTTTCGGATACAAGGATTCGGGAGCAGTAATCAGCACAGCGCGTTTCGGCGCTTTGAAAACCGTCGTTGATTACGGCGGCGATAAAAAGAAGAAGCATCGGACGACTTACTTCCGTCAAATTCTAAATGTGGATGCAAATGAAATCGGCGAGTATGGCCAATTGCTGGCTACTTTCGCGATTGATGACGGTGCCGTCTTTTATGTAAACGGAACGGAAATCAAACGCTTCGGCTTGCCGGAGGGCGAGATCACGTATAGCACTTTTGCAACATCAAGCAAGGACCTACCGGTTCTTTACGAGGCTGTTGACCTGACAGCTGAGCTGAAAGCAGCGCTTCACCCAGGCGACAATGAGCTAGCGGTAGAGGTTCATCAGCAAAGCGACAGCAGCTCCGACCTCTATTTTGATATGGAGCTTGCAGCGCTTCATAAGGCGCCAGCCATTGAAGTTAGCAAGGTGACGGTAACTTTTAACGGTGACCCGGTCAGCTCCAAAGGATTTACATGGTACACGCCGCTTGCTTCTACTCGCAGCGACCTGCAGGTAGTAGAGAAAACGGAAAGTACAGCTGATTTCACAAATGCAGCCCTATTTACGGGTACCACTACCGTTTCAAAAAATTCAAACGGCGAGCATGTGCATAAGGCGGAAGCTTCCGGCCTTAAAGCAGATACATCTTATTTCTTCCGCGTTGGCGACCAAAACCTGGATGTATGGAGCGAGACGGGAACGTTTCAAACCGCACCGATTGGCGGAGCTTTTTCCTTTATTGATCTAACTGATACGCAAGCAAAAGAAGAAGACGAAGCGATTCTTTCGGCAGCAACGCTTTCCAAAGCGTTGGCTACTGTGCCAAACGCGAAGTTCATTGTTCATAACGGCGACGTTGTTGAAAATGGAACTTCAGAGCAAGAATGGAACTGGCTGCTTGGCCATTCGCAAGCGAGCTTGCTGAATACGACGCTCGTTCCGGCGGCCGGAAATCATGAAGACGATAACTATTCCTTTATCGATCACTTTAACGTAAAAACTCCCGAGAATGCAGCTACGGAAACGGGAGCTTACTATTCTTATGATTACAGCAATGCGCATTTTATCGTATTGAACTCCAATGAGAACTCTGCGGAATATGCTAACTTCTCGGTTGAGCAAGTAGAATGGATGAAAAAGGATGTAGAAGCTGCGAAAGCAGCCGGTGCAGAGTGGATTTTGGTTAATATCCATAAAGGCCCGTATACGACATCGAACCACGCCACGGATAGCGACATTATTGGCACTAACGGCGTACGGAACAAAATCGCGCCTCTGATGAATGAGCTGGGCATCGATTTTGTATTCCAAGGCCATGACCATATCTATGCACGCACCAAGCCAATCAAAAGCGATGGCACTGCGGAAGCGGTTGAAAAGATTACAGAATCGATCAACGGAAAAACGATCGAGTACGCGGTTAAGCCAGACGGCACGATCTATTTGATCCCGGCTACTGCAGGAGCGAAAGTTTATTTCAAAAATACGAAGGCACAGCTTGGCGATGCCTACTTCAACTTGTTCGAGCTGGCAGACGAGAACCATGCGAGAAAATATGGCGACACGACCAGCCTTGCACGCGGTCATGTACAGAACTTTGTCGGCGTTACGATCGATGGCGGCAAGCTGACGGCCGTAACGTATGAAATCGACAAAAACATTAATGACGGCGTGCCGTTCATTATTGACCAATTCGGAATCGTGAAAGAAACAAAACCGGATTATAGCAACGAAAAAATCAGCAAGGTAACCGTTACGTTTAACGGAGATACAAAAACCGCTAAAGGTTTTGCATGGTATAGCTCCCTCCTGCTTACAGGAACGGATCTTCAGGTAGTTGAGAAAACAGACGCAGCGGCTGACTTTAATCATGCGCTGACGTTTTCTGGACGCTCAAGCGTATCCTCGAACTCGGTGAACGAGCTTGTTCATAAAGCGGAGGCGACTGGCCTTAAAGCGAATACCGCTTATGATTTCCGCGTCGGCGATGCGGCACTTAATATTTGGAGCGAAGCGGGGACCTTCCGCACAGCGCCAGAGAGCGGAGCATTTACGTTTATTGATTTGGCGGATACGCAAGCGAAGGAAGAGGACGAAGCGAAGCTGTCGGCCGAAACGTTGGCAAAAGCGCTTATCCAAGTGCCAAACGCACAATTCGTTGTGCATAATGGTGACATTGTAGATACGGGTACAAAGGAAGAGCAGTGGAACTGGCTGCTTGGCAATTCCCAAACCAGCTTGCTGAACACGACAATCGTTCCCTCTGCAGGTAACCATGAAGACAAGAACAATGCGTTCTACGAGCATTTCAACATCAAGGAAGCGGAAAATTCCGCAACGCTAACCGGCGCTTATTATTCATATGATTACAGCAACGCACATTTTGTTGTGCTCAACTCTAATGAAAACTCGGAGGAGTACGCCAACTTCTCGGTGGCCCAAGTGGAATGGCTGAAGAAGGATGTACAGGCTGCGAAGGCAGCGGGTGCGCAGTGGATCATCGTTAATATCCATAAAGGCCCGTACACCACTTCAAACCATGCAACGGATTCCGATATTATAGGCGCTAACGGGGTGCGTAACCAAATAGCTCCGCTAATGGCGGAGCTGGGCATCGACTTTGTCGTTCAGGGCCATGACCATATCTATGCGCGTACGAAGCCGATCAAACAAGACGGAACAGCTTCTGCGCCAGAGAAAATTACAGAAACGCTGAACGGCGAGAAAATTGAGTACTCGGTTAATCCTGACGGCTCAATTTATGTCATTCCTGCTACGGCAGGTCCGAAGGTTTATTATAAAAACGCTAAACCAGAGCTTGGCGATGCGTATTACAGCCTCTTCGAGCGTGCGGAAGAGAACCATGCTGCCAAGTACGGACCAGATCCAAGCGACAGCAAGCGCCCGATGCGCAGCCAAGTACAGAACTTTGTTGGCATTACGATCGATGGCGGCAAACTGACGGCAGTAACGTATGAAATTGATCAAAACCTGAACAATGCTGAGCCGTTTATCGTGGATCAGTTCGGAATCGTGAAGAAAACTGTTACAGACCCTGGAACAAATCCAGGAACGAATCCAGGAACGAATCCAGGAACGACAAACCCAGGAACTAATCCTGGAACAACCAACCCAGGCACAACCAACCCAGGCACGACGAACCCTGGAACGACCAATCCGGGAACTGGCAATGGTGGCGGCAGCACGCCATCCGTCGTCTTGACAGACATCGCAAGCCACTGGGCTGCGTCCGCGATTGAGCAAGCGGTAGAAGCAGGCTTCGTGAAAGGTTATGAAAACAATGCTTTCCGTCCGAATAAAGGCGTGAACCGTGCCGAGTTTATTACGATGCTGGCTCGTGCGCTGAAGCTTCCTGACACAGGCAAGACCATGGATTTCAAGGATGCTGGCAAAATCCCGGCATGGGCGCAATCCTTTGTTGCACAAGCTGTAGAATCAGGCATCATCAGCGGTTATCAGGATGGTACCTTTGGCCCTGAGAAAGAGCTCAACCGCGCTGAGATGGTTGCGATGATCGTTCGCGCTAGCGGAATCAAGGTTAACCCGGATGCCAAGCTATCCTTTGCGGATACGAAGAACATTCCGGCATGGGCTGTGCCTTACGTAGCAGCAGCTGTTGATGCTGGGCTGGTTAGCGGCGTAGGCCAAAACCGTTTTGCACCGATGCAGGTGGCTACAAGAGCCGAGTCGGTAGCGCTCATTATTGGGCTGCTTAACCAAACAAAGTAAGCGAAATGGCATAGATTCAAAACCGAAGCCTGCAAGCTTCGCCTATCCGGCGTCGTTTGCAGGCTTCTTTCATTCGGGGGAATAACATATGGCTGTATAAGGCCAATAAGGCTATCTAAACCCTTCCCATGGAGAACTCTTGCTGGTAGATGAAATGGACTTTCTCGAGCACGTTCAGGCTTTGTTCCGCAAATCGCAGCGGAGTCGCTTTTCCTTTATTGAGGAAGACGCCTGTCATTTCTTTTGCATGGCCTAAAGCAGCTTCGTATAAACGGGAGGCGCCTTTGCTTGGATGGGAGAAAAATAAATTTCGAATCGGAATCATGTACCGCGGCATTCCTGCATTTTTGGTCATTGTGGTTTTGTTTCCTCCCGGGCAGGCGCTCGTCAATCGAATTCCTTCTGTAAGAGCTGACGAAGCGGCTTCTTGTGTCCACAGGGAAAGAGCTAGCTTGCTGGCGGCATACGGACCAACAAGCTTCTTAAACGAAGCGGGTTTATCCAGTGTCTTGAAGTCAAATTGCTTAAGAAATAATAATGCGTTTGAAGAGGTGTTGATCACTGTTTTCATCGTTCCCTCAAGCAATAGCGGTTTCAGCTCCAAATAGATGAAATAAGGGACTACGGTGTTCACCTCAAAATGCATCTCACGGCCCTGTAGCGAATAATTTCGTTCGCCTAATGATACGCCTGCATTATTAAAGATGACGTCAATGAACGTCTCCTTGCTTTTGATTTGACTCAATACAGCCTTGAGAGACTTGAAGTCGGCCAAATCGGCCTTGTATATTCTTAACTGCTTCGTTTGTAAGGAGCTGGCAATGAGCGGATCTTCACTCGATAAGCTGGAGCGGATTAGAGCGAGAACTTGCCAGCCTTCGGCCAGCAAGCGCTTGGTTAGCTCAAATCCCACACCGGAGGCGGCGCCTGTAACTAAAGCCACCTTTGATGGCTTGATGTTCGTCATGTTCATTTCTCCTCATTTATATGATTTAGCATTTCATCAGGGCGATTGAGTAGAGACTGATTGTTGCTCAGCTTGTGATCTATAAACTGCAATACACGTTGGAGCTCATCGACTTGCCGCTGGACTTTCTGCCTGTACTCTACAAACATGGCATGCAGCTCGGGCACCTTGGTTATTTCTTCTTTAAAAGAAAGCGGGACGTAGATTTTCATCTCCTCCAAGGTCATCCCTGTTTTTTTGAGACAGGTGATTAGTTCCATAATGTCGGTATCCGTCGCTTGATAGACGCGGTGGCCATTTTTCTTTCTTTTGGCTGGTGGGAGAAGCCCGATTTTTTCATAATAACGAAGGGCATCCTCGGTTAAGCCCGTTTTAGCTGAAATTTGCTTAATGGTATAGGTTTCACTCATGTTTTCACCTGCTTCCCCATATTGAAAATATTTCCTGCTGGGCGGTGGCGGTTCAATCGGAATAGGTTTATGCTACAACTTGGTGTTAACACCAAGTCAATAGGTATTTTTTATTCAAAATAAATGCCCCGATTCTACTTGTTTTAATGGTGCAATTTTGGGACAATAATAAGCAGATTATACGTTTCGGCAGACTGGTCAAAGCAGGACTGAATTATGGCGTTTTGAAAAGAGGCTATCGCATGAGTAAAGAATCTATATATGGATTAACATTTGAACAATTAACGGAATGGCTGAACGGACATGGCTTTACGAAATTCCGTGCTTCTCAAGTATGGGAATGGCTTTACCGGAAGCGGGTAACTAGTTTCGCAGAGATGACGGATGTGAAGCAAGAGTGCCTTGCGCTGCTGGAGGAGCATTTTGTTATCCAGACGCTTACGGAGCATACCAGGCAGGAATCCGCTGACGGGACGAACAAGTTTTTGTTCAAGCTGAAGGACGGCAACTTGATTGAGACGGTTCTCATGAGGCATAAATTCGGGCTTTCGGTGTGCGTGACAACCCAAGTGGGCTGCAACATCGGCTGCAGCTTCTGCGCAAGCGGGCTGCTGGCGAAGAGCCGTGATCTCTCCAGCGCCGAGATCGTAGAGCAGATTATGCAGGCGCAATTGCATCTGGACCGTATGGAGCAAGACGAGCATGTAAGCCATGTGGTCGTTATGGGCATTGGCGAGCCCTTCGATAATTTCCAGAACATGACCGATTTTATCGGCGTGGTCAAGAGCCAGAAGGGCCTTGCGATTGCGGCAAGGCATATTACGGTTTCTACAAGCGGACTTGCGAACAAAATCGTGGAGTTTGCGGATTCCGACCTGCAGGTTAACCTTGCGGTTTCTTTGCACGCGCCTAATAACGAGCTGAGAACGCGCATTATGAAAATCAACAAGGCGATTCCAATTGAGAAATTGATGCAGTCGATCGATTATTATTTAGAGAAAACCAACCGCAGAATTACGCTTGAGTACATTTTGCTCAAGGATGTCAATGATCAGCGCGAGCATGCCTTGGAGCTTGCGGAGCTCATCGGTAACCGCCGCAGCTTGGCTAATGTGAATCTCATCCCTTACAATCCGGTGGATGAGCACAGCCAGTATCAACGGACAGACCGCGAAACGATTCGCGCGTTCTACGATACGCTGAAGAAGCAAGGCGTCAGCGTGAGCGTGCGTCTAGAGCACGGCACCGATATTGACGCGGCCTGCGGGCAGCTACGAAGCAAGCAAATCAAAAAATCCAAGGAGCTTCAGCTTGGATAATAGAGGAGTAGGACGGGGCGTTTCCATAAGCATAGTGCTTATAGGGAGCGCCCTTATTTTTAAAATATCAGGATGTATAGTTTGTTAGAGCGAAGCTGGTTGGAGGAGTGCAGTTTTATTAGGGTATTGCGTTAACGTGACAGTCTTCTGCTCCATGACAATTTCTGATAAGATGAATTTGCTATACGGCGTTATTTTTAGCTGAGAAGGGTGTATGAACTTGATGAAGAAGAAGGTATTATTGGACCTGCTTATTATTATGGCAGGAGCGTTTTTATTTGCGCTAGCTATCAATTTATTTGTTATTCCGAATGAGCTTGGCGAAGGCGGCGTTACCGGGATAACAATTATTTTATATTATTTATTCGATTGGTCGCCGGGGATCGTCAGTTTAATCTTTAATTCCTTTTTGCTGCTTATTGGCTATCGTTTTCTGGATAAAAGAACGGTGGTCTATACGATTGCAGCAGTGATATTTCATTCCTTTTTTCTGGTCTTAACCGAGAGCTGGTCCATTGCATCGGATGAGATCACCGTAAATGCTGTATTTGGCGGTTTATTCGCGGGCATAGGGATTGGCATGATTATTCGGGTCGGAGGCACAACGGCGGGTACGGCGATCCTGGCACGGCTTGCGAACAAGTACTTAGACTGGAATATCAGCTACGCGCTGCTGTTCTTCGATCTGATTGTAGCGTTCTCTTCTTATTTTATCATTGGAGCGCAGGCGCTGATGCTGACAATCATTATGCTGTATATCGGAACGAAGGTGATGGATTTTATCATCGAGGGCGTGAATCCGAAAAAGGCGGTCACAATTATTTCCAAGGAGCAGGACAAAATTGCCGAGCAAGTCAACGTATTGATGGACCGTGGCGTTACCGTTATTTATGGCCGCGGCTATTATACAAAGACGCCCCAGGAGATTCTCTATATCGTCATTAGCAAGCAGGAGCTTAGTCAGCTAAAGAAAATCGTCAAGGCGGCGGATAAGAGCGCATTTATTACAATCCATGATGTGCGCGACGTATTTGGCGAAGGTTTTATTGATATTTCAAAATAGCGCATCCCCACGGGGATAAAGGGCTTCCTGCTTTTTTAGAGCGGGAGGCTTATTTTTATGGCTATTTATTGGTCATCATTATTTCGCTTTATTGTCCAAACTGCGGACACTTATGAATAAATAATGCGAATTGCCAGTCATCGTTCTTCGCTTATTTTCCGAATATAGAGTAAGATTAGAGCAAGAAAGCAAATGGGAGTTGTTGAAATGTCGAAAGACGAAGTGATTTTGACCAAAGAGGGCTTGGCGCAGCTGCAAGCGGAGCTTGACGATCTCAAGTATGTAAAGCGCAAAGAGCTGGCTGCCCGGATTAAGCTGGCGATCAGCTACGGCGATCTTAAGGAAAACAGCGAATATCATTCGGCCAAAAACGACCAGTCCTTTATGGAAACGAGAATTCTCATTTTGGATAAAATGCTGAAGAAAGCCCGCGTCATTGAAGAGAAAAGCTTAGATCTCTCGAAGGTGAACATTGGCTTAACCGTTATTTTGAACGATATTGAATTCAGTGAGAAGATCGAATATAAGATCGTAGGAACGGAAGAAGCAGACGTTGCCGATAATAAGATTTCTTATGAGAGCCCGCTGGGCAAGGAGCTTATTGGCAAGAGCGTAGGCAGCATTATTCATGTCAACGCACCGATGGGCGTCATTAAATACGAGCTTCTTGAAATTAGAGCAATGTAATCATTCATACCTATAACAAAGGGTGATGGCAGATGGGAAAACAATTTGACGCGATGCTCCCGCAGCATGAGGCGTTTATTCGCCAGCAGCATATTTTTTTCGTAGGATCAGCGCCGTTATCGGAAGAAGGGCATGTCAATATTTCACCTAAGGGGCATGACTCGCTGCGGATTTTGTCCCCTAACCGCGTGGCGTATCTGGATTTAACGGGCAGCGGAAATGAAACGAGTGCGCATATCGATGAGAACAGGCGAATTACCATCATGTTCTGTGCGTTTGAGGGCGCTCCTAACATCTTGAGGCTGTATGGAACAGGGACGGTCGTACTGCCCGACACGCCGGAGTGGGGGGAGCTTTATCCGCTCTTCACGCCCCTTCCGGGCGCAAGGCAAATTATCGAGATTGACGTTCATTTGGTACAGACCTCCTGCGGATATTCCATTCCGTTTATGTCTTATACGGGGGAACGGGAGACGCTGCAGCGCTGGTCGGTTCAGCAGGGCGAAGCAGGCTTAAAGAAATATTGGCATGAGAAAAACAGAAAGACCATTGATGGAATGCCAACGCCTTTAGGCTCTAAGCTTATCTAATTCCATTTGCCAAAGCCTGCTTCTGAAGCGGGCTGCGAAATCAGCTAATCCAACGATGAGGGGTTAGCTTTTTTTCGCTTTAGGGGCTGGTTCCGACACCTTTGCTGTCCATCTGATCCAGTCATTCATAATCCGACAAAATTAGATGAGAAAAGATTAATGCGGTATGGGACTCAGGTTTGATGTAAACTAATACTTTGTATGGCAAAGTAATACTTAGGAATATGCTAGGCGCGAACATACACCTTGGAAGCCAGATTTGTTTTCCAAAACCTTTTCTAGGAGGAAAGCTATTATGAATTATCATTTTTTTGTAGGCAACGATAACGGAAACAGCGAACATGATCTGATCATTGACGGTAAGTTGATCCAACAGCCCAATGTCAATTGTACGGTGGACGAGCTCCCGTGGAGCGAGGAGCAATCGCCCGAGAGCTTTATCAAGAACTTGCAGGATCAGCTCGTCGTAACGATTGATTCGCCCGCTGCAAGACCAGGCATGTATTATGTCGGTAAGTTTGCTCTGGAGAGCGGCGAAATATTGGACAACCTCCAAATCGGTATCGATATGAAGAGCGATATGGATCTGCCGGTGATCAATACGCTTGCACAAATTGCAGCGATGGCGGTTCAGAAGGCGTATGAGGAAGAGAAGAAAATACCAGTGCAAATCGATGTTGAGGCCGATATGGCAACGGCCTTGCCTGTGACGCAGCACACGGATGAGACTTCCGCGAAGTTCGAGAAGCGCTTCACTTCTGGTACGCATCATGTGACGGTGCATTTGGGCATTCAGCGCGTTGCCGTGAAAATTGTATTCCCGTTCGCCAAGGTTGTACCTGAAGCGACACCGGTAATTTTCACCCTTCAGAAGGATTCGGCAGGCGGCTGGAGAGAAGGCGAGATCTTTGATGATTTCCTGCAATCCTACGGCATTGAGAAGAAATTTAACGGCAGCTATTTCAAAGATAAGCGGATTCTCCATATTGATATCGGCGACGGTTCGACGGAGTATCCGATTACAGAAGGCAATAAATTTTTGCGTCAATTCGTGCACGGCAGCCACCACGGCGCTGGTTATGCGATTGAAGAAGCGCTTCAGGAGTTTAATCGCTTGATTCATTTGCCGGATAGCCCGCGGCAGTTCTTCAGTGACGTGATTAAGAACCCGAAGCATAAATATCATGCTAGAGCTCTTAAAACGTTGAAGCGTCCACTGGAGAGCCAAGTCAGACAAATCGTACAGCATGTGAAGAAACAGCTCACCAAAGCGCGTAATGAGATTGATCTGATCTGCGTATACGGCGGAGGAAGCATCCTCATGCGCTCGGTCCTTTATCCGCAGCTTAAGGAGCTTTGCGCGGAAAGAGAAATGCAGCTGCTATATATCCCGGCTGAGTATGCCGTACTTTTAAATGCGATGGGGCTTGATGCGTTTGTGCGGGGCAAAATTTACGAGGCGCTGAAAAACAAGGCGGTTCAGCCTGCATAACAAAAGCAGCTCGATCTGGGGCATAATCTAACGGATTCTGGTAGGTGACTCTTGATGAAGAAAACAAAGCTTCCCGGTGATAATATCAGCTTGAAGACGAAAAAAAACGAGGATCCTTTGGTGATGCAATGGTTGAATTCGCAAACCAACCTCATGGACTCTCTGCGATATTTGGTGGAAAGCGAGATCGCGCAAAATGGCGTGCGCAACCTGCAGGCGTTTGTTCCCATGGAGCGAAATTTGCTTCAAGGCAGCTCCGGCTTGCCGCGGACAGAGGGCGATTTCTCTCCAAATACCGCAGCTTTAGCGCAAATGGCAGCCGCTTCCGAAGCGCCGCGAGAGGCAGTTTCTGTGCCTGAACCAGTAGTGGAAGAAGAGATAGATGACGACGATATTGAGGCATGGAGCTAGAAAATATCACTTGATGATACTTGGTAATACCTAATATTGAGTAAATTTGGAGTTACTGGGGAATATATAATAACATTAAGTAATACCGAGAGACACTAAGTGTTTCTCGGTATTTTTGTGTGAAATACCAAACTTTTATTTCGGGTTTACAGTTGAAAATGATGCTTTATAAAGAGCAATCCATAAGAAATGATAATCTCTTTAAACTGCTATAATGAGTTAGATAGTACCAATAATTGGATTTCAAACGAAAGGATGATGAAGAGTGGCTACGCTTAAACCGTTCTTATTTTCGGAGGACTCCCGAGCACAAGCTGACTTTTATATTGGAGCGCTTGGCGGCGAGATCCAGTCTGTTATGACGTTTGGAGACGGGCCGGAGCCTCATGGGGCAAATAAAGACAAAGTCATGCATATGTGCCTGACTGCTGGCGGGGTAACCTTCTTTATGGCTGACTTGCTTGATCCCCTTACGCGCGGGAATGGCTTCAGCTTGAATTTATATTTCGAATCCGGTGATGAAGGCAGGGAAGCGTTCAATAACCTCTCAGCAGGCGGCAACGTGTTGCACCCACTCGAGCCAGTATTTTGGGGCGGTATGTACGGACAATTAGAGGATAAATTCGGCGTTCAATGGATGATCAGCTGCTGAGCGCGCGACTTAAAGGCTATGTGAAATACCTAAATAGGCCGCAAGGGATGATCTCCCTGGCGGCCTATTTTGCAATATAAGGCTTTTTATGTTGGGAACAATGAAGTAAGAGCAGCCTTATATTACGATGAGAAACGGTTAACCTCCTCTTGCAGAGGGCGGCGAAGCCGTTTCTCCTTGTGATTACAGATTAGTGCGCTAGCGCGAATAGACCGTGGATATGCGATAGGTAACGAATGTTGCTTGCTTCCTTCATAAGCGATGCAGGCAAACCTTTCAATTGTGTCGCGTTGCCGCCAATTGTGCCTACGCCGTCTTTGCGGCCAAGGCTTCCAAGCGTACCGGAGAATACCGGCACGAATTTGTCCATAACGCCGCCTTTAATTTGAACCGCTAGGTTGTAGCCTACCGTTTCGCCCATTTGCCAAGCAAGCTGAGCTGTTGGAGGGTAAGGACGGTCGCCTCCCTCTGGGAATACAACCGCGCAGTCGCCAGCCAGGAATACGTCAGCATGCGAAGTCGATTGCAAGGTTGGCGTAACGGTCGAACGGCCGCGGTCTTCTGCAAGGCCGCTGCTGCCGACAACAGGGTTGCCTTTTACGCCGCCAGTCCAGATGATCGTGCTGGATTCAATCGTACGTCCGTCTTTGAGGGATACAGAGCTTTTTGTAGCTTCCGTGATCGCTACGCTCGTAATAAAGTTTACGCCGCGTTTCTCAAGGCTTGTTACGGCACGGTCAATCAACACTTTCGGGAAGATTGGCAGAACGGCTGGGCCGGCTTCTACGCAATATAGCGAAATGTCATTGAAATCAATGCCTTTGCTGCGGCAAACTTCAGGAAGTCTGTCCGCGAATTCGCCTACAAGCTCAACGCCAGTCAAGCCGCCGCCGCCAACAACGATCGTTGCGTCTGCTTTGTTGCCTGATTTTTTGTAAGCGTCAAGACGATCCTCAACATGCTTGCGGATCTTGTTAGCATCGGCAACGGATTTAAGAACAAGGCTGTTCTCTTCCAGTCCCGGGATACCAAAGTAGTTTGTTTCGCTGCCTAGGGCTACGACAAGCGTATCGTACTTTTGAACCTGGCCGCTTGCAAGAACGACTTGTTTATCGTCAGGTTTGATTTCTTTAACCGAATCAACGATGATATTAACGTGCTTGTCACCAAGAAGCTTGCTAAGCGGAAGTGCGACCGCTTGCTCAGCGATAGTGTCTCCTGCAAGTCTGTGCAGCTCGGTAATGATTTGGTGCGTAGGAAAACGGTTAACGATAGTAATGCTCGCTTCTGCTGGTGTCAAATGCTTGCGTGCTGTAAGAGCAGTAAGAAGACCGCCATAGCCGCCACCAAGAATTAAAATTTGCTTCGACATGTTCATCCTCCGTTCGTTCTATACGTATTCGGTGTATTATGCTTTTTCGTTTTTGCGTTCGGACAATACGCTCAAGAAAGCTTGCGCAAAGCGTAGCGTTTTTTGAACTTCCGGATCTTTTAGCATTTTCAACATAGCGAACAGGCCCACTGACGAACCAGCTGCCTCTTGTGAGCGCTCGCCAGCTTCCATAGCTGCAGTAGCGATACCTTTTGCTTTTTCTTGAACCGGTTTGACGAATTCACCGATACCTTGAGCGAAATCGTTGATCAACACTTTGTCTGTAGCAATGCCTTGCGCGAAGTCGTAAGCTTTTGTCATTAGCGTGACCATTTCAGCTAGCTTAGGAAGGTTGTCCACGAGCACAGTCAACGACTGTTGAACCTCCGGCTTCAATAACTGATCAAGTACATCTAACGTTTGCTTTTCTTCAACGAGGCTAGCTGCGACCTCTTGTCCAGCAGATGGTTGTGACATATTAGAATGTCCTCCTTTACGTAAATTTTGAAAGTAAGTTGTAGTCTCAATTGTGCCAGCCGCTAAAGGTAAGGATGCATCCTTAAAAGATTGTTACACTTTTCACATAGTTTTACGAAAAAATGTCTGTGCGCACGTAACAGCCTCATCTCCCAAATACAGGAGATAGATGTGATAGCAGTATGACGTAATCGGATTCAAACCCTTTGCTTCTATTCTACATCGTTTTGGCCAAAAGTTAAAAAGAAATTTATAACTTTTCAAAAAAAATATTGCCTTTGCTTCCAAAGGGCGCTCAGAAGCTGCCAAAAGTCGATTTTTAACGGCGACGACTTCGATTTTATCGGTATGACTACCTTTTAGTGTAATCTAATACAGCAGTTCATATGCAGTTACTTTTTATAGCGAGGAGCGAGAATACCTATGCAGCCTTTTACAGAGAGAGTCATTCAAGTGATTAAAGCTATTCCAGAGGGCTCTGTGATGACCTATGGGCAAATTGCTGAGCAGGCGGGCAGCCGAAGAGCGGCGCGTCAGGTAGTCCGGATACTACATTCCTTAAGCGGCGCGCATAAGCTTCCCTGGCACCGGGTAGTGAATGCGAAGGGCGAGATTGCCATAAGGGACGTGGAATCACGCGATATACAAATCCTGTATTTAGACGGGGAAGGCGTACAGGTCAGCCGAGAGGGCACTGTTGATTTGGATAAGTACCGTTATTGCCCAGCTGAAGCGGAACAAAGCTAGCCCTTCTTTTCGGATGAGCTAGCTTTGTATTTAGGCTACAAGTCTCTTCGAAGAGCTTTCAGCACATCGACTTCAGTAGCGCGGCGGGCAGGCCGCATGCCAGATAGAATAGCAATGCCGATGCTAATGGCTGCTGACACCCCTATTAACGAAAACGGGATATCGCTGAATACAAAATTCATCGGTTCGTTACTCTCGTTTTGCTTGCTTAAAATAATCGGAATAAGCCGATTGGCTGCCAAGCTTACGCCGAATGCAACGATCGTGCCAATCAGTGTACCGACGATGCCGATAAAGCTGCTCTCGATTAGAAAGATACTCCGGATTGAAGAAGGGGAAGCGCCAATAGCCTTCATAATACCAATGTCCTGTGTCCGCTCGGTAACGGCCATCGTCATCGTATTATAAATGCCAATCGCTGCGATCAAGACGGCAATGGCTCCGACAAACAAGAGGCCAAGCTTCACGAAGAGGAAGACGGAATCCACCTTCGTCAGCTCGCTAGCGACAGAATAGGCATTGTAGCCTGCTTCCTTGATCGTTTTAGCGATGCCGGACACATGCTGCATATCATCGGCATACACAAGCACGTTCTGGTAATGATCAACGAGAGATTGCTCTTCCAAGGCCAGCAGAGGTTGAAGGGTTATAATGTTCCGTTGATCCATAATAACGCTCGCATCCTGCAGCCAGTTTTTGGCCGGCTCCTTCAGAATGCCAACCACAGTTGCTTTAAGCTCCATGGACGCTGGCTTGTTTCCCTCAGCGTCAACCGGTTGAGTTAACATCATGCTAATTTCCTTATTTAGCACACTGGCTGAATAGGGCTTGTCCGGCTTGCCGGCTTGCAGGAGAGATTCGGCAAAATCATAACCAACGAGCATTTCGTTCGGGGCCAAGGGGAACCTTCCCTCGGAGAGCTCGAGCTTACCGTGCTTCTCGGCCTCCATCACCGTAAATACAGGAGAATAATCAGTCTCCCTGGCATAATCGTCATACGTGTAGCGCGCGGATAGACTGACCATATTTTGCCTAACAACGGATGCCACATGGGGGATGCCCTCGAACTGCTTCACTTCCTCCATGGAATAAAGCGAAAAACCGTTGTCTGGCTCAGCGCTTGTATTTGTTTTTCCGTAGATGGAAACCTCCGTAATCTTGCCGAAAGAAGTAATCTCCTCCGTTATGCTCTTCTGAAAGCCAAAGCCGATGGAGGCTAGCACGACAAGAAAGCAGCAGCCCATAGCCGTTGCTAAGATCGTCATGAACAGCCTTGATTTGTTTCTCTTCATATTTTGCTTCACAAAACGATATTTATCTTTCCATTTCATCAGTATTCTTCGCTCCTATCCAACGATTTGTCCGTTATGAATGGTGACCGAACGGTGTGCAATGGAAGCTACCTCGGCGTCATGTGTAATCATAAGAAACGTAGTACCCCAATCCCGATTCAATTGCCGAATGAAGTCCAGCACCGATTGCTCGGTCTCGCTGTCAAGGCTGCCCGTTGGTTCATCCGCTAGAATAAGGGCAGGGCGCAGCACCATGGCTCTTGCAATGCCGATCCGCTGCTGCTGCCCGCCCGATAACTCGCTGGGATAATAGTGCTGGTATTCCCCCATTCCTACGAGCTCCATCGTTTCTCTTACCCGCGCGGCACGTTCTTTCTCCTCAATTCCTTTCAGGGTTAGGGGCAGCTCAATATTTTGGAAGGCGGTCATGCTCGTGATTAGCTGAAAGCTCTGGAAAATAAAGCCCATATGGGCCAGCCGGAACTTCGACCACTGCACTTCGCTGTAGCTGCTCACTTCGGTGCCGTTGATACGGATACTGCCGCTTGTAGGTCTCATATATCCGGCGGCCAAGTTCAGTAGCGTGGATTTGCCGGAGCCGCTCCGACCGAGGACGGATACGATTTCTCCTGCTTGCACCACAAGATTTACGCGGTTTAGGACAGGAACGAGCTTCTCGCTGTCTTTTTTGCCAATTTGGAATTGATGGGATACGTTCTGTATGGCGATCAAATGAGTCAACATCCTTTCTTGGCTTGCCGTCCATAGTAGGGCTAGCTATTGTAAGGAAGACGGTAACGTATCCGAAAATGTAGCAGATTTTGATAATGGTTTAGCAATCATCATTCTTATACTTTGCTTATTGACTCTCACGTTGCGTGATACCCTATAGTGATGAATAAGGGAGGCGAACAGCCATGAAAGTAAAGGAAGTCGCGGATTTGGTCGGGATCAGCGTGCGCACGCTGCATCATTACGATGAGATCGGACTGCTTAAGCCGGGGAACATAACGGAAGCGGGCTACAGGCTTTACTCCGGACAGGAGCTTGAGCAGCTTCAGCAAATATTGTTTTTCCGAGAGCTGGGCTTTCCCTTGAAGAAGATAAAAGAAATACTGGACAGTCCTTCTTTTAACCGGGAAGAGGCCCTTCATTTGCAGCGCAAAATGCTGCTAGATAAGCAGCGTCAGGTGGAGCGGATGATCAAAACCATTGACCGGACCATTCAGGACGCGAGAGGAGAAATTAAGATGACGAATGAGCAGAAATTTGAAGGCTTCAACTTCGACAGCAATCCCTATGAGCAGGAGGCGCGCGAGCGTTGGGGGGAGGAAAGAGTAGATCAGGCCAATGCGAAGGTTCGCAAAATGAGCAAGCAAGAGCAAGAGAACTGGGCAAATGGCATGAACGCCATTTATGAAAGGCTTGCAGCGCTTAGAGGTGAATCACCGGAATCGGTACCGTCCCAGGCTGCCATTCATGAATGGTTTGTTTATCTGAACCGAATGGGAAGCTATTCCCTTGAAGCCTTCCAAGGACTGGGCCAAATGTATGTTGATGATGAGAGGTTTACGAAAAACATTGACCAATTTGGCGAAGGGTTGGCAAAATTCATGCGTGATGCGATGGCCGTTTATGCCGTTAAGAACCAATAAACAGGTTGCAGAGCAGAGGTGAAAGGTTACAGACTGGTTACAATTAACTTTTTTTAATAAAGCCTAAATTGAATCCCACCTTCCGAACCTTTATTATGGTATAGACCAATCGGAAGGGAGATCAACCAAATGACAACTGAACTAACGCCTAGCAATGTAAGAAATTTTACCGTTTCCACTGAAATCTTTTATAATCCGAGCCTGGATATTTACTCGCAAATGATTTATATCGTGCTTAGCTCGAGCACGGTTGATTCTGCCTCGCTCACGATAGATGAGGTAGCGAAGAAAGGCCGCATGAGCACCAAAAATGCCATCAAAGCGATGCAAGCATTAGTTGATGAACAGCTAATCCCACATAAATTGTTCCGCAAAATGATCGGTGAATTCCAGGATGACCGCTTGTCATGGGCAGCGAAAGGGCTGCTCACTTATTGCAAGGAGCATAGGGGAATTACACTGGAGGAGCTGCTTGCTCTCTCTGACCAATCCAGTGAGGACGAGCAAAGCATCCGGAAAGCGATCATGGAGCTGGAGAAAAACGGCTATCTGGAGGAGTTTCCAGAGCTGAGCAAGCTGGCAAACTAATTCATAGAGCAGGGACGTATACCGCTTGGCGGCTTCGTACGTTCCTGCTCTTTTTTTATGCCAATCGGAATAGGAGGAGCTGCTAAGTCGAATACTGCCACTTACGGGAGGGGTCTATCAATCAGAACCTTCTTTAGGCTTGCGCTTTAACTGAATAGATTTCAAAGGTACGGATTGGAAATAAGGCTTTATCTGCAAAAACTGCATCTCTCCAAGAAAATCTGCTGCTCGCTAGCTAAAAGCTTATGATGGAGGTAGATGACAGTGGATAAACACTGGGAAAGCAGCCGGAAATTCATGTGCATGGCTGCCTACCATAAGTAGCAAAAAAACGTAGATATCCAATCCGCTAAGCTAGATGAGAGCATTCATACAAATTTGAACTTGACCAAGAAAAGGGAAGGTTTTGAGGAATAGATCTAATTTATAGATCTAATCTGACGGAGATGGCCCATTTCGGGGAAATAGGTCTAAAAAGTAGATCTAAGGGTCGCTAGAGGTGGCCCAAAATGGGTGGGAAAGGGGTAATTTGTGAGGAATAGATCTAATTTGGCAGGAAAGGCTCAATTTGAGGAAATAGATCTAAAAAGTAGATCTAAGGGTCGCTGTGTGACCGAGAATGGGCAGAAAAAGACAGTTTGTTGAGGAATTGATCTAATTTATAGATCTAATTTGTCAGGAAAGGCCCATTTCGGGGAAATAGATCTAAAAAGTAGATCTAAGGGTCGCAGGATGGCCCAAAATGGGTGGTAAAGGGGTAGTTTTTGAGAAATAGATCTATTTTATAGATCTAATTTGTCATAAATGACCCAATTTGAGGAAATAGATCTAAAAAGTAGATCTAAAGGTCGTTGGATGGCCCAAAATGGGTGGGAAAAGGTTGTGCTTGAGAAGTTGGTACAAGCCAATATGGTCAGTTTTTTAAATTAAAACCTGGATTGCTCTCAGCCGTCCATCCTGCTCACCCCGCTCATCCCGTCCACCTCAGCCAATATAAGTCGAACTACTTGTTGCATGAGCGGATCAAGCATGATTATAAAGTCCCCCTTGCAGCCAGATTCCTTGTTTTCTTTCTTTTGAACCTATAAAAGTCAGAATCAGGCTGCAAGGGCGAACGCCGCGTTTCTCAAATCAATCTACTCGCTTCACTCCCACTCCATTTCTTACATTTAACCGTTAATCCTTGCTCAGCTTCTCCAACAGCGCGTCGCCTTTTTTGCCAACTTTTACATAGGCGTAGTGTGCGTTGCGCTCGGTTTCGAGCCCAGTACCCTCCGGCACAAAAAACGTTTCGATTCCGTAATAGAGGCTTTGCCAGCCACTGGTGGAAGCGTTGATAATGACCTCGTTAGCCGAAATCGTTTCTCCGCTTTGATAAAAGCGATCGAACGTATAGACACCGTCGGCACCTTCCTGCAAAACAACCTTGATTCGGCTTAGCCCCTGTCTGTTTTCCAGCTCTTGCTGTGCAGTTTCCGGAGGTGTGGAGATGCTGTAATTCAGCCTTACATAATCGCCTTGCAGCAGCGACCGGGGATCCAGTGGTTCAATGGCGAGCTTGATGGATTTGCCGGTGGACAGCAGCACCTCGCTAGTAGCCGCGTGATAACCGACGTAACCCAACTGCAGCACGATAACGATGGCGATCAAAACGGGTTTCTTGCTCAGTAAGCGGCTGAATTCATCTGTATTTTCGGGTACGCGGGCACGGGTCCGGTAAGCGAAAACATAGGTGACCGCAATAATGAGAATGCCAAGCAGCGCGAGTGTAATGGATTTGTGCAGCAGCGTCCAGAAGATATCGTAATATTTGAACGCGATAAAGATGAACCAGAATGTGAGGCTCGCGGTCGCTTCCAGTGCCTGGCTGCGGCGGACAAATAGGAAGGCCAGAGCAGTGACGGCAACAAAATTCATGATATTAAAAACTTCATACGAATAAGGAAAAATGTCGTCCATAAAGGTCAGCCAAAATAAGAAGAGCAGCGTATACAGCAGGCCGCATTCCCGCAGATTTTGCCGCAGCGCCCCTTCACCCAGCAGGTGATGGCAGGCATAAATCAATGCGTTCAGCGCCGCCATAATCAAGACCATAAAGGAGAAGGCATGCTGAACGGATTCAAATAATTGAAACAGCAGGATCGCGATATTGATATTGAATAACGAGTAGATGAAGAGATGCTGGCCTCGCCCGTCAAGGCGTATCCAGCCGGCACCCGTCACGACAAGAAAGAGCAAGGTCAGCAGTGGCTGCTCAATCCAAGCTATGGCAATCATGCCAGCCGCATAGCCGATCGTAAGGATGGTGTATCGAACAACGGCATTCAGGCGGCTCAAGAACAAGACGGGAATAATGAATAGCAGCGAGATGACAAACAGCACATACTCCGTGTCCTGGCCGTCAGAGGCTAGAAATACTAGGCCAACAAGCGAGATGCTGCCGATTAATATGCCAACGATGGTGACGACGGTGGAGACGATTTTGCCGATAAGCGCACCTTTATGTTTATTTTCCTCTGGGTCAGAGGCCTGCTTCTCATGGTCTTCAGCGGGCTGATCCAGCTTGTTCAAATAACGGAAGAAAAATACGTTTGCAGTGAGCAGGACAGCCACAAAGAGTAATCCGTAGACAAAAAAGGCTGTGGAGGCATGCTCGGATAACAGCTCCAAAAACTTGAATATGGCAAAGGCGGATGCAGCCAGCGCGTTAAGCGTAAGCATGGCTTTATTCAGATGCACCCGGCTAAAATAATAGAAGCCGAACGCGATAGCAGCTGCGGATGCGATGTTCATCCAAGGGCCGTACCGCTCATAAAGCAACGAGTTGCTTAAGATGAGCAAGGCTGTATGGAAAGCGATGAAGCTGACCGCTTTGAGCGGTGCGGAGGCTAGCAGCCTAGTTTCGGTCAGAAGAAACAGAATTAGATTGATCAAGGCGAACAAGCAGCCGATCAGGTAAAGCTCGGCTTCACTATGATAGACATGCAGCGAAGACGGGAAAAAGTACTGCCATAACGTCAAATGGACGAGCGTATAGGCGAGAAGATAAAACGGACTGAAACGCGTTATAAAAGCAAACAACAGCGCCGGAACTGACCATACGAGAAAGAGCTCATAGGTATCTGCATGCGAATTGTAGATTTGATTAAGCAGAGCGACGGCAGCCCCAAACGAGATACAGCCGCCAACTAGAAAGATGGCAGACAGGAAAGAATGGTGGCCCAGCATGATTTTCATTTTGGAGAAAATAAAGGACGCTCCATAGAACAGGACCATAATGCCTGCGGAGGCTAAAATTTTATCGGCACGGCCAAGGCCGCCCCAGTTGGCTGCAAAGAAATAGATGATGGCAGCAAGCAGCAGAGACACGCCCATGAGAAAACCGACACGGGTAACATTTAATCGAAGCATAGCACTCACTTGCCTTTCTTGTTGGTATGTCTTGTATTATAATGACCCATTCGCAACCCAACTAGTACTCACTTTTTATAGTACCTGCCAAGGAGGCTCTCTTACCTTTTACCCCGACATTAGATGGATTAAGCGGTTACTCAAATACGACTAGCCCAGCAAATAGGCCTTAATTGCTTTCCCCTTAGCCTCTCACCATACCAAAAAAATCCTGTCCCGGAGCTTGAAAGCGCCGGAGCAGGATTTTAGGAAGATCATTTTAATTCATCACGCTTAACGCTCAATTACATAGCTTTCGTCAACGTGGCAGATTGGTTAGCCCCATTCCAGTTGACATTCCAGCCTAGCCATTCTGCGATAAAGCGAAGAGGGACTTGCGTACGTCCGTCTTTGATATGAACGACAGCATCGAGGGTTACGTTAGCGCCGTTGACTTGAATGACATTTTTGCCTAGCCAGAATACGACTTTATCCTCGCCTAATCGAAGCTCAACTGTTTTGTTTGCAGGAACGTATTTCACATCGGCGCCAAGCGTATTCGTCAATGTGCGAAGCGAGACGAAGGTTGTGCCGTTTTTAACATAAGGAGCGACATCCATCATGGCTTTTTTGCCATTGATTTGCGCGGTTTTGTTGCCAAGCTGGAACCAGATGGTTGTTACGTTGTTTGGATTCTCGGGCTGTGTAACCGGTGGTTTGACTTGGAAGAGCTCCGGTTTTTGGGTAACGATTGCGCCGCCAAGAGCTTTGCCTACGCCGAACATAAAGCTGTAGCCCTTGCGGAAGCTGTCATACAGCCCCGCTTTGTTAGCGGTTTGATAAATATCAAATGCTTCGAGTACAAGCTTCTCATGAGCAGCTACAGCTGCAGTAGCGCCTTCCGTCGGCAGGTTCTGTCCTGTAGCGGAACCAAGAAACTTGCCAAATTCCGTTGAGAACGTATCAAGCTTCGCTCTAGCCTTGGCAATCGCTGCTGTATCGCCGGAGAGTGCCGCTTTGACGATCTCGTCTTGCGCGAAGATATGGTCACCGGTCCATACTTGCTTGAACGCTGCGCCGCCTTCAGCGCCATAAATAGAGGAAATCGCTGCGGTGAAGTCGTTGGTGTTGCCATCCTGCGCTTCCAGCAGCGCGCTGTAGGCCGGCGATTTGTCGAAACCCTTCTGCATGCTGAGAACAGCGAGCGCGTAATGCTCTGCGGCTAGGTGGTTCAGTGCGGAACGCAGGTCACCTGCCGGCGTATCCGAACGCGTATTGTCGAATTTCGATGGATACTGTGTCGTAATGGCACCAGAGAGTGCATCGCTGACCCCGAACATAAACCCTAAGCCTTCACGGAACTCGCTGTATGCCGCCTTATAGTTGCCCGCCGCATAGGAGTCAAATACTTCGAGCACCTGGTTCTCGTGTGTCCGAACAACATCCTGAGCTGCGGCAGCAGGCAGATTGCCTTCCGTCGCGGCTCCAAGGAAGCTACCAAATTCTTTGGCAAAAGCTTCAAGCTCGTTGCGGGCTGCGGTTTGCCCCATCCTATCCTTTCCCTTCACGGCAGTTACATATTTGTCGGTATAGCCATTATGGGCTGCGAAGATGCGGTCAAATTCCTTGGCGCCTGCCTCGCCGTAAATCGAAGCGATCGCGGGCACCATGTCTTTCGCATTTTGATTCAGTGCGGTTTGGGCTGCTGCTGCATCGGAAGCGCCGTCGTAAGCTTTGGTCATTGAGACTACAGCAAGTGTAAAGTGCTCCGATAGCAAGTAGTCCAGCCCTGCTCGAAGCTCTACTGCGGGTGTGTCTGCACTTGGTTTCATTGATTCTGCACGAACGCTTTGCGTCCCGGCGAGTGCGGGAAGCAGCAGAGATAAGCTAAGTACGGGGGCAAGCCATTTTTTCATTTTCATGGTACATTCACTCTCCTCGTGTGTGGTTGTTTTGCTTTCTTACTAAGGCTCACGATGGGAATGGATATTTGGATCACTCTTTTTCGAAAATTATTTTGGCTTTGTTTTTTTGTAAGGAAGCCGAGGAGATTATGCTATAATACGGCATTATTACACAGACAGCTTGGCATACTTACACAAAGCGGGGTGGACGGGAATGGAATGGCTTATTCGAAGCTTGGTCAATCCGATCATGAACCGAAAATTTTTCACGAAAATATTTGTTTCGATTTCCATCGTCTCGTTTGTTGGCGTATTTAGCCTAGTTTATATTTATCAGCATAATTTCGAGAAGATTCTGACCGAAAACGAAATGGAGCGCGTGCAGCGCTCCATTAACCAAGCGGGTCTCAATCTCGATAACCAGCTGAACAGAGTCGTTCAGAATGTTTATTACTTCTTTTATTATTCTGATAACGGCTCAGAGCTGATCGAGGCAACCGACCGAAGCCGGATAGAGAAGGCGCTTGAAGCGTATCGGACCCAATACTCCAGCGAGCTGGAATCGGTATTTTTTATGATCAAGGAAAGCAATGAGGGTGGAGCCGAGACGCTGATCTACGATCAGAATCTGGACCGCGTGCCGGATATCGACTATCGGAGCCAAGCGTGGTATCGGTATTTCTTAAACAAGGAAACCGATTTGTGGTCCAAGCCGACCAAGGAGCATCTCTTTTATCAGGACCGATCCTACAGCACGATCTATTTGACCTTGGGGAAATATGACGTTGAAGGCAGGGATGGCATTCTTGTCGTGCGGCTCAATGGCAAGCTGTTCAGCGATGCGTTCCGCCTGCTTGCCGCGTCGGATCTGCTTATTGAGCTGAAGGATGCGGGGGGACATATCGTCTATTCATCCTTTCCAACGGATATCAGCGCTAATCGCTCCGTCTATTTGAAAATGGATTCGAAGCTCAGCTACAGCGGCTTTGAAGTGCAGGCTTATATTAACCAGCAGGCCATTTCCGACAAGGTCAGAAAGATTCAAAACGTGCAGCCGCTCGTTATCGCTCTTATTTTGCTGTTCACGCTCCTCATTTCGTTCGTGCTGTCGCTTACGCTCGTTCAGCCGATCAAAAAGCTGCTTCAGCTTATGAAGAAGGTGGAGATCGGCGATCTGGATGTGCGGTTTACGAGCAAGTATACCGATGAAATCGGGCTGCTGGGGAGAAACTTCAATAAGATGCTTGCGAACCTCTCCGGCATGATCGATAAAGTGTACGTGGTCGAAATGGAGAAGATTCATGCGGAAATGAAGCAAAAGGACGCCACGCTGCTGGCGATGCAAAATCAAATCAATCCTCATTTTTTATATAACACGCTTGAGGTCATTAATTGTCAGGCTATTCTGAATGATGTGCCTGCGATCAGCCGGATGAGCAAGGCGATGGCCGACTTCTTTCGGTACACGATCGATAATCCGAAGGCCGAGGTAGAGCTGCGAGTTGAAATTGATCACGTACGAACGTATTTGGAAATCCAGCAGGAGCGATATCCGGATATCGAGATTGATCTGGATGAGCTGGAGCCTTATAATTCATACCCCATCATCAAGCTTACGCTGCAACCGATCGTGGAAAATGCCTTTCATTACGCGTTTATCGGCGAGCGTGATTACTATTTGAAAATTTATGCCGGCGATATTGGCGAGGAGGCCTACGCCCTCTATATCGAGGACAACGGGCAGGGGATGGATGAATTGGCGATGGCAGCGATGAACGAGCTTTTTGCGCTGGAATTTAGCGATTTACCGGAAAATGACGACACCCGCAAACGGGGCATTGGCCTGCTGAACGTGCATCACCGCATTCGGCTGCGCTATGGCGCACCATTTGGCCTGTCGCTTGAGGAGTCGATGACGGGCGGGGTAACAGTTCGAGTATGGCTTCCTAAGGAGGGGAAAGACAGTGAGGATTCTAGTCGTTGATGATGAGGTTGTCATTCGAAAAGGGATTATAAAGCTGCTGGAGCAATTCAGCAAGAGCATCACGGACATTGAAGAAGCAAAGAACGGCGAGGAAGCGCTGCTGAAAATCGAAGCACGCAAGCCGGATATTGTCATCACGGACATTCAGATGCCCGTCATGAACGGTTTGCAGCTCATTGAAAGCATAAGGGTCCGAGATCCGGAGATGGACGTGATTATCTTGAGCGGCTACGCGGAATTCGAGTACGTCCAGCAGGCGCTGCGGCATCAGGTCGCCGATTATTTGCTAAAGCCGATCACGCAGGAGCGATTAAACGAGGTTATGTCTAAGGTGCTGCTTAAAGACCCTGCTAGATGGACCTCCCAAATGGATGTGGATAGTATTCGCGTTATGAAGGATACGGTCGCGTCCCTCGTGAAAAACGTACTGGCCGAGAATCGGAACGAAATGGAGCGGATTGTAGACGATTGGAGCGCCTATTGCCGGACATACGGCTTTTCTTGGCTGGAGCTTAAGCAGATTATGGGGCATTTCCAGCTTTCCTTCCGTTCGGAGCTGCTGCTTAATCTCAAGCAGGAGGCTGGTGAGACGGCGCCTTCCCTCAATCAGGCGGCGACGACCGCTGACGAGTTGTTTGCGGTTTGGAAGAGTTACCTGGCAAGCGAAATTGCAAGAGTTTCCGAGAGAAGAGCGCCCCGCAATAAACGGATAGTCGAGGATGTGCTGGCCAAAATCGAAAAAGGCTACGGCGATGCCGGCTTGAATCTGCAGGGGCTTGCCGAGGGCTGCGGAGTCAGCGCTCCGTATCTCAGTAAAATCTTTCGGGAAGTGATGAAGAAGCCGATCACGCAGCATATTAGCGAATACCGGCTGGAGCAGGCGCGCTCGCGATTAAAAAACGAAGCATCTGCAAAGATTAATATCGTGGCCGAACAATGCGGCTTTAATGATTATCCCTATTTTTCGAAAATATTTAAAAAGTACTTTGGCATATCGCCGTTAGAATATAAGGAAAAAAATAGTTGATTGATGTAACAAACCTTCACGCGAAGGTTTGTTTTTTTCGTTTTTCGACTAGTTTAGTTTCGTGAAGACAAGGATGGACGCTACAATACATTGTTGTAAACGTTTTATTTGGATATTATTTGTGGTATCAACAACGCGTTCGTAAGATGAGTGACAGATATATGTTACTTAACCTTACGCAAAACATTCAGGATAAGGGGAGTGTCTGGTAATGGGGAAAAAAGGGTCTCTGCTCATCGTCGTAATGCTGCTGGTGGCAATCATTTCAGCATGCGGGGGGAATAACGGCGGCAAGAACGAGGGGAATAAAGGAGCTGATCCGGTGCAAGGAACATCGGGCGGCGCTACGGATACGCTTGAGGCGTGGGGTAAGACAATCAAAGAGAAGTACGACGGCGAAGAAATCAAGCTGGCATTCGCCAGCCATCCGTCAACGGAATCGTTCCAGAAGCTGACCGGGGATTTTGAGAAGCTGACGGGCATCAAAGTGAAATGGGAAGTTATGGAGGAAACCTACCTCAAGAACAAGCAGCTGCTGGATTACACAGGCAAAACCGGCACTTATGACGTGTTGATGGTCGACGGCTTCTGGATGAGCGAATACGGCGCCAAAAAGGTCGTAGAGCCGCTTGATTCCTATATCGTGAATAAAGATCTCACGCCAGCTTGGTTCGATTATGAGGATATCGTGCCTGCGTACCGGAACGGGATCAGCAAATACGATGGCAAGGCTTACGGTATCCCTACGGCGGGCGAAACAAGGTTCATTGCCTACCGCAAGGACCTCTTCGAGAAATACGGCAAACAGCCGCCAGCTACGATGGCTGAGTTTCTGGAATTGGCCAAGTTCTTTAACGGCAAGGAAGATGGGTTGTACGGCGTAACGATGAGGGCACAACGAGGCATTCATGCCGCTTCGGGCCTTATGACTGTGATGTATAACTTCGGCGGCGGCTTTATTGATCAGAAGACAGGCGCCGTAACGATGACCGATCCGAAAACAGTCGAAGCGATGCAGTTTTATGTGGATTTGCTGAAGAATGCTCCGAAAGATGTTGCTTCCTATACGCATGAAGAAGCGCTCTCTGCGTTTACGACGGGCAAAGCAGCGATGTGGCTGGATGCCACGGCACTAGCGACAAGAATTTTGGACCCTGCCGGTTCGCAAGTCTATGACAAGGTTGGTTTCGTGCCGACGCCGGAAGGGCCGGAAGGCAAAGCAAGCGCGCTCGCGGGCTGGAACATGTCCCTGTCCTCCCTCTCCAAGAACAAAGAAGCGGCTTGGGCCTTCATCGTCTATATGAACAGCAAGGAGAACGCCAAAGCTTACGTAGAAGGCGGAGGAGTGCCGGTTCGCACATCCATCTATCAGGATGAGGAGCTTGTTGCCGCTGATCCTTCGTATCCAGTACAGCTAGCAGCGCTAAGCGATGCGAACGTACTTGTGGAAAAAGGAATTTCGTGGATTCCGCCGCATGAGAAGCTTGGCCAAATTTTGGACCGGGTCGGCTACTATGTCAGCGCAGCGATGTTTGGCGAAATGACGGTAGAGGAAGCCGCGAAGAAATCACAAACCGAGCTTGAGGATATTGTTGGCAAGTAAGGGATACCAACGGGGCTGCGCCAGCAGCCTCGATAAGCTAAAGCAGAGAAGGTGACAACTATGATTCGCTCTTACTTTCAGAAAAAACCGCATCTCGTATATATTATGCCGGCCATGATTATTCTCGGGGCGCTTACCTTTATACCGACTTTGTTTCTGTATGTGCTAAGCGTCTCCGACTATGAGCTGGGTTACTCTTCCTTCAACTTTGTCGGCTTGGACAATTTTATCCGCTTGTTCTCCGGCCGCGATCCCGAGTTCTGGTATTCGGTCATGATCAGCCTTGGCTTCATGGTTATCGTTACCGTGGTTGAACTGCTGCTGGGCTTCTGGCTGGCCGTGCTGCTGGACCGAGAATTCAAGCTGAAGTTTCTCGTCTTTGCTTGCATGATCGTACCGATTGCCATGACTCCGAGCATTACGGGCCAGGTCTGGAAGCTGATGATGAACGCTGAATATGGCGTGCTTAACTATTTCCTCCAATTCATAGGGGCAAAGGTAATCTGGCTGTCCGGCGAAAATGCTTTTTGGTCGACAGTACTCGTGGACGTATGGCAAAACACCCCTTTCGTGGCGTTGATCATTTACGCGGGTATCCGCTCGCTGCCTTCCGACCCGTATGAAGCGGCGGCGATCGACGGTGCGAATCGGCTGCAAATTTTTAGAAACATAACGATGCCGCTGCTATGGCCCATGATTTTGCTGGCGGTTATTTTCCGGGCAATAGATTCGTTGAAAACCTTTGATATCCCGTATTCCCTCACGCAGGGCGGACCGGGCAGCGCCACCGAATTTTTGAGCTTGCATGTATACCGCCTGGGCTTTGCCCAAACCGGTTGGGTAGGAAGATCGGCAGCAGTCTCCGTCGTTCTGCTCATTCTGACCACGGTGATCAGCATGATCCTCATTAGGGCTTACCGGAAAGGGGTTGAGAACAAGGGATGAATCCGATGGGTACGAAAAAATTGGGAATTGGAACGGCTATTGTTCTGCTGATCGTATGCGTGTCCTGCGTGTTTCCCTTGTTCTGGATGCTCATCATCAGCTTGAAGACAAAAACGCAAACCTATGATCCTAGCATTTGGTTTTTCTCGCCAACCTTTGAAAATTACAAAAATGTATTCGCCAACCGGCATGCGCTTGATTATTTGAGAAACAGCTCGATCGTCGTTGTGTTGACTACATTATTTTCGATATTTATTGGCGGCATGGCCGCTTATGGCTTTGCCAGGTTCGAGTTCAAGAAAAAGGAAAACAAGGCGTTTTGGGTGCTTAGCCTTAGAATGCTGCCGCCGATGGCATCGGTCATTCCGATCTTTGTCATGGCCAGCCTGCTTGGCGTGCTCGATACGCATCTGGTGCTCATCATTTGTTATATGCTCTTCAACATCCCGTTTACGATTTGGATGATGCGCAGCTTCTTCGAGGAGATTCCGCTGGCGCTGGAGGAAGCGGCTTTCGTGGATGGCGCCTCGCGGTTTCAAGTATTTATGAAGGTGATTCTGCCGCTGGCAACGCCTGGGCTCATCGCTACCGCTATTTTTTGCATCATTAATTCTTGGAATGAATTCGTATTTGCGTTATTCCTGACGAGCGCGGACGCAAGCACACTGCCTACGACAGTAACGCTGTTCCTTTCCGTAAGCGGCGTCGTATGGGGCGAGATGTCGGCGATCGGCATCGTGACGATTATGCCCGTGCTGCTGTTTGCCATGATTGTTCAGAAATATATGATCCGCGGACTCACCTTTGGCGGCGTAAAATAACGGCATGCTAAATTGACTGAAAGGCGATGAGAGGTATGGAGAAAATTAAAATGGGGATTGTAGGAGCGGGCACATGGGGGGAGACCCATGCATTCATTTACAACGATCATCCGTGCGCGGAGGTTGCGGCTGTATGCGACATGAATGTGGAACGGGCTAAAGCGCTGGCGGCAAAGTTTAATATTCCGGAAAGCGGCATTTTTACCGATCATAACGAGATGCTGCGCAGCGGCGATGTGGATGCGGTCGCTATCGTGACGCCGGATTTTGCCCACACGAGAATCGCGGTGGACTGCGCGAACGCAGGCAAGCATTTCATTATCGAGAAGCCGCTGACGACCAGCCGCGAGGAAGCGCTGGAAATCGTCGAGGCCGTGGAGCGCAACAACGTGCGGATGATGGTGGATTTGCACAGCCGCTGGAGCCCTCTTGTCGCCTTGCCGAAGCAGAGTATCGTGGACGGGGAGATCGGAGAGCCGTACAGCGCATATTACCGGCTAAATGACATCAAATGGGTGGCGACCGATCTGCTGCCGTGGGCTGCCAAGTCGTCGATCCTTTGGTTTCTTGGTTATCATAGCGTGGATGTGCTGCGCTGGCTGTTTGATGACGAGGTGGAGCGTGTTTACTCCGTATCCCGCGAAGGTGTGCTGAAGAGCGAGGGAGTCGATACCGTCGACGTGTATCAGACGATTCTGGAATTTCGCGGCGGCGGCATCGCTACGATGGAGAACGGTTGGATCACGCCGAACTCCAATCCGAACGTGAACGATATGAAGCTTAATATTACGGGTACGAAAGGGATGTTCAATATTGATCCCACGCACAGCCAGATGATGGAGCGATTCACGGAAACGAAGGCAGACCGCCCGGATCTGCTGGTCCGCCACTTCATCCATGGCAAGCCCAAGGGCTTCGCATACGAGAGTATCCGTCATTTCGTAGATCAGCTGATTACGGGCGAGCCGTTCCAGGTGACAATTGAGGATGCGTACAACACGACGATGGTTATTTTAGCGATTATGGAATCCGCCAAAACCAGAACGCCGGTGAAAGTCGTTTATTAATCGCTCGCAGCAAAAAAAGGCTTTTCCTTCTGATCCTAATCGGATCTTTAGGAAAAGCCTTTTTGTAGGGAAATGCGTTGGTCCTGAAGCAGATGCTAAGCGACCATGATGATTTGCGGCAAGTTCAGTAAAGCCCAATGCCCAGAATATAGCTGCTATTGGCCTCTTTGTCGCTCGCCTACGTACGCGCTACGCGCGAAGCGCTTCCTCAGCCCACTCCATATAATACGAGTTGCCGTTGCGAGTGTCGTATTGCTGAGCAGCCGACAAGGCGAGCTGGGCAAAATGATCGGCCAGATGCGCCAGACTCATCTCCTCGTTTGAGACGAGGAAGGACATCGGCAGCCTTGGACGGTATTTGGATCCGTTCGCCGCGAGCTTCTGCAGCAGCTGCGCGCTGTAGAGATGGAATACCAGCTTGTGGAACGGGTCCTCGTGATCGAGAGTCATTGCCAAGTGGTGCTCAAACAACTCTATTCCTTTCTTCACGTCCGTCCGAGCCAGAAACGACATGTGCCTGCCAACCGTTTCGATAAAGTCACGTTTGCCTTTAATGAGCCGGTAACCTCTGTTATGGGTCTTGCGCGCATCCTGCTCTGATTGCAACTCAAGCATAGGCAGCAGCAAGTAGGATAACGTAATATGCGGCACCTCCGCGCAGCTCATAGCGCCGGACAGAATCGGCTGCGCAGCTTCTAGCGCCTTCTCGTGCTCGCCGAGCTGGGAGTAGAACTGAACGATCTGGTTTTGCTCGCAAGCATCGCAATCGCTCATATAATCGCGTTCGGCCTTTTGGAATAGCTCCAGATAGGTTTGGGCCTCTGCCATCTTGCCAAGGTCCATGGCAACGCGGAAGCGGTAATAGAAATAAGTGCGCTCATTATAGCCGTGCTCCTTGTAGCGCTTGCCCAGGTCATCCACGAGCTCCTCGATCTTATGAAGCGGGATTTCCGGGAAGTGCGCCACCTGGCCGACAATCCACTTATAAGACCACATCAGATCGAAGCTGCCGAACTGCTCGGGATTTCGGTCATATTGCCCTAGCTGCCAAGAGAAGGCGATCAATGCTTTTAAGGGGTAACCGTGAAAAATAGCAGTATGCACGATTTCTTTTCTCGCTTCAAAGCCTTGCTCGATGTCCCCCTCCGCGTCGGCATACCGTGCCGCCGCTTCCAGAACCTCCAGCTTCGCAAGCCCATCGGGCAAATCATAAGCTTCATCCATTAGTGTCTCGAAATCATAGTTCATTTAGAAGCCCCTCCATTCCCCGCATTCGCGGACAAACCCCAGTCGATAAATCGAACGATGCCTTGATTAAGCACGGCAAGCTCTTGCCGGCTAAGCGGGTAATGCCCCATCATTAGCGCATTCGTATAAAGCATCTCCACGGCGGCAGGAAGCATATCCTTGCTGCCTGAGGAGAATAAGCGGTCAATGAGCGGGTTATCCAAATTGAAATACAACGTGGAATAAGCTGACTCGCCAAAGCTGCCGCCTAAATTGCCAAGCACCGATGCTAGCAGATCCGTGCTGCTTTCCTTCGCCTTCTCCAGAGATCGCAGTGCGGAGGATTCCTTCGACAGCGTATAGAGGGCCGGCAGCTCGGCAGGCTTGAAGCGCTTCAGCTGGATTTGGCAGCGGAACCGCTGCAGCGTGATATCGGCAAGTCGGATCGCGTCGTAATGGTCGTTTTTCTCCTCCATCGTCAAATCGGTGAATGATAAAGATACGTCCTCCGGCATTAGCCGCTCTAGCTCAAGCTCGGGGTTCATATACGCGATTCCCTCGAGCAGCTGGTGGTTATAAATATAACCGCCGTTTAACACGAGCAAGGATTGCGCTGCCGCTACATGCGTTATTTGGCGGTATTCGTCGACCGTAGCGGTATAGTAGATCTTTTTCTTCTCGTCGATAAGCTCACCGAGCGTTTGCTCGCCATAAGTGCTCTCGAAGGAGAGCCATTTGTAGATGGTGTTCAGGAAAGCGGCGTCCTCCGCAGCCAGCGCCTTCATCGGCAGGGCGTGAAGCGAAATGATGCGCTGCAGCCGTTCGGGCTCATGGTTTCCGATGCGCACAAGCTCATCACGGATGGCTTCCCCTAGTTCATCGCGTACGGATTGCAGCCGGTCATCCTCATAAAAATGCTCGCGCGAGGCCGTCGGCTGCAGCTCATCGGTCCAAATCAGGCATTTGACGAAGAAAGCCCATTCCGGCAAAATATTTTCCGCTTTATCCGAAACCAGCATTTGCTTTAAGTAAACCTTGTGGGAGCGCCGCGTATTCAGATTCACGCTATGCGGAAGAATGTAGGCAATCCCGCCGGTACGGCCGTTAGCCGTGCGCAGCGGGATGAAATCTTCGAAGGGCTCCGCAAGAAGTCGGGTTCCGAAATCGAGTACTTCGCGGCGCTTGCCGCGGGCGAGCTCAGGCTCCGCGAACCACACGGGCTGCGTAGCATTAATGGTCTTCTGCTGTCCGCCTGCGACCAGCGTGACCGGATACGGCAGCAAGGCGCCGTAATAGAAAAGCAGCTCTTCGACGGCAGCAGGCTCAAAATAGTCCGCGCAATCGGCTTTGCAGCGGAGGTACACCTTGGTTCCGATTGCGAGCTGTGTATCGAGCTTGCGGATCGTATAGGTGCCGTCCGGCTTGCCGCGCCATTCCATGGAAGGGCCACCCTTGGCCGACTGGGTCAGCACGACAATCTCGTCGCTGACCATGAAGCAGGACAAGAGGCCGATTCCGAAGCGGCCGATAAAGGAGGTTTCCGTGGCGAGGAAGTCCTTGCCTACCTTGGACGAATGGCCGATCATCGCAAGAAACTGATGGATATCCTCTTCCGTTAGGCCGATGCCCGTATCCTCCACCGTCATCGTAACCTGCTCGCCGCTTCCTGCGATTTCAACGGATACCTTCCCTTTGTAGGAGGGGTCAACGCTGCTTCTTGCCGTAATTGCGTCGGTTGCATTTTGCAGCAGCTCCCGCAAAAATACCTTTGGACTGCTATATAAGTGATTAGATAATATATTGATCATTCCGCTTAGATTAACCTGAAACCGGTATTCCTGCTGCTCACTCATCGGACACTCTCCCTTAATCGTTGTATTCGAATAGCTCCTATGCTGGCGGGTATAACCAATAGTTTACTATCATTTTGTGTTATATTTCCAATATTGGTTGAATAATAAGACTAAGGTCTTGACTCTTCATGTGCCCTAAGACCTTATGCCTAAGCATCAGCAAGCCGTTTATGCGTGGAGGGCAAAGGTTTATGGATCAAAAGGCCAGCGAGTATGCTATGCTTAAAGTTACGAATAAACTACATGTGCAGAAGAGGTCTATAGATGAGTGAAATCAAATTTTCGGATTATGAATTGAGCCAAGAAATCGTGCGGGCGCTAGAGAGCCTGTCCTATGAAACGCCAACCGAGGTGCAGCGTGAGGTGATCCCCGTGGCGCTTGCTCAGAAGGATCTGGTGGTTAAATCCCAGACAGGCAGCGGCAAGACGGCAGCCTACGGCATTCCGCTGTGCGAGCTGGTCGATTGGAACGAGAACAAGCCGCAGGTGCTTGTACTGACACCGACAAGAGAGCTTGCGCTTCAAGTCAATGAGGATATTACGAACATCGGGCGCTTCAAGCGGATTAAGTCCATGGCGGTTTACGGCAAAGCCCCTTTCCATATCCAGAAGGCGGAGCTGAAGCAAAGAACGCATATGGTTGTAGGTACGCCTGGGCGCGTGCATGACCATATCGAGCGGGGCACGCTGGCCATTGAGAAGATTAAATATTTGGTCATCGACGAAGCCGATGAAATGCTGAATATGGGCTTTATCGAGCAGGTGCAGGCGATTATTCAACAGCTTCCAACGGAAAGGGTAACGATGCTGTTCTCAGCGACGTTCCCAGAAGATGTGGCCAAGCTGTCGCGCAGATATATGAAGGAGCCTGTAGAGGTAGAAATTAAGGCTTCGGGACTGACTACGGCGACGATCGAGCATGCGGTTATCGAGGTAAAGGAAGCGGACAAGTTCAAGCTGCTGCAGGACGTGATGATTACCGAAAATCCGGATAGCTGCATCATCTTCTGCCGCACGCAGGAGAACGTGGACCACGTATTCAGGCAGATGGCTGACCTCTCGTATCCTTGCGATCGCATACACGGCGGCATGGAGCAAGACGAGCGCTTTGAAGTCATGAATGCTTTCCGAAGGGGACAATTCCGTTATTTGGTTGCGACAGACGTAGCGGCTAGAGGCATCGATATTACGAATATTACCCATGTCATTAACTTCGATATTCCGCTGGAGAAGGAAAGCTACGTTCACCGTACCGGACGGACGGGACGGGCAGGGAAGACGGGCAAAGCCATTACCTTCGTCGCGCCTAAGGATGGAAGGCGACTAGCGGAAATCGAGGAGTATATCGGATTCTCTATTGCGAGAGCCAAGGCCCCTTCCGAAGAGGCGGTTGATCTTCGTCGCGAGGATTTTGAGCAGAAGCTAAATATCGGTCCAGTCCTTAAGAAGGATAAACGCGAGCAGTTGAACAAGCAGATCATGAAGCTGAACTTCAACGGCGGCAAGAAAAAGAAGCTTCGGGCCGTGGACTTTGTCGGCACGATTGCCAAGATCGAAGGCGTCTCGGCCGACGATATCGGGATTATTACCATTCTCGACAATGTTACGGACGTTGAAATATTGAACGGAAAAGGCTCGCTCGTCCTTGAGGTGATGCGTAATACAACGGTTAAAGGCAAGCAGCTGAAGGTTCGCAGAGGGAATAAGTCCTAAGACATAGCGCGGGTTGGAAGGGGGACGATGACGATCGAGAGCCTCGTCTACCAGATCGTGTTACTATCGGTGGCCGCAGCCGTGCTGGCTGCGGTCTTATCTATTGTCTATGTAAGCTGGCGTAACGGCATTTCCCCCATGCCTGCTTCAGAGCCTGTCAGGCGAGCGGTCATTTCGGCGATTCGCAGGCTCCCAGGCGGGAACGGGGGCTTGATGGTAGAGGCAGGCTCGGGCTGGGGAACGCTGGCATTGCAAATCGGAAGAAGCACGAAAGGCTGGCGCATTATAGGGATCGAAAATTCACTTATCCCCATGTGGATATCTTTTTTGGCTGCCAAATGGGATCACAGCCGGAATGTAACGTTCGTTAGAGGCGATTTATACACATATTTGTACCGGGATGTGGATATGGTTGTGTGTTATCTCTTTCCGGGAGCGATGCAGCGGTTAAGCGAGTTATTTCGGGATCAGCTAAAACCTGGCACGCGAGTCATAAGCGTCTGTTTTGCGCTGCCGGGATGGGAGCCAGAGCAGATTATGGTTTGCCGTGACATGTATCGGACTAAGGTTTATCTCTATACGGCCTGAAGACGGAAACGGGAAAGAGGTGGCGTCCTTTCATGCAAATGAGCATTAAGGAACAATTCGGAGATATCGATATTTATTTATTTGACCAGCTGTTGAAGGGCCGGATCACGAAGGAGCAGCGCATCCTCGATGCCGGCTGCGGGTCGGGAAGGAACATCGCCTATTTGCTCCGCGAGGGCTATGAGGTGTATGCTACCGACCGTTCGGAGGCCGCGGTTTCGGAGGTGCAGAAGCTCGGAGCCGCTTTAGTGCCTGATTGGCAGAAGGATCGGGCGCGCGTGGAATCGATTGAGCAGCTGAGCTTTCCCGCTGGGAGCTTTGATTTTGTTATCAGCAGCGCAGTGCTGCATTTTGCGGAGCATGAGGCCCATTTTGAGCAGATGGTTCAAGAGCTTTGGCGTGTACTGAAGCCCGGCGGACGGCTGTTCGCGCGCTTGGCCTCTTCGATTGGAATGGAATCGGCTATGCAGCCGCTTGGCAATGAGCGTTATCTGCTTCCCGACGGCAGCACTCGTTTTCTCGTGAACGAGGAACGTCTGCTGCAAATGACCGAGAAGCTGAACGGCGAGTTATACGAGCCTCTCAAAACCGTTATCGTAGCCGGCAAACGCTGCATGACGACTTGGTGTATACAGAAGCTTGGCTAAGCATGATTTTAACCCGTACGTCGGACACTTTCGCAAAAGTGACCAACGTGCGTTTTTTTTGTTTTCATTTAGAATGAACTATTAAATCGACAAATGATAGGTGTAGAAAATCAGGCTTTCAGCTGCCTCATTATCTGAGCTTCCATTTCAATATGTCTTCGTTTTGACCTCGTTATGACGACTTCCTATTTGATTTAGCAGGAATTTATGGCGTTATTTTTATGAAATTATGTTGTTCGAGATGTTTAGCTGGAATTTGTCCTTCTAAATTACCCAAGGTCGTCTTCTTAGCTCTAAAACGGTCGGATTAACGGTATAATTTCCATCTATTTCTTTTTCCGAGCGAATAATGATAAATTAGCGGGAGAAATTCCAACTATATCACTTGATCTTGAAAAATGAAGCTTTTGCGAAGCGATCAAACGTTGACTACAATTTTGATATTGTTCATGATAAGCTATTGTAGTCAGTCATTTTTCTTATACATTGGAAGGAGGGATACCGGATGAAAAAAAGATCGATCAAATCGCTGTCTTGGGGCATCGGGTATTCCACTGCTGTTTTTTTCTAGAATGAATGTGGACGGGATAGGTCTGTCAACAATTCAGAACATAGAAAAACAGTGAAAATGGATCACCGTAATTTGGCGGTTTATTTTCAATATATAAGGAGACTTTATCCATGATGAATTCAAACCATAACGTTGTACAACGATATAATCCGGAAAATATAGCGAAACCTGTCGGTGGATATAGCCATGTAACTAAGATCAGCAGACATGCGGAGATGTATGTGTTTTCTGGTCAAGTTGGCGTGGACATGAACGAGCATATCCCTTCGGACTTCAATCAGCAGGTGACCAATACGATGGGCAATATTGTTGCGATTCTTGCTTCTCAGAAGCTGACTCCCGATCATGTGGTTAAGGTTAATATCTGGGCAACGGAAGAAATTGATTGGGACCATTTCTATGGCATTTGGAATCAAACCTTCGGCGATACGCCTCCTTCCATGACCATTGCTTATGTTCAAGGATTAGGTTTGCCTGAATTAAAAATTGAACTGGACGTGTGGGCCGCTGGTTAACGCAGTCCGTCATATAGAGAGTGAAGCCACTTAGCAGTGGTGCGAAATGCAAGCTGCGAAGGTGAGAATAGAAAGAGCCGCCCCATTCATGGGGCGGCTCTTTCTATTTGCGGCAGAACACGGGCGAGGTCTGACCAATCCTGCATGTCTATTTCTATTGATCCTGCTTGTTTAGAATTCCTTGCAGGATGACCTCAAGCCCCCAATGAAACCGTTCCTTGCCGCCGGAGGAGGTCATTTCGTCCTTCAGGCCCGCGAGTAGCGGATAACGTGACGCATCAAGCGTCTGGTAAGAAGCGGTAAGCGCGTGGAGCGGCGAGCCCTTCTGATTGCGGGAAGCTTGTTCGAAAGCGACCGAAGCCGGGTAAAGCAGCAGCAGATCGACTCCCCAAGCTGCCGAAGTGGAACGGATGCCTCCTTCATGCAGCCGCTCAAGAATATACTCCGTCAACGCTAACGAATGGGGTCCGACGGGAATGGTCGTAAGCGCAAGCTCAGCGATGCCCGGGGTCTCATACAAAACCATGAGGTACGAGTTTAGCGCATCAAACAGGTTCGTTTTCCAGGAGCCTTCTTGGACATCAGGCAATGCCATCTTGCCAAGCCCGTGATCTAACACATAAGCGCTTAGCTCCTGCAGGTTTGTGACATAGACATAAAGCGAAGAAGGGCCCGTATCTAGTGCTTTGGCGATTTTTCGCATGCTTAGCCCGGATGGGCCTTCACTTTTTAATAACTCCAAGGCGGTCTTTATAATGAGCTCTTTGCTTAGCGGCTCCTTGGCAGGCCGCGAACGACGACTGATAATGGTTCGAGTAGGTTTATCCATAGTTTCCTTATAGCATGCCCGCTTAAATTAGTAAACAATCGGGCGCGCTTTTTAGTGCTGCTCATGAAATTGAGTCATCATCTGGCTAAGCTTCGCTGCGGCATCATCGCCAAAGCAAAGCTTTAGGCTATCATCCGACTCCGCAGCTGATTTAGAGGAATAGCCATACATCTTCTGCTCGTAGTCGGAGATGGCTTTGTTGATATCGTCGTGCTGCACGAGGGACAATGCGAGCTCTGTAGCATCCAGCATCGCTAAGTTCGCACCTTCTCCAGCAAACGGCGACATTACATGGGCAGCATCGCCGATCATCGTGATGCCCGGCTTATGCTCCCACGTCAGACCGACAGGGAGCATATAAATGCGTCTTGGCAGCAGAGGGCCATCGGCATCGCGGATATATTTGGTTAGGGATTCGTCCCAATCGCTATACTGCTGAAGCAGCTGCCGCTTTGCCTCCTCGGGTTGGTCAAAGGGAATGCCGCAAGTATCCAGCCAATCCTGCTCGACTTTAAAGCTCAGATATACCCGGATGGTTCCGTCTCCATTCAACTGGCCGATAATGGCTTTATGGTCGGAGAGTGCGAACATTTTGCCGCGTCCGTTGAAAGCGGCGATTTCAGGATGAATTGCGACAGCATTCCGCAAGCTAATCTCAACCATGCTGAGCCCGGTGTAGGCTGGCACGGCATCCGTAAGAAGCGGGCGAATGCGGGAGAAGGCGCCATCGGCTGCTACGACAAGATGCACAGTGTCCACGTGCCCGTTCTCGAAGCGAAGCTCGTGCATACCATTTTCCAAGGAAATGGCTTGGTCCAGCTTATATCCCCAGCGGATGCAGCCCGGATCGAGAGCATCAAGCAACAGCCGGCGCAGCGTGCCGCGATCGATCTCGGGACGTTGTCCTTCATCGGTGTCATCGGGATCAGCGACTTCATCCCAATAGTTTCTTCCGGTTTTATCGAAAATGCGGAAATCTTCTCCTTCATAGCGGGCAATGGCTTGAAACTGCTCATACAAGCCAGCTTCTTTGAGCGCTCGTTGTCCGGACTCCGCATGCAGATCCAACGAACCGCCCTGCTGCTTGCTCGATGGCGAAGCTTCGCGTTCATAGACGACGGTCGGTATGCCGTGTCTCTGGAGAATGAGGGCAAGAGTCAGCCCGCCAGGACCTCCGCCGACGATGGCTATGCGTTGTTGTTTCTTTGTTACTGCGTTTGTAGTTGTCATGATAGTCAACACCTCGGTATTAGATTTGAAATGAATTGATCTAGTTATACCATAACGAACACCGTTCGTAAAGAACAATGTTCGTTAAAGGTGAGAATGCTTTTTGGATGGATTCCCATCATCTGTGCAAGACACTCAAAGCGCTGCTGATGGATTGGAAGCCGCGATCAAAGCAATAAAAAAACCGAAATGCCTTCGACTGGGCTTTTTCATCCCGATACGATGGGCAATCCGGTAGAAACGAAGTTAGCTTATTCAAACCGCTCCAAAACGATTTTTCCAATCATGCTGCCGGTCTCGATGATTTTGTGGGCTTCTCGCAGGTTAGCGGCATTAATCGGGGACAGCCGCTTTGCAAGGGTGGAACGAAGCGTGCCGTTATCGATTCGCTTGGCAATCTCATTCAGCAACCGATGCTGCTCTTCCATATCTGCCGTTTCGTACATTGCTCTTGTGAACATGAACTCCCAAACGAAAGTGACGCTTTTGTTTTTGAGCAGGGTGAGGTCGATAGGCGAGCTCATCTCGACGATAGAGCAAATTTTTCCTTGTGGTGCAATCGCTGCAGCCATATTGGCCCAATGCTGCTCCGTTTGGTTAAGGCAGAAAATGTAGTTGACCGATGCAAGGCCGATGGCCTGCAGCTGAGGCAAAAAAGACTCATGGTGATTAATCGTATGGGCAGCGCCATGTGCCCGTGCCCAATCTGCGGATTCGGGTCTCGAAGCGGTTCCAACCACAGTTAATCCTGCTTCGCTTGCGAGCTGGGTAGCGATGGAACCAACTCCACCGGCAGCGCCTATAATCAAGATAGACTTGCCTTCATTCTTGCCGCAGTCGTGTGAGATGCCGAGACGGTCAAAGAGCCCTTCCCATGCCGTGATGGCGGTAAGCGGCAAGGCTGCGGCTTGAGCAAAATCAAGGGTTTTCGGTTTGTAGCCGGCAATGCGTTCATCCACGAGGTGAAATTCGCTGTTGCCGCCTGCGCGCGTGATGCTGCCCGCATAGTAAATCTCATCGCCCGGTTTAAAGAGTGAGGCATGTGGGCCGACAGCTTCGACGATACCCGAGACATCCCAGCCGAGCACGCGCGGGGCTGCCTCAATTTTTTCCTTAGGAGCACGGACTTTCACATCTACGGGATTAACTGAAATTGCCTGAACTCTCACTAGCAGGTCGCGGCCCGTAGGAATAGGCTTATCCATTTGGAAATCGATGAGGCTTTCAACGTGTTCGATCGGCAAATAACGGTGCAATCCAATTGCTTTCATTGTGGTCATATGGTTCATTCCTCTCTTTTTGACTAGCCATAGCCCTAGTATAGGTGTTAACCTACAGATACGTAAGTACGCACATTCATGTGATGTAGTATCAAAATGTATACTATGAAAGTGAGGATGAGTTGAGATGAGAGACCGGATAAGCGGGTATGGCGATTGTCCATCCGGTGAAGGCTGCCCCGTAGAATTCACGCTGGACGTGATTGGCGGCAAGTGGAAAGGCGTCATCCTGTATCATCTAATCGATGGAACGAAGCGGTTTAATGAATTTCGTAAAATATGCCCGAACATTACCCAGCGCATGCTGACCCTACAGCTTAGAGAGCTTGAGAACGACGGGATCGTTCATCGCGAGGTTTATCATCAGGTACCGCCGAAGGTGGAGTATTCGCTGACGGAATTCGGGGAAACGCTGAAGCCGATTATATTGCAAATGAAGCAGTGGGGGGAAACCTATAAGGACAGCCTGCTGGTGCTTTCGAAAAACAGGCAGACGAAGTAATTTGTCGGCAGGCTATCCTGCACGTTGGCAGGATAGGGGGTAATAAACTGCTTGAATGAGCAGCTATGTTGCATCGTCGCAGCAGAGCTGCTCTTTTTGGTGTATGGAGCTGCTAAATCATACGTTTATCATGCGATTTTGAAGGATAGGCTGCTCAAGCGCACGGAATAAGGATAAGTTGCTGCACAGATGCAGGATAGCGAGTAGGCAAACGATTACGGACGGGGATCCTATAGATTGGACTAACCGTTAAGAAATGCTAACTATCACCGGGCACCGACCTCTGCAGTTGGTGAACGTAAAGTAGCGCTAACGATTGCTGAGCTCCCATCTCTGCAATTGGTGGACGTTAATTAGCGCTAACTTTTGCCGAGCTCCCACCTTTGTAATTGGTTAATGGCGCCCTCATCAATGGAGCTATCCGCTTGCTTTAGCGCGAGTAAGACCGAGCCGATGACGGGCGGGAATTGCGGCTGTACGATAAGATAGCGTTTGTTGTTCCCTTGGGCAAGCTTTTCCCTTAGTGACTCTAAGTAATAAGCACTGTTTGCTACACTGCCTATGAAGGTGACTGAAACTTCCTCGCTAGCGAAGGAGGCGGCAATAAGCTCAATGCCTATTTTGATTTGGCCAATCGCTCGCTCGCATACACGGATCGCTGCGGAGCTTCCTTGCTCTGCCGCTTTGGTAACCGCGGGGGCGAAGTCGCCAAACTGCTTGTCACGTGCGCGGCGCTCTTCGAGGAATCCTTTTTTTGCTAGCTCGGCAAGCTCGCCTAAGCTTGGAACTCTCCAGTGCGCAAGCATGGAGTCCAGCAATCCCTTGTCCGATTCGTCATAGCTGCCAGCAAGCACTTCGTATACGGCATCGTAAGCGATGGAGCGGGCAGCAGTTACGGCATAATGATGAAAATCATAATTGCGAATGAATTGCCCATCTTCCGTTACGCCTACAATAATCGAGCCAGTTCCAGCTATAACGACGATGCCAGGCTTGCCCATCAGCGCACCTGAATGTGCGGATACAGCGTCGTTGACGTGCAAGACGGGGCAGTTCAGACCCGGCAGCTCTGTTAACGGCGTTATCCACTCTAGATCGGATGGTGCATCATAGCCTGCGATCCCGGCAACCAATGCTTGTATGTCAGCAGTTGTCCGGTCTGCTTGTTGCAGCGCTTCGGCTATGGCTCCTTTTACGTTTTGTGCAGCCTGCTTGTCTTTATAGATGGAGGCTGAGCCTCGCTCCAAGTAAGCCAGAACATGTCCCTGTTTATCGCTAATCATCACACGGGTATGCGTTCCGCCGCCATCGATACCGATAACGACCTGTTTGGTGCTCATAGGATTCCCCCTAGTTATTTCGTTGATTCAGCCCAAGATGAAATGAGCCGCATGATTTATTTTACCGCTATTTTCCATAAAAAAGAAGCTGTTCCTTTTGGAGGATACTGCTTCTTCCGTATGAAGCTGCGGGCTTTCCGGCTTGCTCTTTATCTCTTCACCATCCCCTTTCGCCAGAGCTGTATTTACCTGTAGCCTAGCGATCATTTCTCACGCAACTTCAGCTGCAACCCTTTTTTTGAAAAACGGTATTAACAGGTATTCAGCGATCCTGCGGCAGCTTGCCGCTTTGTTTAAATTGCGTTTAAACAGGGAAGGTAAAGTAAACGGCATAGTGGAGAGAAGAGAGATAGAGGAGTGGGAGCAATGAAAGATAAAAAAAGCAATGTGAAGCGATTTAACGGACTGATCATGGAGACAAATCCTCCAAAGAAGATGTTGACCATAGCCATTGTTCTAAGTTTGATTAGCACGCTCGTTGGATTGACGATACCGTTATTTACGAAAAACATGGTGAACGGCTTCTCGCTCGGTTCGTTAAGCACGGCCCAGATTGTCGGCATGGCGATAGCGTTCATTGCGCAGGTGGTATCGGGCGGGGTCTCGGTGTATTTGCTGCATTACAGCGGAAACAAGATTGTATCGTCTATCCGCGAGAGGCTGTGGAGCAAGCTGCTTCGTTTGCCTGTTCCCTACTATGACAACAAGTCGTCAGGCGATACGATTAGCCGACTGACCAATGATACAGCGCTGCTCAAGGGATTGATTACGGAGCATGTGACCGGCTTCTTCACAGGGATTTTGTCGATTATCGGCGCCCTGTCGATCCTGTTCTACATGAACTGGCAAATGACGCTGATTATGCTGACGGTGTTCCCGGTTGCAGCCTTGATTATGATTCCCATCGGTCGTAAAATGTACAGCATTTCCAAATCCACGCAGGCGGAAAATGCCCAGTTTACCTCGGTTGTGAACCGGGTTGTTTCCGAAATCCGTCTCGTGAAGGCTTCGGGCTCTGAGCCGGTGGAATATGAGCAAGGACGCACAGGCATTCAAAATCTGTTTGGCCTCGGCTTGAAGGAAGCCCGGATGCAGGCGCTTATTTCGCCAATTATCACTTTTATTATTTTGCTGCTGCTCGTTTGCTTGATTGGCTTTGGCGGCGTTCAGGTGTCATCAGGTGCCATGACCGCGGGAGAACTGGTTGCATTTATCATGTACCTGTTCCAAATCATGCTTCCCATTACGCAAATTTCGCAGTTTTTCACGCAGTTTCAGAAGGCGATGGGGGCGACGGACAGCATTATTGGTATTATAGAGTCAGAAGAGGAAGATCAGGAAAGCGGCAAAGCCGTTACGAAAATGAATCAAACGCTGCAAGTAGACCACGTATCCTTTGCCTACAAGCCGGAGGAGCCGATTCTTCGGGATGTAAGCTTGACGATTGAAGCAGGCAAGGTAACGGCGCTGGTCGGCCCGAGCGGCAGCGGCAAGACGACGCTATTCTCGCTGCTGGAGCGTTTCTATGATCCGACCTCCGGCGCGATCCGGTTAGGCGGAACGGATATCCGCGATGCCTCGCTTCGCTCGTGGCGCAGCCAGATCGGCTACGTTTCGCAGGAAAGCCCGATCATCGCAGGATCGATCCGAGATAATTTATGTTACGGCTTGACGCGCGAGGTCACCGATCAGGAAATCGAACAGGCGGCGCGAAGGGCGTATGCGGATGGTTTCATTGAAGCCTTGCCAGACAGCTACGATACGGAGGTTGGCGAGCGCGGCATCAAGCTCTCCGGCGGACAGCGGCAGCGGATTGCGATTGCGAGGGCGCTCCTGCGTGACCCTCATATACTGATGCTGGATGAAGCAACCTCCAATCTGGACAGCAAGTCGGAGGAGGTCGTGCAGGATGCGCTCAAAAATCTGATGATCGGGCGAACGACGGTGGTCATCGCGCATCGGTTATCCACGGTCGTCGACGCGGATTCGATTGTCTTTTTGGAGAAAGGGATCATTACGGGCGTTGGAACGCATGAAGAGCTGTATGCCAGCCACGCGATGTATCGCGAGTTCGCCAATGGCCAGCTAAGAATGAATAAAACGGCCTCCTAGGCAGAGAAGAGGGTGCAATGATGGGCTATGTGCTTGTTGTGGACGATGATCCGCATATCCGGGAGCTTGTTCGCGTTATTTTGCAGAAAGAAGGCTTGAACGTGCAGGAAGCTGCGGATGGGCAATCAGCGCTTGCGCAAATGGAGGCTTTGCCGGCAGACATGGTCATCCTTGACATTATGATGCCGAATATGGACGGCTGGGAGCTCTGCAGGCAGCTGCGGCAGCACTATGATATTCCTCTGCTCATGCTGACAGCCAAAGGGGAAATGGGAGATAAGGTCAAAGGGTTTAATCTGGGTACGGATGATTACTTGGTGAAGCCGTTTGACCCCGCTGAGCTTGCTGTTAGAGTCAAGGCGCTAATGAAGCGCTACCGAATTGCCGTTTCTCAGCAGGTGTCCGTTGCCGAGCTGATGCTGGATCGCCAGACGTTTGAAGTGAAAGTACACGCGGACTATTGTACGCTCCCGCCGAAGGAGTTCGAGCTGCTGTTCATGCTGGTTAGCCATCTCGGCCGCACCTTGACGCGCAATCAGCTGATTGAAGCGATATGGGGGTATGATTTTGATGGCAACGAGCGAACGCTTGACGTACACATTAATCGATTGAGAGAACGATTTGTTGCATGGAACGTATCGATTAAGATCAGTACCATTCGCGGCCTTGGCTATCGGCTGGAGGCATTGAAATGAATTCACAATATAATAAGTGGCAGATTGCGGTGCGGATTTCGGGCGCGACGGCGATGGTGTTCGCTTTCAGCGGCGGCGCCTTTTCACTAGCCTACTGGCTGACCCATTGGTTCTATTCCCATCATGAAGTGCGCATGCCGGAGTATCTGCTTCAGCTTGTGAATTGGGGCTTGGGCGTTTTCATCATGATATTAATATTTGCAGTCGTGAACGTGTTGGTTCGGCCGAAGCAAAGAGCGGTATGGAAGGAAATGATGGACGCGCTGAAGCGAATGGCTAAAGGCGACTTTAATGTCATTGTTGACCAAGATAAAAAATATCACGGGCAAATGGGCGATTTTATTCAGTCTATAAACGATATGGCCCATGAACTGAAGCAGGTGGAGCTGCTGCGGCAGGAGTTTATTTCCAATGTATCGCATGAAATTCAGTCGCCGCTAACCTCGATTCGCGGCTTTGCAAGCACGCTGCAGCGCGAGGATCTGAGCCCAGAGGAGCAAAAGCATTATTTGTCGATTATCGAACAGGAAACGACGCGCCTGTCGAGCATAAGCGACAATTTGCTGAAGCTGACTACGCTCGAAGCCGAGCAGCAGCAGCTGGATAAGAAGCGCTACCGATTGGACACCCAATTGGAAAATGTCGTGCTTGCTTGCGAGCCGCAGTGGCTGGGGAAAGAGCTGGAGCTGGAACTTGCGCTTCAAGAAACGGAAATCGTAGCAAACGAAGAGATGCTGAGCCAGGTATGGGTCAACTTGGTGCATAATGCAATCAAGTTTACGCCGGCACTAGGGAGCGTTAAGATTGGGCTGCACAGCAGGGAAAACCAAATCGAAGTATACATTACGGATACGGGTATCGGAATTACGCCGGAGGATCAACTGCGCATATTTGAGCGTTTTTATAAAGGCGACAAGCAGCGGACAAGAACAGCCGATGGAAGCGGGCTTGGGCTGTCGATCGTGAAAAAGATCGTAGAGCTGCATCATGGCGACATTCGAGTAAGCAGCCGGCTGCATGAAGGCTCGACATTTAAAGTTACGCTGCCTTTCGAATAACGGTTGGTTCCATTTTATGAAGGCCAATAAAAGCCTATGTATCGTTCCCACAATTTACATCTCGCGGCTTTGTTTCAAAGCCGGTATATACGGTTAATCTTAGCTATATCGTAATACAGAGAGGGGAAGATAAATATGGGTCTATTGTGGACATTAATTGTAGGCGGAATCATTGGTTGGTTAGGTGGCTTGATCGCAGGGCGTGACATTCCGGGAGGCATTATCGGCAATATTATCGCTGGCTTTATCGGAGCTTGGCTAGGTACGCTCATTCTAGGATCGTGGGGTCCTTCGCTTGGCGGGTTTGCGCTCATCCCGGCGATTATCGGAGCCATTGTAGTCGTTCTGATTTTGAGTGCCATTATGCGTGGCGCAAGAAGAGCGTAAGACGATCTTTGCGAAAACTTGATAAAACCGTTGTTGAAGTATAACGTATACTTCAATAGCGGTTTTTTTTGCATAAAAATTGTGAAATTGAAAGAGGTTAGAACATGTGGATACTGCTTGGCATCATTGTTGTACTGGTCGTCATGGTTTATGTGCTGCTGAACTACTACCCTGCTTTCGGGGCTAGGCAATCGAAGGCGAGGAAGGCTCAGCTAAGCCGGTCTGCGCAGTATGGCGCAAAAAAGTTTAGAAACGCTACACCAGCACCGATCGACAACACCAACATGGGCGGGAAAATAAAGCTGCTGGTGGAATTTGCAAAAGGCAATCCAAAGGGTAGGCCTGCCATTCCCGTGGCTGTCGAACCGTTTCGCGGGAGCAATGGGGAAGTAGGAGCTGAGCAGAGCGGCAAAGCAGCCATCACATGGTTCGGCCATTCGGCGGCTATGCTTCAATTAGATGGGAAGACGCTGCTGCTTGACCCGATGTTCGGCCGCGCGCCATCGCCGTTCCCTTTCATTGGAGGCAAACGCTTCAGCAGCAAGCTGCCGTTTGAGATTGAGCAGCTGCCGCTAATTGATGCTGTTATTATCTCTCATGATCATTATGACCATCTCGATTACGGATCGATCGTGAAGCTTAAGGGTAAGGTGAAGCGATTCATTGTACCGCTTGGCGTGGCTCCGCACTTGGTGAGATGGGGAGTGAGCGCGGCTATTATTGAAGAGCATGACTGGTGGGATGAGTTTGAATATGCTGGCTTGCGGCTGGCTTGTACGCCTGCTAGGCATTTTTCCGGCAGAAGCTTGTCCGATCGAGATGCGACGTTATGGTGCTCATGGGTCATTGAGGGACGCAAATCCAAAATCTTTTTTAGCGGCGACAGCGGATATGGCCCCCACTTTAAGGAAATCGGCGATAAGTATGGCCCGTTTGACCTCACTTTAATGGAATGCGGCCAATACGATGAGCGCTGGGCTGCTATTCATATGATGCCGGAAGAAACGGTTCAGGCTCATCTGGACGTGCAAGGCAAAGTGATGATTCCCATCCATTGGGGCGCGTTTACACTGGCGCTGCATGATTGGACCGATCCCGTTGAGCGGGCAGTTAAAGCAGCTATGGATCGCCAAGCGCGGATAGCTACTCCGAAAATAGGCGAGACCGTCTTCGTTCCGTCGGCAGCTTATCCCTCCTTGCCTTGGTGGCGATAAGCGAAGATGGTATGGCAATAGCTGAATGAAAAGGCAGGATAATGGAAGCAGTACGTGCGTCCATATGCTAACAGCATTTAGGTCGTTCGAGTTAGTTGTCGTTAAGCGCCAATGTGTGCTTAACGACTGATACTAGCGTATGAGGGAGACCAAATGGTTACAATAAGCTCATGAGTGCGGACTGCAGTTTTTCAAGCTTCATGGGTGAAATCAAATTAGTTTGGTAAAAGGTGTTGACAGGAGCTTCGAAATATATTATCTTTAATTCAAGATAATTAACTTAAAGATAAATGCAGCGCAGAAGGGAGTGATCATCATGTCCAAGGAAAATCAGAAACCAAATGATTCATTAGATCTCTTCATCGCGCTGTCTAGAGCGACTCAATGGGTGAATGCCCATGCGGATCGCGATATTCGCAAGAATGGATTGAACCGGACGGAGTTTGGGGTTCTTGAACTGCTTTACCATAGAGGACCGCAGCCCCTGCAGCAAATTGGCGAGAAGGTGCTCATGAGCAGCGGCAACATCACTTATGTAGTAGATAAGCTGGAGAAGAAGGAAATGGTACGCAGACGCGCTTCGACCGAGGATAGACGCCTCATCTATGCCGAGATTACGGAGCATGGCACACAATTTATAGAAGAAGTTTTCCCGGCCCATCAGGTCGTCATTGAACAGGCGGTAGATGGACTTACGGCAGAAGAGAAGATGCAGGCGAGCCAGCTGTTGAAGAAGCTCGGCAAGTTTGCACAGGAGCATTACAAGTAGCTGAGCCTGTGGATTTGCTGCAAATCTAACAACTATTTGATACGCATGGCAAAATAGGGTTTTCTAACGGCTGCTTCTCCCGCTTAGCCTTACTGGTTTAACTTGTAGCCGGAGTGTATAGTCAGCCGATTATGCTTGTCACATATCTTAAATTAAAGATTCTTTAAACAATAATAAAAACCAAATGGAGGAATTTAAAATGAGTATCGCATTGGGATTGTTGATTGTACGTCTGGTTGTCGGTTTATTGTTCGTAGGGCATGGCGCTCAGAAGCTGTTCGGCTGGTTCGGAGGTTACGGACCTAAAGGAACGGGCGGCTGGCTCGAATCGATTGGCGTTAAGCCAGGGGTTGCGATGGCAGTGGTTGCCGGGCTGATGGAGCTTGTAGGCGGTTTATTATTTGCAGCCGGATTGCTTACTCCGCTAGCTGCCGTTATCATCGTGCTAACGATGCTTGTAGCTATCGTAAAGGTTCATGGGCCTAACGGTTTGTGGGTGACTGCAAACGGTTATGAATATAATCTGGTTCTTGTAGCCATTGCTATAGGTATTGCTTTAATCGGAGCGGGCGATTATTCGCTGGATGCGCTCATTCGTTAAGAAATTATTTTGTTAGTTACAATACTTTAGAAACTAATATAAACTAGGGAGTGGAAACACATGACAACTCAAACCGCTGGAATTCACCATATAACTGCTTTTGTAAGAAACGCACAGGTAACGGCTGACTTTTATGCAGGGGTCCTTGGACTTCGCCTAATCAAAAAAACAATTAACTTCGATGCACCAGAGGTATACCATCTCTATTTTGGCAATGAAGCAGGCAGTCCAGGTACGATCATCACCTTTTTCCCTTGGGAAAACTCGCGTAAAGGCAAAATTGGCGGAGGCCAAGTCGGTTATACCACGTATGTTGTCCCTGCCCATACGCTTGATTTCTGGAAAGAGCGGCTGACTAAGCTGAATGTTGATTTTGCACAAACCTCAAGATTTGGCGAAGAGTATTTGCAGCTTGCCGATCCGGACGGTTTGAAACTGGAGATCGTTGCCCGTGAACAAGGAGCGCAGAGCCAGTGGGCGTTTGGCGGGGTTCCTGCGGAAAAAGCGATTAAAGGATTTGGCGGAGCCATCCTGTACAGCACCAACGCTGCCCAAACGGCAGCGCTTCTGGTGAACGTAATGGGACTTGAGAAAGTAGGTGAAGAAGGCGGCTATGCCCGGTTCAAATCAACTGGCGATCTAGGCAACCTGATTGACGTGAACGTGGAAAATATGGAGCCTGGTCATGGCGGTGCTGGAACGGTGCATCATATTGCATGGCGGGCAAAAGACGACGCTGAACATGCGCTTTGGAGAAGCCTTGTGGAAAGCAGCGGCTATCAGCCAACGCCGATCGTAGACCGTCAGTATTTCAACGCGATCTATTTCCGCGAAACAGGCGGCATCTTATTCGAGATTGCGACCGATCCTCCAGGCTTTGCCCGCGATGAAGAGCCAGAGCATTTAGGCGAGAAACTGATGCTTCCAGAATGGTTCGAAGAGCATCGCACACAAATTGAGCAATTGTTATCGCCATTCGAAGTAAGAGTTCTAGAGGAGGACAAATGATGAAGCATATATTCAAACAAGGTACTGATCCTAATGCACCCGTATTGCTGCTGCTGCACGGAACTGGCGGAACGGAGCGGGACTTGCTCCCGCTTGCCGACCGTATCTCTCCCGCATCCTCTGTTCTAAGCGTAAGGGGCAATGTGTTGGAAAATGGGATGCCGCGTTATTTCCGGCGGCTCGCTGAAGGGGTCTTCGACTTAGAGGACTTAGCGTTTCGCACCAAGGAGCTGAATGATTTCCTGGATAACGCCGCAGTGGAATATGGATTTGATCGTGGCAATATGGTAGCAATCGGCTATTCTAACGGAGCTAATATCGCAGGCAGCTTGCTGTTCCACTACGAAGGCACGCTGCGCGGGGCCATCCTGCATCATCCGATGGTTCCGATTCGGGGGCTTGAGATTCCTGGTCTGTCAGCTGTTCCATGCTTCATCGGCGCAGGGTCCAATGATCCGATCTGTCCTCCGCAGGAGACAGAGGAGCTTGACCGCTTGCTGCAGGCAGCGGGCGCGCCGGTTACCGTTCACTGGGAGCCATATGGTCACCAGTTGACCAGTACCGAGGTAGCCGCAGCGGCAGCCTGGTATAACGAAACCTTTAATGGATAAGCAACGAGCTGTCACAATAGCAGGATAAAGGAAAAAAGGAGGCTGAAGATGCGATCCATTGATCCCGCGAGTCAGAGCGTTCAAGACAATTACAAGCTCCTCATTGGCAGCATTGTGCCGAGACCGATCGCTTTTGTCACCACGTTGTCTGGCGAAGGGGTGCTGAATGCAGCACCCTTCAGCTTCTTCAATATCGTAACGGCCAATCCGCCGATGGTGGCGGTATCCGTACAGCGCAAGCCGGGTGGTGTCCAGAAGGACACCGCCCGAAATGCCGTTTATGCAGGCGAATTCGTTGTCCATATTTCTGATGAGAGCTATATAGAGGCGATCAACGTCACCGCTGCTAATTTGCCGCCAGAGGAAAGTGAGGTGGAGCTGTCAGGCTTGACGGCTATCGCGAGCGAACGGGTAAAGGTTCCAGGCATTGCCGAGGCGAGAATTCGCATGGAGTGCGTGCTTGAGCAAGCATTGCCGCTTGGCGGCTCCGACGAAACGCCGGCTTGCGATCTCTTGATCGGGCGAGTCGTGCATTTTCATGTAGCAGATGAGCTCTATGAGAACGGAAGAATTAACGCCGAAGCACTGCAGCCCGTCAGCCGTTTGGCAGGCAATGATTATGCGAAGCTGGGACAGCAATTTACCATTGAACGGCCCATTTAAGGGAGGAGATTGACAAAGATGGTTATAGCAAGCATTATATTCGTATCATTAGTAGCAATGGAGCACCTCTACATATTAGTGCTAGAGATGTTTTTGTGGACCTCGGACCGGGCACGCAAATCCTTTGGCACAACGAAGGAGTTCGCGGAAAGCACCAAATCCTTGGCTGCTAACCAAGGGTTATATAACGGTTTTTTGGCAGCGGGCTTGTTCTGGGGTTTGTTCCATCCCACCGCTGAATTCGGATATCAGCTTCAATTGTTTTTCTTAATCTGCGTATTGGTGGCTGCGGTGTATGGCGGTATAACCGCGAAGAAGTCTATTCTTGTCGTGCAAGGCTTGCCAGCGCTTATCGCCCTCGTTTTCGTATTATTCGCATAAGCAGGCGACAAACAGCCCATACACGGTGATTCATCAACCGGTACGGGCTGTTTGTGCTTTCCGATCAGACTAGGCGTCTGCGGATCGCTCCTGAGATCAGGTCGATGATCGTAATCAGAATGACAATACCGAGCAGAATAATGCCAACGCGGTCCCAGTTGCGAGTACTGAGGGCGAAGATCAGCGGCGTACCGATGCCGCCTGCGCCGATTACGCCAAGAATGGTTGCAGATCGCATATTAATTTCAAAACGGTAGAGCATATATGATAGAAAGCCTGGCAGTACTTGCGGGAGAACGGCAAACCATAAGATTTGCAGCTGGTTTGCCCCAGAGGACAACAGCGCTTCGACGGGGCCTTTGTCCATATTTTCGACTTCATCGGCAAACAGCTTGCCAAGCATGCCGACCGAATGCAAGCCAAGCGCAAGCACGCCGGCGAAGGAGCCAGGTCCAACGGCTTTAATAAACATGAGTGCGAGCACCATTTCGGGAACGGCCCGAATGAAGCTGAGCAGCATTTTGCCTGAGCCGGAGATGGCCCTGGAATTGCTCATGTTCACCGCAGCCCAGAAGGCAAGCGGCAGACAAAGCAGCGTGGATATAAACGTGCCTAGGACGGAGATGGCGAGCGTATCCAGCAAACCTCGCAGTAAGTCCTCCCCTTCGGGCAAATAAACGAAACCCCAATCGGGCGAGAAAATGCCGCTTACAATTGACTTCGTAATTTGTACGGCTGTCTCCTTGATGCCTGTAAAGGGGACGCCTGAGAAAGCCCAAACATAGACGGCGGCAAGCGCCAAATAAATTAGCCAGCGGTAACGGTTCTTTTTCGGCCTCTGAACGAGGGTATTCCAAGGTTTGGTCATAATAGCTTCTCCCGCAGTTTCGTGCTTGAATAGTCAATGAGCAAGACGATGCCTAATGTAAAAAGAATAATGACGCAAGTCTTGTCGTATTCCAGAAATCCTAGCGTGATCTCATAATAATGCCCGATGCCGCCTGCGCCGACGAGCCCAAGCACGGCAGCTGCGCGGACGTTGATTTCAAAGGTATAAAGCGTAAAGGACATGAAGTGGGCCTGTATTTGCGGAATAACCGCATACCAGATCCGCTGCAGGCTGCCCGCGCCGACGGCGGTCATCGCTTCGAGCGGACCACGGTCGATGGACTCCAAAGCTTCATAGGAGAGCTTGGCGATCAGGCCCAATGAAAAGACGGCCAAAGCCATCGTTCCCGGGAGCGGGCCGATGCCGACGATGGCGACAAAGATAGCTGCTAGCAGCAAATCAGGAATCGTGCGGATGAGATTAAGCACAAAACGTACAGGATGGCGCAGCCACCAGCTTTTCGTAATGTTGCTGGCGCTTAGCAAGGCAACAGGAATGGCAAGAATTGCGCCAATGGTCGTGCCAATAAGCGCCATGCGAATAGTCTCCAGCATAGCTCCGACAATATTGTCGAAATACGTCCATTTGGGCGGGAACATTTCGGCTAGCAGGTCGAACATATTAGGAAAACCTTCGATCAGCTCACCCATTGTCGCTTCGGTCTGAACGGAGCTTCCCCATAGCAGCAGGATAACAATGGCTGCCGTCAAATAATGCTTGAGCTTGCTTGGCGGCTTCGGATGCGGAAGAGATTTATTGGTATTCATGCGCGCCGTGCTCCCAGCAGCTCGTCCTCTTCAATCGGGCGACCGTAAATTTCCGCGAATATCTCGTCCGTGGCTTCTGCTACCGGTCCGTCATACACGACCTGTCCACCTCGCAAGCCGACGATACGTGTCGCATATTGCCTAGCTAGATCGACGTAATGCAGGTTTACAATCGTTGTGATGCCCAGCTCTAGATTGATTTTTTTTAAATCGTCCATGACCTGCTTCGTCGTTAGCGGATCTAGCGAGGCAACAGGCTCGTCTGCCAAAATAATTTTGGCTTCCTGCGCGAGTACCCGCGCGATCGCCACCCGCTGCTGCTGTCCGCCGGAGAGCTCGTCGGCACGCGAATAGGCTTTCTCGATAATGTTGACGCGGTTCAGCGCCTCAAAGGCCAGATTCATGTCCCGCTCGGGAAACCGGCCCGTCATGGTGCGGAGAGTGGAATGATAGCCTACGCGTCCAGCAAGGACGTTGCGAAGCACGGATGAGCGCTTAACAAGGTTAAAGCTCTGAAAGATCATGCCGATATTGCGGCGAATCAAGCGCAGCTGCCTGCCCTTGGCGCTGGTAATGGATTTGCCATCGATCAAAATATCGCCCTCCGAGATGTCATGGAGGCGGTTAATGGAGCGCAACAGGGTTGATTTACCGGCGCCTGACAGTCCGACGATGACGATAAATTCGCCTTCGCCGAAGGTAAGGTTAATTTGATTTAAGCCCTTTGTCCCGTTGGGGTACAATTTCGTAACGTTGCGAAGTTCGATCACGGGAGTATCATTCCTTTTTAAGGATAAGTTTTGATAGGTTTTATATATTTTCAGGAAGCGAATTTAGAGGGAAATTCTCCTGCTATTTAAATGCAATTTGGAGTTTTGGGGCAATTAGAAGGAATTTCTCCCTCTAATTCCAATGATCCAGCCCTATTTGACGCAAACCAGCTGGATTAACAGGACAAATTCCCACTAATTCACAAGCAAACGGAATAAAGCTAGTTTAGCGGGAGATTTTCCATCTAAATATGCAAGTGGATGGGAACGGCCAGACATGCTTGTACAGTTGGAAAAAGCATAGCCAGCCCGGTCGCGAATCCGCCCGAACTGGCTGTCCAATGCTTTTGAAATGGAAGGAAGCATGAAGCTTCTGCTTGAAACCTACTAACAACTACTCGGTTTTAACCTTCTCACCGTATTCGCGAACAATGTTGAAGATGCTGTCTTCGGATTTGACATAGCCTTGATGGGAATAAATATCGAAAATAATTTGGCGAGTTGCATCGTCTTGGCCAAGTGAAATAAAGGCATCCTGAATCTTAGCGATCCATTCCGCATTCATGTCGGAGCGAACGGAAATCGTGTCGTTTGGAATGTTCTCGGTGTATGTGAGGACGCGCGTGTCATCAAATACGGTTGGGAAATCCTTTGCAACGGTGGTACGGGCATCCTGGAAAATTGCCGCTGCGTCAACGTCGCCGTTCAGTACGGCGATTACGCCTTGGTCATGGCCTTTTACTGTAACAGCCGAAACGTCCTTCAGCGGATCGATGCCTGCTTCGAGCAGCTTGCCTGCCGGCCAAACGAAGCCTGCGGAGGAAGTCACGTTTTGGTAGGCAATCTTTTTGCCTTTCAGATCCTCAATTGTCTTGATATCGGAATCCTTCTTTACGATGATCATGGATTTGTAGAAATCAACGAGCTGGTCGGTAGGAGCGCCTGAATCATCCTGTACGCCAAAACGCTGCGCTTGAAGAATGACCTCGGCTGCGCCTTTATCCTTAGCTAGTACATAAGCCGTCGGAGGCAGGAAGCCTACGTCTACTTTTTTGGAAGCCATCGCTTCAATAATCGTGTTGTAATCTGTGGAAATGCTCACTTTGACCGGAATTCCTAGCTTGTCCGACAGCAGCTGTTCCAGCGGCTTAGCCTTTGCTTCCAATGTATCTGCATTCTGTGAAGGGACGAATTGTACGGTTAGTGTTTCTGGCACGTATCCTGCGGCCTGTTCGGTTGCAGCAGGCGCGTTGGTGCTGGCGTTGTTTGTCGCTGCGGCTTCATTGTTTGATTTGTTAGCGCCGCATGCGCTAAGCAGGGATACGGATAATAGTAGCGGTAGGACAAACTTGGTCATTTTTTTCAAGTGGTAACCCTCCAGATTTTCTAATGTATGGTACTTGGTTAACTATAAGGACGGTTTATTATCTGTCCGTAAAGCAGGCGATAAGCTTTTGTAAAGCAGCGGAACGGCATTCTCACCCCTCATCTGAATCGGTTAAGATATATGGATGCAAGGCGAATGAACGCAATCGGAGGGAAGTTATACCATGACTCAAACGAATAAATATACATGCGAAATAATGGTAACCAGCGATCTTCACGGTCACATTCGGCCAGTCGATTACCGCACTCGCGAGGAGCGGCCTGCGGGACTTGCCAAGCTGGCAACGCTGGTGAAGGAGGCCAGGCAGCAATCGCCAGAGCTTATTCTGCTGGATAACGGCGATCTGCTGCAAGGAACGCCATTTGCCTATTACGCAGCAACGGCCGGCAAGCAGCGGCTCAATCCTGCGATAGCAGCGTTGAATGAACTGCAATACGATGCAGCCGTGCCTGGCAACCATGAATTCAACTATGGCTTGGAGCTGCTGGGCAGGGCGATCGAGGATTCGGATTTTTCATGGCTTTCATCGAATATCCTAAGCGCCAAGACGGATAAACCCGCGTTTGGCCAGCCTTATATTGTAAGGACTTTAACAAGTGGAATCAAAATAGTAATACTAGGTGTTACCACGCATTACATTCCGCATTGGGAGAACCCGGCGCACTTGGAGGGACTCGCTTTTCAAGATGCGCTTGCATCCGTCAAGGAATGGGTTGCTACGATCCGAGCAATAGAGCAGCCGGATTTGCTTGTGGTTGCTTATCATGGAGGGTTTGAACGGGACCTGCTGAGCGGGGAACCTGCCGAGAAGCTGACAGGCGAGAATCAAGCCTATGCGATGTGCACAGAGGTCCTGGGGATTGATGTGTTAATCACGGGCCATCAGCATCGAATGCTTGCGAGTGAGGTGAACGGGGTTACGGTTATTCAGCCAGGCTTCAACGGACAGGCCATAGGCAAGATCAGCGTCGCATTTGAAAGAAAGAAGGGAGATGGCTGGGCAATCGTGTCGAAACAGGCGGAACTGCTGCAAGCAAATGAAACAGTAGCAGCCGATCCCGCTATTATGGTGCTGACGCGTGAAGCGGAGGAAGAGACGCAGCGGTGGCTTGACCAGCCTATCGGCCGAATCAACGGAGATATGACGATCAAGGACCCGCTCGGCTGCCGCAGTGCGGACAATCCTTTCATTGAATTTATGAACAAGGTACAAATGGAGACGGCTGGCGTGGACATTTCGAATGCGGCACTCCTGAATAATGAGTCGGAGGGCTTTAGCGGCGAGGTGACGATGCGCGCTATCCTGACGAATTTTATGTACCCGAATACGTTAACCGTATTGAGATTAAGCGGCAGCGATATTAAAGCCGCGCTGGAGCAGACGGCCGCTTATTTTCAAATGAACGAAGATGGGTCGCTCGGAGTCAATCCTGCCTATATTGAGCCCAAGCTGCAGCACTATAACTATGATATGTGGGAAGGCATCACGTATGAGCTGAATGCCGCGAGGCCAGTGGGACAGAGGGTGGCGAAATTGCTATGGAACGGGCTGCCTTTGCTGGCCGATGAGCAGTTGGACGTCGTGATGAACAATTACCGGGCTGCGGGCGGAGGCGATTACGAGATGTACCAAGGCAAACCCGTGATTCGGGAGGTACAGATGGATATGGCGGAGCTAGTTGCGGGTTATTTGCAGAAACATGTCGAGGTAGAGGCGACTTGTAATCACAATTGGCGAGTTGTTCTGGAAGGCTAACAATTATCTAAAGCATTCCTCTCATTTATCTAATAATACTCTGCTAGGATGGGATTACGATACGATTCGAATGCCAAACTAGATTGATTACAAGGGAGAGTATTAAATGCTTGCAGTTTTGAAATTGGATTATTGGTCAAAAATGTCATTCCGCTTTAAATTGCCTGCCATGATTTGTTTGCTCGTATGTATTGTTTTGGCATCAACCAGCTTCATTTCGTATCAGATCGCCTCCGGCATTACGCTGGACAAAAGCAAAGATGAGATCAAAGCTACCTCGGATCGCATTGGCGAAGGATTGTTTTCTGCCGTACAGCTGGAGCAGCAGTCTGTTTATTTGTTGTCGATTAACTCGGCGCTTACCGCTTTATTGGAGCTAAGAGGTGCGGGTACGATGACGGAAGAAGAGTTCTACTCTAAATCGAATTCTATGTTTGTGAAAGCAAATCAGACGCTGGAAGCGAGTATTAAAGGCATGCCGGGGAATGAGACGCTGATGCTGATTGATACCAAAGGCATTGTTATTGCGTCAAGTAATCCAGCGGTTGTAAAAAACAGCCGTGCTGACCGGCAATATTTCCAAGACAGTCTGAAAGGGAAAACAGTAGTTAGCGAATCGCTTTTATCGAAAGCAAGCGGAAACCAAGTGAATGTTTTCTCGCAGCCGGTATACGATTCGAACGGAAAAGTACAAGGGGTGTTTATCTCTTCCGTTGTATCTGCTTTTTTTGTAGATAAATTAGGGAGCGTTAAAATAAATGATAAGGGCAATGTGCTTATTTTGGATCGTGTAGGCACATTGGTTTACCATTCCGGTGATGAGTCCCTTATCGGAAAGCCGCTTGAGAGCGGAGAATACAATGAAATTACTAAAGGTGCCGGTGACGGAAAGCTTGCGCAAGGTGAAGTGAAGCTGAAGGATAAGGTAGCTTATTACTCAAAAATACCTGCAGCCGACTGGACGGTAATCGTTGAGGATAGTTACGAGGACGTCAATCAACCGCTGCAATCCATGATGAGTAAGATGGCTACCTCCATGATTATCGCTTTGGTGGTGTCGATTATCGTTGGAATATTAATCTCCAGATTGGTGACAAGACCGGTGGCGCAATTGACAGGACTATTCAAGAAGCTATCTTCCGGCGACCTCACGACAGTGGCAACGGGCAAATACAGCGGAGAATTTAAGGAGCTCGCGGATAGCTTTAATACGATGGCCGAGCGCAATAAGAACTTAATCTCCAGTATGAACAGCTCGATAGCGGTACTTCACACCAGCACGAGGGAGCTGGACCAAACCTCCGCCCGGACGTCAACTTCAATTATGGAGACATCGACGACAACTTCCGAAATTGCGAAGGCGATGGAGTCGCAAGCGAACGACACCGAATCGATCGTGAATAAATTTATGGACGTAGGCGACAAAATCGAAAGTGCCACAGGCACATCGCTTACGATCAAAGCGAAGGCGGACGCTATTACCGACATTTTTCAAGCTAACCATAAGGTTATCGAAACCCTGGTTGCCATCAATGTGAAAAATGAAGAAGAGGTTCGCAAAATATCGGAAATTACGCGGCAGCTTGCGGAAAGCTCATCTGGCATTGGGCGCATGACCGATGCGATTGCCGAGATTGCCAATCAGACCAAACTGCTTGCCTTGAACGCTTCGATTGAAGCGGCACGGGCGGGAGAGCACGGCAGAGGATTCGCCGTGGTCGCAAGTGAAATAAGAAAGCTTGCGGAGCAGACCTCCGTACAATCCCAGGAAATTAACGCCATCGTGGGCCAAACGATCAATCACGTAGAGCAAAACAATCAAAGCGTTCATATCATTGAAGGCATTACGGAGCAGCACAATGACAGCGTAGGGCAAACCAAGCAGTCTTTCGATCTCGTCTCGGGGCATGTAAAGGATATTATCGAGCAGGTAAGAGAGATGGCAGAAGTGCTGTACGAGGTTGAGAATGACAAGAATGAAGTGCTTGCTGCCGCTCAAAACCTGTCAGCTTCCGGAGAGGAAGTGTCCGCCTCTGTCGAAGAGGTAACCGCAACCGTACAGGAGCAGGCAGCCATGGTTCAGCAGCTGGCGGAAATGGTAACGACCATCGATAAACTTACACAGGATTTAGCGGTCGCTTCGGCCCAGTTCAAAACGGAATAGCAATAAGAGGCTGCTCCCCAAAGCCATGCTGCATGCATAGCTGAGGAGCAGCCTTTTTTTGGGGACTATGCTATATCCCGAAAGTTTCTTTTAAGTGAGCTTGGCCTTAATGTGAAATCTTAGGTTAAATATGGTATGTTAGTAGAAATAGCGTTTAACAGGAGCGGTTTGTTCATGAAGGTTAGTATTTTTGATGTGGCCAAAAAATCAGGTTTGTCGGTCGTGACAGTATCCAGGGTACTCAATAATTCAACTTCAGTTCGGCAAAAAAACAAAGATAAAGTGCTGCAAGCGATGAAGGATTTGGATTATCATCCAAACGCCTCGGCCCGAAGCCTGGCAAGCGGAAAAACAGGGATTATCGGACTTACGCTAACTACCTTGCATGATACGGTTTTGGATGCAGTCGTTAAGGAAATCAATGATTGCTTGGCAGAGCAGGGTTATTTCCTGGCGTTGTCCATTTCAGCAGGCGACGAAGACTCCTTTCAGCGCTCTATGTTTCAAGAAGACCGTGTAGACGGCGTCATCTTGCTATCGCCGATGAATGCAGATATATATGTGATGGAGCTCAAAAAAAGGAAGATTCCATTTGTAATTTTGGATAACCAGCAACGCAATCCCTCGGTACCCTCTGTCGTGGTCAATAACTTTAAAGGCGGTTATGACGCAACCAAGCATCTCATCGATTTGGGACATACGGAAATTGCCCATATCAGTGGTCCAGATCCTTACTTAAGCAGCCGCGATCGTGAGCGTGGGTATTTATTTGCGCTTGAGGAGGCAGGGTTAACGCCATTCCATATTGAGCAAGGAACATTCGGCATTCCGTCGGGCTACAGCATTGCCATGCGCTGGATCCAGTCCGGTCGCTTGCCTACGGCGGTGTTTGCGGCGGATGATTTTATTGCTCTTGGGGTAATGGACGCTTTCAAGAACGAGAGAATACGCATACCAGAAGATGTATCTATCGTTGGATTTGACGATCAGATCTATGCGGAGGAATTTCGTCCTACCTTGACCACGATTCGCCAGCCGTTTGAGAAAATAGGACGTCAGGGTGTCGATATTTTGTTAAAATTAATTAAGGACCCATCCAAGCGGAACGTAACGATGGAATTCGATCCCACTTTGATTGTGAGAGAGTCAACGGGAGCGCCTCGGAAATCCTAATCGCAGGGCTCCTTACGGATAGATATCGTTAAAAGCGAGGACTTACAAGGTTTGCTGCTTCATTTAGCAAACCTTGAAGGTCTTTTTTTATTGCTGATTGCTTTTAACGATGAATCTCATCCTTATTCGACACTATTTCTCATCTTATATAGTTAAAACGCTTATACTTTTATTGTTTGATGCCATATCACTCCATTAAATTGGAACAAGAAAATGCAAAGAACAGCAAGAAACACACACTGATTTTGGGGTTTATCTTCAAAATACAAAGAAAAATACTTTGGAAGTGATTGACAGAGTGAGACTTACAGGATAAACTCTTTTTGAAAGATTAAAGCGCTTAAACTTTTAAGGGGGAAGTTAAAAATTGGCCTAAAGGAGTGGTAAAGCCATCAATGGGTTTGAAATTATCGCTCATATTGGCATCAAATTAAAATGATAACGCTTACAGAAAAGGTGTTATAGTATGCGCTTTTGTTTTCATTACAGAAAAGAAAAGAGGTCAAAAAACATGTTTATCAAAAGAAAAAGGAAGAACTCATTTCATGTAATCACGTGTTTGGTACTAACGTTCATGCTATTACTGACGCCATATTCAAGTTTTGCAGCTGAAGGTGAAACGGCTGCGGGAGCGGGGCCGTTCAAGGCATTCCCTCAGCACACGTCTTATGTGGAGGGCAGCATTAAGCCAAACCATGTGGCGCAAGCCGATTTGGATGATACCGTATCGAGATTATATGACGAGTGGAAAGCGAAATACTTGAAAGAAAATCCTTATACGCCTGGCCAATATTATGTCTGGTATGCAGATGGCGACTGGTTTGAAGACAATGAGATTACCGTTTCCGAGGCGCATGGTTACGGCATGCTGATTACCGCACTAATGGCGGGCCACGATGCGGATGCGAAGAAATATTTTGACGGCATGTATCGATATTTCAGAGCGCATCCAAGTGAGATTAATCCGGATCTGATGGCTTGGCAGCAAGCCGATGATGGAGAGTCGATCATAGATATTAACGGCGTTGACTCGGCTACGGATGGCGATATGGATATCGCTTATGCACTGCTGCTCGCAAGCGAGCAATGGGGCAACGACGGGGAAATTGATTATTTGGCGGAGGCCCGCAAGGTAATCAAAGCAATTATGGATAGCGAAGTCAATCAAACCGACTGGCTGCTCAGAATCGCCGATTGGGCAACGGACGGAAAATATGCAACGGCAACGCGTCCGTCAGATTTCATGCTGCAGCATATGAAGGATTTTGGAGTCGCTTCCGGCGATAGCCGCTGGAAGCAAGTAGTGGATCAAACCTATAGCGTTGTGCAGCATCTGTATAAGAACTATAGCCCGAATGCAGGCCTTCTGCCGGATTTTGTTATCAAGGATGAAGGGAGCGGCAGCTTTATCCCTGCACCGCCGTATTTCCTGGAATCGGACACGGACGGCGATTACAGCTACAATTCCTCGCGAACGCCTTGGCGGATAGGTACGGATTACCTCATTACGGGGGAACCGCGGGCCAAAGAACAGTTGAGCACTTTAAATACGTGGATTCGCGAGAAAACGAACGGCGAGCCAGAAAACATAATGGCTGGTTATCGTTTGGATGGATCGGAAGCATTAACGGATTATCAAGACATTACCTTCTCTGCTCCATTGATGGTGAGTGCCATGATCGATTCTTCCAATCAAGAATGGCTGAATAAATTATGGGACCACAATGCTGCGGTTAAGACGGAGGATGATCTTTATTTCGGAAATAACCTCCGTTTGCTTAGCATGATCGTCGTATCCGGCAACTGGTGGACGCCTACGATCGTGGATGCGGAGGCTCCCACTGAACCGGCGGATCTGAAGGCGGAAGCGGTATCCGGCTCTCAAGTTAATCTGACTTGGTCTTCATCCAAAGATAATTTGGGAGTAGCAGGCTACAAGGTTTTCCGTAATGGCGTCGAGCTCGCTGTGACGACGCTAACCTCTTATAGCGATACGGGCTTAAGCCCGGCAACTTCATATCAGTATTATATAATCGCGTTTGACCAAGCCAATAACTTCTCCAAGGCCAGCGATGCGAGAAACATTACTACGCCTGGCGGTTCAACAGGAAGCATAGGCGGCACAGGCGGAACGGGCGTCACCGAGGTTGTCTCTACGAATGGCAAAGCAACCATACCTACGGGTTACCCGGCTAAGGTGAGCTTGGGTGAGAAGATTAAAATAACGATCCCAGCCGGATCGACGGAGCAGCAAATGTTGCTCACGATTGAAGAGCTGCTGGATGCGGCTAAGCTGTTTGCGAAGAATGAGGTATATCTCAGCCCGGTGTTTGAAATTCTGAAGGATAAGGCTGGCAAGTTCAGCAAGCGTATCACGCTTGTCTTCGAGTTTAACCCATCATTGCTGAAAGAAAACCAGACGGCGGGCGTATTCTACTTCGATGAGGCGACGAAGAAATGGGTGCTCATCGGTGGAGAAGTGACCGGTAACCGCATTGAGGTCGAAGTGGACCATTTCACGAAATTCACCGTGCTGGCGATGAACAAGGCACCACTCAGCTTCAAAGATATTGAAGGTCACTGGGCACAGTTCAATATCCAGCAAGCAACTTCGGAAGGATTCGTGAATGGATATGCTGACGGTACATTCAAGCCTAACCTTTCGGTAACGCGGGCAGAATTTGCCGTGATGATGATGCAAATGCTGAAACCAGAAACCAGTGGCAGTGAGCTGCTATTTAAAGATAAGGCCGCTATCGGCGAATGGGCTATCAAGGCAGTAGCTCAAGCTGTGGAAGCGGACATTATTAAAGGCTATGCGGATGGTACCTTCCGTCCAAATGCAAACATAACGAGAGCCGAGATGGTGGTCATGATTGCGAAGGTGGCAGGCATGGAGGCAGAAGCGGTGGGCAAAACCAGCTTTGCTGATGACAGCGACATTCCTGCCTGGGTGAAGAAAGCGGCTGAAACGGCTAAGACGCTTGGCATTGTACAAGGACGCAGCGGCAATGCCTTCGTATCGTCTGGCGCAGCTACTCGCGCAGAAGCAGTGACGATGCTGCTGAAATTAAATGAGATTTTAGAAAAATAAAGCTTGAATGATCCGGAGACGGAAGTGGGGGCGATTGTACTGAAGCGCAGCAAAGGGCAAAGGCGTGAAAGCAAATATTTTTACTTATTCATTTCGCCCTGGATGATCGGTTTTCTATTATTTGCACTGTATCCAGTGGGGGCTTCCTTGTATTACAGCTTTACGGATTACGACATTATTCATTCGCCGGTCTTTATCGGCGGGGATAATTTTAAAGAGCTCTTCCATGACGAGCAATTCTGGAATTCTATCGTCGTTACACTCAAATACACCTTTATCAGTGTTCCGATCACGTTGTTTCTTTCACTGATTTTTGCGATTTTGATCAACCAGAAAGTTCCCTTCAGCGGCTTCTTTCGTACAGCAATGTACTTTCCGAGCATGATTTCGGGTGTTTCGATGGCGCTGCTCTTTTTTTGGGTGTTCAATCCGCAGGCGGGATTGTTCAACTATGGGCTATCGCTGTTTGGGATCGAACCGATTCACTGGTTCTTGGACGACCGCTACGCATTATGGGCTTTGATTATGATGTCATTTTGGGGATTAGGCGCAGGGATGCTTATCTTTCTCGCTGGTCTCCAAGGCGTGCCGTCGCATCTGCTGGAGGCTGCGAGGCTGGATGGGGCGGGGCGCTGGAGAACTTTTTGGAGCGTGACGTTCCCGATGATCTCACCGGTGTTTCTGTTTCAGCTGATCATAGGCGTGATCGAATCCTTTCAAGTCTTTACACAGGCGTATACCATTACTCGCGGAGGACCAAGTTATTCTACTTGGTTCTACGTATACAACATTTATATTAATGCGTTCAAAAATTTCCGTTACGGCTATGCTTCAGCGATGGCTTGGCTGCTTCTCATTGCCGTGTTAATTATTACTTACCTCATCATGAGGTCTTCGAAGCGTTATGTTTATTACGAAGGGGGGCGTGACAGATGAGCGAAGTAGCCCTGGAGAATAAAAAGAATACGGTGCGAAAAAAGAAGAAATGGAAGCTGTCGCAGCTAATCGGATTTGTTATCCTTCTAGTCGTGACCATAACGATGCTGTCTCCCGTTTGGTTTATGGTGACTACCTCGCTAAAGACGACGAAGGAATTGCTTCTTTTTCCTCCAACCATAATTCCTAAGGTGTTCGCGTGGGGAAATTTCAGTGAATTATTCACCAACACCGACATCAAATTCGGCCAGCAGTACATGAACAGCTTAATCGTTGCGATATGCACCGTCATTGGCACAATCATTTCTTCATCTCTAGTTGCTTTTGGATTTGCTAGGTATCAAACGAGAAGCAGCGGTTTTATGTTCATGCTGGTGCTTAGCACATTAATGCTGCCGTATCCGGCTATCATGATCCCGCAGTTTCTGCTCTTTATGAATCTCGGCTTGCATGATTCCTTGCTTCCATTGATACTGCCGTCCTTTTTTGGGTCTGCTTATATGATATTTTTGTTGAAGCAATTTTTCTCTACGATGCCGGATGAGCTTTACAATGCGGGTCGAATCGATGGCTGCAGCGAATTCCGCCTCTATTGGAATTTAACGCTTCCGTTAGCTGGCCCTGCGCTTGCGACGGTTGCCATCTTCTCCTTCATTTGGAGCTGGAATGATTTGCTCACGCCGGTCTTGTATTTGGATTCGCAGGAGAACTTTACGCTTCCGATCGGCATGGCTGCTATGCTGTCGTCGAAGTTCCGGCTTGCTCCGTGGAATCTATTAATGGCGGCTTCCATTCTATCGGTCATGCCGATTGTGCTTTTATTTGCAGTAGCACAGAAAAGATTTGTCGAAGGTATCGTGCTCACGGGCATTAAATAAGCCTTGCGCCGATATCGAATGAAAAATAAGGGGGAAATAAGGAAGATGAACAAGAAATGGATGTCCATTGCGATTAGCTTGACTCTCGTATTTGCTTTACTGGCAGCGGCATGCTCGAATAAGGAGAAGACAGAGGGCGGCAAAGGCGAGAAAGTAACGATCACCCATTATACAATTGACTCGCCAGACAGAACCTTCGTTGAGAAGCTAATCCCGGATTTCGAAGCGAAGCATCCTAATATTAAGATTAAAGTAACTAAAGCGCCTTATGAGCAGTTCGACTCTAAGCTGCAATCCTCCATTGCTGCAAAGAATGCTCCGGACGTTACTTCTCACTGGGGATACGGCGGTTTTATGGAGTATTACAATAAGGATATGCTGATGGATTTGTCACCCTATTTGGAGGGCTTCAAAGCATCGGATTACAACATTCCCGATGATGTCATGGACATCTATAAGGTCGATGGGAAAACCTACGGCATTCCTCTTAATAGTTATGTGACCGTCATGCTTTATAACAAAGACTTGTTCGATAAGGCGGGTCTCCCTTATCCTCCAACGGATTATGAAGACAAAAGCTGGACCTTTGAGAAAATGGTAGAATACGCGCAAAAAATGACGGTAGACTCCAAAAATATGGAGGAAGCGCAGTATGGTGTCGATTTCGGCTTTGGCGAGCGTGATCAACGTCCCCAATACTTCGGAGCGAATGTTTATTCCGATGATACTTGGACAAATGGCGGCAAGCCTTCCGAAATTAACCTATCCAAACCAGAGGTAGTGGATGCCTATAAAACCCTCTATGGTCTCATTTACGATAAAAAGGTTGCTCCAACGCCGGCATTCTCTCAATCCGTTTCGGGCCAATTCGGTGATCCGTTCTTATCCGGAAAAATCGGAATGTCCGTGGTTGGCTCGTGGAGCTTGGCTGCTGCAGCAGATTTCAGCTTTAATGTAGGTGTAGCCGCAGTGCCGCAAAGCCCGAAAGGCGATGTAAGAAGCGTGCTTTACGTAGATCCACTGTTCGTTCTGAAGGATTCCAAGCATCCGGAGGAAGCTTTGGAATGGATCAAATATTTGATTACGACTGAAATTCAGGAAAAATCGATTGAGCTCAGCGGTGGCAATCCGCCGGTAAACCAAGCGGCAGCTGAGAAATACTACAATAACTTTGAAGGCATCGACCCAAAAGGGATTCAACAGGTGTTTGATGGCGCATATAAATATGGTTTTGAATCCTACAACCATCTGATTTCCAACTACTCGCAAATCAATGAATTGTTCATTAACGAGCTAGCAGGCGTTGAGAATGGCGATAAGCAAGTAGAGGAAGTGCTTCCTGTTATCGAACAGAAGCTGAAGGATCTTCTAGCGAGAGTAAACAAACCATAGAACATAGGCTTTGAGGAGGGGGTGTAGGGTGCTGCTCCCCCTCCTTCTTTTCGTAAAGGTAATCACTTTGGTTTGAGGAAGGCGTTTGCTATGAAAGTAAGCATATTAGACGTAGCTAAGAAATCAGGGCTTTCCATTGTAACGGTCTCTCGCGTATTGAACAATTTACCTAGCGTAAGATCGGGCAATAGGGATCGTGTACTGCAAGCGATGAAGGATTTGGATTACCATCCTAACGCTTCGGCCAGAAGTCTTGCCCGTGGCAAGACGGGGATTATCGGACTATCCTTGACGACGCTCTATGATTCCTTTCTAGATTCCGTCGTCAAGGAAGTGAATGATTGTTTGGCGGAGAAGGGCTACTTTCTTGCGTTGTCGATTTCCAGCGGAGACGATGATCAAGCTCACCGCTCCTTGTTTCAAGAGGATCGAGTGGATGGCGTCATTCTGCTGTCGCCGATGCGTGAGGATGAATATGTGCTCGACCTGAAGAAAAATCAGATTCCGTTCGTGATGCTCGACAATCAGCAGCTTAATTCCTCCGCCACCTCTGTTATTGTAGATAACTTTCATGGCGGCTATGAAGCTACCAAGCATTTAATCGGGCTTGGCCATCAGGATATTGCGCATATTAGCGGTCCGGAGCTGTTCCTCAGCAGTCGTGAAAGGGAGCGGGGCTACCGTGCTGCCTTAGCTGAAGCGGGATTTCAGCCTTACTGCGTAGAGCGAGGGGATTTTGAAATCTCAACGGGCTATCGCATTGCCCAGGCCTGGATAGAATCCGGCAAGCTGCCAACAGCGCTATTCGCGTCGGATGATTACATGGCGCTTGGCGCGATGAATGCATTCATGAACGAGGGAATACGAGTACCGGAGAAAATATCTATTATCGGGTTCGACGACCAGTTCATTGCCTCCGAATTTCGGCCAATGCTGACGACCATGCGGCAGCCGGCGGACCAGATCGGAAGGACGGGTGTGGATTTACTGCTTAAAATGATTAATGGCGGAGTTAAACGAAACGTGACGGTCCAGTTAAGTCCGGAGCTTGTCGTTCGTGAATCGACTTCCCCTATGTCTTCATAATCGCAGGTGCGTATACGAAAAAGGCAGCTATCCTCTTCGGAGGGCAGCTGCCTTCTTTGCGTTTGCTTCCTTAACCTTTCACCGCGCCGGCTACAACGCCTTTGACGATGTACTTTTGCAGGAAGATGAACACGATAATCGATGGCAGCACGGCCATGACCATGGCGGTCATCGCGTATTGCCAGTCGGAAGTATATTGGCCGACGAAGGTGTAAGCGGCGAGCGTCAAGGTTTTGGTGTCGGGCGAGCCGTTAACCATAAGCAGCGGGAGCAGGAAGTCATTCCAGATCCACATGACATCAATGATAACGATCGTTGTTGTAACCGACTTAAGGAGCGGAAATATCACTAGGAAAAATAATTTAAAGCCGGAAGCGCCGTCAATTGTAGCGCTCTCGTCGATTTCCTTCGGAATGCCCTTCACAAAGCCATGATAGATGAACACCGCGAGCGGTGCGCCGAAGCCCCAGTAAAGAATGCCGAGCCCCCAAGTGCTCTCGGACAAGTTTAAGTTTTTGGCAAGCTGAAGCACGGTAAGCATAATCGATTGGAACGGAATCAGCATCGGCATAATGCAGAGCAGGTAGATAAGGCCGCTCCAACGCGTCTTCGTTCTCGCCAGCTTATAGGCTGCGATGGAGGAGACAAGAATAATGCCGGCAAGTCCCACGGTCGTAATAATAAAGTTGTTAAGGAACAGCTTCGGATAGTTGATGAACGACCATACGTAGGAATAGTTCTCGAATACGAGCTGCTTTGGCAGGGCCACGACATCGGTCATGACCTCGCCGAAGCTTTTGAACGAGTTGTTGATCGCCAGAAATAAGGGATAGAGAAACACAAGCGAGAGAAGCACCATGACGACTTCCAGTACGATGCGCCCTGTTCTTGCTTTGGCATGCGTATTCATTAGGCTTCAACCTCCCTGCGTTTGAAGATCGTCAATTGAATGATAGTTACGAACAATACCGCAACGAATAGGATAAGCGCTTTGGCTGTTCCGTAGCCATAAAGATTGTTTTGGAACGTATCTCTGTAAATGTCATAAGCGATACTATAAGTCGTTCCACCAGGTCCGCCGCCAGTCAGAGACAGGATGACGTCAAAGACTTTGATGGAGTTGGTCAACGCCATGAAGACGGAAATCGTGATGGACGGCGCTAGCAGCGGCAGCGTAATGCTGAAGAAGCGTCTTAACGGACCCGCGCCATCGACGGTTGCGGCTTCCTTGAGATCATCCGGCACCGACTGCAAGCCGGCAATGTAGATCACTAAGTAGAAACCGATCGACTGCCAAATCGAGACCAGCAGGATCGAGACGAAGGCTAGCCCGGGCTCGCCGAGCCAGCTTAGGTCGAATATGCCCCAGCCCGTGCTCTGCGCAAGCGATTCAAACCCTTGCATAAAGATAAACTTCCAGATAAATCCAACGATGACGAGGCTTAAAATATAGGGAATAAAGAAAGCGGCGCGCAGCCATGAAGTCGTTTTGAGCTTCATATCCAAAATAACAGCCAGCACAATGGCCAGCACATTCACGAGCACGATATACAAAACCGCATATTTGATCGTGAACCATGCGGAGCTTGCAAAGTTGGCGTCGCCCGTAAAAATTTGCTTAAAGTTATCAAGCCCAACGAAGGTTGGATGCTTGGAAATTCCGTTCCATTTGGTCATGGAATAACGGATGGTCATGGCGAACGGGATATAGAACGCTACGGCGATACAAATTAATACCGGCAAGGTGAAGATGCCGAATTCGAGCTTCTCGCTCCATTTTCTCCCTAATGCTTTAAACATCAACGCACCTCTTTTCTTCTCTGTTCGTCTAATGGCTGTTTGCTTCTGCTATACAAGCGTGATTGGCGTATGCCATGATGAAAGGCAGAACGGCTAACGCGGGAACACAGGCAGAGCTCGTTTCCGAGGCTGTACATTTTTGTTTTCAATCCATCGCCATTCGTTATAATGTGTATTATAAAACAGCCGCCCACCTGCAAAAATGGATTTAAGAAATCAGTTAGGGGTAAAAAGGTGAACGGAATGCCGGGCTGAAGGGAAGAGGGAAATGATCATAAATCGAGCTGGGAAAGCCGTTAAAGCAATAGCCGAGCGCATGTCGAGAAGACTGGTGAACAAGCTTATTTTGCTTTTCACGTCCATTATTATACTCGTGGTCGGGTCGCTGACTTATATTTCATATCAAATGCTGCAGAAGGAGTCGGTCACAAGCAGCATAGCCAGCACTTCAAACAACCTGCTGCTCGTTAACCAGAACATGGAGGACTATTTGAAGGGAATGGAGCAGTTATCGCTGCCGCAGATCCGCTATGATGAAATTACTTATGCCATTACGCATGAGTCGGTGGATTATGCTTCGAAGATGTATTTGGAGGATTATTTGCGGGAGCTGTATTATTCCAGAAATGATCTGGAAGCGATCTTTCTCTATGTGGTGAAGGAGAAAAAATATTATGCCATATCGAAGGAAAGCTATAATATTACCGTTCGTACAGGCGTGGACCCTGCCATCACCAAGCTGCCATGGTACGAGAAGGCGATGTCGAGCCCTTTTAACCGTTCGTACCAGTCGTTTGTTGAAGCAGACTCGGAGCCTGGGTATCCGGTAGACACGGAAAATAGCTTTATGGCCTATCACCGGGTGCTTCGCTCGATCGTATCGAGGCAGCCTCAGGCCGTGCTGTCATTTTATTACGATTCCTCGGTCAGAGACGAAATATTAAAGGATATACCCTTCGATGCAGGTCAGCATTTGCTGTATTTAAGTCCGGATAATGAGCCCTTTTATACGGATGATCCTGCTTTTTATGAGCGGGCTAAGGCTGGAGGCTTATTGGAACGTTTGGGACAACCATCAAGCAGGCAGCTGACCTGGTCGGAGGAAGAACAGAAGTACCTTGTCGTTTATGACATCGGTGAGCAAGAGGGCTGGAGGCTCGTTAAGCCGATTCCTTATACGCAAATCTATGAGGCGGCCCGAACGACGCGCAACATCAGCTTTTCAATCGGTTTTCTGTTCTTGCTGCTCTCGATTATTGCGGTTACGTATTTCTCTAATGCGATTACTAAGCCGCTGAGGAAGCTTTCTTATCAGATGAATCGCTTCAGTACGGGGCATTTCGATGCGGAGGCAGAGGTAAGAGGCCGAGACGAGATTGCTTATTTGTCCCGTCATTTCAACCAGATGGTGAGAAGGACGAATGATCTCATCAATGAACGCTACAAGATGAAGCTGGTGGAGAAAAATGCGATATTGAAAGCGTTGGAGGCTGAAATTAATCCGCATTTTCTATATAATGCGCTGCAAGCCATTTCGACGAAAGCGCTCAAGAGTGAACGCTTTGACATCGTTGATATGGTCGACTCCCTGGCATTAACGCTGCGTTATTGCATAAGCGGTAAAGATATCGTGCAGTCGCGCGAGGAGCTGAAGCATATCGAACATTATTTGTCGCTGCAGAAGGCGCGCTTCGGCAGCCGCCTGCAGATGACTTATGAATGGGATGATTCGCTTATGGCCCTGGAAATACCGAAGCTGTCGCTTCAAACCTTAGTGGAAAACTCGATCAAGCACGCGCTGGAGAAAGTATCGAGCACGATTACGATAGATATCCGGGCCAAGCTGACCGAAGAGCATGCCGTCATATCCGTGCATGACAATGGACCAGGCTTTACGCCAGAGCGACTCATGGAGGTGAGGCAATCCTTTTTGAGCGAGTGGGAGGAACGTGAGGATGCGGAGGAGAGCATCGGGCTTGTGAATTTGCATACCCGCCTGAGGCTGCTTTACGGAGACGAAGCGATGCTTCGAATCGAAACAGACGAGCTTGGAACAACAATGGAGATGCGGTTACCGCGGGAAGGAATCAGCCATGTATAGAGTGCTAATTATTGATGATGAAGAGCCGCTTCGCGAGGCCATTCGCATATTAGGAGATTGGAAGGGCTTGAACGTGACAGAAGTGCTTGAAGCAACCGATGGAAAGGTCGGACTAGAGATGCTGGCTGCTCACAAAATAGATTTGGCCATGGTGGATATGAAGATGCCTGTAGTAAACGGCGTGGAGCTGCTGCAGATGATCGAGCGCGATTATCCCGATTTGCTGACAATTGTGATTAGCGGCTATAACGACTTCGAATATACGCGTCAAGCGATACGTTCTAAAGTCGTCGATTACTTGCTGAAGCCGGTGAATCGCAACGACTTGAACCAATCGCTCCGCAAAGCGATCGACGTGTTGGATGCGAAGCGGAAGAAGGACAGCGATTTTATCAATCGCAATATCACGCTCAACATGTCGCTGCCGCGTCTCAAGGAAAAAGTGTATTTGTCCATTATTGAGCGCAGCTTCAAAAGCCAAAGCAATGAGGCCTTCCTGCCTTTAATCGGCGCGGATGATCCCGGCAACCGCTTTACGGCGGTCGTGCTCCGCGTCTTAAATCTGGAGCAGATTCGGAAAAGCCGCTTTCATGAGGACACCGACCTTTTGCATTTTGCGGTGGCAAATGTCATGAATGAAATTGCTGGCGACCATTTTGGCGCATTCAGCTTTGCGAGCCCGAAGCAGGAGCGGGAGCTCATTGCGATCCTGACAATGAATGGCGGTTATGCGGAGGATATCGCGTACCATTCCATGCATCAAATGAATAAGGTCATTTCGACGTTAAAGGAGCTTTTCGGCATTGTAGTAGCGGCAGGAATCGGCCATTCCAGCCCCGATGTCATGCAAATCGCAGCGTCCTATGAGATGGCCAAAGGCGCGATTAGCGGGATTGATCTGCTTAGGCTGAAAGGAGCTACGGTAACCAATGCCGCGGATAAGAACGTATCTGCTCCGAAAGACAACCAGTCGCTGACCAGCCGGATTCTGAATATCCGCACTGCGCTGGAGGGCGGAAACCCTCAACATGCGAAGGCGCTTGTGAGTGAGTATATCAAAAGGTGGAAAGCCTCGGAGCAATTCAGTATTGGAGAAGCAGACCGGGCATTGCATGAGTTTGTGATTCTGCTGAATGACATGTCGCTGGAGCTGGGCGTGAAGCCTGAGCAGCTTCCGCTTACAGGCGACCATGCACTGCGGGGCATTGGCATCTCTACCGATTTTGGAAATATCGAGCAGTATGAGCAGCTTCTATATGCCATATTGGATTTTTTCAGCGGTCAAATTAGGAAATCGCAAATGACGAATCAGCCGTTTGAAGTAGGGGATATTAAAGCCTACATTGATCATCATTATTTTGAGGAAATAAAGATCTCGATGTTTTCCGACAAATATTTTTTGAGCAGGGAATACTTGATGAAGCTGTTTAAGCAGCAGTTCGGTTTCGGCATTCATGAGTATGTGCAGAAGGTAAGAATGGACAAGGCAAAGGAGCTGCTCAGCGATCCGAACCTGAAGATTCAGGATATTTCAGAGATGCTGGGGTATAAAGACAAGAACTACTTCAGCAAGGCGTTCCGCAATTATTATTCGGTATCGCCTTCGGAATTTCGGTCCTCCAATGGGGATAGCTAAAAAGTGAACAACGGGCAGCATGACACTTTTTTACCCTTAAGACTTCACTTATGTGCATTCTTATCCGATTTCATTTTCTTTAGAATAGGCATCGTAGACCACAACCAATGAAGGAAATGGGGGCAATACAATGTTAAAAAGATTTCTGGCACTGTCCGTCAGCCTCGTGCTGATTATCGGAATACTTGCTGCTTGCGGCAGCGACAAAAACAATACGACAGGCAACAACGAGGGTACGAATACGGGCGGCAACACAGAGGCCTCGGATAAACCGGTTACAATCAACATGTTCACCGCCTCTCCAGAATACACAGATGCTTTCAATGCATACATCGCAGAATACAAGAAAGTAAAACCGAACGTAACGATCAACTTGGAAATTATGCAAGCCGATTATAACACGGTCTTGAAATCGAAGATCGCGGCAGGCAGCACGCCGGACGTATTCCAGACAACGGCAGGCGGCGACATCGATACATTTGCAGAATACAGCGCGGATTTGACGAATGAGCCGCTTGCAGCAGCCATGACGGATTCCGTTAAAATCAACATGAGCTCCAAAGATGGCAAGGTGCTGGGCTTCCCTGTCAAAGGCAACCTGATGAACATGGTTTACAACAAAAAATTGTTGGCTGACGCTGGCATCACGGAAGTGCCGAAAACAACTTCGCAAATGGCAGATGCCATTACGAAGCTAGAAGCTAAAGGCATTACGCCGTTCGCGAATGCATACAAAGAGTGGTGGGTATGGAAGCATATTTTCCAAAACTTCGTCAATGCAGCTGCCGAAGATGCAGGCATTACGCCGAAAGAGCTGGTAGAAAATTTCATCGCCGGCAAAACGACGTTTAACGATCACCCAGTACTGAAAGATAACTTCTTCGCTTTCATCGATACAACGGTTCAGCATGGTACAAGCAAGCCGCTTGAGCGTGACAGCAACGCAGAAGTCAGCGACTTTGCTTCCGGCAAAGCTGCATTTATGACAGGCAAGGGCGCTTGGGACGAAGAAGCGATCAAAAAAATTACACCTGATTTTGAGCTTGGAATCGTGGGTTACCCAGTGAGCGAGAAAGCAGAGCAAAACCTGCTTGTTACTGGCGCTGACCAAGCGCTTCGCATCAACAAGGATTCTAAAGTTGTCAACGAAACGATTGCGTTTTTCAACTGGCTTTACACTTCCGATTACGGCAAAAACTGGTTCTCCAGCGTAGCGAAGGTTATTCCTCCAATCAAGGATGCTCCGCTTCCTGAACTGGATATGCCTAAGCAAATGGAAGAGATTCTAAAAACAGAAAAATCCGGCGATCTGTCGGTTAACTACTCTCTGGATACGTTCCACCAAAAGTTTGGTGAGTTGATGCAAGGTTATATTGGCGGCAGCAAAACGAAGGATCAAGCGATTGATGAAATTCAAAAGGCTTGGGTTCAATTCGGATCTGCGGAATAAGCTTTGCCATAGGCTAACTCTTAACTCAGCACTTTTACAGTGCTGAGTTAAGCTGTTTTATGGACTCCAAAAACGATTAAAGGATGTGGAATAGCGATGAGCAAAAGAATAGATGTCAACGAAAACGGGCTATTTCTGAATTTTGAAATTACAGCTAGCAACGATGTGCTGTTTCTTCATTTTGGAGCACAGCCGCTTGATGCTAGTGTCATACAGGACAAGCAAAAGCCGGGCTTCCGGCTTATGGAACTGCAGCTTACAGGCGAGGACCGCGCCGAATACCACGGCCGGACACATCGGGCGACGTACCCCGGATTGCGGATGGTTTACGACGGACACGAGGATACCCGCAATTCGCTTGGACGTAAGTTTGAGCTTGGCTTGCGCGATGAAGAAACGGGCCTAAAGGCGATTCAGCATTTTCAGTTCTATGACGGGGTACAGACAGTTCGCAGCTGGTCGGTTCTTAGGAATGAGGGAGTGCAGGCTGCTGAGGTCGAATATGTATCTTCATTTGCGCTGACGGGTCTGGATAAGGAAGGCACCCAGGATCGTGATGACAAAATGAGGCTGTATCTTGCCCATAACGGCTGGCAAAGCGAGCTTCAATGGCGTTCGTACACGCTGCCGGAGCTAGGCATGTCGCATCTGATCGACCGTGGCTCCAAGCGGGTCTCCTGCAGCAATACGGGTTCTTGGTCCGCCGCGGAGCACATCCCCATGGCTGTGCTGCAGAACGAGGAGGCAGGAACGAGCCTCTTCTGGCAAATCGAGCATAACGGCTCTTGGCACTGGGAGATTATCGAGCAATCGGACTGGCTGACGGTGCTGATTAGCGGTCCAACCGAGCATGACAACCACTGGTGGCTGAAGCTGGCGCCGGGAGCGGAGTTTGTGTCTGTGCCGCTGGCCATTGGCTCGGTAGAAGGTGGCTTCGAGGAGTCTATTGCGCAGCTGACGGCCTATCGCCGTCTGATTCGCAGACCGAATGAGGATAATCAGCTCCTTCGGGTGATTTTCAACGATTATATGAACTGCTTATGGGGTGACCCCACGACGGCTAAGCTTCTTCCGCTGATTGATGCAGCTGCCGAGGTCGGATGCGAATATTTTTGTATCGATGCGGGATGGTATGCGCCCGGGGAATGGTGGGACGGCGTAGGCGAGTGGCTGCCTTCCGAAGAGAGATTCCCGGAGGGAATCAAATACGTGCTCGATTATATTCGCGGCAAAGGCCTGATACCCGGCTTGTGGCTGGAGCTTGAGGTGATGGGCATTAATAGTCCGAAGCTGGCGGAGACCGATGACAGCTGGTTCTTCATGCGTCATGGCAAGCGGGTCAAGGATCGCAGCCGTTACCAGCTGGACTATCGCAATCCGAAGGTCATCGGCCATGCGAATGAAGTCATTCGCCGCTTGGTCGAGGACTACGGCGTTGGTTATATCAAAATGGACTATAATATTAACGCGGGCATCGGAACGGAAACGGCGGCGGACAGCTATGGAGAGGGCCTTCTTCAACATAACCGAGCCTACCTAAGCTGGTTGGACCATATTTTTGCAAAGTATCCCGATTTGGTGATCGAAAACTGCTCCAGCGGCGGAATGCGGATGGATTACGCGATGCTTAGCCGTCACAGCATTCAATCGACCAGCGACCAAGAGGATTATGTGAAATATGCGGCGATCGCGGCAAGCTCGCCGGCGGCGTTAACGCCGGAGCAATCGGCCATCTGGTCTTATCCGCTGCGTGAGGGCGACGACGAGGAAGTGATTTTCAATATGGTCAACGCGTTGCTGCTTAGGGTGCACCAGAGCGGGCATTTGGCCGAGCTGAGCCCGCGCCGCAAGGAGCTCGTCAAGGAAGCTCTCGATTATTACAAAAAAATTCGGGGCGACATTCCCGAGGCGCTGCCCTTCTGGCCGCTAGGATTGCCTACGCAGCAAGCGGACTTTGTAAGCTTCGGCCTCTATCACGATGATCGAATCTATGTGGCGGTTTGGCGGATCGCCGGAGAAGATGCTTCCGTGAAGCTGCCTCTTCCACGCTGGCAAGGACAGCCGCTTGAAGCGGTATGCGCCTATCCTAAAGAGGCGAAAGGCACGGAATGCCAATGGCTTGCCGCAGAAGGTGTATTGGAAGTAACGCTGCCTGTGGTGAAAACCGCTCGGTTGTTCGAACTGAGGTTAAGCTAGGCATATTCAGATTAGCTGATCAGAGCCGCAGCAAGAATGCAGCCAGACATGATTATCGCCATTTTGGACAGCTGCCGAATGTCTTCCTCCTCATGAGTTCATGCAGCTGTAAAGGAATAGAGCAAATAGGAGTGCTTTCAGGGACATCAATCCTGGAGCACTCCTTTTTTAATTGAAGCAGGTAGTTATTTTTCTAAATAAAGGTTTACTCTCTAATAATGAACAAATAAAGCCGATATAAATATAAAAATTCTTAAAGGAGGTCGGAGTAATGCTTCCCACTTATGAAATTGCTATGACTAATGTCAACCTTCCCTATGACGAGCTCAAGCAAATTAAAGCAGATACGAATAAAAAAAGGCTTAGGGCAGCGGCTGTATTTTTGATTTGTACGATTATTTTAGTTGTTACTTTTCTAAACGTGGAATACTCTCTTCTAACTATTTTTATTATTGTTGTATGGCTGGTATCCCTGTGGTATACATTTCGTGTGTTTACTAAAGGGAGAGCAGTCTACAATGCGGCGCTGAAGCAAGCAGTAATTGGCGCTTTGGCAGACAATATGCTCAAGTTTGCGAAGCTTCCCTATGAATCAGAGCATTATGAAAAATATTGTCATTATGCGCATGATGCTCGAATTAGCGATGAATGGATTGATGCGAGCGAGCTGTTCGTGTTTGAAAATAGGCATATAACAGGAGAAGATTACTTTGAAGGGAAATATGGCGTAACCGAATTTCATATGTCTGAATTGAAAATTACAACAGAGGATCACTTTTCTGATGCGGATGGTTATACTACAAAACAAAGGAATGTCGCTTTTAACGGTGTGTTATTCATAGCTGATTTCAAAAGGGACTTTGCTGGCCTAACAGTAGTAGAAACAAATTATTTAAAGTCCAATAGTAAGATGGGAAGTTTTTTTGCAAAAATGCTGCAAAATGCTGCTTCGACGACCAGCAAGAAGGCAAAGTCTACAATTGAACTTGAACATGCTGAGTTTAATCAATACTTTACTGTACGTACGGATAATGAAATCGAAGCACACAGCATTCTAAGCCCTTCATTAATGGTTCAATTGCTTGATTTCTGTAAACGATATACAAGCCCGATGATGATCTCATTCCATCATTCTTATATGTTTGTTGCTGTATGGTCACAAAAAAACTTTATTGATAGTGGCATCAAGAAGAAATATGGTGAGTATGATCTGAGGAATGTTTATGATGAGATGGCTGTTTTTTTTCATATCATCGAGGAATTGGATTTAAATGATAGAATCAGGGGAAAGAAATAAAATTTATACTTTAATGTGACTCGTTAAAATAAGACTACACCTTGCTATAACGGCTTTTTAGCCGTTATTTTTCAAGGTGTAGTCTTATTTGCACGGGTTAACAGAAGGGCAGCAATTTCGCCACTTATCACTCCTCCTCCGTTATTTTGTCGTTAATGCCTCTTGCCAGCAGGTCGGCATAAAATTCTGCCCCCTCTTTGTTCAAATGCACGCCATCGGCGGAGAAAAAGTCTTCTTTGTCCTTACTAGCTGCATACCAGTCGACGAGCGTCACATTTTCGTTGCTGCCAGCCGTTTCCGCGAGCATTTCATTAACGGAATCCTGCCATTTGCGAGGCACTCGCGTGTTGATCAACAGGATGTGGCGCTCGCTTCCGATTGTCTCCAGAAGTTCACTCATTTGCTTCGCTGTGAAGATCCCATTTGTGCCAAGCTCGATAATGACCGTATCTCCAAGCTGGTTGCTGCTTTTCATGGATTCAACAATGGCAGCGGCTTGGCGGAACTGCCTGCCGATTTTTCCATCGATCACGATGCCGGGAAACCACTTCTCGAGATAAGGTCCCGCATCCAGCAGTACGGAGTCGCCGATAGCTGTAATTTCTACGGGTTCCTTGTCGGAGCCTGCCGGTTCTTGTTCCGGAGCAGGGCTAATGGAGCCTTCGGATGGGACGCTCTCGGTATCCGGAGCCGGAGAAGCCGTAGGGGCAGGCTGCTCTACCACGGCATGATCGACAGCTGGCGGCAGGCTTTCATTTTTTACGGGCCGGGCAGGTTTGCTATTTTCTTGCTTCTGCGGCTCATGAGGCTCGGGCGTTGTCTCTGGGTGAGGCGTAACTTCCGCAACCAACTCGCCTTGCTTAACGTGATCTGTTGGCGGAGTTTCCTCCTCGTTGTTGGCATTTACAATTTGGGAGTGCAAATTTTTTAGATTCACGCTGGCAGATTGCAAATCGGCGCTGCTCATACAGGATACGGTGGTAACGACAAGCACCGATGCGGTGAAATAGCCGGCTGACCGTTTGATTCGACCAAAGGGGATACGGCGGACAGCTTGCTGCTTCAATAGGCTTGCGAATCTCTCTAGTGCGCCGTGGCGGATCGGTTCTTCAATGAACCGCCAAGACAACTCAGCCAAAATCAAGGTTAGCACGACCTGCGTCATTGCCCGAAGCGGGTGTAGTTCACCGCTCTCGGCGGCAGGTGTAGTCAGCACAATAATCGGATAATGGTACAAGTAAATGCCATAGGAACGAACGCCTATCCACGTAAGCGCTTTGCTGCCGACGAGGCGGGCAAGTTTGCTTGCGGGATGGGCAAGGGCTGCAACCACGACGGCCGTTGCAACAGAGAACAGTACCATGCCGCCGCGGTAAAGGAAGGAATCGTACTCGCCGACTTTTCCGATCATAAGTAAAACAATGACAAGGCCCGCGGTTCCGGCTGTATCGAGCAGCATGCGGCTGCGGGAGGAGATCGCATCGGACAGCTTCCAACTCGGCCATACAATGGCAAGCGCTGCTCCTATAAGAAGGGAGAAGGCTCTGGTGTCTGTGCCGTAATATACACGGCTAGGATCTGCACCCGGCTGGTATAGCAGTATCATGGCGCCAGCGGATAAGGCGGCAGCAGCCAGCGTCCAGAGAGCAAGCTTGCCACGTTTGGGCACGAAGCGAATGACGGCGACCAGCAGTAGCGGCCAAACGAGATAGAATTGTTCCTCTACGGCAAGTGACCATAAGTGGCCGAATGGGGAGGCGGGACCGAAGCTTTCAAAGTAGGATACTTCATGAAAAATCAGCCACCAGTTACTAATATAAAGCAGTGCCGAGCCGATATCGCCTTTCAAGGAGAGCAGACGGTTAGCATCGCTCATGGCAAGCCATAAAGAAACGGCAGCTAGCATAATGAACATAGCAGGCAGTAAACGGCGGGCACGCCGGATTAAAAATGTTTTCAGGTTAAGCTTCTTATTTTGATTTAGCTGCTTGAGCAGAATGTCCGTGATGAGATACCCAGAGAGGACAAAAAATAGGGTTACCCCAAGCAAGCCGCCAGGTACCCATTTTACGTTCAAATGATAGGCAATAACGGCCAGGACAGCTATAGCCCGCAGGCCGTCGATTCCCGGCATGTAACGGCTGCTGCTGCCAATAGGCTTAGGCATGTCGGGCTCCTCCTTTGCTTAAAGAAGGTAACAGAATGCAGAAAGTAAGGCGGGTCAGCAGAAAAAAGCGGGTGTAGCGGTGGTGGATGTTCGTACCGGTGATAAAGATGTTGTTCAGCCCCTCTGGAAGATAAATCGTTGTATAGCAAGTATAGGCCTGAATGTTGGAAAATGCGTAACAGAACAGTTACAAATAGGTATCAAAACGGAAACAAATACAGGCCGGCGAGAACGATAGCCGCTAGCTGCTGGGAGTATGTTTCAGCCAGGGAAGGGAACGGTAATGCTAAAGCTACTATTTAGGAGGATAAATGAATGATGAACCTTGCCAAAAAGAGTTTGGTTTTGCTGCTTGTTCTGGCATGGATGACGATAACATCCGTAACCCCTGCCATGGCTGCTAAGCGGGAAGAACCTTTAAAAGCGGCTTTTGTTCGGGGCGGCGAGCTTTGGCTAAAGGAGGGAACACGGGAGAAAAGGTTGGCTGCAGGACCCTTTGTGCGCCGCCCGAAATGGTCCTTTGACGGGAAATGGCTGGCCTTTACGAAAGGGGAAGAGGAGCAGGAGCTGTGGGTGCTAGAGCTCCGCAGCGGAAAGGCGAGCCTTGTCTCGCCAAAAGGAGGCGGAAGATTTCAATGGTCGCCGAAGGATCGGAAGCTTGCATACCAAACGGAAGGGCTATTGTCCTATGTGGATGCGGATCAACCAGATAAGCCGCTCGGCCAGGCCGCAGGGATCGGCAATTTTTCATGGCTTCCGGCTGGCGGTGGCTTCTTCGCTTCCTCGCAATCGGAGCTGCTGCCTGACGGCTGGACGCCGATCAGCCTATATCAAATCCCGCTGCAAGCACTGGGCGATGCAAGCCAGTATATAACCGTTCATGTACTGCCTAAGCCTTCCGATGATTTTTTTGCAGTCGATACAAGTCTATTTAAATGGTCTGCAGATGGACGTTGGATCGCTTTCCTTGCAAAGCCGACGGCTTCCTTGTCTGCTGACAGCAATACGTTATGTGTGATTACTGCCGATGGTGTCGTCTTTCGTACGCTGGATGAAATGGTCGGCAACGAGGAATGGTTTGCATGGGCTGAGAGTGGCGATCAGCTTGCCTATATTGCCGGTATTGGGCGCGAAGCCACCCATAATAAACAGCTTAAGGTACTGTCGGTAACGCATGAGAAAGGCTCTGCCTACACTCCGGAGGGGTATGTGGACCAAGCGTTTGCCTGGCAGGACCTTCGTCACATCGCGGTGTCGCGCGCAGTGGAATTGAAGCCGGAGAGCGGTGCGGTAGCGGCAGCCCTTCCGTTTATCGCACGAGTGGAATTGGAGAGCGGTAAACAAACCTCTATCACGCAACCCTCCGCTAATTTTGGCGCCTATTATCCGGTAGGACTTCAATCGAAGCTGGCTTGGGTAATTCACGGACAAGCAGCAGCTCGTGTTATTGTTGCTGAACAAGACGGCAGGCAGCCGGTAGAGTGGATCAAAGAGGTCGACAGTGCGGATTCTTATTATGGACAGTGGCGATGGCCGGCGGTCCTTTCCTTTTATGAGCGACCTTCCGCGAAGTAAAGGCTTCGTGGCAAGCGGGGCATACAAAAAGAACCGGGAATGTTGTCCCCGGTTCTGATCTTAAATTTGGACTAGCAGCAAAATGATGGACGATAGGCAGAGGCAAGTACTGATCAGGCATAGAAACATGACCACCTGCTTGTGGTTAAGGCCTGCGCGCAGCAAGCGGTAATGGGCTTGGCTGGCGTCTGCCTGATAAATGGCTTTGCCCTGCATCATTCTTCTGATCACGACGAACAAATTATCGAAAATAGGTACGCCGAGCGCCAAAATAGGAATAAACAGCGACATGACGGTAGCCTGTTTAAATGCGCCGTCGAGCGCGATAACGGCCAATATGAACCCGAGGAAGGTAGCCCCGGCGTCCCCCATGAATATTTTGGCTGGCGGCTTGTTATAGCGTAAATAAGCAATCGTAACGCCTACCAAAATAATTGCCATAATGGCGGAGTTCGACTGCCCTTTTGCTATGGCGACGACGAACAGCGTAACTGCGGAAATGGCGGATAGCCCGCCGGCAAGCCCGTCCATCCCATCGGAGAAGTTGATGACGGTCGTTACGCCGAATATCCATAGGATCGTAAGCGCAAATTGTAATATTTCCGGCAATAAGACGTATTCGCCGGAAAGTGGATTATAAAAGCCTGTGAACGATATGCCGGAAGCATAAACGAGCACTGCCGCTGAAATTTGTACGATAAATTTAGGGAGTGACGGAAAGTCCTTGCCCTTTGTCTTGTACCAATCGTCAACGGTTCCTATGACCAGCAGCAGCACGCCGCCGACAAAGATTGCTCCCGTTTGCAGCGAGAAATCTCTCGTAACTAGCAAATACGTGAGGAAGAAACCGATAAATATGACATAGCTTGCCGTAAGGGGAATAGGCTCCCTGTGAAGCTTGCGCTCAACGTCTTTGCGGGGCTTGTCCACAAAATCGAGGCGGAATGCCAGCCTTCCAAACGGGGGAATCAGGAAATAAACGATCGCAAAGGACAACAACAAAGAGAAGACGTATAAAATGTTCGTCACCACCGTTAATTATTGAAGGAACAACAGAATTATACAGCGCAAGCAGAAAATTGTCGATTACAGATATCATAAGTGAGAAGAACTTAATCTTCGGCTCCGGCCAATTGATTCATCCATTTACGCGAACGGAGTCGAATAGCGCCGCATGCCATGCGCACGATTTCCTCAATGGAAAGAAGAAAATATACCCCGTATACCGGCCATTTCAATACAAACGCCGCGAGCAAACCAAGCGGGACACCGATGAACCACGTGGCTCCGGCTTCCATCCGAAAGACAAAGTGACTGTCTCCGCCGCTGTTCAAAATACCGCCCGCTACAATCATATTGAATGCTTTCACCGCGAAAAAGCCAGCAAAAACCCATAGCACGCCGATGCTGTAGCTATAAGTGACGGCCGTAAGCTGGAAGGCTGATAAATAGACCGGCGCGAGAACCGCCAACAGGAGCATAAGCAGCATGGACGAGAGTAGGCCAAATCGGACAAATCGCTTTGCAAAAGCCAACGCCTCTTCCTTTTTCCCGGCGCCCAGCAGTTGGCCAATCATGATGCCCGCAGCGGCAGCGAGTCCGGATAGCAAGCCGAAGCTAAGTGCCTGAATCGGATAAGACAAGGTCATAGCTGTGAGCTGAGCGCCGCCCATTTTACCATAGATGATAGAGTAAGACGTTTCTCCTAGCACCCATAGCAGCTCCGTCAGGAGCAGCGGGTAGGTTGTTCGCAGAAAGCGGCCCGTCAGGCCTGAAGCCGTACCGAACAGCTCGCGGAGCCTCGCCGCACCGGGCAGCCTTCGGTAGTAAACAAGCCCGATCAATAAACCAGCTTCCATGATCCTAGCAATGACAGTAGCTGCAGCTGAGCCTTCGGCCCCAAGCCGGGGAAAGAAGCCATGGCCGAATATGAGGAAATAATTCAGAATTACGTTTACGATAACAGCTGCGAAGCTGATATACATCGGAAGCTTGACCGTTCCCGTGCTTCGCAAGACAGCAGAGTACATGATCGTTAGCATAGCGGGAATGTAGCTGAAGGAGATGAGGAACAGGAAGCGGGAGCCAGCGTTAATCACGTTGGCGTCATTTGTGAACAACCGCAGCCCATACTGGGGAAAAAGAGCTGTGCAAAGAGAGAAGAGCAGCGTAAAGGCGCCGCCGATAACAAGACCCAGCCCCAGAAGCCGGGATAGGCTTGTCGTATCCTGCCGGCCCCAATACTGCGCGGCAAAAATGGAAACCCCGGTTCCGATGCCCATGAGGACGACTGATAACACTGAATACAGCTTTCCGGCAATGCCGACAGCAGCGATGGTATGCTCGCCAAGGCTGCCAACCATGAGCTGGTCCGTGAGCTGGAGCAACGCCATAATGAGGCTTTGCAGCGTAATCGGCACCGCGATTTTGAATACATTTTGATAGAAGCCAGCTTGCTGTTCCAAATGATTCATCTCCCCGAAACAAGTGTTTGAAACAAAAAAACAACCCTTCTCTTGGAATAAGAAAAGGGTTGTTCGATTAACTGAAAGCATTGCCCGTATGGAATTGGATATATTTGCATTGTAAATTGAACGTTCATCCACTGTCAATCGCCAAAATCACGGAGCTAGCAAATAATCAATGCATCCTTCTCGTGATATCGGAATAAGGATAACCAACTACGGCTATAGGCCGAAGAGAGGCGGTTCCGCGATGAAGCTGGATTGTGCCGTTATAGGCGGCGGGCCGGCGGGCTTAAACGCTGCATTGGTGCTCGGCAGGGCGAAGAGACACGTTATTGTGTTTGATCATAATAAGCCAAGAAACGCAGTGACGCGTCAGTCGCATGGCTTTCTGACAAGGGACGGCATGGAGCCCCGCGAGTTTCGCAGGCTGGCCCATGAGGACATCGCGCGTTATCCTTCAGTAACCATTAAGCCAGATAAGGTTACCGAGGTGAAGGCCGATCGGGCGGGCTTTGCGCTGACAACAAGCAATGGCGTTATGTACCACGCACGGACAATTATTTTGGCGGCAGGCCTTAGGGAATCTTTGCCGGAGATACCAAGCGTCCGCGAGTTTTATGGCGTTAGCTTGTTTAGCTGCCCCTACTGTGACGGCTGGGAGCTGCGAGATAAACCGCTTGTTGTCATTTCCGAGGGTTCCAATCTATTCGCTTTAACCAAAATCGTCTACAATTGGAGCAAGAATCTCCTCGTATGCACTAATGGGAGAAATAGCTTGAATGCCGAGCAGCTCGGCCAGCTTAAACAAAAGGGCATTCAGGTGAATCTTCACCGAATCAAAGAGTTAACAGGCGAGCATGGACGGCTGAGGCGGATCCGATTTGAAAATAACACGGAATTTGAGCGCGATGGCGGCTTCGTTACCCCCTCTTGGGATCAAGCCGCTTCGTTTGGCGAAGCGCTTGGCTGCGCCATGACGCCGGGAGGCGGCTTTGCAACGGACGACTATGGCCGTACGAGCGTGCCGGGCGTATATGCGGCAGGTGATACCTCCATTATTGTGCCTGCCCAGCTCATTGTTGCCGCAGGCGAAGGAAGCAAGGCCGCCATCGGAGCCAATACTGATCTGTCCCATTGGGACTTTTGGCGGGAGTAGAGCTGAATTATCGGTCCTTGGAACTGTTTAATAGCCGTCCGCCTAAACCAGCCGGGCGGCTGATAAATGAGGAATCTTAAAGTGAAGCAAGGTTTGTTAGAGCAGCAGGTTTAATGGGTATTGGTTGTGGACGAAAACCATCAGGAGATTTAGATGAAGCAAAAGGAATCATTCGTCGGAAGGAGGAGAGATGATATGCTTGAGAAGCTGCATCCAGATGACGGAGTTTTAAACCAGGTTCCGTTTATGAAGGACGAGCTGCAATATAATTTAATTCACTTAATAACCGCGATTGACGGAGCAACAAGCTTAAAGTCGCCTGACGGGCGCCTTTTGTTTGCAGGCTCGCCCGGACATAATGCTTGGCTGTGGATTTCCGAGGACGTAGACGATGACCGCAAAGTAGAGTTGATGAAGGAGCTTGTTTCCTACTATGATGGGACAGAGCTGCCCGGCATTTGCGGAGCGCCGCCAACAGCAGAGCTGTTTGCGAAAATCTATGGGGAAGCCAATCAGCGCGGTCATCATGCCTATATGATGATGGAAACTTATTTTTGCCCTAAAGCCATACGGCCAGCGAAGGTTAAGGGGAAAATGATTCAAGCGACAAGGCAGCATTTGGAGCTGGTTGCCGAATTTCTGGCAGGGTTCTCCGAGGATGCCTACGGTGCGTCGGTTATCCCTGCCAGCCAGCTGCCGGTCGCCGAGGGCATGATTATGAGAGGCAATTTGTATTTTTGGACGTTGGATGAGCTGCCTGTAGCCATGGCCAATATTGCTTACCGTTCTCCGCGCCACGGTCGGATTAACGCGGTATATACTCCGCCAGTGCTGCGGAAGAACGGTTATGCGAGCGCGATCGTTGCTGGTCTTTGTTCGATTTTGGAGGAAGAGAATAGGAAGCCTATGCTGTATGCAGACGTTAAAAACCCAGCCTCCAATAAGGTATACAAAAACGTAGGTTTTATTGAGAGCGGCCCCATTGCGGAAATTCGCTTTGGTTAGCGGCAGAATATCGGATTAACTGAAGAAAGTAGGAAAGTCGTTGAAAATAGATCGATTGCTGGCCATGACGGTGTTGCTCTTGAACCGTGGCCGGATCAGCGCCAAGGAATTGGCTGAGCGTTTTGAGGTCTCGACCAAAACGATTTACCGGGATATGGATACGCTCAGCCAATCCGGTATTCCCGTCTTAGCCCATCAAGGCACGACGGGCGGATTCGAGATCATGGAGCAGTACACGATATCTCGGCAATATTTAACCTTAAGCGAGCTCTCGTCCATGATTGCCGCCGTGAAAGGCGTGGGAATGGCGGTGGACGATACAGCCTACTCTACATTGCAGGATAAAGTGATGGCGCTGCTGCGCAAATCTGACAAGGACAGCAATGGCCAGCGCGGCGAAAGCTTGGTGTTCGATCTTAATCCATGGGGACAGGGGCCGGAAGCGCGCCAAAAAGTCAATTTGTTCAAGCAAGCGATTGAAGATAAACGAATCGTGCAGTTGAGCTACATTAACCGCAATGGCACGGAAACGGAACGGACGGCAGAGCCCTATGCCCTGATTTTAAAAGGGAATATCTGGTATGTACACGCTTATTGCTTATTGCGCGGGGCATTCCGCGTTTTTCGTGTGTCGCGCATTCATCAAGCCGAAGCGCTGTCTGCAACCTTTGAGCGCCGCGAGGCTGCTGTGCTGGACAAGTATGCGTGGGATTCGGACTGGCTAGGAACGGATGAAGTGGAGGTTACGCTTGTTTTCCGCCCCCAGGCGCGTTACCGTGTCGGCGATTCCTTTCCTGCGGATAAAGTGACGATTGCCGAGGATGGCTCCTTGCGGGTCAAGAACAGCTTTGTGTTAGATGAGTGGTTTTATGGGATGCTGCTCAGCCATAGCGATCACGTAAAAGTCGAGCAGCCTGACTTTGTTGCGGAGCAAGTTATTCAGCGAGCCCGAAATATTATTGGACGATACGTTAACTAAGACAGACAGCTGTCCAGATTCCCCGGTTACAATAAGGACAAATCCAAAGAAATGGGGAATCATCTTGCATACAGACCTGATTGGCAAACCTGGAGTGTCATTGGCAGGAATCGCTGTTCGAACGACCAATGCGGTTGAAACAGGGGGAAACGGACGCCTTTCGGCGTTGTGGAACGATTACTTTGCGAGCGGGATTGCTGAGCGGCTTCAGGCGAAGCACGCCCATTTGATTTATGCGCTATATACCGATTACGAGAGCGATGCTACGGGTGCTTATACGGTGCTGATCGGGCATGAGCGCAGTGATGTACCGGTACCGTCTGGCCTGGCGCAGGCTGAAATTCCGGAGTCGAAATTTCTCGTTTTCAAGACGAAGAAAGGCCCGGTGTACGAAGTTGTTGCTCAAGCATGGCAAGAAATATGGACATTTTTCGAGCAATCGTCTATTGAGCGAGCTTATACGGGGGATTATGAGCTGTATGACGGCCGATCCTTTGACCCAGCCGCTGCCGAGGTTGACATTTATATCGCTGTAAAATAAAGCGAGCAACAGCATACCCAAAGAAGCACAACATAAGAAGCACCCCAACGAAAGCTGGGGTGCTTCTTGTTTTTTCCTTATCCAAAGGCTAGTCCTCGCGGTAATCTTGGCAAAGAACCTCTATTGCGCCCGTTTCCGGGCTGAGAATGAAGCCGTGTACCGGGATATCCTTAGGAAACAGCGGATGTTTGCGAATTAATTTGACGCTGTGCATGACGCCTTCTTCGGCGCTTTTGAAACCTCTTAGAAACTTATCCATGCGGATTCCGGAATTTTCTAGGGTCTCAATGGCAAGCGGATCGATGCCGTGATCGATGAACTTGCTGACCATGCCTGCGGTATCGAGATTTGTCATGCCGCAGCCATGGTGGCCGATTACCAACACCTCGCGTGCTCCAAGCTCATAGACAGCAACAAGGATGCTGCGCATGGCGCTTCCGAATGGCTGGGTCAAGATCGCGCCCGCGTTTTTGATAAATTTGGCATCCCCGTTTTTGAAATTAAGAGCTTTGGGAAGCAGCTCGATAAGACGCGTGTCCATACAGGTGAGAACGGCTACCTTTTTGTCTGGAAATTTGTCCGTGAGATAAGCTTCATAACTCTTCTCTTCGACAAATTTCTTGTTGAATTCTAACATACGTGGAACGATGGACATAATCATTTCCTCCTAGCCGCATGACTTTCTATTTATATTAATTATTATTCATAGAAAGTAGGATGGAGTCAAATTTTCTGTTCGCGGCTGTTCAAAAAAGTCCTATCCTCATCGGAAATTTCACCGTTTAACCAAAAATTCCATTGTTTCCCGTGTCCCAAGGGCCGTCGGGATCGGAATACGTTTTTCAACATGTGTGGGATCTGGGGAACCTTAGCGTTTGTGCTTTTTCCATTGGTGTTAACCCATGCTGGTCTGGAATCGATGCCTTAAGCATTGGTAGAAGGAAATTCGAAAACAGCTCGTACATTACAAGTATATCTAATAAATGTGATTTTTAAGGAAAGATGCACCAAACAAAAAAGTTTCGTAGTTCATCCAAAACCGCGAAGCCTTGTTGTAACAAGGTTTTTGTCTTTTCCTCATCAAATCTTTCATTATTCTTTTATTGTGCTTTAGTAGACTTGTCAGTGAATCGTTTATTCCATCAGATAGTACGAGAGGAGAATAAAGAATGCGTAGATCAGGAAAAAAAGCCTTGTCTATCCTATTGACGATAGTATTAGGATTAGGTGTTGTCGCACCTTCGGGGATTTTTGGAAACAACAAAGTGTTTGCGGCAAATGAGTTTTTAGGAAGTGGTACAGCAAGTAACCCCTATCTCATCGGAACTGCCGATCAGCTTAACCAGATTCGGGGAGCTTATTTGAATGCAGGTCTTTATTTCAAGCAGACAAAAAATATTGACTTGAGTACTAGCGATTATAAAGATAACTGGACTCCTATTGGTAATAATCGCGCGACGCCATTTAGGGGGAATTTTAACGGAAACGGATTTGCAATTAATGGATTAAAAATAAATACAAGTGGTAATAACTTGGGTTTATTCGGGTTGACAAGCGAGGAAAGTATCATTTCTAAAGTAAATCTAGAAAATGTGGACGTTACTGGAAATAATAGTGTAGGTAGTTTGGTGGGTGCAAATAGAGGGAAAGTTTCATATAGTTATGCCACCGGAAATGTAGGCGGAAAAGATAGAGTAGGTGGCTTGATTGGCGATAATGGCGTTGCGATTTCTAATGGGCATGCCATAATCGACAATAGTTACGCTCATGCTAGCGTTACTGGATCGGGCTTCTCTTCAGGCGGTTTAGTGGGTACGAATAGCGGAGCTATTAATTACAGCTACGCCACGGGAAATGTAACAGGAGATTATGCAGTTGGCGGTTTAGTAGGCAATAATGATGGAACGATTAGCTACAGTTACGCCACAGGGGAAATGATAGATGGTCAAAGTATTGGCGGCCTTGTTGGCAGCAATTCTACAAATACTGAAATAAGGAACAGTTTTGCGACAGGCAAAGTTAATGGTAGTTTTTCTTCAGGTGGATTAACGGGTTACAATTATGGAACGATTAGCAAAAGTTATTCCACAGGTGAGGTGAACGGAGGACAGCATGTAGGTGGCTTAGTCAGCAATCTTGAAGTTAGCGGAATAATAAGCGACAGCTTTACTACGGGGAAAGTGAGCGGATATAGTTTTGTCGGTGGCTTGATTGGCTATGCTTACAGTAATAGTAGTGGATCATATAGCAATAGTTATGCAAGTGGTCATGTGAGCGGAGATATTGCTCCTATCAGCCCTTTGACCAGCAATGGTGAAGGAAACAATATAGGCAGCATTTACCTAGACGAAAATATGAAGGGGCCTGTAGGTGGCTGGGATTTTAATACTCTTTGGGCGATAGATCCATCGCGTAACGGCGGATATCCTTATTTGCAAGATTTCTTGTTTCAATTAAAATATGACGGAAACGGAAACACTGGCGGGACCGTTCCGATTGACTCCAATTTATATCTACCTGGAGAAACGGCTAGCATATATACAGGGACATTAAATTTAGTAAAGACGGGTTATACCTTTATAGGATGGAACACACAAGAAAATGGAAATGGAAAGAGCTATAGTGGTTCTTTCGAGGCCATGCCCTATACAACCTTGTATGCGCAGTGGGAAGCCCAAAGCTCAGCTGCCACTTTGACTTCCGGTATCGGAATCGTGAGTACTGACGGAACAACAAATGAAACGATCACCAATATTCCGTCTGGAACAACATTAGCCGTATTAAAAGAAGAAATTATGCCAGCGACTAATGCAACGTTTGAAATCTACGATGAAGACGGAGCCACCGTTGCAACAAACCTAACCTCAGGAAAGAAAGTCATTGTAACCGCAGCGGATGGGGTAACGAAAGTTACATACATCGTGTCTGTCATAGCAAGCAGTGCGAAGGATATCATGTCATTTAGTTTAGCGGAGCAGACCGGAGCAGCAACAATTAATAAGACTGCACACACTGTCGAGATTCAAGTGGGGAATGCCACTGATGTAACCAACTTGAAGGCTACATTTACGTTATCCCCAGAAGCCTCTGCTAAAGTCGGCATGGTTGACCAAGTAAGTGGACTGAGTGCTAATAATTTTACAACTCCAGTTACCTATACAGTAAAAGCAGGGGATGGAAGCAGTCAAAACTGGACTGTAACCGTGAGAAAAAGCAGTGAGAAAGATATTATGGCGTTCTCATTAAACGCCGTTACCCAAACCAAAGCAGCTACGATCAATACGACAGATTTTACCGTAGAGATTGAAGTTGTATACGCAACCTCTTATAGCAGCTTGTCTAATTTGAAGGCCACATTCTCTCTATCACCTGATGCTTCAGCAAAAGTTGGCTCAATTACTCAAGTAAGCGGGACGACTGCCAACGATTTTAGGAACCCTGTTCAATACGTAGTAACTGCAGCAGATGGTAGCACCCAAGAATGGACGGTCTATGTCTCTATTGAACTAAGTAGCGCAAAAGACATTACAGCATATAGTTTTTCTTCGCAAACCAAGCCGGCAACAATCAACACGGCAGCTCGTACGGTCGACATAGAGGTAAAGTATGGAACGAATGTGACTAATCTGATTGCCACATTCACATTAACCCCAGCATCCTCTACAAAGGTAAACGGGACAACTCAAAGAAGCGGCACAACTTCTAACAATTTCACGAACCCGGTCACTTATGTTGTGCAGGCGGAGAACGGTACAAGGCAGAACTGGGTGGTTACCGTGACTGTTGCGCCGCCGAGCAGTGCCAACGATATCGTTGCGTTCAGCTTTGCTGCGCAAAACAATCCAGCAGCGATTAATACAACCGCACAAACGGTAGCTATTGAAGTAAAGCATGGCACTAATCTGAATGGATTAAAGGCTACATTTACGTTATCTGCAGGAGCTTCGGCGAAGGTTGGCTCCATAGCACAAGTGAGCGGGACGACGGGAAATGACTTTACTTCTCCCGTGATTTACACTGTCACTGCACAGGATGGCACAACGAAACAGTATATTGTTACCGTAACGGTGGCTCCGAGCAGCGCAAAAGATATAACAGCCTTCAGCTTTGCGGATTTGACGCCAGTGGTAACGGGTACGATTAGCGGGACAACCATTGCGCTTACTGTTCCTTACGGCACAGATCGAAATGGGTTGAAAGCCACGTTCACATTATCCGCAGGAGCCTCGGCGCAAGTTGGCTCCATAGCTCAAGTGAGCGGGACGACGGGAAATGACTTCACTTCTCCAGTGACATACACTGTCACAGCACAGGATGGCACAACGAAACAGTATATCGTCACCGTAACGGTGGCTCCGAGCAGCGCAAAAGATATAACAGCCTTTAACTTTGCGGATTTGACGCCAGTGGTGACGGGTACAATTAGCGGGACAACCATTGCGCTTACTGTTCCGTACGGAACAGATCGAAATGGAATGAAGGCTGCATTTACGTTATCTGCAGGAGCTTCGGCGCAAGTTGGCTCCATAGCACAAGTAAGCGGGACGACGGGAAATGACTTTACTTCTCCCGTGATTTACACTGTCACTGCGCTGGATGGCACAACGAAACAGTACACCGTAACTGTAACGGTAGCTCCGAGCAGCGCGAAGGATATAACAGCCTTCAGCTTTGCTGATTTGACGCCAGTGGTGACGGGTACGATTAGCGGGACGAACATCGCGCTTATTGTTCCTTACGGCACAGATCGAAATGGGTTGAAAGCCACTTTCACATTATCTGCAGGAGCCTCGGCGAAGGTTGGCTCCATAGCACAAGTAAGCGGGACGACGGGAAATGACTTCACTTCTCCAGTGACTTACACTGTCACTGCACAGGATGGCACAACGAAACAGTATATCGTCACCGTAACGGTGGCTGCTAGCAACGAGAAGGACATTACCGCTTTCAGCTTTGCAGAGTTGACGCCAGTGGTGACGGGCACGATTAGCGGGACAAACATCGCGCTTACTGTTCCTTACGGCACAGATCGAAATGGGTTGAAAGTCACGTTCACATTATCTGCAGGAGCCTCTGCGCAAGTCGGCTCCATAGCTCAAGTGAGCGGGACGACGGGAAATGACTTTACTTCTCCCGTGATTTACACTGTCACTGCACAGGATGGCACAACGAAACAGTATATCGTCACCGTAACGGTGGCTGCTAGCAACGAGAAGGACATTACCGCTTTCAGCTTTGCAGAGTTGACGCCAGTGGTCACGGGTACGATTAGCGGGACGAACATCGCGCTTACTGTTCCTCACGGCACAGATCGAAATGGAATGAAGGCTACATTTACGTTATCTGCAGGAGCCTCGGCGCAAGTTGGCTCCATAGCCCAAGTAAGCGGGACGACCCGTAACGATTTCACTGGGCCGGTTACTTATTCGATAACAGCGGTAGATGGGACTCAGCAGAACTGGGTAATAACGGTGACTAATAGTGCATCTTTAAGCCACGATGCCACGATATCATCTACCCTAGGGACCGTAAGTGTGGGCGGAACGGCGAACGAGAGCATCTCGAATATTCCGTACGGCACAACGATAGCTGTTTTAAAGGCAGCGATTATCCAGGCAGCGGGAGCGACTTTTGAAATCTTTGATGCCGATGGAACAACGATAGCAAGCAACTTAACTTCTAGTAGCAAGGTCATTGTAGTTGCGCAGGATGGCATAACGAAGGTTACTTACACGGTTTCTGTTAATGCTGCACCTCCATCCGGCGGCGGTTCTACGCCTCCAAGCGACCCAAAAGCATACTCGACGGATGGGAAGCTTACGGTTCCGGCTGGTAAGTCGGGAGAGGTTAGTTTGGGCAAGGAAATTATCCTCTCAATTCCAGCTAATGCTACCGATAAAGAGCTCAGAATTACGATCGACAAATTGACGGACACGCAAAACCTTCTCAAGAATAATGAAGTAATGATTACCGGGGTCTATGAGATTCTAAAAAACTTCAAGGAGAACTTTAATAATCCCGTTTCGCTTTCCATTGCGTTTAACCCTGCCCTCTTGAAGGAAGGCCAATCGATGGCTATCTTCTATTATGATGAATTGAAAAAAGGCTGGGTGGAAGTGGCTGGCGGAATAATAACAGGCAATTATATTACGGTGAAGATTAATCACTTTACGAAGTTTGCTGTAATCGCCACCGGCCAATCGCCAGTGGATGGGCAAGAACCGACGAAACATTTGAGCGACATTACAGGACATTGGGCGGAGACAGCAATTAAGCAAGCAGTAGGAAGCGGAATGGTTAACGGCTATCCAGATGGAACGTTTAAGCCCAATCACACCGTGACACGGGCGGAATTCACAGTGATGCTGATGAATACGTTGAAGCTTCAAGGACTAGATGCAGGAACATCGCCGGCATTTACCGATGAGGCGAAAATTGGGGCATGGGCGAAGAATGCAGTGGCGCAAGCCGTACAAGCGGGATATCTAAAAGGCTATGCAGATGGGTCCTTCCGTCCGGATGCAGCCATTACTCGCGCGGAAATGGCGATGATCGTTGCTAACGCATTAGGTCTGTCGTTACAAGCCAGTTCCGAAACGGGCTTTGCAGACGACAAAGCGATTCCGGATTGGGCAAAAAACGCAGTCTCAGCCGTCAAGATGCTTGGCATTGTGGGTGGAAAAGGAAACAATACATTCGATCCTAATGCCGGGACGACAAGAGCAGAGGCCGTTACCGTTCTTCTGAAAATTTTGGATCAAAAGAACAAGTAACTTAAAATAAAAGAATAATTTTGAAGTGAGGGTTATTCTTCAATCCGTTGATTCAACGGGTTGAAGGATAACCTTTTTGAATGGGTTGGCTCAAAATTCTTTAATTACCCTATTTAGATTGTGAAATTTTCGATGAAGATAGGCGGCATTTTGAACAGGCTCTTTTAGTGGATTAAGCCACTTTGCTTCGCTTTTTCCAGCATTTTGACGGAGTAGCGGTTAATCCATTTCTTTAAGGCGAGTCCCATAACTAGAGCGGCGCCAGCAAAAACCGCTAAGGCAATCAGGTCTCTGACGACAATATCCCACAAAATCCCGCCCACGGCCTCGCGCATCATGCTAATCGCATAGGTAAAGGGCAAGAACGGATGGATCGCTTGGAAAAAAGGCGGCGTAACCTGAATAGGGAACGTCCCCCCAGAGCCGGCGAGCTGAAGCACGAGCAGAACGATAGCCATGGCTTTGCCGACATTGCCGAATACGGACACCAGCGTGTACACGATAAGCATAAATACTGCGCTGAGCGCCAAGCCGAACAAGATGAACCACGTTTTATCCGCGACGTAAGCTTTGAGCAGCCAAATATCTCCAGCCGTCACAAGCACGGACTGAAGCAGCGCGATAGTAAGGAAAGTGAGAAAGCGGCCGAAATAGATGTGGTAGCTGCGGTACTTACGTTCTTCGTCATGGACATCCACGCTGAGCAGGGACACGAGCAATAGCGCCCCGACCCATAACGACAACGTCGTAAAAAAAGGCGACATCGCAGAGCCGTAATTCGGAATCGGATACAGCCGATTTTCTTTCAGGATGACTGGTTCTGCGAAGAAGGCCCCCTCGCGTTCCGCATCGTTCTTGAGGAGATCGACAAGCTCGTTCAAATTGCCTTCCTTTTCCAGGTCGCGTATGCGCTGTGCGAAATCTTTGACCCGCTGCTCAGCAGCAGGCAGGTTCTGCTTTATTTTCGCTAGTTCCTTGCTGCCGGTCTCGAGCCCCTTGGCGGCATCGTTCACGATTTGCAGGGCGCTTGGCATATTTTTGTTCGCTGCTGCGAGTATCGACTGCGCGTCCGCTGCGGCTTGCTTGGCTTTGCCTGCTGCTTGCTGGATGCGCGGCAAAATGTCGGAATCATAGCGGCTGAGCAGGTCGTTTAACATAGCAGAAGTCTCCGCCGACAAGGCGTGAAGCCGGTCGATGAGCGTCGCAGCAGGCTGCTCGCCCTTCTTGATGGCTGCATGAATTTGCTGTACAACCGCAAGCTGCTGCCCGAAGCGGGTATTGATTTGTTTTAAACGCTCAATAGTAGGCGTGAGGAGCTTGCTTCCCGCTGAAGCCGACTCATTTAAACGTTGCAGCAGCTTAATCGTTCCTTCCGTAACGGATACTGCGCTGGTAAGCCGCTTTTTGGCTAACGCAAGCGCGGCCTGTACGGTTTCCGGATCTACGTCCGCACCTTGCAAAACAGCAGTTAGCTCCTCGACCGCCCCAGCCGTTTGGAGCAGCAGCTGCAGATCCTGCTTGATGAGCGGGCCGGCTGTGTCGAGCGCAGCCGTGCTCTGGTCAAAAAAACTGCCCAGCTGCTTCGTGAATGCTTCCCCGTCCTTCGCGAGCTTAGCGGCCTTGGGCAGTTCGGTTTGGACGGAAGCGACGATTTTTTTCGATTTATCGAGGTCTGTCGATGCTAGCGCTACGGCTTCATTTATTTTAGGAATGAGCGCTTCTAGCTTGAACACGGTGCTTCTAACCTGCTCAATGGCCGGCCGGTTTTCTTCCAGCTCTATCCCGATCTGATTGAAAATACGAAAAATCGTCTCGTTAGCTGTTTTGACAAAGCTGCTGCGGACTTCCTCAATAATGCCGCTTGCTCCTTTTTGGGCAATTTTCGGTGAGACTGCATTTATTTTTTCATTTACGGCGTAATCCAGCTCCGCTTGCTGCAAGTTATCGGTCAGCACGGTCGCCATTTTGGCGGAGAAGTCAGCCGGAATCGTAATGCTGGCATAGTATTCGCCATGCTTCACGCCCGCAAGCGCGCTTTCCTCGTCAACGAAAACCCAGCCGATCTTCTTATTTTCCTTCAAGGAGGCAATAATTTCATCGCCTACTCTTATCGGTGTGCCGCGCAGCTCGGCGCCCTCGTCGTTGTTCACGACAGCAATAGCGAGCGAGCTAGTTTGCCCATAAGGGTCCCATGATGCCTTGATATTGAACCATGCATAGAGGGAAGGCAGGCAGGCGAGTCCGATAATAATGATGGCTGCGGCGCTATTTCGCACGATATGACGAAGATCTTTGGCGTATATGGACAAAATATGGCTCAATATGTTCGACCTCCCAAAAATGCTGCTCTTAGTATTTCTGATTTCGCCAAAATCTACCCATCTAAGCGAATATGGGAAATGAGCATAAAAAAAGCAGTAGTTTGGCAATACTTGCCAAACTACTGCTTCGAATGTAAAGGGAAAAATAGTTATGCGTATTCCACAATGGCCGTTCGTTTTTTTGCTTTGTGGTTACTGAGCCGCTTCGCGGCTCTCGCGTGCGATCTCGGAGAGCAGCTCGTAGGAGCGAAGTCGTGCGCCATGGTCATAGATCTGGCTAACGACGATCATTTCATCGGCTTCTGTCTCTTCCAAAATGGCGTTTAACCGATCCCGAACGGTCGCTTTCGTACCGGCAATCGTAAAGCTAAGCTGCTTGCGAACCATCATTTTCTCTTGTTCGCTCCATAGTCCGTCCATGCTATCCACAGGAGGATTGAGCTGTCCCATGCGCCCGCGGATCAGGTTTAGAAACGCCTGTTCTTGCGAAGTAGCGAGAAATTTGGCCGCTTCTTCCGTTTCGGCGACAATGACATTCACGCCAATCATGGCGTAAGGCTTCTCCAGCTCTGCGGAGGGACGGAAGTTGTCGCGGTAAAGCTTGAGGGCTGGCAACACGAAATCCGGCGCGAAATGGCTGGCGAATGCAAACGGAAGGCCATGATGCCCCGCAAGCTGCGCGCTAAAGCCGCTGGAGCCAAGTAGCCAGATCGGCACGCTCAGTCCTTCGCCCGGAATTGCCCTTGGCATCACCGCACGGGATTCATCGGTCGGATTGAAATAATGGCGAAGCTCATTGAGCTGTTCGGGGAAATCCTCGCCGTTGCTGCCAAGTCCGCGCCGCAGCGCTCGAGCGGCAATATGGTCCGAGCCGGGCGCTCTGCCTAGGCCGAGATCTATCCGTCCGGGATATATGGATTCAAGCGTTCCAAATTGCTCGGCAATGACGAGCGGAGCGTGATTGGGCAGCATGATGCCGCCGGAGCCGACGCGGATTTTTTCAGTACCCGCGGCTACATACCCAATGACGACCGAGGTCGCGGAGCTAGCGATGCCAGGCATGTTATGATGCTCCGCCAGCCAGTAGCGGTGATAGCCCCATTTTTCGGCATGCTGGGCCAAATCTAGCGTATTTCGGAAAGAATCGGCGGGTGTGCCGCCGGTGACGATGGGTGCAAGATCCAAGATGGACCAAGGAATCGTATGAATAGACATAGTCGATTAAACCTCCTAAGCAATGTGTAAACGGAAAGACCGTTTTCCGAGAGAGGGTAGGGTGGGCTTTGCGAAATTCCCGGATTAGACGGAAAACCCCAAGCGCCATGGAGAGGCGAGGGGCTACGTCAGTTGAGCAGAGAATTATTGCGGATTGGTTGTCCAAATGCCCGCAGTTTTAATGAATACGCGGTCCGGCAGCTTGAGGGCTGCGAGCACAAGCTCTGCCATATCCTCCGCTTGCATCATGCGGTCCTCGTCACCGATTTTGAGTCCGGCGTTCGAAGCCAGCTCGGTGTTGACGGTACTTGGCGTCAGTGCCGTAACACGGATGTTCGATTTGCGAACCTCCTGCATGAGCGCCTCGGTCATGCCGATGACGGCGAACTTGGACGCGCAGTAAGCGGAGCCCGTGGCGAAGCCGCGCTCACCCGCCGTAGAGGCAATGTTGATAATGCTGCCGCTGCTTTGCGCAAGCATCGTAGGAAGCGCGGCGCGTGTCACATAGTAGGTGCCCATAACATTGGTCTGAATAATGCGTTCCCACTGCTCAGGCTCCATGTCTAGGAGTGTGCCGAACGTTCCGATACCGGCGTTGTTGATCAGAATATCGATGGAGCCAAGGCTCTCCTTCAAGGCTTCTACCGCTTGATCCACGTCTGATTTTACCGCTATGTCCGCAGTAGCAATATGTACGCTAATCCCGTGTTTGCTAGTGAGCTCTGTTTGAAGGGCTTCCAAGTCGGAGCTTGTCCGGGCAACCAGGCCGAGGTTGACGCCTTCTGCGGCCAATGCCGTGGCAATCGCTTTGCCTATTCCCTTGCCTGCGCCGGTAATGATGGCTGATCTATTTTTTAATTCCATGCAGATCTCTCCCTTGTCTTGCGTTTTGTTTAATTCGTATGAACCAGCCTAGGTATGATATCCTTTTAACAAGTCATGACATACGTTAAGCTCTCTTATTATGCTACACCACACGGAAGGCAAGTATCAACTTTTCAGAAATATAAGCTTGATCGTGTGCAGGATACACCAGATTTCTACACCCGCGATAAAAGGTTGCTCTCTTTCGGCAGAGAAGGGCTACGCCGTTATAATTTAGTGGGAATTCCTCCCGTTAAAAAAGCACTATTCATCTTGAAATTGAAATAGCGGGAATAACTCCTGTTAATACAACGGCATAATGCCTTATGGGTCCTTTTATCCGAAATTAAAGGGAGAAATTCCAGCTAAACGGCACAAAATCCTAAATTCAATGAAAATAGAGGGAGAAATTCCAGCTAAATTTTAATGAGGGAAGTCGTATATATAAACGGTGCGAGATCGGACGCAGGGGAATTTGTTGAGAAACGTTCGGCAATATGGATATATTGCGAAAGAAGCTATTATTTTTCGAGTTTATTCGATATCGATCTAATGATTTGGACACTAAAGGAGTCGTTGACGTTGGGAGATCAGCATTTTAAAGAAACCGTGGAATTGACCTTGAAGGTGATTGGCGGCAAGTGGAAGCCGGTTATTCTTTGCCATTTGACGGAGGGGACGCACCGCTTCGGCGAGTTAAAACGGGAAATGCCCGCCATTACCCAAAAAATGCTTACGCAGCAGCTGCGTGAATTGGAGGAGGATGCGATTATCGACCGAAAGGTCTATGTGCAGGTGCCTCCTAAGGTTGAATATTCATTAACGGAATACGGGTTAACGGTGAAAGAACTGCTCAATGTCATGTCGCAATGGGGAGAGCAGCATCAGGAAAGACACCTGCGGGGGCAGGGGGAATAGGAGAAAAAAACTTCTCATAGTTACCAAATGGGTACTACGTTCCGTAAAAGTGCGTACTGTTTTATTTGCCTATGACGGTCTAGAATAGGGTTTGTTAGTGAAACAAACACAACCTATGAGGAGTGAACGATAAATGAAATTGCAATTAGCGCTTGACCTTGTTGATATTCCGGGTGCAATTGAAGTCGTGAAGCAAGTGGAGTCTTATGTGGATATCGTAGAGATTGGTACGCCGATCGTTATTAACGAAGGACTTCATGCAGTCAAAGCGCTCAAGGAGGCTTTTCCCAACCTTGCGGTGCTTGCGGATTTGAAAATCATGGATGCCGGCGGCTACGAAGTGATGAAGGCAGCTGAAGCTGGCGCGGATATCGTTACGATTCTTGGCGTAGCTGAGGATGCGAGCATTAAAGGTGCGGTTGAGGAAGCCAAAAAACAAGGCAAACAAATTTTGGTGGATATGATCGCGGTGAAAAACCTGGCAGAACGCGCGGCGCAGGTTGATTCGTTTGGCGTAGACTATATCTGCGTACACACAGGTTATGATCTGCAAGCAGAAGGGCAAAATTCCTTTGAAGACCTTCGCACCATTAAAGCCGTTGTCAAAAATGCAAAGGTAGCTGTTGCTGGCGGGATCAAACTAAGCACGCTGCCGGAAGTCATTGCTGTTGGTCCTGACCTGGTTATCGTAGGCGGCGGGATCACAGGACAAGCCGACATGCAAGCGGCTGCTTCCGAGATGCAGCAATTGATTAAACAAGGGTAATGAAGATGTCCAATTCCTCCAAACTGGCCGTAGTCTTGGACGAGCTGAATCGTGCTGCAGAGCAGCTAGCAGGCGAACAGCTGGAGCAGTTAGCTGAAGCCATCGGCTCTGCAGGCCGCGTATTCGTGGCAGGGGCAGGGCGTTCCGGTCTGATGATGCGGGCGTTCGCGATGCGGCTTATGCATTTGGGCCTTGACGTGTATGTGGTTGGCGAGACGGTCACCCGCAGCTTAAGCAAGGGGGATTTGCTCTTGATCGGCTCAGGTTCGGGCGAGACCAAATCACTGGTGCCGATGGTTCAAAAAGCGCGAAGCTTGGAAGCCCGCGTAGGGGTGTTGACGCTCTCCGAAGCTTCGACCATTGGCAGACTGGCAGATATCGTAGTAAAGCTGCCTGGCGCGCCAAAGGATCAGGATGGGGAAGATGCGTCAACGGTTCAGCCTATGGGATCTTTGTTTGAACAAATGCTACTGCTCGTATGCGATGCCGTCATTCTGCGGCTGATGGACAAGCAGGAGCTGACAGGCAAAGCCATGTACGGCAATCACGCGAATTTGGAATAGTTAGATCGAAATGAGAGAGACAAGCCCAGCGGTCATGTTGACGGTAGGCGGGTCTCTTTTTTTGTTGACCAGCTAGCTAGCATATATGGTAATATCAGAGATATTACTGCCGAAATCCAAACGAGCTACAGATCAATGCGCAAGCGTTTGCATATTCAGAAAGGGAGGACTTCGCCTGTATCAAACCTATATTTTTGATTTGTACGGCACATTAATTGATATACAGACAGATGAAGAAAGCCAGCAGCTGTGGGAGAACATGGCCCTCTATTTTCGTTATAACGGCATGAATGTTTCCGGCCAAGCCCTGCAGGCACTCACACTCTGCCATATGGAGCAGCACTTGGAAGCGGGCAGGAGGCGCTGCGAATACCCCGATTATGTCATAGAGGATGTATTCGCTGACGTCGTGAGGAAGCTGAAAGGGCGTGCGAATACAGCGTGGCTGCAAGAAACGGTCAGATGGTTCCGAATATTGTCGATGCGTAAGCTGATGCTCTATGAAGGGGCTATCGAGGTGCTTACGGGTTTAAGGCATCGGGGGAAAAAGATCTATTTACTCTCCAACGGGCAAAAAACGTTTATTGAAATGGAGCTGAAATCGCTGGGGATCGACCATTGTTTCGATGGAATAGCGATCTCGTCGGTGGCCGGGATCAGTAAGCCCGACCCTCTTTTTTATGCGTATTTATGCGGAAAATATCAAGTCAATTTATCCGCCGCGCTGATGATTGGCAATGATCCTCGAACGGATATGGAAGGTGCCCGCCGGGCGGGCATTGACGGCTGTTATCTTCGTACAAGCGCGTCTCCTGCGCATTTATTGGAAACTAGAAGCAAGTGGCTGATCGAAGATGGAGATCTGCGCAAGATTCCAGGCTGGCAATAGCCGAACAGGGCTAACGCCCCCAATCTCCCAAGCTTCGAATCACGGAGTCGCTTTTCCCTGAATGCAAGAGGGGCAGAACGGCGAAGGCCAGCCTAAAGCGAAGGCTCTCAATAGGGTCCTTAAGCTTAATGCCCATCAGCTTCTCGCATTTGTCCAGTCGGTAAATCACGGTATTCCGGTGGACAAAAAGCTGTTTGGCTGTTTCTACGAGCTGGCACTGGGTGTCGTAATACACATGAAGCGTGCGCATCAGCTCCTTTTGCTCATTCTCCTCCATTGCAGACAAGCATTGGAATGTTTCATCGTAAAATTGTTTCAGCTCATCGTAAGGGATCATTCGGAAGAGATAGCTGATGTCCTTAGGCTGATACGATTGGATGAACCTCGTTTTTTTCATTTGATACCCGATATGAAGCGCCTTGACAGCCTCGTTATAGGAAGTGCCAATATCCAGCACATTCGTCACCGGATTCCCTATGCCAAGCGAGATGCCCAGTTGAGACTGCAAATCCAGCTGCTCCTGCATGGCTGCCAATTGCTTCAGGAAAACACTTTCCTCCCATTCCGATTCCCTAATGCACAACAGCATGCCAAACAAATCATTTTTGGTGAACATGACGGGCGCGTCTCCAAGCTGCGAGAATTGCCGTTTAATCAGATCATACTGGACATCCCGCTCTGAGATCAGACGCTCGTCAGTAAGTGGCGCAGCGTTTTTTGCCATGCTTGTCGGCGAGCCGGAATTTTCGTCTTTGCGGGCAGCGAGGAGCAACCAAGTCTCCTTCTGCTTGAGGCCGTATTTTTTGCCGCGATGGAGTGCTTCTTGCTCTGAGCTGATAAATCCGTCGATCAAATCGGAAAAAAATTCGTTTTTGTACCGGCGTGACCGTTCCTTCACGGCATGGAGCTTAGTCATCTCCATGCCTATGACATTGGCGGCTTGCTCCAGCGTTAAGCTGTACTGGGCCGAAGCTGCCTGGTGGGGCTGGAAAGCGATGAGATAGCCTTCATGGCGATACGTGAATACCGGATAAATGGCCATGTAGCGATGCTTTCGCAGCACGGGGTCAAGCAGGCAGAGCTGAACGGCGGCAGGCAAGGCTGGAATATCGCTTAACAGCTTATTGGCGGCTGCCATTAGCGGCTGCAAGCTCGGCTGCTTGAAATGATGGGAATGTTCGGTCACCTGCAGCTTGCTGCCGAGCAGGAGGATAGGCGAGGATAGGAGCTGCGTCAGCGCGCCAATCATTTGGGGAATGCCGTTCCCTTTCATGATCATTTCGGAGAACTGCTTATGAATGGTCAGCGAATATTGCAATTCATCGTTTTTGTTATCCAAGATCAAGCTGGTGGAGCGCTGCAAGACTTCGCCAAGCGAATACTCCACGGAGGAGATTTCGATGATCGGAAAATGAATCCGATTGGCTTCGTCGATCACCTCCTGCGGAATGTCCAGCGCAAACCGTTTAGTCTTGACCGCGAGCCCCGAGCAATTCAGGTGATTCATTTTGCACATGAGCTCCAGCAGCATGGAAGGTGTCTCTTTCATGAAATAACCGTTCGTAAGCAGCAGCTCACCGGGTCTTAAGAAATGGATAATATCAGGCGCATCCATAATATTAACGGTCTGAATGGTACGCGTTAAGCCGCTATGGCCTGCAATAACGTTTGCTTTGGCAAAAACGGCATTCGAAAGCAATTGCTCAAGCAGCATAGGGTCCATCCTTCCATTTATAGTTATGATATAAAAACTAACACCGATTGCGCTTGTTGTAAAGGGTATGCTGGACGAATGATCCAAAGAGTAGAAGAACCTTTGGATCTATTGAACAATGACAGCAGTTAAATGAAAAGTTATGCTTTTTCTACAAGGATATATGTAAATAAACATGACATGTGGGAGGGGTTGTACTTTGTTGCTCCCCATCAAATCTTCATTAAAATGTGCCAGTAGAGGTGAGAGCATTGCTTGATTTACTTCTTACACAAGTACGTCTTCAACAGGAAACCGCACTTATGGATGTCGGCGTAAGACAAGGGCATTTCACGTATCTTGCCCCTAGCCAATCGAATCATAGGCCGGAGGCGCTTCAAACGGAGGATGGAGCAGGAGGGATGCTGTTACCGGGATTCATAGAACCGCATATACACCTGGAGAAGGCTTATCTGCTCTCTCGCATGGAGCAGGAGGCCGCATCCTTGCAAGATGCGATTCGCATGACTGCGGAGATGAAGCATGGGTTTACGAAGGAAGACATGCAGGCGAGATCGCTCGCGGTTATCCGCGAAGCCGTTCGCTGCGGTGTCACCCATATGCGCTGCCACGCCGAGGTTGATCCCATTCTTGGGTTGTCTGCGTTTGAAGCGGCGCTTGAGCTGAAGGAGCGAGTAAAGCAGGTATTGGACTTGCAAATCGTTGTTTTCCCGCAGGAGGGCATAGCCGAGTGCCCTGGAACGGCAGAGCTTATGGATGAGGCCATGCGCCTTGGAGGGGATGTCGTTGGCGGCATTACGTATCAAGATGCTGATTTGAAGGAGCATTTGCGTTTTGTGTTCGATTTGGCAGAAAAGCATGGCAAGCCTATCGATTTCCATGCTGATTTTTCAGATAATCCCGAGCAGCTCGCCATTGCAGACATTGCGGACAAAACGATAGCGGCAGGCATGCAGGGCTTGGTGGCCGCAGGACATGTCACTTCGCTTGGTTCGCTGGAGCATCATCGTGCGGTATCGGTCGTGGAGCAAATCAAGAAGGCGGACCTCCAAATCATGAGTCTTCCAGCTACCGATTTGTACATCAACGGCAGAGGCGACCTGGAGAGGCCTAGGCGCGGGTTAACGCCGATCGGCCTATTGCTTGAGCATAGCGTCAATGTCGTGATCGGGGTGAACAACGTGCGCAATCCGTTTACCCCTTTCGGAAAGGCAGATCCGCTGGAAACAGCGTGGCTGGTCGCAGTTTCCTCTTATATGGGAGGCGAAGCCGATGCTCGGCAATTGATTCATATGCTGACGGATGGGGCGGCTAGAGCGCTTGGCGTGCAAGACTATGGGATTCGTATCGGGGCGAAGGCGGATATGGTGCTGTTCGCGGTACAGACCGAACGCGATATTTTGCTGGATAAGCCAGAGCATCGAACGGTGTGGAAACGAGGCGTGAAATCGGCCGAGACGCGGGTATCCAGCGAGCTGCAAAGGTTTTGATGAAAAAAACACATATAGAGGAGTGGGTTTGAGGATGAAGAAGCTAAGCGGCAAGAAGTGGACACTGGGTTTATTGGTCGTTGTCATGATGTGGGTACTGGCAGCATGCGGCGGTGGCAATGGCGGCGGCAAGAATGCAGAAGCGGCTAACGCCCCGGCTTCCAGCGCTGGAGCTGCCAGCAAGGAGCCGATTCTAATCGGCATGTCAACGGAAGCGACGGGCGATAACGCAATGAACTCAGTTAACCTGTATCAGGGTGTTCAAGTAGCGGTCGATCAAGTGAATGCAAAGGGTGGAATCGATGGGCGCCTGGTTGAGCTGGTCGTGCGCGATACGGAGCAGAACCCAACGCGCGGCATCAGCATTATCCGTGATTTTAGCCAAAAGGAGAAGGTGCTTGCAGCTATTGGCGGTTTTCACAGTACGGTTATGTTGGCGCAATCGCCAATCATTATGGAAGAAAAGTTTCCGTTTATGGTAGCCACCTCAAACGTTCCGGCATCGGTTGAATCCGGTATGCCATGGACGTTCGGCGTTCGGATGAACGCGAATATAACGGCGCAATATGCACTTAAATTCATTAAAGAGCATTTCCAGACGACAAAAATCGCGGTATTGCACGAGAACGGCGGTTACGGCAAGGGCGCGGCAGCCGCTATGACCAAGGTGCTGGAGGCGGAAGGGCTGAAGCCGGTTGCGGTCGAGTCCTTTGATAATGCCAAGGATAAAGACATGACCGCGCAGGTCAACCGTGCAAAGCAAGCGGGAGCCGAGGTCATCTACTTATTCGGGCAAGGCGCGGCGAATGGGTACGTGCTGCAAGCGATGGATAAGCTCGGCTGGAAGGTGCCGATCGTAGGCGAGAACGGCATGGCGAACAAGGGTGCCCAAGAAGTTGGCAAGGAGCTGGCGGAAGGCACGTATGCGATTCAAACGGCTAACTTCAACGTGGATCAGACGCGTGAGACGGCAAAAGTGTTTTTGGCAGACTTCACGGCGAAATTCGGCCACATTCCAACCACCTTCGCCTCTGCGGCACAAGGCTATGACGGTGCGATGATGCTGTTCCAAGCGATTGAGAAAGCGGGCTTATCCGGTGATTTGGCGAAGGACCGCGAGGCGATCAAAAATACGCTGGAGACGAATCTGGGCACTTACAGCGGCGTAATTAAGGATTGGGAGCAAGCCTTTACCCCTGAAAATCACGATGCGGTAGATGTGAATTCCTACCTTATGTGCGTATGGAAGGACGGCAAGCTGGTTATTTCGGATAAGCAATAAGTTACTTCGCGGAAGAGAGGGATGGACATGTCGCTTATACTCCAGCTTGCCATTAGCGGGCTTTCGGTCGGCTGTCTATATGCCTTGATTGCACTCGGCTACAGCTTGACGTTCGTCGTGAATGGCACGCTGAATATGTCGCAAGGACAGCTGGTTATGCTTGGCGGGGTGCTTATGTTCGGCTTTGCCGAGCTAGGGCACCTGCCCTTCTTCGTTTCCTTTATGCTGGCAGCGCTAATCGTTGGGCTGTTGAATTTAGGAATCGAAAGATTGGCAATCCGAAAGTTCGACAAAGGCGTGAATTCAATCGAATGGGTGCTCAGTACGATAGCGGTTGGCATTATTATTCAAGACGTTGCTCTTTATGTAAACGGTCCGGATGAAGGCGTTACTCCTTCGCCCATGGGTGATGAGATGCTGCGTATTGCTGGAGCGGGGATCTATTGGAAAGAGTTTGTTTTTCTGCCGGTCGTTGCGGTATTGCTGGTGCTGCTCATTTTATTTTACAAAAAATCGCATTGGGGCTTATGGCTTCGGGCAACGGCGGACAATCGCACAGCTGTAGAAATAATGGGCATTAGCAGCAACAAGATCGTGGCGGTTGCTTACGTGCTGAGCGGTTTGCTGGCAGGCATTGGCGGAGCCTTGATGTCTACGAACTATGCCGTTTCCGTAGATATTGGGCTTCCGCTCGGGCTTAAGGCGATATCGGTTGCGATTCTCGCCGGGGTTAACAATCCGAAGGGCATCGTCGCGGCAGGCTTGATTCTAGGCATTTCCGAGGCTTTCATTGGCCAGTACATCTCTACGGCATTCAGGGAGATGTTTGTGTATGGTTTGGTTATTCTGGTGCTGTATTGGAAGCCGATGGGGCTGTTTAATGCGCGCAAAACGATAGTGAAAGTCTAGTGAGTTTAAGTCAGGGGGTGTGCAGATGATTCAGCTCATAGAGCGGAGCGCCGGCTACCGTGCAGCCGCAGGGTGGATCGTCGGCCTCGCGGCCATTGGGATGCTTGCCGCAGGGCCATGGATGGTCGATACGTATTATTTGAACTTATTGTTTATGATCGGCATATTCGTTATTACATGCACGGGCATGAATATTTTAATCGGCTATTGCGGCATCGTCTCCATTGGCCATGCGGGCTTAATGGCCATCGGCGCATATATGTCTTCTTTTCTCAGCACCAAATACGGCTTGTCCTTCTGGAGCGTTGCGCTGATCGGCATGGTCGTTTCGCTTCTCATTGGCAGCTTGATCGCCATTCCAACCATTCGAGCCGGCGGCGTCTATTTATCGATGATTACCATCGCCTTCGGGGTCGTAATTCATGAGGTGCTTATTCGGTGGGATGCTTTCTCTGGCGGCCCGCTTGGCATATCAGGCATAGCCAAGCCGCAGATCGGCAGTTATACCTTCGATCTGAAAGGCATGTATATATTTGTGCTAGTGATTTCAGCAACTGCGCTTTTGCTTGCTCGCAATTTGCGGCGCTCCTCCTGGGGCAGGTCGATGATTGCGACGAAGGAAAATGAGATTGCCGCTGCGTCGCTTGGCATTCGCAAGTTTGCGGTCCAATACGCGGGCTTCGCCATCAGCTCGGTGCTAGCAGGGCTATCTGGCGCAATTTATGCGCATGCCAATAGCTTTATCAGTCCAGATACGTACAACTTTCAGACCTCAGTCCAGCTGGTTCTAATCGTTATTTTAGGAGGAGCAGGCCGAGTGCTGGGCCCGGTAATCGGCGCGGTTATTATCGTGTTTTTGCCGGAGCTGCTTGATATGGAGAAGCTGCGTATGGCACTATACGGAGGCATTATGTTTGCCGTGCTATTTTTTCTGCCGAAGGGCATCGTCGGTACGCTAGATGGCTGGCTTAGCCCGCGCTTGAGGCGATATGCAAGCGCCAATCCAAGGCAGGTGTTGTCGCCGGAAGAGGCCAAAGCGTTGTTTGCTTCCCCTGTACGAGCGAGCGGCCAGCCCATTCTTATGCTAGAAGGAATCCAGAAACATTTTGGAGGATTGCATGCTTTAAAAGATGTGAGTCTTACGGTCGAGGCGGGGACCATACATTCGTTGGTCGGTCCAAATGGGGCCGGCAAAACCACGCTGCTGAATGTCATCAGTGGATTATACAGCTCAGATCAGGGTCATTATACGCTACGAGGGCAGCCGCTCATTCCGCGTTCCTTGTCGGCAGTTGCCGAGCTAGGGATTGCAAGGACGTTCCAGCATTCCCGTTTGTTCAAAGAGCTTACCGTCCTTGAAAATGTGATGACAGGCCTAGCTAAGCGAGCGCAAAGCGGGCTTGGGGCATCCCTCCTAAGATTGCCCGGGCAGCACCGCTCCGAGCGCCTCATGGTGGAGACCTCGCATGCGCTGTTGGACCTGATCGGCTACGAAGGCGACCGGCATATGCCGGCTAGCCAGCTCCCGTATGGGCATCAACGGATGGTAGAAATCGCGCGTGCGCTGGCGACGGCTCCTAGCCTGCTGCTGCTCGATGAACCGGCAGCCGGCATGACGGCTTTGGAGATTGAGCAGTTGGAGCAACTGCTTCGCAAGCTTGTCGGCCATGGCTTGACGGTTATTTTAATCGAGCATCATATGGACTTTGTGCAGCGCGTATCGGATACGGTGACTGTGCTTGATTTTGGGAAAATAATCGGAACGGGCAGCCCGGAGCAAATGCTTAGCGATCCGCGAGTTATCCAAGCTTATTTGGGCTCAGAGGAGGTGGCTGCCAGTGCTGAGCATTAAAGGACTTGAAGTGCGCTATGGCGCTATCCACGCTTTGAAGGGCGTAGACGTGGAGCTTAAAGAAGGCGAGATTGCAGCTGTAATCGGCTCCAACGGTGCGGGCAAAACAACGCTTCTGCAAGCGGTGCTTGGCCTTGTAAGACCTAATGCCGGCGTCATAGAGCTTGGCGGCAAGCCGATTACCCGTATGTCAGCGAACAAAACGTCAAATCTTGGCGTATCGCTTGTTCCGGAAGGCCGGGAGGTATTCGGCACCCTGACGGTTACTGAGAATTTGCGCATGGGGCTGAAGAAGAAAATCGGGTCGGTCACGAAGCGGCAATTCGAGAAAGAGCTGGAGCTTGTATTCGAGAGGTTCCCCCGTCTGCATGAACGCCGAAATCAACTGGCCTTTACGCTTAGCGGAGGCGAGCAGCAGATGCTCGTTCTCTCGCGTGCCATGATCAGTAAACCGAGGCTACTGCTGCTCGATGAGCCCTCGCTCGGGCTCGCTCCTATTATCGTCAATGAAATCTTTGCTACCATAAACGAATTGGCATACGAAGGAACGGCGATTTTGCTAGTAGAGCAGATGGCGCATAAAGCGCTGTCCATTGCGAAGCGAGGTTACGTTGTTGATAATGGAAGTATCGCATTACAGGGTTCGTCTACCGCTTTGCTGAATGATGATCGTATGATTAAAGCCTATTTGGGCGCACATTAACTAAATGATGACGTAGAGGGTGACGCAGGTGTCCATTACACAAATTAATCGTATCCAAATCAATGACCTTCTGTTTGACATCAAGCTGGACGTGGAGAAAGGGATTATTTCGCATATAACGCCTAGCCATCCGGCTTCAGGAGGCGCGGTGGGAGCCGGCATCAGAGATGCGAAAGGGCTGCTGTATTTGCCAGCAATGACCGATATGCATATTCATTTGGATAAGCATTTTTTGGGCGAGCCGTGGAAGCCACTTCAGCCGTTTATTACATTGCCCGGGCAATTAAAGTTTGAAAAGTCCATGCTGGCATCGCTTCCGACGACGGTCGCTGAGCGCGCCCGCCGACTGATCGACCTGCTTCTTCGCCAAGGAACGACTAAAATCCGAACGCATGTGGACGTTGATCCGCAAATTGGCATTTCCCATTTGGAGAATGTCTTGCAGGTTCGTGAAGAATACCGCGGCGTAATGGAGATTGAAATTGTCGCCTTCCCTCAGCAAGGGCTGCTCCGCTCGGATTCGAAGCAAGTCATGAAGGATGCGCTGCGTGCCGGCGCCGAGTATGTTGGCGGCGTTGATCCTGCGGGATTGGACCGTCAGGTCGATCGCAGCCTTGAAGCTACATTCGAGCTAAGCGCGGAGTTTAATGCAGGCGTTGATCTCCATTTGCATGACCCTGGGCATCTGGGCTTGTATACGATTAGCCGCTTTGCGGAATTAACGGCACAGGCCGGCAAAGGCGGCAGGGCCGCTGTCAGCCATGCTTATTGCTTGGGACAGGTTACGGAGACGGAGTCGAGAGAGCTTGCGCAGCAATTGAAGGCGAATGATGTCGCCATTATTACGAGCGTTCCGCTCGACAGGCCGATGCCGCGTGTAGACCAACTGGTTGCGGAAGGTGTCCAAGTACATGTCGGATCTGACAATATACTCGATGCATGGAGTCCGTTTGGCAATGGGGATTTGCTTGCAAGAGGAGCAAAGCTGGCCGAGAAGTTGGGCTGGATACTCGATGATGCGCTCCTTCAGACGTATCCGCTCATATCGTCAGGCGCTCTTACACCGCAAGTGGGCGACCCAGCGAGCTTTATGCTGGTGCCTGCCGTCAATGCGAAGCATGCGATTGCTTCGGCTCCCCTTCGGGAGGCTGCCTTCTCTAGTGGCAAGCTTGTAGGCGGGAAATGGGCAGAAATGGAGAGAGCGGTGTCTATCCGTTAGTCCAAAGGAAGGCGTTAGCCGGTTCACCTTGGGCCGAGCAGCATGCTCGTTCATACTGGGTTCATGATCCTTGTGTATAGTTGACTTTCGTTAGGAAAGCAAGCATAAGGAGGGACAGTAGATATGAACATATCGTCTACAACAGGCAACAGCACAGCGTCATATTCAGCCGTATCATCCACAGCATCCAGCTTGGAGAAGCAGTTGAGCAGTCTGCAGGCCGAGCTTAAAAAAGTCAATGACAGTAAAGATGATCAAGCGACTAAGGATAAAAAAGCGCAGGTCATCCAGCAGCAAATTCAGCAATTACAGCAAGAAATCGCGAAACAGAAGGCAGAAGCCAGCACGAACAAGGCAGGCGGCCAAGATGTAAATGCAAACGCGAATGTTAACGCTCCAATGGCTGTTACCGGCCCAGTTGCGAATTCTGACCGTACATTAGATGTACGGGTATAAATGATGGAAGGGAAGTTCGAATGGGCGGATGCATAGGCATCCGCCCATTCGCCTTGCAAAAGGGGATTGCGGGAAGGTAAACTACCATAGACAATGGTTTTGATATGAAGCTTGCGAGGAGGAAATCATATGAGTCAGTCAAAGCGAGGTAATCAAATCGGGCCTCCGCGATTTGTCATAGCCGTTCATGTGCTCATTTGGCTTGCCAAGAGCGGAGGCCTGCTTTCCAGTGCGACTATTGCGGGACAAGTGAACTCTCATGCGACTTTTTTGCGCAGAGTGCTTGCCACATTGGTGCAATCAGGATTTGTTGAAGCTAGGGAAGGTCGCGACGGAGGGTATAGCTTAAGTATGCCAGCTGGCAGCATCACGTTAGCGGATGTTTATTTGGCAGTGAAAATGGAACCTTGCGAAGGAACGGAAGAAATGTCATGCAGCGGCGAAGAAGGCGCTGGCATACAGCTCGATCAGGCGCTCGAGCAAATCATGAATGCTGCCGATCTGCGCACGGTAGAATACTTGAAACAATACTCGATTGCTGATTTAACGGAAACAATTGACTTTTGAAAAGTGGCAGATTAATATGTGCTTATAAAGGTTGCAGTTATATCGGATATACTGCAATTTTTTTGAAACAAACTGTGCTTGTGTTAGTGGCAGTTAATTGGACGAGGGGGAATACGTATGGAAATCGTAGCGATTATTGTACAAAGCTTGCTGGGCTTGATGTTTCTAATGGCTGGTATAGGCAAAGTATCCGGCACCAAAATGCATGTGGACCATTTCAACCAGTGGGGCTTGCCGCAATGGTTCAGAGTAGTGACTGGATTAGTAGAGCTCCTTGGAGCGGCTGCTTTAATCGTGGGCATTTGGGAGCCGAGCTGGGCGGCAGCGGGCAGCTTGCTGCTAGGAGTGACAATGATTGGGGCAATCCTGGTGCATGTTCGCATGAAAGACAGCATGAAAGAATCAGCCGCATCTATTGTGCTATTTGTTCTATCGGTAGTTATCTTCCTTCTGCAAAGCGGAGAGCTTGCCCAGTTTCCTGGATTTCAATAAGATAACTAGGCTGATGGCATAGGAGCGGGCGTGAAGGGCAAGCTAGCGAATAGAAGGTTATGCCATTTGACACGAAACCATAGGGTGTCATATACTCATAAAGTGAAACCAAATGGTTTCGTATTAAAGAGCTGCAATGATTACGCATTGCTAATGGAGGACGTCAAATGGATAACAATATTTCGCAGAATACATTATCGGATATTAGGCAGACACTTGTGCTTAACGCGCCAATACAGAAGGTATGGGCTGCGGTCGCAACCTCGGAAGGCATTGCCACATGGTTCATGCCGAACAATTTTCAAGCTGAGCTTGGTTATGAATTTCATTTGGAAGCTGGGCCTTTCGGGAATTCTCCTTGCAAGGTAACGGTGCTTGATCCTCCTAATCGGTTGTCTTTCTCCTGGGGCAAGGATTGGTCCCTGACATTCGAGCTGGTTGAACGGGAGGGCAAGACGGAGTTTACGTTGATCCATGCAGGCTGGGATGCGAATAAGGTTACGGAATTCGGACAGTCGCATGGCGAGGTGCATGGCCGGATGTCTGGCGGCTGGATCGGCATTGTGGCGAAGCTGCGCCAGATTATAGAGTCTTAATATGGCGGAGAGCGCACCGAAACATGACGTATTTCAGGCCATTGCTGATCCAACAAGGCGTAAGCTGCTTCACCTGCTTGGGGACGAGGAGATGCCGGTCACTGTCCTTAGCGGACATTTTACGATGAGTCGGACAGCGGTATCGAAGCATTTGCGCGTGCTTGCAGATGCAGGGCTCGTAAAGGATCGCAAGGTTGGCCGGGAAACGCGCTATCGTCTTGATCCAGAGCCGCTGCTGGAGCTTAAGCGCTGGCTCGCCTATTATGAACGCTATTGGGAAAATAAATTGTCAGCTCTTAAGCGGTTCGTTGAGTCTGATGACGATACTTTTGTAGAATCCTTTGGTCCGCTTGCTGCAGTAGAGCGGAACGAAGGGGGATAGCCCTGTTAAGAGAAGAGCCCCTAATTCCACGGAATTAGGGGCTCTTCGGCGTTGCTTATCTATATTCGAGCTTAAGCGCATCCTATCAGCGCAGAAGCGATAAGTCGAAGCTAGGCACGAGGCCCTCCTCGGCAGCCCGTCCAAGAAGGGCTTCAATGGCAGCGTAGCCGTCATCGCCTAGGTTTGCCGTGAATTCATTGACATAAAGGTCAATATGGGCCTGCGCAACATCAGGGGATAGCTCTTGCGCATGCATCATAATGTAGGGCTTGGATTCCTCCGGGTGCGTCCATGCGTAGTCGACGGATGCACGGATCCACTGAGCAATCGCTTCGGCATCGAGCTCGCGCTTGGCAATAATAGCTCCGAGTGGAATAGGCAAGCCTGTATCCGACTCCCACCAGCTGCCTAGATCGGTCAGCATGGTCAAACCGTACGTAGGATAAGTGAAGCGAGCCTCGTGGATCACTAAGCCAGCGTCGATATGCCCGTCGCGTACGGCCGGCATAATTTCATGGAAAGGCATGACAACGATCTCCCCTACACCTTCAGGGATATTTTGCGCTGCCCATAACCGGAAAAGCAGATAGGCCGTGGAACGTTCGCTAGGAACGGCTACTCGTTTTCCGGCAAGAGACACGGCGCCGCTCTCCCCGCCATTGGTCAACACAAGGGGGCCGCAGCCGCGGCCAAGGGCCCCGCCGCAAGACAACAATTTATAATCATCAAGCACCCAAGGCAGCGCGGCATAGGAAATTTTCATAACCTCGGGACCTTTGGATTTGGCAGCCCAATTATTCGTAATATCGATATCTGCATAGGTGACGTCAAGCGCTGGTGCTCCAGGGATTAGACCGTGTGCCCATGCGTGGAAGACAAAGGTATCGTTCGGACAAGGTGAATAAGCAATGTTCATGTTAAAACCTCCCGTATGGCTGTACTTGCTGCTTCTAATGAGGCTAGCGCTTCTCCGATCCGCCAGGCTGCACGGTCACGCGGACCGACAGCATTGGAGATTGCGCGAATTTCGGAAATAGGCAGGTTAAACAAGGTGGCCGCCACTGCGACGCCATAGCCTTCCATGCCTTCCGCGGCTGCGCCATCGACTCGCTTAGCAAGCGCAGACGTGGTCTCTGCCGTTCCGGTAGCCGTTGTTACAGTGAGGATGGGGCCGCTTAAGACGTTTAATTGGGCAACTGCCATTGCATGAACTAATAGGCTGTTCCAATGGCTGCTTACTGCTATTCGAGCCGAGCCGAAACCAAGCTCGTCCACGCCTAGGAAGCCTTCCGGCGTCTCTGCTCCCAAATCAGCGGCAACAATAAGATCGGCGACCACTAGCGAGCCGATATCGGCCCTGCCTACAAAGCCGCCGCCTATGCCGGCGCTTATAACCAAATGATAGGGAATCATAGCCTTTGCAAGCACGGCCGCAGTACGTGCCGCAGCGGCTGCTGCACCTACGCCTACGGCAATGACGTCGACGTTCGGCATATCCCCCAGTCCTCGAAGTACAGCATCACGCTCCGCTTCAACGGCAGTCGCAATGAGTATTCGTTTTTGACTGTGCAGCTCTTCTTCATGTAATAAATCGGTAGCATGTTTATCGGTTTGTGATGTCATGAGACCATATGCTCCTCTATCTGGAAATCAGTCATAATGAATAGATCTATCGTATCATTCGCCAGATTCCCGATGCAAATGGCTGCTTAGCCGATGGTGATTTTGCCTTCAGGGTAGCGGTACAGCTCTTTTTTGGAACGCGTGTTGAGTGCGAAGGCGAGTGTCACTGGCCCGAGACGGCCAACAAACATAAGCAAAATGATGATGATTTTACCCATATTGCTTAGATGCTCCGTTAATCCCGCTGACATGCCGACGGTGCAATAAGCTGACGTCGCTTCGAACAAAATGGCGAGGAAGGAGCCCGTCTCCGTAATGGAGAGGAGCATCGTCGCTCCGCATATAATAGAGAAGGCAATCATCGTAAACATGATCGCCTGATGAATTTGGTTCTTGGCAATTCGGTAGCGGAAGAGAACGACGTCGTCTTTGCCCCGCATCATAGCAATAATCGCTCCAATGAGGATTGCAAAGGTGGTGACTCGTATTCCGCCTCCCGTCGATCCGGGGCCAGCGCCAATAAACATCAGCAGAATAAGGAAAAACTGCGTAACCTCACGAAGCATGCTCGGATCAACGGTACTGAGGCCTGCGGAGCGGGCGGTAACCGATTGGAATAAGGCGCCGAGCGTTTTGCCAATACCGGACAAAGGCTGCAGGGTATTCGGGTTGGACAGCTCCAGCGCAAATATAACGATTGCCCCAATGACCGTCAGCATGCCAGTAACGGATAATACAACCTTGCTATGTAAGCTGAATTTTCTATGTTTAGGGTAGGTAACGAGCTCCGATATCACAATAAAGCCGATCCCGCCAAAAAAAATAAGCAGCATCGAAACGATATTAACGAACGGATCTTCAACGTAATGGATCAAGCTGCCCGGCCGTTCGGGAAACTGCGAAAACAGATCGAATCCCGCATTGTTGAAAAACGAGATGCTGTGGAAGACGCCAAAATATAAAGATTTGCCTACGGGCATTTCCAACATAAAATAGCTGCTCAATAAAATAGCACCGGTCAATTCAATGACCAATGCATACAGCAGCACTTTTCGAATCATGCGTACGATGCCTTCATTAGAGCCATAGTTCATAGACTCCTGAAGCACCAGGCGCTCGCGGAAAGAGATACGCTTGCGGAACAGAAGCGCAAATAAAGTTGCCATGGTCATAAACCCAAGTCCGCCGACTTGAGCGAGAACAATGATGACCACTTGCCCAAAGGTGGAAAGGTGCGTGCCGGTATCGAGGACGGTCAGTCCGGTGACACAGGTAGCGCTGGCAGACATAAACAAGGCATCGAGGTAGGAGATAGACTTGGCATCCGTAAAGGATATCGGCCGAGACAGCAGCTGTGCCCCAATAAAGATAATTAATATGAAACCAAAGGTCATGACTTGCGGCGGACTTGGTCGAAACCGCAGTTTATTGCGCAGGTCAGCTACTTTCAGCATGGCGTCAACTCCACCTATCTCTTTCGTGCTAGTATGGTTTTTTTGCTTCGATTGCATGTATTGAATCTTGCTCGTGCAAATGAACGCAGTTTCGGCCGTTATGCTTCGACCGGTAAAGGGCAACATCCGCTTCGCTTAACAATGTTTCCAGCGGCACCACAGGCGCTCTAGCCTGGTTGACGCCAAAGCTTGCCGTAATGGTGAGTGCTTTAGCCGAGCTGTAAAGCGGATTGCTCTCAATCGCGGCCCGGAGATTCTCGGCTATCTGACCGGCTTGTTCAAGTTTCGTGTTGGGCAAGCCGATAGCGAACTCCTCGCCGCCATATCGTCCAAACAAGGCGCTTGCCGGAAGCGTCTGCTGACAAATCGAAACGACATGCTGGAGCGCGAAATCTCCCACGCTATGTCCATAGCGGTCGTTAATCAGCTTGAAATGATCAATGTCAAACAAAATAAAGGAACAAGGCTGCTGTCGCTGGTGAGCGGAGAGGAGCAGCTGTCGGCTTTTCTCCATGAAAAAAGTCCGGTTATAGATAGCAGTAAGTCCATCGATCTCGGCGAGATGGCGCAGCTTGTTCTGCAGCAGGGTATGCTCCGTCACATCGATCATAACAATTGTTCGGCCTGCAAGCTGGCCGTTTGGCTTTAGCAGCTTAGAAGCTCTGATCCGGTAATAGAATGTTTCGCCGCCGCGTATCCATTTAAATTCTTGCTCATGCTCGGTTGTAGGGTCTACATCAAAGGAGAAGGCTTCGGATTCGGCGCCGCGCTTCCATATATGGTCAAGCTTTTGGCCAATCGCCAAAGGAGTGAGCGCTGGAATGATTTGAGTGGCTGCCCCGTTAAAGTCCATAATCTGGTTCTCTAAATTAAGCACAAGCACGCCATCCCGCATGCTCTCGAAGATATGCTCGCGGGCAATAGGAGCGACAGTAAGCAGAGCGGTTGAAAAGATGGCTGTCACGTATAAAATGGATGTCACGCACATGATGACGGGAACAGGATCCATGCCCATAGGGGTAAGCCCAAGCGTATAGGATAATGCCCCTAACATAGGCAAAGCGACACCGATGGCGAGCGTGATCATTTGCTTGCGGTAAATCGTCTTTTTCTTCCGCCAGTAGCGTCCGAGTATGAATAGGCTGACGTACATAGATCCGGAAGTATAGCTGCCATGCACGTAATACCACAATCCAGGTACAACCTCTACCATAGGGGTATCCACATTTGGCCGCAAGAACACCTCTTTGTAGAACAGGTGGTGAAAGTCGTTGGTAAGGACCATCAGTAGGGTAATAGCGGGAATGACGAACAACCCCCAGGCTTTTTTGGGAGTGTTGAATCGCTCTATACCCACATAGTGCATAATCAGCAATAAGGAGAAAATAGAAATGAACGGCATGCCAAGGTACTCTATTTTGATCCAAAACAAAATTTCACCTAGTGAATCGCTTGCAAGCTCGAAAGCAAACGCAAACGTATACACGGCTGACAATAGAGTGGACCACATAAATAATTTCAGTCCGGCGAATTTTGACTTGTTGTAATAAGCGTATATGGCAAGCAGTACGTTAAGAACACCGGATATGATGACAATGATAATATACTGGGAAATAGGGGTATTCATAGTCATTGATAGATGCGGCTCCCAATGTAACGAAATAGTAGTTATTCCATATTGAAACAATCGCGTGAAGGATTCAAGGCTATGGACACATTTTAACATAGCTCTTCATTCTTCTACAAAATAATATAAAATCGGACAGCGAGGCTAGTTCGCCTAGCTGTCCACCGGTAAGGATACTTCCACGCAGGTTCCTTTGCCGAACTCGCTGCGGAAGACGATGGCGCCTTTATGAGCGGAAATGATTTGCTGGCTGACCATAAGGCCTAGCCCATTGCCATTTTCTTTTCTCGTAAAGAAGGGTTCGCCGAGACGCGCCAAGTCATCGGCAGCAATTCCGCCGCCTTGATCAATGAACTGAAGGGTAATGAATCCTTTGGAAAGATGCTCAATCTTCACGGAGAGCACGCCGCCGCTTGGCATCGCTTCAATGCCGTTCTTCATCACATTGACGAAAACTTGCTTTAATTGATTGGCTTCGCCGGTCACGCTAGGCAGGTCGGAATCCGCAAGCAAGGTTAATTGTACGTTGCTCATTTTCGCTTCCGAATCCAGAAGCATCATAATGTTGCTAACGAGATTTATAATATCTATCGATTGATATCGGCTCGCTTGCGGCTTGGCAAACACGAGAAACTCGCTCACGATCATATTGATCTGGTCCAGCTCGCCAAGCATGACTTCAAGATGGGCGGGCGATAACGAGCCTACCTGCTGATGGAGCTGCACGAAGCCTCTCAGCGTCGTGAGCGGATTGCGGACCTCATGCGCGACGCCTGCGGCAATCTGGCCGACGACGGACAATTTCTCGGAGCGCCGGATAATTTCTTCCGTTTGCTTACGAGACGTAATATTCCGGGAAATAGTTGCAATGGCGATGATCTCCCCCGATTCGCTGTGGATAGGCGAGATCGTTATGCTCAGGTCGATAAGCTGCCCGGATTTGGTATACCTGACGGTCTCGAAGTCGGTGACGGAGCCGCCGCGCAGCACGGTTACTTCCAGCTCATGATGCGAGCTCACGTAATCGGGAGGCACATTGTCGAGCGGCTTGCCAAGTGCTTCTTCTTGGCTCCATCCGTACATGGACTCGAATGCAACGTTCACCTGAATGACGTGCCCGATTAAATCGGTCACATGAATGGCATCGGAGGTGTGATTGACGAATGATTCCAAATATTGCTTCGTGCTCTGAAGCTCCTCGGCCGCGGCTTTGAGCTCGGCTGTATAATGATTGAGATTATTGCCCATCGTATCGACGCGGGAGGCGAGCAGGCCGAATTCGTCATCACTGCGTATCGTAATCACTTCGCCGAAATTTCCAACTGCAATTGCATTTACTTTGCGCATAATTTGATTCAAGCCGCGCATCATGAAGCCTGCAATGAAATAGCTCGCAACCATCGTAATGAGCACAAGGCCGAGCGAAATAATGATTTGCATGACGAGCAACCGATTGACGGGTTCTTGAATGGCTTTTTGATCGAATACAACGCTAAAGACGTAGGTTTTGTTCATTTTGATGGGAATGAAATTTTTGATAACGGGAATGCCGTTGACGTTTCGTTTAACGGTTATCGCTTTGCCGGTCTCGTTTGCCTCTTGGATATTTTCGCGGTCATTGACGGGGTCTTGATAGTTATAGTCGCCAAAGGGAATCTCGCGGACATCCAAATTATAGACGGGCACTCCTTTTTTGTACTTGATGATTTTAGCCTTGCCGTAAAACTCCAGGTCAAAGCCAGTAATCTCTAAAATATCGGATTGATCGGCGATGATCTTGTTGACAATAGCGTCGGTTCCGATGGTGTAATTAAAATCCATCAGCACCTGTGCGTTTACGTAAGGGTTGATCATATAGTTGGTGGAGCCGTCGTAATAGTAACCCCATTTCCGTACCTTGGATGGGTCGGAGGTGGAGAAATTGAATGGCCCCGACCAGAAATGCTTTAGCTTTTGCCCCTGTTCGATGCTCACTTCCTGTTTGTCGAATAATTGCAGAAAAGCGACATGCCAATAATCCCATGTTTTCGAGCTCATATTGACCTCATTGGGATCGGAGGATCTGACGGCAACCACATCGTCTCCAAAACGCTGCCATAAGGTGATGTGGTCCACGCCAAGCTTTGCGCTAAGGCTGATCAATTGCTCATTGGTTATGTTATTGATATCCGGATCGAGCTGCTCTTTGGCAGCAAGAGATGCGATCCTCAGCTTGTCTCCGAGCGTATCCTCCATATATTGAAGGGCATTTTCGGAGGCTTCCACCGTGATGCTTATTTGCTTGGCGATATTGTTTAATTGAGTCTCGAGATTGGCCTCGGTTTCTGATTTTGTCGAATAGTAGTAGAGGGAGGTGCTTAAGGCTAATATAACAGCTACGATGATGGAGATGGAGAAGGATAGTTTGGCTTTTATAGACAACAGAAATTCCCCCCAGGGTCTTTGGTGCATGTACTACAATTAGACACTGAATGACAAAAATCCTGTCTGTAAGCATATAAAAAAAGGAGAAACATCATTTGTTTCTCCTTTTTCTTCCATATTATTGAATTAAGCGCGCGTAAATTGCTCTTCTTGCAAATAAAGCTCGGCTTCCTCATAGGTTTCGAAGGCCGATTCCAAATTCAAATCCGCATATAAGTACCACAAGTCTTCCTCGAATAGCAGAGTCAGTACAGCATTATCCGGCCCGATCCAGCGTTCCTCTTGCGGAGGCTTGCGTTTTTTCTTTTTCTTGGACTCCGGTTTCTCCGGCGGTGCAATCGCAAGGGCGCTAATGGACTTTGCAATAAGCGAGCGAAGCTCAGCTTCGCCGTAATCCCTGATATTCACGAGTCCTTTGTCGTCCGTAGCTATGCCAGGCACGAGTCCGGCAAATACATAGCCATTTCCATTCGGGTGCAGATGGTGCACGACCGACTTTTTCTCATGGGCGCTTTCCTCGTAGTGGAAATTCGTGCGGCCCAGCGAGACGTCCTTTCGTTGCAATTCGGGAAACGACTCAATAACAGCCAGCTTTTGTTCAAAAGATAACATTTCTTTCCTCCTAAGGTTTGCGGAGCAAACCACCTCGTAAGCATAAACTTAGGTTTGCGGAGCAAACCACTTCGTAAGCATAAACTTAGGTTTGCGGAGCAAACCGCCTCGTAAGCGTGAGCCTAAGCTTGCGCAGCCGCAGCTGCGACGCTTGATTATACCACACCGAGGGAGGGAGCTGTTAAATGTCTTTCTTCTTCATCATCAGCATCATGGCGCCAGCGAGAACGAATACGATCGCAATGATCGGTTGGCTTAGCACGAACTTGTTGTAGATGGAACCGATGGAGAATACCGCGAAAAATAGCAGCGAGAGCACGGTTAAGATGTTAATCGGTATAAGCAGCCATTTGTTGCGGTTGCCGAACCAATAAAATTCGAACAACCCAACCGCGGGAGCGAGAATGAAGCCCGGCCACATGTAACCCCAATTGTTAAAGAGCATAGCGATCTGACATACAATTCCGGCTGTGAACAGAATGCCTCCCGGAATGAGGACGCCGATCCCTTTTCTGCCAATCATAGAGAAGTAAAGCCAGTGGAAAAACAGGCCAAGCGGAATGACGAATAGCGATGGCCAGAAGTAGGCGAATATTTTGCCGGGGCCGAAGGTTTCTCCTTGATTTAGAAACAGGCAAGCGCCGAGCAGCAGGAGGACAAGTCCGCCAATGGTTCTTACATTCATAGTTTTAGTACACCCCAATCGTCGTTTTATTAGCTGCATTCAGCATAGCATACAATGAAAATAGCTGTCCTCCTGCTGCAGGTAAAACAGCGAGCTAGACCAAAGTCCAGTATAGGCTATTCCGGATGATTGAGAGTGGCTGAACCGATCTCAAAGGGGAGGACACTCCCTCGTACATAAGATGCATCGTCATGCCCGCTGCCGCATGCACAAGATTATGGCAATGATCCATCCAAATGCCCGGATTATCGGCAACGAATGCTACCACGTAAGTTTCCCCTGGAGCCACGTCCAGTGTATCCGACCACCAAAGACTACCGCTCACCGGTTTATTGTTGCGGGACAGCACCAGCATATGATGGCCGTGCAAATGCATCGGATGATCAACTAAGCTGCGATTGACGATCGTCGTTTTCACCAGCTCGCCCTCCTTGACAACAAACATCGGCGTATTGGGAAATACTTCGCCGTTAATCGTATCGTAAGCGGCAAAGCTTCCGTCGTAGAAAGCGAATCGTTTATCCAAAATCATCTTAAATTCCCGATCATAATGGCTGCTCATGTTGAATGGGGCTAGTTCTGCGATAGTCCCGTAGTTAAGAGAATCAAGGGTAGTTGTGGCAGTCTGAGAAAGTATTTCTCCGCTGCCATTCTTGCTTATAAGGCCGCCAAATGAATTCCCCTTACCTGCCATCATGCTAAGATTGTCAGGCAGTCTGCTGCCTTCCATAGCCGTGATGAACGGGATGCTCACGGCTGCTGCTGCCAGCAGAACGCCCGTATGCTTAAGCCTGCGTCTCCAAGGACGGTATAGAAGCGGCGCCTTTGCTGCCAGTTGGTTGCGGTGGGTTTGAAGCATCCATAGCAAGGAGGCAATAAACAATAGCAGCGCAGCAGGAACCGTTACAGCGAGCCAGCGAAACGGAACCGGAGGGAAAAAAGCAAAATAAAATAAGGCCATGGAGCTGAGAGCCGCTAGTTGATAGGGAACGATGAAGGCGGGGGCTGAAGCTTGTCGCCTTCTGGCTACGTCAGGGGGCGCATCCGTTTGCCCGTTCGTCCGCTGTGACAGCTTGCGCAGCCTTGGGTAGGAGCCTAGCCAGATCAGCAGGGCCGGAATAACGGCTAATGGGGTTCTGATCAGCAGCCGATCAAGCCACAGTAACGGAGAAAACGCCGCTGCGAGCATAAGGTCGGCCGCTGCCACCGCCACAGCGAGCAAGCTTAAACTGACAGACCAAAAAAGCAGCTTTCGCGTTTTGCGGTATAGCTGCTTTTCTGTCTGATTGAACACGAGCTTTGCCGCTTTGTTTGCCGCTATAAAGGAGAACAGAACAAAGAGCATAATCGCGATGAGCTCCAGATTGGATAATAAGGAATACATAGGTAGAGCCTCCTGATCGAATCGTAATACTTACCTGCTTTTATTGAAGAATAAGAAACCGTTTACTAGTCGTTATTCATCTTATCTAGTTCGGCAGCCATACAAAACCGCCGTAAGTCGGAACGGTTTACTGGACCTCTGACGGGGCAACGGCTCGAATCAGCTCGAACGGGCTCGAACGTTACAAAAAGCGGAAATAGTTCTTATGAAACGACAATTTACACCTCTTGTATAGTTCTATGAAAGCGCTACAATTAAGGTATTAAGAGGCAGGAGGTGAATAATATGAGCCAAGAAGAAGAAGTAGTTCAAGAAGGCGCGGAGGTGTCCGCAGAACTGATTTCGGAAGAGGCTCCAGCGGAAGAAGCAGTAGAAGCTGTGGAGGCTGAATCGGAAGAAGAAGTGGAAGAAGCGGCTGCTGCGGTTGAGGAAGAAGCTGCTGAGGAAGAGGAAGAAGAGGCGGCTGAGGAAGAAGCTGCTGAAGAAGAGTCTGAAGAGCAATAATGATATCTATCATTTTAAATTATAAAGAGGAAGACTGTGCCAAAGCTGTTTCGACAGCGGGGGTGTAGTCTTTTTTTTACGTTATAGCAATATGGATTGCCGAGTCGTTTCGCCATAACTTGCGGCATTCCCTAAATATTTATGCTATATATGTTCAACAAATGAGGTTAGACGCAATGAGATTCTGGAAGAAGAATTCCATACGGATACACTGTCGGTTTAAGATAGCCTAAAGCTCAGAGGCTCCAAATGGACTGAATGTGGCTGGGCTATGAAAAAATAGAGCTAATTTTTAGATCTAATCGGGCTTAAATAGCCGAAGTCGCTGAAATAGGTCTGAAAAATAGATCTAATTTAGCCCAGAGGCCCCAAATGAACCGGAAATGGCTGGGTTATGGAGAAATAGATCTATTTTTTAGATCTAATCTGACGTAAATAGCCGATGTAGCTGAAATAGGTCTAAAAAGTAGATCTAAGCTTGTTTAGAGGCTTCAAATGGGCTGGATGGGATTGGGTTTTGAAATGGCTTTTTTCGATATAAAAAGCAAAGCAAAAGGGTGGAAAAACCGCTAACTGGCAAGGTATGCGTTTACATTTGAATTGGCAGTATTTTATTCGCGTAAAATCATAAATCTATCGTGCAATAGCTATTTTTATATGCTACGATACCTTGTGCTTTGCTTTTTATTTTTAGAAGAAGGTGACAACATGAGTGCGGCAGCAGTGGGTAGCGGACAAGGCCAGCAGGATCCGAAAGGCATCAATTTGTTTTTTCTGACATGGCCTATATTTTTGGAAATCTTTTTGTTTATGCTTATGGGTATTGCAGACACGCTAATGCTGAGTGCGATTTCGGATAACGCCGTTTCCGGAGTCGGGGCATCTAATCAATATTTGCACATCGCTATCCTATTATTAGAAGTAATCGGCAACGGGGCTTCCATTGTGGTTGCGCAATATATCGGCTCGCGGAAGTTTATCGAGGCTGCAAAAATATCCGCGCTGGCGGTAACGCTCAATTTGGCAGTGGGACTGCTAATCAGCCTGACCTTCGTTTTGTTTGGCGGTCACTTGCTGCAGACGTTGAATTTGCAGGGCGAGATTCTGGATCATGCCAAAAGCTATTTATCGATTGTGGGCGGAATGATCTTCCTGCAGGCGATTATTAACTCAATAGCGGCTATTATTCGGGTACACGGATTTACCAAAGAAGCCATGTACGTATCGCTTGGCATGAATATTGTGCATATTATAGGAAACTATTTGCTTATTTTCGGCAATTTCGGTTTTCCCGAGATGGGCGTGCAAGGCGCAGCGCTTTCTTCGGTTATCAGTCGGGCGCTAGCGCTTGTCGTCTTCTTCTGGATGCTGTATCGGATTATGTCGGTAAGGGTGGAGCTTCATTATTATTTCACTTTATCGAAGGAGTATGTCTCCAAAATTTTGAAAATCGGCATTCCGTCTGCACTGGAGCAGGTAATGTACCAGACCTGCCAAATCGTATTTCTTTATTACGCGACTTATCTTGGGGCAGCTTCGCTGGCAGCCAAGAACTATGCAAACAATATTTCGATGTTCACCTATTTGTTTGCCTTTGCGATCGGAATGGGAACATCGATCATCGTCGGGAGGCTGGTTGGCGCAGGAGAGCCAACGTCGGCCTATCACCGGGTTTGGAAAAGCGTGCGCTGGGCAAGCGGCGTGACCTTGTTCGCCGTGCTGCTCGTCATCGCTTTCCGTGAGCCGCTTATGCGCATGTTCACGGACGACGAGGAAATTATCCGGTTGGGCGTTAGCGTATTGCTGCTCAGCATCGTACTGGAGACCGGACGGACGATTAATATCGTACTCGTTAACTCGCTGCGTGCGAGCGGTGATGCCAAATACCCGCTGTGGGTCGGGATGTTCTCGATGGTTGCGATGAGTTTGCCGCTCGGATATTTCTTTGTATTCAAGCTGGAGATGGGCTTAGCTGGCATTTGGCTTGCCATCGCGGCGGATGAATGGCTTCGTGCGTTCATTATGTTTTTCCGCTGGCGCAGCAGAGCATGGGAGAAGCATGCGCTGGTCAAGCGCGAGCAAAAGGAATCGTCTGCTGTTCTACACGGATAAATAAGAGCTGAAGCATAAGGAGCAAGGGTGTCGGAGAAGGGATTATAACCTTCTCTGGCACCCTTTTTTTATATAACGGTACTTAAAAATAGGCAGATAAGCTGTTGCTGTTAGGAGAGAGGCCGTTTCGCTGGGTATCGATAGAAAAATTTAAAAATATAATTGACAAATTTGTGTCTAAGCCATAAAATACAATTATACAAAATAAAAGTTAGTACATTATAAAAAGTAAGTAAATTATTATTTATGTAAACTTAGGAGGAAATTTAAAATGGCAAAATCACAATGGACGGTTGATTCTACACACAGCAGCATTGATTTTTCAGTAAAGCATATGATGATCGCAAAGGTAAAAGGCTCGTTCCACGCTTTTGAAGCGAATATTGTGGCAGACGCGCATGATCTTACTTCCGCAGACATTCAGGTGACGATTGATCTAAGCAGCGTAGACACACGCAACAAGGATCGTGACGCGCATCTTCGCAATGCAGACTTTTTTGATATCGAGAAGCATCCTTCGCTCGTCTTCACTTCGACTGCGATTACGAAAACCGATGATGGAGAGTATTCTGTCGTTGGTGATGTTAGCTTGCATGGCGTGACGCGTTCCGAGAAATTCAACGTTAGCTTCGAAGGCGCGGGCAAAGATCCTTGGGGCAATGATAAAGTAGGCTTCAGTGCTACGGGCAGCCTGAAACGCAGCGATTACGGTTTAACTTATAATGCGGCTCTGGAGACAGGCGGCGTCCTGATTGGCGATGAAGTGAAAATATCGATTGATATTGAAGCGATTCAGCAAGGCTAATCAAAATAGCTAAAATGATAAAACAGCTTGTCGGATAGCATTCCGGCAGGCTGTTTTTGTTCAGATCTATGGCTTTATAGGGTTCACGAGATAAAGTTTATGAGAGAAACGGCTTCCCCTCCTCTTGCAGAGGACTGCGATGTCGTTTCTTCTTAGTTTAGGGAGGCATCTGCTCCCGTTTATGCTTGCTGTTATGCGCTTACAGAGTTACGATAAGGAAAGGACAGCTAGTAAGGAGACATGCGTAATGGCAGCTAACGCAACACAACATATACGAAATATCGGTATTTTTGCCCATGTCGATGCGGGGAAAACAACAACAACTGAACAGATTCTTTATCGCAGCGGTCGAATTCGGTCGCTTGGCAGTGTAGATGCCGGCACGGCGCAAACGGATTTTCTCGAGGTTGAGCGCTCCAGAGGCATATCCGTGCGAGCGGCTGCAACGCGCTTCTCCTGGCAGGGCATGACCATTAATCTGGTCGATACGCCCGGGCATGTCGATTTTCTATCCGAGGTTGAACGTTCTTTGCGGGTGATGGACGGAGCGGTGCTCATTCTTTCGGCGGTGGAAGGCGTGCAGGCGCAGACGGAAGTCATTTGGCATGCTTTGCGGGAGCGGAACATTCCAACGCTGATTTACGTGAATAAGCTGGACCGAATCGGTGCAGATCCCATGGGAACGTTGAAGCAAATCAGACGGTTGCTGTCGCCGTTGGCAGCCCCCATTCAGGCTCCGTGTGGAGTAGAGGATACCTTTGCTGGCATAAGCAGCGTATTGAGAGCGGGTAGTGAACCGGAAGAAACAAAAGGGTATTTGCAGCTGCTCGAAGAAACGGTGGCCGAGCAAGAAGAGGCGCTGCTGAATTACTACTTGGAGCACGGTACGCTGCCGATGGAGGAATTGACGGATAGGCTGCCAGCCCTTACGCAAAGCGGAGCGATTTTCCCTGTTCTATTCGGTGCTTCGGGGCGTGGCATCGGAATAGAGTCGCTCATGGAAGCCATGGTTACGCTGCTGCCGGCACCAACCGCGGTAATGGACGGGCCTGTATCGGGCGTCGTATTCCGTATAGAACGGGACTCGGCGATGGGGCGGATCGCCTATGTCCGCTTATATAGCGGTGTGATTCGCAACCGCGATTCGGTATTTAACGAAACACAGCAAATCGAAGAGAAAATTACGCAAATTCGCAAAATTGACGGTCAGAAGGCGGAGGATGTCGGGCTACTGGAGGCGGGGGATATTGCTGCCGTCTGCGGCTGGAACCAAGCGCGTATCGGCGATATTATCGGTTGCTCGGATCATGTTCCGGGCGAGACAAGACTGGCTGTACCGCTTCTGACGGTGCAAGTGCGCTGGAGCAGCGAAGCCGATTATCCGGCTGTCGTAGCCGCACTGCAAGAGCTGGCGGATGAAGATCCGCTGCTTGATCTGCAATGGCTGCAGGAGCAGCGCGAACTGCATCTGAAAGTCATGGGACCGATTCAGATTGAGGTGCTCACTCATCTGCTGAATCACCGCTATGGGCTGAAGGCGGAATTCGGCCAGCCTTCCGTTATATATAAAGAAACGCCTGCTCAAACGGGCGAGGGCTTCATTGCTTATACAATGCCGAAGCCCTGCTGGGCGATTCTTCGCTTTCTCATTGAGCCAGGCGAACGCGGAAGCGGGCTCACCTATAGCGCAGCCGTACGCTCGGAACGCCTGCTTGACCGTTACCAGAACGAGGTGGCTAGAAGCGTTCCGGAAGCGCTGCAGCAAGGGCTTTTTGGCTGGGAAGTCACGGATCTGAAGGTGACGCTGATCGAGGGCGAGCATCATGTGTGGCATACTCATCCGCTCGACTTCGCACTGGCTACGCCGATGGGAATTATGGATGGCTTGTCCCATACAGGGGTAAAGCTGCTGGAGCCGATGCTGTCCTTCCGCCTTTCCGTTCCGGAAGAAAACGGAGGCAAGCTTATGAATGAGTTGATCCTCATGAGGGGGGAATTCGACACCCCGGTCGTCAGACAGGAGAGAATGGAGATCGAAGGGAAGCTGCCTGTCGCCACCTCTCTTGATTTTCCAGCGCGTTTCGGATCGCTCACCAAGGGGCGTGGTGTCTTGGCTACATTTTTCGCGGGGTATCAGGAATGCCCGCCGGACGTATCTGCGGAACGGGTGCGCCGCGGCGTCAATCCGCTGGATCAATCCAAATATATTTTAGCCTTCCGAAATGCGCTTGCCGGCTCGAAATGACGGGTTCGTCATTTATTTGCAAAATTCTACGCGTCTTACCTGCTGCAACCATTATTTGGCGTATACCGTCTAGACTAGGAATGTGTATACTTGGGAGCTTAGAGTGGTCTGGACTTTACCCTTCAAGGAGTAGAATATGAATAAAGTAACAAAAGTTATTTTGTGGACGGTCGTTATCGTTGTGGTCACGGCGTTTGTACTGCTTTGTTTATTTGGCATTATCTTTTTCTCGGGCGTTTGGTTTCGGGATGTTTTTATGCAGAAATAAGGATGAAGGCCTCGGCCTCATGGATACAAAAAACCATTTCAGCGCGCGTGTTTAGCATGCTGAAATGGTTTTTTTAATGCTAGCTATTCATTTGCTCTTACAGAAGCCGCAAGGGCTAAGAAGGATATAGTCGCGCGATGAATACGGTCGATAATAGGCTGCCCGCCGTTTTCGTACTCCGTTAAGCCATGGGCAAGCTCATTGCGCTGCGCACCGCCTACGGAAACCCACTCAGGTGCGTTAACCCCATGAAGGTTGCGAACGATTGCCTGAAGCTGCAGCAGCGAGCTGGTGCCGACGGCTCCGCCTGAGGAGCACATGGAGAGCACGGCTTTTCCGCGGAAATGATCCTGGCCCAGATAATCCAGAGCATTCTTGAGCACGCCGGATACGCTTCCGTGATATTCCGGCGTGGCGAGCACGATGCCGTCCGCCTTCAGCATGCTTTGTTGAAGCTGTTGCACAGCGGCATGGTCGTGATCGATCCCATCAGGTGAATAGAATGGAAGCGGATGTTCAAATAAATCATGCAGCATGACGGTGTGCCCCTTCTGAGTAATAAGCTGGCCTACAATAGCAGCAAGCTGTGTGCTGGTAGCGGCATGCCGGTTGCTTCCGGTTAGGATTGCGATGTTCATGGGTAATTTTCCTTTCATCCATTGATTTCATTGTCTCTATTTTACCATTCTCTTCTGTTGATAGCGTCAGCAATCGGACTGAATTTAAATATTTGGACGGGCTTCTTGGATTATATATCCTTTTGGATATAGCAAGCTTGTGCTTTTGGCATAAACTATGGTATAGTACAACAAAATTAATTATCGGATCACGCCAGTGAAGAGAATCCAACTCGGAGGCGTTCTCGTCAAGGGGAGGCAGCAACCTCCCCCTAAGTTTACCGGGCCCGCCCGTTACAGCGGAACAAAGAGGATCGGACAGTGCGTCTGTTCGGTCAATTTGGGTGGCACCGCGAGTACAAAAAACGCTCCTCGTCCCATAGGGATGAGGGCGTTTTTTGTGTTTTTCTAACGAAAAGGAGCGCGGTATCATGTTGGACATGAAATGGATCAGAGCAAATCAGGAGCAAGTACAGACAGTAGCCAATCAGAAGGGAATTCAGATTTCGATTGCTGAGCTGCTGCTGAAGGACGAGAAGAAGCGTTTGCTGCAGCAGGAAACAGAGGTTTTCCGTGCCGAGCGCAACAAGCTGTCGAATCAGATTGGCAGGCTGGTAAAGCAAGGGGCTCATAGCGAAGTGGAGCAGATTAGGCAAAGGGTAAAGGAATCGAATGAAAAGCTGGCAGTTCTGGAGACGGAGCTTGTCCGCGCTGAAGAACAGGTTGCCGAGCTGATGGTTTTGGTGCCGAACATCGTATCGCCAGATACGCCGGGGGGGCGATCGGATGCAGATAATGTGGAACGGAGACGGGTGGGCGAGGCGCCAAGCTTTGCCTTTGAGACCCGTGACCATATGGAGCTCGGTGAGCTTCATGAAATGGTTGACGTGCAGCGCGGGGTCAAAGCGGCGGGTAGCCGCAATTATTACTTGAAGGGTGCAGGAGTGCTGCTCCACCGCGCTGTTCAGCAGCTGGCCATCGATTTGCTATTGCGGAAAGGGTACACGCTGCTGGATGTCCCGTTGATGGTTCGTACCGAAGCGATGAACCATACCGGATTTTTTCCGCTAGGGGAGGATCAGACCTACCGAATTGCGAATGAGGATAAATGGCTGGTTGGTACCTCGGAGGTGCCGCTTATTACCTTTCATGCCAACGAAATCGTCGAGGCGGATGTACCAATTAAGTTGGCAGCTGCTTCGAACTGCTTCCGCAGCGAAGTAGGCTCGGCAGGAAGGGATGTTCATGGCTTGTATCGTGTCCATCAATTTGCAAAGGTGGAGCAGGTCATTATATGCAAAGCGGATCCGGAGCTCTCGGAGCGGCTGCTTCAGGAGATTACGGCAAATGCCGAGGAGCTGCTTCAGCTATTGGAGCTGCCTTACCGCGTAATGGCCGTTTGTACGGGAGATATGTCGCAAAAAACCTATAAACAATACGACATTGAGACGTGGATGCCCAGCCGCGGGGCTTATGGGGAAACGCATTCGTCGTCGAACCTGCATGATTTCCAGGCGCGGCGCTCGAATATCCGCTACCGAGCCGAGGATGGCACGCTCCTGTACTGCCATACGCTCAATAATACAGCGGTAGCAAGCCCGCGCATCCTGATTCCGTTGCTGGAGAACCATCAGCAGGAAGACGGTTCGATTCATATTCCGGCAGCGCTTCGGCCTTATATGAACGGCATGGAGCGGCTTATGGTTACCTAATAAGAAAAGTGCGGTTAGAAATGGTGCGCAGCACATCCTAACCGCACGTTCCTGCACTTGTTATATTTTTCTCCCCATATGGAGTGCCTTTGTATGCACAAATATGCAGGATTCATAACGGTATAACGCTCTAAAAAATTTTCATTCCTGGTGTTTGGTTTTTAGTAATAATACGGTTTTCTTCCTTCATCATTTGTTTTCTGTGACCCGCCTATGGAATGAATTTCGCTGTCTTACGATTGATTTAAAATGAATATTAGAATTTAAAGCTGCAATGAAGAGAGTAGACCGTTTTGAAGTAACGTAGAATCCGTCCATGCGGCCTTGCTCTTCCCGTACAAAGTCTCACGAAAACAATGAACCTAGCTGACACCGTGACCTTTAAATCATAATCTCCCTGCGCTGTACTAACACATGATTATCCTCTGTACAACATATATAGATGGAATTTCTCCCGCTAAAATATCAAAATTCGATTGGCAAACGAATTAGCTGGATTTTGTCCTGTTAATCTAGACGATTTCCAGCATTATCGACTAATTTATTGGAATTAGAGGGATAAATTCCTTCTAAACACCTCTATAATCCAAAATTCAATAAAGTAACGGGAGAAATTCCAGCTAATTCGGAAGTGGAAGGAAATAGAACAAAGTTTATTAACCATTTTTCTCTTTAAATTCATAACAAAAAGAGCTCCTACAATCAGAGCTCTTTGACTGATGATAATCACTTTAAGCGCCTGTCCAACGTATCCTAAATCCAACTATGGGTTAAACGCCTGCCTTGGGAAGAGGGATGCCTTGAGCGATAAGGCCAACGCCTTCCGCGCAAACGCCGTACTTTTCCCATGGGCAAGTGGTACAGAGGCTGCTAATATCAGCAGGTACCATAACAGCAGCTACGCGGCTGCAAATCGCCTGCCAGCTGTCCCGCTCGCCTGTACGAAGCCCTAGCTTTGCAAGCACCGCTTCATCTAGCCCATAGACCGTGCCTTCGCAATGATAGGCTTTGTCCGGCGGATAAGCACGGCAAACGTCATCCGGACCTAGTATAATTTCAACCTCAGTGTCGGGTTTCGTGCGCAGCGTCTCGTAAATAATGGTCATATTCGCGCAAAAGTCCTCCGAATACCCCATGCCCCGAAAGCCGAGAAGGCATAGCAGATGGTGGCCGCGCAATCGTATCGTCATCGCTGTACCGCTCCTTATGCTAAAAAAGAATATGTTAACCATTTTAGCATAAGTAGAAGTTTACATATAGAGTGGTTTACTTAGGCGACGACGGTTAGTGGCTCAAGTATTGGTCTTGAATGACCTTCCAGTGATGAAGCTCATGTCCAGCAATAATATAGGCTAAAGCTCTAGCTGAGATCGGAGCGTCGTTTGCTGTTCCAATCCGCTGCCAAGCCTCTTCGGATAAGCCGCGCAGTAGCGTAAGCGTTGCTTTACGGACCGAGATATAATCCTCGATGACTTGGGATAAAGTCCATTCTTGAAACGAGGACCCGCTCATAAATTCGTCCTGATCATAACCGGCAAGAGGCGTTTGGTCACCGCGCGCGATGCGAAGCAGGCGATAGGCCATGACGCGCTCATTATCGGAGATATGTCCAATTACCTCTTTCAACGTCCACTTTCCCTCGGCATAACGATAGTTGGACTGCTGTTCGGGAATGTCGGAGAGCAGTTCTGTCGTGCTTGTCAGCTGCTTCGTTAAAATTTCAATGATTGATTCTTCTCCAACCAAACCAACATATTGCTCATAGTAAGGCAAATATTCTTCTCTAGACGGTCTCTGCGGCATGTGTGCAGCCTCCTACTCAAATTAAAAAGCATAGTTTCTTCCAAAAGCATTTACTCTCTTTATCGGTTATCCGGTCCGTTTTTTATAGCGGTATTGTCCAGGCGTCATCCCTTCCTGTTTGCGGAAGGAGCGAATGAAATTTTGCGAGTTGTTGTAACAAAGCTTGGCGGCAATGTCCTTAATGGGCATATCGCTGTCTTCGAGCCATTTCTTTGCCATCTGGAATCGGTATATCGTCAAATACTCGCTGAACGAATAACCCGTTTCCTTCCGGAAAACGCTGCTCAAATAATTCGCATTATAATGAAGGTGCGAAGCGCATTCCTCTAGCGTGAGATCGGTATCGAATTGATGCTGCACAAGATCGATGATTTTCTCGGAAATGTTATGGTACTGCGCTTCCTGGCGGTCCTTGAAAATTTTAACCAATGGATAAACGACTCTAGTCCAGAACCAGTCATCGATTTCTGCCGTGGTATGAAGTTCCAGCAGCTCCTCCAGCAGCGACCCCTTCCTAGGGTGGATCTGAGTTAAGCTAACACCGGATTCCTGCATAATAATCAGCAGGTTGTTGAGCAGCCGGGCAAGGGGGATTTGATATTCCTGCGGTGACAATTCAATTGCGAATACCGCTTGCAGGAAAGTGCGAAGCAGCTCCTTCGCCCTGTCTTTGTCGGCCAGTTTGATGGCATCCATAAGCTCATTCTCCAGATGGGCTGGATAGTTGAGATTCAAATAATGCTTGCCCTCGTTCACGTTCTCATACTGGATGATGATGCCCTCGCCTAATTTGATTCGATGCTTGAGCGCCTCGAGCCCTTCCCTATATGCGATAGCAAGCGAGGAGAAGGAAGAGAACGGCAGACTCATGCCGATGCTGACCTGAACGTTCAAATAGCTTGTAATCTGCTGCTGAAGATGCTCGGTCAATGCGTATTTGGCATTATGGAAAGCCTTGGAATCGGTCTCTGCGCTTCCGATAATCGTGACGATCGTTTGATCCATAATTATAGGCGCAAGGCGCAGATCGGACGGGATGAGCTCCTCAAGCATGTTATGCACGGCAAAAAGCAGCAGCTCCAGGTCGTTTTTGGAGTAGCGGCTGTGATCGGGAAAATCAATTTGGAGCGTAATGGCCGCCATCGTTCTCCACGCTTTCAGCTGCTGGCTGTAGCCGAATTGCTCTAGCCGCTCGGAAATTTCACTAGGCTTGACCGTCCCTTGGAAGACCTTCACGAAGAAGAAGGTACGAACCTGCTGGAGGTGTTGATGTACTTCTTTCTCCAGCGCGGTCTTGGACTGGAAGAGATGCGCGACACGCTCGCCGATCGCTTGGAACTCATTGGTGTTCCGCTTCCGAATATCCGTTGGACGTTCGCCGATCTGGTTCAGGAGCAGCTGGATGGGCGAGTACATGCGGCGTGAGCCGATCCATGCCAGAAGCATAGATAGCAGAAGCATAAACAGGCATACGTAGAGAGTATACGTGCCAATCTTGTTGGATTCCTTCGTCATGGCAGCAATGGAGGTCGTTGATAAATAAGTCCAGCCATTAAGCTCGGAGCGGTAGTAGGTCACGGAGTAATTTTTTTGCTCCACGGCAGTCGTAAATTGACCGGAGGATTCGCCTAATTGCTCGGGCAATATTCCGCTTACGGCTATCGGCTTGCCAATTAGGGAATGATCCTGGTGCAGCAAAATACGGTTCTGATCGTCCAGAATCATAATATTGGAGAAATGATCACCCTTATTGTCGAGAAGCTCCTGCAGACTGCAGGTCGGTATATTGGCAAGTGCCAAGCCGTACTTTTCAAGTCCGTTCGTCGGCAGCTTCTTGACGAGGCTGATGCTGTAGGCGCAGGCTTCGCTTCCGGCGGCTTCCTCGCTATAAAACCATTTGGACGGATTCAGCACCCAAGTGGTGCCTTCAGCAACTTGCATCAAACCGGATAGCTGTTCATAATAAGCATACTGCTCGAAGGAATAGAGACCTGAGTTTTTGATCATCCAATTGTGGCGTTCATTGATCAGCACCACATCCTCGAGCTTGGTGTCGAAGGATTGCATATGCCGAATTTCGCTTCTAAGGTCGTCGTACATGACAAACTCATTAACCGTTAAGGGCTGGTTCATCGCTTTTCTCAGCACGGTCGAGTTAATGACCTGATTTAGCGTATGGTTGACAGTCGTTAATTTCTGCTCTACATTTGAATTAATTTGCATAATCAGCTGCATTTTTCCTGAGTTTACATTTTTCTGGATTTCGTTGGAAGAAGTTGCGTAAGAGAAGGCGCCAATAAAAATAACCGGCAGCGTGCTGAGCAGAAAGCCGTAGATCGTCATTTTGCTTAAGAAGGTTAAGGACCGCACAGCTATCAACACCTTATCTGGGAATGAGAGAGCATTAGCTTTATTTTAGTAAACGCATACATTTTGGGCAATAATCATCTGGCTTGCAGATGATCATTTCCTTAGATTATGAGCAGAAAAGGCTGATAACACAAGGAGGATTACCGTTGGGAAATGATTCTTCGCAAGCTAGGCCAATTGCTGCCGTGCGTATTCTTGCTGCGCTGCTTATTCTCTTTCTATGCTCCTCCTGTGCATCGTCTAACGCCGGGAACCAGAACGAAAGCAGCAGCTTACCCGTCATTTCCATTATGGCGCCGCTTCATTTTCCCCACCCGCCAAGCCAGGAAATCATTGCGCAAGTCGAAGCTTTGGCGAAAGTGAAGCTGGATATCAATTGGGTCCCCGATGGCATTTATACAGATAAAATGAACACGGCGTTGTCCACAAACTCATTGAAGAAGGCGACGTTTGTGAAGCATACGGACTATATTTTCGTGAAAAATGCGATCCGTTCCGGCTCGTTTTGGGAAATTGGCTCCTATTTGGAGAGGTTCCCGAATTTAAGGCATCTGGACGCAGGCATACTTGCACAAGCTGCGATTGACGGGCAGGTGTTCGGGTTATACACGGAACGTCCTTCATCAAGGCAAGGCATTATTATTAGGCAGGATTGGCTTGAAGCATTAAAGCTGGGCAAGCCGGAAACGCTGGAGGACCTCTATGAGGTCATCAAGCAGTTTACGCTAGGAGATCCGGATGGCAACGGCCAGCAGGATACAGTTGGGCTTGCGGATCGGAATGACTTGGTGTTTGGCGCATTTAAGACGCTAAGCTCTTATTTCGGTACGCCTAACAACTGGGGCATTGTAGACAAGAAGGTTATTCCGGAGTTTGAAACCGCGCCGTATCTGGAGACGATGAACTTCATGAAGCGGCTGTATGATGAGAAGCTGATGAACGCGGATTTTGCGGTAACAAGCAAAGAGATGCAGCGGGACCAAATTATCCGCGGAGCCGCTGGCGTTTATATTGGAAGCATGACCGACGTGCAGCGTCTGTCAGACGAGGCAAAGCAGCTTAACCCAAAGGCTCGTTTTACGCTGGTGAACAGAATCCAAGGGCCCGGAGGCGGCTACCGTATCTGGTCGATTCCCAACTATAACGGTCTCTATTTATTTTCGAAAAAGGCGATCCGTACGGAAGCGGAATTGCTGGAGCAGTTGGCCTTCTTCGACCGCACCATGGACAAAGAGCTGGCTAATTTGATGCGATACGGAATCGAAGGAAAGCATTATACGTTGAACGGTGAGAAGGTTCAGCTTCCTGAAGCAACCTCGCAGCTTCGTGTTACGGAGGTAAATGCGCTCTACCCGCTCATGATTGCGGATCTGAGTAACCCTAACCTGCTAAAAGTAGCTGAGAAGGAGTCCATGTGGGAGCTGGCAGAGCGTCTGAGTGCGGACAATGATAAATTTATCGTCAAAGATCCGACGATTGGCTTGGAATCCAAGACATACGATGAGAAAAGCATGGAGCTGAACAAAATCATCTCCGATGCTACCTACAAATATATACTTGGCCAAATTAGCGCCGATGGCTTCTATCAGGAGGTTGACCGCTGGAAGCGCAGTGGCGGCAGTCAGATGATGGCTGAGTATACGGATGCTTATTTTAAGAGGGAATGAGGTTTCATTTGATCAGAAGCTTCGGCTTAGCAAATAAGAGCAGTCTGGACCGTCCGTTAGGGCAGGCAGACTGCTCTTATTTGCTTGCCTATTCGGAAGAGAACAACGGAATGGAATCGGGACAAAATACATATTATGAGCATAAAGTTGCATATCATATGTCGATTTATGTTAATATACTAATACTTTTGTCTCATTTAATCGGATTTTGTTCAGAAAATGTACAGCGGCATTTTATATAATAAAAATAATGTAAGTAATTCATCCTATATCCTAATCTAGACAACATGGAGTGTGACTTGAAATGAAAACAGAAATTTTCAAAGAAATACATAAGTTTAGCCATGACGATGAGTGGAGATACCGATTGCTTATTAGAGGTCTTCAAAGCATTCAGGAAGAGAAAAAAAGCCAAGGCTTCTTCAAGAAGCTAGAGAGACGGTTCGTTCGAAAATATAAGAGGATCAAAGTTTCCGCATGGAAATAAACATATAAGTAGCGAAAGTTAACCGAGGGTGAAGAACAATCTTCATCCTTTTTTGCGTTGTCATCAAATCCACTTGGACGAACATGAATATAAGCACGTGCCGGTTCAGGTGTCATTTTCTTCAGCGATAATCATTCCTTCAGATGAGTCGCGGAAAGCGCCTGAGATGAGGGAATGATTGTTTCGGCACCATCAATCGGCATGGTAGCTTGAAGGCGTAGCAACCAAAACGTAAATGGAGGTCAACGCTGTATGAAGAAAAAATCGTTTTCGATTCTGATGGGCGTGGTTTTGACATTTAGCTTGCTGCTCGCCGCTTGCTCGGGTGGCAACAAGGCCGGGAGCAATAATCCTTCAACGGCGCCAAGCAATGACAGCGGGGAAAAGACAGCAGAGACGGCCAAGCCGGCAGAACCGGAGAAGCCTACAGAAATTACGATCATGCTTCCGCTTAATATCGCGGAGACTCCACCGGATACGATTAAGAACGAGCTGGAGAAGCTGACGAATACGAAGCTTACGTACCAGTTCTTCCCGGCAGACACGTACGAAGAGAAGCTCAATGCTTCCTTCGCTACAGGCTCGCTGCCGCAGGTAACGTATCTGAAAAATCAGGCGACCTTCGTACAAATGAAAGAAGCGATCCGCGAAGGGCAGTTCTGGGAAATCGGGCCGTATTTGAGCGAGTTCCCGAACCTAGGCAAGCTTAAGGAAGAGATCTTGAACAATACGAAGGTGGACGGCAAGCTGTACTCCGTTTATATCGGCAGGCCGCTCGCTCGCCAAGGCATTATATACCGCAAGGACTGGGCGGATAAGATGGGCATTGCCGCACCGGCCAATGTAGATGAGCTGTTTGCGATGATGGAGAAATATACGACGGGCGATCCGGACGGAAATGGCAAGTCGGATACGATTGGGCTGGCTGACCGCAATGATCTTATCTATGGCGCTTTCAAAACGGTATCCGCGTGGTTCGGTACCCCTAACGGGTGGGGAGAAAGAGAGGGCCTGCTTGTACCTGATTTTACGACTCCGGAATATACGGCAACGATGGATTATATCAAAAAAATCCGTGATGCCAAGCTGATGAACGTGGATTTTGCGGCGACAAGCAAAACGGATCAAGTCAATATGTTCACAAGCGGCAAGGCTGGCGTCTATATCGGCTCCATGCAGGATGTCGATTCCCTTGTGAAGGATCTGGTCAAAAACGTACCGACAGCCGTCGTAGATACGCACAGCATGGTTGCCGGCCCGCAAGGGCAATTGGCCTCTTGGTCAATTCCGGGTTACAACAATGTAGCGCTATTCCCGAAATCAGCGATTAAGGATGAAGCGGAATTGAAGAAGATTTTGGCTTTCTTCGACAAGCTGATGACGCCGGAAGTATCCAATGTGATGTACTGGGGAATTGAAGGCACTCATTACACGGTCGTAGACGGCAAAGCTAAAGCTTCTTCAGATAAAGAGCTGACTGAGCGCGAGGTGAAAGGCTACAAGGACAGCGTCATTGGCGAGCCGGAAACAAACGGCATGTACGAGGGCTATCATGAGCTTCCTGCCCGTATTCATGCGGAGCAATTGATTATAGAAAACGAGAAGATAGCGGTAGCCGACCCTACTGCGGCGCTGGATTCGCCAACGTATACGGAAAAAGGAACGGGGCTGCAGGATTTGATCAAGGATGCGACCTACAAATATATTTACGGCTCGATCGACAAGGTCGGGTTCGATAAAGCGGTAGAGGACTGGAAGAAACGCGGCGGGGCTCAAATTATCGAAGAGTATAATGCAGCCTACAAGAAATAGACCGCAGCGCGAGCTGCAAGCCTAATAGCGAAGCCTTGGAGATTGCGCGGATGTCCGGGCAATCTCCAAAACCTCCGGTGGAAAGGAAGATCCCGTATGCAGGAAACGGTAATTCAGCAGGCAAGGGTGCCACAGCCTCGAACTAGCGAGCTTAAGAAGCGTCTATGGAAAAATAAATGGCTCTATGTCATGCTGCTGCCGGGAGTGTTCTATTTTATTATTTTCAAATATATTCCGATGCTTGGTCTTGCGATTGCCTTTCAGGATTATAAGCCTTTCAAAGGGATTGGCGGTAGCAATTGGGTTGGTCTCAAGCATTTCGAGCGGCTCTTCACGGAGCCCGACTTCTTGAACATCTTGGCCAATACGCTTCTGTTGTTTGGCATGAACCTTTTATTCTTTTTTCCGGTTCCGATTATTTTGGCGTTAATGCTGAATGAGGTACGGTTATCATTTTTCAAAAGAACGTTTCAGACGCTTGTTTATTTGCCTCACTTTATGTCATGGGTCATTATCGTGTCGATTAGCTTCGTGATGCTGACGTCGGACGGCGGAATTGTGAATGAGCTGCTTGCGTATTTTGGATTCGAAAAAGTCAATTTCCTGCTCAGTCCCGAGTGGTTCAGGCCAACGTATATCATTCAGGTCATCTGGCGGGAAGCGGGTTGGGGAACGATTATATATTTGGCGGCTATCGCTTCTGTTGATCCGGGCTTGTATGAGGCAGCCCGCATGGACGGGGCCGGCCGGCTCAGGCAGGTGTGGCATATTACGCTGCCGGCGATCCGGAGCGTCATCATTATTTTGCTCATTTTGAAAATTGGAGATGTGCTGGAGCTCGGTTTTGAGCATGTCTATCTGCTGCTGAATTCCATGAATCGGGATGTTGCCGAAATCATTGATACGTATGTATATACGGCAGGGCTGCGGCAGGGCCAGTTCAGCTACAGCACCGCGATCGGCTTCTTCAAATCGTTTATCGGTCTCGTGCTCGTCATGGCAGCGAATCGTCTGGCGAAGAAGATGGGCGAGGAAGGCGTGTATTAAGCTTGGGCGTTGCAACAAAAACTTAGGGAGGGTTCAGCATGGTAGAGGACAAAACGCTCAGCGGCAGGCTTTTTTCGATAGTGAACTTTACGCTACTTGCCATTATAGCGCTTGTGACGGTGCTTCCGTTCCTGCATGTCGTTGCCGGATCGTTCACGACAAGCGCCGAAATGGCGATGAAAAAGTTCATCCTCGTGCCAACCATTTGGAGCTTTGACGCCTATAAATTTATTTTTTCGACCAATACGATCTTCCGCGCTATGTTGGTATCAACGTTGATTACGCTGTTCGGTACGGTATTCAGCATGCTGACCACAGCGCTGATGGCGTACGGGCTCTCGCGCAGGGATCTCGATGGGCGCAAGGCCATCATGTTTCTGGTCGTCTTTACGATGCTGTTCAGCGGAGGACTGATTCCGACGTTCCTGGTCGTGCGGGAGATGGGGCTGATCGACAGCTATGCTGCGCTCATCATTCCTTCGGCGATCAGCGCATTTAACCTTATTATTTTGAAAAACTTCTTTCAAAATATTCCCGAAGGCTTGGAGGAATCGGCAAAAATCGATGGCTGCAGCGATTTTGGCATTTTGTTCCGCATCGTGCTGCCGCTGTCGATGCCTGCGATCGCAACGATTTCCCTTTTTTATGCGGTCACCTACTGGAATACGTATTTGAGCGCTATCTTATATTTGGATGACAGCGCTAAATGGCCGATCCAGGTGCTGCTGCGCCAGATCGTTGTCCTTGCGAGCGGGCTGGATTACAGCTCCGATTTGGATGCTGCCGTGCCTCCGCCCGACCAAACGGTGAAGATGGCGGTTATCGTGGTGGCTACGCTGCCGATTCTTATCGTCTATCCGTTCCTCCAGAAGCATTTTGCCAAAGGCGCGATGCTTGGTTCCATTAAGGGCTAATGCCGAGAGAGTATGCGTATGCTGACCAAAAAAAGAAGAGGTGCTCAACGATGACGGAAAATTCAACGATAGCTTCGCCGATAGAATGGGCAAGAGCGGCTTGCGATTCTTTAATGGACGCCTACTTGCCGGAGGAGCTTCCGCCTGCAAGGCGCTGGCATTACCATCAGGGCGTGTTTCTTTGCGGCATGGAGCTGCTCTGGCAGGCAGGCGGTGATGACCGCTACGCAGCCTACATCAAGCGATATGTGGATCAGCTGGTTGATGATCACGGCAATTTCGATTTCGCTCGCGATGAGCTGGATGCGATTCAGGCAGGATTGCTGCTGTTCCGTTTGGATCAGGAGGGCGGCAGCCGAAAGTACCGCATCGCAGCTGATAAGCTCCGCAGCCTGTTCCATACGCTGAACCGCACCTCGGAGGGCGGCTTCTGGCATAAGGACAAGTATGCCTACAATATGTGGCTGGATGGCTTGTATATGGGCGGCGTATTTGCGCTCAAATATGCTAACGCTTATGGCGAACCGGATTTGCGCACGATGGTCCTGCGCCAAGAGCGGCTCATGCGGCAGCATATGAAGGACGAGCGGACAAGACTGCTTTATCATGCGTGGGATGAGAGCAAGCAGATGCCTTGGGCTGATCCCGAAACGGGCTGCTCGCCCGAGTTCTGGGCAAGGTCGCTCGGCTGGTACGGGCTGGCGTTAGCGCAGTTCATGGATGAAATCTCCGAAGGAGCTGAAGGGCGTGCCGAGCTGGAATCAGCGCTGTCTGAGTTCTCGACGGCGTTAATTAGGTATCAGGATGCCACGAGCGGCTTGTGGTACCAGGTTGTGGACAAAGGGCATTTACCGGATAATTGGCTGGAAACGTCGGGAACCTGCTTGTTTGTATATACGCTTGCGAAAGCTTATAAGCTCGGGCTAATCGGCGAGGAAGGCTTAGCTGCGGCAAGGCGAGGATTTGAGGGACTTGTGAGCGTGACGAAGTCAGACGAACAAGGGCGGTTGGTTCTGCCGGATATTTGCATTGGCACTTCGGCGGGCGATTATGAAAGCTACGTGACGCGGCCAACTTGCGAAAATGATTTGCATGGCGTCGGCGCCTTCGTGATGGCCTGCGTGGAAATGGAAGCTTTGATGGCGCAAGATGCCGATAGGGCGACTTTGGAGTGAAAAAAAGATTGGTGCGCAGGCTCCTTCCAAGCAGCAGTGCCTTGCATGGAACATTCTGAATCATAACGAAGAAGCCTTCCAACTGACATCTTCGTCGGTTAGAAGGCTTCTTCTCGGCTATAGTACAGAATCCGCTCTATTAAAGCACCTGCTCCAAAAACCGTGCGGCACGCTCGCTTTGCGGCTTGGTAAAGAACTGCTCGGGCTCCGTCCGTTCCACGAGCTTGCCTTGATCAAGGAAATAGATCGTATCCGCCGCTTCGCGGGCAAATTTCATCTCATGCGTAACGATCAGCATTGTCATGCCGGTCTCAGCAAGACCGCGAATGACGGACAGCACTTCCTTCACCATTTCGGGATCAAGCGCCGAGGTCGGCTCATCGAACAGCATAATGTCGGGCTCCATGGCCAAGCTTCGGGCAATGGCTACGCGCTGCTTCTGTCCTCCGGACAAACGCGAAGGGTAGCTGTCGGCTTTGTCCAGAAGGCCAACGCGAGCTAGCAGCTCCTTCGCCTTAGCCTGCGCCGCTTCTCGTGGCAAACCTTTTACCTGAATGGGCGCAAACGTAATATTATCCATGACCGTCATATGCGGAAACAGATGAAAATGCTGGAACACCATGCCGATCCGCTGGCGGACGCGGGCGATATCGGTTTTTGGATCGGTAATCGCGGTGCCGTCGATCGCAATCACGCCGGAGGTCGGCGTTTCGAGCATATTCAAGCAGCGGAGAAAGGTGGATTTGCCAGAGCCGGAAGGGCCGATCAAGGCAACCACCTCCCCTCGGTCTATGGTTGTCGTTATGCCTTTCAGCACTTGGTTTTTGCCAAAGGACTTCGTCAAGTCGGTCACATTAATCACTGCGGCGCAGCCTCCTTTCAAGTCTATGGGCAAGTGCCGTCAAGACGAGCACGAGCACGTAATAAATAGCAGCAATGAACAATAAGACTTCAATGGACTTGAAGGTTGCCGAACGAACGACATCGGCACGGCGCATTAAGTCTGCGACGCCAATAACAGAAACGAGCGACGATTCCTTGAGCAGCGCGACGCATTCATTCACCAGCGCAGGCAAAATGGTGCGCAGCGCTTGAGGGAAGATGATGCGGAGCATCATCGTGCGGTACGGGACACCAAGCGCGATAGCAGCCTCGCGCTGCCCCTTGTCGACCGCCATTATTCCGCCGCGGATGGTCTCCGACAAATAAGCGGAGGAATTAAGACCGAACGCAAGTCCGGCTGCCATCAGCGCGGGGATATCGTAATGGAAGATTTGCGGCGTCGCATAATAAATAATCGTGAGCTGAACAAGCAGCGGCGTTCCGCGAAATACCGAGGTATAAGCGGTCGCGAACCACTCCAGCGGCTTAATGCCGGAAATTTTGAACAGCGACAAGATAGTCCCCCACACAAGTCCAAACAGTGCCGAGACTAGCGTAAAGAGCAGGGTGACATAGACGCCTTTCAATATATAAGGAATATAGCCCTTGAGCACGCTAAAATCGATATTGAGATTCAGCAGCGAGTTGGACTCCTTCTCCTCGTCGGGAAACCATTTGTCTACGATGCGGTCAAGCTCCCCGTTTGCTTTCATGTCCGCCAGTACGCCGTTAAATTCGGCGACAATAGGCGATTGTTTGGGAAAAGCCAGGGCATAGCCGTTGTCAGCCGACTCGGCTGGCAGGAAATTCATGACCAAGTCGGGATTGAGGCTGGTCATCTCCAGAGCAACGGCATCCTCAACGATGGCGGCATCAATCCGTCCGGAGTTCAGCTCCTGAATCAGGTCGGGAATTTTATTGAGCTTCTTGAGGCTGGCCCCTTCAATCGTTTCGGCATATAAATCCTGTGTGGAGCCGAGCTGGGTTCCAACTCTTTTGCCGGCCAGCGAGGCTTCTGTTTCCAATGGCGCCGATTTTTTGGAAACGATCGTATTGCGCGCTGCGTAATAGATATCAGAAAAATCGACGTTCTTCTTGCGATCCTCCGTTGCGGACATCGCTGACATAACGAAGTCAACACGGCCGGTTTGCAGCGAGGCAATTAAACCATTGAAATCCATGTTTGCGATTTCCAGTTCATAACCGAGCTGGCTGGTGATATACTTGGCAATATCGATATCTAGTCCGACGATCTCGCCGCTGTTTTTGGCATCTACGCTTTCGTAGGGCGGATAATCGGCTGAGGTTCCAAGGATGAGCTTTTTTTTCTGGCCGTCCATTGGCGAGGTGGCCGCACCTTCCGCATGCGCGGTCGATGAGCTTTCTTGGCCCAAAGGAACGGCTTGCCCCAGCGCAAGCAGCAGGAGCATAACGAGGATAAGCGATAAATAAATGCGATTGAACTTTTTTCGTATCATGATGTCCTCTTTCTTCTAAGTTGATTGTTCATCGCCATGAAGCGCCTTATGAGCGGAGCCAGCTCCATTCGGGCCGCCGGCGCATGCAACTTAGAAAGTATATGGTGTTCGCCATCTATTTGTAAATAACCAGCTTAATGGGAGTTGTAACACATTTGTGCTGGCTGGGCTCGTAATTAGCAGAGATTTACTGATATAATATCCAGATAGGTTCAAAAGTATTTGGATGGACAGGAAGGGAGGTGAATACATTGTTTGAGTTTGAACTGCATGATATCGTGCCCTATTTGATTTCGCTTAGCCTGCTTTGTTCGTTGGCCTTTGCCTTTGCTACGCATTTGCATCTTGATGTGTATGCCTATTGGGAACGAAGCCAAACGTTAACCGTAATGTTCGTATTGACGCCACAGGTACTTATCCGAACTGTTCCTCTGCATCACTGGTTAGCCAGGAAGGTCAAGCGGAAGGAATCGCCGGATGACGACATCGCAGACTGCTCCGCCTCGTTTGTTGCGCTATTTTCAAACAAACGAGGAGGATTTTTATGCAAACGGGCAATGTATTCACTTCTTTAAAATATAAACGGGTTATGATGGCGGGTTTGATGCTGCTGGGCTTGCTTTTAGTGAGCGGCTGCAGCACGGCTACAGGTACGATCGATGGCAATACGCCAGGTATATTCAATCACTATGTGATATATCCATTATCCGCGGTACTACAGTATTTAGCGGACATGTTCCAAGGGAATTACGGCTTTGCGATTATCGGGATTACGTTGATTATCCGTTTGGTGCTATTGCCGCTTATGATGCGCCAGTACCGCTCGCAAAACCAAATGAAAACCAAGATGGCTATCCTTCAGCCAGAGCTGAAACAATTGCAAGACAAATACAAAAACAAATCGGATGCGGAATCCAAGCAAAAGCTTCAACAGGAAACGATGCAGCTTTACCAGAAGCATCAGGTTAATCCGCTTGCCATCGGCTGTTTGCCGATGCTGATCCAAATGCCGATCCTCATGGGCTTATACTCAGCGATCAAGCTGACGCCAGAGCTGGCGGATCACTCGTTCCTATGGTTTAAGCTAGGCTCGCCCGATATTGTGCTGCCGATCATTGCAGCCATCGTTTATTTTGTGCAATTTAAGGTTTCCCAAACCACGCAGCCGAATGCGAATGCCGCTCAGCAGAAGCAGCTAGCGTTCATGGGCTACTTGTCGCCGATCCTGATGGGCGTATTCGCTCTTTCGGCGCCTGCAGCCATCTCGCTGTATTGGGTAACTGGCGGCCTATTCATGATTGCGCAGTCTTATCTAGCCAAAAAAGTGTACGCGCCTAAGGTGGAGGTCGCACTCGAGGGCAGTGCCTAATATGAAGGAGACGATCGGATGTCAGTCGGTGTATTGGCCCATTTATTCGGAAGCTTGCCTTATAAAGAGCTTGCTCCAAAAGTAGCAGAGAGCGGCTTCACTCATGTGCAGCTGGCTTTGTGGAAAGCGATTAGCGACGTTGATTTCAGCAAGCCGGGCAACATTAGCCCGGGACTTGCAAATGCAATCGGCGAGCAATTCGACAAGCATGGCGTATCGATCTCGGTGCTTGGCTGTTACGTTCATCTCTTTGAACGCGACGCGGAGCTGCGCCGCGCCAATGTGAATCGATTTAAAGAGCTGCTGCGCTACGCCAAGTTCTTTGGGGCACCGATGGTTGCGGCTGAAACCGGCCGCAATGAGGGCGGGGATTACACCGACAGCGATTGGTTGGTTATGAAAGCGACGCTGGAGGAGCTGGCGGAAGAAGCCGAGAAATGGGGCGTGTTTGTAGGCCTGGAGGCCGCAAATGACCATTTAGTCGGGACGGCACCTGAGCTGTCCCGGATGCTGGAGGAGGTTCCCTCCTCGAACATTGGCGTCGTGATTGATCCCGGAAATTTGCTGACGCCAGCCAACTTCTCGAAGCAGGACCAAGTGATTGAAGAAGCGTTCGAGCTGCTAGGCAGCCGGATTATCGCAGCCCATGCCAAGGATCGTATCCTGCTTGAAAATGGCGAGCTAGGCACGGTAACGGCTGGACTCGGCAAGATGAACTACGAGCTTTATATGAAGCTTCTCAATCAATATAAGCCGCATGTGCACATCATCATGGAGGAAGCGAAGGAAGACCAAATGGCGCAGTCGAAGGCGTTTATTGATGAAATTCGCGGACGAGTGTAAGAGCGGAGAATAGAGAAACCAGCAGATCAAGGGGGACCTTGGGTTGCTGGTTTTTTTAGCGATATGTAGTTCAAGATTTCGGCTGAAAATAGCAACATCATCAAAACTAATACGTATTAGCATACTAGTTTAAGTTAAAAGGGGACTAGGATATGCGCAATAAAATATGGATGCTGGTCGGCGCATTAATATTTCTGATCTACGGCTACGATTTCTTAGCAGCTTGGATAAGTCAGGAGGACATATCCTATTTCAGCCTATTTCTCTCACTCGGAGGATTGCTGTTATTTTTTACCCGGTGGTTTGATATGAAAAAAGGAACCAAAAATTGAGTGCTAGGTGTAGAAAATTTGAAAACCAGCAAATCGAGTGGGCTCACTTGATTTGCTGGTTTTTATCGTTAAGAAGATGGTGCAGCAGCCGCTGGCTCAGCGTCAATGATTTGATAAAATTCGATTAGGATGCAGCTCTCAACCATTGGAGCAGCCGCGCTTGTGATTCACCGTGAAAGACACCCCGCAGTACTTGGTTTTTGGTTACAATTTCCAGCTCCAGCTGATCTCCTGTACGAACAGGGCTGGCTTTCATGCTATGCTTCACAACGGCTTCCCATGGAATGAGCATGTTGTTATAATAAACCCCCTCGCTCCCAACGGAAAAAACCATTTTATCCTTCTTAACGATGGTGATTAGGAAAAAAAGGTACATATAAGCATACCAGTGCTGGTGAATCCAGTTGTTGTACCCAAGCAGAAATAATGCCCAGAAGAGAGTCATGGCGGCTGCGTAGACAAATATTGTGGCAACAATGATTTTATTGTGCGAAAGAATTGCGGCGCTATAGATTTGAATGTTGTTTTTGGCTTTTTTGATTAAACGAAATTGGACGAACTCGTTGTAGAGGAACCATACCAATATTCCTGAGCAGATTAGATTTATGATTAAAAAAATCATACTTAAAAAAGTCAAACGTCCCACTCCTTGTTTCATTCATAGTTAAATTATTTTTACGGGAGAATTACCCCCTTTATTTTATCATAAATGTTAATTATTACGTTAGATATTCTGAAACTTGTTTCACTTTGATGCTTGAGTCGTATAAAGCTGAATCAACTGGAAATCTTCCCTCTAAATGAGACGAATATGGATGTTTTGGATCATTTATAAGGAATTTCTCCCTTTAATATCAAAGAAACAGCCTAAATTGGCGCAAAGCGGCTAGATTAACAGGATAAATTCCATCTATCTCCTCTACTATGCGAATAGGGCTATTTTAGCGGGATAAATTCCTTCTATATACATTGAACTTAAGTTTTCATTTTGGTCGCTGCGAGAGTAGCTTATTCTTTTTCGATTACTTCAGTAATGACCAAACAGCCGAATCTAATTGATAGTCATTCTCATTGTTGTTATACTGAAGGGACCGGAAAAACAAAGCTACGGTTTATATTGAGATAAGTATAGCAAAGCAAGCTTAGGGGGTGCATCATGGAACACAGCGAAAAGGTGTCAGAGGAAGAGGGACGAAGGCAGCCAAGGACGGATCTGCGGGAAATCCGCCGTTTTATGGAGCAGCATTTCGATGAGCCGCTTTCTGTGGAACAGCTTGCCGCGATGGCTAATATCAGCCCCAAGTATTTTGTGGATTTGTTCAAAAAAAGCTACGGGCATAGCGCAATTGATTTTTTGACGGATTTGCGCATTAACCGGGCCAAGCGATATTTAATCGAGACGGAATACCGGCTTCGTGAAATTGCCCAAAAGGTGGGCTATAGCGATGAGTTTTATTTTAGCCGCAAATTCAAGAAAGAGGTCGGCATATCGCCATCCGCTTTCGTGAAGCATCCGAGACATCGCATTGCGGCTTGCTCTCCTTCAATGATTGGCCAACTGCTCGCTTTAAACCTCATTCCGATTGCCGCGCCGCTCGATTCCAAGTGGACGCCTTATTACTACAATGTGTACCAGATGAAAATAAAGGTTCACATGCGTTATGGAGATACGCAGCAGCCGGAGGAGTTAACAAAGCTGATTAAGGCCCGTCCCGATGCCATCATCGGCTCGGAGTATATGCCGGACGGTGAAAAACAAAAGCTCGCAAGCATAGCGCCGTCATTATTTGTTGCTGGCAGACAGGCGGGATGGCGGGATCAGCTCCGCCAGATTGCATCGTTTGTGGGGCGCGAGAAGCAGGCGGAGGCTTGGATTAGCGGGTATGACCGAAAGCTGGAGAATGCTCGGTCCCAAATGCAGCAGGCCATCGGAACGGAATCCTTTATCGTGCTCCGTGTGTATGGGAAAAGCGTCCATGCGTATAGCAATCAAGCGATCCAAGAGGTACTGTATCGGGATTTGCAGCTTACGCCCGCCTATGCGCTGGAATCATTGTATAATCATGTGTTAACGCTGGAACAGCTGAACAAGCTTGATCCCGACCGGCTGCTTATCTTAGTTTGCCCTGAGGTCGAATCGCGGGCGTATTGGCTATCGCTTCAACATGATCAGGCATGGCGATCGCTCAAAGCGTTCCAAAGAAATAATTTCTATCTTGTGCCGTCCGATCCATGGTGCGAATACTCGGCTGTGGCTGCCAATCGGATGCTGGACGAGATGCTGCTGCTGTTAACCGGACATTGTCCAAAGGAAAGTATGGATAAAATCCATGGAGACTCTGTCGAACAACCTTTATAATCTTCCTAAATGAGAATTATTATCACAGGAGGAGATTTATCATGCTTCAACGTTTTCATCTAGCTTTAAAATCAATCAAAACCAGCGGGCTTACGCTGTTGATTGTTATGATGGCTGTCAGCTTGCTGGCTGCCTGCGGCTCCAAGGATCAAAATACGGCTGAACCGAGCCAAGAGGCGGCTGCTCCGGCGCAAACCGAAGCTCCGGAAACGACGGAAGCTGCGGAGGGGCCTTCAACCAGAACCGTTACGGATGAGCTTGACCATGAGTTAACGATTCCATCCAAACCACTGAAGGTATTTGCGCCATATATGGAGGATTCGCTGCTAAGCCTTGGTGTATTGCCGGTCGCGCAGTGGGCGGATGGCGAGAACGGCCAGCCATATTTGCAGGATCAGCTAGCGGATGTACCGAAGGCTAATTTTGTTGGCGGAACGCCTCCTTCCCCCGAGGTGGTTATGGATTTCGAGCCGGACTTGATTATATTGCACACTGCGTTTTACGCGGAAAATGGAGTTTACGAGAAATATTCGAAAATCGCGCCTACCTATGTATTCAAAAACGCTGCGGGCGACTTGCAGAGCTCGATAACCAAGCTCGGAGAGCTGCTAGGCAAAACAGACGAAGCCGAGCAGGCTCTGAGTGCTTATGATCAAAAGAAAGAAGAGGCCAAGGCCAAGCTTGCCCCTGTAATTGAAGGAAAAAAGGCAGCGCTCATTAACTTCAATGGGAAGGGCATGTACCTGATCGGCGGCAATTATTTTGGCGGATACGTACTCTCGCATGAGCTTGGCATCGGCAAGAGCAAGCTGGTTGAAACGGTAAATAGCGTGGATGCGTCACCGGAGATTTTGCCGGAGCTGGATGCTGATTTCATATTCACGATTAATTACAAAGGTACAGGTACCGCGAATATTAAGACGCTGACGGATAATGGCATTTGGAAAAGCATGCCTGCCGCTAAGAATGGTTATGTGTACGAAGTTAGCGACCAATATTGGACGGGTGGCGGTCTGATTGCTTATGGGAAAATCATTGATGATGTAGTCCGACTGCTCGCCCCATGACGAATGACCTCACATCGACCCGCACAGTAGCTGGAAGTCTGGTAAGGGTTCAGTATTCAAAGCATAGGCAGCTCGAATATCGGATTATGCTAGCGATCCCGAAAGAGGCTCCGCCCAAGGACGGTTATCCGATTATTTACGCTTTGGATGGGGATGCAGTATTTGATACCATAGCGGAGGCTGCGCGTTTGCAAACGCGCAAGCCGCATGGCTATGATCCTGTCATCGTGGTAGGCATTGGTTATCCATCGGGTGAACCCTTTGATATGACCCGTCGCTGTTATGATTTCACGATGCCTGCACATGCCGAAAATCTGCCTGCCCGTCCGAATGGGCTAGATTGGCCGGAGAGCGGAGGGGCCGATCGCTTTCTAGCGTTTATAGAATCGGAGCTGAAGCCGGAAATCGAGAAAGCATACCCGGTTGATCAGGGGCGGCAAGCGATTTTTGGGCATTCCTTGGGAGGATTGTTCGTCCTGCACGCCTTGTTCAGCCGTCCGCAGTCCTTTCAGCATTTTGTGGCAGGAAGCCCATCTATTTGGTGGAACAAACATGCGGTGCTGGAGGAGCAACAGGAGTTCGAAGCTTTCGTCCATCAAGGAGGCGAGCTGCCGCGACTGCTGATTACCATAGGGGCGGAGGAGCTGCCGGATATGGTTAAGGACTCCGAGCAGCTCGCGGAAAGCTTGAAGCCGCTTGGCGAAAAGGGGTTTCATTCCGCTATCGCGAAGTTCCCCGAAGAGGGCCACGTAAGCGTGCTTCCGGCAGCGATCAGCCGGTTATTGAAATTCGCATTGTCGAAAGGGTGCTAGCGCATTCGTAATCGCTAATGTTGTACATTTTTTTGAGCTCAGCAGATGAAAAAGGACCGCCTTCTAGCTAAGAAAAATTAGCGGAAGACCGGTCCTTTTATATTCCTCCGTCAAAGCTATTTCAACGTCTAAAGGACGCGGAAGGCTTCTTTCGCAGCTGCACCAAAAGCGCCGCTTAAAGCACATTCAAATGAGGAATGACGAGCCCGCCATAGGCAAAAGCGATGACAATCACAATCGCGGGGTGTATTTTGCGGAATTGCATCGCCCAGAATGCGACGGCCGCAATGATCAGCGACTGGATCATGCCGATCGATTCCATGGAGCTCTCCGCCATTTGCCAGGTGAGCAGCAGCATCATGATGGCAATGACCGGCTGCACCAGTAGGGTCATGCCTTTCACTACCGGCGATTGCCGATGCTTTTGCAGCACTTTGAGCAGCAGGATAAGCGCAACAGCCGAAGGCACGATTGTTGCGGCCAAGGCAGCAATGATGCCAACCCAGCCTCCGACGTCGTAGCCGACAAAAGCGGCGATTTTCGTTGCGATCGGACCAGGCAGCGCATTGCCCAAGGCTAAAATATTGGAGAACTCAACCGGCGTTGTCCATTCATGGTTCGTTACAATTTCCCGGTACATCAGTGGAATCGAGGCGGGGCCGCCGCCATAACCAAGCACATTGGCAATAAAAAAACCGATAATTAAATTAATCCAATCCACGAGTCACGCCCTCCTTCTGCTGTACGTCACGCAGCTTTTTTTTCTCTTTTCTTCGCTGAAGGGCAGCGACCGTCCGTAAATGAAAGGCACCATAACCGAGAAATAAAAGAATGACAATCGCGGGATGAAGCTTGATGCCCTGCAATAAACCGAAAGCAAGCGCGAAAAATCCGATGCCGATATATTTGCCAAGTCCTTTGACGGCTTTTTCGCCAAATTCATAGGCCATCATGCCGAGCATGACGGCAATAACGGGCGTCACGGCACCGATCATTCCTTGGATGAAAGCAGCGCTGCTCAAATATTGGACAAAGCTCAGCAGCAAAATCATCGCAAGGCCGGAAGGGACGATATGGGCAAGGACTGCTACGATGGCCCCGATTGTGCCTTTCTCTTTGTACCCCAGGTAAGCTGCCATCTTTGTGGCAATCGGACCTGGCAGGGCATTCGCTAGCGCTAATATTTCGCCAAACTCTTCGTCATCAATCCACTTGTAATTGGTGACAGCCTCGTAACGGATAAGAGGAATAACCGAAGGCCCGCCGCCATAGCCAATAATCCCCGTCTTGATCATGGCCCATGACAGCTGCATGTAGCGGTTGTTCATTCGTTTGCTCGCCATTTTTTACAGCCTCATTCCCATACGGCTCTTATACCGGTTGATCAGCACCTGGCAGTCGACGCTCATAATGCCAGGCAGCTTATAGAGCTTCTCCTTCAGAAAATGCTCCATCTCCTGATTGTTGCGGAACAATCCATGCATATGCAGCTTGCTTGGCCCGGTCATGTGATAAAGGCTGGTGACGAACGGCTCTGTTGACAGCTGATCGGCTACGTCGTGCAGATGCTTTGGCTCCACCTCTACGTTGAAAAAGGCGGATACGTTAATGCCGATGCGCTCGGGATTAATGACGGCTGTGAAGCGTTCAATGACGCCGCCATCCATCAGAGCATTGATCCGGGATTGAACCGCAACGCGCGATAATCCGATTTCTTTTGCTAAATCCGTGTAAGAAATTCTCCCATTAATATTGAGTTCGGCTATGATTTTACGATCAATATCATCGATTTCAATGGTTGTGGGCTCATCTATTGGTTTCGATTGCACCGTGTATCAGCTCCAATTCTGTTTCGCTTTATTTCAAGGTGTATTGTAATATGACATTTCAATTACCATATGTATAAATATATACACATTAACATACGTTTTCAATACAATAAATTAATTTTGATTACATTTTAGTTGCCTATCAACCGGGAAGATGGTATTTTAAATTCATATAAAATGTCAAGTTATCTAACACAACAAATGAACTTATATCGTATTTTAAGAGTAGTGAACTATTATTTGGGGAGTGGTAGTCGTGAATCAGTCTGTCATTGGTACAAAAGCAATGATTGTAAGTCCTCATTATTTGGCAACTGCGGCGGGAGCCCGGATGCTGGAGCAAGGCGGCAATGCATTCGATGCCGCTGTTGCTGTCAGCGCGTGTCTTGCTGTCGTATATCCGCATATGACGAGCCTTGGCGGAGATTCCTTCTGGCTCACCTATGAGCAGTCGGAGGGCAAGGTGCGTGGTTATAATGCAAGCGGACGGTCAGGTTATAACGCGAGCATAGGCTCCTACGCAGGAATGACGGCGATTCCGAACCGGGGCATCGGCAGCATTGTGACCGTACCTGGCATGGTGGACGGCTGGGACGCGGTTCACCGCGAATATGGCCGGCTGTCTTGGGCGCAGGTACTCGCTCCAGCCATCGATTATGCGGAAAATGGTTTTCCGATGTCGAAGGATCAATACCATAACACGGTACACAACGAAGCGGTGCTGGCGAGAACGCTGGAGACGGCGGACATTTATTTGCCTGGTGGGCAAATTGTGAAGCCTGGCGAGCGATTCAGGCAGCCAGCACTGGCTAAGACGCTGCGCCGCTTGGCTGAGTTTGGGCGCGATGAGTTTTATAAAGGGGGAACAGCTAAGGAAATGACAAGCTTTCTAGGCAAGCATAATGGGCTGTTAACGGAGGATGACCTTGCTGACCATCATGGCGATTGGGTAACGCCCATCGAGGGCACTTACCGTGGCTATACTCTTCATCAAATGCCTCCTAACTCGCAAGGCTTTTCTGCGATTATGGCGCTTCATATCCTCGAACAGTTCAAGCTTGGCGACATTGAGCATGGCTCGCATGATTATTATCAGCTGTGTGTAGAATCGCTTAAGCTTAGCTTCCGTGACCGGAACCGATATTTATCGGATCCCGCTTTTACAAACGTGCCGCTGGAGCGGCTGCTGGACAAAGGCTACGCGGCTAATCTGGCAGCATCGATTGAGCTGCACCGTGCCTCGACGGAACAATCGGAGGTGCTTGGCAGCGATACCGCTTATGCAGCCGTGGTTGATGAGGAGGGGAATTCCGTTTCGTTTATCCAGAGTCTTTATTTTGAATTTGGATCGGGCGTTGTCGCTGGCGGCACAGGCATACTTCTGCAAAACCGCGGCTCGTTCTTTTCACTGGACCCGAATCATGTCAACAGCTTGAAGCCGGCTAAGCGGACCTTTCATACGTTAATGCCGGCGATGGCTACCCGCGGAGGAAAGCCGGCAGTGCTTTACGGTACACAGGGCGGAGAAGGGCAGCCGCAAACGCAAACGGCTATCTTCACCCGCATGATCGACTACGGCTTGGACCCGCAGCAAGCGATTAATGAACCGCGGTGGGTCTGGGGCCGAACTTGGGGAGAGCCTACGCAGGAGCTGAAGGTAGAAGGCCGCGTGCCATCTGCGGTACTGGAATCTTTGGCGCAGGCAGGCCATGTCGTGAAGAGGGTCAAAGATTTTGACGGCATTATGGGGCACGCCCACGCGATCAAACGGGATGAACAAGGCTTTCTTCAGGGCGGATCGGATCCGCGATGCGACGGAGCGGCTATCGGTTGGTAGACAGCTAGGTAGAAAAAGAGATTCGGAGGCAGGATAGGGATGGATAAAAGCTGGAAGGCATATGCCAATGAAAAGGTCGTCTTTGAGCCGCTAGCAGAGGGAAGCCTAAGCGGCAAAACGTTTGCGGTTAAGGATGTTTTTGATATTGCCGGGCATACGCCGGGAGCTGGAAATCCGGATTGGCTGCGGACACACGAGCCGTCGGCCCGCCATGCTGATGTTATAAACAGGCTGCTCAGCAGCGGGGCGAGGCTTGCGGGAACGACGATCACAGATGAGATCATGTACAGCATTAATGGCGAGAATGCCCATTATGGAACGCCGATGAACCCGAAAGCGCCGGGGCGCATACCCGGAGGTTCTTCTAGCGGGTCTGCAGTGGCTGTATCTGCCGGACTCGCGGATTTTGCAATTGGTACCGATACCGGAGGCTCCGTACGCGTGCCATCCGCCTATTGCGGCATTTACGGCATCCGGCCTACACATGGGGCAGTGGCAGCGGGCGGGCTTATACCGCTTGCGCCAAGCTTTGACACGGTAGGCTGGATGGCGCAAGACGCAATAACGCTTTTGGACGTGGGGCGTGTGCTGCTGGAGCAGGATTCCGCCAACAGTGAAAAACCATTTTCGAAGCTGCTGCATGCTCAAGATCTATGGTCCTTGGTTGACGAACACTCGTCTGCTGCTGTGGTACCATATCTCCAAGCTATAAATGAGCTTTTTGAGCAGAAAGAGGATGTTTTGGTTTCTGCTGATGGCCTGCGGGACTGGATGAACGCCTTCCGCACTATCCAAGGCATCGAAATTTGGAATGAGCATCGGGATTGGATTACACGCGTGAAGCCTGCTTTTGGGCAAGGAATCGCCGAGCGATTTGCCTGGGCAAGTACACTGAAGAAGGAAGAGCATTCGGAGGCGTACCTATTACGGGAGTCGGTACGTGTAAAGATGGAAGAATGGCTAGGAGAGGATACGCTCCTTGTTGTGCCGACGGTACCTGCAATTGCTCCGCTTCTGAACATGACGGGCGCGGAGGTGGAGCGGCGGCGCGTGCAAACGCTCGAAATGAGCTGTGTGGCTGGGCTTGCCGGCTTGCCTCAGGTGACGGTTCCTATTAAGGGGGAGCTGGGGTGTCCGATTGGAATCTCTTTCATTGCGGGCCGCAATCAGGATATGCGTTTGCTGGAATGGGTTGCGAGTGGCGCAGTAACAAATATGAAGCAGCTTAACCTAGGATAAGGAGCGTACCGGGATGAGGATATCGACAGTTAAGGTGAATGGACGAGAGCAGGCGGCGCTATATAGCGCGCGAGGGCTTGTGCTCGTAGAGACGATCAACCACATGGAGCAGGCCAGCTGGAGTACGGAGCTGTTTGAGCTTATCTGCCTTGGCGAGCTTGAGCCATTGACCGAGTGGTATAACATAGGCGGTAAGGAAAAGCTGGGAAGGTTCGCAGCTATACCGTTAGAACAAGCGGAATATGCACCGCTGTACCGGCACCCGCGCAAAATATGGGGCATTGGCATGAATTACGTTAAGGAAACGTCGGAGCTGGCAGAAGTAAATCCTGAGGAAGAGCCGGTCAGCTTCATGAAGCCGGACACGGCGCTGATTGGACCGCTTGACGCGATTCGACTTCCGGCGGCTGCGGGGAAAATTATTGCGGAAGCGGAGCTTGGCATCGTTATAGGCAAGAGATGTAAAGACGTAGAGGAAGATGAAGCGACTGAGGCGATTGCGGGTTATACGACAACCATCGACGTGACGGCATCCGATATCCACGCTAGAAATCCCCGTTATTTAACGAGAGCCAAAAGCTTCGATACCTTTTTCAGCTTCGGGCCGCAGCTCGTTACGAAGGATGAAATACCAGATCCTTTGCAACTGGAAGTGAAGACGGTGTTGAATAGCGAGACGGCATTTCATAACCATGTATACAACATGAAGTTTCGGCCCTCGTTTCTGATTGCTTTCCATTCGAAAGTGATGACCCTGCTTCCGGGAGATGTCATTTTGACAGGTACGCCAGGGGCTGTCGTGATTCGCGACGGGGATTGGGTGGAGTGCCATATCGACGGATTCGAGCCGTTGCTTAACCCAGTTCGGGAAAAAGGTCAGCAGGCTCCTTCGGTTTAAAAGAATGATAAGCGGGGCTTGCCGGAAGGTTTGAAAACTGCTATAAATAAGTAAGTAAATAAATAGATGTTTGGAGGAGAGAAGATGATCGACGTATTCCCCGCTGCAACGCGGCATTCGGCGGATCTCGGCTGGCTGCGCAGCCAGCCAAGCTTCTCATTCGGTGCCTACTATGATCCGAATCGGACGGGCTTTAGTGTGATGCGTGTGTGTAATGACGATTATTTGGCTCCGGGCAAAGGGTTTGGCGCTCATCCCCATAGTGATATGGAAATTGTGTCGATTGTATTGAATGGCCTGATTAGGCATGAAGACAATCTTGGCAATTCCGTCGTATCCTCCTTTGGCGAAGTGCAGCGGATGTCTGCAGGCACAGGCGTTATTCATACCGAATTCAATGCTTCGGAGACGGAGGAGCTGCGCTTGCTTCAGTTATGGTTTATGCCGAGGGAGCGGGGCCAAGCGCCATCCTATGAAGCGAGCCGCTTCGATACAGCGAAGCTGCAAAACGCTTTGCTCCCCGTCGTCTCGGATCAAGGTTTAGAGCAGACGGCATCCATTGGTCAGGATATGACCATCTATCTCAGCAAGCTCGAGCAAGGAAAGCAGCTTGAATATGAAGGGAAGCCAGGGCGCAAGCAGTTCATTTATATGATTGAAGGACAGCTGCTCGTGCATGGCGAGACGCTGGCGACAGGCGATACGGCGCAGATTGAAGCGGCAGGCTTGCTAGCTTTTGAAGCGAAGGAAGCAGCCTTTTTTATGCTGGTTGATATGCCTTAACGGATAGAACAAGCTTACGAACGAAGTCTTATAGCCTTATTCATTCCATGTAAGTCTGGCTGCGCAAAGGTAAAAGGAGGGACTCGGATGAAAACGACGTTTCAAGTCAAGCATGCGGTTGGCGGCCGGATGTTTCTTGATACTAATAAAGAGGCAGTGCCGTACACGCTAACGCCGCAAGGAGAGGGCTGGTTGTTTACGGTGCATGTACCATGGAGCGAGAAAATAGCAGAGCTGCTGGCTCATAAACAGGAGCTTAATGTTTTTATTTTCAAGGAGTTTGAGGATCAGCCTACGCTGAAAACATGGTATTACATCAAGGACGGTCCGGTCGAGTACGATACAGACCAAGAGAGCCTGACCATAGCCGCGGATTCGCGGATTGAATATTATCCTCATGAATATTCGGTCTAATCGTTTCGGCATGCATGTATGGAGCTGTAAAATACCAAAAACCAGTCATAAGCCCTTATGGGTGCATGACTGGTTTTTTTGATGTGAGCCGCGACGCTATTGAATGTTAAAGCTAGCTTTAATTTTTTCAAGATCTTCATAATCCGCAGCTTTAAACCTGGTTTTATCGACGAAAAAGTTTAGCGTAATGTAATCTTGCCCGTATTTCACAATAATCAGCTTGCCGACAGTACCGGAGTTCTCATATGTGATTTCTTTTGCGCTTTGTTTGGCTAGTTGAATATCTGTCGTTTTAGTGGCCTTCAGACCAGAAGATTTTAGCACGTCCGTAACGTAAGAATCGAGAGATAGGGCATCCGCATTTTCAAAATAGAAATGAATGCCTTTGTAATAATTACTGTACAAAACCTCGTCGCTTGCCAGGATAGAGGGCTTCCAATTGCCGTTAATAATAAGCTGATAAAAACCTTCGCTCTCTGGCGAGGATACATTAACATATCGTTCGCCTCCGAGGACTAGCTTATTGTTTTTTGCATCGTATTCGATTTTGCTGTTCAGGGCAGCCATGGAGGCGATATTTCGGACAGGCAAATAAGTGGTCCCCTCGTAAACCAAAGCTTTCATGGGCTCCAGCAGTTCGCCATTAAGCTCTACGTTGATAGCGGGATTCAAGGATGCTTTAATTTCTTTGAATTTTGTGTTGGCAAGAGCCCCCGCGGCGCTTCCAAGCAGGAATACTAAGGATACTCCGGTGATAACCAAGCTTTTTTTTAGCATATGTAATGCCCCCTTCTACTATTTTCCACTTATGGTCATTCGACCGCGGGAAGCGTTATCCTTCTTTTAGGAGCCAGCAGATGAACGGCAGCACAAGGAAAAGACCCTTTCGCGCTTTGGACGCTAGAGGGTCTGAGCTTGTTTCAAGGAAATGTGTAAAAATTCGGGTAACAGCCAGCCATGCAGAACTTATTTATTGGTCCCATGCTGCTTGTTGGAAAGTCTTTCAGCCGGATTGCCATTGCCGCTGCGTCTTTTATTCAGCTCGGCGTTATGCTGTGTCGCCTTGACCTTTGCTACAAACTCTTTTGTGCTTTCCATCGTGTTGAACCTCCTTGGGGTGATATGGCTTACGTCATACATTCATTAGAGTATCCAACATTTCGAAAAAACTTTAGTTGAACTTATATAGCAGGTTCTAAATTGAATAAGGCGGGCATAAGTATAAGAAGAATGGCTTTTCGCAAAGCAGCTTTTCCTGTGCGTCTCGGCCGTTTGGGTTAGGTGTGACGACCATGCTGAATGCTTGGATAGACCGCTGGAATGGGGGTGTTGTAAAATAATCCTAATACAGCACCTAAACAAACGAAGCGAGGGACATCATGTTTCGAATGATTGCGCGAGCGCACATAATAGAAGGTATGGAGACGGAAGCGATTGAAGCGGCAAAGAGGGAGCAAGCCGTGCACGAGCTGATGGAGCAAGGGGAAATCATGACGGTGGGCTGCTTCAAGTGGGAAAGAAATGTTTTTGTTTATTGCGAGAGCGTGCTATCGCCGCTGGAGCCGGAGGCTCTGCTGCCGGGAATGGACGCGCACTTAGAGGCTTGGCCGGGACAAGCCGCGGCGCGGAAATGGATTCCGATGATCGATGTATTCCATTTCAACGAGCCGGCCAGCTATGAGCATTGGCTGCGCCAAGAACCCGTCGAGCGACGGGTAGGCCGAGTCGCGCACTTGAAGCCGGAAATGGCAGCCAGCTACATTTATTATCATTACCAGCTTCAGGAAGAGCAAGCGTTCCACGGGCCCAAGTATGAAATCATTGCGATGCATGAGAATCTGCTGTTTGGCTATCAGGAGTTTCCTGCTGTAGTGGAGGCGCCGGTGCTCTCCGGTAGGCTGAAAACGAAAGGAACGCCTGCCAACTGGAGCGATTCCAGAATGGACCTGCATTTCCAGCCATGGGAGGATGGGCATCTCTTCTTTAAGCCCGTAGAGCAGCTGTTTGCCTACTATAATGATGACTCAAAAAAAAGGCTCAAAAACAAGGACTGAAATTTGCCTTTATTGGACGAAATATGGTACAATAAAATCATTGCAAGTTTGAAGCAAATATTCAAAATACACTGCTGTTTATAAATGATAACTGCCCCTAACTCATCAGTTCGAGGCAGTTTTTCCTTTTTTAGCGCGAAGGGGGCTGACCATGTACAATCGTAAAAAACCGCTTGAAGAAATTCCGGAAGAAAACACGAAGGTATGGACATGTGAGACGGAAGGGTGCAACAGTTGGATGCGCGATAACTTTGCGTTTGATCACGTTCCTACATGCTTGATCTGCCATGCACCGATGGTCAGCGGCGAAAGAATGCTGCCCGCGCTCAATAACTCCAATAGTGACATGAAGACGTTGAAGAAGGGCACTCCGATTATGTAGTCGCCACTTTAACAAAAGTAGAAAGCCCAGCCTTGCGAGAGCGGTTCACGCCGATCGCGCAAGATGCTGGGTTTTTTTCAAATATAAGAATTTATAAGTTTGATAGCTTATAAAGGGCTTATATTTCACCGTCATAGCGCCTACAGCGTCCAAAGGGCGCTGTAGGTGTTTTTGCTTGTGCGATGCCCCGCAGCATGGCATAGACTATGCTATTCTTCACCGCCATAATGGTGCTTCCGATAATCATTTGGCGAGCAATTCGTGCGCTTCTTGAATACGCGGCTAAAATATTTCTCGTCCTGGAAGCCGACGAGCTCGGCCACCTGCGAAATTTTCAGCTGCCCGTTCGCAAGCAGCTCCTTCGCCCGTTTAATTCTAACCTCCGCGATAAAGTCGGATAGGTTTCCGCTCGTTTCCTGCTTGAATTTGCGCGAAATGTATTCCCGGCTTAGATAGAACCGCTCAGATATATCCTGAAGCGTAATCTCCTCGTGAGGATGCTGCTCGATATAGCTCGCTATCTCCTCGATCACGCTGCGCTCCTTGTCCTTCCCAGACAACTGCACAGAAATTTCGCATGCCTCTTCATATACCGATCGTTTCCACTGCTCATAATCGAAGCCACCGTTGCTAGTTACAGGCAGAAGGACCTGTTCATCAGCCGAACGGTGCTTGTCTTCTGTATGGTTACGCTCTTGTTTAAACTCCCAAATGGACTTGGCAAGCTCATATTGCTGTCTCCACATGACAAGCTGCTCAAGCGACAGATAGCCATCTTGGTCGAGAATATCGAACCAAGGCAGCAAAGCGCGGCGAATTTGTTCCTTATTGCCGCTTTGAACGGCAAACCGAATTCGTTCCTCATGCTCGCTGAAGAGAAGAGGCGTGTTTTTGTGAGTAGGGACGGCCGCGTCGAACAAATGGCAGTAAGAGTCATTTATGAGCAAGTTTCTACGCAGCAGCGCAAGCTTCGCCTGTTGGTAGGCGCTTGCTGCCGAAGCGGGAAAAAGCGCAGCTTGCCCAAGCCCAAAGTGGAACCTTGTTTTCAACGCCAAAAAAAGCGCATCGTTCATTTCGGCAATCAACGAAGGGGCCAGCTCGCCATCTCCCCAGAACAGCAGCAGCAGCTCATGCCCCTGCCCCCGGTGGCGGAGCGCGAAGCCAAGCTCCTTTTCTTTTAGAAACTCATTGCATATATTCGTAAGCGAGAATAAGAGCAAATCAAGCCCCGATGCAAATTTCTCTCTAATTTCTGGGGAAGTAAGCTCCAATCTGACCAAGCCCATCCGTGCCTGAACAATCGGCTTTGTTATTCCCAGCTCCTGACGCAGCGTTCCGGCAAAGCTTGCGTGCGCAGCGGGATTATGAATGAGCGATGAGAGATATTGCTCCAAATACATCGGCTTCAGTTGGTTAAGCTCCATATTCATTCGGCGCTTGCGCGCACGTTCCTGTTCCTCTGCAAGCCAGCAGTCGACCGCTTTTGTCAGCGCGCTGACAAGCTGCTCAGCATCGATCGGCTTCAGAATATAATCGACGCCGCCGTACTTTACCGCATGCCGCACGAAGCTGAAATCATCATGCCCGCTGATGACGATCATTTTGCTGGCCGGGGCATGCTCCGCGACCCATTGCAGAAGCTCTGTGCCGTCCATGTTCGGCATCATCATATCGGTAAAAATAATTTCCGGCCGCTCGGTACGGATTAATTCCGTAGCAGCTATACCGTCCTGTGCTTCAAGCAATGAATCGATGCCGAACTGATCCCATGGCACCAGCAGGCGAATCGCTTCCCTCACATGCTTCTCGTCGTCAATGATCAATGCCTTCATCGTTCATTCTCCTTTTCCAGCGGAATATGGATCGTAACGGAAAAGCCGTGCGGCTGCACATGGCGCAGCTCCATAGCGGCGCTTCCGTTAACATGCAGGCGCAGCCGTGAAAGCAAATTCAGCAGGCCGATACCGCTTTCATCCTGCTCGCCATGCTGCGCGGGCGCGTGCTGCGGCAGCTGCTCCAGCCGGAGCAGCACCTCCTGCAGCCGCTTCTCCGATACGCCGCTGCCATTGTCCTCGACGGTAATCGTGAGACGATGGTTCGCGACATCCAACTGGCTGATCAGAATCAGATCGGAGGGCTCCTTCGAAGATTGCGCAAAGCCGTGCTTGAAGAAATTTTCGAGCAGCGGCTGCAAAATCATCTTGGGAACGAGCACCTGCCTGGTCTGCTCCTCGATGCGAAGCTGGACATGGAGCGCCGTATCGAAGCGCTGCTTCTGAAGATCGAGGTAAGCCTGCACGTAATCGAGCTCTCGGCTAAGCTCTACCATCGCATCCATCGCATTCATTTGATAACGCATCATTTTACCGAGTGAGGTAATAAGCGAATAAGCTTTTGTATCCCCATGCTGAAGCGAGACGGTGCCGATCGATTGCAGCGCATTATATAGAAAATGAGGATTGACCTGCGCTTGCAGCGCCTTCAGCTCGTTGGTCTTGTTTGCAATTTCAAGCCGATATTCCGTCAAAATTAAATTGTTGATCGTCTGCATCATCGAGCGGAAGCGTCTGGCGAGCAGCCCGATTTCATCGTTGCTGTGAATGTCGATCGACACGTTCAAATTGCCGGTTTCGATCTTATTCACGTAGCCAATCAAGCGCAGCAGCGGCTTCGTAAACCGGATGGAGATGAACAGCGTGGCGAGCACCACGACAGCCAGGAAGGCAACGCCAACGGCCGTATTGATCCGGGCAATCCTGTCGGCAGCGCTAAAGAGATGCTTGTATGGCGTTTGTTTGATTAAATACCAGTCCATATACGGCGTTTTGATCCGGTCGTAAAAAATCATCCCGTCGAAGGCTTCCGCCTCCCAATCGAAATGCCCGTTATCTGAACCGGAGTCCAAAACCATGCTAAGCCAGCTGGGTTGAACGGCCGTCCCGATCTCGTCTGCGTTGGAGGATAAGACGATATTGCCTTCGGCATCCATGATATAGAAGCTTTCCGGGCCGCTGTCATAAAGCTGTCGGTTTAGGTCCTCAAGCACCTGCAGCTTAACGTCAATCGAAAGCTCGGCAAGAAGCTCGTCGCTCGGAGCGCGAAATATCGGTCGATGGAGGGTGAACACCTGTTCCTCGCTCGCGGACGATTTCAAATCGTCGAGACCGTAATTGTGGCTTTTGTGCGTGGGCTCGATATACGCCTTCTTGGCAGCTAATGGTACCGCATTCACATTTTGCCCGACCTTGATGTCGTCATTCCAGAGTAGATAGGTTGCGTTCTGGTTCACGACATACAGCCTTACTTTGTGGAACTCGCTCACGCTTTGATAGATGTTGTACAGGTGATCCTTGAGCAGGTTGCGATTGCGGATGACGTCGGTAATATCGTTTGGAAACACCTCATCCTCCATGCTGTGCTCCAAAATATAATATAAAGAGCGCGGGACGTTCATGGCATTGTAGACGGCCAGCGACTTTTGGTTAATGTTGTTCATGTAGTTCATAATGTTGGTTTTGCCGAGCGAGAGCAGCCGGTTGTTCTTGGCAATCGCTTCCTCTGTTATTGACTTCGTTGTCGCATTATAAGAGATAACCATGGAGGTGGCAATTGGCAAAATCGTGGCTGCGAGGAGCAGCAGCATAAGCTTTTTTCGAATCGTATTAAATGGCTTCACGGTGTTCATCATGGCATTCGCCCGCCTTCTCGTTCATCTCGCTCTTGCCTACACAGTAACCGATGATGCCTCGGATGGTCAATATAGTCCACCTACGTTATCATCATCCTCTGTGTTCCATCGGCTGGACCGGTTTTATACTGTGATTAGCAACAGATCTATTACGGCAGAGGGAAAGAGAAGGGGGACGTAACGATGTCCAAAAAAATGAAATGGTCCGAGTGGATGCAGCAAACGGTATTTGTCGGCCCGGGTCTTATAGCCTTTATACTGATTGTGTTAACGCCGTTCGTGATGGGCTTTTATTACACGTTTACGGAGTGGAATGGGCTTGATTTGGGCAATGCCAAATGGGTAGGAATGAAAAATATTATAAAGATTTTTACGGACGACGAGCGGTTTTGGAAAGCCTTTTGGTTCACAACAAAGTTTACGGCTGCTGCTGTCATCGTAACGAACGTAACGGCGTTTCTGCTGTCGCTGCTGCTGACGCGCAACTTAAAGAGCCGCAACATTTTACGGACGGTGTTTTTCCTGCCTAACGTGATCGGCGGCTTGCTGCTCGGCTACATCTGGTATTTTATTTTTGTGAGAGGCTTCCGGGCGATTGGAGAGGCTACGGGAATCGGATTTTTTAATCTGCAATGGCTGGGTACTCCGGATACAGCATTTTGGGGTATCGTGATTGTGTTCGTCTGGCAGACGGCCGGTTATATGATGATTATTTACATAGCCGCAATGATCAGCGTGCCCAAGGATTTGATCGAGGCTGCCAAAATTGACGGTGCAGGGTCCTGGCAAATGCTTCGCTCCGTTACCGTACCGCTGATCATGCCAGCGATTACGATTTGTTTGTTCCTCACCACGTCCAACTCGTTCCGCATGTTCGACTTGAACCTATCCTTGACGGCTGGTGGGCCGGGCAATGCGACTGAATCGATTGCGCTGAACGTGTACCGCGAAGGGTTGGTCAACAACCGATACGGCCTTGGCACGGCGAAAGCAATGATCTTCTTTATCGGCGTTGCCCTCATTACGGTGACGCAGGTATGGATTACCAAGAAGAAGGAGGTGGAGGCGTAATGGATAACAAACAGCGTTACACGCCGCTTGTCCTGCTGCTGGAGATCGTCGGAATCGCAGTCGCGCTCGTATTTCTGGCTCCGTTTTACTTCTTGATTGTCAACTCGTTCAAGGAGCTCAAATATATTCTGCTCAATGCGGCTTCCCTGCCGGAGAAGCTGGGCTTCGATAATTTTAAGCGTGCGTGGGTGGCGATTGATTTTCCAACCGTGTTTCTCAACTCGTTCATGATTACCTCCATTAGTGTACTGATGCTGGTCGTGGTCAGCTCCATGATGGCTTACCGGCTGGTTCGCCGCCCGACCGTCTTCAACAATTTGCTGCTTACGGTGCTTATTGCTGCTATGATTATTCCGTTCCAATCGGTCATGCTGCCGCTGATGCGCATAACGTCCCTGTTCGAACTGCGCGGGCATCTGTATGGCATCGTCATTTGTTATATGGGGTTTGGCATTTCGTTATCGATGTTTCTGTACCATGGCTTTATTAAATCGGTGCCTCTGGAAGTGGAGGAGGCTGCGGTGGTGGATGGCTGTTCGCCTTACGGAGTATTCTGGCGCATCGTATTTCCGCTCTTGAAGCCAATTACGGTAACGGTTATTATTTTGAACGTGCTGTGGATCTGGAACGATTATTTGCTGCCGGTGCTGGTGGTGAATGATAAGCTAACGACCATTCCGCTGGCGGTTCAGAAATTTTTCGGCCAGTACTTGCGCAAATGGGATCTAGCGATGGCAGCGCTCACCTTAAGTACGATTCCAATTATTTTGTTTTTCCTGTTTTTGCAAAAACACATTATTGAAGGCATTACGGCCGGTTCGGTAAAAGGATAAACATTTTGCTTGAAATATAGGAAAGGATATGATTTCGTCATCCTTTCTCTATATTTCTCGGAATGAAACATGCCGCGCCGGTAAAGGACGGCGACAGCCGCTTCACCTTGAATAAATGGAAGTTATCAACATTTTACACCTAGAAGTACAATATATTCGGTGTTGTGCCACAAGGTTGCACAATTATAATGACGTTGTAAGCGCTACAAAACATTAGGATAGATAAAATTTTCGGGAGGTCATAAGATGAAAAAAATTTCCTTACTGATGCTGGCTGCTATTATGCTCATCGTTCTGGCAAGCGGTTGCGGAAGCAGCAATAACGGCGGAAAGGCTACCAATGCACCGAAGAATACAAATGATACGGGTAAAACGGAAGCTACCGAAGCTCCTAAGAAGGACGTAACGATCAAGGTGTTTCAGTTTAAAGTAGAGATTGCCGATGCGCTGACCAAGATGGCTGCGGAGTATGAGAAAGAAACAGGAGTAAAGGTAGACATTGAGACGCATGGCGGCGGCGAGGATTACAGCGCGCTTCTGAAAGCAGAGCTGGCTGCGGGCGAAGAGCCGGAAATTTTCAACTCCAGCGGCTGGGCGGGCTTTGATCCTTACGTAGACCGTGCGGCCGATCTGACAGGCGAGGCATGGGCCAAGGATTTGGTAGAAGCATCGAAAGCGCAAATTACCCGTGACGGCAAGCTGCTCGGCATGCCGATGAACCTTGAGGCTTACGGCTTCACATACAACAAGGATTTGTTCGCTAAGGCCGGCATTTCAGAGCTTCCGCAAACGCTGGATGAGCTGGAGGCAGCAGCCAAAAAGCTGAAAGACGCAGGCATTATCCCATTCGCGCTGACTTCCGAGTGGTGGTCGATGGGTATCCATACGCTAAATATCGCATTTGCGAACCAAGCAGACCCGGCAGCATTTATCGAGGATGTGAAAGCAGGCACCGTGAAGCTGAAGGACGATCCGATCATGAAGCAGTGGATTCGCCTGGTGGACATTATGTTCGCCAACGGGCAAGACAACGCGCTGACCACGGATTACAATACGCAAGTAGCTGAATTCGCAGCAGGCAAATATGCGATGATTCAGCATGGCAACTGGATTCAAGGCATGATCGACGAAATCGACCCGGCGCTCAATCTGGGAATGATGGCGGTGCCGCTTCTCGACAAGCCAAACGTATTCACTGGCGTACCGAACAACTGGATCGTAAACAGCAAATCTGATCAAGTGGAGGAAGCAAAAGCGTTCCTGAACTGGATGGTTACCTCGGAAACAGGCAAAAAATACATTGCGACCGACTTCAAGTTCGTACCGGCGTTGTCCTCGATTGAGCCTAACCCCGAGGCAGTCGGCAAAATCGGCGGCGATTTCGCAACGTTTGCGAATGCTAACCCTGCTCAGGTGAAGGGCTGGAACTGGGATCGCTTCCCGGATGGCATCACTCAGCAATGGGGAGCTGCGATGCAGGAGTACCTCGGCAAACAAATCACCAGCGATCAACTGCTTGAGAAATTTGACAAAGCGGTACAGGATATCGTGAAAAAATAACAAGACGAAGCGAGGCTATCCCGAAGTAGTTGCAGACTACGGAGAGACAGCCTCGCTTTTCCTTTGGTTATTGCCTTTATAATAAAGGTTCGAGCGGATAGGCAGATCGCATAAGCCAAATTGGCTATTGAAGTATAATCGAAGAAACCCAGCCATAACTATACAGTTGAGAGACAGAAACTCAGCAGCGTAGATAAGGCGGGGATCGTATGGTGATGACGAGATGGTTAAGCAAAGGCGCGGCAAAGCTGAGGCGTCTGCTATTACAAGGCTGGCAGGCCATTTATCGTTTATTTATACAATCGAATCGATACATGGCGACGCATCAAATATTGACGGGCTATGCTCAGCATATCGGAGAGCGGGAGGAGCAGCAGGATGCGTATGGTTTTTCTTCTCTGGTGGATCAAAGATTGAGCAAGGGTCATGGTCTGCTAGCCGTGCTTGCTGATGGTATGGGCGGTTATGAAATGGGCAAGGAAGCCGGGCAGCTTGCGGTTGAGACGATGCTGAGCGTTTATGCTCATAAAGCGGAATGGAGCAGCGTGCCAGAGGCGTTGGAGCTGTCCATGCATTTTGCAGGCCAAGCGGTTTATGAGCTGGCGCTTGAACATAAGCTGGAGTGGCGTGTGGGTACGACGCTTGTGGCGACTGTGATTCGTGAGGGGCGCCTGCACTGGATATCTGTAGGCGACAGCCGCATATATTTGTATCGCAGCGGCGTGCTTGCTCCGTTGACGCGGGATCACATCTATGCCAATCGGCTGTATGAGCGGGTACTCGCTGGAAAGCTTACGCTGGAGGAAGCGGAGTCGCACCCGGACCGATACTTGCTGACCAGCTATTTGGGAATCCCGAGCGTGACTGAAATAGATGCTAGCCAAAGGCCGCTGCAGCTGCACGAAGGCGATTGGGTTCTGCTCTGCAGCGACGGCCTCTACGAGGATTTAACGGAAGAGCTGCTGGAGGAAGCGGTTAAACTCTCCCCGCAAAATGCAGCCGATTATATCCTTCATTATGTTTTAGAGAAGCAGAATCCATACCAGGATAATGCAACGCTATTGATTTTGGCCTATGTCCAAGCATAGCCTGCGGCTTTGTTAAATTTAAGGCATCTGATAAAAATTTGGTTAGAATGATGGGCCAAGTGGGTATTATAGGGTAGAACAACGGAGGAGGCAATCAAAATGATAAACGAGCATGATCAACATAAACAGAAACCAAATAGCTTGGCAACCGAAAAGGATATTGATCCAGCGTTTGGCTTATTTACGGAGGAAGTGCCAGAGGGTGCCGTATCAGAGGCATCGGAGCTTTTGCTAAAGCAATATCCGAAAGAGAATGGGCATGTGCATGAGCCCCATGTTCCTTATCCATTGGATGCCCGAAACGAAGTGGACACCCCCGAAGAGATTTCGGAGGAGCTGGCCGCGGTTCCGGATGCGGATCTCATTTCGAAGGACAGTCCCGTTGACCCTGCATCCCCGGGCGAGGAGTTCCATGGCACGGATTTGCTGAACGGAGTCGGCCGTCATCCCGAGGAAGAGACGGAAGATCTTTAATTGACTGAATAAACGTAAAGGGACGCCGCGGCGTCTCTTTTTTTTGCATCATATCACTTAAGGTGATGGAGAAGGCGGAGCATCATGCCCAATTACGATTTTCCATTTACCGTCATCCGTTAATCTCACTTGGAAATCTGAAGTTGTTGCACCCATAACTTTTGTAACCATTTCGGCAGTAATCCGGTATTCCGCTTTGTTTATTTTTTTTATCTCTATGATCTTTTTCAATTCAACATGATCGGTTTTAAGCAGCTGGACATATTCGGTCTTTCGAATATCATCATCTGTGAATCGAGCATCAAGTGAATACTTAATGATACTGCTTACATCTTGGTTACTGACCGCTGTAATAAGGTTTTTAAATGTATACATAGAGGTTATGCACAGCCAAGAGATTTACGTTTGCTTTGACGCATGTGGTACAATAAAAGGAACAAATGTTCTTTTTGGGAGCGGTAGACGAGACGTTATGCTAATGAATGATACGGTTACGATTTCAGTGAGACACTTGGTCGAATATGTATTTCTTAGCGGCAGCATCGATGTTCGGCTTAATACGATCGATACGATGCATGAGGGCACGAAGGCACATCAGAGAGTGCAGCGCACGTATAATGAGCAGGATCATAAGGAAGTTTATGTAAAAGCGGATATCCAGGTGGAGGATCTGCTATTTGTCGTGGATGGCCGCTGTGACGGGCTGCTGGGAACCGAGCCGCTCTTGACCATTGACGAGATTAAATCAACTGGCGGCGATCTCGACCGGATTACGGAGGATGGATATCCTGTGCACTGGGCGCAGGCGCTATTCTATGCCTATATGTATGCGAAAGAGCATGAGCTGCCGGCTATGCGCATTCAGCTTACCTATGTGCAGACGGAAACGGAGGAGGAACGGCGGTTTGTAAGGGAGGCCAGCTATGAGGAGCTGGAACAGTACGTTCATGAGGTTGCTGCGCGTTATGCGCCTTATGCCCAGCTGCGCCGAAGCCATGAACTTGCCCGCAACGAGAGCATAAGCGGGCTTGATTTCCCTTTCGATACGTATCGGGCAGGGCAGCGTAAGCTGGCTGGAGCGGTATATAAATCTATTGATGAGGGCGTGCGCTTGTTCGCCAAAGCGCCTACGGGCATCGGTAAGACGATCTCGACGACTTATCCGACGATCAAAGCGATCGGTTTGGGCATGCTGCAGCGCTTTTATTATTTGACGGCGCGAACGACGACGAGAGCAGCGGCCGAGGATGCTCTGCTATTCATGCGCGACAAGGGACTCCACCTGCACGCGGTCACCATTACAGCGAAGGATAAGATTTGCTTTCAGGAAGAAGTACGCTGCGAGAGGGAGCATTGCCCTTATGCGGATGGGTATTATGACCGAATCAATGGCGCGGTCCTTGATATATTGGAGCAGGAAACCATCATGACGAGGCCTGTCATAGAGGCTTATGCCCACAAGCACAAAGTATGTCCGTTTGAGTTTTCGCTGGATTTGGCTTATGCCGCGGATGCGGTCATCTGTGATTATAATTATATATTTGATCCTCGCATTTCATTTAAGCGCCAATATGCCGAGATGAAAAAGCGAACGGCTCTGCTCGTGGACGAGGCGCATAATCTGGTCGACCGGGCGCGCGAAATGTTCTCGGCCGAGCTGACCAAGGCTCCTTTTCTGGCGATGCAGCGTGAGTTGAAGGGAGTCCACGGCGAGGGTTACCGCACGGCGAAGGCGATAAATGATTATTTCATTGCGCTGCGCAAAAGCAGCGACGGGGCGCCGCATTTGGTCGAACGGCAGCTGCCGGAGCAGCTGGTTGCGCTCGCAGAGAGCTTTGCATCAGCAGCCGAGCAAGCGCTAGCCGCAGGATTGGGTGCAGGCGGACAGCTGCTTGATCTGTATTTTCATGCGCAAAACTTCATCCGCACGGCCAAGCTGTTCGATGAGCGTTACGTCGTTTACACGGAGCTATCCAAAAACGATGTCCGGCTTAAGCTGTTTTGCCTAGACCCGTCGCTGCTGCTGCAGCAAATGGGCAAGGGCTACCGCTCGCATATTTATTTCTCCGCTACGCTCTCGCCGGTCTCTTATTATATGGATATGCTTGGAGCGGGAGAGGAGGATTACACGCTGACGGTCCCTTCGCCATTCTCCAAGGATCAACTGGATGTAATCATCAAGCCGCTTTCGACCCGATACCATGACCGAGATGTGTCGAAGCAGCCTATTGCACAATTGATTTTGCAGCTTATGAAGGAGCGGCCGGGCAATTACTTTGTCTTCTTTCCATCGTATGCTTATATGAATGCGGTTTATGAGACGTATATGGAGCTGAAGGAATGGTCAATACCGGCTGGCTCTGCGTCCGACGCGGAGGTGCTGCTGCAAAGGCCCGATATGTCGGAAGAGGAACGAGACAGCTTCCTGAAGACGTTCGCGGGGGACAAGGAACAATCGCTGATTGGCTTTGCCGTCATGGGGGGCGTGTTCTCGGAGGGTGTGGACTTAGTGGGCGACCGCTTGATCGGTGTCATTGTGGTCGGCGTCGGGCTGCCTCAGCTTGGGGTGGAGCGGAATATGCTGAAGGATTATTTTAACGGACAGAACAAGAACGGTTATGATTATGCTTACGTCTATCCCGGAATGAACAAGGTGCTGCAGGCTGGCGGGCGATTAATCCGGTCAGAGAACGATCGCGGCACGCTTGTGCTTATTGACGACCGGTATTTGCAAGCCCAGTACCAGCGTTTGCTGCCTGAAGAGTGGAGACCGGATTTACATCGCGGAGTCTGAATCGGCGTTAACCGTTTTTTTTGGAAAGCAGCGATATAGCCCCGAATTTTCTCTCGGCAAAAGCAGCCATGGATAAGGTAAAGAGCAGACCGAGAAGCGATCCGCAAACGGACAGCGGAATGACCCATACCAGCGGAGGCTGCGTGAAAAAAGGAATGAGCGAAACGGCTAAAATCGGCGGCGCGTTCCATTTAAATTGATGGATCAAGAAGATCACGATTAATAAAGTGAACAGCAGCGATACTACGCCAGTGCTCCAGAATACGAACAATGAGCCGATTAGGGAGGACAACACGGCGCCAAAAGCGATTTTGCGTATTTCTTTTTTCTCGAACGGCCGTGATATAAAGAGCAGGCTGAAAGCGCCAAGCGTCGGGAAAAACAGGGATTGCATATACGGGACATGCAGGGAAATCCAATAGATTAAAATGATATACAAACAAATAGCATAAGTTCGGATGCGCATGCGGGCGTTCTCCTTCTCTCTTCATCAAATACCGGTCAATGTTGACTCAGCATGTAATATTCTACGCCTCCTGTTCTTGTACCGTCAATCACCTAGATCTGTCATTTCGTAATCGGCTTTCTGCGCGAAATCAAAAAAAATGCTCATCCCTGAGAGGATGAGCATGGGGAAAGGAACGGTTTGATGCTGCTGCATAAAGGGCAAACGTTGTTTCGACAAGGAGAGAACGGCTCGCTCTATCACTTAAAAAGCGGACTGCTCAAGATCGTTCGCGTCTATGAGGACGGAAGCCCGTTCCTCGTTAATATTATTGTGCCGGACGAGATCATTCCCCATCATTCGCTAATTACCCCTATGCCGTACCATGGAACGGCGGTCGCCCTCCTTGCCTGCGAGGTCGAAGCGGTCCCGCCGCAGCAATGGTACGGAGAGCTTGCGCAAAATCCGGAGAAAAACCGAGAGATCGCGCTGCTGCTCCAGGGCAAGCTGCGGATGATGCAGCAGCGGATTGACCAGCTTACCCAAGTCGCTCCAGCCGATAAGCTTAGCAAGCTGCAGCAATGGTTCGCGGCGTACATCGGACCGGCTGCAATCACAGACGTGCTCACACAGGATGAGATTGCTCAGCTTATCGGATTAAGGCGGGAGACGGTCAATCGGCTGCTTCGGGCATCAATGAAGCAAAAATAAACAATTTCATTTCTGGACTCAAACTCATGCCGCGAGCTTGCCTTACATAAGTTGAACTAAAGTTTTTTGTGGTGGCCGCTGCATGAGTAGATCATTCTTACGATCGCGGTTGTAACCAGATTCTTTGATTGGATTAGACATTTAAAGGTAAGAATCCGGCTACAAAGGCGAACACTTCGTTTCTCCAGAACGATCTTCTCACTTCGCTTAAACTTCGTTTTTTAGTTCAACTTATATAGCCCACTGCGGCTGGCTCTAGGCTAGCGGCTGGGCCAAAAAATTCAAAATGAATGTCTGCTTCGGGTACTCCCAATTGCCGCAGTGACTGGTTGATGGTCGCCATAAAGGGTGTTGGCCCGCAAAAATAAAAAGATCGGTCGGTGTCTGAAAGGACAGATCTTAGCCAAGGCAAGTCGATATAGCCCTTCTTATGGAAGCGCTGCTGTTCCTCATCTAGCTGTGTAGGGTTTGCATAGCAGTAATATACAGACAGCTGCGGATGCTTGCTTGCCAGCGCGTTGACCTCGTTTCTCAAGGCATGAACCTCGCCGTTTTGGGCGGCATGGATAAAGGTGACATGGCGTTCTGGATAGCGCTGCACGAGCGTGTGAAGCATGCTGAGCATTGGCGTCAGTCCAACTCCCCCGCTCAGGAGCACAACCGCTCGTTGGTCTGTCGTATCGAGTACAAAATCGCCGGCGGGTGCGGAAAGAGACAAGCTTGTTCCCGCATGGGCACATTGATGAAGGTAGGTGGAAACCGCACCTTCGGGACGATCACCATCGCCTGCCTCATGTTTAACAGAAATGCGGTAATGGCCTGCATTAGGCGCATCGGATAGGCTATATTGGCGAATCTGGGTATGCTCCGAGCCAGCCTGCTTGATCCTCACGCTTACGTATTGCCCGGGGTCAAAGCTAGCCAGGGGACCGCCATCCTCCGGAACCAAATAAAAGGACGTAATCACCTCGCTTTCCTTCACTGTACGCTCGATGCGAAAGGAGCGAAAGCCTTCCCAACCGCCAAGTTGGGTGCGCGCTTGCTCATACATGTCCTTCTCGATGCCGATAAAGGCATCCGCAATCATCCCATAGGCTTCTGCCCAAGCATTCAAAATGTCATCGGTAGCGGCATCTCCAAGCACCTCTTTGATGGCCATAAGCAAATAGTTGCCGACAATCGGATAATGCTCTGGCACTACGCCAAGGCTGCGATGCTTATGTCCAATTTGCTTCACGACCGGAAGAATTGCGCTCAGGTTGTCGATATGCAGCGCTGCCGCGTATACGGCATTCGCCAAGGCGGTTTGCTGCCGTCCTTGTTTCTGGTTAGCGTGATTGAAAAGATTCAGCAGTTCCGGGTGATTTGTGAACAGCAACTGGTAGAACCTCTTTGTAATCGTCACGCCGTGAACCTCCAAAACAGGCACAGTCGACTTAATAATGGCAATGGTTTTTTCGTTTAGCATGTGAACCCCTCCACCTCTCGTTTGTAACGGATAAGGCTAGTATAGTGGGAGAAGCGTATGGCTCTTGTGATTATAATCACAATAATTTGCAACAATTTGTGACAGGCGGACCGATTCATAGGCACAAAAAAGAATGCGTTTTCGGGTCTTGACAGTATTTTCAACCAATGGTAAAGTGACTAATATATTTTAACGAGAGGAGGATTACGTTCTATGGGTACAATCAATCATGTTAACTTTGTTGTTGCTGCTGTGAACGATCGTTTGAACTTGAATAACGTAATCCATCCGCGCGTCGAATCTCTTTAATGAAGGTATTCCGATCATTAGAGGCGCATGGTTACGTCACCGTAATCATGCGCCTTTTCTATGCTCGCGAGACACGACTGCAGTCTGGTTGATACTCGCACAGGGAAGAAGTGTGTCGTTACGGCGGCGCGCTTCTTTTTTTTGCAACTATAGGCACTTATTAGGCTTCTTATAGTGGGCCAGCCTATATTTCAAAGCGCAGCATTGCCTTGCCTCCAATCGGCAGGTTCGGCTGTTGCGTGGTATTCGGGAATTGATTAAAGGTTAACGAAGCTTGGATGGATAGCGGAAGGTGTGGTAGAAAAGCATGTTTAGCGTACTCAAAAAATTAAGCTGGTTTTTTAAATTGAATTGGAAACGGTATACCGTTGCGATTTCACTTCTTATTTTCACGGGATTTATTGATGTTATACCGCCTTGGCTAATTGGGTATACGATTGATGGCATCCATCAGGATCTGCTGGGGCAGGCTGATTTCAACCGCGTGCTGTACGGCTGGATTGCGCTGACGATTGTTGGTTATATCATTACGTACATATGGCATTATCAGCTGTTTGGCGGGGCCTTCGTGCTGGAGAAGCTATTAAGGTCACGTTTGATGGGCCATTTTCTGAGGATGACGCCGACCTTTTATGAGCGAAATCGCACGGGTGATCTCATGGCGCGCTCGACGAATGATCTTGGAGCCGTAGCGACGACAGCAGGCTTCGGCATCTTGACGCTGATCGACTCCACACTGTTCATGATTACGATATTGATCGTGATGGCTGGATTAATCAGCGTGAAGCTCACGCTGGCAGCGCTGCTTCCTTTGCCGTTGATGGCGCTGGCTATGAAGCATTATGGCAAAAAAATTCATGAGCGGTTCATGGATGCGCAGGATGCGTTCGGCGAGCTGAACGACCAGGTGCTGGAATCGGTATCCGGCGTTCGGGTAATCCGGGCGTTTGTGCAGGAAGAAGCAAGTGAAGCGCGTTTTGGCGCGAAGACAAATGAAGTGCTGAATAAAAATATCGCCGTTGCCCGCATTGACGCCCTATTTGAGCCGACGATGAAAATTTTGGTCGGAACGAGCTATTTGATCGGGCTGTGTTATGGCGGCTACTTAGTTTTCCACAATGAGATAACGCTTGGAGAATTGGTTTCCTTTAACGTATTTCTGGGGATGCTGATCTGGCCGATGTTCGCCATCGGCGAGCTGATCAACATTATGCAGCGCGGTAACGCTTCGCTCGACCGTGTCAGCGAGACGCTTGGCTATAAGCCGGATGTTGCCGATGCTAGCGCTCCGGTTCATGTCAACGAGCCTTCTTCGCTTTCGTTTGACAAGGTGACGTTCCGTTATCCGTCCTCAACGGTCGATAACTTGAGCCAGGTTTCCTTTACGCTGAATCAAGGCCAGACACTCGGCATTGTGGGCAGGACCGGAAGCGGGAAGACGACGCTTCTGAAGCAGCTGCTTCGCGAATACCCGCTTGGAAAGGGAAGCATCAGCATATCGGGAACGCCAGTGGGCAGCCTGAAGGTTGATGATTTGCTTGGTTGGATCGGTTATGTTCCGCAGCAGCCCGTTCTCTTCTCCAAGACGATTCGTGAAAATATTTTCTTCGGACTCAAGGAAGGTACCGAAGAGGATTTGCAGCGTGCGCTGGAGCGAGCATCGTTCGCGAAGGACATTAAATTTTTGCCGGATGGGCTGGCAACGATGGTTGGCGAGAGAGGCGTAGCATTGTCCGGTGGACAAAAGCAGCGCGTAAGCATTGCGCGCGCGCTCATCGCCGACCCGGAGATTCTGTTGATGGATGATGCGTTGTCAGCCGTTGACGGGAAGACGGAAGCCGAAATCATTGAAGGCATCCGCACCGAACGGGCAGGCAAAACGACACTCATCACGACGCATCGCTTATCAGCAGTGCAGCATGCCGACTGGATCATCGTGCTCGATGAGGGTAGGGTTGTCCAAGAAGGCACCCATGAGCAGCTGCTCGAGAGCGGCGGCTGGTATCGCGAGCAATATGATCGCCAGCAGCTGGAATCTATTATTGAAACGTAAGAAATTGGAGCGTGAAGAACAATGGGCAATACAGGAAAACGATTGTTTCAATACGCCATGCTTTATAAAAAACCGATCATGCTCGCGCTTCTGCTGCTTATCTTAGCGGTATGCGCCGAGCTTGCCGGGCCGCTAATCGCCAAACGGATGATTGACCAGAACATTCTCGGCATCGAGAAAAAGTGGCATGAGGTTGAGGGCAAGCAAGATTTTGCAGTCCTTTATAAAGATATATGGTATAAGCGTGAGGATCACTTTGCAGCTTCCGAGGCGAAGGGCAAAGAGGTTCGCGTGCTGCAGGTAGGACGCCAGTTTTATTGGCTGAATGATACGCTTGTATCCGATCAAGGCAAGCGCACGGTCGAGGGGAATACGTTGACCGTTACGGACAAGGACACGGGGGAGCAAAACGCTTATCCGGTAACAAAGCTTACGAATCCGGAGCTCTACTCGTTCTATAAACCGGAATTCCCTTCATTAATGAAGCTAGCCTTCATGTATTTTGGTTTCTTGCTGCTGGTCGCAGTCTTTACTTACGGACAGCGTCTTATGCTGCAAACGTCGGCGAACCGTATCGTTCGCAAGCTGCGTACCGATATTTTTGCGCATACGCAGCGGCTGCCCGTCAATTATTACGACAACTTATCGGCGGGCCAGGTTGTCTCTCGTGTCACTAACGATACCGAGGCGATACGCGAGCTGTATGTTTCGGTTCTGGCCAACTTCTTCACGGGTATTATTTATATGGCGGCAATTTATGGGGCGCTGTTCTTGCTGGATGTCCGGCTTGCGCTTATTGCGCTTCCGCTCATACCGATTCTGATCATCTGGATTATCGTCTACCGCAAATTTGCGGCCAAGTACAATCGGATTATTCGCTCGAAGCTTAGCGAAATAAACGGTATGATCAACGAATCCATTCAAGGGATGACGATCATTCAAGCCTTCCGCCGCCAGAAGGAGACAACGAAGGAATTTGATGAAATGAACGAGCATTATTACAAGTACCAGAATAAACTGCTCAGCCTCAATTCCATCACGTCGCATAATCTTGTTAACGTCGTTCGGAATGTTTTGTTCCTAATCGTACTCTGGATGTTCTGGGGCGATTCCCTCCGGGGCGCGGTATCGGTTGGCGTGCTGTATGCGTTCGTTGATTACATGAACAGGATGTTTGCGCCAATCGTGGGCATCGTTAATCAGCTGTCGAATCTTGAAACGGCCCGCGTTTCCGCTGAGCGCGTATTTAAGCTGATGGACGAGGAAGGCATCGATATCGTGCCTGGCAAGATGGAGCGCTACAAAGGCGAAGTGAAATTCGAGGATGTTTCGTTTGCCTACAAGAAGGATGAATATGTGCTCAAACATATTTCCTTCCATGCCCGCCAAGGCCAGACAGTCGCATTGGTTGGTCATACCGGCTCCGGCAAAAGCTCGATTCTAAACCTGCTGTTTCGCTTCTATGATTCGAATGAGGGGAAGATCATCGTCGATGGCACGGACGTGCGCGATATTCCGAAGCAGCTGCTTCGCCAGCATATGGGCATTGTACTGCAGGACCCGTTCCTCTTTACGGGTACGATCGCTTCCAATATTAGCTTGGATAACCCTGAGATCAGCCGTGAGAAGATTGAACAGTCGCTCCGCGATGTTGGAGCGTATGAAATGTTCAACCAACTGACAGGTGGCATAGATGCTCCGGTTATCGAGAAAGGCAGCACGCTATCGGCCGGTCAGCGGCAGCTCATTTCTTTCGCGAGAGCGCTGGCCTACGATCCGGCGATTCTGATTTTGGATGAAGCGACAGCCAGCATTGATACAGAAACGGAAGCAATCATTCAAAAGGCGCTTGATGTACTCAAAAAAGGACGGACAACGTTTGTTATTGCGCATCGCCTGTCTACGATCCGCAACGCGGATCAAATTCTGGTGCTGGATCGCGGCGTGATCGTAGAGCGCGGCAACCACGACGAGCTGATGGAGCAGCGCGGCAAATATTTCGCGATGTACCAGCTGCAGCTTGGAGCGGCGCTTCCTGCATAAAGGCAACGAAAAAGAAGGCAAACGGGATCATTCCCGTTTGCCTTCTTTTGTGTTTTAAGTGCTTAGGTCTTGAAGCGGCCGATAGCTTCATTAAGGGTAGAAGCCAAGTTGCGCAGTTGCTCGGACGAGCTGGCGACCTCCTGCATGGAAGCAAGCTGCTCCTCCGATGCAGCAGCCACGCGCTGCGAGTTGCCAGCAGCGCTGGCTGTGATCGTCTCCAGTTCATCGAGCGATGCGGCGATCTGCTCGCTGCCGGCCGACATTTGCTCGGACGCTGCGGACACTTCCTGCACCTGGCTGGAAACATCACGAATGGATGTGACGATGGTGCGGAACGACTCGCCGGCTTGGCTGGATACGGCCGAACCAACGCGAGCAGCTTCTACGGATTGCTCCATCGAAGAAACGGCTGTTGAGGTGTAGCTGCCAATGCTGTGCAGAATGGTCCCGATTTGTTCGGACGACTCTTTCGACCGTTCAGCAAGCTTGCGGATTTCATGGGCTACGACAGCAAAGCCCTTGCCGTGCTCTCCGGCACGCGCTGCTTCAATGGAAGCATTCAGCGCAAGCAGGTTCGTCTGATTCGCGACATCGCCGATTAAGCCAAGAATGCTGCCAATTTTATCGCTTTGCTCTTTCAGCTCATGCAACGTTTCTACCGTCGAGACGACATTGCTCTCAATCGTTTGCATTTGCTGGAGCGTCTGCTCAATGACGGTTTCGCCTTCCGAAGCAAGCGCGGTCGTCTCGGCTGCGAGGTCAGATACGGAGGAGGAGGATTCAGCGATGCGCTGAATGCCAATCGTCATTTCCGTCATCGCCCGCTGGCACTCTTGGAAGCTTTGCAGCTGCGTTTCCGAGCCGGAAGCGACTTCTTGAATGGCTTCCGTTACTTCCTCGGTTGCCCGCGATGTTTGCTCCGCGCTTTGCTGCATATTGAAGGCTGATCCTGCCACTTCGTCTGAAGTCGTGCGAATATTGCTGGTTAGCTCGCGCAGGCTGGCGATCATTTCGTTAAATGCCATGGATACCTGGCCGATTTCATTGTTCCCTTTCACGGCAACGGCAAGCGTCAAATCCCCTTTGGCTGCCAGCGATGAAACTTCGGCAAGCCTTTTAAGAGGCTTCAGCACCATACGGATGAGAGCGATAATAATGCCGATGGCGATGGCGGACAAGAGCACGGCAATGCCGATGCTTTGCCAAAGCATTGCGGACATCGCATCGTTTATTTTTTTATAGTCAATGTCGATACCGAATATACCGATGAATCTGCCGTTGGGTGTTTCAACTTTGGAGAGATAGGTTACCCACTCTCCAAAAGCGTCCTCAACAGGAGCGGTCACGACAGACCCGTTTTTCAATGCCTTGTGTACGTCCTCTTCGAAGGCTGGCGTCATTTCATAGTCCTGGCCGGGCCCGAGGCCTGCGGCATTCAGCTCCTCGTTGCTTTGCATCATTTTCAGATAGGATTTTCCGTCTTTCTCAATGATGTCGGGCATGTAGACGTAAGCATTGGATACGATATCATTTTTGATCATCACGTCAAGCTGCAGCTTGAGAAGCTTAAAGTTGTCGTTGTCCGTGGCATTTCCTGCCGTGATTTCTTTATGGCCGAAAGCAAGCAGATCATGGGAAGCTTCCATTTGGTAACTAAGTGTTTCGCCTATTCGCTCGATTTCAGACAGATAGTTTTGCTTCTGTGTGTTATAGGACAAATATTCCGTGACACCAATAACCATAACTAATAGAAGGGCTAATACGATAGAGCTGGTAACGACTAAGCTTTTGTCTTTCAAACGTAACATGGGACCACACCTCTTAATTATTAGTTAGTTATGATAATATATCGTCGAAGAATGTCGAAAAATGTAGATGCAAACTGATTTCCAATTTTCGACAGTGCCTGATGTCAAATCTGTTCTCACAATATCAAATTAATATTAGATAAGTGCAGGGCTTAATGTTAGAAAAGTGTTCAATTATAGAAGAACGAGATAAATAAATCGTGATATTTCGATTAGCGTTGTCGATAATTAGCAAATCGTGCAAAAGAATTTGGTCTATTCAGCCAACTTTCAGCGGGTTTTAAAGAAGACTTAAGTATTGCTGGCTATGCTAGGTCTTGTAACAACAAATCGAAAGTGAGAGGTGGAGTTAAATGATGAATAAAGCGAAAGCAATTACGGCAGGTGCCATTGCACTAACTTTGGCACTTGGAGGCGGAAGCCTATGGGCAGGCCAGCTTGTTCATGCGGCGGCTGCAAGCAACGGCAAACCGGCAGTGCAAAGCACACAGTCAGACAATGGCGCAGCTAAGAAGGATCGTGCAGATAAACGTGGCGGCTTCGGACGCGGCTTTGAACAAATACATGAGCAATTGACCGCTTACTTAGGATTGGATGAAGCAGCGCTCCAGACGAAGCTGGAAACCTTGACCCTCTCGGAGATCGCGGTGGAGCAAGGCAAAACACGCGCTGAGCTGAAGGAGAAGCTGGTAGAATGGCTGGAAGCTGCGGAAGCCGAGGCACCTGCGAAGACGGAAGCCGGTACGACTGCGGATGCAGATCAACAAACGGATGCCGGGAAACAGCTGGCGAAGCCGGATGCTGCTGCTATCGCAGATAAATTGCTTGATTCCAAAGGCTTTGGCTTTGGCAAGCAGGGCGGGGGAGGCGGCAAAGGCGGCTTCGGTCAAAATCTTACAGCAGCGGCTGCTGCGCTCGGCCTAACTGCGGATGAACTGAAGGCAGAACAGGCAGCGGGCAAGACGCTCGCAACTGTTGCAACGGAAAAGGGCATTGAGGTGCAAACGGTCATTGATGCGCTTGTGAGCGACCAGAAAACGAAGCTGGATGCTGAGCTGGCAGCGGGTTCCCTTACGCAGGACCAATACGATTCAAAATTTGAAAAGGCGGTTGAGCATGCAACGCAGCATGTTAATGGCTTGCTGCCGCAGCGTGGTGAAGGCGGAAGGGGCGGCTTTGGAGGCGGCCTGGATGTTTTTGCTACAGCGCTAGGCTTAACGGAGGACGAACTGAAGGCGGAGCTTGAGTCTGGCAAGACGCTTGCGGCTATTGCAGCAGAGAAGGGCATTGCTGTCCAAACGCTGATTGATGTGATCCTAAAGGACAAGCAAGCCAAGCTGGCTGAGCAGCTGGCAGCGGGTACGATTACGCAAGAGCAATATGATACGAAGCTTACAGAAGCAACAGAGCGTGCGACTAAACAAGTCAATGGCGAGCTCCCTGCGCGTGGCGAGAATGGTGGCAAAGGCGGCCATGGCGGCAAAGGGCCGCGCGGAGAACGTCCGGATGAATCTGCTCCGCAGGCGACAACAGGCACGGATGCAGCGGCGGCGGATTCTTCGAGCGCATAGGTTAGCGCTGGAGTTTAACATGGGTTAGCTATCTCAGGCATAGGAAGAAAAGGAGCTGTCTCTTCAGGTCATCGACCGGGAGACGGCTCCTTTTCTAATGCTGTACGGGTATTTCAACATGCGTGCCGAGCAGAAGCGCGAGCTCTTGCGGGGGAAGCGGCCTGCTGAAAAGGTAACCTTGCAGCTCATCGCATTTCAGCTCCTTGCAGAACCTCGATTCGTCGTCGGTCTCTACGCCCTCAGCGACTACTTTCATATTCATGCTATGGATCAATTGGATAATCGCTTTGACAATCGAAGATTTCTTCTCGTCGCTCGTAATGCCTTGAATGAATGAGCGATCCAGCTTTACGTCCGAGATCGGCAGCCGTTGAAGCTGATTCAGGGAGGAATAGCCGGTGCCGAAATCATCAATGGAAATTTGAATTCCCAGTGCGCGAAGATATTGAATGGTCTCAATGACCTGTTCCATATTTTGCATAAAAACGCCTTCTGTAATTTCTAGACTGACATATTGCGGCTCAAGCCCGGTATCCTTCAATGCCTTCTCGATCATTTCGGATAACTGCCCTTGGTAGAAGTGCCTCGCCGAAATGTTCACGGATACGCATATCCGCTGCAAGCCTGCATCCTGCCAAGCTTTATTTTGACGGCATGCCTCGCGGAAGACCCAACTGTCGATTTCCAATATAAATCCTGATTGTTCTGCAAGTGGAATGAACTTATCCGGCGGAATCATGCCAAGCGTCGGATGCCGCCAACGGATGAGCGCTTCAATCCCGCATAGCTCGCCGGTAGCCGCATTCATTTTGGGCTGATAATGCAGAGAGAACTGGTTTTGTTGAAGCGCAGGATACAATTCATTTTCCAGCTGCATCTTCTCGGTCATCGTGGAGACCAGCTGTGGCGTAAACAGGCGGTAGCAGCCATCTCCCATCTCCTTGGCGCTGTACATAGCAATATCGGCATTGCTAATGATCGTATCCATGTTGTCGCCATCCTGCGGATAATGGCTGATGCCTACACTAACCGTTAGAAAGAGCTGTGCGTCCGCCAAGACAAAAGGCTCGTTAAAGGAATCCACGACCGCTTGCCCTTTATCGCGGATAGCGGCTTCATCCTCATAACGCCCCACGAATACAAATTCATCTCCGCCCAATCGGAAAACCTTGCAATCCTGCAGCGCTGCGGCTTCAAAGCGCTCTGCCGCCTTCTTCAGCAATTGATCGCCAACCGCATGGCCAAGTGTATCGTTAATTTGCTTGAATCGGTTGATATCAGCGAACATGACTGCTATCGGTTGTTCGGATACGGCATAGCTATCAATCATTTCTTGTACATATAAGGTGAATTGCAAGCGGTTAGGCAATCCTGTCAGCATATCGTAATAAGCAAGCTGGTGGAGCCTCTCTTCTGATTGCTGCAGCATGATGGCCTGGGCTTCTAGCCTTTCATTGCTATTTCGGGCCTCTTGAAACAAATGAATGAGATTGTTCGACATCTGCTTGAAGTTAATAATTAACGATTGAATTTCTACGAAGCCGCTGGCAGGCCATACAACGGTATCCGATTTTTCGAGAGTGAGCGGAAGATCGGTAGTTACCGCAGCTAAATGCTGCAAGCTTTGGGAAAGCCAGCGGTTAATTAAATAAGCAAGAATAGCCGCAAAGATGGCAAGGCCGATTAAATAGTAGAAATGCGTTAAGTACTTAGAAAATAAATAGTTCTGATAATGTTTGATCGGCAGCTCAATATAGATTTGAAAACCACTGGCTGAAACGTTGTCTTTGTACACAAAATGTCCGTCATGCCAGGTTTGCAGCTCCAGTGTATACCTTTTTTCTGGAGGCATGGTTAGCAGCAATTGCGGGTTGACGGCAGTTGTCCGTTTATCGGCTTCGTAATGAAGGAGATGGCCGATTAGGCTGGTATGGCTCGATGCTATAACGGTATAAGCAGAATTGGTAAAGCTAATAACAAGATCGCTAGGCGAGCTTTGCAGCAGGCTTTGGAGGAAGCGAGCTTGTTCTTGAACGGTTACGCCGCCGTTCATAGGCTGCCACTCATTCCAAATGTCCAGGATGCGATTCGCTTCACTTGAGGAAAGGCGCTGTGCATACATACACGCTTCTTTGAATGAGCTGATGCTGTTTACATAGATATTGAGCAAGAAGGATAGGAATACGATGCCAAGGGAGAAATGAAATAGAACCCTGCTGAATGAGCGGGGACGGCGGTTGTCGAAGGCAAAGCCGCTCCATTTGCGCAGAGGAAAGTATTGTTGAATCATTTCGGCGAACAGGGCATTGAACATGCCGTTCATAGCGATAATACAGGTAATCAAGATCAAATCTTTCGAGGCAAGCGTAGAATTGACAGCATGAAGACTATAGGCGGTTGGCATGCCGATCAGAAGCCAGAATACAGCATCAAGCCGGAACAAACGGTTTTTGAATCTGCCGAGGAAGATGCCGATTACGGCGGCTTCGGCCAATAATAGAAGATGATAAGCAGGCTGGTCAAAAAGGAAGATTCCGATGCACGGAACAAACACTGCCATAAGCATTCCTGGTACGAAACCGAATATGCGTAAGCCAAGCAGCACAAACAGGCTGGTTAAGGAGAATGTGATCCCGTACAAAAATTGGAAGTGCATGGATTCGGATGCTAGTGCAAGCAGCAGTAATAGTGTAAATGCGAAAGCAATCGTACGGGGGTTATGCTGCTGTTGAAGAAAAGGGTTGCTCACCTGCTGCGGCCTCCTGAATGTGTGACAAGATAGGTATGCGTTAAAAAGATATCCTGAGCGCCCATGAACAGGACGAGTGAGAGTGCTTTTGAATATTTTTCCTATTATTCGACATTATTTTTGGAAATCCTGCTTGTTAAAAAGGATAAGCCGTAGGAAATGAACCGTTTGTCAAACGATGCATATTCCATTATTGTTCACGATACGTTCAAAACTATGGCGTTGCGTTCAATATATTCATTTGATATAGTTCTATTGTAGAACTATTCTATAATAGAATTATATTTGTGGTTTGGATTCATCGGCCACTAAGGAGGACATGAGTGTGGATCGAGCGTTACTGAAACAAATGATCGATCGCTACGAGGCGGCCAACTTCCTCGTTAACCGTCGGTTAAACGCGATGATCCGCGAGCTGATGCCGGATGATCTGACGGTTGACCAGTTCTCAACGCTTCGCTACTTACGTTCAAGGGAGAAGTGCACATCATCTGAGCTTGCGGACATTTTCTGCGTAGGCAAAAGTTCCATAACCGCCATTATTACAAGACTGTTTGACAAGAATCTCATTGAGCGAATGCCGGATGAGAAGGACCGCCGCGTGATCTATTTGGCGCTAACCGAGGAAGGCCAGCAGATTTGCGACAGGATGGAGGAAAAGATTCACGTGCTTCTTGCTAAGTATATTAATCGTTTTGAAGAGCAAGAAGCCATATTTTTTATAGAAACCTTCGAAAGGCTTGCGGGGGAATTAATGAAACCTTAGTTAGATTTGACATGGAGGGAGAACAACGATGAGAACTGTACTGAAATTTAGGTGGCTGGTGCTGGGACTGTGGCTGGTAGCTGCTATTGGGCTTATGCTTTCCGCACCAGGCATGGAGGAGCTTGTTCGCACGAAGGGGCAGATTAACGTGCCGGATGGCTATTCCTCAACGATAGCACGGGATTTGGAGAAAGCCGTTGGCACAAGCGAGGGAGCCAGCGCGAGCAGCGGAATGGCGACCGTGCTTGTGTTCCATAAGGACGGCGGTTTGTCAGATACGGATATCGCAGAGGTGAAAAGCGGTGTCGACAAGCTGAAGAGCGATGGGGAATCCATCGGTGTCCTATCCGTTACGACTCACTTTGATACCAAAGAGTTAGAAGAGCAAATGGTATCCCAGGATGGCAGCACCATTCTTGCGCTCGTGAATGTAGAAGCAGGCGACCGTGAGCTGGCGGAGCTGCGAGATGGTCTATACGAGGCCATTTCAGATGTGAAGGTGGAGCATTATTACACGGGTAACTGGCTAATTTCTGAGGACGTTGTCCAAAGCTCGCAGGAAGGTCTTAAGAAAACGGAATTTATTACGTTAGGCTTCATCCTCATTATCTTGTTTGTGGTTTTCCGTTCAGCGGTTGCGCCGCTCGTGCCGCTTGTAGCGGTCGGTTTTACGTACTTGATTTCGCAATCGATCATAGCGTTCCTGGTTGAATATTTCGATTTTCCGCTGTCCAACTTCACACAAATTTTCTTGGTCGCGGTATTGTTCGGGATCGGGACGGATTACTGCATCCTGCTCATCAGCCGCTTTAAGGAAGAGCTTACGCATAGTGGCGGCGATAAGACGGAGGCCATTGTCAATACGTATCGCACAGCAGGCAAGACCGTCTTGTTTTCCGGCTTAGCCGTGCTGGTCGGCTTCTCGGCGATTGGTTTCTCCACCTTTATGCTTTACCGCTCGGCGGTTGCCGTAGCGGTCGGCGTTGCCATTTTGCTAATAGCGTTGTTTACGATCGTGCCGTTCTTTATGGCTGTACTTGGCACAAAGCTGTTTTGGCCGGCGAAGGGATCTCTGGAGCATAAGCCAAGCAAGCTCTGGGGATCGGTCGGCAAATTTTCGCTCAAACGCCCTTTATGGGCGCTCATTATATTGGCCGTTATTATCGTTCCATTTCTGACAGCCTATAAAGGGACAATATCCTTTAACTCGTTAGACGAGATTGGGGATAAATACGATTCCGTTAAAGCATTTAATCTCATCTCAGACAGCTTTGGGCCTGGAGATTCGCTTCCGACCACGGTTATCGTCAAAACGGATAAACCATTGGATACGCCTGAAGGGCTTGCAGTGTTGGAGCAAGTCAGCCGCGAGCTGGCGAATACGGAGGGCGTTAAAGCAGTACGCAGCGCCACTCGTCCAACTGGTGAAGTGATGGAGCAATTCCTTGTTTCGGACCAAGTGGTTACTCTCGAGGATGGCCTTGGCCAAAGCGGCGAAGGTTTAGGGAAGATCGGAGATGGGCTTTCCGATGCTAGCAGCGCGCTGAGCGAGAATGCGCCGAAGCTGAATGAAGCCGTTGATGGTGCCGGACAGCTCGTTGAGGGCACGAATAAGCTCAAGGACGGGGTCATACAGCTGGGGGATGGTTTGAAACGCATCCAACAGGGCTTGCAGGATGGCTCCGCTGGCGCAGGTGAGCTTAGCGAAGGGCTGAAGCAAGCACAGGCTAGCGCGGAACAATTAGCAGGCGCAAGCCGCCAATTACAGGCCAGTTACGAGCAGCTAGGCGGAGGCCTAGGGCAGCTGACGGGTGCTTATAAGGCAATCGCTGCCGAGCAATCGAAGCTTGCAGATGGCTTATCTGGCGTAGAGCAAGGGCTGTCGGGCCTTCAGGAGACCTATCCTGAGCTGCAGAATGATGAGAATTTTAAGCAAGCGTTAAGCACATTAACGCAGCTGCAAGCGGGAGCAAGCGGAATTAGCGGGCAGCTGTCTCAGCTGAACGAACAGCTTTCCGGCATTTCTTCGGGGATGACGCAGGCAAATGCTGGCTTCTTGCAGGCAGCAGAAGGACAATCGGCGCTCGCTGCGGGTCTTGGGAAGTTAGCAAATGGCCTATCGGAGCTGCAAAAAGGGATTGCGCAAGCGGCCGCAGGCCAAGGGCAAATCGTCTCGAAGCTGCCAAGCGTAACGCAAGGCTTTAATGAGCTAACCGATGGTCAAAAAGAGCTTCAGGCCGGATTTGCTTCACTAAACGATCAGCTTGGCGAGCTTACTAACGGGCTTGATCAAAGCGTGGACGGCTTAACTCAAGTAACGGATGGACTGAATTCGGCAGGCGGCTACCTGAATGGGCTCGCGGGTTCGCCGAATAAGCAGATGACAGGCTGGTACATTCCGGAAGAAGCAATTGCGAACGCGGAGTTCCAAACGGCGCTTAATGTGTATATGTCAGAGGATCGCCAAACGGCGAAATTCGAAGTCATTTTCGGCAGCAATCCTTATTCGCAGGAAACGATGGCGCAAATCGATGGGCTTGAAGCAGCTGTAAACCGCGCGATTCAGAGCACGGGCTATAGCGGAGCACAGGTGGCAATCGGTGGCGTAACGAGCATGAACAACGACTTAAGCAATATATCGAAAGCCGATTACTCGCGTACCGTTGTGCTGATGCTGATCGGGATTTCAATTATATTGATCATTTTGTTCCGTTCAATTGTTATGCCGCTTTATATGATTGCATCGCTGCTGCTTACGTATTATTCCTCATTGGCGATTGCGGAGGTCATATTCGTAAGGCTGCTTGGACAGTCAGGCATTAGCTGGGCGGTTCCGTTCTTCGGCTTCGTCATGCTGGTGGCGCTTGGCATCGACTATAGTATTTTCTTGATGGATCGGTTCAAGGAATACCGCCACCTCTCGCCGCAGGCAGCCATTCTTGAAGCGATGAAAAATATGGGGACGGTCATCATGTCGGCTGCCGTCATCCTAGGCGGGACATTTGCTGCGATGCTGCCTTCGGGCGTGATGTCGCTCCTACAAATCGCAACGATTGTACTTTGTGGATTGTTTATGTACGCCTTGCTTATGCTGCCGCTATTCATACCGGTCATGGTCCGTACGTTCGGTCCGGCCAACTGGTGGCCTTTCATGGGTCGCAAACCGGAGGCGGAGCAGGAAAAACGCATGCATGGGGGACAACCGCTGAAAGGGCAGCATGTCTCGCATGATTCAACCCACTAATAAATGAAAATTAGGATTACCCAAGGTCTTGGCATTAGCGACCTTAAGGTAATCCTTTTTTTATTTTCCGTTGTTCCATTCTTGGCTCAATGCTGCATAACATGATGCTCAAGCTCATGTCCTGTTAGAAATTCATTGATTTGCAGCTGCTGCTCGTAAAGCAGAAGCTGAAGCTGCTCTGCTCGTTCCTTGCAAGCAGAGGCTTCCTGCTCAGCTCGGGTAACTAGCCGGAGCAAATCATAGGATTCACTCGATAAACCGAGCTTTAACCGTACTTTTTCGATTCGAAAAGCTTCAGCATTTGGCGCGCTGCTGCAGTCCTCCGCTTTACCGCGTTTTGTATTCTCCGGTAACATCAATAAACCGGAGCGCCCCTGCTCCGTAATGCTATATATTTTTTTCCCCGATTCCTCGAGACGAAAGGTAATGAATCCGCGTGCTTCGAGCATTTGAAGCGTAGGATAAATCGAACCTGCGCTTGGCGAATAAAGCCCGCCTGATTGCTCTTCTAATATTTTCATCATCTGGTAGCCGTGCATAGATTCATTCTCAAGCAGCTTCAGCAGTGCAAATTTGACGCCTCCGCGTCCAAAATAACGTTTGCCGCCGCGGCTATGCCGATGACCATCCGCTGCTTCGGAACGAGCAATTTGTGATTTTATCATAAAGAGTCACCTCAATCTTTTATCAAATGGCATTCGGTTAAGTGAAGAAGTCTTCTTCTACAGCATTGACAATGATTATTATTATTATTTACAAACGAAAAAATATTATTGAATTTTGAAGTTGCCTTCACCCTGCTTTAACCTGATTTTCAGAATGCGGGTTTATACTTTTCCTTAATTCAAGTGTTATGTCAGTTACAAAAGGGACGGTGAAGCTGGAGATGAATTCATCTAAGCTAATGAAATGGCAGTTAGGGGCTTGTGGAGCTTTTGCCGTTTTTCTCGTGTTCGGATCGGTGCAGAACAGTGCGGCTTTTCAACAGGCGCACGTGCTGAAGGCAGGCGATAGCTCCAGCCCGTCATTAAGTCAGCAGCTCGAGGAGGAGGATGCGATCGTGGAGGATTGGGTAAAGCGGCAGCCGGCGGGCAGAAACCAGCACTACAGTGAAAGCGGGGGCAATGGCAGCTGGTCTACGGAACCGGAGGCAGATTCGGGTGAGAGCTCAGGCGGCAGCGGCATGCGGTCTCAGACGGGGCGTTCCTAGATGGATAATCGGACTACTATTCACTTTCGGGCCATGAATACGGACGTTGAAGCCATTCTCATTCATAACTCAGATGCTCGGTCACCGGGCAATGCAGAGGACAATTCCGAGGCAGGCGAGTACGCAGCCTTGGTTAAGCAGTGGTTTCTGGATATGGAGAACAGGCTTAGCCGATTTCGAGCGGATAGCGAGCTGAGCCAGCTCAATCGCTCTGGCGGCAATTGGCAGCTTGTCTCACCTCTCCTATTTCAAATCCTATCTGAAGCCAATAAATATCGAATGCTCACGGGAGGTTTGTTCAACGTTCATATGTTAAAGGCGCTTGAAGCAGCTGGATACAGCCAATCTTTCGAACATATCGGCCATATTCAAGGCTTTCCCATCCACAGCATCGGTCCGGCGACAAGCGACACGCTGCTGGAAATGGACGCAGGGATGAAGGCAGTAAGGCTTCAGCGAGGCGCAGAGGTCGATTTGGGCGGCATCGCAAAGAGCTGGTCTGCCCGAAAGCTAGCTGACTGGCTGCGTCGCAAACGAGGCGTTCAGGCTGGGATGATCAATGCAGGCGGCGATGCGGCAATCTGGGATTTGCGAAGCGCCAGCGCGCCGGCTGAGCTGCGAATCCAAAATCCATGGAAGCCCGATTGCGCCGAAGCGGTCATTTTACTCCGCAATGGGGGCATCGCTACCTCCAGTACGCTGGGACGAAGCTGGAATTTGCAGGACGGAACTTTCTGCCACCATATTCTTGATCCACGCACAATGAAGCCAAGCCGCAGCGATGTTGTACAGTGTACCATTACAGGGCCTGACGTTACGGCGTGCGAGGTGTGGGCGAAGGCGGTATGTATTGCCGGCTTCGAGGAAGGTACAGCGCTGCTGGCGACGTACGCTCCTGAATATGCGGGTTATATGTACACCGCAGACCGTACGCTGCGCAAGCACGAAGCTTCCAGTGATCGTAAAGGGAAGGAAGGGATCGGGGATGACTGATTGGTTGATCGAATTGCCTACCTGGCAGCTTACGCGTATATTTGCGATTGCGGCTTACTTGCTGCTGTTTGGCGGGATGGCTATGGGCATGCTTTACGGCTACCCGTTCATGAAGGGAAAGAGGAAGGCAACCCTCTATAAGGCCCATATGCAATTAACGAATAGCGGCACGCTGTTAGCCTTGCTCCACATGGCAGTTTTGGTTATCGATACCTATACGCCATTCAAATGGACAGAGCTGTTGATTCCGTTTATGGCCCATGAACATCCTCTCCTGTACGGGCTGGGTACGCTGTCGTTATACGGGATGCTGCTGCTGCTGCTCACGTCAGATTTTCGCCAGAAGTTCTCACGCCGTATTTGGCTAACGATTCATTTGCTTTCCTATCCGATCTTCATCATGGCGCTTGCACACGGATTTTTCTCAGGTACGGATACCGAACTTCCCTTAATCAAAGGGATGTATGTGGCAACATTGGTGATAACGCTGCTGCTTGCAAGCGGGAGGATGCTAGTGAAGAAACCAGCCCGCCGCGCTGCTGCTTGAATGAATGGTTGTTACCGTTTTAATAACGGGCGGTTGGCTGAACTTTTTTTGAAAAAAATAGCGTAAAACGGTATTGCTTGAAGAGCAGGAAGCCGATAAATAAAGTAGAGATGGAAGAACCTTTATTGGATCGGAGGAAATGCAATGAGGCTCCGTATGATGAACAAAGCTCTGTATCTGCTCTCGTGGATGATCATGATATCAATTTTAAGCAGCTGCGCGAACAACGGAGATAAACAAAGCATAGGCACGCAGACGCCTGCTCCTGATTCCGAGAAAGTGACTTTAAAGGTCGTCCAAAGCCTGATGACCCCACAGCGGACGGCAGAACTCAAGAAGCTAATCGGGCAGTTCGAACTCCAGAATGCCAATATCCGCATCCAGTTAATTACGCCGACAGAAGATAACGCGGACGATGCCATTTTAACGATGCTGGAGGATAACCAAGACATAGATATCGTAGAGGTACGTGACATAACGGCGCATACCTATGCCTCTCGCGGACTGCTGGTCAGTCTGGAGCGCTACTTGCCGGAGTGGAGCAACTATTCGCTCATTAGCGAGGATGCCAGATTGATGGCTAGGGATATTGGGGACATTACCTATTATATTCCAAATAGTCTTTACCAGGTCCAGCTCTATTACCGAAAGGATTGGTTCGACGCTAAAGCGCTTCAAGCGCCGGAGACATGGGAACAGCTTTACTTTGTCGGTAAGCAGTTGACGAAACCAGAGTTGGGCCGTTACGGCTTTGCTTTTCGCGGTGGGCCGGGTGCCGCCAATACGCTCACCAGCATGATCCAAGATTACAACGGAGATGGCGTTAGCAGCAGCGATTCCATGTTTGAGTTGGACGGGACAACGATCTTTGCCGGAGAACGAGCAGCCGAGGCGCTTGAGCTTTACCGTAAGCTTTACGTTGAGACTTCACATCCCAAATCCATAGATTGGGGATTCAACGACCAAGTGAATGCATTCGCAAATGGCGAAGCTGCCATGCTTATTCAAGATTCGGACATCATCCCACAAATTAGGGAAAAGCTGAAAAATAACGAGTGGGCGACGGCTCCTCTGCCAACGGGGCCCCAGGGCATATCCCACTATAACGTTGGCGCTGCCGGCTGGGGCATTGCCTTGCAGTCTAAGCATAGGGACGAGGCTTGGGCCTTCATTACGTATTTGTCCTCGGCCGAAAGCAATAGAGCTTTTGCTGATGCCGCAGGGCTCAGATCCATCTATAGCGGTGCTATCGACGATGAGAAATATGCAACGAGCCCGTATGCCCCTTATATTTTGATGGCCAATGATCCTATTCATTACAGAGGAGTCAAACGGCCGAGCCATTACACAAATTTCAGTGAGTATTACCGGATGGGAACGGAACTCGGACGGCAATATTTGCAAGGCACTCTTGCTACAGAAGACTTGCTGAAGACATTCGACGAATTCTGGCAAAATCAAAAAAAGCTGGCTAACGGCCAATAGAAAAAAGGAGGCTCCGCGAGTATAGTCGGCGGAGCCTCCTTTTTGCGAAGGATGATGCAGCAGGTTGTTCTGGCCGGGGATGTCTCGTATGAAGCAGGAGACAGTGGGTAACCTGTTAAGAGCAGGTATGCAGCTTGACCAAGACCCTGTGACGCATATACGATAGATATCCATTAACCTTTATGAATGAAAGCGCAGGATTAGCGAGACGGCAAGGAGGACCAAACATGAAACCTATTTTAGTAGTATTTACCGGTGGAACCATCGGAAGCAAAAGGCAAGGGGCGGGTATCGACGTTGATCAGTCAGGCGCTTATACGCTCATTGATGTCTATCGCAATAGTTCTCATCAACGGGAAGATATTGTGCTTCAAGCTGTACAGCCTCTAAATTTATTAAGCGAAAATTTGACAACGGATGATTGGATAGCGCTGGCCACCGCACTCTATGGGCTGGACTCAGCCCTGTACGAGGGAATAATCATAACGCATGGCTCCGATACGCTGGCATATAGTGCGTCGATGATGGCGTATTTGTTTGCTTCTACGAAAATCCCGATCGTTTTGACGGCCAGCAATTATCCGCTGGCGGATGAGAGGAGCAACGGGCTTCGCAATTTCGCTAATGCAATTCATTTTGTGGCTGACAGTGGGCTGCCAGGCGTATTTGCGGTTTATGAGGATGACCAGGGCATCCCGCAGGTGTATCTCGGAACTCGAATGACCCAAGCCATCTCATTTACAGACCAATTCGGCAGCCCTTACGGCCTTACATACGGAACTATGGTGGACAAAGCCTTCCACTGGCGGGACCATCCGCGCAATCCAAAACCGGAAGCACTTCTAACACGGACCAAATCATCGCTGGACTGGGACCCGGAAACCCTGCGCCTCGATTCGGGTATCGTCTACATCCGGCCCTACCCGGGCTTGAATTATTCGTTTTATGATTTTTCGGTGAATCGGCCAAAAGCGGTGCTCCATGATTTGCATCATTCAGGTACGGCATGTGGGATTGAGGAAGGGCCTTACTCGCTCCCTCATTTTATAACACGCTGTACTGCACTTGGCATCGATGTTTACATATGTCCGATTAAGGACCGTTCAGATGCGCTCTATTCCTCCTCTCTCCGCTTAATTGAAGCAGGTGCCATTGTCATCGAGAAGCTGTCTATCGAAGCAGCCTTAACGAAGCTCATGCTGGCGTACGGTCAATATAACGATCATGCGTTGGCAAAAGCATTCGCTACGGATAGTGCTTTGTATTACGAACACAACGAGGTGTAAAATGATTATTGAGAAGCTTGTCATCGCAACAGCTGACGCTGCAAGCCTTCAACCGTTTTATACGGATAGGCTTGGCTTGACGCTTGTTCATTCGGAGAGGGGCAGCTTTACGGTACGGGCAGGCTGGAGCGAGCTTACCTTCCAAGAGCCTGCATCTGGCGATTATCAAGGCGAGTATTACCACTTTGCCTTTACGATCCCCGAGAACAAGCTACCGGAAGCGAAGCAGTGGATCGAATCGATGGTGCCGATCGGTACTGAAGCTGGAACTGATATTTCCTTCAGCGAGTCGTGGAATTCGCATTCGGTTTATTTTGAGGACCCGGCGGGTAATATTTTGGAGCTGATCGCGAGGCACACGATGAGTAATGGAGTAGACCGACCCTTCGATGCGAAGCAAGACATCCTGTGCATCAGCGAGATTGGCGTGCCTACCCTTGGTGTTCCTGCAGCAGTAAACCGGTTTGCCGAACTCGGCATTCTCACCTATAAGACGCGCAGCAGCGATTTCAACCCGATTGGCGACGACAATGGGTTGCTGATGGTCGTGGAGACGGGCCGCAGATGGCATTTTACGAACAAAACGGCTGAAAGCTTCCCGGTCCGCTTGAAGATTCAAGAGCTTGGCGAGTTGTATTTGAAGGAAGAAGAAAGCGGCTTGACGATTGAAATGACAAAGTAGAGGAGAATGGACCAATGGGAGAACAATTAAAGGTTGGCGACCAAGTTCCGAATTTTAAGTTATTGGCATCTAACGGCGAGCAGGTGGAGCTCTCCGATTATGCAGGCAAGAAGCTTGTGATCTATTTCTATCCGCGCGATATGACACCTGGCTGCACAACCGAATCTTGCGACTTCCGTGATTTTAACGGACAATTTGGGCAAAATAATGCGGAGGTCATTGGCATAAGCCCAGACGATCTGGCTTCGCATGAGCAATTCGTTGGCAAGCATGAGCTGCCTTTCCTGCTGCTGTCGGATACCGAGCATACGGTTTCGGAGCTATTCGGCGTATGGAAGCTGCGGAGCTGGAATGGCGAGGAGTTTATGGGCATTGAGCGTTCTACTTTCTTGATTGACGAGCAGGGTAAGCTAGCTAAGGAATGGCGCAGCGTAAGCGTAGACGGACATGTTCAAGAAGTGCTTGAAGCGGTGAAAAACAGCTAGTTCAGATCAGCAGGGCAATAAGCTCTCCTTTTGAATAGGAATAAGGCTCACCTAGAAGCAGCTTGCTGTGCTTCAGAGTGAGCCTTATTTGCATGCTATAAATTGAATTTTAATCTAAAACATTATTTTTTCTTCCAGCTAGGCAGCTGGCTTACATAGCTGTCGGATAGATTCAGCAGCTCCAGCGCGCGCTGGTACTCATCTTCCGTAGCTTCCTGTTCCTTAAGGCCATCACCGGCTAACGAATAATGCTTGCCGTCTTCATAGCCGCTGCCTGACATGAATAGCTCTTTGCTGCTTAAGAACGAGCCAGTCGGGAGATAATAACGCTGAGGAAGCACGTTATACGACTGGTTGAACAAGTCTTGCCCAAAATGGATATGATCGTCCAAGGAAATGCCAAGCATGTTCGCGATCGTTGGCAAAATATCCACCTGGCCGCCAAGCTGATCGAATACTTTGCCTTCCGTTACGCCTGTAGAGGCAACGACGAGCGGAATGTTGATCATATCGGTATAGCTGTATTCATGTCCGTAAATTTCAGCCATGAGCGCTTTATCGTCGCGATCTAGCGAGTAGATAGGAAGCCCGAGATGGTCACCGTACAACAGAATCAAGCTGTTGTCCCAAATGCCGCGTTCCTTCAGGTCTTCAATAAAGCCGCCAAGCGCGTAATCCGCATAGTTTTGAGCACGGATGTAATCACCAACAAAGGTATTTTCATAGCGCTCAGGAAGCGTCATTTTGTATTTGTCCGCTGGAATCGTGAACGGGTGATGCGATGTCATCGAAATGACGTGCGAGTAGAACGGTTTGCCGTTTTGGCTCATGCGATCCATCTCTGCCGCTGTTTTCTTGTAAAGCTGTTCATCGGAAGCGCCGAAGAATACAGTGTCCTCATCGCCAAAAAACTTCTGGTCGTAATAACGGTCGAAACCAAGCGCTTTGTAGAGCTCGCCTCGGTTCCAGAATTCAACGACATTCGTATGGAACGTAGTCGTGTCGTAGCCGTTCGCTTTAAGCAGCTTAGGCAAGCTCGGAAGCTCCTTGTCAGCATAAATCATCGTTGCAGCGCCACGGGGCGGGATATAGAACGATGTGTTGACGACAAATTCAGCGTCTGAGGTATTTCCTTGGCCAACCTGCTGGTAGAAGTGCTTGAAATAATAGTTCTCGTTGACGAGCTTATTTATATTCGGTGTAATTTCTTTGCCATCGATTTTCAGATTGACGAGGAAGTTTTGGAACGACTCCATCTGAATGATAATGACGTTTTTGCCGGAAGCCGTCTTCCACAGCTGTGGAGCAGCGGGCTGCTCGATTTTTTTCACTTCATCGATCTTGGTTTGCGTAATATGGTTTGGATCTACAAAATCAATGTCTTTATTAGAAAAAATCATGTAAGCCTCGTAATTCAGAATGCCCATTTGCTCCGCTTTGACAATTTCGTTCATGCTCGCACGGTTTGGCAAAATGTTGAACAAGCAAAGCGCGATTGAAATGGTAAACAAGGCTACCACGAGACGTTTGCTCTCCTTGCGGGAGCTTTCTTTCTTCCAGTTCAATGCCTTCTTGCGGCGAAAGAGCAAGAAAGCCATAATGATAATATCGGTGAAGATGAGCAAGTAGTAGGGATCCATCAGCGAGAATACGCTGTTCTTGACCGCAGTAACCTGGTTTACCTGCTCAAGCGCCAGATAGGTAACGATGACGCCATAATATTTGTAATACATAATGACTGCGAACAAAATGAGTGTCATGACTAAATTCGCGATTAAATAGTAGACCAGCTTGCGTTTGGATGAGAAGTATTCTATGAAACAATACACAATAAGCACAAACGGTATTTCTTTTAAAATCGTAGTCCAGGAGAATCCATCTTCGAAAATAACCATCCACGCCAAATAGCTTTTCAAAAGCATGATGAACGAGAAAAAAAGGATGGGACGAGTGCTTAGCAGTCGTTTGGGAGTTAAAAATGACATATAACCGCCTACCTTTCACAGCAAAAACAGGCCGTCTCTCCGAGGCAGCCAGCCCGCTAATATTAATATATATGCGCTCTGTAAATTCTTATCCCATTATGCTCCTAATGACAGGTGAATGTCAAAAGGCAAAAGGCTCCTCCATGCCCAAGCATAAAATTGGTTAATCATTAATTAATACACGTATTTGCTCTATTTCTATCACGTTACATGATTTCCAAGTTATTAGATTGAAACATTATAAAGCTTTTAGTAGTCTATAAAATAGGTGCGATGGACAAACCATAAAAACAAGTGTAATAACATGAAAAATATGTAAAAAAATATTACGGAGGCTAATCATGAAAAAAAGAAAAAGCAGGCTGCTTTTGTTCGTTATGGTATGCGCAGCAATGGTGATTGGTTACTCTCTATATAAGACGGGAGATTTTGCAATCTTTCCGGGCAAGCAAGCGTCTGCCAATGGTGGTGCGGCAGGGAACGGCGGCCAGGTGTCGGGCGGCGTGGATGCCAAGCCGGGGACTAAACCAGAAGACAAGCCAACGGGAGAGCCGCCTGCAGCAACCGATAAGCCAACTGCTGGTCAAGGAAACAGCGGTAGCGGCAATGGAACTGCAGAAAATGAACAAACCGAGGATGGAATGGCCGTCATTGCGAAGCCAGCGGATGTAGCGGTGCTTGTAAACAAGCAGAACAAGCTGCCCGAAGAATATAATCCTTCGGATTTAGTCTATCCTGACGTTCGTTTTATTTTTTCGGATAAGGTGGACAAGCGCAAGATGAGACAGGAAGCGGCTGCGGCGCTCGAAAAGCTGTTCACCGGAGCAGAGAATGATGGTGTATTGCTGGCTGGCGTTTCGGCTTATCGCTCCCACAGCACGCAAAAGACGCTCTTTGAGCGCTATGTCAAACGTGATGGGCTGGAGAAAGCCAGAACCTATAGCGCCTTTCCCGGGACGAGCGAGCATGAGACGGGTCTCGCCATAGACGTTACCGGAAGCGATGGCAAATGCGCGGCGGCCGATTGCTTCGCAGGTACGAAGGAAGCGGTATGGCTGGAGAAGCACGCCCATGAATATGGGTTTATTATCCGATATCTAAAGGGAAAGGAAGAGATTACGGGTTATCAGTACGAGCCTTGGCATCTTCGCTACGTAGGCGAGGACCTTGCTGCCGAGCTAGCCGAGAGCGGCGAGACGCTTGAGGAGCATTTTGATGCGGTTCCGGTTACAAAATAAAATGAGGAGCAGCGCAAGCGGACTTTCATTCGAGCCCGATTAAGAAGAGGGCATTGGAATCAAGTCGCTTGCGCTGCTTATTAATGGTAAAGTCTTTCGTTAGATCTTTGCTTCAAACGTTTTACAATCGGTTTCCTCGGAGTGGCTGGCTTGCTTGCCGCGGTTGCTGACAACATAAATGGACGAAGCGCCGCAGTGGTTTCCCGCTGCCCAGAACTTGCATGAGTTCACTTCACATAGTACATCCTTAGCCATTGACAATTCACCCCCTTGTTTATAGGATGGACAAACGATATATCGTTTTATACTCGGAAAGGACGGATATATATGGCAAACACTAAACTTTATTTTAATCATGATGCTGGCGTTGATGATCTGGTCTCCCTATTTCTATTGCTGCAAATGGAGGATGTTGATCTGATCGGCGTGTCGGTTATTCCGGCAGACGGCTATTTGGAGCCAGGCGAGAAGGCTAGCCGCAAAATTATTGACCGCTTCGGCAAACCAGAGAAAACGGCGTCTACGGAGGTTGCGCGCTCAAACTCCCGAGGCGTGAACCCATTCCCGGCTGAGTGGCGCATGCATACGTTTTTTGTCGATGCGCTGCCAATTTTGAATGAAGCAGGAACGATTCGTACGAAAGTCGCTGAGCTGCCAGCGCATCTGCATATGATTGAGCAGCTTCGCCGTTCCGAGGAGAAGGTTACGCTGCTGTTTACGGGTCCGCTTACGGATTTGGCCAGAGCGCTGGACGAAGCTCCAGACATTGAGGAGAAAATCGAGAAGCTCGTCTGGATGGGTGGCACATTTAATGAACGGGGCAATGTTCAGGAGCCTGAGCATGACGGTACGGCAGAATGGAATGCTTTCTGGGATCCGGAAGCAGTTCACCGCGTGTGGGCAAGCAGCATTCCGATCCTGCTTGTTGCTCTGGAGAGCACGAACAAGGTGCCGCTTACGATGGAAGTTCGCAATCGCTGGGCTTCGCTGCGCAAGCATGAAGGGCTGGATTTTGTCGGTCAATGTTATGCCGCATGTCCTCCGCTTGTTTATATGGAGACCAATTCGACCTACTACTTATGGGATGTGCTGACGACAGCCGTTGTCGGAAACCCGGATTTAGTGCAAATCAAGACAGTGCCAAGCGGCGTGATCAAGGATGGCGCGAGCCAAGGCCGTACGGTGGAACGCGCGGATGGCCGACCGGTTAGCTTGGTTTATGATGTCGATCCGGTCCGTTTCTTCGATTACATTACGGAGCTTTCGGCAAGCGCGGTAAGCACGGTTGTTGGCAGAGACTAAAGTGAAGATAAAGGCGAATCATCAGGAGAAGCCTTGCAAAAGAAGAAGCACAGCTGGAAGTGGGTTTCACTCCATGCTGTGCTTCTTTTTAGTTAATCCAGCTCATAAATAGAGCCTGATTTGCTGGCATAGAGCTCTGCGTAGACCTTTTCTGCATAAGCATCGGTCATGCCGGAAATGTAGTCGGCAACAAATCGCGGCCAGCTCCACTTGCTCTTATGCTGTTCGTAATTTTCGATCCAATCCGGCGGGATAATAAGGCGCCCTTGCTCTTGCACCTTAAAGCTATCCCACAGCCTTCGAATCATAATTTCACTGCGCATTTGCAGGCGCTGAACGCGGAAATCCTTAATCAGCGTGACCCAAGCAAGCTTCTTCAAGATTTCCATCGTCCGCAGCAGCTCGATATCCTGCTGTCCGTTATGGACGAAAGTAACCTTCTTCCAGCCGCGCTGCGCGTCATCGATAATGCCGACCTTGCCTGCGAACAAGCTGACCCATCGCGCTTTCATCTCACGCCTGGTGCGCGAGGATTCCCTCTCGCAGCTAACATATAGAGCTTCCCATTGCTCTAAATACGAGATAAGCACACGCTTCACCATGGCAGGAATGTCGACTTCGCCCCAGCCGATGCCCGTATTGCCCTTATCCTCTACAATTTCCTGTACCACATGATCGATAAGCCGGCTATCTTCGAAAAAAGTACGATTCATCTGGATTTTGCCTGCACGAATGCCGTCCTCGATGTCATGGGTGGAATAAGCAATGTCATCGCATAGATCCATCAGCTGTGCCTCAAGCGTCGAACAGCCAATCGGAATTTGCCATGAACGACGGAGCTGTTCGATTTCTGCCCATTCGGTGGTGTATAAGCCTTTGAGCCGCCCAGGCTCACCGAGGCTAAAGGGATATTTGTTGATAGCAAGCAATACGGCGGCAGTCAAATCGAGGCCGCTGCCGCTGCCGGCGCGCTTCTCCAAGAACATGAGAATGCGGAAGTTTTGCGCGTTCCCCTCGTAAGGCATGCCGTATTCTTCCATGAGCAAATGATTGAGCACTTCCTCGCCTTTATGTCCGAAAGGAGGATGGCCGAGGTCATGGGCAAGCGCTGCAATCTCCACCACGGCGGGGTCCAGTACGAGGCCCGGATGCTCTTGGCGAGCTAGAAAATCATATTGTTTGCCAAGCCTTCTAGCTACCTCACGGGCAATTTGCGATACTTCTAGGGAATGGGTCAGCCTTGTCCGGTAGTAATCGCCCGTACCCGCGCCGAATACCTGCGATTTGCCCTGCAGCCGGCGGAAGGCAGGCGATTGAATGAGTCTTGCGTAATCGCGTTCATATTCATCCCGTTCTTCACTAAAGGTGCCGAGCGTTTTCTCGTCCAGCCTGAATTTGCGTATATCCATCGTTGTTCCTCCAGTGCCACTGCTGCGGGTTCTGTCCAAGTGAAAGTGGTTCTTGATCCCGCCTTGTTAACAGGCGTATATTTTGATGCATTTTAATCGGAAAGGGGTATTAATGAAGCAATCGTTTCTTCTGCTTGAATTGTAGCATATAATCAGGCTTGAACATACACCGTGCTTGGAGTATGATCTCATTAGCTTTTACATCAGACTGAGGTGTTTATGATAAGAATCGCAATAATGCAAAACGCATACGCAATCATTATGCTGCTTAACATTTTTTTGGCGATAACCGTCATCTTTTTGGAACGGCGCAATGCCAGCACGACGTGGGCTTGGCTGATGGTCCTCTTTTTTATCCCGGTCATCGGGTTTGTCATGTATTTAATATTGGGGCAAAAGGTTCGCAAGAGAAAGCTGTATAAGCTGCTTGGTGACAGCCAGCGCATTATCGAGCATACGATTGAGCGGCAAATGCGACAGCTGCGCGATGGTGAGCTGCTGCACAAGGATACGGAAATGCAGAGCTACCAGGATATGATCTACATGAACCTGAAAACAAGCTACGCTTTGTACACAAGCAATAACGCGGTTGATATCTTTACCGAGGGCAACCAGAAATTCGACGCGTTGCTGATGGATATTGCAGAGGCCAAACATCATATTCATCTCGTCTACTATATCGTTCGCGACGATGAGCTTGGCAGGCGGCTCGTGAAGGCGCTCGCTGCGAAGGCGGCGGAGGGTGTCGAGGTTAAGTTTCTATATGATCACATTGGAAGCTCTGGCTTGCCAAGGCGTTATTTTCACGAATTACTGGCGGCCGGCGGGGAGGAGGCAGCATTTTTTCCGTCTCGCATTCCGTATTTGAATCTAAAAATTAACTACCGCAATCATCGCAAGCTTGTTATTATTGACGGTCAAGTCGGCTATATTGGCGGCTTTAACATCGGTGATGAATATTTGGGCCTGAATGAGCATTTCGGAGAGTGGCGAGACACCCATCTTAGAGTGCGGGGCAACGCGGTGCTGCAAATGCAAGCGCAGTTTCTAATGGACTGGAACCTTGCCGCTTCGGGCAAAATATCGTTAAATGAGCTGTATTTCCCGATTATGAGCGAGGACACGGGCACGATTGGCATGCAGCTGGTGGCCAGCGGTCCGGATACGGAATACCAGCAAATTAAAGATGCTTATATCAAAATGATCTATGCGGCGAAAAAAACGATCTGCCTGCAAACTCCTTATTTTGTACCGGACGAGAGCTTAATGACGGCGCTGAAGATCGCAGCTTTGTCAGGGGTTGATGTTCGTATTATGCTGCCGAGCAAGCCGGATCACTTCTTCGTCTACTGGGCAACGCATTCGTATTTGGGCGAGCTTCTTGCCAATGGTGTGTCTTGCTATATGTTCGAGAAGGGCTTTCTTCATGCGAAGACGCTGGTCATAGACGGCAAGGTCGCTTCTGTGGGCACAGCAAACCTCGATATCCGCAGCTTTAAGCTGAACTTCGAGATGAATGCGTTTATCTATGATACGCAGACGGCAGCCAAGCTGCAACGCATTTTCGAGATGGATATGCAAAATAGTACGCAGCTGACCACGGAAATTTACGGCGAGCGTCCGCTGATGAATCGGTTCAAGGAATCGATCTCTCGGCTACTCAGTCCAATCCTATAGACACACATAAGAAGGGCTTCTGCTTATCAATGGATAACCAGAAGCCCTTCACCTGCTTGGTAGAGAACTATTCAATTTATTCAAACGCTCCAATCCGATTCTTTCCTATTCTTCCTCGTCCTTTCGAATTTGTTACAAACCCTATCGACTTCGATCCTAGCTTTACTGACCTCGATCAACTTCCTTTCGATTTGTTTCAAATTCTGTTCCTTCCGTAAGTACCTGACCTTTCACTCATCGACTTTTCCTAATCGCCGTTGTCCCCGCATGTCCTGTATTCCCTTCGGTGCTCCTTCCCGAGTTAATGAGACATGCTTCGCTAACCTACTTCAATGGACTATCCCCTCTCGTTTAAGATAGGCTTAGTATACCTCATTATTAGAATTTTGTAAATATTCAGTTTATTTATTTCGACAAAAAAATTAAAACGGTTTCAGAGTATAAGCAAAATGGACATATTGTGCGAAACAATTTGAAGGAAGGGTGATCTTGATGCAGGGTGAGAGCTGAATAGTGGAGTAGACAGGATTCTTTCTCCATTTCAATGACCAGGCGGGAGCGGTAGTTATCGCATCATAAAAAAGCGATTACGAATGGTTTCACCGGCATTTGATCGAAAAACCATCATCAGCCACATGGCCTAGCAGAGGGTGCAGCTGCCAGTTGACCATATAAGGCTATGAATTTATACTTAGTCTAAAGTCATTTATAAAGGAATGATGTTTCTATGAACAAAATCAACTTAACGATACAGCGGAAATCGATATTGGAAGTAATACAGGCTGCTCATGATCATCCTACAGCGGCAGACGTGATAGAACGGTTGCGGGGCAGAGGCTTTAATTTTGCATATGGTACAGTGTACAACTCGCTTCGTTATTTAACCGATGCAGGCCTTATTCGGGAGTTGAAGTTGGGTGAAGCAGTTAGCCGATATGATGCGCGTACGGACGAGCACCAGCATATTGTATGTACCGAATGCGGTCGCGTCGACGAGGTGCTTACCGATTTGCCAGAAGAGTGGCTGCAGAAGGTCGCTTTGGAGACAAAGTATAAAATCGAGCATGCCCAAGTCGTCATCGAGGGGGTCTGCGAATTATGCGCGACGAAGGAAGCCTAAACCCTGCCGCTTCAAATGAAGCAGATCCGCTGCACTCGGCGGATGAAACCATGAGCTACACGGAGGAAGAGCTGCTGCATAATGGCATGATCTGCTCGATTACGCAGCGGGTCATGATTATCAGTCCGTTTCCCGAACGAGTCAAAAGCCTGCTCGTTGCTTTGTCTTCGGAATGCTTTGACGTATTTTCGCTGCATGATTTTAATAAGAGCATGCTGCAGACTCTTCAGCCGGAGCTGCTCGTCTACGATGCTATTCCTGTCCTTCATGCAGCTGCGGAAAATACGTTACAGGCAGGAGCGGAGCTTCTTGAATCCGCGGATTTACACGCCGTTCCGGTCTTGATTTTGCTGGATCAGAAATCGTATGACACGCGCGGCACTTTTGCGCTTGGGGCGGCTGAGCTTCTAGTATGGCCGGCTAAGCCTGAGCAGGCGGTCAAACAAATCAACCGAATGCTTCTAGGGCGACCAGCTTTGGTAAACAATGCTGCGGCTATAAGCGACATTCGCTCCTTTAAAGATATTTCTGTGGATCTTAAAAAAATGACGGTTGACCGGGCCGGGCAGCGCGTCGAGCTGACAAAGACGGAATATGATCTTCTTTTGCATTTCATGTCCTCGGATGGTTCCGTACTTACTCGGGAATCGCTCCTGGACACGGTATGGGGACTGCATTTCTATGGCGGCAGCAACTTGGTCGACGCCCATATCAAGAGCTTGCGCAAAAAACTGAAAGACAGCGCCGTTGCGCCTAAATATATCGTGACTGTTCGCGGAGTAGGCTACCGGCTTGCGGATCTACGCGACTGAGGGTAAGCGGCTTCTCTTGAAGGTAACTCCAGCCGACACAATGTGACACTGCGAAGTGACCTCTTCATGAAACATTCATCGTTCATTCATAGTCCATTCATGACAGCCCTTGGGCTATCCGCTATGATTGGTTTAGAGATTTAGATCAAGTCTAAATATATAAACCGATGAAGAGGTGCTACGATGGAAAACTACCTAACCACTAATTTAGGAACGCCTGTTGGCGATAATCAGAACTCACGTACAGCAGGGCAGCGCGGACCCGCTTTAATAGAGGATTATCATTTGCTTGAGAAGCTGGCCCATTTCGACCGGGAGCGGATTCCGGAGCGAGTTGTTCATGCCCGCGGCGCTGGGGCACATGGCGTATTCCGGACCGAGGTAAGCATGACGAGCCATACGAGGGCTCATTTTATGCAGGAAGCAGGCACGGAGACACCAGTTTTTGTAAGGTTCTCTACCGTTATCAACGGGACGGGCTCACCGGAGACGGCTCGCGATCCGCGCGGTTTTGCGGTTAAATTTTATACGCAAGAAGGCAACTACGATATTGTAGGGAATCACCTTCCCGTGTTTTTCATTCGTGATGCGATGAAGTTTCCGGACATGGTTCATTCCCTGAAGCCAGCGCCCCATACGAATCTTCAAGATCCGGCTCGCTATTGGGATTTCATGACGCTGTCGCCGGAATCGACGCACATGCTGACTTGGTTGTTTTCGGATGACGGGACACCAGCCACATACCGCGAGATGGACGGCTTCGGTGTACACGCTTTTAAGTGGATCAATGCTGCTGGAAAGCCAACATACGTGAAATACCATTGGAAGTCCAAACAAGGGGTGTGTAATTTTACGGCTACGGAAGCAAGTGATATGCAAGGCAAAGACTTTAATCACGCAACCCGTGATTTGCATGATGCGATCGAGCTAGGCAACTATCCGGAGTGGGAGCTGCACGTTCAGTTGATGCCGACAGAGCACGTGGACAGGTACGCATTTGATCCGCTTGACCCGACGAAGGTTTGGCCTGAGGATATGTACCCGCTGCAAAAGGTAGGCACAATGATCTTGAACCGCAATCCGGTCAATTATTTTGCCGAGGTGGAGCAGTCGGCTTTCTCGCCAAGCTCTTTGGTGCCGGGCATTGAGCCATCTGAGGACAAGCTGCTGCAGGGAAGGCTCTTCTCGTACCCAGATACGCAGCGTTACCGCCTGGGAGCAAACTATTTGCATATCCCGGTTAATTGTCCTTATGCGCCTGTTCGCAATCATCAACGGGATGGTGCGATGACTATGCAAGCTAATCCGTCTACGGTCAATTATGAGCCGAACAGCTTATCGGAAAGCCCAAGAGAATCAGAGTCCTATCCAGACTCCTATGTTCCGCTCCAAGGGACGGCTGGCCGCCAAAAGATTGATAAAACCGACGATTTCACGCAAGCCGGCGAGCGATACCGTTCGTTACCCGAAGAGCAGCAAGCCAACTTGGTCGCTAACTTGATTGGCGAGCTTAAGCAAACCAATGACGATATCCGGCTGCGCGCGATCTGCAATTTCTTCCGTGCCGACCGTACGCTCGGGATGAAGCTTTCCCAGGCGCTCGAGGTGGATATCCGCAAGTATATGCCTCAGGGATAGATGATTTACTAAGCCCTCTAACTTCGACTAAACGTCGCAGTTGGAGGGCTTTATTTGTTTTATATTGCTTAGCTACTATTGAATATCCACTCGCAGTAACAAGTACATATCATCGGTGTGTCGATGATACACTATTTGTTTTATATACCTTAGATAATATTGAATATTTACTTGTAATACCTAGCACATCTCCTCAGTGTATCAACGATACATCAATTGTTTTATAGCTCTTAGAAACTTTTAAATATCCACTCGCAGTACCAAGAACATCTCATCCGTGTGTCGACGATACATCAATTAATTTTGAGAGAAATTAATCGTATAAAGTCACTTAACAGGAAAAACTACCGTTAATATCACCCTTTTAACTCTGTCAGCCCACTTAGATGGAAAACTTCCTGTTAATTTGTCAGTTAGAGCTGAAGTTGGCGGTTTTTGCGGGAATTAACGGGAGAAAATCCTGTTAAATTGTCCAATCGGGCGATGTGGAAGTTTTAGCAGGAGAAATTCCATCTAATCAGAGGTAGAGAAGTGACTCCTACTAAAGTAAGGAAGGCGTATCATAATTGTTAAGATCATCCGTACAGAAAACGTTTCCTCGGCTATGTAAACATTATAGTGAACAGTATGGTGACCCATGTTGAATTCAACATAGGGTAATTTCTACTGGGTTGGTACAGGGATGAAGCGTCTCTTCTCGCCCCGTGACTGAAAAAGAATAGGGTGATTTATATGAAGGGGCTGTTCATCTTCCCAAGGTTGTCCTATAATCAAAACTAAGAGACGAAGAACGTCCCGTTAGTACTCCAATGCGAGTAATGACGGGGCGTTTTCTATTTTCCAGGAGGGTGATGAAATGGGTTTTGACGAGATACAGCGCGTGTTTATTGATCAGCATATGGAGAAAAGGAAAGGAGAACGCCGAGGTAGATTGGAACGGGGGCATGGGCATGCAGAATCGTTATTTTTGCGCAATGTGTGGTGGCCGGTTCGGGGGAACTTTCAGCATTTGCATCCGGAGTACGAGGTGATGGATTGGAGAGGGAGATCCTATTTTGCGGATTTTGCTTGGCTGCCGGGAAATGTAAGGTTGATTTTTGAGATTAAAGGGTTCGCCACACATGTCCGCGACATGGACCGCCAAAAATATAGTCAGGAACTGAACCGTGAAACCTTCCTATATGCGATGGGCTACCATGTAATTTCATTTGCTTACGACGACGTAGAAAGGAATCCTGAGCTTTGCCAAACGATGCTTAGAATGGTGCTTAGTAAATTCGAATCAAAACCTGGATTAGACTTCCGTGCCCATCAAGCGGAGCGTGAGATGATTCGATTTGCTGTTCAGCAAGCTGAACCTATAAGGCCCATAGATGCAGTCGAGCATTTTGGAATGGACCATAAAACAGCAGTCAATATTCTGCAAAAGCTATGCTCAACAGGACAGATGCTGCCTCTATATCGGGGCAAAGGGAAACGAATCGTACGTTATGAGCTTGCCCGCAATTTTTTGGAATATATTGATTAAGCCTAACGCGTTAGTAGCCTCAACTCGAAAGAACAGCTGATACCCAGACACTGCATTTTATTCGAATGGTCTATTTTCCTAACTAGCCTAAACTCAAAAAGAACAGCAGATACCCCCGACGTTGCATTTTATTCGAAGGAGTTTATTTTACTAACTAGTTCTCTTTGCTAATGAACGCACCCTATGCTAATTTAACTGGATTTTCTCCCTATAAATTGAAGGATATATAGTGGTTTTGGAATTTAAATGGATTTTCTCCTTCTAATTCAGCGGAATTAGCCGAAGATCAACCAAAAGGGTTAAATTAACGGGATAAATTCCGTCTATTCCATTTGCCCAGCAAATAACGCTATTTTAGCGGGAGAAATTCCATCTATGTGAATGAAAGCAGAGTTTTTGGGGATGGTGGGCGTAGTAAGAATAGATCATTCATCGGGGGCGATGTTGCTGGCAGATTCTTTTATTGATAAGTGTCTGACTAAGAAGGCGAGCTCGGTGCTGCTGTTACGCCTTCGCAAATTCAATCGATGAAAATCAAATGAATGCTCAAGGAACGCAAAATACGATGAAACTTTCACTTTAAAGACTTTCAGCTTGCTTGGCTTCATTTCCATTTTAGCTTATTACGGATATAACTTCTGAATAACGAGATGAAGCCCGCAGAATGCAGCAAAAGGACTACCATAGCATCCCTAAACAGTAGTCAGAAGGGACTCAAACAGTACTCAAACAGTACTCAAACAACACTCATATAGCATCCAACCAATACTCAACAACACCCAAACAACACCCAAACAACACCCAAACAACACCCAAACAACACCCAAACAACACCCAAACAACACCCAAACAACACCCAAACAACACCCAAACAACACCCAAACAACACCCAAACAACACCCAAACAACACCCAAACAACACCCAAACAACACCCAAACAACACCCAAACAACACCCAAACAACACCCAAACAACACCCAAACAACACCCAAACAACACCCAAACAACACCCAAACAACACCCAAACAACACCCAAACAACACCCAAACAACACCCAAACAACACCCAAACAACACCCAAACAACACCCAAACAACACCCAAACAACACCCAAACAACACCCAAACAACACCCAAACAACACCCAAACAACACCCAAACAACACCCAAACAACACCCAAACAACACCCAAACAACACCCAAACAACACCCAAACAACACCCAAACAACACCCAAACAACACCCAAACAACACCCAAACAACACCCAAACAACACCCAAACAACACCCAAACAACACCCAAACAACACCCAAACAACACCCAAACAACACCCAAACAACACCCAAACAACACCCAAACAACACCCAAACAACACCCAAACAACACCCAAACAACACCCAAACCTATATACTTTAATCCCTATTGGTTTTATTGGAATAACTATTGTGCAACGAAAAAGTCGATGCTAATATATATTTGTGATAATCAATTATCTATTATTGATAAAAACGAGGAGGAATACACATGAGTCTTCATCAAACGGAGCAGGAAACTTGCCAGGTAGCGGATACGTCGAAAAAGAATTTGAAAGCCGAGCTTAACCCACGCTGGGTGCGCGTTCAGGTGGATGGCGTGACAATCGCGGACAGTAAGTCCGTCATTACGCTTCATGAGCGGGGGCATTTGCCCGTCTATTATTTTCCGGTGGCGGACGTCCTTAAGGATTTGCTTGTACCGACCGCGCATCAAACCCACTGCCCTTTGAAGGGAGACGCCTCCTACTGGAGTATCCAGGTAGGCGAACGCCTGATTGAAAATGCGGTGTGGGGCTACGAGAACCCGATTCCGCAGAGCGAGGCGCTTCGCGGGCATGTAGCTTTTTACTGGAACAAGGTCGATAAGTGGCTGGAGGAGGAAGAAGAAATATTTGTTCATCCCCGTGATCCTTACAAGCGTGTCGATGCCATTAACAGCTCGCGCCATATCCAGGTTGTGCTGAATGGGGTGACGGTAGCGGACAGCAAGCGGCCAGTGATCGTGTTTGAAACGGGCGTGCCCGTTCGCTATTATTTGCCCATCGAGGATATTCGCCAGGAATATTTCTCAGGATCAAGCTTGCAAACCAGCTGCCCATATAAAGGGACGGCTACCTACCTTACTGCAACTATAAACGGCGAAACGTATGAAAATGTGCTTTGGAGCTATCCAGATCCGATCCCGGAAATACCGAAAATCGCAAAGCTGCATTCGTTCTACAATGAGCGGGTGGATGCGATTTTTGTAGCCGGGGTGAAGGAAGCGGAGCCAAGCTGGTACCGGTCGGCCCTTGATTTCTTTAATGCCAGCGATATTAAGTAATTACCCACACGAACCGCATAATATTGACGTGGCTGACCTGTTGACAGGAGGTCTTTTTTTATACCTTCGATTAAGTTGTTAATTCCGATAGGTTTAGTATAAATAATCGTTGACATTCCACTACATACATAATATTATTGTAATACAGTTAGTTGTTATCACATGTTAATAATAATTTGAGGTCAACCTTGCGATAGGAGGTCTCATTTTCCCTTAAGGGAAAGTGGGGCCTTTTCTGTTTCTATAGGGTCTTGGGAGGCATGGCACCCCAAAAGCTCTTGTCGGTCGTCAAGAAATGCTTACACAGTCTGTTTGGGCGGCTTGAGCCGTTAGCACATGTTTTATAGAAGGGATGGATGGGGATGAGCGAGGCCGCCGTTGAATTCAAGCAGGTAAGCAAAAATTATGGCGCGGGATTCGTGCTGGAAAACTTTAATCTGACTGTGCCCAAGGAACGGATTGTAACGATTATAGGTCCTTCCGGCTGCGGAAAAACGACCATTCTGAAAATGATCAATCGCCTAATCGAGCCTGAGGCTGGTCAAATCCTTCTCGAAGGCAGCAACATTGGAGAGCTGAATCCCGTGGAACTCAGGCGAAATATCGGATATGTCATTCAGCAAATCGGATTATTCCCGCATATGACCATCGAGGAGAATATTTCGGTCGTCCCGCGCCTGAAAGGGGAGCCGAAGCAGCAGCTGAAGGAGCGTACCGAGGAGCTGCTGTCGCTTGTTGGGCTGGAGCCCGAAGCTTATCGAAAGCGGTACCCGCACGAATTAAGCGGGGGGCAGCAGCAGCGAATCGGCGTAGCCAGGGCGCTGGCCGCGAATCCATCGATCGTGCTTATGGATGAGCCGTTCAGTGCGCTGGACCCCATCAGCCGCATTCAGCTTCAGAAGGAACTTATCAAGCTGAATGAGCATGTGAAAAAAACGATCGTTTTCGTCACGCATGATATTGATGAAGCGCTGAAAATTGCCGATTTGATCGTCCTGCTGAAGGATGGCAAAGTCGTTCAATCCGGCACGCCGGAGGAGCTTCTGAATGAGCCCGCGAACGATTTCGTTCGGGAATTCATCGGACAGGAACGGTTTAAGCCGCTTGTTCCGCAGCACACGGTAGCCAATATGCTGGCTCATCATTTATCGATCTACTCCCACTTCAAAGTAGCCGATGCGCTGCAGTATGTGGAGCAGCATGAACTGGATGCGCTGGCTGTAACCTGTGAGCAAAACAAATATTTAGGCATCATCGGGCGGGAACAGCTGCAAGGCGAGCAGGCGAGCAGCAGCGAGAGGCCCATCAATGAAGTGATGAAGACCGATGCCCCTTACGTTAGAGGCGATGCGCCGGTCTCGCAGCTCTTCGAGCTGCTGAAGAAAAACCGTATTGTGCCGGTAGTGGATGCCTCTCATCAACTGCTGGGGGCGGTTACGCAGTCCAGCTTCATTGAGGCAATCGGGAAGCAGTTTAACAGGGAGGAGGTGCTGGCATGAATCAATTTTGGAACACGGTGAAAGCGGATTGGGAGCATATTTTGCAAAAAACAGTGGAGCATGTGGAGCTGTCCCTGGTCTCGGTCATTATCGCGTGCCTGATTGCGATTCCGATCGGCATTTACCTTACGACGCATAAGCGGCTGGCGAACGGGATTATTACGGTCGTTTCGGTTATTCAGACCATTCCGAGCCTTGCCTTGTTCGGGTTCATGATTCCGCTGGTCGGGATTGGCACCAAGCCGGCAATCATCGCACTCACACTCTACGCACTGCTTCCGATATTGCAAAATACGTACGTGGGCGTATCCGGCGTAAATCCTGCCTTAATCGAAGCCGGTACGGGCATGGGAATGACGCGCTGGCAAATTCTCCGAATGGTCCAGCTTCCGATCGCGCGCAGCTTCATCATGGCTGGCGTTCGGGTAGTAGCCGTGCAAACGATCAGCTTGGCGACGATTGCGACGTATATTGCCGCAGGGGGACTTGGGGATATCATCACGCGTGGGATTTCGATGATCAATACCAATGTTATTTTGATGGGCGCGATTCCAGTTTCCTTGTTAGTTATTGTCGTTAATCTGCTTCTGCTATTGCTCAACCGGCGCATGACGCCTAAAGGGCTGCGGGAGCAATCCAAAATATAAGCGAGTACCAGAGAGGGGAAAAAGAAATGAAAAAGTGGAATTTCACAGCAAGCAGCAGGGGGAAACGACCGGTCCGGAAAACGATTGCTTTGGGGGCTGCAGCCATATTAATAGCTGTCATGAGCGGGTGCTCCGCCTCGGGTTCAGGCAAATCGGAGACCATTAATATCGCGACGAAAGGCTTCGCCGAATCGGATATTTTGGCAAATGCGTTCAAGCTGCTCATTGAAAATGATACGAAGCTAAAAGCCAATGTAGAGACGCTTGATAACTCATTGCTTTGGAACGCATTAAAGGAAAATAAAGTGGACGTTTATGCGGAGTATACTGGTACGGCACTCATCAATATTCTTAAAGCGGAGCCGGAATTCGACCCGCAAACAGCCTATGACAAGGTGAAAAAGGATTTAAAGGAGCAAAATCAGCTAACGGTGCTGGACCCGATTGGCTTCAACAATACCTATGCCTTCGGCCTGCATAAGGACCAAGCGGAGAAATATGGCATTAAGACGACCAGCCAGCTCGCTGAAAAGTCGGGAGAGCTTATCTTTGGCGCTAGCGAGGAATTTATTAACCGTCCAGACGCTTGGCCTCCAATTCTTGAGAAATACAATCCAAAGTTTAAGGAAATCAAAACGATTCAGAATCCTGGGCTTGCGTATCAGGCGATTGATCAAAAACTCATCGATTCTATGATTCTCTATACGACGGACAGCCAGATCACCGTGAAGCCGATTGTCGTGCTTGAAGATGACAAACACGTATTCCTGCCTTATTACGCTGTGCCGATCGTACGTGACGAGGTATTGAAGAAGCATCCAGAGCTGGAAAAAGCGCTGAATAAGCTTGCAGGCAAAATCACCGATGCTCAAATGCAAACCTTGAATAGCGAAGTGGAATTGAAGCAGCGCCCGGCGCTCGATGTGGCGAAGGAATGGCTGACGGCAAATGGATTGATTTCTAAATAATCGAATGAAGGAGTCGTGATGCAAAATGAGTACGCCAAAAAAACAAATGGCGCTTGGCGCCATGATGTATTTCCCCGCCGGGGAGCACATCTCAAGCTGGAGACACCCGGAAGCGGAAGCGGAGGGGCTGCTCGATTTCAATTATTACAAGCGAATTGTCCAAACCGCCGAGCGCGGGAAGTTCGATATGTTTTTTTACGCAGATGAGCTGTATGTGTGGGATCGATTCGAATCCGGCATCAGCCACTCCAACAGCATTAGGCCGGAGCCATTTACGCTTCTCTCGGCACTCTCCGTTGTGACGGAGCATATCGGGCTGGCAGCAACAATCTCCACAACCTACAACGAGCCGTACCATATCGCTCGCAAGCTAGGTACGCTGGATCATTTCAGCGGAGGGAGATCGGCATGGAATATCGTCACCTCGCAGACCGATGAGGAAGCGCGAAATTTTGGCAAAGAAAAGCATCTCCAGCATGCGCTCCGATACGAGCGGGCAGGCGAGTTCGTTGAAGCCACGCAGGGGCTATGGGACAGCTGGGAGGATGACGCGCTGCTCTTTAATAAAGAGAGCGGATATTTCGCCGACAAAGACAAGCTTCACAACTTGGATCATAAAGGCAAGGATTTTAACGTGCGGGGTCCGCTCAACGTTTCTAGGCCGCCTCAAGGGCATCCGGTGCTTATCCAAGCGGGTGCTTCCGAGGCCGGCAAGGAGCTGGCGGCTGCCAAGGCAGAGGTCGTTTTTGCACCGGGATCGACGTTTGCGCCCGGCGGCCTGCTGGAGGACGGCCAGCGCTTGTATCAGGATATCAAAGGCAGAATGGCGAAATACAACCGGCATCCGGATGAGCTGAAAATATTGCCGGGCATCATGCCGATCATCGGACGCACGGAGGCGGAAGCGCAGGAGCGCCTTGCCATTATCGAGGAGCTGACGCCGGAGAAGCTTGGTTTGGATTTGCTGTCGCATTATTTGGGCCATGATATCTCAGGCTACCCTCTCGACGAGCCGTTGCCGTTTATTCCGGAGCTTGATGGCTTTAATCAAAGCAAAAGCGGCCTGGAGCGCATCAGGGAGCTGGTTCAGCAAGAACCGCTGACGCTGCGACAGCTATATCAACGCATAACGAAAAAACGCGGATTTGCAGGCACGCCCGTGCAGATTGCCGACCATTTGGAAGAGTGGTTCGTCAATGGAGCCGCAGACGGCTTCAATATTGCTTTTCCATATTTGCCGGGAAGCTTGGATGATTTTGTTGATTTGGTTATACCCGAGCTTCAGCGCCGGGGGTTGTTCCGTACGGAATATACCGGACGCACGCTGCGCGAGCATTTGAATCTGCAGCGGCCAGTCAATCGGCATACGTCGGTTCGCGTTTAATCGATAAAGGAGAGATGGATGATGGCGCATATTGATCCGCAGTGGTCTTTGAGGGACGGAGAGCACGAGGGCTGGCAAATCCGGGCGGAGCGAAGCCCGAAATGGATACGCGTTGTGTTTGGCGGAGTTACGATAGCCGATAGCAAGCAAGTGCTTGTCGTGACGGAAACGGGGAAATTGCCGGTCTATTATTTCCCTCAGGAGGATGTGAAGAGCGAGCATATCACTTGGTCCGAGCAGCGCGTGGACCATGGGCATAAAGGAGAAGCCGTATACGGCAATATTTCGGTAGGCGGACTTGTGTTTGAGCGAGCCGCGTGGCAGTATCCGAGTTCGGCAGGAGAGGGCACTATTATTGCAGGATATATCTCCTTTGTCTGGAAGCTAGCGGATGCCTGGTACGAGGAGGAGGAGCAGGTCTTCGTTCATGCGAGGGACCCCTATTCCCGCATTGATGCGATTCCAAGCTCGCGCCACGTACAGGTTTATATCGGCGGCAAGCTTGTTGCGGACAGCCATCGCCCGGTTATTTTGTACGAGACGGGCTTGACGCCGCGCTACTATTTGCCCAAGGAAGATATCCGGCTGGATTTGCTAGCGCCATCCGCAACCTCAACGCAATGCCCATACAAAGGCACGGCTTCCTATTGGTCTGCTATTTTGGAGGATGGGAAGACGGCCAAGGATATCGTATGGAGCTATGCGGAAGCTCTGCCGGAAGTGCACGAGATTGCGGGAAGACTGAGCTTTTACAATGAAGAGGTGGATGCCCTCTATGTTGATGGCGTGCAGTGGAAGCTGCAGGAAGAGGATCGGCTTCCGTACAAAAATACCGCTCCGCATGCCTGATGGATAGTCAAAGGGGGATGGGGATGCGATGCCTTTGACAGCGTCAGCGCAAAAAATGGCGTATATTGGGTTATTTGCCGTTACGATTCTTTGGGGAATCAGCTATGTGCTTAGCGCATATTTGCTAAGAGGCTTCTCTCCCGTGCTTCTATCCTTTCTTCGGATTGCGGTAACGGGCTTGCTGCTGCTGGCCATCAGCAGGACGCAGCCCCTACAGCGGCCCACAAGGACCGAGTGGCTGCTGCTGCTCGCGTCCTCCTTTTTTTTCACGCTCATTCAGCAGCCATTTTATTTTCTGGGGCTTCAGCATTCTTCCGCCGCCAACGGCTCGCTTATTTATGCGGTGGCGCCGCTCGTCACGCTTCTTTTGGAAGCCGTGTTCTTCCGGGTGAGGCTGCAGGGCAAAAAGATCGGAGGAGCGCTGCTTGGTTTTGCCGGCGTTTTGATTATCGTCCTTGCAGGACAATCAACGCTAGGTGTATCTATTGGCGACCTGTATTTGCTTATAGCGATGCTAGGCTTCTCGGTAAGCCTGCTGTTTATCCCCAGGTTATCACGTCGATTATCGACCTTCTCCATGAATTTATATTCAACTTTTATCGGTATGACGCTTATGCTTCCGCTTACGTTTAGCGAACGTGCGCTTGGCAAGCTGGAAGTGAGCGGCGAGGCATGGATGTGGCTGCTGCTTATTGCTGCGGGACTCATGAATGTATTCGCAGGATGGTGGTGGACCCGCGGGGTAGCGGTCGTCGGTGCGGGCACGGCTTCGTTATTCAATAACTTACCGCCTTTTATTGCCTTGCTTGCCGGTTATGTATGGCTCGGGGACCCTATTAAGGCGACCCAGCTTCTTGGCGGCATGATTATTTTGGCCGGCGTTTTTATATCGAATTATTCCGGGTCGCGCAAGCAGGCAATCGAAGCAGGAAGCTCCGGATAATTGGCCAGCGTCAAGCGGACGAGAGCCAAAACCGTTCCATCTACTCCACAAGGAAAGAGGTTATGGCATGTTCTATGATTTAATTGTGCGGGGCCATCTCGTACTGGAAGACGGCGTCATCTTTGGAGAAGTCGGAGTTAAAAATGAAACCATTCATCATATTGCCCCCGTGAGTTCGTTGCTTGGGGCGCGAACGCTTGATTTTGGCGAGTGTTATGTTTTTCCCGGCATGATTGACGCGCATGTGCATTGCTTCAGCAATCCGCTAGAGGGATTTGTCACAACCTCCTCCTCAGCGGCAGCGGGCGGAATTACGACTATGCTGGATATGCCCTATGACCTGCCTGCCCCGATCAATACTGCTGCGCTTCTGGAGCAGAAGATCGAGCGATTGAATCGGGAAGCGCTGATCGACATTGGCCTTTGGGCTACCATTGCCAAAACGGGAGGCACCGATGAGATTATTCCGCTGGCGAAGGCAGGAGCGATTGCGTTTAAAATGTCTACCTTCGAGACCGATCCCCACCGCTTCCCGGAAATACCGGACAGCGAAATTATGAGAGCAATGGCGCTGATTCGGGAAACCGGTCTCCGGGCTGCTTTTCACGCGGAAAATAATGAATTGATTAAAAGCTTGACCAAGGAATATAGGGATGCCGGACGGCTCTACGCGAGAGCGCATATGGAGACAAGGCCTCCGGTAACCGAGACGAGCGCCGTGCTGAAGGTACTGGAATTCGCCTATTGGACGGGAGTCAAGGTGCATGTCGTCCATGTGAGCCACCCGCGAACGATTGAATTGATAAAACGGTACAAGGACGAACAGGTAGATGTCTCCTGCGAGACCTGCTATCCCTACCTGCTGATGGATGTCTCCGCGCTGGAGAGGTTTGGGCCCGCTGCCAAAAACAATCCTCCGCTTCGCCTCGCACAAGATGCGGCAAAGCTGTGGCAGCAGCAGCAGAGCGGCAGCATCGACATCATTACTTCCGATCATGCCCCTTGGGGAGCGGATCGCAAAGAAGCGGGCAAGGACAATATTTTCCTTGCCGCTTCGGGCATGCCCGGCGTGGAAATTATGGTTCCGCTGCTGTTCGACCGCGCCGTTATTCAGGAAGGCGTCCCGCCTGAGGAGTTCGCCAAATGGATGGCGCAATCTCCCGCGGAGGTATTCGGCATACCGGGCAAAGGGAAAATCGAGCTGGGCTTCGATGCCGACTTTACGGTCATTGATCCGCAGCAAAGCTGGAGGATTGACCAGACTAAGCTTCTCTCCCATTCCAAGCTTTCCCCATTTCATCAGCATAAGGTACAGGGCAAAATCAGGCATACCATCGTAAGAGGGAAAAGTGTTTACGACGGTGAGCGGATTGTGGCCCAGCCGGGCAGCGGCCAGTTTATTGCAGGCGCAGCCTATAAAAGGGAGGTTGTCAGCTCATGAGCATAACCCGAATACCCATTGATAGCGAACGGATACGGCAGCAAGTCGATGCGCTTGCCGTTTATATAGATACAAGCAAGCCGGGCTGGACGAGAAGGCCCTTCACGTCCTGGTACGAACAAGGAAGAGAGTGGCTTCGTGAGCGCATGCGGGAGAATGGCTTGTCGGTGCGGCAGGATGCGGCGTCCAACTTGATTGGCGAATTGCCAGGCAGCGAGCCAGGCTTGAAGCCGATTATGGTTGGCTCCCATACCGATACCGTTACGGGAGGAGGCCGGTTTGACGGCATTATTGGCGTCATTGCCGGACTCGAGCTTGCGCGGGTACTGAAGGAAAACGGCATTACGCTGCGGCATCCGCTTGAAATTGCGGACTTCACTGCGGAGGAGCCAAGCGAATTCGGCATCTCGACGATTGGAAGCCGTGGCATGGTGGGTCAATTGTCGGCGGAAATGCTGCAGCGCAAGGATCCAAACGGATTAATTCTTCGGGATGCCATCCAACGGGCTGGCGGTTCGCCGGAGGATATCGCCGCGCAGGCTAGACGTTCAGGAGATGTAGCTTTTTATTTGGAGCTTCACATTGAGCAGGGGCCCGTGCTGGAGCAAACCGGGAACACGCTTGGCGTCGTTACCGGCATCGTGGGCATCCACCGATTTTCCGTTACGGTAGAAGGCGCGCCGAACCATGCTGGAACGACGCCGATGGGGCTGCGTGCCGATGCGCTGGCCGGCGCGTCCGAGCTGGTGCTTGCGGTCGAAGAAATCGCAAGCCAGAAGTACGCTGAGCCCGTAGTGGGAACGGTAGGCCGGCTGTTCGTAGAGCCAAATGCGGCAAATGTTATTCCGGGACGAGTCGTTTTCGAGCTGGAGCTCCGTTCCCTAAATACTAAGATTGTGGAGCAGGCTGCGGCGGCGCTTCGGGTGAGAGCTACTCAAATCGCAGAGCGCAGGGGGCTTAGCATACGATTGGAGCCCTTATCGCAATCGGAGCCGATTAGGGTAAGCGGTGAGGTGCAATCGATTATTCGGGAAGCCTGCAGCGCTGTCGCACCGACGATAGAGCTACCAAGCGGCGCTGGGCATGATGCGAACCAACTGGCGCGCATCGCGCCAATCGGCATGATCTTCGTGCCTAGCGAAGGCGGGCGCAGCCACTGTCCGGAGGAGTGGACCCCGTATGCTCAGGTTGCTACCGGAATTGAAGCGGTTATTCAAGCCGTGCTTTTATTTGACCAACGATGAGATGCGTTGGAGAGAGAGGATGATTCCAATGGAAAGGATAGCAGCGGCTAGAGGCACCGAGCTTCGCTGCAAGGGCTGGCGGCAGGAGGCCTTGCTCCGAATGCTGGAGAACGTGCTGGAGAACGGCGAGAACCAGAAGGAACTGATCGTCTATGCGGCGCTTGCTAAGGCGGCGCGTGATTGGCCCTCCTACCATGCGATTGTTCGTACGCTGAAAGAGCTGGAAGAGGACGAGACATTGGTCATTCAATCGGGCAAGCCAATCGGCATCTTCAAGACGCACCGCTTTGCGCCGCTGGTCGTCATGGCCAACTGCAATTTGGTCGGCCGCTGGGCGACGAGTGAAAATTTCTACAAGCTGCAGGAGAAGGGCTTGCTGATTTGGGGCGGCTTAACGGCAGCAGCTTGGCAATATATCGGCTCCCAGGGCGTTATTCAAGGGACGTATGAAATTTTCCAAAGCATCGCGAGGCAATATTTTGGCGGACAATTGCAAGGGCGGTTTATTCTGACGGCAGGTCTAGGCGGCATGGGCGGTGCGCAGCCGCTTGCCGGCACGTTGTCCGGCGCTGCAATTCTTTGCGTCGAGGTTTCGGAGGAGCGGGTAGAACGGCGGATTCAATCGGGCTATCTTCAGCGCAGGACCCATCAGCTGGATGAAGCGCTGGAATGGATAACAGAGGCGGTTAGCACCAAAACAGCGTTATCCGTCGGTCTTGTCGGCAACGCAGCTGATATTTATCCCGAGATTGTGAGGCGGGGATTGGTACCCGATATCGTGACCGATCAAACTTCCGCCCATGATTTGCTTTACGGCTATGTCCCATCCGAATATGGTACGGCCGAGCTCCAGCAGCTTAGGGAAACGGACCCCGACCGCCTGCAGCAGGCTGCAGGGTCATCAATCGCGCGTGAGGTGCGGGCGATGCTGGCATTTAAGGAGAAGGGCTCAATCGTATTCGATAATGGGAACAATATTCGCTCACAAGCGCAGCTATTCGGCGTAGAGCAGGCGTTTGAGATCGATATTTTTACAGAAGCCTTTCTGCGTCCTTTGTTTGCTAGGGCGATTGGCCCTTTTCGTTGGGTTGCCCTGAGCGGCGACGTCGGCGATATACAGAAAATCGATGCTTATATCCTTGAAGCCTTTGCGGAAAACGAAATTATCGTGAACTGGATCCGTTTGGCGCAGGAGCATGTTCCCGTCGAGGGCTTGCCTGCGCGCATCGGCTGGTTTGGCCATGGCGATCGGACGAAGCTGGCTTTGGCGGTTAATCAAATGGTCAAGGAAGGCGCCTTAAGCGGACCGATTGCCTTCTCGCGTGATCATTTGGACGCGGCCTCCATGACCCATCCGAATATTATGACCGAGAAAATGAAGGACGGCAGCGATGCGATTGCCGATTGGCCGCTCTTGAACGCTATGCTGAACTGCTCATCGATGGCGGATCTCGTTACGATTCATTCTGGCGGCGGCGGTTATTCCGGCTATATGACTAGTGCCGGCGTGACGCTTGTGGCAGATGGTACGGCCGAGAGCGGCATTCGTTTGGAGACGACGCTGAATAACGACACGAGCCTCGGTGTGCTTCGCTATGCGGATGCCGGCTATGAGGAAGCGCTGGACGAGGCTGAGCGGAAGGGAATTAGGAGAATTAACACCAACCTATAATCATCATGGAAACGGGAGGAAACGAGATGCGAATTTTGACTGAAGAGGACGTATGGGCAGCCGTAAGAGGAGGCTCAGTATTTGCAAGTGGGGGAGGCGGCTGGGTCGACCATGGGCTCCAGATTGGCGGAGCGGCAGTGGCGATCGGCCAGCCGCAGCTGGTTTCCGTCGATGAGCTGCCGGATGACGCCATTGTCATTACGGCGACGGCCATAGGCGCTCCAGCGGGTACCGATTGGCAAATGCTAGGCACCGATTATATTAAAGCGGTGCAGCTGCTGCAGGAAAACTACGAAGGCAAGATCGTAGGCATCATGACTCCCCAAAACGGCATGTCGAGCACGATTAATGGCTGGCTTCCAGCCGCCCTGCTTAATCTGGTCGTGGTGGATGCCACCGGCGACATTCGCGCCCATCCGACCGGCAAAATGGGCTCGATGGGACTCGCAGCCCTGCAGGATTACGAAACGATTCAGGTCGTCGTCGGCGGGAAGCGCGATAACGGCTCGTATATCGAGCTGGTCGTCAAGGGCTCGCCTGCGCGAACGTCGAATATTTTGCGAACGGCCGCAGATCAGGCAGGCGGCTTCATCGCTTCCGCACGCCACCCGCTGCCAGCTTCCTATATTAAGGAGCATGCCGCTATCGGCGGCATCTCCATTGCCATTGCGCTTGGAAAAGCCATTATTGCCGCGCAGCCGCAGGGCGGCGACGCAGTAATTGATACGATTGTAACGCAAACGAGAGGCACGATCTTGGGACAAGGAACGGTCATTCGCCGGGAGGTTCATTATTCCGGGGCCTTCGATATCGGCACGATCGATGTCGAAACTGAGGCAGGCGTCCTTACGCTTCATGTCATGAACGAATATATGGCGGTAGATGATAGCAGCGGCAAGCGGCTGACTACCTACCCCGATGTCATTACGACGCTGTCTTCGGAGACGGGGCTACCAGTCAGCGTAGGGCATGTTGCGCTTGGAAGCAAGCTGGCTGTATTGTCTATTCATAAAAGCGAGGTTCCGCTGAGCTCAAGCGTGAAGGACCCGTCGGTTTATCCCGAAGTGGAGAAGGCGCTTGGCATTTCGCTGGCTTCCTATGCGCTGGAAGGCTTGCAGGGGTAGCCGGATGACAAACGGGCAAAATTGGCGGACGCTTGTGCTTGACGGCAGTTCTTTGACCATAGAGGATGTCGTGGCGGTTGCGGGCGGGCTTGTCCGCGTCGAAATAGCGGAGGATGCTTGGCAGCGGCTGGTGCGTTCTCGTCAATTCGTCCTTAGACAGACGGAGAGTGATACGCCGATCTATGGATTCAACCGTGGAGTGGGCTTAAATAAGGACCGGGTTGTCGAGGAGCAGGCTTTCGAGAGCTATAACCGCAGCCTGTTGTATGCCCATTCTGCCGGGGTCGAGCCTTATGCCAGCGAACGCCAGGTTAGAGCGACTTTGCTTGCCAGGCTGAACACGCTGCTCGTCGGCACAACCGGAGCTTCTCCTGAATTAGTCAAGCAGTATGCCGAGTTTTTAAATGCCGGCATTCATCCTCTGCTGCCAAGCAGAGGGTCTGTCGGCGCTGGGGACATCACGTTGCTGTCCCATCTCGGGCTTGCCTTTATCGGCGAGGGGGACGTGATCTACAAAGGGACGAGAATGGCGGCGGAGGAAGCTCTTCGGCAGGCCGGATTACAGCCAATCCGGCTCGGAGCCAAGGACGGCCTTGCGATCGTGTCCTCCAATGCGGCAGCCGCTGGTCATGGCGCCTTGGTGCTGCAGGAGGGCGAGAGGCTGCTTGAGGTGGCCGACCTGCTCTATGCTCTTTCGCTGGAAGCGCTGCAAGGGCAGCTGTCACCGCTGGATAAGAGTGTTCACCGCAGCCGCCCTTACGAAGGCCATGGCAGCAGCAGCTCGCGGATTCGCAGCTACCTAAAGGGCAGCAGCTTATGGAGCCGTAGCACGGGAGCCTTGCAGGACCCGCTCAGCTTCCGCAGCGCGTCGCCTGTTCACGGCGCAGCCTTAGAAGCGCTTGGTTACGCCAAAGGTTCGCTGCAGCTTCATTTGAACTCATCGGAGGATAATCCTTGCGTGCTTGAGGAAGAGGGGCGCATTTTGCCAAGCGCCAGCTTTGAACCGCTGAACTGGGTGCTGGGCTTTGAAATGCTTGGCATCGCGCTTAGCCATGTCTCTAAAATTGCGTGTTACCGAACGATTAAGCTAAGCACGCCATCATTCACGGGGCTGCCGCGTTTCTTGGCTCCGGAAGCTCATATTCTCGCCTTCAGCACCATTCAGAAAACGTTCACTGCACTCGATGCGGAGATCCGGCATCTCTCGAACCCTGTTTCGGCCGATTATTATTCTTTGGCCGGCGATATGGAGGATCATTCGACAAATGCGCCGCTAGCGATCCATAAAACAGGTGAAATCATAGACCGGCTTACCTATATTTTGGCGATAGAGGCCATACATGCAGCCCAAGCCATTGATCTGAGGAATGGGATCAAGCTGGGAGAAGGCACGTTGACCGCGTATAATAGAATCAGAGAGGTGGTTCCCTTCTTGGATCGGGACCGCAGCTTAAGCGGAGACATAAAAGCAGCCTATACGTTATTGAAAACAGGAGGGCTTGGCGATCAGCGGGGGAGAAGCTTAGGCAGCCCATGCTATTAACCAGAGAAGGTATTCCAAGCCGATAGCCGAATATATAGGGGTGACTATGAGTACAAACGTAGAGGTGCGACCCATGAATGGAACACAGACCTTAAGCCGGGCTTTGGATATTCTCTTTGCGCTGGCCGAAGCGGACGGCGCTTTATCCGTAAGCGACATTGCGCAGAAGGTATCGATACCGGAGAGCTCGACCTACCGTTTTTTGCAAACGCTTGAGCAGAACGGAATCGTCGAGCGCAGGGGCAAAGGACAGATTGGCCTCGGCATGCGGATTTTGGATTTGGCAAGAAGCCTCAGCCAGCAGGTTCATCGGGAGTTGGTCCCGCTCGCGCTGCCGGTTATGGAGGAGCTGACGAAGGAGACGAATGAGACGTCGCTGCTGTTTATTCGCTCCGGCACGAATGCGATCAGCATCCAGACCATTAGGAGCAAGGCGCTCATTCAATATTCGGCCGAGAATGGAAGAATACTGCCCTTGTACTTGGGCGCGTCCAGCAAAGTGATCTTGGCCTACGAAAGCGAAAAAATAATTCAAAACGTCTTAGACAAGTGGGCGCCAGAGCTATCCGAGGAAAAGCTGCTGCAGGAGCTGAGCGGAATACGGGAGCAGGGCTACGCGCTTACGCAGGGAGAGATCGATCCCGACGTATTCGCTGTCGGCGCTCCGGTATTTGATTCCCGAGGCATACTCGTGGCCAGCCTCTCGATCGCAGGCCCCAAATACCGTTTTGACGAAAAGCTCGAAAGGTTATCCATTGAAGCGGTTCTGCATGCTGCAGAGCAGGTGTCACGCAAGCTGGGGAAAGAATAAGCTGCATTCCACATAAAAACAGCCGCACAACCTCCATTCGGACGGTTGTGCGGCTGTTTTTTTGAAAATGAGGACTTCATGGTGCTAAACCTTATTTCTTCAGTTTATCCCAAGCGCCCTGCATGCCGGTTTCCCAAGCAGATGCATCGATTTTGCCTGCGATATATTGCTGAATTACGCTAGCGAATTCTTGCGTTACGCCATCTGGGTATTTGGAGGACTGGAGCCCAAGCACTTTGTCGGCTTGAACATAGTTGTAAACCTCAGTACCGATGTCGCCCATATCCTCAGGCGTAGCCGTAATCGTTGATAGAGCCGGAATGAACTTGAATTTCTTAACGATGTACTCTTTACCGATATCGGAAGTAACAAGCCAGTTCAGGAACGTTTTTGCTTCTTCTTTCACATCGGATTCTTTGTTAATCACAAGGTTAGCCGGAATGCCGACATTCAGCTTATCGTTAGCCTCTGCATCCTCGCCAAGCGGCATAGGCAGCACGCCGATGTTCAGGTCAGGGTTAATGCTGTCGATTTGAACCTGCGCCCAGTTTCCTTCTTGCATCATCGCCGCTTCGCCGCTTGCAAATAGCGATACTTGCGTGTTGTAGTCGGTGGTAAGCGGGTTTTTGTTGCCGTAGTCCATCGTAAGCTTCATCAGCTTCGCCCAGTCGGCGAACTTCTCATTGCCCGGAATTTTGACCGAGCCATCATTCAAGCCCGCAATAAAAGCATTGACGTCCGGCTGCTGTGCAAACGCAGGGTTAATTCCTTGGTTGCCGATCAACCACCATTCTTGATAAGCATTTGCGAAAGGCGTGACGCCTGCGGCTTTTAGCGTTTTTGCAGCCGCTTCAAGCTGGGAGTACGTTTTTGGAAGCTCGGTAATGCCTGCTTTTGCAAAAATATCTTTGTTGTAGATATAGCCGAAGCCTTCAAGGTTCATAGCCATGCCGTATACCTTGCCGTCCTTCGTCATCGGTTCCGCAGCCAAAGGCACAAGATCCTTCACCCATGCTTGATCGGAGAGATCCTCAAGCTTGTCCAGCCACATTTCCATTTCCGCGTAACCGCCATTGGAGAAAATGTCAGGAGCGTCGCCAGCGGCGAATTTCGTCTTCAGGGAAGCGCCGTAGTCGGCACCGCCACCAACGGTTTGGATATCGAGCTTGATGTTCGGGTATTCTTTATTGAATTCAACGGCCAATTCGTTCAGGCCTTCCACGATTTCGGTCTTAAATTGGAAAATGGTTACCGTTTTGACGTCACCTTTAGCCGTGCCGCCGCTTTCGTTGCTGCTGCCGCCACATGCGGATAGCACGATGCTCATAGCAAGCACAAGGCTTAACGAAAGCATAGTCATCTTTTTATTCATGATGCAAATCCCCCTTGATTAATGGTTTATTATATGGAATCGACCGTCCGATTACAAGCGTTAGCCTTTAACCGAACCAGCCGCTACTCCCTCGACGATGTAACGCTGCAGCAGAAGGAAGAAAGCTACGATTGGAGCAATGCCGAGCACGAGCGCCGGAAGCGCAAGATCCCATTGCTTCGTATATTGCCCGAAGAACGCGAAGGTCGCGAGCGGAATGGTCCGCATGTCGGGCTTCTGCAAAATAAGCGAAGGAAGCAAGTAGTCATTCCACACCCACAAGCAGTTCAAAATAATAACGGTCATGAGCATAGGCTTCAGCAGCGGAAGCACGATTCTGAAAAATACCGTAATCGGATTGCAGCCGTCAACGGTTGCCGCTTCCTCGATTTCAAGAGGAATCGCCTTAATGAACCCATGGAACAGGAACAGCGAGAGCGGAGCGCCAAGCCCCAGATAACACATGATCAAACCGACCATACTATTGTTGACGCCAAGCATGTTCACGACTTTAAGAAGCGGAATCATGATCGATTGGAACGGAATAACCATAGCCGCTACAAAAAGCATAAATAATATCCGGTTAAAACGCGTGTTGGCACGCACCATCCGGTAGGCGCCCATTGCGCTAATCAATGCAGTCAGCACAACGGTGACTACGGTGATGATCATAGAATTGGTAAAGGCTTCCGGAAATCTTGTCAGCTCCCAGGCACGGGAGTAGTTCTCCCATTTGAACACCTGAGGCCAGCTGGCCGAATTCGACATAATTTCACCGAACGGCTTCACGGAGTTGACGAGCAGGAAATAGAACGGCGCAAGGAACAGCAGGCCGACGATGACCATCACCGCTTCGGTAATAAAGAGCTTTCCGGTATATTTTTTGGTATCCATTAAGCTTCAACCTCCTTGCTCTTGGTTACGCGAACCTGGATAAGAGTAATGACGGCCACGACGATAAAGAAGATCAATGATTTCGCTGTACCGAGTCCGTAACGGTTGTTTTGGAAGGCCTCAGCGTAAATGTTCAGAGCAACCGATTCTGTCGATTTGAACGGTCCGCCTTTGGTGAGCGACAAGTTTAGATCGAACATTTTGAACGACCATGAGATGGCCAGGAACAAACATACGGTAATGGCTGGCATGATGAGCGGCAAAATAATGCCACGCAGCACTTGGAAGCGGGTAGCGCCATCAATTTCGGCTGCTTCTAGCACTTCCTTCGATACGTTCGTCAGTGAAGCAATATAGACGACCATCAGGTAGCCGGCCGATTGCCAGACGAAGACCATCGTAATGCCCCAGAATCCGGTCGTTTCATCGCCAAGCCACGGAAGGTTGAAGAAGGACCAGCCAGTCATGTCACCAACGGTGGAGAAGCCTTTTACGAATATGAACTGCCAGATAAAGCCGAGCAGCAGTCCGCCGATCACGTTCGGCATAAAGAAGATCGTCCGCAGCACGTTGCGGGATTTTAGCTTTTTCGTTAATAAATAAGCAAGGAAGAAGCCAACCACATTGGTTAAGAGAACGCCCACCACCGTGAAGCGGATCGTAAACCAGAAGGAAGACCAGAAATCGGAATCGTTCGTAAAAATTTGCTTGAAGTTGTCGAAGCCAACCCAATTAACCGTACCTGCAACGCCGTTCCAATCGGTAAACGAGTAGTACATGCCAAGCAGAAACGGGATGATCATAATTAATAGGAAAAAGATGGTTACTGGGCCTACGAACACGAGCTGCGGCCACCATCCGGACATTCTCTTGCTGCCCATCTTGGAAACTCCCCTTTCTTTTTACCAGAAAACTATTGTATGTTTAATTATGCAAGTCCAAGAGAGCGATAAACACCGACGGATGTGACCGGTCAGGTGCAATATATTGATCGGGAGCGGAGGTCGTGCAGCTTTGAACTGGAATAGCATTCGAACCAAATTAATCGTATTTATGCTGCTGGCAACGATTGTGCCGATCGTGACGACCATGGTGGTCACTTACAGCTATACCTCAAAATCAATGAAGGATCGAGCGCTGGAGGATACGCAAAATCTCCTTTATCAAGGCCAGCGGAACGTAACCGCGGTGCTGGACGAGCTTAGCCGTGCTTCGCTCAACGTTTACTCGGATGCAGAGCTATATCGGCAGCTGCAAACGGGCTTGGCCGATTTTCAGACGGACAGCCGCGTATTTGCAGCGCTGAGTTATATGAAATCAGCTGTTCCTGACGTTCATCAGGTTTACCTATATGCAAGCCTTGGCCAGCGGGCCACAATCGTAACGAATGTGGCGGGAGCGAAGCGGGCGAACGATACTGCTGCCTTTCCTGATCTGGATACTTATGTAGGCACAGGCGAGAGCACGTCGCTTCAGCCTACCCATATGAGCCACACCTACGGCTTTGCTTCCCTGCAGCCGCAGCAGCCAAGCGAGCGCGTATTCACTCTTCATCGGCGAATCGAGCGGGTACCCTCCAATGAGAAGCTCGGATATGTATCGATTGATGTGAAGCTAGCGCTTCTGACGGATATCGTGAGCCAGCTTTATGACCGTAAAGAAGAAGATTTATACGTTGTCGACAACAATGGCTTTGTCGTATTTGCAGACGACGAGCAGCTGTTAGGCAAGCCGCTCAAGAAAGCTTGGTACAACGGTGCATGGGCACAAGAAGATGCGAGTGGCGGCCATTTTGAGCAAAACGGTGCGCTGTTTGTTTATGAACGGGTACAAAGCAAAGCAGCCCATTGGACGCTTGTTAAGCGGATTCCCACCTCTTATCTCATCCGGGAAGCAAACAATGCGGCTGCGATTAACCTGCTATTGCTTGCTTTGTCGCTTGCGGTTATCGTTACGGCTACCGTGATTGTCTCTCTGCGGATAACCGCGCCAGTGAAGCAGCTCGTGCGCTATATGAACCAGGTAGAGGCGGGCAATTTGAATGTTCCGATTCAGCCGACGGGGAACGACGAGATTGGCTTGGTCGTGGTTCGGTTTCGCAGCATGATGGATACCATCAACAACTTGATTTTGCGTGAATACAAATTGGAGTTGGCAAACAAAACCAATCAGCTGCGGGCGCTGCAAGCGCAGATTAACCCTCATTTCTTGAACAATACGATTCAAATTATCGGCACATTGGCTCTAGAGCTGGGCGTGCCGCGCATCTACGCGCTGTTGTCCGCGCTTGCTCGAATGATGCGCTACAGTATGGACAATGAGGCAAGCATGATTACTTTGCGTGATGAGCTTGCGCATCTGAAGGCTTACGTGGAGTTGCAGAAGGAGCGCTACGAGAATCGTTTTACCTTCCATGTCGATGTGGATGAGGAACTGCTGGATGCGGAAATGCCGAAGATGATTTTACAGCCCGTAATTGAAAACTACTTCAAGCATGGCATGGACAAGGCTGCGGATAATGGAGAGCTCGCTTTGAAGGCTGCTCTACGGGAAGGCGGCCTGCTGGAGATCACGGTTGAGAATAACGGCTCAATGATTTCGCCGGAGCGGCTTGCTGCGCTGCAAAAGGAGCTTGTGAGCGTACGATACGCAGATAAAACGCAGGATTACGAGGGGCAAGCAGCAGGAGGGAGCAGTCGAGAAGCGGAAGGGCCAATCGAGGGAGTTTATAGTTCGCTCCAGCTGGCGCAGGCCGGAGCTGAACCTAAGATCGGCTTGCTCAACGTGCTTGCGCGGCTGCGAATGGTATATGGGGACGATGCTCGGTTGAATATACAAAATAGGGAATCTGGCGGCGTACGCATCATGCTCGTGCTGGGAATGGCAGCGCTGAAAGGAGGTAAAACGGATGAAGGTGTTGATCGTAGATGATGAGGCGCGCGTGCGCAAAGCGGTACGGCTGCTCGTAGATTGGGACGCGCATGGGGTTGACGAAATTGAAGAAGCTACCGGAGGCTATGAAGCGATCCAGCGAATGAGGGACGATAAACCGGCCATTGTTATTATGGATATGATGATGCCGGAGGGCAGCGGCGTGGACTTGATGGCAGCGTTGAATGAATTTGCGGGAACGGTAAAGTTTATCGTTGTGAGCGGGCGCGGTGATTTTGATTTCGTCCGTGAAGCGGTTCGCAACGGCGGCATCGATTATTTGCTGAAGCCGATCGAACCCGAGGCGATTAATGCGGCTGTTGCCAAAGCATCCGCCCAGTGGCGAGTGGAGCAGCAGGAGCGAAACGAGCGGCAAAAGCAAAGCATAAAGCTTAATGAATTCAAGCCAGTATATGGAGAGAAGCTGCTTACGGGCCTAATTGATGATCCGGCTACCGCGCAGACTTCGCTGCGCAAGCTGCGGGAGGAACGCTTGATCCCGGAGACTGCGAATACGGCAAGGCTTGGATTGCTGCAGGTCGACGCGAGTGATACGCAGCTGCAGGAACGGTTTGCCTTCGATAGCGATTTGCTTCATTTTGCGATCATTAATATTTGCAATGAGTTCCTACTCCCGTCTCAGCGGGGAGTGGCTTTCCGGCATTGGGGAGCGCCTACGGAAATCGTCATCATCGTATGGGTGGCAATCGAGCAGCTGCCTGTTGTATTGCAGGACATTAATGAAGGCTTATTTATGACGCTCCAGCGGCGTATGCATATGGGCCTCAGCAGCGCGGGTGCTTTTCCCAGCGCGATGCCTGTTCAGCATGATGAGGCGTTGGAAGCGCTGCGGCGCCGCAATGCACTGGATTCAAACGGTTATGTTCATCAGTTAGCGGATCATTCGTCCGGTAAGCGGGTAAGTTTCTCGGATTGTGAAGAGGAGTGGAAGGTCGCCGTATTAAGCGGCGACGCGGATCAGCTTCATGCGGCTTCCGGCCGCTGGCTAGAGGCTGTGCGGGTGTCGGGCCATATTACGCCAACGATGCTCGAAGAATACAAGACAGATTCTCTGCTTTTCTGCGCGAGGCAGCTTCGTGAAGCGCCCGGCAGACAGGCAGGGGATGAAGCTGGGCTGCTATCTGTGGAGGAGCTGGAGCAAAAATCGCCCTATGTGAGTGCCAGCAACTTTTCATTGCAGGCTTGGCGAGAATGGTCGTACCTGCTTCTTCGGGAGCTGTCCCAGGCCATTGGGCAGCGCCAAGCCCAGGAGAAAACGAAGATGAGCGATATCGCTGGCTTTATTGAGCAGCATTACCAGAGCGAGCTGTCGCTTCAGGATATCGCCAAGCGTTTCTTCGTCAGCCGTGAGTATGTATCGCGCAAGTTTAAGCAGGAGTACGGCATTAACATCACCGATTATATCTCAGGCGTTCGCATCGACAAAGCGAAGCTGCTCATGGTCAATCCGAACTTGCGCATTTCCAAAATTGCCGAAATGGTCGGTTTCCACGACGAGAAATATTTCAGCAAGGTGTTCAAGAAACAGGAAGGCGTCTCACCGAAGACCTACCGTCTTGCGGAGCCGGAGTAAGAGCCTGCGGTACGGCTAGATGAGCTGGTCATGTATGAATTACTTCCTTATTTTGTCGACCCAGCTCACAATCGTTTCGTACCATTGCTGCAATTTTATGACCAGCTTGTCCAGTTTCTTGCCTTCGTTCACAAGATGGAGCAGCCAGTCCCAATCGGTTAGAAACTGCAGGATCGTTATGACAAGCATAATGATGACAAAAGAAAAAATGACGACAAACGCGGCTTGCAGCTTGAAATAAAGGGTCAGCCGCTTAGCCAGCAGCTTTACGGCATGCTCATCGTTTGGATTGGCCTGCAGCTTCTTTGCCGCGCTTGCCATCACGAGCAGTATAATCGTAATGACGAGCTCAAGGAAGCCGGCAATCGTCCCCCAGCCAAAATTAACAAAGCCGATAAAGGTTTGAAACAATCCGAAACAAAGAGTGAAAGCCGCGGTTATTCTCATCCAGAAAGCGAGCTTTTGCCATACCTTCTGAAGCTCCAGCTGCATCCCTTCGCCTGTTTCAGGCGACGCAGGAACGGCTGAAGGAGCGGGCCATGGCTGGCCCAGCCCTGTCTGTGCATTTGTCTCCAATCCCCTACGCTCCTCTCTCTATTTTTTACCAATTATAAAGCTATACGCACGTCAAAGTCGATGAGTTTCTTGACGCCAAACCAGCGGTTTGCAGTGTTTCCGGTTTTGCAGTACGATGAAAGAAATAATATTTCCATTACACTACCTACTCAGGGGAGGACGCAGTGTTGCTCTCTACATATTTCATTCAAGTCAGCTCGATCATCGTATCGGCTCTCGCGGGGCTGGCGCTTATCATTGTAAGAATCCGTGCCGGAAAGCAGCCCACCTCTATGCGAAAAATCATTATACCGCCGCTTGGCATGGCCACGGGTTTTGTGATGTTTGTTTTCTCGGTCACTCATATTCCTTGGGTTTGGGGATTATCTGCTTTTTTGACAGGCCTGCTGATCTTTTCTTTCCCGCTTATTGTCACGACAAGATTGGAGCGCGTGGAATCCGAAATTTATGTCCGGCGCTCCAAGGCCTTTATTTTTATTATGCTGACGCTATTTATGATCAGGCTTGCGCTGCATAGCGTGGTTGAGCAATATATGTCGATACCGCAAACGGGTGCTATTTTTTACCTGCTGGCGTTCGGGATGATTATACCATGGCGAATCGCGATGATCAGTGATTTTGTGAGGCTTCAAAAAGTAGAAACGTAGCTCGATTGGGGGAGAGAGCATGGATCCGAAGCTAACAGAACGGGTAAAGCTAACGCAAAACAAGCTTAGAAAACGTACGATATCGGCAATATTGCAGGAATTCGACCAGAAAATGATGAAGCTTGAGCGCAGCAAACGCGAGGAAAAGTATGCCAAAATGTCGGAAACGCCATTTTCGTTTTTTCGCGGCAGCGCTTATTTGTTTTATTTTGACGTCTCGCGGGAATGGTTTCCTTACCACACGCCTGGCAATCGTCCAACCTGGATTCAAGGAGATTTGCATTTCGAAAATTTCGGGGCATTTCGCAATGAACGGGGGACGCTGGTCTATGATGTGAATGATTTTGATGAAGGGTACTTGGGCTCGTATTTATATGATTTGCTGAGAATGTCAGTCAGTGCGATACTTGTGGCTCGTTCGAAAGGGCTGTCTCATAACAGCCAAATCCAAACCGTAGAATCGTATTTGCAAGCGTATTCCAAGCAGATGCGCCGGTTTGTGAAAGCGAAGGATGATCCTGGCACTTATTCCGTCGATATCGAGCAAGCGGAAGGCCTGATCAAGAAGCTGCTCAAAAAGCTGCAAAAACGCAAGGAACAGCATTTCTTGGAAAAGGTAACCGCGCTCGTGCAGGAGCATCGGCAATTTGCGACAAACGAGGAAATCGTGTCTCCTACCGAGGAGGAACGCCATGCTCTACTAGAGGCCTGGCCGGAATATTTGTCTACGGTGGCCGCAAGCGGGGAAGAGCAGCTGCGCCATTTTCAGGTGAAGGATGTTGCGGTAAAGCATGGCTCGGGCACAGCCTCGATCGGGCTTGACCGTTTTTATGTGCTTATTGAGGCAGGTGAAGGGGAGCAAGGAGAGGACGATATTGTGCTGGAAGCCAAAGAAGTCCGTGTGCCGATTCCTGCCTATTATATGCCTTATGATGAAAACTTCTGGTCGATGTTCGAGCATCAGGGCAAGCGGGTAACGATGACACAAAAGGCGATGCATCATGAGGCTGATCCTTATCTCGGCTGGTTTTCTATTGGGGAGAGGCAGTTCTACGTGCGGGAGCGCTCGCCCTATAAGAAACGGCTGAAGCTGGAAGCGATTGAAACAACCGGAGATCTTCTGGCAATCACGGCTACGATGGGAAGGCTGACAGCGAAGCTTCATGCACGCGCGGATGCCGATGTAGCGCAAGGCATCTTGGCTTACCACAGCGAGGTTGAAATTGTAAAGGCCATGGGCGACGATGAGGAGGCATTTTGCACATTTATTGCACAGTGGGCTATGGCTTATGCCGATAGCGTCGAACAGGATTATGGCTTATTCGTGGAATGGTTGGTTGGAAGAAAGAAGCCTTCTGTAACGTAATCATACGGATTCATCTGCTCCCGAGCGGCTATTCTAATGGCTGATCGGGAGTATTTTTGTTTTAAGTTAAAATAATCGGTTGCAGCAAAAAAGGCGCTCGTTCTTACATGGAAGCTTAGACGCTGCGGAGTGGTACGTTTTCTGCTGATTTTCGTTGGAGAGATGAGGCATGGATGCGGATTCTCTTCACTGGCAGTTAATTTAACGGGAAAAAGTACCCCTAATTGAAGAGCTGAGCTACTAGTTATAGAATTAAAGGGAATGACTCCCGTTAATGCAAGGGATTTTAGGTTCGGATGCTAATTTCTCTGCTTTTAACGGTAGAAATTCCCGTTAAGTAGAGAAGTAGAAGCAATAGGGGGAATTAGCAGGAGAAATTCCTGTTATTCGGCTCGATAAGAGTTAGCTCATAAGAGTAGGTGGGGGAATGCTGATTTGGAGCAGAGCAGCCGCGATGTTGCTGTTAGTATCTACAGGACAGGGGTGAATTGACAAGCATAATACCTCCATGCTATTATTTTAATTAATTAAGTTGTATACAATTTAATTAATTAAAACTTACATGCGATAAGAGGAGGCAATCATTCATGAGTGTTTATGCGTATGATTTGGAAACCATCAGAGGCGAGCAGCAAAGTATGGAGCAGTACAAAGGGAAAGTATTGATTGTCGTTAACACGGCTAGCAAATGCGGCTTTACCCCGCAGTATACGGATTTGCAAAAGCTGTATGAACAATATAAAGAGCAGGGCCTTGAAATTCTCGGATTTCCGAGCAATCAGTTCGGCGAGCAAGAACCGGGCGCCAACTCGGACGTGCAAAGCTTTTGCCAATTGAATTACGGCGTTACCTTCCCCCTCTTTGCGAAAACCGACGTGCGGGACGAAACGGCTCATCCTCTATTTAAGCATTTAACGGAGACCGCTCCATTCAACGGCTTCAACACCGACAGCCCTAGCGGTAAAATGCTCAATGCGTTTCTTTCGGAAAAACTGCCTCACTACTTGGAAGGCAACTCGGTCAAATGGAATTTCACTAAATTTCTAATAGACCGGGAAGGAAACATCGTCAAACGGTTCGAATCGACGGAGGAACCACTCGATATGAAGGCCGATATTGAGCAGCTGCTTTAATGCTCCCTCAGTTTAAAATGAAATAGATGCGGCTTCCCGGCGAAAAAAAGCCCATTTTATGGCTATTTTAGTCGATTTGGGGATGAGATTGACGTTTTCTGCAGAAATGCCCTCTTTTTTTAGACAAGCTTCGAGTTGCAAGTAGGGTTACTTGGGCCGTGAGCAATAGAGTTAGAAGAGAGACAGGTGAGGCAGCTTAGTTGGAGCTATGGCCTTGCCTTTCTTTATAATGAGGGCAGTGGATACATCAGGCACTAGAACGATGTCCTGCGATGCAACACTTAATGGCCCTATTTAGCAGCCATCGACATGGCTTCATGTTTAAATGGGAAAGTCAGCCCGATCATGATCGGGCTATCCTCTACTTCCTTCAAAAGCTATGCTTGTTATAAGGCTTCGTACCTCTTCAGCAGTCCCTTGCACAGGGGGGCATTCTGCCGCTCTGTATTCCCTTCAACTATGGGAATTGCCTCAACATCACTAATTAAATAAAAGGTTGTAAATGGACAGAAACGGGAATCCGATTTTGTCCATTTTTTTATGCGTTGGATGCTTGATGAAGTGGAGGCGACGGAGTTGAAATATAAGGTATAAAAAGTTGTTTTCATGAAAAAATAAAGAAAAATATTAATCTAGAAATGCTCGTATATCTATAATTTATAAGATGAATTCAATATTTATGAGTGGGAGATTTATGTTTAAAATATGCAAAAACAATCTAATAATTAATGCTGATTTTCAGTTCGGGGAAGAGATGCATGGTTTTTAGATCGAAGGTTGCAAAAGGATAAAAACCAAGAGATCCCTTTTGCGGATTTTAGATCGGCAATTAGTGCATGACCAGCGGTCGAACCTTCCATTCCAAAGCGCAGCCGCGCCTTCAAGTGGCGGGTCCACATTGCAATGAGCAGCTTTGGTCCTGCTGCAGCCCTTGCGATCTGAACCCGGCAGCAGCCGCTTCTATTCCGGTCTCACATGAATGACTGTGAAGGATGGAATGGTGAGTTGGCGGAAGAACGTCCGGCTAATTTATTCGATCGGCTTGGCATCAAAGATACGCTGAAAGCGGTCATCATTTGTTATTTTTACCAATGCTTCCGTCTTAGATTTCACGCCTAGTTTTCCGTAAATCTTTTTTAAATAATTTTCGACGGAGCTCTCGCTGACGTGAATGATGCCAGCAATTTTACTGTTTGTGAATTTGTCGGCAACCATGGACAAAATTTTGAGCTCAGTCGAGGTTAGATCAGCTTCCCAATAATGCTTGCTATAGTCGGGCCGCTGAAGCTGAACCTGTCTGAAAATGGACAGCGGCAATATCGTGTTCCCGCGCATGACGGAATGGATCATATCGACAATTTCTTGCGGTGATGCACTTTTGTTTAATATGCCGCTCACGCCGCTTTCAATGAGGCGATTAAAGTAAGGAGTGTAGTCATACCCGGTATGTATGATGATATGAATGGACGGATGCCGCTCTTTAATAGCTGCGGCAATATGAACCCCCGTATCGTCAGGGAGGTTTAAATCTAGAATGATAACGGAGGGAAGAAGCTTCTCCGTCATCTCGATTCCTTCTCTGCCAGTGGAGGCAATGCCCAGCACCTCAATGCGCCCGTCCTGCTCCAGCAGATATTTAATCCCGAGCGCCATTGCCGGATGATCGTCGATAATGACCATTTTAATTTCTGTGTTCAACAGGGTCGGTCCCTTCTGTAGGTAATGTGAGGACCAGCTTTAATCCTTCGTTGGGGGCTGTGTCATAGTGTAATTGCCCTTCCAAGCTATTCATTCGATGTTTGATGCCGTGCCAGCCTATCCCGGTGCTTTGCAGCTGATCATCAAATCCGATCCCATCGTCTTGGTATTCCATTATGAAGCCTTGTCTGGACAAATGAAGGTGAAAATCGATCTGATTAGCCATGGCGTGTTTTTTGGCATTAGAGAGAAGCTCTTGCATAATCCGGAACAGATGGTGATGGACTTCCGTATCGAGCGCATCCCATTCAGCCTTATGTTCAATACGCAAATGCAGTTGAAACGGAACCTTCATCCGTTCGGATTCAATTAGGTTGGACACCGTTACGGCAAATCCAACCTCCTTAAGGAGGTGCGGGTACAGTTGGAATCCGGTTTCTCGTACATTCAAATTAATAATATCGAGATATTCCATCAGCTCTTTGAGCTCGTCCTCCAAATGGGAGGACTGGGATGCGTTATCGCGAATGGCGGCAACCCTCTGTTTGGCGAAATAAATATCTTGCATAATCGTATCATGAAGGTCCGAAGCGACCCGCTGACGCTCCTTCTCTTGCATTTCATAGAGCGATTTTCTAAACCACAAATAAGAATGAGGAGACTTGTCGCCAGCTGCCGCAGGTTCGGTTAACAGTTCATTAATTTTAAGGGACAACAAATCGGATAAATATATATTCTCGATCATAATTGAAAGCTGAGTAATGATTGCAGAGATCCATCGCTGCTGCTCCGCATGGAAGGCTTGTCCATGTTCTTTCTTTGCCAGGATGATATGGCTTGAAAATTCTTCTCCGGGATAGATGCCGTAGACGACATGGGTTGCCGAATTCCGTTCCTCACGTTGCATAAGCTGTTCGATTTCATCTGCATCAATTTTTCCATGTACTGCGAGTTTTACCTGGTTGTTATTTTGAAGCCGAATGGCAGCGCCTGTTAGATTAAGCGCCTGGCACAGATTCGGGAGCAGATGGTGGGAGGCATCCTCAAGCTGCTTGACCTGCCCTTGCTCCTCCAGCAAGCGGTAAAAGGCATCGCGCTGCTTGGGATGCAATGGCCAGCCAAACCGTGGGGTTTGCTTCAGTTTATTTTTGCCCGCGTAATAGATGCAGGTCGCCGGGAATAAAATGATAAACCAAACGCTGCTAGCGTAGTCTAATATGGGCTTGCCGAATAGGTCGGGCAAGACCGACAAAAGCAGAAAGGGTAAAAAGGAAATACCGAAAGCTGTGAATACCACTCGGATAATGCCAGCGGAGAATGAGTATTCATGGCGTTTCTTTCGATAGATGACGAATAATAGGGAAATCGCAAACAGGCAGCCCAGCGCAAAACACAGCAGGCTTATAAATCGGTCCAACACAAAATAAGAATGAAGAGGCGCGCTAAAGAAATAAGACAGCCGCATCACCGCAAGGATGGAGAGGAGTATGAATCCATACTTAAACCAGCGGTAAGAAAAGAGCTTATATCCTTTCTCTTTCAAAAAGTGATAAACAAACTGCGCGAACAAAAACGGGATGAACGACATGGCATTCAGCACTATAAATTTCGCCAGGCTATCTGAGCGTGCGGAGGCTTCTGCGCCAATAAACGCCAGACCCATCAGGATGAGCACAGCTAATAAATAATAAACGGAACGAGAATGTTTGACTTTGAAATAGACTACCACTGAAATGGCAAATAGGACCAATTCGCCTATAATTCCTATTATATACCGGGCTGAGATTTCATTTGCTGAATTTTTTATATCGAAGCTATGATGAACCCGGTCGCGTATAATTTCGATGGAATGGGCTTGCTCGATATCATGGTATTTGCTGACTGTGAAATGCTGGCCGGTCGGTCGTTTGTCAATCAAGGCGACCGTATCGTTAAGGGCCAATCCTAATTTCTCTGCGGCACTGTCTTTGTAGATATCGGAGATGACCCATGTGCCTGAGTTCGTAGCTGTTACGCCAATACCAACGTAAGGAAAATGAAAGGAAATGTAACTGAACCAAGAATGGATCAAGAGTAAACCTGCACCTACGAAAATAAAGAAGAAACGTTTGAATGGAATTGAATTATTCATAGCCATGATCCTTTCAGAATGAATAATAAAAAAGCCTGACTCATTCGCCAGGCTCTTCATTATTTACATTAAGCCCAATAATCAGCTGAAGAGGTACCGTTGCTTAGCGCAGCAGCCGAGGATGCGTAAGACAGTGTTAATGCCTTTTTCTGATCAATAGAGATTGTCGCTTCGGCCAAAACAGAAGATAGCTTCTCTTTGGAGTTTTTGCTAGCCGCAAGCTGTATAGCTGTTTCTTTAAGCGTTGGTGTCCACATGATAGAATTCCCCCTTTTATTGGTCTTTTCGACAAAATAATTATATCAAATTATGGTAAGCTTCAACCCCAACTTTTGCTAGGGAATGCCATAGAATTAATTAAGGAAAGCATCGATAGTGATGGACCTTAGCCTAAGCTTCCAGGGCTGTAAAGCAGTTATCTCTGTTAAAATGCGGTCAGCCTGCTGGAGGTAAAGAAATTGAACAGCCGTGCTGTATTCGAATACGCCCGAAGTAGTGATGAATTCGGTCAACTGCTGCTCTCCGGCGAGCAGTTCTCTGAATGTAACATTCCCCTCGTAATAGTTTCTCAGGAAGGGGTCCAATCGGGAGGACTGATCCAGCAAATAGAGGGTGGCAAGCGTTTTTTTTCGCTGCACGATATCATTATGCTCTCGAAAGTCCGTCAGGCCTTTTAAATCATTGCGGAGCTGGGCTGCTATGCCAACGTTCCGAGCGAATTCAGCAAGTATGCTAGCGGTCAACGGGCTCGCTTCATCTACGAGTTGATAGGCGGATTGAATGGACAGATTGAGAAGAGAGGCTGATTTCTCAGCGATTAGTTGCAGGTACTCCTCCTCTGATTCAATGAGGTTCTGGATGTCCTTGTGTTGGCCATTATGGGCCGTGCTGAGCAATGTTAAGGCGGTTGTGTCCATAGGCTTGCCTCGACTGCCTGCAATGGCGGCAATCAATAAGCCCGATGCGCAGTTCATGGCGATCGCGGGTTCGATTTGCATCCACGGAGGGAGCGGGTTGTCCTGGTCCTGAAGATCATCGAGGATGTCCAAGCTAAGGATGATCAACTCCGTCTGAGCGGCTGCATGATAGATATAGGGAGAATTGCCGCCTAGCATATAATGCGTATAAAGCGTTAGCTGAGGCCAAAGAAGAGTTTCCGAATTTTTATAACGGACATAGCCCTTTGCCATTTGGTTTAAGCTGTCTTCGTGGAAATGGCTATCAATGATATGAAATAGTTCAACGGAAACCTTACTGAGCATCAAGTCCAATTCGGCGGCTCTCACTAACGCATTTTCGTTCATCTCGTCATGTCCCTTCCATATATTACAATTGTAATTATATTCGTTCCACAGTCCTGGGTATAGCTATAAAAATAAGACTTTAGTAGGTGGAGTAGAGCGTTCATTCATTGCGGACGGTACGGAGTATTATAATTTCACGGAAATTTGTGTATTATAGTAGGATAAATATTTTCCGTGGGAAAGGTTGGTCGCAAATGGAGAGTACAGCAGAGAACAAGTCCTCATCCTCTAATTTCATTAAAAATATCGTTATCGAAGATTTGAAGAGCGGCCATGTGAAGGAAATTGTGACTCGTTTTCCGCCGGAGCCAAACGGCTATTTGCATATCGGACATGCGAAGTCGATCTGCTTGAACTTTGAGCTGGCCGATGAGTTCAAAGGAAGAACGAATTTGCGCTTTGACGATACGAACCCGCTCAAGGAAGATACGGAGTACGTGGAATCGATTCAAGAGGATGTGCGCTGGCTTGGCTTTGAGTGGGACGAGCTGCGCTTTGCTTCCGATTATTTCGAAGAGCTTTACAACCGTGCGGTATTGCTTATACGCAAGGGTAAAGCGTATGTATGTGACCTAACAGCTGAGCAAATGCGCGAATATCGCGGCACGTTGACTGAGCCAGGAAAGGCAAGCCCTTATCGTGATCGAAGCGTAGAAGAGAACCTGGACCTGTTCGCCCGCATGCGTGCCGGAGAATTCAAGGATGGGGAAAGAGTGCTTCGTGCCAAGATCGATATGGCTTCCCCGAATATTACTCTGCGTGATCCCGTTCTATACCGCATTGCGCATACGCATCATCACCGTACAGGAGACGCGTGGTGCATTTATCCGATGTACGATTACGCTCATCCGCTTAGCGATGCCATTGAAGGCATTACGCATTCTATTTGTACATTGGAATTTGAGGATCACCGTCCGCTTTATGATTGGACGGTTGCAGAATGCGAAATGGATGCGGCACCGCGCCAATATGAATTTGCCCGTCTAAACGTGACGAATACGGTGATGAGCAAGCGTAAGCTAAAGCAACTGGTGGATGAAGCGGTAGTAGATGGCTGGGACGATCCGCGCATGCCAACAATCAGCGGCTTGCGCCGCAAAGGCTATACGCCGGAAGCGATGCGAGCGTTCTGCCGCGAGATCGGCGTATCGAAGAGCAACAGCCTGGTTGACGAACGCAACCTTGAGCATTTCATTAGAGAAGATTTGAAGCTGAAGGCACTTCGGACGATGGCAGTGCTGCGCCCTCTTAAAGTGGTAATCACGAACTATCCAGAAGGGCAAACGGAGCTGCTGGATGCGGAGAACAATGCGGAGAACGAAGCGATGGGCACGCGCCAAATTCCTTTCTCCCGTGAAATTTATATCGAACAGGACGATTTTATGGAAAATCCTCCGAATAAATATTTCCGTCTTTTCCCGGGCAATGAAGTGCGGCTCAAGCATGCTTATTTCATTACTTGTCAAGACGTGATCAAGGATGCGGACGGCAATGTAATCGAGCTGCACTGCACCTATGATCCGAAGACGAAAAGCGGCTCGGGCTTTAACGAGCGCAAAGTGAAAGGCACGATTCACTGGGTGGAAGCCTCACAGGCGGTCGCGGCGGATTTCCGTTTGTTCGAGCCGCTTATTACGAGCGAGGCTGAGGAGGAAGGCAAGCCGTTTCTGGAATGCATCAATCCGAATTCGCTAGAAGTGCTGAAGGGCTTTGTAGAGCCGAATATGAAGGAAGCGGTTGGCGGGGATAAATTCCAATTTTTCCGCCATGGGTATTTCAATGTGGATCCGAAGGATACGTCGGCAGAAAAGCTGGCGTTCAACCGTATCGTATCGCTGAAAAGCTCGTTTGACCCGTCCAAAGCTTAATTTAAACTATGTTAAGAAGCCTGTCGGACATCCTTTGCCCGGCAGGCTTTTTTCAAATATAAGCCGAGGAGGATGGAAATGGGCAAATATCCGATCGGCAGCCTAATACTCGCCGGTGGGCACAGCTCAAGGATGGGAACGGACAAAGCGCTGCTGCCTATCGGCGGCAAACCGCTGCTGTACCGGCTTATCCAGCAGCTATCGAAGCTCACACGGGAAGTGACGGTATCTGTTGGAACATCGCAGCGTGAGGCCATTTATCGCGACTGCCTTGGCGGGCTGGGAGCGAAGGTTGGTTATGCGGTTGACCGCTATCCTGAAAGCGGGCCTTTATCCGGTCTGCACGCAGGCTTGAGCAGCCAGCTTGAAGGTTATTTATTCGTTATGGCCTGCGACATGCCGAACGTGTCGGAAGAGCTGCTTGAGAAGCTGATGTCCCACAAAAATAGCGGCGCGGATGTTATTCATGTGACGGGCCAGCCCTTCCATGCTCTTTACCATACGAGAGCATTGCGGCCAATCGAAGCTGCGCTTCAACAAGGGGATTACCGTTTGCTTGGCCTGCTTCGGTCAATGGATTCCTTCGAGGTGGCATTGCCGGAGAATAGCCCTTCTGGATTATTCGCGAATCTGAATACGCCGGTTGATTATGAAGCGTATTCCGCAGAGGGATAGATCCTGCATGTTCCATAAGGTCATTGCCCGTCCGCTGAGCGGTATGCTCGGCGGCTTTTTTTTGCATGCTTAAACAATCGGTGGTGTGATATAATTTGACAAAGTTAGGAGAGTTCAATTTGCAAAAATAATATATTTATTTCTCAAGGGTAAGGGGTGGCAAGCATGTCCAGGCAGCTTAATTATGAAATTACCGATGCGCAGCTAAGCGATCTGGAGCGCATTGTCGACATTTATAACTCTACGATTGCAAGCCGGACGGTAACGGCGGACTTGGAGCCGGCAACCGTGCAGAGCAAGAGGGCATGGTTTGATGAGCACTCAGCCCATTCCCGGCCATTGTGGGTACTTCGTATCGATGGGGAAATAGCGGCGTGGTTTAGCTTCCAATCGTTCTATGGCCGACCAGCCTATCAAGCGACAGCTGAAATCAGTATTTATATAGCAGAGCCATATCGCAATCTAGGCCTTGGCTCCGTTCTGATGCGACGAGCACTGGAGGAAAGCCCGCGATTGGGACTTACCACCTTGCTTGGCTTCGTATTCGGGCATAACGAGCCGAGTTTGGCGCTGCTGCGCAAGTTCGAATTTGAGACCTGGGGGCATCTGCCCAAAGTGGCCGTACTTGATGGCGTAGAGAGAGATCTAGTGATCTCGGGGAGACGCGTATGAAGAGGACACTAGTGATCAGCGACATTCATGGCTGCTACACGCCGTTTAATGATCTCCTTTCCCAAATGAACTATTGCCCAGGAGAGGATCAACTGATGCTGCTCGGTGATTTTGTGGATCGTGGGCCCCGCAGCCGTGAAGTGGTGGAGCAGGTTTACGGTTTGGTTCAAAAGGATGGAGCGATCGCCATTCAAGGCAATCATGATGAACGCCTTGTCGATGTGATGCTGGAGCGCAGCGAGCAGTCGCTGCTGAAGTTTTCCGGACATGGCGGCAGACAGACTGCGGAGAGTTACTCTGGCATTAAGCAAGGCTCAATCGAGTATGTGATTGAACAGGCCAAGCTGGCTGTACAGGAGCATTATTCGCATCATATGGCTTTTCTGGATCAACTGCCCTATTATCACGAGGACGAGCATTTTATATATGTTCACGCGGGTCTTAATCCCAACTACTTGAATTGGAAGGATCAACCTGCCAGAGATTTTTTATATATTAAACAGCCGTTTCTCAGTCGGCCTACGAATGTGGACAAAACGGTTATATTCGGCCATACCAAAACCATTGATATCCACGGCAAGCCCGACATCTGGTTCGGGCCCGGGAAGATTGGCGTGGACGGGGGCTGTGCAACGGGCCATCAGCTTAACGGTTTAGCAATTACGGGAGCTGATGAATTTCAAGTGTTTTCCGTTCCTTGGAGGCTTTAGGCGATGCGTCTGTACCCGAATGCCTATTTCAAGAGCTTGTCCTTGAATTTATTGTTGACCGTGTTTGCCTTGGGTTATGCGCTTATTATGGGGTGGCTGCTGTTTTACCGCAATCGTTACTTTGGCGAAGGCTATAGCTATAATTTGGTACCTTTGTATACGATAAAAAAATATATCATTCACTATGACCATTTTAACTTTGACATTTGGTTTAAAAATTTATTCGGCAATATTGTCCTTTTTGTCCCGATTGGTTTTTTTCTGCCATTGCTGAACAAGAAACGCCTTAGCCACTGGAGGCTCATTGCCTCGTCCATCGCATTGATTACCTTGGTGGAGGCGGTTCAACTGGTAACAAAGCTCGGGAGTTTCGATGTCGACGACATTATCCTAAATACGTTTGGCGCTTGGATCGGCTTGTTGATGATGAAGCTTCTGGTTCGATCTAAATAAAGAACGTCCTGGCATTCATGTTAAAATGAAGCTACGATTTGAGATTTGAAATGTGACAGAGGAAAGGAAGATTAACCCATGAGTAAGTTTTGGAGTCCGCTGACTGCATCGCTAGTTCCGTACGTGCCTGGAGAACAGCCAAAGGATAAAACCTATATTAAATTGAATACAAACGAAAATCCCTATCCGCCATCTCCAAGGGTAATCGAGGCGATTGCGGGGGCGAACAACGCGGATTTGCGCCTTTATCCCGATCCTACCTGTGAGAGCCTTGTTCAAGCCACTGCCAACTATTATGGTTTGCCAGCGGCACAGGTATTCGTTGGCAACGGGTCGGACGAAATACTGGCGTTTGCGTTTGCGGCATTTTTTGACCCGGCCAAAAAAATTCTGTTCCCTGACATTACCTATAGCTTCTATAAGGTGTATGCGAAGCTTTACGGCCTAAGCGCTGAGCTGATTCCGCTTGACGAGCAGTTTAACGTGCCTGTCGATGCGTTTCATCCGGATAACGGGGGAGTGATCATCCCGAATCCTAATGCACCAACAGCTCAACTTCTATCCATTGAGCAGATTCGTACGCTGCTTAAGGGGCAGCCGAACCAAGTGGTTATTATCGATGAAGCGTATATTGATTTTGGCGGCCAATCAGCGATTGAATTGATTCAGGACTTCCCGAATTTGCTGGTTGTCCAGACGCTTTCCAAATCCCGTTCCTTGGCGGGCCTCCGCGTGGGGTTTGCTTTTGGCAGCGAAGAGCTGATCGAGGGATTAAACCGGATCAAGAATTCATTTAATTCCTATACGATTGACCGGCTTGCACTGGCTGGTGCCGTCGCGGCGCTCGAGGACGACGCGTATTTCCGTGACACGGCAGCGAGGGTTATCGAGACGCGCGAGCGCGTAACGAAGCAGCTGCTGGAGCTGGGCTTCATAGTGACCGATTCCAAAGCGAATTTCGTCTTCATTTCGCATACACAAATAGCGGCGAAAGTGCTCTTCCAGCAGCTGCGTGAGAAGGGCGTGCTTGTTCGTTACTTTGATCAGGCCCGTATCGATCAATATTTACGCGTGAGCATTGGCACCGATGAAGAGATGGACGCTTTTGTAGCAGCGCTTCAAGAAATTATAGGCACCTAAAATGGAAGAGATCCCAAAGGAGCAGGTGCTGTTCAAGCGGTCAATGCGCTCCGTGCTGGTACTGAGCGTCATTTATGCGGTGGCATGCAACGTGTTTTTGTATGCTGCTTACTTTAACAGTGGCATCATTAAGCTAAGCTATCTGATCTGCGTCATCATGATCCTTGCTTTTGCTGCGCCGATTGTAAAGCTATTCAGAAATCGCCATTGGTACTTCCCGGCTTTTATTTTCCTGTTCTGGATTCCGCTTAGCGTTATTCTTGCTTTTGTCCTCAGCCAAGTGCTGCCGCTATCGGATAACCAAACGGATTTTGGGCTGCTGCTCGTCTATTTTCTGATTTTAAACGTTCTCGTTATGGTCCTTGGCCTCTCACTTGGCATGCTTGTGAATGCTTGCTGGTTGTTGTGGGACAAATCGAAGCAAAACCAAAAGCGATAAGCGATTGCCATGCATGTTCTCCTTTGTTGGAAAAGGGGACTTGCATGGCTTTTTTATTCCGAAGAAAGGCCTAAGAACAGCGAAGATTATTCGTGCAAGGCATCTTGACTTTTTACTGCTTTCGCCTTACAATTTGTTGAAACTAACGTTCGTTAGGCAAGGGAACGGACGAAATGGCAGGAGCGATGAAGAATGGATACGGAGCCTTCGACGTCAGAGAAAATTAAACTGGCAGCGCTAATGATGTTTACGGAGTCGGGATATGAAGGAGCATCCATGTCAGAAATTGCTAAAGCCGTCGGCATCAAGGCGCCTTCCATATATGCGCATTATAAATCCAAGGAGCAGCTGTTCCTGCAGCTCATTTATCAAGTGATTGCGGAAGAACGGAAGCAATTCATGGAGCTGCTTCAAAGCATGGAGCAAGAATCGATCAAGCAGCAGGTGCGCCGATTGTTTGGTTTTTTCACTGACTTAGGCCATATGACTACCGGTCAGGCTTTTCTGAAGCGGACTATTCTTGTTCCTCCAAGGCATCTGCGTGACCAACTGAGACAGGATTTTCTGCGGTACGAACATGAACTAACGGAGGGCATTGTTGCTGTGCTGCGCAAGGGGGCCTCGGCCGGAATGTTTAACCCCTTGGACGAAGAACGATTGATTGCTGCCTTTTATGTATGCGTAGACGGCATGCTGGTCGAAAACCAATTATATGAAGAAGAGCTGTTCGAGAAAAGGAAGCAAATGGTGTGGGAATCATTATGGCAGCTTTGGACGATGACAGCGAGAGAGGATTGAACGGCTATGCAGTGGGTATTTTTGTTATTGGCAGGTTTTCTGGAGGTAGGCTGGACGTTTGGTTTGAAATATTCAGAAGGGTTTACACAGCTTATTCCGAGCATGATTACCGTTGTATTGCTTGCTGCAAGCTTTATGCTGTTTGCTCGCGCGATGCGTACGATTGAAATTGGCGTCGCTTATGCCATGTTTACGGGGATCGGGACGGTAGGTACCGTCATCGCCGGCATACTCGTGCTGAACGAGCCTGCGGATTTCTGGCGCTTGTTTTTTATCGCGCTGTTGGTCGGCGGTATTGTTGGGCTCAAGCTCGTTTCCAAAGAGAAACCTTTACCGGAGAAAGGCAACCCGACAGCAGAGGCGAATCAGGATCAGGAGCCGTCCTTTATGAATGCAGTAAACTCTGACAACAAAGAACGTGAAAAGGTAGGTATTTGATATGGCTTGGGTATTCTTAATTATTTCCGGCTTGGGCGAGGTCGGTGGCGTGACGTTCATGAAGCTCTCCGACGGTTTTAAGCGTTGGAAGGGCACGGTTGGCGCTATTGCAGCAGGTTTTGTTAGCTTCTTCTTCTTATCTAAAGCACTTCAGACCATCCCAATCAGCACGGCTTACGGAATTTGGACGGGCATCGGCTCGATTGGCAGCGTAATCCTCGGCATGTTCATTTTCGGAGAATCCAGGGATTGGCGCAAAATGCTGTTCTTGTCTATGATTATTGCCGGAGTTATAGGACTGAAGGTCGTAAGTGGAGGCCACTAACATTATGTTTTTTATAGACCATGATTAAGAGCAGTTATTGCTTTTGATCATGGTCTTTATTTTTATAGCTCATGGTCTTACAATGGAGGAGATTATCGGTATAGGATAGGCAAGGAAGAGGAGCTGTACAGGATGGAAGATAAACAGCTGGAGACGTATATTGTGCTGATGGAACAGACGCTGCTCTTGGATCTTGAGCTTAACAGCGTGGACCCGACGAACCCCATACGCGTCGATGTGGTGCCGCGAGGCTGGAAACTGCTCGGAGCGGGCAATTATGCAGGGGTGTTTATGCATAGCGATTATCCGGAGATTGCCGTAAAAGTATATGCGCCTGGACGGGAAGGCTGGGAAAGCGAATGCGAAGTGTACCGCCGAATCGGTGATCACCCGGCATACTCCAGGTGTTACCATGCAGGAGAGCATAACGGCCATTATTATTTGATTTTAAAAAGATTACAAGGCAAGACGCTATATCAATGCATTATCGATGGCGTGGCCATCCCGAAGAAAGCGATTGAGGATATTGATCAAGCGCTGGATTATGCTCGCGCAAGGGGGCTGCATCCCCATGATGTGCACGGGAAAAATGTGATGGTAAAGGACGGGCGCGGGATCGTGCTCGACATCTCTGATTTTCTGAAGGAAGAGCCCTGCCAAATGTGGGATGATTTGAAAAAGGCGTACAATCGCTTTTATATGCCGTTTTTATCCAAAAGGCCCAAGCCGGTTCCCGAATGGGTGCTCAATGGCGTTCGCAAGGGTTATCGCTGGATGAGAAACTCTTCGGTAACAGGACGCTCGTCCTAATTCATGAAGCTTTGCAGCGGCTGCCTTAAGAGCAGCCGCTGCCTGGCACAACGTAGCTTCGCAGCATGCTGTACCGCCATCCGTTTAATGCTCCTCGTCAAAGGCTTCAAGAAGCCCCTTGGCAAGGTCGGCGTCCTTTTTAAGCACATGAATCCGTCTCAAGGAATTGCCTTCAATGGTAATTTTGGATTTCAAGCCATTTGCTTTGAAGTGGGCCTGCAATCGGTCAATCAGCTCCGATCTTGATCCCCCCTCCGTACGAACGGGTATCCAACGATTCCAAAATAATGCCATTATGCGTCACCTCCTTAAAGTTTTACAAAGTAAAACTAGTTTAGGAAGCATGTGCTCCGCGGTTAGGATGAAAAACCGAATGAAGATGCACAATTCATATTTATTCAAGGAAAGCAATCAATCATGCCAACCTGTGAAAAAAAACTTTGCGAGCAGCATCCAAAATCTGATAGAGAATATCTCTATATGCACTGTCGTATGCTAATGAAGGAAACAGGCGGCCTGGCTATTGACAAACGTAACTGTAACTGATAAAATTACAGTACAAAGCAAGGAGGCCCGTAACAGTGAACAGCGAATTTACGATTGCCGTACACAGTCTCGTTTACTTGGCTTATTTGCCGGAGAGAATGGCGAGCAGCGATATGATTGCCGAAAATGTGGGTACACATTCTGCACGCGTTCGGAAGGTAATGAGTGGTTTGCGCCGCAGTGGCTATGTGGATACGCGCGAAGGCTCAGGAGGCGGCTATAGGCTGACGATTGATCCAAGCGTCGTTACTTTAGCGGATATTTATCGCGTCATGGCACAAGGCTCGCTCATTCCGAGCTGGTGCTCAGGCAATCCAGAGATGGATTGCGTCGTTGGATCGAATATGAACGAAGTGATGTTCGGTATTTTTTGTACGGCGGAGAAGCAGCTGGAAAGCCATTTTAGCGCGATAACGATTCAGGATGTGCTGAAGAAAATCCATGCCTGTGGTTAGCAGATGATGTTTCAATAAACGGTGAGACGGGTATTCCCTTAATCATACACACATTGTTTGGAGAGGATGATTGACATGGCAGTAGCATTGACAAAAGAGAACTTTACCGAGAGCATTCAAAGCGGCGTTTCCCTTGTAGATTTCTGGGCACCATGGTGCGGACCTTGCAAAATGCAGCTTCCGATCGTTGAGGAGCTTTCCACTGAATTGGAAGGCCAAGCTGTAATCGCAAAAATCAACGTGGATGAGCAGCCTGAGCTTGCTTCCCAATTCGGCGTAATGAGTATCCCAACGCTTATTTTGTTCAAAGACGGTCAACCCGTTGACAAAATGGTTGGCGTACAAAGCAAAGATGCGTTGAAAGCAAAAATCTCTGGTCAAATGTAAGCAACTTTTCGAAGCAAGCCTTCGTCTAAATATCGTCTGGTATCAGTTAGATCTGATCGCCAGGCGGTATTTTTTTTCATGTTATCCACTCATTTTCTATTATTTTTTTGCTATATTAGTAAACAACTGGTTATTCTGTTCACGGATTTTCTACAGTTTTTACACAAATTCACAATCGTTTCTGTTGCTTTCTAATAGAGTTATCTAGTAGAATTGATATAATTGTGCGCATCGGCGTGCCCAAACTATGATTGATGGAGTGATGGTGGAGTGAACGCAGTCATGACGAAAAAGGACAGCAAGATAACCGGAGAGTCTCTGCGACAAGGTTTGACGTCTTCCAAAATATTGATTATTATCCCGGCTTATAACGAAGAGCACAGCATAAGCCATGTGATCAATGATGTGAAGACGCATTGCCCGTCCGCTCACATATTGGTCATTAATGACGGCTCGAAGGACCGTACCCGAGAAGTGGCTGAAGCAAATGGCGCTGCCGTTGTTACGCTTCCAACTAACTTGGGTATTGGCGGCGCTATGCAGACCGGATATCGCTATGCTTTTCGCTACGGCTATGACGTTGCTGTTCAAGTCGACGGCGATGGCCAGCATAAAGCAGAGCAGCTTCATCTTATTCTTGAACCTGTCCTTAGCGGCCAAGCTGATTTGGCGATCGGCTCACGCTTCATTGAACAAACGGGGTTTCTTTCTTCGGCCTCCCGCAGAGCAGGAATTAAAATTTTGTCCACCATCGTCAGCGCAATGACGCGCAAGCGTGTCCTGGATGTAACATCGGGCTTCCGTGCGGCCAACAAGCGTGCGATTGCCGTATTCCAAAGCGACTATGCCACTGACTATCCAGAGGTGGATTCTATTGTGCTTATCCATCGCAGCGGATTGCGCACGAGCGAGGTTGCTGTCGTTATGGACGCCCGTACCGGCGGCAAATCGTCAATAAATGCCATGCGTTCGGTGTATTATATGATTAAAGTAACGTTGGCGCTGTTTATCCGAAGCTTGAAGACAACGAAGCCAGTCGAAGTTCAGTCATAACCGTTAGCGGATGCTTACGAAGAGGGTTTTGCTTTAGAACAGCAAAGCTACAAGGAGGATACACCATGCAAGCCTTGTGGATTATCACAAGTATAGGTTTTTTATTTGTGCTGATTATGTTAATTAACAGAAGATTGCTGCGCGAGCAGTATTCGATGCTTTGGCTGTTATTTGGTGTTGTTATGTTGATTCTATCCGTGCGCGTTCAAATTATTGATACGCTTGCTCACGCGATTGGAATCAATTACGCGCCGGCATTATTATTTTTGGTCGGTATTTTATTTTGTATTGCACTGATCTTGCACCTTACGGTCATCGTCTCCAAGCTGTCGGAGAAGGTCATTCGTCTTACTCAGGAGCTGGGCATTTTGCATCACGAATTACATGAACGTAAAAGGTCGGATTCCTAATGGCTTATATTGTATTGTTCTTTAATATCTTGCTGCTTGTATCGGGACAATTGCTCTGGAAAACAGGAATGAACAAGCTTGATACATCCAAGGGCGATTCTTGGATGACATTGTTATGGTCGCCGCATATTTGGTCTGGCCTTGTGCTGTATGGGATTGCAACGGTTTTGTGGCTTTATGTGCTTAAGAAGCTGCCGCTTAGCCTAGCGTATCCGCTGCAAAGCCTCGCCTATGTAATTGCATTGGTAGCAGCCGTATTTATTTTCCATGAATCGGTTCCGTTTCAACGGTGGGTTGGAGTTGCCATCATCTTAGTTGGCGTTATCGTTTTGGCATGGAAATGATCGGATGCTAGGAATGAGGGGGATTTTCAAAAGTGATGGAATGGCTTAGAAAAAACAAAGCCTGGACGATAACGATCGTCCTTATTTTTGTGATAGCCGCATGGCTAAGGGCAGATTTTCTGACTTCAGTTACACATACAGTCTCGCATGATACCAAATATTATGACGAGATGGTCCACCGATTGCTTGACAAAGGGATTTATGCTTATAAAGAAGAGGTTCCTAACGCTAGGGTAACGCCAGGTTATCCATTATTTATGACTGCGATGTATTTGGTAGCTGATCAGATCAACGTTGAGCCTTTTCCTCTTATCAGGTGGGTGCAGGTACTTGTCAGCTTGGCTACTTTGGTTCTGATTTATTTGATTGCTTTCCAATCGACAAGAAACAAATGGGTAGCTATTATCGCGCTGTTTATCTCAGCGATTTATCATCCTTTTATTTGGGCTAACGGAGCTGTGCTCACCGAAACGCTTGCGTTATTTTTCCTAATGGGATACTTATCCATGCAACTACATGCCTTCCGCACGCAGCGAAAGCGGGATGCTGCCATGGCAGGCTTATTGTTAGGGGTTACGGTGCTCGTAAGAGCCGAATTCCTTCCGCTGTTTGTTCCGCTTTATGGAGTGTTTCTGCTTCAGCAATGGTTCAGCAAACCGAAAGAAGGCTTGATGGTGTCACGGCCTTCCAAGCTTGCTGTCTTCAAGAAAGTAGCGCTTCTTGGCATTATTACAGGCTTGTGCTTATCGGCAACGATGCTGCCTTGGTGGATTCGCAATGTTGTGTCATTGAATGAATTTGTTCTGACGGCTTCACAGTCCAACCCGTTCAAGGCTGGTACATACCCGAATAAGGATTATACCGACAAAATCGTTGAGCAAAACGGCATGTCTCAGGATGAATATGCGTGGGCGCGCATTAAGGCCGGTTTTACGCAGCAAACCTGGAAGTACGTGAAATGGTATACAGTAGGAAAGCTTAAATATACCTATACTCACATGTTCTTTGGTTCGGGGCATTCACCGATTTACCATGCGTACCCTAATGTTGCGTACTTACATGTTTTTATCATATACAGCACGATTATTCCTTTACTGGCGCTTGTGTGGAGATGGCGACATCCGGCTGCCATGCTGGCTGTAGTCATTATTATCATGACGATGATCCGACTCGTCTTCGTACCGGAATATCGATATAACTTCACGGTTATGCCGCTGTTCATAATTTTGTCTACATGGCTTGGGGTTTATATATTACAAAAGATCGGGACGTTCATTGCACAAAGAAAAACGGCGCCATAGTCCTATTCACTGTTAAGAGACTGATTTCCTGAATAATAGGAGTCAGTCTTTTTTTGCTTTCTTACTGTTCTGCGAAAAACGGCTTCGTCGTCCTCCACTTGCATTGCAACCTTTCCTCTGTATTCTCCGTCTAATTTATGAATTATATGGAAAAGCATTGGAGGGGTTATTAATGAGAAAGAACAACCGACAAAAGCTTGCAGTCATATTATCAACGGTAATGCTGATGAGCGTGTTGCCAGCTTCGGCATTTGCCGAAAGCGTTAACAAGCCGGCGGCCGCGGATGCAGCAAGAGCAGCAGGATCTGCTGCAGAAGGAGGGAAAATGGAAGAAGCATTGGATACTCCGGTAAACGTAGCAATTAATAAGGAAAAGGCGGAAGAAATGGCAAGGAAGTACGCGGCTATTCCGAAGGAATACATTCTGCAAGGCGCCAACCTGTCAATGGAATTGCTGGCAAGCGGCAAACGTAATTCGTGGGGGCTCGACTTTGTAAAGAAGGTTAATGGGAAGCATTTGGGCAGTATTTATGTCCGTATTCATGCAGACAGCGGGCAGTTGCTCGAATTTAGCTCGTACACCGATAACCCATCGGCGAAACCAACCTATCCGTTAAAGGTGGAGCGTGAAGCGGCACAACAAATTGCTCTTCAATTCATTCAATCCATCGCAGCCGATTATAAAGAACAAATTCAATATAATCCGGACTATGGGGTGCAACTGCAGCCGCCATTGTCAGGCGAGGTTGTCCATTCGATTCGTTATGACCGCTTGGTACACAATATCCCCTACGTAGACAACTACATTGAAATCGAAGTCGACAGTGAGGGCCATATTCGGAGATATTCCTTACAGTGGGACGATACCATCATCTTTCCGAAAGTGGATGCCATACTGACGGCGGATGAAGCAAATGCAAAACTCCGTGCGGCCGCATCTCCAGATCTTACTTACGTGGTTCCTTACAATATGCAGGGAGTCAAGAAGCCGATGCTTAGCTATACGCTTCAGCCTATATCTATTGATGCTGTTACGGGTGAGCTTAAGGATCAATCAGACGGTATTTATTATAGAGCAGGCAAAGTTTCTGATGAGCCGTTGTCAGAGAAGCCTCTGGGCGAGAAGCCTAATTCGAGTAACATAACGGAGCAGCAGGCGGAGAGCGCTGTAAAGGCTGCCTTCAAGCTGCCCGCGGATGCGGTACTGAGCGGTTCGAATTATAGCGAAAGCCACAATGATAACACAGGGACAACCGATACGTATTGGTCGTTAAATTGGACGGTTAAGAAGGAAGGCAAGGAGATTGGTTCCGCGTCGGCTTCTGTAGATGGCCGAACAGGGGCAGTTCGCAGTTTTTATGCGTATACGTATAATGAACAGGCGGAGTCCGGTAGCAAGGCTCTGACGTTGGAGCAGGCCATGGCTGCAGCGACGGCTGCCGTGAAGAAACAACTGCCATGGCTGACGCATGAGCTGTATTTGGTGAAGCCGGACCCTAAGCAGTATGAAGACATGAGCGGCAGTCGCCAGTACTATTTCAGCTTTGTACACAAAATTCACGGAGCAGCTGTGGAATATGACAATATTAATGTAGGTGTCCATGCTCGTACGGGTGACATCGTCAATTATGACGCCTACCTTTCAAACTTTGCTTATCCGGCAAAAGCTCCCGTACTGATTAAAAAGGAGCAGGCCGTGGAGAGCTGGCTTTCTTTCTACCGTACGCAGCTGACCTATCGCCTAGTGCAGCAGTTCGTATGGAACGGGCAGCCGATTCCGATTGAAAAATACAAGACGCTGCTAGCTGCGGGAGAGCTGAAAGGCGATGATGTGTTAACGACGACGGAAGCGGAGCTTGTCTACCGTCTGGTGCCAAAATTGATGGATGAATCTGTATTTCTTGATGCGGAGACGGGCGGCTGGCGCAACCGGGAAACGGGCGAAGCTACGCAGCTTGAAAAACCGAAGGCGAATGATATCGAGGGACACTGGGCTCAGCGGCAGTTGGAGCTGATGGTCGCATACAAAGCGCTCGATGTCATTGATGGCAAAGTAAGACCAAACGAGCTGGTTACCCGCGGAGAACTCATTAAAATGCTGGTGCTGGCGAGAAGCAGCGGACGCAATCCGGGCGTGTTCGGCGCTGCAGAAAGCGCCGCAAAAGCTTCCTTTGACGACGTAGCGACCGATTCTAGATACTTTGTGTATGTAGAAAGCGCGCTGCAGCAAAATTTGATTGACGTTGGCGACGGCTCGTTTAATCCAAGCGGAAATGTGTCGCGCGATGAAATGGCAGAGCTCATTGTAAGGGCACTAGGCTATAACGCTCTTGCAAATTATGATCATATCTTTAAGACGACCTATAAGGATTCCGTACAGATTGAACACAAGGGGCAGGCTGCAATCGTAGTAGGCTTGAAAATCATGAGTTTGTCGGACGGCAAATTTTTGCCTAAAAAGCAGGTGACACGAGGCGAGGCTTCCGTTGCGTTCTTCCGTTACTTACAAGCACGGGCGGAGCTGCAGGAGGCACCGCTTCGAATGTAAGTTTTCTTGGCAGTTAGATAGAAAAGGCGCGGATATAGCCGGCAGAATGCCGGCTGTATCCGCGCCTTTCTTTCCTTTGGATCATAGACGATAGCTAATCGGTTTTTTTCTTTTTGGATGAAAAGTTCGTTACGGATTTGGCGTCCTCGGCAGTATCATTGACGAACGCCATGTCCTGATTTTTTGCTTTCATGTTCGTGGTCCCTTTGTAATTGCCTTTGTGCGACTGATTTTCCATGCGATTGCCTCCCATTCGTATTGTGCGGAAAAGCTTGCTTCCGGACATGATCCGGTAAGCCTTCGCATCCGTAGTATTTCCGTGCCAGCCGTTATCATTCGCGGGGCTCTTGAACCGTTAGTACTTTCAATGTAGGTGCCGCTGGGGTATAATAGCTGGAGTTGTTTACTTTCGGGAAAATAGGGGTGTCTTATCGCATGGCATTGAAAGCTGGTATCGTAGGTTTGCCTAACGTCGGCAAATCAACATTGTTTAACGCAATCACTCAAGCAGGGGCAGAATCTGCCAACTATCCTTTTTGTACCATAGATCCTAACGTTGGCGTTGTTGAAGTACCGGACGAGCGTCTCGATAAGCTGGTTGAGCTGGTTGTTCCTAAGAGCATCGTGCCAACAGCGTTTGAATTCGTTGATATTGCGGGTCTAGTGGCTGGAGCAAGCAAGGGCGAAGGACTAGGCAACAAGTTTTTGGCGCATATTCGTGAGGTAGATGCGATCGTTCACGTGGTTCGCTGCTTCCAAGATGAGAATATTACGCATGTATCCGGAAAAGTAGATCCGATCAGCGATATCCAAACGATCAATTTGGAGCTTATTTTGGCGGATATTGATTCGGTGGACAAAAAAATTGAGCGCTCGCGCAAAAACCTTAAAGGCGGCGACAAAAAGGTTGCTCAAGAGATTGAAGTGCTGGAGCGCGTCAAAGAAGCGTTGTACAACGATATGCCGGCGCGCAGCGTTGAGCTGAGCGACGACGAGAAGCTGCTTATCCGCGATTTGCACTTGCTGACGATGAAGACGGTATTGTATGCCGCTAACGTAAGCGAGGAAGAGGTTTCCAATTCGGACGGCAACGAATACGTGCAAAAGGTACGTGAGTTCGCTGCTGCCGAAGGCGCAGACGTTGTACCGATCAGTGCGAAGGTAGAAGCGGAAATCGCAGAGCTTGAGGGCGAAGACAAAGACATGTTCCTTGAGGAGCTTGGCATGAACGAGTCGGGCCTTAACCGCCTGATCAGCTCGGCTTACAAGCTGCTTGGCCTGTACACGTACTTTACAGCAGGAGTGCAAGAGGTTCGTGCATGGACGATTCGCAGCGGGACGAAAGCGCCGCAAGCGGCAGGCGTTATCCATACCGATTTCGAACGCGGCTTTATTCGTGCCGAAGTGGTATCGTTTACCGATCTTGCAGCAGCGGGCTCCATGGTAGCTGCGCGCGAGAAGGGGCAAGTTCGCCTCGAAGGCAAGGAATATGTCGTGCGCGACGGCGATGTCATCCACTTCCGTTTTAACGTATAGGAAAAATGGGAATAATATGGCCCTGTAAGTGCAAATATGCGCTTGCGGGGCTTTATTGCAAATTTGGGCACCGTGACTGGCTGTAAATCGAAACCAGCAGTCGATACTCCTTCGCTGATATGGTATAATGAACATTATCCTAATGGAATAAACAGAGGTGAATGATCGTGTTTGACCGTTTACAAGCACTCGCAGACCGGTATGAGAAGCTGAGTGAGCTATTGTGTGATCCGGATGTATCCAGTGATCCCAAGCGGCTTAGAGAGCTTTCCAAGGAGCAGTCGGATTTACAAGAGGCGTATGATGCCTTTACGGAATATAAACAAGTGACCGAGCAGCTCAATGATGCCAAGCTGATGCAGGCAGAGAAGCTCGACGACGAAATGCGTGAAATGGTGAAGATGGAGATCGACGAATTAAGCAAGCGCCAAGCTGAGCTTGATGAGAAGATCCGGATCGTCTTGCTGCCGAAGGACCCGAATGACGACAAGAACGTAATCGTTGAAATTCGCGGCGCGGCCGGTGGCGACGAAGCAGCATTGTTTGCGTATGAGCTATACCGCATGTATACGAAGTTTGCAGATGCACAGGGCTGGCGCGTAGAGCTGATGGATTTCAGCGAAAATGACGTTGGCGGCTTTAAAGAGGTAATCTTTATGATTACCGGCAAAGGCGCGTACAGCAAAATGAAGTTCGAGAGCGGCGCTCACCGCGTGCAGCGTATTCCTGTAACGGAATCGGGCGGCCGTATTCATACATCCACGTCGACGGTAGCAGTTATGCCGGAGGTTGAAGATGTCGAGATTGAAATTTTCGATAAGGATATTCGTGTGGACACTTTCTGCTCTAGCGGAGCAGGCGGCCAATCCGTTAATACGACAAAATCCGCTGTTCGCGTACTGCATGTGCCTACAGGCATTATGGCGACTTGTCAGGATGGCAAATCGCAAAATGAAAATAAGGCGAAGGCGCTTGCCGTGCTTCGTGCACGTATTTCCGATGTTCGCCGCCAAGAAGAAGAAGCGAAATATGCTGGCGAACGCAAGAGCAAGGTCGGGACGGGAGACCGCAGCGAACGGATTCGTACGTACAACTTCCCGCAAAGCCGCGTAACAGACCACCGGATCGGACTCACGCTGCATAAGCTGGATTCGGTCATGAACGGAGATCTGACTGAGGTTATTTCGTCTCTGACGATTGCAGAGCAAGCAGATCTAATGGAACGTGAAATGGCTTAACACAATGGCGCTGGATCGCTGGATGCTTACGACAAGCAAACAGCGGCCCGGCGTTTTATTTTGGCTGGGGATGCGAAAATATGAATTATAGCCACTGCAATGGTAAAAGGATAAATTCGATTTGCATAGTGCTAAGATAGAGGATAGGGAAAGAGGAGGTAGGGCAATGAATCATAAGTCGGGCGGTTCCTGGTTTACGCTGCCGTTAACCATTCGCGAAGCTAGCATGCGGGCCGTGTCGCTCTTGAAGGAGCAAGCGGTCGAAGAGCCGCGCAACAACGCCGAGCTGCTGCTCATGCATTTGCTTAAGATCGACCGGGCTGCGCTGCTGCGTGATGGGGAAGATCCCTTTCCAGCGGATAAGCTATCCGAGTGGGAGGAGCTTGTGCGCCGGAAGGCGATGGGGGAGCCGGTGCAATACATGATCGGCGAGCAATGGTTCTACAGCCGCCCCTTTGCGGTATCGCCGGCGGTGCTGATTCCGCGTCCCGAGACGGAACTGCTTGTGGAGGCGGTGCTTAATGCAGCGGACCAGCTTTGGCCGTCCGCTGAGGTCGGGCATGCGCACGCGCACGCAAGCGGGCCGCCGACGGTCGCCGACGTCGGCACAGGCAGCGGCGCCATCGCCGTAACGCTAGCTGCGCAGCGTCCCGCGTGGCGCGTGAGCGCGTCCGACCTGTCGCCGGACGCGCTGGCAGTCGCCCGCGCGAACGCGGCCCGCCATGGAGCGGCGGACCGGATGGCGTTCGCGCAGGGCGACCTGCTCATGCCCTTCATACCTGGGCATGAGCAGTGCAAGCTGCCGCACGACTTGCTGCGCATCGACGTGCTTGTATCCAATCCGCCTTACATACCGGCGGCGGATATGGAAGGGCTGCAGCGCGAAGTCCGCGACTTTGAGCCGCATCTCGCGCTGGAGGGCGGAGCGGACGGGCTGGTCCCGTACCGCCGCATGCTCGAGCAGCTGCCGCTTCTCGCGCAAATGCCGCGCATCGTCGCTTTCGAGCTTGGCATCCACCAGCCCCGGATCGTAGCTGACATGCTGCGCCAAATGGGCCACTGGGATGAGATTCGCATCATTAGCGATTACGCAGGCATTGAACGGCATGTGATCGCGGTGCAGTCCCAGCGGCATTGATGATTCTGTAAAGTCACTGCATTGAATGCATTGCAGTCACAGCAGCAATGATGATGCTGTAAAGTAGTTCCATTAGATGCAGTGCAGTCACAGCAGTATCGAGGACGAAGTAGCTCTTTAGTACAGAGGCTTCACTTGAGCAGCGTACTCAGCCAAAAACAAACTCGACCCATTCATTTCATACACTTAACAGGATTTTCTCCCGTTATTTCGGCATAAATCGATGCTTTATTGAAGTTAACGGGAATCCCTCCTGCTAATATGGCTCTTACCACCCGTATACGGCAGATTACTCCATATTAGCAGGAAAAATTCCATCTAAAAGGTAGGTTAGTCTGAACGAAGACGAATTAACTGGACAAACTCCCGTTATTTTTCACAGTCACTCGTTTAAGGAGCTAGCCTTATGCGCTTACAGCAAAATAACAGCAAACGCACGGTTTCTATCACAAAAAAGGATGCCCCCGACAGAATTTCGAACGGCGGACCACAAGAGGTACACTATTCAGCAAAGTGTAATCTTGTTGGCCTACGTTCAATTCCTATCCGGGGGCATCTTTTTTTTCTAGGCATTAGTTGACTTTAAGTAGACGAATAACAACAACAGCAAACTCGATTTGCTTTTAAACTTTGGTTAATGCTACGAGCTGAAGTTATTCCGGCATCATGTTCGTACTGATCGCAATACGGTTCCAAGCATTGATCGTAACGATGGCCATGATGATCTCGCCAACCTGCTTGCTGTCGAAATGGCGGGCAGCCTCATCATATATTGCATCCGGCACATGCTCCTTCGTGATGAGCGTCATTGATTCCGTCAAGGCAAGGGCCGCGCGCTCTGCCGGCGTGAAGAAATTCGTATCGCGCCATGCGCTCAAAGCGTAAATCCGCTGCTCTGTTTCGCCAAGTGCCCGTGCGTCCTTGGCATGCATATTGATGCAGAAGGCACAGCCATTGATTTGGGAAGCCCGAATTTTAATGAGCTCCTTCAGCGATTTATCGAGGCTGGTCGTACCTAAATATTTTTCTAATCCCATCATGGCTTGGTATGCATTAGGCAACTCTTTGGCAATTACCGTTCTTGTAGTCATGTTCTGCATTCTCCTCAATGATTCGATTTGTATAGCTCTGCAGGCTTTCGCCTGCGTTCAATAGTTAAGACAAAGTGGGGGCAGCAGTTGTGACACACAATTTAAAATATTTCAAAAAAAAGATCGTGCTCATTTAATCGAGTTTAACGTAGGTTAGCTTATCCGGGTTTAATACGACGAAAATCCGTTCGATCTTTTGTTCCGATTCATCCAGCTGAAAGCTGAGTACGCTATGGATTTTTCCGTCCAGCCTGATGATAATGCCGGCTTGTCCATTAATTTCCGCGTATTGGTGGCCATCGCCCAAGAAGTTGCGTTTGATGACGCCTTCCAAGAAGGCCAGCACGCGTGCTTTGCTAATAATTGCAAAGATCGCAGCACGCACTTTGCCTCCGCCATCGGAGACGAGAATCGCTTCTTCTGTCAACAGAGTGAGCAATTGATCGAAATTCCCTGATGCCGTGGCACTCATGAAAGCCGTGACAAGCGGCTCGGCTTTTGCCGTGTTGACAGGCAAACTGTTCCGTTCCGAATGCAGCTTTTCCTTAGCCCGGCTAAAAATTTTTCGGCAATTCGCTTCTTTTAATTGCAGGCACGCTGCAATTTCGGCGTAGTCGTACTGCAGGGATTCCCTGAGAATGAATACCGCCCTCTCGATAGCGGATAGCTTCTCCAGCATGACAAGCAGCGCATAGGAAACCGATTCATGCTCGATATAGAGTTCAGCGGGGTCCAGCTCGGCAGAACCCATGACAGGCTCGGGAAGCCACTCTCCGACATATACCTCTTTTCGTTTGCGCGCGGATTGGCTGACGTTAAGGGCACGGTTGGTCACCATTCGAACCAGATAGGCTTTTTCATTCTGAATGTTACCCGATTCCAGAAGGCTGTAGTCGGCAAATACATCCTGAACGAGATCTTCGGCCTCGCTTAACGAGCCGAGCATGCGATAAGCGATGGAATGAAGCAGAGGCCTGTAAGTGGTATAGGTTTGTTCAAAATGCATGGGGCATCATCCGTCCTTTATAGGCAAATTGAAAATGGAATAGATTGCAGCTATTATACATCAGTCTCGTTTAGAAAAAAGGTAGATTGCTAGGTTTATATATTCGGGATGCTGGACATAATGACGGATAGATACGTTCCGGAACGCAAGCAGACGCACTGACGGGTGCGACGAGAGGGGCTTGTGTGTATGTCCAGCAATCATTCATTTCATTCCTATTCTAATCTTTCAAAAACGTCTTCTTCCCATTCGTCTCGCACAAATCGGTTTGTATACCGTAGATCATATGGTTTTATTGTTTTTGCCCTTATTTTGTTGATTATGAGCTGGGAAGCCCAGCAAATGGACGCAGCGGTGGCTGGCGGACAAATTCCTACCGAAGCGATCCGCCTTCGTATTTTAGCCAATTCCGACAATCCCGTTGATCAGGTAGTTAAGCGCTTGGTCCGCGATGAGATCGTGAAAGCGATGGATAGCTGGGTGACCGGCCCTCAGACGATTGAGGAAGCCCGCCAGACGATCCTAGCCAATATGCCGGAAATTGAACGCATTACAGCAAGGGTGCTGGAGAGCCGTGGTTTTGCCTATGGTTCTAAAGCTGAGCTCGGCATGGTACCCTTCCCGACGAAAATGTATGGCGACCAGGTTTACCCTGCTGGTGACTATGAAGCGCTTCTTATTACGCTTGGCGAGGGCGGCGGCCAAAATTGGTGGTGCGTGCTGTTCCCGCCGCTTTGCTTCATTGACGCAGGCAGCGGAGAGGCATCGGCAGCCGCATCGGACGGTTCGGTACAAACGGCAGCAGTGAAAGCTGAACCGGAAGTGGAGAAGGCGTCTGCGCAGCAAGCAGAGCCTGCAGCCGCAGCCCAGGATGGCGAAGTGCCGGAAGCGAAGTTTTTCCTCTGGGAAATGATCAAGTCATTTATAGATTGGATTAAATCGTTATTTTCATAAAAAACGGCGGCCCTGGCTTCATTTTATGAAGAGTTGGCCGCCGTTTCTGCTCGTTTTCGGAAGCTTGTGCTATAATAGCGGATGAATGAAAGATTTCATATACAAGCAAGGATTGAAGCATAGATGACAATAACAAAAATATGGGAAGTAAAGCAGTCAGGTGAAAAGCAGCTTCAAATGGAGCTCTCCGAAGCTGCTCTCGCGCTTAGGAAAGGCGGCTTGATCGCTTTTCCTACGGAGACGGTATATGGCCTAGGTGCTGATGCACGAAGTACGGCAGCTGTCGAGCGGATCTTTGCGGCCAAGGGGCGTCCGTCAGACAATCCGCTCATCGTGCACATAGCAAGCAGAGCGCAGCTGGATGAGCTGGTTAGGCCTTATCCGAAGCTGGCGGAGGAGCTAATGGATCGTTTCTGGCCCGGGCCGCTGACGATCGTGCTGCCTGTCCGCCCAGAGGCGCTCTCGCCACTCGTAACCGCAGGCTTAGCTACCGTCGGGATTCGCATGCCTGATCATCGCACAGCGCTTGCACTGCTGGCCCAAGCGGAATGTCCGGTTGCGGCGCCAAGCGCGAACCGCTCGGGCAGGCCAAGCCCAACGCTGGCACAGCATGTGTTGGAGGACTTGGAAGGGCTCATTGATGGCGTGGTGGATGACGGCCCAACCGGCGTTGGTTTGGAGTCGACGGTCGTCGAGCTTGTCGATGATCATACGGTACGCATTTTGCGGCCCGGGGGGATTACGCTCGAAGCGCTGCAGCAGGCCGTGCCTGCTGCGCACATCGATAACGTTGGACTTGCCGAGCCTGAGCTCGCTCCGCGTTCTCCAGGCATGAAATATACCCACTACGCGCCAAAAGGCGAGCTGGAGCTTATATGTGGCGACCCTGAGGCAGTAGCGGCGTATATACAAGAAGGAGTTGCAGCTGCATGGCAGCGCGGCGAGCGGACAGGCGTGCTCGCTTTTGAAGAGCGCGTTGCACGCTATAAGGCCGATTCTGTTTTGTCTTTGGGTAGCGAAGGCGAGCTTGAGGCTGCGGCGCATCGATTATACGCGGCTTTGCGTGATTTTGACGGAGCGGGAGCGCAGCGGATATGGGCAGAAGGCTGCCAGGAGCATGGCATAGGCGCAGCCCTAATGAATAGGCTGGCCAAAGCGGCTGGCAACCGAATCATTCGAGTGTAGGTGAAAACCGCGAACCAAGTGCAACGAATAGGTTCATGTTAACTAAATAGCTTGTATCATCAGTAGTATGTTTGTCCTTATGCCCGCATATGTTGGATATAGACTATGCGCGGACATGGGGGAGATCGACTGTGGTAGAAGCACATATGCAGGCCGGGCAATTTTTGACGCTGTTCATTATAGCAGTGGCACTTGGGCTTGATGCTTTTTCATTGGGGCTTGGCATTGGGCTGAAGGGCATACGGCTGCGGGATATTTTAAAGCTGGGCGTCGTGATTGCGTTGTTTCATGTACTAATGCCGCTTGCCGGGATCTATACCGGTCAGTATGTGGGCGGCTTGCTTGGCGACGTAGCCACGACCGCTGCTGGAATTCTGCTGGTCCTGCTCGGCGGCCACATGATTTATAGCTCACTGCGTGGCGAGGCTGTCCAATCGTTCGACCATAAATCGTTATGGGGCCTGCTCGTACTATCGCTGAGCGTTAGTATTGACTCGTTTTCAGTTGGCATTACGCTTGGCATGTTTTCGGCTAACTTATGGATGACCATTTTGCTGTTCGGTATTTTAGGCGGTCTGATGTCGGTAAGCGGCTTGCTGCTGGGGCGCAAGGTAAGCGGGAACCTTGGTGAATATGGCGAGGCCATAGGCGGAGGAATCTTGTTCGTGTTTGGCATTTTGTTTATTTTTTGATAAGTAGGCAGCATTGACTAGGGTGGAAAAGGAGTGGGCAGTTTGAAGCGTATTTTATTTGTTTGTACCGGCAATACATGCCGCTCGCCAATGGCGGAAGCTATGCTCCGCCGGATGGCTGCTCTGAGAGGCATGACTGTGGCAGTTCGCTCGGCGGGCATCTCGACGATTGACGGCTTGCCTGTATCGTCTCATGCAGTAGAAACGCTTAAAAAACGGGACATTGATCATAAAAGCACCTCGCTGGCTTTAACAAGCGAGGCAGTGGGTTGGGCTGATCTTATCTTGACGATGACGGCGAACCATAAGCGGGGATTGCTGCAATGGCATCCGGAAGCCGTTGATAAAACGTATACGTTAAAGGAATACGCTAATCAAGATGCAGCTGTGCTTGCAGACATTGAAGAGCTGGAGCGGCTCTATTCGGAGCTTCATATGAAGCAAGCGCTGGGGCAGCAGCTCACATCGGCTGAACGCAGTCGGCTGCTTGAGCTGGAGCGTCGCATTCCAAGCTTCGACATTGTTGATCCTTTCGGAGGCTCGCTTTCGATCTATGACAGCAGCGCGAATGAAATTGAGGATGCCCTTGTGAAGCTTTTGGACAAGCTTGCGAAAAGATAATTCCGCTGCAGTTTCCAGTATTAGAGATTGATTTTTCTAGCGGCTTCGGCTATTATAAAAGGACAATATATGGTTTCCGATGTAACTGGCGACGGAAGTGGGCTAACCACGGTGGAGCATCGGATTATACGGCCGGTCGCCTGGGCAAAGAGCAGCATGCTAATAAGCATGTCATGCTCTTTTTTCGTCTTTTTCTGCAAAAATAGGTATACTAGCACTGTAATGTTACATTTCGAAGGAGGTCTTTTACGTTGAAAATTGCTATTGGTGCCGATCATGCAGGCTACCGCCTGAAGGATGAGGTTGTGCCTTTTCTTCTGTCGCTCGGTCATGAGGTGGAAGATGTAGGCTGCAGCTGCGATCAATCCGTTGATTATCCTGATTATGCGTTGCCCGTATGCGACCTTGTTACGAGCGGCAAAGCAGAGCGCGGTATCTTGATTTGCGGTACAGGAATTGGAATGTCGATTGCTGCGAATAAAGTTCGCGGTATCCGTTGCGCACTTGTGAATGACATGTTTTCTGCGAAAGCTACGCGCGAGCATAACGATACGAATGTATTGGCTCTCGGTGAACGCGTAATTGGACCAGGCGTCGCTTTGGAAATTATTCGCATTTGGCTTGAAACGCCGTTCTCCAATGGAGAGCGCCACGTTGGCAGAGTGAATAAAGTAAAGCAAATTGAAGAGCAGTATATCAGCCAGTCCTAAGCAGGAGGCGATAACGATGAGCAATAATGTCCTTGCAGAGCTTGGAGACATTGCAGAGCAGGTAGAAACCGTAGTTCGAGAGCTTGCAGCAGCGGGAAAAATTGCGGTGAGTCAGCTGCTTGTCATAGGTGTAAGTACTAGTGAGGTGCTGGGGCATCACATCGGAACTGCCGGAACAACGGACACAGCAGCACAGATTTACGCGGGTGTTGATGCGGTTCGAAGAGAAACAGGCTTTATTCCTGTCTTCCAATGCTGCGAGCATTTGAACCGAGCTCTTGTCATCGAGCGTTCGGCAGCAGAGCAGTTGGGGCTTGATATCGTTGGAGCAATTCCGGTTCCCAAGGCAGGCGGTTCTATGGCGGCATATGCTTACCGGCAGTTGGAATCACCATGCTTGGTCGAGACTGTACAAGCGCATGCCGGGATCGATATCGGCGATACGTTCATCGGCATGCATTTGAAGCGGGTAGCGGTTCCTGTCCGCCCGTCGATTCGTACGATCGGCATGGCTCATGTGACGATGGCGATCACGCGGCCGAAGCTCATTGGCGGTTCGCGAGCGGTTTACGAGCTGGAAACCAACATATCCCCGGAGCAATCAGCCGGATTATGCGAGTGATCGATTGCCCTTAAACAATGGATTCTTACTTTATTATTAAAATAAAAGCTTTCTAACTTTGAGGAGGATTATTGAAATGGAAAACTTACGCAAACAAGACCCGGAAGTACTAAAGGCACTGGGCCTTGAACTTGGCCGTCAACGCGACAACATCGAGCTTATCGCATCTGAGAATATCGTTAGCGAAGCTGTATTGGAAGCAATGGGAAGCGTGCTTACGAACAAATATGCGGAAGGCTATCCAAGCAAGCGTTTCTACGGTGGCTGTGAGCATGTAGATATCGTGGAAGATATTGCACGTAACCGTGCGAAAGAGCTTTTTGGAGCAGAACACGCGAACGTTCAGCCTCACTCAGGCGCTCAAGCCAACATGGCGGTATACCTTGCAGCGCTTCAGCCTGGCGATACCGTACTTGGTATGAATCTGGCTCATGGCGGTCACTTGACTCACGGAAGCCCGGTTAACGCATCCGGCTTGCTTTATAATTTTGTTGCATACGGCGTGCAAGAAGATTCCTTCACAATTGATTATGAAGAAGTTAGAAAGCTTGCTTTCAAACACCGTCCTCGTTTGATCGTAGCTGGTGCAAGTGCATACCCGCGCACGATCGATTTCGAAACGCTTGGCAAAATTGCGAATGACGTTGGCGCATTGTTCATGGTGGATATGGCTCATATCGCCGGTCTGGTAGCTGCAGGCCTTCACCCAAGCCCAGTGCCGCATGCGCACTTTGTAACGACAACGACGCACAAAACGCTTCGCGGACCTCGCGGCGGTATGATCCTTTGCCGCAAGCCATGGGCTGCAGCGATCGACAAAGCCGTATTCCCTGGTTCGCAAGGCGGTCCATTGATGCATATTATTGCAGCAAAAGCAGTTGCTTTTGGCGAAGCGCTACAACCGGAATTTAAGCAGTATGCGACTCAAGTAGTCCAAAATGCTAAAGTTCTTTCCGAAGAGTTGGTTGCTAAAGGCTTCAATATCGTATCCGGCGGAACCGACAACCATTTGATGCTGCTTGATACTCGTAGCCTAAACATTACAGGTAAAGTAGCTGAGCATGTTCTTGACGAAGTTGGTATCACGGTTAACAAAAATGCTATCCCATTTGACCCGACTAGCCCGTTTGTAACGTCTGGTATCCGAATCGGTACTCCAGCAGCTACGGCTCGCGGCATGGATGAGAAAGCAATGAAAGTCATTGCAGAAGTCATCGCTTTGGTTCTTAACAGCCCGCAAGATCAAGCCGTTTTGGATAAAGCTCGCGGCATGGTAAGAGATCTTACTGCACAATACCCGCTCTATCCAGGTATGACTTACTAATTATTTTAAGCACTCAGAATATGAAACCCATTTGGCCGATTACGGCCGAATGGGTTTTTTTTGTTTTCATAACCGTGCATAAAACATTTAGCGTTATAAAATAATAGGTTAAAAGAATATGCGAAAAAGGGGAGCGAAATAAAAATGGAGTCTATTTTTTACTAAAAAAGTGGAAAGGATTGCTTTCTTGTTTACTCAATATAAAATCCGACAATTATGTGAATGTGATATTAATGCTTGGTTAATACGAGTTTATCAACAATTAATACCTGAATATCATGAAAAAACGATTATTTATATGGTAAATATTAGATTTTTATTTTTGGTCATGATTTTTATGATTTCGAACAAAATAATCAAATTATTTACTATAAACGCTTCAAAGCGTTAAAGTAACAGAATAAACAACTGAATAAACGCTTCGAAGCGTTAAAGTAACAAATTATTTAATCGAATAAACGCGGCAATGTGCTAAAGTTTAGATGATAAAAGTCATTTAATACATAAATTTACAGCTTACATATTGTTGATAAATAATTAACATGGATGTATAGTAAAAAAATATTAATAAATTCAATCTCTATGTTTGAATGGGAAGAGTGCTTAGGCGTTTGCATATAGATCGAACGAGCGGGTCGACCCATATTGAACCGATTAGAGAGAAAAAACGGGAGGATTATAATGAGAACAAGAAAGTCTGCATTATCCTTTGTTGCTGCGTTGCTCATTCTTGCTATGGTCGCGGTAGGTTGTACGCCGAAGCCGGAATCAGGCAACAGCGGTTCTACGAACAACGGCACAACAAACGGCGAGACATCAGGTGAGTCTACAGCAGGGAAAGTTTTCCGCATGAACATCCATTCGGAGCCTTCGACTCTTGACCCCGCACTTATGGAAGACAACGTATCAGGTACGCTTGCTACAGGTATTTATGAAGGATTGACTCGTAAAAACGATAAAGGTGAATCGATCCCAGCAACTGCAGAATCATGGGTGAAATCAGACGACGGTTTGACATATACGTTTACCATCCGCAAGGATGCAAAATGGAGCAACGGTGACCCCGTTACTGCTAATGACTATGAATTCTCTTGGAAACGCGCGCTTGATCCGGCTACAGGTTCAACTTACGCTTACCAATTCTATTACATCGTTGGAGCACAAGATTATAACGAAGGCAAAACAACAAACGCGGACGCTGTAGGCATCAAAGCACTTGATGCTCAAACGCTTGAAGTGAAGTTGAACTCGCCTACCCCTTATTTCTTGAGCCTGACATCTTTTTATGTGTACAACCCTGTTCATTCTTCCGTGAAGGACAACGAAGCTTGGGCGGCAGATGCGGCTTCAATCATTGGTAACGGTCCTTTCAAAATGAGCGAATGGCAGCACAATACATCCATCAAGCTAGTTAAGAACGACAACTATTATGACAAAGATCAAGTTAAATTCGCGGGCGTTGATTTTACAATGATCAGCGATTCAGCTACTGAGCTTGCTAACTATGAGACAGACAAGCTTGATTACACAGGTAAACCGACAGGCGAAATTCCGTCTGAGCAAATTCCGGTTCTTAAAGAATCGAAAAAAGATGAGTTCGTTACCAAAGGTATCGCAAGCTCATACTACTACCAGTTCAATACAGAAGAAGTTCCTTTCAACAACGTAAAAGTTCGTAAAGCTCTTGCAATGGCGATTGACCGTGAAGCAATCGTTGAAAGTGTAACGATGGCGGGAGAAGTTCCTTCGTTCGGTTTTGTACCACCGGGCATTATCGGTTTGAAAGAGGACTACCGTACCGAAGTGAAGGATGATTTCTTCACAGAGAACGTTGATGAAGCGAAAACATTGCTAGCTGAAGGCTTGGCTGAGCTTAAGCTGTCGAAATTCCCTAAAGTGACTTTGACGTTCAATACAAGTGACGGCCATAAGAAAATTGCCGAAGCCATCGTTGAAATGTGGCGTCAAAACCTTGGTATCGAAGTAGGTATCGAGAACCAAGAGTTCGCGGTTCTATTGAAAAACCGTACAGCCATGAACTACCAAATTTCACGCGCAGGTTGGGGAGCGGACTATAACGATCCAATGACTTACCTGGATATGTTCGTAACGAACGGCGGTCAAAACAATACTGGCTTTGCTTCTCCTGAATATGACGCTTTGATCAAAAAAGCAAACACAAGCGGAGACCAAGCAGAGCGCATTGCGGCTATGACAGAAGCAGAAAAAATTCTGATGGATTACATGCCAATCATGCCGATTTACTACTACAGCAACACGTACATGCTTAAACCAGGATTCAAAAATATCTTCTTGGATTACAAAGGGGACATTGACTACACAAGAGGTTATTACCAAGCGAACTAGTCAACCTTCAAGCATCTGAAGGGAGGGATATATGCGGGATGTGCGCATATATCCCTTTCTTGTTGATTGATTCCGCTAATTGGTTTCTTCTCGCTTCTTCTTGTTTATATTCTGTAAGGAGGTGTCCATTGCGTTGATTAAATACGTATCCAAGAAGTTTCTGTCTATGTTTGTGTCGCTGTTTGTCCTAGCTTCGGCTACTTTTTTTCTTATGAAAATCATCCCGGGCGATCCCTTTATTAGGGAAAAAGCCATTCCAGAGAAAATCAGAGAACACCTCTTTGCCATGTACGGACTTGACCAACCGATGTGGAAGCAATACCTGATGTACCTTAACAATTTGCTGCATGGCGATCTTGGCATGTCCATGAAGCAGCAATATATGTCTGTCACTCGCATCATCAAGGAAAGCTTTATTTACTCTGCGCAAATTGGTTTATTTGCTGTTATTGTGTCGCTTGCGGCCGGTCTGATTTTGGGCATCATCGCAGCTCTTAACCACCGTAAATGGCTCGATAGCGTAACGATTATCATTGCCGTGCTTGGGGTATCTATTCCCAATTTCCTTGCAGCATCGATTTTGCAGTATGTCTTTGGCAGCAAGCTTCGTTGGCTTAGCGTTTCTGGACTTAATGACCCTACCGATTTTATACTGCCTGTGCTTGCGTTGTCCTTTCTTCCGGCGGCCTTTATTGCGCGATTGACGCGTTCAACAATGCTGGAGGTTCTGTCAGCCGACTATATTAAGACTGCTCGTTCCAAAGGCTTGAGTGGACGAATCATTCTCGTTCGCCATGCGCTTCGCAATGCGATACTGCCGGTAGTCACCTACATCGGCCCAATGACCGCGAATATTATTACGGGTTCCGTTGTGGTTGAACAAATCTTCGGCATTGGCGGAATTGGAAAATACTTTGTACAAAGCATAACTAACCGCGACTATACGCTCATCATGGGGCTTACTTTATTTTATGGAATTATACTGATGGCTGCGCGCTTCGTGACTGACGTTGCCTACGGCTTCGTAGATCCGCGCATCAAGATGACAAGAGGGGGCGGAAAAGGATGAAGGAGCAAACCTTTACGCCTGATCAGTTTGACAAGCTGAACAAGGACGAGAAGCATACGGAAGTCGTCGTCCGCGAAAGTATTTCAGCCTGGAAAGATGCATGGCTGCGCTTGAGTTCCAATAAAATCGCGATGCTTAGCTTGATTATTCTGATCATCGTATCCTTGGCTGCGGCTTTTGGACCGATGATATCTGAGCAGGATTTTCAAACGAATCACTTGAAAGAGAAAAATTTAGGCCCGAATGCAACGTATTGGTTCGGTACGGATGACCTAGGCCGGGATTTGTTTACAAGAACTTGGATGGGGGCGGGCATATCCCTGCAGGTTGGTTTATATGCGGCGCTTGCCGATTTGGTGCTAGGCGTCATTATCGGCGGAATTATGGGTTATTTCGGAGGGCGCGTCGATGAAATATTGAACCGCTTTTGCGAAATTTTGTACTCGATTCCAAGCATGCTCATCATCATCTTATTGATTGTCATAATGGAGCCAAGTATGTTTACCATCGTACTTGCCCTAAGTATAACCGGTTGGATCAGCATGGCCTGGATCGTCCGAGGACAGATCATGCAACTCAAAAATCAGGAATATGTGATGGCTGCACAGGCGCTAGGCGCCAGCACTGCACGGATTTTGTTCCGGCATCTTATTCCTAATGCCATGGGACCGATTATCGTAACGCTAACGCTTACGGTGCCAAGTGCCATTTTCGCTGAAGCGTTCCTGAGCTTCCTCGGCCTAGGCGTACAATCGCCGGCTGCATCGCTCGGTACGATGATTAATGACGCGATCAAGGCATGGACGCTTTATCCATGGAGAATGATTTTCCCAGCAGCAGTGATCAGCATTACGATGCTTTGCTTTAATATTTTTGGCGATGGTCTAAGAGATGCGCTAGATCCGAAAATGAAAAAGTAGGAGGTGGTTCATGATGGAAAAGTTACTTGAAGTAAAGGACCTTCGTGTTAATTTCAAAGTTCGCGGCGGCGTGGTTAAAGCGGTTCGCGGCGTGAATTTTCACGTTAATAAAGGGGAGGCAGTTGCTATTGTAGGGGAATCGGGCTGCGGCAAGAGCGTAACGGCCCAGTCGCTTATGCGCTTGATTCCATCTCCTCCAGCAGAAACCAGCGGATCGATTATGTTCAAGGACAAAGAAATTTTAAAGCTGTCCGGCAAACAGATGGAGGATATCCGCGGCAAAGAGATGGGCATGATCTTCCAAGATCCAATGACCTCGCTTAATCCTACCCTGACCATAGGACGGCAAATTACGGAGGGTTTGATCAAGCATCAAGGAATTAATGGAGCCAAAGCGACAGAGCGCGCCATTGAGATGCTTAATCTGGTTGGTATCCCGAATGCCTCTTCAAGGGTGAACCAGTATCCGCATCAGTTCTCTGGCGGGATGCGTCAACGGGCGATGATCGCTATCGCGCTTGCCTGCAATCCGTCTTTGCTCATCGCAGATGAGCCGACGACTGCGCTCGATGTTACAATTCAAGCGCAAATTATGCGGGTGATGAAGGATTTGCAGCAAAAGCTTGGCACTTCTATCATTCTTATTACTCATGATTTAGGCGTTGTAGCGGATATGTGTGACCGTGTCATTGTTATGTATGCAGGCAAAGTCGTGGAAACAGGAACCAAGTGGGAAATTTTCAAAAATCCGAAGCATCCTTATACGAGAGGGCTGCTGCGCTCGCTGCCCCGTCTGGACCAGAGAAAAGACGAGCCGCTTGTGCCGATCTATGGCATGCCGCCGGATTTGATTAAGCCTCCTGCAGGCTGCAGCTTCTGTGCCCGTTGTGATGATGCGATGAGGGTTTGTGTGGACAATGATCCTGAGCTTCTCCCCGTAGACGGCAATGAATCGCATGCCTCGGCATGCTGGCTCGCACATCCTTATGCAAATCGGGAGGTGTCGGTATGAGTGCGCCGTTAATTGAAATTAACAATCTGCGCAAGTTTTTTAACTTGGGCGGCGGACAAACTCTCCGCGCGGTCAACGACATTACCTTCTCCATACAAAAAGGGGAAACAGTCGGTGTTGTTGGCGAATCCGGCTGCGGTAAATCGACGGCTGGTCGAACCATTATGCGTCTGTATGAGCCAACTAGTGGCGGCGTCACTTTCGATGGGCAGGATATTTATAAGCTTGAGGGCTCCAAGCTCAAGGCCATGCGCCGTGACATGCAAATGATTTTTCAGGACCCGTATGCGTCCTTAAATCCGCGTATGACGGTTATGGACATCATCGGCGAGGCGCTTGATATTCACAAGCTCGTTGCGAGCAAAAAAGAGCGGAAGCACCGGGTGGAAGGATTGCTGGATGTGGTAGGCCTTAATCCGGATCATGCCACGCGTTATCCGCATGAGTTCTCGGGCGGACAGCGTCAGCGTATTGGGATCGCGCGCGCGCTTGCGGTAGACCCGCGCTTTATCATCGCGGATGAGCCGATCTCGGCGCTTGATGTATCCATTCAAGCTCAAGTCGTGAACTTGATGCAGGATTTGCAGCGTAAGCTGGGATTAACTTACTTGTTTATCGCGCATGACCTTTCCATGGTTAAACATATTAGCGATCGCGTGGCAGTTATGTATCTTGGCAAAATCGTAGAGCTTGCCGAAAGCAGCGAGCTTTACGACATGCCAGCTCATCCTTACACGAGAGCGCTGCTGTCGGCTATTCCGATTCCGGACCCTGAGGTAGAGGAAAATCGTGAGCGCATCGTATTGACTGGCGATCTGCCTAGTCCGATCAATCCGCCGAGCGGCTGCCAGTTCCACACGCGTTGTCCGATCGCGACCAACAAATGCAAGGTCGACGAGCCGGCTCTGCTTGAAGTAAGAAAAGGCCATTTCGCGGCTTGTCACTATGCATCTGTATAAGCAGGATGCTTAGTTAGAGCGCGTTAGGAGCGTTTATAAACAGCAATAGAGTGGAGCAGGACATGTCCTTGCTTTGCTTTATTGCTGTTTTTTGTGCGAATGCAGCTGCCGAGCAGGCAGCTTTCGTTGGAGGCTTTGGTGGAGGGTTAAGCACATATAGGTTCTTACAGCGCGCAAATTCAGGTTAGTTAGTGTATGTAAGAACGTATGCGTGCTTACAGCTACCAGCCCAGCACCAATCCACACCAGCCGTGCACTATAAGCACATATAGGTTCTTACAGCACACAAATTCTGGTTAATTATTGTCTGTAAGAGCACATACATGCTTACAGCTACCAGTCCAGCACCAATCTACGTAAACCACTGCCTGTAAGCACATATAGGTTCTTACAGCGCTCAAATTCTTGTTAGTTAGTGTCTGTAAGAACGCATACGTGCTTACAGCAACCAGCCCAGCACAAATCCACGCAAACCACTGCCTGTAAGCACATATAGGTTCTTACAGCGCGCAAATTCAGGTTAGTTAGTGTATGCAAGAACGTATGCGTGCTTACAGCTACCAGCCCAGCACCAATCCACACCAGCCGCGCACTATAAGCACATATAGGTTCTTACAGCACACAAATTCTGGTTAATTATTGTCTGTAAGAGCACATATAGGTTCTTACAGCGCGCAAATTCTTGTTAGTTAGTGTCTGTAAAAACGCATATGTGCTTACAGCTACCAGTCCAGCACCAATCTACGCCAACCACTGCCTGTAAGCACATATAGGTTCTTACAGCGCACAAATTCAGGTTAGTCAGTGGCTGTAAGCACGCATGTGCTTTTTTCTCCATTACAATACTCAAGTGGTTTCAACAAACGAATTTAGGTTATTACATTAGGTAGGAAAGTTATTAGAATTGGAATGGTGATGCAGATAACTGTAAAGTCTTCAGGGGGTCGATGACCTCCTAGTTACTTGTTGTTCACTTGAATCTTATCCTTATATAAACTGTTTTAATCAATTGAAATACGAATGTGGGTGCTCAGAATAATCAGAATAGATAAAAAGTTATTAACAATTCATCCTCGTAGTAATAAGGAATTTCTATTTTATACCCATTTTGAAGTCGCGAATTTATTAACAAAGCGTTAATTGTGGATAAGTCTGTTGATAAATTGTGGGAAATGTGGATAACTTCAATCGCATTTGTGGGTAACAAAAATTTGCATTTGTTTAATGCCAACATGTATTCGAAGCCTTAACCTAATCAAAGGAGCTGTGCTAAAATATGGGTAAGACGAAAATGCATAGGAGGGCATGATGACTCAACTTGCAATAGTTATATTTGTTTTAGTCATTATTTTTATTTTTGTTATTTTGATTGCGCTCATAAGATCGAGAGAAGTTAGCGGGAACCGGTATTCAGGCGGGAGGGGCAGGGTTTCTTATGGCCGGACGAACCGGTTTGCGCCTTGGCCGGATGCAGAGCTGCCATCTGCGCTTGGCGTGCCATACGGCCATCCTGCGAGAACAGCGGCAGAGCGCCTGGAAGCGTCGCTTAGCTTGTCCTTTGAGAGCCGTGTCAAGGACCGGGTTCTAAAGGAATCTCCTCGCATGTCAAATAAAGAGTGGGACTGGACTTGGTTTGAGCTGAAGCGGTATTTTCTGATGTGCAGCCTCATGCGTAGCGTACCGATGTATAGCAGGCAGGTGGATGCCGTATGGCATGAAATGCTTATGTTTACAAGGGAATATGAGCAATTTTGCACAGCCTTTTGTGGTGAAATGATCCACCATGCGCCTCATGCGCCAGATGCGAAGCCTGTAGAGGGTGAGCGGGCTTTATTTGATTGGCTGTATGGTGAGCTGTTCCAGCAAGCGCCGGTAAGCGGCCGAATTTGGGGAGCTTTTTACCGTACAAGCATGTCTCCGCAAAAGCTTTCCGAGCTGGCGGAATTCAGTGACGAAACGCTGCGGATTCAATGGTTTAACAGTAAGGCTCTCACTCGTTACGCGGATTTGAGCGCTACGGTTGACCATTTGATTTATCGCTTAAAGTCTCAGCTCGATGAAGCTAAAGGCAGAGATCAAGAGGGCTATGTTCAGCGAAGGAACGGCTATGATCCTGCTTTTGGTGCAGTGGGCTTATTGTCTGGAATGCTTATTTTCCATTCTGTGTCCAGTCCAAACGATTTTGCCCAGCAGATGGACCAAGCGCAAAACGAGGAGCAGCGCAAAGCCAATGGCAGCGGTGATTCAACCTATGCCTGCAGCGGCTCGTCTGACGACGGCAGAGACAATGACGGAGGTCATGGGGACCATGGCGGTGGGGGTGGCGACTCCTCTTGTGGCAGCGGAGGCGGCGATAGCGGAGGATCATCCTGCGGCTCTTCCTGTGGAGGAGGCGGCTGCAGCAGTTAATCGGAAATTTCAATTTAAATAGGCTGATGCTTTCCTTAAAGAGGAGCGTCAGCCTATTTTTACATGTAGGGAGAGGATTCGTCTTTTCTTAGAGTTATCTTTAAATTTCTTGGAATAAGAACTTTTTCCGCCAAATGTAGGTGGCAGCTGTTTGTATTTGGAGCAGTTTGCAAAACTCAAGATGCAACGGCTAGTTTACAATGCTATAATATACGGGATTGTGTCAAAGCCTACAACAACAAACGGGAGGAATACCGCTCCATGAGCAAATTAATCATTTGCGACCATCCGTTAATTCAGCATAAGCTGACTTTTATTCGGAATAAAGAAACGAATACAAAAGATTTTCGGGAATTGGTTGATGAAGTCGCTACTTTAATGTCTTACGAACTAACGAGAGAAATACCGCTTGATACGATCAAGGTGCAAACGCCTGTCGCTGAGACGGATGCGAAAGTCGTCTCCGGAAGAATGCTCGGGCTTGTGCCTATTTTGCGTGCCGGCCTAGGCATGGTTGACGGCATTTTGAAGCTGATTCCATCGGCAAAGGTTGGTCATATCGGCCTGGCCCGCGATCATGAAACGCTTCAACCGAAGGAGTATTATATCAATCTGCCGACGGATGCTCCAAACCGTCTTCTCATTGTTATTGATCCTATGCTCGCTACGGGAGGTTCCGCGATAGCAGCAATCAACTCTTTGAAGAACCATCATTGCGATCAAATTAAGCTAATGTGTCTGATTGCTGCTCCAGAAGGCGTGAAGGCGGTACAGGAAGCGCATCCTGATGTTGATATTTATATTGCTGCTCTGGATGAGCGTCTGAACGAGAAGGGCTACATTGTGCCGGGTCTAGGCGATGCCGGAGACCGTATGTTCGGAACAAATTAACGCTAAGCCCATGATATTATATTAGGAGTGGTAGCTTTTGTCTAAACTGAAGGTAATGACCATATTCGGAACGCGTCCGGAGGCAGTCAAGATGGCGCCGCTTGTGCTCGAGCTGCAGAAGCGCGAGGACGAGATTGAATCAATCGTGTGCGTAACCGCGCAGCATCGCCAGATGCTGGACCAGGTTCTCGATTTTTTCGAAATTCATCCGAACTACGATTTGAATGTCATGAAGGACCGTCAGACCCTTACTGAAACGACCGTGCGCGTGCTGGAAGGCCTTGATCCCGTGCTGGCGCAAGCCAAACCGGATATCGTGCTTGTTCATGGCGATACGCAGACGACGTTCCTGGCAAGCTACGCTGCGTTTCTGAAGCAAATTCAGGTAGGTCACGTTGAAGCTGGACTTCGCACATGGAACAAGCTTTCTCCTTACCCGGAAGAAATGAATCGGCAGCTTGCCGGCGTGCTCTCTGATGTGCACTTTGCACCGACGGAATGGTCGGCTAACAATTTGCGCAAGGAGAACAAGTCGGATGCTGCCATTTATGTGACTGGCAATACCGCTACCGACGTATTTCAGTACACGGTAGATGAGTCGTTCTCGCACCCGGTGATCGATTGGGCAAAGGGCAAACGGATGATTCTGATGACGGCGCACCGCAGGGAAGCGCTCGGCGAGCCGCATCGCAACATCTTCCGGGCTGTGAAGCGCATCGCGGATGAGCATGAGGATGTAGTTATCGTTTATGCCGTGCATCCTAATCCAGCCGTTCGAGAGCCTGCGAATGAAATTTTGGGCGATCATCCTCGTATCCGTTTGATTGATCCGCTCGATGTATTTGAATTCCATAACTTCTATCCGCACGCTTATATGATTATGACGGACTCCGGCGGCTTGCAGGAGGAAGCGCCTTCTTTCGGCGTGCCGACATTGGTGCTGCGCGATACGACGGAGCGCCCGGAGGGAATCGAAGCGGGCACGCTTGAGCTGGTAGGTACGGATGAGGAGCTTGTGTACAGTCGTGCGCGCGCACTTTTGACGGATTCCCAGCTGTACAGCCGGATGAGCCAAGCGGCTAATCCGTACGGCGATGGCAACGCATCGGAACGGATTGTAGACGCGATTTTGCATCATTTTGGCAGGCTGAAGCAGCGTCCGGATTCGTTCACACAACGTTCATAGATTGACCTGAAGCGATAGCCTGATAGGCGAATGTACAGCATACAGTAGTACTGTACGGTTTTTGGAAGTCGCAACACCTTATGTATCAAGGGTTTTGGGTAATCTTTTCATCAAAAGTTTGCACTTAATTCAATTGACAAACGTGTTGCCGCTTGGATAAAATAAATGAGGATTGACAGGGGTATGAACCATGAATAAAAAGGACAGAAGGGACAATCCGCTGTTTGCGGCCGGTCTAGTAGGCGCACTCGGAGTGCAAGTCGCTGTATGTATCTTTTTAGGCTATTGGATCGGCTCTTCTCTCGGCAGCCGCTTCGGCGATGCAAAGGGATGGTCGCTCGGTGGCATACTGGTCGGTCTGGCTGTCGGACTACTCTCAGCCATTCTGCTTGTTAAGAAGGTTATGGAGGAAGCCGATGGATAAAATAATGAAGACAGCGTTACGTACGCTTGTTTATGCAATGGTGGTATGCCTTATTGTATGGGCTTTCCTACCGGAATGGCGTACGGTGTCTCTCGGTCTTCTTGTGGGCTTGGCAGCAAGTTCCATGAATGCGTTTTTACTGAGGCGCAGAGTAGAAATGGTCACCCTAGGAGCAGCAGGGGTTGGACCGCGCAAGAGAGGTCTTGGTCTAGGAAACCGCATCGCGACAGTGCTGCTGGTTGCCATGATCGCCTATCGTTTTCCGGAGGATCTCAGCATGCCGGCTGCTTTAGCTGGCTGTATGGTCATGCCGTTTGTTCTTTTGGTAGCAGCGTATATCCACAATAAACGACAATCTTAGCGGAAAGGGGTGAAAATTTTAGATGCATGAATTTCCGGTGATGCCACTGGGGCCGTTTCAGATTGATATCTCGTCCTTGGTAGCCATTGTGGTTTCTGTTATTGTGACGTTTCTGATCGCTAAGCTGGCTGTTCGCAACCTTTCGGTGGACAACCCTTCGAAGATGCAGAACTTTTTGGAATGGGTTGTTGATTTCGTTCAGAACTTTATTTCAAGCACAATGCCTGCGAACCGAGTCAAACCCTTCGTTTCCTTAGGGATGACACTCATTATGTTCATCTTCATCTCCAACCTGTTAGGCTTGCCTTTCGGTATCGTGACCGAAACTCATCATGCGCATGAGAATCTCGGTATCACACAGGAGCTGTTGGATGAAAAGGGTGGACATGTCGAGCTTGCATGGTGGAAATCACCAACGGCTGACATTTCAGTAACTGCTGGTCTAGCGCTTATCGTATTCGTAATCGTCCATTTCCTTGGTCTGAAGCTGAATCGCAAGCACTACTTGAAGCATTATTTCCATCCGTTTCCGGTTTTCTTCCCGGTTAATATCATTGAAACAATTTCGAAGCCGGTTACACTTGCGCTTCGGTTGTTCGCCAACATCTTTGCGGGTGAGGTGCTTATTGCAACCATCCTGATGCTTGGCTGGTACGGAACGCCGTTCCTTGCCGCATGGCAAGCATTCAGTCTTTTCGTAGGCGGTATCCAGGCTTTCTTGTTCACCATTCTGACGATGGTATATATTTCGCAAGCGGCCATCCACGATGAAGAGCATTAATTTTCGCTTTATGCCTCGGTTTATTTAAGAAATGCCGCGGTGTGCTATACAAAAAACAACAATTTTCGAGGAGGATTTTAAAAATGGAATTATTAGCAGCAGCTTTGGCAGTAGGTTTGGGTGCAGTTGGCGCAGGCGTAGGTAACGGTATGATCGTTAGTAAAACAGTAGAAGGTATCGCTCGTCAGCCTGAACTTCAAGGTAAATTGCAAACGACAATGTTCATCGGTGTAGGTATCGTCGAAGTTGTGCCTATCATCGGCGTAGTTATCGGCTTCTTGGCTTTCTTCCAAGCTTAATAACTGAAACTGGCGGGGAAGGCCTAGCCCTCTTCGCCTTCGTTATGATTAAGACAATATTGTGGTGAGAAAGGAGCGGCATCTATGAGCTGGCATTGGGAAACGACAGTAATCGCGATGGTCGCGTTTGGTGTGTTGTACTGGCTGCTAAGCAAGTATGCGTTTGGTCCATTGTTCGAAGTAATGGAGAAGCGCAGACAGCTTGTGCTAGAACAGATGAATACAGCTGAGAGCAGCCGGAAAGCGGCCGAGCAGCAAATGGAAGAGCAAAAGGTTGCACTTCAGCAAGCACGCAAGGAAGCATATGAGATTATTGAGCAATCGAGAACGACAAGCTCGAAGCAAGCGGAAGAGATCGTTCAAACGGCGAAATCGGAAGCATCCCGTCTGAAAGACGATGCTCTCAAAGATATCGAAAGCGAGAAAAACAAAGCGATTGCAGCGCTTCGTACAGAAGTTGGCGGCATTTCCGTGAAAATCGCGTCGAAAATTATTGAGAAGCAAGTGGATGAGAAATCGCAAGAGCAATTGGTTGGTCAATATTTGAAAGAAGTTGGAAATAAATGAGCCGCGATGCAGTCGTAGCGAAGCGCTACGCTAAAGCACTGTTCGAAATTGCTGAGAAGCAGCAGGTTGTTTCAGAGGTAGAGGGACAGCTTAAGCTGATCGTGCAAGCTCTTGAGCAGGACGCTGACATTCAAAAGTTTCTATCACTGCCAAGCATTGATCCGGAAAGCAAGGTTGCTGTGTTGAAAGCGGCATTCGGCGATCGCGTATCTGCGCTTGTGTTTAATACGATTCAAATTCTGATCACTCGCAGACGCCAAGGTGCCATTGCTGAAGTATACGCAGCATACACGAAGGTAGCGGGAGATGCGCTTGGTCAAGCGCATGCGACGGTTTATGCCGCCCAAGCTTTGTCTGATGACGAGCTTGCCGGGGTAGCGGCGCAGTTCGGACAATTGACCGGCAAAACGATCATTGCACAGCAAGTCGTTGAGCCAAGCCTGCTCGGAGGCGTACAAGTACGCATCGGCGACCGCCTTTATGACGGTAGCTTGTCCGGCAAGCTGGAACGTTTACAAAAATCGTTTAAAATCTAATGCACTGTAGATAGGGGTGAACGAATTGAGTATCAGACCTGATGAAATCAGCACGCTGATTAAACAACAGATCGAACAATATAAATCCGAAATTCAAGTCGTAGACGTCGGCACCGTAATCAATGTCGGTGACGGTATCGCCCGCGTACACGGTTTGGAAAATGCGATGCAGGGCGAATTGCTCGAATTCTCCAACGGTGTTGTCGGTATGGCTTTGAACCTGGAAGAAAGCAACGTCGGTGTCGTTATCCTTGGACCATACACGGATATCCGTGAAGGCGATCAAGTAAAACGCACAGGCCGTATCATGGAAGTCCCTGTTGGCGAAGAGCTTCTTGGCCGCGTAGTAAATCCACTTGGTCAGCCGCTTGACGGCAAAGGACCAATCAACACTACTCAATTCCGTGCGATTGAATCCCAAGCACCAGGCGTTATCGACCGTAAATCGGTTCATGAGCCTATGCAAACAGGAATTAAAGCAATCGATGCGATGGTACCTGTAGGCCGCGGACAACGTGAGCTTATCATCGGTGACCGTCAAACGGGTAAAACCGCAATCGCAATCGATGCAATTATCAACCAAAAAGGCAATGGCGTTAAATGTATTTACGTTGCCGTTGGCCAAAAACAATCAACTGTTGCGAACGTTGTAGAAACACTTCGTCGTCATGGTGCCCTTGATTACACAATCGTAGTAACCGCCGGCGCATCTGAGCCGGCACCATTGCTGTTCCTTGCTCCTTACGCGGGTTGCACAATGGGCGAGTACTTTATGTATAAAGGCGAGCACGTGCTCGTTATCTATGATGACTTGTCGAAACAAGCAGCTGCTTATCGTGAGCTTTCACTCTTGCTTCGTCGTCCACCGGGTCGTGAAGCATACCCAGGTGACGTATTCTATCTTCACTCCCGTTTGCTAGAGCGTGCAGCTAAGCTTAGCGATGCACGTGGCGGCGGCTCTATGACGGCATTGCCGTTCATTGAGACGCAAGCATCCGACGTATCGGCTTACATTCCTACGAATGTTATCTCGATTACGGATGGTCAAATCTTCCTTGAAGCTGATCTATTCTACTCGGGTCAACGTCCAGCGGTTAACGTTGGTATTTCCGTATCCCGTGTTGGTGGTTCCGCTCAAATTAAAGCGATGAAAAAAGTAGCAGGTACGCTCCGTCTGGATCTTGCGGCTTACCGTGAGCTTCAAGCGTTCTCGCAATTTGGATCTGATCTTGATAAATCAACGCTTGCCCGCCTTAACCGCGGTGCTCGCACGATGGAAATCTTGAAACAGGATGTTAACCAGCCTATGCCGGTTGAGAAGCAAGTTATTTCAATCTACTCTGCGGTTAAAGGTCACCTGGATGAAATTCCAGTTGGCGATATCCTTCGTTTTGAGAAAGAGTTCCATGCGTACCTCGATTCGAACAGCCCTGAAATTGGCCAATCGATCCGTGATACGAAGGACATCACTTCCGACAACGAGAAAGCTCTCGTGGATGCCATTAATAAATTCAAAAAGAGCTTTGCTGTAACGGCATAATCAAGCACGAATAGCAGCGTTGCTGCTCTGGCAGCGAGGCTGTTGTTTCGTCGTGAAATAGAGGTCTAAGCCCGTTTATGAATTCCGGGCTTCGGCTGCCTACTCCACCAACACCAGGCTTTGGAGCAGGTCCAAAGCAACAAAGGCGGGTGAAACCAAATGGCAAAAGGTATGCGCGATATTAAACGCGAAATCAAGAGTAAACAAAATACGAAGCAGATCACGAAAGCAATGGAGATGGTTGCCGCTTCCCGTCTGAGAAAAGCTCAGGAGGCTGCGCAAGCATCACGTCCGTATGCTGAGAAGCTGAAGGAAGTTGTTGCAAGCATCGCAGCAGGTACTAGGGATGTGAAGCATCCTATGCTGGAGACGCGTCCGGTGAAGAAAACGGGATATCTCGTGATTACATCCGATCGTGGTCTTGCAGGCGGCTACAATGCGAATATTCTTCGTAAAGTAACGCTAACGATTCGTGAAAAGCATAAATCAAGCGATGAGTACGTACTATTCGTCATTGGACGGAAGGGCCGCGATTATTTCCGCCGCCGCAATATGCCAATCGTTGAGGAAGTTACCGGCTTGCCGGACGCTCCTACATTCGCTGACATTAAAGCGGTCGCAAATGCTGCGGTCAAAAATTTCTCCGAAGGCGCGTATGATGAGCTTTATATTTACTATAACGAATTCGTAAACGCGATTACTCAAATTCCGACAGCTGTGCGTTTGCTGCCTCTTGAAGAAGTAGGCGGAAACACGGCTGTAACATCGTATGAATACGAGCCATCACCGGAAGGCGTACTTGAAGTGCTGCTGCCTAAGTATGCGGAAACGCTCATTTACAGCGCAGTTCTCGACGGCAAAGCGAGTGAGTTCGGTGCACGTATGACTGCCATGGGAAGCGCAACGAAAAATGCAACGAAGATTATCAACCAATTGACGCTCACTTACAACAGAGCGCGTCAAGCGGCGATTACGCAGGAAATTTCCGAGATCGTTGCAGGGGCAAATGCTCAATCTTAATATATGCACTGCATAGGCCAGGCGCTTGCGATAAGCTGACCGGCGTGCAGTAACAAGAAGGAACCAGGAGGGAAAACCATGAAAAAAGGACATGTTGTATCCGTCATGGGTCCGGTCGTAGACTTAGAGTTCGAACGCGGCAATTTGCCGGAAATTTTGAACGCTGTCAAAATCGAGCAAAAGGGCGAAGCAGGCGGCATTGATATTAACCTGACGCTTGAAGTAGCCGTTCACCTCGGTGACAATAAGGTACGTGCCGTAGCTATGAGTACGACAGACGGTCTTGTACGCGGGATGATCGCAGTAGATACTGGCGCAGCAATTACGATTCCTGTTGGCGCGCCAACACTCGGCCGTGTATTTAACGTACTGGGCCAACCGATCGATGAAGCAGGCGATGTGACATCGAAGATTAATCTTCCGATTCACCGCGAAGCTCCAGCTTTCGACCAATTGTCGACACAAGCTGAAATTCTTGAAACAGGCATTAAAGTAATCGACCTTCTCGCACCATACGCAAAAGGCGGTAAAATCGGCCTCTTCGGCGGCGCAGGCGTAGGTAAAACGGTTACGATCCAAGAGCTTATCAACAACATCGCACAAGAGCACGGCGGTATTTCCGTATTCGCAGGTGTAGGTGAGCGTACTCGTGAAGGTAATGACCTTTACCACGAGATGAAAGATTCCGGTGTACTAAGCAAAACAGCGATGGTATTTGGACAAATGAACGAGCCGCCAGGCGCACGTCAACGTGTTGCTTTGACTGGTTTGACTATGGCTGAATATTTCCGTGACGAAGAAGGCAAAGACGTTCTATTGTTCGTCGATAACATCTTCCGTTTCACGCAAGCAGGCTCCGAGGTTTCGGCTCTTCTAGGCCGTATGCCTTCCGCGGTAGGTTACCAGCCAACGCTGGCAACTGAAATGGGTCAGCTGCAAGAGCGTATCACGTCTACGAAAAAAGGTTCGGTTACATCGATCCAAGCGATCTATGTACCTGCCGATGACTATACGGATCCGGCTCCTGCAACGACATTTGCCCACTTGGATGCGACAACGAACTTGGAGCGTAAAATCTCCGAGATGGGTATCTTCCCAGCGGTAGATCCACTCGCATCGTCTTCCCGTATCCTAAGCCCGGCTGTACTCGGCGAAGAGCATTACAACGTAGCTCAAGGCGTTAAGAAAATTCTTCAACGCTACAAAGAGCTTCAAGATATTATCGCAATCCTAGGTATGGATGAGCTTAGTGAAGAAGATAAATTGACCGTGTCTCGCGCACGTAAAATTCAACTTTTCCTATCTCAACCGTTCCACGTTGCTGAGCCGTTCACAGGTATTAAAGGTAAATACGTACCTGTTAAAGAATCCGTTCGCAGCTTTAAAGAAATTCTCGAGGGCAAACATGACGACCTTCCGGAAGAAGCTTTCCGATATGTTGGTGTGATTGAAGAAGCCGTGGAGAAAGCCAAAACGCTGTAATAGCGAAGGGCAGGAGGAATCCACATGAGTTCTTTTTTGGTAGAAATCGTAACACCTGAGCGCAAGGTGTACGCAGAGACTGCGAATATGGTTAGTGTATCAGGCGTTGAAGGTGAGCTTGGCATATTGCCAAACCACATTCCGCTCGTAACGCCGCTTCGTATTGCTCCTGTTGTCATCAAACGCGACAATAAAGTAGATGTTATTGCAGTTAATGGCGGTTTTATCGAAGTTCGCAGAGATAAGATCGTTATTCTTGCGGAGAGCGCTGAGCTTTCTACTGACATTAACATCGAACGTGCCGAGGCTGCAAAGCAGCGTGCTCAGCAGCGCTTAGCTGCGAAGCAAGATCAAATCGATTTCCGCCGCGCAGAGCTTGCTTTGCAGCGTGCGATGAATCGTCTGCATGTTAAACAAAAATAAGTAAGACCTTCAAGCATCGTTTGCGCTGATAACAGCGTTGGCGGTGCTTTTTTTAATGAATAGGAACTTATCTGTTTTCCAGCACAACGAGTGTGTACCTATCATTTATGACTGGCGTCAATCCATTTCGATAGGACTTCCCAAACATTTGAATATTGTATTCAAAATACAAGATAAACCATGTTAGATATCTTCTAATATTCGTGTTTTACTGACTAAATGATGATATGTTTCCTCGAAAATACGTTTTTTCGACAAAAACTCTAATATTATGTATGAATTTCCCTATATTATATGTTAATATAGTTAACATTATAAACGATAGAGCAATCAGGGGGAGAGTCGTATGTTTGACTGGTTAGGTGCGAAGGTGGGATTTCCGCTCTGGGTTTCCTGGCATTTGAATAAAGAGCTGAAAGCAGATGTCGAGCACAGCTTTGAAGGAATTGCCGAAACACGCAAGGAGCTGCTGACCTCATGGGCAACGGATTATTGGAATCATTTAGATCGACTGAGTGAGCAAATGTTAGCTGTACTCAGCCAAAGCGAGAATTCTTCTACTTCCACAGTACAGTCACAAATAGATCGTTTATTTGAAAGAACATACGCGCGCGCCATTGATTTTACAGAGCTCTTTTATCTAGATGCGACACAAAGGGTACATAGCTCTACTTATCAAGCGCATGTCGGTCTTACTTATGGGGCTGACAGCTGCTTGCATGCCGGACTTGCATACATGACGCAAACGAGCAGCGTACAAAAATGTTTATTCGGCCCTTTCAGCGATCCCATCACACTAAAGCTTGGGGCGCGATCATCCTCCTTTCATGATCAAATGACTTTAATGTTCATGCTGCCCCTCACGATCAACGGCATTTTCGCGGGAACGGTATGCGGAAGAGTGCCCAATGATGTATTAGGTGATCTCATTCAGCGTGAATCAGGCCATGTTTATCCGGATTCCGGCGACAATTATTTATTTATGGCTAAGGCTGGCCTAAATATGCAAATCGCTCCAGGGACAGCTCTTTCACGCAGCCGCTTTGAAGACAGAACGTTCACGCACGGCGAGAATTTAAAAGACGGCGTGACAACCGAATGGGGTATTGTATCGATTAAGGAGCACACCGAGCTTGAAATTATGTTTACCGACCCAGCAACCGGTGAGCTGCATCCCGGTGTGGCGAATACGATTCGAAACGGAAGCAACTTGTTTGTAGAATTTCCAGGCTACTCCGATTATCGGCATATATCCGTAATTGGCAAAGGAGTTACCTTCCAGCTTCCTCATTGCCCGGACAAATGGGGAATGATGTGTGAAGGCGATTTGGAAGAGGTGTACCGGATACGCAGTATCGGGTGGAGACAGCGCAAGCTGCAGTTGATCTCGATCCTCAGCTTAAGTATTTTAACAGCCTTATTGATCGTATTTATTGCCGGAAATGCCCCGATATGGGTAACGGCTGTGGCTGCCGGAGCTTTTAATCTATTGTTTGGACTTATTTATAGCGGGGCATTCCAGAAGAAAGAATCCACGCGAGTGGTAGCCCATTTGCGCAAAATCAATAGTTTTATTCGGATAAATGCAGAAGGCAAGGGAGATTTGACCCAGCGGCTACCGCTTCAAGAATTTGATAATGATGAATCAAAAGAACTAGCGAAATGGATTAATAATATGATTGACTCACTAGAGGGTATCATGCTTCAGGTTAAGCTCGCTTCAGCCGACGTGTTATCCAGCCAGCTGGTCCTAAATGAGTCAGCAGCGGTCACCTCGGCCTCTACAGAACGCGTAAGCGGCAAGGTCACCGATATGATCGGCAGCATTAGGCTGCAGTTGAAGGATATCGACATGGCGAAGGATGCGGCAGGAGACATGCGGACCACGCTCAGAGAGCTGGAAGAGCAAGCGGCTGAGCAAATCGCTGTTGCGAAAACGGAGGTTGACCGGATCGGCGACAAGATGCAGCATATTTCTGCAAAAGTCGGAGAAACCAATGATACCATCCATAAATTTATGGATACCGTTCAGGAAATACAAGGTGTACTGTCTGTCATTGAGCAAATATCATCTCAAACGAACTTGCTGGCGCTTAATGCTTCCATTGAAGCCGCAAGGGTAGGGGAACAAGGCAGAGGATTTGCTGTCGTCGCCTCTGAAATTCGCAAGCTTGCCGATATGACGAAAAAGTCGACCGAAGAGGTCCACGAGATTACGCGTCATATTTACGATGAAGCCAAGCAAGCTTATGCGTCTATGGACGAAGGAACTCGCGTAGTTGAAGAAGGGAACCAGCTTGTAGCAGCGGCAGCTAATACGCTTGCGTCCGCGCATGCGGAGGATCTTCGGAAGACCCAGGTCGTGGATGAGGTCGTGCAGCTGATGGAGAAAATCGCACTAGTAAGCAGGGAAAACCGCAAGGTATCGTCCGATGTGGAAGGCAAAGTTCAGGAGCTGATAGGCGAAATGACCAACGTCCGGCAAACCTCGCAAAGCGTGGAGTCCATCACGACGCTATTGCAGCAGCTGGTTGGGCAGTTTAAGCTTACAGACTCCAGAATCAGATAAATTAAGATAAATAGGAAAGAGAGCCGCAGCAACCGTAGCCATACGGTTCTGCGGCTCTTTTTTTAAAAATTATCGGGAGCTAATAGGTTCTAACTTTCCCTGCCCATCCCAATGGTTTGCGATGCTGTACATAATTCTGCCATGGAATAGTTATCCTAAGGTGGACTGCAAAGAGTCGGAAGGAAGGGGAGGGGCATATGTTAAGACCAACTGGACAGGGCAAGGGCAAGGCTGACAAGAAGGCCGGGAAGCGACCTGCGAAAGCGGAGCGCCATGAGCAGGAGCAGCTTGATCCATTTGCGGATAAGCCCCTTTTCAAGTCTTTGACGCAAAACTTAGAAGCCATTAAGCGTGAGCTAGGAGAGAGTCAGGACATTATCTTCCGCGAGCTTCTCTTAACCGACGTTAGGCGAACGAAGGCACTTATCGTATATGTGCAAGGCATGATCGACGATGAACGCATGAACGAGTTTATTATACAACCGCTACACCGAGATCTCTTCCCTCAGGATGGGAGCTTAGAGCCTCAAGAAATGCTCGAACTCATGAAGAGCAGCCAGCTCTCGACAGGCATTGTAACTGATATTAGCGACTGGAAGCTGCTTTTCCAGAAGCTGTTTATGGGTTATTGCATTATTTTCGTTGAAGGAGCCGATCAGGCGGTAGGCGCGAATGTGATCGGCGGAGCAAGACGGGGAGTGGAAGAGCCTAAAACGGAGATGGCTATCCGCGGGCCAAGAGAAGGCTTTACGGAGTCCATACGCACCAATACCTCCCTGCTGCGCAGGAAAATCCGCAGTCCGAAGCTTTGGATGGAACAATGGACGATTGGGGAGATTTCGCAAACGCCGGTAAGCATTATGTATGTCAAAGGCTTGGCGGACGAGAATGTACTCAAAGATCTAAGAGAACGTCTGGAAGGGATTAATATTGACGGCATATTGGAATCGGGCTATATCGAGGAGCTCATCACGGATCAGGTTTGGTCACCCTTCCCGACGATAATGAGCATTGAGAGGCCGGATGCGGTGGCAGGTAACTTATTAGAGGGGCGCATAGCTATTCTGGTGGACGGTACACCGTTTGTGCTTATCGTACCATCCATTCTAAATATGTTTTTTCAAGCTTCGGAAGATTATTACCAGCGGTTTGATATCGCCACCTTTCTCCGTATGCTTCGTTTTGTGTCCTTCATGATTGCGCTGCTTATGCCGTCAGTCTACGTCGCGATCGTAGGCTATCATCAAGAAATGATCCCTACGCAGCTGCTCTTGAAGCTGGCTGCGCAGCGGGAAGGGGTGCCTTTCCCTGCTTATTTAGAAGCCTTTATCATGGAGCTCGTATTTGAAATTTTACGGGAAGCCGTCGTTCGAATGCCTAGCGCCGCCGGGAATACAATATCGATTGTTGGCGGTTTAGTCATCGGGCAATCGGTCGTTGAGGCGGGTATTGTGTCTCCCGCTGTTGTTATTGTCGTTTCATTTACAGCAATTGCAAGCTTTGTCTCGCCGAACTACAGTTTAGGCATTGCAGCGAGGCTGCTTCGGTTTTTCCTATTGTTAGCTGCATCAACACTCGGATTTTACGGAATTGGGGTGGTGGTATTGATGCTGCTGCTGCATTTAAGCAACTTAAGGTCCTTTGGCATGCCTTACATTAAACCGTTTGCTCCTATGTTTCTTAAGGATATGAAGGACACGCTAGTAAGGGCGCCGCTTTGGCTTATGCGCGAGCGCCCGCAGAAGCTGGCTTCTGGTAATCGGATCAGGCAAAGTATCGAAACGGAGCCTAGGAAGGAGCCGGAGCAATGAGCGATGGGAGCAAGGCTGCGAATAAGGGACTACCCGCTGTAAGGCTGATAGGCAGAAAATTGCTGTTCCTGTGGCTGATCAGCATGCTCATCCTATTGAGCGGCTGCTGGGATTTACGGTATCTGGACAAGCTTGGCGTAGTGCTTGCTCTAGGCGTTGATGAGGACCCGACAGGCAATCAGAAGCTACAGCTGACTGTTCAGGTCGTTTTGCCGCAAAACGTCGCAGCCGAAAGCAAGGGAGGGATTGGCGGGACGGCGGTGACCACATTTACAGAGAATGGAGACACCATATTCGAAGCCATTCGGAAAATGACGACAAAAACGTCCAGGCGATTGTTTTTTTCGCACACGCAAATGTTAATCATTAGCGAACAAATGGCAAAGAAGGGGATATATCCTTTAGTGGATCTCATTGAGCGGAACCCGGATATACGGACCGATATTTCAGTCGTTGTTACTCGAGGTGTGAGAGCAGCGGATATGCTGCAGTTAACGACCCAAATGGAATCGATACCGGTAAATCAGCTGCATGAAATGATTGAAGTGAATCAAGTAGCGTATGCAATGGATTATGCCATGCTGGTCAAAGATATTACAAGAATGACTGGAGAGGGTAAACAGCAAATCGCACTCCCGTCCATGCGGATTAGCGGTGATAAGATTATGGGGCATTCGAACGAAAACGTGAATAACATCCCTGCAAATGCGATTCCGGTGTTATCGACCATGGCAGTATTTCGGGATGGAAAGCTAATCGATTATTTAACTCCCAAGGAATCCAGAGGACTGTCCTGGATTCACGACAAAGTGAAAAGTACGGTCGTCAAGCTAGCCTGTCCGAAATCGGAGGGAGAGCTCGTCGTAGAGGTACAGGAATCGGCAACCGACATAAAGGTGAAGAAAGGCAAGGATGGTATGCCAGTCATTGAGCTGCATTTGAGGCTGACCGGAGGCATACAAGAAATTATGTGCCCAGGCGTGGAAGTATCTAAGGAGGAAGTATTGCTGGAGATCGGTGAGCTGACAAGCCAGGCGGTAAAGGACGAGGTGGAAAGCACCATTAGAAGGCTGCAAACCAAAATGCGCTCGGATGCGGCTGGTTGGGGGAAAGAAGTCTATTTGCATCAGCCCGAGATTTGGCGGCGAATCGAAGGAGATTGGGAGACGGTATTTCCTAAAGTGAAAAGCCAGGTCTTCTGCACAACGATAATCATGGGCTCCGGTATACGTGGCGAATCTATTATGAAATGAGTGAACAGCATGCTGGCTTGCATCGTTGTCTTTTTACTTGCCACCGCAACGGGTACGGTGATATGGGTACGCAATAGCAATCGGCTTCGCTTTCGCGAGCGGGGGTGGTCGTTGTTCATCCTCATTATCGGTACGGCGTTCATTATGGCTCAAATTCTCCGCATACCGGTCTCCAATCCGGCAGACTGGATTGCGGCTATTTTCTCGCCAGTGTATAAGCCGATAATCAAATGGATTGAGAAGGAGGTGTAGCGGAAATGAGCAAGTACGCAGGGATAAACAATGCAGAGATTACTTCAGGACAAGCCGCGAAGCTTTTATTTTTGTTCGCACTCGGCAGCGCGGCGCTTATTCTCCCAACGGCTGTGACGTCGATTGCCCGGCAGGACGGATGGATTTCCATGCTGCTTGCCGGACCATTTAATTATTTTATTCTAATTATTTATTTGGCTCTGGCTGAACGCTTTCCAAACCTGTCTTTAGCCCAATATTCGGAGAAGGTGCTAGGGGTGTGGGGAGGGAAGCTGCTGACCTTACTGTACATCTTCTTTTTTCTGCTGCTTAGCGCGCTTGTTCTGCGAAACATCTCCGACTTCTTAAATCTCTCTGTATTGCCGCTTACGCCTGAATGGTTTATAGACGTGACCTTTATGATCGTCATCATTTACGGAGTTTTGCTTGGGATCGAGACGATCGCCAGAACAGGCGAAATTCTGTTTGGCTGGGGAATGTTCGTCATTGTAATCGTGCTATTCTCCCTGTTTAATCAATTCGATCTTCATAATTTCGAGCCGTTTCTGTTTAACGGCTGGCAGCAGCCGATTAAAGGCATGTATCCTATACTAGGCTTCCCGATTGCAGAATTCGTATTTATTACGGCAATCTTTCCGCTTGTGAAGAAGCAGGATCGCAAGAAGCTGAGAAGGTCGCTGAAACTCTCAGCTGGTGCAATTACTTTCGTAAGTACGCTTATTACGGTATTTCTGGTTGGTGTAATGGGCGTTTCCGAGGCAAGCAGAAGTCCTTTTGCGGTGTATGATATGGCCAAAAATATTAATATCGAGGAAATATTGGTACGGGTTGAAATTCTGGTAGCGATGGTGTGGATCGGAACCGTGTTTATGAAGCTTGTGCTCTGCGTATATGTATTGGCTGTATTGACTGCGCAAATGCTTAAGCTGTCTACCTACCGGCCGCTCGTCGTTCCTTACTCGTTCATTATCGTCCCGCTTGCTCTAATGGTCTATCGAAATGCTGCCCATACTCAGGTATTTGCGATGGGGGTTTGGACGATTTATAGCTTGTTCCATGGATTTTTCCTGCCTTTAGTCGTGCTTGTGATTGCAGTGATACGCGGGAAAAAAGATACGAGCGATGGAAGCTTTCCTCCGGTGAGGGAGAATGAGGATACAGAATTGAAGGAACAAAATTCGTCAAAAAACGGGAGCGATAAAGCGGATAATCAATCGGACAAGGAGCCTGCTCCGGCGTAACTCCGTCATAGACGTGTGTGGCAGCATTTGTTATAATTGTGAGGAAAATTGACCAAGCGGCAACGGTCCGTACCTATTGAATTGACGGAGGCGATCGTGTGGAAAACTACGCCAACAACTATGTCGTCGTGGCTATTTTTATCGTACTTGGCATCTTGCTTCCAGTTGTGGCATTAACGGTTGGCAGACTGCTTAGGCCGAGTAAACCAACGGAGCTGAAGCAAACCACCTATGAAAGCGGCAATGAGCCGGTAGGTGAGGGACAGGTTCGATTCAACATTCGCTATTACTTATTTGCGCTTATGTTTGTCATTTTTGATGTGGAAACCGTTTTCTTATATCCGTGGGCCGTTGCGTATAATAAGCTCGGCTTATTTGTGCTAGTCGAAATGTTCATTTTTGCGGGAATGCTGCTTATCGGTCTTCTATATGCCTGGAAGAAGAAGGTGCTGAAATGGAATTCAGTTTAGAGTCAATTTCGCTAGAGGAACGCAAAGAGCTGGAGCGCAACGTATTCATGGGCACCTTGGAGCAATTAAAGGCATGGGCAAGGAGCAACTCCTTATGGCCGCTGACCTTCGGATTGGCGTGCTGTGCCATTGAAATGATGGGTACGGGTGCCTCGCATTATGATTTGGACCGCTTTGGGGTGATGTTCCGCACTTCGCCACGGCAGTCGGATGTGATGATCGTAGCGGGAACGGTGACCAAGAAGATGGGACCGCTTCTCAAAAGGTTATACGATCAAATGCCGGAGCCTAAATGGGTCATTGCGATGGGGTCCTGCGCTACGGCGGGCGGACCTTATATTAAGTCCTACTCCGTGATCAAGGGCGTTGATCAAATCGTACCCGTGGACGTGTATATTCCAGGCTGCCCGCCTAACCCTGCGGCCCTGATCTATGGCATAAATAAGCTGCAGGAGAAAATTCGCTACGAGGCGAAGACCGGGAAGCGGGTGACAGGCCGGTGAGCGAGGAACAAGACCAGAGCGGGAAACTGTCGATGGACGGCGCGGTTCATCCCGAGGGACAAATGAAAGATGCTGGGAAAAGCCAAGCACCGAAGCTGTCTTCTGCCGAGGGAACAGATTTGCCTACAGTGGATGCTGCAAGAGAAGCAAAACTGAAGGCAGCAGCGGAAGCGAGGGCAGCTAGGGCAGCAGCCAAAGCGGCAGAGGCGGAAGCAGCGGATGCCCCTCCAGAAGCACCGAAGCCACCGTCACCAAGGCAGAAGGAATTGGATGGCCTAATCGAGCTTTTGAGGCAGGAGGTTGCCGAAGGCGCCGTTGAGGATGCTTACCTGAACGAGCTGAATGCCGATATGCCCGTCGTTGTCATTAGCAATCAGTATTGGCGCGAGACGGCTAGGCTGCTTAAAGGACATGTGCAGCTGCAATTCAATTATTTAAGAAATGTTTCCGGCGTTGATTACGAGACGCATATGGAAGTTGTTTACCATATGATTTCGCTTGGCAGCAAGCGCGAGGTCGCGTTCAAAGTTAAAACAGACCGCGAAGCGGCTGCCGTCTATTCAGCGGCTCCAGTCTGGGCGACGGCGAACTGGAACGAACGCGAGATCTTTGACTTGCTTGGCGTTGATTTTCCCGGACACCCCGATTTACGAAGAATCATGATGCCTGACGACTGGGTGGGCCATCCGCTGCGCAAGGATTACGAATCGTTAGACTCGGAGGTGTAGGCTTCCCCTTGATCCGTACAGAGGAATTGTTGTTGAATGTTGGTCCCCAGCATCCAAGCACTCATGGCGTATTTCGTATTATCGTCAAGCTTGACGGAGAAGTCATTACGGAGGCGACGCCCGTCATGGGCTACTTGCATCGAGGCACCGAGAAGATCGCCGAAAACTTAAATTTTACGCAGATTATTCCCTATACCGACCGCATGGATTACGTTTCCGCGATGACAAACAATTACGTTCTGGTACACGCGGTGGAGACGATGATGGGACTCGAAATTCCAGAACGGGCAGAGTATCTCCGGTTGATCGTGATGGAGCTTCAGCGGGTAGCCAGCCATCTGGTTTGGTGGGGAACTTATTTGCTGGATATTGGGGCCATGAGCCCGTTCCTGTATGCTTTCCGTGACAGGGAAATGATTATTGATCTGTTTAATGAGCTCTGTGGGGCTAGGTTGACCTATAACTACATGAGGGTAGGCGGCGTGAAGTGGGATGCGCCTCCAGGCTGGCTGGATAAGGTTCGCGACTTTATCCCATACATGGAGAATAAGCTTATAGAGTACGATAAGCTCGTCAGCGGCAATGAAATATTTCTTGCCCGCATTAAGGGCGTAGGTCAATATGATGCGGACACAGCCATTGACTACGGTTTATCAGGGGCCAACCTGCGCTGTACCGGCGTGGACTTTGATATTCGCAAGGCTGAACCTTATAGCCTGTATCATCTGTTCGAATTCGATGTACCCCTAGGGCAAATCGGCGATTGCTATGATCGCTACCGGATAAGGCTGGAGGAAATTCGCCAAAGCCTGCGTATATTGAAGCAAGCGCTGGCGCAATTTCCGTCTGGCGGGGACACGATGGGCAAGGTTCCACGCGTAATTCGTCCGCCTGCTGGAGAGGTTTATGTGCGCATTGAATCGCCGCGCGGCGAAATCGGCTGCCATATCGTTTCCAAAGGCAAAGCCGAGCCTTACCGCCTCAAGTTCCGCCGCCCCTCTTTCGTTAATTTGCAAATTCTGCCCAAGCTGCTTGTTGGAGAAACCATGACGAACCTCATCACGATATTGGGCGGTATTGATATTGTTGTTGGGGAGGTGGACTGCTGATGCAGCCTTGGCTTAACCAGGCTCTCACATGGAGCAATGCGCTTGTGCTGTTTCTTTGGGTCGTTGTATTCCTGTTTATTGTACTGGGTTTCGTAACGTATGCCATTTATTTCGAGCGTAAGGTCATTGGCTGGATGCAGCTGCGTATCGGCCCCAATCGTGTAGGCCCGCTGGGACTGCTGCAGACCGTTGCGGATATCTTCAAATTGCTGATTAAGGAAGATACGATTCCGCGCAAGGCTGACCGGGTACTATTCATTATTGCGCCGGCGCTTGCATACATCCCTGCGTTCTCCGTGCTGGCTGTAATCCCCTATACGCAAAAGCTTTATTTTGCCGACCTTAACGTAGGATTGCTTTATTATGTTGCGTTATCCGGCATATCTACGCTTGCGATCGTGCTGGGAGGATGGGCTTCTAATAACAAGTATGCCCTGCTTGGGGGTATGCGCTCGGCGGCGCAAATGATAAGCTATGAAGTACCGCTTGTCATTTCGGTCGTAGGCGTTATTTTGCTCAGCGGAAGCTTGAACCTGAGGGATATCGTAGCGGCGCAGGATGGAGGTTGGTTTTGGGATTGGAATTTTCTTCCCCAAATCATCGGGTTTGTTGTTTTTATTATCGCTGCCGTTTCGGAGCTTAACCGGACGCCTTTCGATTTGCCGGAAGCAGAATCAGAGCTTGTTGCGGGTTACCACGTGGAATACAGCGGTTTCCGCTTTGCATTTTTTATGCTCTCGGAATATGTGTACGTCTATGCGATTGCTGCACTGACTACGGTGCTCTTTCTCGGCGGCTGGCACGCTCCGGCGCCATTTCTTGATTTTGTGCCGGGCATTGTATGGTTTTTGCTCAAATTTGCCTTTATCGTGTTCTTCCTGTTTTGGATTCGAGCGACCATGCCTCGGATACGTGTAGACCAATTGATGGGACTTGGCTGGAAGGTGCTTTTGCCTGTTTCGTTGCTGAACGTTTTTCTGACGGCTTTGTATTTGGAGCTGTTTATTAAGAACTAGCAAAGGGGGAGATGGACATGAAAGGCATGCTGCAAGGACTTGGCGTTACGCTTAAAGCAATGACGGCTCCCAAAGTGACGACCTCTTATCCCGATGTGCCCTTTGTTATGCCGGATCGTTTCCGCGGTATTCAGCATTTCATTCCAGATTTATGTATCGTTTGCAACCAATGCGCACGTATATGCCCGACCGATTGCATCACGCTGACCGGCAAGCCGAATCCCGATCCCGAGAAAAAAGGGAAGGTCATCGATACGTTTGATATTAATTTTGAAATTTGCATTTTATGCGATTTATGCACCGAGGTATGCCCTACCGAAGCGATCGTCATGTCAAACCACTTCGAGCTTGCGGCTTTTAGCCGCGATGACTTGTTCAAGGATGCACAGTGGCTGACGGACAATAACACGCTAACCCGGCAGGATAATAACAATATCGGAGCGCCAGCCAAAGGAGGCGGCAAATAGTTGTTCAATATTGATTTTACCGGCGAGTTTGCCGCGTTTTTTGTATTTTCGGCGATCATGATCTGCGGTGCCGTCCTCATGATTAGCCTGGAGAAGGTCGTACATATGGTCATTTCCATGGCGGCTGTATTTCTCGGTCTAGCGGGCATGTACGTGTTGCTGGAGGCAGAGTTCGTTGCATTTGTTCAAGTGCTTATTTATGCAGGCGCAGTGTCGATTCTGATGATTTTCGGCATTATGATGACGAAGCATCAAGCTGCGGAGCGCGAGCCTGCGAAGCCGCTGCATGAGACGCTGGCAGCAATAGGAGCGCTCAGCCTGTTCGGCGTATTGTTTTATGCTATTCGTTCCACGACATTTCCTGAAGCGGGAAACTTTAATCCGGGAGAAGACAATACGATGGCGATAGGAGAGCTCTTATATACGGGTTATGTCATTCCGTTTGAGCTGCTTTCCGTCCTGCTGACGGTTGCTTTTATCGGAGCGATCGTGCTTGCCAAAAAGGAGGCGGATGAATGAAATGCTCCCGTCCTATTTAACGATGGCGGCCATCTTGTTCTGTATTGGACTCTATGGCGCGCTGGTGAAACGAAACGCTGTCGTTGTGCTGCTGTCGCTTGAGCTGATGCTGAATGCAGTCAACTTGAATTTAATTGCTTTCTCGAAGTATGGAGTCGCACCGTCGCTGACGGGCCAAATATTTTCTTTATTCACCATCACGGTCGCAGCGGCTGAAGCGGCGATTGGAGTAGCCATCTTGATTGCCTTGTTCCGATTGCGCGGAACGGTTAATGTTGATGAGTTTAACAAAATGAGGAGGTAGCGCAGCGAATGGACAAATACACACAGGCGGCTTGGATTATTCCGCTGTTTCCGCTGATCGCCTTCCTTGTTTTGACGGCGCTTGGCCGCAGCTATCGGCGAGCGGGCGTATTCATTGGTTCATTCGGTTCCTTAGCGGCATTTGCAATGTCCCTGCTCATTTTGACGGACCGGATAAGCGGCAGCGAAGTGGACTACAATGATTCCTTTGACTGGATAGCTATTGGCGATTATACGCTTCGGATCGGGTTTGAGGTCACCAATCTGACGGCGTTGATGCTGGTTGTGGTTACGCTGGTCAGCTTTCTGGTCAATGTGTATTCGGCGGGTTATATGAAGGATGATGAACGGATAACCGTGTTCTACGGTTATGTTGCTTTATTCACGTTTTCCATGCTTGGACTGGTTTTGTCCGATAATTTATTATCGTTTTATATTTTTTGGGAGCTGGTTGGCGTATGCTCCTTCCTGCTGATCGGCTTTTGGTTCACGCTGCCGAAGGCGCGTGCCGCTGCCAAAAAAGCTTTTATTGTTACACGGATCGGCGACGCGGGCTTGCTGCTGGCCATCCTTCTGCTGTTCTGGTATATGCCGGATCACGCCCTGGATTTCACGACGATTCAAAGCGTGTTCGACGGGCAGTCAGGCGCGATTACCAATGGGATTACGACGCTGATCGCTTTGCTTATTTTCCTTGGCGCCATGGGGAAATCAGGGCAGTTTCCTCTTCATGTTTGGCTGCCGGACGCGATGGAGGGACCAACCCCCATCAGCGCGCTCATTCATGCGGCGACTATGGTGGCCGCGGGTGTGTTCCTCGTTGCGAGGACTTATGATATTTTCCAAGACTCTGCGGCGGCTATGGAAACCATCGCCTATATCGGAGGATTTACGGCCATATTCGCAGCGACGATCGCGCTGGCGCAGAACGATATCAAACGAATCTTGGCTTATTCAACGGTCAGCCAACTGGGGTATATGATGATGGCGCTGGGTTTAGGGTCGTTAACCGGCGGGATCTTTCATTTGTTTACGCATGCATTCTTTAAAGCGCTGCTGTTTCTGGGAGCCGGAAGCATCATTCATGCGGTACATACGCAAAACATAAACGAAATGGGCGGATTAGGCTCGAAAATGAAGGTGACGGCTTGGACCTTTGCCATCGGCGCCTTAGCGCTTGCCGGCATTCCGCCGTTATCGGGCTTTTGGTCTAAGGATCTGATTTTGTCGATAGCTTGGGAGATGAATCCCTTGTTATTCGTGGTGGGGCTGGCTACGGCTTTCTGCACGGCCCTTTATATGTCACGTCTGTTCTTCCTCGTATTCACAGGCAAGCCGAGCTCAGCTTCTTCTGGAGCCAAGGAATCGTCGGCTCTCATGACCGTACCGCTTATCGTTTTGGCGGCGCTTGCGCTTGCAGCCGGATTTATAGAAACGCCGTGGAACGGTTGGTTTGGCGGCTGGCTTAACGATGGGGCTGAAGAAGCGCATGATAGCGCTGTAGCTATCGTAGCGTCCATTGCGGTGGGGCTGCTGGGCATTTATATTGGCTGGCTAGTTTATGGGAAAAGAAGCGTTAGCAGCTCGGCGCTGCGTGAGAGCACGCCATGGCTAGTAAAGGTGCTGGAACGCGGATATTATATGGATGAACTTTATGCTGCAGTCATCGTGAGACCTCTGAAGCTGATCGGTTCGGCGTTAACGGCTTTTGATATTTATGTCATTGGCGGTATCGTACGCTTGACAGGGGCAGCGGTGAGTACGGCTGGTAAAACGGCGGCAAGGCTGCAAAACGGCCAGGTTCAAACCTATGGACTAGCAGCTGTCATCGGCTTTGTTATTCTCGTGGTTGCCATCGTTGGAAGGAGGTTCCTGCCATGAGCATCCTGAGCGATATACCGATATTATCGTTTATTTTACTTTCGCCACTGCTGGGGCTGCTCGTTATTTTGCTGCTGCCGAAGCAGCGGAGCGGCTGGATGAAGACGGCAGCCGTCATAACGACGCTGGTTCCGCTTATTTTATCGTTGTGGCTATACACGGATTTTGACAAGCAGCAGGGCGGGGCGTCATTTGAGGAACAGCATACCTGGGTAGAGGTGCCGCTCAACAAAGAATCGCAAAACGGGGTATCGGAATTTTTGTTTCAATTTCAATATGAGCTTGGCGTCGACGGCCTGTCGCTTCCTTTATTGCTGTTGACTGCGCTGGTGAGTGCGATGGCCGCGCTAGCAGCCGTTCACGTGAAAAAAAGGTGGAAAGCTTTCTTTAGTTGGTTTCTGCTGCTAGAGACAGGCATGCTAGGCGTATTTCTGGCTCGCGATCTGTTTTTGTTTTTTATTTTCTTTGAGATTACGTTGATCGCTATGTATTTCTTGATCGGGATATGGGGTTATTTCAAACGGGAGCGGGCTGCCAATCAATTTCTCATTTATAACGGCATCGGCTCAGCCATTATGCTTATTGCTTTCGTCATTCTTGTAAATACCGCGGGGTTTCGCATCGATCAAGTCGGTGAGCAAGTAAATTTTATTTACAGCGGGAGCTATACCGATATTTTCCGGAATATGGCTGACCCCACGGCTTGGGTCAACATGTCTCCAGAGCAGCTAGGATCGATTAATCCGTTTCTCATGACGGATGCGATGCAGCGGGCATTGTTTATTATGCTGCTAGTAGCCTTTGGCATTAAGCTTCCGATTTTTCCGTTCCATACGTGGATGCTGAAGGTGCATACAGAGGCGACACCGTCTATCGTCATGATTCATTCCGGCATATTGCTGAAAATGGGAGCATACGGCCTTCTGCGCTTCGGCTTTCTGCTGTTTCCGGGGCAGGCCCGCAGCTTTGCAAGCCTGCTGGCGGTGCTAGGTCTTGTCAACCTGCTGTACGGGGCCATCCTTGCTTTCAGGCAACGGGAATTCAAGCTTGTGCTAGCCTATTCTTCGATCAGCCACATGGGCATTGTCTTGCTGGGTTTTGCTGCATTTAACGAGATTGGAATGCAGGGAGCTGTATTTCAGCTCATATCCCATGGCTTGATATCCGCGCTGCTCTTTTTAATTGTTGGCAGCATCTACGAGAGAACGGGAACAACCGAACTGAACGAGCTTGGCGGCCTGGCAAGGTCCATGCCATTCCTAAGCGGCGTTTTGCTGGCGGCAGGACTCGCATCGCTTGGCCTGCCGGGACTATCCGGCTTTGTAGGCGAATTTCTATCGCTTCTTGGTTTGTTCGAATCGATGCGTTGGCTGGTCGCGGCGGCCGCGCTTGGCATTGTGCTGACTGCGGTATATGTGCTCCGTGCGGTACTGAAAATTACCTATGGTCCGTTGCCGGAGCGTTTCGGGGCACTCAGGGATGCGAGGCTCGTTGAAGCGGTGCCGATGATCGTGCTGCTTGCGTTCATCCTGCTGCTCGGCTGCTATCCATCCATCCTAACGGATACGGTGCAACTAAGCGTTGAAGGACTGCTTAAACCAATATTCGCAACAAGGGCGGGGGGATAGACCATGTATGAAGGCGTTTCTTTTGTACCACTGACGTGGACGGATATGCTCTATCTTGCGCCCGAGCTTGCCCTTGCAGCCGTATTTCTGATCGCAGTCATTCTGGATTTACTTCTCCCGAAGGCCGTGAACCGACAAGTGATTGGATGGCTGTCCCTTGCAGGGATTCTTGCTTCCCTTGCGCTCGTTGTCATCCGGATGATCGATATGAATCAGGGTGGCGTCTCGGCAGAGGCGATATCGCTGCTCGCCAACAGCTATCGGATTGACGATTTCTCCAGCCTGCTAAAAATCGTATTTTTGACAGGAACGGCACTTATCGTATTGCTTGCTATTGGCTCAGAGCGGGACGAGGGAGGGATTGCGGATAAGGCGGAGTATTTCTATCTGCTGCTTCCTGCGCTGATGGGAGCTATGATGATGGCTTCGTCAGGCAATCTGGTTTCCTTGTATATTGGTCTGGAACTGCTCAGTCTGACCAGCTACGTGCTTGTAGGACTCAAGCGTAAATCTGTTTTATCGGCAGAAGCGGCATTTAAATATGTGGTGACGGGCGGGATTTCCTCCGCGATGGTGCTGTTCGGCATGTCCTACATTTACGGGATTACGGGATCGGTAGATCTTGGCCTCATCAGCGAGGCGCTGCCGCAGGCGATGATCGATTTCAAAGCACTGGCGTATGTGGGCTTCTTCTTTATGCTTGCGGGCTTCGGCATCAAAATCGCTGCGGCTCCTTTCCACGCTTGGGCGCCAGATGTGTATCAGGGCGCTCCGACGCCAATATCCGCATTTCTTGCGGTTATCGCCAAGGGTGCGGCTCTTGCCGCCATATTTAGAATGCTGTACAGCATCAAGCTGTTTAACGCAAGCGGTGACCCGTATATGGCAAAGGATATTTATTTTATTCTGCTTGTACTTGCGGCCTCGGCCATGCTGATCGGAACGATGACCGCGCTGGGACAAAAAAATGCCAAGCGCCTGCTCGCATTGTCCGGGGTTGCGAATGCCGGATACCTGCTCGTGCCGATCGGGATTTCGATTACCATCGTACATAGCAGCAACTTCTCTGAATTTGTTTTTTATTTGGTAGCTTACTTATTGATGACGATCGGGGCATTTGCGGTCGTGACGGTCGTGAGCCGGGCAGTAGGGCATGAGGAGCTGAAAGGGTTTGCCGGCATGTACTACAGGGCGCCATGGACGGCGGCAGCGATGGTCATTTTCATCTTGTCGCTTGCGGGATTGCCGGTGTCCGGCGGATTTTTCGGAAAGCTGTTCATATTGCTTGGAGCAGCAAATGCCAAAGCGTATTGGCTGGTCGCCATTATCGTGGTCAGCAGCGTCATCTCCTATTATTTTTATTTCGGCCTGGTTCGTCAAATGTTCATGCGCAGCGGGAACGATGACAGTGAGATTCGCCTATCGGCAGCAACTGGAATCGTCATCTGGGTATGCGCCGCCGGCACGCTAGGTCTGGGTCTTTTTCCAGGACCGCTAATGACTTGGATTGATGCCGTCTTTTCGATTACAGGCGATCTCATCATGGGGAGATAAGCAGTACAGCCGGGCGCATGGATGAAATACAAAGGGCGAAGCTCTCACAAAGGCGTAAAGTCTTTGCAAGGGAGGCTTCGCTTTTTTAAAATATAGGAAAGCATAACATTTCGTTATCCCTTCTCTATATTTCTCGGAATGAAACGCGCTGCGCCGCTAAAGGACGGCGACAACCGTTTCACCTTGGATGCAAAGGGCGAGATTTGTCGTTTATCCTGTATTGTTTCACGTTCTGGCGATATGGGTATTGAGCAGCAGGAGGATAGGGATTTATGAATGCAAGTATTACGATATGTTGCCTAGTTGCGGTAGTTCCTATTTACCGGGAAATAATCGTTTGTTAGCTCGCCTGCACCTTGTACATATCTACTCGCCGCTTCATAGGTCTTAGGTCCTTTTGTCTGCCTGAAACAAGGGATATGAGCCATGCTCAGAGAAAGTGTTAATGATGTTATTTAAAAGCGAAAGCAGGAACGCACTATTATCGTTCAAGACGAAAAGGCAGACTATGATGATTAATCGAATAGCGCTACAAAAAGATCCTGATTTGCAGCCGCTAGAGACAGCTGCTAATCAAAACGGCACTGCGCGCGAGGACCGCCGATTGCGCGCAAGATGCGCACGCGCAGCGAGCATGTATATACGTCGCGTGCTGATGGCACTGCTGCTCGTGAGCGTCGCCCTAGGGGGCATCGCTCCCGCAGGGCTCGTTCCGGCTGCGGTGCAGGCCGCAGCCCCCGCAGAAGAAGAGCAGCCGCAAAGCTGGCTGCTCAAATGGCGTGACCCCGCGCATGCGCAGGAGCTGCGCGGGACGGAGGTGCTCCGTCGTCAGGAGGAGACGGCGGTGATGCTCGTGCGTCCGGCCGCTGAAGGCGCGGACGTACAGGAATGGCTGCGCCGGCTGCAAAGCATGCCGGGCGTGGAATATGTGCACCCTAATTATGGGGTGCACATGCTCTCTATGCCTGCTGCTGAGCCGGAAGGCGATGCCGCTGCGGACGCTTCCCAGGCTGCGCGCGGCAGCGATGGGCAGAAGGCGCCTGATGGCTCCTCTGCTGCCGCAGAGCTCGCGCCAGCGGGCAAGGCGGCTTCGGCTATCGCAGGGGCGGCAGCCGCTGCTCCTGCGCCGCTGAAAGCCAATGATCCAGAGCTGGCGAAGCAGCTATATCTCACTCAGATCGGTGCGCAAAAAGCGTGGGAGACCGTTCGGGAGCAGCAGCAGCTGACGATTGCGATTGTAGATACCGGCATTGATCTCGACCATCCGGATCTAAAGGATAATTTAGTGCCTGGCGCCAATTTAGTATCGCCAGGCGACAAGCCGGATGATGACAACGGCCATGGCACGAGCGTAGCAGGCGTCATAGCGGCAGCAGCCAATAACGGTATTGGTGTAGCCGGCATCGTCTGGAAAGCCAAAATCATGCCCATTAAGGCGCTTGACCACCGCGGTGACGGTACAGAGCAGGAGCTTGGCGAAGCGATTTTGTATGCCATACGCAGCGGGGCCAAAATAGTCGTGTTATCTGTAGGTTTGTATCGATACTCCCCTTATATGCTGGACATTGTGCAGTATGCGGAAAGCAAAAATGTACTTCTTGTCGCAGCAGCCGGAAATGATGGCGTCTCCTTCGGAGAGAAAGCCTCGGTTAAATATCCGGCAGCTTATCCTACGGTAGTAGCCGTAGGCGGCGTAAAAGCGGACAATACGGTAGATATGCGCTCTAACCAGGGGACTGAGCTTGACGTGGTTGCGCCTTGGAATGTGTACACAACCGCAATTGGCGGCTTGTACAAGAAGGAAGAAGGCACATCCATGGCAGCGCCTCAAGTGGCCGCTGCCGCTGCGCTAATATGGGCTCGCTATAAGGATTTGAAGCCCTACCAAATACGCGGGCTTTTGCGCCAATCGGCGAAGGATATCGGTGTACCCGGCGCGGACAGCGCCTCTGGGTACGGCGTGCTGCAAATCGACCGGGCGGTTAGCATGGCCTTGAAACCAGACGGCTACGAAGCGAACAACAGCATTTCCACTGCGGCTCGTTTCCCGCTTAATACGCAAATATCAGCTGTGCTGCAAGGAACCGCGGATCATGATTGGTACCGCATTGATGTCCCTTATGATGGTACGCTGTCCCTTCAATATGAAGGAGTCGTCAGCAGCGGCAAAATTGTACCGCCTGTCCGGATATCGCATTATGTGAATGGGACGAAAAAGAGTGTAAGCGATACGAAGCTGGCGAGCAGAACCATCGATCTAGAGGTCAAAAAAGGCTCGCAGCTTATTCATATGGAACTGATCAATCAGAGCAGTAATGACGATTTGCCATACCTGCTTACATCAACCCTGACCATGAAGCCCGATGAATATGAGACCAACGATAAATCCTATGAAGCCTTTACGCTTCAGCCAAGGACACAATCCGTAACGGGCAATTTCCATCAAACGGCGGATCGCGATTGGTTTGCCGTCACCTTTACGCAAAGCGGCAAGCTAAGCCTTGTACTGAGTACGAATACCGCGCGTATAGATCCCGGTCTTGCCTTGCAAAGAGCGGGTCAGCAGTTGATGGTGTACGATGATGAAGGCGAAGGAGAAACCGAGCGGTCACCTGTCATAACTGTGACTCCAGGTAAATATTATATTCGTGTTCATAATGCGATCTCCTCGGAAGCGAGCGCGGCGCTCGGCACGTATACGCTCAAGCTGAACTATACACCCAAATACGATGATCCGAATGAGCCCAATGATAAATCTTACGAGGCTTTAATGATCAAGGCAGGCACTGAATATGTTGGTGTAATCGGAAGTTACTCGGACGTAGATTGGTTCCAGCACCGCATTACGGGCACGAGTGTTGTTGGCATGTCGATAAGCGGCGTTCCGCTGGACATTGATCTGAGCCTTGTCGTATATGATAAGAGGATGAAACAGCTGGCAAGCGCACGAACGGGCAAAACCGGCAAGCTTCAACTAAGCGAACTGCTTCTGCAACCGGATATCTACTATGTGAAGCTGACCGCAGATAAGCCGTTCGATCAACAGTATTATCATTTTAAACTGAAAGCGGATGAGCTCATAGCCGGTTTCCGCGATATCCGAAACCATTGGGCTCAAAATGAAATCGTAGCTCTTAACAAACGGGGGATCATCAATGGCACGGGGGACAATCGTTTCGAACCTAAGCGGGCAATTACGCGGGCAGAGGCCGTAGCTATGGTAGTTAAGGCTTACAAACCGATTTCAGCAGGCGCAGCTCAGGCCAAAGGGTTCAAGGATGTTCCGGCAAGCCACTGGGCTAGCGACGCGATTGCAAGAGCGGTGAAGCAAGGGTGGATTAAAGGATTCCCTGACCAGACCTTCAAGCCGGATCAGCCGATTACGCGAGCAGAGATGGCCCTTATTATCGGCTATGCCGATGGGGTACAGCCGCGCTTGCCGACGGTTGATCCGTTTGGAGATGTGCCTAAGACTCATTGGTCAGCGCCTATGCTGATCGCAATGAAGCAGAGCGGCCAGATTGAAGGGGTAGAATCTAACCTGTACCGACCGAAGCAGCAGGCCAGCCGTGCTGACTTTACGGTACTGCTTCACCGGGTGCTGTCCTAATATTTGCCTAAAACAATTTGGCACTTCGCTACGTTTGATTAGGTAGCATAGGAATAGCAATGGAAAGATCGTTTTAGTCAGGGAGGCAGCATGGACGTTGATAATGAGCTTTACAATAATATTCAGACCTATACAGGCATGACGGGTTTATTTTCGATCATCATTGTCATCTTAAGCATTATCTTGGTTTGGTTTGTGCTCAGGGAAGTGAAATGGGAAACGTTCTTTCGTTTTCCTCGCAGCCCCAAGGCACGTATGTTTCAAGTGATCGTTGCCGTTATTATGGGACATTTGCTCGCTAAATTTATTTTGGAGTATTGGGGTTACACGGTGCTTCTCAAGAGCTTTGTCGAATAACAAATGCGAAACATGTCAACAATGGGTAATACATGACGGTCTCAAAAAGCAAATCGCTTACGAATAGATATAACTTAGAGCCTGTGAATGGGTAGGAAGCTTAACTTGACCTAAAAAACGTATTGATTTTGGTGAAATAAGTCATAAAATGCCGTGAGAAACACTTGTGAAAAATGAGAAAAATTTAACGCTTGTCGTTTCATGTAATTGAATGATAAGATGAAGTTTGGGTAAAGTGAGCTATTCCAAAATATTCACGAATAGGTAATAGAAATTGCAGTTCGCGGAGGGAACCAAAAGATGACCAAAATTATCGTCCGCGGAGGCCAGCGCTTGAAGGGAACGGTCCGTGTTAGCGGAGCAAAAAATGCAGTACTCCCCATTTTGGCGGCCTCATTATTGGCGACAGAAGGAGACAGCGTCATCTGTGACGTACCCCTCCTCGACGACGTTATGACGATCCAGAAGGTGCTCGCTTCCTTAGGCGCACAATTAACCTATAACAATGAAACCATGCGCATTACCGCGCAGGAGATTACGTCTTACGAGGCTCCTTACGAGCTTATTCGCAAAATGCGTGCTTCCTTTCTTGTCATGGGACCGCTCCTTGGCCGTATCGGCCGGGTCAGAATATCATTGCCTGGCGGTTGTGCCATCGGTACACGGCCAATTGATCAGCATTTGAAGGGCTTCGAAGCGATGGGCGCAGAAATTACGCTGGGCCACGGCTTTATTGAAGCAAGCACAAAGACTCGCCTGAAGGGCGCCAAGATTTACCTTGATGTTGCCAGCGTGGGTGCAACCGAAAATATTATGATGGCGGCAGCTTTGGCGGATGGCACAACCATTCTTGAAAATGCAGCCAAAGAACCGGAAATCGTTGATTTAGCTAATTATATTAATGCGATGGGCGGTAAAGTGCGCGGTGCAGGCACAGGCGTTATTCGAATTGAAGGCGTAGATAAAATGCATGGCGCAGCCCATAATGTCATTCCTGACCGAGTAGAAGCAGGTACGTATATGATTGCTGCAGCGATTACAGGCGGCGATGTATTTGTTGAAGGCGCCATTGCTGACCATTTGACGCCAGTGATATCCAAGCTGCAGGAAATGGGCGTGGAAATTACTGAAAGTGATAACGGTATTCGCGTGCAATCAGGCCCGGTTTTGAAATCGGTAGACGTGAAGACCTTGCCGCATCCAGGCTTCCCGACCGACATGCAATCGCAAATGATGGCTCTTCTTCTTGTTTCTGAGGGAACGAGCGTGGTCACCGAAACGGTGTTTGAAAATCGTTTTATGCATGTTGAGGAATTCCAGAAGATGAACGCTCAAATTAAGGTGGATGGCCGCACGGCAATTGTAAGCGGCGGTTTGCCGCTAACAGGCGCGAAGGTATGCGCGACTGATTTGAGAGCAGGAGCAGCGCTTATTTGCGCGGCACTGCGGGCTGATGGCGAGACGGAAGTGACGGGTCTACATCATGTGGATCGCGGTTATGTCGATATTACGGGCAAGCTGGCTGCGCTTGGAGCGGATATTTCCCGCGTTGCGTCTGCAACCGAGAGCGTGACGGTTACGGCTAGTGCTCAAGGTACGGCAGTCAACATTTCGATTCCTGCGAGAGACACGGCTTCCGTAGCTGCGATTTCAGTAGGCGCCTCGTCAGAGAGCGAAGCAGCGTCATCCTACAAGCGGGTTAAGATCCAGCCGACTTGGGCTTAACCTATTCCGTTAAATCGAAGAAGCTGTTTCAAATAAGCCGAAGGGGCTTATCTGAAACAGCTTCTTTTTCGTAAACGATGACTGCCCGCAGAAACGATCTCCACGTAACAAGTATGATTATAGCTTGAATTTCGCTATAATAAACGGAACTACTGCTAGAGCAAAGGGGCGGCCATGGCAACGATACACGATGTGGCAAAAAAAGCGAACGTATCCGTAACGACGGTTTCCCGCGTATTAAATAACCGCGGCTATATTAGCGAGGCAACAAGAACGAAGGTTTACAAGACGATGGAGGAGCTCGATTACCAGCCGAATGAAATTGCCCGCTCGCTCCTAAGAAAACAATCCAACGTCATCGGTTTAATCGTCCCGAGCGTCTCTCATCCTTTTTTTAGCGAGCTGGCCAATCATGTGGAAAATTACGCTTACGGGCTGGGCTTTAAGATGCTGCTGTGCAATTCCCAGCTTGATCCCCTTAAAGAGAAAGAATATATCGAAATGCTGAAGCGCAATCGCGTGGATGGCATTATTATGGGAAGCCATACGCTTCAAGTGGATGAGTACAAAAATCTTAGTTCTCCGATTGTCACCATCGACCGTCAAATTAGCGAGGAAATTCCCTTTATATCCTCGGACAATTATGCTGGTGGCAAGCTCGCGGCAAAGCTATTGGTTGATAAGGGCTGCAAAAAGATTGCGCATATATGCGGTAATCTGGAGCTGCGTTTGCTGGCTAACCAGCGAACAGAGGCCTTTCAGGAGATTATGCAGGAGCAGGGGATTGAACATATTATTATACAGACGGACATGAATGTGTTCGACCAGCTTCAATATGAACAGATCATGCATCAGCTGTTTCAGGATCATCCTGATCTGGATGGCATATTTGCAACCAGCGATATTATAGCCGCGTTCGCGGTCAAAGAATGTGCAGCCGCTGGGAGGCATGTACCAGGTGATGTGAAGATCATCGGTTATGACAATGTGAATGCGGCTAGATGGATTACGCCGGAGCTGACGACGATCAAACAACCGATTGCGGAAATCGGCAAAACAGCTGTTGATTTAATCTTGAAGCAAATGAACGAGGAAGCTTTCGAGACGACGAATATATTGCCAGTTACGTTAATTGAGCGTGCAACCACATGATAGGAAAAAACGAAAAACCCATGCGCAGCTGGTCATACCCCTGTCAAGTAGACAGTTGAAAAAAGCTATGCTGTCAGCGCGCACCGATATTCAATTGGTGCGCGCTGCCTCAGTTTAGATTGATACCGCTGGTAGTTATAAAAGTAAATGTACTCTTCCACAGCTTGCCGAATTTCTGTTCCTGATTTACACTGTTGGAGATACAACTTCTCTGTCTTGAGATGCGAAAAAAAGGATTCGATGCATGCGTTATCTAGGCAGGTTGCTTTGCGAGAGTGGCTGCCTTTAACGCCGAATGCTTCTAAGCGCGTGTTGTATGCCTGAGACGTATATTGGAAGCCTTGATCCGAATGGAGAACGGCTTCTGAAACGTCTCTTTTTCTTGTCCACTCTTCGACGGTATCCAGCACGAGTAGCACATCGTTGCGCGAAGACAACTGCCACGCGACAATCTCATTGTTGAATAAATCTTGAATGACAGAGAGGTAGTGGAAGGTCGTGCCGTCGGAAATGTAGGTAATATCCGTGACCATTTTTTGTGAAGGTGCTGTGGCATGGAATTCGCGTTTAAGACGGTTCGGGTACACGACCGAGGGCGTGTAATTAGACTGTCTTCGCTTCCTTCGAATAACAGATTGAATGGACAGTGCCTTCATGAGTCGCCATACCTTCTTGTGATTAACGATGTATCCTGCCTCTCGTAAGGCTATCTTCATACGTGGGTACCCGAAGTAAGGGTGTGTGAAATGGATGGCCATCATATGCTCTTTCATCTCATGATCCCGGTCTTGTCTGGCATCGCGCTGAGGCTGCGTGGATCGCCATTTGTAATAGCTGGCTCTTGGTATTCCTGCAAGGGCTAACAGGCGTGTAATGCCATGCAGACAGCGTAGTTCTTCGACTATGTTATAGTTGTCTCGCTGACCTGGTGCTTCTCCTTTACTAGATTTGGATAACGCTTTTTTAAGTAATCTACCTGCGCTTTCAGATAATCTCGTTCTTCCTCTACGGTACTGAAGATCGTGCGAGGACGTCCTGTAAGAGGGGTAGGTATCTTATCTGCGCGTACGTCAAAGGCCTCTCCATTTTGCCATTTTTTCACCCACACCTTTAATTGGCTACAGTTTCTGATTTCTAACTTTTCAGCCACTCTCTTATAGCTGGATGATCCCTTCATATATTCCTGTACTGCAGCCAGCTTAAATTCTTCTGTATATTGCTTAAATGTTTGTCCCTTTTTAGCCATAGAAAAATCCCCTCCAAGTTCACTCTTTCCTTCATGATAACATGAGGTTTTTTTTGAGTGTCTACTTAAAGGGGATAATACCAGCGCAGCAAGGGTTTTTTTATTTTCTCAAACAATGTCAATCGTTTGACATGTCAAACGATTGACATATCATATGCTCATCGCTATAATACGTTATGAAAGCGGTTTACACGATCGGTGAGCCGTATCCAAATGATAAGAATCGGGGGCATACAAATGAAAACCTGGAAGTGGATGCAAGCACTGGCTTTGTCGCTTATCGTTGTTATGGTCGTTACCGCATGCGGCAATAAGTCGGAAGAGTCTGGCGAGGGTGCAGCTGTCAAGATCTCACTGCTTAACTCTAAAGGTGAAATTCAGGCGCAGCTGGAGAACGCGGCAAAAGCATTTAAAGAAGATTATCCGAATATTACGCTTGAAATTATACCGGTACCTGCCGGACAATCTCCATTTGAGAAGGCGTCCGCGCTTTACGCATCGGGCAATCCGGCTACCATTACGATGCTGGATACGGGAGATGTTGAAAAGTTCAAGGATCGCGTGCTTGATCTGAGCGGCGAGAAATGGATGGCGGACGCGGTTGATCGCAGTACAGCATTAACGACATTCGATAGCAAAAACTATGCCTTCCCGCTTGCTATTGAAGGTTACGGCTTTATTTATAACAAGGCGGTTCTGGATCAAGCGGTAGGCGGCTCGTTTGATCCGGCAACGGTGAATACGACAAGCGCGTTGGAGGACCTGTTCAAAAAAATCGAGGCTTCCGGAAAAGCGCCGCTTATTATTTCTCCGATGGATTGGTCGCTTGGTGCGCATTATTTGCCGCTGGCTTACGCTGGCCAGTCGTCGGATACCGCTGCGGTGGCGAAGTTCGTTGACGATTTGAAAGCGGGTACGGTCGACTTGGCCGGCAACGCAGTATTTAATGGCTTGATCGATACGTTTGATGTGATGGCTAAATACAACATCGATAAAGCATCTCCTTTATCCGGAACCTATGAGAGAGGGCCGGAGGTGCTAGGCAAAGGCGAGGTAGGCATATGGTTCCAAGGAAACTGGGCTTGGCCGCAAATAAGCAGCTTTGATACCGCAAGCGGTCAGTATGGTTTTCTTCCGGTACCGGTGAGCAACAATCCGGCAGACTTTGGCAACACGCAGATTTCTTCCGCTGTATCGAAACGTCTAGTGCTTGATAAAGAGAAAAATACGGCCGAGCAGCAAGCTGCGGGAAAAACCTTTTTAGAGTGGATGGTGTACAGCGAGAAGGGGCAAGACTTCCTCGTCAACCAAGCGAATATTATTCCGGCGTTCAAGAATATTACGCTCGAAGCTAAAGACCCTTTGGCGAAATCCATTTCAGAGCATATTGCCGAAGGCAAGACGGAGGATTCCATGAGCACGTTGCCGGCGGATCACTGGGCGAAAATCGGCGCTTCCATGCAAAAATATTTGGCTGGCGCAGCTGATCGCGCGACGCTGACCAAAGAAATTGAGGCTTATTGGAAAACCGTAAAATAAATAATATGGATAGCTGACAACTGGCTTACCCCGCCCTATGACGGGGTAGGCCGTTTACTCTTGCTAGCTTTTTGATCGACACAATCCATGCACGAATGCGAGGGATCATGATGATAACGGAAAAAGGGCTGTGGAATCGCTTGCGATTGCGGCTGCTGTTTACCGGACCTACTTTGTTTGCTTTTCTTGCTGTAATGATTATTCCTTTCCTGTACGGCATCTATTTGACCTTTACGAACTGGGACGGCATTTCGACCTCCAGCAGCTTAGTTGGCTTTGAAAACTATGTATCGGTATTTAAGGACACCGTATTTTGGCAATCCTTTTTACTGACCTTGAAATATGTGTTTATTTCCGTTGCCCTTATTAATATCGTTGCTTTTTTGTTAGCCTATGTGCTGACTAGCGGTTTGAAGGGGCAAAGTATTTTTAGAGCAGGCTTCTTTATTCCTAATCTGGTGGGTGGGATTGTTCTTGGCTTTGTATGGCAGTTTATTTTCTCTAATGTCTTTGTGTATGTAGGCAAGGAACTGAGTATCCCATTGTTCAGTGATTCCTGGCTGGCTGATCCGGATAAGGCATTCTGGTCAATGATCATCGTAACGGTATGGCAGTATGCGGGTTATATGATGGTGATTTATGTAGCTGGGCTTATGAATGTGCCAAAGGATATTTTAGAGGCGGCGAGCATCGATGGGGCAAGCCTTTGGACAAAAATGCGCAAAATGATTTTGCCGCTCATGGTACCGTCCTTTATCGTATGTATTTTCTTATCGCTGCAGCGCTGCTTCATGGTTTACGATTTGAACCTTTCCTTAACCAAGGGAGGACCGTTTAAGAGCACGGAAATGGTATCTATGCACGTATACGAGAAAGCATTTCTATCGAGGGACTACGGTGTAGGCCAGGCGGAGGCTTTTGTTCTGTTCCTGCTTGTAGCTACCATTACGATTGCACAGGTTTACTTTAGCAAGAAGCTGGAGGTGGAAGCATAATGGAGAATCGGAACGGAGCGCTGGCCTGGACGAAATTCATTGCCCTTCTTGTTTGCCTTGTGCTGTTTATTTTTCCTTTTGCCATGTTATTGGTGAACTCCTTTAAGGAAAACAAGGCAATCACCTCAAGTCCGCTGTCTTTGCCGGAGAGCTTCAGCTTTGCTAATTATACGAATGCTTTTGGAAAAATGTCGTATGTATCCGCCTTTTCAAACTCGGTTGTGATCACGGTCGTTAGTGTCGTAGTGATCTCTTTTTTGGCGGCAATGACAGCACATTATTTCGTAAGAAACCAGACGAAGCTGAATCAATATACCTTTTTCCTTATGGTTGCAGCCATGATCATCCCCTTTCAAGCCATTATGATTCCTCTGGTCAAAATATATGGCTCAATCGGTTTCCTGAACAGCAAATGGGCGCTTATCTATATGTATGCCGGATTTGGCAGTCCGCTTGCAGTCTTTATTTATCACGGGTTTGTGAAGAGCATTCCTGCGGAGCTGGAAGAAGCGGCGCTCATTGATGGCTGTACGAGGACGCAGACGTTTTTCCGCATTGTTTTCCCGGTACTTGCTCCGACGACGGTGACGATTGCGATATTAAATGTGCTGTGGATCTGGAACGACTTTCTGCTGCCATCCTTGGTACTGATCTCTCCCGACGAGCGCACGCTTCCGCTGTCTACGTTCTATTTCTTTGGCACGTATACGGTAGATTATGGTCCGCTTATGGCGGGACTCATGCTAACGATTTTGCCAGTACTGATCGTCTACTTATTTGCGCAGAAATATATTATCCAAGGGGTCATGCAAGGCTCCATCAAATAATAAGTAAGGGTTGGATGCTTTATTTTGTACACGAGAGAAAATGCCGACACATTTATTGCTGAACGAAAATATCTAATGAAGGAAGAGTTTCGGCTTGCCTTTCATTTAATGGGCGAATTTGGCTGGATGAACGATCCAAACGGGTTTATTTACTTTAATGGCGAATATCATATGTTCTATCAGCATTACCCTTACCAGCCGGTATGGGGACCCATGCACTGGGGCCATGCGGTGAGCCGCGATCTGGTTACGTGGAGATACCTGCCTGTTGCGCTTGCACCAGATCAGGCTTATGACAACGACGGCTGCTTCTCCGGGAGTGCAATAGAGAGGGACGGCAAGCTGTATTTAATGTATACCGGCCATTTGATCACGGGTCCCGACAAGGAACAAGACTACCGTCAAAATCAAAATATAGCCGTATCTGAGGACGGTGTTCATTTTAAGAAATTGGCAAGCAATCCGGTTATTGGCCCAGACCAAATGCCAGCTGGCCTGAGCCAGAAGGATTTTCGGGATCCGAAGCTGTTTGAACGCGACGGGGCTTATTATGCGGTATTAGGCTCCAATGATGGTCAGGGCAATGGGCTTGTTTTGTTATACCGTTCAGATGATCTTCTCAATTGGAGCTTTGCAGGCGAAATTGCCCGCAGCGACGGGCGGCTCGGCGACAACTGGGAATGCCCGGATTTGTTCGAGCTGGAAGGTCGCGATGTACTTGTGATGTCGCCTCAGCGGATGCCGTCGCAGGGGGATGACTATCACAACCTGCATTCAACCACCTACATGATCGGCCGTTTGGATGTGGGGCTAGGAAGCTTTACCTACGATCGGTATGAGCCGGTGGACTATGGCTTTGATTTTTATGCCCCGCAGACCACGGTCGATCCCAAGGGACGACGTATTATTATGGGCTGGATGGAGACATGGGAAAGCGAGATTCCGACGCAGCTGGGCCATTACTGGGCAGGTGCGATGACGATGCCGCGCGAGGTTATTTTGCAAGGAGAATCGCTAGCATTCAGGCCGCTGGAGGAAATGAAAGCATACCGCCGTAATGGGTACGAGGCAAGCGGAATTCCGTTGTCAGGCATTCGGGATATGGACGTCCGCGGTGACTGCTACGAGCTGGAGGTTGTTTTCGAGGCGGGGCAGGCAGAGGAATTTGGGCTGAAGCTGCGGGTGAGCGGCGATGAGGAGACGGTGCTTTCCTACCGGCAGGATGATGGGCTTTTTCGGTTTAATCGTGATCAATCCGGCATCGGACTGGGCGGCGAGCGCAGAACGAAAGTTCTGCTTAAGGAAGGATTGCTCGCTTTGAACATTTTCGTAGACAAATCCTCCGTTGAGGTATTCATACAGGGCGGCGATAAGGTGATGACCGGCCGAATTTATCCGGGTGCCGATTCGCTGGGCATTCAAGCGTATGCCAAAGGAGCATGTTCTATGGTATCCTTTAAAAAATGGGACATGAAGTAGGAGGGGCATAACGTGCCAAAGCTGTTTACTATTGGGGAAGCGTTAATTGATTTTATTCCGGATACGCGAGGAATTGAGCTCAAGCATGTTGCCGGCTTTACGAAGGAAGCAGGCGGCGCTCCCGCCAATGTTGCCTGCGCGGCAGCTAAGCTTGGAGCGAACAGCGCATTTATAGGGAAGCTGGGCATGGATGCTTTCGGCGACTTTCTCATTGAGACGTTGGAGCAGGCCGGAGTGGATACGAGGCGTGTATTTCGCACGAAGGAAGCTAATACCGCTTTAGCTTTTGTAAGCTTGAAGGCGGACGGAGACCGGGATTTTTCTTTTTACCGGAACCCAAGTGCGGATATGCTGCTTTCCGCGGATGAGATTGATGGGAATTGGTTTGCAGCCGGCGATATTTTGCACTACTGCTCGGTAGATCTAATTGAGGCTCCTGTAAAATATGCACATCTCAAGGCTATTGAAGCGATGAAGGCTGCTGGCGGTTTTATCAGCTTTGATCCAAACGTGAGGCTACCGCTTTGGGCAGATCAGGAGGAGTGCAGGCAAACGATATTGCAGTTCCTTCCCCTGAGCCATTTGGTGAAAATCAGCTCGGATGAACTAACGTTTATTACCGGAATCGAGGACGAGAAAGAAGCAATTGCTTCCCTGTTCGTCGGCGAAGTGCAAGCAGTTGTCTATACTCGCGGCTCGGAAGGAGCGGCATGGCATACACGCTCTTATGACGTGTCTGTCCCTGGGCAGAAGGTGACTGTTGCGGATACGACGGGTGCTGGCGATGCTTTTATCGGCGCGCTGTTGTATCAGCTTCTATTAAATGAAGGATCGGCTGCGGAGCTTGATAAGGCCAAGGCGCTGCGCATACTGGCATTCGCGAATGCGGCTGCTGCATTAACGACAACGCGAGCAGGAGCGATCTCCTCGTTGCCCGCACTGCATGAGCTTCCTTCTTTGTGAAGACGCATGAAAGATAATAAAAGAGCATTGTTTTTCCAGCCGCTTTGAGCGGAAGGAAGGGCAGTGCTCTTTTTTTATGGGAACTTGCCTAAGCAGCATGGCTGGATGGTTTTGGACGGAGCAACAGTTGTGATTGATGTAAGCAGATAGGTTTGTGAAGAGCAAAAAGCAGGGATTTAACAGTGTTTGAGCTCCATTTCTGATCCTGTATTTGAATCTAGGTGAAGGGTTGCTTGTTCATGTAGCGTTCATTTTTGCATGCTATATTCGGTTTTATAATGACCGATGGAGGGTGGACTACAGTACATGAAGAAATGGACGATAGGGCTCAGCATTTTGATAATTTTGGCTGCAGCCGGAACAGGCGCTTATTATTTTTATTTTGCCAAGGACAAAGAAGCAGCAGGCGCAACGGCAACATCGCGAACGGTAACGGCGACTAAAGGATCTATCGTCAAACAAATCAGCGGGACGGGTTCCGTGGCTGCTAACTCGCGGGAAACGGTAACAGCAGGCAAAAGTGGCACCATTGCTACGGTGAATGTGAAATTGGGCGATAAGATTAAAGCAGGACAGATTTTAGTTACGTTTGAGGCAGCAGAGGATAATGAAGATAAAATAACGTCGATTCAAAAAAGCATTACAAAGCTGGAAGAATCTATTGTTGAATATCAAGAAAGCTATAAGGAAGCGACCGGCACCGAAAATGAAGAGGTGACCAAAAAATCGCTTCAGAAAAATATGGAGAGTGCCAATTCTGATATCGCGGATTATCAAGATCAATTGGCAAAGATCTACGAAGAGCAAGTGAAAGAGGAAAAAGCAGTGACCGCGTCCATTGACGGAGAGATTACAGAAATGAGCATCGAGGTTGGCGATGAGGTTAATGCCAACACAACGATTGCCTCCATTGTCGATTATACGGCGCTGGAGTTTGTTACTTCTGTGGATGAGCTCGATATTTCTTCGGTAAAAGTAGGCCAGGCGGCGGCGATTACTTTAAGCTCGATTGCCGACCGGACCATTGAAGCGACCGTATCCGAGATTGCGAAGGAAGGCACTTCAAGCAATGGCTCATCCGCGTTTTCGGTAAACATCCTCCTTAATGACATCGAAGGCGTTATGGTGGGTATGTCCGGCGAAGCGGCGATTACAATCGAATCCAAGGAAAATATTATTCTCGTTCCTGTTAACGCGGTTGTTGAAATGGGAACAAGATCTTTTGTGCGCGTTCCAGCTGATAATAGCGGGACTGCCTCAACCGGGAGCGCTCAGCAGCCTGGCAGGACAGGCGGTGCAGCGGGAGGACAGCAAGGGGCTGCGGCCGGACAAGGCAGTGGTGCGACTGGTGGACAGCAGGGTGCTGCGACCGGACAAGGCGGTGAAACGGCTGGAGGGCAGCAAGCCCCGGCACAAGGAAACGGGACTTCTGGAACGAGGCAGTATGGAGGAGCAAGAGGAACCGCGGCAGCAGGACAGGCGTCGGCGGAAGGCGGTCAGGCGCGTGTGGGGGACGGGGCCTCAGGTCAGGGCGGCTTCGCGGCCGGAGGACGCGCTGGGGGCCCAATGGCAGATGCGCTGGGCGGACAGCTTGTTGAGGTGACGACAGGTCTGAGCGACGAAAATTTTGTTGAGATTGTTTCCGGACTGAAGGAGGGGGACAGCGTGCTTATTCCGCTTGCTCAAGGAACAGTAGGCATGGGAACAGGCGTCGAAGAAACGAACATGCAGCAAGGCGGCTTCCCCGGAGGCGGCATGGGCTTTCCTGGCGGTGGAGGCATGGGTACTGGCGGCGGCATGGGCGGTATGGGTGGCGGCGGTGGCGCAACACGCGGCACTGCAGGTGGCTCGCGATGAGTACAAACGCTAATGTTCCTCTGATTGAGATGAGTAATGTGTCAAAATCGTATATGATGGCGCGGGAAAAAACGACGGTCTTGCATGAAGTATCCTTGAAGGTTGCCCATGGCGATTTTCTGGCCATTGTTGGCCCATCCGGGTCCGGGAAATCAACATTAATGAATATCATCGGCTGTCTCGATTTGCCGAGTGAGGGAAGCTACAAGCTTGAAGGATTGGAGATCATGGGCCAAAGCGACAATAAGCTGACGGAAATGCGCAACAAGAAGATCGGCTTTATTTTTCAAGGCTATCATCTGCTTCCCAAGCTTTCCGCATTGGAGAATTGCGAGCTTCCGTTGATTTACCGGGGGCTGCCTGGCAAAGAAAGAAAGCAGCGTGCGATGGAAGCGCTGGAGCGAGTTGGGCTTGGGCAACGGATGCATCACCGGCAAAATGAGCTCTCGGGGGGACAGCAGCAGCGCGTGGCAATTGCCCGGGCGCTTGCGACAAATCCGCCAATGCTGCTAGCGGATGAACCCACGGGGGCGCTGGATTCCAAGACGGGAATGGAAGTACTCAGCATGATGGAGGAGCTCAACCGCGCGGGTCAGACAATCGTCCTGATTACGCATGACATGGAGGTCGCGAAGCGGGCCAGGCGTACGGTGATCATACGGGATGGGGTGTTGACGGAGCAGGAAAGGAGGAACAGCGATGAAACTTACGCAGGGCCTCAAGATGGCAGTGAAAAGCGTCTTGTCCAACAAGCTTAGAACCGTATTATCCATGCTAGGAATTTTGATCGGCGTGGCGACAGTCATCGCGCTTGTAGCTATGGGGAAGGCATCCTCTAACGAGGTTGCCAAGCAGGTCTCCTCTCTCGGTAGTCCGAATTCGTTGTCGGTAACGATTCTTGGCCGGGGAACGGTAACCACTTTGTCCGTAGATGAAGCTAACGAGCTTGGCGATGTTATGAATGTGGCAGGAGTAGCACCGGTGACGAGCGCTACCGGGTATGCCAAATATGGGAAAACACAAGTGTCTGTTACCGTTGAAGGAATCACAGCCGCCTATGAGAAGGTAAAGGAATTCCCGGTGCAGGACGGCAGGTATATCGCTGCTCCCGATATTAAAAACAATACGAAGGTCGCTCTAATCGGCGTAGACACCGCTACGGATTTATTTGAGGATGAAGGCGTGGACCCATCTGCGGCAGTAGGCAAGAAGATCACGATTAACGGATATATTTTCACCATTGTCGGATTGCTTGAATCGCAAGGCAGCTCTCTTACAGGATCGAATGACGAGAAAATATTAATTCCGGTCACGACGGCGCAAAAAGTGTTTCAAACCAGCGGCGTATCTACCATTAACCTGATCGTATCCGATACAAGTCTGATGTCTGCGACCGTAACAGCGGTTGAAACGGTCCTCTATGAGAAATTCCGCGGCAACGAGAATGCTTACCGGGTGCTCAATCAAGAGGAAGCGATGAAGACGCTAAACTCAGTGAATGAAACGATGAACAGGCAGCTGATCTATGTGGCCATCATCTCGCTTATTGTAGGCGGAATCGGCATTATGAATATTATGCTCGTATCCGTAACGGAGCGGACGAGAGAGATTGGCATTCGCAAGTCCTTAGGGGCGAAGAAACGCGACATTCTGTTTCAGTTCCTAGTAGAGGCGGTATGCATTAGCGGCCTAGGAGGCGCGCTTGGCATCGGACTCGGCTATGTTGCCTCGTTTATTATTGGCGTCGTCATGAAAACTGAAACCGAGGTTCCCTTGGAAACGGTCGGAGTAGCTTTCATATTCTCAGCATTTGTTGGTGTAGTATTTGGTTATTTGCCCGCGAATAAGGCAGCCAGCCTTCGTCCGGTTGACGCGCTTCGCCACGATTAGCCATGAAACGGTTCTACCCTATTATTTTGGCTCATAGAATGAACCATCAAGACCGGTTTGAGAGAGTGGCGGGATGGCTGCTCTCTTAACGGTCACGGTGGAAGGAGAGCTCATGAGACGAAGGGCAGGAAAGTTTTCAATCGTTGATTTGCTGCAAGGTTTGCGGACAAGCAGAGGAGTGGCTTGGTTTGCCGTCGGCGCGATGATGGGTGCATCCATCCTGCTCGTAAGGCTTTCGCTGAATGAACTAAACGAGGTTCAGGCGCGTTCCTATGAGGATGGCCGTGCGAATGTAAATCTTACGGAAGGCACTGCCGGCACGAAGGAGAATGACGCAGGATGGTCTCCGTCTTTAGGCAGTATCGCAGGGCAGGGCGGGGAGAAGTCAACCATAGGCAAAGAAACTGCTAAGAAAGAACAGGATGCGCTAGACCAATTGGTAGTACGGGTTTACCTGACGAAGGAAAAACGAATTGAGAGTGTTCCGTTAGAAACCTATGTCCGCGGAGTTGTTGCCGCAGAAATGCCAATCGGTTTTGAGCTGGAGGCGCTTAAGGCGCAAGCGATCGCGGCACGCACCTATATGGTGCGCAGAATGGTTCAGGGAAATGACAGCGGCGTTCCGGTGAAGGGCGCGGACGTGACCGATACGACCGAGCATCAGGTTTATATTTCTCTGTCGGCGCTTGCAGAGAAATGGAGCGGAGATGAACAGAAGTCGAACATAGGCAAGCTGACCGATGCCATTGAACAGACAAAAGGCATGATCATTACATATCAAGGCGAACCGATCGACGCTGCTTTTTTCTCGACAAGCAATGGGTACACCGAAAATTCAGAGGATTATTGGCAGCAGAAAATCCCCTATCTACGAAGCGTAGCGAGTCCATGGGATCAGGCAATCTCGCCTAAGTATAAAGAGACAGTGAAGCTTTCTCTCAAAGACTTCTACAGCAAGCTTGGTTTATCCAAGAAGCAGGCTTCTAAATCCTCGATACGCGTCATAGAGAAAACTCAGGGCAACCGCATTAGTAAAATTGCAATAGGAGAGACGACGCTAACAGGAAGAGAAGTGAGAGAGAAACTGGGCTTGGCTTCCTCTCAATTCATCTGGAGCATTAAGGGAAATACCATTTCGATTACTACTTATGGCTATGGGCATGGCGTCGGCATGAGCCAATACGGAGCAAACGGAATGGCTGAATCGGGAGCAAGCGCCGAGGACATTTTATCTCATTATTACTCTAGCGTTCAGGTGGAGCAAGCTTCGAAGCTTCCTAATTTGGTCGCAAGCCGCTCGTAGTTTAAACTCTTTCATTATTTTATAGCACCTCACGTATAAACCTAGCAGAACTGGCAACAATGGCTAGTGAGGTGATAGAAAATGAATGATCAAAACAAACCGAAGCAAAAACCAGAAGAAACTCCCAAAACAGTTCTGGGAGGAACGTCTGCCGCCAAATCTAGCAGTGGATGGAAGAGCCTTTTTGCAAAGCGATGGGTATCTCCAGCAATCTTCATGGCCGCGGCAGCAATTATCGTAACCTTAATGTGGATCTATCAGGGAGCGGATCAGACAAGCACACCTACAACAGGAAAAACCGATACTACTGAAGTTTCACAAGGTGAAGAAGTTACTGCACCAGAAGGCAAAGGCGAAGATACACTCCCGGTCATCGCCGGCGGCGAGCAAATGAAATGGCCTTTGACGGATAAGGCCGCACTGCAAGTCGAGCTTCCGTTCTATGATGAGAAAGCGACAGATGAAGAAAGAGCTGCCGCTGTGGTACAAACCGGAACCAGCTTCTCCCCGCACATGGGCATGGATTTTGTAGACCCGGATGGGAAAACGTTTGACGTGCTTGCCGCATTATCCGGTAAAGTAACCCATGTTGAGCAGCACCCGACGAATGGCAACATCGTTGAAATTACACACGAAGGCGGTCTCGTGACCGTGTATCAAAGCTTGGCGGATATCGCGGTGGCAGAAGGCGATGATGTTGAACAAGGAACCATTATTGCCAAAGCAGGCCGCAACGAGCTCGAGCGTGATCTCGGCATCCACCTGCATTACCAAATCTTGAACAACGGCAAGGCGATTAATCCAAGCTCATTGATCGTGGAGTAATCGGTACAAGCGAAACGGCTTTCGAAAAAAATAGGTCTTTAGACGTACAGGCAGGGGTGAAAACCCTGCCTGTTTTACGTTTTTATGAAAATTTATTCACATTCAGGCTTGTTAGGCTTGACCACAACGAATATATACGTGACCTACTCATATAATGTACCAAACTATCTCGAGTAGGGAGGCGGGAACGTGCACGATTACATTAAGGAGCGAACCATTAAAATAGGCCGCTGCATCGTGGAAACGAAGCACACGGTGCGAACGATTGCCAAGGAGTTCGGCGTATCCAAAAGCACGGTGCATAAGGACTTAACTGAGCGGCTTCCTGAAATAAACCCCGATTTGGCTGATCAGGTGAAGCACATTCTCGAGTACCACAAATCCATTCGCCATTTAAGGGGAGGAGAAGCAACCAAGATAAAATACAAGAAAACGAGTACGAAGAAACGCGAAGTGCTTGCGGCAGGAAAGCTATGAAGTTTTTTCTCGAATTATAGAGGAATTTTGTCTTATTTGGCGAATAATGAACGTTAGCGGTTTCTGCGTCATGGGAACCAAACGTACGTTTTGTAATTATTATTCGTTGGGGGACTTAAGCCTTATGTTGAGCAAGGATATTGGGATTGATTTGGGCACAGCCAATGTTTCCATTCATGTGAAAGGAAGAGGCGTTGTACTCGATGAGCCTTCAGTCGTAGCGATTGAAAGCGATTCGAAGCGCGTACTCGCTGTTGGCGAGGAAGCCCACCGAATGGTAGGCCGGACGCCTGGCAATATTATAGCGATTCGTCCGCTGCGTGACGGTGTTATTGCGGATTTTGAGATTACTGAAATTATGTTGAAAGCTTTTATTGACCGTGTCGAGGGACGGAAGTGGTTTAGCCGTCCCCGAATTCTTATTTGCGCGCCGACGAACATCACTTCGGTTGAGCAAAAGGCGATTCGCGAGGCTGCAGAACGCAGTGGCGCAAAAGAAGTGTTTCTTGAGGATGAACCGAAAGCTGCCGCTATCGGGGCTGGAATGGATATTTTCCAGCCTAGCGGCAATATGGTCGTAGACATTGGCGGGGGCACGACAGACGTGGCCGTTCTTTCCATGGGTGACGTTGTTACCGCCTCTTCAATTAAGGTTGCAGGGGACAAGTTCGACGATGCCATCATGAAGTTTATCAAAAGTAAGTACAAGCTTCTTATCGGCGAAAGAACAAGCGAAGATATTAAAATCAAAATTGGCACCGTGCTGGAATATGGCCGCCAGGAAGAGATTGATATTCGCGGGCGGGACATGGTCTCCGGGCTGCCGCTTACGCTGACCATTCGTTCAGGAGAGATTCGCGAAGCGCTGTGGGATCCGATTATGTCGATCGTCTCAGCTGCCAAGTCGGTGCTTGAGCGTACGCCGCCAGAGCTTTCGGCGGATATTATTGACCGTGGCGTTATTTTGACCGGTGGGGGAGCTTTGCTGGACGGACTTGATTCACTTCTTGCAGAAGAACTCAAGGTACCGGTCCTTATTGCGGAAGATCCTATGCATTGCGTAGTCAAAGGGACTGGCATCCTCTTAGATAACTTGGACAAGCTCGGAAAGAAGTAAGGGGCGACAGCGGCCAATAACTATTCATATGCGCGGGTAGGGAGCCTTAGGGGGGCGTAGCCGAGGCGTAAATGAGTCGTTGGTCGCATGGACAAGCTATTCAGCCAGCCTTGCTTTCAACCGATAACATATATAGGTAAGTTCGATTGGAAGCGGCCAAGGAGGTAACAACGATGTTAAGAGGATTATATACCGCAGCATCAGGCATGATTTCTCAGCAGCGCCGGCATGATACGGTAACCAATAATATTTCAAATATAAATACGCCTGGTTATAAGCAAACCAATGCGGTTACGCGTTCGTTTCCGGATATGATGCTGTCCTTGACGGGAGCAGGCGAACAAAATTTTAAACAGATCGGCAAATTGACGAACGGCGTGTTTGCGGAGGAAAGCTTGTCTATCCATCTTCAAGGAGATTTGACGCAGACGAATAACTCATCTGATTTTGCCTTGATATCGAATATTGATCTGAATGGCTTGTCTTTTGATGCATCAGGTAAAAATGTAGGCCCAGATGGCGAGGTTACGTTCCAGCCGCAAGCGTTTTTTACGATCCAGGATCAAAACGGCGAAACACGGTATACCCGGGGCGGGAAATTCACGTTAACGGAGGATGGCTTCCTTATGGCAAGCGATGGCTCCAGCGTGCTGGGAACGGACGGGCAACCGATCCAAATGCCTGCTGGCGTAGGTCTGGATAGCTTGATTTTGACTCGTGATCAGCGTTTTGTAGATGCGAATGGCGAGGATATCGGCGTTCAATTGTTGATCACCCGCATTGACAACCCGAATCTTCTAGTACGCGAAGGCAACGGCAGCTTCCGCTTCTCGGGCGAAGAGGGCGAGACTGTAGCGATCGCAGCGGATGAGCGAGTTGAAGTCAGACAGGGCTATGTAGAACGCTCTAACGTGGACGTGGCCCAGGCGGCAGTTGATCTGATGTCGGCGCTTCGTGCCTATGAAGCCAACCAGAAGGTTATTCAATTTTATGATCAGAGCTTGAGCAAAGCGGTGAACGACGTAGGTCGTGTGTAGCATGAGGCTTAATGCAGCGGAGGTGCACGAACAATGAACAGCTCAATGATTAACGCTATGGTATCAATGAACGGACTTCAGCAAAAGCTAGATATGCTCGCGGATAATATAGCTAACGTAAATACAGTAGGCTACAAACGCAAAGAAGCTACCTTTGAGGATCTTCTGACAAATCTAAGAAGCCAGCCGGAGGCGTTCAGCCAGCCAGGGCGGCTTACGCCCATGGATTTCACGCAAGGCTGGGGATCGCGGATGACTGCTGTACAGCCTAACCTTTCACAGGGACCTCTGCAAGGCACGGATAAGGATACGGATATCGCTATCGAAGGAAATGCGCTGTTTGAGGTTGAAGTGGACGGGGCGGGAAATCGCGCTTATACGCGTAATGGGGCGTTTCAGTTGACGGTCAGCGAAAACGGTGATACGATTTTGGCAACGGAGGATGGCTATCCGGTTGTCGCTAACGTGAGAGAGCCTCTGACTAACCGTATCGTCGAGGGCAATATCGTATTGCCGCAAGGCTTTAGCCTGCGTGTAAATACGGATGGAACGGTGCTGGGTGTTTCCTCCGACCGTACGGTTGAGCTTGGGAGCATCAAACTGCTGAAGGCTTCACGCCCAGCGGCGCTCACTGCGGTTTCTGACAACCTGTTTGTTGTTGCGAACGGAATTAATACAGGCGACGTGGTTCAGCAGATCGTACCGGATTCGGAAAATCTCATTTCGTTGCGCCAAGGCTCCTTGGAGCAATCGAATGTCCAGCTTACGGATGAGATGACCGAGCTTATTAATGTGCAGCGGGCTTATCAATTGGCAGCTAGAGCGTTGTCGTCAAGCGATACGATGATGAGCCTCACCAACGGGCTGCGCGCATAAGGATAGGATGATGTTAATGAGTATGGCCGATGAACGAATCGACCGTGAAGCAAGCGGATTCGGGAGTCAAGCGGATGAGGGCGGCTCCGAGAAGAAGAAGCGCGCTAGTCGCGCAAAGACGAACGGAAGCGTCAAGAAGAAGCAACGGCCCAAAGGGGTAAGAGTGCTGTTGTGGTTTTTACGCAAGAGCATCGTACCGCTCATCATGGTGATTATGCTTGTCGCAGGACTATATATTGGTTATGTTGTTGTGGGCAAGCAGCCTGAAGATGAAGTGTTTAGCTGGGGCACATGGCAGCATATCTATGATTTGATTTTTGCCGACGCTTAGTCATTATACAATAGAGGGTTGCTCAGAAAGCGGAATGATCTGCTCTTTGAACAACCCCTTTTTTTGCCCAAAAAGTCGCGAATACGGTATATAGTAGAAAAAGCAGATCACGGTTATGTCCGTGGTCTGCTTTTTCTCTGCTGTTGTTTATTCTTATTTCACGGTCACGCGAATCGTTACGCTTTTGCCTGCATAGGTTGCTTTAATGGATGCTGTGCCTTTGCCGACAGCAACAATTTTTCCTGCTACGACTGTTGCGACGCTTGCTTTGGAGGAAGTCCAAGCCGCATCGTCGGTTACGTTAGCGGGATTGCCCGTCGTGTAATTGGCCTGCAGCTTGGCAGAATAGGAGCCGCCAGCACTAAGCTGTACCGATTTGGTCGAAAGAACAAGCGATTTCAGCTTTTGAGAAACGATGACAGGCACGATGATGGTTTGCCCTTGGTAAGTACCGGAAATTTTGGTTGTACCTACGGCAGCGCCTTTAACCGATGTGCTGCTTACGCTCGCTACATTCGGATTGCCGGATTCCCAGTTCATTCTTGAACCTAGGGATACCTGTTTGCCGCTCTTATAATAACCAGTAACCTTGACTGACTTAGACTTGCCTGGATATAGCTCGATCGTCGTCGGTTCTACGACAAACTTAACGATCTCTTCCTCGATCTTCACTTTTACGCTGACGCTCTTCGTTAGGTACGTGGCTGTTAGCGTAACGCTGGAAACATCGAGCCCCTTCATAACGGTATCCTTTAATACAATATCTTCGGACGTCGTTTTCCATTTCACCCTGCTTGAAACGTCTTCCTCTTCACCATCGTCGTTAATGACTGTAACGGATGGGAAAGGCGTTTCTTTGCCTAAAATGACGCTAAGATCCTTTACGCTGGCTACAAGCTTCAATGGCTTGACGTGTACGATCAGGTCCACTTTTGCCTTGTAACCTTGCACGGTTGCGGTAAGCTCAGATTCGCCAAGTGCTTTGGCTGACCATTGCGCGTCTTTAATGACAGCGATCTTCTCATCCTCGCTTGTCCAGGTCGCAAGCTTGGTCACATCGACCTTTGTCCCGTCAAACGTGGTTGCCATTACTTTAGGCAGATCCTCGCTGATGCCAACAAATCCGTCAATAGTTTCCGTTTCAATGGAAATTGCGGTAATGCTTGGATATACGGTGATATCAATACTGCGGCTAATTCCTTTATAGGTTGCCGTAATCTTAGCTGTGCCAACGGCCTTGGGAGTGACTTTGCCCCCATCGACCGTAGCAACTACGACGTTGGAAGAAGACCATTCAGCAGTACTTGTTACGGGCAAGGTAACGTTTGAATTGCTAAGCACCTCGGCTGTAACTTGAAGCGGCGTGTCCTGCAAGAGTAGGTGGTACTCCTTCTCAGGCGATAGCTTGATCGATTGGTAAGCGGTACGTACCACAACATCAATCGTGGAGGAAACTCCTTTATAGGACACCGTTATCGTTGTTTTGCCTGCGGCAACGGCGGAGACGACTCCTTTTTTGACCGTTGCGACCTTTTCATTCGCGCTTGTCCATGTGGCTGTATCTGTCACTACAGACGTCCCGCCTGTTTTTTCTGCAACAGTCGCGGTCAGCTTCTGGTCATCAGAGCCGATGTCCATTTCGATTAGCGAGCCGGGTTTTTCCGGAGTTATCGTGATGGATTTGTAAGGCGACGAGACGGTAACGGTGATGGCATCGGATTTTCCTTTGTATTTTGCCGTGATTGTTACGGCACCAACGCCAAGCAAGGTCAGGGTTCCGTCGTCGACGGTAGCAATGGCCGAGTTGGAGGTTGTCCATACGGCATCATCAGTAATATCCTTTGAGACATTTGACTTCGTGCCGTTTAATTTAAAGCTCAGCGCTTGTCCGATTTCGATATCAGTCTTATCAGGAGCGGTTAGGCCATTCTGTATAAGGGTTACTGAATCGTAGACATAATCAGAAGCAACTTTGATGGAAATGGTGAAGCCTTTATAAGTAGCACTTACCGTCGCAGTTCCTTTGCCGACACCGGTAAGCATTCCGCTTTCTACTTTGACGAGCGAAGCGTTGGATGTTTTCCATGTGACATCTGATGTGACATCCTTCTTCGACGAAGATCCTGAAATGGAAGCAAAAACGGATAAATTGACTTTATCATCTTCAACGAAAGCTTGGAGCGATGATGTGCTGCTGTTGTAATCGGACGCATCGTAAGTAAATTCAATGCCGGTTACGGTATCCTCTGCTGCGTTCACGACGCTAGTTAATGAAGTCATAATAAGTACAAAAGCGAGCAGAGCGGCTAACCACCTGCGAGTATCTTTCAACGACATGCCAAAGCGTAAACTAAAATTCACTACATCCCTGTCCTTTCTTGTTTGAAGTAAGTTTGAAGTAAAAGGTCTTCTATTAATAACGGTAAATGGAAGGTGAAAATGAATAACGATTCCAAATTCTTACAATAAAAGTTTTGTTAAGCTCGGAGCTTTGTTGTTTGTCCCTCAAGTTCTATGGTCATGGGAGCAGCGATAGTTTTATTTTTACGGGAGGTAGTTGTATAATAGTTGGGAACCATGGTGAGCAGTCAGCAACAGGTAGAGGAGCGTGAGAGTTTGAATCTGCCGAATCTATTAACATCATTGCGTTTTGTATTGATTCCAGTCTACATAGCGGTTTTTGCAAAGGGGTATATGATTCCTGCCTTTGTGATTATGGTCGCAGCGGGCGTTACCGATGTGCTTGATGGTTATATCGCACGACGTAGCGGGCAGGTTACCAGACTAGGCATGATGCTCGATCCGCTCGCTGACAAATTGATGCTCATAACCGTTATCGGATCGCTGCTTATTTCCGGCCATATTTCATGGGCTGCTGCTGCAGCGATGTTTTTGCGCGATTTGGGCATGATAGCGGGGGGCCTATATTTTCATTTTCGAGGAAAAAAGACGGTGCCCGCCAATTGGATGGGGAAATTGACTACCGTGCTGTTCTATGTGGCGATTATGCTTATTTTCTTTGAAGTGCCGGACGCACATTCGTATCTGTGGGCCGTCATTGCGTTTTCCTTTGTTACTTCCATTATGTATATTGCAATGTTTAAGGCGCTCAATAAGCCGGCAGCGAAAACGCCAACCGGGCATTTGTGATCATCCTAGGCTTCTACATATGAACAAAGAGGCTTGGCGTAGGACACTTCTGGTCCAAGCAGCCAAGCCCCTTATCTTAACCTTCATAAACTGCAGTTTTATGAGGGATATGTATAGTGTCGTACATTTAGGCTTTTTTTATACTACATCACATCCGAAAGGGGTTTATTTGACATGTTGGATATCAATCAAATTCAAGAAATTATTCCGCACCGCCCGCCTTTCCTGTTAATCGATCGTATTTTGGAGGTTGAGCCAGGCGTACGTGCTGTCGGTCTCAAAAACGTGACGATGAACGAACCTTATTTTGTCGGCCACTTTCCAGGTTATCCGGTTATGCCCGGCGTGCTTATTGTAGAAGCGCTTGCCCAAGTAGGTACTGTGGCTATGCTGATGATTGAAGCGAATAAAGGCAAGCTGGGTTTTTTTGCAGGCATCGACGGCTTCCGTTTTCGCGGACAAGTTAAACCGGGCGATACCTTGACGCTCGAAGTTCAAATTACAAGGCTTAAAGGTTCTATTGGCAAAGGGCAAGGCACAGCAAGGGTTGGCGATCAAATCGTTGCTGAAGGCGAGCTTATGTTTGCTTTATCTAATCCTTCATAAATTAAATTCATGAATGAAAGAGGCTGCTACTTATGACGAATCCGACTAATGATACGGTTATTGCTAAATATGAGGCTTGGCTGAATGATCCGCTCATCGATGCTGCGACGAAAGAAGAGCTTCGCGGTCTGGAGGGACAGGAGAAGGAAATTACGGACCGTTTTTATCGTGACCTTGAATTCGGGACGGGCGGCTTGCGCGGCGTCATGGGCGCGGGTACGAACCGTTTGAATGCATATACGGTAGGCAAAGCTACGCAGGGTCTTGCAAATTGGCTGCTTGCGGGAGCGAATGCAGACGGATCAGGCTCATCTGTCGTGATTGCCCATGATTCGCGTAACTATTCGCCAGAGTTTGCGCTTGATGCTGCCTTGGTGCTTGCTGGGAACGGCATTACCGCTTATTTGTTTAGCGCGCTTCGCCCCACGCCACAGCTTTCCTACGCGGTGCGTGCGCTTAAAGCGTCTAGCGGTATCGTGATTACGGCAAGTCATAATCCGCCCGAATATAACGGTTATAAAGCTTACGGCGCGGATGGCTGCCAGCTTATTCCGGAAGAGGCGGAGCAAGTTATTACGGCAATCGGAGAAATTTCCGGCTTTGATGAAGTGAAGAGAATTACTCGCGAGGAAGCAGAAGCCAAAGGTTTGCTTCGCTGGCTGGGCGAAGAGGCTGATCAGCAGTTCATTGATACGGTTGTCGCTCAGAGCTTGAATGCCGACCTTATCCAAGGCGGGATTGGCGAGAAGTTCAGCGTCGTTTTTACGCCGCTTCATGGGACAGGCAATATGCCGGTTCGCGAGGTGCTGAAGAAGGTAGGCTTCTCCAATGTGCATATCGTACCGGAGCAGGAGCAGCCTGACGGTTATTTCAGCACGGTGAAATCGCCTAACCCGGAGGAGCGTGAAGCATTTACGCTTGCAATTAAACTGGCTCAGCAGGTGAATGCTGATATTATCATCGGTACGGACCCGGATGCGGACCGCATGGGCGCCGTAGTGAAAAATAATGAAGGCGAATATGTTGTGCTTACCGGCAATCAGTCTGGCGCCTTGATGGTTCATTATGTGCTTAGCCAATTGAAAGAACGCGGCCAACTGCCTGACAATGGCGTGGTTGTCAAAACGATTGTCACTAGCGAGCTGGGAGCGGATATTGCGCGCTCTTACGGCGTTGACGTTGAAAATACGCTGACCGGTTTTAAATATATTGGGGAAAAAATGACCCGCTATGAACAGACAGGCGAGCGTACTTTCTTGTTCGGATATGAAGAAAGCTACGGTTATTTGACAGGTACTTATGCGCGGGACAAAGATGCCATCGTTGCGGCCCTATTGATCGCAGAAGCGGCTGCGTATTATAGCAGCCAGGGCAAAACGCTTTATGATGTCCTTTTGGAGCTATATGCGCAATTCGGCTTCTATTTGGAGGGGCTGGAATCGCGTACGCTCAAAGGCTTTGACGGCGTGCAAAAAATCGGCGCAATCATGGACGATTGGCGTCAAAACCCGCCGGCTGAGATTGGCGGTGTCAAGGTTGAGCAAGTTCTCGATTACGGCAAAGGGCAAGACGGCCTGCGTCCTGAGAATGTATTGAAATATTTACGCGAGGACGGATCTTGGTTCTGCTTGCGGCCTTCGGGCACCGAGCCGAAGATCAAGGTTTATTTTGCGGTCAAAAGCGAGTCGAAGGATGCCGCTGCTGCTGCGCTGGAAACGCTGAAAGCTGCCGTTATGGAACGGGTAGACCGGAGCGAATAGAACGATAATCAACCTGTTTAGAACGGAGGAATTACGTGTTTTTACGTTGGCAGCAATGGAATCGGCGCGCAAGATTTGTACTATGGGTAATTGCATTGATCGGAGTAGCGGCAGCTTTGCCGCTTGGCGCGGTTCGTATGGATATGGAGAAATCATCGAAGCAAATCGAGTATGTATTTGATTACCGGGATATCATTGAGGTGGCCGAGAAACAGCCGAGGCCTCAGATTTTTCTCGCTGAAAAGCTAGCTATGCTGAAGGAAGCCGGCATTGCGACGATGGCGGTCTATGAAAGCTCGCTGAAAGAGCTGCAGATTTCAGGCAGATTGACGTATTACAGCTCCAGAGATGCAGCGCTTCTTCAAGGGAAATTTGAGCCGCTAGGTCAAAATTTCACTTATATCTTGTTTAATGGGCCGGAGGAAGAAGAAAAGATCGGGCCGATCGTAAGGGAAGCGTTTGATCGTTCCGACGCTGCCTATAGCAATTGGTCGTACGGTGGCCGCAATGGCATTGTCGTAGAGATTCCGATCGCCGAAGCGATTATGAAAACGCTGGATTTCGATCCGATGTCCCTCGAAACGATACATGATGCCGGTTTTGGCATCCTGCCGCGTTTGTCGGACCGTATCAAGCCTTATGACGAAGCGGCGACGGAAGCGTTGCTTGCCAAATTAAATGGCTACGGCGTCAATCGGGTCTTGTTTGACGGCGACAAAGTAAAAGGCGCCTCGGATCAAGCGACGGATAAAAGCCTTGATAAATTCGGGGAATTGTTGAAAAAATACGATATGGGCGTCGCAGCCATTGAAAATTTGAAAAAACCTCAACAAGGCATAAATAAATTAGCATATATTACAAACTATAACGTAGTCAGACTGTATTCCTTGTCTGAGAACGATGGTATGACGATGGAGCCTGAGGCGATTGCCGATCGTTTTCTGCTGGCAGCCAAGGATCGGAACATCCGGATGTTCTTTATAAATGGAACGGTGGTGTCCAACACCGACAAAGCAAAAATCGTTAACTCCTTGGATAGACTGAGCGAAGCGATGAGCGGCAAGCAAGGTATCGTTGCCAAACTGGCGGACGCGGGTTTTACTCCGGGAACGCCGAAGGCGTTTGACTATGATCCGCCGTCATGGAGCAAACCTGTTCGTGCTGTCGTGGCCGTTGCAGCTGTTGCTTTGATCGCATTATTGGTAGGGGCATTCATTCCGGGAGTATACATTCCTGTATTTATAATTGGGCTACTTGGCAGCGCGGCGCTGTACAAGCTTAACAGCTCGGTTATGGAGCAAGGGCTTGCCTTAGGCGCAGCGATTGCCGCTCCTACGCTAGGATTGGTATGGGTCATGAACCGCATTTATTCCCGTACCGTTGGCGATCGTCGAGTTGTCGGCGGCGCAAGCTGGTCCATTGGCCGGAGCAAGCATGGACAAGCTGCTCCGCAGCCTGGCGCTGTTTATGAAAATACGAGCCGGATGAAATGGGTGTTCCCGGCTTTATCCACGGGACGCCGTTTCGGACTGGCATTGAATTGGTTTATCGTGGCGACGCTGATTTCACTTATGGCTGTACCGGTTGTGTTCGGATTGTTGAGCAACATTACGTACAATTTGGTATTGGAGCAGTTCCGCGGAGTAAGTCTCCTCCATTTGGCTCCGATCGCGCTCGTGGCCGTTTATGTTCTGCTTTATAACGGGCAGTTGTCGATCGGGAAGCTTAAACCGCTGTTATCCAAGCCAATTACGCTGACCTGGATTATTTTGGCCGGAATCATTGGTGTCATCGGTTATTATTACTTGTCTCGCACAGGGAATAGCGGGCAAGTTACTTCACTTGAACTTGTGATTCGACATTTTTTGGAGTCGAACTTTGGCGTTCGTCCTCGCTTTAAGGAGTTTTTGCTGGCGCATCCGCTGCTTCTGCTCGGATTGTTCCTGTCGCTGCGTTACCGCGCGGCATGGCTGCTTGTCATTGTGGGCTCGATTGGTCAGCTTTCGATGGTGGATACATTCGCGCATCTTCATACGCCGCTGTACATTTCCACCATTCGTGTTCTGCTTGGCCTAGGTACGGGCCTAATTATCGGTTGTATCTTAATCGTGGCATGGCAGCTAGTGGAAGGAGCATTACGCAAATGGGCACCGGCAATCGTTCGCAAGTTTACCGAATCGTAATTTCAGGCTATTACGGCTTCCACAATAGTGGTGACGAAGCTGTGCTGCGTTCGATTTTGCTTGCTCTTGGTGAGGAAGGTGAGGCACAAGGCGTTCGGATCGAACCGATCGTCTTATCGGCTGACCCTGCTTGGACAAGCCGGATGTATGGCGTTGAATCGGTTCGGCGCATGCATCCGGGAGACTTATGGCGAGCGCTGCGAAGCAGCGATGGGTTGATCAGCGGTGGCGGAAGCCTGCTGCAGGATGCGACTAGTGCCAAGACGATCCCGTATTATACGGGCGTCATGAAGCTGGCGCAGTTGCTCGGCAAACCCACGTTTGCTTATTCGCAGGGCATCGGCCCGGTCAACCGCCGTTGGATGGATCCGCTTATAAAAGGCGTGATGAATCGCAGCGCTTATGTATCCGTTCGTGATGCGGAATCGGCTGCGTTGCTAGGGCGCATCGGTGTTCCGGCTGAAAGGATCGACGTTGTGCCCGATCCGGTCATGGGCTTGCCGCTTCCGGCGGGCTCGCAGGAAGCGGCGCTTGGCGCGGCGCCTGCGGGACAAGCCGCAGGCGCGCTCATCGCGCAGGCGCCGCCGCTGGTCGGCGTATCGCTGCGCCGCTGGCGCGGCGATGGCGCCGACCTCGCTCGCGCCGCCGAAGCGCTGGTCGCGCTGTCGAAGCGCCAGCCTGTGCGGCTGCGCTTCCTGCCGTTCCACACCCCCTCCGACACGGAAACGTCGGAGGAAGTGATGGAACGGCTGCGCGGCCGGCTCGGCGACGGCTCCACCGCCGAGCTGGCCGCGCCCGGCGACGACCCCCAGCAAATGCTGCTGGAGGTCAGCCGGTGCGACGCTTTGCTCGGCATGCGCCTCCATGCGCTCATATATGCCGCAGGCCAAATGGTTCCTATGATTGGCCTCTCCTACGACCCGAAGATCGATCAATTTCTGAATCGACTTGGGCTAAAGGCGATTGGCACGACGGAGCACCTCGATGCCGATGCATTCGCGGCAGCGGCAAGCGCGCTGCTGGAAGACAAGGCAGGCTGGCAAGCGAAGCATAAGCCGGCGATCGACCTATTAAAACAACAATCGCAAAAACCGGCGCAACAAATCATTCATTTATTGCGTCATACTTTATCGAGGTGATTCCCTCTTGTCGAAACAACTACCGACAGTGCCGATTTATGGCATACCGTTCTCCAAAGCGAGCATGGATGAGACGGTCGATTATTTAACTTCTGCTATCGAAGCAAAACGAATTACACATGTCATTACAGCAAATCCGATCATGATTATGTCTGCGGTTGAGGATGCGAAGTACAGTACAATGATCCGCAAAGCAGACCTTATCGTACCCGACGGCGCAGGTGTTGTATGGGCTGCGAAGCATGTAGGAACGCCTGTTGCGGAACGGGTGACGGGCTTTGATTTGCTGCACCGTCTTCTTGAGCAAGGTGAATCCCGCAAATGGAAAGCTTACTTGCTTGGCACCTCGCAGGAGATTATTGAAGCCGCAGCCGAAAAACTGCAGCTGCAGTACCCTCAGGTGAAAATTGTTGGCTATCGCAATGGTTTTTTTGGGGCTGAGCAGGATGAGGAAGTCGTAGAAGCCATTCGCGAGGCCGCGCCTGATTTATTGTTTGTCGCCCGTGGGGCGGATACCCAAGAGCCGTGGATCGTTAAATACAAGCAAAGGCTTGGCGTACCGCTGATTATGGGCGTCGGCGGCAGCTTCGACGTCGTGTCAGGCAAGCTGAAGCGAGCGCCGATGGCGTTCCAAAAACTTCGTCTGGAGTGGTTTTATCGTCTGCTTCAAGAGCCGAAAAGATACAAAAGAATGCTCGTTTTGCCGAAATTCGTAGTGAAAGTGCTTCGCGACAAAGAAAACGTAACAAAACCTAGGCCTACGCCGTGAAAATCTCGTTAAAACCATGAAAATTGGATGAAAACGGAGTTGGTATTTCTTTTTCAATCGGAGTATAATTCTCTTCGGTAGAAAGAAAAGGGGAGTTGCACAGATGCCGGTTGGCTTGTTGTATACGATTGGGTTCATTATCGCACTAGTTCTTGCCGTTGCGATGACGCCGCTTGTTAAGAAATTTGCTTTCAAGGTTGGCGCAATAGACAAACCAAACCACCGCAAAGTACATACGCGGATTATGCCGCGTCTGGGCGGTCTAGCTATTTATATTGCATTTGTTGGCGCGTTCTTTATTTTGTCGCCATTTATACCGGACGGCTTGCTTCGTCCTCAGGATTCGAATATGATCAACGCTCTTCTAGTGGGCGGAACGATGATTATTATTTTAGGAGCCTTTGACGATCGCTTTGAGCTTTCCGCCAAAGTAAAGCTACTTGGTCAAGTAGCAGCGGCATGCGTTGTCGTCTTTGGCTTTGATGTGAAGATTGATTTGCTGAACATTCCGTTTGGTGAGACGATGCAGCCGATTGCCGGCTGGATCAGCATTCCGCTTACGATTTTGTGGATCGTTGGCGTAACCAATGCCATTAATTTGATTGACGGCTTGGACGGGCTGGCGGCGGGTGTCTCCGGCATCGCAATCGCAACCATTGTTGTGATGGCTTCGCTTATGGGCTTCCAACCGGTCATTCTGCTTAGTACTCTTCTTCTTGGGGGAATCGTAGGGTTTCTGGTGTTCAACTTCCATCCGGCCAAAATTTTTATGGGCGACTCAGGCTCACTGTTTCTCGGCTTCAGCTTGGCAACACTATCTATGCTCGGCTTCAAGCAGGTAACGATCGTCTCATTTGTAACGCCTTTGCTTATTATTGGAGTGCCGCTTTCGGACACTTTCTTCGCCATCGTGCGCCGCTGGGTGAACAAGAAGCCGATATTCGCTCCGGACAAAGGCCATTTGCATCACAGGCTTCGCGACCTTGGTTTTAGCCATCGCCGTACGGTCCTCATTATTTGGGGTGTAGCGGCTATCTTCGGCGGTTTGGCAATTGTACAATCCGCAGTCGTGCAGTCGAGCGCTGCCAACTGGATTACCTTTGCCGTTATCTGCATGCTGATGTTTTTCCTGCAGATCGGTGCTGAGGTTACCGGTATCGTGGACAAAACGCGTAGACCGCTTATCAATTTCCTGAATCGCATGAGGCACCGCCTCAAGGTGGATGCGGAATCCCGTTCGAAATAAGCAAGTGCTCTGGCTCCGATCTGGCGGCCAGGGCTCTTTTTTTTGTGCGAAAGTGCTGAAATAACTAAAAAAATGGGAGTTCGAAACCGATAACAACAATACAGAACTTTTCTGCAGTCAGCGAGTCTAACTGCAAAGCAACGAAAGCTGACCAAAGAGGAAAAGGGAGGAAGGTTTATTCGGAGATAGGCCGCATAGTCGTCAGTCCACTCACTATTTAAATACTAATGCTTGTTATATACATAAAGGAGGAACACTGTTTTGAAAAGAATTCTTTCATTAGCCCTAACGCTGGCATTGTTAATCACATTGCTGCCGCCGTTCGGTTCATCGCAAGTGGCAACAGCCGCAACAGGCAGCTTCAGCTTTCCGACCGAGAAGGATTTATCCACGCAAGCGAGAGTTACAACAGACCCAAGCCTAACGCTGACCGGATCGATTACAGGGGTAGACCCGTCATCGGTTTCTTACAGCGTTGTTCAGGTTATTAATAACAAAGGCAATGATGACCCCGCAGACGATCAATTAGGCTCCAAACGCGAAAATATTACAAGCAACATTTATATCAACGGCTTCAATATTCAAGTGTATAACGTAGAGCTATTTCCTGGCTTGAACCGCATTACCTTTAGAGGTATTCAAGGCGGAGGGGAAGTAACCAACTCTATTTATATTGAATATCACAATGGACCAGTATTCTATGATCTAGTAGCACAACTCGACGGCAACAAATTCAACATCGAAGAAGCTGGCACAACAGTCGTTCACTCCACGGCTTCTGCTGGCCGCCAATCGGCAGATATCAGCCTTACAGGCTTCGCGCCTAATGCGCAGCAAGTAACGGTTGTTGTCAATGGCAGCAGCAAAACCTATTCGGTGAATAGCTCGAACAGCTACCAGTTTGCGGCATCTCCGATTACGCTGCAAAAGGGTAAAAACCTAGTGACGATTAAAGTCCAAAATGCCAACCAAACGGTAGAAACGACACGTGAGGTTGCTTTCTATAATGGCGAGGTCACTTTTTATGATGTGAATTTGAATGGAATTAACGGCGCAGGAACAGCGATTAACTCCTCCGAGCCGCTTGAGTACAATCCTAACTTACTTGTAACGAATACGAACTCGACACAAGTTAAAGGTAAAATTATTGTTCCTAACTTTTTGAAGGATGATTCGGTTCCGCCTGACGGTACTTTGGAGCCCCACCCAAATCCTACACAGAACATTCCTATTAAGTATACAATTACGGGTGGCGGTGTAACGCAGCCGGCGACACCGATTTCACAGGTCGCTACTCCAGTGGGCACCTACACGGGCAACGAGGCCTTCTTTATTTATGAATTTACTGCACCAATCGGTACAGCGTATTCGTTAGCTTTTGATAAATCATACAATATTCAATTCACAGCGAAGAATGCAAGAAAAACAGCGCTTGGCCAGCCTGATGACGAAGGAACCGGCCTTATGGGCTTCTCGCTTCAAAATGCTAGCGCTCGTTTTATCGATACGATTAGCTACTTGAGTGGTTATCGCTCAGGAAACGGCGAGGCGCTGACAGGAACACCTCTTGAAGGGGCGAATCTTTATAGCGTTCCGTTTGCGATGGAAGTGCTGGTAGGCAATCCTGTTCTATCGGATGTTAGTGATTTAGTGACCGTAACGGATATCAAAAATGTATCTAATGCTTCTGCAACTGGCTATGACTATGCTGCGGCTGGAAATATCCAAAACATGTCGTCTAGTCTTGTTAACAAATTTGTTAATGTAAACGGCAAGATCTACAAGCGTGAAATCCTTGTATTCAAGAAGCTTCCTTTTGAGGGCACACAAACGATCACGCTTAATGTAGGCGGAACAACGGGTGTTACGAAGCAAGTCAAATTCACAATGCTTTTTGGCCCTTACGTTAGCTATACAAGCGCATTTGATAATATGACCGTTTATGACGATACAAATAAGTTGAAAACAGAACGTATTGCCGATGCCATCACGACTACTTTGAGTGATTTTAAAGGTATTCTGAATAATATCAACAATACTTCAGAAATCCGTTATGATTTTGACAGTGCGACAAACGCAGCCCAGACCGTATTCTTTTATGTGAATAATACGCCGATTAAGCTGCAGCAGGATGGTTCTGCAACGAACTTTAAGATTTTAACTACGGAACGCGAAAAAGCTTTTGATGCTTTGTTCAGCGGGGAAAATGAAATTAAGTTCCTTTTCCAGGGAAGTAAAAATTCCTACGAGAAAAAAATTAAAGTATATATGATTCCTACGAATCTCCCTGTCATTCCTGTGGAAGGCACAACGATTTATCCTTACGGAATCAATTACACAGAACCACTGCCAAATGATCCAAACTTCGTGAACCGCGGCGGGATTTATACGACTAATGAAGCAAATATGAATGTGTTCGGTACTTTTGACTTCATTGATTTTATCGCTTCTGGCCAAACGAATGCCGATATTGTGAATACGATTCAAAATAAAATCAATCAAATGAAAGTAACAACGAATGGCCTTACCACACCCGATAAATATATTTTGAAAATAGAAAGCAGCGCGTTTACGGCTCCTATTCGCTGGGACCTGAACAAGCAGCTCATTATTATGGACGGTCCTACGGTTATAGGTTCAGTTAACAACACGGCAAATAACGACGTTGCTGGTCTTGCTGTCAGATATGACTACAAAACGAAAACTTTCTCATTCATTTTAGGCGGGCAAGCACTTAATTCGGATGGCAGCTCGAGCGTCTATACGTTTACGGTGTACAATAACGGAGAGACAGGACCAAAAGCTTCTTACCGTTTAGAGGTCGATCCGACATCGCTCCCGTATACAGTTCTTCGTCCGATTTTGCCTAACAAAAGCATCGTTAACCAAAACTATGTAGAAGTTATCATTGACGCACCTGGTGCGACATCCGTAGTTATTAATAAACAAAATGCTGAAAAAATCGATTTCGATTCTGATAATAACCCTGCAACCGTTGAGCAGTTATACAAAAACTCTTACCGAGTATTTGTAGACAAGTTGAAGGTTGGCAAAAATAAGATCGATTTTGTTATCTCAAGCGCTAACGACAAAGTACAAAGCAGCATTGAGATCACTTATGCACCGACCAATATTCCAGGCGCGCAATATTTGGAGACGATGGCTAGCAGCCATAAAGTTTTCGAGGGCGCAGTCAACTTGAAATTTGAAAAAGGAACGACGTTGATCCGAACAGACTTTAACGTTCCAGCTGCGCTGAAGAACCAAGTATTTACAGGCCATAATCTATTGTTTGCCATTGCCAACTCGGAAGATGGAGTCGTTGACCGTCGCGAGCTTGAAGCGCTACCACCGAACTTCAATATTATATTGGAGAGCTTTGGCACAAGATTCCGATTGTCTTATCCAACGCGCTTTACCAAAGCAAGCCCGGTTTACTGGATTGACGCAGGACTTGCCGATGATCCGGCAACGACCCCATATGATCCATTAACAAGGGGTGTTGACCCTTACCAGTTCCCTAACGCAAAAGGTACGGGCGGCACTAAAATACCAACTTATGATGAGCGACCAGACAACCGTGAATTAGTTACTTCTAAGGTCGGTACCCTGACGCTTTCATTTGATCCAAACATGAAAGACAGTGTGGGAACGATCATTACGGTTTACCGTTATGATGTAAAAGCGAAATATTGGGAAAATATCGGCGGTGTCGTCGATGTCAAGAAAAATACGATCACTGTACCATTCAGTAAGTTTGGATATTATGTGGTTGGCAAGATGGTTTACTCTTATACCGATATGACATCGCATCCTTACGCGAGAAATTATCTGGAAGCAATTTTTGCCAAAGGCATTATGAATGCTGCGGGCTTTGACGATTTTGGTTCCAATATCTACATTTCACGTGGTGAGTTTGCACGAATGATGGTTAAGGCACTGGATATTCCGCTTAACTATGAGCTGAGTAAGCCACATTTCGATGATGTGCCTGCAATCATTAATCCAGATGCGTTGTGGGATTACCGCTATGTCGAGACAGCAGCAAGGGAGGGCATCATTCGGGGGACTGGACCGCGTACCTTCCAGCCAAGTGCTAGCCTAACGCGTGAAGAGGCTTCGGTTATCATTGCAAGAGCACTCGATATGAAGCTGGCTACTGACACCGCAAAAATCGACAAGGATCTTGAGAAGACGTTTAAGGATGGCGCTAACGTCAATTACTATGCGAAGAGCTCCGTTCTTGCGATTGCCAAGAAGAAATACATTCTAGGCTCTCTCGTTGATCCAAGCAATCCGAAAGCAGGCTCGGTATTCGAGCCAAGATCAAACCTGCTTCGTTCTGATGCTGCAATTATCGTAGCTCGCATCCTGGCAGATTTGAAGAAGCTTCCAAGCATCGGTTAAATATCTTTCACAATAGAAAAATCTGGTCGTTTAGATTTTTAGACGGCCAGGTTTTTTCGCATAAAGCTTGGATTTTTTGTTCGTGTGAAACATTATCCATGGAAAATGTTTTGCATCGACGCTTTCTATGAAAACAAGCTATACTTACAAAGTATCCAAGTACAAGCGCGCGTGAGGCGAGTCGGTGTCACTAACTGACAACGAAAAAAACTTTAAAAGTTTTTTTCGAAACATCGCAACTTTTCATTGTAACGTGCGTTTAAATACATAGCGTGGTTACATACGCCCTGGATTGATACGCAGGACCTACACTTGCTGGAAAGAAATTGGAATGAATTCTCAACTTCCTCTTTACGGTACGACCTGCCCATTGTATAATGTTATAGTGGTGCAGCGACTCTAGCATTTTTCTACTCATTTTTACAAGTTTCTACGACATGATCTTACAAATGGGTTTATCATGATTGTAGACATCATTTATATCAAATCTATGCTCAACTCTGGAAAGGGGGTGAATCGGCTATGAGGGAAAAGAGCAATTCACTATTTAAACAAAACTCTCAACAACCGCACGTATTTAGAGGAGGAGAAATAAAGGTTATGAAGAAAAAAATAGCAGCATTCGTATTAGCCGCAGCGCTAGTACTTCCAACATCTCTAACAGCTTTCGCAGCAACACCATCGGATGTAGTTGGCAAACCAATTCAATCCGCTGTAGAAGAGCTTACAGCTCTTGGCGTTATTGCAGGATATGAAGATGGTACATTCAAACCTGAAAACACAATTACTCGCGCTGAGCTAGCAAAAATCATCGTTATCGGTTCCGGTAACGAAGGCGCTGCTAACTTGATGCAAACAGTTAAACCAACATTTAAAGATGTTAAAGCAAATGTTTGGTACACTGGTTACATCAATGCAGCTGCTACTAAAGGCTTCATCCAAGGTTACAACGGCAACTTCCGCCCAAGCGACCCTGTTAAATTTGAAGAAGTTGTAGCGGTATTGGTTCGTTCCCTTGGTTACCAAGAGAAGAAATTGTCAGGCGTATGGCCTTATAACGTTCTATTGAAAGCACAAGATATCAATTTGTTCGACGGTGTTGATCTGAATGTTGGCGGCCAAGCACTTCGCGGTGTTGTAGCACAACTAACTTCTAACACACTTAACGCTAAACTGGCTTCGTACAATGTTGATGGCAACGAAGTACTTTCCAGCAGCACATTGATTTCGAAATTGGGTAACACATCTTCAGCTGAACTTCTTGCAGCTTCACTTTCCGACGGTAAAGTTAAACTTCGTTGGACTGAGAAAAACACTGCAGGCGTTGATGAAGTGAAAACTCAATCCATTGCTACTGCTACTAATTTCATCGTTACTGGCGGCAAAACACTAGTTGATTTGCTTGGTCACAACGTAACAGTTGTTAAGAACAAAGCTGGTCAAGTTCTTGCAATTACTGATTCTCAAGATTCTGCTGCTACTTTGACAGGTACTTTGGAAGCTGGCCAAGTTGCTGGTTCCGTTAAAATCAAAGTTGGAACAGAAGTTAAAACTAAAACTACTGCAACTAACGCAGTTTACTTCGTAAACGGTGAAGAAGTTGCAATCTCCAATGCAAGCACAGGCGACAGCGTAACATTGTACTTGGTTAATGATCAAGTTCGTGTTGCAACTGCTGAAAAATGGTCCATCAAGGACGCTCTTGTAACTTCGGTTGAAGAGAAAAATGCTTACCGTGATGCTCGTGTTAACACGAACCAAATCAGCGCATTCATTAACGATGCTACATCCGTAACTATCGATGGTAAAGCGGCTAAAGTTGCTGACCTGAAAAAAGACGATGTAATCAGCGCTGTTTCAAAATCCGGTAGCGTAGCGGTTAAAGTTGCTGTAGTTCGTAACACTGCTACGGGTAAACTTGAGCTTGTAGGTAGCTCAAACGGAACTCCTAAATACACAATTGGTGGTAAAGTATACGAAGCAACTTCAAATGCTGTAGCTGCTGATATTAACACTTTGATCGCTGCTAACATTGGTAAAGAGTTTACTCTTCTACTTAACGCAGACGGCAAAATCGTTAAAGCAACTGCTCCAGAAGCGGCTGTTAACAAACCATACGTTGTAATTCTTGAAGCTAAAACAGCTCAAGTTCTTGAAAATGAAGCAATCGTTGCAAAAACAAAAGTAACTTATTTCGATATTAAAGCTAACAAAAACGAAGTGAAGTACACTGATGCTGCACTTGCGAATTTCCCTGAAAACAGCTTGGTTGAGTTGGTATTCACTGATTCCAAACTTACTGGCGCTACTGCTAAAGTAAACGTAGCAGGTGCAGGCCGTAATGTTGCTAAAGTGTCTTCTACTCAAATCGACCTTGATAACCCAACAACAACTTACCTAATTGATTCCAACACTGTTGTAATCGATGCTACTAAACTTGGTGCGGCTAACCTTGATGACCGTAAATTGTCTGTAGGTACACTTGCTCAAGTAACAAAAGCGGATCTAGTATATGTAAGCACTAATGGTGCTACTGCTGATTACATCGTATTGAAAACTGATACTGATGCAAACGCAGAAACTGGCGCAGCAATCTACGGCTTGTTCGTATCTGCTGACAAACAAAGTGCTACAACAACTACTTCAACTTACAGTGTTACATTGAACGTAGCTGGTCAAGAAGTTAAAACTGAAGTTACTGACACAGCTTACAACGCTGTTGTTGGTACTGCTAAAAACACTATCGTTGAATTGACTGATACTCCTAACTCCAGCAAATTGTATGATGTTGCTGCAGTAGTAGGTACTAGCCTAACTTCAGTATCTATTTCTAACACTCAAACTGCTAACACATTTGGTAGCAGCAACGGTGACTACATCATCTCTGGAAAAACTGCTGTTTATGTAATTTCCGCAGATGGTAACACAATCTATGTAGGTAACTACACAGATGTTAAAGAACAAAACGGTGCAGTACCTAACGCTTCAGTTTCTAGCGTAACTGTAGCTGGAACTGGCAGCAACATTGCTGGCTTCAAAGAAGCTGCTGTAATCGTTGTTAAAAGAAAATAGTAATCATGCTTGCATGATGGAAAAAGGCTGAGGGCTAGTTCCTCAGCCTTTTTTTTGTTCATACATAGTTCATAAACAAAAGTTATAGTATTAGGAATAGCAATATCCAATTCACTTTGAAAGGAGATATGTAAATAAATTTTGTGTGAATCGAAACTTCTTGCTGACAGTTTGCGTCTAGATAGGTATACCAAAAGATACGGAGTGAAATGAAAATGCAAATGGGTTTTAGAAGAGTGCCTATCTTATTATCGTTAATCCTTACATTAGCGTTACTAGTAAGCTCTATTCCTGTTCCGAAAACTGTCGCAGCTGCAGCCGATGTTTTTAAGAAGGTTAGTATTACTAAGGCTTCTTACATACAATTAACGGATGCGAATTTAATTCCTAGCGCAAGTGGTGCCACTGCTAGTTTTACTTTTTCCATTTATAACGGTGACAGTAGTGCTATTAATTTAGTTGATTATTGGGCACGAATGAAAACGACAGGTGGAACGAAATACACTTTGTCTTTACTCGACGCAGATAAGAAGAAAAAAGTTCTTCCTAAAACAACAACCACTTTAACTTATTATAGTGAAGTAGGATCGAAAGTGACGTTGGATCAGTTAATAGTAAACTTTATTAAATTTGATTTCAGCGTGTCTGGTTATGAGAGAACGATAGGACAGTTTACCTTTCCAAAAGGGTACTCGAATTTCGTGAAATCAGGCGGATATAAGGGAGTAATGGCAAATAACTCGTTAGTTAATATTCGAGTTGATCAAATTAATGTAACCAAGTCTGCTAAAAACTACAATTTCAACTTAACTTATGTCGCACGAAATACTGGGAAGTTTGGCGTTGCTTTACCTCAATACAATTATTATGCACAAACAGCTAAAGGATTATATAAGCTATCCTTAAGAAACAAATCAGACGAAACGTTAACGCTAGAGCCCTCTGTACTTAATGCAGTACAACTTACAGGATCTATCCCATTATCAGTTGCAACAACTGGTTGGAGGCTAATTGTAACGAATAATGTCGGTGCAGAAACGAATAAAGTTGAACTGCCAGTTGCAACCTTTGATATTCCATTTAAAGTGACGACCACAACATCAACATCAACTAAAACAGCTTTTACGAATGATAATGGTACTTATGAAGTAGAGTTGGGTGCAGTACAAAGACTACCCTGGAATAATAGTGATAATGTTATTGCAGAATTAGTTGTGAGAAATAATGGTTCAGTCTATTTACCTTTGCCTGATTTAACAGGAACACTTATCGTAGATGATAATATTAAACTGGAAGGCAAAGCGATTAAAAAAGTTGGTGACATCGGATTAGCGCCAGGCGCCTCAACAACGATTAGTTATGTGGGATCTATCCCATATAATTATACTTGGAAAAAATTCAAAATTAGTTTATCTCAGAAGGCTGGAGAAACGGTGACGGAGATCGGTGAACTTACCCGATCAACGATTGTGCCTGTTAAGAAAGTAGAGCTAGGTGCAGTATTTGTTCAGCAAAATAATGGAGCTCCTTATCAAGCACTTATAACTGACGTGAAAACATATAGTGGCGAGAAAACAGATATGTACGCTGTATATGTTGAAATGACTAATAAGCAAAAGAGAATTGCCTCTCTTCCATTATTAGCTGGTTATTTTAAGACAAATGACGGCAATCTATATGAGGCCAAATTTACGAGAGCAACCAATACGATTAAGTCTGAGAGCAAGGAGCAGCTTATCGTTTGGACAGAACTGCCACAAAATGTTGATCGATCAGATATTCAGCTTTTAATAGGCGAAGCGTTTGACGATAATGGACTTCTTCAAGGTACTGCAACAGCCAAAGGATTCTTGCGTGCTGCGCAATTTGTATTGCCCGAAGAGAGAGCAACTAGTACGAGCTTCAAGGACCTTAAGGTTGGACCATATACTGTAGATATGAATTATTTTAATGTCTGGTTAAATGGATCGAAACTAGGCATCAAAATTGGTGCTGATGTTAAAAAGGATTTAAATTATGATGGCTATACTCAATCTAAATTTATTTATGAGCTCGAGTACGAAGCGACAAAGCAAGTCATATATTCTCAAGTTGTAGACCTCGAAGCGAAAGCTGAAAATAGCTTGAAATGGAAGCTTGGAGTTAATTACAGCGATTTATCTAAAGAAATGGGAGACACTTTACTTTGGGAAAATTATCAATTGAATGTTTATGAAGAGTTTAATGGTAATCGCAAAAAGCTAGCTTCAATGCCAATTACGTTCTCACCTGTTACGAACTGGCTTGACGGCTTACACTAATAATTGAAGAAAAACTGGTTTCTCCTACTTAAATCTAGTATCTTTATAGGAGATGCTAGATTGAGAGGAGACTACGTAGTGAAACAAAAGGTTTTACGCGGAATAGCTGCAGTTGTGTTGATTGGAGCCGGCGTTTGGGTCGGCGTAAACTTTGCTTCGCCGCTTGAGGCGGAATCGAATGCGCTGACTCCGGGCTCTGTAGAAGATCCAGTTGTAACGAAAAGTTATGTGGACGAGCAGCTTGCGAAATTAGGCGGTGGCTCGCCAGGAGGCGGTACAACGCCTACTACGCCTGTTGCCGATGCTTCATTGGAAGTAGTTAATGTACCTGTTGGCAAGACGCTAATGGCTGGTCAAGGCACCGAGGTTATCGTTCGTGTGGGCAAGGCCATTGCTTATAGCTCGGATGCAAGCGGAATTGCGGATCTTACAGGAGGAACGGATTTGGTTAAAGGCAAAGCGATTCCTACGAATCACCTGCTCTTGTTTCCAAGAGAAGGCCGAGGGATATTGCCGGATCCTAATCAAAAAAATGGCCTCACTGTACTTGTTAAAGGAAGCTATACCTTGCAATAATTTGGTTGGACAACCTACATTTTACCCGCAATGACAATAGATTATACGCTTCAAAATTGATGACGTGATGCACAATAGAAATGTGCTTTACATTCATTTGGAGGTGTCATATCATGAGTCGTTCGAATAAGGTAGTAGTGCCAACAAGCAAAGCTGCTCTAGATGCATTAAAGTATGAAATCGCAGCAGAATTCGGTTTGACTTCAGGAGCCTATGCAGGCACTGGAGAGGACACGGAGTTTGCTGGTGAATTAGGGGCGTCTTCTGGCGCTGGTGGCGGACAAAGCGTACATTGGTCTGCTCTCTCCACAAGGCAAGCAGGCTCTGTGGGCGGAGAGATTACAAGAAGGCTCATTGCCCAAGCCCAATCGGTACTTGGAAGCTACCAATAATTGCTGGAAATACCGGCGTCCATTGACACAAAGCGACATTTTCGGTATCATACTGTTTTAGAAGAGTTGTCAAACAACCTTTTCCTACGGGAAAAGGTTCATTTTTTGTGTAGAATGTCCGCACTTATTTCATACTATGGTTGTAGGAGGTTGATACGGATGTCGGTTAAAGGACGCCACTTGTTTACATCAGAGTCAGTAACTGAAGGCCATCCGGATAAGATCTGTGATCAAATATCCGATGCTGTCTTAGATGCATTCCTAGAAGCAGACCCTTATGCGCGTGTCGCTTGTGAGGTTTCTGTCGCAACAGGTCTTGTTTTGGTTATTGGTGAAATTAGCAGCCGCGCAGATTATGTTGATATTTCAGCTATCGCGCGCCGCACAATCAAGGAAATCGGCTATACGCGCGCTAAATTTGGCTTTGATTCCAGCACTTGCGCAGTATTGACATCGCTTAATGAGCAGTCTGCTGATATCGCCCAAGGCGTTAACGCAGCGCTTGAGACTCGTGATGGCAAAGATATGAAGCAAGAAAACGAAGATATCGGTGCAGGTGACCAAGGCCTTATGTTCGGTTTTGCAACGAACGAAACTCCTGAGCTTATGCCGCTTCCAATCGCGCTTTCACACCGCATCGCTCGTCGTTTGTCTGAAGTTCGTAAGAACGAGACACTTGCATACCTTCGTCCAGATGGTAAAACGCAAGTTACGATTGAATATGCCGATGGCAAGCCAGTACGTGTAGATACGATCGTTGTATCCACGCAGCATGCAGAAGAAATTACGTTGGAGCAAATTCAACAGGATATTCTAGAGCATGTTATTAAACCGGTTGTTCCGGTTGAATGGCTTGATGCAGAAACAAAATATTTCATTAACCCAACTGGCCGTTTTGTCATTGGCGGACCACAAGGCGATGCAGGTCTTACTGGCCGTAAAATCATCGTTGATACGTACGGCGGCTATGCTCGTCATGGCGGCGGCGCATTCTCAGGCAAGGATCCTACGAAGGTTGACCGTTCAGCGGCTTACGCGGCTCGTTACGTAGCTAAGAACATCGTTGCTGCAGGCCTTGCTGACAAATGCGAAATCCAATTGGCTTACGCGATTGGCGTTGCTCAACCGGTTTCCATCAATGTGGATACTTACGGTACAGGAAGAATCGGAGAAGACAAACTTGTTGATTTGATCACAAGCAACTTCGACCTTCGTCCTGCGGGCATTATCAAAATGCTTGATCTTCGTCGTCCGATTTACAGACAAACAGCTGCATATGGTCATTTCGGCCGTACAGATGTTGATCTTCCTTGGGAACGCGTTGACAAAGCTGACAAACTTAAAGCAGACGCTGGCGTAATTAGCGGAGTTTAATTTTTCAGCTGGCATGCTGTTCTAACAATAAATATATCTAAAAGCCGTAAACCAAGAAGCTGTGTTTCTTGGTTTACGGCTTTTTTGTTTGCCATTCAACACAAAAAAGGGGAATAACCTAAATTTTTCATATCAACTAACCGACAAATAAGGTACGAGTGTAATTTTTTGAGGAGTGAATTGAAATGAATCGAACCAGCAAGCTATCTACCCTTATCGCTGTCATGCTGTTGCTTCAAATAAGCCTGGCAGGCTGGTCTTCGGACCTCCAGCAGGTTGCAGCCGCACCTGCCGGTCCAGTGGTGCTTAGCTTAAGCCCAGCGGATGATTTAACAAATGTTTCGATAACCGCAGATCTCAAAATGACTTTTGATGAGAATGTCACGAAAGGGTCCAATTCAACATCGGTATCCATTTATGATTACGGAACTAGTAATCTGGTTGAAACGATTCCTATGTCATCGAGCCGAATCTCGATTGACGCAACGCAGCGAATCGTAACCATCGACCCTGTTAATAATTTTGCATTAAATACGAATTATTATGTAATGGTAGATGCAGGCGCTTTTTTAAACGTATCTAATGGCGCAGGCTACAGCGGCATTACGAGTGCCAGCAGCTGGAACTTTCGTACTGTTGCTGAAGTAGACGTAACAAGACCTTCCCACACAAGTTTAATACCAACTAGTGGTTCCATTCCAGTTACATCCGCCATTGTTATCACCTTTGACGAAACGGTATATGTTGCAAGCGGCAGCATCCAACTTAGCTCAACTGAGGATAATAGAAGTATTGCCGTTACCTCGAATGCGGTAAGAGGGAGTGGCACGAACCAAATTGTCATTCAGCCGCCGGCTGCCCTTCAGCCTAAGACCTTATATAACGTTACGATTCCAGGAACAGCCTTCCAGGACGCAGCTGGTAATCTTTATGTAGGCACAACTTGGAGCTTTACAACCAATGCGGCACCTGTTAATGTGGCTGCACCGTTTGCTCCAGCAGATAATGCGACCTCGGTTCCGGTCAACTCGACTCTCGGAATTACGTTTGATCAAAACGTTCAGGCCCGTCCTGATAAATTTATTGAAATACGTCGTATTAGCAATAACACAACATTTGAGCGTTTTAGCGCTCAGTCTTCCCGTGTCGTCGTTAATAAGAATCAGGTACAGATCTCTCCAAGCTCTTATTTGGAAGCGAACACGGGTTATTACGTGTTGATTGATGCAGGTGCGTTTACGCAACCTGATCCAAATGGAAGTCAATGGTATCATGGAATTGCTGGCGCTTCGATCTGGAATTTCAGTACAGACCCGGGTTATGAAACGACTCCACCTGCAGCGACAGTGGTATCGCCTGTGGCAGGAGGTTCGATTACAACATTAAATTCTTTGCTGCAAATTACCTTTAACGAGCCTGTTTTTCCGAGTAGCGGAGTTATTGAAATTAGAGATGCAGCGAACGGATCATTGTTCCGTTCCATCCCGGTGACTTCTGAGCGTGTAACAGGTGGAGGAACATACCAACTAACAATAGACGCGAATAAGGCTATTAATGGAGAAGTAGAGAAAGCATTTGTCAATAACACGAAATATTATATTACGATAGGTAACAGGGCGATTCGAGATGCGGCAGGAAACTATTACGCAGGAATCTCGGCAACTACTGCGTGGTCCTTTACAGTGTCTCAGGATACCGTTAGGCCAACACTTGTGCTACTAAATCCGTTGAATAATGCGGTTTCTGTCAGCCTTACCCAGTCATTTACTGCAGTGTTCAGCGAAACCATCAAGAAGGGCGATACGGGGGCCATTACCTTCCATCCTTATGGGGACAATAATCTCCAACCGATCCCGGCTAATTATTATGTTGATGGAACTCATAATAATATGTTGGTCATCACGCCTACACGGGCATTCGAAGCCAATACGGGCTACTATGTCACGATTGATGCGAGTGCGGTTACGGATCTCGCCGGCAATACATTCGCTGGAATTTTGAATGAATATCAATGGACTTTCCGTACGTTCGGCTCCGATACGACGGCACCGGTTGTCAGTAAGCTGGAGTGGAGCGGCTCGACGATTACGATGACATACAACGAAGATTTGAACATTTATGCGGTTCCTTCTATGGGCAGCTTTTATGTGACGGTCAATGGCGCTCCGCGAGCAGTGACAGGTGTCCAAATTAAAGGTGAGGCCGTTATTCTGACATTGGCAAGCCCTATCGTAGCAGGCCAAGTAGTGAAGCTTTCATATTCCAAAGCAGCTATAGGCCTTATACAGGATACCTCAGGCAATCAAGCGATAAGTATTGCTAATCAGGATGTTGCAGGGGCCAAAGACGTTTCAGCACCAACCATCGTAAGCGGCAGTGCTTCAGGCAGTGCAATTACATTGTCATTCAACAAGGATTTAATGACGGTTAACAGTTATGCATACTTACAGTTCTCCGTAAGCGTTGGAGGTGTTAGTTACAGCACGACATCGATTTCCAGCAACGGAGGCAATATTTTGCTTACGATTAACGGCTCGATTCAAAATTATTCGAATGTTAATGTAACCTATACGCCTAGCTCATATCCAATAAGGGATACAGCAGGCAATTATCTGGCAGGGTTCAGCAACTACAGTATATACAGCGTGCCTGACACGGCTATGCCAGCGCTTCAGTCGGTCAGTGTGAGCAGCAACATCGTTACGCTGAAATATAATAAAATCCTGAACTCGCAAAGCGTGCCTTCGGTTAGTCAATTTAGCGTTTTAGTGGATAATATGGCACGATCAGTTCTTCAGGTAAGGATTTCCGGCGATTCGGTTTTATTGACCTTAGCATCAGCCGTGACTACGGGACAAAACGCTTCCGTATCCTATTTGGCTTCGATGTCGTTAATTACTGATCTTGCAGGAAACGCAGCCCCGTCATTTAATAACGTAAGCACAGGCGGCGGAGGCAGCGGCGGCCTGAACGGAACGATTTATAGTGTCATTGCTAAAGGTTCTACGTTGACCTTAACCTTTGCCGAAACGTTGAACAGCGGCTATGTGCCGTCTACGAGTCAGTTTACGGTTACGGGGAACAGCTCCGTTAAAACGATCTCGCGAGTGGATATGAGCGGTTCGTCCGTTATTTTGACGATGGCATCACCATTCGCTGTTGGCGAATCAGTGGCCGTCACTTATTATTCCAGCACTTCTGGTCTCAGAACGAACAGTGGTACGACGATTAACAGCTTTACGAACATAAGCGCAGCGAATCAAACCACCTTAATTGATGGATTGTCAGGCGATTATGAATCATCTGCTGGCGGCGGCGTCGGACTGAAAACATCGGCAGCAACGACGATGATGGATATTTCGCCAGCTGGCAATCAAGCAACCCGATATACCGTATCTGGTGAAAAGGTGCTGACAGCGTTCCAGACGGCCCGTGCCGCGGGTCTCACCGTGCCGCGTGTGGCATTCCAGGTACCGGAATCGGAACGCGCAGCGATCGTTGCCGTTGCTATAAGTACGTTGGATACCGCCTATCGCTTAAGTCCCAATTCCGTATTCGCTGTCCAGTATGGCGACGTGACCTACGAGCTCCAACTGAACTCGGCAGATTTCACGAAAATTAATTCACTGCTTGGCGGAAACAGTTCAACCGGACAGCTTCTCATTCGAATCGATCAGGGCTTGTCTACATTAACCGGAAATATCAGCTCGAAAATAAACAGCTCGAATACCAGTCTGCTAGCAGGACCTTATCACTTCGACGTGACCGCAGTAAATGGCAACGTCCAAAAGGAAGTAACGGACTTTAACGGCTACGTATCAAGGACGCTGCAAACGTATCAGACGGTGGACAGCAGCAAAACGGCAGTCGTATGGTTTGATCCGGCAACGGGCGGGCTTTCTTATGTGCCAACAGAACTCTCGACTAGCGGTGGGAAGACAAGCGTTACGTTCAAGCGCAAAGGCAACAGCGCATACGCCCTTGTATCCAATTCTTCCAGCTTCACCGACCTTTCCAAGCATTGGGCGGCAAGCTCGATTTATATAATGTCGAGAAAATTTATCGTGGAAGGTCGGACGGCATCTTTATTTGAGCCGAATAAATCGATTACGCGCGGTGAGTTTGCCACCTATATTGCAAAGGGGCTCGGTCTAAGCGCGGATAAGGCTTCTGCCGCTAAGTTCAAAGATGTGAATACGAATACAGCGATGGGTGCCTATATAGGCGCTGCGTCCGCGGCTGGAATCGTCGCAGGCAATACGGATGGCACTTTTAAGCCGAATAATCCGATCACACGGCAAGAGATGGCTGCGATGATGATCCGGGCTGCCAAGGTAGCAGGACTTACCGTTGATCTTCCGCAATCAGCCGCTTCTTACCTTCAAAAGTATACAGACCGTGGCAAGGTGGGTTCTTGGGCTCAGACAGATGTGGCGAAATCAGTATATATCGGAGTGATCAGCGGGAAAACGGCAACTACGTTGAGCCCGCAAACGAATGCGACTCGCGCAGAAGGAACCGTCATGCTAATGCGATTGCTGCAGAAGGTTAAGTTCTTAACACCATAATTAACTAACTAAGGGGCTCAACATGCGATCAGGCATGTTGAGCCCTTTGTTATTTCAAGAAGGAAAAAAGTGAGATTAACATAGGGGATATCTATCAGGCTACAAAAAACGATAGCACTCTTTTATCGGACGGAACTTTTCTACCACTCTTGTAGTCTATAACTATTAGATTATGAGATGGGAGAGTTGCTAAACTCATGGGTAAGGTTCACAAAATCATCGGTAGGCAGACGGAGAGCTTGGGGAAACGGGTCATCATTGTTGTATTAGGCGGAGCTTTGCTAGCGCAGCCGCTTGCTTCGGTACTGCCCGGCAATTGGAAGACGTCAGTTATTGAATCCACAGAGGCAGCAGCCAGTGATCCTGTATTAAAGCTGTCCCAGCAATCGTTCGTAACCGCAGGAGCTAAACGGCTGGATTACGTCTTTCATACCACACGAGGCAGCTCAAAGGTGCAAACCGATGTGCATGTCATCGAAATTGATCTAACCAATCCCTACGTATCGCTAAATGCGATGAGCGGAAAAAATAATAGCATTGGACAAGTCAACACCATACTCAATATGGCAAAGGAAAATGGAGCAGTAGCAGCCATCAATGCAGACATTTTTGTGATGGGTAACGAAGGAGCGCCGATGGGCGCGCAGGTGACTGCTGGAACGTTTATGTCAAGCCCATCAAAGCTGACGGGCATGTACGCATTCTCGGTATCGAAGGATCGCAAGCCGATGATCGATGCGTATAATTTTGAAGGTAAGGTTACCGCAGCGGATGGCTCTACTTTTCCACTGGAAGGCCTTAATCAATCGGCTTACGTTCCGGAAACGACGGGTACGGCGTTCAGCCATGTAAATATGATGTATATCTATACAAGTGCCTGGGGCGGGGCTGAGCGTCCGAAGAACTCAGGGTCGACTCCGACTGAGGTGCTGGTTCGCAATGGCGTTATCGAGGAGATTTCGATCGACAAAGCGATTGCCGGTCAGGCACCAACGGATGGTTATATCCTGAGAACACATGGCCTTGCGGCAACGTATGTGAAGGAGCATTTGCAAATCGGCCAAGCGATTACGGCAAACTATTCGCTTGTTTCTCAGACAACAGGAGCAAAAGCAGACCCAACCTCCTTTGAAATGATGGCAGGCGGCCATACGCTGTTGGTAAATGCAGGAGCTGCGACAGCTTTCTCGCGGGACGTTACGGGAGTCAGCGGCTCCTCCTACACCTCCCGTTCGGGTATCGGTTATTCCAAAGACGGAACGAAAGTGTATCTCATTACAAGTGAGCGGAGTGGCAGCAACACCGGTGTAAGCTTAAAGGAGCTTCAACAAATCATGGTACAGCTTAGCATACATAAAGGAGTGAACCTCGATGGCGGCGGATCGACTACAATGGTTGAGCGGCCACTAGGCAGTAATTTGCTGCAGCTTTCCCATTCTACGCAGTATGGCACCACGCAGCGGAGCGTCGCTAATGGAATCGGCGTGTTCACTTCTGCTCCGAAAGGAACGCTTAAAGGCATCTCCGTAAGCGGAGCTAAGTCGCTTGTGATCGGACAGAAAACGGCCTATGCCCTAACAGGCTACGACAACTATTACAACCCTTATGAGGTGGATAATGCAGGCGCGGCATGGAGTGCCGATAAAGCAGTAGGAACGTTCAAAGGAAACGAATTCACGGCGACAAAGGCAGGGAAAACAACGATAACGGTGAAGTCCGGCGCCGTTACGACGAAGCAAGAGGTGGAGGTCGTCGGACAAGACCAAATTGCTTCATTAACGATCGATACTGCAGCGGGAGTATTGGCTAAGGGAGCCACGGTTTCTGTTCCGCTTACTCTTAAGCTGAAGAACGGCAGTACCCATAAGCTTAGCGGCGACTCTGTAAAATGGGAATTTGTTGGCTTTAACGCAGCAGTGAGCGGCGACACGCTAACCGTACAATCGGTGACGGCTGGCGCGACGACGGGTTATGCGATCGCTCGCTACGATGGCTATCCGGTGATGATTCCATTTACACAGGGCGAAGCAGTAAGCACATTTGAGGATTTTGAGAAATCCACGTATCCGATCACCTCGCAGGTGACGCCAGCCGAAACCGCAGGCAGCGTAAAGCTGGTGTCTGACTTACCGGGACAGACAACGGCCAAAGCTTTGAAAATAGAGTATGATTTTACAAACGGTACGGGAACCAAAGCGTCATACGCCGTGTTTAACACATCTGGCCGAACAATTGAAGGCTCGCCCACCTCAATGACTGTTGATCTTTACAGCGATAACAGCTTAAATTGGGTGCGTGCAGAATTTATTGATGCGGATGGCAAAGCCCATTTGCTTGATTTGGCCAAGCAGCTCGATTGGAACGGCTGGAAAAACGTGAAGTTAAACCTTTCATCCCAAGGCATGAAATTCCCGGTTAAGCTGAAACGCGTCTATGTCGTGACAATCGCCGAAGGCCAAGACGAGCGGGCAGCTTCTGGTTCAATCGGACTAGATAATATGAAGCTTCAATACCCGCCTACGGTTACGGTTGATTCAAACGCAAAGGTTGAAATGACGGTTGGCAGCACGGCGGCATCGATAAGCGGAAAAGCGCTTAAGCTGGATGCGGCTCCGCTCGTACTGGCAGGTACGACGTATGTGCCCGTTCGTTTCGTCTCGGATGCTATGGGCTCCAAGCTGCTGTTTGATGGAAACACGGGTCAAATTACGGTATTGCGCGGCAACAAGCTGCTCGCGATGACTATAGGTAAAAAGGATCTGATTCTGAATGGCGTGCGTCAGTCTTCAGACATAGTACCGATTGTACGCAACAATCGTACTTTAATCCCAGTCCGTTTATTCTCGGAGAAACTAGGGCTTAAAGTGGCCTATGACGGCAAGACCAAAAAGATTACCATCGATTAACGATGGACGAAATCGTTCCAATCTGTGGTATGATAGAGTAGATTAACCTTTAATAAAGAAAGGTTGCCGATCTATTGTGGACCACCTTACTGTAGATATAAATAGAGTGATTAAAAATGCAATCGAAGTAATGGAAGACAGTAATTACCAGATTTATGAAATATGTGAATCGGCGCGCACGGAGCTGGAGTCGCTTGAGCAGGAGCTTGAGATTGTGCTTCAGGAAACGGTCAAGACGATTGAAAAAGTCGATCAGCTTGAGCAGGATTATCGCCGTGCGCGTATCCGATTGACGGAGGTAAGTCGCGATTTTGTGCGATACAAGGAAGATGACATTAAATCGGCCTATGAGAAGGCAACGCAAATTCAGCTGGATCTAATGGTTTACCGTGAGAAAGAGTCCTATTTAAAGGCGCGCAGGGACGATTTGCAAAAACGCGTTCGGAATGTAGAGAACTCCATTGAGCGTGCTGAAACCATTGCTTCGCAAATTAATGTGGTGCTCGAGTATTTGGCAGGTGACCTGAATCAGGTTACGAGGATATTGGAATCGGCCAAAACCAGGCAGCTGCTGGGCTTGAAAATTATTTTGGCCCAAGAGGAAGAGCGCAAACGGATCGCCAGAGAAATACATGACGGTCCCGCGCAATCCCTTGCGAATATCGTTCTTCGCACAGAAATTGCAGAACGTATGCTTATCAAGCAGGAATTTGTGATGGTACAGGAAGAATTAGTAGATTTGAAAGGACAGGTTCGCTCCGGACTAGAGGAAATCCGCAAAATTATTTTCAATTTGCGTCCAATGGCGCTGGATGATTTGGGTCTTGTTCCGACCCTGCGCAAGTTTACGCAGGACTTTGAGGAAAAAACGAAAATACATACCGTATTCGAGCTGATTGGCAAAGAAGCCCGAATGCCCTCAGCAATGGAAGCGGCGATTTACCGCTTGGTCCAGGAAGCCTTTACCAATGCCCTAAAGCATGCGAGTGCTTCTCATGTATTGCTCGAAATTAACTATCAGCCGAGTCAAATTTCACTTATTATTCAGGACAACGGCATTGGATTTCACAGCGAGTTAATCGAGCAGGAATCTACCCGGAACGCACATTTTGGTTTGGTCGGGATGAGAGAACGTATCGAGCTGATAGAGGGAAGGATGGATATAGACTCAAATCCCGGTAGAGGGACGAAAATTATGATAGATATACCTACTACTGCCGAATCTAGAAAGGAGTAAGATGATGATGATCCAGAAACCTGCAAGCAATGTGAATACAATCAAAATTTTACTTGCGGATGACCACCAGCTATTTCGCGAAGGACTCAAACGGATTCTGAATATGGAAGACGATCTTGAAGTCATCGGCGAATGCGGAGACGGCATTCAAGTGATGGAATTTTGCAATCATACGATTCCAGAAATCGTTTTGATGGATATTAATATGCCGATCGAGAACGGCGTCGTAACGACAGAGCGTCTGAAGAGCTTATTTCCTGATGTGAAGGTTATCATTTTATCTATTCATGACGATGAGAGCTACGTGTTCGAGACGCTTCGCAAAGGGGCCACCGGCTACTTGCTGAAGGATATGGAAGCGGAGTCGCTGATCAACGCGATTCGTTCAGTTGTTCAAGGCCATGCCTATATCCATCCGAAAGTGACGGGCAAGCTGATCAATCAGCTGCGCCGGATGACTTACCTTGATGAGATGGGAATTGTATCAGGAGCTGCAGCCGCTCAAGAGCCAGGCGTTAAGTTTGTAGCTGGTGATGAAAGCCCGCTGACTCGCCGCGAGGCAGAGGTGCTAAGGCTGATGGCTGAAGGCAAAAGCAATAAGCTTATCGGAGAGTTTTTGTTTATTAGCGAAAAAACGGTTAAAAACCATGTCAGCAGCATTTTGCAAAAAATGGAAGTCGATGATCGCACGCAGGCTGTTATTCAGTCGATTAAATATGGTTGGGTGACATTGTAAAGCATTTTCGCCAAAAGCACTTAAGCAATGAACGCAACATAAAGCGTATTTGAGAGTTGTAGGATACATATTACAAAAATCCCGTATCGGTTGATACGGGATTTTTTGTACGTCATCAGAGCTAAAGCGGCAGGTGCCAAAACAAAATCCGAAGCTGCAGTCGCAGCTTCGGAGAGGATAGAAGTTTATTCGGCTAAATGGCCTTACCTTTGTTTTCTTTGCTTACGCAGCGTGAGGAATCCGGCTGATATGGCAAAGGCACCGAGAAGATAGTAAGTAATTGGACTGGTATCTCCTGTTTTAGGCAGTGTTGCCAGTGGAACCTGGTCATCCTCAGAGTCAATAACGGTATCGATTTCATCATCGGTTCCAGCATTGACGCCGCCGATCGGAGTATCTTCATCGTCGATTTCAACAATTGTTGTTGGCTCAGCCGATGGAGGATCGGAAGGCGGAGCCGTCGGCGATGCTACAGGCGTAGCGGTGGTCGTTGGTGTTGGTGATGAAGTAACTGGTGGCGTAGATGGTGGTGTTGTGCCTGGTGTGTTGTTAGGCGTTGAAGTAGGCGTATTCTCTGGTGTAGGTGTAGCAGATGGCGGTGCTGTAGGCGTAGTCTCAGGTGACGGTGACGGAGTAGCAGATGGCGGAACCGTAGGAGTAGTCTCAGGTGATGGTGATGGTGAAGCAGATGGCGGTACTGTAGGTGTAGTCTCAGGTGAAGGTGATGGTGAAGTAGATGGCGGAACCGTAGGCGTAATCTCTGGTGTAGGTGAAGGAGTAGCAGATGGTGTAGTTGTAGGTGTAGGCGTTGGGCAAGCCTCTCCCTCGCTTACTAGAGTAAGCTCCTTCGCATTGCTCCNTGTAGTTGTAGGTGTAGGCGTTGGGCAAGCCTCTCCCTCGCTTACTAGAGTAAGCTCCTTCGCATTGCTCCAGTATACATTCAAGGTGTTGGAACCTGGAACAGCATTTGTTGTAATGGTGACGGAGGCTTTCGCAGGTATGCTGCCTGCGCCTATTTGGGTGGTATTCGGAATTTGCCAAGTATACGGAACGTCAATGTTGCTTTCGTTGCTTACAATCCAAGTTCGAGCTATATTCGGATCTGCAGAGCAAGCGTTAGCTAGTTTTAGCTTAGGCGTGTTAATCACGATTTTGAGTGCGGATGAATCCACTGTAACTGGTATCCGTTCCTCTACGTTTAAGTCGGTAGTGAAGCCGTCTAGAGTGAGCTCCTTCAGCGTATAAGTACCAATAGGAAGATTATTAAATTGCAAAACGCCATTGCTTCCCGTAACTCCGCTTTGGACGAACTTGCCGTCTTTCCAAAGTTCAAAGGTAATGCCTGCATGCGGCGCGCCTTCTACATTGTTTAAATGTTTGTTAATTACTATGTTACCTGTGCAGGTATTCTGAAGCTTCAGCTTCCATGCTTTAATCTTATCCCCATGTGCGCCAGTGCCTAGGTTAATGAGCAGCAATCCGCTGTAAATATCCAATTGATAAGGAAGGCACTTGGGAATATTAATGGTGACGGTATGGGTTCCGGCCTTTGAATAAACAATAGACTGACCGTCAAAATGAGTTTGCTTGTTATAAGGGATGGTTAGATCATTAGGGCCGGCGATCCAATCGGGTGCGGCTTCATAGGAAGAGAAGCTGACTCTTACGCAGTCTTGTGTGGTTTGAAAGGTTGCTGTTGCGGTACCGTCGCCATTGACTACGATATTGGAATGGTTTGCAATAACAAAATCGCGGTTGGAAGAGTACTCGGGACAGCTGTTTTCTATGGGAGGTTCGGTACCGGCAGATCCGCCGGTATTTAAAGCTTCTGCTGTGGCGAGAGATCCGAGCGCCAATGAAAACAATAATAGAAATGCCAAGCTTAATGAAATCCGCTTTTTAAAATCACGCATGATACACTCTCCTCTTAGATTAGGTGTGTGGTTCTAAGAGGGCCGGTTACACTACTCGCTCCATATAATCCAAGTGTCCAAATTGCAGATTATATATCATCGCTTCCCTAGCTGTTCAAGATGTTTGATGTCCACCTTCTCCCCGTCCTATCTGCTCGCAAACGTACGGATTGCAAGGATGTAGTAAGATGATAACATATATTGTAAATTGCTCAAGGGTGTTTCTTTGTCGTAATTTGACTATTAATTTTAAATCTATGCGGGCATTCCCGAGTGTATTCTGCACATTTTGTCGTCTTGTCCACGGATAGCGTAACCGATGGGCTCTTTGCGGCATATAGTGTCACAAAGAGGAGGTGGCCGCTATGTTTGAGCTTCTGATTTTAGTCATCGGCTGCTATGTTCTGGCTGCATTGTCGGTGCATCTGGCTTATCGCATCTGGCGGAAAAAACAGCAAAGCAGCAAGCATTATGTGTTGATTGCCAACGTTAGCCATAAAAATATCGAATGGCATGCACGCTCGTTGTTTTCTTTTTCGAAGCGGATGGGCCGGAATGTTCGTTTAACCATCTTGGATCGGGGAGTCACGGAGGAAACGCGCGCGATCGTTGAACGCCTGGCGAGGGGCGGCAGAGAGGTCAATGTACATCAAGAGGAGCTAATACCGGAGGCGACGAAGAAGGATGGTAAGCGCTCTCACACAGCAGAGGTAGACGGGACGCAGCTGCTGTGGATGCTTCAGGCTGAAGGCATTGTGTCGCAGGCAGACCATGCGGTGCTCGTTGATTTGCAAAATCCAACGGATTTGTCGAAGATGCCATTTTAAGATATAATTTTGGTAATTCAATATTCAGGGTGAGGCACACTCCATAACGCAGGCTGCGTTGTTGGGTGTGTCTTTTTTGTTTGGGATCGAACCAAAAAAGTGTCACCCTCGCTGTCCTTCGCGGTTATGGCAAGAGCTCCAATTAACATGCTGGTGTTGAAATGCTGAAGGGGAGTGAGCGTACATGAAGGCTCAAGTGTATATCGTGGAGTTGGGCGGGGAATGGGAAGCTCGGCTGACGATTAATTCGGAGGTAGACAAGCATTACTGGCTAGTAGGGAGCTACGGGCATTATGGAAATTTGAATGGCAAGCTTGCCGGTACCGGTTGGTTGATGAAAGAGGAGCTCCCGCTTGGCGATGCCTGTCGCGTTGTTGAGCTTTGGGGCACGGCTAGCAAGAGGAGTAGGGAGAACGAACAAGGCAGCAGACCTGCTTATGCTGGAGACAAAGGTCTACTCCAAGCCATTAGGCTGTTGCTGGCTTGCTCCGAGGAAGCTAGACGAGAGGCGGCTAACGTTGTCGAAACCACTAACCAAAGGTGGTGGCAGCGAAGTGGGCCGCGCTTGCGTGAATTGGAGACGAGTAAGGAGAGCTTGCTGTCGTTAGGCGAATTGTGGTTGACTCAGGGGCATAAGGCTAGAGGCGGGAGTAGGAGAGAGGATCAGTTGGCAGGTCATATGCCAGGAGGGATGAGGGCAAATCGAGAGGAAGCGGGAGACCAGCAGTTCGATAGAGGGCTTGAGGAGCTTGCGGCATGGACGCTGCTTGCCGCAGATGTGATGCAGGGACGTGCGCTATTGCGAAGCGAGGCGCACGCCCTGCTCCTCAGGGCGGCCGGTCCCGGCGCCGCGGCAGGCTGGAGCGGAGTGCTCCAGCTGGCCGCGCTGCTCGGGCGGGTCCGCCTTGGCGGATCGGTCGCCGCCGGTGCTGGCGGGCGACCGGACGCTTGGAGGCGCCGCAGGCGCGAGCGCAGGTGCCAGCGCTGCGGGAGCGGTGAGGCGCTGCTGCACCGCACGGCATGTGCCGCGTGCGGGCGGGAGTGCGCCTATTGTACGGCGTGCATTGGGATGGGGCGGAGCCGGGAGTGCGAGCTGCTCGTGACCGGGCAGCGCAGCTTGCAAGTAGAGAGCCGTCCGCCGGTGCTTCAGTCTTCAGTAGAGCAGCGTCTAGTCAAATGGGGGCTTAGCCCAGCGCAGAGCGCTGCGGCGGCGAAGGCACTAAACTTTGTGGAAGAACAGGCTCCGAAACCCGTGCAAACCAACTGGGATGAGGCTTCAGTAGCAAGGGATTTTCTGCTATGGGCGGTTACGGGAGCGGGAAAGACGGAAATGATATTTCCGCTGGTGGAATCGGTGCTGCTCCGGGGCGGAAGGGCGCTCATTGCTACGCCGCGCCGCGATGTTGTCATTGAGTTGGACCCGCGGATCCGAAAAGCTTTTCCAGATGCTTCAGTCGTTACCCTTTACGGCGGCAGCGAACAGCGCTGGGAGAGCGGGGATATTACGCTTGCTACCACTCATCAACTGCTTCGTTTTTACCGAGGCTTCGATTTGGTTATCGTAGATGAGCTCGACGCTTTTCCTTTTGTGGGAGACAAAATTCTTCATTACGCAGCGGACAAGAGCTGCGCACCCGGGGCTGCAAGGCTGTTGCTGTCTGCCACGCCGCCAAGCGAGCTGCAGCGCGCGGCGCGGCGCGGCAAGCTCCAGCATGCGAGGGTACCGGTGCGGTATCATCGCCATCCGCTGCCCGTTCCGAAGTTATATCAAACGCCGACGGTTTTGCAAATGCTTCAGCAGCGGAAGTTGCCTGTCAAGCTGCAGGCGGCGATGCTGGGGTCCCTGAAACGCGGTGCCCAGCTGTTCGTTTTTGTGCAGAAAATTGCCCAGACCGAGCCAATGGCGGCTATGCTGCGCAATCGATTACAGCACTCTTTTGTAGAGGCAACATCTTCGCAGGATGCAGAGCGTACGGACAAGGTGAAACGGTTTCGATCACGCGAAATCAGGGTGCTAGTTACGACGACAATTCTAGAAAGAGGCGTCACCATTCCGAAGAGCGATGTCTATATCCTCGACGCAGATGGCGGTTTATTTGACGAGGCCTCCTTAGTCCAAATGGCAGGTAGAGCGGGGCGCTCAGCGGATGATCCGTTCGGACAGGTGTATTTTTGCAGCCGAGAGCGCAACCGCGCACAGCTCTCAGCCGTGCGACACATCCAAACAATGAACCGCATGGCTCGCAAGCAGGGCTTCCTGCTCCCCACAAGCAAAGGAGGCTCGGCCAAATGAAGGCCTCGCCTCTCAGCTGGCTCCAGCGCCTTCCGGCCGCATTCGCCACAGCCGCGCAGCTGCTCGCTCCACGATCAGCGGTTTGCCTGCTATGCGGCAAACCGCATGATTCGGCCCGCAGCGCGGCCACTGCGGGCCAAGCGAAGCTGACTTTCCAGCTTCGGCAGTCCCTTTGTGGAGCGTGCCTCTCCGCAATCCCCTGGCTTACCCGCATCGCGTGCAGTCGCTGCGGGCGAGGCATCCCTTGCGATGACTGCATTCGCAGTCCGCAGCGTACGTTCGTATGCAACCGCAGCGCGGTTCGCTATAACCCAGCTATGAAGGCGATGCTCGCTCTTTATAAATATCGTGGAAACGAGCAATTAGCGCCGTTGCTAGGCGATATGCTGTTTCCGGTTTTTGAAGCTATGACCGCTGAATTGCCCCTAGAAGTTAGTACCGCGGCAAAAAGAAAAGCTGCCATGAGAAACCCCGCCGACTACTGGGATGCCATCACGTATGTGCCAGTAAGCACAGAGCGGGCAAGAGAGCGGGGTTTTAATCAAGCGGAGCAGCTGGCGAGCCACTTGGCTGCGCATTACCGTCTGCCTCTTGTACATGTGCTGCTGCGGGCCAGACACTCCGAGAAGCAAAGCTTCAAGTCGCGCTCGGAGAGAATGCGGGATACGAAAGCTCTTTTTAGCTTCAATGAGGTGGGGCTTAATACGATTCGAATATTGTCTTCCGCTTCTTCGGAAAAGTCGCATAAAGTTAGCGAATTCATAAGAATCCTGCTAATTGACGATATATATACAACAGGAAGCACGGCAGAGGCTTGCGCCCAGGTATTAAAACAACAAGCACAAGCTCCTCTGGAGATCTATGTATTAACATGGGCTCGCTCCTAACGCATTGATGATGTAGAAGATGTTTAGATAGATAGGTAGTGAAAAAGTTAACACTATCGATTAGAATGGAAATAACAGATTATTAGATTGAACGAAAAAGGGGGCTCAGCGCGATGAATTTAGACAATTGTCCTCGCTGCGGAAAGCTATTTGCCAAAAATTTTAGAGATGTGTGTCCTACATGTATACGTGACATTGATAAAGAGTACGAGCTTTGCGCAAACTACTTACGTGAATTCAAGGGTTCGATTATTACTGAGGTTTCTGATGCTACCGGCGTATCTATCAAGCAGATTACTAAATTCATCCGCGAAGGCCGGATTTCCATTATGAACGCTCCTAATATGTCTTATCCTTGTGAATCCTGTGGCTCGCTCATCCGCGAGCACAACCTTTGCGATAACTGCCGTCATCGTATTGAGAAGGATAAGAAACACATGTTTGATGATTTAGCAAGAAAAGAGCAGCTAAGAGGTTTCGATAAAGCAACTGGCGTATACAAAGGACTCGAAAGATACAAGGATAAATAATTGATTTCTTGCTAATATTCTATTGACTATAAAAAATCACTTGACTGAAGCCGATAATACTTGTAAAGGTAATCGGCTTTTTTAGTTCTTGTAAATAATGAGGTGGATAAAATGAAAATAAATGAGACGAATCAGATAAACAGGTTAAATTCTTACCAGAAGCAAAATGAAGCGCGCGTCAGCGGAACGAGCAAGGCTCGTCAGAAGGACGAGGTCCAAATATCCGCAGCCGCCAAAGAAATGCTTACAACGAGTCAAATGACTAGTGCGGAGAGAACTCAGCAAATCGAGCAGCTTAAAAGCTCGGTAGCATCGGGTACCTATCATGTAGAAGCTGGCAAGATTGCCGAGAAGCTTCTTCCGTATCTTAAAAACAACCAATCGGAATAGGAACGGGTGAAGCGGCATGTCTATCTCCCATATTGTGGCGACACTTGAGCAGCAGCTTAAGCTGTATGAGCAGCTTCTTGAGCTGGAAGTGAGTAAGAAAGCGCTTATTATGCAAAATAGTATCGTCCAGCTGAATAGTGTCACACAGAAAGAAAAACTGTTGACTGCTCAGGCTGAGAGTCTGGAGCAAAGCAGAATTTTAATGACCGCCCGCTATTTCATTGACAATGGTTTTCGGAACCGCAGTGGAATATTATCGGATTTAGTTAAGTTAGTCAGTAACGCGGAAGATAAACAACATCTTATGCACCTGCATGAGACTTTAACGAAAGTGCTTAAGGAATTGAAGCATGTCAACGATTTAAATCAGCAGCTAGTTAAGCAATCACTTGATTTCATAAATTTCTCAATTGACTTAATGGTCGAAGATCCCAATGAAGAACTCGTTTATCAGCATCCAATGAAACAGCTATCGGGAAATCGTAGTAATCGAATATTTGATAACAGAGCATAATTAGGAGGGAAAACGGTGACCTCAACGTTTCATTCACTAGAAACATCAAAGCGAAGCTTAATTACCCAGCAAGTTGCTTTAAACACATTAAGCCATAATATCTCCAATGCCAATACTGAAGGTTATACAAGGCAAAAGGTTACGATGGTAGCGACAAGACCAATTGAAGCCTATGGCATGTCTAAATCAACGGCTCCGGGACAATTGGGTACTGGTGTGGAGTACACTTCTATTACACGTATCCGTGATGCATTTTTGGATGAGCAGTATCGTAATCAATCAGACATATCAGGAAGTACGGAAATTCAAGCCGATACACTAAGTAAGCTTGAATCATTTGTGAATGAGCCTTCCAATACGAGTATCCGTACGGTTCTTTCACAATTTTGGAGCGCATGGTCTGATCTAAGCAAGGATCCCGAGAATGTAACAGCTCGTGAGATCTTAATCGAGAGGACGCAAGCGCTAACGGATACATTTAATGGTTTAAGCGGGCAGTTGGCAGACCTCGATTCGGATATCAATACAACCATTAACACAACAGCTGCGACAGCTAATTCGATAACGAGTTCAATAGCGGCTCTTAATGACCAGATCAAAAAGATTGAAATGCTTGGCGATCACGCAAATGATTTACGCGATCAGCGTGATCTGCTTACGGATCAGCTATCTAAGCTTGTCAATATAAAGGTAACGGAAACTAATGATGGTTACTCTATAACGATGGGCGGGGCTCCTCTTGTAGAAGGCGGGCAATCGAACGAACTGACCCCTGCTTCATTGGAGAATGCATACGCATCTGGAACGTTAACAGGCGGAAAAATACACGGTATGTTTGTCTCGCTGGATAACGTAGAGGAATTTGTTAAACAGTTAGATACACTGGCTAACACGATCGCAAACGGTGAGTTTGAGGTAACGATTCCAGCAGGCTCGGTTCTTCCAGGGACGACAGTTCCAACGGCAGCAGAGCAGAAGATGATAGTAAAAGGTATAAATGGTTTGCACAAGTTAGGATACACTTTATCTGATCCGGCAACTGCTGGTGGAGATATTTTCACGATAAAGGATGGCGCAACCACCATTACCGCTGCAAGCATTCAGTTAAATAAAGATATTGCAACGAACTCAAATAACATCGCATCTTCTATGCGGACAACGACTATTAATGGTGTTACAACCGTAATAGCAGGAAATAATAGTATGGCTTTGCTCATGTCACAGTTGTCGGATACAAAGTTTTCCTTCGACGAAACAGCATCTGGAGGTACTGTGAAGAGTGCTACTATTGGCGACTTCTATAGCGCTGTTGTAGGAGCACTCGGTGTGAAAAGCCAAGCTGCTACTCGTGAAAATGCGAATGCAGAAGCTCAGCTGGCTCAAGTGGATGGCAGCAGAATGTCGATTAGCGGCGTGTCATTGGATGAGGAAATGTCAGACATGATCAAATATCAATATGCTTATACCGCCTCTGCACGTTTTATGACGGCTTTTGACGAAATGTTGGATAAATTGATTAACGGAACAGGAACGGTCGGCCGTTAATGATATTGAAAGCATTCAATAATGACCAGTTACAAACAGTTTAAAATAGGAGGTAACGGCAATGGCTCTTCGCATTACGCAAGGTATGATGCATTCGCAGCTTACCCGAAACATAAATAAGAACCTGAATACAATGTCCGGAATTCAGCAACAATCCTCTTCGGGACTTAAACTGAATAAAGCTTCTGATGATCCCGTTGGGATCACATACTCGCTTCGTTACCGCTCAGAGCTGGCTGCAAACGAGCAATTCCAAAAAAATACAGACCAGGCTCTCTCGTGGTTGGATTTTTCAGATTCAGTCATTAGTCAAGCGGGTGATGTTATGCAGCGGTTAAAGGAGCTTGCCACAAAAGCGGCGAATGGTACTAATCCACAAGAGGCACTTAATGCGATTCAAAGTGAAATATCAGAGCTCAAAACGCAACTTGTCGATATTGCCAACAGCAAAATGAATGGAAAGTACATTTTTAATGGAGAAACTTTCAACAAAATTCCTTATGATACGACTGATCCTCTTTTTGATGCTAAAACGGTGCAGACGGATAGCGGTCAGGTCAATTACGCACTTGGAACAAATGTAACAGTGGGGATTAGCTTGACTGGTAATCAAGTTTTTGGGGATGCCAATTCAACTAATAATGTGTTTGCGGTACTCGACCGTATTACGTCAGCTTTAATCAATGGGGACTATAGTGGCGTATCTGCTGAAATTAAAAATATTGAAAATAGTTATGATACGATGCTAAATGCACGAGCTCAAATAGGTGCTAAAACGAATCGTGTTGAGTTGATGCAAGCTAGATTAGCTGATTTTAACCTCAGTCTTACGGATATGCAGTCCAAAGTAGAAGATGCAGACTTGGAGCAAGTGCTTATTGATTCTACAACAAGTCAGACAATTTATGAAGCTTCTTTATCTGTTGGTGCTAAGGTTATCAGTAGATCATTGGTTGATTTCTTAAGGTAACCTAGTCTGTATGTTGCATTTAGTATACGAGAATGGTCATAAATTCTGAAGCTATGGAATCGGTAACGATGCTATAGCTTCTTCTATTAATACAATCTTTGGAGCGTGAATGAGATGGTAATTGAAACAAGCAGATTTGGTTTATTGGATATTGAAGAAGAACAAATTATTTCCTTTACTGGCGGAATTCCGGGATTTAAAGATTACGAGCGCTATACGATTGTTACAATAGAGGATAGTCCATTCCAATATTTACAATCCATTGAGGAAGGCTCTCTGGCCTTCATTATCGTTTCACCGTTTGATTTTTTTAAAGAATATGAATTTGATCTGCCTGAGCAGTTGAAGAGTGAAATGAATATTAGCAGAAATGACCAGATTCAAGTTTATAATATAGTGAATGTACACGGTGATCTCGCCTCAGCGACTATAAACCTAGCAGCTCCTGTCATAATAAATACAGTCGATCGTATAGGCATCCAGTATATATTCCCGAATGGGGCTTATTCGATTCACGAAGCTTTGTTTGGTAAGCATCTATCGGCAGGAGGAGAGTAACATGCTCGTATTATCTAGGAAGAAGGGCGAAGCTGTACTCGTTGGAGAAGATATTGAATTTAGCATCTTAGAAATAATAGGCGATACTGTTAAGATTGGAATCAAAGCCCCCTCAGAAGTTGGGATTTTGCGCAAGGAGCTCTATGTTTCTGTTGAGCATATGAATCAAAATGCAGAAAAATCTAGCATCACAGCAACGGAACTAATGAATCAATTTAAACAAATAAAAAAAAAATGAAAAGGCTATAAACATTTCCCTAATTATACCGATAATATATTTAGAGCTAATAAGGGAAACCGAATTAAGCTTACCACATGGATGTGGGACTAAATAACCATTTCAGGGAGGAAATAACAATGCGTATTAATCACAACATTACTGCTTTGAACACTCACCGTAACATGGGCCTTAACAACGCCGCTGCCGGTAAATCAATGGAAAAACTATCTTCAGGTCTTCGCATCAACCGTGCAGCTGACGATGCTGCTGGTCTTGCAGTCTCTGAAAAAATGCGTGGCCAAATTCGTGGTCTTGAGCAAGCTCAAAAGAACGTACAAGACGGAGTATCGTTTGTACAAACAGCTGAGGGTGCAATGAACGAAGTTAGTTCCATGCTTACTCGTATGAAAGAGCTTAACGTTCAAAAATTGAACGGTACTTATTCCACAGGAGATACAGCTAACATTGATGTTGAGCTAGGTCAACTTGGAACACAAATCGGCAAAATTATGACGGATACGAAGTTCAATGGTATGGCGATCACAGGTGGAGCTACGATTCAATCGGATGATTCACTTCAACAAATCGCTATTAACTCCATCACTACTGCGAGCTTTGCTTCACTGACATCTGCTTCTACACTTACTGCTGTTGAAACAGCTATTTCAGCTGTTTCCACTGAACGTGCTAAGCTTGGTGCTGTTCAAAACCGTTTGGAATACACTTCAAACAACCTTGGAACGACTGTTGAGAACCTTACTGCTTCCGAATCCCGTATTCGCGATACAGATATGGCTTCCGAAATGGTCAAACTTACAAAGGACAACATTCTTCTTCAAGCGTCTCAAGCTATGCTGGCTCAAGCCAACTCGCAACCACAAGGCGTATTGTCCTTACTTCGTTAATTTGTTTCAAAGGGAAGAGGCCTTGGTGTTTACCAAGCGCCTCTTTTCTATTTAAATAGCAATAGCATCTAATAAACCGGGCATCAATGTCCGATAATATAATTAAATAATAATTGTAGGGGTGGGCATAGGATGATAAATATCTCATCTGTAAACACTACGGCTGCATTCACTTCTGAGGCGAAATCAAACATCGGACCGAGAAAAGAAATAGGAACGGATCCTGTTGCAAAACCCGTTAATAGGGATGATATGGGCGGGGTAACTGTAACGGAAGAATTTGTTAGAAAAAGTATTGATAAAATTTTATCTGCAATTAAATCCCCCGAAACAACAATTGATCGTTCCATACATGATGTTACGAAGCAGGTTATATATAAAATAAGAGACAAGCAAAGTGGAGAGATTATTAGACAATTTCCAGAAGAGAAACTTGTTGAAGCAGCAGCTAGACTTATTGAGCTTACGGGCATGGTATTAGACAAAAAGGCGTAACAGGAGGTATCTAAGAATGAGAATATCCGGATTAGCATCTGGTCTTGATGTGGATTCAATGGTCAAAGAGTTGATGAAAGCTCGCAAATCCTCATATGACACCATGATTAAAAAGAGAACTCAAGTCGAGTGGCAACGGGATGATTATCGATCAATTAGTTCGAAAATTGTAGATTTCAGAAACAATAAGCTTTCAAATTATAACCTTTCTAATGCAATTAATGCTAAAACTTCACAGATTGCTGGAGATACGAGTGCGATTAAAATGAATACGACATCTTCAACTGCTGCTGGTATAATGACGGTAAATGTGGATCGTGTTGCTACTAGTGCTAGAGAAATATATACTGTGGGACAAGGAAGTTTGGGAGCGACTACGATAACAATTAATGGTGAACCGATTACACTAGAGGCCTCGGCTTCAACGGGTGCAGATCTGGCTGCTGCAATAAATGCAAACATGAGCAAGACAAAGGCGACTGCGCTGTACAACGCCAATACGGGTGAATTATCAATTACTGCAACTGAGACAGGCAAGGATAAACTAATTATATCATCTGGCCCTCTTGTACCTACGAATAACCCTGGAAATGTAGAAGGTGTGGAAGCGAGAGTTATTATTAATGGTATGGAATATATTCAAGATTCAAACCGTTTTGTTGTAAATGGAGTTGATTTCACTGTCAAGGCAAAATCAACCGTAGATACTACAATATCAGTAGAAAAAGACACGAGTAAAATTATGGATACAATAAAGTCCTTTGTATCGGAATACAATAACTTGCTCGGACTGATTAACGGTGAACTGAGTGAAGAAAAAAACCGAACTTATTTACCATTGACAAGTGATGAGAAGGCAGCGCTTTCGGATAAAGAAGTCGAACAATGGGAAGTAAAGGCGAAAAGTGGAGCATTACGTGGTGATTCGACTCTGTCCAAATACGTTTCTGATTTAAGGAATATAGTAACTTCTTTAATTGGTGGAGCAGATCTTGGTGGGGGCCAGCGCTTGTCAGTGGGCATAACAACGGCTAGCTATACGGAAAAAGGCAAGCTCGTTCTAGATGAGGAAAAGTTACTTAAAGCGTTAGAGTCGAATCCAGACGAGGTCACTGCATTGTTCTCAGATAGTACAACTGGAGTATTTAGAAAGATGATGGACACATCTTTAACTACTTTAACTGATCTATCTAAAATTGCGGGTACATCTATGTCTAGTTCAGATGCTAATGCTAGCTTTCTTGAAAGTTCATTAATTGGTGATCGAATAAGAGATATGAAGTCGAAAGAATCACTAATGTTGGCGAGACTTAACAGTCTCGAGACAACATATTACAAACAGTTTTCCGCTATGGAAAAAGCAATTAACAATTTTAATAGCCAATCTTCTGCCATTTCAAAATTATAGTAGGTAAGTTAAGGAGTGATTCAGCATGATTAATTCGCCATATCAAATATATCAACAGTCTTCCGTTCAAACTGCGAATGGTGGACAGCTTATCATTATGCTTTATGAAGGTGCCATTCGTTTTACAAAGGCTGGAATTGAGGGCATTCAAACTCGCAATTATGAGAAGGCTAATACAAGTCTAAAGAAAGCCCAGGCGATTATTCATGAACTGATTGCTGCCTTAAACTACGATTACGAAATTTCTAAGGATCTACTACAAATTTATGAATATTTGCTTTATCAATTAATTGAATCAAATATGAAGAAAAATGAAGTAATGGCACACGATGTCGTCGCTCATCTGGTAGAACTTAGAGATGTGTGGAAGCAAGTCATAAAAGGACCTGTATCATCAGAAACTAGAATTGAATCTGGAGTAAAATAAATGACGCTACAGTTAGAAACACTACACAAATTAACATTAAAGATTGCTCAACGAATTGATAATACTAATATTGAAGAATTGTTATCCCTAGTACAACTTCGAGATGATGCTATAGAATCTCTAAATGCAAAGAGTATTATCTCTGAGGTAGAACAAAGTCTCCTTCAGCAAATTCGAAAGGAAGACGATCTTATTCTCTCTCGCATGACGGCACTGAAAGATGAGGCTGCTGAAGGACTTAATAAAATTGCAAAGATTCGGATTCAGAAAAAGACTTATGAAAAAATGTACGCAGGGGACAGTTATTTTTTTGATAAGAAAGAATAAAGTATTTTTAATTTTAATTTATTATCGTGTAAACAAACAAACCGTCGGATTTTACTCCGGCGGTTTGTTTGTTTTAGAAAAGCGATTGTAAAAAAGAAAGTTTACGGTATTGAGGGAAGCGATCAAATAGTTGTTTCCAATATTGTTTTTTAATATCTTGATCTTTACAGTGAATTAACAATTGAATATATAGGTGTCTAGAGTTGGGTGATATCTTAATGGCCTCTTCGTAAAATGGAATGGCATCCTCATAAAGTTCATCATTTACATGAATAGAAGCTAAATTTATATAACTCAGAAAAGACAATTCGTTTGAATTAAGTAGGTTATTATAATAGCTAATGGCAATATCATACTTATGCTTAGAATAGAAGTAGTTAGCTAATAAATCAATCATACTCGGATTAGTAAATTTAGTGATGTAAGTATCGAATATATCATACTGTCCTAATTGGAATAAGTCTGTGATTAACTGGAATAATTGAGCTTGGTTTAGTTCAATCCATTCATTAGTGAACTTTTTACTAATCAGCTCTTGATAAAATTGATTATTTGTACGCAGCGGATCGTCATCTTTATCTATTAACAATGAAGTATCAATCTCAATATTCCAGATTAAATTAGCAAGTGCAAGCACATGAAGTACATCTTTATCTACTAGCTTGATCTTACGTTCTTTGAGAATCTCTTCAAACATGACTTTTTTCTCACATAATATTGCAAACCGAAGAGTATCGTGAAGCGAAAATAAATCTTTATTTGGAACTAAGTTGTAATAGGTTGAAGCTAAATCAAGCTGTCCAAGTGTTAGGAAGACTTTGAATAATAAATAGTAATCTTCTAGTTTGGCGTTAGGGAATAATAATTCAATAAATTTTTTAACGGCTACGTCGTCTTGATAATTTAGCGTTAATTCTAATAATTGAACTAACGAAGCATAATCTGTGGGATCACTTTGAACTTTTTTTGTTAAGTAGTAGGTCGTTTCCTGAACATTGTGCTCTGTCATTGAAATAGTGACTAGCTTCGTTAGTGGTATTTCCAATGCGAAAGCTGGGTTTACTAACCAAAATATAGGTTCTTTGGTAGCTAACGCTTCAGATTTAGTTATTGCAGTCTTAAAGGATTGTTTTGCTAGCTCGAATAAACCTAAAAACTCGTAAATGATGCCTTTCATACAATGGTAGTCAGGATAGTGATGTTTGTCTCTATTTTCTTTTTCGAGTAACTCCCATGCTTCATTTACTCGATCTAATCTTAAATAGTTATTGATTATTTCAAATACGCATAGATAATGCCAAATGGTTGATGGGTCTGTTTTTTTATAGGCTTTTTCGTAATAATATAATGCTTTCTTAAAATCATTTTGCATAGAATATTCATTTCCGATTGTAAAATAATCATAGGATGTAAATCCGGATTTACTTTTTAATTGATTAAATATTTGTTTGTTTCTAGAAGATTTATCTTTCGTACTCATAGTTTCATCTAAATAGCCGGTATGAAAAATATTTATAGCAGCCTTTTTAGAAAAGAGAGGAAGACCTTCTTGGGAGCGGAACTGTTCATGAATTGGTCTATCAAATCGTATACCGAAATGGTTTGGGATTAATCTACCTACAGCACCCTCAGTGATTTTCCCCTTACGAATGTTTTCCCCAAGAAAGCTGAATACAGAGACTACATAAATAGTATTCGATAAAGGTGTTTCTTCTTGTAAAAATTCTCGAATAGAAGGTACTTCTTTGATCTCAATATATTCATCTGCATCAAGCACTAATACCCATTTGGATGTCGCATATTTTAAACTTTCGTTACGAGCTGCAGAAAAGTCATTACACCATTTAAAATCATACACATGCTCCGTATATTGTTTTGCTATTTCTTTTGTACGGTCGGTGGAGCCGGTATCTATGATAATTATCTCATCTGCTAGAGTGCTTATACTTTTTAGACAGCGTTCTAAAACCTCCTGTTCATCTTTTACTATCATACAGATAGAAAGTAATTTACCCATAATATCTCCTTTACAATACGTGGTAATGAACACGATGAATATACTTCATATATCGACATTATATCAGTAATTATTACATGCAGATATTAGCAGTATAAAATCCTACAGTATTTATCTGAATATGACGATAATAAACATAAACACTTATAGACAAAGGAGGATAGCACTTGAAATACTTGCGTTTTATAGCTTAAAACCTTTTAGCACATCGATAATTGTACAAGGAGTAAGTTATGAAAACACTATCTATAGTAATGATAGTCCGAAATGAAGAGAAGGTACTTGGACGTTGTTTAGAAAGTATAAAGAACTTAGTTGATGAAATTATTGTCGTTGATACTGGTTCAAAAGATACAACGAAAGAAATTGCTACTTCATTTGGTGCAAAGATTTATGATTATGAATGGAATGATAGTTTTTCCGATGCTAGAAATTATGCTTTAGAACAAGCAACAAGTGATTGGAATCTAGTATTAGATTCGGATGAATATTTATCTAATGAATCTGCTGATGAGATACATAATTTTATTAATAATAATAACAATACAATAGGGAGAGTTAAGAGAATAGACAAGTTTAAGGATAAGGCGGGAGACTCTTTTGCACAAACGTTCATTTCTCGTCTTTTTCCAAGAAATTTACGTTATAAAGGAAAAATACACGAACAGATTGATTCGAGCCTGCCCCGAGTTAAGCTTTCAGTTGAGGTACAGCACGATGGATACTACAATCAATCCCGTTCAGAGCGGAATATTCCACTTTTGTTACATGAAATTAAAGTAGCACCTCAAGAAGCGTACTATCATTACCAAATAGCTAAAGAATACAGAGGGTTGGAAAAACATGAACTATCGTATCATCACTTGAAACAAGCATATTCTTATATAGATAAGACAACTAGTTACTATCCTAATACTATTGTTGATTATATTTATGCTGGAATGGCTAGCGGCGAATTGGATGAGATATTACAGGTGATAAACGATGAAAATAATCGCTTAAGCGATTTCGCTGATTATCAATTTGCATCGGCTTTATATTATTTAGAGATTATTATGAAGAATACCAATAAGTATGTACATCTATTACCGGAAATTGAAATCTGTTACCAAAAGTGTTTGCAAATTGGTGAAACGGATAAGTATGATAGCGTAATGGGTACTGGTAGCTTTTCAGCACTACATAATCTAGGTGTATTCTACGAAGTAACAGGTCAAACAACTAAGGCAATAGAATGCTATAAAAAAGCAATTGAATATGATTATAAGCCTTCATTACAAAGACTTCAGAATTACTAGATGTTATTTACAAAAAATCTATAACCCACAGACATATTGAATATTAATATTTATCGCTATTTATTAAGAATATAAATAATTGAAAATAGCAATTATGTAATTAAGGATTAAAATATTTTAAAATCTTCTAATGATTAGGATATATGGTTAAATAAAATCAGACGGGGAAGTGAGCAGACATGAAGGTTGTCATATTGGCTGGTGGCAGGGGGACACGAATAAGTGAAGAATCGCATCTAAAACCGAAACCTATGATTGATATTGGTGATGCCCCAATTTTATGGCATATAATGAAGACCTACTCCTATTACGGTTATCACGAATTTATTATTTGTTTAGGTTACAAAGGTTATGTTATTAAGGAGTATTTTGCAAATTATTATAGACATATGTCTGAAGCGGTCACATATGATTTTACTTCTGGAAACGCCGTGGAAGTTCATCAAAATATGGTGGAACCATGGAAAGTGACTTTGGTAGAGACAGGTCTTAACACTATGACTGGTAGTCGCATTAAGCGAATCGAACCATATATCGGGAATAATCCATTCATGCTTACGTATGGAGATGGTTTGGCAGATATTAACATTAACCAACTTATTCAACGTCATAAAGAAGGTGGTAAGCATGCAACTATAACTGCTGTGCAGCCCGATGGAAGGTTTGGACGTCTAGAATTGGACGGAGACAGGGTAACAGGTTTTACTGAAAAAGTTAAGGGAGACGGCGGCTGGATAAATGGGGGATTTATGGTTTGTGAGCCTCAAGTTTTTAACTATATACAAGATAAAGAAACAACAATTCTTGAACAGGAGCCTTTACAAAATTTAGCTCGAGATGGCGAACTTAATGTTTACCAGCATGATGGATTTTGGCGGCCAATGGATACTATTAGGGAAAAAATTATGCTCGATGAGCTTTGGGAAAACAAAAAAGCGCCATGGAAAGTATGGGCAGAGTGATATCTAGATATTTAGATTTTGCAAAAGAAGACATTATTTCAAGGAGATGACTATGTTTAAACTGTCCCTACCAGCAGATGATTTACAGACCTATATTTTTAATCAGTTAGGTCATTTTTATCCAGACAACCGATTGTCTCCCAAGGATGAAAGATTCACCAAGTCTTTTCAACAGGCTTTGGAACGTACGGAATATTGTTTTAAGCATGTGGCATTAAAAGCATACCATAACGAAGGTACAACATTTTTTTCTCATCTTCATTCTGATCAATATTCGTTGTTCTTATGGTTTTTGTCTAATTCAGTATGGCGCGAATTTGAGGACATAGAACTTGCCTCCAAACTCTTTAATTTAAATAAGACTTTAAACGGCGTAATATGCATGTATGATGCGGAGATGCCTAACATCTTTCTAATACTTCATGGTGGAGGTGTGGTATTGGGAAAGGCATCCTATAATGATTTTTTTGTGTGTTGTCAAGGATGTACAGTTGGGGCAGTAAAAGGCGTTTATCCTGTTTTAGGTAAAGGGGTAGCTATGGCCCCGCAGTCAACGATTGTAGGGAATTGCATTGTTGGTGACCATACGACCATCGGAAATCAGGCGTTATTACGAAATACAAACTTGAGTAGTGGTTCATTATATTATAGGCATATTGATACTGGGAAACACGAGATACAGCTAAAAGACCAACCTTGGGCGCAGTCATTTTTCAATGTTCCGATTCCACGTAATGGAGAAAGTTATGAGAATAAAAACTGTATTGATTAGTGGTGCTGATGGATATATAGCGCTTCATATGACTCAGATGTTAAGAAAGCATAACTATAAGGTTATAACTGCAACAAGAAATGAGTGTGGGGATTTCAGAATGGATTTTTCAAATCCAATTGAAATAGCATTGTTGAAGAAAAGTGGAATCGACGCCATGTTACATATGGTTTCTCCTAATGAAACGCTTTACAAAACTAATCCTTATCGAGCATTATCAGAAAATGCAACAGGGATACACGCTGCACTTGATTTTTGCAAAAGCAACAGTATTGGAAATTTTATATACTTATCCAGCTTTCACGTTTTTGGCACACAAGAAGGGAGATTGACTGAGAATATTTCAGTTGCTCCACGCAACGACTATGGATTGGCTCATTATACCGCTGAGCAAACCGTCCAGATGTTTGACCGAACTAAACAGGTTAACGGTTGGATAGTCAGGCCATCAAATCTTTTTGGTGTTCCAATGAATCTTGAAAAGTTTAAACGTTGGAATTTAGTTCCTTTTTTATTCTGTAAAGAAGCTGTAGAGAGCAATACAATAACGCTCCTGACTCCTGGTAATCAGCTTCGAAATTTTGTAAGTGTATCTGACGTATGCAAGAAAATATTATGGATATTGGAGCAGAGACCTACGGAACATATATATCATGCCTATGGAAACGAAACATTAAGCGTTTTGCAATACGCTAAGTTAGTACAGAAAGTTGCAAAAGAAATATTTCGTCTGCCAGTACAAATTATTCGTCCAGAAGGGAATGATCAAATAGTAGATTTTGAGTTCACTAGTCTAATCAAGAATCCTATTATTGAGCCTACAGAGAATTTGGAGACTTTTATAAAGGAAATGCTTAAAGTATTGCTCAACAGATAAATGTGCAGTTATTTATCTAATATGTGAAAAATGAATGTTGGTATTATTATATATTACTAATATGTAAGGCTTATCTATAAGCTTTTTAAATAATTTTCAAGGTATAAGGAGAATGCATATGTTAGTTCAACCTATACTTTTGCATCGGGCAGCGATAATAGAAATGGAGCCCATTAAGGACAGCCGAGGTCATTTTTCTAGGAGTTTCTGTAAAAAAACGTTAGAGAATCATGGAATATTTTTTGATGTTGTTCAAACCAATATGGCATTTAACCGTCATCATGGTACGATCAGAGGAATGCATTTTCAGGTCCCTCCTTTTAGCGAAGATAAGATTGTTTCTTGTTTTCAAGGTGCTATTTACGACGTTATCGTAGATCTTAATCGTGAAAGCCCCACCTTTGGAAAATGGTTTGGAATAACTTTATCTGCGGAAAACAACTTATCTTTATATGTACCGAAAGGCTTTGCACACGGATATCAGACGCTTACTAATAACACGAGTATTCATTATATGGTTAGTGAGTATTACACTCCTTCTCATGAAGCTGGAATTCGATGGAACGATAAAGCAATTGGAATTGAATGGCCTCTTAAAGATGACCTTATTATTTCATCGAAGGACGAGCAATGGAGAGAGTTTAATACAAGTGTTGATGGAATGATTTTATCTGAGGGAGACTGAAATGGATCATAATATTACTACGCAGATAATTGGAATATTAGAAACTGGATATGAGGCAATTTGTTATTTGGAAGATTGTATACAGAATGGTGAGCTAAACCTATCAGATATTAAGGTACTGGATAACATGCTTGAATTGGTGGATGCGCTTGACAAAGTGACAGTGAATGTATCAGTTCCAAATCGGGTTAAAGAGATAAATGCGAATATTATATTCTATATTAATCAACTGGAACAGAGTGTAATGAATGATAAAATAAACGAGTTTTTATATGATTTTCGCTTTCACTTTCGCTCTTTGTTTCGAATATTAGAGTTTGAGGTTGCTTATATCATAGAGAATTTTGTTAATAAGGAGGATCATCCTCGTCTTTATCCTGAAGTAGGGATCGTAGATCATAAAGAAATTGCCTCGAAAGGTAAAGAGACTTTCTGTAAAGCGAGTGTTGTTCTGTTAGCTTATAATAACCTCGATTATACACGCGATTGCGTAGAAAGTATTCTAATGAATACGGATGATGTGGATTACGAATTAATTTTGGTAGATAACGGATCAACGGATGGAACAAAAGAGTACTTTGATTCCATTGTCGGAGCAAAGGTCATCCACTTGAAATATAACCTTCATGTTGTAAAAGGCTTTAATATTGGCATGATGGCAGCAGAAGGGGAATACTGCGCCACTGTATGCAATGATTTTATATTTACTCCAAACTGGTTGAAAAATTTGATTATTTGTATAGAGTCGGATCCATGTATCGGATATGTGTCTCCAGGAGCGACTTTTATCTCCAATTTACAGCAAATTTCAATGCCATTCTATTCTAAAGAGGATTTCCAAGAGAAGGCGAGAGAGTACAATATAAGTGATCCTTCTAAATGGGAAGAACGAGTAGTACTTTTGCCCAATGTCTTGTGCTGTTCAACAGCTCTTTTGGATCGAATAGGCTACTATGATACTCGATTTTTCCGTGGTGAATTTGCAGACGACGATATTAGTTTCAGAATCAGACGTGCGGGGTACAAGCTTATTTATTGTGCGGATACAGTGACACATCATTATGGTAGCTTAACGACTGTAAGTGACCATCAAACCAATTCATTGGAAGAAGGAAGACAAACATTTTTAGATAAATATGGTATGGATGCTTGGTTGGATGCGCGAATGAATCCTACATATTTGAAAATAGATTTTAGTCAGTTGTCCAATGTGAAGTCTATTCTTGGAATTGATGTTAAGTGTGGAGCCACTTTGATGCAAATAAAAAATCAAATTTGGTCAAGTTTTGGTGCAAAACCACAGTTGAGTATTTGCACAACAGAACATAAATATGAGATTGATGTAAAGTCTATTTCAGAAGATGTGATCCTGCTTGATGATTTACGCCACTTTCCAGAGAAACTTAACCATAAGTACGATTTGGTTTATATAGAAAAGCCATTGGATTGTTACTCTGATGAATTGGATAAGATATTTAGCAATCTTTCTAAAGTTATGAATATGAACGGTAAAATAATATTTACGGTTAATAATAGTGTTTATATAGATACAATATATGACATGCTTAATTCTTCTAATTTTATGCACAATCGAAAAATTTATATACGTGACATGCTTTGCTTGCAAGCAAAAATATATGGGTTTGAACAGAACTCAATTATCAGCTTTCTCCATGACCATAGTCCTGAAAATAGTAAAATTGTTGGGAAACTGGCGAATTTTTTAGCTGGTGAAAAGGAATTAGAAACGAAATATATAGAATCGATATTAAGCACTAAATTAGAATTGTATCAGATGCACTATCAAGACCATTAAGAAATATGAATCAAAATAAAATTGTATGAAAGTCAGGAGTGCCTATATGATTAAAGCAGGCATGGTGGATCGTAGTTTCTGGATAGGTAAGCGTGTATTTCTCACAGGGCACACAGGATTTAAAGGTAGCTGGCTAAGTTTATGGCTTCATAACATGGGGGCTAAGGTAACTGGCTATTCTTTATCTGCACCTACTGCTCCGTCTTTATTTGAACTGGGGAATATGGAGGAGGTATTAGAGGAGTCTCTTTTTGGTGATGTGACCGATTTGGAGCTGTTGAAAAATTCACTACAAAAAAACAAACCTGAGATCATTATTCATATGGCAGCGCAGCCTTTGGTTCGAGAATCTTATGAAGACCCGGTGCAGACCTATACAACTAATGTGATGGGAACTGTGAATATAATGGAGGCTGCACGTACCTGTAGCACGGTGCGTGTAATTTTAAATGTAACAACAGATAAATGTTATGAGAATCAGGAGTGGCATTGGGGATACCGTGAGAGTGAGCCATTGGGAGGATATGATCCGTATTCCAGTAGTAAAGCTTGTTCGGAACTCATTACTTCAGCATATAGTCGTTCTTTTCTGAAATCAGCTAGCATCAGAGTGGCTACGGCGCGAGCAGGAAATGTTATCGGTGGAGGAGATTGGGCCAAAGATCGGTTGATTCCTGATTTGATTAGATCGTTGACTAAAGGTGAACAGATTCAAATTCGAAATCCCTACGCTATTCGTCCATGGCAGCATGTCCTGGAGCCGTTGTCTGGCTATCTACTACTTTGTCAGCTTCTGTATTCGGAGGAAGGTGAAAAGTTTGCGCAAGCCTGGAACTTTGGCCCAAGAGATAGTGATGCTAAGTCAGTGGAATGGATTGTCAATCAAATACTAGGCAAGTGGCCTAATGAACACCCTGGCTATCAAGTAGAAAGCCAAAAACATAGGCATGAAGCAAATATGCTCAAACTGGACTGTTCTAAAGCATTAAATGAGTTGAATTGGACTCCAAAATGGCAATTAGAAAAGGCTTTGGATTTTACTATTCAATGGGTTACTGATTATTTGCAGGGTAAAGATATAAAGGAACTGTGTGAGTGGCAGATTAGAGAATATGAGGCTGAATGTTTACTACAAATACAAGGGTAAAGATGGACTTTTATTTAGAATCTCGAAGGGAAAAGGCATTTGTGACTTTAATAGTGTAAATGAATTTTACTTACATTATTAGATTAAGTTTAAGTGTCTAGTGTTGGGCGCCATCATTATTAACTACTTGTTGCGGTTCCAAATGATCATATAATTAAAACCCTCATCTTGTTTACGGGGTGGGGGATAAATTAGAAAGTTTCTAACAAAACATCGACAAAGTGTGTAGAAAAAAAAGAAAATGAAGCAAGAGAATGATTATTTTTAAGTATTTGCATATAGATAAAATCCTCTTAACAATCGTAAATTATCGATTCATTGGGCTATAGCTGTACAGAGATTCCCTGTTACCGCCCAATTGAATCCGCTTACAACAAATTGTTTGACAATTCCGTTAAGTGGGTGTTATAGTCAAATTGTGGGTTATACGATGAGATGCCTCACAGTATTTGAAGATGAAGGGAATGTTTGCACATGCAAGGTAAAGTTAAATGGTTTAACGCAGAGAAGGGTTATGGATTTATCGAGACTGAGCAAGGCGGCGACGTATTTGTTCATTTCTCCGCAATCCAAACTGAAGGTTTCAAAACACTTGAAGAAGGCCAATCCGTGGAATTCGATATTGTAGAAGGCGCTCGCGGACCACAAGCTGCTAACGTAGTTAAATTGTAATCATTCGGCTGATCCAGCCAACCTATATTTTGGATCACTACACATGTCACTTACACAAAGCTCCGGGAAACCGGGGCTTTTTTTGTTGGTTTTTTTGCACGTACCTTTGTAGGGGCAGATGCCCCGCCAGTTGTGAACATTCTATTACATCTATGATTTAATTTATCTGAAAATTCTAAATTAATTAAAAACTATTTTGATTCGAGCGCTTACATATGATATAATAAGCACATGTAAAGGAGGAGTTCCCCATGAACTACAACATTCGAGGTCAACACTTTCAAGTGACAGACGCATTGAGAGACTACGTCGAAAAGAAACTCAGCCGATTGGATAAATATTTCGAAGCACCAATCACCTCCGATATTAACGTAACCCTATCCGTCACCAAAGGAAAACATGCAGTAGAGGTGACCATTCCACTCACCGGCGTCATGCTAAGGGCCGAGGAGAAAAGCGAGGACATGTACGCATCGATCGATGTGGTTGCGGACAAACTCGAACGACAAATACGCAAACATAAAACAAAAGTGAATCGCAAGTTCCGCCAAGGCAGCGGCGTTCGTGCCTTATTTAAGGAAGAGGGCTCCGCAGTGGGCGTTCTGGAGGAAGAAGACGATTTGGAGCTTGTACGTACCAAGCGCTTCGCTCTGAAGCCGATGGACGTGGAAGAGGCGATTTTGCAAATGAATATGGTTGGACATAGTTTCTTCGTTTTCTCGAATGTAGACAACAAAGAAGTGAGTGTTGTATACAAACGAAGCGATGGAAAATATGGGCTAATCGAGCAGGGCTAGCAGCAATTATACTTAAATCGAAGAGCCTTTTCTCCTTTTTGGAGAGAGGCTTTTTCTTTTCCAACCATCCTCGTTGCGGCGGTGTCGACAAACTGATACAATTTAATGCAAAGAGGCGTCATTACGAAAGGGGAATTCCATGCTCGGACTAGTGAAAAAGATATTTGGTGACCATAACGAGCGCGAGGTAAAACGGCTCCAACGGACGGTAGATGAAATCAACGCAATCGAATCGAAATTTACAGGCTTATCCGATGAAGCGCTTCGTGCTAAAACTGAGGAATTCAGAGCAAGGATTGAAAAAGGCGAAACGTTGGACAAAATTTTGCCTGAAGCTTTTGCAACGGTAAGAGAAGCTTCCAAGCGTACGCTCGGCATGCGTCATTTTGACGTGCAATTGATGGGCGGCATGGTGCTGCATGAAGGCAAGATCGCGGAGATGAGAACGGGTGAAGGTAAGACGCTCGTTGCGACGCTTCCGGTTTATTTGAATGCACTGCTAGGCAAAGGCGTACACGTTATCACCGTCAATAACTATCTGGCACAACGTGATAGTGAGCTGATGGGAGAGTTGTATGGTTTCCTTGGCATGACCGTTGGCTGTAACTTGCACGGCTTGTCGCATGATGAGAAGCAAGAAGCTTATGCTTGCGATATTACGTACGGAACGAACAATGAATTCGGGTTCGATTATTTGCGTGACAATATGGTGCTTTACAAGGAACAAATGGTACAGCGTCCCCTTTATTTTTCCATCATCGATGAAGTGGATTCCATCCTGGTCGATGAAGCGCGGACGCCGCTTATTATTTCGGGACAAGCTGCGAAATCGACGGAGCTTTATTTTGCCGCTGACCGCTTTATTAGCCGTTTGAAGCCTGAAGAAGACTTTACGATTGATATCAAGCTTCGCAGCGTAATGCTGACTGAATCAGGCGTAGAGAAAACGGAGAAGGCCTTCCATATCGAAAATCTTTTTGACCATGCGAACGTAACGCTTAACCACCATGTTCAACAAGCGTTGAAAGCGAATTTCATTATGAAACGCGACGTGGACTATGTTGTTGAAGACGAAGAGGTCGTCATTGTCGATGAGTTTACCGGTCGTCTCATGTCGGGCCGCCGCTACAGCGATGGCTTGCATCAAGCGATTGAAGCGAAGGAAGAACTGAAGGTTCAGAACGAGAGCATGACTCTTGCCACGATTACGTTCCAGAACTACTTCCGGATGTACCGCAAGCTTGCCGGGATGACCGGTACTGCGAAAACAGAGGAAGAAGAGTTCAAACGGATTTATGGGCTTGATGTTATTCAAGTGCCAACCAACCGTTCCATGATCCGTAAGGATATCGCGGATGTGGTCTACAAGTCCGAGATGGGCAAGTTCAAAGCGGTTGTGGAAGAAATCGTTGAGCGTCACAGCAAAAACCAGCCGGTTCTTGTCGGTACGATTTCTATCGAAAATTCCGAGAAGCTATCCGAGATGCTGAAGCGTAGAGGCGTGACGCATAAAGTGCTTAATGCAAAGTTCCATGCGGAGGAAGCAGAGATTATCTCTCGTGCTGGCCAAGCGGGATCGGTAACGATCGCTACGAACATGGCAGGACGGGGTACGGATATTTTGCTTGGCGATCAGGTTGCAGATCTTGGCGGCTTGCATATTATCGGTACGGAGCGCCATGAGAGCAGACGGATCGACAATCAGCTGCGTGGACGTGCTGGACGTCAAGGCGATCCAGGCTCTTCCCAGTTTTATTTATCGCTTGAGGATGAACTGATGCGCCGCTTTGGTTCTGAAAATATTATGGGCATGATGGACAAACTAGGTTTAGACGAGGATCAGCCAATCGAGAGCCGGATGATCTCTAGAGCGATAGAATCGGCGCAGAAGCGTGTTGAGGGCAACAACTTCGACATTCGGAAAGTCGTTTTGCAATATGATGATGTCATGAACCAACAGCGTGAGGTTATTTATAAGCAGCGCCGTGATATTCTAGGCTCGGACGACATCCGCCAAGAAGTTATGGACATGCTGAAGCCTGTCATTGAGCGTATTGTGGAAGCACATACCTCGGAAGATATTCCGGAGGAGTGGGATCTTCAAGCGATCGTGGACTACGCACTTGCAACCTTCCTGCCGGAAGGAGCTTTGTCCAAGGATGAGATTTGGGGCAAAGAGAAGGACGAGATCGTTGAATATATCTTGGCAGAGGTTGTTGCTACTTATGATGAGCGCGAGGAAGAGCTTGGAGCAGAGACCATGCGCGAGTTCGAGAAGGTAGTTGTGCTTCGCGCCGTAGACAGCAAATGGATGGATCACATCGATGCGATGGATCAACTTCGTCAAGGTATCCACTTGCGTGCCTATGGCGGTACCGATCCACTTCGTGAGTACCAGTTTGAAGGCTTTGAGATGTTCAAGGAAATGATTGAGAGCATTCAAGAGGAAGTTGCCAGATATATCATGAAGGCGCGCGTAGAGAGCAACCTGGAGCGTCAGGAAGTGGCTCAAGGGCAAACGACGACGACGAGCGGCGGCGGGGAAGCGATCGAGAAGCGTCCCGCTAAGCGCGAAGAGCGCGTAGGACGCAACGATGCTTGTCCATGCGGCAGCGGCAAGAAATACAAGCAGTGCCACGGCAAGTAAGGTACGGTGCTGGGCGGCGCGGCATACGATATGGAACGAAGAATGATTTTGAGGTGAAGCGAAGCTATGATAGACATAACGGTTAAACAAGACCTGCGTGAAATGGCTAAGCGTCTCCAAGAGCTCAGGGGGTCTCTTTGACTTAGATATTAAGCAAGAGATTATCGCCAATTTCGAAGAGAAGATGACGATGCCTGATTTTTGGGATGATAATGACAAGGCACAGGGCGTCATTTCGGAGATGAATGCGGTCAAGTCGGTCGTTGATCACTATTCTGGGCTAAATAGCGAGCAGGAAGACCTGCAGATGCTGTTAGAGCTTGCGGAAGAGGAAAGCGATGAGTCGGTTGCTGCGGACGTTGTGAGCGGCGTAGAGAAGCTTATGAAGAAGATCAGTGAGTTTGAGCTCCAACTGCTTCTGAATCAGCCCTATGACAAGCTTAATGCAATTCTGGAGCTGCATCCTGGGGCTGGCGGGACCGAGTCGCAGGACTGGGGCTTGATGCTATATCGGATGTACACGCGCTGGGCGGAGAAAAGCGGCTTCAAGGTGGAGCTGCTCGACTATTTGCCGGGCGACGAGGCCGGTATCAAGAGCGTGACCATACTCGTTAAGGGTTATAACGCCTACGGTTATTTGAAGGCGGAGAAAGGCGTGCACAGGCTCGTCCGCATTTCTCCTTTCGACTCCGCTGGTCGTCGCCATACTTCCTTTGCATCCTGCGATGTTGTACCGGAAATTGACGACAACATTGAAATCGAGATTCGTTCTGAGGATCTAAAGGTTGATACGTACCGTGCGAGCGGCGCGGGCGGCCAGCACGTCAACAAGACGGAATCTGCGATTCGAATTACGCATATTCCTTCCGGTATCGTGGTGGCGTGCCAGCAGGAGCGCTCGCAAATCCAGAACCGGGAACGGGCGATGAAGATGCTTCGTTCCAAGCTGTATGAACGCAAGATCGAGGAGCAGATTAAGCATCTTGCTGAAATCCGTGGCGATCAATCCGAGATTGCTTGGGGCAGCCAGATTCGTTCTTATGTGTTCCATCCTTACAGTATGGTTAAGGATCACCGCACCTCGGTGGAGACAGGAAATGTAGGCGCAGTTATGGATGGAGATATCGATGCATTTATCGATGGTTATCTGCGCCATCAAATTCGTCATGATTAAATAAATAGCTACGGGGAAGAGTTCCGACACGAGAGACGTGTGGAGCTCTTCTTTTTGCGAAAATAAGCTTGCGGGGAGATCGGTGGCATGAACGAGGGGGCTTTAAAAAGAAAAAAAGGCGGCCGTGTTTGGAGTCCGCGCGCTCAGTCGGTGTGGAGCATCGTTCAGTTGCTGATTGGCTCGGCCATCGTTGCGATTAGCTTTAATATGTTCATGGTGCCCAATGGCATTGCTTCGGGCGGGGTGTCTGGGGTGTCTATTCTCGTACAGCGAGTAGCAGGAATTACGCCAGCGCTTACGCAATGGGCGATTAATATTCCTTTGTTTATTGCAGGCTTGTGGCTGCTCGGCAAACGCTTCGCAGTCAAAACCGCACTGGGTTCGGTTATTTTGCCGTTGTTCGTGCTGATCACGGATGGATGGCCTTCACCAACCGATAATCCGCTGCTTGCAGCGATTTATGGCGGAATCGGCGTTGGGCTTGGATTGGGTCTTGTTTTTCGTGGCGGAGCATCAACAGGCGGCTTGGATTTGGCGGCGCAAATTTTGCATCGTTATACGGGCCTCCCGCTTAGCCTAGCGATTGTTTGCTTTGATGGTTGCGTGATTATTGCGGCGGGTATCATCATTTCGCCTGAGGTAGCTCTTTATGCGCTGATCGGATTGTTTGTCACGAGCAAGACGATTGATTTTGTACAAAGCGGACTTCAATTGTCGAAAGTTGCGTTCATTATCAGCGAGCATTCCGAGCCGGTTGCCGAAGCGATTCTGAATGATTTGGACCGCGGTTTGACGCGCTTGGATGGACATGGGGGATACACGGGAGCAGGGCGCACGGTATTGATGGTCGTCGTTGGGCAAAATGAGGTCCCTAAGCTCAAACAGCTGGTGCGGGCAATTGATCCAGGCGCCTTCGTCATTATAAGCAATACGGCAGAGGTGCTGGGGCAAGGGTTTAAGCTGGAGAGTTAAGTAGTTGTGAGTATGAAATAAAGCTGAGTGGCTTGAGGTGGAATTATTTTATTGCCGCTGCTGACGCTTGGCTTTTTTATTTGATGCGTGTGTCAATTCCAGGAGTATTGTGATATCATCAAAAGGGAACATACGTTCTTTTTTCGTGTGTTTATTATTGGAGAATGAGTTTATACATAAAAGCTGGAAAAATATTGATTGAACTAAAAGTAGCAAGAGTTATCGAGTGAAATGTTGGAAAATCGAGCGATTCACCTGAGTTTTAGCGTTCAAAAACATCATGATTTGTCCGTTGTATTATTATTAATTCGAATGTATAATAATACGAAAGAATGTGCGTATTTCCATCAACTGCCGAATGTTGTACAATTATAAGTTGAAGAAGATGACAACCTTTCCGCGTGCGGAAAGAGCAATAGAGAGAGCTGCAGCGCGAGCCGAACTCAGCGTGCAGCATCTAGTTTCGAGGAGAGATTAACATGAGCACAAAGGTGAAAATAGCAATAATCGGTTCAACCGGCTACGGCGGTGTAGAGCTCATTCGATTGCTCGCATCCCACCCGTTGGCAGAGATAACTTCGGTCATTTCTTCCTCCGCGGCAGGCACTCCAATTACAGAGGGCTATCCGCATTTGCTGGGCATTCGCGAGGAATTGCTAGATGACGTAGATCCAGCTGCCATTAAAGCTAAGGCAGATGTAGTGTTCCTGGGAACCCCTGCTGGCGTCGCGTCTAGATTGGTACCGTCTTTGCTTGAAGTTGGTTTAAAAGTCATTGACTTATCCGGTGATTTCCGTTTGAAATCGCCTGCATTATATGAAGAATGGTACAAAAAGCCTGCGGCGGATGAGGCTTATCTGAAGCAAGCGGTTTTTGGCTTGGCTGAAATTTACGGGGATCAGGTCGTAAACGCCCCTTTTATCTCCAATCCAGGCTGTTACCCGACCGCGACGCTGCTTGGCCTTATTCCAGCAGTCAAAGAGGGCTGGATCGATCCGGCCACTATCATTATTGACGCAAAATCCGGCGTATCCGGCGCAGGGCGGGGAGCTTCGCTTGGCACACATTATTCGGAGCTGAATGAAAATCTTAAAGCTTATAAATTGAATAAGCATCAACATATTCCGGAAATTGAGATGGTCCTCTCGGACGCAGCGAACAAGCCTGTGGTAACAACGTTTACTACCCATCTTGTACCGATGACGCGGGGCATTATGTCTACGATGTATGCGACGCTGCAAGGCGATAGAAGCACGAATGATTTTATCGAGCTTTATCGTTCCTACTATGAAGGCCGCAAGTTCGTGCGCATCCGTCCAGAAGGACAATGGCCGTCTACGAAGGAAGTCTGGGGCTCCAATTATTGCGATATCGGTTTTGCGGTTGATGAGCGTACGGGCCGTGTGACGATAGTTTCCGTTATTGATAACTTGGTTAAAGGCGCTGCAGGTCAAGCGATTCAAAACCTGAACCTGATGATGGGCTGGGACGAGACGCTCGGTCTGCAATTTGTTCCCGTTTACCCTTAAGCAGCAAACATAGCTTTTGAACTTATCATCCATACTTATACAGGTGAAGGAGATACGATTTTACGATGGGACAGGATACTACGGCAACCTCGTTCTCAGTCGTCACGGACGGCTCGATAACGACTCCCCAAGGCTTTAAGGCAGGCGGACTGCATTGCGGTCTCAAAAAAACGACGCGGCACGATTTGGGCGCGATTGTGTGCGAGGTTCCAGCTGCGGCAGCAGGCGTATATACGACGAATGTATTCCAGGCAGCACCGCTGCAAGTAACGCGGGAGAGCATCGGCTCTGACGGTTTGCTTCGCGCTGTGCTGGTGAACAGCGGCAACGCAAATGCCTGCACAGGCAAGCAAGGCGACGAGGACGCATATGAAATGCGTTCCAGATTCGCAGAATCCATCGGCGTAGCAGCTGATCAAGTAGCGGTCGCTTCAACGGGCGTAATTGGCGAGCTATTGAAAATGGATAAGGTACGCACCGGAATTGACGGATTGCCTGTTAAGCTGGCAGGAAGCCGTGAAGGAGCGGATGATTTTTGCCAAGCGATCCTGACAACGGATTTGGTGCAAAAAATGGTCTGCGTCGAGCTTGAGCTAGACGGCAAGCGCGTGTATGTGGCCGGCGCGGCAAAAGGCTCAGGCATGATTCACCCGAATATGGCAACGATGCTTGGCTTCGTGACAACGGATGCAGCGATCGGCAGTGAGGCTCTTCAACAAGTGCTGCGCCAATCTACGGATCTGACGTTCAATATGATTACGGTTGACGGCGATACAAGCACGAACGACATGCTGGTCGCTATGGCGAGCGGTCTTGCAGGCAACAACGAGCTGACGGCAGCGCATGAGGGCTGGGCTGCATTCGCAGCTGCCATTCGTTACGTATGCGAGGTGCTGGCGAAGGCCATTGCCCGTGACGGCGAAGGCGCGACGAAGCTCGTTGAAGTACAGGTGAACGGTGCGGTAAGCGACGATTCAGCTCAAGCCATTGCGAAAACGGTAATCGGATCATCACTTGTCAAATCAGCTGTTTTTGGAGCGGATGCCAACTGGGGACGGATTATTGCGGCAGTAGGTCGTGCAGGCCAGCCCGTGAACCCGGAGACGGTTGATATCCGTCTAGGCGATATTGTGACATTGGAGCAATCGCGTCCGGTCGGCTTCGACGAGGAAGTTGCTTTGGAATATTTGAAGGGCGATACGGTCGTCATCCGGGTAGACCTTCATAACGGCGAGGGAACAGCGACGGCATGGGGCTGCGACCTGACCTATGATTATGTCCGCATTAACGCGGCTTATCGGACGTAAGCAAAGAAGAGGCTTGGAGGGTATGAGACAGTGACGGAGCAACGATTTGTAATGAAATGCGGAGGCAGCACGCTAGCGGCGCTTCCAAACAGCTTTTTTGACGAACTGAGGGAGCTGCAGCTCTCCGGCGTGCTTCCGGTTATCGTACACGGAGGCGGTCCCGCTATTTCCGAAACGCTGGGCAAGCTTGGCATCGAGACGGGGTTCGTGAACGGGCTGCGGGTGACGAATGATGCGGTCCTTGACGTGGTAGAGATGGTGCTAGCGGGACGAATCAATAAGGAAATCGTGCGTAAAATCCAAATCAACGGAGCTAAGTCGCTAGGACTATCCGGCGTAGATGGTATGCTCATACAAGCGCGTCCTGTTGCCAATGCGGCGGAGATCGGCTTTGTCGGCGATGTCACGGATGTGAATGCAGCCATCATTGAAGGCGTTATGGAGATGGGGTATATCCCTGTTATTGCTCCAATTGGCATTGATGGGCAAGGCCAGCGCTACAATATCAATGCAGATACGGCAGCGGGGGCGGTTGCTTCCCATCTGGGCGTAGAGCGAATGATCGTTGTCACGGATGTGCTGGGCATTTTGAAGACGGTGGACGGGCAAAAGCAGGTGCTTCCTGTTGTCTCGGTTGCGGAAATCGAGGAAATGATCACGAGCGGCGAAATATACGGCGGCATGATTCCGAAAGTGCGCGCAGCGATTCAATGCATCCAAGGACGTGTAAGCGAAGTGGTTATCGTAAGCGGCGAGGAGCCAGGCGTATTAACCAAGGCGGTTCGCGAGGGCGGCGTTGGTACGCGTATTGTTCAGACGAATGAAGGGCGGGTGTAGAAGGCGATGAGTGAAACCAAAACAGCGGCAGCTGCGGATGAATCCCTATTTCCAACCTATGCAAGATATCCGATGGCTTTGGTCAAGGGAGAAGGAAGCTGGCTGTGGGATGATAAAGGGAACAAATACCTTGATTTTATGAGCGGGATTGCCGTTACGAATCTTGGGCATGCTCCTAAACAAATCAAAGCGGCGCTTATTAAGCAGCTGGATGAGCTTTGGCATGTATCCAACCTGTTTCACATACCAAACCAGGCGGAAGCGGGCAAGCTTATCACGGACAACAGCTGTGCGGATGCGGTTTTCTTCTGCAACTCAGGTGCGGAAGCTAACGAAGCGGCCATTAAGCTAGCCCGTCGTTATAACCAGAAAGTGCTGAACAACGGCCGCTTTGAGATTATTACCTTCGAGCAATCCTTCCATGGACGTACGCTTGCTACTCTTACAGCGACGGGCCAAGCGAAAGTGAAGGAAGGCTTCGCCCCGTTGCCAGCCGGATTCAAAACGATTCCGTTGAACGATATAGCTGCGCTTGAGGCAGCTGTTTCGGATCAAACAGCAGCGGTTATGCTGGAAATGGTTCAGGCAGAAGGCGGCATTTACCCTGTTGATGCTGAATATTTGAAATCGCTTGTCGCGCTTTGCGAGAAGCAGGGCATCCTTCTGATCGTAGACGAGATTCAAACCGGGATGGGGCGTACGGGCAAGCTGTTTGCCTATGAGCATTTTGGCATCGAACCGGATATTTTCACGATGGCTAAAGGGCTTGGAAGCGGGTTCCCGGTCGGCGCCATGGCTGCGAAAGAGAAGCTTCGCGAAGGCTTTACGGCAGGAAGCCACGGTTCAACCTTTGGCGGCACGCCGATTGCAACCGCAGTCGTCAAGGCGACCTTGGAGACGATTGTCGGTGAAGGCCTTTCAGCACGAGCGGCTCAGCAGGGCGAATATTTGATGACGCAGCTTCGCGAGAAGCTAGCAGGAAATGCTTTTGTGCGTGAGGTTCGCGGTTTGGGGCTGCTTGTTGGCATCGAATGCGAGGAGCCGATTGGCGAGATTTTGAATCAAGCGCAGGAACGCGGGCTAATTGCCATTTCGGCAGGTCCGAATGTCATTCGCCTATTGCCGAATTTGCTCGTAACAAACGAAGAAATCGACATCGCTGTTTCCATATTGGTAGATCTGCTCGATAAACAGCAGCAAGCCGTTTAAATAAGCAAGCAGAAGGCTTTTAACTGAAGGAGGGCTCTATTATGCAAGGAGCTGTAAAAGAGGAATTGGCGCAAAGCTTGAAGGGGCGCGATTTTCTAATGCTGGTTGATTTCAAGCCGGAGGAAATCCGTTACTTGATCGATTTGGCTATTGATTTGAAACAAAAGCAAAAAGCAGGCGAAACCCATCATGTTCTTAAAGGGAAAACGCTGGGCATGATCTTTGAAAAGTCGTCGACACGCACGCGCGTTTCGTTCGAAGTAGGGATGTACCAGTTGGGCGGCCAAGGCTTGTTCCTAAGCGGCAATGATTTGCAAATCGGACGCGGCGAGACCATTTGGGATACAGCCCAAACGTTGTCACGTTACTTAGACGGCATTATGATTCGTACATTTGCGCACCGTAAAGTGGTTGAGCTGGCTCGCGGAGCAACGATTCCAGTCATTAACGGCTTGACGGATCTTTCGCATCCATGCCAAGCACTCGCCGACTACCAGACGATTTTGGAGCAAAAGGGCCGTCTGGAAGGGCTGAAAATCGCTTATATCGGCGATGGCAACAACATGACGCATTCGTTGCTCATGGGAGCAGCCAAGCTTGGTCTTCATATGTCGGTTGCCACGCCGGAAGGCTACGAGCCGGATGCTGATATTATCCAGCAGACGAAGGACCATGCGGCTGAGACGGGCTCGCAAATCCACATTTGCCGTGATCCGAAGGAAGCGATTGCCGATGCGGATATCGTTTATACGGATGTATGGGCGAGTATGGGCCAAGAAGCGGAACAGAAAGAACGCGAGGTTGCTTTTGCAGCTTATCAGGTGAACGAAGCTTTGGCGAAATACGCGAAGAAGGATTACCTCTTCATGCACTGCTTGCCCGCGCACCGCGGCGAAGAAGTGAGCGAGGGCGTCATTGACGGCGACCGTTCGATTATTTTTGACCAGGCGGAGAATCGTCTCCACGCGCAAAAAGCAATCATGGCAGCTATTATGGCTTAATTTAGATTTTGGAAATAGATAAGTTGAGCAAAAGAGTTTAAGGTTTAGCGAAGCGAGAAGATCGTTCTGTAGAAACGAAGTGTTCGCCTTTGTAGTCGGATTCTTACCTTATAAGGTTTAATTCAATAAAAGAATCTGGCTGCAACCGCGATCGTAAGAATGATCTACTCGCGCAGCGACTAAAACATAATTTTTGGTACCACTTATAGATCAATTCATTTGAAGGGAAGTTATCATTACTATGGCAAAAGAAAAAATCGTACTTGCATACTCGGGAGGCCTGGATACATCGGTTATCCTTAAGTGGCTGAAAGAAACGTATGACGCTGAAATCATCGCTTTCACGGCAGACATCGGACAAAAGGATGAGCTGGACGGCTTGGAAGCAAAAGCACTCGCGACAGGCGCGTCAAAAGTATACATCGACGATCTTCGCGAAGAGTTCGCGAAAGATTTCATCTATCCGATGTTCCAAGCGGGAACGTTGTATGAAGGCCAATATCTGCTCGGTACTTCCATTGCCCGTCCGCTTATCGCTAAGCGCATGGTTGATATTGCCCGTGCAGAAGGCGCGACTTACATTGCGCATGGCGCAACAGGTAAAGGCAATGACCAAGTTCGTTTCGAGCTGACAGCTGCTGCGCTTGCACCGGAAATTGGCGTTATTGCGCCATGGCGTTCGGAAGCGTTCCGTGAAGAGTTCCCGGGCCGTGCAGAAATGATCGCTTATGCAGAGAAGCATAACATTCCGGTTACAGCTTCTGCTGCAAAGCCTTATTCGACAGACCGCAACCTGCTGCACATTAGCTTTGAGAGCGGCATGCTGGAAGATCCTTGGTTCGATCCGAGCTCCGAAGAGAACGAGAGCATGTATGTGCTTAGCGTATCTCCAGAGAATGCTCCAGATCAAGCGGAGTACGTGGAGCTTACTTTTGCAGAAGGCAACTGTACAGCCATTAACGGCAAAGAACTGAGCCCTCTTGAGGTTATGGATACGCTCAATGATCTTGGCGGCAAGCACGGCATCGGCCGTGTGGATATGGTTGAGAACCGCTTCGTCGGTATGAAGAGCCGCGGCGTGTATGAAACACCGGGCGGAACGATCCTGTTCACGGCTCACCGCAAAATGGAATCGTTGACGATGGACCGCGAAGTCATGCATCTTCGTGACTCCTTGATTGCCAAATACAGCCAGCTTGTTTATAACGGCTTCTGGTTTGCTCCTGAGCGTCTTGCTTTGCAAGCACTCGTAACAGAGTCTCAAAAGAACGTAAGCGGCGTTGTTCGTCTGAAACTTTACAAAGGCAACGTAATTGGTGCAGGCGTGCAAAGTCCAGTTAGCTTGTACAATCCTGACATTGCAACGATGGAGGCCGATCCTTCACAAGCATACGATCAAGGTGATGCGACAGGCTTCATCCGCCTGAATGCTTTGCGTTTGAAAGTGTCCTCTGCAGTCAGCAATAAATAAGGTTTACAAGGGAGTGTAACGAACCAGTGAGTAAATTATGGGGCGGTCGTTTTACGAAGAAAACAGACCAATTGGTAGAGGAATATACGGCTTCGATTATGTTCGACAAGGAGCTTGCCGAAGAGGATATCCAAGGCAGCATTGCTCATGTTACGATGCTTGGCAAACAAGGCATTTTGCCTGCTGATGACGTTGAGAAAATTAAGGACGGCTTGCACCGCGTCCTTCAACGCATCAAGCGCAACGATATCGAGTTCTCCATCGGAGATGAAGATATCCATATGAATATCGAGAAAACGCTGATCGACGATGTTGGCTCGGTAGGCGGGAAGCTGCACACAGGACGCAGCCGTAACGACCAAGTGGCGACGGATATGCATTTGTGGCTTCGCAAACGCGTAGTCGAGTTCGTGGACATGCTCTATAAGCTGCAATTTGCGCTTATCGAGCAAGCCAAAGCGAATATCGATACGATTGTGCCGGGATACACGCATTTGCAGCGTGCGCAGCCGATCTTGTTCGCTCATCATTTGATGGCTTATGTATCGATGTTCGGGCGTGATATCGAACGTCTTCAGGACAGCTACAAACGGATCAACGTGCTCCCGCTGGGTGCTGGCGCTTTGGCGGGAACGACGTTCCCAATCGATCGTCATTTTGTAGCGAGCCAATTGAAATTCGACCGTGTCTACGAGAACAGCCTGGATGCGGTAAGCGACCGCGATTTTATCGTTGAGTTTCTTGCGGATGCGTCCATTATTATGATGCATCTCTCGCGTATGAGCGAAGAGCTTATTCTTTGGTCGAGCACGGAGTTCCACTTCGTGGAGCTTGATGATGCTTTCTGCACAGGCAGCAGCATTATGCCGCAGAAGAAAAATCCGGATGTGCCTGAGCTTGTCCGCGGCAAAACCGGACGGGTTTACGGCGACCTTGTTGGCTTGCTGACCGTACTGAAGTCACTGCCGCTTGCGTACAACAAGGACATGCAGGAAGACAAGGAAGGCATGTTCGATACCGTGAAGACGCTGCAAGGCGCACTTCAATTGTTCGCCCCAATGATTGCGACGATGAAGGTGAACAAAGACCGTATGCGCCAAGCAGTGAATCAGGATTTCTCGAACGCAACGGACATCGCGGACTTCCTCGTTGGCAAAGGCTTGCCTTTCCGCCAAGCGCATGAGGTTATTGGCAAAACGGTATTGTATTGCATCGAGCAAAACAAATATCTGCTGGACCTAACGCTTGAGGAATTCAAAAAATTCTCGTCGCTGTTCGACGATCGGATTTACGCCGTGCTGCAGCCGGAGCAGGTTGTTAATGCCCGCAACGTCTATGGCGGTACAGCGAAAACGCAGGTACAGGATGCTATCGGACGCGCTGAGCTTGCACTGGAGCAAACGGCTGCCTGGGTAACCGAGTACTTGGAGCGCAGCAGATAATACATTCTCAGCAATCGTAAATAGAAAGCAGTTCAGAGGCGCCTTGTAGGTGCCGAGCTGAACTGCTTTTTTTCTGCTGGGAGCGGAAAATCGAGTTTTAACGTTTAAATCCCGTCTTCAAGCAAGGGCTCTTGCGAACGAGCGGGTGGCGTAGGGGTTGCTGTAGGGCTATTGCCACTTTTCATTGAGCCGACCTCGATGATCGTTGGTTGTGCCTTGTAAGTGTCGCGCGACACTCGGTCTTTTGAAACGGCTTTGCCATCACGCAACAGCGTTCGATAGGTTTCGACGACATAGCCCGGCTTGCCTTTTTCAAGGGTGACTTTTTGACCAGGGGATAAACGGTCACTGCTGCTTTCCTGCACCGCCGGTGCAATCGTTTTGAGTGTGACCGATTCAATATCATAACGCACGTTTTCGTTCATGGTGCCGAATAGTTTAACGGTGAGCTTGCGGTCTTCGACTTCCGTCCGGATGATGAGGTGTTTTCCTGTTGTATTTTTAAAACGGAAATTGATAGCCCCGCCCGCATAGGTGGCGTCCTGGCCGATGGGCAGGTAGGCAACAGGCAGGGAATGGTTGCGTCGTTCGACAATCTCCAGGCCGGTGCGCAGCACAGCATTATACAGTGTGCTGGATACCTGACAGATACCTCCGCCGATACCCGGTACCAATTTTCCGTTTAAAATGACGGGCGCCTCTCGGTAGTCATAAAGATCTTCAGCCTTTGCAATCAGCTTGCCATAGTCAAAAACCTCGTTAGGCGCGAGCTCCCAATCGTTAAGCGCCTGGGCGGTTACGGTGACATTATGTGCCCTTCCTTCGGCACTCGTCCGAAAGTCGGTGGAAAATTCGATTATTTTACGATCAATGCCCTCATCTTTCAGCTTCTCCAGCGTTATGGCGGGATGAATCGCCTTAATCGGCAGCACGCCTTCAAAGGCATTTTCTACGGATGCTCCCAGTTGCTCCTGCTTAATGACGATCCATTCATTAACCTGCGCCTTTAACGGTTCAAGATCAATGCGGTACGCATCCAGATGCGGCTCATAAACGACTTTATCGTCATCCGTAATGGCACGGGTGGCATTTTTGGCTTCATTTTGTTCGATATAACTCCATTGCTTTCGAACTGCGGCATCAAAGGCATCTGGGTTCCAGCTTTGTTCGAGGGTATATGTTTTTTGAAAATGGTAGCGATATTGGGCACGTTCCCAGCTATCTCCTTCATCCAGCTTGGCTAACGCTTCGCGAATGCCTTGAAACTCAGCTTTGTAGCCAAGCTCGGCAGCAGTCCACTGTTTCTTGTCATCTGCGGATGCTTCGGTATGAATCGCAATCGTGCGCTGCAGCAGCGAATCTTCATACTTCTCAAGCTTCTCCAGCGCTTCATGAATAGGCAGGCCTCCGATAGGTATTCCTCCAGCTACGACCTCATTGGGGACGGTTTTTTGATGCGCGTAATTCCAGACAAATCCCCAGCCGACAGCTGCTATGAGCAGCAGGGAGGCAGCGACGATAATCGTAATGTGTATTCGTTTGACGATACGAATCACTCCTTTCTGCTTGTTAAGCGAAACGGCGGTCGCCGAGCTTGGCGCTAAAAAGTCCGTTTCACGGTGAAATGGAGAATCCCTTTCATTAAAAAATGTTCTATTTCGATAGGTTGAAAAAGACAGTCTTACATGTATATGCAAAGACTTGCTCATATTTGTCTAATGGGCAATAGAAGCTTGATTCGACAAAGCTTTTGATTATGAGATTTGTGAAAAATGAGGAAAGGCTGCTCCTTATGAAGGAATTCAGCACAAACTGTCGAAATAGTAGTACTGACTATAAACAGGATGTGATAATGTGATTGAGATGCAAGACATATGGAAAACGTACATCGACGGAACGCATGCGTTAAAAGGCGTCTCTGTTCGTATAGATCGCAACGAATTTGTTTACCTCGTAGGACCTTCAGGCGCGGGAAAATCAACATTCATGAAGCTGATTTATCGCGAGGAAGTACCGACCAAAGGACAGATTTCAGTCAACGGATTTAATATAGGCAAGCTGAAGCCGCGCAAAATTCCTTTTGTCCGGCGCAATATTGGCGTTATTTTTCAGGATTTCAGACTATTACCCAAATTAACGGTTTTTGAAAACGTGGCGTTTGCTATGGAGGTTATCGAAGCGCCCACACGCATAATCAAGAAGCGAACGATGGAGGTGCTGGATCTCGTTGGTCTCAAGCATAAGCATGCCAGCCTGCCGGCACAGCTCTCAGGCGGCGAGCAGCAGCGGGTGTCAATCGCACGCGCGATTGTCAATAACCCATCGGTTATCGTAGCGGACGAGCCTACAGGAAACCTTGACCCGGAAACGTCGCTCGGAATCATGAACCTTTTGGAAGAGATTAACTTTCGAGGCGCAACAATCGTAATGGCTACTCATAACAAGGACATCGTTAACTCCATACGCAAGCGCGTCATAGCCATCGAGGATGGAAACATTGTTCGTGACGAGGCTAGAGGGGAGTATGGCTATGAAGCTTAGAACCATACTTCGGCATCTGAGGGAAGGCGCCAAAAATATCATTCGAAACGGCTGGATGTCATTCGCCTCAATGAGTTCAATCTTTATATCTTTATTTATTCTCGGTATGTTTTTGCTGCTTGCATTGAATGTGAATCATATGGCTGCCCAAATTGAAAGCCAAGTGCAAATTCGCGTATTTCTGCAGTTGAATGTGGAACAAGAGAAAATTACGGAGCTACAGAACAAAATCGGAAATCTGACGGAAGTCAGAAGCGTGACGTTTGTATCCAAAGCAGAGGGGCTTGAGCTGCTGCGCAAAAACTTGGGCGAAGAGAACAAGGATTTGCTGGATGGTTATGAAAAGGAAAAAAACCCGCTGCCGGATTCCTTTACGGTAGAGGTTTACGATCCCCAATCGATTGATGATGCTGCCAAGCAAATCGAAGCGATCAATACAGCAGATGAGCTTATCCCTATTGCCAAAGTGAAATACGGACAAGGCACGGTAGAAACGTTATTTAAAATTACGAATGCTGTTCGTTACATAGGCATTGTCATCGTTATAGGCTTATCGGTAACCGCAATGTTCTTGATCTCGAATACGATCAAGATGACGATTATCGCAAGGCGCCGGGAAATTGGCATTATGAAGCTCGTTGGCGCAACCAATTCTTTTATCCGCTGGCCGTTTTTTATTGAAGGTGCTTTGATTGGCATTATAAGTTCGGCCCTTACGACAGCGGCAGTATTAGCGGGATATTCACAGCTCGTGAAATTTACACAAATGGAATTGTCACTTATGATGATAAAGCTCGTCACGATACAAGAGTCTGGCTTGATGACCGGAACTCTGCTCATTGTACTTGGAACCTTGATTGGCATTTGGGGCAGTACGATTTCGATACGAAAGTATTTGAAAGTGTAGGTGGAAGCGAACGTGAAGAAGAGAAAATGGTTATTATTAACAGTAATGATGATGCTGACGGTATTTGTATTGCAGCCGACTGGAGGAGAAGCTGCTTCCCTTAGTGATATCAAGAAGCAAATTGCAGCTGCCAAGGCCGAAATGAAGGAAGCGGAGCGGCTCGCTGCGAAAGCCGAGCAGCAGGCAGCCAATGCTCAGAAGCAAGCAGTTAATGCAAAGAACGAAAAGGGCGATATCGTTACGAAAAAAGCAGAGGCGGAAGCTTCTATTCAAAATCTGATGGCGGAGATCGATAATGTCGTCATTAATAAAACAAAAACGCAAGCGCAAAGCGACGCCAAGGAAGAAGAGCTTCTGCAAACCGGGTTGGAGCTTGAGCAGGCGGAAGAGCGCGTAAAAACGAGAGACGAGCTGCTGCAATCCCGGATGCGGCTAATGTATACGAATGGGTTTGTCTCTTATATGGACGTATTGCTAAGCGCGACAAGCTTTACTGATTTTATTGATCGCTTTGATGCGCTTCAGTCCATTTTATCGCAGGATCGTGATATTTTGGCTGAGCAAAGAGAAGAGAAGGAGCTTGTCTCCCTCAAGAAAATTGAGGTGGAGAAGCAGTTTGAAGAAGTGAAGGCAATCTACGCGAAGCTTGAGCTATATGAGGCTCATCTCGTGAAGAAGGAACAAGAGAAGGAAACGATGATTGCCAGCTACAACGAAAATATTAAGGAGATTGACAATAAGCTCTCGCAAATCGACAGTACACTTGAAGAGCTTGAGGGCATTAGCAAGGAACAAGAGGAGCTGCTCATGGCCCTTGCTTCCAAGGTATCGAAGCTGAATGCCGAGAAAAATAAAATCTCGAACCCTTATACCGGTGGCAAGCTTGGTATGCCAATCAGGGACAGTTACCGAATTAGCTCGAACTTCGGTACGCGGGTTCACCCGATTTCCGGTAAAAAGCATACGCACACAGGCATTGATTTTGCGGCACCGCAAGGAACCGACATTTATGCAGCTGAGGGGGGCGTAGTACTCGTAGCCCAAACATGGAGCAGCTACGGAAACTGTGTCATTATCGATCATGGCAACGGGCTTTGGACGCTGTACGGGCATATTCGCAATGGTGGGATCAAAGTTGAAAAAGGCGAAACGGTGAAGAAAGGCCAGAAAATTGCCGAGGTTGGCAGTACAGGCAACTCGACGGGCCCGCATCTCCATTTCGAAGTGCGCGTCAACCAAACGCCAGTAAACCCAAGCAGCTATCTGAAATAGTTCCAACTCCATAACGAATGATCAAAGGCAGCCCTTGTGGCTGCCTTGTTTGAACTATAGAACGTCAACCTGGAAAATGATCATCTTTACCGTATAATACAAATAATTCTAACCCATTTGTCATATACTAAGGTGGTCTTAAATCAAAGACCGTGTAAGATGAGAAGGTGGTGTAGACAGGTGCATTTCAAAGGACGCACAGTAATCGCGTTCGTTATGCTGACGATGATTGCATCCGTGCTCGTGACGCTGACGATTGCGGATCAAATCATTAAACCGGACAAGCCATCGCTGGCTGCACTCACCGCTTCCGCTGCTGGCGAGGGTGAGCGTTTCAGGCTGAATGAGGATGAGCTGACGAAGCTTAACGCGGTGCTGGAATTAATTGAAACAAAATATTACCAAAAAGTCGATCGCCTCGAGCTGCTCGACGGCGCTGTGAGCGGAATGATGTCATCACTGGACGATCCCTACTCGGTTTATATGGAGAAGGATGTGGCTCAGCATTTCTCGGAGTCCATCGAAGGCTCCTTTACGGGCATCGGTGCAGAGGTTACGCTTGAGAATGGTCGAATTGTCGTTGTTTCCCCGATTAAGGGCTCACCGGCGGAGCGCTCAGGCTTGCTTGCCAAGGACATTCTGCTTACGGTTAACGGTGCGAAGCTTGACGGATTGAATTTACAGGATGCGGTAGCAAAGATCCGGGGGCCTAAAGGTACCAAAGCTAAGATTCAAGTCCAGCGAGCGGGTTTCTCTGATCCGATTCAGCTCGTGTTGATCCGTGATGATATCGATGTGGAGACGGTGTACAGCAGCCTGCGTCCGGATGGAACGGGTGTCATTGAAATCAGGCAATTCTCCTTGCATACGGCAGAGCGATTTAAGCAGGAGCTTGCCAAGCTGGAGGAGCAAGGATTGAAAGGGCTTGTGCTGGACGTGCGCAACAATCCAGGCGGTGTGCTGCCCGTTGTTGTGGATATTGCACAGACCTTCCTGCCTAAGGGAGCGACCGTCGTCCAAGTCGAAGACCGCGACGGAAATCGGGAGAAGACGTTGTCCAAGGGACAAAGCAAGAACTACCCGATAGCGGTTCTGATGAATAACGGAAGTGCTAGCGCTTCTGAAATATTGGCAGGAGCACTGCAGGAAAGTGCAGGAGCCAAGCTTGTTGGCGAAACCTCGTTCGGCAAAGGTACGGTACAGGTGAGCTATAATAAAGCGCTTGGTGACGGTAGCCTCTTGAAAATGACTATTGCCAAATGGTTAACGCCAAACGGCAATTGGATTCATCAAAATGGGATTAAACCGGATATCACTGTGCAGCCGCCTGATTTATACACCGTGGCCAGGCTGACTCTGCCGGAGACGCTTAAGCAGGATATGCTGGGTGAACAAGTGCGCAGCGTTCAAATTATGCTGCACGGCCTTGGCTACGAGCCGAAGCGTGAGGATGGTTATTATGGCGCAGAAACGACAGAGGCCGTTAAGAAATTTCAAACGGAGCACAGTTTATCGGTTACGGGACAGGTCGATAAGCTGACTGGCGAAGCGCTGGAGAAAGCGGTCATTGGTTGGATTCAGGATGAGAAAAATGATACGCAGCTCCATGAAGCAATTAAGGCAGTAGGCAGGAAATGATACAGGCACGTCGAATGAATAAGAGGTTGACTCTGTTTAACGGAGTCGGCCTTTTATTTTTTTGTGCATGGAAGGAAATGCGGAACGTACGAAGGAGTGTTAGCTTTGGAAACGGCGATGGAAGTGCTGGAGAGGCTCGGACAAGCGGCTGTTCAATTGGTGGCACAGCCATTTTATTATATTGCGGTGTTATTTATTATTCTGCAGTACACAAGGCAGATCAGGATGGAGAGGCAAATGTTTGCGGTTAAGCTGCACCATTGGCCGAGTTTAGTTCTTAAAGCGCTGGCTGCTGGTTTGTTGGTTGGGATTTTCGTTTCCGCTGCCGGTGTATTCATTGGTGTAGCCTTGACAGGAGAAGCTGTCATTTGGCTCTGGGCTACTGCGGCTGTTCTCATGCTCGCACGAATACGATATTTATGCTTTGCCTACAGTGCAGGTGTCATCACGCTGCTGCAATGGCTGATAGGCTGGACCACTTTGTCTGATCGAACCGATTGGCTAGGAGCAATGGCAGCGTCCCTTGCGGGAATTGATGCTGCGGGATTGCTTGTGCTGGTTGCGATCTTACATTTGGCAGAAGCGATTCTTGTACGCTGGCAAGGAGCTAAGCTGGCAACGCCTTTGTTTCTTGAAGGCAAGCGAGGAAAGCTGATCGGAGGTTATATGCTGCAAGGCTTTTGGCCTGTGCCACTATTAATGCTTGTACCAAGTGGTGTAGGCAGTGCATCTGCATTGACGCTTCCTTGGACACCGCTATTTGGCGCAGATGGATCGCAGGGCTGGACGTTCGTGGCTTTGCCTATGATTATCGGGTTTACAGAGATGACGCGTTCCTTATTGCCCCGAGATAAAGCCAATCATGCGGCTAAAGGCTTGCTGTTATATAGCATAGGATTGGCGGCTGCGGCTGTTTTAGCCTGGTGGCAGCCTATTCTCCTTCCACTTGCAGGGCTTGCCTCCTTATTGCTGCATGAAGCGATTATATGGCGCAGTCGTGCCATAGAAGCGGCACAGTCTCCATTGTACGTTCATGATTCCCGGGGCTTGCGTATCCTGGGCATTGTGCCTGGAACGCCAGCTGCAGCCATGGGACTTGTTACAGGCGAGATCGTGCATAAGGTTAATGGTATCCGTGTGAAAACAAAGGAAGAGCTGTATGAGGCTCTTGTCCAGAACTCTGCCTTTTGCAAGCTGGAGGTACTGAATCTGGCAGGAGAAATCAAGTTTGCGCAGCGCGCTCGATTTACAGGCGAGCATCATCAGCTTGGCGTAATATTAGCTCCGGACGAGCAGGCGAACTATTATGCCTCTACTGGACCAGCTTCATTACTAGAGCTGCTTAGAAGCTATCATGCCTCGAACAGGCGCGGCGAGCGGGCAGAGAGGGCAGAAAGCTTCAAGTAATTGCATGGACAGTACTGCCACAGAGTATGTTGAATAAAAGCTGTGAAAAGATAAAAAAGCCCGTTGAACGAATTCGTTCAACGGGCTTTTTGCAATATAGGAAAGTAGATCATTTTGCTATTCATTCCCTATACTTCTCGGAATGAAACGCGCCACGCCGCCAAAGGACGGCGATGGCCGTTTCACCTTACCTTACATTTTTCTGCGTTTAAAGCCAAGTGCTGCGCCTAGCAGAATGAAAGCAAATCCGAGGAGCTGCATAAGCAGATAGCTCTGCTCGCCGGTCTTCGGAAGCGTAGTAACTGGAGGCGTGCTGCTGTCTACACCGCCAAGAGGTACTTCGACATCAATTTCAAAGAAGATCTCTTCTTCATTTCCGTCTTTGTCTTTCACAATGATGGAGAACTTGTCTTTGCCGGTGTAGCCAGGGTTAGGAGTATACACCCATTTGCCGTTTTCGTCGATCGTAACAACGCCATGCTCTGGCTTTTGGCCGACGCTTGGTTTGCTGTCTTTTGGAACATCGACGCTGCCTTCAACAGGCTTGTCCTGCTCAGTTGTTTCGTGCTCAACCGGCGGCTGGCTAGGCTGCGGTTTAGTTGGTTCTTCCGTCTCTCCAGGAATCTCAGGATCAACAGGATCAGGTCCTGGCGTTACCGGAGGAAGCACTGGAGGAGGAGTAGTAGGAATGACAGGTGGGTTAGGCGTAAAGTACAAGCCTAAATCAATCGTCAAATCTTCCCATCCGTTAGGAGCACTCTCTCCAATGATGATGGCTTCGGTATAGCCGTCTACCCGTTTGTTTGAATCGTTTGCAGGCGTAGTTCCGTCCGCTTCAGCATAGGTAGCCATATGGCCGGCTGGAATAACGAATTGGACATAGTATTGCCCGCCTATCAATTGATCGAACAAGTAGTAGCCTGGCTTTCCGCTTGCATCATCTTTTGTTCTGGTTTCTGTAATGAATGTTTTGTTAGCATCATACAGTTTGACCCAAACATCGTTCATTCCACGGTTGTCAGCTTCATCCTGTTTGCCGTTGGTGTTGGAATCAAACCATACGTAGTTACCGATCTTGCCTTTGGCAATCAAGCCTAAATCGATACTATGGTCGATCCAACCAGCGGCGTGACCAATGGTTATTACAGATGTGATGCCTAGTGTATCGGTTGTGTTAGAATCAAGAGCTTCATCCGAGCCTTTGCCAGCAGTTGTCTTTTCGTAATCAACAGGAAGGACGAATTGAACGTAATAATCGCCTTCGCGCAGATTTTCAAAAAGATAGTAGCCAGCTTTTCCGGTTTTGTCATTTGCGGTAGTGGTTACAGCAAATGGCGTTCCGGAAGCATTGTCTTTGAATAGTCTTACTTCAATGCCATTAATGCCTTGTGCTTCATTTTCATTTTGTATGCCGTCACGGTTCAGATCCAGCCATACATAATTACCGATCTCGCCTTTGGCAATCAGGCCCAAATCAATGCTGGCATCAATCCAGCCCGCCGCTTCACCGATTTCGATTTTTGCAGTGGTGTGGGTACCGTCTGTTGCATTGGAATCGGTGCCGTCATTATCGCCGCTTTCCGCTTTCGTTTTCTCATAGTCAGTCGGCAGAACGAATTGTACGTAGTAGTCGCCTTCAAGCAGTTCTTTAAAGCTGTAATAGCCAGGCTTGCCGGTAGTATCATTGGCTGTAGTCGTTACTGCAATCGGAGTTCCAGTAGGGGAATCCTTGTAGAGCTTGACTACGACGCCATTAATGCCATCTGACTCGTCTTCATTTTGAATGCCGTCACGATTGCGGTCATGCCACACATAATCGCCAAGGCGGCCGATACCGATTAATCCTAAATCAATGGTTAGGTCATGCCAGCCATTAGGAGCCGTCGCGCCTATGGAAATAACACTTGTAAAGCCATCAACAGTCGGATTAGAATCGTTAGCGCTCGTAGTGCCTGCTGCGCCAGCCTTAGTTAGATCAAAGATAGTTGGCACTTCGAATTTCACGAAGTAGTTGCCGCTTGTAAGCTGCTCGAATAAGTAGTAGCCAGGCTTGCCGGAAGCATCGTTAGCCGTTACGGTCTCTTCAAGGAGCTCCTTGTTTTGATCGTAAAGCTTCACTTTGATACCATTGACGCCGTCTTGCTCATCCTCATCTTGCTTGCCGTTGCTGTCCCGATCAATCCAAACGTAGTTGCCGATCGTTCCTTTGGCAACTAATCCGAGGTCAATCGTGTGATCAACCCAGCGAGTGGATTCCCCAATAACGATTTGCTGCGTTATTCCGTTGTTGTTCGTTACATTGGAATCGGTTCCTGATCCAGCGGTTGTTCCTTCGATCGTTTTCTCGTAATCGTCAGGAATAACAAATTGTACGAAATAGTTGCCCGAAAGCAAGTGGTCGAACAGGTAGTATCCAGGTTTTCCATTACTATCATTAGCAGTGGTTGCCGTTGCAATGGGTATGCCTGACGTATTGTCTTTGTACAATTTCACTTGAATCCCATTGATGCCGTCTTTTTCGTTCTCATCCTGAATTCCGTTGCGGTTGCGATCGAGCCACACATAGTTGCCAATCTCACCACGAGGGTACAAGCCGAGGTCGATAGTCAGATCATCGGGCTGTGCGCTAGTAATGGTAATTAGATTCGTTTTGCCAGAAGCATCGATGGCATTGGAATCTAAGTCAGAAGTGGAACCTGATACTTCCGGCTTCGTTACCTCATAATCAGCAGGAACAATAAACTGGACCCGATAGCTTCCAAATGGCAAACCTTTGAAAATGTAATGACCGGCTTTGCCGTCTTTCTCTCTCGTATACGTCTGTGACACGAGGGTATTGGAGCTGTCGAACAGCTTGACTATAATGCCATTAATGCCGTTTTCTCCTGCATCCTGAATGCCATCCTCGTTGCGATCGAACCACACATAATCCCCGATTGAACCGCGTGCATCGGTAGTAACCGGAATTTCATGAGTATCCGTAACCGGTGGCGTTTCATCCGGGTCGGCCGTAACGATGTTAATGATGGACGTAGCTGCCACATCTGCAGCAGTCAGTTGGTACGGGTACGTAATTTCAATTGATTTACCGGAAGCTAGCGATGGGATCGCAGGTATACTGGAAACCTTCGTATCCGTAATGACAATGTTCGTCAATTCGCTGCTGCCTGTGTTGGTTACCGTAACAAGGTAATCAATCCAATCTCCTTCATCGAAGCTTGAAGCTGAAGTTCTGCTGCTTGATTTCTCGACTTTTACGGCGGCAGTAGGGATGCTTGCTTCGTCTTCGAGCGGTTCTTTGGATTCATTGTAGTAAATCGTTGCTTTGTTATCCAAATCCGTTAAGTCGAAATCATCTGCTGTAACGGTATAAGTGCCTTCGAGCTCGATTTCGCCGCCAGGCGAAAGGTTCTTCACGATGACATATGGCGTCGATCCAGCATTACTCACGCTTGAAATGATATCAGGGCGGGAGTGGGTATTGCCGTTTATTGAAATGGAAGTACCGTTATACGTCAGTTTGTTGAAAGCAAAGCCTGTTTGCGCACGGTCCAGTTCATCCTGTACTTTAATGTTATGCAGGGTAACGGTGGACGTGTTCTTAAAGTTGATTTTGTAATTGACCTGATTGCCCACAACGACATAGCTTTGGGAAGGCGCTGCAGTGGAGCTGCCTTTCGCTACGCTGGTAATCGACTTATCGATGGATGCTGATGGATAAGACGGTACGGTTGGACCGGCTTCAATCAGGCCTAGGTCAATCGTATAATTTTTGATTTTGTCAGCGGACAAAACATCGATTGTAATCGAGTCCGTGCGGTATGGGGTGTAACCATCCGCTGTTGCCAGTTTGGTAACCTTATTGGAATCGGTGTTATCGATATGCGTTGGATCTAATCCGGGAGTGTTCGCTACGGTCGGAGCATAATGTTCCGGCAGCACGAACTCAACCTCGTAATGACCGGTTGGCAAACCTTGGAATAAATAATAGCCAGGGCTTCCGGACTGGTCATATCCAGTAATCGTATCCTTAAACGGCGTGGCAGCTCCGTCTTTATAAAGGTTTACTTTAATGCCGTTGATACCGGCACTTTGTGAGTTATCGCCAGGGTATCCTTCATTTTGCAGGCCATCGCGGTTGCTGTCGAACCATACGAAGTTTCCGATTTCGCCAAGCGGCGCATGTTCGTCATTCGGGTGAACAAGGAAGCCTACTTTGTTTGGTTCCGCTGGCAGCATCGTTCTGCCGCTCGCAGCGCTTGTAGCTTGAATGGCGAAGGAGTTCCAGGCGACTTTACCTGATTCCGTACCTACCGGCGCATTCATTTCCCAATCAAGTACGATATAATCGCCAGCTGCTAAGTCTGAAGCGCCATCGCTGCCCTTGATATTCGTAATCTCAAAATAAAGGGACTGGATGTCGGTCAGATTATCGCCTGCAAAATTAGTCTGGTTGATCCAGCCGTTTCTGCTGCCGACGGCATTCGCAAAGTTAACGATGCTGCTTTTGTCTGACGACAGACTGTAAAATACGCGAAGATCATAGGTCACGGTTTTAACCGCTCCACCGTCTTCAGGCGTATAGGAGAACGTTTTGCCTGTGCCGGATTTTGGCGTTGTTGCTAGGTTTGGACGCCATTCGGAATTACGGTCCACATTCGAATTCGGGTGAACAGCTTTATCGCCGATGAATGGCAGGATATCGATTGCATCAATCTTCGATAACCGCGTGTTACCGCTGTTTTGAATAACCAGCTTATAATCTGCGGATCCGCCTTCATAGGTTGTGCTGAAACGTGGGAACTCTGTATATTCAGGCGTTCCTAACGTCCCATTGTCGAAAGGTGTGTAGGAAATCGATGGCGGGCCGCTGTAGCCTCCGGAATTGGCAACGTCGAAGATGGCAGGCAAATCGCCTTTGTTCCATTTAGTCGACTTGACAATAGCGGCTAGGCCGACAGTGACTGGAGCATTCGCATCGACATAATAGTGCTCAACCGGATCGCTTGCGTTTGGTTTGAATTGCAGCGTCGTACCTGAACGGTCTGGATTAGCTGCTGCCCATGCTGGGAAACCAAGCGGGCTAAACTGATTTTTGTTGCCGTCATGCCAGAACTGGGTAGTCGCGTCAGCCGTTGTTGCAAATACTTTGTTGAGATAGCTGACCGAACCGCCAGAAGGCAAAGCGCCGGAGCGAACTTTTCCTTTGTAAGTAATCGTTAAGCTGGTGCCTGGATCTAAGGACAAGCCGCTTGGCCATGACCATTTGACTAGAGCCCGTCCATTCACATCAGCAAGCTTGACTAGGGTTGGATTAGCTGCGCCAGAAGGCAAGCCCGTGATCGTAAATGAATTGGCTAGAGCCGTTACGAGATTTGTTTGCTTTGGATCCGTGTAATAATCGAAATCCTGAGGCAGCAAATCGTAAATGACTGGATCTACCCATGGGCCTGTCGCGTCTATCTTATTGCCCACCGTCAGTGAGAATGGAACTTCGCTTAACGGGAAGAAGGTGCCGCCGCCTGGTTGGCTTTTAGATGCTGTCAACCAAGGTTTTGGTTCATTGATCTTAAAAATGGCTACAGCCGTAGCAGGTATCTGTGCTGTATATGTCCAGTTGCCTGGCGTCGGTTGAGTCAAGGCCTCATAAGTGACAACCGCACAGTTTTTGATGGTATCGCCTTGGTTAACTGCGGAGTCGGCGTTAGGAATTGCTGCTGCTCCACATGCTGTGTTTTCGCTAGATCGGATTCCTGTAGCTGTATCCAGCACCAAGCCGCGCAGCTCTACGCCGCCGATCGTCTGGTTTACCGGAAGCGAATCAAAGGTCCAGGAAACGCTGACTAGCGAATCGCCAGTCGGTACGTTGAGATCAGAACCGTTTCCGACCGTAAGTTGTTTATTAGGCGTTGCTTTCTCCAATGTGGTGCCATTGCTGTTTGGAGTTATCGTTGTTACTCCGCCGTTCTTTAATGTATAAGTGAAGGAAGTCCATTGGCGGTTAGGCATTTTTAAGTACGTGTACTGAAGCTCGGAAGGAAGTGTATCCGTAAGAACAATATTCCGCAGCTCGGAGTTTGCTCCGTTAGCTGAGTTTGTAATACCGCCTATCGTGAACCGTTGCTCTTGGCCATGCCAGCGATAATCGTAAGTACGGTTCTTGGTGACTTGTCCTCCTCCGGAGACTGGAGGCCCGAATTTCGTATCGATAGATGCATTCGGATTCGTTACTTCGCCCTCAATAGGGCCTTCAATCGTATACTGTGTTATTGCAAGATTGTTTGTTGTATTAACAGCTCCTGCCCAGCCTAATGTAGGAGGGTAAGAAAGCTTAACGCGAGCCTCGAACTTTTGACCGGAATCCAATCGCGGAATAACCCATGTAATCGTATGGTTGACATTATCGATCACAGGAGTGATCGACGGGCCGGCTACTGGCGTAATATCCGCAAGAGTTACCGTTGCTTGCGATGGATAAGAATCCACAAGAGTAATGTTTGTGAGTGCACCTGCCGGTGTTACATTGCCTTTCTGGACAGCGTTAATCCCGACATTGTAATGGACTGAACCGCCAACAATCGCAACGCCGCTCGCATAGCCGGTGTCTTGTGTTTTAAAGGCAGCCCATTTATCATAAGTCGACTGAACAGGCGTAGGCGTGGCTGTTGGCGCCGGTGTAGGCGATGGCGTTGCATCTGCCGCGACGGTTACCGTAGCGCTGGCCGAACTAATGTTGCCGCTGGAAGCTTCAGTTGCGGTTGCCGTATTGATTTTATCTACCGGCGAATTGGTATACGTATTGCCGACCTTCACTTCAATTTCAATTTCCAGGGAATCGCCGGGGTTGAAAGTGCGGTTTAGGGTGACTGTATTCCCGGTGAAGCTTGCCCCGGTCGTGTTTAAAATGGTGAACGGAGCTGGAACGATATCTTTAATTACCAAGTCCTTGCTCAGCCCAACCGTACTGGAGAGCTCAATTTGAATATAGTAAGTAAAGGTATCTCCGACATTGACATTGGTTTTGCTTGCGGATTTTGTTATCGTTAGTCCATCAACCGGTGTAGCCGCCATTGCTGGCGATGCAAAGGGCAGTAATGCTGTTTGCAGCAGCAAGGCGAACAACAGGATGAGGGGGACCATACGGCCTCTCCGCAATTTCTGTAATAGCATGGTTTCTTTCTTCATTCCTTTCGATCTGTTTTCACGTTTACGTGAAGCAGGAAGACGCGTCGTTCCAAAAGAACGGGATTAACCTATGATCAGCCTCCTTATTCTAGTCAACCGCTGGATAAGTTAGAGGATTGCCAGTGGGTATGCGGCAAGAACATGATAATATCAGCATCGTGCCAGCTGGTTCACTTATCGGCAAAGTAATAAACGCCGTATAATAGCTTGCGGCCTGCTCGCTTCGCAAATAAATTTAGCAAGCTGCACGGATCCTGTAACAAAATGTAACAAGTGCAACTGATCTTTTTTTGAACAAACATTGCTAATTCTCGTCAGAATGCAACAAGATTTGTCTTTGTTCGCATCATGACTATTGTATTAATGGGAACTATACATTTTCTGAACAATCTTCGCGGGAACAGGTATAATAGAGGGATAGGGCATAATCGTTTGTTCGGACGACGCCGATATGAGATATAATTTAGGAACGATATGAAGCTAATATAGGAGTGAAGCAAGTGAAGCTGCTTTTAGTTGATGATGAAAGACTGGCGCTCGTACAGCTTGAGCGCATGCTCCGCCAGTCGACTGGGCTGACGTCAATTGAAACCTATCAAAATCCGGTACAGGCGGTGGAGCGGGCAAGCGTGCTGATGCCGGATGTTGTATTTCTGGATATCCACATGCCTGAAATAAGCGGCATTCAAGCAGCTGAGCTTATTCAGACGGTCTGTCCGCAAGCCCATATCGTGTTTGTAACCGCTCATGATGAATATGCGATTCAAGCTTTTGAGCTGAATGCGATCGATTATGTGTTGAAGCCGGTGCAAACTGCACGTATTCAGAAAACGCTGGAGCGGTTAATGAAGCGCAAGGGCGTTCAAGCGGCACCTGAAGCTCCTGTGAAGAGCACGGAAATGATATATTGCTTCAAAATGCTCCGCTTCCAGACGAATGGCCAGCCGGCCGAGCTGCCTAAGTGGCGTACCGCCAAAGCGCAGGAGCTCTTTGCCTATCTGCTCCATCATCGCGGCCAGATTGTTCATAAATCGACGCTACTAGAGTTGTTTTTTCCTGAGATGGATATGAAGCGGGCGATGACTCAGCTATATACGGCTATCTACCAAATCAGGCAATGCATTCAAAAATCAAATCTAACGATTGTTATTCAAAATACGAGCATTCAGGAAGGTTACATCCTTGAGATCGGGCAGGTGGCGTTGGACACCGAACGGTGGGAACGGGAACTGGAAAATCTAATGGGGCCTGTAGCGGAGCACTATGACCGCGCGATTCAACTGTTAGAGGATTATGAAGGACATTATCTTCAGGACCATGGATATATATGGGCCGAGCATGAGAGAGAGCGCCTTCGCCAGCTTTGGCTGAGTCTGGCAAGGCAGGTGGCCGCTTACGATCTGGAACGTCCAGAAAAATGGAGCGAAGCTTTGCAATTATATGAAAGAATACAAACCATTGATCCATATAATGAGACAGAGGGTCTTCTCGTGATGAAGCTTTATGATGAATTAGGTCATTTTGACAAAGTGACAGCTTATTACGAGCGGCTGCTGCTAACGATGGAGAATGAGCTCGGACTCGTCGTTCCGCAGCCAGTTGAAGCTTGGTATGGCCAATGGAGCGAGAGAAGAATGAGCAAGGAACAGTAACAGTGAGCGCGCAAGTCGCAAAATCCGAAAATCTCGCAGCCTATCTCTTCTTGAGACAGGCTGCGGGATTTTTTTTATGTAAGGATCATTGCGTCGGTTGACAGTACACGGTATAATAAACGGGAACAAACATTCTTATTTTTAAAACACTACTGAAATGAAATTCATATAATTGACTATAATGATAAGAGCATTTCGAATAACGGAGGTGGATAGAGGCGTGAGTGAACTCGCAAAGGAAACGAAGCTGTTCGAATTGAAGTCAGACTATACGCCGCAAGGGGACCAGCCGAAGGCGATCGAGCAGCTTTTGGAAGGCATTAAGGCAGGAAAGAGGCATCAAACTCTGCTTGGGGCGACGGGTACGGGCAAAACCTACACGATTGCGAATATGGTGGAGAAGCTTAATCGGCCTACGCTCGTCATCGCGCACAATAAGACATTGGCTGCGCAGCTGTGCAGCGAATTCAAAAGTTTTTTTCCGGACAACGCGGTTGAATATTTTGTCAGCTACTATGATTACTACCAGCCGGAAGCTTATATCCCGTCATCGGATACCTTTATCGAGAAGGACTCCAGTATTAATGATGAAATAGATAAGCTTCGACATTCGGCGACAAGCTCGCTGTTCGATCGGCGCGACGTCATTATCGTTGCCAGCGTTTCTTGTATTTACGGTCTCGGATCTCCATCCGAATACGGAGGCATGGTGTTGTCGATGCGAGTCGGAATGGAAAAGTCTCGGGATACCATTTTGCATAAGCTAGTCGATATTCAATACCAGCGCAACGATATTAGCTTCACGAGGGGAACATTCCGTGTTCGTGGAGATATCGTGGAAATTTTCCCAGTTGCCAATAATGAACGTGCCATTCGCGTAGAGCTCTTTGGAGACGAGATTGAGCGTATATCGGAGATCGACGTGCTTACAGGCGAAATTATCGGCGAACGCGAACATATCGCTATTTTCCCGGCCTCCCACTTCGTGACCCAGGAAGAGACGATGAAAGTGGCGCTAATCAATATTGAACGGGAATTGGAGGAGCGGCTTGCCGAGCTGCGCGAGGCAGGTAAGCTGCTTGAAGCGCAAAGACTGGAGCAGCGTACACGCTACGACCTGGAAATGATGGCCGAGATGGGCTTTTGCTCCGGCATCGAGAACTATTCAGGACCGCTAACCTTTAGGGAGCGCGGCGCTACGCCTTATACATTGCTTGATTATTTCCCTGACGACATGGTTATTGTTATAGATGAGTCGCATGTATCCCTGCCGCAAATTCGGGCCATGTACAACGGTGACCGGGCTCGGAAGGAAATGCTTGTGAATCACGGATTCAGGCTGCCTTCGGCAATGGATAACCGGCCGCTGCGCTTCGAGGAGTTCGAGGCAAAGGCGAAGCAGCTGGTTTATGTGTCGGCTACCCCAGGTCCGTATGAGATTGAACATACGGACAAAATGATCGAGCAGATTATTAGGCCAACGGGTCTTATTGATCCGATTATCGAAGTACGCCCTACGAAAGGGCAAATTGATGATTTGTTAAACGAGATTCGTGACCGCATTGCCAAGGATGAGCGGGTGCTCGTTACGACGTTGACCAAGAAGATGTCAGAGGATCTGACGGATTATATGAAGGAGATTGGCATTAAGGTTCGCTACCTCCACTCCGATATCAAGACTCTAGAGCGGCTGGCTATTCTTCGTGACCTAAGGCTTGGCGTGTTCCATGTACTGATCGGCATTAACCTTTTGCGGGAAGGGCTGGATTTGCCGGAGGTATCGCTCGTATCGATTCTCGATGCGGATAAGGAAGGTTTCCTACGCTCTGATCGCGCGCTTATTCAGACCATTGGACGTGCGGCGAGGAACAGTGAAGGTCGCGTAATTATGTACGGGGACAAAATAACCGATTCGATGGACCGAGCGATCAAAGAAACAGAACGCCGTCGGACCATTCAACTGGCATACAATGAGAAGCATGGCATAACGCCGCAGACGATTCGCAAAAAAGTCCATGACGTCATCGAAGCTACGAAGGTGGCTGAACAGAAGGCGGATTACTTAACGGATGCAGGCGTCGGCAAGATGAACAAAAAAGATCGTTTGGCGCTGCTGCAGAAGCTGGAAGTAGAAATGAAGGATGCAGCAAAAAATCTTCAGTTCGAACGCGCAGCAGAGCTACGGGATGCGCTGCTTGAGCTGCGGGCAGAGATGGGCTAAGTAGGAGGAGAAAAGATTGGCTAGCGATAAAATCGTAATCAAGGGCGCACGTGCCCATAATTTAAAAAATATTGACGTTGTCATACCGCGCGACAAATTCGTCGTGTTAACAGGCCTTAGCGGTTCGGGTAAATCCTCACTGGCTTTTGACACCATCTATGCGGAAGGACAGCGTAGGTACGTGGAATCCTTATCGGCCTACGCTCGTCAGTTTTTAGGTCAAATGGAGAAGCCGGACGTCGATTCGATCGACGGTTTATCTCCGGCCATCTCGATTGACCAGAAGACGACAAGCCGGAATCCGCGGTCTACAGTAGGAACCGTAACGGAAATTTACGACTACTTGAGGCTGCTGTTTGCCCGTATCGGAAAACCGCATTGCCCGGAGCATGGCATTGAAATTACATCGCAGACCGTGGAGCAGATGGTTGACCGGATCATGGAATACCCCGAGAAAACCAAACTGCAAATCTTGGCTCCGCTTATTTCCGGCCGCAAGGGCGAGCATACCAAATTGCTTGCTGATATTCAGAAGCAAGGGTTCGTGCGCGTCCGGGTGAATGGCGAACTGCGTGAGCTGAGTGAAAAGATCGAGCTGGAGAAAAACAAAAAGCATAGCATTGAAGTAGTGGTTGACCGGATTGTAGTGAAATCAGACATTCAGACTCGCCTTGCGGATTCTTTGGAAACGGCGCTTAAGCTGTCAGAGGGCCGTGTTCTTGTAGATATTATTGATCAGGAAGAGCTGCTGTTCAGTTCGAATTTGGCTTGCCCGGAATGCGGCTTCAGCATTGAGGAGCTAGAGCCACGCATGTTTTCCTTCAACAGCCCTTACGGTGCTTGTCCGGATTGCGATGGCTTGGGCGTCAAGATGATCGTCGATCCCGAACTGCTCGTACCGGATATGAGCAAATCGGTTGAGAATGCTGCGTTTCTGGCTTGGGCAGGCAGCACGTCCAACTATTACCCGCAGTTTCTTAGCGCGGTATGCGTGCATTACGGCATTCCGCAGAACGTACCTGTCTCGGAGCTTAGCCAAGAGCAAATGAAGAAGATTCTTTATGGTACGGGAGGAGAGCGGGTTCGCTTCCTGTACGAAAATGATTTCGGCCACCGTAAGGAAGCGTTTGTTCCGTTCGAGGGTATCGTCCATAACCTGGAGCGGCGCTACCGCGATACGGCATCGGACATGATGCGTGAGCATATCGAGAATTATATGAGCGCTAAGCCATGCGCGGGCTGCAAAGGGCATCGCCTTCGCAAGGAGACCTTAGCTGTAACGATTAATACGCAAAATATTTCGCAAGTAACTTCGCTATCAATCGGTGATGCTCAGCGTTATTTTGATTCGCTTAAGCTTTCACAAAAGGAACTTGCGATTGCCAATCTGATTATGAAAGAAATCAACAGTCGACTAGGTTTCCTAGTTAACGTTGGCTTGGAATATTTATCGCTAAGCCGTGCTGCGGGCACTCTTTCCGGGGGGGAAGCGCAGCGGATCCGATTGGCTACTCAAATCGGCTCAAGCCTGATGGGCGTGCTTTATATTTTGGACGAGCCGAGCATAGGGTTGCATCAACGCGATAATGACCGATTGATCGAGACGCTGGAGCATATGCGCAACCTCGGCAACACTTTAATTGTAGTCGAGCATGACGAGGACACGATGCTTGCAGCCGACTATATTATCGACATCGGGCCTGGCGCCGGCATTCATGGAGGCATGGTTATTGCTGAAGGAACGCCGGAAGAGGTAATGGCGAATGAGAATTCGCTAACGGGTCAATACTTGAGCGGACGTAAGTTCATTGAAGTGCCTGCCGTTCGCCGAAAAACCAATGAGAAGTGGTTAGAGGTACGTGGCGCTAAGGAGAACAACCTGAGAAACGTGAATGTGAAGATTCCGCTTGGCGTTTTCTCGGCGGTCACGGGTGTTTCAGGCTCCGGCAAATCAACCTTTGTTAATGAAATTCTCTATAAGACGCTCGCGCGTGATTTGAACAAGGCCAAGACACGTCCTGGTCAATACAAAGAGCTGCGCGGCATTGAGCACTTAGAGAAGGTTATCGACATTGACCAATCGCCGATTGGCCGAACGCCAAGATCAAACCCGGCGACGTATACCGGCGTGTTTGATGATATTCGTGATTTATATTCCAATACGAATGAATCAAAGGTACGCGGGTACAAAAAAGGCAGATTCAGCTTTAACGTCAAGGGCGGCCGCTGTGAGGCATGCCGAGGTGACGGCATTATCAAAATCGAAATGCACTTCTTGCCAGACGTCTATGTGCCTTGCGAAATTTGCAAAGGCAAGCGCTATAACCGCGAGACGCTGGAAGTGAAATATAAAGGGAAAAACATTGCAGAAGTTCTGGATATGACGATTGAAGACAGCTGTCTCTTCTTCGAGAATATCCCAAGAGTGCATCGGAAAGTACAAACGCTGCTTGATGTAGGACTTGGCTACATGAAGCTTGGGCAGCCAGCCACGACCTTGTCTGGCGGCGAAGCGCAGCGTGTCAAGTTAGCGGCTGAGCTGTATCGCCGTTCCACAGGCAAAACATTGTACATCTTGGATGAGCCAACCACAGGCTTGCATGTGCATGACATTGACCGATTGTTGACGGTCTTGCATCGGTTGGTTGATTCAGGTGAATCCGTCCTCGTTATTGAGCATAATCTGGACGTTATTAAAACAGCGGACTATCTAATTGATTTGGGACCAGAAGGTGGCAACGGCGGCGGTATGATTGTGGCAACTGGAACGCCAGAGCAGGTCATTAAGGTGGAGCAATCGTATACCGGTAAATATTTAAAGCCGATCCTAGAGCGTGACCGTGAACGGACGAATACATTGCATAAAGAGAAGCAGGTAGCGGCAGCAATGGAATAAGCGGAAAACAGCAGGCTGAGCGATCAGCCTGCTGTTTTTCTTGTTTCGTTAAGTTCGATCGCTCATAATTGCTGCTCGTTATCTGCCCATGCGATTAAATAATGAATCTTTGAAGTCGTCCATCATTAGCGGACCATTATAAGTAAAACATTTTAAATTAAAGCTTTCGATGACTTCGGATAATAAATCAAAGACTTTAGCATCATTAGCGACTAATTTGGCCGGCAGGAGCTTAGCGGTTTCCAGCAGCTCCAGCATTTTCTCAGGTACAATAGAAGCTGCTTCTTGCTGCTCGAATAAGTTCATCGAAATAATTTGATTGGAGTCCTGATCAATAACGGCAAAGATCATCGGATAATAGGGTCTGCCCTTATCCTCTACAGGAGAAGGCATGAAGAAACAACCGACTTCCCAGGTGCCGTTTGTTTTCTTGAGCGTTTTCTTCAGCTTGGCGAGCTGAAGCTCATTAAGTACGGAAGCAGTTTCGATGACTTGTTCCATCTTGTCTTCTTCGGGTACCAACCATTCGCTATTCCATTGCAGGCTTCCGTCGGCTTGAGCGGTTGCTATGCGAGTGAGCAGCTTCTCACCCTGAGGCTGTATATAGCTGTAAGCATCTTCAGGGGCAGCAATTGCGACTTGGATGACTTGCTCCAAAGCTGCGGTTAGGAAGAGAACGTCTTCAGCTTTCTCAAGAATCCAGGGATAATACCCGGGCTCATGAATTTTGAAGGCAGGCCAGGCATTGCGTCCACGATATTTTAGACCGAGCGATTTGATTTGTTTATACTCATCGGGATGCAAGTCCTCGCGGTCATCGAAGGAGAGCATTAGACAATGCTGAACAAATAGAGGATCATCATGCAATTCGCCATCGAGCATAGCGTAGATGGTATCCAAACCTCTCTTGCCTAAATATAGAGCCAAACCAAAAAGCTGGCCCCCAGCACCCATAATGCAGCAGTAGCCTGTTCTGCCAGTGTAAGGGTCTTTGACAGCAAAAATATCGCTATCTTTAAAGACGCTCCAAGGCGCAGCTGCTTTAAAGGCGTTTGCTGCTTCATATAAGTTTTTCCATTGCTCTTGTGTCGGTTGCATGTTAATCCTCCATTAATTTTGATTGATGAAAAGTTGTATTTGGATAAAAACCAAATTAATCGTTTTAAGATATATGTATATGTACAAAGATGTATCTAATTAATTTCTTGTATTTTCAAGGTTGTAAATAAACAAAAAACAAAGAATGAACATTATCTGTAGTGTGTGTATAGATGCATGAGTAAAAGATATTTTTGAATGCCATTCGTTATAGTTTTTGCCATAGATGGACATTTTATAATTAACCAACAAGAAACGATTCAGCCGTCCTCTGTTCGAGGGTGGCGATCCGTTTCTCACAGAAAGATAAGGCTGCTTTATGCTGTAAGGCTTATAAAGTCTTATATTTCAAAAAAAACGTGACAAACTTGTTACGAAATTCGATTCTTACTTGCGTCAGGAGCCACAAAAAGCTAACATATAGTAAAATAGGTTACGTGCGAAAAAAAGGAGGTCCCTTCATGTTTTTGGCAGAAGAAGCAGTTCAAGAAGCAAGTAAAATCGGTACTTTCGATTGGTTCATGCTTGCCTTTACCGTACTGATTGCAATTGGGTTTGTGCGACTATTAACGGCTCGCCCGAAGAAAAACATTTTTGCGATCGGTTTCACTTTCGTTTCACTGGCATTGTTTTTGCTGATTGACTTTATTATGATCACGCAGGTTTGGCTAGCTTAGTATCTAATGTAACAAAACAAAGGCGTACTGGACAAGTCCAGTACGCCTTTGTTTTGTTTATAAGGATTAAACCCACCACATCTCGCCTAGCGGCTCGCGGATCAGAATTTGCTGTAAGTTCTGAACGGCCTTCGTGAAGCCCTCGTCTACCGACATCAAGCCGTCCTCATGCTCAATGCTGACCACGTAGTCATAGCCAACAAGGCGAAGCGCGCTAAGGATATCAGCCCATGTCTTCAAGTCATGGCCATAGCCGACAGTACGGAACTGCCAAGCGCGATCAAGCATAAGCGCGTATGATTGCATATCCGTTACGCCATGGTGATTGACGTTAATCGGATCGATCGTTGTATCCTTCGCATGGAAGTGATGAATTGCTCCGGCACGGCCAAGAATATGTACCGCTTGTACCGGATCGATGCCTTGCCACCACATGTGGCTTGGATCAAGATTGGCGCCGATCGCATTGCCAGCCGCTTCACGCAGGCGAAGCAAGGTAGCAGGACTGTGAACGGAGAAGCCGCCATGAAGCTCAAGGCCGATTTTGACGCCGCCTTCTGTAGCCAGCTTTCCAATCTCAGACCAATATGGAATAACTTTTTCTTCCCATTGCCATTTCAGGATATCCTGGAAATCATTCGGCCAAGGAGCAACCGGCCAGTTCGGGTATTTTGCATCCTCATGGTCGCCTGGGCAGCCAGAGAACGTATTGACAACGGATACTTCAAGACGGTTGGCAAGCTCAATCGTTTTGCGAATAACCGCATCATGGTCAGAAGAAATAGCCTTCTGCGGGTGAAGCGGATTGCCGTGGCAGCTAAGTGCGCTGATCATCAGTCCGCGTGATTCTATTGCATGCTTAAACGCTTTCAGTTTGCCTTCGTCCGCTAGCAATGCATCCACATCACAGTGTGCGTTGCCCGGGTATCCACCCGTGCCGATTTCGATTGCATCCAGACCTTTGGAAGCGATGTAGTCGAGAGCTTCCTCGAATGGTTTTTGTGCAAAAAGAACGCTAAATACGCCTAATTTCATTTGTCCTTTTACCTCCCGAATCCATTGAGATGGATTGAATTAGTAGTCCCACATAGTATACCACTTTCATAATCAGAACACATAACCGAAACGACAATTGACAAAATCGCATAATAATTAAGCAAAACGGGCATAGTGCAGGCCGGAGGGTCTATTTCCATTCTGTATCTTTTTACCTATAAATCTAGCTAATTTTGATTGTCGTTTATTGGAAAATATGCTATGTTACGAGGGGATTGCTAAATAGAGAAAGCAGCGCCAAATCGGGGCTAAACCGGCGTCTGCACAGAGAAGGATAGGGAGAGTGGGTTCATGAAGAGAAGCATGCTTCGAGTTTGCAGCTTTATTGCGATTGGAGCAATTATAGCGGCTGGGACTGCATGGGCTGCCGGCACAGGAGGAACAAGCACGCATGCTTTAAGCGCGACAAAGATTAACGGTGAGGTTTACGTCAAAGCCAGCTCGCTTACGAGTGCGCTTGGCGGCACAGGTACGTTCGACTCCAAGAGCAATACATACGCCTATACCCCCGCAGATATTCCATCAGTCATCAAGAAGGTGTCTCCTTCTGTCGTAGCGATCATCGGCAAGCCGAAGGATGTAGGCTCCGCTGATCCAAGATATGCCCTCGCTCATGGCACAGGCGTAATCATCCGGGCAGACGGCTGGATTGTAACCAATGCGCATGTCGTGGAGGACATGACGAATTTGGTCGTGGTTACTGCAGACGGCAAGAAATATGACGCTGAGCGGACACATTATGATGAACCAAGCGATTTGGCACTAGTCAAAATAAAAGCAACGAAGCTCCCTATAGCCAAACTAGCGGCTACTCCGCTTAATGTGCAGGTAGGCGAGACGGTTGTAGCGATTGGAACCCCAGTCTCCTTCTCGCTGCGCAATACGGCAACCAGCGGCATTTTAAGCGGCATGAATCGCAGCATTTCCTCAGCCTACAAGCTGCTCCAGACAGACGCAGCCATTAATCCGGGAAACAGCGGCGGGCCGCTCGTGAATATGAAGGGCGAGGTCATAGGCATTAATTCTTTGAAATTCGTAGAAGTTGGGGTCGATAATCTTGGATTTTCCATTCCTGCGGATACGGTACAGTATGTGACAAATCATTTTTTCAAATACGGGCATGTGAAGCGTGCTTCATTGGGATTAAGCCTGGAGGAAAGCTGGTCGGCCTTAATCGGCATCCCGACCTCTGATCCACTCACCGTGAAAACGGTGCAATCGGCATCTGCCCAAAAATTAGGGATCAAAAACGGCGATTTGCTTTATAAGGTTGCGGGCAAGCAAGTATCTACCATCGTAGAGCTGAATGAGCTGCTCAAAAGTTATTTGCCGGGCCAACAAGTAGAGGTCATGCTGCAAATGGATGGCGATCTCGTGACGAAGAAGCTGACGCTGGTTGAAGGTTAGGCAATAGAAGCAAGAGTGAATTAGCAATTATCTGAGATTAGAGGAGCAATTATAAATGAAAAGATTTTTAACGATGCTGCTGCCAGTACTGCTGGTATTGGCGATGCTGCCGATGGCGGTGTTTGCCGCAGACGCAGACAGCAAGGTAGAGGTTCGATTGAAGGCGGGTAGCACGACCGTCAAAATTAACGGCAAGGCATCAACGGTAGAAGCTCCGTTTGTGAGCAGCGGCACGACGATGGTACCTTTGAAAGTCATTACCAATGCATTTGGCGCAGGCCTTAAATTGGAAAACGGGAATGTGATTACCTTAACGTACAATGACCGGAAGGTCGTGTTAACGTTTGGCAGCAAAACGGTCAAAATCAACGGAGCAGCAAAAACGGTTGCCATTGCTCCCGTCGTAGTTAAAGGCTCCACAATGGTTCCACTTCGCATAATTGTAGAAGCCTTTGGAGCTAAGATTTCCAATGACGCCGCAACAAAAGAAACGGTCATTAATGGCGTTCGAGCGCAATCCTCAGGCACGGGCGGTACTTCCATCGATTCCGATTACGGAAAAACGAAGGTTGGCGATAGCTACTACGGATGGACATTAAACTACCCGGCTGGTCTCGTTCAAGTTGCGCAAAGCGATAGCGGAGATTATATAAGCTGGGCGGACACCGCAGACGCTTCCAAAGTAGCTGCGCAGGTGAATGTCTTCACGGAGCTCGTCGGTGACGATGAGCTTACAGTCGAAGAACAGCGTGATTTGCTGTATAGCTATTACGATGGCGATGAAATTACCGTGGATAAGCGTACGATTACAGTAGGCGGCCAGCAATTCGAGAAGATTGTCTCTTACACGAAACAAAGCAAAATGTATTATGAATATCGCGGCGTCCAAAAAGCGGATAAATACTTTATTATCCTCGTTGGCGTGAAGGGCTCCGACAAGTCTGTGCTCGCGAGCTACGACGTTTTGTTGAACAGCTTTACGCCTTCGTTTAATGTATCTGACAAAACCGTGAAAAATATTACGAAGGTCCAAGATGGCATGATTACGTTTAAGGATGCCGATTATGGCTTCTCCGTTAAACTACCGGCGGGATGGTATGATGATTCTGACGGCTCTACGCCATCATTTGCAAACAAAACGGACTCTTTCTTGTTTTCCTTTGGATCGCTTTTGGCTGGAGATACGCTTGACAGCTGGGCAGTACGCCATGAGAAAAATCTTCGCGAAGAGTTCGTCAGCTCCAACATTCGCAATGTAACTACGGCACCGGTCACCCTGAAGAACGGAAAAGCATTGAGTCTTTCTTATGATATTTCATACGGTGAAGACTATTGGATTACTTTTAATGAAATTGCTTATATTTCCGGGGATTACCGTTATTCGCTCGTTTACCTACATCCGGCATCGAACAGTGCCAAAAGCAAAGATACCCTTAAGCAAGTCATTGCTTCGGTAACGATCGATACGGCGTATATTGAGAAAAACTTTGGAGTGGTTGATGATCAGTTAGATCTTATCGACCGCAGCAAAAAAATAACAAAACGCAGTGCCACTTACGGCTACTCTATCGAGATGCCGGCATTCTGGACAGGCGAGCAAAACAATTTTAACGAGGACGATGTGTATTATTCGTTTAATGCTGGCGAAGCATTAATATACGAATCGGAGAAAACACCTTCCGCGATTGTCGCTGAAATTTCTCAGCTTCCAAGCTCACCGGATGGGATTTTACAGGGCGTTTCGATTAAAGAAAACACGACTTTAACGATAAACGGGAAATCAGTACGTAAAGTGGTGCTGCATGCAGCTAAGCCGAGAATTGGTATTCCTTATTCACAAATCCTTTATTTGGTTGAGCGGGAAAGCGGATCAATGGTATTTAATTTTACGCTATATGACGTTCATGCAACTGAAAGCAATTTGAAGCTTATCAACGACGTTGCGCAGTCCATTCGTTTCAATTCATAAAAATCAAGGCTCTAGAGCCGGTTCCCTGATGAGGGAACCGGTTTATTTTGCGTGATGCCAGTATTGTGTAGTGGTATAGATGACCGTGGTTTGTTAAGATAGTAGCAACAGGTTTCAAGAATGAGAGGAATGGATTGTAATTATGACTGACACAATAATAAGATCGGACATAGAGCTGCTGGCTCCGGCCGGCGATTGGGATTGTATGAGGGCTGCTGTGGCTAACGGCGCCGATGCGATATTTTTTGGAGTGGAGAAATTTAATGCGCGTGCCCGGGCGAACAACTTCCGCAGCGAAGAGCTTCCGGAAATTATGGCTTTTCTGCATACGTACGGAGTAAAGGGCTTTCTGACGTTTAACATTCTCGTGTTTGAGGACGAGCTGAGAGACGCGCAGAAGCTGATTGAAATGTGTATCGATGCGGGCGTGGATGCGGTTATCGTGCAGGATTTGGGGCTGGTGAAGCTAATCCGCGAGCTATCGCCGGATTTCCCGATTCATGGTTCGACGCAAATGACGATCACGTCGCCGGAGGCGGTTGAATTTACGAAGCCGTTCGGGCTGGAGCGCGTAGTGCTCGGCCGCGAGAACAATTTGAAGCAAATTCGCACAATCGGCGAACAGGCGAAGCTGCCAATGGAAGTATTCGTGCACGGGGCGTTATGCGTGTCGTATTCCGGACAGTGCTTGACGTCGGAAATGTGGGGCGGACGCTCCGCGAACCGCGGGGAATGCGCGCAGGCTTGCCGCTTGCCGTACGATCTGATGGTTGACGGGGAGATTCAGCCGATGGGCGACATCGCGTATTTGCTGTCGCCGAAGGATTTGGCGGCGATCGATATCGTGCCGGAGCTGATCCAAGCCGGCGTGAAGTCGTTTAAGATCGAAGGGCGGCTGAAGAGCCCGGAGTATGTTGCAAATGTCGTGAGCAAGTATCGACGCGCGATCGATAAATATTTTGACGGCGACTTGTCGAAGCCGTCGGCGGAGGATGTGCGTGAGCTGCAGCAAAGCTTCTCGCGCGGCTTCACGCATGGTTTCCTGTCGGGAACGAACAACAAGATGCTCGTTGAGGGCACGTTCCCGAAAAGCCGCGGCGTCTACCTCGGCCGCGTGGAGCGCGTGATGCGCGATGCGGTTTCCTTGCGGATCGACGCGCCTCTAAAGCGCGGCGACGGCATTGTGTTTGACGCCGGCGACCCGACGAAGAAGGAAGAGGGCGGCCGCGTGTACGATATTCGCCGCCAGGGCGTGAAGATTGAGGGCGAAGCGCAGGAAGGCACGCTGATCGAGCTTGTAGCAGGACGCAATGATGTTGACTTGCGCAAGGTGCATGTGGGCGACCGCGTCTGGAAAACAAGTGATCCGGCGCTGGATAAGCGTCTGAGAGCCACTTTTGAAACGGAAAAGCCCTACCGCGTGTTCCCGCTGCATGTACGAGTGACGGGTGCGCTTGGCCAGCCTATGCGTACTTGGTGGACGGATGTACAAAAAGGCACGACCGTTGAGGTTGCCACGGAGCTCGAGCTTGAGCAAGCGCAGAAGCGTCCGATGGATGCAGCGCTGCTGGAGGATCAATTGGGCCGTTTGGGCGGTACGGTGTACCAGCTCGAGAAAATGGAGGTTGAACTTCAGGGCGATCTGATCGTGCCGATCCGTGAGCTGAACCGTTTGCGCCGCGAAGCGGTAGAGCTGCTTGCGGGCGAGCGTCCAAAGCCGCCGGTATATGTGAAGAATCCAGTCGCTTCGCGCGAAAATCTTTTCCAGGCAGACTCGGCGAAGAAGGATATTTTGGCACCGCAAAGCGGCAAGGACGCGAACCTGATCGCCTTGTGCCGCAGCTTGGAGCAAGTGCAGGCAGCCGTAACAACGGATGTATCCTATGTGTATGCTGATTTTGAATTCATCAAGCAGTTCCCTGCTGCAGTGGCTGCGGCCCGTGAGGCGGGCAAGCCGATTGCACTGGCAACGCCGCGCATTCATATGCCGGGCGAGAATGGATACCATGCGAATATTTTGAAGCTGCAGCCGGATGCGGTACTCGTGCGGAACACAGGAGCGCTGTATTATTATCTGCGCGCCCGTGCAGCTAACCCGGACAAGCCGTTCCCGAAATTGATCGGCGACTTCTCATTGAACGTAGCCAATCACAAAGCAGTGAACTTGTTCACAGAGGTTGGGCTTGATCTGATCACTCCTTCGTATGACCTGAATATTCAGCAGATGGTCGATTTGCTGGAAAACTCGGATACGTCGATGCTGGAGATGGTCATCCATCAGCATTTGCCGATGTTCCATACGGAGCACTGCGTATACTGCACCTTTATGAGCGAAGGAACCGACTTTACCAACTGCGGCCGTCCGTGCGAGGAGCAGCGCGCTTCCTTGCAGGATCGGATCGGCATGGCGCACCCCGTGCGCGTAGATGAGGGCTGCCGCAATACCGTATATAATGCGATTGAGCAATCAGGCGCAGAGTATATTCGCAATTTTGTCGGCTATGGCGTCTCTAACTTCCGCGTAGAGTTTTTGGAAGAAACGCCGGAGAAGGTGCTTGAAGTATTGGGTCTTTACCGCGACGCGCTGGATGGAGGCATCAGCGGCACGCAGGTTTGGCGCAGCCTGAAAGCGATCAATCAGTTGGGCGTTACCCGTGGTCAACTAGTCAAGAAATAGGGATAGTTTTGACGTGAAAAGGTATGCCGCTCTCCTATCCGTAGGAGGGCGGCATTTTTCCATTTGATGGCCGGCGCAGGACAGGTTTGACACGCGATGGGCGCTGGCATAGCATAGAGGGATAGCGCAATTATGAGACATTCGATTTTGGCGAAAAAGCGAGGTTTGGTCATTGATGAGTGAGGTTTGGTTTTCGGGCTGGCGGCATGTGTTTAAGCTTGACCCCGAGCGTGAAATAACCGATGAAGCACTGGATCTAATATGCAATTCAGGGACGGATGCGATTATCGTGGGCGGTTCCAGCGGAGTGACTTTTGAGAATACCGTTGATCTCATGGCACGGATTCGCAGATATGCGGTAGACTGTGCGCTGGAGGTATCGACGCTGGAAGGCGCAGTTCCTGGCTTCGATGGATATTTTGTGCCGCTCGTTCTGAATACGGACAAGGCGGAGTGGATCACCGGACGGCAAACCGCTGGACTGCTCGAATACGGCTCGTTTGTTCCTTGGGAAGAGACAGCGGCGCAGGGATACATTATTTTGAATGGTGAGGCGACGGCCGCAAAGGTAACCGATGCACAGACGGAGCTGACAGAAGCAGAATTGATCGCTCATGTGCGAATGGCTGACCGGCTGATGCGCCTGCCTGTTATATATTTGGAATACAGCGGCCGTTTCGGCGATATGCAGCTTGTGAAGCGGGCACGGGCAACAGCCGTTCAAGCCAGATTATTTTACGGCGGTGGCATTGACACTGCGGACAAAGCTTTCCAAGCGGCGGAAGCCGCACATACGGTTGTGGTCGGAAATGTGATTTATAGCGATTTGGACGCGGCTCTTAGTACGGTTGGGGCTGTGAAGGGAATATGAGGGATGTATTGTGAGCACTGCAAAGCCGAATAAGTAGTGGATAAGTTGAAAATAAAAGGCATGAGCTAGGTACAGTACCGAATTCATGCCTATCGCCTAGCAAAATGAAGACGAAGGTAGATTCATATTATTCAACAAAAGATTATGACAAAATGAATATCAAGCTTAATATAATAAGAACTATGCCAATCATTCTATATACATAAATCGTTTTGACCGATATAAATTTCTGTTTATCATATTTATCCATTGGTCCTGCATTACCGTTCATATTATCTAAGTTAAACCATCCAATCTTTGAAAATGTTTTTGGAAAAAACAACAGTAGTAATCCAAGAAGAAATAATACAATCCAATTCATAATTTGGCGCCACTCCCGCAAATTTATTTCCACCTGCTCGATCGTGTATAGGCTACGAAGTTGATAATCAACCGTCTACGATAACTAATTAGTGTTCCGCACGCTCTTTGTTTTTATTACATCCTTGAGTCTAATGATCAACAAAATTTGAGCAATGATACAAGAAATAATTCCGATCACAATGACAACTGTAGAGAACGTTGATAACCAATATTGTTCTTCGGGAAGGTTTAAGTTATTTTTGTAAATATACAATGAAATTACAATATAACTCAGGTTATGGCCTAAGATTATGATTAGTATGACGAATATAAAACCTAGAAAAAAGAACCGGTTTCCAGCTTCAAGAAAGAACTTATAATTGAGATAACAAATAAAACATGGCAAAAATAAAATCTCGACAATGAAGTAGAATATAGTATGAATGGCTGGATCTATCCATGATGTAGCGAATGCTACTGCCCAATAAACGAGAACCATGCACAAATTTTTTTGTAATAAAACCTTTAGCTTAAACTCCCCTTGAGTTAAACGATTTTGCAAACGAATATCCTCCTTTACCATGCTAGTAAGACAAATTATATTCCCAAACCTCCCATCCAGACCCCTGCAATCATGATTAAACCTAAGAATATGGAGATATATGCTCCGATTTTATATAAATAAATGATATCCTTTGTGGGTTTCTTTTGTTGTCTTGCGCTTGATGATGTTTTAACCATGAATTCAGGGAATAAAATAGTTAATATCCCCGATCCGCAAAATACGACTAAAAAGAACATGGTCATTATGACTCTATCCGACATTTAATTGCCCCTTCTAATTCTTACAAGCGGTTTCTCTCTGCGAATCTATCATAAAGGAATTGTATAGTTTTGGATATAATAGGTACACTTTGATTTTTATAGAATAGTAAGGAAGTCAGATGGGATCCGGCTTTCTTTTTTTGATTTGCTCAGATTTCTGAGTGAAAGGGGACTAAAGACCCTATTCTGCACAGAATTTGCACAGAGTGATTTGGTACAATTTCATAGGATGTCGATAGATGACGGAATAGAGCATTTATTGCTGATTTATAGCGATCTATAAGAGGCTCATACCGTTGAACATGGAAGTGAGGCAGAACGGTTGACTAGGCAACGGAGCAGGATTACAGAGAGGAGTCATAAGTTTATGTTTGTAAATCGAAAGGCTTTTAGAAGTATTGCAACGGTGATCATCGTATGCCTGCTAGGAACGATGTTGCAAGGCTTGTATGCAGTAAAGGTCGAGGCGGCACCTGCTGACTTGGAAGTTATTTTTGGAGCTGGTACACACGTAGGTAACTTGACCTATGAGGCAGATAACTCGCTAGTTAATATTTATGCGAATACGCCAGGATTTAGCCAGCCTGACTCACCTACCCAACAATACTCGCAAATTGATTGGGGAAATGGCGATGTTATGACAGGCAAGGAAGACAAAAATACATTAGTCATATTTGAAATCGATATTGCAAGCAATCCAGCACTGAGAGCACTTGCGGAAAGCGGCGAGGCCGAAGTAGTGGTTGGTTGGAATAGATTGAAATTTTACGAGGGAGGGTTTATCCATTGGGAGCGTGATACAAAAGTAAACTTCTATCTCAGTGGTGAAAATATACTATCAGGTGACACAGACGGAGATGGCGACTTAGGCCCCCGTTCTGCAAAAAAGATAATTACTCCACAATCAAAACTAAGAGTAACTGTATATGGAGACGGTAACGGAGACGGTAATGGCGAGCTTACTGGTGCCAGAGGTCTGTATATTAAATTCCAGGATACAAACCGTCCGAAAATGTCAAGCTACATCTTCACAGGCAATGGCGCGGAGCGTACGAATACAACGATTAACCAACAAGAGCTCTATGTTAAGCAGCAGGAAAACATAACGCTTGATTATCAGTTTACAGAGCCGGTTAGGCCTACTGCATTGAACTCGGCTTATTATGAGCATTTCTTGCGTCATCCTCTTTTTGCTAATCCAAGCGGAACAGGTCTGCCAGCAGCGGGGCAGACACAATATTTGGAAAATAGAACGTACACAGCTAATAATCTAAATACCTACCAACGACATGTCCAGTATCAGTATGTGGGCGTTAAATATCATAACAGCGGTAACTTGCCACTAGAACCGTTGATTACGGGAACTTCAACAAGCGGGATTCCTCTTAACCAGACATTGGAGGAGAAATTCAAGGGCGCGGTGTTTGCAGATACAGCAGGTAACGTGGCTATTACTGATTTTCCGACTTTGGGAAATAACGCTAGCAATGAGCATGTGCGCGGAAAAGTTGTGAATCCATTTGATTACAACAATGGCGGTTATCGCGTCATCGTTGACGGAGTCGCACCTAAATATACGAAGACCGGAAACGGTATTCAACCGGAAATTGTGACAGGCGTTACGCTGAATAAAAACGATACGGTTGATTTCACGATGCAAATGACCGAGGAAGCGGTCGTGAAGAAAGGCTGGGTCCCCGAGAAAACATTTATTCTTTTTAACACGGGTTTGAAGGCGTACTACGTTACGGGAAGCAATACAAAAAATTGGACTTTCCGTGCCCATATTACAGAAGAGCTCCTTATGGAGACGCCGCTGTTGAAGGTGATTGCGGTATCGCATGATGATAAAGGAGATAACTCCGATATCAATGTCATTCAGGATTATGCGGGCAATCTTCTCATTCAACCGGCCAATTATGATGGCATCCATATTGATGGGGATGAATCATTAGTCAATTCTAAGATTGATTGGGCACGACTTGCGATTGACAATAAACCACCAATTATTGACTACCACTACGAAGTTGGCGGAGCTACAAACCAGACGTACCAGAAGAACGGAAAAATAACGATTGATGCGAATGACCCATCCGTGTTTATTCCTGCACTTGATCCAGTCATAGAAGAACGAGGACAAGAAAGACCTAGCCGCGGCATATATCGTCCATCCAACAATACAGGTGCAGGTTCGCCATCTGTTGGGTTAGTCTATTACGTTTGGACACAATCACCGAATGACCCGTTTGCAGAGGAGTCTGCGGATCAATTCGCTGCAATCAAGCGCTACTCTTTATCGGCTAAGCAGCCAAGTGAGGAGCTTTATCCAGGGAAGTATGCGAACCTCTCTCTTCAGGTCGTTAATAACAAAACAAATATGATTGCCCCACCGGCCGAAGCGCTGACCTCGGAAAACAGCGGTGATTGGTACTTGCATACTTGGACGGCAGATATGACATGGGATTCTGCTAGAGAATTGATGCAATATAAGAAAAAAGCGGATTATGTCATTCAGCACGCAGATCAATATGAAGCTTGGAAACAGGAGCTAACTAGCGGCTCCGATGCCGACAGAACTTTTTACGCAGATAACAAAGCACTAGCTGCTGTTGGTGACTATGGAAATGTCAGCTCGTGGGACTTGAATGATTTTAAATACGACGATTCCAATTGGACTTACAATTCGACAGTCATCAAGCTTGATAACCGCAAGCCAGTAGTAACAATCAAAGAGGTTAGCGGCGACAACACGTTTAACGTGGAAATCAGCGCTGATATCGTAGATGACCATAGCGGAATTAAGAAAACTTCTTACCAATGGGTATTGGATGGCAAGCAGCCTAAGGATATCAATTGGAAAATAGCAACTCTTACGGAGGGGGAGCTTAGCGTTTCTACCTTGAACGAGGTGGAAGAAGATGGACTTTATCGCTTATACATTAAAGTGCTTGATCAAGCGGGCAATGAAGTAATCACCTCGTCAGAAAGTCCGGTAAAGGTTAATTCGGAAGAAAAAGTACTTACCGAATTTTCTCCACCAGCAGATACGAACTATGTGAAAAGTCATGATGTTCAGTTTAACATCAGCGGCGTTACACCGGATTTTGTTGGCTATGCGATTAGCGCTAACGCTACACGTCCAGTAAACAACGACGACTACAAAGCATTGAATGTTTCCGGAGGAGGCAGCGTAAACGCTGGCTTCGATTATATCGTTCCGGTGAATACAGATTTGAACGGTACCCGTTACATTCATATGATGGCGAAAGCAGGAGACCGCTATTATTATTTCTCGAAAGCTTATTATTTCGATAACCAGGCGCCAACCATTGGCTTTAGCAAAAATGGAGTAACCTATCCCCTTGAATCACATAAGGTAACGGTATCGATTAATGAGCCTTATAGTGTCAACGGTTTGGTGAAGAAATACCAATGGGTGAAGCTTGGCAAAGCGGCTCCAGATGCTGATTCACCAGACTGGATTGAGCTGCCGGAAGGCGGAGTAATCGAGCTTGACAGCAAGGCGCTGGAAGAGGGTGAGATCGCAGATTACAGGCTTTATGTATTTGCGGTAGACGGTGCTGGAAACAGCACGATCAAGAGCACGATCGGGACGTTTAAGGTTTCCAAAAATGCAGGAGCGGAAATCCCGCCAGCACCATCTCACTCCGATTTGATTTATTTATATGGGGACGATACCGATGGTTATACAGCGATCTTGAAGCTGACTCTGGATACAGAGGATAAGAAAGGCTACGAGTATTCCATTTCAGAGGACAACGGAGCAAGCTGGAACAAATGGCGGACGTTTACGAGTTTTGTTTCGGTGAAAGCTGTTTCGGATAGAGCAGCAGCGTTGCCGATTCAAGTGAAATACCGAACGCCAGGCGGCGCGGTCAGCGATCCGCAGAAGATTAATATCGCAACACTGTCTACGGTTGAGCCGGTTTATGCGCTTACTACGCTGAGCACAACGAGACCGATTAGTCCACTTACTGGTGTAAACATTGAGGTATCGGTGCCGCTCGGCATTAAAGTAGTTCCAACGGACGTTAATCCTTCTATACCGGAACGAACAGGCAATACGTTCAAGGTTAAGGAGAATGGCTTCTATACGTTCGATCTTACGGATATCAATGATGGAGAACGCAAGGATACTTTGTATGTTGTGATTAACAATGTGGATGGAACGCCGCCCGAGGGCAGCATTGAATATCTTATTACAGATGAGACAAACAGCAATGTGACCGTTCGCTTAGAAACGTCCGAGCCTGTTCAAGTAACGAATAACGATGGAAGAGGTTCGTATACCTTTAACGATAACGGATCCTTCACCTTTGAGTTTAAGGATGAAGCGGGAAATATGGGGACAGCTACTGCCGTTGTCCAAAATATTAATAAAGAGGGCCCTAAGGTGCTTTTAGTGCGCTCTTATACGTATGGCAAAGATGGGGCGAAGACATTCGGAACCGTTCAAGATGCTAATGGAAATGTCCTGTTCTCTTCAGGCGTAACGCTAGAGGTGCAAGCAGAGCCGGGAGAAACGAAGGAAATTAGTATCGTAAAAGGAAGCAAAACAGTAACCTTGCAAAGCAATGGTACGCAAACGTTTGTTGTTTCCGATCAGTTTGGCAATACGAAGGTATTGACGGCTGATATCGATAATATTATTGCAGCGCCTCCTCAAGTGGAAAGCGTCACGTATACGTATGTTGATGAGGACGGACAAGCCTTGCCGCAAAACAAAATTGTGACTATCGACGGCAAGACGTATGCAAATGGAAACATGAGAGTAACGTTAAGCGGTCATACAACTGCTCCGAATAAAGTATTTTCGGGCGTTGTACCAATTGCACAAAGTGGCAGCTTTACTAATCAAATCAGCGATGATGAAGGCAGCTTCCAATATTCAAGAACGTACACGGCTAACGGTTCTACGACGATCGCCGTATCTGACCTGCTAGGCAACGTGAATAAAGTGACGGTGACTGTTGATGGAATAGATAATAAAGCACCTGAGCTTGTATTGAAACGTGCTTCAGCAGCTGTGGTTCAGAATAAAAAAGACTTCAATTTCGCTGTTGATTTAGGTGGTTTTACAGTTTCAGATAACGTATCGAAGCCTGAGAACATTAAGGTATCGATTAGCAAGCTGGATCTAACCAAAGCAGGATATCAGCCAATTACTTACACGGCTGTGGACCAAGTAGGCAATACGGTTACTGCCGTGCAGGACGTGTATGTGGTTAAAGATGGAGGAATCTTAATTTTTGCAAATGATATGCTGATTTCATCCTCTGCAGGAGAGACGGCGTTGTTTGACCGCAGCACACTGACTTTCAGCATTTCCGGCTACAACCTCATGAACGTTGGCGGCAAAGACCAAGTTAATGAACTGGGCACCTATGATTTGCTCTATCAGCCAGGTCTCTATCGCGAAGGCCAAATGAAATATATTGCAAGTAAAATTACGTATAAAGAACTGATAAGCGGTCAATTTAAAGTGACTTTCCCTGGAGCAGGCTGGTACACCATTATTGTGAGAAACCAGGAGCGCGAGCGGGAATATGCTACATTCTTCATTTCGAAGGCGCAGTAATTGATCCGCAGTCCAAGTACCGGCCGTGCGTTTAGTGCGGCTGGTTCTCGGCCTGCTGCTCTGTTGGTGTATTGGAATAATGCGAGTACTAGATTTAGTCAGACGACAGGAGGCATTTAGGTGAGATTAGCTAGAAAAAGCGGCATATTCATGCTCGCCTTGTTATTATTTATAGCTTCAAACTATACAGGCATGGAAGCCGCCGCAGCTGCGGTAAGCAGTCCTAATACAACGGTGATTCAGAACGATTTTATTAAAATTACAGTAGATAATAGCACGGGCCGCTTCGGCATTCGTACGGTTGAAGGACAGCCGGTGCGCAAGAAGGATCAAAACGTCGATATGCTTTTCCGCGGTGATGATCCGGAAACCTCGTTTACGACGTTCAAAATTGACGGCACGGATTATATTTTCGGCAATCCTTATAAATTTGCTGCCAATTTCTTCTCGGAGACATCAACGCCGAAAATTATTCAAAATATTAACGGCACAAAGCAAATCGAAACGATTTGGAAAATTAAAGGTGTCGAGATTAAACAAATCTTGATGCTTTATTTGGACAGCGCGGACAAGTTAAATGCCGGTAATGTTAACATTCGGTATGAAGTGGTTAACAAAAGCGGTGTGGACGTCGCGCTCGGCAGCCGTATTTTGCTAGATACGATGGTAGGCGGCAATGATGGCCCGCAATTCCAAGTCGGTACGGCTTTCAAATCCCCATTGCTAGTGGAAAGGAAGCTTGTACATGATCCAGAGAAGCTGGGTATCCCTGAGGAAGATCAGGCTTATTACAAAATACCAGCCTATTGGGTTATGCGTGACAAGCTGGAGTTGGACAACCCGCTCGCCACGAATGTAATGGCTTATGGTTTCAATAATATAGCGGAAGCCAATATCAACATTGTTGATGAAATGACGGTTGCGCATTGGAACAACTTAGCGAATACCAAGTGGGATTATACACCTAATCCAAATTTGGATTTCACACGGGATACCAATGATTTCGGGACAGCTGACTCGGCAGTAGCCTTCTATTGGAACCCGAAGAAGTTGGCCAAACATGCGGCTCAAACCTTCGAAACGATATACGGTCTTGGTGAAATCGTAGCTCCAGATAAAGTATTCTCGATTCGCTACATGGACCCTGTGCAGCAGCTTGCCACGCTGCCTGATGCTAGCAATTATGTCGATGAAGGCGTTTTTGAAATAACAGCTGAGATTGAGAACTTGGCGATGTATAACATGGAGCATACGCAGATCGAAGCAGAGATGACGCTCCAAAATGGACTGAGCTTTGTAAAGCTCGACAAAGCCGGAAAGATTATGAGAGATGAAAACAATAAGATTTTAACGGAGCCGTCACGCAAATTTGCGAAGGAGCCGTTGAAAAAAACAGCTACGCCGGAAGAGGCTGAAGCGGGCATAAAGCCTAAATATAAACCTGGCGATACCGAGACGGTTACTTTCGTTGTGCAAGCCAAAGGCAGACCTTGGCCAACGACTAGAGAGTATATGTTGACTGTAAAAAGCCCGGAGACCCAGCAAGAAATTGAAGGGAGCGAGGATGAGGATTTAAAGGCACAATACGAGTCTACCAAGAAAAACTTCATCTTGCTGCCACCAATTGGCGAAGCGGTGCCGACGTATGTCTATGCAATTTCACCATCCGAACTTTACAGCACGGATGTGAAGTACATGACTGTAAACCTCTCTAATATTGAGGCTTACAACACGGGCAATGAGACCATCGCGCCGAATTTTGATGTTTATTTAAAAGATAAAGTTACGGGTAAACGCTATAAAGTGGATACGAAAAACGCTGTTCTTCTCCAGCCGGGAGCCGATGGTTTCTCCGGGGATATGCGTATTACGTACAGAGGCGGCGACCTCGTAGATGATAAGGGCAATGTGATTGAAGCGAATTTGGGGCCTGAGCTGCCACTTGGCGAATACCAGGTTCAAATCGATTTTAAAGGCGATACTGGCGGCGATGAAGAAATCGCAGCGATGTACGACATAACAACAAACCAAGTGTTTCTAGTTACAGATAATGAGGAATCGCGTATTCGGGAAGCTAACATTTTGGCGATTTACAAGCAAGAGGTAGATTTGAGCTTTGTAACGCCAAACGTAAGCGGAGCTTTGCTAGATTCTATTAATGAAGCTTTTCCGGGAGAGCCTTTCAAATCCGGAACGGATCTTTATACGGCAGTAACGAAATATAAAGAAGCAAAAACGATTGTAGGTATGGCAAGTAAAGCAAGCGATCCTAAGTTTGATTTAGGAGAGTATTTGGATCCGAAATCATTAAAGGAAGTAGCTGCTTACCAGTACCAACTTTTTGAATCAGAGGAAGCGCTGGAAGAGTTTTTTGGGGAAGAGGATGGACCCGAGCAGCTAGTTGTCATTCGGGGTATGGTCAAGCAGGTCGGTACGGGCGATGAGCAGCAGATTGTTGTGGATACGAAGACGGAGCCGGCAATCATAAACGAAGCGGTTGCTTATACAGGCAAAAACATCGTTTTGGTTCCAGGCAAGCTGGATCTTGGCCTATTCACCAAGCAGTCGAATAACAATAGCGTTGATGATACTCCATTTTTCGATACGCTTATCGTTAAGGGCGACGGTATTTTGAGCGTGGCGAACAGCGGCTTTGTTTTCCATCAAGGGGAATGGACCTTAGACTTCTATAACGGCTTCAATAAGTCGCTTGGCGAAGGCTACTTGGTTAATGATGAGGAAATGCCGGATAGCGAAGATAATGAAGAGGATGACAGTGAGAACGGATCGCTCGATTGGGCGGTTGGCGGTCTAGGGGATGCGATTAACCCGCTTCGCAGGCTGATGATTGAGACGGTTTACTTCAACAAGCATAGCTTGTTTGCGGCACCGAGCTTCTCCATTGACGGCTTTGGGCTCTCCTTCAATGATTTTATTTTGAGACAGGGCGGCGTTTCGTTCGGGGGCTCGATTTCGTTGAAAATCATTGAAGCAGAGATGCGCAACGTTGTCTTTAACGACAAAGGTTTTGTGGGCATCGACGCAGCGCTTAAATTCAATCTGGATAAGGATATGGGCTTGTTCGGAGCTAAAAAAGATGGCGATAAGGATGATGAATCCGGATCGGCAAGCGGAAGAATCAACATTGTCCATTTTGTTCAACCGGTGGAGGATGTTGAAAATCAATACGGCCTTCAGTTTAAGGCTGATCTCAAGGGCATGGTTGATGTGGAGCTTGAGCTAGCTTTGAAGAAGGTTGCGGACGGTCGGATTTTGCCGGATGTGATCGCGTTTGGGACAAGCTTGCCTGAACCAGGCATACTCATTACGGGAGCTACGTATTTAACTAAAATTCGCGGAGCTGTTCGGGAGCTGGCAGATACCATTGCAGGCGGCTCGAAAAAAGATCCTTTCCCGCTCGTAGTGCAGGCAGGCGTTAGCTTGAGATTTGGTATTGCGCCAGCTTATTTCTTTGGCGATATCGACCTGACTGTGAAGAGGACAGGCATCAAGGTTGAAGGGAAGATGGATTACTCTCCTAGCCCTGACCCGGATGACGACGATCTTATCCCGATGCTGACCAAAGCGATGATTGAAGCGCAATGGGTCACTCCGTGGTTTGTACGGATGGAAGCCGAGGTCGATATCGGCGGATGGGAAGTCATTATTGGTAAGGCGGGCATTTTTGTCGGTCAGAACTTGGAGAAAAACCGCATTGATTTCGAAGGGTATATCGGAGCGAAGGTTCAAATTCCGAGCAGCGTGCCTGTCGTTGGCGGCATGCCGCTTTCAAGCGTGTTCCTTGGCGTTAATAATGACAAGCTATGGGGCAGCATAGGCATTCTGTTCATTTCACTTGGGATTACTTATTATTGGGGCGGCGGAGTTGAATTCGGCACCTCGGGCGAAAATTTTCCAGAGGGCTTCATCCATATGGTTGTCGAGGACCCTGAGAAAGGCCCGCGTCTGATGGTTATTGGACAAGGCGTTGAGACGCTGGCAACTTCGTGGCTCGATACGGAGAAAGCGATACAAGAAATTACGTACCGCAAAGTATCCGAAGGCGTAAGCGTGCTGGATAACGGTTCGATGGGCGTAGGCATCGGCGGCATTGTCGTGAAAAACAGCGGCAGAACGCATGAAATTCCGCTGGGCGGCGTAACGGGCAATGCCATGATCGAAGTGGAATACACGTCGAAGGAGATCCCAAGCTTTACGCTTAAGGATTCGAAAGGCAAGCTGTATCCAGTAGTATTCGACAACACAAATACAAATCCGAATGCGAATGCATTCATTCAGCATATCCCGGCAGACCAGTCCGTGGATGGCGTAGATTCGAAAAAAGCTTACATTATTATTCCGCAAGACCGCGCAGCGGCAGGCGGTACTTGGACACTGGCTTCCGTATCGGCCGTGGAAAGCAGATTGCTCAACATTCCGACTACGCCAGAGCTGACGGATGTTAGCTTGAAGAAGAGCAATACGGACGCTAATGCTTTTACAGCAGCGTGGAATGTCTCCAATGCGCACGCAGGCGATACGATCAGCCTGTACCTGACTGAAGATGCATTAGCAGATGCCAAATCCGCAAAGGCAGGTTCCGATACCGTATTGGAGCCGGGCGAGCCGGGTCTGTTGATTGCGAAGGATATTCCTGTCAGCCAAAATGGCAGCAAAACAGGCAATAAAACAAGCGGCAGCATGACGCTTGACGTGACGAAAGTATCGATGCTTGGCGATGTCGAGGATATCCGCGGTTTATTGCAGCAAGGAAATTATTACTTGCGTGCGGAGCTGAAATCGGAGGGTGCTTTCGGAACGAAAACATCTGCGGAGCGCTTTGAAATCATTGACCCGCTTGCACCGCAGCCAGTTAGCGATGTAGCCATCAAGCCAGCTGGCAACGGACTGTTCTCCTTGTCCTTTAAGCCAGGCAAGAAAAAGGCTGGTCATGAGAACTACGAGCATAGCTATGCTTTGGAAGCGTTGAAAGAGCGTGGCGGAGCACTTGAATCCTATCCGGAATTCGGCGAGATTCTGTTTACGGAAACCGAGCTTGCTCCTTACTGGAATGCGAAGACAGGCAGCTATGAAGGCATTCTTGTTGGCGGCTGGGCCGCGACATCTACATCGAATGCGATTAATACGGATAGTCTCGTAGCGATGGACGATGCGCAGGCTCCCGTGACCTACACCGGTCTTGAAGTTGGCAAGGATTACGTCATTTCGGTATCAGCAGTGACGAAGCCAACCAAGGACGCGGACAAAAATGAAAACTATCATTTTGCCGGAAATGTGAACAGCGCAATGAAATTCCTCCCTGTCCCTTCCAAGCCGAAGCTTGGAGCGAGCACGACAGCTGGAACGCTGGATACATCGAAAGTGTATATGGAGCTGCTTACTAATCAGCTTGAACAAAAGATTAATCTGACGGCCAATCAAAAAGATGTTGAAATCGAGGCGTTCTATGCCGACAAATCGATTGGCAAAACAAGCTTGAAAAACAGCGGGTCAGGCAGCAACGGTACGTTAACCTTTGATCAGTTTAAGACCGATGGGCCTTATGCTATTGAACTAGTAGCAACGAATAAGGTTACGCAGGACGTTTCGGTAACGATGCTGTACCTGACGGTCGATACCATTGCTCCGGTTATCTACATCGATGAGCCGATTACTGGGGCTAGATCGAGCGGCGGCAAAATTCAAGTGGCGGGAACGTCGACGAAAGACACTGATCTTACCGTTAATGGCACTAAGCTTGCCGTGGCAGACGACGGAACGTTTAAAGGCCTAGTACCAGTTGAGGGCAGTGAGGCGACCGTACCGCTACAATTTATTGCCAAAGACAAAGCAGGCAATGAGAATACGGCAACCGTTGTCGTGACGAACGCTTCCTATCAAGTGCCTTCAGCACTGGTGTTGAAGCCAATAGGCGACATTAAGCCAGGTGACAGTACAGCAGTCAAAGCGGTACTTAAGTATGCGAATGGGAAGGACGAATCAGGCAAGCCGAAGTTTGAGGAAAAAGATATTCCGAAAGCTGATCTGAGCCGCCTGAGCTTCTCTATAGGCATGGGAGATTCGGTTCGCATATCGGAAACAGGCGTTATTACCGGCCTTGATGTCGGAGCCAGCCTGATTGAAGCGGAATATCAGCTGACAGAGGACGTATCGCTTAAGGCGATGGCAGCGGCGACGGTCGAATGGCCGGAGCAAACCAGCCTAAGAACGATAACGGCAACCTTGTCAGCTATTAGCGGGAATAATGCTATGACTTTGGCTACGATTGGCTCCGCAGGAGACATGACCGGCCAGCAATTGGTTTATAAAGTGTATCCGGAAGGCAGTGGAGCATTTGCGCTTCCAACGTTTGGAGCGGATATTAGCGATTGGTCTTATTTCCCTCAAAATGGACAAATTGCTGCGAAAACCGGAGAAACGGTCGTTATTGCGGCTAGAGCTTCCTCTACGAAGAAAGCGACTGCAGTATCGGCTAAGCTTGCAGCGAGGGTTTGGTCAGCTAGCAGCGGAGGCGGCGTAATTGGCGGCGGAGGCGGTGGCGGTGCCATTGGAGGCGGCGAGCTTCCAGAAGGACCAGCCGAAATCATCGTCAACGGCAAGAAGCTTGAAGTCACCCGCGAGGAAGGCGGCGTAGTGATTTCGATTACGGCTGAGGATCTACAGGCAGCTGGGGATAGCGACATCACGATTGCTTCCGAAGATGCTACGATCACCAGTTATACCTTCCGTATGGATAAAGCTAGTGCTCAAAAAGCGGCAACAGCGAAGAAGGGGATAAGCATCAAATTGCCTATGGCACAATTGGTCATTACTCCTGCTATGCTAGATGGTTTAAAGGAAGACTTGGTGGTATCCATTGGGGCTAACAGCGAAGCAGGGAAAACCGCTTCGGTTAATCTCGCTAAGGAGCTAGGCGCTACTTTGCTTGGAGATGGCAAAGGCGTGACGATTACGACTAATCTGCCGGAAACCAGCTGGAGCAAATATGTGCCCGTACATGTACCGGTGCCGAGTGGCATTCAAGCGAAAGCAATTACGGCGGTCGTTCTGCAAAGCGCAGACGGAAGCTGGACAACCGTTCCTTGGAAGCTTGCTGGGACAAGCTCAGCACCGATTCTTGATATTCAATTGACAGGTGAAGGCAAACTGATCTACCTAAGCAATACTAGTACGTTTAACGATGTGAAAGCCGGTTATTGGGGACAAGCGGGCATCAACGAAGCTGCCTCGAAGCTGTTTGTGCTTGGCAAAGGCAATGGTCGCTTTGAGCCGGAGAGCACAGTGACGAGAGCGGAATATCCAACGATTCTGCTTCGCGTAGCGGGACTCATGAACAAAACGGCTAGCGATAGCTTTACGGATGTGAAATCGGGCGCTTGGTATGAGCGAAGCGTGTCGATTGCAGCGAAGCTTGGCATCGTAAATGGCCGTGCAGACGGCAGCTATGCTCCATCGGCAACCTTGAATCGAATTGAAGCCATGACGATGGTTGGCAGATTGCTGACATCGCTTGGCCTAGGCGGAGAATTAAACGCTGAAGAGGTAGAGGGAATTCTGAATGCTTTCAACGATAAGGATTCCATCCCGGAATGGGCTAGGCAATCGGTTGCTCTGACCGTTAAGCATGGCATCATTCTTGGAGACAACAATAACGTCAATCCGGCGAAATCGCTAACCAGAGCACAGGCTGCGGCGATAGCGACAAGACTTGACGAATTCATTTCCAATCGTTAATAGCAGGCGCTGCCCACATAAGTCGCATAGACCTATGTGGGCACCTTTGCGACATCCTGCGGTTGATAGAGTCACAAGCTGCGATAGAGTCAGACATTCATTTAAGGCGGTGTACAGATGGCATTGAGTAAAAAAACGATCTACCGGATGGTAATTGCGCTAGTAGGCGCGGCAATAGCGGTATTTGCTGGCGTATCCATTCTTACGGCAAGCTCGGATCACTGGACAGAGCATGCCCAGGTAGATTGGTATAACGAGGATTACAATACGTTCACTATTGATTCGGTAGAGAAGCTTGCAGGAATAGCGAAGCTGGTGAATGACGGCGTAACGGCAGACGGCAAAATCATTGATGGGTTTAGAGGGAAAATATTGACGGTAACCGGCAATTTTAATCTTTCGGCCTATACTTGGGTGCCAATCGGAACGGACGAGAAGCCGTTTAGAGGCACCTTGGTGGCAGAGAGCGCCAATATTTTTGCCATTGAAGGCATGAATTTGGATTCAAACAACGTGTATGCGGGGCTTGTCGGCTACATGGATGGAGGCACTGTAGGCGGTTTCCATTTTTCGGGCGGGAGCATTAATATCAATACGGTAACGCAGTCTACTTATTCATCGGCATACGCAGGTGCGGCTGTCGGTAAAATGGTGAACAACGGTATCGTTTATAACATTACCAATACGATTCCCGTTAAGCTAAATGCTGCTGGGCAGCACGCTTACGCAGGCGGAATCGTTGGCGCGGGCGAAGGCTCGATTTCGAATTCGACGAACGTTACTCCGGTTGAGGTAACCGGAGCGTATACGTATGCCGGAGGGATTACAGGCAGCGCAACGAACGGCGGGCTTATTATTAAGAAGGCAACGAATAATGGCATTATTCATGCAGGTAACGGGGGCGCATTGGAAGTATACGCCGGCGGGATCGTGGGTCATGCTTCCGGTGCCTTGCTGATGGAGGATCAAGCGACACCGATTATCAATACGGCTTCGGTAACGGCTGCAAGCGGCGAATTGAGCTACGCAGGCGGTATTGTCGGCAAAGCTGGATCAGAAGTAAGCTTCTCTAATGAGACGGTGAATAATGGAGCAGTAAAAGTCGACGCTGACGGTGCAAAAGGCTCTTATGCCGGTGGGCTTGTCGGTGCCATTACGGCGCAGCAAAGCGGTATATTGTTCAATGTTGCGTTTGAGAATACGGTTCCTGTCGTTAACGTAGGCGGCACGAACGTTTACACAGGCGGCATTGCCGGCTTTATTAACAGTTCATTTACCTGGAACAAAAGCTACTCTAATCAGGTAGCCATTACAGCGAGCGGGTCTGCGAACGTTTATACCGGCGGTTTGATCGGGAATGTATCCGGCGACCTGCGCTTTAACGGAGCGGCTCACAATACAGCAGAGTTGTGGGTATCCGGCAACCCGAACGAGGCTTTCACGGGCGGACTTGTTGGTTATGCCGGCTCACGGGTCATGCTGGAGAGTACAGTCGACGGCGATTACAGCAATAGCGGCAAAATCACGGTGCTTGGCGGAACCGGCGTGTATACAGGCGGAATGGTTTCCAACCGCGCTTATGCCCGGGTATCCGGCAATCCAAGCCTTAATGTGTTGAGCTTGGCTAATATCGAAGTTAACGGAGCGACCAAGCTGTATACGGGCGGCTTTGTGGGGATGGCAGCTGAAGGAAGTGACAGGACGCTGGCAAACGCTACGTTTGCGCAGGAAATTAAAGTAACGGCAGCATCCTCTAGCGCGGAGCAAACTGTGCGTACAGGGGGTATTGTCGGATATATCGTCAATGGAGCGATTAATGACAGCTCCTTCCACGGAAAGCTTGATGTTCAAGGTGGAGACCATGTCTACACAGGCGGCATCGTTGGCGCGTTTAACGGCGGCAGCTTATCCGGGGTTTATGCAGGGAATGCGCTAAGCAGCTTTGCCCAAATTTCGACTGACGGTACCGCTGGCGGTATTGCGGGAGAGCTGAAGGGTGACCTTGACGGAGCAACTGTTAAAATGCTGGCTTTGCAAGTAAAAATAGCGGGCAGCACAGCAGGCGGGGTAGCGGGCAAGGCGCAAGGCTCCATTATAAATGCTAATGTTGGTCTTGTTGACGAACAGAATGGAGATAGCGTCCTTATTGAGGCTGCTGTTCATAACGCTGTTGGCAATTCAGATCAAATTACGGCAGGCGGTATTGTGGGAACGAACACAGGGCTATTGACTGTTGCCAAAAGCCATGTGGCTCAAATCGGGCTGCTTAACGAAGCAGGCAGAAGCGCTTATACGCTTGGAGCGGTAGCAGGACTTCTGACAGCAGAAGCGACGATTGGCGAGCATCAAACGCCAGTGCAAGTAGAAAAAATGCTCTTCAACGTTCAAGCCGAGAAGAGTAATGTCGGCGGAGCGATTGGGGTGAACCATTCCTCCAAAGTGAGCGTGAAGGTACAAGACGTTCAGATCAAAGTGCCGGGAAGCTCAGTCAATGCGGGAGCGATCGCTGGGGTGAATTATGGGGCTGTAGATCCGCTGTCCAGTACCTTGTGGGCTGATCGCATCGACCTAACAGCTCAGGGCAATAATGTGCACTTAGGCGGTTTGTATGGTGAAAATGCAGGGAATGTTCCGCTTGGCCGTTCCGAGAACATTACCATCACGGCTAGTGGAGCGTCCAATGAGCTAGGCGGCATAGCGGGCAGAAATACGGGTGCCTTGATTGACAATGGCTCATTCAATCTTGTTATTCAAGCAAGCGGTGCAAATGCGTCTGCTGGCGGTATCGCAGGTCATTCGATTGGGGCTGAGAACGGTACAGCTGCACTCCTTTCCTTTGGAGCGGTACACGCAGAAGGCGAACCAATGATTACGGCTACGGGAGCCAACAGCAATATTGGCGGCATCGCCGGACTTGCGAGCCGTACGGATATTATGAATGCAAGCGTAGGCTCTGAGGTTCCTCAATACGCTATGCTGTCTGTTAAAGCAAACGGCGTGGCAGCGGGAGGAATCGTTGGCCGCATCGAGCTTGGCAAGATTAAAGGCGACGCGGTACAGACGAATATGGAAAACTTGGTCATTTCCACGACGACCGCAGCAACTAACGGCTACTTTGGCGGTATCGCGGGTTATGCCAAGGATACGCTGCTGGATAGTCTGGTTACGAGCAAAACCAACCTTACGATTAACGGTGATCATGCGGTTGTCGGCGGTGTAGCCGGTTATAACCGCAGCACGAACACGGCAATTATTACAAACGTTTATGCGGAAGATATGAATTTAAAGGTTAATGCAACGGCTTCAGCTTCCATTGCGGGCGGTTTTGTCGGTCTGAATGACGCGCGTGCCAATGAAGTCGGGACTGATCCTGCGACAGCGGTCAGTACCATTCAAAAAAGCCGTTTTGTCGGTGTTGTTAATATCACCGCTCCATCCACGGTAACTGGCGGCTGGGTAGGCGAGAACCGCAGTCTTATTGCGAATAACAGCATTGCTGACAAAATTCCGGTTAACTTCAAAGCAAACAATGGAGTCATCGGCGGGCTTGTCGGCTTAAACCATGCAAGCGGAACTTTATATTATACGTACTCCAATGCAAATTTGAAAATTGAAGGCGAGAATGCGCTAGTTGGCGGTTTGGTCGGTGAAAATGCTGGTCAAGTCATAGCTTCCTACGTGGATACAGATGTAACGACTCTGGCTCACGGAACCGCAGCTCGATCCCTCGTACTGGGCGGACTTGTTGGCCGCAATACAGGCGAGATTACGAAATCGTACAGCGTTGCTAATGTAACGGCAACCGGAGCTTACAGCTATGCAGGCGGCTTGGTCGGCGAGCATGCTGCCGGTTATATTACGGATTCGTATACAGCCAAAGAAGTGAAAGCAACGAATGCAAATTCCTTTGCAGGCGGCTTTATCGGCCGAATTACGGGAGGAAAAGTAACGACCAGCTATTCTGCTGTGCAGGTTGGGGCATCCAACGGCGCATATGCCGGAGGTTTTGCTGGACGCTACGATAATGCAAGCAAGGAACTGCTATACAAATCTTTCTACGTGAAAGATGAGGATCACAACATTAATAAAGACCTGCCTGACTTTGCGGATGGCAATCACCGTTTCTTGAACGTGCATGCAAGACTGAGCACGATTCTGGAGGAGACGCTTCGCGACCGCAATGTATTCCCGGGTCTGTCAGGCTGGGACTTTAATGAGTCATGGAAGTACGGCTCGCTTAATGCCAGCTATAAATATCCAGAGCTGAACCGCAGCGCGAACAATGACGGCGGCGGCAGCAACGATGTGAATGCAAATATTCGCTGGTACATGCTGGATAAGGACGCGTTATACTACGATATCGGAACCGAAGCGGAGCTGGCTGGTCTTGCAGCTATCGTTAACGGTACGATTCCAGGACTGGAGAAATTTGATTTCGAGGATCGGACGATTCGTCTGCTCAATCCAATTCATATTCAATCCAAGCAATGGACTTCGATCGGCAAGGACGAGAACCATGCCTTTGAGGGTGCATTCGAAGGGAAGAACTACTTAATTGACGGACTTACGGTAGGTTCGGCTCAAGATTACGCCGGATTATTTGGTGTCATAGGCACAAATGGACAGGTTTCGAACATCGTTATGGAGCCAGCATCCATTGCTGGCAGCAGATTTACGGGTGCGCTTGCCGGGATGAACAAAGGCAGCGTGTCAAACGTCACGATTACGCTGCTTGATCATGCCAACGTTACAGGTGGCATCGTGGGCGGCATCATTGGCCGCAATAGCGGAACCTATGCGAACCTAACGATTTCGCTTAAAGATGCAAGCTTTATTGAAGGAACAGGTGCGCAGCCAATCGTTGGCGGCATTATCGGGGATAACTCTGGCGCCTATGAAGCGCAGGTGCTGAACCTGCAAGGCGGAAGCATTGGCAGTTCAGAAAATGATGCGATCATCGGTGGACTTATTGGAAGACAAGCTGGAGATGTCGGCAAGCTTGAATTTGCAGTCCATGCCTCCTCGCGCATTTACGCAACGGGCGAACGCAGTATTGTGGGCGGTGTCATCGGTAATCACGTATCCGGCAAAGCGGAGAACATTACCGTGAGCATTTCGGATGGGAAGCTTGAAGCGACAGGCAAGGATTCGATTTTGGGCGGTGTCATTGGACGTTCGGATGGGGGCAACCCGTTTCTTCGAACGGTCGAGGCTGGCAGCACACTTCGTCAAATTAAGATCATTGGCAGCGGCGAAGGCCCTCATCTCTACGGGGCAGGTACGGTTGGCGGCGTCATAGGCGCGAAGACAGGCAGCGGAAACAACAGCTTTGATATCGAGGATGTTTCTACTGAGAATGTATTAATCGCAACGCAAGCAAGCAGCGAAGCCGTTGTAGTCGGCGGGATTGCCGGCAAGCTGACGGATACCGCGATTGCCCGCCCGATCTTCCGCGGAGTGATCCATGGGGCAGGGAATAGCGTAACCGCAGGGGGAATCGTTGGTTATGCGCAAAATGCGATTATCCTGAAAGCCGATGTAAAACCGGATTTTGCCTTTACGGCAGGCCAAGGAGAAAGTGCGATTGGCGGCATTGCAGGCGTGAGCGCCTCATCCGATCGCGACAGGCCATATTCGTTCGGCAGCTTGATTCCGTTCTATCATGGCATATATGATGCCAAGGTTCAGGGCGGCAAAGCATTGCTGGTAGAAGCGGCACATGGTACCGATCTGTTCGTGGGCGGTATTGCAGGCAAAAACAGCAACGCATCGATCTATCAGTCTAAGGAAATCGTTGATCTTGGAGTAAACGGCGGTAAGGCAGTTGCAATCGGCGGCCTAACGGGCTTCAATGATGGGATTATCGTTAGTTCGGATGCACAGAGCAATATCCATGCCGAAGCGGGCAGCATCTATTCGGTAGGCGGTGTAGTAGGGATTTCTGCCGGAGGAGAAATTCACTATTCAAAAGCGATATCCTCGAATGGCGAAAAAATCGTTCTGGGTACGGCGGTAACGCAGCCAAACGTTGTGCCTTCGACACATGTTGGCGGTTTTGTAGGCTTGGCGGATTATACCCGCATAACCAACTCTACAACAAACGTAGCCGTTGAAGTGAATTGCACAAATCCGGATAATACGATTTATGCGGGCGGCTTCGCAGGATTGCTAGGCGATTCAGATACACGCGAGGCATTGATTCAATGGGCCTATGCTACAGGCAACGTAAATGTTACGGGCTGGACAGGCGCTTATGCAGGCGGCTTTGCCGGCTCGGTAGATCACTATCTCATTTCGGATGCTTATGCATCCGGCAGCGTGCAGGCCTCGGGTTTCGATACGCGAAGCGGCGGCTTTGCGGCTGCGGTTGAGAGAAATGCGACGATAAGCCAAGCCTATGCTATTGCTCCTAGCATTAAGACTACAGGCACGAACGGTGCGACAAGGTCTTATACAGGTGGCTTCGCAGGCTACAATGACGGGACGTTGAAGCAGGTCTATGCGGATGCAGCGAGTATCACGGTCCAAGCGAGCGGAGCAAATGTCCATACAGGCGCATTTATCGGCTATAACTTTAGAGACGGCAAGGTAGAGCAGTCTTCATACAAAGGCACGCTTACTGCCATTGGCCGCAATTTGGGAGCTGAAGCAGCACTTGAGCAGGCTGACCTGACTGCTGGCCTAAGCCTTGGCGATTGGGACTTTGAAGTGGATACGACTTTCCTTAGCAATGAATCCGCTGGGGAGGCTGTCATCCGAACCGTGAAGCAATTGCAAGGCATTGTTCTTCTCATGAACGACACGGGATTGGATTATTATCGACTATACAATAGAGCGGCTACAGCTAAACCAAGCTTTACGAAAATCATGCTGGCGGCTGACCTTGACCTTACAAGCAAAAAAATGACGCCTTTCACCCGCTTCGAAAGCGAGCTGGATGGTCAAGGCCATACCATCAAAGGCTTGAAGCTTTCGGCTGGAGATGCAGGCGCAATCGGTTTTGTTATCGAGAATGCAGGCCATATTCACCATTTGACGTTTGTGGACGCGAATGTTGAAGGCGGAGAAAGTGCCGGCATTGTCGCAGGCATCAACCGCGCAAGCGGTAAGATCGAAAATGTTTCCGTTAGCGGAGCTGTTCGTGGATTGGCTAATGCCGGCGGAGTGGCAGGCGTCAACGAAGGCCAAATCAATAAAACGATTATTAGCGGCAGTATCGGAAGCTTAGCTTCGGGTTCGACAACTGCTCTTGGCGGTATCACTGGCCAAAATAAAGCGGGAGCAGCCATTACGGAAGCCTTCTCGCTAGCAGACATTCATGCCTTATCCTCCCATTCGGCAGCAGGCGGTATTGCAGGCGTTCAACTGGGACTAATCGATAATGCCTATAATGCTGGCCAAGTGATCTCGGAAGGGACAGAGAAAGCATGGGCAGGCGGCATCGCAGGCCATGCACAAGCAGGCACGATCAGCCATTCGTTGAATACGGGCGAGATCAAAGCTGCTGTAGAGGGCAAGCTGATTAGCGGAAATACCTTCTTTGGAGGCATCGCTGGACAGAAGGACAATGGCGCATCCCTTGTGCAAAACGTCTTTAATAAGCAAATGCTGAAGCTGAACGTCGCTTATTATGATGCAGCAGGCAACCGGACGGCAGGACAAGCGGCAGAAGCTGCGGGCGTCTTATCCCAGGAGCTTGTAAAAGCGACGCTGCCTTCGCAGCTCAGCTCGTCCGTATGGCAAGCTTTGCAGGGCTTCTATCCTAGACTGCAAGCATTTGAAAACTCTGACACAGCTGTACTTGGAACCGCGGCTGTCATCTTGGGCGAGCGTGATTCCATCAACCGCATCAAGTCCGCCTTTGAATTGACAACAGACGGTGCAGTGAAATGGACGGCGAAGCTTGGAGAGGCAACAATCACAAGTGTTGCCGGCAAGCTGAAAGGAACATTGACGAAGACAGGGCCGGTAGAATTGACTGTAGCGGTTAATGGTCAGTCTCGTTCCGTTGTACTCGGCGCCCCTGCAGTTCCTTTTGCCGAAGCAGCGCTTGCACCTAAAGTCGTTTCGGGTGAAGTGAACTTCAGCGATAAGGTATCCGTCGAGCTGGCTTCAGACGAGCCTCGCGGCGTTATCTATTACACGGTAGATGGCACGGAGCCTGATGAGCATTCACAGCTTTACACAGCTCCTATTGAGTTGACGGCTACGACTACGATTAAAGCGATAACGGTTGTAGACGGAAAAGAATACAGCGCGATTTTGTCCGGCGTTTGGACGAAACAGGTTGTGTTCGGAGGTGGCGGAGGCGGAGCTCCGGTTGCTGCGCCGCCAGCGGTCACGGCACAAATCGGACAGAAATCCGTGGAATCGGAAGCAGGCGCTCCAGTTACTGTCGCACGCAACAGCAAGCTGGTCTTGACGGCGCCGACAGGCCAAGTCATTTACTATACGACGGATGGATCTGCACCAACAACGAAGAGCCTTCAATATAAAGGGCCGATTCTAATTACAGGCAATATGACCGTTAAAGCGATAACTGACAAGAATGACGAAGTGGTTACCATCGCTTACAAGGTTGAGAATGCTAAGTATGAGCTAAAAAGCAATGCGAACAAAACCCCTTATATTACGGGTTACGCTAACGATTTGTTCAAACCGAACGCGGCACTGACGCGTTATGAATTGATTAAGTCGCTTTCCCTGCTGCTCGATATGGAGCAAGTGAGCGTAGGCAGCCTGTTCAGCGACGTAAGCGCAGGGGAAGAGGAGCTCGTATCCTTCTTTACTTCTGCAGGCATTATAGAAGGTTATCCGAACGGTACCTTCAGAAGCGACCGTGGTCTTACGAGAGCAGAGTTCGTAGTCATTATGTCCAGAGTGCTGAATCTCTCCATTGCTCAGCAAGGAGCAGCTTCTCTCTCGGACGTCAAGGGTCACTGGTCAGAGAAATATATTAATGCCTTTACGTCAGCGGGCTATGTCAAGGGCTTCCCTAACGGAACGTTCCGTCCGAATGACGAAATTTCAAGAGCGCAGGCTGTTGTCCTCATTAACCGGGTGATCGGAGCGCAAAAGCAAGGCGAGACAAACGCCGCTTATAAGGATCTTCCAGCTACTCACTGGGCTTATGAGGAAATTATGTCTGCAATAATCAAGTAGGAAAAGAGGAGATAAGAAGTGAAGCGTACCCTTAACCTGAAACTAGCCGCAGCGTGCTTGATCGTCGCTCTATTAACCGGTACGATTTGGTTTAAAGGTGCGGAGGCAGAGACGCCTGCCGCACAAAACGCCGAACAAACCTATGAGAAGGCCAGTGCTGCCGCATTTTACTTGCGGGCGCTGCGCAGCGATGGAACCGTGCTGGCGGTGGGCAGCGGAGCGCTTATCTCCGAGGATGGCAAAGCGGCAACAGCGTATCACGTCGTGAAAGGAGCCGCTTCTTTCGAAGCGATTCTCTCCGATGGCGCGGTCGTTAAGGCAGTCAAGCTGCTTAGCTATGACGAGCTGACAGATGCGGCTTTGCTTAAGCTTCCCGAGCGCAAGGACGCCAAAGGGAAAGCAGCAGCCTACCCCATGCTTCAGGTTCGCGAAGCGCCCGTCAAGCATGGGGAGAAAGTGTTTGCTATCGGATACCCGCTGCGCGACACTCCGATTATTACAGAGGGGATCGTTAATCACCCTAGTGCGGAGATCAATGGCAGACCCCGCATCTTGACGTCGGCCCAAATTGCGAGCGGAATGTCAGGCGGACCGCTGCTTGATGAGCAAGGGCGTTTAGTAGGAACGATATCGGGCTCGCTTCGTACGATGAACAATATTCATCTGGTTATTGATACCGGAGACTTGCGGGCTTTAATGAAAAAGTAGAGAGAGGCTGGGAGGGCAGCGTTTGTTGGCTGCCCCTAGAATCAGCCGGATTTTCCCTGATTGGAAGATGAATGTGAGTTCGTTGCATTCATCTTCTTTTTTCTATCTGCTAGGGATAGGAATGAGAAGCTTGATAGGCATTGCCGGGTTCACGCTGTTAAAGTTATGATGGAGTTATCTGGCATCCAAAGATGAATGGAGAGAAGGGTATGAATCGGCGTAAGCTGTCAATTGCAGCTAGCATATTGCTAGGCTTTGTGCTGCCGGCTGTTTTGATTATTCAAATCATATGGTCCGGAATGGGCATGCCCGAAGCCAAAGGCGGTTATTTGGATTTGCAGGATTGGAATTTTAGCGAGGATGGAATCGTTCCTTTAAAAGGGGAATGGGAGTTTTATCGAAATCAGCTTTTGGCACCGGAGGCTTTTGCAAATGCGAAAGATGGCCAAGCACAGGGGCAAGATAATGCTTTGGTAGTGGATGTGCCAGGCATGTGGAACGATTACATGGGGAGTGCAAGCGCATTAGGCTCCTACGGTTATGGAACTTATCGTTTAGTTATTCGGCTGGACAATAAAACCGATAAAATTTATGGCATACATACCGGCAATATTCGAATGGCAAACCGTATTTATATGAATGGACGAGAGGTGGGAGCTAGCGGACTCCCGACAGATTCTCGCGAAACTTCGGTACCGTATAATGTACCTTATCTTGGCTTTACGTCTGTGACGGGGGATACGGTGGAGCTTATAGTGCAGGTGTCTAATTATGCGTATAAATCGGGTGGCATTATTATCCCTATTGCCTTTGGCGAGCAGACAGGCGTGCTGCATAATCGGGAATGGAGAGTGCTTCAGGATTTAATATCAGCGATTGGCCTGCTTATGCCATCAATCTACCTGCTGCTTTTCTATCGCAAGCTAAGGCAGGAGCTGTCGCTGCTTTATCTTGGATTGTTATGTATAGCGGGATGCCTCTATGTATTGACCCATGGCGAGAAGCTGCTGGCTGACGCTGTACCGTGGCTTTCTTATGCGATGATATTAAAAATACAGGCGACCTCATCGGCATCTATTTATTACTTCTTGCTATTATATATCTCATCCATTTCCTTAATCGCAGTCTCTCAAAAGCTGCTGCGGGGGTTTAAAATACTGACGATCACATTGCTCGCAAGTACTTTTGTGCTGCCGGCGAGCTTGGTCTCAGCGATGGAATTGCTCATGGTCATCACCGCTTCAAGCACGGTATTGTTTGTCTTTTATATTATGCTGAGAAACATATTGAGGAGCTCTAACCATATTTTCTTCGAAACGCTTAGTATATTAAGTATTCTTATTATTATTGCTCTACAATCTTTGCTTCTGCTTGGCATTCTAGACACTTTGACGATCATATCCTATGAAATGCTATTTTTTGTCATTATACAGGCCATGACGATGTCTCATCGGTTTGCCGACTCCTATATGGAGGTTGAACAATTATCCCGTAGGTTGATCACCTTGGACGTACTTAAGGATGAGTTTTTGGCGAATACCTCTCATGAGCTGAGAACGCCCCTGCACGGCATTATTAATATGGCAGACTCTATAATGGAAGGGGCCGCGGGAAGCATTACGACCGAACAGACCCGCCATATCGCCATGATTTCAGCAACCGGCAAGCGGTTGTCCTTGCTTATTCACGACATTCTTGATTTCTCAAGCCTCAAAAATGGCAGCATTCAGCTGCACTTCCGACCTGTACATCTGCCGACGGTCGCTGATTCGGTGATCGAGGTCGTGAAGCATACGGCAGGCAGCAAAAAGATAAGCTTTGTCCAGCAATGGCCGGATGATATGCCGCTGCTGCATGCGGATGAGGACCGACTCGTTCAGGTGCTGTACAATTTGCTCGGCAATGCGGTGAAATTTACGCATGAGGGAGAAATCAGCATCTCAGCGGATATTGTAGGCGAGAGGGCTGTTATTACTGTCGCAGATACGGGAATCGGCATTCATACGGAACGCTTGGAGGAAGTATTTCATGGAAATTACCAGAACGCCGAGGGTTATGATCCTGCCTACAAAGGCTCGGGTTTCGGGCTAGGCATAACGAAAAGGCTCGTGGAGCTGGGGGGCGGCCGGATTTGGATCGAGCCGGAGCGGGAAGTTGGAACGGCGATTCATTTTACGATGCCGATCTCTGATGTGAAGGAGCTGCCTGAAGCGCCTGTTTACAGGGATGTAAACCAGCTGGTGGATAGCAGCCATAATGAGGCTGCCGCAGCAGCGGAAGTCATGGCCGATCACAGCGATAGGGTGAACAGCGGAACGATTCTGATCGTAGACGATGATCCCGTTAACTTGCAAGTACTGCAAAACCTGCTGTCGGTCGAGCACTATAAGGTGATTGCAGTAACGCAAGGAGAAGCGGCAATTAACGAAATCAGGCAAAATTTGAGTATCGATCTCGTCATAGCGGACTGGATGATGCCAGGCATGACAGGCATTGAGCTAACCCGGATGATTAGGGAGCGTTTTTTGATGTCGGAATTGCCGGTGCTGCTCTTAACCTCCAGAAGCTATCCCGATGATATGGAGAAGGCATTCCAAACGGGAATTAACGACTTCCTTAGCAAGCCGATGGAATCCAAGGAGCTGCGCGCCCGCGTCAGAACGCTTATTCAACTGCGAAAATCGGTGCAGCAGGCGGTCCAGTCGGAAATTGCTTTCTTGCAAGCGCAAATCAAGCCTCACTTCTTATATAACGCGCTGAATACGGTGATTTCGATCTGTCCAGTCAATCCGGACAAGGCTTCCATGCTGCTTATGGAATTAAGCCAATATTTACGCGGAAGCTTCGACTTCCATAATCGGGACCGCATGGTTTCCGTTCAGAAGGAAATCGAGCTGGTTAGGTCCTATCTAATGCTGGAGCAGGCGCGCTTTGAGGACAGGCTGCGGGTGGTGTATGAAGTGAACGAGGAGATGTATACCCTCATTCCGCCGCTTAGCATCCAGCCTCTGGTCGAGAATGCGATTCGGCATGGCATTATGCGCAAAGCATATGGCGGAACGGTTACGATTTCGGTAAAAGAAAACGATAGCGAAATTGTCATCTCCGTGTCGGATAATGGCGTGGGCATGTCGGAGAAGCATGCGGAGGAGGTACTCGCAGGGACGGTTGAAGGCAGAAAAGGGGTAGGCCTTCGGAATATAGACCAGCGGCTGATTGCCCTGTATGGAAACGGATTGCAAATCAAAAGCATCCTTGGAGAAGGAACGACCGTGAGCTTTGCGATCGCAAGAATAAAAATCGCTGGATTACCATCGGCAGGCACAAGGGGGGATTAAAGTGAAGGCAATTCTGATCGATGATGAAAATCCGGCGTTGCTTCAATTGGAGCGTCTGCTGGTTGCGGATGGACGGCTGGAGGTAAGAGGTAAATTTACGTTGCTGGCGGATGCGATGCAGCATATCAAAACAGAAAAGACGGATATCGTTTTTCTGGACATCGAGATGCCGGAGGTTAACGGCTTGGAGGCTGCGGAGTATATTCAGCAGCTGGACGGCGATATTACGATCGTGTTCGTGACGGCTTTCTCGGAATACGCAGTAGAGGCGTTCGAGCTTCAAGCGTTCGACTATTTGCTAAAGCCGGTATACCCGGCACGGCTAGCGAAAACCATTACCCGAATCTGGGCCGGTGCTGCCCGGCGCGCACCGGCAGCCGAGCCGCCAGCCCAAGAGGAAGAAGCGACAATTCTTTGTCTGGGCAGGCTGGTGCTGCGAAGCTCGCCGTCTACGATAGAATCTTTTAAATGGAGAACGCTGAAGTGTCATGAGTTATTCGCTTATTTGCTTCATCATAAAGGGAAATGGCTGGACAAGAACCACATTATTGAGACTCTATGGTCGGATTACTCCCATGAGAAGGGCATTAATCATTTGCATACTTCCATCTATCAGGTACGAAAGCTGCTTACCAACTGGAAGTCTCACATTAAGGTCGAGTTTGACCGAAATAGTTACCGGCTATCGGTAGAGAGCTTGATTGTAGATGCCGATTTATTAGAGAGGGTAACGGAGCAGCCGGAAATTACCCAGCAAAATGTGAAGCATTATGAGGGGCTTCTATCTTTGTACCGCGGCGATTATTTGGAGGAGCTGGATTGTTTTTGGGCTGTGGCAAGACGCGAACAGCTGCGGCGGCTGTATATCCAGCTCGTCATGACGGTTGTTTCTTACGAGCTTGCGAGCGGAAGAGGGATTCAAGCGGTATTGAGGCTGAATGCGCTGCAGGAGAGAGAACCGTATTCCGATGAAATTTGCCGCAACATGCTGCTTGCCTATGAGAATCTGAGAGATAAAGCAGCCTTGCAGCGGTACTACGAAAACTTTGAGACTGTGGTCCGTGCGGATCTGAAGATCGAGCCGGACAAGCAAACCAAAGAGCTGTATGAGCAAATTAATAGGCGGCTTAGCCGGGCGTAATGAGGCAAATTCCTGTATTCTCAAATTGACACAGGGGAGACCGTTGTCTACACTGGGAAGAGGCGAACAAATGGGAACAAAGGAGTCGGAGCATGTTGAATCATATTAGCATCGAGCAAGCGGTGCAGAAGCTGAATCCGCCGCAGCGGGATGCCGTTCAGGCAACGGACGGCCCTCTGCTTATTATGGCAGGAGCGGGCAGCGGCAAGACGCGCGTGCTTACGCACCGGATTGCTTACTTAATCGAAAAAAAGCGTGTAGCGCCTTGGAGCATACTGGCGATCACCTTTACCAATAAAGCCTCACGCGAGATGCAGGACAGGGTCAGTGCGCTTGTCGGGCCCTCGGGTCGGGACATTTGGGTGTCCACCTTCCACTCGATGTGCGTACGGATATTGCGCAGGGATATTGATCGGATCGGCTTCACTTCCAGCTTCTCTATTCTGGATTCCTCCGATCAGCTGTCGGTCATTCGCGGCTGCATGAAGGATATGAACATCGATACAAAGAAAGTGGAGCCGAAGGCCGTTCAGGCGGCGATTAGCGGGGCGAAGAATGAGCTGATCTCGCCGGAGCAATTCGAGCAGAAGGTCGGCGATTACTTCGAGGGCATCGTGGCTCAGGTCTTTACGAAATACCAGAAGAAGCTTAGAAGCAACAACTCGCTCGACTTTGACGATTTGATCATGATGACGATTCAATTGTTCAAGGATGTGCCGGAGGTGCTTGAGTTCTATCAGAACAAGTTCCGCTATATCCATGTCGATGAGTATCAGGATACGAACCGAGCGCAGTATATGCTTACTCGCATGCTGGCAGACAAGCACCATAATATATGCGTTGTCGGCGATAGCGATCAATCGATTTACCGCTGGCGCGGGGCCGACATTACGAATATTTTGAATTTTGAGGGCGATTATCCCGAGGCGCGCACGATCATGCTGGAGCAAAACTACCGCTCGACGGCAAATATTTTGGATGCGGCCAATGCGGTCATTAAGCTGAATACCGGCCGTAAGCCGAAGAAGCTATGGACGGATCAAGGCGCAGGCGATTTGATCTCCCTTTACCAGGCGGATACCGAGCATGATGAGGGGTATTTCGTAACGGGCGAGATTCGCAAAAACGTGAACGGCGGCCGCAAATTTGCTGATCATGCGATTTTGTACCGAACGAATGCACAGTCCCGGGTAATTGAGGAAATACTAATCAAATCGGATATCCCGTATCAGATTGTCGGCGGCATCAAGTTCTACGACCGCAAAGAGATCAAGGACTTGCTCGGCTATCTCAAGCTGGTCTCCAATCCGGATGACGATATTAGCTTGGTTCGTATTATCAATGTGCCGAAGCGTGGCATCGGGGATACGACGGTCGGGAAGCTGGCCGACGAGGCAGCCAGACGCGGAACGTCGATCTATCGGGTGTTAAACAACCTGGGCGAGGTTGAGGTGAATGGGCGGACAAGAACGCTGCTTCGCGAATTCTACGAGATCATCGATAACTTGACGCGTATGGTGGAATATTTATCGGTGACGGAACTGACCGAGAAGGTGCTCGAGCTGTCCCAATACCGGATGGACCTGCATCAGGAGAATACGCTGGAATCAAAGGCCCGTCTTGAGAATATAGATGAGTTTCTGTCTGTGACGATGGACTTTGAGAAGCGGAACGAAGACCGGACGCTTGTTGCTTTCCTGACCGACCTTGCTTTGATTGCGGACATTGATTCATTGAACAAGGACGAGGAAGAAGCGGAGAAAAACAAGGATGCCATTACGCTGATGACGATGCATAGCGCGAAAGGCTTGGAGTTTCCCGTGGTGTTCATCATCGGCATGGAGGAAAGCGTATTTCCGCACAGCCGCGCGCTGGCGGACAATGAGGAGCTTGAAGAGGAACGCCGTCTTGCTTATGTGGGCATTACGCGCGCGGAGAAGCGCTTGTACTTGACCTGCGCGCGCATGCGGACGCTATTCGGCCGCACGAGCAGCAACCTGCCCTCACGCTTTCTGCAGGAAATTCCAGAGAGCGTGAGGCAAGGAGCTTCAAGCGGCAGCGGCGGCTACGCACGCGCTGGAGCTGTTCGCAGTGGCGGCGTTAGCGTCACTGGCGGTACAGGCGGCGCGGCGCAAGGCGGAGCCAGCCGCGCCATGCCAGGGCGCGCGCCGGCAAGTGGCGCGCCTGGCGCAGGAGGCCGTTCCCCAGGTATGGGGGGAACGGGCCCGGCCGCGATGGGCGGCAGAGGCGGCGTGCGGGTTAGCACGCCGCTGCAGGACGCCGCTCGGGCGGCCCAAGGCAGTGGCGGCGGAGCGGGAGACGCCGCTTCCGGAAGCTTTGCTTCCGGCGAGAGAGTGTCCCATGGCAAATGGGGCATCGGCGTGATTGTTTCCGTGAAAGGGGCGGGCAAGGAGATGGAGCTGAATATTGCTTTCCCGGCGCCCGTCGGCATCAAACGTTTGCTTGCAAGCTATGCGCCCATTACGAAGGTATAAGATTCATTTCTTATTTTGGACCATTAGAAGGAGGAGCCGCCCGTGAACGCTCAATTGGAGAAAATGCAACAGCTAATTGCGATCATTAACGAGCATAACTATAGCTATTACACGCTGGACCAGCCGACGGTCAGCGATGCGGATTATGACAAGCTGTACGATGAGCTGGTTGCGCTGGAGGCGGAATCGGGAACTGTTTTGCCGGAGTCGCCTACCCAGCGGGTAGGCGGCGACTTGCTGAAGGGCTTTGAGCCTTACAAGCACCGTGCCCGCTTATGGAGCTTGGATAAGGCGCAGAACATCGAGGATCTGGTGACCTGGAATACAAGGCTGCTTAAAGCGGTGGCTGACTATAACGCCAAAAATCCCGAAGTTGATCCGCTGCCGCAGCCAACCTATGTCGTTGAGCTAAAGTTTGACGGACTTACGCTTAACTTAACGTATGAGGATGGCCAGTTGGTACAGGCGGCAACGCGTGGAAACGGCACGGTAGGCGAAGGGATCTTGCAGCAAGTCCGCACGATTCGTTCAGTACCGCTCACGATTCCTTTCACTAACGGCATAATCGAGGTCCAAGGCGAGGGCATTATGCAGCTTTCGGTGCTTGCGAAATATAACGAAACCGCGGTTGAACCGCTCAAAAATGCCCGAAATGCGGCTGCAGGAGCACTGCGCAACCTTAATCCGAAGGTGACCGCGGAGCGGAAACTGAATGCTTTCTTCTATAATATTGGCTACGCCGATGGGGTCGCTTTTGAGAACCATCAGGAAATGCAGCAGTTTCTAAAGGACAACCGCTTTAAGGTTAATCCTTACGTAACCTATCAGAGCACGATTGAAGAGGTTCAGGAAGAGCTGGTTCGGGTAACTGAGCAGCGCGATCAGCTGGATTTTCTAATCGATGGGGCCGTAATCAAGGTTGTGGATATCCGTACAAGGGAAGCGCTGGGGTATACGGATAAGTTTCCGCGATGGGCCGTGGCCTTTAAGTTCGAAGCAGAAGAGACGACGACGGTATTGGAGTCCGTATCCTGGGAGGTTGGCCGTACTGGCAAAATAACGCCGGTCGCCCGTGTAGAAGCCGTCGAGCTGGCAGGCGTTACCGTTCAGAACTGTACGCTCAACAATATTGGCGACATCGAACGCAAAAACCTGAAGTTCGCACTCGGCACGCTTGTAACGATTCGCCGCTCGAATGACGTCATTCCGGAAATTCTAGGCAAAGCGGAGGAAGAGCCCGGCGAGGAAATTATATTTCCGACGGAATGCCCATCCTGTGGGACTTTGCTTGAACAGCGTGGCGCCCATTTATTTTGCAACAATAAATTAGGCTGCCAGCCGCAAATTATTGGGCGCATTACGCATTTTGCCTCGCGTGATGCGATGGACATTGACACGTTCAGCGTCATGACGGCAGACCAGTTGTACAAGGATTGCGACGTACATGATCCCGCGGATCTATATGCGCTGAAGTATGATGATCTGATTAAGCTTGAACGCTTTGGGGAGAAAAAAGCGCTCAAGCTGCTTGCGGCCTTCGAGAAATCAAAGGACCGGGAGCTGTCTTCCTTCTTGTTCGCGCTCGGCATTCCGAATACGGGCAAGGCGACTACGAAATTGCTGGCTGACCACTATGGCAGCCTGGATGCGATTATGAAGGCGGAAGCGGAGGAGCTTGTGACGCTTCCCGATATCGGCGGCATTGTCGCTGAGAGCATAGTCGGCTATTTTAGAGATCCGATCATTCTAGGAAGCATTGCCAGAATGCGCGAGCTAGGCGTGAAGGCGGAGGCAGAGCAGCAGCTTGTAGCGAGGAATGACAGTATTTTCAGCGGGAAAACAGTCGTGTTAACTGGAACTCTGCCTACGATGTCGCGGGATGAGGCGGCGAAGCTGCTCGAAGCATGCGGTGCCAAAATTTCGGGTAGCGTCTCCAAAAAAACCGATTTCGTCATTGCTGGCGAAGCTGCGGGAAGCAAGCTGACCAAGGCGCGCGAGCTTGGCATTATGGTAATAGAAGAAGAAGCTGAGCTCATGCGTTTGTTAGGCGAGACGGTCGATCTATAACGGAATAGCATAAAATTAAAAAGGCAGGCCGAATTCGGCCTGCCGTTTTTTTTTGACCCCGAGGGTGTATATTTCACTATACATGTGACTCCACAGGAACGATGCTAAGGATTTCTAACGCTAGCAATGACCTAATCTGGTCCGCGGCAACAGGACGCGAGAAGAGATAGCCCTGCAGTCGATCGCAGCCAAAAGCGGCCAATTGGGCGTGTTGGGAGGTTAGCTCAACGCCCTCCGCAAGCACATCTAGCTTAAGGCTGTGAGCCAGCTCAATAATCGAATGAACGATGGAGCTCCCGGTCGTTTCTTTCGACATTTCACGAATAAATGACTTGTCTATTTTCAACGTATCAAGCGGAAGCTTCTGCAAATAATGAAGCGAGCTGTAGCCCGTTCCAAAATCATCAATAGCGATACGAACGCCCAGCGTTTTTAGCTTGTGAAGCTTTTGGATGACTTGCTCGGTGCCTTGCAAGCCGATGCTCTCGGTAATCTCCAGCTCAAGCAGGGAAGGAGGAAGCTGGCTTTCCACCAGAATCAATCGGATTGTCTCAAATAAGCCTTCATCCTGGAATTGCTTCATCGAGATATTGACGGCGATCGTAATCGGAGCCAGTCCTTCATTTATCCAGCCTTTCGTTTGAAAGCATGCTTCCCGTAAGACCCATTCCCCCAGCTTCGTAATCATGCCCGTTTCCTCGGCAAGCGGGATGAACTCAACAGGCGATATGAGACCGCGCTCCGGATGTTCCCATCTCACAAGCGCTTCTACCCCTGTGATCCTGCCCGTGGCAGCGTCAGCTTGCGGCTGATAATGCAGGGTGAATTCTTTGTTTGTTAATGCTTCTCTTAATTCCTTTTCCATCGTCGTTCTTCTAATAATAGCTTCGTTCATCTCTGCATTGAAAAATAGCATCCCGTTCTTGCCTTGTTCCTTGACACGATACATCGCAATATCCGCATATTGTACGAGCTGTTCAAGCTCGGTCCCATGGTCGGGATATAAGCTGATTCCTATGCTGACCGTAGTATGGATAATATGATTTTCATATAGGACGGGCTCGATGACGGTTTCCTGAACGTGAAGAGCTAGCTGCTCCGCTTCTTCCGCGTCCGCATGGGCAAGCAGGATGATGAATTCATCACCGCTAAGCCTGGAAATAATTCCTTTGCTGCCGATGCAATCTTGCATTCGCATTGCCGTTTGCCTAAGGAGCCAGTCTCCCGCCTGATGGCCAAGTGAATCATTAATGAGCTTAAATCGGTCTAAATCAACAAACAAGAGGGCGAAGGACTGTTCGGTATCTGCTTGAGTGCAGCTATTTAGCGTTTCCGTCAAGGTTTCGAAAAAATGATGCCGATTTGGAAGGCCGGTCAAGGTGTCGAAATAGGCAATATGCCGAATGGTATCCATAGATTGTTTTTTGGCAGTTATGTCTTGGGCGATAACATAGACACCTACCAGCTGCTGTTCGACCGTGATTGGTATAACGGTGGTTTGCAGATAGACCGTGGTTCCAGACTTATGGGTGAAAGTAGTTTCGCCATTCAGCGTATGACCTGCTTTAAGCTGAGAGAACGGATCAGACGAAGAATTATTTATCGTATGATTGATTAAATCATCGAAGGTTTTTCCTTTGAGTTCCATCCAGGTAAAACCAGTGATTCTCTCCATTGCCGGATTCACGCTCAACAGCTGCCCGTCGAGATTGAACCAAAAAACAATATCCGGATTGTGCTCATATAAGGATTTGAATCGCTGTTCGCTTACCTCAAGCCGTTTCTCTGCCCATTTGCTTTGAGTAATATCATGGATGACCAGCATATAACCTTCTAGTTTCCGTAAAGTGAGAATAGGCTTTCCGGTAATCCGGACAATGCTGCCGGCTTTGCCTTCGTTAGGCACTAACCAAAGCTCTTGGGTAGTTAGCTCTGCTCCCTGTATAAGCTGTTGCAATGGTTCAAGGTTGAACGGGAGTTTTGTAACGCCATTAACATGAAAAAAAGCGGGCGAGTTTCCATTCGTGCTTGTATTATTGATTTGGTATCCGTACTTGGCTGCGGCATCATTATGCAGAATAAGCTGCCCATCCAGTCCGAAAATGACAATCCCTTCATCCATATGGCTAAATAGAAGCTTGCTGCTGGGGTGATATAGCTTACTGCAAACTTGCTTTCTAATATAGTAAAGAATAATGAGGGCCAGTAAACTGGCAACCAAGGCAACAACGATATATTCGTTCCAGTGGGAACTTTCGAGCCATAGAGGCGAAAGTGCCGCATGATGCATGTAAAACAATGTGGACACACTCCCCCGTTAGCTATAATGCATGGTGTTTGATTACGTTTAAGCAGACATATTATTCCTCATGTTAAATTCATTGAGAATGATTGTCAATTATAATGCTGGCATTCAAGAAGATGCGAAAAAGGAAAGTGAAGCAAACTGTAAAAAATTACAACTTGTATTATGCAAACGTAAGTGATATATTATTTCTTGTCGCTTCTGAGGCACAGACAAACAAGCTTAATGAGACACAAACAAATGTGAAACAAAAAGCTTGACACTGTGAAACGAAGATGATAATATAACTTCTTGTCACCGACAAAATGTGACAAAACAAGTTCTTTGAAAACTGAACAAATGGATCACGTCGATCCGATAATGTTTTAAAATAGCTAGTTAAGTTATGAGCAATTCAAACACCAATTTGGAGAGTTTGATCCTGGCTCAGGACGAACGCTGGCGGCGTGCCTAATACATGCAAGTCGAGCGGAGTTGA
>NZ_VCIX01000035.1 GCF_006345825.1 Paenibacillus paridis
CTAGAAGTGAAATAATCAATACGCTAAGTACCGTAATTGTAATTGAATTTGTAAATGCTGAAACGTAATCCATTTTGTCGAATGCATTGATGTAATTGCTGAAGTTTAAATGGTCTGGCAATGAGAGTGGGCTTGAAGTAATTGCTTTGTTCTCTTTAAACGAATTGACCAGAAGCATCAGAAACGGAAATATAAACAGCAATAAACAGATACAGAGGAGGATGGATTTGGTCCATACTGCTGATGAATTTCTATTTCTCATCACGCCTCAACCTCCAACTTCTTGCTAAAATAGACTTGTGCTATTGTAATCGTAGCAACAAGCAGGAATAATACAAATGCTTCCGCTTGGCCTACTCCGTAATCCCTCGATAGAAAAGCCTTCTCATATACATNTGTACTCTTGAACGGACCGCCTTTGGTCAAGGAAATGTTCAAATCATATACCATGAAGCATCTTTGCAGCGACAAGAAAATACAAACAATAAAGGATGGGACCATGAGCGGTAAAGTCATTTTACGCATTTTGGTCCATAAGCTAGCGCCATCAATACTAGCCGCCTCCAAAATATCCTTTGGCACGTTCATCAATCCTGCTACATAGATAACCATCATATAGCCTGCATATTGCCATACGGTAACAATAATCATCGCCCAAAATGCTTTAGT
>NZ_VCIX01000037.1 GCF_006345825.1 Paenibacillus paridis
GGATGCCCTGAAAAAAAAGAGGGAAGAATGCCCCCCCCCCAATGTAAAAGCACGACCATTTAATTTTTTACAGTTTGTTCCTTAACTGACTGATTCGCGGTTTTGTTACACCCAACATCTCGGCAAGTTCGTCTCCACTAGCCAATGGGTTTTTAAGCAGCGCCTCACGTAGCTGATCCAGCTTGTCCGTAGTTTTTCCGTGCTGCTCTTGCAGATAAGACTTGCGGGTCTGAATGCCTTTTTCTCGGCGTTTTTCAGTCGCGCGGCGCGATTTTTCAGCCTTGCCGATGATCGTAGATAGGTGCCGTTGTTCCTCTGACGTAATATGTAGTATTTCAATTAGTTTGGCATTGCTGTAATTGTATCCTGCGTCAGGATAACGGAGTTCCATTCCGTTAGGCAACACATTCAGGATCAATCGCGCTTTTTCTCGTTCTTTTGCATCTAGTTTCTTCAGCCATGCCTTCTCGGCTGACAACGTCGATATTAAAACTTCCCGTTCGGTAAGTGGCGGGTTGAGGCGTGTGTTCAATTCCAACGTGTTTTCAAGAGCCACTTCGGGATCCTTCGTAAAATCACAATCCCAGTAGCGGTACAAAAACAAGGCATACTCGCGGCACTGAGGCATATCCCCATTACGCATCTCGATCAGCTTTAACAGATCATTTTTGCGGTCAAAATGCAGCTTGTAGACGTTGTAAAAGCCAACTGCTTTCGCTGTCGTTTTCTTATTACTGATAACCGCTTTCGCTGTCGTTCCCTTATTACTGGCAGCCTTTTTTTCTTTTTTCGGTGCTGCGATCGTCGAAGGAAGTGTTGGCAAGTAACGCTCTTGCCACCATTGCAGCGTCTGGCGCTGGCTGTGTACGTACTCAACCTGGACCTGTGAGTCGTTTTTATAATTCGTGCTGCCATCCACTCGAAAAACCCGCGCGGCATCGGTGGCATGTACATCACTGCCGTATGGTTTAAGCACGTTAACAAGGTAATGTATCAACGTCTGCCAAAGCGGCAGCTCGCGGTAGGCTGCGGGTTCAATATCCCATGTAAGCACAAGGCCTTGTCCGCTAAATGTGATGCGATTTGGCATCGGAAAAGCGCCTTGTTTAATCAGTGGTTTAAGCATGGCGCTAGCCTGCTTGGGCTCGATCCCCATATTATAGCAATCCAGGTCTACATAAAGGGCCCGTAGCTGCCGTATGTTATCGACTTTGCGATGCGGTATCCAAAACGTGTTTTGCGACATGTACAAATTCCCGTCCATATGCTCTGCAATGACGTCTTCGGTGATCTTATTTAGAAGATGATGTCTTGTCTTAAAGAACCGCGGACGTAAATCCGCCCCAATATCTGGCTCTACTAATTTTTTGCAAATGGCGATCCAGCCGCGTTCATTGTCCTTTTTGTAGGCGTGATGCGCTTGTATGTGCTGTAATGCCCGTCCAACGGGCGATGATGATAGATTTGCTGCCTGCTCTAACACAAATAACCCCTCCTGTCTGTCATGGAAGGGAAAAGAATTCTTTTACAGCCGAAAAAAAGGTTTTACTCCTTTTCAGCGAAAAACATAAATGGTATAATAAAATTAATAGCAACCAAATATGAATTCTTTTGACCGAGAATTCTCTTCCCGAAAAGCCAGCGTGTCCAGCGCTGGTTTTTCACTTTCTTCAGGGTATTTCGATATAAAATCCTCATATCCTTTTACTTCCACCCGAACTTTTGTTCCCAGAATCCTGCTTTTCGTCTTCTTTTTCATCACGACAGACCCCCGAATCGCCTTGTTTTAGCGCTCCTTCATCGTCCCATTCTCGTAACTCAGTTAAATCACCGCACCCAAAGAAAAATTATCCATGGCTACGTCCTGATAATCCTGATTGACTCCGATATAACGGAGGGTGATACTCGGCGCACTATGACCAAACATTGATTGTAACAAGGCAACGTCCTTTGTGTTTTGATATAAATGATATCCAAAACTCTTTCTGAGGCTGTGTGTTGATATCTTTGCTTTTATCCCTACCTTTTTAGCGGCTATGTTTAATATTTTATGAGCGTACTGGCGACTGATAGGAGTACCCGTCGTTTTAGCGGGAAACAGCCATTCATCATCCATCATACCTGCGATATATTTTGCTATTGCTTGTCTTAATGTAGGATTAATTTTAATTTGTCGTCGTTTCTCCGTCTTTTGTTCCTTGATATACAAGTGAGTGGCGTCTTTCACGTCAGATACCTGTAGTTGAAGTAAATCAGAAATTCTAAGTCCCGAATTAAATCCTGCCATAGCCAAAAACCAGTACTTTTCGCCAAACTGTTCTCTTATATAAGTTAAAAACTCATCTATTTGTTTCAAATCTCTTATCGGTTCCACATAATTCATCAAAAAGCACCTCTTTTCTCTATTAGATAATTCACTATGTAAACTGAAAATCCTTTTTTTAATTAAAATTTTATTTAAAACGAGAAAAACCCTTATAAATCAATGGTTTTTCTCGTTTAGTTTACACATTGGATATTGTGTAAACTAATCGAGACGAACAGGCATATTGCTAAATTAGACTTACGCCCCGTTCGTTGAGCCTCAATAGAAGATTTAAAGGATGATTGAATTTTTGATTTCATCGAAGAAGAACTAGAAGATCATTAGAAAATGTGGCGTTATTAAATAATAGGGCACGAAAAAACCAGTCCTAATTATTAGGACTGGTTTTTTTCTTTCTTTGCTCCTTCATGAAGAATATGAATTTGCTCATAAAGCGACTGAACTTGTCCAAATATAAAACTAGTCTTTAAACTCAACTAGAGACGTGTAATGCAACAACCGAATAATTACAGTAACGGCTTCAGCACGAGTTGTTAAGCTCGAAGGTCGGAATGTTCCATCGGGAAATCCATTGATGATTTTGGATTCTACGGTAGCGCTAACGAGTTCTCTATTTGTTGTAATCAAAGCCTCATCCGAAAAATAAAGATCTGCTTGGCCTGTTAAACCTAAGGCCCGCCCGACAGCTACTGCCATTTCAAAACGGGTAATTAGGGCCGTAGGTGAGAATGTATCACCAATCTCATCAGGGGAAAGGATTCCATGCTCAATAGCTGTCGCAATAAAAGGGTTTGACCAACGCGTCTCAGGAACGTCTTTGAAAATGGATGTCGTTGTTGTTTTTTCTAATTTCAAAGATTCGACAAGCATTTTTACAAATTCTTCGCGCGTTACTTTCGCGTTGGGTTGAAACGTTTGGTTCGAGAATCCCTTCACAATGCCAAGTTCAAGTAATGCTTGAATATTCTTTTCCGCCCAATGCCCTTTAATGTCGGTTAATTTTAAGGAATCGGGTTTCGGTGTATCACCATTGCCCGTTTTAGGTGGATTTTCTTCCATAGGCACGGAACCTTCCAATCCAAAGGCACTCGGAGAAAGCCATTTTGTGAATTTATGGTTTTTAAAAGCGGTACCATTTAAAATTAACAAGGAACCCGAAACGTAAATGGTGTTATCGTTTGTGATTGCAAAAGAAGCAAATTGATTTGTTGAAATCATTGTTGCGTTCGATAAAACTTTCGTAGGCGAGTTAACCGATTCTGAAATTTTCCCAATACCGACTTGGCCGAGTGTGTTATCCCCCCAAGACCAAACATCGCCTTTTTTGTCTCTCGCTAGAAAATGACTGCTACCCATTGAAATTTCTACGATATCTTTTAAAGAAGAAAAAATCGTAAAATCTTTTCCGTCAGGTTTGCGATGAAAAACAGAACCGTCATTCAAAAGCAGAAAAGTATCTGAATGGCTACTGAAAATTTCTTTCACGTTTGATACGGGAATTTTATTAAAATCTTTTTTATCCAATGTAAATTCATAAAGATCGCCGTTTTCAGCTAGAAGAAATTCTCTTTTTATTGCTGTAAATTTTACAGGATACTGAACATTTATTGGATAGAAATAATTATATCGTGGCATCCCTAACCCAGGCGAACCACCTGTACGATCCCCCCATTGATAGAGGTTGCCGTCTTTTAAAGCTAATCCTTGGGAACCATCTACCGTTGCAATAGAAGAAACGCCTTGAAGAATAATAGCTGGCGTAGAAAGAAAGGGATCTGCCTTCCCAATGCCAAGTTGACCCAATTGATTGTCTCCGACAGTGAATAAGTCGCCATTACTAGCTAAGAACATGGAAAAAGAATCTCCAGCAACAATATCAATGATCGAAGTCAGTCCAGGAATTTGAATCGGGTTTTTACGATCCAATGTTGTCCCATCACCAAGCTGGCCTTTCGAATTTAGTCCCCGCGCCCAAACCGTACCATCGCTTTTTAAAAATAATTGATGGCTTGGAGAAGATGATATTTTTTTAATGGTAACCGATGTTGCTGCCGAAGCAGATGTTGCAAACGCTGCGAACATAACCACGAGTGCGAGAATAAATAATAGATGTTTTTTCAATTTGATCTCCTCCTTATTATTTAACGTATTCATACGTGTTCCTATCCAGTGGATGAATCAGAGTCGACATAACCTCTTAGTTATCAAGAAATTGTCTCGATGAAGTCTATAATCCGTGTAATCCATGTATTTTTCCCTAATATGAAAAATGTTACCTCTTATTACTTTATTGCACAATAGATGATTTCCAGTTTAACTGATAAATCGATTCCCCCCTTTTAGAGTATAGGAAAGGGCTAAAGGGCATCGATTCCCCACAAGGTTCAACCTAAAGAGTCTGCAATTCTCATTATCCTTTGCACCCATGGTTCAACGGGTAGTTTCCCTTCTCTCATGTCTCTCCAAACTGGCGATAAANCGGGTAGTTTCCCTTCTCTCATGTCTCTCCAAACTGGCGATAAATCTTTGACAAAAGGGGCTTGTCCAAGGGATTCTCTTTCGAACGAGTTTCATTATATTTACATTAATATTTATATTAATATAAATATTAATGAGGTGGGTTGATTCAACCCCTAGATAAATATCTAATTCAAAAATGCCATTTCTGTTATTGAGGTAATAAAAAAAGAGGCATTAAATGCCTC
>NZ_VCIX01000039.1 GCF_006345825.1 Paenibacillus paridis
AGACGCTTGAGGTGAATCATGTGACGTTCGCCTACAAAGCGGAAGAGGCCATTCTTCGTGATGTGAGCTTGCGTATTGAAGCGGGCAAGGTAACGGCTCTCGTCGGCCCGAGCGGAAGCGGCAAAACGACGCTGTTCTCGCTGCTGGAGCGGTTCTATGCACCAACCTCCGGCTCCATTAAAATAGGAGGGACGGATATAAAGGATACGTCGCTTCGATCATGGCGAAGAGGAATCGGCTATGTCTCCCAAGAGAGCCCGATTATTGCTGGCACAATTAAAGATAATTTATGCTATGGACTTGACCGAGAGCCAAGCCAGGAAGAAATAAAGANAAGCCAGGAAGAAATAAAGAAAGCGGCGCAAATGGCATACGCAGACGGATTTATTGAAGCTTTGCCAGAGAGCTATTCTACAGAAGTAGGAGAACGAGGAATCAAGCTGTCCGGCGGTCAGCGGCAGCGGATTGCGATTGCTAGGGCGCTGCTCAGAGATCCGCAAATTCTCATGCTGGATGAGGCGACTTCCAACTTGGACAGCAAATCAGAGGAAGTCGTTCAGGATGCGCTCAAAAACTTAATGATCGGCCGAACGACAGTTGTAATTGCCCATCGTTT
>NZ_VCIX01000064.1 GCF_006345825.1 Paenibacillus paridis
CGATTCGAAGGAAGGCAGCGCGGTAGCGAACGAGACAGGCATCTTCTCTGGCGCGACTGTCACGAAGCCAGCCGACCCAACGAGAGCGGGTTATACATTCTCGGGCTGGTATCGCGAAGATTACTACGCAACAGAGTGGAACTTCACGATGGATACGGTAAGCGCAAATACAAATTTGTATGCGAAGTGGACGGCGATTCCGGTGTCGACGTACACGGTGACATTCGATTCGAAGGAAGGCAGCGCGGTAGCGAACGAGACAGGCATCTTCTCTGGCGCGACTGTTACGAAGCCAGCCGACCCAACGAGAGCGGGTTANATAACTACGCAACAGAGTGGAACTTCACGACGGATACGGTAAGCGCGAATACGACTTTGTATGCGAAGTGGTCGGCGATTCCGATGTCGACGTACACGGTAACGTTCGATTCGAAGGAAGGCAGTGCGGTAGCGAGCGCGGCCGGTATCCTCTCCGGAGCGACTGTAACGAAGCCATCCGATCCGACGAGATCGGGCTACACGTTCTCGGGCTGGTATCGCGAAGATTACTACGCAACAGAGTGGAACTTCACGATGGATACGGTAAGCGCGAATACGACTTTGTATGCGAAGTGGACGAAAGTTCCAAGCGGCGGCGTCGGTGGTGGAGGCTTAAGCGTTCCGGATAATGGCCCAGTCATCTCCGACAATGGAGAGTTGATGCTTCCTGGTGGTCGACCGGGAACGGTTAGCTTGAGCGATAACAAGATCACCATCGAGATTCCAGCCGGCGCGACGGACGCGAGTTTGCGAGTGACAGTCGAGACCTTGTTGGACACGGATGAATTGTTAAAGAATAAAGAAGTGCTGGTAAGCGAAGTCTTCGAAGTTTTGAAGAATGTCCCAGGTACCTTCAAGAGAAACATTACGTTGAAGCTAGCCTTCGATCCGACGAAGCTAGGCGACGGCGAGCGTGCTTCCATCTTCTACTATGATGAAGAGAAGAAAGAATGGATGGAGATTGGCGGCGTCGTAAGAGGCGGCTTCATTACCGCAGAGGTCAATCACTTTACAAAATTTGCCGTGTTAGCTGTAGGAGATACGGCGAAGCCGGTAATCGAATTCGGCGACATCGCCGGTCACTGGGCGGAGGAAGCGATTCGCCAAGGAGCTAGCCAAGGGATTATGACTGGTTATCCAGACGGAACGTTCAAGCCAAATTTCAAGGTTACGCGAGCTCAATTCGCCGTGATGCTAATGAATGCGATTAAGCCTGCAGGAGCAAAGGAGGAATTGGCCTTCGAGGATGCATCACAAATTCCTGCATGGGCTAAGAATGCCGTGGCGGAGGCTAAACAAGCTGGCATTATCAACGGTTATGACGATGGTACCTTCCGACCGAACGCTGAGATTACGCGAGTCGAGATGGCGGCGATGATCGTTAAGGCGCTAGATCTGACAGTCGAAGCGAATGCCGCGACCGGCTTCGCGGATAACAGTGAGATTCCGGCGTGGGCGAAGGGTGCGGTTGCTGCTCTCAAGGTGACCGGTTTGATGCAAGGAACGGGAGATAATCGGTTCGATTCCGAAGCTAAAGCAAGCCGAGCGGAAGCGGTGACGGTTCTCCTGCGAATGTTAGAGCAACAGAAAACAAAAGAATAAACCGGATTGATGAGAGACCCCTGTGCCCTATAGCACAGGGGTTTTGCAATTGTCACAAAATTGTAAAAGGGAATTGTCCAATTAAATCGAATATAATCGATTATATGGAATTTTTAATTTAGGCGTTTGGAGGCTTTGAATATGATTCGTAGTACCAAATATCTCATTCCCCCAGCGCGCAGATCTTTGGTGACTAGGCCGCAACTGACGCGCAAGCTTGAGGAAGGCATGGAGACCAAGTTGACTTTGCTATCGGCCCAAGCGGGCTACGGCAAAACGACAGCTTTAAGCGAATGGGCGAGGCAATGCCGAGCTTCGGTTGCCTGGGTCTCCCTGGATAAATACGATAACGATTGGGGCGCATTCTGGAGCTGCGTCTTAGCTTCCATACGAGAAAGACTGCCGCTGTTCGGGGAATCGATCGAATTCCTGCTTGAGCAAGAGTCTGCGGCTTCCATCGATTTCGCGGTATCAGCGTTTCTGAACGAGCTAAGCTCGATTCGCGGCGATTTTGTACTCATCCTGGACGATTATCACGTCATCGAGAATGCGTTCGTTAACGAGTCGATCCGATATATGCTTGAGCATCTGCCTCCGTACTTCCATCTCTATATCGCAAGCCGCACCGAGCTGTCTTTTCCCACGACCAGACTTCTTGCCAAGGGCGAGATCAACGTTATTCGAATAGAAGACATGCGATTCGCTTTGGAGGAGGGAGTAGTTTTCTTCCGAGAGATGACGAACTTATCGCTATCGATAAGGCAAATCTCTATGTTGTTTGAGCAGACGGAAGGTTGGGTAAGCGGACTTCAGCTTGCGGCTATCACGCTCAAACGAAGCAGCAATATCGCCGATACGATTCGCCAGTTCAGCGGCCGGCAGCGCCAAATCTCCGATTATCTATTGGAAGAAGTGTTCAGGCATCTGTCGGAATCCTCGCAGCAATTCCTGCTGGCTACCTCGGTTCTGAGCCGCATGAACGGGGAGCTGTGCGCGGCGGTGACGGGACAAGTCGACAGTCAGGTCCAACTGGAGCGGTTGGAGCAACTAAATTTGTTCATCATTCCGCTGGATGAGCAGCGCGATTGGTTCCGCTATCATCATCTGTTGTCCGAGTTCTTGCAGCAGCTGTGCGCTAGGGACTACCCGGAACTGTGGAGACTTTCCCATCATCGGGCTGCGTCCTGGCATGAGAACGAGGGGCTCTATGAAGAAGCGGTGGAGCATTATATTAGGACGGAACAGGCTGAAGATGCCGTCAGGATTATCGACCGCATCATGCCGGAACTCTTGCAATCAAGGAGTCACGTGGTTCGAAGATGGATTAACGCCTTGCCGGAGAGCAGCTTTGCACACAGGCCGATGTTCCAGCTGTATCGCATATCGCAGTTCCTGATGGATCGGGATTGGGAGCAAGGACTGCGTAAGGCCGAGCAAGCGGAGAGACGGTTCGAAGCCATGAAGGCGTCCATCCCTGAGCCGGAATGGAAGCAACTGATGGGCAATCTCTATTACTTACATGCACTCTTCTTCCGAATGCAGCAGAATATGCCGCGAGCCCTTCATTATTTTGAGCTGTTGGAGCATTATTTGCCAGAGGGGAGCAGCCTCCAGAAAGCCTCGACCAAACGTTATTTAGGTCACGAGGGATTCGGGGATCCGCTCTCGCTGACCGTCGATCTGCACGGGATGGAACAATTCCAGCTTAAGCTGATAACGATGTGGGGGAAGAAGCCGAACTATCCCTTTGTCGGCTACGCGTATCTATCCTATAGTTCGCTTATGCACGAGTGGAACCGGTTGGACGAGGCGGAGTCGTACATTGGACAAGCGCTCAGCCGAAGTGATCTTCGTGCCAACGTATGGACTTGGATTCATCTGGGCGTTGTGTCATCCCGACTCAAGCAGGCTCTCGGAAGAGAGGAGGAAGCTATCGAATCGCTTACCCATCTCGGTTCGAGCGTCGACTCGCCAGATCAGCCTATTATTTGGAAAAGAATCAAGGCGGAACAAGCCAGGCTGTATCTGCTTCAAGGGCAGCGTCAGAAGGCATACGATTGGCTCGAACAGAGTGGAATGTCGCATTCGGACGAAGTTTCGGCCCGGTATTTTGAAGAGTATCTAATAATGGTCAGGGTGATTGCGGGGAAAGGACGGATCGAGGATGCGCTGCAATTGTTCGAGAAGCTGGAGCGCCTTGCGGACAAGGAAAATCGTCTGCGAGAACGGATCAGGTTGAAGATCTTGCATAGCATGGTCCTTCGGCAATCCAAGGAGCCCCAAGCAGCCTTTGCACCGCTGGTTATTGCCTTGAGGCTCTCGGAACCGCTGGGCTACATCCGCAGCTTCCTTGATGAAGGCCCTCTGATGGTTGAGATGCTTGCCGAGCTTCTGAATCAGCAGCAAAAGACAGCATTGACATTGTTGCCCTCGAACTATATCCGTCTGCTTCTCAATGCTATGAACAGCGATTCGTCTCCAAAATCTTTGTCAGACGAGACTCTGACCGAGAAGGAAGAGAAGGTGTTTGAATTGCTTGCGGAGGGATTCATCTATAAGGAGATTGCCGATCAATTAAATGTCACTCGAGATACGGTGAAGTTCCATTTGAAGAACATTTATCGCAAGTTAAGGGTAGATAACCGGGCTGAGGCAATCATGTTAGCCAAGGGATATAGGAAACGAGTTTGAGCGATTGGCGTGTAAGCTTGAGAGCGGGGAATTTTAATGGATAAGCTTCGAATAGTTTAGCGCCCAAACAAGAACGCCTTGCGAAGGATGTCCCTACAACTTTTATAAAAACAATACTCATACAAAAGGGGGCTCTAATACTTGGACAGTGTTTAGCTCAGTTGAGCGTACACAAGCGAAGTTTATGGTAGATTTTAGTAAAATGCAACCTTGTTAGGAGCTCTACTACTGTCTACAGAATCGATATCCAGAACAAACAACATGACTCTATTTGAGGCTGCCTTCGGGTAGCCTCATTTTTTTATATCATTTTGGGGGTGGTTCATCATGGCCAAACGGAAACGGGAGATCACAGAAACAAAGATCGATCGATTTATTAGAGAAGGAAGAGGTTAAGGAACAAACAAATATTATCTTCCATGGCTTCGGATTCAGAATGTTCCCTCGGATGGCAGAGCCACTCGTGGTTTAGGCTGGACAACGGGCAGAAGGCATGAGCTTCTTTCAGATATAGAACGTGATTATTGCTATCTATTGGATTCTTCAGATAATTTGTCGGATATTCATGAGCAGTTCCCTATAGCTTCCGTTGGAAGAAACTAAGTTGATAGCAGAAAAAATAAGTGTAAAGCACCCTGGTGATTCGAAGACAGGCGTGGACATTGTAATGACAACTGATTTTCTTGTTACACATAAGGATAAGCACTACGCAAGAACGCTTAATCCATTTTCGGAATTAGAAAATGAGCGAACAATCGCAAAATTTGACATTGAGTGTGTTTACTGGGAAGAACGGCATGGTGCCCAAGACGGCCGGCCTCTCGCTATTCGGCGATCAGGCCAAGATCTCGACTTGAGCGAAGGAAGCAGTCGGACAGTCCGTGGAAGCGGGAATCGTGACCGGAAAGGACAAGGGCAATCACGCTTTATGCCGTTTCTCCTTGCGAGGATTAGTTAAGGTTCATATGAAGTTTGGGATTGTAGCGTTGGCCGGCAACCTACTAAAAATAGCAGGAAGCCACCTTGCTGCATAAGCAGAAACAAAAAAAGGCTGGACGGAAAACCTTTCGTTTTCACGCCCAACCTTTTTGTTATGGGTACTTATTGGACAGCCGCTCTTATTCGAAGTAAGCATTCGGGTGGTGTTGCCGCTATGGCAGATTGCAGGTATCAGGCCATTTCCCAAATGTTTAAATCCGTGATAGAGCCACTCGCATCTTCGGAATAGAACCCGAGATGGGAGAGGGTCAGCGGTTGATCGAGACGGTAAGAGATGGCGTAGTCGTCGTTAATGAACAGCTCGACACATTCGTTGCGTACAAAAAGGCGAAGCCGGAACTCCGTATTGTAAGCCAATGGCCATGGCTTGTGTGCTGCAATCTCAAGGACATTAGGCACACCCCAGCCGTTCTTCACATCCCCGAGCTCTAGGCGATTGTGCCGTACATTCAGAAACAGGCAGAACCGTCGCTCTCCCACAAAGATACCGACGCCCGCGCCCTCATTTACCGTTACTATGCATTCGATCACGCGGCCATCGCTCCAGTCCACGCTGCTTGGGGTCGGGGACGACGCATGTGGGAGGTCTCGCTCGATGCCTCCCGTGCTTCCCTGGTTATTGAAACTCAGCGTCCGATCGTCCTCTGACTGCCAGATCACGGATGGAAGCCGTCCGGGCTGACGGAGCACGCGGTACAAGGAGAACGAAATCCCGCTGCTCACCAACCCTCCTTTAACGGATTCACAGCCCTCCCAATATTCCAGCTTTAGCACCCATGGCTCGCGCTCGACGATCCGCTTGGGCAGGCCGACGCGGCCGTCAATATGGTCATTCCCCCAGAAATGATAGAAGAGATATCCGGATTCGTATGGAATCACACGGCCTACATAAGCCATCACGACATTGGCGTGATCGCGGATGCCGACCAGCATCGGATCCTCAGGCGGCAGACGGTAGGGGCCGTGCAGGTTCTCGGACACAACGTAGTAGGTCCCGCCGGACCGGGCCAGAGCCCGGTCGTCGTATCGCCAGCCGTGCTGCGTCACGGTTGAGAACATGACGTAATGTCGGCCGTTGAAGCTGAGGTGTTCGGGAACTTCGTAGTTGGGAAACAGATCCTCGGCTGTCCCAGGGGGCAGCGCCTCCCAGTAGATCCCGTCCATGGAAGTCATGACGCCGAGCACGCCGGCCTTCGCTTTCAGCTTCCGCTCCGCAGCGTGCGCGGTCAGAAAGCCGGTGTAGGGCGGCGGGGCATCCTGCAAGGCATTGACGATACCAAGCGAATCCCAGCGCGGCAATTCCTCGACACAATCATCGGGATCGTCCAAGTAATAGGCAGGGTCCGGCCGCAGCACAACGTCGTCGATACGTTCCCAGTTGTAGAGATCTTTGCTGCGGGCAAAACGAATTTGTTGATGGCCTGGGATGAGCTCCTCGGAGTAATTCAGGATGAAATCTTCACCAATTCGCTGTACCATGCCGGTGCCCAGCCAAGCGGCGTCCGGGTGCTTCTCCAGAACGGGACCATGCTCCTTCCAATGCAGCAGATCGGAGGAGACGGCCATACTGATTCCGTTCCAGCGTTCGGCTCCTGGTGTGATGCGGATATAGAACAGATGATAGCGGTTGTTGTGTGGCACGATCCAACAATCCCAAAGACGATCCTCCTGTGGTTTGTAGAGCATTTTCGATACAAACCTCCCTAATATACATATCTAAATACCAATATACCTATAACACGTACAAGTATAAATCATGTTGTTTTCGCTGTAAAGGTGGAATTGTAAGAGAGGAGCTCCCTGAGTGAAATAGGCGCCTTTTAGTGGAGAAAGCGCAACGTGGTGAATTTCGCTCAGGAAGTAGGGGCATCTTCATTAAATAATATTAGTAGGCGGGGCGGTGGATTGCCGCACCACGAGATGAGTGGGCAGCGTCAGTTTTTTTCTCTCCTGCAGAGGGTTGTCAATAATCGAGAGCAGCAGCCTGGCGGCTTCAATGCCCAGCTTGCTTTCCTGTTGGACGACGCAAGTAGGCGGGATCCGGGAGATACCGGAATGCTCGAAGTCGTCGCAGAGTACGACCGACAGCTGTTCGGGCACGCGGAGGCCCAAGTTCTCCGCCGCCTGCAACGTGGCTAGACCACTATATGTCGTGGCGGCGAACACGGCGGTGACAGTAGGGTTCTGCTTCAGAAAAGCCTGAATGCGCAAAGTCATTCGCTCAAGCTGGTCGCCTTGCTTCTCCCGCTGCTCTGGCGTCAGCTCAGGGTCCTCCGACTCGAAGCAGGCGAGACGCGGGCCGAACGGGTAGTGATTGGCGGATAACGCCCGCTCATAGCCGGCGATCCGCTCCTCCAGGCTAGTTGTGTTGCGGTCGTGAACCACGACGAATGCGATTTTCTGGTGCCCTAGCTCAATCAAATGGGACACAGCGTTGTAGGCGCCTCCGACATTATCCGAGCAGACGCAGTTGGTTTCCACTCCCCGCAAGTACCGGTCAATGACCACCACGGGAAATTTGTTCAGCGTCAGACGCAGAATCTCCTCGTTATAGGTCTCCCCGTCCACCGGAAAAATCATCACCCCGCGCACGCCCATACGGACGGAATCGACCAGCAGCTGGCGTTCCAACTCCTGTTCGTTACGTGTTGAGCGGACGATCAGCTGATAACCCTGTTCGGCCAGGTAATATTCCGCTCCCGTCAGAATGCTCGCTGACAGGCTGCTCTGCATATGCGGGGTGAGCAGTACGATTAGCTTCATTGTGGACACACCAGCTTCGGCAGCTTGGAGGGGGATGGCACGGTTCTCTTCGCCAACCACTTGCGAAATATAGGAGCCTTTGCCTTGTATGCGGTAGATGAGCCCTTCCTTCACCAGCTCTGACATCGCTTTTTTTACAGTAAAGCGGCTGACGTTAAATTTCTCGGCCAGCTCCAGCTCGGTCGGCAGTTGATCATCCGCTTGCCAGTGGAACTGCTGAATATTAGCCAATATATAATCTCTGATTTGTGAATAGAGGGGCGTACGTTTCGTGCTTCGTGTCATTCGAATGGTTCAACTCCAATACGTGGTTATTACTTTTTATTTTAGCACAGTTGTTCCTGCAAGACACATAAATATACCAATATACAACCTTAAAACCTTATCATAATAAATTAAACTAATCTCCGTACCTCCAAAAAACTTAAGCTTTACAAGGGGGGTGAATTATAATATATTTACAAGTGACAAAGGTATCTAAATATGAATAATTGGTATATAGGTATCTAAAAGAAGTTTGAGGAGTGAATTCAATGACAGCCACCCTGGAGCGCCGACTGAGAGATCTGCTCGGGCCGGAACCCAAGAGCTACTGGGAAGAGAAAATCACAGAAAAATACGGCTATTGGGGCGGGCGAATTTTGGCGCAGTTGAGCTTTGCCTACGAGATGTCTAAGGTAAACGACGGAAAATACGACGGGACAATTGAGAAAGCGCTTACAATTATTGAGGCGCATTTCGCCGAAGAAGGGGTCATCGGTAAGCCGGTCGTCCTCGCCGCCGAAGAACAGCTGATTGAGTTGGCCGAGCAAGCCAAAAGCTACGAAGTGTTGTGCGTCGCGCATGCCCATATCGACATGAACTGGATGTGGTCGTGGGACGAGACGGTTGCTGTGACGCTGGATACATTCCGGACGATGCTGAACCTGATGGATGAGTACCCTGAATTCACGTTCTCGCAATCGCAGGCGTCGATCTACCGAATCGTCGAGCAGTTTGCGCCGAACATGCTGGAGGAGATTAAGGGAAGAGTCAAGGAAGGGCGCTGGGAAGTGACGGCCTCCCACTGGGTGGAAGCGGACAAAAATATGCCGAGCGGCGAAAGCCTGTCCCGTCACATGCTCTACGCCAAGCGTTACCTGGCCGATTTGTTTGAGCTCGACATCGACAGCCTAAATCTGGACTTCGAGCCGGACACGTTCGGCCACAGTCTCAATGTGCCGGAGATTCTTGCCAATGGCGGCGTCAAATTTTTCTATCACTGCCGGGGGAACGAGGCGCCGATCTTCTATAATTGGGAAGCGCCTTCAGGCAAGTCCGTGCTCGTCTACCGCGAGCCGACTTGGTACAACGACAATATCCAATCGTCACTCGGTTCCTACGTACCGGACATTTGCCGCCAAACCGGGCTGAACACCTATTTGAAGGTATACGGCGTTGGCGATCACGGCGGCGGCCCGACGCGACGCGACCTGGAGCGGTTGATCGACATGAAGGAATGGCCGATCTATCCGCGCCTGAGGTTCGGGACGTATCGCGAGTTTTTTGCAATGGCCGAGAAGGTGGCGGAACGCTTCCCTGTCATCAGAGGAGAGCAGAACTTCGTATTCACCGGCTGTTACACGTCGCAGACGCGAATCAAAACAGCGAACCGGATGGGCGAAGCGGCGCTGAACGAAGCGGAAGCGTTCAATGCTGTTGCCCGAGTCGAGGCGAACGCTCATTATCCGAGCGAATCGTATGAGGAAGCTTGGCGCAACGTGCTTTTTAATCAATTTCACGATATTTTGCCAGGGTCTGGGGTTATCGAGACGCGCGAGCATGCGCTCGGACTGTTCCAGAATACGATGGCGATCGCTAATACGAACCGCAAGCTGGCGATGGAACGGATTGCTGCGGGGATCGACACGTCTGCACTGGCTGGCAACGACGATCGGCATAGTTTATCGGATGGGGCAGGAGCCGGCTACGGCTCGCGCGCGTTCCGGATTACCCAGGTCGAGCGGGGGCGCGGCAATGTCCGGATTGTGCATCTATTCAACTCGTCCGTCCACGAGCGCGAGGAGGTTGTCGAAATCGTGCTGTGGGACTGGAAAAGCCCGATAAAGGAGCTGATTGTTAAAGACAGCGCAAACAATCAAGTGCCGTACCAGGTGATTGACCAAGGATACAACGTATATTGGGGTCACGATTTTATCCGGATCCTGACGTTCGCTAAAGCGCCGGCGTGCGGCTATGCCACGTACACGGTCTCGGAAGGGGATGCGACAGTCGGCCCGTATCAAGCGACGGAGCCTCGCGTGGATCTGGAGGAGACGTACGTACTGGAGAACGATTTGCTGCAAGCGACATTCGATACCCGCAACGGTACCGTGCGCTCGGTCGTCAACAAGGCGACCGGCGAGCAGTTGATCGATCCGGCAAAGCCGGCCGGCGTGTTCCGTCTCATTCAGGAAGATCCTGAACGGGCCATGACCTCCTGGCGTGTCGGCCGTTATATGGAAGTCGAGAACCTGCATAACCGCTCGGTAAAGATCAAAAAGGGCGTATGGGGAGCACTGCGGCAAACTATGCATCTGGAAATCCGATTCGGACAATCACTGCTCCGCGCCTACGTATCGCTCGATCAGGGCAGTCCTTTCCTGAAATACGAGCTGGAATGCGACTGGCATGAGATCGGCCGGCCGGGCGACAGCGTGCCGCAGTTGAATTTCCATTGGCCGCTCGCCACTGCGATCAAAAGCTATCAATGTGATATCCCTTACGGGATTATCGAACGTGCCCCGTTGGCGCACGACGTGCCGGGCAACAGCTTCATGGTCGCCATCCCGGCTGACGAGACCGCACAATCTTCCGTCATGCTGGTAACGAATAACAAGTACGGCTTCCGCGGCACGGAGGATTCGCTCGCCGTCGCGCTAATTCGCAGCTCCTACGATCCGGATCTCCATCCGGAGTTAGGCAATCATCACCGTTCTTCCTTCGCGATTGGCGTACTGCCATCCGATCAGTTGGCCTGTGATAGGATCGAGACGGCCTATCGGTTCAACCATCCGTTTAACGTGCTATCGGGCACGGCCCATGCGGGCGAGCGGGCACTTGATACCGGTTTCCTCGAGCTACTAGACGGTACGGCGGCAGTGTCTGCCTTAAAGATGCCGGAGAAGGGTGACGGCAAGGCGTGGGTTGTCCGCGTGTACGAAACCGAGGGGGCGCCGACGACCGTCCGCCTGCAGGTAGCTGCTACGGTGACGGAAGCCTGGTTCGTGGATACGCTGGAGCGCAAGCTGCCAGATGGCGGAGTGGTGCGGTTGGAGGAGAGCGTGGTTGCCTTCGATTTGCCAGCGTACGGGTCGGCGGCGATCCGACTGCAGTTTGGTTGAAGCGGGCCTAACCAATAATTAATAAAAGGGGGGGACTTCTCTGGGCATACATGTACCCGAAGCGAACGAATGGAAGCTGCGGCCGACGAAGAAGAAGCTTTTCAGGCGCATCTGGGAAGCGCGCTTCATCTACCTGCTGATCGTTCCGACAATCGCGTACTTCATCATCTTTGCGTATCTCCCGTTTGTGGGTTTACAGATCGCGTTTAAGGACTTTCAGATTTTCAGAGGCATGTGGGAAAGTCCATGGGTAGGCTGGAAAAACTTCGTGGATGTGTTCCAATCGGCAAAGCTGCCGCAGGTGACGCTTAATACGATCGCTATCAGTTTGTATCGATTGGTGTTCGGATTTCCAGTGCCGATTCTGTTCGCACTGCTGCTGAATGAAATCAGGGTTCTATGGTTCAAACGGACTATTCAGACCGTTACTTATTTTCCGCACTTCCTTTCATGGGTCGTGTTCTCGGGCATCGTCTTTAACCTGCTCGGCCCGCTGGGCATCGTCAACCTGGTGCTGACGAACCTGGGCTTTGCGCCTGTCAATTTCCTGACGATGCCGGAATATTTCCGCTCCATCCTGGTTGTGACCGGGATCGCCAAGGAATTCGGCTGGGGCGCGATCATCTATATGGCTGCGCTCTCAGGAATTGATCCGCAGCAGTATGAAGCAGCCAAGATCGACGGCGCCGGCAAGCTGCGGCAGATCTGGCACGTGACACTGCCGGGCATCCGCTCGGTCATTGCGCTCATGCTCGTCCTGTCGCTGGGCGGCATTCTTGATGCAGGATTCGATCAGGTATTTATGATGTACAATGGCGCGGTTATGGGCGTCGCAGATATTATCGACACCTACGTCTATCGCCTGGGGCTAGAGGAGGCGCAGTATGAAATGGCGACGGTCTTCGGCTTGCTGAAAGGCATCATTGGCTTCACGCTGATCGTCACAGCCAACGCGATCATTCGCAGAATGGGGGAGAAGTCGCTGTGGTAACCGAATCCAACAACGAGAATACATCGTTTGATAACGATCTCCAGGTGTCGCTGGCCGGGAAGGGGCGGCTCGACCGCAATCCGTGGTGGGCGCAGACGATCATTCACGTGATTCTGATCGGGCTTGGCTTGATCACCTTGCTGCCAATGGTCAACGTGCTGGCGATTTCCCTGAGCGAAGGGTATGCGATTACACAAAATCCATTAATGCTGCTGCCTCACGAATTTACTCTGGAGGCTTACAAGTATATTTTTGGCACGCAGGTGCTGCTGAAGTCGTTCGCCATTACCGTCTATGTCACCGTCTTCGGCACCTTCCTGAATCTCGTGTTCACGATCACGGGCGCCTACGGCCTGTCGAAGACGCATATCCCCGGCTACAAGCTGCTGATGTGGATGATCGTCATCCCGATGCTGTTTGGGGCAGGGCTCATTCCCTTCTACCTGCTGCTTAAGAGCCTGCACATGCTCAACACGCTCTGGGTGCTGATCATTCCCGGGCTGGTGGCGCCGTTCAACCTTATTCTGATGCGTAACTTCTTCTGGAATATTCCGGAGAGCCTGGAGGAATCGGCTCGACTGGACGGAGCCTCTGAGCTCCAGGTGCTTTGGAAGCTGATTATCCCGCTGTCCAAACCAGTCATTGCGACGATCGGGCTGTTCTATGCTGTGGGACACTGGAATGACTTTTTCTCCGGTCTGTTCTTCATTAGCGACAATTCGAAGTGGCCGCTTCAGGTGGTCATGCGTTCAATCATCATCGATCAGAACATGATGAATATGGGCGGCGGCGCTATCCGGCCGGGGGACGCGGGCAAGATCATCGTTAGTCAGCAGAATATCAAGGCAGCGACCATTATTTTTGCGATTGTGCCGATTCTGATTGTGTATCCGTTTCTCCAGAAGTACTTTGTTAAGGGCATCATGCTCGGATCCGTAAAAGGCTGAACGCGTTGAATCTTCCCGAACGGGAATTTTCATAAAACCAATAATAAGGGGTGTACGATCCATGAAAAACAAAAAAATGGCCCTCGGCACGCTGGCGCTGCTGCTGTTGTCTTCGACGGTGCTGGGCTGCACCAGCAACAATGGGAACGGAGGTGCGGGCGCTGGAAAAGGAACACCTCCAGCAGAAAGTACGGTGGAGGGCGCCAAGCCGGAGGTTATCAAATTCTCCTACCTGCGTCCGACCTGGGGGCCGGCGACGTATGCGAAAGGCGGAGCGTACGAGAAAGAGCTGCTCAAGCAAGCGAATGCGGAGATTGAAGTGAGTATCATTCCTGTTATTGACTTCGACGCCAAAATCAACACGATTCTGGCCGGAGGCGATCTGCCGGACGTGCTGTGGGCGAACGGTCCCCTAATGGAACGGGATCGGGACTTACAGGAGCAGGGAGCGTTTCTGCCGATCGACGACTATCTGGAGAAGTATCCGGCGGTTAAGGACGCCGTGCCGGACGGCATTTGGGAGCAGCTGCGGGCGGCAGACGGCCATAGTTATTTTATTCCGAATCTGATTTACCCCATTACCCCGGCTCCTATCATGTACCGCCAAGACTGGTTCGAGAAGCTGGGCATCGCCGAGCCGAAGACGGTGGATGAATTGGTGGCGGCGCTGGAGGTCATCAAGAACAGCGATCCGGACGGCAATGGCAAGAACGATACGATTCCATTGACGGCTGGCTACGAGTGGTCGTTCAAGGATGTGGCGACGGCATGGGAGGTTTCGATGAACGGCTGGACGCCAGACCCGAACGACGGGAACCGGATCATTCCATCGATTGCCAACGAGAAGAACATCGATTTCTTCGTCTGGTTGCAGAGCTTGTACAGCAAAGGGCTGCTTGATCCGGAATTCAAGCTTAACAAAGAGCCAAATTTCGCCGAGGACAAATTTAATGCCGGGATGGCTGCCGTGATAGCGACGCCTTGGGTTAGTTATATCGAGAAGGTAACCAAGCTGCAGAAACTCGATCCGAATGCCAAGGTCGGCATCATGTCGCCGCTCGCAGGTCCGGATGGCACTCCCGGTGGGACGCGCTCGGTTTTCCCAGTGGACCGCGGCTTCTACATCTCTGCTAAGGCGAATGATCCGGACGGCATCTTCCGTTATCTGAACTGGACGCTGACGGAAGGCTCGGATTTCCGCCGCTACGGGGTCGAAGGAAAAACCTACAACGTGGTCGAAGGCAAGAAAGTTGTGATACCGAACGAGCAGCGCGAAGCAGGCTACAAAGGCGAGCAGATCGAGCCGTTGCGCTTCCTTGACCCGATCAGTGAGAAGCTGGATTGGGACAGCCTGCAACTGGATTACGAGGGCGCCGGCGTCGGCGATCAATTCGAGTATGTAAAAAGCAAGTTCGAGGAATACGCGCAGGTCGATTATCCGGACTGGCGGGATTACACAATCGCGTCGCCAGCTGACGCCGAGCTCGGCGCAAGGCTTTGGAACGATTACATGCAGCCGGTCGTGGACAGCGCCATCATCAGCAAATCTGCAACCAAGCAGTCGTGGCTGGATGCGCTGCAAAAATGGAGCAACGCCGGCGGCCAGAAAATTATCGACGAAGTTAACGGGCTGCAGATGAATAAGAACAAACCAGATTATGTGAACTAATCATGCGAGTTGAAAAAGGTCAGTTTTTAGCACCGAAAAGGTTGGAGGCAGGAGGAAATAAGGAGCTGAGCGTAGTGGAAGCTGCGTGAGCAACTGAAGTTCCGACTGCATTCAAGATTCGATGTTGAATACGCATCTCTGAGATGCTTCGTGATCACAAGCGGGCTTTTTGAACAATTTTTAATAGGAAAGTAGGCGTTGCTGCGACTACAAGTAAGGTGGCAAACAGCGAGGAAAGAGCAGGCCGGAGGGGAATTCACGATGATCTGCTCTTTTTTTGTTTTGTTTTGGTTACGCTTTCATAATCAAAATTAGAGAGGAATAATCGATGATGAGGGATGCAATGGCGATGATAGGTCGGAAAGGATTGAAAATTTCTCTTTCGTGCGTGCTTGTGTTTGCTGTGCTCATGAGCGAATGGGGGATGCTAGCTTGGCCCAGCCAGGCGGAAGCTGCAGTGCCTTCGATGGTTGTTACGCTGGATACCGCCGATTCGCTGAGCGGATGGAGTTCCTCCAATCCGCTGACGCTCGATTCGGCAGACAAGCAGGAAGGGACGGCCAGTCTGTCGATGACGGGTAGTCAGGTCGTTCAATTCCAGAAGGCGTTCGCCTCGCCGGTCGATTCCCAGATGTCGCTGCGGGATGGCGCACTGAAGTTCTGGTATTACGTGGACGATGTCTCGTTGTTGGACGGCACATACGGCCAGGTCGAACTGACGAGCTCCGGCGGCTCGGATGTGGACGAGCTCTACTGGGAGTTTACCGCGAAGGTGCTGTCGCAACTGAGCGACGGCTGGAATCTCGTCAGCTTGGCACTCGATGACGTCACGGGGACGCTGGGGGATCCCGATTTGGCGGCGATCGACTACTTCCGCATTTATTTTTTTAATACGCAGTCTCCCGTCGTAAAGCTGGACCATGTATATTTCGAGCAAAAGGCCGAGGGACTTTCGTCGCCGATCATCACCTTGGATACGGCTGATTCACTGAGCAGTTGGAGCTCCGGCAATCCGTTGACGCTGGATAGCGCGAACAAACGGGAAGGCACGGCGAGCCTATCCATGACGGGCAGCCAGACGATGCAATTCGAGAAGGCGTTTGCCACGCCGGTCGATTCAGGGCTGACCATGCGGTACGGGACGCTGAACTTCTGGTACTACGTGGACGACGTGTCCAAGCTGGTCGGCACGCACGGCCAGGTGGAGATATCCAGCTCCGGCAGCTATGATGTCGATGAGATTTCCTGGGACTTCGCTTTGCGGGTGCTGCCGCAGTTGAACGACGGCTGGAACTTCGTGACGCTGAAGCTGGACGGGACGAGCGACGTGCTGGGCAACCCCGATTTGGGAGCCATCGATTTCTTTCGGATTTATTTGTTCAATGCCCAGTCGCCGACCATAAAGCTCGATCACGTCTACTTCGAGCAGCGGCCCGCCTCTTCCGTCGACGTTACGCTGGATACCGCCGATTCGCTGAGCGGCTGGAGCTCCGCCAATCCGTTGACGCTGGATACCGCGAACAAGCGGGAAGGGACGGCCAGTCTGTCGATGGCGGGAAGCCAGGCGGTACAGTTCCAGAAGACTTTCTCCGCGCCGGTCGATTCTGGATTAAGGATGCAGTACGGTACGCTGAACTTCTGGTACTATGTGGACGATGTGTCGAAGCTGGAAGGGACGTATGGCCAGGTGGAACTGTCCAGCTCAGGCGGTCCGGACGTCGACGAGATTTCCTGGGACTTCGCATCACTCGTCCTGCCGCAGCTGAGCAACGGCTGGAATCTTGTGACGCTGAAGCTGGATTCAACCAGTGTTGTGCTGGGGCATCCCGATTTCGAGAAACTCGATTTTTTCCGAATTTTCTTCCTGAATGCGCAATCCCCCGTTGTTAAGCTGGATTATATTTTCTTAGAGCAGTTCAATCCGAACGCCGTGGTGCTGGACCGGGCGGACGCGTTGACAGGCTGGAGCTCCGCCAACACGCTCACGCTCGATACGACAGACAAGGCCGAGGGCCGGGCCAGCTTGAGCCGGAGCGGGAGCGGGACGGTGGAGTTTGAGAAAACGTTTGGTGCCCCCTTCGACGCGCTGGTTGCGCCGGACGCCGGAATGTTGCTGTTCTACTATTATATAGAGGATATTTCGAAACTGAGTGGAGCGACGGGAACCGTGGGCGTGTCCAGCTCAGGGTCCCTGTCGGCGGATGCGTATACTTGGGAGATGGCCGATGTGCTAAGCCAGGCTGCCGATGGCTGGCATCTCGTAGCCTTGAAGCTGGACGAAGCGGACGTCATTGGCTCTCCCGATCTTTCAGCTATTGATTATTTCCTGTTGGAGCTTAACAAGTCGTCCTCCGTTCTCTCGAAGCTTGATACCATTTATTTTGTCGAGCAGGAGGGTCTCCCACAGGAACATTACGCTGGCACCGGTACCGACATGCTGACGCTGGAGGTAACGAACGCCGAGGGCTCCGGCAACAAGTACGTCTACCAGAAAGTCGCGATGCCCGACTACAAGTTTCAACCCGGCGACTACATTGAATATGACCTGCGTCTGGACGGTCCCGTGAACGGGGCGGGCGGTCTCGACATTCTGGTACTCGAAGGCGGCAACTTTCGCGATACCGGATGGGTCGACCAGAACGGACTGAGCGGTCACGGCGGCTCCGCCAATCTGTCATCTTATGCCGACAACCAGTGGTATCACCGCAAGCTGAAGGTGCCGCTGTCCATGATCCGCAAGCACATTGATCAACTACTGCTCGTCGGCGAGAACGACAAGGGCGGGCTCGGCTACAGTACGGACTATAAAAATATTGTCGTAACCGATCGCTTGGGCAATTTGCGGTATTCGTTCTTTGCCGAAGTGGCGGACAAGAGTCTCGTCGGCGAGGCGTATAGCAGCGGCGTTACTGCGAGCGCTGTGACCGGCGGGCAGCCGGTTCATGCGCCGCAGGCGCAGGTGCGCAATACCACGTTTGCGGCACAGGATGTTGTGATCGCCGGCTTCGATGTAACCGATGTGCGCTACGGTGCCGACCCGACTGGCGTGTTGGACGCGACGGCGGCTTTCCGCCACGCGCTGAATGATTGCGCGATTGCGGGCGGAGGCGTTGTCTATGCACCGGATGGACAGTACAAGCTGCTCGGCAGCCTTCTCGTGCCGAATTCTTGCACGCTGAGAGGAGACTGGAAGCAGCCGACCGATAACGACAAGACCGTGGATGGCACGCTGCTGCTGGCCTATCCGGGACACGGAGACGAGCAGGCGCGCCCGTTCATCACGATGGGAACGTCAGCCGGCATACGCAACTTGTCCATCTTTTACCCTGAGCAGAAGATCGGAGAGATTGTGCCTTATCCCTATACCATCGATCTGACGACGCCGTCATCGGGAACGGCAATGAACCTGACGCTGGTCAATGCTTATCGGGGGCTGTTGACAGACAAACGGGTGAACGGCCTGCATTATATTCGCGACGTGTACGGCACGCCGCTGCAGACGGGCATGTATCTTGATTATGTGTATGATGTGGGCCGGGTAGAGGAGGTTGGGTTCTCGCCGGATTACTGGGCAGAGTCCGGCTTGGATGGCTCGCCAAGCGCGACGGCAATCTCCGCGTATACGCAGGGCGACAATGGTTCCGTCGGTATCGTCATCGCCCGTAACGACTGGGAGGTGCTGAACGGAGTCACTATTGACCGGTACGCCACCGGGATTCGATTCATCGGTACGAGTGGTTCATCCAACGGCAGCATCTATAACCTGACGATAAAAGATGCGCGAGTCGGCGTAGATGCAGAGGCTGTCAGCCTGATGGGCTGGCTCATCTCCGCCAGCTCGATTGAAGCGACAGCAGGACCGGAGCCGGTCGCTGTGCTGGCGTCGTCCGGCTTCGAGAAGACCAGCCTCCAGTTCAACAAGACAGCATTCAGCGGCTCGGGCAGTGCCGTTCGTCTGCTCGGCGACGGCTTGCTCAGCTTCGTGAACAGCAGCTTCGACAGCTGGGATACGGCAGGATGCGTGATCGAAGCGGAAGCGGGCAGCCTGCTCGTACAGGGCAGCGAGTTCGCTGCCGCGACCGGCGGAGCCCGGCACATGTGCCTGGGCAGCGGCGTATCGTCCGCCAGTCTGCTGAGCAATGACTACAACGGTTCAGCGGCCATCGATAACGCCAATCCGGCCAACAGCCAGATCGTGATCGATCAATCGCCGCGCACATATGAAGAGATCGATGGCGCGCCTTATGTCCGCTCTGTGCATCCGAAGCCAGCCGAGACGGGGACAGGCGACATGTTCGACGTGTCGGCCAGCCCGTATCATGCTGCAGCCGACGGAGTGACGGACGACACCGCGGCGATTCAGGATGCGTTGGATGAAGCGGGTGCAAACGGCGGCGGGACGGTATACTTGCCAGCCGGCAAATACCGGGTAGACGGCCATCTGGAGGTACCGGCCGGGGTCGAGCTGCGCGGCGCGCAGGATGTGCCGTTTCATACGATGAGCCACGGTACGGTGCTGTACGCCTATGTAGCCGGCGATGCCGGGAATGCAGCCGGAACGCCTTTTATTAAATTGAACTCGGATGGAGTATTGGGAGGCTCTGGTATCCGCGGCATACTGATCTGGTATCCCGAGCAGGATATCGACAGCGTCAAGGCGTACCCTTGGGCCATTCAAAGCCAGGGACCGGATTGCTGGATCATCTACACGAACGTCTCCAACGCCTACCAGGGCGTCGATTTCGGCACTTACAACAACAACGGCCACGTGATTGACTATTTATCCGGCGCCGGTCTGAAGACCGGTCTGTTCGCCGGGAATACGACGACCGAGGGCTGGGTCGAGAACGTGCATTTCAACCCGACGTATTGGACGGGCGACGAGAAACTTCTCAACTCGCCGACGGGTGCGGAGACGTTGACGAAGATCTGGCCTTGGCAGAAGGCAAACGGGACGAGCTTTGTTTTCGGGGCGGTGGCTAATGGCTATGTTAGCGAAACGTTCGTCTTCGGTGCTAACGATGGGATGCGATTCATCGAGCAGCCGGGCCTCGGCAGTTTTCACGGCACCGTGCTGAATCATGGCACAGATGGCTCCAAAAACGGCGTCAGATTCAGCTCCTTGGATACGCATGGCGTGTCGTTCATTAATTTGGAGACAGTGCAATACGACAACGGCCATTTCGTCGTCGTAGATGATACGGTGTCCGGAAGCGCGCCAATCCGTCTATTCAACACGAACCACTGGACGAACCCGACGGTAGGCTACGATATTCGTGGCGGCGATGTGCTGCTGCAGCAAGGGCATTTTGTCGATGGGGGGGTTCATGCGATCAAGGTGGCAGGCGGGACACTCGATGTGCAGACGAGTTATTTTGCCACCGGGATGGCAACCATCGTCGATAACGCCGGCGGCGCCGTCAGCGTCACGGGCAGCGCCGCCGCCGGAGGAGTCACCGTATCGGGTACGGTGGCGCAGGATGGAAATGTGAGCAGGTAAAGCAACAGCGTGAGGTTGGAAAAGGGTGAGTTCCCCATTTCCTATTGTTTGATACAATTGCTTCTGGTTTTTATAGAGGATTTTTTGTGAAGACGCATTCATTTTGGCGCGAGTTGCCGAGCCTTTTTTTATCCTGGTGAGCGCAGCACAGAAGAATTGCTGATCTGCTGCGAGGGCATCTGAACTTTCAAGAATTCCTGTAGAACATAAAATTAGTAATCAGATATTCCACTAAGTTTACTGCTTATTGCTTAAATTTCACCACTGAGCCGACGAATGGTAGGTTTCTAAATACTGATTTCGCTCGGCTCTTTCTTGCACTTGTTCCTAAGCAAAAACACCTCCAAGTTGAACGATTATTTTACAATAGTCGTATCTTCAACTTAAAGGTGTTTTATGCTGTCTCAAACTTTGGAGTCAGTTCCCTTGCTTTTACCAACCACCGAAACTTCTCTTATAACTCTATGCTAAAGCTTGAATTTATTAATTTGTATACGCAGCTTCTCGGCCATATGAGCAAGCTCTGCGGAGGAGGAAGCTACTTCTTCCATCGAAGCCATTTGCTCTTCTGCCGCAGCGGAAACATTTTGTGATTCTGCCGAAGTTTCAGTGGCCGAGTCGGAGATGAGGCGAATGGATTCTACTAACGTATTTGTGCCGGACACCATCTCGCCAGATGATTGCGATACGCCTTGAATACTTACGGCTACTTCTTGAATGGAAGAGCGAATGCGGGCAAATAGCTCGCGAGCTTCTTCCCCCGTATGTCTTCCTTCAGCCGCTTGGGAGACGGTCTGTTCGGAGGCTTGAAGAGTCCGATTAATTTCAGTGCGAATACTTCCGATGAATCCTGCAATTTGTTCTGCAGAATCCATGGATTGGCCTGCAAGCTTGCGGATTTCATCTGCAACGACGGTAAACCCGCGGCCTGCCTCCCCGGAGCGAGAAGCCTCAATTGCGGCATTCAACGATAATATATTCGTTTGGCGGGCGATTTGGCTAATGATGCTTACGACATCGCCGATTTTGCCAGACAATCCGCTGAGAGCATGAATCGTTTGGGAGAGCTCGCTGATGCCTTGTTCCATTTGGATCATCTTCCCATTAAGCTGATCCATGGAGGCCGCTCCATCATCAGAAAGATTGGATGCCTCCGAAGCAATGCCAGCCGCATTCGTACTATAAGAAGCAATTCCATCAATTTGTACAGCGATGTTGTCGGCTGCTTGGCTTCCGTCCTGCAAGCTGGACGTTTGACGCTCGGAGCTTTCCGCCACGACGAGAATCGCTTCGGAAATGCTTTGCGCCACGCGTGCGCCTTGATCGGCTCCCTCTGCAAGCTGCTTTGCAGAATCCGTCAGCTGCTCGGACAAGCCGTTAACCTCCTTCATTAACAGCTGCATTTGGTCGCCAGCGGCGTTAAAGGATTGCAGCGCCTTGCTAATATCGCTTTTGCCTTTGACTGGAATGCGGTAGGTTAAATCTCCTTGCGCCAAAACATCAATGCCGTGTGTCAATTGGCGAATGGGGTGTACAATTCGTAGAGCAATCAGAATGGTTGTGATAAGGGCAAGAATAATAATGCCTGAGCCAACTAGGACGATTAAATTAAGTAAAGTATTAACTGGTTTTAAAATTTCACTTTCCTCTGCAAACATCGTAATTACCCAGTTGAGGCCGGTCACACTCATAAACCCAATTTTTTTAGTGCCATTTTCCTTATAATGAATTGCGCTGGTATGGCCTTGGGTTGCATTAGTGAGTGCTTGATCAAGCGGAGCGATGCCCAGATCGGACATTTTTTTGCTTAATACATACGATTCATCGGAGTAGGAGAGGAACGTTCCATCAGGCAGCGTCATATATGCTTTTCCAGTCTCCCCGAATTGGGCTTTGGTAACGCCAATTACCGCATCGCTAATGGAATAGGAGGCCCCGTAAAATCCATAGGCTTTGCCGTCTTTCACTAATGGAGCGCCAACGATAACGACCATGGTACCCATGGTTTTGGAAATAACGGGATTAGAAATGAACGGCTTGCCTTCTTTGGCAAGCTCGATATATGGCCGATCGGCTACATTGACGTCCGTATTTTTAACGTTAACGGCGTTGGCACCGATTAAATCAAGCGAGAAAAAAATTGATTCAAATTCAGGATGCTGCTTGTGGGCTTGGACGAGAAAATCAAGCTGCTGCCCTCGATCTGCGGCTACTTTGGAGCCTTGCTCGGCGATAACTTGCATGATCGCTTGCTTCTCTACCAAATTGGCATCAATTTCTTTGGCCAGCAAGCTGGAGTAGAGCTCCATTTGTTCCTCGGCTTGAATTTGAACTTCTCTGGCGGTAGGGACGTAGAACGTGTAGGAGAGGACAGAGACACAAACGATAATAATCAACAGTGTGGATAAGACAATTCTACCTGCGGTCTGACGAATCGAGCCAAGTATAAGCAAATTGCGCATAAAACGGGAATTCTTAAAGGGCATTACTATTCTCCTTTGTATAAAGTATGTATTTTATTAATATCGGTTGCAGAATACAAAATTATTATTATTATTTTTAGAGCCAATATTGAAAATCTTTCATATTATTAATTTCTAAAATGTAATCGCTTGCAAAAAACTAAGTAATTACCCATTAAATTAATGATTACTGCGTAGGAATAATTAAATATGATGTTTTTGTAAAATTCAGTTAAAAGCAGTTGGAATCATAACTTATGCAGTTCGCTGAATGAATGGGGAATTATGCGAATCATCCAAAATAATAGGGTAAAGTTGATCTGCATAAGTGACAATTGTAAGACAAGCAATCAAACTAAAAAGCGCCTGAGTCGTCCAGTTATGAACGAGCAGGCGCTGAATGCTTCAATGTTGGATAAGGAATAAAATGATGAATATGCGGTTCACGCATTGCTTATTGGAAAAGTCCAAAAATGCCATCTGGCAGCCATAGCTTTCTCACAACCAAGCACACGATCAGTACGACAACGCCTACGATTATATTTTTCGTTAATTTATTCATTGCTGTTCCTCCCCCTTGAATGGTCAGGTGTAATCATCGCGTCTTACTTATCGAACCGTTTTTTACCGTATACAAGAAAGCACAATGCTAGAGATACAATCGTCCACAGGACTAAGTTTAGAAGATTCCCGCCAATCTGCGATAGCCCGCCATCTTGAATAAGCGCTGTTATCGCCAGCATAAACTGGTGTGAGGGCAGTACGTCGATGATTTTCATCAGAGCAGGAAGATCCAGATTGGGTACAAATATGGGCCCGAAAATAAATAACAGCAGCAGAGGAAGACCTACTATGGATGATTCCGAGGCTGTACGTGCAATGAGGCCAATAACGGTACCTAATGCCATAAAAATAAGCAGCAACAGAATCGATAGGATGATCAAATATACGATATTGACATCAGGTACGCCAGATATCGCCAAACACACTGCGATTACAAGGAGGGCGAACAACGTTGTCGTCGCACTTTTCCCGGCAAGAACCTCCAGCTTCGAAGCTGGAGACAGCATGAGCGAGCGCAGTGTATTTTTTTCCTTCTCTTCGGCAATCATATTCGCCTGAACGAAAGCTCCGGTAATGGATATGGCAACTAGTATAGGAATAGAAAGAAAGGTCAGGTCGCTCGGTTCGTCTTCCTTTTGATTAAATAGAACGGCAAGCAGAATGGGCATTCCCGCATTTAATAAAATTTGTGGATTGCGAATGGAATCCTTCCACTCTTTTTTGACCATTGCTCTAAAGCGGCGTATGGAAAACGTCATTCCAGTCCCCTCCCTGTCAATTTCACAAAAATATCCCCAAGCGTAGGTTCATTGGAATGGATAGCTAACAAATCTCCTCTTTGGATGAGCTCCCTTATCAAGTTCGCCCCCGCATCATTCTGCTGAACAACCTGTTTTCCCTGCTGCGTAGTCACGGTAATAGAACGGTCGCCGTACTGAAGGCGAAGCGCCTGAGGCGTGTCGAGAGCCGAGATTTCACCATGATTCAAAAAGGCCACACGATCGCAAAGCTCCTCAGCTTCCTGCATATTGTGCGTTGTCAAAAAAATCGTAGTTCCCCGGCTATTCATTTCGCGCAGCGTTTGCTGGATACGGCCGCTATTCACAGGGTCTAAAGCCGATGTAGGTTCATCCAGAAACAGGATATCCGGTTCGTGCAAAATCGTCCTTGCCAGCGTAACCCTCTGCTTCATCCCTTTGGAAAGCCGCCCGACCAGAGTATGCTTGTCGTCATTTAAATTCACCGCATCTAGAACGGTTTCGATTCTGCGATCCGCCACGCCATACAGGCGGCAGAACAAAGCAAGATTGTCATACACGCTAAGACGCTCATACGTACCGCTGTTATCTGTAAGCACACCGATCTTGCCCAAAAACTCCGAATGCCGACTCCGTGCCGGATCGCTCCCAAGTACCTTTACTCGCCCGGAGGTATAGAGCAGCTGAGAAGTAAGAATTTTTACTGTTGTCGTTTTTCCGGAGCCGCTGGGACCAAGAAAGCCAAATATTTCTCCTTGCTTAACTTGAAAGCTAATGTTCTTCAGAGCCCGTTTCTTTTTGTACAGCTTTTCGAGGCCTTCTACCTCAATGATTGATTGCATGACGATTACACCTTCCCTTAACATGAGTAGCTGGTAGCTCCTTTCCAGACTAAGCGTGAACGGAGCCGAATACAGCAAATTACCCGTGAAAAGAGCTATTTACAAGCTGAATGCCGTCATTTGGGGGAGCCAATGGAGCAGACCTACAGTCCAACAAAGGTTCGGAGCTCCTCAAATTTTCCCTTGGATAACGGAATTCTGGATTTATCATCGTCGCTTAGAACCAGACTGTAGCTGTTGCGGCTCCATACAATCAATTCGGCGATCTGATCCAGATTGACGATATAGGAGCGGTGGCAGCGATAAAACCGATACAGCTTTAACTTCACCTCTAATTCCGCAAGTGTCCATGGACAGGAGAGGTTGCCTTCCTTCGTGTACAAATGTGTGATGCCCTCGATGCTTTCGATGTAACGAATATCACTAGGATCTATGAATACATATTTGTCCTCGGTTTTCACCATGAGTTTAGCCAGCCTTAAGGCATTCTCTTCTTGCAGTTCACGGTTGGCTATTGCGGGCTCTTCGTCTTCAGCAATGGACTCTGGCTCGTTGGAATCCAATTGTTCCTGTACAGGAACAGGGGCAAGCGAGCTTCCAGTCAATCGGAAGATTCGATTCGATATCGAGAGTGCTTGCTCCAACGTCGAGCATGTGATCAGAATCGCCTTGTTCATGCGAACCAGCCCCGATATCATCCTTCTGACGATCATACAGCTCTCCAAATCGAGATTTTGTTCCGGATCCTCCCAAACAATCAGCTCTGGATCATGAAGGATGCTTCTTGCAAAGCTGAGCAGCCGTTTCTCGGAATAGCTGAGCTTAGAAATCCTTTCATTGGGCTTTCCCGCCAATCCGATTTGGCTAAGCAGTTCTCCAATGGGAGAGGTAACTTCATATAGCTCTGCCCAAAATAATAAGAACTCCTTCACCTTCAAGCGTTCATATAATCCTTCATCCAAACTGCTAAATCCAACCTGCTTAGCTGCCTCAGGGCTGGCCAAAGAAAGAAGCTTTCCGCGATAAGAGATCTGGCAGCCGGAAGATACATTTTCCCCTCGCATTGCCCGAATGAAAGTACGGCCAATATCGTAGTGGCATTGTATAACCACACATTGACCGGAGTCTATCTCGATTACATTTGTGTCTAATATATTCATATCTATAATTCCTCCGATAGAGTAATTTCCAAAGGCTAACCATTTACTTCCTTAGTTGTCATTGTACCATTTCCCCTTTGAAAAGATTGGAGAAACCCCAGTTCTTCCTCATTTTCTTGACTATGAAATGATGAGTTCAGGCTGCATCTTAAAGTTCATTTTTTGTCGAACCTAGCTGATTTATAGCATCATCATATCCTCATGGGTAGAATACGAGGACTGGTCAAGGGCTAAAGCCGTTCTAATCAATGAATCATTATTGTAAACGCTTCCAAATTATTGTAATATATCGGATGAAGTGCAATTTCGAAACAAGGATGGAAATGACATGCGGATCAAATTCAACATCTTTCAGAAATTGCTTGTGATGCTGCTGATTCTGCTGACGCCGATCGTGGCGCTGTACTATTATTCCACGTATAAGAGCATCAACGTCATACAGGAAGAGCTTATCAAGGCGAGCCTGAACCAAATGGAGCTATTTATGGCGCAGCTGGATGCTAGCATAGAGAAGTTTGATCTGGTCTCCGCCCCCATGCTCGTGGATACGAATGTGCTGGAGTACCTGTACAGCATCAATAAGAGCGAGTACTCCCTTATGAAAACAAGGATGCTAATTGAGGAGAAGCTCTCGCTGGCAAGCGCGTCGGGCAACTGGCGCAATGATGTAACCATTTATTTTCCGCAGCGTCGCGATAGCATATCTTCGTCTCCCTCCTATGAATATAATCTGGAAGAGTTTGAGGACCGCTTCTCGCTAGGCTGGAGCTACCGTGAAGATTTGGGGGGAGGATCGGGTTTCACTCGAACCTATGTCACGACGGGGTACAAGCCGGCTCATCCGGACGATCTGGATGTTGCCGTACGCATTAACTTGTACAAGTGGAGCTTCGAGAATCTGCTCGACACCTACAAATCGGGCCATTCCGACAATCCGTTTTTTTACAAAAAGGGACATTCCATTATCGCGAGCCGGTCTGCAGAAGGGCTAAAAATGGACGGGATCGTCACAGAGTTAGGCGATAGGGTTAATAACCGTTCTTCAGGTTTCTTGATCCATTCGTTCGAGGGCAGGCCTTATCTGATGACCTATTATTATTCTAGTCTTCTTGACTGGCACCTCATCGATTCCGTTCCGCTCGATCAGATTATCGGGCCGATCAAGCAGCAGAGGATTTTGTTTGGCGCTTCTTCTATTATTTTACTCCTATCCGGTATCGCTGCCGCGTCTGCCTTGTACTGGAACGTACAGAGGCCAATCTTGCGTCTCGTGCACGCGGTGCAGCGGATCAAGCGAGGCGATTACGCCTACCGTCTGCCGAAGAAATCGAACAATGAATTTGCGTTCCTCATGCAAAACTTCAACGAGATGGCAACGCAGATTCAAGATCTCATCGAGAATGACTTACAATCTCGTATTCTTGCCCGTGATGCCACGCTGAAGCAGCTGCAGGCGCAGATTCATCCTCATTTTTTGTACAACTGCCTAGGTTTTATCATTAACATGACCAAGATGGGAAAGGATCAGGCGGTCATGGACATGGCGTATCATCTAGCAGACTATTACCGATACACAACACGTATGGACAATCAGGGAGTCAGCATGGGCGAAGAGCTTGCGTTCGTGCGCATTCATCTGGAAATTCTCAAGCTGCGCAATGAGACGCTGACCTACAGCATCGAGCTGCCGGAAGAGCTTGCGGAAATCCGCGTTCCCCGGCTTCTTATCCAACCGATTGTGGAAAATGCGATCGTGCATGGACTAGAAAATGTCGATTATCCGGGCCGCGTAGAAATTAGGGTCTACGTCAAGGATAGCCAGGTGCACTTGGAAGTGGAAGATAACGGTATAGGACTGAGTGCGGAGGAGATCGACCAGTTGCAAATTGTACTACGTATCCCAGCTGGCGAATATGCCGGCTGCGGGTTGTGGAACGTATATCAGAGATTGCTGGGCAATTATGGCGCAGACGCTAAAATTGCTTTTATACCATCCAGGCTGGGTGGGCTAACGGTGCAATTGGTTTGGAGACTGGAGACGAAACATATAGGGGGATGAGCGATGAAGAGCCTGCTTGTGGTTGATGATGAGAAGCACTATGCAGATAGCCTTGCCGACACGATTCCATGGACGAAGCTTGGCATCACCCGGGTCTTGAAGGCTTACAGTGCCAAAGAGGCGCTTTCACTGATGGAATCATTTCCAGTCGACATTCTCATGACGGATATCCGTATGCCGCGCATGAACGGCTTAGAGCTGATCGAGCAGGCCAGGCAGCGCATACCCCAATTAAAATGCTTGCTGCTCACAGGTTATGCGGACTTCGACTATGCACGCAAAGCGATTGAGCTTCAAGCGCTCGAATACCTGATGAAGCCGGCTAAGGACGAGCATCTTCTGGAGGCAATGGGCCGGATCGTTAAGCAGCTTGAACAGGAGCGAACCATTGAACAGGGCTTCCGTATCTATAGGGATAACAGCGCGGAGCTGAAGGCAGGACTGCTGCTCAAGGCGCTCAGCGGCGCCCTAAACGGCGAGATGCTTGCGGAAAAATTGAAACTGTTCGACCTCCCGCTTTTGATGCCGGGACATGTCTCGCTATGCCTCTTTCGGTTGGGTCCGCCCTTTGACAGACAGGATCTCTATTCGCAGTCCCTCATCCGGTTCGCGGTCACGAATATGCTGGAAGAGCTGCTGATGGAGCGGTATGATTGCTGGCCGGCTGCGAACGAGGAAGGAACTCTGCTTGTGCTGGTGTACGACCTATCGGGAGCGCCGCCTGATCGGGAATGGGTGTACGAGCGAATCGACCATTTAAAACGAGAAGTACAAAATTTGCTTAAAGGTGAAATTTTCGTAGGGGAAGCGGATTGTCTCTTTCCGGAAGGGCTGCAGGCTAGTTACATGGCGGCGACTTCGTGTTTGGAAAGCGATGGCCGCTCGTTAGGTCAGGTGCCGGAGAGAAACGAGGAGGAATCGCGCCTCATGCGCAAGCTCTACGAAACGCCTCTTCTGACGCATCTATTAGAGAGTGAAAAATGGGAAGAGGCGGAAGCGAAAATCCGTACGTTCGTATCGCCATTGCTGCACACGGGCTCGCCCGACCTCATGCGGGACGTTTTTTTCTTTCTGTCCAATGCCTTCCAGTATATCGCGAATCGCAGCGGCAGGACGCTGGCTCAGATGCTCACTCCCGAACAGTCCGCCTATGTAAAGGGCAAAATCATGCTTCATGCGTCGCAGCTGGAAGGCTGGGCACTGGACTCGCTGCGTACGCTTCGCGATAAGCTGGGCGAGGAATCCGAGGATCACAGCCAAGCGATTGTCCGAAAGACGCAAGCTTACATACGGAAGGAGCTGGACAAGGACTTGTCGCTTACGATGCTGGCCCGGCGCGTCTTTGTGCATCCTAACCATCTGTCTAAACTCTTTAAGCAATGTACGGATACTACCGTTTCCCAATATATTTACGAGCAGCGCGTGCTCAAGGCGGGCGAACTGCTAAAGCATACAAATAATAAAATTTACCATATTGGAGAAAGCATTGGCTACCCTAATACCAACTGGTTTATTCGTAAATTTCGTGACTATTACCAGGTAACACCGCAGGAATTCAGGGACAGATACCGATTAGGAATGGAGTGATTCGTTCGATAACCTAGTTAGAACCGAAAGGGAGGGTTGGGCTGGTGCAGGGGCGTAGAAGATGGAGGTTTATTCTATTGGCTTTACTGATAGGGAGTCTGCTGCTTGCCGGCTGTTTAAACAGCGTTGGGGAAATGACCAAGAACAGCTTAGCCAACAATGTAACAAAGCCTTTATGGGATTTTCAATACGATCCGCCAATAACGATTACAACGACAATCGTGGACGAGAATCGCCCTAATGCATTCAAGCCAGGCGAGAGCCTCACGGATAACGTGCATACCCGCTGGATGGATGAAAACCTAGGCCTGATCACGAGGTTTGACTGGATTGTCAGCAAGTTCGAGGATGCGGACACTAAAATTCGGCTGGCGCTGGCCGTGAACAGCAAACTCCCAGACACCTTCGGGGCAGACGGAGAGATCCTGAAGGATCTGCTCAAAGCCGACAAGCTGCTTCCGCTAAATGACGCCATCGAAAGGTTCGCGCATCCTAAGCTAAAGGAAGCACTCAAGCAGTACGCTTTTACCATGACCGAAGTAACCAAAGACGGCAAGATTTACGGGCTTCCCCGCTTTAATGTAGGAGATGAGGGAACGGTCATGTGGATTCGCAAGGATTGGCTGGAGAAGCTTTCGCTGGAACCGCCGAAGACGCTTATGCAGTTGGAGAACGTAATGAAGGCTTTTTCGGAGCAAGATCCTAACGGGAATGGCACAGACGACGAAGTTGGCTTGGCGGTCTCGCTGAAGGAAGGCCCATGGAATTGGATGGGACAAACCGATGCGATAGCAGGCGCCTTATCCAAACAGATGCTCAGCACCTTCGACATCCGAATGTTTTGGAATGAGGATGAAAATGGCAGCTTGGTCTATGGCGCCGTGCACCCCGATGCCATGAAATATTTGGAGACGATGGCATCCTGGATGGCTAAGGGCTACATGGACAAGAATGCAGGCATGAAGGACTCCAGCAAAGCGGCCGAGCTGGCGGTCAAAGGAATGGCAGGCGTCATGTTTGGCCCATTCTGGATGGGGGCTTGGCCGCTTGGGGACACGACAAAGGCTGATCCTAACGCGAATTGGCAGGCGTATCCGCTTCCTGCCGGACCTGAAGGATTAAAGGGCAAAGCGCAAAAGCCTTTGTACGGCATCTATTCGGTTTTTAGCAAGGACTTCAACCATATGGAAGCTTGGTTTGCGTATTATAACAAGCTGCTCGCCAAAAATTTTGGACCGCAGGACCCGTACTTCGATCCCCGTTTCGAGAAAGGGTTTCACGAAGGCTACGACTATGTGATCAAGGACAACAAGGTGATCACCGTTAATTTTGATGCGGAAGGCGTGCCCCCTAACGAATGGCCGCTCCCGGACGGTTCATCCATCGATATGCGTTGGATGCTGTATCCGCTGACCGGCGGCGCACCGACGCTGCCGTATATGAATGCAGCCGCGATCAAGAAAATAGTGGAAAATTCGAATGCTGAAGTAATGACGCCGATTGAACAGGGCATCAAAGGGCTGAATTCGGCCCAGCTAATGGCAGCTGGGGTCGCGATGTCCGAGCAGGGGCTTGAAATTCCGAACCGGTACCACGGGCCGTTGACGGACGGGATGGAGAAACACGGAGTGTTCCTGCAGAAGCTTGCAACGGAGTGCTACCTGGACATCATTTATGGGGAGAAGCCACTCTCCTACTTCAATGAGTTTGTAGCCCAGTTTTACAAAAATGGCGGCGACGTGATTACGAAAGAAGTCAACGATTGGTATCAGGACAATAAACCATAATGGCGTATTGATTAGAACATAGAGGGGGAGGCCGCATTCGGTGCATCGGATGCGGCCTCCCTTATCTTTTGGATAGGACGACGAACGCAATGGCTTGTTTTCTTCTATGATCGTTTATTCCTTCTATATACCGGAGCCAGCTTCACGAATTAAAATATTTACATAAGTAAGCGTTTTCATTGAGGGAGAGGTGATGGCGCACAGAAGCCGCTAAGAAGTCGAGTGCGAATAAGATTCATGCAGAGCAAACCGTCAACCATTTGAAGGAGGAGAGGTAATGAGGAAAAAAGTAAGTTTAATCCTTTCAATTACGATGTTCGTTACAATCTTATTTTCGAATCCGATCACGACGAACGCCGCTACCCCCGAAGCGCCAGCAGGGTGGAGAAACTTATTGGATTATAAAATATTTAGCAATATAACAGATGGCTGGGCAGGAGATAGCGGATTCGGCTTGGAAACAGTGGATAGCAAGCTGCCGATTGATCCGACGGTTACGTACAATGGATTGCCTTCTTTGCTATTAAATACGAAGACGCCTACCAGTCCGTCCTGGTTCAACGCGTTAATTACGGTTGCCGGCTGGAAAGCGTATGACTTTACGTCTTATCATCCAAACGGTTTTCTTGAGTTTAATATTAAGGGGAACGCCGGTGGAGAGTCCTTCCTTATTGGCTTCAAGGATAGAGTATTCGAACGGGCTGCCGGCAATGAAATTACGACTACAGTAGACATAAAAACCTATACCAACATTACGACGAGCTGGACCCATGTGAAAATACCTTTAAAGGATGTCATTCAGGTCTCGCAAGGCATTGACCGAACTTCGATCGATTCATTATCCATCAAAAATAATGGTTTTCAACCTTTAAAGGTCTGGTTTAATGACATTAGGGTTACCTCTCCCGATAAGGAGAAAGAGTATGCGCCCATCAAGGTCAATCAAGTGGGCTATCCTGTCGATGGCATAAAGCAGGCACTCGTGACCGGGTTTGAGGATGTCCTTACTGTCGATGAGGGGACGCCGTTTAACGTTGTGAATGCAACCACCAATGCTACGGCCTTCTCCGGAACGCTTGTGCTCACCGATAATTATGAAGCCATAGACAGTGGAGAGCGAATTTTCACGGCTGACTTTACGAATTTCACTGTACCGGGCAAATACTATGTGGCGGTGCAGGGAGTCCAGAATTCACCTAAATTCTCGATTGGCAGTGCTAATGATATTTATGAGCCATTCTTGGTTGACGTATCCAGATATTTTTATCACCAGAGAACCGGTATAAATATTACGAGCCCGTATACTCAGAATTATCAGAGAACCGATTTTACGCCAGACACAGCGGTACCTTTAATGTCCAACCCTTCCATTAAGAAAGACGTTTCTAAAGGCTGGTATGATGCGGGCGATAAAGGCAAATACGTTAACGCTGGCGCCAAAGCCTTGTCCGATCTCTTCTGGGCTTATGAAGTGATGCCGGAGAAATTTACGGACAATCAATTTAATATTCCGGAGAGCGGAAACGGCATTCCTGATATTCTCGATGAGTCACGCTGGGAACTGGAATGGATGCTGAAAATGCAGGATGCGGCAAGCGGCGGCTTCTATGCCCGCGTGACTTTCCAGGATGACGACAATATGGTCGACAGACAGATTATCGACAAAGATACCGTAAGCTCACGGACAGCTATCAAAACAACTGCCGATACGGCTACCGCAGCTGGAGTATTGGCACATGCCTACCTGATCTATCAAAATATCGATCCGACCTTTGCTCAGCAATGTCTAAATGCGGCAGTAGCGGCATGGGGGTATTTGGAGGCGCACCCGGAAAATATCCGAACGCCTAATACGGGCAGATGGCCTTACGATGTTACCGATGATGCTGCAAATCGTTTGTGGGCTGCAGGCTCTCTATATCGTTCAACTGGTGATGTCAAATACAACAATTATTTCCTTGCGAACTACACCAATATGGCGATATTTTTTGAGGATACCCTTGATTTCGCAAGCAGCTGGGCGAACACCTGGAATACGGGCTTCTTCAGTTATATGAAAGCTGCTAATAAAAGCTCTGCAGTCGTCAGCTGGTATACGACCAAATTCCAGCAATGGTTTAATGATAAGGTCACTAGATACAACGAAAGCTCTTGGAAAAGTATCGTAAAAGACGGCAACTATTATTGGGGAATTACTATGCAATATGCCGATACGCCGATGGAAATGATCATTGGCACCAAATTGCTCGGAACCTACGAGAGCAACCGTGCGATTATTAATAAAGTGACTTATAGCCAATTAGACTGGATCCTTGGCCAGAATCCGGTAGGCGTATCTTTCGTATCGGGGTATGGGGATAACAGCGTTAAGTATCCTTTTAGTATTATGTACAGAACCGATGGCTTGCCTGGCGTGCCGAAGGGCTTTCTGGTTGGAGGACCGAACAAATACTCCAACGATGAAGCAGTAGGAAACCAGATTTCTAGATTTGCTGCCAAAAATTATCACGATAACTTCCAGGAATGGACAACGAATGAGCATACCGTCTATTGGAACTCGGGGCTGGTGTTTGTTGCCGCCTATGCCACAGGTAACAGCAACAATTCGACGATCAGCCCGACGTCCGCTGCATTTGACAAGAAAACGGCTATGCAAGTGAACATTCCAGTAACGCTTACCCTGAACGGTAATACGTTTAGCGGCATTAAGAATGGTACGGCGTCTCTGGTTGCAGGCACAGACTACACCGTTTCAGGTAACACGGTTACACTGCAAAAAACTTATCTCGCTCAGCAGCCCGTCGGAACGACAAACCTAACATTCCAGTTTAACGCAGGTTCCTCCGCTGCGCTATCCATCGCAGTGACGGATTCGTCGGTGACCAACTCGACGATCAATCCGACGTCCGTTACCTTTGACAAAAATACCGCTATACAAGCTAATGTTCCGGTGACGCTGACGCTGAACGGCAATACGTTTAGCGGCATTAAGAATGGCACTGCTACCCTGGTTGCGGGAACGGACTATACCGTATCGGGCACGTCGGTGACGATTCAGAAGGCTTATTTGGCCGCCCAACCGGTGGGAACAACGACGCTGACATTCAACTTCAGCGCGGGAGCGAATGCGACTCTTGCGGTCACCGTAATAAACACCACTTCCAGCGGAAGCGGGTCAATTAAGGTGCAGCAGTACAATTCCACCACCGCGGCAACGAGCAACACGCTGAATCCGCGGATCAAGCTGACGAACACGGGCACTACCGCCATCAATATGTCCGACGTGAAGCTGCGTTATTATTACACGATTGATGGTGAGGTCGCCCAGAGCTTTTTCTGTGACTGGTCGCATGTGGGCAGCAGCAACGTAACGGGGACCTTCGTCAAATTGGCGGCTCCTCTGACTGGGGCCGACCATTATCTGGAGATCGGCTTTACGAGCGGAGCCGGAAGCTTGGCTGCGGGAGCAAGTATAGAGCTTCAGATCCGCGTGTCCAAGACCGATTGGACGAACTATACGCAGACGGGTGACTACTCCTTCGATTCGACCCACACGGCTTATGCGGATTGGAGCAAAACGACTGGCTACATCGCTGGCGCTCTCCAATGGGGAACGGAGCCCTGAATAGCGTAAGGATGAAATGTTGTGGAGCGGGTGGGAGCTTCTCCGAGTTTGGTGGTTGGCATGTCCACTCGAATTCATCATAATAATTTATTGGAATGATTGCAGTATATGATTATTATGGATTGAAAACGAAAAGAATCTGGGTCGCTCTGAAGCTTGATATCAGAACGACCCATTTTTTGTGTGGTGGCAACTGAGACATAATAAAGAGAAATGGAGAGCCATCCCATTATAGAGTTGTAATTATGTTTCATAATTAAGATAGCTCTTTATTTAGTGAATTCCAAAAAGCAATAAATACCTAAAAACATCGCATAAAATAAAATCTGTTCCTGACACAATCGTTGTACATTTCGAGGGAGGAGACACCCCTGTTCCCCACCGAACAGAACAGTGGATATAAAAAAGATGACCCCGTAAATTTAAGGGTCATCTCTTGGTATCTTAACTCCGCTATAGTTAGTTTAAATAATCATCAATTCGATTAAGTGTTCAGCTCAGCCTAAATAAAAAATAAATTGAACACAAATTAACGCTATGATATAATCGTTAGCGTAATTGACAAATTAAAATATAAGTGTACTAATTATTACTCCTAATTTAATTGTACATCTGCCACTTTAATTTGTCAATGCTCTTTTTTGTTCCAGAAAACGGAAAAAGGAGTGTGTTCAGAAGTGATGGATAGAATGGATTGGCAGCAGGAACAGGAACGGCTGGAACGGGTCAGGAACAAGCTGAAGGAGAGGATCGCTGAGTTGGAGCCGGAGGTGGCGGGGCTGCACGATCAGGCTACGGACATCCGCAAGCGGTTTTGGGAAGAAGTTACGATTAACACAAGCACTTACGAAGATTTCGAGGAGTCCTTCTACACGATAAATCAACAGTCCGCGATATTGGCGGAACGGGAACGTGGCCATAAGCTGTTAACACAGCAATGGAAAAGCATGAACCGTCTGCTCCCGTCTCCTTATTTTGGACGCATAGACTTTCAGGAGGATGGCCTGGATTTCGGTGAGCAGATCTATATAGGCGTGTCCTCTTTCCTTGATGAAGAGGGATTGAGCTTTCTGATTTATGACTGGCGTACGCCTATTGCTAGCCTGTACTACGATCACTCTCCGGGCCTAGCGTCTTATGTTACACCGGCCGGACGAATCGCAGGAACGATGGAGCTTAAACGACAGTTTCAGATTCAGAACGGGCAAATCCGCAACATGTTTGACGCGAACGATACGATCGGAGATGAGTTGCTGCAGCAAGTGCTCGGCAAGGGTGCGGACTCGCAAATGAAGAGTATCGTGGCAACTATCCAGAAGGAACAAAATGCCATCATCCGCAATGACACAAGTCGGATGCTAATTGTACAAGGAGCGGCTGGCAGTGGCAAGACTTCCGCGGCATTGCAGCGAGTGGCGTACTTGCTTTACAAACACCGCCAGACGATCAGGGCTGATCAGATCGTTCTTTTCTCACCGAATCCGATGTTTAGCAGTTATATATCAACCGTCCTTCCGGAGCTTGGAGAAGAGAATATCCAGCAGACGACTTTTCAGGAATATGTCGACTATTGGTTAGGTTCTTCGTTACGCGCGGAGGATCCCTTAGATCAGATTGAATATGTACTGACTGCTCAAGGAGAACCGGAGTACGAGGCCCGTATTCAGGGGATCGAATATAAGGCTTCCGAGTCTTTCCTGCAAGCCCTGCAGAACTATGGATTATGGTTAGGAAGGGAAGGCATGCGATTCAATGCAATTCGGTTTCGGGACCGCGATTTGATTACCGCGGAGCGAATGAGAGCGGAATTTTATAATTATGACCGTTCCTTGCCGTTGCTCAACCGTATTATTCTCTTGCAGGAGTGGCTGCTGAATAAGCTTGCTTCGCTGGAACGCATGGAACGGGACGCGCCATGGGTAGAGGATGAATTGAACTATCTGGACACCGAACAGTATGCGGAAGTTTTCGATATGCTGCATAAAGATCGGGAAGTATTAGACATTGCTGAACAATTCGCCACAGTTCGCGAGAAAATGACCAACAAGCGACGAGAAGATGAAAGTGATTTTGACTTCTCTCGGAAGGAGGAGGGGCTGTTCCGCCGAAGGATCGTGAAAGAAAGCTTTATACCGTTAAAGAAAAGTGTAAAGAAACTTTCGTTTGTAGATGTCATAGGCATATATAGCGAATTGTTTGCGGACGAAGCCTCTTATCGGGAGAAAACGAGCGGGGCCGTGTTCCCGCCGCTGTGGCTTGAAATATGCAGGCAAACCAAGGAAAAGCTGCTTCGGAACGAGTTGTTCCATGAGGATGCAACTCCTTATTTGTATGTAAAAGAGCTGATCCAAGGCGTACGTACAAATACGGAAATCCGCTACGTCTTCGTTGATGAGGGTCAGGATTATTCTTCGTTTCAATATGAATATCTGAAAAAACTGTTTCCTCGTGCCCGAATGACGGTGCTTGGTGACTTTGGGCAAGCGATCTTCATGCAGGCTACAAGCTTGGCCGCATCCGATTCGCCGCTGATTCGCCTTTTTGGAGAGACAGAGACAAGCTTAGTCTCCTTGGTACGCAGTTATCGTTCAACCAAGCAGATTGTTGAATTTACGAAATCGATGCTTCCAGGCGGAGAAGAAATTGTGCCGTTTGAAAGGGGAGGCCAAAAGCCGCTTCTGACGAGACTTGACGGCAAGGAAAAGCGTGATAGGCAAATCGTGGCAGATATCGCGGCGCTGAAGGCTGAGGGCTTCGATTCCATCGCCGTCATTACAAAGACCGCAGCCGAAAGCCGGGATGCCCATGAAAGGTTACGGATCCAAGGTGGCGAAGCTCAGCAGCTCATGACGAAGGAGACAATGGGCTTTGAAAAAGGAGTAATGATCATTCCTGTGTATCTCGCCAAGGGTGTCGAGTTCGATGCAGTTTTGGTCTACGATGCTTCACCCGAAGCCTATGGCCAGGAAAGCGAGCGAAAGCTTCTTTATACGGCGTGTACGCGGGCCATGCACCGGCTTCACCTTTATACGACGGGCGACTGGTCGCCGTTCGTGAAGGCATTGCCTACGAATTTGTACGAGAACTAAGGCCGCCAAAATGTGGCGCCTTTCTCAGTTAATTAGCAGGAAAGATTGGTTATAATCATCGTCTACCTTCATCTTTATGATAAAATTTAGCAAGGTATCCGATGTGGTTTCGGAAATGGGGGGAGTGAGTGACAGCATCGCTTGATTGTTATCTCAATGAAAAGTTTCCGGGGCTGAAACTGGAATCTCCTTTGTTTTATAACGCGGATATAGGCATTCGATTTGAGATTGGGAACCCGGACCCTTTGGTTTCTGATGAGAAATATAGGGAACAAGTTCGCTTTCGTACTACTCAACTATTTAAAAATGCGCATAGTGACAGTGATGAAATTTATATTGTTTTATTACGGGGAGTTAAAAGAAATAGGAAGCCTTTCAGGATAAACGTCTTTAACAAAGGCGTGAAAAGCAGTGGGATTTTGAAAAAACTCAGCTGCAGCAGCATCGAGATTTCTGATGAAGAGGACAATGAATGGGTTTCTTCCCGTTATGTGCTGAGTTGCAAAACATCAGATATTAAGCCTGCAATATTCCTTTTCTCGCAGTATAGGATCTTTTTTGTAAATATAACTCGTCATACGATTTTTTATTTATATGACAGTAGAGGCCTAGATCTCGTTTCAAACACGAAGGCTTCACTTCAGGACCTTTACATGAACTATAACCATTGGATTTTGGATTACGATAGAGAGAGTATTGACTCCATCTTTAAATCGTAGGTTTTTTTACAATAAGCATTAGTTGAAAAGAGCAAGGAGCAGTTACTACGGTAGCTGCTTCTTGTCTTTGTTCACGGTGTTAACAGTTCGAATAATGCGTTGAGTTTTTATTCCCAATATCGCATAATGACTCAAAAGATACAAAATGATTTTCATGAGGGAAAAATACAGCTAAGACGGGAGCCTATAACGATGATATCTAGCAAAAAAAGTGCAGAACATTATATCTGGGGAGATCATTGTGACGGATGGCATTTAGTTAAACATCATAATTTAAGCGTAATTCATGAAAGAATGCCAGCAAGTACTTCAGAGGTGAAGCATTATCATCAGCAATCGCTTCAATTTTTCTTTGTTTTGTCTGGTACTGCAACCATTGAAATGGAGGGTAAAGAAATTGTTCTTCATCCACAAGAAGGAGTCGAGGTTCCTCCTCTAGTACATCATCAAATGTTCAATAAATCAGACCATGACATTGAATTTTTGGTTATTTCTCAGCCTATAAGCAAGGGAGATCGGATAGTTGTCGATTAAGTGTGCAGCCTCGTTCCTACATTTTGAAACGATTGAAACTGAATTGCAGAGGACTTCATAGATGCTTAAAAGTAATCGAAGAGGGTGTCCTAAAGCTTATGGCTTTAGAGAGGCCCTCTTTTACGTATTTTTGAAAAGCAGGCCTCTTGATGCCAAAGAATCAATAAAGAGGATAAGCATTTCTTTGAAGATAAAAGAATCATAGTTGCATTAATATAATATGATAGTTTTGCTCAACCGCAAAGCCTAGGCTTTATGCGGTTTTTCGATGTTTTTTGCTAAATTCTTTTATTATTCTTTTATTAGGCCGTGCTATAATCAAATTAATAAATGGAAACAGATTACAGGGGAGGCAATGTCGTGTATAGCAAAAGATTACAGAAAATGACCGTTATGCTCATAATGGTCAGCCTCATAACGAGCATGTTCCTGACGATGGGAACTCCTAATTCGGTATATGCAGAGGAGGATACGACTCTTTTTGCAGGCGGTGAGGGCACGCTTGAGAATCCTTTTAAAATAGCGACTGCAGACAACTTGAGAAATGTTTCGATCCCTGGACCGGGAGCGTACTTCCAGCAGGTTGCCAATATTGGCTTGACGGGCAATTGGACACCGATTGGCAGCTTTAGCGGTATTTATGACGGTGCTAGCTTTACGATTGAAAATCTTACTATTAGCTCCCCTGACTCTTTTATAGGGCTATTCTCAAATATAACGAGCGGTGCTGTTTTAGAAAATATGAGATTGGAAAGCTTTAATATTACCGCTACAGGAGACAACGCCTTTGTAGGCGGACTAGTCGGCATCATCAACGCGGGTGCAACGGTTAAAAATAGCAGCAGCAATGGTGTTATCACTATTACTAATCTTAACATTGCAGGAGGCCTGACAGGCTATAATGGAGGGAATGTCATTAATAGTGAGAGCACAAGTACGATTAATAGCAGCAGTACGAGTTTTAGCGCTGGCAGCCTAATCGGCACGAACGCTGCGACAGGAATGATAAGCGGCAGCAAAGGCAGCGGATCTATTAACGCTCCTGACAGCTATAATGCTTATTTAGGTGGCTTGGTTGGATCAAATGGAGGAACGGTCAGCGCTACTACTAGCAGCAGCATGGTAACAGGTGGAGGAGCAGCCTCTGCGGGCGGTTTGGTCGGTTCAAATCTATCAGGCGGAACCGTTAATGACAGTTACAGCGCAGGCATTGTAAGCGGCAAGGGATCGGCAGTGGTTGGTGGTCTTATTGGCAGAAATGCGGGCAATATAAACCGCAGCTACAGCACGGGCAATGCGCACGCTGGTTCACAAGGAATGGCAGGTGGCTTGGTCGGTTACAAGGCGAATGGAAATATTATGAACAGCTTTAGCTGGGGGAATGCAAGCGGCGACGGGGCTGTATTTGTTGGCGGTCTGGTTGGCATGAATAACGGAGGAGATGTCAGCTACAGCTACAGCACAGGAAGCGCTAGCGGAGGTACCGATGCGAATGGCGGCCTGATTGGATTTAAGCAAGGGACGGGGACTGTTTCTAACAGCTATTATAACAATGCGGCCGCTACAAGTTCTTATGGAGGAGTGGCTAAAAGCGCCACGGAGTTGAAACGGCAAACGACCTTCACAGGTTGGGATTTCAATGCGATTTGGAGGATTGCCGAGGATTACACATATCCCTCACTCCAATGGCAGCCTTATTCCGCTACTGAAATTACATTTATGGATCATAGGGACTTAACATGGGACAGTATTAAGGGTGCGAACAGCGTTAAAGAAGCGGTGATAGAGGATCTTGTTCTTCCAACTTCTGGTGCAGCTGGATCTACGATTACATGGAGTGTACCTAGCGGTGTCGGACTAATTGATACGAGCACAGGCAAGGTGACTAGAGCTACCGACGACGACCATGCCGTAATATTGACGGCTGCGGTGAGTCGTTCTGGGGGACAAACGATATTAAAGGATTTTTCCTTAATCATTTTAGAAGCCCCGAACAACAAGCCTATCCGTCAGTCGAATGTAAATGAGACGGCGAATGCAACGGTATCGGTGAATACCCCATACGAGCTTAATCTCTCCGAAATCTTCGAAGATGCAGATGGAGATCCACTGAGCTATAAGGTATCGGTGAATGGTGCACAGGCGATAGCAGCGGATACGAGCTATACGTACACGCCGATTTCGGCAGGCTTAGTGACGCTGGTCTTCACAGCCAGCGATGAGGAAAGTGACTCTGATGACACGTATACCGTGAGCTTGAGGGCGAACTCTGTACCAGTCCGCCAAGCGGACGTTAATGCAACGGATGAAGCGGTAGTTACGGTGAATACGCCATATACGCTTGACCTTTCTACTATTTTTGAAGATGCGGACAGCAATACGCTGAGCTACAAAGTTTCCGTGGATGGAGAAGCAGCGACGGCTGCCGCAGCAGCGTACACCTTTACGCCA
>NZ_VCIX01000060.1 GCF_006345825.1 Paenibacillus paridis
GGAGCTTGTTGTTCAAGGTGTCTCCACCCGCAAAGTCGCCCGTGTTACGGAAGAACTCTGTGGACGAGAGTTCTCGAAATCCACCGTCAGTGAGTTATGCAAGCAACTGGATCCCATCGTTCAGGCGTGGAATAACCGCTCGCTGAAGGAGATGGCTTACCCGTTTGTGACGGTAGATGCCATGTATGTGAAAGTACGGGAAGACGGCCGAATCCGCTCACGAGGCGTCTTTATTGGCTATGGTGTAAATACCGATGGAAACCGAGAAATCCTCGGTCTTGCGATCGGTGATACCGAGTCTGAAGCCAGCTGGGGCGATTTCTTTAGCCGCCTAAAAGAGCGCGGGCTGCATGGCGTCGATTGTGTGACCAGTGATACGCATGGTGGCTTGGTCAAGGCGATTCGTCAACACTTTCAAGGGGTCACGTGGCAACGATGCCAGGCTCATTTTATGCGAAACATTCTAGATGCTGCCCCGAAAACCCTACAAGCGAGCATTAAAGGGATGGTTCGTTCAATCTTCGAAGCACCCGATGCAAACATTGCACGAAAATGTTTGACGGAAACGATAGCTGCTTTTCAAGACAAGGCTCCAAAAGCGATGGATACGCTCGAGAACGGCTTTGACGATGCGACAGCGATCCTCATCTTTCCTGAGGAGTACCATGTCCGACTGCGCACTTCAAACGGAATTGAACGGGTGAACGGTGAAATTCGCCGATGTGAACGCGTCATTCGCATCTTCCCAAACCGTGAAGCCGTGATACGCATGATTGGGGCTGTGCTCATGGAAATTGAAGAACACTGGGAAACTAGCCGCAAATTCATGGACATGGCTGCCTACCATGAATGGCGAAACAACCGTTGATATCCATTCCAATAAGCTAGATGAGATTTTACACACAAATTTGGACTTGGCCAATTCCGATGGAATAGATCTATTTTATAGATCTATTACTCAAAAAACAGCTTTACCGCCGATCTAGTGCTGCATCATACGGTTTGCTCTTACAGATCGATTTGTTAGTTGGAAGAGAAGAATTTGTATAATTAAATGGATTAGCTTTATTGGCAAGGTGCTTCAAGCACCTTGTCTTTTTTCAATTTAGGAGGTAGGCGAGGTAGGGATACGATCACCGTATAAGGATGAGAAAACGGCTCTATGAAGGCATTTAAGCCGGAAAAAGACTTAATCTATAAAAAACTTGCAGTTTATGTAGAGGGTTTGTACAATGCTACTTGAGTAGTGAAATCCACCTACACGCAATATGACTGATAAAGGAGATTCACAACATGACCGGACAAAGTGAATTGCGATACAGAACAACACAAGTGCTCGATCAAGGAGCTGTCTTGTCAGCTGTCGAGCAGTCGCTCGCTATGATTGAATTTGATGAGCAAGGTAAGGTTTTATGGGTGAATGAAAACTTTGCACAGGCAATGGGATATCAATCGGCAGAGATGATAGGCATGCTGCATAAGCAGTTTTGTACGAAAGATTTTGTGGACAGCGCGGAATACATAAAGCTTTGGAATGGGCTGCGAGATGGAAATGCCTTTCAGGACAAAATAAGAAGAATAACGAAGCAAGGAAATACGATTTGGCTGGAAGCCACTTATATGCCCGTCTTCGATGAGGAGGGCCGGGTGAAGGCGGTTTTGAAAATAGCTACAGATATTAATGTAAGAGAACAAACGACGTCCAAGATTACCGGTGAATTGTTGGAGATGTCTGATGAGCTGCTTCATCGGGCCAAGGAAGGCATATCCCAAAGCCATGAGGTAGAAACGGCTATTGAGAAGGTTGCGCTGGGAGCTAGCGAGAACATTGCTGTACTCGAAGCGCTTGAGCGCCAAACGGATTTGATCCGCGGCATTGTACGCACGATTCGTGACGTGGCTTCCCAGACGAATCTCTTGGCGCTAAATGCGGCAATTGAAGCTGCGCATGCGGGAGAGCATGGACGGGGATTCAACGTAGTAGCGACCGAGGTGCGCAAGCTGGCGGGACAGGTTCAGGATGCGACCAAGGAAGTGAATGGTTACGTAGAGGGGATTGTGGCCCAGGTTCAAGAAATGGTTAAAGGCACAAAAAATTCGCAAGCTGTTGTATCGGAAAGCCAGCAGCGCATCAAACACGCAGTCGATGAATTCACGGGCATTGGCGAATCGGCCCGCCAACTGGATGCGCAGGCGAAAGAGTTAAGAGAAACGATGCAATAACGGGAGGAGCAACGGCTTTTCCGGCTATTTTGGAGAGGCGGAGTCAGAGTCTCTCTTTTTTGTGTCTGGATCCTGGTGAGTGCACCGTTTTCAAATTCCTGAAAAAACAGTTGATCTTTGTCTTTCAATATGGAAATATAGGAAGGGAATTCCTGTCTTTTCTTAGGTGCGATTGTACAGGGGGCTGTATTAGATAGAGGAGGAATTTGGAGTTGGACACGGACACACCGCAAGAAGGGAGAAAGGCTATGCCTGGTTCTCCATCAAGCATTTCCGGCTTTGGGGGCTGGCTGGTTCTCGTGCAGATAGGCTTGTATATGACATTCTTTCTGCAGGTTTTACAATTGCTTCAGTATTCCTTGCCTGCTCTAGGCGCAGGAACATGGGATGTTCTAACTTCCAAAGATTCAGAGTTATATGATCCCCTATGGGGAACGGTCATTGTATTTGAAGCGGTCTGCAATGTCTTTTTCCTGGTTTTTACTGCTTTTATTATGATTCAGTTTTATCGGCAGAAAGCGTCGCTGCCCTTATTCATGATTATTTTCTACGGGCTAAGCCTGCTAATCGGTATTCTGGATTACGTGCTGCTTGCTCAAATTCCGCTGGCCCAAGAACTAGAAGATGGAAGCTCCATAAAAGATCTTGTTAGTTCGCTCTTTACTTGCCTCATCTGGATTCCTTATTTCATCAGATCCGTACGGGTGAAAAATACGTTCGTCAAATAAAACAGATCGACTTTTCACCGCAGCATGCGATGGAAGTCGATCTGTTTTATTGTCAAAGGAAGCTAGCTGCTGTGAAGCATAGGCTCCATTTAAGCCAATATCTCAAAAAAGTAAGGATTATAAATCTCTCATTTCCCGAAATGTTTCGTATTTTAACGCAACCATTGCGCTTCGCTTAGCGTCTAATTTCCTGAAATGTTTTTATTTACATAGGGCGACGATCGCTATTGACGCTTGATAACGCATGAAGATAGGGGAATGGAAGCAAATGAAACTAGGAAAATGGACAATCGCATTGCTGTTTACAGCGATGTGCTTGATGGTAGCTGCACCTGTCAGCCAAGCGGCTCAGGCCACAGCCATACAAATCATCATGAACGGAAAGACGATTGAGAGCGAGGTATCGCCTTATATTATTCCGAAGGTCAACGTGACGATGGTGCCTCTGCGCATTATTAGCGAGGAGCTTGGAGCAAGCGTTGATTGGAACTCTCCCAAGCAGCTGGTCACGATTAAAGGCAGCGAGGGCAAAACCATTTCTATGAATAGCGGCAGTATCTCTGCCGAAGTGAATGGCGAAAGCATCCGACTGGACGCTTCGGTTGAGGTTAAGGCCGGACGGGCGATGGTGCCGCTTCGGTTCGTCAGTGAGCAGCTTGGTTTGACGGTGGATTGGAATCAAATCGATAAGAAGATTACACTTACGAGCAAGACGGTTACGGATCCTCCAGACGGAGGAACCGTTCCGCCTGAACCTTCGCTGCCAACGCAGCCAGATCCTGATCCGATGCCGGAAGCGGGTACGAAGCTGCGCGGGGCTTGGGTTTCCACCGTTTATAACCTGGACTGGCCATCCCAATCTTCCTATCAAAATGCGGTCAAGCAAATGGGAGAATACATAAGCCTGCTGGATGAGCTTCAGGCTATGGGCATGAACGCCGTATTCGTACAGGTAAGGCCTGCGAGCGATGCGCTGTACCCGTCCAAATTAGTGCCATGGTCAAAATATTTGTCAGGCGTTCAAGGATTGGCACCTACGTATGACCCGCTTGCTTTTATGATTGAGGAGACGCATAAACGCAAGATGGAGTTTCATGCTTGGTTTAATCCATTTCGGGCAAGCGTTGACACCAAAATCGACCAATTAGCGGCCAATCATGTGGCGAAGCAGCAGCCGGATTGGATCGTTAATGCAGGGGGCAAGCTGTACATTAACCCAGGTATTCCACAGGCGCGCCAGCATATTATCGACACGATTATGGAAGTCGTGAACGGCTACGACATTGACGGCGTGCATTTGGATGATTACTTCTACCCGTCCAACGTGGATTTTGCAGACGATGCAGCCTTTAAGAGCTACAATGCCGGCAGCATAAAAACGAAAGCTGATTGGCGGCGCAGCAACATCAATGCATTTGTCCGCCAGCTCGGGGAGACGATTCATAAAGCAAAGCCGCAAGCAGAATACGGCATTAGCCCATTTGGGGTATGGCGGAACAAGTCGGTCGACTCCACGGGTTCAGACACGAAAGCGGGCGTAACGGCTTATGATAATATGTATGCGGATGTACGGACATGGATCCAGAACGGCTGGATTGATTACGTGACACCGCAAATTTACTGGAGTCTTTCCTTCACGGCAGCCCGCTATGACAAGCTGGTAGATTGGTGGGCGCAAGAGGTGAAGGGGACTGGGGTTGATCTTTACATCGGCCACTCTCCTTATAAGCTGGGAACGAAAGAAGCAGGCTGGGATAGCTCCAAGGAGCTTATTAACCAGCTCGAATACAATAAAAAATATCAAGAAGTGAAAGGCGACGTTTTCTTCAGCGCCAAGGATTTACGAAAAAACACTTTAGGCATCAAGGATGCACTGCGGACTTATTATTCGAAATAGCAAACAAAAAACGTTCTTGTTACCCAAGCATTTCTGGGTATGCAAGAACGTTTTTTAATAGGAAGGTATTGGAGTTTAATCAAGCTTTCTCTATACGTTTCGCAGACACGATGGCGTCTTCAATAAGGGCACCGAAGGCGTTTTTGCTTAACCGTACCGATTATAGAGTTTGCAGCGCACACGTTCGGGCAATATAACGGGCAACGCCGTCGCCATCATTGCTCTCTACGACCAAACTTGCATGCTTCAGCAATTGGGTATGCGCATTGGCCACGGCGACCTTGGTACCGGCGGTTTCAAACATGCCCATGTCATTTAAATTATCTCCGAATACCGTTACGTCTGCAGGTTTGCAGCCGTTAAGCTCCGCCCACTGCTTAAGCCCTTCCTTCTTGTTCGCAAGCTGATGGCTAAACTCTAGAAAGTAATGGTTTTCAATATAATTGTCTTTCATTAGATGGATATGGACATGATCTCCGAATTGCTCGATCACCTCAGCACGCAAGGGCTCAAGCTCTTCCAGTTGCCCAATATACGTAATGATCAGCGTTCGGAGTGTTGCTGGGCATTCCAAGCAAGCGACCTCACGAAAGCGAGGATCGTTAGGGCGGCTTTCAAAAAATTTCAAATCTCCATGCCGGGTGAGCGTTTCATGTAAAACCCGTTCGTTATCCTTCTCGTCCAGAGCAAACAAAAAAGGAATTAGATTGCGGTTTTTTCCAATACTTATGATTTGGTTTGTTGATTCTGTATCCAGCCATCTGCCACCGATAACCTTATTCGTCAAGGGATCATAAATAACCGCACCATTATATAAGACAATAGGATGTTTCCAAGGAATAACCGAAACGATTTTATTGGAGCTGATATAGCTTCTGGCTGTCGCATAGCTGATGACGATGCCTTTCTCTAACGCATCCATGATTACCTGAACGGTGTAGTCGGATAAGGTAGCATCTGAGCGCAGCAGGGTTCCATCCAGATCGGTCAGAAAATAGTTTTGCATGCATGACTCTCCTCCTGAATTGAGATAGAGGTTTGATTGTGAAAATAGAGCTTTTATTGTGAAAGGCAGCTTAAGTTGCTTTATAGACCTCTCGAATGGCATCTTCGATATTGGGCTCCTTGACGCTTAAATCTTGAATCGGCAGCTTCTGCGACAGCTCGGAAATAAGCTGGGCGGCGGAGATGCGATCTTTTTCGAACTGATACCAAATTTTCAGCCCGTCTTGTTTAATGATTTCTGCCAATGGATGGGATAAATCGCTGAAAGGATGCTGCAATTCTACAACAAGCAGCCGGTGCGGAGCAAGCTTATGGATAAGGGATGCCATGGGGCCATCCTCGACGACCTTTCCATGATTCACCACGACTAGCCGGCTGCAAAGCTGCTCTACGTCATCCAGATCATGCGTTGTCAAAATAACGGTGACTCCCCGTTTTTGATTAATTTCCTTAATGAACAGGCGAATAGCATGCTTCGCATCGGCATCCAGACCAATGGTCGGCTCGTCGAGAAAAAGAATCGATGGCGAGTGCAGCATGGCCGCGGCAATATCGCCCCGCATGCGCTGCCCAAGCGATAGCTGGCGCACGGGCGTGTGGATAAACTCATGAAGCTTAAGGACATCTGTCAGAATGGACAGGTTATCCTCGTAGGTTTCTTTGTCGATTTGATAAATTCGGCGCAGCAGCTCAAAGGATTCGCCGAGCCGCAAATCCCAATAGAGCTGGGTCCGCTGTCCGAAGACGACGCCGAGTTTGCGAACAACGGATTTGCGGTCAGCTTGGGGAGAAATGCCGCATACCTTGATCGAGCCGGAGGTAGGATGCAAAATGCCGGTAAGCATTTTAATCGTCGTGCTTTTTCCAGCGCCATTTGGGCCGATATAACCGACAATTTCGCCTTGTGCAATCGAGAAGGTGATGCCGTCTACGCCGCGGACCGTTTTTTTCTCAGGGAACAGCAGCCCCTTGAGCGCGCCTCGCAATCCGCTTTCTTTTTTGGTGACGATATATTCTTTTACTAGGTCATTGACCTCAATTACAGCGTCCATCGTTGCCAGCACCTCGCTTATTTATGAGCCTGCACTCTCGTAACTTTTCATACCAAACCGGAAAATCCATTGTGACAAGAAGAAGCAGGCGAAGCCAATCACGGGAGTCGCCAGCGCGAAACTAAGCGGCAGCTGAAACGCCTCGCTGCTTTTGTTTAGGAACTCGGCTGCGGGATAGAAGCTAATGAACCCGATCGGCAGGATGAATGTGAATAATACTTGTATGGCGTAAGGATAAATGCTAATAGGATACATGGTTCCTCTCTCCAGCATGGCAAGCGTGAACCCGACCATGGAAGCATTCCGCTTGGTCCAGAACGCAATCGTCCCCAAGCTGATAAATAGCGCGGCGCGTATCATCACGCCTCCAAGCAAGACAAGCAGAAGCTTAATGATGTTAAGGAACGTCCACTCAAAGCCAACCAGCTGGCAGCCATAAATAAAAATGATGATGCCTGGAATGCAGTCAATTAGACCAATAAAATTAATATAGCTGGCTATCAATTGGAAGAAAACGTTCATGGGGCGAAGCAGCAGACGGTCAAAGGCTCCTTCGATCACCATGCGGTCGATCTGCCAGGTATTAATGAAAAAGACGACAAAGATGCCGTGGCTGATCAGGCCTAATCCGTATAGAAAGGTTAGCTCCGGAAAATCCCATCCATTTAACGGCTGGAAGCGGTCCACAATGATTTTGAGCATCCAGATGCCGGAGAAATATTGGATCGGAATCATAAGGAGCCAGCTGAACAAAAATAACGGGTATTCCAGCTGGCGCTGGATCGCTAAGCGAGCAAAGCAGGCTGCGACAGAAAAGTAGTGTCGTATGGACGATCCCATCTTTGTAAGATCAGCCTCCTTGGATTAATGTCTTGGATTTGGTCCGTTTCCAGCAAACAGCAAGCAAAATAAACAATAAAGCTATCCAAATGAATTGAACCCCCATAGCCGCCAGGGCGTCTTGTAAGCCTATATTTCCTATGTAAATGCCAAGCGGTGTTTGATAGGTGTACATGAAAGGCAGGAATTTCGATAGGGTCTGTACGCTTTCGGGAAAGAACCAGAGCGGCACGATGCTTCCGGACAAGACGCGAACGATGCTGTCTTTCACCATCCCCATGTTGCCAAGCTCCATGACCCAAAAAGCGATGAGTCCAATAAGGGCGCTGAGCAGCCAGAGAATGGCATAGCTTAATAGGCAGCTCGGGATAAACAAGAGAAAACCGGATATCGATGCAGGCCAAGGAATCCCAAAGAAGAGAGCGGCGAAAATAAATAACGGAATAACCTTGTTAATCATAGCGCTGAGCATACCGCCGAGATCATCAGCTAAGTAACAGGCAAGCAGAGGAATGGGCCGGTAAAAGTCTGTGACGATTTGCCCTTCTCTAATTTTATAATAGATCGTATCCTGCACTCCGCAAACAAAGACAGATGCCAGCATAATAGAAAGAACGGTATAGGTAGTTAAATCTTGAAGACTAAGCGCATTGATTTGCTGCGTTCCCCCGCCATAGGCAGCTTTCCATAAGAAAACCGATGCCAGCATCAGAATGAGATTGGTCCCGACGGAAGCAAACACTTCGAAACGGTAAGCAAGGCTGGTTAGCAGTCTCATCTTGGTCATATACCAATAAGCCTGAAGCATAGACGACCCCCTGAATCTATTTCATTTGTAAATATTTATCAGTATAAGAGAGCATGATGAAAGATACAATAAGAAAATATATTCCATATGAAGAATGAATAGGTAAGCAGTTTTATTAAAAAGATCTTCGAATTTTAAAGCGGAATGGGTTTCGTAGGTAATCAACAGTTGCAAATCGACATTCAATCGTTTATGATGTAAATTAGTGATTAATCAATCACTATATATGCGAATTAGTTAAAGGTGGCAAGCAAAATGACAAAAAGTCCGACGGCTTCAGTCAATCGGCGCCATGATATCGTGTCAGCTGCGATTGAGATATTTGCTGAATTGGGCTATTATCGTGCCACGACAGCTAAGGTGGCAGAGCGCGCACAAATTTCACAGCCATACGTATTTAAGTTCTTTTCCACGAAGGAAGCACTGTTGCAGGCAGCACTTGAAGTATCGTGGACGCGCATTTTGGATGCCTTCCGTTTGGTCATTGGGACAGCAGGCCCGGAACAGCTAGAGAAGGAACTGGTTGAAGCTTATGCCAAAATTATGAATGACTTTCAAAATGAGACGCTGCTGCAAATGCAAGCCCAGACGATAAGAGAGGATGTAATCATCCAAACGATGCAGAAGGGTTTCCGCGAAACGCAGCAACTCGTATATGATGCGTTCAAACAAGCTGGACATGAGAAGCCGCAGGAGAAGACGTTGATCTTCCTTGCCAGAGGAATGCTCTGCAACATCTCTATGGCATTGGCGTTGCCGGAACTGATGAATACGGAAGAATAAGCCGAACTTGCTTTGGCTTTTGTTAGTTTGTTATTGATTGATCAATTACTAATATGCCACGATTAGTTATTGATCAATCACTAATATAAATCATAAACACAAAAGGAGAAATGGATATGAAACATCTAATCGTTTATGCACACCCAAGGAAAGAGAGCTTTAACCATGCCATATTGGAAACCGCGGTGAAAGGGTTGGAGCAAAATAACCACGAGGTCGTGGTGCGGGATCTTTATGCCCTAAACTTTCATGCGGTAGTTAGCAGCAGCGAAATCTTGGGAGGCATCTCAGAGGATATTGAACGCGAGCAAAATTATTTGAAATGGGCGGATGTAGTTACCTTCATTTACCCGATTTGGTGGACCGGCCTGCCTGCGATCTTGAAAGGGTATATTGAGCGCGTCTTTACCTATGGTTTTGCATATAAGTACGTTAATGGGGAACAGATGGGATTGTTAAAGGGGAAAAAAGCAGTCATCATCCATACGCAAGGCAAATCCAATGAGGAATATGCGGCTAGCGGTCTTGATCAGGCGCTGCGCCTGACCTCGGATACAGGCATTTTTGAGTATTGCGGGTTTGAGGTCATGTATCATCTTGTCTTTGACGCCGTTCCGCGTTCTGATGAGAGTACGCGCCGCACTTGGCTTGCGCAGGTCGCTGATATGGCAAGCAAAGCTTGATTTTACAATTGATGAAATGACTATGGCAATAGGTATGCATAATGGAAAAAGGTTGACCCCCTTTGTAATAAACGGGTTCAACCTTTTGGCATGTTACAGGATTAAGAACGCTTAAAGATCAGGAAGCCATCCTCAACCGGAATCGTTTGTCCATTAATGGCCGAAGCCTCTTCAGAGAACAGAAAAGCAACAACATCGGCAATTTGCTCGGGCTGAATCAGTTTTTTGCTCAAATGCTGCTCGGCAAGGAAGGTTTTGAAATCGTCCCCGTCCTTAATGATTGGCGTATCAATGAAGCCGGGAGCTACGGCGGTCACGCGGATACCATCATCCGCAAGCTCGAGCGCGGCAGATTTTGTCATCATTATGACCGCTGCTTTGGCTGCTTGGTAAGCGAAGCTTCCTTTGGCTGCCATATAGCCGAAGATAGAGGCTGTGTTGATGATTGTTCCTTTCACGCCAAGCTCTTTCATCTTCTTGGAGCCATAATAAATGCCAAGGTACACGCCGAATTGATCAACCGAAATGACATGGTTAAAATAATCAGGGGTATGCTCCTCGAAGGAACGAATATCGCCTACGCCAGCATTGTTGAATATACCGTCAAGGGTGCCATGGGTGTCAACCGCTTGATCAATCATATGCCGCACATCCGATTCACTGGATACATCGGCGCGAACATAAGAGGCTTGTCCGCCTGCTTGCTTGATCAGCTCAGCTGTTTCTTTGGCGGTTGCTTCATTATAGTCCGAAGAGACGACGATCGCGCCTTCGGCAGCCAGCTTCAGGGAGGTTGCGCGTCCAATGCCGCTGCCTGCCCCTGTAACGATAATCACTTTATTTTGTAATTTCATTTGTATTCACTCCATTTCTTCTGTAAATACTTCTCGCTTCGCATCAACTTCACACGAAATTGCTTATTGTCCAATCATGCCGCCGTCCACCGTGTAGAGGGAGGCCGTAACGAAGGAAGCCTCATCGGAAAGCAGGAAATTCATGACGGCTGCGACCTCTTGCGGCTCCCCGTAGCGTCCCATAGGCGTAGCTGCTTCATTAGCAGCTTTGAAATCTTCCGGGCTGCCGAAGTTTTCTTCGATTTGGCGCATCATGCGCGTGTTGATGGTACCTGGCAAAACGGCATTTACTCGAATGCCAAATGGCGCCAGCTCGTTGGCGGTCACGCGAGTAAGCCCGATGACGGCATGTTTGGACATAATATAAGGAGACATGCCCGGTGCTCCCATTAGGCCGGCCAGTGACGAGGTATTTAAAATTGCGCCGGATTTTTGTTTTTTCATCACTGGGATAACATAATGAAGCCCTAGGAAGACACCGCGCACGTTAACGTTATAGACGAGATCCAGCGCTTTGACGCTTTGCTCCTCCACCAGACCCGATGGGCCTTCGATGCCGGCATTGTTGGCGAAATAATCGATGGCGCCAAATTTCTCAACCGCTTGGTTGACGTAGTTCTGGACATCTTCTTCCTTCGACACGTCTGCTGCAACGAGAAGGGTGTTATCCTCATTTAGCGCCAGCTCTTCCTTCACTTTTTGCAAGGCGTCCAGATTTAAATCAACAAGAACCAGATTAAGCTTGCGCTCAGCCAGGCGGCGGGCCAACTCCTTGCCGATTCCTCCTGCGGCACCTGTAATGACAGCTGTTTTGGCTTGTGATTGACTCATTGTATATTCGCTTCCTTTTCGCGTGGAATGTGAAAAATATAAATAGGTGATGCTCTATTTCTAGGATACTGCTCATTTCATTGACATGACAATAATCAGCGAAGCTGTGAATGTCATGTATCCAACAGAAACCTGATGTATGTTATAATTCGAAGCGAAATTGAACAAATTCGTTTCATTTGTCGCAATTATGTAAGAAGGGTTCTTGTACTCGTTACGTAGAATGCTCTCCGCCGCGGAAAATATGTGGGCAGATAAGCAGGATTTCTATCGAGGGGAAGGCTGCGTTATAATATAAGCGACCCTAACAAACGGAGGAATAGGCTGATGACGATGGAAGCTCAGACAGATAGACGTATAAGGCGAACCCGTCAGGCCATTAAGGCAGCTTTTGTAGCATTGATCTTGGAGATGGGCTATGAAGCTGTAACCATCATCGATATTACAAGTCGTGCTGATTACAATCGCGGCACCTTTTATAATCATTTTGCAGGAAAAGAAGAATTGTTCCGTGAAATACGTGATGATTTTCTGAATGGGATTGCCGAAGCGCTTCTGGACCCGTACGAAGGGATGGAGAGAGTGGATGCGACAAAAATCTACCCGTCTACCTTATTGCTGTGCGAGCATATTGAGAAGCAGAAAGATGAATTTATGGCTCTTTTGTCAGTGGACAAAGGGCTTGGGCTTGCGTTGTGTGACGTATTGCGGCAGTCGATGAGAACCGATATGCATATCGAGATGGAGAGAAACGATCCTCCCGTCGACTATGAAATTATGTTAAGCTATCGCATGTCAGCTACAGTAGGCGTCATCATGTATTGGGCGGAAACAAGCTTTAAATATTCAGCGGCTTATATGGCTGAGCAGTTAATGCTGCAGGTAAACAACCGCATTGACTATATTTCTTTTACAAGGGATAGCTAAAGGATCATTCATTTCGTTGAACATATAACAAAATCACAATATTGTCACTCGAATCAGCATTTGTGATATACTAAGGGCATTATGTTGAGAGGAGGGAGAGCATTGATGGCTAATGATCTTCCTTTAAGCAAAGAAAATATACTGGATGCGGCCGAGCAGGTGCTTAGGCGTTACGGTCCGGATAAAACCTCCGTGGTGGATGTTGCCAAAGCTCTGCAAGTCAGTCATGGGACGCTGTATCGCCATTTTGCGAGCAAGGCTTCTTTGCGGGAAGCGGTAACTGAGCGGTGGCTGCACCGAAGTATAGCCGAGCCGCTGGCCGCTATCGTGGACCAAACGGAAGGCAGCTCGGCTGATCGGCTGTATGTATGGCTGACGACGCTCATGCATAGCAAACGCGGCTATGCCGTTGATGACTCGGAAATGTTTGCGATGTATGCTGCGGTTACTTTAGACGCGGTTGATATGATTGCCGTCCATGTCGAGCTTTTGGTCCAGCAGATTAGCCAGATCGTAGAGCAAGGCATGAAGACGAAGGAATTCAAGGCCGGAGATTCAGGGGAAACTGCAAGAGCGATATTTATTGCTACTTCACGTTTTCACCATCCAGCGCATGCGAGCGAGTGGAGCTCGGAGAAGGTGCAGGAGGAGTTTAACCTGGTATGGCAGCTGATTAAGAATGGGCTCGCGTAATTATTGAAAGTAAAGGAATTAAAGCTCTGTTGATGCAGCCCATCATCAGAGCTTTTTTTGCTATAATTCAGCGGTGGGAAATATGATGATTATAGATATAATCAAGGGCTATTCGGCGAACCATAAGGATATGGTTGCCGACTGGCCTTTCTTTGTTTGAAGCATGAAATCGATTGGAAGTTTAAAATAAATGACAAAATAATAATATTGTCACTTGATATTTGTTTGTCGTATGTCTATAATCAGGTTATCAGAACGAAATCATACCTGGGAGGAATTTTTAATGGGGAACATCGCAACGGGTAAAGTAGCATTGGTAACGGGCGCATCCAGAGGAATTGGGCGTGAAATTGCCGAGAAATTGGCCCAGAACGGAGCCAAGGTCGTAGTTAATTTTGCAAGCAACCCAAACAAAGCTGAAGAAGTCGTAAACGGCATTAAACAAAGCGGTGGAGATGCGATCGCTATTCAGGCGGACATCAGCAAAGTGGCGGAAGTGGAAATGCTTTTTCAAAAAACATTGGAAGCCTATGGGCAAATAGACATTTTGGTCAATAATGCAGGCATCATGATTACGAAGCCGATCGCCCAAGTGACGGAAGAGGATTTTGACAGCCAGTTTGCCATCAATGTGAAGGGAACGTTTTTTGCCTGCCAGCAAGCGGCTAAGCATATGAGCCGTAACGGACGGATTATTAACTTCTCAACGTCGGTGAACGGCGCTATGTTTCCGGCATACAGCGTGTATGCAGGGACAAAAGGAGCTGTGGAGCAGTTTACCCGGCAGCTTGCCAAGGAGCTCGGACCGAAAGGAATCACAATTAATGCGATTGCTCCTGGCCCAATCAATACGGAACTTTTCTCGGTAGGGAAGTCAGAAGAACAGATTAAAAACATCGTGAATTTGAATTCATTTGGCAGATTGGGCGAGCCTGAGGATATTGCTGGTGTCGTGCTGTTCTTGTCTAGCAAGGAGTCGCAGTGGATGACCGGACAAACGATTCGCGTGAACGGCGGCTTCGTATAAGAGCGCTTGGCCCTTTTTCGGGAGGATACAGAAAGACCGCACAGCATCATACTGTGCGGTCTTTTGGCATTTTTAGCCGGCGTGTCGTTTATTCTTCTTTGCCTTCGTTGAACCATAGGGGGTCATCATTGTCGACCTCGCCGTTGTAGTTGATGAGAACCTCTTCCCCAGCTGCTATATCGGTATGGGCATAGAAATCAACGGTATGATTGTCAAAGTTGAGATCATAATAGGCATTTGGCGTGTAGGAATGGTTAAACAACATCCCGTATCCAAGCAGGATAGCGGTATGGTTAGCTCCATATTCAAAAACGTAATCTGCCAGAATCGTCTTTTCGATATGCTCATGCTCTTCATTTGGGAATGGAATAACGGGAGCTTCGTGGAGCAATTCACCCTGCGCGATATCGCGTATCGCAAATACCCCTCTATTCAATTCCCCGTCGCTTAGCGTGGAAGTTTTTACTTCAATCATGTTAGTCACCTGCGCGTCCTTTAGTCTTAGGAGTGTCTTGGGTTGCCAAGATGCTCGCTTACTTTAGGTAATATAACAATTTAATCGAAAAATAGCCAGCTTGTCCGCATGCGATGAGAGAATTTCGTTCGGAATAATTATGGTAACAAAACCCAAGGAGGATGCGTCTATGCTTAAGAGGTGAGCATATGAAGCGAAAGTTAGGAATCATTACCCTAAGTTGTCTAATTGTTTGTAGCATGATGTTGGTGCTTGTGTCACCGGAATCAGCTTTTGCTTGCTCTTGCGCGATGTCGGGTTCGCCTGAGTCGCACGTTAAGGATGAGCTTGAGCGGAAGACAGCAGTCTTCTCCGGTGAAGTGCTGAAGGTTACTCCGCCGGGTCCAAAGGTATTTATGTCTAGTGACGAGTTGACCAAAGTACTTTTCCAAGTTGAAACCGTATGGAAGGGGAAACCAGAGCAACAGACTTATGTGTATACAGCTATGAGCTCTGCAAGCTGCGGCTATGAGAATTTTCATGAGGGCCAGAGTTATATTGTGTCCGCATACGAGCAGGACGGGAAACTTGAAACGGGTATATGCGAGTTAACGAAGCCGCTCTCTATGGTACAAGAGGAACTCAAGGTGCTGGGCGAAGGTTATCCTCCTGAGCCATTAAGCAAAGGGAAGCCTACAGCAGAATCACAAACAGAAGCGAAGCAGGGATCAAAGCAATCTTATGTTATTGGGGGAATATCAATTCTGCTTGTCACTGTCGCAGCCGGTGTAGTACTGCTGATCCGGCATCGGAGGAATTCTACGTAAAGCTGATTCACACCGTTTAGCTGGGGGTATGAATGGTGAGGGCTGTAAATATTTGCCGAACAAAGCAGCCTAAGCTAAGGAGGAGTTGGAACCTTGAACAAACAACGATGGAGTCTAATGCTGCTTTCATTCGCATTGATTATGGTGATCGGGGCGTGCAGTAATGCAGGGGTGACAGATAATAGCCTTACCGCTGCGAGCAGTGAGCCTCTTCAGACTGAGGCGACAAATAGTAGTATTCATCATAATACGGAGATAGATGCTCCAGTATCTAGTCCAACGAACGCAGAACCAGTAGAATCAGCTAATCACGACATGCCTGAATACTTGCCTCAAGACTTTCCGCTCCCTCAGGATGCGGAGATATCGACATCACATAGCTCGGAAACGGATGGAAAAAAAGCAGTGCTGCTCATCTTCTCAACTAAGGAGAGCATGGCAACAGTAACGAAGCTGTACAAGGATTATTTTAATGGTTTGAAGCTGGAAAACGCTGCTCAGACCATCGATGACAAAAATATTATTATCCAAGGCGAGGATACTGTAAATCATCACGGTTGGTCCATGCTTGGAGGACTATTAGCCGGTCAAGACGGTGTCGTTCAACTGACAGTCACTTGGGCGGAGTTATAGGACAGATTTAAAAATTTCGCGGAAAGCGCCAAAGCGATTTATACGCTGCTGTTTAAGTAGAGAATTATCTATTGAATTACTACTAGTTTAATTTATAGAAGCCCTCATTTCCTGCAAGCTGCAGGGATTGAGGGCTTTTTTAAAGCCAAAATAAAATTATTCTATAATGTATTTTTTTAACGATCTGACCCGCAATTTTATTTCTTTTCTGATCCTTATGAAGAGGTCAACGATGAGGTAAGCTTTGTCATATGCAGCAGCATTAAACTAGTCTTAGGACGGAAAGAAGGGGTATCATGCCTGTAAATGGAGGTACAATCGAACAACGATTAACAGCATTAGGTATTATCCTCCCGCTCGCAAGTGAACCGGCAGCCAAATATGTGAATTATGTCTATGCGAATGGCCTGTTATTTTTGTCGGGAAAAGGTCCATCCGCTCCTACCAAAGGAAAGCTTGGGCTCGATTTTTGTACAGAGGAAGGTTACCAGTTTGCGCGGCAGGTGGGGATAGAAGTGCTCGCTGTATTGAAGCAGGCGCTGGGGGATTTAAGTCTGGTTCGACAAGTGGTGAAAGCGCAAGGGTTCGTTCATGCAGATCCAAGTTTTGAAGAGCATCATAAGGTTCTTAACGGTTTTTCGGATTTGATGGTGGAAGTATTCGGGGAGAGGGGCATGCATGCCCGTTCGGTCTTTGGAGCGAATTCACTGCGAGATCAATTGCCGGTCATCATCGATTCGATTTTTGAGGTGGAGCTCAATCATTAGTCTCCTTATGCCAGAAGGTCGCGTTACCTCCATTAGTATTTATTAGCCGTTGCATTTGCCTTCATATTCCCTTAACATGAATGGATAGATAAGCCGTCAACCATGACGGTTTATTTCTATTTGGAGCAAGCGTTTATGCTTAAGGAGTGAAGGTCTTGAGGCTTATATCCACGCGTTACGACAGATCTACTTTTTTAATGTTTTTTTTAGTCATGCTGTTAAAAATGGTGCTGTTTCGTTATTTCGTGTTCCACAGCATTGCGTTTGATCGTCTTCTGGCGGACGCGGCTGCTGTATTGGTCCTGCTTCTAGCGGCTGAACTAGCAACCTCAGCCAGATGGAGAGGTCCGGCATTCGGGATCTTGAATGCAGTACTTTCTATTCTTTTGTTTGCATCCACTGTTTATTTTAGCTATTACGGTACGGTTCCTACGTATACGGCTTTGCACGGGCTCGATCAGGTGCTGCAGATCCGGACCAGCGTAGGCTCGATAATTCAAGCATCTTATTATTTATTTTTTCTCGACGTTATTATACTTGCCTTGCTATATATTGTGAAACGCGTTCAAGGCATGCGCAGCGAGGGAAGAAGCCGTGTGGCAAGGCCCTTATTTACTGGAATCGCAGCTATGCTATGCGTTGCGGTGTCTAGTGCATACATCTGGTCAGCCAGTGACATTCCCAATGAGATTGTACAAGCGGAGAGCTTGGGCTTTCTGGACTATCAAGTCGCGGCTGCCATTAAGGCAAATCAAGAACAAAACGCGATTAAAAATGGCAGCGTTGAAGAAACAGCGGCAAGCGCGGAGGTTCTTCAAAGTTCGCATTTCGATCAAGCCGGCGCTGCGGTAGCAGCGGGTACGCCTAATTACTTCGGATTTGCCAGAGGGAAAAATGTGGTCGTTGTCCAGATGGAGGCTTTTCAAAATTTTGCAATCAATCTGTCCGTTGATGGCAAGGAAATTACTCCGGTGCTTAATCAGTTGGCTAAGGAAAGCTTTTACTTTCCGCATTTCTTTCAGCAAATCGGACAAGGAAACACGTCGGATGCGGAGTTTATGTCCAACACCTCGATTTACCCGACAGGCGCGATTGCGATGTCTACCGGCTATGGCGACAGAGTTCTGCCTAGCCTGCCGCGGCTGCTAGGGGACAGCGGATACGTTTCCAACACGTTCCATATTAATGACGTTACGTTCTGGGATCGCAACCGGATGTATCCTGCGCTGGGATTCACGGCATACTATGACAAACCTGCCTTCAAAAACGACCATTTCAATTCCTTTGGAGCTTCCGACGAGGAGCTCTATAAGGTGGGTCTTGAGAAGCTGCAGAAGCTGAATAAGGAAAGTGAGCCGTTTTATGCACAGTTCGTCACGACCTCAAGCCATCATCCGTTTAAGGTGCCAAGCGAGCGTCAGCGGATTGAAATGCCAGACAATTTAGAAGGCACGCAGCTTGGTGATTATTTAACGGCCATTAATTATACGGATTATGCGCTGGGCACCCTAATTGAGGGGTTGAAAGCAAGCGGGCTTTGGGAGAACACGGTGCTGGTTGCTTACGGAGATCACTCCGGTTTACAGACCAAAGACAATGACCCGGCATGGGTCAGTGAGCAGCTTGGCATCAACTATGACGGCGAGATCAGCCGCTTCAATATTCCTTTGTTTGTTCACGTGCCGGGCGCTGAAGGAAAGACGATGGAGCAGGTAGGCGGTCAAGTGGATATTATGCCTACAGTGTCCAACTTGCTAGGCTTATCCTTGCAGGAGCTTGGATATACCGCATTTGGCCATGACTTGCTCAATACAAGCCAAAATGTTGTAGGCATGCGCTACTATTTGCCGACGGGCTCTTTTTTCAATAATGAGATTTTGTTCGTGCCGGGCAAAGGCTTCGAGGATGGCACAGCGATCGATATAAGAACCAAGGAGCCTGTCGCCGATTTTAGCAAATACCGTGACGATTACGATTATATTTTGGAGCTTATGAAGCTCTCCGATGATTATGTCCGATTGCTGCCTAAGCGCGCACCTTAGAAAATAGGTAAAACCGCCTCTCATTCTTTTGGTCAAGACCCCATTTTGTAGACAATGAAAAAACCCTATGCTGCAAGCTGACGCCGATACTCTATCGGTGTCAGCTTGTTTAGCTTTAATTG
>NZ_VCIX01000040.1 GCF_006345825.1 Paenibacillus paridis
ACCTGGCGATAAGAGACCTTTAGTTGGATGCTGCCACCGTACCAACGCCTCTATGCCGATCATAGCACGATCCTCTGTTCGAATTTGCGGCTGGTAATGCAGCAATAGCTCACCGTGCTCGATTGCCTTTCTCAAATCGCCTTCTAATTCAATTTTCTCCTGCAAAATCTGATCGAGCTCAGAAGTGAAAAACTGATAGCCATTTTTCCCTTTTTTCTTTACCTCGTACATAGCCGTATCCGCATTTTTCAATAGCTGGATCTCATCATTGCCATGTTCAGGATACTGGGCAATGCCAATGCTGGCCGATACATAGAAGTCACTGTCTTTCAGACGGTAAGGGGCCTGAATGCAATGAATAATTTCGCTCGCAAGCCGCTCGANAGAAGCGTAAACTCATCTCCGCCCATCCGCGCGAGCATGACATCATGCCCTGCTACGTTTTGTTTAATTCGCTTACTGACCTCCTGTAGAAATTGATCGCCGACCGTATGCCCGAGCGAGTCGTTTATCATTTTAAAACGGTCAATATCCAGTACCATAACGGCGAAGGCTGCTTTTCTAGCACTATTTTCTTCGATTAATTGAGCAATGCTTTGGTTGAACAATCGCCGATTCGGCAAGCCCGTAAGC
>NZ_VCIX01000041.1 GCF_006345825.1 Paenibacillus paridis
AGAAATATTTGTAGATCGTGATGGCGAAGTTATTTTGAAAAAATATTCTCCTATCGGCGAGCTTGGTGATTTTGCTAAGGAATATGCAGAATCCTTATTTGAAGGGACGAATCATGTTACCCTGATCACAGATCGGGACAACATAATAGCAGTAGCTGGTGCATCTAAGAAGGAACTGCTCGATAAGCAGGTAGGGACCGTTCTCGAAAATGCGATGGAAAATCGGAAGACGCATGCGGAGACAAACGGCGGAGCGTTCGAAATTATTAAGGATACACAGGAAACATACAGCTCCTTTGTCGTTGCACCTATCATTTCGGGTGNAACAAAAATGGCCGAAACAGCAGCGGGCTTCTTGGCTAAGCAGATGGAGCAATAGACGGTTATGCAAGAATGAATACAACACATAACAGCTTCTTTAATTAAGAGAAATCTTGATTAAAGAGGCTTTTTCAACGTTCATGATTGTGAGGTATAATAAATACCAATATAAATCAATGGATAGGCAGGAGTGTGGCAGGATGAACCGCAAGCCGGAGATGGATCGGCAGGGGACGCCGCAGGAGCTCGTCGGCAGCGAACGAGAAGCGAAGGTGGATGGGCGAGTAGT
>NZ_VCIX01000042.1:0-323 GCF_006345825.1 Paenibacillus paridis
CGCCTGTATATCCACCGCCGCCACCAGCTGGAAACTGCATGCCGCCCATGCCGCCGAATCCTCCTGGGAATGTCGTCTGTGTCTGCTGCGATGAGGCTGTACCTACCGTGCCTTGCGGAAGCGGCACAAGTACAGATGCGCCTTCTTCTAAACCACTCTCTATCTCTACATAGGTCTCATTGCTAATCCCGATTTTAACTGGCATAAGCGTTCCTTCCATCTGCATACCGCCAGCCCTGCTGCCACCAGCTGCTGATCTTTGACCGCTTTGCGCTGCGCCTTGCATGCTTTGAGGCCTTCCTGCATAACCCTGCTCGACTTGG
>NZ_VCIX01000042.1:339-714 GCF_006345825.1 Paenibacillus paridis
GCATAACCCTGCTCGACTTGGCTGCCCTGTTGATTCGGTAGACCTTGTGTTCCGCCCTCAACCTGGCTGCCTGCTTTCCCTTCCGTTCCTGCCGTCACACCTGCAGTATCTGTGCTTGGCACTCTAACAAATGTGGATCCCCGCATATTTACAACAGCATCAACAGGTACGACTACTACATTCTTTTTCGATTGAATGATAATATCAACCTGCCCGGACATGCCAGCGAGAATGCCATCTATTTGCGACAACCCAATCGTAACATCATAGGCTGCCACACCACTTGATACTGTACCCTCTAATGCAAGCTCCTCAACAGTTCCCTCTATCGTCTTATCCGTCATAGCATTCAAGTGCACCTGAGCAGCTTGTCCT
>NZ_VCIX01000085.1 GCF_006345825.1 Paenibacillus paridis
ACCTCTTACCACCCATACCGAATCATCTCCCTTATCCTTATTTTAATTGATTTGGATAGGAAGACTCCAGTTTAATTAGGGGGCCTAGGAGCAAATGCACTAAATTGGAGTGTTATTAGCTTCATATGGAACTAATCAGACATCTATCCTGTACGTTATACAACATAGGTGGATAGGTTCGCGCAAAATTAACGTGTAGCCTGTAAAAGTACAAGATAGCACAAGTCGACTATGAACAAACCAGACTGCGCAAGGAGCGTTGAATTATCAGTAGTCCGACGATCAACAAAGAGGGACGCAAACACATCATGTGTTTGCGTCCCTCTTTGTTGTCCCACGGGTTTGGAATCCATTTAAAAGAGGAGGAAGCTATATGGATGAAAAACTAGATTATGCAGCACGCGAGCGGCTGCTTATTATTCATGCTGATGATTTTGGATTAACGCGAGGGGCTAATGAGGCGATCCTTCATTCCTTCCAGCGGGGGACGATAACATCGGCCTCCATCATGATGCCATGTGCTGCCGCAAGCGAAGCGGTCAGACTGAGCATCCAAAATCGGATAGACGATATTGGCATTCACCTGACTTTAACAAGCGATGAGAATCGTGCCTATCGTCCCGTATGCCAAAAATATGCCCTGCCAAGTCTAACGACATCCGAGGGCTGCTTCCATCAACGTTTATCCGACTTGGAACTCTGCGCCGACCCGGAGGAGGTTCGAATAGAATTGGAAGCGCAAATTCAACAGGCCGTTTCTTGGGGGCTGATACCTACGCATTTGGATAGTCATGCCGGAAGCCTGATGGGCTTAGCCTCAGGTCGTGATTTTCTGGAGATAACGATAGACCTATGTGAGCAATTTGAGCTGCCCCTCAACCTGCCGAAACGAATAGTTGAACAGGACTGTTTTGACCAAGCTCAGAAGCTGAGGTTTCAACAAAGGCTGGACTCGGCTAGCAGTCGCGGAGTTCTCTTGATAGACGATCTGGTTTCTCTGCCGTATTGCTTCCATCCGTTGGCAGATTACGAGCGTATGAAAGAACAGCTTGCGAGGATGATCAAAAGGCTGAAACCGGGGGTCACCCAACTAACAGTACATCCCTCCCTTTTAACGAAGGAACTAATGAACATAACAACTTGCTATCGAGAGAGAGAGCTGGAATTCCGCCTGTTAAATGATCCGGCTATTATAGATGGTTTCAAACGCGAGAGCATTCAATTAATAACCTGGAAAGACATGAGAGACAGACAAAGAAGGGTGTAGTGATGAATTGGAGAAAATAGTGAACAAGCTGGCGGAGAATGGTTACTGCGGGGCGTTTGTTCTTGAATATGGAGGCGCTGGCAGCGGTGAAGTCGAGCAAAACCGTCGTTATGACGGAGGAAACGGAATGGATCGGCGGTCAATTAACCAGCCAGGCGGTCCCGCCTGACGAGCATCCCTGGATCGAGTCTTTCGGCTACACCTAGGAGGCGGTACGGTCAGCCGCTTGTGTCATGAGCCACGCGCTGCGCTTGCCGTTTTGGAGCGCCGGCTTGCTCCTTATGTACATAGCGGGCAGCTGACGATTTTGCGCCGCCATGTTCCTAAGAGCGCCCGTTGCGATGGAGACGCCATCGTCTCGGTGACTACGTTACAGGTGCGGAAGCACATGAAGAAACCGGGGAGCCTCATGCAGCATTGAACAAAAGAACTACTTTTGAGACAGCCCCTTTTTTTATCCAAAAAGTTGGCGGCAAATCTTTCATACCGACAGCCACAGTGCGGAAATTCAATAATAGAATGACGGATACGTGAAAGAAAGAAAGTCTCCGGTATTCTATCATAATAAATAAGAACACAATTAACCAATCGAGATGGGGGTATTTCGCCGAATGACTATTGAAGCAGGCATTAATATTTTTTCCGTATACAGGGAGCTTGGTGAGGATTACTTTGGAACGCTGGAGAAGGTTGCTGCTGCAGGGTATGTGAATATTGAGCTTATTGGATTCAATATGAAGTCCTTTACACGATATATCGATGAAATTCCGATGGAAGCGGTTCGAGATAAGTTTCGTGAGCTTGGTCTAAATGCAGTAGCGGTTCATGAAGGCACGATGCCAGGGCAAGAATTGATTTCGCATGACTGGGATTCGCTTATGAAGTATTACGCGGGTATCGGTTGCCAACGAATCGTGCTCCCATCCGTGTGGATCAAAGATCGTGAGGATACGCTGAAAGCTGCGGAGCAAATGAACAGTATCGGCAAAAAAATGAAGGACGGCGGGTTCCAGTTCTATCTGCATAATCACGCGCATGAGTTTAAAACGGTCGGTGATCAAACGCTGTTCGACTTGATTTTGGAAAATACAGATCCTTCCTATGTGAAATTTGAAATCGATATGGCATGGGTCGTACGCGCTGGCATAGATCCGATTCATGTGTTAGAGAAGCTTGGCGATCGTTGTGATATTGTCCACCAGAAGGATATAAGCAATAATCTATCCGGCCAGCTCAATATTATGGAAGCTATGCAGCAAGGCAGCGAAGAAGGGCTTGAACCATTTCAAATCTATCAGAAGCATATTGGCCCTGGAGACTTTGTTGACCTTGGTACAGGCAGGTTTGATTTTGCAGCTGTGTATGAGCAAATCCGCGCAATGGGGCATGTCCGTTATGCGCTTGTGGAGAACGAGGGCGAGTCGGAAGACAAGTTTGGCAGCATTCGCAAGGATCTAACCGTGCTTCAACAATATGTATAGCCCATAAGGAGGAGAATATTCAATGAGCAAAGGAAAACTTAAAATCGGTATCATCGGCTGCGGCGGTATCGCGAACCAGAAGCATATGCCATCGTTAGCCAAGCTTTCACATATGGGGGAAATGGTTGCCTTCTGTGATGTTATTGAAGAGAAAGCGCAAAAGGCGGCACAGGATTTTGGAAGCGAGGGCGCTAAAGTTTATGTCGATTACAAAAAGCTGCTCGAAGACGAATCTATTGATGTTGTTCATGTATTAACACCGAACCTGCAGCATTCTTATATAACAGTTGATGCACTAGAAGCGGGCAAACATGTTATGTGTGAGAAGCCAATGGCGATCAACTCAATTGAAGCCAAAAAAATGGTAGATGCGGCTAAGCGGACTGGCAAGAAACTGACGATTGGCTATCAGAATAGATTTAGAAATGACTCTCAAATTTTGCATAAGGCATGCCGCGAAGGTGATTTAGGAGACATTTATATGACCAAAGCTCATGCCGTGCGCAGACGCGGAGTGCCGACATGGGGTGTCTTTCTGGATAAAGAGCAGCAGGGCGGCGGACCGTTAATCGATTTAGGCACGCATGCGCTGGACTTGGCATTATGGTTCATGGATAACTATAAGCCGAAATCGGTGAGCGGTTCTGTCTATCATAAAATGGCGGATAAGTTCGAAGGCAATATGATGGGGGCATGGGACCCGGAAAGATATGATGTAGAAGATTCGGCTTTCGGATTTATTAAAATGGAAAACGGCGCTACGATCTTCTTGGAGGCATCATGGATATTAAATACAACCGATGCTAAAGAGGCGATGACTACGCTTTGCGGGACAGAAGGCGGAGCAGAAATGAAAGCTAGCTCAACGTTTGGGAAAAGCGATGTCATCTTTAATAGCGCCAAACACGGACAGCTTGTAGAGACGAAACCTTCTTTTAGCGGGGGCATTGCTTACTTCGGCCCTGGGGCTGAGGATGATGGCGTGAAAGAGGCAAGACAATGGCTGGATAGTATTATTAATGATACCGAGCCTCTCGTAAAACCAGAGCAAGCTTATGTGGTCACGCAAATTTTAGAGGCGATCTATAAGTCGGCTGAAACGGGCAAAGTTGTAGAATTTGAATAAAGCTTCAATTAATTTAACGGAGTAACAATATAAAAAGGAGCCTTTCCATCAGTGGGAAGGTTTTTCCGCTAGTGAGAGGGAATACGTTAATGTCTGAATATGATAATCGTCCTAGGAGGCAGTAATGACATGAGTGATAATTGGACTGAAACAAAATTGGAAACGATTACATATGTAAAAAATGAAGGTGGCCCAACACTCGGATATTCAGCTAATTCAGGCGTAAATATTATAGTGGAAGATGGTTTTGCATTTAAAGACCTCAATAAGGATGGGAAGGTGGATAAATACGAGGACTGGCGCTTGCCGGCAGAAGAGCGAGCAAAGGATTTAGCCTCAAAAATGTCCATCGAGCAAATGGCTGGTTTGATGTTGTACAGCGCGCATCAGGCTGTTCCAGCTTCGCATGGCTTCTTCACCGCCTCTTATAATGGCAAGCCCTATTCGGAGAGCGGTGCGAAGCCGCATGATTTATCCGATGAACAAATAAAGTTTTTAACTAAAGACCATTTGCGGCATGTGCTCCTTACTTTTGTTGAAAGTCCGGAGATTGCTGCTCATTGGAACAATAAAGTACAAGCCTTGGCCGAAAGTACAGGTTTGGGCATTCCGGCGAATAACAGCAGCGATCCGCGCCATGGGTCCGATGCGAGCAAGGAATATAATGCAGGGGCGGGAGGCGCAATTTCCATGTGGCCCGAAACGCTAGGACTTGCAGCAGCTTTTGATCCTGAGCTTGTTCATCAATTTGGGGAGATCGCTGCTAAGGAATACAGGGCGCTTGGCATTGCAACCGCTCTTTCTCCCCAAATTGATATTGCGACCGATCCAAGGTGGTCGCGCTTCGACGGCACGTTCGGAGAGGATTCAAGACTGTCAGCCGATTTGGCAAAAGCCTACGTCGACGGGTTTCAGACCTCGTTTGAAGAAGAGTCTCCATCAGACGGCTGGGAATCAGGAAGCGTAAATGCGATGGTCAAGCATTGGCCGGGCGGCGGTTCTGGCGAAGGCGGCAGAGATGCTCATTTTGGATACGGCAAATTTGCAGTATATCCAGGCAACAACTTCGAGGAGCATCTGATCCCCTTCTTGGACGGCGCTTTCAAGCTCTCGGGGGGGACGGAGAAAGCATCGGCTATCATGCCTTATTATACGATTTCCTATAATCAAGATCAGGAGAATGGCGAGAATGTGGGCAACGCCTACAACGCTCACATCATCGGCAGCCTGCTTCGTGATAAATATGGCTACGATGGTGTTGTTTGCACGGACTGGGGAATTACGGACGATGAAGGCACTGATATTACACGGTTGTTTCCAGGAGGACGTGCATGGGGGGTTGAGGAAGGTTATACCGTTTCGGAGCGTCATTACAAAGCACTTATGGCCGGAGTAGATCAATTCGGAGGAAATAATGATGCGGGTCCTGTCATTGAAGCTTACCATATCGGTGTGGCAGAGCATGGTGAAGCCTATATGCGAGCAAGGTTTGAGCAGTCAGCGGTAAGGCTCTTGAAGAACATGTTCCGCGTCGGCTTATTCGAGAACCCGTATTGCGATCCAGAGCAAACTACTCGTATTGTCGGCAATGCTGAATTTATGACAGCAGGCTACGAAGCGCAGCTCAAATCACTCGTTTTGCTTAAAAACAAAGGAAACGTTCTCCCGATACAGAAATTAAAGACGGTCTATATTCCTAAACGCTACAGACCAGCAGGTACCAATTGGATTGGATTCCCGACTGCTGCATTTGATGGATATCCCGTCAATATGGATGTTATACAGAAATATTTCAAGGTAACGGGTGACCCGGAGACAGCTGATTTTGCAATGGTGTTCATTACGGGGGCAGATTCCGGCAGCGGATACAGCAAGGCAGATGCTGAAGCGGGTGGAAACGGCTATGTTCCGATAAGCTTGCAATACGCCCCTTATACCGCAGAGCATGCCAGGGAAATTAGTATAGCCGGCGATGAAAGAGATGTGTTAAACCGCTCCTATAAGGGGAAAACGGTAACGACCACAAATGTTTACGACTTGGAGGCTGTACTGAGAACGAAAGAGGTTATGAAAGGCAAGCCTGTCATTGTATCGCTTCAATTATCGAAGCCTTCTATCGTTGCAGAATTTGAAGCGGAGGCCGATGCAATCATTGCTGCATTTGGGGTACAGGATCAAGCGATTCTAGATATGATTACCGGTGAAGCAGAGCCTTCAGGGCTGCTGCCGATGCAGATGCCTGCGAATATGAAGACCGTTGAAGAGCAGCTGGAGGATGTTGCACACGATATGGAAGTACATGTTGATTCCGAGGGGAACGCCTATGATTTTGCATACGGCTTAAACTGGAGCGGGATTATCGTGGATGATAGGACGGAACGCTACGGCAAGAAAAAATAGTTTGATAAAGCGCGGCCGGGGATTAATCCCCGGCTAATAGTTGTATATAGCTCTATTTTTTATTTAAGAGGCAAATGGGGGCTTAGCAGAACTTGAAATTACTTAATCGTTCTCTCTTTAATTCGCTTCGATTCAAGCTGATAACAGGGCTTATGCTCATTATGATTCCGATGGTTTCCTTTCTTATTTATAACAATCTGTATTCCATTGATGTTGTTCGTAATCAAGTGGCGCAGTCCAACAGCAATATGCTTAATCTATACATGGGTTTGATTGATACGACGCTTGAGGATATAGATAGCTATATGCTCAAATTTATTGCGGAAGAATCCGGTTTGAATATTCTCGATAGTCTCCCTGAAGCAGATGTAGATTTATACAATTTGCAGCGAATTTGGCTATTTACAGAGTTAAGAGACAATGCGACTTATTATAAAGCATTGGACTATTTTTTTATTTATTCGCCCTTGAATCAGGATTTGTTGTTCGCGCCTAAGCTGACGGGCTCTGCTTATACCAACAATGATTTCATCAAGGAAGGAATTGTTGCGCGTCTGAACGATGAACAAGCGATGAAAAACTATCAGTACGATAAATGGTCTGTGCTGAATTTGAAAGAAAAAAATTATTTGCTGCATATGATTAAGGCTGGCAACCTGTACATTGGGGCAGGGGTAAATGTAGACGGAGTTATGGACCCGCTGGACTTTCTAGACCTTGGATCGGAAGGGAGGTCTCTGCTTGTTGATGAGAGCAATAGGCCGCTTCAGGACGAGGACTTTTTCGAAAAAAATAAAATCGATTTATCCTATATCTCTAAGACGTATCAGCTTTCCGGCGCAGACAACAATTACCTCGTCATGGGCGAAAAGTCAGGCAAAGGTGAATTTGGATTAGTAGCTGTCGTACCCGAACGAAATATTTTGGAGAAGCTTCCTTATCTGCAAAGAATCATTGTGCTTATTGCGACAGGCTCGATTCTCATTCTAGTGATTGCTCTGTATTTTCTGCGTAAAGTGGTCCTGCTGCCGATCAATCGAATTATCGTCGCCATGCGCAAAATCAAAGAAGGCTATATGGAGGCAAGAATACCGAATAAACCGACCTCCAATGAATTTGAGATGATGAACGAAACGTTCAACAGCATGGTTTGCGATATTCAACAATTAAAAATTGACGTATATGAGGAGCAATTGATTAATCAGAAAGCAGAGCTGAAACAGCTGCAGCTGCAAATTAACCCTCACTTTTTTTTGAATAGCTTAAACATCATCTATTACTTGGCGCAAGAGAAGAAGTACGAATTAATACAGGAGCTGTCCCTCTCCTTGATCCGCTATTTCAGGTTTATGTTCCGCAGCCAGACGGATTACGTGCTTCTGCAGGATGAGCTTAATCATAGTGAAAACTATTTGAAAATCCAGACCTTCCGCTTTCCCGGAAGCTTTACGTACGACATCGCTGTTGATGGCGAGCTGAAGGAATGTTATATTCCTCCGTTAATTATCCAGAGCTTTGCTGAGAATACGATAAAACACGCAATTAACACGGATGAACCGACTCATATTGCGATAACAATTGGAAGATGCGAATTGATGCCAGATGAGAGGCTGCGAATTCAAATTCATGATACAGGCCGGGGCTTCTCCGAGGAGGTCTTGCAGAAGCTGCAGCAGGAAATTAATTTAATGAATGAAGATGGGGAGCATATTGGCATTTGGAATGTAAGACGCAGATTACGGCTGTTATACGGGGACAAGGCGAGCATGGCTTTTTATAACGAAGATGGTGCAGCAGTTGAAATAACGATGCCTTTAACGAAAGAAATGAGGTCGTGAATATGTACCGTTTATTAATCGTTGATGATGAGATCTTTATCGCAAATGGCATTAAATCGAGTGTGAACTGGAGAGAGCTCGGCATTATAAGTGTCACTCTCGCACATAATCTTAGGCAAGCGAAGGAGGAATTTAGTCTTCAGCCGATTGATATGATGATTTGTGATATAGAAATGCCGCAGGGCAGCGGGCTGGAGCTCTTTGAATGGGTGCGTGAACAGTATCCCCAAACCGAATGTGTATTTCTAACCTGTCACGCTGATTTTCAATATGCGAAAAAAGCGCTTCAGCTTGGCAGCTTCGAGTATTTGTTAAAGCCCGTTCCGCATGATGAATTGAAGCTTGTGATGACGAAGCTAATCGAGAAAATCAGGAAGGAGCGGGAATCGGCTACGATGGTGGCCGAGCGTTTTTGGCAGGATGTACTAAAGCAAGCCATTCCGTCTAATCAGGATAAAATGCTGGAGGTTATCGGCAAGCAGAAGCTTCCGTACACGAGGCGTATGACATTTCTACCGGTTCTTATCAGTATCGAGCATTGGGAGAAATCATTAACCGCCCGTGATCTGCAAATTATGGAGTATGCGCTCCACAACGCCCTTGAGGAGGTCGTTATTCAGCGTGCTGCTAGTGCACAAATCGTCCGGATGAGCGCTGATTACATGCTCATTGTGTTTGCACAGGATGTTATGCAAACAGAAGATGGCAAGCTTTTTAGCAAAGAAATCAAAAGGCGCTGTCAGTCTTTTATAGAGATGAGCAATCATTATTTATATTGTCACGTGTCCTGCTATATAGGCAAATCGGCACAAGTCCATGAAGTGCGCGATATGGTTGAAGGGTTAATTGCTTTTAAAAAGAATCAAGTTAATATGGCAGACTGTGTGATGTTCATCGATGATCCAATAAAGAAGGAATCGCAGATTCCAATGCCGCCCATGAATGTATGGTCGGAGCTCATTAAGCAAGGGAATAAGAAAAAGGTACTCGATGAATCGCAGCAGTTTTTGGATTCATGGAAACGAATTGAGTGCTTAGGCGCCAAAAGGCTGCAGCAATTTTATCAAAGCTTTCTGCAAATGGTTCTGCATACGCTGCATGAGCAGGGGCTGCGCGCGGATGAAATCTTTTCGGATCATTTGACGCCAGAGCGTATTTTGTCAGCGACACGAAGCGTGACGAACCTTCAGAATTGGGTGCGGGATGTGCTTGAGAAGGCGCTTGTCCATATGGAAAAGCTGGATTCGACAGAGACGGTGGTCGAGAAGATCAAGCGCTACATTGCGCTTCACATCGATGAGGAGCTGTCCAGACAATATATCGCCGATTATATTGGTTTAAGCCCTGATTACATCGTTAAACTGTTTAAGAAAGAGACTGGGCTCTCCATATCCGATTATATTTTGAAAGAAAGAATCAATCTTGCCAAGGAGCTGCTCGCAAGAACCGATACTACGATTAGCAACGTCGCACTCGCGGTTGGCTTCTCGAATTTTTCGTATTTTTCTACGTTGTTTAAGAAAGAAGTATCGATGACACCCCAGTATTATCGCAAAGGCTGTCCGTCCAAATAAACGATGCCGTTAGAGGGTTAGAGACCCTCTAGCGGCATTTTTCTTTTCCCATTTATGATGTCGGAAACTCGAAAGCCGGATGTCGGATTATTAGTAGTGACTCTATTTTGTTTGCGCTACTATTAGTTAAGCAACATATTAAACGAAGCCAAAGGTGGTTGAGACCCGTGCAAGCAAATCCTGAGACGTTACCCTCCAATATGAAGCAGGTCTCATTGAAGACGAAGAAGAAAGCAGTATTCGCATCGGAGATGAGAAAAATTAAGAAATACCGTGCCCTCGTGCTGATGGCGCTGCCCGGCCTTTTGTACCTGCTGATTAACAACTATTTGCCGATGTTCGGAATCGTAATCGCATTTAAGGACATCAATTTTGCCAAAGGAATTATGGGCAGTGACTGGATTGGCTTTAAAAACTTTGAGTATTTGTTCAAAACAACGGACGCTTACATCATTACAAGAAATACGCTGCTTTATAATATTACCTTTATCCTGTTAAATACGGTGATTGCATTAGCGCTTGCGATAATGCTCAATGAAATTCGCAAACGTTTCTTATCAAGGCTGTATCAAACGCTAATCCTGCTTCCCTTTCTAATCTCGATGGTAATTGTCGGCTATTTGGTGCTCGGCTTCCTCGATGTTGAGAACGGATTCATGAACAAAACCTTGCTTCCGACGATGGGGCTTGATCCTATCTCTTGGTACAGTGAGACCAAGTATTGGCCATGGATTTTAACGCTCGTAAGCGTGTGGAAAGGCGTAGGCAATTTGTGCATCATTTATTTAGCAGCGATCATCGGCATTGATAACGAGTATTACGAGGCAGCAACGATCGACGGAGCTAACCGGTGGCAGCAAATTACGAAGATTACGCTTCCGCTCGTCTCGCCGGTTATTACGATTATGACTTTGCTCGCCATTGGACGCATATTCTACTCCGATTTCGGCTTATTCTTCCAAGTTCCGCTTAACACAGGCGCGCTGATGCCAGTTACGAATACGATTGATACCTATGTTTATCGAGCATTGATTAACCTCGGCGACATCGGGATGTCCTCGGCCGCAGGTTTGTACCAAGCATTGGTCGGTTTCATTTTGGTCATTTTATCGAATGCGGTCGTACGAAAATACAACAAAGACAACGCGTTGTTTTAGAAAGGGAGATATATTATGCAAGCATCGGGGAAGCTCTATCAATGGATCATAAACATCGTTATGCTAGTGTTCACTTTTTTCTGCATCATGCCGTTCTGGCTGCTGTTTTCCGCCTCTCTTACCGATGATATGGAGCTTGTTCGCAGCGGTTATGCGTTTTTCCCTGATAAAATAAGCTTCTCCGCATACCACTATTTGTGGAACAGCTCTTCTGACATTATAAGGGCATACAGCATTACGGTTTTAACGACTATAATTGGTACGACGCTTGGACTTACGCTTACTGCGATGGTCGCTTATCCGCTTTCGCGTATAGAAATGCCGTTTCGCAATACGCTCGCATTTTATGTATTTTTTACGATGTTGTTTAACGGAGGTCTTGTACCGACGTACTTGCTTTACACCAACTATTTTGATTTAAAAAATACGATGCTGGCCTTAATTATACCGGGCCTTTTGATGAACGGATTTTTTATCATATTGATGCGAACTTTTTTTGCAAGCTCGATTCCGACAGCGATTATTGAATCCGCCTATATCGACGGGGCAAGGGAATGGAAAATATTTTACCGGATCGTATTGCCGCTCTCGACGCCGGTGCTTGCTACAGTAGGATTGTTTTACACCATTTTATATTGGAATGACTGGTTTAATGGCTTAATCTATCTTACAGATAGTCATTATTATAGCCTTCAAAACCTTCTCAATCGGATATTGCTGGATGTACAGTTTTTACAATCTTCTACGCAGGCAGGCAGCCGTAATGCAGATATTGGAGCGAATATTCCGCTAGCGCCAATGCGGATGGCAATGGCCGCAATTGGGGTCATTCCACTGTTGATCGCCTATCCGTTTTTCCAAAAGTATTTTGTTAAAGGCCTGACGATTGGTGCTGTTAAAGGATAAATCTTTCATAGACGCTATAACGGCATGGATCATGCATTTATAGATAGAATCGGTTCATAAATAAAAATAGGGAGGTCACGGCAATGAGAAAAAACAAGTTTGTGGCAAAAACGCTTCTCTTAATCGTACTAGCTTTCGCAATGGTGATCAGTGCATGCGGCAATGGAGACAACAAGAGCACTAATGCAGGCAACGACGGAAAAACAGCAGAAGGAAAAAGCGGCAACAGCAGCGGGGAGCTTAAGCCTGTTGAGCTAGTTATGGTATTTCCGGTCGGGGGCGAGCCAAAGGATTTAAAGTTGGTGCAGGATGAAATCAACAAAATGACGAAAGCAAAAATCAATGCGACGGTAAAGCTGGTACCTATCGGCTTTGGCGCATGGGCTCAGCAGAAGACGCTAATGATGTCGGGAAATGAGCAGGTGGATTTGATCGTAAGCGGACTTGGAACCTACAGCCAAGATGTAGCTAAAGGGCAGCTGCTTGAGCTTGATGGATACTTGGCTGAGAATGGACAAGGGGTTACGGAAGCGCTAGACTCCCTTGATACTGCGTTCTTGAATGCGACGAGAATCGATGGAAAAATATACGCAGTACCAAGCATCAGGGATTTGGCAGCAGATTATGGCATCACGATGCGCAAGGATTTGGTTGAAAAATATAATATTGATACGGCCGCGATTAAATCTTTGGATGATTTGGACGTTGTATTCAAAACAATTAAAGATAATGAGCCGGATATGATTCCGACAGTTAAGTATGGAACATCTATTCTCGATATTTATGTTCTCAGCTACTTTGATAACTTAGGGGAAGGCTTTGGCGTGCTTCCAGGCTATGACAACGACCTGAAAGTCGTGAATATGTATGAGACGCCGGAATATGCAGAAATGCTGAACACAGTAAGAAGATGGAATCAAACAGGCTATATTGCCAAGGATGCAGCTACAAGCACTGAGACGCAATACAACCTAGTTAAATCCGGCAAGGCATTCTCTTTCATATCCCATATGAAGCCGGGTATTGAGACACAGGAATCAAGATCTACAGGCAAAGAGATGGTATCGGTACATTTCCGCCCTGCAGCAACAGCGACGTATAATATTACTTCCGTTATGTGGAGTATCGCAAGAAACTCGAAGGACCCAGAAAGAGCGATGATGCTGCTGAATATGATGTATACCGATAAAGACTTCATCAACCTGCTGGATTACGGGATTGAGAACAAGCATTACGTGAAGGTTTCCGACAATGTCATTGATTACCCGCAAGGCGTGGATGCAACAAGCTCAGGCTACAACCTGCAAATGGGCTGGATGTTTGGGAACCAATCGCTTTCGCACATTTGGAATGGCGATGATCCAGAGCTTTGGAATCAGCTGGCTGAGTTTAATAGAAACGCCGTCAAATCAAAAGCGCTTGGCTTTACTTTTAATGCAGATGCCGTCAAAACAGAAATTGCGGCAGTAACGAATGTGCAAAACCAGTACAAAATTGCACTGGAGACCGGAACGGTCGATCCTATTGCGAAGCTGCCTGAATTCAATAAACAGCTGAAAGCTGCGGGAATAGATAAAATTATCGCAGAGAAACAAAAACAGCTGGACGCTTGGGCGGCAGCTAAAAAATAGGAAGAAGCTGAATGGGGCTGCTCCGAAGTAGATCACTACTTTCGGAGCAGCCCTATTTTATTTATACAAGATTTAAATTATTCAACCTTCGCAGCTTTAAATTAAACTTAATTCCTTGTGGTTGTAAGGGTTAGAGCATTTTTATCGAGAGTAAGCATTGGTTTTGGCTGCTCAGAGCAGCCGCAGTGCTTCGTTGCTAGGGCAAGAGGTGATTTATCTTTTCTTGAATCATCCGGGCTTGCATGGCGTGCTTTTCGTCATTCGCTCAATTTGTCGGTGCTTCGGTAGCTTGCCGCGTTTACGTGAGCCAATCGTGATTTGCTATCCACGGGTTATGAAACCATTCAATTTATAACCTGGAAAGACATTCGTGCCCTACAAAGAAGGTTATAGCCGTCCTGTATTTAGTGAATGGAGAGATTATCGCATCAAGTTACCAAAAATGGTCATCGGTGTACCCTATTTATGCCGGGTGGCAGCTTTTACAATGGGGGTAAGCAGCAAGCAACAGCGTTGCCGGGAATAATGCGAGGCCATAACAGAGCATGGAGGGAGTTGCGGAATGAAGCTGTCACTTAGCATGTGGAGCATGCACAGAACCGTAAGAGAAAACGGATGGAAGGTGCTGGATTTTCTAGCCTTTTGTAAGGATGAAGGGATCGAGGATGTCGAGCTGCTGAATGTGTTCTGGAAGGACGTTCTGGAGGAACTGCCAAGCGTGCTGGCATTTGTGAGAGAGAATGGCATTAAGGTGTCCAGCTACGCGGTAGCCAATGATTTCGTCAAGGCGACCGAGGAGGAGCGGGCAGGTGCATTGAAGGAGATCACGGATGCCTACCCTATTGCGAAAGTGCTGGGAACGAACGTCATTCGCGTGTTCTCAGGCAATCTCAGTGATATAGCAACTTATGAAGAAGCGCTGGATTGGATCGTGGATGGGCTGAAAGAGGCTGCTGCGGGCGCTGAGAAGGAAGGTTTGGTTCTTTGTTTGGAGAATCATGGCAAGCTAGCGGGAAGCGGCGAGCAGGTCAAGACGATCATTGATCGTGTTGGTTCCCCAGCTGTGCAATCCACATTTGATACTGGCAATTTTCTGCTCGTGGATGAGCATCCGACAGCTGCGCTCCACACGCTGCTTCCTTATGTTGCTCATGTCCATTTCAAGGATTTTGAAATGCGTGAAGACGGGCGCTACAAGTCCCTTGGAGGGAAGTCTTTTGAAGGGATTCATTTGGGAGACGGTGCTGTTGAATTGGAGAAAATCGTGAACAAGCTAACGGAGAACGGCTACCGTGGAGCGTTTGTTCTTGAATATGAAGGCGTAGGCAGCGAGGCGGAAGGCATTCGGCGCAGCTATGAGTACTTTTTAACCATTATATAAGCCTAAAGGAGATAAGCGCATGGAACGAGAAGCAACGGCCGACATCGTAGTTGTCGGAGGAAGCACAGGAGGTGTAGCGGCGGCGCTGGCAGCGGCGAAGTCGGGCAAAACTGTCATTATGACGGAGGAGACGGCATGGATCGGCGGTCAATTAACCAGCCAAGCGGTTCCGCCTGATGAGCATCCTTGGATCGAGTCCTTCGGCTGTACCCAGAGCTATCGCCGCTTTCGCGAGGATATCCGTGCTTATTACCGGGATTTCTTTCCGCTGACGACAGCGGCGAGGGAGAATGAGCGGCTAAACCCAGGAGGCGGCACGGTCAGCCGTTTATGTCACGAGCCGCGTGCCGCGCTTGCCGTTCTGGAGCGACAGTTAGCACCTTATGTACATAGCGGACAGCTGACGATTTTGCGCCGCCATGTCCCGGTGAACGCCGAGTGCGATGGCGACGCCATCGTCTCGGTGACGGTTAAAAGCTTGGACAGCGGACATAACGTGCTGTTGAAGGCTCCTTATTTTCTTGACGCTACGGAATGCGGTGACTTGCTTCCGCTGGCCGGCGTGGAATACGTCACGGGTGCGGAAGCGCGCCAGAAAACCGGGGAGCCTCATGCCGTAGAAGGTGAGGCGCTGCCCCAAGATATGCAGGGCTTTACCTATTGCTTTGCCATCGATTATCGGGAAGGCGAGAATCATACGATTCCGAAGCCGGAGCTCTATGATTTCTGGAAGGAGTACAAGGCGGATTTCTGGCCGGATCGCCTGCTAAGCTGGACCGGCGTTAAGCCGGCAACGATGCAGCCGGTTCGTTACGGGCTGTTCCCTGGCGAAGGGGCGTTTTCACTGTTTAAATATCGTCAAATCGCTGAGATGGAGCACTACGTTGAAGGAACCTACAACAGTTCTATTTCGCTGGTCAATTGGCCGCAAAACGATTATTGGCTGGGCTCGATTATTGATGTGAAGCCGGAGGACAGGGAGCGTCACTTAAATGAGGCGAAGCAGCTTAGCTTGTCGCTGCTCTATTGGATGCAGACAGAGGCGCCTCGTCCGGATGGGGGAAAGGGTTACCCCGGGCTAAGGCTTCGTCCCGATGTGGTGGGGACAGAGGATGGGCTTGCCATGTATCCATACGTTCGGGAGTCGCGCCGGATCAAGGCGGAGTTTACGATTCTGGAGCAGCATGTTGCAACGGAATGCCGTCCTGACGGCAGAGCGGAGAATTTCGCGGATTCAGTGGGCATCGGCTGCTACCGCATTGATTTGCATCCCAGCACAGAGAACCAACCCTATATTGATATCTCGTCGCTGCCTTTCCAGATCCCTTTGGGCAGTCTCATTCCGGTGAGAGTGAACAATCTGCTTGCTGCTTGCAAAAATATCGGGACAACCCATATTACAAACGGCTGCTATCGGCTTCATCCGGTGGAATGGAATATTGGCGAGGCAGCAGGCTATTGTGCCAGCTTCTGCCTGGATCGCGGCTTGTCGCCTAGCGATGTCCGCTCTTCAGAGACAGAGCTTGCCGATTACCAGAAGCTTCTTGCCGCAGAGGGCATCGAGTTGCAGTGGCCTTCGCTGCGCGCAGTTTAAATTAAATGAACTAATGAGGTGAAAATCGCAATGAACAATCCTATTCGAATTGGCGTAATCGGAGCGGGCTCCATATCAGAAATGCATTTTGGCTCTTACAGCAAAAACGTGGATGCCGTGCTGGTCGCTGTCTGCGACTTGAAGGAAGAACGGGCGAAGGCCAAGGCAGAGAAATATGGCATTCCCCACGTTTACACCGACTACAACGAGCTGCTGGCGAGCCCAGATATTGATGCCGTCAGCATTTGTACTTGGAATAACACCCATGCAGAGATCAGCATCGCCGCTTTGAAGGCAGGCAAGCATGTGCTTTGCGAAAAGCCGCTCAGCAAAACGGTGGAAGAGGCGCTGGCGGTTGAAGCGGCTGTCAAGGAATCCGGCAAGACTCTGCAAGTAGGTTTTGTCCGCCGGTACGCCTCCAATACGCGGATTGTGAAATCTTTTATGGACAACGGTGAAATCGGACCGATTTATTATGCCAAAGCTTCCTGTATTCGCAAGCTAGGCAATCCTGGCGGCTGGTTCTCCGATGTAGAGCGCTCCGGAGGGGGGCCGCTGATTGATATCGGCGTTCACGTTATTGATCTTTGCTGGTATCTTATGGGCAAGCCCAAGGTGAAATCCATTAGCGGCAACACCTACAATCGATTGGGCAACCGCTCCAATGTGAAAAACTTGAAGTTCTATAAGGCAGCTGATTATAATGCGGCACTGAACACGGTTGAGGATATGGCCAATGCGCTGGTTCGCTTTGAGAACGGGGCGTCGCTGCTGGTCGATGTCAGCTTTACGCTGCATGCGAAGCAGGATGAGTTGACCGTAAAACTCTATGGCGAAAAAGGCGGGGTTGAGTTGGAGCCGGAGCTGACACTGATTACAGAGAAGCATGATACGATTTTGAATTCCACACCGCAAATTGACAATCTTTCGTTTGAGTTCTTGCAGGGCTTCCAGGACGAAATTAATTACTTTGTTGAAGTTTGCCAAGGGAAGAAAAAGACGATCAGCCCGGTGCAGGACGGCGTTGAAATGATGAAAATACTTTGCGGCGTGTACGAATCGGCCGCACTAGGCAAGGAAATCCATTTTGATTAAGGAAAGCGTGGAATCGGCATGTCTGTAAAAATCGGAAATCGCATAGGCGTCATAGTTGACAGCTTTGGCGTCGGCGTTAGGGAAGGGCTGAAGAAGGCGAAGGAGGTTGGTGCGGAGGGGGTGCAAATCTACGCGGTTTCAGGCGAGATGGACCCGGTTAATCTAAGCCCAGCCGACCGGAGGGAGCTAAAGGCTTATATCGCTTCGCTAGGGCTTGAGATCAGCGCGTTATGCGGTGACCTGGGCGGCCACGGCTTCCAAGATAAATCGGTTAACGAGGAAAAAGTGGAGAAATCTAAGCGAATTCTCGATTTGGCGCTGGACCTTGGTACGACAATCGTGACTACCCACATCGGAATTGTGCCGGAGAATCGAGATGGCGAAGTATTCGCTGTCATGCAGGAGGCTTGCCGCGAACTGAATGAATATGCCAGCAGCATGAAGGCTCATTTCGCTATTGAGACGGGGCCGGAGACGGCGGCACATTTGAAAGGTTTTCTGGATACATTGGGGGGCATAGGGGTAGCTGTTAACTTTGATCCTGCCAATATGGTCATGGTAACGGGCGATGATCCGGTGGAAGGCGTCCGGCTGCTCAGGGATTACGTCGTCCATACCCACGTCAAGGACGGCATTCGAAGCAAGGCAGTGGATCCGCGAATGGTATATGGTGCGCTTGGCTATGAACCGATGGATCATGCCAAAATTGCGGAGATGGTGAGCTCGGGACAATTTTTCCGCGAGCTGCCGCTCGGCGAAGGCGCTGTCGATTTCGACAGATACTTTACGGTGCTAAAGGAAATTGGATATAATGGCTATCTGACGATCGAACGCGAGGTCGGGGGCCAGCCGGAGAACGATATTCGCAAAGCGGTCCACTTTATTAAGGGCTACCGCTAGTTGAGGTTATTGATTTTAAGAATAGATTCGGAGCAAGGCGGTTGCTGAAGCGGCTATTAGAATAGGATAGGCTCCAAAGCCTGTAAAGTTCGAATAGCCGTAAGGGCAGCCGCTTCTATTTATTTTTGAATATAAAAAAGTAAATCCAATCGCCAAATTTTCTGTGTATTTCTCGGAATGAACCGGGTACGTCGCCATGGACGGCGTTATCCGTTTCACCTTCTTATTTATGGAACCGCTTTAATTTATGTAGGTATTTATAACATTAATTTAGTGGTTTTAATGAATTTCAATATATATCTCTCGTTGATATAACTCGTTATGTTATATTTAATGAAAGGGGAGCGGGTGGGAAAGAAATGGCTTTGTTGGAGGGGAGCCATAGTTTAGCGCTTGCCTGAACGAGAATTTAATAGGGAGAAATGCCTGAAGCATTCCGGAAAAGATGGAGGGGGAGCTATGGAGATCACAAGGTTCAACTGCCGTTGGATTGTTCGGATGATAGCGTTGTTGATGGTAGCTGCGACGGCCGCAGGCTGCAGCGATTGGGAGAGAGCAGGACAGCCGGTGACTGCTCCGCAGAGCCGCGTCGCGATTTCCATGGTCATAAACGATCTGGGCATGGAGTTTCCGGATGGTTCGGACGAAAATGATAATCCTTATATTAATTATATAAAGGAACGCACTGGATTGGATTTGCAGGTCAACATTCCCCCTCAAGAAGTTTACGAAGAGAAGCTGAATGTCATTATGGCTTCCGGAAATCTTCCAGATCTGATTCACACCTTTAACCCGGTTTGGTTTGACGAATATGTCAAAAAAGGGGCTTTTATGCCGCTTGACGATTATATCAACGAATTTGGACAAGACCTTAAGGAGCTCATTCCTGACGAGGCGTGGGACCGAATGCGCTATGACGGGAAAATTTACGGAATTCCCAGTTTGACAGATGTGCAAGGTATCGAGTTGATGTATGTGCGGAAGGATTGGCTTGATAATCTGGGACTGCAGCCGCCTAAGACGCTGGATGAATATGATAAAGTCATGCGTGCCTTTGCCAAGGAGGATCCCGACCGCAACGGTCTTAATGATACGATGGGCCTTATTCTGCTCGAGGACATGGGGCGGGCTGCGCCTTTTTTTGGCGCTTTTGGCGTTCAATTGAATTCTTGGGTGGCGCGTGGCGTAAAGCTGGTTAACGGGAGCACGCTGCCAGAGACCAAACAAGCGCTCTCTTTTCTGGCCAAGCTTTACCAAGAAGGTGTAGTTGATCCGGAATTCCCGCTTAATCGCAACAATGCCTTTATCGAAAAAATCGAGAACGGAAAGGTCGGCATGTTTTCCGCGACTTGGTATGATACGCGCGGACCCATCGCGGCAAGCAAAAAGAAAGATCCCAAGGCGGAATGGATTCCGCTGGAGTATCCCGTCGGACCGGAGGGGCAAAGCGGCGTATACAACAAGGATTTAATCCGTGGTTACAACGTGGTGCCTGTTGGCAAGAAACATCCCGAAGAAGTGGTAAAGCTGCTTAATTTCATCGTGGGAGAGGGCCGGGAGACGTTAAAGCTTGGTTTTGAAGGCGAGATTTGGTCGATGGAAAATGGGAAAATGGTCACCAATTTTGACGAGCATGACAAGCATTTGTACAGGGGCATCTACCAATCGCTGGTCGATGTGATTGATCCCGCCATGGCTAAGGCTCGCTTGGATTCGCTCGGCGATTTTCATTTATACGATAATTTGCAAATGATTGAACACAATTTAATAAAAAACGAATTTTACGGAATTCCGACACCGGCGATGAGCAAGTATGCCGGTCATTTAGCGGAGCTAGAGCGTATTTTTACGCAGATCGTGATGGGCATCGTTCCACTGGATTCGTTCGATACCTTTGTGGATGAGTGGTACCGCGAGGGCGGCGAAGAGGTTACCGCTGAGGTTAATCAATGGTACGAAGCCCGCTTGAGCGCCGGAGGGAGGAGATAAGCATGAGGAATCCCGTCAAGTGGTTTCGGGACCGCTTTTCCCGCAAAATTCAGTTTCGGCTCACCTGCTATTTTTTGTTGATTTTGCTGCCGCTCGTGTTGGTAAGCCTATTTGCCGTTGACCGCTCCCGCAGCATTTTGCATGACCAAGCCGTGGAGCGTTCTGGGACGGTGCTGAATTCAGCCATGGACTATATTGATTTGACTTTGCAAAATGTGGAGGAGATTTCGACGCTGATTGCAACAGACCCTGTGTTTATCAAGCTGCTTGCAGATAACGGATCGGAATTGTCGCCGCTCTCCATCGTCGATTTTTCGATGCTGCTGAAGCAGCTGTCGAATGTCAACTCTATTAATCATATCGTATCGCAAATATCGTTGTACCATCAGCCCTCCCATATGATGATTTCGACGAATTATGGGGGGAGAAGGCTGAGCAGCCCCGAGCAGCAGCAATGGCTTGAGAATACGGCGATTACTAGCGGGACGGAAATCACTTATTTGCTGGCGGAGGAGCCGATTGCCGGCAACGCAACCTTTGGCAGCTTAATTGATACGGACAGCGTGTCGCTGCTGCGAACGATGGATTTGTACAATAACAATCGCAGAGCAGATGTAGTCATTATTACCGTGGACAAAAGCAAGCTGATCAATCTGATGAAGTCGCTGCTCCCATCGCCTGCGGCTACCATTTATTTGCACAGCGACACGGGCAAGCTGATTGCAGGGACAGGCAAGCTCGAAGGCGCGGAGCATACGCTTGCAGAAGGCGGGGGCATGCCCGGTCTTCCCCGCACGAACGATGCGGAGATGACGGTTTCGATCGATTCGGAGTATTCCAAATGGCGGCTAACGCTGATACAGCCCAAAAAAGAGCTGTACGCCAAAACAGATCAGCTTCGATTGTATACGATCGCCATTATTTTTGTCAGCGTCCTTCTAGCGCTCGGCATTTCCTGGCTCGTTTATATCGGCATTGCTTCTCCGGTGGACAAGCTGTTCAAGGGAATGAAGCGTCTGGGGACGGGGAATATGAACGTTCACCTGGACAATTCGCGGCATGATGAGCTGGGTTATTTGACGGAAGCGTTTAACCGGATGGTCGTAGACCAGAAGCGGCTGATCGAAGAGCATTACGAGCAGCAGCTGAGGCTGGCCAAGACCGAGCTTCAATTTCTGCAAACCCAAATTAACCCGCATTTTCTGTATAACACGCTGGATTCGATCAACTGGACAGCCAAAAATTACGAGGCGGATGAAATTAGCGAGATGGTGCTGAACTTGTCCCGCTTTTTCCGTCTGAGCCTCAACAAGGGCAAGGATGTATTTACGATTGACGAAAGCTTGTCGCATCTCCATTATTACATTCGGATTCAGCAAATCCGGTTTTTGGACAGCTTCGAGGTGGAATATGACATTCAGGAGGAATGCCGCCCCATTCCGATTCTGAAGCTGCTGCTGCAGCCGCTTGTGGAAAACGCTATCCTGCATGGGATGGAAGGGATAACGGAAGGCGGGAAGCTTGTTATTTCCGGCCGAGTGTACGACGGTGAGACTGTTCAGGTCACGGTCCGTGACAATGGCCCCGGGATAAACCCGAAGCGGCTCACTTACATTCAAGAAGAAATGTTGCGACTTGGAAGGCGTGAGGGAAATCTGTTTTCGCTGGAGGATGAGGAAACGGGAGATCTGTTCGGCTTGCGCAATGTGATGACCCGCATCAAGCTGTATTATGGCAATTCTGCTGAGTTGACTATCGATAGCGCGCAAGGATTAGGAACCACGGCCACCATATCGCTGCCGCTGGATCAATGCAAGGAGAGCTTTCGCGCTTTGACTCACCATACTGTGGAAAAAGGGGATCGATCCGCATGAATTTGATGATTGTTGAGGACGAGCTTAGGCTAAGATTGGGATTGGCCAATAATATCCCTTGGGAGGAGAATGGCATAGAGGTCGTCGGACTGGCCGCTAGCGGTGTGGAGGCATTGTCGTTGATCGAGCGCAAGCGACCCGACATTATGCTAATTGATGTGCAGATGCCGGAGATGGATGGGCTGACGCTGGTGAGGAAGCTAAGGGAATGTCCAGGCAACGGCGTGCAACTGAAACTGATCATTCTGAGCGGGCATGACAACTTTGGCTTCGCTCAGGATGCCATAGCTTTAGGGGTGTCCCAGTATTTGCTGAAGCCCGCGGCTGAAGAGGAAATATTAGGTGCTGTTCTGGAAGCAGCTAGGCAGCTGCGAGACGAAATGGAGCAATGGCGCGAGCAAGCGGAGCTGAAGGTCAAGTGGCGTGAGCATCTTCCCCATCTGCAAAGCGGATTTATCCGGCAGTGGGCAGCAGGCGCTTATGACGATAGCGAGGTGCTTCGAAGAGGCATGGATTATCAGATTGAGCTTCAGGAATCGGACCGAATCACAGTTGCCGTGGTGGATATCGACCCGCTTCCGGAGGGAGAGGACAGCTTTAAGGCGGAGGATGCTCCGATGTGGCGCTTCTCTCTGCAATGCCTGGCGAGAGAAATGCTGCCTGCTACCTGCTTTGTCTGTCCTGATCATCAGGGGTATACGCTGCTTGTTTTTGTGCTGCGAAGCGGGGAGGAGCCGGGAGACAGCGCCTTGCGAATACAGGCATCGGTCGTTCAACTGCTTTCGCGGACCCGGGAGACGCTTGGGCTGACAGCCAGTGCGGGCATATGCGCTGCGGCCGGAGGGCTTGGCAGCATGAGTACGCTGTATGCGGAAGCTTGCCGTGCCTTGCAGGAGCGTATTGTGTACGGCTGCGATATTGCCATTCCTTACCGGGAGATTGGCCGTAAGGAACAGGGGGTCCAGGTACAGCAATCGCTGGAGAAAGCGCTGGAAATCGCATTGGAGACCGCTGACGAAGCCAAGGCGTTGGAGGCGCTGCAAGGATTGTGGGACAAAAGCCTGGAGTCCGCGGAGACAGCGGAAGAAGTCCATGAGGCCGTGCTTTATTTGAGCAGCCTGTATATCCGTATGATTCAGAAGCAAGGCTGGCGGATTGGCTGCGTAGCAGGAGAGGATATGGTTTATTTCGAGAACATCCGGCTGCTGGCGACGAAGGAGCAGATCCGGGCATGGCTAATCCGCTTGACTGGCCGCATCTGCGACTACCTGCAGCAGCAGCGGAAAACGACCAGCAACGGAGTGGTACGCTCCATTCTGTCTATTGTGAATCAGGAGATTGATCAGGATATCACGCTGCATACGGTGGCGGACCGCCTTTTTGTCAATTCATCTTACTTGAGCCGGTTGTTTAAGCAGGAGACAGGCGTGCCTTTTTCGACCTATGTGCTGGAGCGCAAGATGGAACGGGCCAAGACCGTTCTGCAAAATGGGGGTAAGGTGTACGATGCCGCCCGTCTGGTGGGTTATCGGGACGTGAGCTATTTCACCAAGGTGTTCCGCAAGTATTGGGGCGTCAACCCAGGTGGCGTTAAAGCGTGACAGCAGTGCCTAATTATGTTGGCGTGCAATAACCAAAAAAATGAAAAAGACAAAACCGCTTTCAGTTATAGAAAGCGGCTTTGTCTTTTTTAATGCCGATTACGTTCCTTTGTGAGGAAATCAAACATCAAAGTACCAGAAATAGTAATGGCATTACTCTACCAACCCTGGGCGATGGATACTACAATTTTAGGTAGAAAGCATGAAATCAAGGGGGAATACAATGAAAAGCGCAACGGCACCACTGGATAAGCCCCAGGCTAAACGCAATTATGTCAAACGGCTTGCCGCCGATGTCAAACGGGATTGGGATTTATACGCACTTCTTGTTCCCGGAATTTTGTTTCTTCTACTGTTTAAATACGCCCCAATGTATGGCATTACCATCGCCTTTAAGGATTTCAATATCTTTGACGGTTATGACGCAAGCCCTTGGGTAGGATGGAAGCATTTTGCCAAACTGTTCAGCTCTCCCGATTTTCTGCATGTTTTTCAAAACACCGTTATTCTCAGTTTCCTGAAGATCGGTATCTTGTTCCCGCTGCCGATCCTCATCGCCTTGCTGTTGAATGAGCTGCGGCGGATGCTATTCAAGCGCGCGATCCAAACTGTGATCTATTTGCCGCATTTCTTGTCCTGGGTCATCGTAAGCGGCCTGTTTATTGACCTGCTGTCTAGCAACGGCGGCTTGGTTAACAAGGCAATGGCAATGATCGGCTTGGAGCCAATCTCGTTTTTCCTGGACAATAGCGTGTTCCGGGGCGTTCTGATTACCTCGGCGGGCTGGAAGGAAACGGGGTGGAGCACCATCGTTTATCTTGCTGCCTTCGCCACGATCGATCCCGGCTTGTACGAAGCGGCCAAGATTGACGGGGCGGGGAGGATGAAGCAGCTGTGGCACATTACGCTGCCTGGCATCGCCCCGATTATCCTGCTGATGTTTATTCTAAGGCTGGGCAGCATTTTGGAGGCTGGCACGGAGCAAATTCTCGTCATGTACAATCCCACAGTATACAAGGTGTCGGATGTCATCGGCACCTACGTGTACCGAATGGGCCTCGGCAATCAGGACTACAGCTTCACCACCGCTGTTGGCGTTTTTGAATCCGTTATTGCCTTCACGCTCGTCTTGGCGGGCAACGCGCTTAGCCGCAAATACCTGCAACGCGGGATTTGGTAACTGAAAGGGGAGATTGCTGTGACCGTGAAAACATCGTTTTCAGAGAAGCTGTTCAATTTCTGCAACTATTTATTTTTTATACTGGTAGGTCTGACGACGCTGCTGCCGTTCGTTAACCTGATCGCCAAATCGTTCAGCAGCGAAGCGGCGGTCATCTCCGGCAAGGTCAATTTGCTGCCTATCGGCTTTCAAACCGGAACGTACATGTATGTGCTCAAGGATTCCATGTTCCTTAATTCTTTAAAAAATTCGATTCTGTTGGCTATTGTGGGTACGGCGTTAGGATTGTTCCTCACGACCATTACGGCGTACCCTTTATCTCGCGTTCAGCTTCGAGGCAGAAAATGGTTTCTGCTGATGTTTATTTTCACGATGCTGTTCAGCGGCGGCCTGATTCCTACCTACCTGCTCATGCAGAATATCGGCCTGGTTAATCAGTTTCCTGTTCTATTTCTGCCGGCGGCCATCAACGTGTTCAACATGCTGATTATCAAAAATTATTTTGAAGGGCTGCCGGACGGGCTGGAGGAATCCGCCAAGCTGGACGGAGCAAGCAACATTCGAGTTTTATTCTCCATTGTTTTGCCGCTGTCGCTTCCCGTACTGGCGACCATTGCGCTGTTTTTCGCGGTGGCGTTCTGGAACGACTATTTTACATCGATGATCTACATTACCAATCAGGATTTTAAGCCGCTGCAGCTGTACTTGAAGGAGCTATTGGTTTCCTCCAGCAGCGAATTCTTGAAGGATAACGTGGACGCGGCGCTGAACACAACGCCCCAATCCATTCAGGCAGCTTCAATATTGCTAGCTACGCTGCCGATCCTCATGGTCTATCCGTTCTTGCAAAAATATTTTGTTAAAGGCGTGCTGGTAGGTTCGGTGAAGGGTTAAACCCATCTGCCATGAAAGGCGGTGATGCTGTCAGCTTGTTAAGATAGCGGGCAACGGAAGGGAAATGCAGTTTGGCTTATAACACATATTCGGGAGGGTACTCTATGAAAAAAGGTTCTTGGTTGGCCATTGTCCTTGTATTAGCTATTGCTCTTGCCGCTTGCGGCAACAATTCCGCTCCAGCTCCGGGCAGCGGCTCAGGGGGAGATGGCGAAGGCAATCCCAATCTCACGATGCTGATGCAGTACAGCCTGTTCGATCCGAACGCAGACCCGGTGGCTAAAAACATAGAAGAAGCGACCGGCTACAAAGTAACCTACGAAATGCTGCCGGCCGAAAGCTCTGACGAGAAGCTGAATTTGATGGTTGCGAACAAACAAAACTTCGATATTATGAAGCTGGGCTCTGCCCAGTTCTACAAGCTGGCAACGGCGGGCGCGCTGGAGCCGCTGAATGATCTGATCGATAGCCAAGGCCCTAACATCAAAGCGGCAATTAAAGAGGATTCATGGGAAAGCGTAACGATCGACGGCAAAATCTATGCTATACCGGAGACGGGCTCTGGCATTAGCGTAGGCGAGGAGCTCGTTGTCCGTCAGGATTGGATGGATGAACTGGGCTTGAAGCACCCGACAACGCCGGATGAGCTGTACGAGGTGTTGAAAGCGATCAAGAAGGCCAAAAACATTGTTCCATTAACGGGCACAAAGGATTCCATTTATGGCGACATTGCAGCCGCATTCGGCGTGCTTAACGACTGGAACGATGTGGATGGCAAGCTGCTGCATAAAGCAGAGCTGCCGCAGATGAAAGAATTTTTGACTTATATGAACAAGCTCTACAGCGAAGGTCTGCTGGATTCGGAAATGCCGATCAATACGAGTGCGAAAGCGATAGAGAAGTTCTCCAGCGGCAATGCCGCGATGATCAAGCTGGCATGGTGGAGTGCTTCCAGCGGAGAGGCCGCCCTTGTCAAAAACTTTCCTGAAGCCAAAATTGGCATTATTCCTTACTTAGTAGGCAAGGATGGCAAATCATCGATTGGCGTTAACTTGGCTACTACATGGTTTATTGCAATACCGAAGATATCCAAGCATAAGGAGCATGCGATCAAACTGCTCGATACCAAGCTGAAGAAGGATATCTTTATTAAGCTCGCCATTGGCGAGGAAGGCGTTCACCACGAAGTGAAGGATGGCAAATACTATCCGATTCTACCTAAATTCAACGATGATTTGACCAATGCAAGCTCTTACATGACTGGGGTCAACGAATATGATTATCCGGCTTACTGGCAGGCGCGCGTACGGAAGGACCCTGTGCTGCAAAGCTACTATGAGGCGTTTCAGGAAAACGCGGCGAAAGGCAATATCGTCGTTGATCCGATGTCGATTGCACCGCCGATCGATGCGGTCTCCAAAAACAAGCAAAAGCTGACGAAGCTGCTGGACGACACGGTGCTGATGTATATCGCAGGTGCGCAATCTATCGACAGCTACGATACCTTCCTGACGCAATGGATGGCCGAAGGCGGCGCAGAATCCGTCAAGGAAGCGAACGAGTGGTATCAAACCATTTCAAAATAATGGCTTGCTTATAGACGTAGGCTTGATGGCAAAGGGGCAGCTGCGAATTGCAGGTGCCTCTTTGTCGCCTAGGCGAAATGCCCGGCATAACGGACTGAGGGGGAACAGATTTGAACGAATCAATTAAGCCGCATAAAGGCAGTGAGGTGGATATGCTTGCTATCCATGCCGAAGTGGAAGCTGCGCCAGAGGATATTACGATTACATTAGAAGGGCCTCGGCACGCCATAACGGCTATCAACGCCATTCCTGAGGCCGAAGAGTGGCTTATCTTGTTTACAAGCGCATGGAGGGAATCGGTCACTGTTCCTGAGAATGGCGTTGCGGTGCAGGTGGGGGCAGGAAGCTTGGTTTTGCGCGTCGTTGATGAAGCGCCTGTCGGCTTCGCCCCGGCCTGGTCCGGCCCCACGATGCTAGACATCCCTGAGGGCGGTTATGTGCTTGTTGCCCTTGATCCTTTGTATGCTCCGGAAAGCAGCCGCTTCTTCTTGTCTACCTGCTTTAGAAAAGGAGACCGTATCAAGCTGCGCAAGGATGACGCCGTGACTAATCATCACGGGCTGGCAGGCGCTGCTGATCATGAAATCAGCATTTCTTTGAATCAGCCATCCGTTTATACGGAAACGCAGACTGTAACCACCATTACCGGTCATGTGAGCGGCGCCAACGTGGGTGAATTTCCGGCGCTAACGGTTAATGGCGAAGCTGCTGTTGTTGACGAGCAGGGTACTTTTGCCCATAAGCTGGAACTGGCGCTTGGCGTCAACTTTGTTGATGTGGAGGTCAAAACGGAGAACGAAACCTCAGTTGCACGAAGCTTGGCGGTCTTTTCTAAAAGCCGGACTGAGAAGAAGCAGAGAATTATCCTTTGGGTCGATCAGAGAGCCAACAGCGGGAAGCTGCAGACAGCGGGCGCAGTAAGAGAACTGCTGGAGCGGGCAAAACAAGCGGGCGTTACGGATATTGCGCTTGACGTTAAAGGGGTGGAGGGATACGTTTCTTACTTAAAAAATCCGCTGACGAGCCGTCCCCACATGAGTGAATTGGTAAACGATGGGCAGGGAATTCCTTATCCCAAGCTGGATTTGCTGCAGATTTTTATAGAAGAGGGGCATCGTCTTGGACTAGCTATTCATGCATCCATGAATGTATTTGCAGAAGGCTCCATTGTACGCGGACAATATGCGATTCTAAATGAGCATTCGGAATGGGAGGAAATGGTTTACAAGCATCAGGATGAAGGCGCGATCAATCGGCAGCGAGACAGCTCGGCTCCGGGTTTGGTTGCGTTTGCCAACCCATTGAATGAGAAGGTGCGCGAGCATCAATTGGCTGCTTTCCGGGAAGTGATTTCCGGCTATCAAGTGGATGGCATTATTTTGGACCGGGGCAGATACGATAACGCAACGGCGGACTTCAGTCCTTTGACACGAAGCCGCTTTGAGGCTTATTTGGCGGAAAGAGGCAAGCGGCTTCATCGTTGGCCTGAGGATATACTCGAATACGAAGGCAATACGAGAATAGATGGTCCGTTGATTTTGGACTGGTGGGCTTTCCGTGCTGGCGTCATAACTGCTTTTGTTGCGGAGGCCAAGGAGATGGTGGACGACCATAATCGACAGAGGGGAAGCGAAGTTTTATTGTCTGCCTACGTGGGGTCTTGGTTTGATGCCTATTACGTCAACGGTGCAAACTGGGCCAGCCCTGATTTTCAATATGATAGCCGCCTTCAGTTTCAGGAGGGCTCCGTTTATACCAAGGACTACCGAGGCACGGGCTATGTCCGGCACTTGGATCTCCTCATGATTGGTACGTATCAGGATACGCTGGCCGAGGTGGAGAAATATATGGCGGTTGGCAACATTGCAACAGGAGGGGAAGTTCCGTTATATGCGGGTATTTCCCTTAATCAAATGAATAGCGCCGAGCTGCAGCGCGAGGTATTCCGTTCGGCCCTCCGGTACACAGACGGGCTCATGCTGTTTGATGCCTCGCATGTCGATTGGGATACTCTTAACCGGTCATTAAAGAGAGAATAAGCGATGTTGCAATAAAACAGTAACTTTTCCTAGGCAAGCTAGACGCAACCATAAACGGAAATCCCGTAAAGGTGCCGGCTCCCGTGCAAGCAATAAAAGGGAAAACGCTCATTCCTCTTCGTTTTGTTGCACAAGCGATGGGCACAAGTGTACTATGGGATGGGAAGAATCAACAGGTTCTGATTACGACGAAATGATTTTTGAGAAACCTAATCTCCATATGGTTGAATAGTAACCCCAAAGGATGGTAGCCGATGCAGACGATTCAAAACGCCACTCAGACGAATGAGCGAAAGGTGACAAGCCTTCTCGAATGCCTTGACGTAAAGAATGGCGAGCGCAAGGTGCTTGCTGTATTTGACCAATTAATTGAAGCGCCGAATTGGACTCAAGACGGCCAATCGCTAATTTACAACAGCGGCGGGCTTTTATATTCCTTTGAGCTTGCAACCGGCACAAGTAATGCTATCGATTCCGGCTATGCGAATCAATGTAATAATGACCATGTCTTATCGCCGGATCGCAATCAAATTGCGGTTAGTCACCATTCGAAGGAGGATGGCCAATCGCGCATTTATATATTTCCTTTTGAAGGGGGCCATCCGACGCTGATTACGGCGCTTGCACCGAGTTATCTCCATGGCTGGTCGCCTGACGGGCAGACGCTGGCCTATTGCGCGGAACGGAAGGGACAGTACGACATTTATACGATCCCAGCGGCAGGGGGAGTAGAAACCCAACTAACGGATACTGCTGGACTCGATGATGGTCCTGAATATTCGCCAGATGGGCGCCATATTTGGTTCAATTCGACAAGGTCGGGTCTAATGCAGCTGTGGCGGATGAATGCCGATGGCAGCGAGCAGACGCAAATGACCTTCGATGAGAGCAATAGCTGGTTCCCGCATGTGTCGCCAGATGGGGAATCGGTTGCTTATCTAACCTATCGCAAGGATGACGTTGCGCCAAATGACCACCCGGCGAACAAAAACGTAGAGATTCGAATCATGCCGATCCATGGCGGAGAGTACCGCACGCTTGCCGAGCTGTTTGGCGGACAAGGCACCATTAATGTGAATTCTTGGTCGCCTGATTCTACTAAACTTGCGTTCGTCAGTTACCGCCTGGGTGAATAGTGCGTCAGGAATCCCTTGTATGCCTCTAGAATCGGGTTACGAAGCTTGCCTTGTACAACAAAAGCGTCAGTCTCCGACATGGAATTTCGTGCGGAACTGACGCTTTATTTGATTGCGAATGAACTAGTGTACAGAACGGACGGATATTTGATGGCGAGTGGAGGTGGTGCAACCTTTTTGCTTATTTAAAAATGCCATGATTAACCGCTTGCTGAATCCATGCTTCTGTTGATGTAACACTAAGGTCCGGAAAGCGGAATGAAGCTGGAACGTCAGGAAGAGGCATGCTCTCGCAGTTGGTTTGAATCCAGCTATATAGTCCTGCAAGACCCGCGCTTGTTTCTGCTCCGAGCAGGGGCGTAAGCGCTGCTTTAAAGTCATCGATGGCAAGGGCGTGGAAGCTCACGGGCCGGTTGAGCGCCTTGCTGAAGAGCTCTGCCAGCTGATTTCCGCTTAATGCTTCGGAACCATGGATTTGAATGGTTTGTCCAGCCAGCTCGGGATGCTTTATAGCATGCCGAGCGTACGCTGCGGCATCTTCAATACTCACCCAAGAGAGGGGCTGCTGCGCCGGTATCGGATAAGCAAGCACATTTCCTTGCAAGATCCCCGGCAGGCAAAGGTTTTCCAAATACAGCGTAGGCTGCAAGAAGATGAACGGCAAGCCGCTACGGCGAACAGCGTCCTTAAGCTCCCGTTTGATTTCTATCGCTGCGGCATCCGTTACGTGTTCTGGAACAAAGACATTCGTATTTACGACGAGAAGCTGAACCCTGGCTATCACGGCTGCCTCGACCGCATGCTTGATATAGCTACGAACCTGATGCAAATGAAAATTAACCGGAAGCTGCAAATAAACCATATCGATATTGGCATGAGCCTGAACGAGGCTGTCCAATTGGCTAAGCTCTCCGATCATGGGATGAATACCCGCAGAGCGAAGCTGGCTTGCTTTGTCATTTGAACGTGCGATGGCATAAACTTCATACCCATCCTCAATTAACTTTTTCGCTACGGCGCCTCCTTGAACGCCTGCTGCTCCGTATACCAAAACCTTCTTTTTTGCTTCTGACATGATGAACTTCCTCTCTGTATTTTATTTTTGGGAAAGCTATTAAAGGGTGTTTCGTTATGCTATAACCATATTAGTGGATAGATTTTGTTAGCGTAAGTACGCACATTTTTTATATGTAGTATCATTTTTTATACCGAAATGGAGAATAGCTCAAATGGAAAAACCACCAACGACATGCCCTGTTGAGGTTGCGGTGAAGCTGATTGGCGGCAAGTGGAAAATCGTCATTTTATATCAGCTTGCCTATCATGGGCCGAAGCGGTTCAATGAGCTTCGAAGAATATTTCCCGAGGTGACCCAGCGGATGCTGACCCTGCAGCTCCGTGAGCTGGAGGAGGATGGCATTATTGTCCGCAAGGTGTACCATGAGGTGCCTCCCAAAGTAGAATATTATTTATCGGAGCTTGGGACGAGCATCTTGCCTGTGTTGCTTCAGCTGCAGGATTGGGGACTGTACTATATGGAGCAGAAGAAAACAGAGCCTTCTCCATCGCAGGATATGCCGTCTACATAAATGGAAACCGAATGCAAGGAAAGTTGAGAAGTTCTCTGAATTGGAAAAAAGAACGGCTGCTTGCAAGCAGCCGTTCTTTTGGCCTTGATTTATCGCAAAATATAACCGCCATCAGGGAACAGCGTGCTGCCGGTCGTATAGCCATTTGTCATCAGGTAGATCGTCGTGTGGGCAGCTTCATCGGCGTGGCCGATTTTGCCGAGCAGATTGATCTTGGCATACTCATCATAGGACTGTTCCCTTACTTCCTGCGCAGCGCCTTCCCAATTAAAAGCGGTTCGGATGGTGCCAGGGGAAATAACATTGACCCGAACCGGCGCTAGCTCCACGGCGAGCGCCTTGCCAAGGCTTTCGATAGCCCCGTTGCATGCGGCATAAGAGGCGCCTCCCGAGAGGGGGCGTTGGCCGAAGGCCCCTGACATCAGCACGATGGAGCCGCCAGGGCGGATAAACGGAGCTGCATATTTCGTTGCATTGTATTGCGGCCAAAACTTGGCGTTAAAGCAGCTATGAGCGGTCTCGGCATCAGACGATAGGGGGCCTCTAACATAGGAGGCACCCGGTGTGAACAAATGGTCAAAGGAACCTAGCTTTTCGAAAAATGATTTCAGCTGCTGTTCATCCCGGTTATCGAGCACATAGGCTGTCAATTCGTCTGATGCTAAATATTGCTTTGCTTGGTTCAAACGCTCTTCAGACCGTCCGGCTATAACTACATAGGCCCCTTGCTCTAAGGCTTGTTTTGCGGTAGCAAGGCCTATGCCAGAGCTCCCTCCAATAATGATAATCCGTTGGTTACGCAATGATAAATTTGCCATGATGTGTATTCTCCTCCATTTCTACAGAACGGTCTTCTCGCCTCGGCTTTATTTCATATGAATGGATCTAATGGATATCGTAGTCCATTATTCGCTAAAAAAAGAAAGCTGCCAAGTACGCATTTCATTCGTACTAGGTCACAAATTTCGTACTATTTGTTGTGAAGCGCTCTGCCGTGGATAACGTGCAAAAGTCCAGGTTGTTCGGTATGATAAATAAGAGGAGGTGTTTAGATGGAGAGAGGTTTGAAGGAGCCTAGATTGAAGGGCGTGCTGACTACTTTGGAAATGATCGGCGGAAAATGGAAGCCGCTCATTCTATTTATATTGCTCATAGATGGAACCAAACGCTTTGGTGAGCTTAGGCGTCTCATACCGGATGTCTCCCAGGGAACGCTGGCGAAGCAGCTGCGCGAACTGGAGGAGGATCAGCTCATTACCCGAGAGGTTTTTCAGGAAATACCGCCACGAGTGGAATATAGCATTTCGGAGCATGGAAAAACGCTGACCGCCGTATTGGACAGCATGTGCGGCTGGGGAAGAAAGCACCAAGCCTTTGTGGAGGATACGACGGTCGTTCTTGGAGCGGACGGTTAACGGTTCGCTGGCTATGCTTTGAATTTTGCGTTGAAGGCAGCTTGATTTCCGTTAAATACGTTAATGTCGACATAGGCATCAATGCCGTCGATTCGTCCCCGATTGCAATATTGCCAAAATAGCCAATCCCGTTTATTTTTCAAAGCCGGATGCTTGACGATGTCGCGAATCCAAATCTCGTATTCTTCAAAATCGCTGCCGATGTACATGTTAAACGTATCATAGGTGACATATAAAATCGGCTTTTTCCTATAAATCTCTTCTAGCTTTGTGCCCATCGCCCGTATTTCCTTCTGGATCGTTGCAACAGGATGAGTAAGAGCGATTTCGATATCAAGCACAGGCGGGAGGCTGGCTTCCTCAATAGGCACGACCTTTATAAAATGGTCTGCTTGCTCGGCTCCCGAGCTTCTGGCAGAGAAAAAATGATAGGCGCCGACTAGCAGGCCGTTTGCTTTAGCAAGCTCCCAGTTTTTCTGGAACGTGTTATCGGTATAATCATGTCCTTCTGTTGCTTTCATGTAGGCAAATTGGTATTTTTCCATCGCCCCAATTGTTTTCCAGTTGATATTGCCTTGATAATGGGATACGTCGAGCCCCCTCACTTTATAGCTCATTGCAAATACGCTATTGTGCCAGATGATGCCTTTGTACTCCAATACTCCAAAAATCAATAAAAATCCTAGAAAAACTAAGATGGCTCTTTTTATTCTTTTTGCTCTCATGGTTCCACCCCCCCCCGAAATATTACCAGCTTATCCCATGACGCTCTTTGCAAGGATAAAGTTGCTCAAATAAGAAGAAACGCCTTGAACTTCCTTTAGACGCTTACAAACTTATACATACTTATAGTTACAAAAAAAAACCGCCAAGCAAGCTTGGCGGCCATTCATTTGGTGCTAGTGTTTTCTTATTTCGTCAACTGTTCCATTTGGCCAATGAGTTCCTCGAATACGCTCATCGCTTGCTCGATCGGCTCTGGAGATGACATGTCAACGCCAGCCTTCTTCAAAATATTAATGGAGAAGTCACTGCCGCCACTCTTCAAGAAACCAAGGTATCGGTCAACGGCAGGCTGGCCTTCCTCCAAAATTTGCTTGGAGAAGCTGGTAGCGGCAGAGAAGCCTGTCGCGTATTTGTATACGTAGAAGCTGTTGTAGAAATGCGGGATGCGCGCCCATTCCATTTCAATGTCCTTGTCGATGACCATGCCTGGCCCGTAATATTGAACGTTGAGGTCATAGTAGATTTTGCTTAAATCCTGCGGCGTGAGCGATTCGCCTTGTTCCGAGCGCTCATGAATGATTTTCTCGAATTCAGCAAACATCGTTTGGCGGAAGACGGTAGTCCGGAACTGGTCGGCATAATACGTCAGCAGGTACATTTTTTCTTTCGCATCAGTTGATTTGCCCAATAGATAGTCCATGAGCAGTGCTTCGTTTAACGTAGAAGCTACTTCTGCAAGGAAAATGGTATATTGCGCGTCGCGGTAGTTTTGATTCGTATCCGAATAATGCGAATGCAGCGCATGGCCCATTTCATGGGTTAGCGTGAACATGCTGTTTAAGTTGTCGTTGTGGTTGAGCAGCACGTAAGGATGCGTTCCGAAAGCGCCCCAGCTGTATGCGCCGCTGCGTTTGCCTTCATTCTCATACACGTCGATCCAGCCGTTGTCGAAGCCATCCTGCAAGACTTTCAAATAGTCATCGCCAAGCGGCTTCAGGCTTTCGCTTACGGTTTTTTTCGCTTCTTCATATGTGATATTTAGTTTGAACTCGTCTACGAGCGGCGCAAACAAATCGTACATATGAAGCTCATCAAGGCCCAGCAGCTTTTTGCGAAGATCCATGTAACGGTGCATCAGCGGCAAATGCTTGTGAATGGTATCAATGAGGTTCGTGTAAACTTCCTTCGGAATGTTATCGCCATATAGAGACATATCAAGAACGGAATCGTATTTACGTGCTTTGGAATAGAAGATATTTTTTGTTACGTTTGAGGTCAGCGTAGTTGCAAGCGTATTTTTTAGTTTGCCGTAAGTTTCGTACACCGCTTTAAACGCTTCGCGGCGCACATTCTGGTCGCTGCTTTCAAGAAACTGTATGTAGCTGCCATGGGTCAGTTCAACTTCTTCGCCATTTTCATTTTTTACTTTAGGGAATTTAAGATCCGCATTATTCAGCATGCTGAATACGGTGCCGGGAGCGGAGCTGATATTGCCGACTTGGGCAAGCAGCGCTTCTTCGTCTTTCGATAAAATATGGGCCTTCTGGCGGCGCATCTCTTCGAGTGTATGGCGATATTTTGCTACTGACGCATCCGAGATAAACGCATCGAGCTTCTCGTCAGAGAGGCTAAGTACCTCAGGAGTTATGAAGGAAAGCGCTTCGCCGGACTCGACGCTAATTTTTTTGGATTTATCCGATAGAGATTGGTAAGCGGCCTCTGCGGTGTCCTCGTGATGCTTCATATTGGCATAAACATATAGTCGCTCCACATGCAAGGAGAGCTCATCCTCAAGCTCGAAGCAGGCCTTGAGCTGTTCAACGTTATCTAGCTTGCCTTGATATTCGGGAACCTTCTTGATTAGCGCCTTCGCCTCTGCAAATTCCTTATCCCAAGCGGCTTGGCTTTCAAATAAATCCTCAAGCTTCCAGCGGGTCTCAGGTGCGGATTCTGAACGTTTCAATACGTGACTCATCGAATTCCTCCTTGGTATGGATAAGGTTGGTATGGAATGTCCGGATTGCGCTGCATTATCTTTGGAGACTGCAGCACCCGGTACAAGGCTTAAAGCGAGCATCAGGGAGAGCCATTTCATCCAGTCATCACCTCGGGACACAGTTTGTGAGTACTATGTCCGAAGGGTGCGAAGAATATGCAATCGACTGCTCGTTTATGCCGTGCCCATTGTGAAAAAGGCGTAAACGATAAGAAAAAACGCAAAAGCAATAAATGCGATCGATACCAAAGCAAGGCCGCGGCGCATGCCGGGCGGCAAGGAGTCACGTTTCATAATGACAATGGCTCCGAGCGAGAAGGCAGCAATAATAAATATAACTGAAGCAGTAGCATCCATCTGGTGGTAAAGCCTCCTGACCATAAACAAACCGAACCGGCAGCGCTATATTGGTACCTATGCGGTGCCTGGTTACGATATGTTCGCCATAATGGGCAAAATTTCCTCCTGCTAGGAAGAAGCTGCCGGATTAAACTTCTTTCAAAGCACGCATAATTGCTTCCAGTTCCTCTTCACGGCCGACGAAGTCGGAAGCGCGATAACGATTCTGTGCCCAGTGGAGCATTTCGGGACGGCTAATAAACGTGTGCGTATCTTCTCCCCATTGATCGGATATTTCCCGAACAATCAGCGTTTTGCCTTGCACTTCAACCGTCAGCATATTGTATTTGTCGGTCTTGTAAATTTCGTGTTTTTTAAACATGCAGTTTTTCACCCTTTGAGTAGTTAATTATGGTATTCTTATCATCATAGCCATTATGGAGGCTGTAATCAATACGCCAGCGCAAGAAGCGGGCAAAGACGAGACGAGTTTTGCTGAGATGAGACGAGATGAGGAGAGTGTAAGTATGGGTAAGCAGAGCTATGAGCAAATTGGCGTTGCCATGACATGCAGAAGCTTCGAGGAGTATGTTCGCATGTTTGATTTGCAGCCAGCGGATTTAGAGAAAGGTTTGCTGCTCGATGTCGCGGCCGGAGGCTCGTCCTTTACTGCCGAGGCCAATGCGAAAGGATATTCTGCTTTTGCGGTCGATCCCCGCTACGGTGCCGGGATTCAGGAATGGATTGGAGAAGCATCAGAGGAAATCGAGACCTCGACTGCCAAGCTTATAAAGCTGCAGGACCAATTCGATTGGAGCTACTACGGATCGATTGAAAATCACAAGTCGGGCAGAGAAGCGTCGCTTGAGCTTTTTGCTTCACATGTGAAGGATAATAAATATCATGATCGCTATATAGATGGCAAGCTTCCAGAGCTGCCCTTTCCTGATGATACCTTTTCATTAGTGCTTTGCAGCCATTTTATGTTCTTATATGCCAATCAATTTGGGCCGGATTTCCATGAAAAAGCGATATTGGAGCTCATGCGCATTTGCAAGCCGGGAGGACAAATTCGGATTTATCCGCTTATTTCATTAAGCTGGGAGCCGTATGCGGAGCTGGAGGCGTTACTGGAGACGATTGGAACCAATGGGGGCAGAGTAGAATTACTTGCTTCGGACCTTCCATTCATTCCTTCTTCTAGGCAATTTATGCGAATTTTACTTTAATTGCTTTTTCTGTTTTGGATCGCTATAATAATTTTACTCGCCGTGCAAAGCGGCGGTCATATTTAGGAGGTTGTTCAATTGAAAGGAACAGTTAAATGGTTTAACGCGGAGAAAGGCTATGGCTTTATCCAAACAGAGGGCGGAGAAGATGTATTTGTACATTTCTCAGCTATTCAAAGCGAAGGTTTCAAATCTTTGGATGAGGGGCAAGCGGTCGAATTCGACATTACTGAGGGTAACCGCGGTGCGCAAGCGGCCAACGTCACTAAACTATAGAAACATTTTGCGATGCAATGGAGAAGGCCCCCTGGTGACAGGGGGCCTTTTCTTATAGAGACGGCGTAGCCGTTTCTTCTTGCCTTGTTTTAACCGCTGCCCATATGTCAATTAAGCTTACTTTCATTGACCAAGTCCCGCTTGCAATGATAAACTGTTGCTTGGAAACTTTGTCAGGGGAGCGAGCATAATGAAATTTAAATTGTTCAAAGACCGTAAAGGGAAGGCCGATCAGGCTAAAAATAACAAGTTCGTCAAACTCGGACGAGAGATTTACGTTCAAGCACGCAGAGGCGGGCCAAATCCGGATGCAAACTTTGGTCTGAAGACGGCGATTGCCAATGCAAGAGCTGAGCAAATGCCGAATGATAATATTGAACGTGCGATCAAGAAGGCAGCAGGCGCTGGCGACGGCGTTGAATACGATGACATTATGTACGAAGGCTATGGCCCCGGAGGCGTAGCGATCATGGTTAAATGTTTGACGGACAACCGTAACCGTACGGCTGCCGACGTCCGTTCCGCGTTCAATAAACGCGGCGGAAACATGGGCGAGAGTGGCTGCGTTGGCTACATGTTCGATCACAAAGGCCTGCTGGTCGTTGACCGTGAAGTGCATGAAGCGGACGAGGACACGATGATGATGGTCGCACTTGAGGCTGGAGCCGAGGATGTCGTCGTCAATGATGATAGCTTTGAGATATTGACTCACCCTCATGAATTTGAGCAAGTGAAAAATGCGCTGGAGAAGGAAGGTTATTCCTTCGTAAATGCAGGCGTTCGCTGGCTGCCGCAAAATATCGTTAAGGTTGATGGCGAGAATGCGGACAAGCTGCTCAAAATGATGGATGCGTTTGAAGATAATGATGATGTGCAGGACGTATATTCTAATTTTGAAATTGTCGAATAAGCGGATGGATTCATTTATCGACTAATAAGGCTGCTGCGCGCGTGTATGGAACACGCTGCGCAGCAGCCTTATTTTGGTAGGATTAGCGTTCTGTCCGGCTGAAATAGTAACGTGCGAGGAAGGCTGCGGCTGCGACGATCGCAAATCCTGCACCCATTTTGAAAAAAGCCTCGCGCCCGAAATGCTCATAAACGTAGCCGCCGAACATTCCGCTGATCACGCCTGCAAGTCCGGTCCAGATAACGGCATACACCGCTTGCCCGGAAGCTCGGTATTCATCCGGTATGAGCCTGGACAGGTAGCGCAGGGCGGTAGAGAAGTAGATGCCAAACGAAATGCTATGCATCGCCTGAGTGGCAACTACCCAGCGCGGATCTTGAATATCGCTGAGAAGCCACAGTCTGACTGCGTACATGATGGATGCGATCATCAGCAGCGGAAGCTCCTTGAACTTGTGTCCATACTTGCCTAGCAGGAACAAAATCGGGATCTCGCTTAATGCTGATACAAGCCAAGCGAGACCAACGAGGGAATCACTGGCGCCCATGTGGCGCATGGTTACGGCTAGGAAGCCCTCGTACATCCGGTGAGGGATGGAGATTGTCAGAATGATCAGGAAAAACAGCAGCACATCCCTTTGCCGCAGCAGCTTGAAGAAGCCAGAAAAGTCTATTTTGCGGGCACTCCCTTGATAATCCCTGATCCTCGTCGTCAACATCAGCGTAATAGCGATGGTGCACAGTGCCAGCGGAAGCGTCCAAGTAGAGCCGATCTCCTTCAGAATCAGTCCGAAAGTATAAGCGGTTACCGCAAAGCCAAGGGAGCCGAATATTCGAACCAGTGCATAAGGGGTTCCCGTGTATTGGCTTGATAATAGCAGCAAGCTGTCACTCAGCGGGTTAATCGGTGTTTGGAAAAAATAAAAGCCCATCATCACAAGGCAAACAAGGGCAAAGTTTTCGATTGGAAATAAAAGGGAAATCATGACGAGCTGTCCGAACAATAGTAGCATAAGCAGCTTCTTAATTGTTCTATACTTGTCGCTGGCCATTCCCATGATGATATTTGCAAAAATGGAGATGAAAGGCCCAGTCGAATAGATGATGCCGATTTGCTGCTCTGAAAATCCTCTATCTAAGAAGTACAGCGGTATGAAGGAAACAACCATCGCGGCGGTAGAATAAGCCGAGAAGCTATATATTCGAAGCGCTGTTGTTTCCTTCCGCGCGTTTGCCGATCTCTCTGCCTCGGCGAGGCCAGGTGTATCCATTGCTGCAAGCTCACTCCGTCTCTGTTGTAAACAATATGCATATCAGTATAGCATGGATCGGCATTCGGACCAATCCGATTTGAAGCTGGATTATTGTCTGTCGAAATGGTACATTTAGATGTGGAGGTTTACAATGGGAGCTTATCGTTTTGACTGGAATGAACGGCTTCGGATCCGTATTCCCGTGCTGGAAATGGAATGGGAGCAGTATAAGGCAGTTGACCAGCTTGCCATTATTGAGCAATGGGAGCTGATCCGTGGAACAATTCCTGACCGCGTCATGGAGTTTGAGCGGGATATTCATGTAAAGCAAGCTCAGTTGTTTGAAGAAGACAGCTTTGAGCAATCCTGTATACTAAACTATGAAATTGCCGATTATGCCAGTAGGATCAACGATCTCCATATTTGGTATCGGATTGATCAGCAGTTGGAATCGCGTCGGCATTCATGAATTGGTTTAGTTAGGAGGGGTGCATGTTGAGATTGACGACATTGACAGGCCACCGCGTGCCCAAAGGGCCACTAAAGCTAATGCACCGTGTGTACAAATATGTGCTGCCTGCTGTGGACTTAGAGCTCAAGGAACTGCGTTTGATGGCGCAGCGGATACCCGATGCCGAGCTGAGAATGCAGGCACTGGATAGCATGGATACCAAAAGGTTTCATTGCCAAGGAGGAAGCGTCTACGCTGCAGCCCATTTGGAGCAGAGGCATATTCTGATTCCGCTAATCGTGGCCCTGCAGACGATTAGCGACTATTTGGACAACCTGTGCGATCGGAGCACTTCGCAAGATCCGGACGATTTTCGATTATTGCATCAATCGATGCTCGATGCGGTCAATCCCGAAGCGCAGCTTCAGGATTATTATGCATTGCGAGCAGAAAGGGACGATGGCGGCTATTTGCATCATCTCATTCGGATCTGCCAACGTCAGGTTGCGTTGTTGCCTTCCTACCTAAGCGTACAGGAGCATGTTAGCGGGCTAGTTAGCCTCTACAGCGATTTGCAGGTGTACAAGCATATTCGCAAGGATCTGCGCGAACAATATTTGCTCGATTGGTGGGCGTTGCATTGCGAGGATTATCCGAATTTGCAATGGAATGAATTTGCAGCAGCAGCCGGCTCAACCCTGGGGATGTTTATGCTGTTTCTGGCAGCTAGTGAGGACGGACTGTCTGAAGCTGACGCGGCCGCAATCAAAAATATTTATTTTCCGCATGTGTGCGGGCTTCATATTTTGCTTGATTATCTCATTGATCAGGCGGAAGACCAAGCTGGCGGAGATCTTAACTTTTGCAATTATTATGATAATGAAAGTCTGCTTGTTGAGCGCCTCGCCACTATCGTGAACCGGGCGCGTGAGGATGTGTTGCAGCTTCCTGCATCCCGTTTTCATCGTTTGATTATTGAAGGGCTTCTAGCCTTATATTTATCAGACCCGAAGGTCCGCCACCAGGCGGATGTTAGAGATGTCTCAAGGAGGCTAATGAAGAACAGCCCGCTTACGCGCCTGTTTTTCCTTATTAACAGCATCTGGATTCGGAAACAGCAAGCTTAACTATAAATAAAAAATGTGGAGGAATGAAACATGTCTGCAGTCAAATCAATCGCAGTATTGACAAGCGGAGGAGATTCGCAAGGAATGAACGCAGCTGTAAGGGCTGTTGTAAGAAGCGCGCTATATTACGGATTGGATGTATACGGTGTGCAGCGCGGATATCAAGGTCTAATTAACGATGATTTGCGTCAAATGGATTTGCGCAGCGTAGGCGATATTATTCAGCGTGGCGGAACGATTTTGCAAACAGCTAGATGCAAGGAGTTCGTTACGGCAGAAGGCCAGCAGCGAGGTGCTGAGGTGCTTCGCTCAAGAGGCATTGACGGCTTGGTCGTTATTGGCGGCGATGGCTCTTACCAAGGCGCGAACAAGCTGAGCAAGCTTGGCATTAAAACAATGGGGCTTCCAGGCACGATTGACAACGATATTCCATTCACCGATATCACGATCGGTTTTGACACGGCAGTTAGCATCGTAGTAGATGCAATTAACAAAATTCGCGATACGATGTCTTCGCATGAGCGTTCATCAATCGTGGAAGTTATGGGACGCCATTGCGGCGATATCGCTCTTCATGCAGGCCTTGCCAGTGGCGCAGAGACGATCCTTGTGCCGGAAGTGCCATTTGAGCTGTCTGAAGTTGCGGAGCGCATGAAGACGAATTTTGCCAAAGGCAAGCGTCATAGTATCATCGTCGTAGCAGAGGGTGCGGGCAAAGGCGAAGAGGTAGCTCAGCAAATCACAGCAAACAGCGGTATCGAGCCGCGCGTAACGGTGCTTGGCCACATTCAGCGCGGCGGAACGCCGACAGCAATCGATCGGATTTTGGCAAGCCGTCTAGGCGACTTTGCGGTTAGACAGCTGATGGCTGGCGATTCAGGCAAAGCCTGCGGCGTCGTGCGGGGAGAACTTGTTACAACGGATATCGATAAGGTCGTTAACACGAAGAAGCCTTTTGATATGGGCATGTATGAGCTCGCTCTTCGTCTATCCCAATAATAGGGATTAAAACCTTTATAAGTTAACACGCTTATAAATGCTTGTATTTCAAAAAAATCCACCCTTGCTTTCTCAGCGAGGGTGGATTTTTGCCGTTATGCTTATTTGTAGTCCACATCGGGTGAATATTTATTGCCCGCATTCCAGAGTAAGTACTCTTTGATTCCAGTATCCTGCAGCGCCTTGATTTGAGCCTCAACCTCGGCTTTTCCATATTTCATATAATGGCCGGCGCCTAACCAGCTTGCGGTGAAATCCTGAATCCATGGCCGAATAATCGGTTTTAGCTCGACAATCGGGTCCAATTTCTTATGGGTATCCAGCATTGCGCCTTTAATCGTCTCATAGGGACTTAAATCGGGATCCTTTTGTTTGAACCAGCCGGTACTGTAATGGCTAGGGTAGACCATAGGCGAGATCACATGCACATCGTTTGAGATTTTGACAAAATCTTGGCCAATTCCTTCAGCCGTCGGTACGGATGCCGCATAGCCGAAAATATCTACCGATACGCGTACGCCAAGCGGCTCAAGCTGCTCACGGGCATATTTGACAAAGCCTGCAACCGTATCAACTCGGCTTTGATCGGTTTTGCTATAGGTTAGCGTGGCGGCTTTGTTGTCGAAGCCCTCCGGAAAACGTACATAGTCGAACTGGATTTCTTTGAAGCCAAGCTTAGCTGCTTCCTTCGCAACGGCGATGTTATAATCCCATACTTCCTTGCGGTAAGGATTGACGAAGCTTTCTCCACGGCCGTTCTTCCAGATCGTACCGTCCTGATGGAGGAACGAGAGCTCCGGCTGCTTGCGGGCGAGTGCGGTATCCTTGAACACGACGATTCTTGCAATTGGATAAATGTTATGTTTCTTTAACGTAACCATGAGTGAATTAATATCCCGAATATATTTTTTGGAGGCGCCAACCTCCTGAAGCTCGGGGGTTGTCGTAGGATATGTAATAAACCCGTTGTCGTCTTTAATATCGATGACCATGCTGTTGAGCTCGGTATCATCCACCAGTTTTAGCAACGATTCCATGCGCGCTCCGCCCGCGCTGTGTGCCGTAACATAGATGCCTTTGATAGGCGGGGTATCCGGCTGCGGATCTTTTTTTACAATTGATGAGTTAGGATTGCCAGGTTTGATGCCTCCCGCTATGGATGAATCTGGCTGTATAAGCGTATGACCGGCTGCAGAATTCACATAAGCAACAGCAAGCTGTCTGGCTGAGGCATTATCTTCACCACTACCAGTGAGCAAGCTGTACAGCAGCAATAAGGTTGAAATGACGATGTCCATTTTGCTCTCTCCCCGTTAGCTATTCAGTTCAAATTATAAAGCAGTTGGGATGCTGGGTCATTAACTTTTTTGAAATATTAAGAAAGTATATGTCTTATTTGCTGTTCTAAGCTTTATTTTCTCAGGCCTGCTCCACACAAAAATAGAGTCGGGTAACAGTATGAATGTCTGTGAAATAAACAAAAAGCCAGCCGAGTTGGTCTCGACTGGCGCGTAAATAATCCGTGTGTCCCGCATTGTCATTGTAACAAAGCTTCTCTCTGCTGATTGCAAATGCTGTGCTGGACAATTTCCATGGCGTCCGCGGGCTCGAGCAAGGCGAGGCCGTCACGCAGCACGATGCTGATGTCCAATTCACGTGCGGTAAGAAAAGGACTAAGCTCTGGGGCAAGCTTCTCTACAATTTGAGACAATTTGACCGTTTCCATATCCACCTGAGCCTCACCCTTTCATATCTAATGTTTAGGGGAAATCATATGGCAAGAAACCAAAGCTACGGGATATAAACATTATATCAGGATCATTTTCAAAAACATAGGGATACTGCGTAAAATCCATATTCGCGTATATGGATTAATCCTTTGGCTTGGTAAAGTCGCCGATGACGCCTACCGTTTCCACGATATTAATGAAAGCACGCGGGTCGATGGTCGTAACGATCTTGCTAAGCTCCGCCAATTCGTATTTTGTCCTTACCGTCATCAGCATATCGCGATCTGCCGAGGAATAGGCGCCGCGGGTCTTGATGATCGTAATGCCGCGGGGGTGGGAGAGAAGCTTAGCAAGCAATTCATCTGTTTTGGTCGTAACGATGAAAGCCGTTAATTTAATATGCCTCACATGAATGAGATCTACTACTTTGCCGGCAGAAAAAATCGACACCAGCGAATAAAGGGCGGAATCCCAATTTTTTGTGAAAGCAACTAAAAGGGCGATGACCGCACCGTTCAAAATAAAAATAATCATGCCGATCGGCAAGTCGCGTTTGCGCGTGATAATGGATGCAATGATATCGAAGCCCCCCGAAGAGCCGCCGTAGCGAAGCGTCAATCCGCTGCCAAAGCCAACCATAATCCCGCCAAATACAGCGCCAAGCACAATGTCATCGGCAATTTTTACGATGGGAATGAATTCAAGGAGCAAGGTCGAGACGATGACCGCGTAAATGCTCCACATTATAAAACGGCGTCCGATTGCAAACCAGCCCCACAGCAGCAGCGGCAAATTGAGAATGAAATAAAGCCAAGCGATATTGCCGCCGGTTATATATCCGATCATCATTGAAATGCCAGATACCCCGCCGCTAAGCAGTTGATGGGGGATGAGGAATAAATTGAAGCCCACAGCGATAAGGATGGCTCCCAAGGTTATCATAGGCACTGTATAAAGGTAACGAAACGAATGCGGATTCATTGCAATTCCTCCTATACAGCCGAAGCGTTTTTTTTACTTTATTTCACATCCTTAGTATGGCTTTCTTTGGTTCGCTGGTATTCACGATTGAATGTGTGCTATAATGATTTGGATATTCTTAAGTAGGCTGCAGATAAAAGGAGTTTGAGAAAAGTTTGAAAACATTTGCTGAATTTGGCTTGGAACCAAAAGTGTTGCAAGCAATTACCGAACTTGGATTCGAGGAATCTACCCCGATTCAAGACAAAGCGATCCCTATTGCCATGGAAGGTAAAGATCTTATCGGCCAGGCACAAACGGGTACAGGAAAGACAGCGGCATTCGGAATTCCGCTCATTAACAAAATTCCGACAAGCGAGGAACGCATTGTCGCATTAATAATGACGCCAACCCGTGAACTCGCTATTCAAGTGGCAGACGAGATCGGGAAGTTAACTCGATATAAGGGTCTTCGCTCATTGCCGATTTATGGTGGACAAGAAATTGGCCGTCAAATCCGTGCATTGAAGAAGAAACCTCAAATTATTATCGGTACGCCTGGACGTTTGCTTGACCACATCAACCGCAAGACGATTCGTCTTGAAGATGTGCAAACTGTCATTTTGGATGAAGCGGATGAAATGCTCGATATGGGCTTCATGGAAGACATCCAATCGATCTTGAAGCAAGTGCCTGAAGAGCGTCATACGATGCTGTTCTCGGCTACAATGCCGGCTAACATTCAGAGACTTGCACAGCAATTCCTGAAAAATCCGGAGCATGTTTCGGTTATTCCGAAGCAAATCACTGCACCGCTTATCGAGCAATCTTACATCGAAGTGCATGAGCGCCAGAAGTTCGAAGCGCTTAGCCGTTTGCTTGATATGGAATCCCCTGAGCTTGCGATCATCTTCGGCCGTACAAAACGCCGGGTTGATGAGCTGAGCGAAGCTCTCCAAAAACGCGGCTACACAGCTGACGGTTTGCACGGAGACTTGTCGCAAAACCAACGGGACAGCGTTATGCGCAAATTCCGTGACGGCAGCATTGATGTCCTTGTAGCAACTGACGTTGCTGCGCGCGGTCTAGATGTTTCCGGTGTAACTCATGTTATTAACTTTGACCTTCCGCAAGATCCTGAGAGCTATGTTCACCGGATCGGTCGTACAGGCCGCGCAGGCAAAGAAGGAACAGCATGGTCATTCGTTACGCCACGCGAAACGGATCACCTTCACTTCATTGAGAAGGTTACTCGCCAAAAGATGAACCGCAAGCCGCTTCCAAGCATTGCAGAAGCGATTGAAGGCAAACAACGCGTAACCGCTGAGCGTCTTCTAGAAGTCGTTCAGAACGATGAATTCTCGGAATACAAAGCCATTTCCATTCAGTTGCTTGAGCAATACGATTCCGTTCACCTCCTTTCCGCAGCAATTAAATTGCTGACTGGCGAGAAGAAAAACGTTGAAATCGAATTGACGCCAGAAGATCCGCTTCGCGCCAAAAAACGCAAGCCGGATATCCGCTCGAACGGTCGTCCGTTCAACCGCAGCGGATCGTCCTCTTCTTACGGCGGCAACCGCAGTGGCAGCACAGGCGGCGGCGGATATCGCGGACGCGATGACAGACGCAGCAGCGGCAGCAGCACAGGCGGCAGCTCGCGCGGCGGCTATGAGTCACGCGGCAGCAGCAGCACTGGTGGCTACCAAGGCAAACGCAGCAGCGAAGGACGTCCTGAAAACCGTCGTCCAAAAAGCTCAACTGACGGTTACGCGAACAACTAATTCATTGCTTGCTGAGTCATTTTGAAAAAAACCGAGGAAGTCCGTGATCCCTAACGGGCATCCCGGCGACCTCGGTTTTTTTATTGTTGTTTGTCTGGCGGGAGTAATCTTACTTTTCTGGAGGCAGATCCGATGGAACCAAGAGGGCTAATGGGTGGGTTTTACCGAATATCCGAATGGATTATGAGGTTATCGGTTATCAATGTTTTGTGGCTTGCCTGTTCAATCCCTTTCGTTTTCTTCGCGTGGGGTTTAGTTTTGTCGCAGGATGTCAACCAAGTGTATTCGGCGCTGATTTTTATGGCAATTGTCGCTCCATTTACATTATTTCCGGCTACCGCGGCGATGTTTGCGGTTGCACGCAAATGGGTCATGGGCGAGAGTGACGTAGCGTTGTTTAAAACCTTTTTCCGGGGTTATAAGGAAAATTACAAGCAAGCGATGCTCGGCGGTATCATTTATACGATTCTGCTGGCGATTATGATCGTTGATTTTATCGTCTATCGTGAGCAACTGAATCTACTTTCTTATATCTTTATTGCATTCCTAGTGCTTCTTGTTGTTTCGTTATTTAATTTTTTCTCCATGCTTGTCCATTACCATATGAAAACGTTTCAATTGCTGAAAAACGCTGTGCTTATTACGATCGGCAAGCCTTTCCGTTCCTTGTCCACCGCGATAATGAGCGGCGCTGTCATGTATTTCAGCACGAGATTCACATTTCTTATACCGTTCTTTATGGGCAGCATCATCGCTTATTTGGCGTTCTGGAACTTCCATCTAATTTATGTGAAGCTTCAGGATCAAGCGGAGAAAGCACGTTTGGCGGAAGAAGAAGAGGCAGAGAAAGCTGCGGAAATGGATCGAATTGATTTGGTGAAAGACGATTCGAACAGCACCAGTAAATAACATTCATGCGGCGTTTACTTTTTCTCTGGTTAGGTCTATAATAACAATACCTCCTGCGATGCTCGTTACGGCTTTACGCTGTTTTGAACCAATGGCTGTTTCACGGGAGACCAATATCGAGACGTAGCTGACATGCCCCCGAAAGGGGATCTCAAAAGCGGTTCTGCGGTCACCCACCTGCGTAAGCGGGTTCAGAAACATGTGAGTCGGACGGCATAGGCGGGTTTTCATTTTAAATGAAGAGCATTTGCTGGTTAAATCCAGTGATAGCTCTTTTTTCATGGGACAAATCATGTTATCATATAGAGTAATGTACATAGATGCTGGAGGGGGAGATCGTTGTTGTTGAAGCGGACCTTGATCGGGCTGCTGCGCAGTCATGAACAGACTGGTGACAGGGCTAAGGATCCAATGCTCAAATCTCATTTCTACAAGCTCTCGAAAGACAAAGCTTGGGAAGAAGTGGTATCGACTCTTAAGAAAATGCAAGGCTATAAGCTGTTGCACGAGGTCCAATCGGTTGGTGAGATTGTGCTTGAGAAACGTACTTCATTTGGTAGAACGATGGACATTACCGTTTCTGTCATTAGTGTAAATCCGCTGCAATCAGCTGTCGATATTTATTCAGCGTCCCGTGGCTCGCTAGGAGATCTGGGTTCTAATTACAGAGTTATTCTGGATTTGTACCGCACGCTTGATAAGAAGCTTGCTGCATTTAAAGTGAACAGCTAATACATAAACAAAGCGAGGAAGGATTCCCTTCACTCGCTTTGTTTGCAATATTTAATAATGAAATGAACGATAGAAGCTGATTATACAAGCGCCTTAACAGCATTGATTGCTTGCTCGTAGTTCGGGTGCTCTGTCATTTCAGGCAGGTATTCCACGTATTGAATCTTATCGTCGGCATCGATGACGAAGATCGAGCGTTGGTCAAGGCCAAGTTCCTTGATGTAGACGCCATAAGCTTCACCGAAGCTGTGAGCTTTGTAATCGGAGAGCAATACCACTTTATCGATACCTGCTGCGCCGCACCAGCGTGCTTGTGCGAACGGAAGGTCAACGCTTACGGTAAGGACAACAACGTTGTCGCCAAGCGAGCCTGCTTCTTCATTGAAACGACGAGTTTGCGCATCGCAAACGCCTGTGTCGATGGAAGGCACCACGCTGATTAATTTGATTTTACCGGAGTAGTCCTTAAGCGAAACGTTCTCTACGAGATTTTTGTTCAAGCTGAAATCAGGAGCTTGATCTCCTACTTTCAATTCTGGACCAACTAATGTAATCGGATTGCCTTTGAAAGTGGCAGCTCCATTGCGTTCTTGTGTCATGAGTAAACTTCCTCCTCTAAAATGATTGGTCAATACCAAACTAATTATAATCGTTATGAAACGGCCTTGTCCAATTGTTGGAGGGAAAAGGAGAGGATTCAATGATTTTTCTAAGGTATGAGAGCTTTCGTTCCTATCTAAAGCTATATCCGGTTACGGTTGCTTTAATTGCGCTTAACCTTATTTATTTTATCATCGTTGCGATAAGCGGCGATCCGAATAGTGCTTACCATGCCTATCAGTACGGTGCTTTCGCATCCCATCCGGACTTTGATCCCTATGGTCTTCAAGAGCCTTGGCGTTATATATCGTCCATGTTTATGCATTCGGGACTTGAGCATTTGCTTTATAATATGTTCTCTTTGCTAGTGTTTGCACCGCCCATGGAACGTTTGCTGAAACGCTTCAGATATGCAATGTTCTATTTGCTTTGCGGCATAGCGGGCAATGCGATGAGCGCATTTGTGAATGTTCTGCAGCATGATCCTGAAACGCATATAGGCGTTGGGGCTTCAGGAGCGATCTACGGTGTGTTCGGGGCATTTCTGTACATTTCCTTGCTCCGTAAGTCACAGCTTGATGAGAGCTCGCGTAAAACGGTATATGTCATTTTGATCTTTGGTGTTGTTTATTCTTTCCTCGTGCCGCAAATTGATCTCTGGGCCCATGCAGGAGGCGCCTTGGCTGGCTTCTTGCTGTATCATATCTTTGACCGCATAAAGACAAGAAAAAAATAATGATATTCATGAAAACTATGTTGTTACGGGAGAGAATCTAACCGGTATGGAACTTCGTCAGCTTTATTACTTCGTAAAAGTAGCAAAAAAAGAGCATGTCACGCAAGCTGCGGAAGAGCTGCATGTGGCACAATCAGCGGTAAGTCGGCAAATTCACCAGCTGGAGGAAGAGCTAGGCGTTAAGCTATTCGTTCAGAAAGGAAGAAATCTGCAGCTTACGCCTGTAGGTCAGCTTTTTCTTAAACGCGCTGAAGTTATTTTAGCTGATTTGGAGCGAGCAGTTATTGAAATGCATGAATTTCTTGATCCGGAGAAGGGGGAAATCAGGCTTGGCTTCCCGCATAGCTTAGGCATTTCCTTGATTCCCCAGGTTGTAGCAGCGTTTCGAAAGCTGCACCCCAACGTGAAGTTTCGTTTCAAGCAGGGAATGTACCCATCGCTCATACGCGATATGATTAAAGGCGAGATTGATTTGGCGTTTATATCGCCGTTTCCTGATGAGCATGAATTTGTATGCGGAGAAGTGTTGCTGACGGAAGAATTGTATGCCATATTACCGCCAGGGCACCGCCTCTCTGATAAAGAATCCATAGAGCTCAAGGAACTTGAGCATGAGACCTTTGTCTTGTTCAGCGAAGGTTACTCTTTGCGGCCAATCGTGTGGGAAGCCTGCCAAACGGCTGGATTCACCCCTCAAATCGGTTTTGAAGGAGAAGAGACAGACACGATAAGGGGATTGGTTGCAGCGGGAATGGGGGTTAGCCTGCTGCCGGAGATGGCGCTTCACTATACGGGGCCTTTGCATCCGACGAAGGTTCGAGTCACCGAGCCACAAGTCACTCGGACGATTGGGTTGATCCGCCGTTCGAATGAGAAGCTTCCTTTGGTGGCAAAAGTATTCCACGGCTTCCTGCTTCGTTATTTTAAGGACGGACTCAAATAAATAGGCATCAGAAAAAAAAGGAGCTGTTCCCAGCGGTCTGTGAAGACCGCTGGGAACAGCTCTTGTTTATTATTAGTAGTTTTATTCCTGTCTGCTGCCGCCTACGAAGATAAGAATGTATCTGATAAGCTCCAGCAGGGAAAGTAGAGCCGCAGCTACATAAGTTAATGCTGCTGCATTTAGAACCTTGGCTACCCCGCGTTCCTCATTGTTTGTAATAAATCCTTCTGCAACCATGATATCTCTAGCCCTATTGCTGGCATTAAATTCGACTGGAAGCGTAATGACTTGAAAGGCAACAGCGACAGAGAAGAAGATAATGCCCAGCCCGATTAAATTCAAAGCCGAGAAAAGGATGCCGGCAATGAAAAGAAAAGGCGCAACGCCGGATGCGAAGTTAACAACCGGGAAGATGCGGTGGCGCAGAACAAGCATCGGATAATGCTCCGCATGCTGAATCGCATGGCCGACCTCGTGACAGGCGACGGAAATGGCTGAGATTGAATTTTCATAATATACGGGCTCCGACAAACGCACAACGCGGTGGATCGGATCATAGTGATCGGTTAGTGTGCCTCTTACAGGCTCAATGGGCACATCCTGCAGGCCGTGGGTATCGAGCATTCTTCTAGCTGCCTCGTAACCGGTTAAGCCGCTATTGGCTTGTACGCTGGTCCATTTCTTAAACGTTCCTTTGACTCGGAATTGTGCCCAAATCGTTAGGATAAATGCGAGTGCGATTAAAATGTAGATAAACATCATTGAGTCATTCCTCCATTATAGTGATGAAATATCGTTACATGAGGGAGCTCTTGTTAATGAGAAGCATGAGTGCCTCGATACAAGCAGCTGTCTGTGGCATCAGACGCGTGTAGAGGTGGTTGGCTTGCTTTGGCTTGAGTTTCTTGATGACAGGCTCCAATTCCTTCACTTCGCGCTCCAGCTGGCTTAAATGATGCTGTAGATCGGTGAGCTTGCGGGATACCTGCTCCTCAGGTGTGATTTTGCTCCAGCTTTCAATCGTTGCTTTGATCTCATCTAACGTATATTTATCTTTTTTCATCTGTTCAATACGTTCTAACCTCTGCAAGGTTTCATCGGCATAGAGGCGATAGTTTTTGGCTGAGCGCTCGGCAGGCTCAATTAGGCCGATAGAAGTGTAGTAATCGATCGTACGCGGACTGACTTGAGCGAGCTTGGACAATTCTCCGATTCGATACATGTTGAAAACCTCCATTCGTTTAGAATTTAAAAATGATTTTCTTCTATTAAAGGAAACATCGCTTCGTTATCCTATGATAACTCTTTAACATCCTATACCTCTAATGATAAAGGTAAAGTAACCATACAGTCAAACGTGTTACATGAGGTGTCAAAAGCAGCATGATAAGTGAAGAGAAAGAAACGATTCAAAACGCTTCTTTTCTATATATAGCGAATTTTTATGATAATGAATCAGTAGGGAAGACCTAGGCTATATTTCAACCTATTATTTCTAAGGTAGGAAACTATGCCTATAAAAAGCGAAAATGCGAAGGATATGCATAAGGTTTAGGAGAATTTGCTGCTGTTTTGTTCAAAATCTTAACGTTCGTGTTAGATTTTATGCCGAACGTTTGATTTTTTTTAAAAAAATAGATAAAACGTATTGTCAAATTGAGCACTACTGACTATAATGACATTAAGTCTTTCCTCACATGTAAGAGAACATAACATTTAGGGAGTGGTCGTAATGGTAAAGAAAACGATGTTAGCTTTAGGGATCTTCACTTTATTGTTTCCGGTAATGGCGTTTGCAGAGGATCCTTCAGGCGCAACGTTAGACATGGGTTTGAACTCGCTATGGGTTATGCTCGCATTTATTCTAGTTCTACTAATGCAAGGCGGATTTATTCTTCTTGAAACAGGTTCTACGCGGATGAAAAATGCAGGTCATGTTGCCGGCAAAACAATTTTCACAACAGGCCTTGCTGCACTTATTTATTGGGCATTTGGTTATGGTATGGCATTTGGCGGTGACAGCAGCGTTAACGCAGTGTTCGGTTGGGGTGACTTCTTCTTCAACCCAGCAATCGCAGCTGGCGATGGCGAGAGCCTTCCAAGCACCGTATTCTTCTTGTTCCAACTAGCGTTCGCTGCAGTATCCCTCTCAATCGCATGGGGAGGCTTTGCAGAAAGAGCTAAGCTTTCCTCTTATATTGTCTTTACATTATTTTTCGTAGCTCTTATTTACCCGACAGTGGCTCACTGGATCTGGGGCGGCGGCTGGCTTGCAGAAGACGGCGCACAAGACTTTGCAGGTTCGACAGTCGTTCACTTAACAGGAGCGCTTGCAGCATTTGCGGCGACCGTGTTGCTCAAGCCTCGTATCGGTAAATTTAACAAAGACGGTTCTGCTAATGAAATCTTGGGTCACAACCAAGTGTTTACAGCACTTTCTGTATTGCTTCTATGGGTAGGTTGGTTCGGTTTCAATGCTGGTAGTACGGTAGCAATTGGCGATGGCTTCTTCGGATATGTAGCTTTTAACACGATGCTTGGCGCAGGAGCGGGCGGCGTGGCAGCACTTCTTATCTCATGGGCAATTTCAGGCAAAGCAGATATTACTGCGATGCTAAATGGTACGCTTGCCGGATTGGTCGCTATTACAGCTTCTTGCGCATTCGTTGATCCTTGGGCAGCGGTTGTCATCGGTCTGGTAGCTGGCGTACTAGTCGTATTCAGCGTTAAATTTTTCGAAAAAATCAAAGTCGACGATCCGATCTATGCTTTGTCTGTTCATGGCGCGGCTGGTATCTGGGGTACGCTTGCTAACGGTATCTTCGCTACACAAGTACTGGCTGACAAAGTTGGCGTAGGTACAGGCGGCCTGATCGACACAGGCAGCTGGAAGCAACTTTGGGTTCAATTCGAATCCGTAGTCGTAGTTGGCGCATTCGTTCTTGCGGCTTCCTTCCTTGTTCTTGGCGTAATGAAGCTGATCATGGGCTTCCGTGTAACAGAAGAGCAAGAAATTATCGGTCTTGACCTGAGTGAGCACGGAGCTTATGGTTATCCTGAGCAAATGAAAAAAGCAGGCCAAAACATTCAAGGCTAATCGAATGAGAAGGACTGACCGAAGGGAGAGGGCGTCGCATGAGTGATCCGGTGCGATTGCAGCTGCTGAAGCAGATTGGCTCTGCCGATCATGTAGAAGTGCTGCGAAGCTTGCGGGATCAGGTTCACGAGCAGATGGAAGCTCTTCTCCCCACGCGTCCGGTCGAACAATTTAATGAACAATTGAATGAGGTGCACGACGCGGTAATCCAGCGCTCGATCATCCTCGCAGAAGCGGAAATGGCACGGTTGGGGAAGGGTTCTCCCCCCGTGCCTTACGCATATTTATTGTTCGGCAGCGGCGGTCGGAAAGAGCAGACGTTGTCAAGCGATCAAGACAGCGGAGTTGTCTATCAGGATCCTGTGGCTGATCCAGAAGAAGTACGTCTTTATTTCAAACAATTATGCGAGCTTATCGTCGCTTTTCTTCAAGTGACGGGATACCCGCCGTGTGAAGGCAACGTGCTAAGCAGCAACCCAGAGTGGTGTTTGCCTTTATCGGAATGGGGCAGCAAGCTGGATCACTGGTTTGAAGAGCCGGCCTGGGAAGCGGTCCGTTATTTGCTGATTATCGCAGATGGCAGATGCGTTTACGGAGAGCAAAGGCTGTTAGACGAGCTTAAGGACTTATTTTTTATCGATATGCTGAATCATCAAATTATTTTGCAGCGGATGCTTGATAATACGATGCGCCATAAAGTGCTTCTTGGCATTTTTGGCCAACTTCTCAAGGAACAATACGGAGAGGATGCGGGCAGCCTAGATATCAAATACGGCGCCTACATTCCTATGGTAAATTCAATCAGGCTATTGTCAATTCAAATGGGAATAAGGGAAACGTCCACGCTTGAGCGGATTAAAATGCTGGTTAAGGCTGGGAAGATGTCTGCTGCAGATGCCGCGGTTTACGATCAGGCATTTCGTATTTTTCTAAGGCTTCGGTTAATGACGACAGAGCAAAACGCCGATGGCTTGTATGCGAACAATGGCAAGCTGTCCAACCGGAAACTGACGAAGGAAATGACGGATGAGTTGAAAAGCGGTCTGCGTCTAGGCAAGAAGCTGCAGCGAGCAGTATTCAAGCAAACAATGGGCAGGCTTACGTAAGGCGGTGGAGGAATGAAAGAGCAAAAAGGCGTCGGTCGCATGTGGAACCTATACAAAATGGGAGGATTTACGCCTGCCATCGCTTCTATGCTAGGCTCCCAGAATGCGCAGCAAATGGCGTTTATTCGCAACGTTAATAAAGAGCAGCGCAAGCAATCGATGTTCGATATGCCATTAAAAGAATTAGAGGTTGTTGTATTCGACTTGGAGACAACGGGCTTCTATCCAACCAACGGCGATGAAATTATTTCATTCGGGGCGGTAATGTTTAGGGGGGGCGAGGTGGTAGAAAATGAATGCTTCTACAGCCTGGTCAATCCCAAGCGTAAAATTCCGAAGGCGATCGTCGAGTTGACGGGCATTACGAATGAAATGGTGCAGGATGCACCTGATTTGATGCAGGTGCTGCACGATTTTATGGAATTTGTAGGCAGACGACTGCTTGTCGCCCATGCTTCGGGCCATGACAAGCAGTTTCTGAACGCTGCGCTATGGCGAACTTCGAAAGTGAATTTAAACCACAGAGTGCTGGATACGATGATGGTGGCTAAGTGGCTGGAGCCAAATCTGGAAGGCTACAGCCTAGATGATTTGCTCGAGAGCTGCTGCATTCCAATCACGGAAAGGCATCACGCGCTGCAGGACTCCATTATGACTGCGAAGCTGTGGCAGAACTATCTTGCCAGGATTTTGGAGAGGAATATTACAACACTGGGCGATTTGTATGCTTATTTAAGCAAGCACTAGCTCCATCGGAATAAACTGGCCGTGTGAACGGTTGAAGGGCTGGACATGGGGGTTTTCGCTGTTTTGCAGGGAAACAATCCAATAAGATAGCTCGGAAGCCGGCAGGAAGCCTTCAGCGTCGCTAGAGGACGGCACTGCCTCGGTACGCGGATGCGAATGGAACAAGCCGACAAGCTTTTGTCGGTTTTTTTGCATGTCGTAATACACAGAGGTCCATTCTGCCGGATCAAAGGAGAACGAATGAGTAGGATCGATATGCGTATTGGTGATAGGGATAATGGTGTCAATAACGTAACGCTTACCGTTGTCGGCGCTTCCTTGCTCCAAGTCTGAACCTGAGCTTGCAACGATTCCACAAGCTTCGATAGGTTTGGCATCCTTGCAAATTTGGATGAGCTGATTATAAGCGGATTGCGTAATAAACCCCTTCATTGGTTGTTGCTCCATCATTATGCCTCCTAACAAAATAAACGTAATTTAAGTATAACGGAAACCGGCAGTGGGAGCTAACCCCTATCTACCGCGTATGAACGGGTCTGTATTTACCAACAATAAGGGCAAAGGCTATTTTGGTAAAACGTGACGTTTTTATGGCTAAAATGCTCAGCGCCTTGAGCTTCCATACTGCACATGATACCATGAAGCCATGCGGTTAAAAAGTTCTTGAACGAGAAGGAAGGTACGCCATGAAACGCGCCATTACGCTATTTACCATTGCATTTGTATTTGCTGGCTTGGCCCTGTTCCAATATAACAATGACGGTTCGGATTCCGTTACGCTGGCAGCTCCGTCGGCAGATTTCAAGCCTAAGGCTGGATTTACGGCGACAGCATTTAAGCTTCCAGCGCTTGATGAGCAATCCTACGAGGTCGGGGGCAAGCGAGGTAAATTATCCTTCGTTAACTTCTGGGCTTCTTGGTGCGGCCCCTGCGAGCTGGAGGCGCCTGATTTGCAGCGGCTGCATGAGCAATACGGAGAAACAATCCAGCTGTATGGGGTCAATGCCACCAAATACGACAAAGAACGGGCGGCCCGTGATTTTGTCAATGAGCATGAATTTACCTTTCCGATTCTGATGGACCGCGAAGGTGACGTAACCAAGCAATATAAGGTGGATACATTCCCAACAACTTTTCTCATTGACAGCGAGGGCGTCATTCGAGAAAGAATAAATGGCGTCATTACCTACGAGGAATGGGAACGTTTGATTGAAAAGTGGATGTGAGGAAACAAAAAAAGGTCTGGCTGATGTCACGAGTTGACGTCAGGCAGACCTTTTTTGTTGTTATTGTTAATGGTTGACGAGTCCGATCCTATCCGATGAATCGGCTTGATTGTTATCCACCTTGACCATGCCAAGCAAGGCATAACGGATACTGTCAACGAGAGCTTCCCAGCTTGCTTCGATAACATTATTAGAAACGCCAACGGTGCTCCATGTGTTATCCAGGCCAGTGGATTCGATTAGCACGCGTACCTTGGCTGCTGTAGCGTCCTTCTCGTCGATTACACGAACTTTGTAATCAGAGAGATGAATGCCTTCAATCTTAGGATAAAATTGAACCAGTGCCTTGCGGAGCGCGTTATCGAGCGCATTGACGGGGCCGTTGCCCTCGGCAGCTGTGTATACCTGTTGGCCGCCTACATTTATCTTCACAATGGCTTCGGAAATCATTTGGCCGTTAGTTTTCTCAACGAGCATTTTGAACGATTCAACCTTGAAGACTTCCTTGACCTCGCCGTCAAATGCCTCGCGAAGCAGCAATTCCATCGATGCATCCGCGCCTTCGAATTGATATCCTTGATGTTCCAGCTCTTTAATCTGGTCCATGATCTGTTTCGTTTTCTCATTATTTGCCGTAACGTCAAGGCCAAGCTCCTTGGCTTTGGAGATGATGTTGCTTTGGCCGGCAAGCTCGGATACGAGAATGCGCTGCTTGTTGCCTACAAGCTCCGGCTGGATATGCTCGTAGGTTTTGGAATCCTTCATAATCGCCGATACATGGATGCCGCCTTTGTGTGCAAATGCCGCATTGCCGACATAAGCTTGGCCAACCGGCATATGGACATTGGCGATTTCGCTTACGTAGCGTGCAGTGCTTGTCAATGTAGAGAGCTTCTCATCAGGCAGTACATCATATTTCATCTTAATTTGCAGGTTAGGGATGATGGAGCACAGATTCGCATTGCCGCAGCGCTCGCCATAGCCGTTGATTGTGCCTTGAACCTGACGTGCGCCTGCGCCAACAGCGGCAAGTGAGTTAGCCACGGCTAGCTCGCAGTCGTTATGGGTGTGAATGCCAATTGGCGTTGTCAGCACCTGTCTTACATGCGTGACGATGTCATGGATTTCATTCGGCAGGGTGCCGCCGTTCGTATCGCAAAGCACGAGCCAATTCGCGCCAGCCTCCTGTGCCTTCTTAAGCACGGAAACAGCGTATTCAGGGTTGTGCTTGAAACCATCGAAAAAATGCTCCGCATCAAACAAGGCTTCCATGCCGTTTTGCTTTAGAAAAGCGATGGAGTCGTAAATCATCGATAGATTTTCCTCAAGCGTTGTTTGCAGGGCGGTATGTACATGGAAGTCCCATGATTTTCCTACAAGCGTAGCCGCCGGAACACCGGATTCCGCAATGCGAACAAGGCTGGCGTCCTGTTCGGCCAAGCTGTTTTTCCGACGCGTGCTTCCAAATGCGGTAATTTTGGCATTAAGATTGAATGCTTTGATCCGCTGGAAAAATTCGATATCCTTGCTGTTGCTTCCGGGATTGCCGCCTTCAATATAATGAACGCCCAGCGCGTCGAGCTTCTGGGCAATTTTTAATTTGTCATCCGCAGACAGGCTGATTCCTTCTCCTTGTGTACCGTCACGCAGCGTCGTATCAAATATGGATATGTTTGTTGTCATTAACGGGACGCCTCCTTCACTGATAGCCATTTCAAATCATAATTTAATATTATAACACTTGTCGTCGTGAAAGTAGAGGGTTTGTTGTAAAATTTGCGTGGTGACTATAGCTTCGTTGACTTGCCCCTATTGGAATTGTATGCTGGGGATGACGAGGCTTATGTAATTTTGTTGCTTCTAATTTAGGCGGTGATACAAAGGTGACAAAAAGTGTAAATGAACATTATCCGGCTAAAGGCCGTGTTATTATTCATTTGGATATGAATGCCTTCTATTGTTCCGTGCATGAAGCAGAGGAACCTGAGAAATATAAGAACAGGCCGACGGCGGTGTCGGGCAGCGTGGAGCAGCGCAAGGGGATCATTGTTACTTGTTCCTATACAGCCAGAAGCAAAGGAATAAAGACCGGGATGAATGTGAGACAGGCACTTCAGCTGTGTCCGGAGCTTATATTAATAAAACCTGATTTCACCCTGTACCGTAAATACTCCCATGGCTTCATGACGATCGCAAGGCAATATACCCCGCTTGTGGAGGCCGTTTCTATTGACGAATGTTATATGGACATTACAGGCTCCAAGATGTTCGGCTCGCCGCTGGACATCGCCGCTTCGCTTCAACAGCGAATTATGTCGGAGTGGTCGCTTCCATGTTCGATCGGCCTTGCCCCGAATAAGCTGCTGGCCAAGATGGCCTCGGATATGAAGAAGCCTAACGGGCTAACGGTGCTGCGGATCCGCGATGTGAAGCAGGTGCTTTGGGATAAACCGTGCGATACGCTATTCGGAATCGGGAAGAAAACCGCGGATAAGCTAATGAAGCTAAATATTCGAACGATCGGACAGCTGGCGGGCACGGACGAGATGATGCTGATCAAGCAATTTGGCGTGATTGGCTCTTGGATGAAGGCTGCGGCGCATGGAATTGATCACGGAGAGGTGAATCCAAACCGAGAGCTGAACAAATCGATTGGGCACACGACGACACTCCCCGCAGATCTTACTGCCCGTGAGGACGTATACCGCGTTCTGCTGAATTTGGCGGATCAAACCGGGCGCAGGCTACGGAGGCAAAAGCTGGTAGCAACTACCGTCCAGTTGACTATCCGCAATCCAGATATGACGACGATCACTCGGTCCCATACGCTTGGGGCGCCTACGCAAACCTCTGAGGAATTTTATAAGGAAGCATGCAGACTCTATGATAAGCACTGGAAGGCTGGAGAACCCATACGCCTGCTTGGAATCACCTTGCAGAACCTGAAGCTGCTGGAAGAATCCGCACTACAGCTAGATCTATTTAGCTACGAACAGCAGCCTCGCAAGGAAGCTCTTACGAAGGCAATGGATCAGCTTCGCGACAAGTACGGGGAGGATGCGGTTCTTACAGCAGGAATGCTTGGCGATGATCCATCCACCTTAATTAGGAATAAACGAATTCGGGGCACATCCTTGCAAAAGGATGATAGTTTGTTATATATTGATGAATGAAGCTTGACTGTACAGAGACGAGATTATTCCGTATATTTATTTGGGAGGGAAATTCCATGGGTAAGTTTACTTGGGTTGAAAAAGATACGTGCATCGCTTGTGGAGCTTGCGGAGCAACTGCTCCTGACATTTATGATTATGATGACGAAGGTCTTGCAGAAGTTATTTATAAAGCAGATGGAAACACAGGCAACACTGAGATTCCGGAAGATTTATTTGATGATTTGCAGGATGCCGCTGATGGCTGTCCTACCGATTCGATCAAAATCGCAGACGTGCCTTTTAACTATTAATATCTAATTCTTGTGAAGAAGCCCCTTTTTGCCAGCGCTTGCTGCGGAAGGGGCTTTTTTGCATGCCTTTTCTATTGAAATGATTGTGTGGGGATTCATTCATGCTTCCATCCGACCGATAAAGAATTATTGCCACTAGTTGGGAGGAGCGGGGAATGGAGTCTCCAGATGATATTTTTTATTTAAAGCAATTTGTAAACCAACATCCGAATAACCAAATGGGCTGGTATTTGCTAGGCAAACAGTATTTGCTTGCCGGCAAGGAAGGTAAGGCGAACTATTGCTTCCTCAAAGCTGGCGAGGTTTATGACGCGTTTGAGGATGAGAGCCACCCATTGTCGGATAATCAGCTGCAGCAGCTCAAAGCATGGGATAAACAGCATAAGAAAAAAAAGCTTGCCCGAAGAACGGCGTTATTGGCAGGCTTACTGCTCTTTGTTGTGGTGATGATTCCAGCTAATGGAGCTTTAAAGAAAGAAACTGCGCCCGAGCCGCTTGTTGCAGCCCAGAACCAGCAGCTTCCGGTAGGTGTGGTATTCGTTACGCAGAAGGATCGACAGCCGATTGGCAGTGCGTGGAACGCACTAATCGCCGCAGCTGCCGATGCGCCGCTTCTGACGATCACGGCGAGGCTAGAGGAAGAAGCGGGCTGGCGCAAATGGAAAGGGAACACGAAGCTGCTTATGGCCGTCCGAAAGGAAAGTGGGGCTTCAGAGCTGCAGGCAATGATGCTTGATCGGCAAACCTGTGATTGTGAGCCATCCGACGTATCCGCTGTTGCGAAACAATACGAGAAATGGAGCCAAGAGCAGGAGACCCATTGGACGTTAGCGAGCGCAATTATCCAATATGAGCGAAAAAATAAAAAATGGCCCGAGAAGCTGGATGATTTGATTCGGCCGTATCCTAACAATTATCTTGCCGGCGAAAGAGGCGGAATGCGCGCTTTATTTGCCGGAGTCAGCCTCAAGGTGAAAAATGCCAAGGCCCAGAAGGATAAGTCTATTCGTGAGCAGGGAGCCGGCAAGGGTGGTTTAACAGCTGTGGATGGGAAGGAAACTCCGCAAAAGGATAAGAGTCCATTGGTAGGCACAAATGGAATTTTGGACAAAGAGTGGAATCAGCCGCTTGAGGTTATTGTGGACAAATCTACCCACCGGCTGGCGGTTGTTCAAGGGAATATCATCGTTAGGAGCTATAAGGTAGGTCTTGGCGGAGAGGAAACGCCGGAAGGAAGCTTCTATATCAGCGAAAAAGTGAAAAATCCGAATGGGAGCGACAATGGGATTTTTGGGAGCCGCGGCATGACGCTGTCGAATACGCTATATGCCATTCATGGGACGGATGAGCCGGGTAGCATTGGCAAGGATGAATCGCTTGGCTGCGTAAGGATGGGCAAAGAGGACGTAGAAGAATTGTTCGACATGATTCCGCTTGGAACCATAGTAAAAATAAAAAACGGGACGCTTCCGTCCAAGGTACAGCAGCCAACAGAAAGATTCAAGCTGGAGCCGCGCCAAAACGAAACCAATCCCGCAAAGGTATATAAATGGCTGACTTAATAGTACTTACGAAGTAAAGATCAGAAGCAACGCGATCGCTACGACTACAACGCCAACAATGGAGCCGATCCACGCCAGTGCTTTCTTGTTGACTTCATCCTTAGGTTTGGCTTTTATCGTTGCAGGTTTTCTTTTTGGAGAACTCATCGACAATCAACCCCTCTATTTCATAATAATAATGATTATGATCCCATTGTAATCGTTTTCCGGACAAGCCGCAATATAATGGATGCTTGCACCCTTGGTGCAGGCTCTTTTCTTTTTGCTGCAAAAACGCTAAACTGTCAGATAGAACATATATCTGAGATCGGAGTGAGTAAGTTGCTTTATTCTTCAATTCTTAAGCCTATTTTTTTCCGTATGGACCCTGAGAGAGCTCATCATCTAGTAATTGACGGCTTGGCAGCAGGGGGAGTCGTACCGGGACTGAACGGGCTGATGCATGCAATGTACGGCGTAGCAGAGTCGCCGGAACTTGCAACCGAGTTGTTTGGCATTCATTTTCCTCATCCTGTAGGTTTGGCAGCTGGTCTAGATAAAAACGGCAAAGCCGCAGATGGCTTCTCAAGCGTTGGCTTTGGCTTCGCTGAAGTGGGTACTGTAACGCCGAAGGGACAAGCAGGCAATGAGCAACCGAGGTTATTCCGTCTTCCTTCGGACGAAGCCTTAATTAATCGAATGGGCTTTAACAATGAAGGCACAGCTGCAATGGCAGAAAAACTGTCACGTCGCAAAATCAATCGGATTCCAATTGCTGTCAATATCGGCAAAAACAAGACGACACCAAATGAGTTGGCACATGAGGATTATCAGACCTGCATTCGCGACCTCTATACATATGGCGATTTTTTTGTCGTCAATATCAGCTCGCCGAACACGCCGGATTTGCGTGATTTGCAGCACGGCGAAGAACTGAGAAATTTACTGAGCGCAGTAAAACAGGAAATAAACGAGCAAGCGGCGAAAATAGGAAAGAAAGCAAAGCCCGTTCTGGTCAAAATCGCTCCAGACATGACAAGCGAACAGCTTGAGCTAACGGTGGGCACGATAATGGAAAGCGGTGTGTCCGGCATTATCGCGACGAATACGACGTTGTCCCGGAAAGGACTCTCGCACGCGAACGCCGGCGAGTCTGGGGGCTTAAGCGGCAAGCCGCTTCGCGACCGCTCAACCGAGGTCATTCGAGCGGTGTACCGTCAGACCGGCGGACAGCTGCCGATCATAGGGTCTGGCGGCATTTTTACAGCGCAGGACGCATACGATAAAATCCGCGCAGGAGCTTCCCTGGTTGAGATTTATACCGCGCTTATTTACAAAGGACCAGGCGTGCTTAGGGAATTGACTAGCGGTCTGAAGGAATGTTTACGTAAGGATGGCTATCGTAATATCGCTGAAGCAGTCGGCGCAGATCACGTTTAAGAACAGGAGGCGGCCGGATGGACGGTAGAGACTGGAATCTTTTTTTACAGCCTTATGAACAAGCGGTTGAAGAACTGAAAGTGAAGTTTAAAACGATGCGGGTTGAACTGAAGATAAGAGAAGCATACGCACCGATTGAATTTGTCACCGGCCGGGTGAAGCGCATTTCTAGCATTTTGGAAAAAGCCAAGCGCCTTAATGTCCCGTCAGATCAATTGGATAAAGGCATTGAAGACATAGCAGGCATTCGGATTATGTGCCAGTTTGTTGACGATATCCACCGGGTCGCAAGCTTAATCCGGACGCGCAAGGATTTGACGCTTGTCTATGAGAAGGATTATATTACGAATTTTAAGGATAGCGGCTATCGCAGCTACCATATGATTGTCGAATATCCCGTACAAACGGCGCTAGGCTACAAAATCGTATTGGCTGAGATTCAGATTCGAACGCTTGCGATGAATTTTTGGGCAACCATCGAGCATTCCCTCAACTATAAGTTTAAGGAAAGCTTGCCAGAGGACGTGCGCGACCGCTTGAAGAAAGCGGCGGAAGCCGCATCGCAGCTCGATACGGAGATGACAAGCATCCGCAAGGAAATTTTGGATGCCCAGACCGAATTTGAGGAGCAGTCGAATGTCGTATCCAAGGTTTTGAGCGGCATACAGGATTTATATTTTTACCATCGCGTGCGCGAGGCCGCGCAGTTCCAAATGCGATTCAATGAAAAGTTTGAAAGAGAGGATTATCACGGGCTTAGCAAGCTCTCTCTCGATATTCAGGCAGCGATTGCAAAAGCCAAAAAAGCAAATCAAAACTAGTCGTAGGCGGGTTTGCCTGCTCAAATGAAAACATTAGGTGTCTTGGCAGCGGGAAAGCTGCCTTGATGCCTTTATTTTGTATGTGCGGCCCAAATGTGGCATTCACCGAGAGGGAAACTACCGAAGGCATGAAAAACGGCTGCCATGCAAAGTTCAGTCGAACCTGCGGAGCAGCCGTTTGGAGAAAAACAATAGAAAGGCAAGACTAGTCGCTGGATTTCTTTGGCTTGTAAGCAGCGTCTATGGCTTCTCGTATCTCATCAGCCGTCTTGCCTTGCTTGCTTAAGGCGATAACTTCTTCCATCTCTTTCTTGCAGATGCCGCAGCTGGTACTGTGGTTCGTCCAGGTTACGGCTCCTTCATCCGCAGGATGCTCGGCGACATAACAGCGCAGAAGCGAGTCATGCGGGGTTTCAACTGCAAGGCCATCCGAACAGCCGCAATAGCAGGTCACGCCGCTCATAATGTCAGCATGGGCGTGTACAGCTTTGTATAAATCGCTTGTATGCGGCGTGTAGTCAGAGAGAAATCCGGGTAGCTTGTCAAACGATTCCGTCGTCTGCCAAGTTTCGGAGCCGTGCTGGTGCTCGGCTCCGGATTTGTCATCGCTTGCGAGGCCGCAGGCGGTGAGCAGGGTTATGAATGCAAATGCCAGCAGCAGGCCGTACATGATGCCGCGAATCCGAGAGTGCTTCCGGTACTCGGCAATCTGTTCCTCCGATAAGCGCTGGCGCTTCATCATTTGCTCTCAGCTCCGGAGTATTTGTTGAAGAATGCCCGGAAATCCTCAAGCGAATAGCCGGATGTTCCTGCCTCGGCAAGTCCGCCCTCTAGCTTATCGATTTGAACGCCGTCCTTGAAATAAGCAAGCGTTGGCGTGTATTCTACATTATATTTATTGAAGTAAGAAGGGAATTCTCTTAAGTTAAACTGAGGCAGATCAATGCCCAGTTCATCTACCAGCGGCATGAGCTGCGGCGTTGTTTTTTGGCAATGCGGGCAATCAGAAGCAAATAGATAGACAAAGAAACTTTCCTTATCTGCGACCTTCTTGTCCAATACAGCCGGTAATATGATATTCTGATAGTTAGGATCGTCAAGCTGCTTGCGCGTTTCCGGATTTAGCTGTGATACAGGCTTGTCATAAAGGGCGTTTACTTTACCGCTGTTGTTCAGCAAGGCAATTAATCCGAATAAAATAACGACAACTCCGATATACACATAGACCATACTGACTTTCTTTTTCTTTTTCATTTGTGCGGCTACCTCCGAAACGTTTTTTTTGACGGACAGGCGTTTTCTAGGCAGCATGTCCTTACTTTAATATATTATATAACAAAGCTATACTCGTATGTAAGAGCCTAAACATCATCGCAGATTGGCAGGAGGAAATGGGTATGATCGGCAATTTGCCTCGTAAATTCACGGAAAAAATGGAAATGCTGCTCCAAGAGGAATATGACAATTTTATGTCATCCTATGCAGCCCCAAGAGTATACGGTCTGAGAATCAACCGTTTGAAGCTCGATGCTGCGCAGTGGAGAGAGCTATCTCCATTAGGCGCAGGGACGCGTCCAATTCCATGGGCGCCAGACGGGCTGTATTATGCCGAGGGAGAGCGTCCGGGCAAGCATCCTCATTACCATGCAGGCCTTTATTATATTCAAGAGCCAAGCGCAATGGCGCCTGTCGAATTGCTGGACGTGCAGCCGGGTCAGCGAGTGCTGGATTTGTGTGCCGCGCCAGGCGGAAAATCAACGCAAATCGCCGGGAAGCTCCAAGGAAGCGGTGTGCTTGTTACAAACGATAATGCGCGGGAACGAACCAAGGCACTGGCCAAAAATATCGAGCTAGCCGGCGTCCGAAATGCAGTGGTGCTCAATGAGGAACCAGAGGCGATTGCTGCTGTCTTCCCGCAATGGTTCGATCGGATACTTGTCGACGCGCCTTGCTCAGGCGAAGGGATGTTCCGTAAAGACGAATCAATGATCGCGGATTGGGAGAAGCATTCCATCGAACGATGCTCTGTCATGCAGCGTGATATTTTGCGACATGCATCAGCGATGCTTGCGCCCGGGGGGCGAATCGTTTATTCCACCTGCACCTTCTCGCCCGAAGAGAACGAGCAGCAGATCGCCACTTTCCTCGCAGAGCATGATGATTTCGATATCGAGCCAGTACCGCAGCAATTTGGATGGCAGGCGGGCCGAGCGGATTTAGCCGCAGACACGGCGCAGCTTGGTTTAGAGCGGCTTCAATCAATTAACGGTACAGTAAGGCTGTGGCCGCATTTGATTGAAGGTGAAGGCCACTACGCCGCAGTGCTTATACGCAGAGGGCAGCGTGAACAACAAGAAACCGATGAGATTCTTCATGCCGGGCCACGAACTCGCCCATCGGCGCCAGGAGTATCCGGCAGACTGAAGCGGGAGTCGCAGTCAAATGGAATTAAGAAACAAGAGAAAAAGCATGACTACAGAGATGAGCGGCGCGCAGCCAAACGACAGACCCGTAATGATTGGGAGAATGCTTCTTCCCATCATGCCATAAAATCCTGTGCCAGCGGCAGCGTTCGAGTTGACAACAACCAAGTTACCGTAGAGGTGGCGTCACCAGTTGAACTCTGGAGCCAGCATGCGGAGCAGTTCGCGGCTGGTGCGCTTTCCTGGCCAGGCCGTGCGGTTGCCTATGGATCGCGCGTCTACATTCAGCCGGAAGAAGTGCCCCCGCTCGATGGTCTGAGAGTTGTTAGAGCGGGATGGTACGTGGGTGAGGCCGTTCGCGGACGCTTCGAGCCATCGCATCCCCTTGCAATGGGGCTTACACGGGAAGCAGCGGTGCGCTCGGTGAACTGGAGCTCGACAGACGAGCAGACGATTCGATTTCTAAAGGGTGAAACCTTGTTTGTGGAGGAATCGGCTGTCCAAGTGAAAGAAGGCGAACCGTCGAAGGGCTATATCTTGGTTTGTACAGACGGCTATCCGATTGGCTGGGGGAAATATGCCGGAGGCATGATCAAAAACGAGCTGCCGGCAGGATGGAGATGGGTGTAGGATGAGCAAAAAAATTCGAATCGACAAGCTGCTTGCCCATATGGGCCTAGGCACGCGCAGCGAGATAAAGAAAGCGGTAAAGTTCGGTAAGGTGACGTTGGCAGGCAAGGTGATCAAGGATAGCGGCATCATCGTTGACCAGGATACATCGGAGGTTGCTTTTGAAGGTGTGCCGGTGATTTATAGGGACGTCGTGTATTTTATGCTCAATAAGCCACGAGGAGTTATTTCGGCAACGGAGGACGGGCGCGAGCGTACGGTCATCGACCTGCTGGAGTCGCAGGACCGATTGCGCGAGCCGTTCCCGGTTGGCCGGCTGGATAAGGATACGGTAGGTCTGCTGCTGCTGACGAATGACGGCCAGCTGGCACACGAACTGCTATCCCCACGCAAGCATGTAGCCAAGACATACGAAGCGATTGTCCAAGGGAATGTAGGAGAGACAGACAAAGAGCAGTTTTCTATTGGTGTTACGCTCGACGACGGTTACGTCACATTGCCTGCTGTGCTTGAAATTATAGGACAGGAAGAAAGGGAGGATGGAACGTTCTCCAGCATTTCGCTGACAATCATGGAAGGAAAGTTCCATCAGGTAAAAAGAATGTTTGAAGCAGTAGGGAAAACGGTCGTCTACTTGAAAAGAGTGTCTATGGGACCTCTCGCGTTGGATGAATCGCTGCCGGAGGGCTCTTACCGGGAACTCACCTTGGAAGAAGTGGAACTGCTTCGGGCACATAAACGAAAATAGGAACAATAACCATACAAAGAGACAATAATTGGAGTGAGACGATGAGCTTGCAATACGATTTAATTGCATTAGATGTTGATGGAACGCTGTTGACCGACGATCATGTACTAACGAAAGCGATCCGCGAAACGGTTCACGAGGCTGCTGGACGCGGTGCTCAAATCGTGCTGTGCACGGGCCGCGGCCCGTCAGGAGCGCTTCCGATTTTGGAAGAGCTTGGTCTGGGCGGTACAGTCATTACGCATAATGGAGCCGCAACGATTAATTCGGACGACCGGTCGGTTATCCATCAGTTTGATATGATTCCGGAACATTTGATTGATTTCGTAGTTTATTGCCGTGATCGCGCGATCCATTTTGATTTAAATACGGCCTTTGAAATGATGGTAGAGAGCATGACGCCTGAAGCTGAACTTATGTATGGCCGCTATCAAGCGAAGCCTTCTATACAGGACTTTCGGTTAGCGCTGCCTAGCGGTCTCGTGAAATTTACGGTTTTTGGCAGCAAGGAACAAATGGACACGGTTCAAACGGAATGGGCAAGCTGGCCGCAAACTCTTCACTCGATAAGAAGCGGAGATTACTTCATCGACGTTCATCACGCGGAGGCTAATAAAGGAAGAGCATTGGAACAGTTGGCTGCAATCCGGGGCATTGACCGAAGCCGCATCCTTGCCATAGGCAATTATTATAATGATATTACCATGCTGCAATTTGCAGGAATGGGCATTGCGATGGGCAATTCTCCGGAGCAGGTGAAGCTGGCAGCCAAAGCGGTTGCCCCTTCCAACAGCGAGGACGGAGTTGCGCGAGCGCTGCGCGAATATGCATGGACTTAAGTCGCAAAAAAACCGCCAGAGCGCAGTGCTCGGCGGTTTTTTGCTATAATGAGCATTTTACGATCAGTAGAGAACGGATCTAGAGATAATGACCAGAAGAATGAACAATACCAAAATTACGCCAATCGACGTAAAGCCTCCATGTACACCGGACATGCCAATTCCCCCTATTCATCATTTTCCGACTGCGGGATGCTGCGTGAATGGGGTAGTTCCCGCTGTTCGGTATAGGGTATTGTATGTCAAAATGTCCCGATTCGATTGGACATTTGTCTCGGTTTACAGGCAATTAGGCATATGTCTTGGAGGGGAATATACCCTCTTTGAAGGAAAAGATTGTCGTAGCAGAGTGGACTGCTAGATCAAAAAAAGCGGATTTCGCAGGGCAGGAGCTGCCGTGCAAAATCCGCTCTTTCATGTACGATATTAACGTCCGCGTCCACCGCGCGGTTTATTCGATGGGCCGCTGTTTCGCGTGCTTCCTCCGCGTCCACCGGCTGGTGCACTGCTTCGCCCGCCAGTTGGAGAACCGCTTCGTCCGCCAGCTGAAGAGTTGCCACGCTGTCCGCCACGACCGCCAGCTTGGGCTTTGCCGCGAACTGCACTTCGTTCGTTGCTCGCTTTGAGATCGTTGCGAGCTGCTTCCCAAGGGCTGTCTACCTTAGAATTAGCGCGTCCTGCTGCGTGCTCAGCGCCACGCGGGCTTCCGAAGCTGCTGCGGCTAGATCCACCGCGTGCCGAACTGCCGCGGTTTCCGTCGCGCTCACCGTTACGCGAATTATTCTCACGGTTACCAGTACGTTCGCTGCGAGCCGAGCTGCTGCGATTCCCTGTACGCTCTGCGGTACCCTTATCAAAGCGCTCACCGCGCTTTGCGGCCCAGCCAGAGGTTTCTGTTGCTGCTTCAGAAGAAGCCTCGCTGCGTACGTCTGCTGTTCTTCCTGTACGTTTGCCGGCAGCAGGGCGTGCTGTTTCGCGCTGGCCTCTGCGGCCTCCGGGTTTAGCACCGCGCTCCGATTGGCCGGAACGGTCGCGTCCGCGTCGTCCGCCTTCGGCTGGCTTGCCGCTTGCGATGCGGGCACCGCCTTTGCCAGCGGCTCCGCGGCCTTTCTCTGGACGATCGCCAGACTGTGAGCGAACGGAGGTCTCTACGCCTTCGCTGTCGATTGCACGACGAGCGAGCTTGGCGTTGATGCTCTGCTCAATAAGAATCAAATGATTTTTGTCATATGGCGTGGCGAGCGTAATCGCAGCGCCATCTTGACCCGCGCGGCCCGTTCTGCCGATTCGGTGAATGTACAGCTCGCCGTCTTGCGGAACGTCATAATTGTAAACGTGGGTAACGCCTTCCACGTCAAGGCCGCGTGCCGCAACGTCCGTTGCAACAAGCACTTGGAGCCGTGCATCTCTGAAGCGCTTCATGACCTGCTCACGCTTGGCTTGCGTCAGATCGCCATGCAGCTCATCGGATTCAATTCCGAGCTCTTGAAGCTCCTTGTTCAGTTTCTTCGCGCGTACTTTCGTCCGGCAGAAGATAACCGCCAAATACGGCTGATGCCGTTCAAGCAGATGAACAAGCGTCTGCTGCTTGGTTCTGTCTGTCGTTTCGTATACGATTTGCGTAATGCTGTCGAGCGTGACATTCGTGCTCTTAACACGGATATCAACAGGCGTTTTCATGTAATCTGCAGCCAGCTTGCGGATGGCATCCGGCATCGTAGCTGAGAAGAGCATTGTTTGGCGAGCCTTGGGCGATTGAGAAATTATGCTTTCTACATCGGGCAGGAAACCCATGTGGAGCATTTGATCGGCCTCGTCAAGAACGAGCATCTGTAGTTTGCCTAGGCTAACGGTTTCACGCTTCATATGGTCGATTAAGCGACCGGGAGTAGCAACCACGATATGAGGCGACTTTTGCAGCTTGCGAATTTGAGCATCGACATCCTGTCCGCCATAAGCGGCAAGCACGCTTACGCCAACGGCAGGAACAAGCTTCTTAAGCTCACTTGTTATTTGAATGGCAAGCTCTCTCGTTGGAGTCAATATAAGAGCTTGTACCTGCTCTTTTTCTATGTTAATTCGTTGCAAGATAGGCAAAGCAAACGCGATCGTTTTGCCTGTGCCCGTTTGTGCTTGCGCAATGACATCCTGCCCGTTAAGAAGGAGCGGAATGGCTTGTTTCTGAACCGGAGTCGGTTCGGTAATTCCATCTTGGTGGAGCAAATCGCTTAGCTTGGGGATGATACCCAAAGCGTTGAATGCGTTAGACATTAATACATTTCCTCTTTTCGTAAACATCGTTTGATGTTAAGTATAACAGTTGTCCCTATAATGTGCATCTTTACTTTGCATATGCTATGCTAAAAGCCAACATTAAGAGCAGCAGAGGAATGATAGATGATGAATGGAACAGAACGCTCCCAGATCAAGGCTGGGCTGGAAGTCGATATCGTATTGAAGCAGGATCAACGAACAGGCAAGCTGACACGGGGGATCGTCAAGGATATTTTGACCAATTCGCCCAAGCATCCTCACGGCATCAAAGTAAGGCTTGCGGACGGTCAGGTCGGCAGAGTCAAAAATATTCTGGCTTAAACAAGCTTCTGATGCACGAGCTTATCCGATTAACACTTGTCAAACGGGAAGGTGAGCTGCAATGGCATTTGGCATTAAACGAAAAGAGATGGAGGAGTGGAAGTCGGCTGTCGCGCGTGGTGAGATCGCATTTTTGACGCATTACTGGATCGACCCGCGCTTTCCGGATATGCGGACGGTGACGAAGGTGGGCTGCTCCGATATGGAAAAGCTCTCGCGATGGTGTCTCGACAATGGCCTCAACCCTCGCTATATACATGCCCGCTCCGAATTTCCGCATTTTGATCTGCTCGGGCCGAAGCAGCGCGAGGTATTGCGTAAGGCAAACATGCAGGATCAGCTTGAGCGGTTTGGCATGGCTGAATAGGCAAGAGGCAGCGGCTGCTCATGGAGCGGCTATTTTTTTGTCCGGGATGGCGGTCGCAAAAAGAAGTGGCTGTCCAAGGAAGTCTTCAGTAAAATAAGAGAATCGTTGGGAATCGTTTACATCTGATGTGGAGGAGAGGGGAACACCGATGGTTTCAGAAAAGGAACAGCTATTGCAGGAATTTGGGGAATGGACAGCGTTTGTCGTCGATTTGGCGAGATATGACAAGCGGATTTGGAATCAGAGCATGGGTGTAGGAAAATGGTCGGTTCGCGAGGTGGTCGCGCATATTTTGCGCTGGGACGATTATTTCTACGAGGAAGCGATAGCGAAGCTGGGTGCCGGATTGCCGCTTACGGTCAAGCATCTGGATTATGACGAGTTCAATGAGCATGCGAAAGGCTACGGTATGAACACCGCAATTGCTGAGCTTTCCAATCAGGCAGTGCGAAGCCGCGAGCGGATCATGAGGGCTATCGCTGCTCTAACCGATGAACAATATGAAACAACCTATCAGGATGCGGACGGGCATCCATTTGAAGCAGCTCAATATATGAAGGATTTTATTTGGCATGATCGGCACCATGTGGAACCTATTCGCAAGCTTATACACGCGCGAATTGAAGAAATGAGCCTGAATGGCTGGCCAGCTCTCCAAACCCTCGTCTATGATGGGTGGCTGCTCCGCTTTAACAAGGGCTATACGAAGCGCTCCAACTCGATTCATCCGATCTATGGCCATACGATAGAGCTAAATGAAAAAATCCGTATTTGCGAGGAGCGCTACGAGAAAGCGGGGCTTCGGACCACTTTCAAAATAACGCCATTCAGCCAGCCTGCCTCGCTCGATGAGGAGCTTGCAGCACGCGGCTATGCCCTCGTTGACCAAACGGTTGTGCAGACTGTTCATCTATCCGATGTTCTGTCGCCTGCTCCCGCAGAGATTTGGCTGGAGAGCGATCCGTCGGAGAGCTGGCTCGCAACCCTCTCTGCCTTTAGCGGATTAACAAGCGAACAGGCGAGCATCACGCGCCAGATGTTGGAGCTATCGCCCCTAAAAGCATGTTTTGCGCTGCTGCATGATAACGGAATCCCGGTCGCCTGCGGATTTGCCGTCATAGAGGACAATTGGATCGGCATCTATGATCTTGTTACAGATCCGGGCAGCCGCAATAAAGGGCATGGCGAGCAACTGGTGCTCCATTTGCTAAAGTGGGGCAGAAGCCAGGGAGCGCAAGAAGGCTATCTGTTAGTTGTAAAAAACAATGCGCCAGCAAAAAGGCTATACGAGAAAATCGGCTTTGTGCCGCAATATGAATACTGGTACCGCATTCGCCAGGACGTGCCCGATGTGAAGAATTCCCGCATGCAACAGGTACGGTAATGGAATGCTTAACAACATAGAGTGAACAGCATAAGAAAGAAGGATTACGTTGTGAAAATGAACCATGTAAACCAAGCATCAGCCGCCGCTTCAAGACCGCTTGTGATGACGAGCTCTTGGCTGCTCCTGCTTGGCATCTTGCTTATCGCCGCAAATTTGCGCGCATCGATTACCGCTGTCGGGCCCATTGTGTCCAATATTCAGCAAACATTTGGCTTATCCAGCACATGGACGGGCATGCTGACCACTTTGCCGCTACTGGCATTTGCGCTGATTTCTCCGCTTGCGCCACGAATGGCTCGTCGGATCAGCATGGAAAATACGCTGTTTGGCGCCATGATCGTTTTGACCGGAGCGATAATAATCCGTTCATTGCCGTCCATAGCGGCATTATTCGTAGGCACCGCTTTGCTAGGCATGGCGATCGCGATTGCCAACGTGCTTCTGCCTAGCCTGATCAAACGGGATTTTGCATCCAGAGTCGGGCTAATGACCGGCTTGTATTCCGTCGTCATGAATCTTGGAGCCGCACTCGCTTCAGGCTTCAGCATCCCCATTTCGGAGCAACTTGGCTTCGGCTGGCAGGGGATGCTCGCCTGCTGGGCGCTCCTTGCTCTTATTTCCAGTGCGGCATGGATCCCGCAAATACGCAAAATGAAAAGAATTAACCAAACAAGCGCGCAGAACGGCTCTAAACGAAAAAGTCTGTTCGGTTCAAAGCTAGCTTGGCAAGTGTCGCTGTTTATGGGGCTTCAATCCTTTTGCTTCTATGTCAATGTTTCATGGCTCCCTGAAATTTTGCATGACCGGGGCATGAGCCATTCCGATGCGGGCTGGATGCTGTCGCTTCTTCAATTCGTCAGTTTGCCGGCAACGTTCCTGATTCCTGTCATAGCCGGACGTCAGGCAAGCCAGAAAGGGCTGTCTCTTCTCACGGCTCTGCTCATGCTAGTCGGATATATTGGGCTGTATAACGGGCATGCGGCGTTGATACCAGTATGCATGATTTTGCTCGGCATAGCCGGCGGATCAGGCTTTAGCCTTGCCGTTATGTTTTTTGTGCTTAGGACTGGAAGCGCAGAACAATCGGCACAGCTGTCCGGGATGGCGCAGTCCATTGGTTATCTGCTTGCGGCGGCAGGCCCGCTGCTGTTTGGTTTCATTCACGACCTTACGGGCAATTGGAATCTTTCGTTAGCCATGTTGATGCTGGTGGTTGTGGGATTCGCATTGACCGGCTTGGGGGCGGGAGCAAACAGGACTCTCTCTGTCTGGGGAGCTGCCTCTCGCGATAAACGATAAGTTCAAGCGCAACATTATTTGGCAAACATTCGTATAAAAGGATGTGCCAGCCATTGACGCTTCTTGCGGCGCCAGGCATCAATCATCACGATCTGGGCATGCTGCCGTTATAAAGAGGGGGAGTTGAGCTTGAAAAAATGGTTAATCGTGATTCTTAGCGTTGCTTCAATTGTTGTAGGAATTTTATATGCAGGCCAAATCGGCTTTAGTTATAGCTTTCTCGGGGTGGAGTCCGGCTCGGAAAGAAACGCAGTGCGGTACTGGAGCCAGGTTTCTATGGGCCTTGGCTTTATCATGCTGGTAACGCTGCTGCTTCGACATAAGATGAATGCAAGAGTGAATGACGTTATTCTCGTTTTTGGTCTATGTTTATTGTTTATCATTCAGCTTCCCCCCATTTCACTATGGCTGCTTGGCATGATTGTCGGCAGCCATGCCGCAATAGGCGGTTTTGCGGTTCATGGCTTGCTAATTGCGCTTCTTGTCAGAATCATCACGTTTGGCCGCAGTAACGAGTCGTCCGCTGTATAAGAAGGCGTTTCTCTTGACACCGAATGGATCGGTCTTTATAATCGAAACTAACCATTTTTATGCATAAGAAGCGTTGAAGAGGAACAGTAATTTCGTTAGTAAGGCATAGAGAGCCGGCGTTTAAGGGTGCAAGCCGGACCTGCTGCGAAATGAAGCTCGCCTTGGAGCTGCGCAAGATTGCGATTCGATGCTGGCATCGATCGTGATACGCGCCGTTTGGCCTGCGATAAAGGCGACAAGTGAGCGATAGGCAAAGCATGCCTGCCGCTAACTAGGGTGGTACCACGGGAGAACAACCTCTCGTCCCTAGCGATATCCGCTAGGGGCGGGAGGTTTTATGTTTTTTTGTACGACTAAGCCTATAGCATCTATTTCTAGGAGGAAATCTACACATGAGTCAAGAGCAGCAATTTCACGGCTATAACCCGCTTGTTGTCGAGCCGAAATGGCAGCAATTCTGGGATAACAACAAAACGTTCCAAACGAAGGAAGAAGCGGGCAAACCTAAGTTTTACGCGCTCGACATGTTTCCGTACCCTTCAGGGGCAGGTCTGCATGTAGGGCATCCTGAGGGTTATACCGCAACGGATATCGTATCCCGATACAAAAGAATGAAGGGCTACAATGTGCTTCATCCTATGGGCTGGGATGCCTTTGGATTGCCTGCTGAGCAGCATGCCTTGGATACGGGACAGCATCCGCGCGACATTACGTTCAAGAACATCGATAATTTCCGCAGACAAATTAAGTCACTCGGTTTCTCTTATGATTGGGATCGAGAGATCAGCACCACAGATCCTGAATATTACAAATGGACACAATGGATTTTTATCCAGCTATACAATAGAGGGCTTGCTTACGTAGCTGAAGTATCCGTGAACTGGTGCGAGGCACTCGGCACCGTTCTGGCAAATGAAGAAGTCATTAACGGGCTGAGCGAGCGCGGCAACCATCCGGTCGTCCGCAAGCCGATGCGTCAATGGATTTTGAAAATTACCGAATATGCAGACCGCTTGCTGGATGATCTTGAGGAGCTGGACTGGTCGGAGAGCATCAAGGATATGCAGCGCAACTGGATCGGCAAATCGAAGGGCGCAGAGGTTACCTTCGAAATCGATGGTCACGATTCCTCGTTGGTCGTATTTACGACTCGTCCGGATACGCTATTCGGCGCAACTTATTGCGTACTGGCTCCCGAGCATGAGCTTGTTGCCCAAATCGTCACGGAAGAACAGAAAGCAGCCATTGTTGCCTACCAGGAAGCCGCGGCACGCAAGAGCGATTTGGAGCGTACGGACCTTGCTAAAGACAAATCGGGCGTTTTCACTGGCGCGTACGCGGTTAATCCGGTTAACGGCGCAAAAACACCAATCTGGATTGCGGATTACGTCCTTGCCGGCTACGGAACTGGCGCGATTATGGCCGTACCGGGCCATGATTCCCGTGACTGGGAGTTCGCTAAGCAGTTCGATCTTCCTATCGTAGAGGTTGTGCAAGGCGGCGATATCACGAAGGAAGCTTATTCAGGAGACGGCAAGCATGTGAATTCCGATTTCCTTGATGGCTTAACGAATGAAGAAGCCATTGCGAAGATGATCGAGCATTTGGATGCATCAGGCAAAGGCAAAGGCAAAATCACTTACCGTTTGCGCGATTGGCTGTTCAGCCGCCAGCGTTACTGGGGGGAGCCAATCCCGATCCTTCATCTGGAGGATGGCACGATGAAGACGGTGCCTGAGGATCAATTGCCGCTGCTGCTGCCGGACGTGGATGCAATTACGCCATCGGGAACAGGCGAGTCTCCGCTTGCCGTCGTTACGGATTGGGTCAATACCATTGATCCTGAGACGGGCATGAAAGCTCGTCGCGAGACGAATACGATGCCGCAATGGGCAGGAAGCTGCTGGTATTACCTCCGCTTTATCGATCCAAAGAACAATGAGCAGCTCTGTTCGCCAGAGAAGCAAAAGGAATGGTTGCCCGTTGACTTGTACATCGGCGGCGCTGAGCATGCCGTGCTGCATTTGCTGTATGCCCGTTTCTGGCACAAGGTCCTTTACGATATCGGCGTTGTTGATACGAAGGAGCCGTTCCACAAGCTTGTGAACCAAGGGATGATTCTTGGCAACAATAATGAGAAAATGTCCAAATCACGCGGCAACGTCATCAACCCGGACGATATCGTCAATGAATTCGGGGCGGATACGCTTCGGATGTATGAAATGTTCATGGGGCCGCTGGAAGCTACGAAGCCTTGGAATACGAACGGAGTGGAAGGGACATATCGTTTCCTTAGCCGCGTATGGCGGTTGTTCATCAATGAGGATGGCTCTCTGAGCGCTAAAATCGGAACAGGGGATACAAGCGACGCCTTCAAGCGCACATGGCACCGTTCCATCAAGAAAATTACCGAGGATTACGAGGGGCTGCGCTTCAACACGGTGATTAGCCAATTGATGATTTTCGTGAATGAAGCTTACAAAACGGAAGTGCTTCCGCAAGCAGCCATGGAGCAGTTCGTTCAATTGCTCTCGCCAATCGCTCCGCATATCGCGGAAGAGCTATGGGAGAAGCTGGGCCGTACGGATTCGCTTACGTATGCTGCGTTCCCGACATACGAGGAATCCTGGACAGTAGACCAGGAAGTTGAGATCGTTGTTCAAGTGAACGGCAAAATCGCGGACCGCGTGTCCATCGCAGCGGATATGGATGTCGCTGAAATGGAAAGCCTGGCAAAAGAGCTTGAGAAAGTACAAGAGCTCATTGCAGGCAAAACGATCCGCAAAGTCATTGCGGTTAAAGGCAAGCTTGTTAACATCGTAGCCAATTAAATAAAAGGCACACCGAAGAGGTGAGCGGGCATTAGCTGAAGAACAGCTATTGACCGTTCACCTTTTCTCCTATAAAAGCAGTGGAAACCTTAACGAGGTCTTCGTTGAATTTGGCGTGGGTCGTCCGGATGAGCTGGTTAAATACGCCATCCGTCTCCCGTCTAAGCAAATTCAGCGCTTTAGCCGTAATGCCGCCCGGCACAGCTACCCTTGCCTGCACATCGGCTGGGGTCAAACCGCCTTCGGTCAGCAGCAAGCCGGTTCCGAGCAGCATGGCGCTTGCTACGCGCTCAGCCTCTTCGCGCCCAATGCCGGTTTCCTCCACGGCCGCCTCAATGAACTGCTCGAGCAGGAAGGAAATGAACGCAGGGCCGCAGCTCGACAGGTCCGATACGATTCGGGTGTAGCCTTCATCTATACGAAGCGGCTCGCTGATATGGGAGAGCAAATCTTCGAGAAGCTCCTTGTCTTCTGCGTTCATTCTTTCGCCGTAGATGCAAAGGGAAGCACCGCTCCATACATAGTTAGTTATGCTTGGAATGACCTTGGCTATTTTGCAATCGAGCTCAGCCTCTAAATGGGAGACGAGCACGGGGCTGGTAATGGAGATGACGATTTGGTGTGGCCGAATAACCGACTTCAAATCATCGACCACTTTTTTGAATTCCAGCGGTTTCACGCACAAGAACAGAATATCGCAGCCGCTAGCCGCTCCGGCATTCGTATATTCGGCTCTCATGCCGGAATAACGGTCGGCTAAAGCTTGCGCTTTGGCAAAGGTGCGGTTGCTTATGGCAATTTGTGCAGGCGATAAGGCGCCCGATGCAATCAAAGCTTCAATGAGCAGGCTTCCCATTGTGCCCGTCCCGATAAATCCGACATTCATGCTGAACCCTCCTATAGGTTTGGCACGCGTAGGGCTTGAGAAGATGGAGCGATCGAAGGTCTACGTGTGCAAATCCCGAATCAACCTAATCTTATTTGTTTGCTCTCTTACCTTATTCCGTAGGACTTGTTTCATATGTCACTAATTACCAAATTATTTGTCGAGAGGAAGTGCCCTGATGAAAACAACTAGGAATGGACGTTTGAACAAACGTTTTGTGGTTGCCTGTTTTTTTGTCGCGATTGCTCTTTTCCTTATGGCAGGAGCCTTAATGGAGCCTAAACAAAAGGAGCCTGGCCAGTGGGACCCTTTAAATGAAGCGGTTGGCGATGCGATTTCAAAAAGGGAGCAGCCGATTGAACCGTCCGTATTGAAAGAGCCATCGAATGAAGCTTCTCGTACATCTCCTAGCCAAAATGCAGAGATCAACGACGATTCCCTTGCAGCTAATCATACGGCGGAGATTGCAGTCGATACCGAACAGCAGGATCTATTGGATGATGCTGCAAATGGAGGACAGATCACAGCGCCGGCGGAAACAGCGGCAGATGGCAAGCTGGACATTAATCGCGCGACGGCGAGCGAGCTCGATGAGCTGAAAGGAATTGGTCCGGCAAAAGCACAGGCCATTATTGATGACCGGAATAAAAATGGGAAATTCGCCTCGGTTGAAGATTTACAGCGGGTAAAGGGAATTGGCGAAAAACTGCTGCAAGGGATCAAAGATAGCATTGTAGCTCGTCCATAATTGTGAGAGAATGGAAAGGAGCGCGGCCTTTGGTTCCGCTTACCTAATTTATTGCTATCATAATAACTTCATTTGAAGGAGTCGAGGAAATGTCAGAACAACGCAAGCTTTCTCTTGATACGCTATCCGTCCACGGAGGCCAGCAAATCGATCCGACGACGTTGTCGCGTGCGGTACCTATCTACCAAACGACATCATACGGATTCAAAGATACAGATCATGCAGCAAATTTATTTTCTTTGCAGGAGTTCGGCAATATTTATTCCAGAATCATGAACCCAACCTCGGATGTATTTGAGAAGCGGGTTGCTGAGCTGGAAGGCGCTCCAGCAGCATTGGCGGTTGCATCCGGCCAATCCGCCATTACATATTCCATCCTTAACATTGCAGGCGCTGGCGATGAGATCGTATCCGCAACCAGCCTGTATGGCGGCACGTACAACCTGTTCTCAATTACGCTCGCCAAGCTGGGCATTACGGTACGTTTTGTTGATCCGTCGAACCCGGAAAATTTCCGCGCTGCCATCAATGAGCGTACGAAAGCGGTTTATGCCGAAACAATCGGAAATCCAAAGGGCGACGTGATCGATATCGCAGCCGTAGCTGCCATCGCTCACGAGAACGGTATTCCGTTTATCGTAGACAATACCTTCCCGAGCCCGTATTTGTGCCGGCCAATCGAGCACGGCGCTGATATCGTAGTTCACTCGGCAACAAAGTTTATCGGCGGGCATGGCACGTCAATCGGTGGTATTATTGTTGACGGAGGTAAGTTTGACTGGAAAGCAAGCGGCAAATTTCCCGGCTTGACCGAGCCTGATCCTAGCTATAACGGCGTTGTTTACACGGACGCAGTAGGTCCGGTTGCTTACATTATTAAGGCGCGCGTGCAATTGCTTCGCGATATGGGAGCGGCAATATCGCCGTTCAACTCCTTCCTTCTGCTGCAAGGGCTAGAGACGCTGCATCTACGGATGGAACGCCACAGCTCCAATGCACAAAAGGTAGCAGAATTTTTGCAAGGGCATGAATCGGTTGAGTGGGTAAGCTATCCAGGCCTGTCCAGCCATCCGTCCTATGAGCTGGCGCAAAAGTATTTGCCGAAGGGCAAAGGCGCAATTATGACTTTTGGGATTAAAGGCGGCGTGGAAGCTGGCAAGAAAGTCATCAATGCGGTTCAGCTGTTCTCGCATTTGGCGAATGTCGGCGATTCGAAGTCATTGATTATCCATCCAGCAAGCACGACACATCTTCAGCTATCTGCGGAACAGCAAGAGGGTGCGGGCGTTACTCCGGGCATGATCCGTTTGTCAATCGGTACGGAAGGCATCGACGATATCCTTGCGGATCTTGAGCAAGCCATTGCCGCTAGCCAACAAAACTAAATCGTTCATTGATTTGCAGCCAGAATAGCAGATGCAGCATGAGAAAGGAAGTTGGAGTTATGAACACCCAGACGCAGGATGCGCTCCGCAAGGATTGGGATACGTATTTTATGGATATCGCTTATATGGTGTCGACGCGCTCGCGCTGTCCGCGCAGACATGTGGGGGCAGTGCTCGTTCAAGGCAAGAAGCTGCTTGGTACAGCTTACAACGGCGCTCCGATGGGCGTGCAGGACTGTCTTGAGGCAGGCTGTATGATTGCGGAGGAAGTCGAAATGAAGCTGGTTGACGGCAAGGAGCAGCCCTTTAAGAAACAGCGCTGTATTCGGACGATTCATGCGGAGCAGAATCTACTGCTCTTCACCGATCGTACCGATCGCGAGGGCTCGACCGTTTACGTCACCGACCAGCCCTGCTGGACATGCGCAAATATGCTCGCCAATAGCGGTGTCATTGAAATCGTCTACCATCGCAGCTACCCGAAGGATAGTGACAAGGTCACAAATCTGATGAAGCAAAAGGGCATCATCTTCCGCGGCTTGGATCATTTCGAACCACCTGCTCAGGCGCATATGGATGTAACCTCTTAGTCACGCGGAATAGAATAGGGAAGTGGCATAAAGGAATAGAGGAGGAACCTCTGCCTGCGTCTTCGGATGCGGCAGAGGTTCCTTTTTTTGTTGTGCGGAGCCTGTTGGGATAACGAGAGGAGGACGATGAGATGGGGATGAATCGACGACCGTTGATCTGGTTTGCGATTTGTTGGACCTTTGGAAGCGCCGCGGCTGCGGGCCTGGACAGCCGCGGCGTTTTGCTTGCGGCGATGGCCGCTGCGCTTCTGGCGGTGGCCGCCGTGCTCTGCAAGCAGGCGACGTGGCAGCTCGCCGCAGCCTGCGCTTTGGCAGTGGCGCTTGCCGCCGGGGAGCGGATGTGGGCGGATGCGCGCAACGTTACGGCGCTGCCAGCGCTGCTTGCCGCCGCAGAGGCGGATGGTCCGCGAGCCGCTTATGCGGCGGAAGCGTTTGGCACGATCGTGTCGGCGGTAGAGATCGACGGTGATCGGGCGATGTTTCGCGTGGCGGCGGATCGCGTCCACGTCGAGGGAGAAGACGCCGCGCAGGAGTTGCGCGAGCGCTTTCTAGTGCATGTCCGGCTGAATGTGCAGCCGGAGCAGGAGATCGCCGCGGCGTGGCAGCGCGGCGACCGCGTGCGCTTGACCGGCGAGCTGGCGCGGCCGGTCACTGCCTCCAATAGCGGCGGATTCGATTACCGCCGCTACCTGAGCAGCCAGAGAATCCACTGGCTGCTTAAAGTGCAGGGCACCGCCGCCGTCGAAGCGGCGACGGGCCCCGGGTGGACCGCGGCCGCGCTGCTCGGCCGCGTAGACGCCGCGCGCGATTATCTCGGCGCGCGGTTCGATGTGCTGTATCCCGAGTCGCAATCGGGATACATGAAGGGGCTGGTCCTCGGCATTCGCGAGGACCTCGACCCCGAGCAGTTCCAGCAGTTTTCACGGCTGGGCCTGACGCATATATTGGCGATATCAGGGCTTCATGTCGCCGTATTTCTATACGTGCTTGGCGGCTCGCTGCGCCTCGCTCGAATGAGCCGCGAGCGGATACTGCTCATCCTGATCCTCTCGGTCCCTCTTTACGTCCTGCTCTCCGGAGCATCGCCCTCCGTCGTCCGTGCCGGCCTCATGTCGGTGCTTGGCCTGCTAGCCGCCCGGATGGGGAAACTCAAGGATGGTTTGCATCTGCTTGCTGCCGCTGCGGTACTGATGCTGGTTTGTGATCCGTTCTTTATCGAAAATGTCAGCTTTCAGCTTTCCTTCATTGTAACGATCGGATTAATTGTTGGCGTGCAGCCAGTGCGCCGGGCCATGCCGAGGTGGAAGAAGGGCAACGCGCTGCTTGATTTGGCGGCAGTTACGGTCGTAGCCCAAATCGTCTCGTTTCCGGTATCTATTTATTACTTCAACCAGTTTCATGCCTTGTCCGTCGTGGCGAATTTTGTGCTCGTTCCATTTATCAGCTTTATTGTGATGCCGCTCGGCGCCATTGCGCTCGTGCTTGCCATTCCTTGGGAGGCCGGAGGCAAGCTGCTTGCTCATGTATCGCATTGCGCGAATGACTGGACCTTTTGGCTCGTGGAGCGGCTCTCGCAGATCGATGCCCTTCGCACCATATGGGCAACGCCGCCATTATGGTGGGTAGGTGGTTGGCTGTTCGTGCTCGGCATCCTTTTTCGTGCAATAAGCGCGAGGACAGAGCGGAGAGAGACGGATTCTGGCGGCACAAACCCGGGAGAAACGGAAACGGCTCCGCTTGCCTCTGTTCCTGTATTTCAAATCGAGCAAGAGTCAAATAAAAAAAGGAATATCCGCCTATATTCCGCCATATTCCTGTTATTGCTTATGCTTGGCTACGCCTACAAGCCGGATATAGTGAACCGTGATGCGGTTGTCAGCTTCATTGACGTCGGACAAGGGGATGCCGTTCATATCCGCACGCCGGGCGGGAAGCACATACTAATAGATGGAGGAGGCACGTTGTCCTTTCGCAAACCTGGGGAAGAATGGAAGGAACGCAGCAGTCCCTTTGAAGTTGGCCAGAAGGTGCTGGTGCCGCTGCTGCTCAAAAGAGGCGTGAGGAGCATAGATATTCTCGTCATTTCGCATTTGGATAGCGATCATATTCGAGGGCTTAAGGCGGTTCTTGAGACGATTCCTGTGCGGAGCATTTGGTGGAACGGTACGGTGAAAGAAGCGGAGGATGCCCTGAACCTATTGAAACAAGCAAACACGCTCCATATTCCGATGTATCAGGTAAGCGCAGGGATGAGTTATCAGCTGGAACGGGAAGCAGGACTGCGCGTCCTATGGCCGGAGGATCAGCATAGGGAAAGCTCGGTAACTTGGCAAAAGGAGCAAAATGAAAGCAGCGTCGTGCTGGCTGTGCAGCTCTATCAATCTACCTTCCTTTTTACAGGCGATATCAACGCGGAAACCGAACGCTCGATCATTCGGAATGAGCGGCGTAAGCCTGCAGATGGCTTGGCTGTAAAAGAAGTATCCGTTATGAAAATTGCCCACCATGGCAGCCGGTTTTCTACAAGCAGCGAATGGCTCTCCTATTGGAAGCCTTTAGGAAGCGTAGCTTCCGTAGGCGTAACCAACAGCTACGGGCATCCGCATCCTGACGTATTGGGCAGGGTTGCACAAGCGGGAACCCAGTTGTGGCGAACCGACCTTGACGGCGAGGTGCAATTTACGGTGAAGGGCGGGCGCTTATATTCGTATAGCAGAGAGTAGCCCAATAGGGATTTTGGTTTAACTTCGCCGTTTTCTATACTATAATATAGTTTAATTTATATCCCCATGTTGAATTTAATTTTAGAATGTACAATACGACTAGCGTATCGGCTGAACACATGAAATTTGCGCTTATTCAATAGCCCGATATTAACGCGAGAGTTCTGCGCCAGGATTCTTCCAAATAGTATTCAAGCACTATCTATATACGAGGTTCTAGAAATTTGGTATCCTTTGATGTGGAGTTTATTTCGTAATGGCAGCATTGTTGAAATGAGCAAGGCCGTATAGCTTTGTTAAGCGGCAAACGAACCGTATTGACTCCCACTAGGGGAAAATGCTTCATTAGCAAATGTTACTAATAAAAATAAAGTAAATTTTCTAGTTTATCTGCAACTTTTAGCGCAACCACTTCGTCAGAATGGTTGCAAGAGAGGGGGATCCTTCGTGGTGGAGCCGGAGCTCATTAGAGCCGCTCAGTCGGGAGATCGCGACGCTTTAATTACTCTATTGCGAGAGATTGAAACGCATGTTTATCGGACAGCCTATTATATATTGAACAACGAACAGGATGCCCTTGATGCCGCGCAGGAAGCGCTCATTCGCATCTACACAAAAATAGGCTCGTACGAAGAAAAAGCGCAGTTTAAGACATGGATTCAACGTATTGTAACGAACATTTGCATTGACAAGTTTCGGAGAAATAAACCGACCGTCTCCATAGATGAGCACGACATGGTATTCCACGAGAAACAGAATGTGGAGGACGAAGTAATGTCTGCTTATGCTGTGAAAGACATTCAAGCCGCGATCGATAAGCTTCCTGAGCATCATCGTGCGGTTGTCGTCCTTCGGTATTTACAGGATTTCTCTTACAACGAAATTGCAGATTCGCTTGATTTGCCGCTCAACACGGTGAAATCTTATTTATTCAGAGCTAGGCAACAGCTGCAGACGTTACTCCATGATTATCAGAAAGGTGGTGTCCGGGGATGAATTGTCAAGAGGTGATGGAACTAATGCAAAGACAGCTAGACGACGATCTCGACGAAAGCGAGAAAGAAGTCTTGACGAATCATACTAGACAGTGTCCGGACTGTGCAGCTATGTTCGAGCGGTTACAGCTGTTATCCGCCGAGCTTACCAGTTTGCCCAAAGTTATGCCGAGCTATAGTCTGGTCGATGCGATTATGCCAGAGCTCGAGAGAATGGAGCTATACGGAAAATCCGCTGCGCCTGGTGAACCGATTGCAAGCACAGATACGTCCCATGCCGTGCCGCGCAGAGCGAAGCGCCAACGTCGCTGGCCATCGATTCGGATCATGAGCGGAGTCATTGCAGCGGGAATCGTAGCAGGGCTGTTTCTTGTCACGTACCAGCCGGGATCGCTGCCCGATATTGGCTCGTTAGCCAAATCCTCGTCCAATGATTCGAGCAGTAACGCAGCTGAAACGGCCAATCAGGCGCCAGAGGGGATGTCCTTCTCAGCGAGCGATGCGAGAGTCGGGGCTCCCAATCCCGAGGTGAGCACAGAAGGGTTCAATAAGGAAGACGTTACCCTGAACAATATGTTCGAGAGCGACGCTTCCGATGGGAAAACGGACGAAGGCACAGGCTCGATGCCATCCTCGCCAGAGCAAGGGCAATTGGAGGGCAAAAACATCGCCGGAGGCAGCGACTTTGGCGTTGCTCAAGACGGAAAAAGCCTCGTGCCGGAAGAGAATGAGCTTGGCGTCACTGCCGATCTCTTTTCCTTCCCGTCTCCCGATGGCAAATACAATGCCAAGGTTGAAGCTTTCACGATCAAGCTGTATGCTTTGAGCGACAATTCGCTGGTGTATACGACACCGCGCAAGAACGGCCAGCTTGTTAATCTCAGCTGGTCGGACGATAGTTCCGTTCTGGCCTATGAGGTTCATGTGGAGCAAGGAGCTATTGAGAAGTATGTTATTGATACGGCTAGCCTAACGGAACAGAAGGCAGCCCATTAATGAAAGGTATTCGCACACATTCATCCGCTGCTGCGTATAGTATGAGCAACGAGAGTGTCTGCGACGAAGCCTTAACGTCGTATGACCATCCGCAGGGCGGCACCATGGGCCTGCCTGCGAATGTTTATATAGATGTTCGGCAAAGGGATGAAGCCCCGTAAAGGCTCATCCCTTTGTTTCAGCTATATGGCTTATACGTTTCACACGTTAAAGCAGTCTTATATTACAGAAGAAACGGATGCCGTCCTCTGCCAGAGGACGGCGAAGCTGTTTCTTCTTGACGTATAGAAAAGCATAGGTTTTTGCTCATTCTCTCTCTGCGTTTCGCAGAAACGATGGCGTCTATAGAAAGGTCACCGTCGGGCGTTTCTTTTTACGTGTAATTATACTTACAGCTAGTGGGGTGCAGCAATGGATGCGAAGGAAGCGTTGAAGGAAATAAAGGGCGGCCGCTTTCGCCCAATCTATGTTTTGTATGGGAAGGATCGCTATCGCCTGCAGCAGTTTATTAATGCCTTGACAGACGCGATGTTTACGGCTGATGAACGGGAGCTTGGCATCGTTAAGTTTGATACGGCGGAAACCTCGATCGACGAGGCCGTTCTTGAAGCGGAGACGTCGCCTTTTTTTGTGGAACGCAAGCTTATACTGATAAGGGATGCTGTTGTTTTATGCGCGGGGGGAAAAGAAGGCGGTAAGCTGGAGCACCGTCCTGAGAAGCTGATTCAATATATGGAGTACCCTTCAGAGACCTCGATTATCGTCATTGCAGTAAATGCCGAGAAGCTGGATGAGCGGAGGAAGCTCGTGAAGACGCTGAAGGAGCGGAATTCACTTGTTCCGTTCCCAGAGCTGGATGCGTCCCAATTGAAGCAGTGGATGATCAAGCGGGCAGCGGAGCAAAACAGAACGCTGTCTTCTGATGCGGCAGATTTACTCCTCACCCGTGCCGGAGCCAATATGCAGCAGCTCTCGCAAGAGGTGGACAAGCTTTGCCTTCACGCGGGAGCGGGTGGCACCATCGACGTGGAAATAGCATCGCTAATGACCGCAGCTACGGTGGAGGAGGATGTGTTCGCGCTTGTGGATGCGATTGCAGAGCTTCGAATCGACAAGGCTATTCGCTTATATAGGGAGCTGCTCGTGCGCCGCGAGGAACCAATCAAGATCGCGGCTCTCATTGCGAGGCAGCTGAGGATCATGCTGCAAATCAAAGAGCTGGAGCAGCACCAGTACTCGCCCCAGCAGATGGCGGGCCAATTAGGCTTGCATCCATACGCGGTCAAGCTTGCTTCAGAGAAAAGCCGCAAGTTCCAAGTCCCGAAGCTAGGGAGATTGCTGGCTTCGCTGGCAGAGCTTGATTATCAGATGAAGACCGGAGCGATCGACAAGACGCTCGGCTTGGAATTGTATTTGCTTTCACTTGGCATGGAGAAGGGCGCTTAGCTCGATCTCCATCGCCTTTTATATTTCTTGGAATGCAACCGCGCGTCGCCTATGAACGGCGACAGCTGTTTCATCTTGTTTACACACAAAAAAAGCTTCGCTGCCCGATTAGGGGCGGCGAAGCTTTTTTTGTAAGCTAAACGGTTGCAGCCATCTAAAGACGACGATAACCGTTTAAGCTTGTACGCTGCTTAGGCTTGAGCCGAAAGGGCATTCAAACGTTTTGCAAGACGTGATTTTTTGCGGGAAGCCGCATTTTTATGAATCAGGCCTTTAGTTGCTGCTTTGTCCAACTTTTTCGTTGCAGCGATAAGAGCTGCTTTAGCAGCATCAAGATCAGTGCCAGCGATAGCTTGGTCAGCAGATTTAACGGCCGAACGAAGTGCGGATTTTTGGGAAGCATTCAAAGCACGACGCTTTTCACTTGTTTTAACGCGTTTAATCGCGGATTTAATGTTTGGCATGGAATTCACCTCCTAAACTATTTACAACGGTTTATATACATAATAAACCTAGACAACACAACTTAAAATATATTATCATGCCAATCCCCAAAAAGCAATAGCAGGAAGCTCCTTGTTCAAATACAAGGCGAACCCAGCCGTGTTTGGCACGGGGTATGAAAATAAGTCGTTTGCAAACAATAACGGTAGTACAGGCTTGAAGGGAGAATGAGCAGTGGAGAAGGAACTTGATTTGCAGCAATACAATGTCCGTACCGATTTGGCGCTCGAAGCGAAGGAAATGGCGGAATCTCCTCGCGGAGGCCCGATTCCAGGCATTCAATCGGAGATAACCGAAGACGATGGCATTACGATCACGCAGCTGCACGTACAGAACGAGCAGGGCTCTCAAGCGATTGGAAAAATGCAGGGGCATTACGTAACGATCGAAGTGCCGGGGCTGCGTAACGGGGATACGGGACTGCAGGATCGTGTTGCGACGCAGTTCGCGAAGCATTTTGAAGCCTTCCTCGAACGGCTCTCCATTAATAAAGCGGCAAGGGTGCTTATCGTTGGACTTGGCAACTGGAACGTAACCCCGGATGCTCTTGGTCCAATCGTGGTTGAAAATGTTATGGTAACGCGTCACTACTTTGAGCTAATGCCCGATCAGGTTGCACCTGGCTACCGGCAGGTAAGCGCAGTCGCGCCAGGGGTTCTTGGGATAACCGGCATTGAATCCAGCGAAATTGTTCAAGGCATTGTCGAGAAAACAAAGCCGGAGCTGGTCATTGCCATTGACGCGTTAGCCTCCAAAGCGCTGGAGCGGGTTAATACGACGATTCAAATCGCCGATACGGGCATCCATCCAGGCTCGGGCATCGGCAATAAGCGCAAAGGACTGACCAAGGAAATCTTAGGGGTTCCTGTTATTGCCATCGGCGTCCCTACCGTCGTCTACGCCTCGACCATTGTGAACAACACACTGGAGATGATGAGCAATCATTTTAAGCAGCAAAGCGCGAACTCGGATCAGATATTAGGCTTGGTCAACCAAATGGAGGAAAATGAACGCCTTCAGCTTGTCAAGGAAGTGCTCAGTCCGATTGGGCATGACTTGCTCGTCACGCCTAAGGAAATTGACGAGTTCATTGAGGATATTGCCAATATTATTGCGAGCGGCCTTAACGCTTCGCTGCACGATGCTGTGGATTCAAGCAATGTGGCGGCATATACACACTGAGTGTTTACTTTAAAAATGGATGCTTCAGCCGCTTCGATGAGAAGCGGCTTTGCTGCGTCTACAGGCTAACATGGCTAAGTACATTCTCGTAACTCTGAAAGTGGATACTAAACCTATCAATTGCTGCCCATTGGCCATTCTATGGTTCTATGAACTCTATTACTATCATAGTTTAGTAGTAACTAAAAGCCACTGGCGCAAAGAAGCGGGAGGTTGTACAGCTTATGAAACGAAGAGTCATGCTGCTGGATATCGGAAGAGAAAGCAAACGGATGAGGAAATTTCTGGTGACGGGGCGAACATTCGCGCTGCTCTCTTTTTGCTCCATGATATTTTTTGTATTGCTGGGCGTGGCGGGCATGGCGCATCAGCAGACAACAGCTTCTCCGGTGAACTCCATGAAAGGATTCGCTGCCGCAGTATCCAGCGGGTTTTTTGGGGATATGCTAGAGATGGAGATGCCTGCGTTTCAGAGCAGCCAGACAGAGGAGCCTTTTACAGCCAAACAAATCAGTTCACTTCTGATGCGCGCGCTGACCGATATTAATCCAGGCGATCCTAAGAGCTTGCTTGCCGGAGAACTGCCAGGCATGAGCGTAAATGATGCCTTTCTCATTCGCAAGGGAGTTGGCACGGATACGGCTGTAGGACCTGAGGATAACGCGCCGATTACATATGATCCGATAGGCGGCCTGCACGAGGGGGCAGGCACCGATATTTCCAATGATCATGGGAATGAACCGGAACAGTCACCGGCAGCTACCGATGAACCGGACGACACTGGCAGTACAGGAGGCGAGGAAGGCGGCAAAGGGGAGCCCTTGAAACCGACGACAGGAGGCTCGAAGGCTGTCTTTATCTATCACTCACATAATCGCGAGTCCTGGTATCCTGAGCTTGCGGATCAATCGAAGGATCCAAATTCAAAAACGAAAAACATCACACTTGTAGGTAAGCGCCTTGCCCAGAAGCTAGAAGAGAACGGGGTAGGAGCGCAGCATTCCAATACGGATTATCCGACGGCAATCCCTAAATACAGGTGGGAATTATCTTATAAATACTCCATGAAAACGGTGAAGGAAGCGATCGCCAGCAGCAAGGATTTAAAATTTTTCTTTGATCTTCATCGCGATTCGCAAAAACGGAAGTACACGACGATCGATATTGACGGCAAAAGCTATGCCCAGGTTTATTTCATCATTGGCCATAAGAACCCAAATTGGGAGAAAAATGAAGCCTTTGCCACAAAGATCCATGAAGCGCTTGAAAAAAAATATCCAGGCATTTCGCGCGGCATCTGGGGGAAGACAGCTGCATCGGGAAATGCGGAATATAATCAGTCGCTTGCCTCGGACAGCGTGCTAATCGAGGTAGGCGGCGTAGACAATACGCTCGAGGAATCCTACCGGACTGCCGATGCCTTGGCTGAAGTTATTTCAAGCATTTACTGGGCAGACGAAAAGGTGTCAGCTGACAAAGGCAAAGCGAGCTGAGAGAACATCGTATTCTGGAGACAGAAAGGAACGAACGACATATGAAACGAAACGCGTTAAAGTGGACGGTTCTAGGCGGAGCGATGGCTATAATCATCATGTACGGCATTGATATGTCTACCTCCGGCATCGAACGGATTTATGGTCCCATGGACGGCAGCGGCGAATATGCGGAAAATATTTTGCCGGAGGAAACCACGAACCCGGCGATGGAGCAAATGAGCGAGCAGCAGCAGAAAATAGCTAAGCTTGAGGAGGAGCTTGCGGAGCTTAAAAGACTTACGCTCGCTGGCGAGGAGGCTTATCCTTTAGATTCGGATAATGAGGTGCCTCTCGTCAATGACCGGCTGCCGGGCGTTCCGGTCGAAAACAAGCAGCCGGCCGTGAACAAGATTGCGGATTCAACGTCAGGCCTGCTCCAAAATATGTCAAGCGAGGGCATCCGGATGGTGGTTTCAATCTTTGACGGATTAACGAAGTGATAATGAACATTGCTGGTCTTCCCCTTAACTGATATAATAGGAGGAATGAATAGCATTATTGGAAATTGTGGGGGTTAGGCATGACTGACGTACGTGACCGACAAAAGAGAATTAGGAATTTTTCCATTATCGCGCATATAGACCACGGTAAATCTACGCTGGCTGACCGGATACTGGAGTATACCGGCGCTTTGACCTCTCGCGAGATGCAAGAGCAAGTTCTTGACCAAATGGATTTGGAGCGTGAACGCGGCATTACCATTAAGCTGCAAGCGGTTCGATTAGCGTATACGGCAGATGACGGGATTGAATATATCCTTAACCTGATCGATACGCCAGGGCACGTCGACTTTACATACGAGGTATCACGCAGTCTGGCGGCTTGTGAAGGCGCTTTGCTCGTCGTTGATGCCGCGCAAGGGATAGAAGCCCAGACGCTTGCCAATGTGTATTTGGCACTGGATAACAACCTTGAAATCGTACCTGTCATCAATAAAATCGATTTGCCAAGCGCTGAGCCTGAACGGGTGAAGCAGGAAATCGAGGATGTGATCGGACTTGATGCCTCCGATGCGGTGCTTGCTTCCGCAAAAGCGGGAATCGGCATCAAAGAAATATTGGAGCAAGTGGTTTCCAAGATGCCTTCTCCTGAAGGCGATCCCGATCAGCCGCTTAAGGCGCTTATTTTTGACTCGCATTACGATCCTTACAAAGGCGTTATCGTGTATGTTCGGGTTATGGACGGAAGCATCAAGGCCGGTTCGAAAATTCGTTTTATGGCAACGGGAGCCGAATTTGAGGTCATTGAGGTAGGGGCCTTCATGCCGCGCATGTCGATCGTGAAGGAGCTTGCGGTTGGCGATGTTGGTTTCGTCGTTGCGGGCATTAAGAACGTAAAGGATACGCGTGTCGGCGATACAGTCACAGAGGCGAAGCGCCCTGCGCCAGAGCGCTTGCCAGGTTACCGGCAGATCAATCCGATGGTATTCTGCGGGCTATACCCGATCGAGACACAAGACTACAACGATTTGCGGGATGCGCTTGAGAAGCTGGAGCTCAACGATGCTTCGCTTCGATACGAGCCGGAATCATCAACAGCACTGGGCTTTGGCTACCGCTGCGGCTTCCTAGGCCTGCTGCACATGGAAATCATTCAGGAGCGGATCGAACGGGAGTTCAACATACCGCTCATTACAACCGCACCAAGCGTAATCTACAAAATCACGCTGACTAACGGGGAGACGATGGAGATTGACAATCCATCCAACTATCCGGAAGCCGGGAAGCTTGATTTTGTAGAGGAGCCGTTTGTTAAAGCGGCAATTATTGTACCAAATGATTATGTAGGCGCGATAATGGAGCTTTGTCAGAACAAACGCGGCGAATTCGTCAATATGGAATACTTGGATACGAATCGCGTTACGCTTACTTATCACATTCCGCTTTCTGAAATCGTGTATGATTTCTTCGACCAGTTGAAATCAAGCACAAAAGGGTATGCTTCGTTTGACTACGAGATTAGCGGCTACCGCAAATCCAACTTGGTCAAAATGGACATTATGCTGAACAATGAACAAGTCGATGCATTGTCTGTCATCGTTCACCGCGACCGCGCGTACCAGCGCGGCAAGGTCATTTGCGAGAAGCTGAAAGAGCTGATTCCTCGTCAAATGTTCGAGGTGCCGATTCAGGCGTCGATTGGCAACAAAGTTATCTCGCGTGAGACTGTTAAAGCGATGCGCAAGAACGTTCTTGCCAAATGCTACGGCGGCGATATCAGCCGGAAGCGGAAGCTGCTTGAGAAGCAGAAAGAAGGCAAGAAACGGATGAAGCAAGTAGGAAGTGTGGAGGTGCCGCAGGAAGCGTTCATGGCGGTGCTCAAAATCGGCGAGGATTAAGACGTACGAGGATGAGGGAGGGCGCTGCTCTCCCTCTTTGCTATTCCCTTTTCTTTTGGATATCGACTTATATTTCAATGCGGAACGAAAGCTGCAGCATGAATGCGCGGCTCTTGCGTTTGCGCTTGAAGGAGAATGCTAAACGATGACGATAACGCAATCACCGCGTGCTTTATATATACACATCCCTTTCTGCACGAATAAATGCCACTATTGCGATTTCACCTCCTATGTATTGAAAGGCCAGCCGGTCGATCAATACTTGGATGCCTTGGAGCAGGAGATGGCGCGCACGGTTGAACAATGGCCGCCCGTGGAGATTGATACTGTATTTGTTGGCGGGGGCACCCCAACGGTGCTTACACCCGTTCAAATGGAGAGATTCCTGAAATCGGTCCAAACCTATTTTCCGTTGGCTCCACATGTGGAGTTTACGATGGAAGCAAATCCGGGTACAACGGATATCGATAAGCTGTCTGCGATGAAGGCCGGCGGCGTGAATCGAATCAGCTTCGGGGTGCAGTCCTTTGATAATGGCCTCCTTGAGAGGATAGGCAGAATACACAGCGTGGATGATGTTTACCGCAGCATCGAAAATGCGCGCGCGGTTGGTTTTACAAACCTGTCGATTGACCTGATGTTTGGCTTGCCGGGCCAGACGGTTGAGCTGCTCGCCGACAGCGTAAACCGCGCTATGGAGCTCGGGCTGCCCCATTATTCGATTTACAGTTTAAAGGTAGAAGAAAATACATTGTTCCATAAGCTGTATGAACGCAATGAGCTGCCGTTGCCTCCGGAGGAAGAGGAGTTTAATATGTTCATCCTGCTGATGGATATGTTAAAGGGCAGCGGCTATGCCCATTATGAAATTAGCAATTTTGCAAAACCGGGCTATGAGAGCCGGCATAACTCCACCTATTGGCGGAATGAGCCCTATTATGGCCTTGGAGCGGGGGCCCATGGCTATTTGAACCGCATGCGCCATGTCAACTTAAAAGGGATTACACCATATATTGATGCATCTGCCCAGAAGCTCCCTCGTTTGGAGACGCTTGAGGTGCCTGAGGATGAGGCGATGGAGGATTTGATGATGGTCGGCCTGCGGCTTCTCGAAGGCGTGCCTGCATCCCGTTTCTCCAAGCAGTTTCCGGGCCATACACTGGAGGGGAAGTTCGGTGCTGTCATCAATAAGCTGCTGAACGATGGCTTGCTGGAAGCTGAACAAACCGCGGATGATACGATCTACCGGTTGACGGATAAAGGCGTGCTTTTGGGGAATGAAGTTTTCGGTGCTTTTATCGGCTATACCGGCTAAAATCCTCTTGAGAAAAAATGCGTTGTGTTGTATATTTATTCATATTGATTTTGAACTTGCACCGGGTGGAGGCGAAGGCACAAATGCAGGCAGTACAGGTCGTATGCAGAAAAGCGACGTCAGAGGATATTGAAACGTTGTTCCAATTAATAAAAGGTTATGCCGAGAAAGGCATTATGCTGCCTCGCACTCGGGAAGCGCTCGAATATATGATAGATACATTCGTCGTCGCGCAAATAGGGGAAGAGGTAGTCGGCTGCGGCTCCCTGACGAGATTAGGCCAAGATTTGGTGGAAATTCGATCGCTAGGCATGTCGGAGGGCTACAAAGGCGTTGGTATCGGAAGCAAGCTGGTAGACGCATTGATCGAAGCGGCCAGAGAGCAGCAAATACCGAAAATCATGGCTTTAACTTATGCGGTATCCTTTTTTGAGAAAAATGGCTTTAAGGTCGTAGACAAAGAAATTTTTCCTGAGAAGGTGTGGAAGGATTGCGTCAATTGTCCCAAGCAGCTTGCCTGTGATGAGATTGCCGTTCTCAAGATGCTGAATTAGAATTTGCAATCGTTATATTCCTAAGAAAATAGAAGCCACTCTCCCTTAGTCTCATTATGAAGCTAACCGGATAGTGGTTTTTTACCGGGTGACGGGCATTTGCTCAATTTATCGGCTGCTTTGATAGTATTACGGCTCGATTTGGTATATAGTCTAGGTAGATGTTTATTGTCACATAGAGGAGAAATAAAAAATGACCGAGAAAAAAGATCAATTGGTTGCTGTAGAAGACAAGCTCAAGCATGTAACGACAGTGCTTCTCAAGAAATGGGCAGGCTTTAGCGGTTTTTATGGCTATAAAGCCATGGAGTTCAAAGAAGTATTTGCATTGTTAAACACAAACGGCTGGAAAGTGAATATAGATGATTCTGTCTCACCTTACCGTGTAGTCGAGCTGTATCAAGGCGATAAACGGGTAAGAAAAGAAAAATTTGCAGTCGATGAAGCAGGCAGAGTCCACAAAGTCTAAGGCTTGCATGATCCGTTTGCATAATAGGCGCACGAAAATTGCCGAACCGACTTGACAATCGACAAGCTGGTTTGGTATTTTTGTAGTAATGATTAGCACTCGATACTATTGAGTGCTAACGACGGGAAACAAAATAATGGAATGAACAATATCGTAGGGGGTATTCGAATGCTGACGGAACGACAACGGATGATTTTGCATGCAATAGTGGATGATTATATTCGCTCGGCTGAACCAGTCGGCTCACGCAGTATTTCGAAGCGCGGCGACGTTGGCTTTAGTCCAGCTACCATTCGCAATGAAATGGCGGATCTTGAGGAGCTTGGGTTTCTGGAACAGCCGCATACGTCAGCAGGGCGTGTCCCATCCACGAAAGGTTACCGTTATTATGTCGACCATTTAGTGAAGCTTAACGAAGTGGATGAGAATGATATTGGCATGGTCCGCTCGTTCGTTACGGACAAAATGAACCAAATGGAACAAGTCATTCAGCAAACAGCGATGATTTTGTCCAATTTAACCAATTATACATCCATTTTGCTTGGACCTGAGATGTTCAGCACGTCGCTTAAGCATTTTGGCCTAGTGCCGCTTGATCAAACGTCGGCGGTTGCCATCATTGTTACAAACACGGGGCATGTTGAAAATAGAACGATATCGATTCCGGAAGGCCTCAAAATGGAGGACATGGAGAAGGTCGTTAATATTTTGAATACGAGGCTCGTGGGCGTTCCGCTGATTCGGCTCAGATCAAAGCTTTACACAGAAGTCGGGCAAGAGCTTGAACGGCATGTGGACCATTACGAGCAGCTGCTGCAAGTTCTGGATCACGCACTGCAGAATGAAGATGAGCATAGGATCTTCCTCGGCGGGACGACCAACATGCTGACACAACCGGAGTTCAAGGATGTAGACAAGGTAAAAACGATTTTGGACTTACTTGATGAGACACCAGCCATCATGAAAATGTTTTCCGGCCTTCCGTCAGGTATACAAGTACGTATCGGTACAGAAAATGACCATAAGGCAATTAGCGATTGCAGTCTAATCACGGCAACCTATGCTATTGACGGTCAATCGCTGGGAACGATCGGCATTCTAGGACCAACGCGAATGGAATACGGCAAAGTCATCAGCCTGCTGGATCTTATATCCAAGGATATGGCGGTTCTTCTGGGCCGCTGGTATAAATGATCCTGCAACTGCTGCGGATGCCAAGTTTGCTGCGTAAACTTTTAAGGAGGTGATTGCATGAGTACGAAGGAGCAACATAATGAAGCGGCCGAGGCTGCCGAGGAAGTTATATCGACTGAGCAATCAGAGCAAGGTAATGAGGAGACAGCAAATGAGGTTTCCGAAGAGGATGCTCGTTATGTGGAGCTTGTGAAGCAGGCGGAAGAAAGCCAGCAGCGCTTGCTGCGCGCACAAGCGGACTTCGATAATTTCCGGCGCCGTACGCTCAAAGAGAAAGAAGAGCTTGGCCAATATGCTTCGATGAAATTGATCGGCCAGCTGCTGCCGGTTGTGGATAATTTCGAACGCGCAGTAGCCGCGGCATCGGTCAACGGTGATTTTGAATCGCTCGCGAAGGGCGTAGACATGATCTTCCGTCAATTAGAGCAAACGCTGGAGCAAGAAGGCCTTAAAGCCATGAATGTTGTTGGCGAGCCATTTAACCCTGATTTCCACCAGGCCATTATGCAGGTTGATTCAGACGAGCATGAAGAAGGTATTATTGTGGAGGAAGTGCAGAAAGGCTATATTTTGAAAGACAAGGTATTGCGCCCTGCCATGGTTAAAGTCAGCAGCTAAGCCCTAATGACTTCATTCCATAAATAAGATAATGAAAGCTAGCTTAGCTTTAAAATACAATAGAATGTAGGAGGAACAATAGCTATGAGTAAAGTAATCGGTATTGACCTTGGTACAACGAACTCTTGCGTTGCAGTAATGGAGGGTGGAGAAGCAGTCGTTATCCCTAACCCGGAAGGCAACCGCACAACTCCATCCGTGGTAGGTTTCAAAAAAGACGGCGAGCGTGTAGTCGGCGAAACGGCAAAACGTCAAGCCATTACGAATCCTGACCGTACGATCAGCTCCATCAAGCGCCATATTGGTACGAACCACAAAGAAAAAATCGACGATAAAGATTATACGCCGCAAGAAATTTCTGCAATCATTTTGCAAAAATTGAAATCCGATGCGGAAGCTTACTTAGGTCAAACGGTAACGCAAGCGGTTATTACGGTTCCCGCTTATTTCAATGACAGCCAGCGCCAAGCAACGAAGGATGCAGGCAAAATCGCTGGTCTAGAAGTGCTTCGTATTGTCAACGAGCCAACAGCCGCGGCACTTGCTTACGGCCTTGAGAAAACAGAAGACCAAACGATTCTTGTCTATGACCTTGGCGGCGGTACGTTCGACGTTTCCATTCTTGAGCTTGGCGATGGCTTCTTCGAAGTTAAAGCAACAAGCGGCGACAACAAATTGGGCGGCGATGACTTTGACCAAGTGGTTATCGATCACCTAGTTGCTGAATTCAAAAAAGATCAAGGCATTGATCTCTCCAAAGACAAAGCAGCGGTTCAACGTCTGAAAGATGCGGCTGAGAAAGCGAAAAAAGAGCTTTCCGGTACACTAACATCAGCAATTTCGCTTCCGTTTATTACGATGGTTGACGGCGTTCCTCAGCATTTGGAGCTTAGCCTAACCCGCGCTAAATTCGAAGAGCTGGCTGCTGGGCTTGTTGAGCGTACGCTTGGACCTACTCGTCAAGCGCTTAGCGATGCAGGCATGTCAGCTAGCGATATTGACAAAGTTGTTCTTGTTGGCGGATCGACTCGTATTCCAGCCGTACAAGAAGCTGTTAAAAAATTGATCGGCAAAGATCCGCACAAAGGCGTTAACCCGGATGAGGTTGTTGCGCTAGGCGCAGCCGTTCAGGCAGGCGTATTGACTGGCGACGTAAAAGACGTAGTTCTTCTTGACGTTACGCCATTGTCGCTTGGTATTGAAACAGCAGGCGGCGTGTTCACAAAAATGATCGACCGCAACACGACGATTCCTACGAGCAAGTCCCAAGTGTATTCCACTTACGCGGACAACCAGCCGGGCGTTGAAATTCACGTTCTGCAAGGCGAGCGTTCGATGGCAGCTGGCAACAAAACGCTTGGCCGCTTTACATTAAACGATATTCCTCTTGCACCACGCGGCGTACCGCAAATCGAAGTTACTTTCGATATCGATGCGAACGGTATCGTTAACGTATCGGCGCTAGACAAAGGAACAGGCAAGAGCCAAAAGATCACAATCACTTCTTCAAGCGGCTTGAGCGAAGATGAAATCAATCAAATGATGAAGGACGCTGAGCTGAACGCAGAAGAAGACCGCAAGCGTCGTGATCTGGTTGAAGCAAAAAACAGCGCTGACCAATTGGTTTACTCCGCTGACAAAACGATCAAGGATCTTGGCGATAAAGTGGATGCAGGCGAAATCGAAAAAGCAAACGCAGCGAAAGAAAAAGTTACAGCTGCGCTTGCAACTGACGATCTAGAGCAAATTAATGCAGCTGCAGCTGAGTTGACGGAAATCGTACAGCAGCTTTCCGTTAAGCTTTATGAGCAAGCGGCGCAAGCAGAAGGCGCTGAGCCGGAAGCAGGCAATGGCAATGCTAAAGGAAAAGACAACGTTGTAGATGCCGACTATGAAGTTGTTGACGACAATAAATAAAGTGTAGCGAGCGAGAGGTCAAAGACAGGCGCTACCTGGCTTTGACCTCCTTTCGTGCGCATAGGCACATGGAATCATAAGATAGATAGCGGAGGTGAGAACAGGTGGCAAGCAAGCGCGATTTTTATGAGGTGCTGGGCGTAGGCAAGGACGCTTCAGCAGAAGAAATTAAAAAGTCGTACCGTAAGCTCGCTAGGGAATTCCATCCCGACGTGAACAAAGCTGCGGATGCGGAGACGAAGTTCAAAGAAGTGAAGGAAGCGTATGACGTCTTAAGTGATGACGGCAAACGCTCCACGTATGACCGGTTCGGCCACGTTGATCCTAACCAGGGCATGGGCGGCGGAGGCGGCGCTGATTTCGGAGGCGGCTTTGGCGATATTTTCGATATGTTCTTTGGTGGCGGAGGCGGTCGCCGTGATCCAAATGCACCGCAGCGCGGCAATGATCTTCAATATACGATGACGGTTGAGTTCAAGGAAGCTGTGTTCGGCAAAGAAACCGAAATTACGATTCCGCGTACGGAAACCTGCGACACCTGTCACGGTGACGGAGCCAAGCCGGGCACGAAGCCCGAATCTTGTTCCGTATGTAAGGGAAGCGGCCAACAAGAGGTTGTCCAAAATACGCCATTCGGCCGTATGGTCAATCGCCGCGCTTGTACGAATTGCAGCGGCACAGGCCGTGTTATTAAAGATAAATGTTCGACGTGCCATGGCGCTGGAAAAGTAAAACGCCAACGCAAAATCAATATCCGCATCCCTGCGGGTGTCGATGACGGTGCTCAAATCCGCATGACTGGCGAGGGCGAAGGCGGACTGCGCGGCGGACCAGCGGGTGATTTGTACATTGTGATTCGCGTGAAATCGCATGAGTTCTTCGAGCGCGAGGGCGATGATATCTACTGCGAGGTTCCGCTTACTTTCGTTCAAGCGGCGCTTGGGGATGAGATTGAAATTCCGACCCTGACTGAGAAGGTGAAGCTTAAAGTGCCTGCGGGCACGCAAACGGGCACGTACTTCCGGCTGAAAGGCAAAGGGGTTCCGAAGCTGCGTGGATACGGCCAAGGCGATCAGCATGTGAAGGTGACAATCGTTACCCCAACAAGTCTGACGGATGACCAAAAGGATTTGCTTCGCCAATTCGGCGGTCTGACCGGTGATTCGGTATCCAATGATCAAGAGCACCATGAATCTATTTTTGATAAAATGAAAAAGGCGTTCCGGGGCGAATAACCCGGCACGTCTTTTTTTCTTTTTGGGCTGTATAGGAATTGGCGCACAAACATATTCTATCCGGGTAGGAAAACCATACATCTACACACAACCGGAGGGAATAATAAGATGACTGACAACATTAACTTGGAAAAAGAGAACTTTGGAAACCTGCCTGTAGGAGAAAATGAGGATGTAGAGTTTTCCGAAGAGCTGGCAGATGAGGCAGATCGCAAAGCGGCTGAGCGTGCAGCCGCAGCCGATCAGCGCAACGAGCAGGAATAATGAACCGATTGGAGCTACAAGCCACGTTTAGCGGCGAAGGCACAGCTCAAGAGGCTCTGCGCAAGCTGCAGGCGCTTCGCGCTACAGATGTAAGCGGGTTGATCGATAGCGGGACTTTGACGGCAACGATTGACGCCGATGTCGCTGAACGTGCGCTTCGCCTGATCAGTCAAATTGACGGAAACGCAAACGCGACTATCACTTAAATGCAAAGAGACTGCAGGCTGAATATGAGCCTGCAGTCTTTTTTTTGATCATTAGCCTTATTTTATTCCGCTGCGTCTTGCAAGGCATGGCTTTCTGGTCGCAAGGATCTAACCAATAAGTCGCGAAGCTCGCCGTACCTTGAATGCTTGCGTACGAAGGTAAAAGGCTCGGAGCGTTTGTTGAGCGGATTTGGCATGTCTACCTCGATTCGCCCTGGCGCAGCTTGCATCGTTATAATCCGGGTGCCAAGCAGCAGTGCCTCATCCACGTCATGCGTAATGAATACAATCGTTTTACCAGAGTTCACCCAGATTTTACGGATTAGATATTGCAGCGATTCGCGTGTAATCGCATCAAGCGAAGCGAATGGCTCATCCATGAGAATAATACGCGGATCTGTAGCCAGTGCTCTGGCAATTGCCGTACGCTGCTTCATGCCGCCAGAGAGCTGGAATGGAAACAAGGAAGAATAAGAGGTTAATCCGACTTGCTTCACAATGGAAGCTGCTTTTTCTTTCCGTTCAGCACGCGGGCAGCTTAGCATTTTCAGGCCAAATTCCACGTTGCTTTGCACGCTCAGCCATGGGAACAGATTGGCATGCTGGAAGACGACGCCAACCTCGTGATGCGGCCGGTAGTGTGGTCGTTCATAGATGCTTACCATGCCGGAGGTAGGCTGCTCGTAACCGGCCGCTACTTTAAGCAGCGACGTTTTTCCGCATCCGGAAGGGCCTAGTATACAAACGAATTCACCCTCTTGGATGGAAAGATTAATATGGCCGAGCACTTCGGCATTCGTTTTGCCGTTAGGATAAATAAGCTTTACGCCACGCATCGTTATAGCTTGAACAGGCTCATCTGCGGCGAGACTTGATTGGAAGACTTGAACGGCAGCTTCTGTCATTGTGATTACCTCCTATCTGATTATGGTAAGGACGATTAATGCTTCAGCGATTCATTCCAAATGCCTTGTTGGTATGCAGCGGCATCCGGGGCGGAAGGTATAGTTTTCTGATCGACCAGAAATTGGCCGGTTTGCTCAAGCACCTGGGCAAATCCGCTTGTGCTGCCATCTGCTCCGAGATATTTGGCGCCCTGCTGCTCAGCAGCATTCAGCCATACAAGCTCATGGAGCTGGGTCAGCGTATCCGCTTCGGATTGGCTGAGGAGCGGGGCGACCGCCTTGGCGGCTTCATCGGGATTCGAACGGTACAAAGCTATGGCTTCATCAAGAACGGCGACGTAATCCTTTACGAACTGCGGATATTGTTCTGCGAATTTCTTGCCGACGATTCCGACGTCAGCGGTGATGATGCCTTGTTCGGACAAGGTTTTCGCTGAAATTAATAGCTTGCCGTCATCGGCAACTAACTTCGCAAGCGAAGGCTGCCATACGAATGCTCCGTCAATGTCCTTGCGCTGCCATGCTGCGACGATATCAGGCGGCTGAAGATCAAGGATGCTGACGGAAGCGGGGTCCACGCCTTCTTGTTTAAGTGCGGACAATAAACTGAAATGAGTTGTTGATCCGTACGGAACAGCGATTTTTTTGCCAACGAGGTCCTTTACGCTGTTGATGCCAGCGCTGTTGCGGACAGCCAGAGCTTCGTTATCGCCTATCACGTCATGCAGGAAATAAACGGAATAAGGCAAGTCATTGGCTAAGCCGATGGCTACCGGTACGGAGCCCGCAAGTCCGAGATCGATTCCGCCCGCGGCGAACGCAGTGTTGACATCGCGACCAGAATCAAAGGGTACCCAGGTAACTTTTACATCGGGAAACTTTTTCTCTGCAAGTCCAAGCGCTTTAGCGAGCAGTTCTGCATTGGGAATAATCTGAAAGCCAATACGAACTTCTTTGGGAAGGGCTGCGGAAGCAGGCTCGGCCGTAGGGTCAGCTTTGGTTGCTGGGGAAGGGGCCTCTGTTTCTTTAGTGACGGCTGCTTCTGTAGCTTGGCTTACAGGCTCGTTAGAGCCGCAGGCGGTAAGTATGCTAAATAGGGAAAAGAGCAATACAACGGTCCATAATCCTGTTAACTTATTCTTTTTTATCATTTCTCTACACTCCTATTTTCATCTCATTCTTTCCCGCTCCATGGAACAAGCTTTCTCTCAAGCCATCGAAGAGCAGAATCAATTAACAAAGCGATAAGTCCCATAATGATAATGCCCGCAAAAATAATATCACTGCGCAGAAACTTACTTGCATCAAGCACCATCCAGCCGATGCCGGACATCGCGGCGACCATCTCAGCAGCAACCAGCGTTGTGTAACTGACCCCAATGGCCGTGCGGATTCCCGTAAAGATCTCAGGCAAAGCGGAAGGGAACAATACATAAACGAAAAGCTTGATTTTGCTGGCACCAAGCGACTTTGCTGCATGAATCCGGTCTGCGGATACCCGTCTAACTCCTGCTACTACTGCAATGTATAAAGGAGCGAATGCTGCCAGAAAGAGCAAGGCAATCTTCGAAGAATCACCGATGCCGAGCCATAATACGAGCATCGTATAGTACGCAAGCGGAGGCAGAGGGCGATAAAATTCGATAAACGGATCAACAAGCGACCGAATAGTCAGAGATGAGCCGCTAATCAGCCCTAGCGGGATGGCGGTCACAAGCGCGAGCGCGAAGGCGCTGCCAAGCCGCAATAAGCTATCCCCAATGTGATGGGCTAGTGAGCTTCCTTTGTAGCCCTCTTGCAAAATTTGGACAAAAGCAAGCCAAACCTTGCCTGGGGCGGGTATGAATAACGGATTTACCCATTGCAAGCGCGTCACGAGCCACCATATGAGCAATACGAATAGGATGGCCGAGACAGATACAGCAAAAGGATAGGCCCTATGCTTGGTCCAAGCAGTTGGAGCTTGACGATTAAAGGTTCTTTCCAGGCTGGTATTGATAAGCAACCATCTCCCCGTTTGGTCCCGAGCTTGCCGCGTTGGAATGGACGGAGCGCAGTTTAGGGAATAACAGCTCTGCTACCCGGTATGCTTCTTCCAAATGCGGATACCCGGATAAAATAAAGGTTTCTACTCCGAGTGCTGCGTACTCTCGAAGCCGCTCCGCAACCGTATCGGCGTCCCCGACAAGCGCGGTACCCGCACCGCCTCTAACGAGGCCAATGCCTGCCCAAAGGTTCGGTGAAATTTCCAGCTTGTTCCGATCGCCGCCATGCAGTTCAGTCATGCGTTTCTGTCCATGGGAATCCATCCGAGCATAAACCTGTTGGGCTTTGGCAATAACATCATCGTCCAAATGGCGAATGAGCTGGTTAGCGGCCTGCCATGCTTCTTCATTCGTTTCTCTGACGATGATATGCAGCCGAATGCCGAATTTTACAGATCTTCCTTGTGCAAAGGCCGCTTTCCGGACTTGCGTCAGCTTCTGTTGCACTTGCTCGGGAGCTTCTCCCCATGTCAAGTAATGATCGGCATGCTTCGCAGCGGTTTCAATCGCGGCCGGAGAAGAGCCGCCAAAGAAAATAGGAGGATGCGGCTGCTGCAGGGGCGGGAAAAAATTAACGGCTTCGCTAACTTTGATATGCTTGCCGTCGAGGCTGAATGCTTTCCTGTCGGTAAGAAGGTTTCGCCAGACCGTCATAAACTCATCAGTCAATTGATAACGCTCGTCATGATCAAGAAATAAACCATCCGCCGCTAATTCTTCAGGGTCTCCACCAGCTACTACATTCACAAGCAATCGGCCGCCAGAGCTGCGGTCGAAGCTGGCTGCCATTCTTGCTGCAAGCGTAGGCGACATGAGGCCGGGCCTAACCGCAATTAGAAATTTCAATTGTTTGGTTGCAGCAATAAGCGATGAAGCAGTAACCCAAGGGTCCTCGCAGGCTCTTCCCGTAGGAAGCAATACGCCATGGAAACCGAGGTCATCCGCTGCCGTTGCGATTTGCCTGAAATAAGCGGGCGTCGTTGTCCTTGCACCGAGGTCGGTTCCAACATAACGGCCGTCCCCGTAGGTCGGGATAAACCAGAAAAATTCCAATTTATTCATCCTTTTCATCCAGTTTAAATATTAATCACATCGGATAAGTTGGTATAATACCCATAAAAAAAGCATAACGCCCCTTTTTGAAAAGTAGCCATTATGCGTCGCCAGCGATCTGGTAGACAAGAGGTGAATAATTATTCACTATGTGAACATGATAGCAGCAATTGCCATAAATAGTCAATCGTTTTCTTTGGCCGGGGAAGCTGGCTATTTTAAGAGCAAGGCAAGCATTTTATCGGGAGTTAGCATCGCGATCTCGTGAATGCCCGGTATGTTGTGCAAAATAAGCCCTTCCATCATAGAAACGTAGATCAGCGCAAGCTCCAAACTTTCCCCGTTCTTGATAACGCCTTCCGCTTGCCCTTCTGCGATCATTTCTGCCATTGGCCGTAAATTGTCAATAAATCTAGCGCTAACCGCTTGCGTTACGTGCTCTGGCACAGCCTCTGATGTTCGGGCATATTGCAAAATAACGGTAATTGCCCATCCGTTCCGATAAGAGAGCCAGTTTTCAGTATACCAATATAGTTTGTCATAAGCGGAGCCCTCCAAGTCGAGCGCATGTTCGACAAATTCCCGGTATTCCTGCTGACCGCTTTCTACCAAGGCTTTGAAAATATCTTCTTTGGAGCGGAAATATTTATAAACGTTTCCAACGCTAATGCCGGCAGTTGACGCGATATCAGCGATTTTTGTGGCGGGCAGCCCCCGCCTTGCAATGACATGCATGGCTGCCTCCAATATTTGGCGCTGCCTTTCGTCACGCAGTTTTTGATCCTTCTCTATATTTCTAGGTGACATGGGTGTAGCGTTCCTCCCTGCAATAATTGGCTTGTTAACGTATAGCCGGCTCCTTTGGCGCGTTTTGTAATGATTGTAGCATAATTGCCGCGGACGGTCGCATCTGTCATTTCTTTGTGCAAAGGCGGTACTCTGGTGTACAATAGATGTTAGGTTTTTATAGCGAAACGTTTGTCTGGCTGACGAGAGTCGGCGATAGCCGTTTACGATTGTTATTGGAGGATACTACATATGAAATGGCATGAAATTACAATCTCTACAACCGAAGAGGCGCAAGAGATGATATCGAACTTTTTGCATGAATTGGGAGCAGGGGGCGTTTCGATAGAAGAATCAGGGACGCTCAGCAAGCAGCGCGATACGTCGCTCGGCCAATGGTATGAGCTTCCGCTTAATGATATTCCAGAAGGGCAGGCCGTAATTAAGGGGTATTTTGGCGAAGACACGGATACAGATGCGTTGATTGCGGCGATTAGACCGCGCGTCGAGGAGCTGCGCGAGTTCGATATTGATCCTGGCAATGTAGAATACACTGCACTTGTCGTAGATGATGAGGACTGGGCCACGGCATGGAAGCAATACTTTAAGCCGCTCCGCGTCTCGGATACGTTAACGATTAAGCCTACATGGGAAGAATATGAGGCAAGCGAAAACGAGCGCATTATTGAACTCGATCCCGGCATGGCTTTCGGGACAGGCACTCACCCGACTACAGCGCTTTGCTTGCAGACCCTTGAATCCGTAATACGCGGTGGAGAAGAAGTTATCGATGTTGGAACAGGGTCTGGTATTCTTGCTATAGGCGCATGCCGATTAGGCGCGAAGAGCGTAGTTGCGCTTGATTTGGACCCGATCGCGGTGTCGAGTGCAACCGAGAACGTCAAGCTGAACGATTTGTCAGAGCAAGTCGAAGTCAGGCTTAGCGATTTGCTTGGTGTGATCAAGGAAGATTCAGCCGCTCTAGAGAAAACGTCTGGCAGCCAATCCATGGGCGTAACTGTGCCCGTGGATCTGGTCGTTGCGAATATTTTGGCAGAGATCATATTGTTGTTCGTTGATGATGTATATGAAGCGCTTAAGCCGAACGGCATTTACATTGCTTCTGGTGTGTACAAGAATAAAGAAACAGACGTGGAAGAAGGCTTAATCCGCTCTGGGTTTGAACTTGTCGAGAAGCGCCGCGATGAGGAATGGATTGCATTCGTTGCGAGAAAGCCGCAGGTGGTTTAATGGATCTGCAAAGTTTTTTTCGGAATCCGCTAGAGGATTTGCCGTTTATCGTACTGGCACTGATCATTTCCTTTACGGTGCATGAATTTGCGCATGCTTACAGCGCGTATAAGTTTGGCGACGATACTGCCTACAACGCAGGCCGGGTTACGCTGAACCCACGCGTCCATCTGGATGTATTAGGCATGGTTTTGATCTTAATCGCAGGTTTTGGATGGGCAAAGCCCGTTCCGGTCAATCCGAGTAAATTCAGCAGTCCGCGGCTAATGAGCATTATCGTCACGGTGGTAGGTCCTTTAAGCAATTTGTTGATGGGAATTATCGGGGTTTTCCTGTTCGTTGGGCTTGATGCGGCAGGTGTATTGGAAGCAAGCTCTCAGGGAGTCAGTGCAGCGATACAAAGGTTTTTCATGTATTTTATATCCTATAATTTTTTGCTGTTTATTTTTAATTTAATTCCTTTGCCTCCGCTAGATGGCTACCGGATCATCGCTGATCTATTGCCGCTTAAGATTCGGTACAAAATGGATCAAAATGTGCAATGGGGCATGTTCATTTTCCTGCTCATCGTGTTTATTCCACCGCTTCGGCGCGTAACGCTGGACCCGATATTGTCGATTGGCAGCACAATGGCAAGCGATATGTTAAGGTTCGCTTACGATGTTTTTTTCTAAAGCTAACCATACGTTGTGAAATTGGGAAAGAACGGCTTGGCAACGGTTTCTGATAGATTTAGAACAGCTATACATGCTATTATGAAGGATGGAATTTGTTTAAGGGTGGTTATGAATTAAGATGCAACGATATTTTGTAGCGGCGGAGCAATTCGGAGACAACGAGATTCGCTTAACGGGCGAGGATGCGCATCACGCGGTCAGGGTCATGCGTTCGAAGCCTGGCGATAAATTCATCGTTAGCGACGGGCAGTCGCGGACGGCGTTGGTTGCTGTAGCGGAAGCTTCTCCAACGCTAATAACAGCGGAAATCATTGAAATGCTAGATGCGGACAGCGAACCTGCATGGTCCGTCACCATTGCGCAAAGTTTGCCCAAAGGCGATAAGATGGAGCTGGTCATCCAGAAAGGGACTGAGATTGGCGCTTACGCGTTTATTCCTTTTCAGTCGGAGCGGATGGTTGTGCAGTACGATGCCAAGAAGGAAGCGAAACGGATAGAGCGATGGAGCAAAATCGCTAAGGAAGCAGCGGAGCAAGCCCATCGCAGCCGGATTCCGGCTATTGAGCCATTGAAGAGCTGGCGTGAGCTGGTTCAAGCGATAGGCGATTATGATCTGGTCCTGTTTTGCTACGAGCGCGAAGGTCACGCTGCCCATGGAAGAGGGATTCGTTCCGCGGTTGAAGAATGGCGGCAAAGCGCATCTACGGTCGGTGCAGCGAAAGTGCTGCTTATCGTAGGGTCCGAGGGAGGCTTTACAGACCGGGAAGCGAAAGAGGCAGAAGCTGCAGGTGCCGTACTGACGGGACTCGGCAGAAGAATATTAAGAACGGAAACAGCAGGCCTTGTAGGATTAACCTGCTTATTATATGAATCCGGAGAAATGGGAGGAGCGTAACAACTATGCCAACAGTCGCATTTTATACGCTGGGCTGCAAAGTAAACTTCTATGATACAGAAGCGATTTGGCAGCTATTTAAGAACGAAGGTTACGAGCAGGTCGATTTCGAAGCGACCGCTGATGTTTATTTAATTAATACATGTACCGTGACAAATACGGGAGATAAGAAGAGCCGCCAGATTATTAGACGGGCTGTGCGCCGCAATCCGGATGCCGTCATTGCGGTAACTGGCTGTTATGCTCAGACCTCTCCCGCGGAAATTATGGCAATCGAAGGCGTGGACCTTGTCATCGGGACACAGGACCGCGAGAAAATTATGAGCTTTGTTGATCAGATTCAAGGTGACCGCAAACCGGTCAACGCTGTGCGCAACATTATGAAGACGCGTGACTTTGAAGAGTTGGACGTTCCGGACTTTTCCGAACGGACGAGGGCATTTCTGAAAATTCAGGAAGGATGCAATAATTTCTGCACCTTCTGCATTATTCCGTGGTCGCGGGGCCTCTCACGCAGCCGTGCGCCTCAAAGCGTGCTGGAGCAGGCGAAGCAGCTAGTAGCCTCGGGTTATAAGGAAATCGTATTGACGGGCATTCACACGGGTGGCTATGGCGATGATATGGAAAATTACAATCTAACGAGCCTCCTTTGGGATTTGGACAAAATTGAGGGTCTCGAGCGGATTCGGATCAGCTCCATTGAAGCAAGCCAAATCGATGACGCGATGATCGACGTATTGAACCGTTCAACCAAAATGTGCCGTCACCTTCATATTCCGCTTCAAGCGGGAGAGGACTCCGTGCTAAAGCGTATGCGCCGCAAGTATACGACTGCGGAGTTTGCAGCAAAGATCAAGAGGCTGCACGAAGCCATGCCTGGCGTAGCGATTACGACGGACGTTATTGTGGGCTTCCCTGGTGAAACGGAAGAGATGTTTGAGAGCGGCTTCCGCTTCATGGAGGATCTGAAGTTTGCTGAAATGCATGTGTTCCCATACTCGAAACGTACGGGAACGCCTGCTGCCCGGATGGATGAGCAAGTCGAAGACGAGATTAAGAACGAACGCGTGCACAAGCTAATCGACTTATCAGAGAAAATGCAGCTTGCATACGCGAAGCAGTATGTGGGTCAGGTGCTTGATGTCATTCCTGAGCGGGATTATAAAGGAGCGCCTGGAACAGGGCTCGTGATGGGCTACACGGATAACTATATTCAAGTGGTATTCAACGGTACCGAAGCCTTGATCGGAAAGCTTTGCCGGGTCAAAATTACGGAAGCGGGCGTAAACGAATGCCGCGCCAAGCTGGTTCGCGTTTTGGATGAGCTACCCGCAGCAGATAATGATACTGAATTGCATAGCTTTGTTCTGGAACGTCCAGAAGCGATAAGAGCATAACCAAAGCCAGATCAATGCGGGGGTTCCTTTGCTAATCGATTCCCTTTCGGGAATCGATGGAGGAATCCTTTGCTGCATATACTATCCAAATGAATGCTGCAGGGGGGAAACGGACATGAAGGAAATTTCAGCAGGCGGTGTCGTATATCGCCGAAACGAGGAAGGAAAGCTTCAAATTCAGCTCATTCAGGATCGTTACGGAAAAGTATCGCTGCCAAAAGGGAAAATGGAAGCCGGCGAAACAATTGAACAGACGGCCTTGCGGGAAATCGCTGAAGAAACCGGGCTTGAAGGCGTCATTATCGCTCCCATTGACCAGATTAAATATAAGTATGAGCATGAGAAGCTGGGCTCCGTAGATAAAGAGGTCCATTATTATTTGGTAGAAGCCGTAGGAGGCTCCTTGCAGGCCCAGGTGGAAGAGATACGCGGAGTAGATTGGTTCGAGCCCCAGGATGCCTGGAGACGGCAGAAACAATCGGGCTACGATAACAATCATCGCATTGTTGCAGGCGCTTTCCAATTGCTCGGTTTGCAAACGGATTAGTATTAGTGCCGTGCTGACGGCCCGAGGCGGCGAAAGATGCCAAGATAGCAGAACGGAAGCGCAATTAAAGAGCTCAGTACGTTAAAGATCGTTTGCGTATGGGCAATTTGCCCGGCAGGGGTTGCAGATATCCATTCGGATAGGGAGGTAAGCTCTCCTACAAAGGGCATAAATAGCAAAGCTCCCCCAGCATTTAGCACAACATGAGACCAAGCGACATATTGTCCCGCTTTTGTTCCGCCGATGGAGGCAAGCAAAGCAGTCGCGCATGTGCCGATATTTGCGCCGAGCACCACGGCAATGCCCAGTTCAATTGGCATTGCGCCTACGGATACAAAGCCCATAATGATTCCGATAACGGCCGCGCTGCTGTGAACGGCAGCAGTAAGAACGGCGCCGGCTGCTAGTCCCCACCATAGGCTCTCGCCTGCTTTATCGAGAAACCAACTGAAAAAAGGGCTGTCTTGAACAGCGGGGCCTACGCCTTGCATCATTCCCATTCCAGTTAGCAGCAAAGCAAATCCGCAAAGAACGACCGAAGAGGAACGAAGCGGATCCAGCCAACGGGTATTGCGAAGCGCTGGCACGATGCGCAATTCGCCAAGCATGGCCGTAGCGATCCAGATCGCCAAAGATACAGCGAGTAAGGGCACAGCAAGCTTGTTCAAATTTAAACCAATAAGCTCTGTCGTGATGCAGGTGCCGATATTGGTGCCCAGAATGATGCCGAGCGTGCGCGGAAAGGTTAGCAAGCCGGCGTTCACCATCCCGATTGCAAGGACGGTAACAGCGGTGCTGCTTTGAAGAAAAGCAGTAGTGACCGTGCCTATCGCTAGTCCGTGGATCGGCGTTGCTGTTGAACTCTCGAGTACGCCTGTCAGGAATGGACCGGCTAAACGGTGTAGAGCGAGCTCCATCAGCTTCATGCCGCACATGAATACTGCGAAACCAAGAAGCATGGGAATGAGAATAGAATGAATCATGGGATGCTCTCCTTATCTGTTTGTAAAGGGTGCATTTCGTAACTATACATATGCTGTTGTAAGTACAAGCATGACAAGCATTATCCAAACGAGGGGAAGAGAAAACAACGTGAGCCATCCGAAAATTTATCTATTGAAAGCAAGAAAGAAACGATTGGAACAAGGTCATCCCTGGGTTTATGCAACGGAAATCGACCGACTGGAGGGTGACGCGCAGCCAGGGGATTTGGTAGATGTCGTTAACCATCAAGGCCGCTATTTGGCAACAGGGTATTGGAATCCAAAGTCCCAAATTACGGTGCGCATCGTTGCTTATCAGCCGATTGCTGCTATGGATGCTGATTTTTTCCGCAGCCGGCTTCGTGCATGCGCAGAGCATCGCCGCCGTTTCGTAGCCGACGGTGATTGCCGTCTCGTTTACGGGGAAGCGGATTTCCTTCCTGGTCTAGTTGTCGACCGCTTTAATCATGTGTTGGTTCTTCAGCTTCTGACTTTGGGGATGGATGTTCGCAGGGAAGCGCTGATTGAGGCGCTAATCGATGTATTTCAGCCTCAGGGGATTTATGAGCGAAGCGATGTGAGCGTTCGTACGCTGGAGGGTCTGGAGGAGCGGACGGGCGTGCTTTATGGCGAATGTCCGTCCATTATTGAAATTGAAGAGAACGGATTAAAGCTGGAGGTCGATATCGTTGAAGGCCAGAAAACGGGCTATTTCTTCGACCAACGCGAGAACCGGGCCGCTATTGCACCGCTAATGACAGGCTGGGGAGGCCGCAGCGGCATCCGTCTGGCAAGCCGTGCAGCGGCTGAAGCGGGAGATAAGGAAGCTCTTGAAGCCTCGACTCGGACTGGTGAAGCAACAGATCTTGTACCTGTAAACGCTAATGGCAAGATCGTTACGTTCCCTTATTGGGATGGGGCCTCCGTGCTAGAGTGCTTTGCCCATACCGGAAGCTTTACTTTGCATGCTTGTAAATATGGGGCGAAGAAAGTGACATGCCTCGATGTATCGGAGCACGCAATCGAGACTGCCAAACGCAATGTAGAGCGCAATGGCTTTACGGACCGGGTAGAATTTGTCGTCGCTGACGCCTTTGAATATTTGCGCGCCCAGGTCAAAGGAATCGATGAGCGCAAGCAGCGCAGCCTAGGCGGCGTGGATACGTCGAAGAAGCTGGAGAGCTCTGCAGGTCGAACATGGGACGTAGTCATTCTGGACCCGCCTGCCTTTGCCAAAACGAAGAGTGCTGTGGCTGGCGCTTGCCGCGGATACAAAGACATTAACCTGCAAGGACTCAAGCTAGTGAATGAAGGGGGATATCTCGTCACGGCAAGCTGCTCGTACCATATGCGTCCGGAATTGTTTTTGGAGACTATTCAAGAAGCCGCCGTGGATGCAGGCAAGCAGCTGCGCTTGGTGGAATGGCGCGCCGCAGGGAAAGATCACCCGCAATTGCTTGGCGTCAACGAAGGACATTATTTAAAATTCGCGATTTTTGAAGTAAGAAGCAAATAATCCAAGTGGAAATACAAGGGAGGGCTGCACATGTCGCTTCGCTTTGTCATTGGACGTTCCGGAACCGGTAAAACGTCCTATTGCTTGAACGAAATCAGGGACCAGCTGCGGGGCGAGCCGGATGGGCCTCCGCTCGTGATGCTTGTTCCGGAGCAGGCCACCTTTCAGACGGAATATGCTCTTCTTCAAACTGGCGGTTTAAACGGCACGATTAGGGCACAGGCGCTGAGCTTTCGGCGTCTGGCCTTTCGCGTCATGCAGGAAACGGGCGGAACGGCACTCGTTCCGATCGGCGATACGGGAAAGCATATGCTGCTTTACAAGATCGTACACCGGCTTGGGCAGCAGCTGGAGCTGTTTCAAAGCGGTGCAGAGCAGCCCGGCTTTATTGATAGGCTGGCAGAGCTGCTGACTGAATGGAAACGGTACGGGATTGATTCAGAGATGCTGCAAGGCCAGACGGAGGCTTCCGCCTCGGGAGCAGGGAAGTCTACATTATTAAATCGAAAACTGCATGATTTGCAGCTTATCTATAGTCAGATGGAGCAGGAACTCGCGGGCATGTATATCGACGCCGAGGATTATTTGCGTTATTTGCAAAATGGCTTTGCCGGAGCCTCAGCGATGCAAGGCATACAAATTTGGGTCGACGGCTTCTTTGGTTTCACGCCGACGGAATACGAAGCGTTAGGGGCGCTAATGGCTTCTTCGGCACAAGTAACCGTCACCCTTACGCTTAATCGGCCTTATCTACCGGGTGAGCAGCCGCATGAGCTGGATTTGTTTCACCCTACTGCTGAAACCTATAACAAGCTGCTGGAGCTAGCGGCGAAATACGATGTGGATGTTTTGCCGCCAACCCTCCTTGGAGAAACCCTGCCGGCCCGTTTCAAGGACAGTCCGATGCTTGCCCATTTGGAGAAGCATTATGGAGAACGCGTGCCGATGCTCATCACGGACCGTTCCATGCTCGATATTGACCATGCTCAATGCGGCGTATCCTTGCATGCTGCCGCCAATCGCCGTGCTGAGGTAGAGGCTGTAGCCAGGGATCTTGTCCGCAGAGCACAGCACGAGGGGCTCCGCTGGCGCGATGCTGCGGTCTTGGTGCGCAATAGTGAGGACTACTCGGACTACATCGGCTTGGTCTTCGCAGATTACAACATTCCTTTTTTTGTGGACCAGAAGGAGAAGGCTGTCCATCATCCGCTTGTGGAGTTTATTAGGTCCTCACTGGAGACGGTTTTGTTCGGGTGGCGTTACGACGCGGTGTTCCGCTGCGTAAAGACAGAGATGCTGTTTCCGATGGATGGGAGCTTGCTTCGCGAGTGGTTCGATTTGCTTGAAAACTACGCGCTCGCCGCTGGCATAGACGGCTGGAAATGGCTCGATAAGAAGCGATGGCATCCGCTTGTGCCAGTCTCATTGGATGATGATGAAGACATCGCAGTTAAAATCAGCGAGAAAGCGCAGCGGGAATTTGATATTGTGCTAGCTGCAAGGGAAGCTGTCGTACAGCCGCTTAAACGGTTCGGAGAAGCGTTGAAGAAAGCGGGCAATGTTCAGGAGATGTGCGAGGCGCTGTACCTGCTCCTTGACCACTCAGGCGCAGCAGACCGTTTAGAGCGTTGGGGCATTCAGGATGCCCAAGCAGGCAAGACGCAACGGGCCAGAAGCCACCGGCAGCTCTGGGACAGCGTGATGCAGCTGCTTGACCAATTGGTTGAGCTTGCAGGAGCGCAGACGGTATCGCCAGAGCTGTTTGCCGGCATGATCGAAGCCGGGCTGGATAGCCTAAAGCTTGCAGCCGTGCCGCCGGCACTCGATCAGGTGCTGATCGGCAGCATGGATCGTACGAGATCGGGACAGGTCAAGGTGTCTTACGTACTTGGCGCCAACGATGGCGTGATGCCGATGAGGGTGAAGGAAGATGGCATTCTGACCGAGCAGGAGCGCGAGCGGCTGGCAGAGGATGGCATAGCCATGGCGCCCGGCGTAAGGCGCCGTTTGCTGGATGAACGGTTTATGATTTACAATGCGTTAACTACGCCAAGCAGGCATCTGTGGTTGAGCTGGGCACAAGCGGATGAAGAAGGGAAAAGCCTGTTGCCCTCTGAAATCATCCGTCATGTCCGCCAGCTGTTTCCCGGCATTTCTGTTCAAAGCGTGGCGGCAGAGCCTTCGCCAAGCTTGTCTATCGCAGAGCAGCGGATGTTCGTGTCGCAGCCGCAGCGGACATTGTCCTATCTGATTGCTGCCATTCGAAAATGGCAGAATGGAGCGGATATTGCCCCGTTCTGGTGGGATATGTACAACTGGTTTGCAGTCAGGCCGGAATGGCAGCGGAAGCTGCAGCTTTTGACAGGCTCCTTGACCTACGTAAACCAAGAGCATTTGCTCACTAAGGACACGGCAAGGGAACTTTATGGAGCGCGGCTGCAGGTCAGCGTTTCTCGCATGGAGCGGTTCGTGTCTTGCCCATTTCAGCATTTTGCCATTCATGGCTTGAAGCTGCGGGAGAGAAAGCTGTACCGCCTTGACGCGCCTGATGTCGGGCAGCTCTTCCATGCGGCGCTTAGCAAAATGACATCCGGACTTGGCGGCGGCTGGGGGCAGGCTTCTGAAGCCGAGCTGAAGGCGGTCGCCTCACGGACAGTTGACGAGCTGACGCCAAAGCTGCAATCGCAAATTCTGCTCAGCAGCAGCCGATTTCAATATATTGCACGCAAGCTGAAAGAGATTGTTGGTCAAGCGGCTCTTATGCTTGGCGAGCACGCTCGAAGAGCAAAGTTTCAGCCAGTTGGAACGGAGGTTGATTTTGGCCCAGACGGCACTTTGCCTTCTCTGCGCATCCCGCTTGAGGGCGGGGGTGAGATGGAGATTATCGGCAGAATTGACCGCGTCGATGCGGCTGAGACCGAGGAAGGCCTTCTGCTGCGCGTGCTTGACTATAAATCCAGTTCCACGAATTTAAGGCTGGAGGAGGTCGCATTTGGCTTATCGCTGCAAATGTTGACTTACCTCGACGTTCTTGTTACGCATGCTTCTTCATGGCTTGGCCAGGCTGCGTCGCCTGCTGGCGTGTTGTATTTTCATGTGCATAATCCGGTGCTTGCGCTGACCAACGGCATTAGTCCCATTGAAGCCAGCAGCAGGTTGCTCAAGCGCTTCAAGATGAAAGGCCTTGTATCGGCAGATGCTACGACTGTCAAATTGATGGATGACGAACTCGAGACCGGATATTCCGAGCTGCTGCCTGTAGCTTTAAAGAGAGACGGAAGCTTTTACAGCAGCTCCTCCGTCGTGACAAATGAGCAATGGGACGTATTGAGACATTCGGTTAGAACGACTATTAGCCGCATTGGAAGCGCGATACAGGCTGGAGAGGTGTCCATTGAGCCTTATCGTATGGGGACCAAGACACCTTGTCAATATTGCGACTACAAAGCGGTTTGCCAATTCGATGCCCAATTCGAAGGCAATGATTATAGGAAACTGAGCAAGCCTTCGAAAGAAGAGATTTGGCAGCAGTTGGAGAGGGAGTAGAAGATGATGCATACGGCAAAGGATTCTCCAAAGCCGGAAAACAGCACATGGACGGACGATCAGTGGGATGCTATCGTAACGAGCGGCTCCAACATACTTGTTGCAGCAGCAGCGGGTTCAGGCAAGACGGCCGTTCTTGTTGAGCGTATCATTCGCAAAATATCGGCGAATACCGATGTTGACCGTCTGCTGGTTGCTACCTTTACGAAGGCTGCGGCAGCTGAAATGAAGGATCGTATCCGCCTTGCTTTGGAGCTTGAGCTTGAGCGGCAGCCTGATTCTGAGCATTTGCGCCGCCAGCTGGCTTTAATGAACCGAGCTTCCATTACAACGCTGCATTCGTTTTGCATGGACGTTATTCGGCGATATTATTCTTTGATCGGCCTCGATCCCGGCTTTCGTATTGCCAATGAGACGGAGAGCGAGCTGATGCGACTTGATGTGCTTGATCAGCTGTTTGAACAAAAGTACGAAGGAGCTAACGACGAAGGTGCCTTTCTCCGCTTAGCGGATCGTTACGGCGGTGAGCGCGGTGACGAGCCCCTCTACCGCCTTGTCCAGCAGCTCTATGATTTTGCGCAAAGCCATCCGTGGCCAGCGCATTGGCTGAGGGAAACGGCGAAAGCTTTCGATGTTGCAGATGTCGCTGCCTTGCAAGGCAGCGAGTGGATCGCCAGTCTGAAAAATGACATCCAGCTTACGCTCGAAGGGGCAGGTTCTTTGCTGCACCAAGCGCTTGAGTTGACGCACATGCCGGCAGGTCCCGCCCCTTATGCCGCTACGTTGGACGATGACTTGGAGCTGGTAAGCTCGCTGGCAGAGATCATTTATACGATGCCATGGGAAAGCTGGATAGAGCCGTTTCAAGCGGCTCAGTTCGGCAAGCTTAAGGCAATGCGCGGCGATGAATATGACAAGTCGCTCCAGGAGCAGGCCAAGGAGCTGCGCGATAACGCGAAGAAGCTGGTTTCTTCGCTCGCGGATGAATTGTTTGGCAGAACGGCTGAGCAATTTTTGGAGGAGCTTCGCGAGCTTGCTCCTTTGATGAAAGCGTTAGCGGAGCTCGTCATCGAATTCGGACAAGCTTATGAGGCAGCAAAACGTGCCAAAGGCTTACTAGATTTTGGTGATTTGGAGCATTATTGCCTGCGTATTTTGCGAGATCCGTCCTCAACGCCGGAGAGCATGAATCCATCTATCGCGGCTTTCGAATTCCAGCAGCAGTTCGATGAAATCTTATTGGACGAATACCAAGATACCAATATGGTGCAGGAAGCCATCGTATCGCTAATCGAACGCCCGGGAACGGGGAACCGGTTTATGGTCGGGGATGTAAAGCAAAGCATCTATGGCTTTAGGCTTGCAGAGCCGAAACTGTTTTTGCAGAAATACAAATCATATCTGTCGCTAAGGGCAGCAGGCAACCGTCCGAAAACAGAAGTCGGAGGCGCAGTGCGCATCGATTTGGCCCGCAATTTCAGGAGCCGGTCAGAGGTCGTCGACGGAGTCAATGCGGTATTTCGTGCGATTATGCGCGAGAACGTAGCAGAAATGGATTATGATGCACGTGCTGAGCTTGTATGCGGCGCTTCCTATCCGGCTCCCCTGCCAGTTGACCGTTATCAGGTCGAATTTGCGGTATTGAACAAAGGCACGATGGAGGAAGAGGAGCTCTCGGGAGCCGAGGATTCAGATTCTACGGAGTCCTCGGAAGAAGGCGAGCAAGACGGAAGCGGCACTCCTGTAGAGTCGGCAGCTGAACTCAAGGCAGCTGAGCTCGAGGCTCGCTGGATCGCGCAGCAGCTGAAGTCGCTAATTGACAGCGGATTTCAGGTTTATGACGGCAAAAGGCGTGAAAATCGGTCTTTGCAATGGAGAGATGTCGTTATTTTGCTGCGTGCGACGCAGCAGTGGGCGCCCATTATAATCGAGGAATTGCAAGGCAGCGGCATTCCGGCTTACGCTGAGCTCAGCAGCGGTTATTTTGACGCAACGGAAGTGGAGACGATGCTGTCCCTGCTTCGCGTCATCGATAATCCGTATCAGGATATTCCGCTGGCCGCGGCCTTGCGATCTCCTTTATTTGGACTGAATGCAGAGGAGCTTGCGCGAATTCGCATCCAATCAGCCAAATCATCGTATTATGATGCGGTGCTGCTTGCTGCCGGCGATTTGTTAGTGGCTGAGGAGACTCGCCGCAAGCTTTCCTTGTTTTTGGACAGCCTCGACCGCTGGCGGGAGGAAGCAAGGCAAGGCTCGCTTGCCGACCTGCTATGGGAAATCTACCGCGAGACCGGCTATTATGATTTCGTTGGCGGGCTGCCAGGCGGTACACAGCGGCAAGCTAATTTGCGTGCGCTGCATGACCGGGCACGGCAATACGAGGCAACATCCTTCAGGGGCTTATTCCGCTTTCTGCGGTTTATTGAACGCATGCGAGACAGCGGCGGGGATTTGGGAACGGCCAGGGCACTTGGGGAGCAGGAGGACGTCGTGCGCATCATGTCTATCCACAAGAGCAAAGGACTTGAATTTCCGGTCGTGTTCGTTGCGGGACTCGGAAAGCTCTTTAATCAACAGGATGTGAGGAGCGTGTTCCTCAAGCACAAGGAACTCGGCTTTGGACCTCGATTTGTAGACCCTGATCTTCGCATCAGCTACCCTACGCTGCCCTATTTGGCGATTCGCAGGGCGATGCGCAAGGAGATGCTGGCTGAGGAAATGCGTATCCTCTACGTAGCGTTAACGAGGCCTAAGGAGAAGATGTTTCTAGTGGCGACGGTAGCAGACGCAGAAGCCAAGCTGAAGCGCTGGCTTGCCTCCGTCGATGCCAATGGCATGATGCCCGACTTCCGTGTAGCCGCTGCCCGTTCGTTCATCGATTGGCTCGGACCGCTGGCAGCGGTTCAAATTGCTGCGAAGGAGCAGGCACTGCAAAACGCGCCGCAGTGGCAAGCTGGCATCGTATCCGCCTCCCTCTTCGGCACGGAAGCGGCAGCGGCAATCGAGGAGCAGGATGAACGGGAAGAAGCCAGATTTGAGAGGCTTCAAGCGGTAACGACGCTGTCGCTTCTCGATGGCGTGGAGGAGGACGCTCAGCTTCGGGAAAGGTTGTCATGGGCGTATCCGCATCAAGCAGCGGCGCGGCTAGCAGCCAAAACCTCGGTTACGGAAATGAAAAGACTGCATTCGGAAGTGTTGGAGGATGCCGTTCCTTTGGAGGAGCAGTGGGCTAGCAAGCCAGTGGAAAATGGTGCGCCTACCATTCCTGCAGAGAGCTACACGTTTCGTCTCCGGCGCCCTGCCTTCATGGAGGAGAAGTCGCTGACAGCCGCAGAAAAAGGTTCGGTAAACCATTTGCTAATGCAGCATGTTCCGCTCTCAGAGCCGACAAGCTTGCAAAGGCTTAAGGAAACGCTGGATAGCATGATCGAACGCCGTATGCTGACCAGGATGCAGTCAGAGGCGATTAACCTACCGGCAGTCGCTGCTTTTTTTGATAGCGAGCTTGGTCAACGTTTGCTTCAGGCAGGCTGGGTAAGGCGCGAGGTGCCGTTCAGCAGTATGTTTCCAGCCAGTCGTGTATATCCGGACGCGGAGGATTCACTGACGAAGGAGCCGATCTTGATTCAAGGGGTGATCGATTGCCTGTTCGAGGACGATGCCGGCGTCGTATTGCTGGATTACAAGACGGATCGGATACATAACGGGCAATGGACGGAGGGGGCCGAGCGCCATCGCTTTCAACTGGAGCTTTATGCAGAAGCGATTGAATCTGTGCTGGGCCGTAAAGTAGACGAATGCCATGTCTTTTTCTTTGACGGCGGGCAATCGGTACAGCTTTAACAAAGGAACTTATATAAGTTCAACTGAAAAAATGAAGGTTAAGCGAAGTGAGAAGATCGTTCTATAGAAACGAAGCGTTCGCCTTTGTAGCCGGATTCTTACCTTTAACGAAAAACTTTAGTTCAACTTATATAGCATAAAAGGAGGCAGCGAAGTTGGAACAGCAGCAAACGGGCAAACGCTCGATCGCACTGCCGATTACACTTGTCATTCTTGTGTTTAGTTTAATTGGCAATGTTTTTTTGTATTCGCAATTTTTGCAGCATAAGCAGGAAAATAATTTTGAGGCTGGCCAGAGCATTTACGAGGCGGGCTCGGAAACCAAGCAATTTGTGGAGGAACTGCTCCCTCTGCTCGAAGCATTGAAGCAAAGCAAGGGGCTGGAAGAGCGGATTTCATTGAATTTCGAGCTCGGTAAAATGAGAGCGAATAGCAGCTCAGTTATTGCCTTTGCTGAGGAAGCTGAGCGTTTTTCAACGGAGCCGCAGAAGATTAACGCCGAGCTGTTTTCATTATTTTTGGAGGAAAAGGTTTCGGCCCTGCAAACTATTGGACGCCATGCGGGTCCATTGAACGACGAGGAGCAGGCTTCCATCGCGGAGCTTAAAGGCATATTTGAGACGATGTCTGGTATATTGAAAAATTTCAATACCAATATTGAAGGCAATCGCATTGCGATTATTCGCTTGTCCAGCGGGATTGATTGGCCGGAGCTGGTAGAGAAGCTGCAGCAAGCCATTCATCCTTAGTGAACGGAACAGCAGCGATTAGAGCTGCATCATCATAGCATGAAGGATTCGTGGAAGTAGCCAAATGCCTACCTGTGAATAGGATGGTACCGATTGGCTATCCGATCTATCCGTACCCTAATTTTCCAAGAGGTAGATTAATTAGGCAAGTATTTCCGCTTGCAGGATTGATAGCTTTGTCATTGCTGCCTTATTATTAAAAGGGTATCTGAGATTAGCAGGGATGGGATGGTTTCCTGCTGATTCTGCTCCTCAGTTGGACGAGTACCGAAATTTTCGCTATGATAGAAAGAGTTTACGAATCAGGGGGTGAAACGAATGGACTGTCTTTTTTGCAAAATTATTGAAGGCACGATTCCGTCCAAGAAGGTATTTGAAAATGACAGGATCTTGGCGTTCCACGATATACAGCCTGCTGCTCCAGTACATATTCTCATCATACCGAAGAAGCATATCCCTACAATGAATGAAGTTACGGATGATGATGCCGCAGTGATGGCGGAGCTCTTCTCAGTAGCACGGCAGATCGCTAAAGAGCAAGGGATTGCGGATTCCGGCTACCGACTTGTCAACAATGTAAATGCCGATGGTGGGCAGGTTGTTTACCATTTGCATATCCATTTGCTAGGGGGAACAAAACTTTCTCCGCAATTAACAAATATCCAAAGTTGACACTGCCTTTTGGTTTGACATATAATGAAATTTGATAAACCGTGTATTAGCTCTGGACGGTCTGTTTCGGAGGGAGGGAAAACTGGTGTCTGAAACTAAAGTTCGCAAAAACGAAACTATTGATGCTGCGCTTCGCCGCTTTAAACGTTCCATCGCTAAAGATGGAGTTCTAGCTGAGGTGAAAAAACGCAAGCATTATGAAAAGCCAAGTGTGAAGCGCAAGAAGAAGTCTGAGGCTGCGCGCAAGAGAAAGTTTTAGGAGGATCCTTCCATAATGAACCTGAGCGAAAGATTGACCGACGATATGAAGCAAGCCATGAAGAATCAGGACAAGTTTAAGCTTTCCGTAATTCGTATGATGCGCGCGTCAGTGAAAAACTTGGAAATCGATCTCAAGCGTCCTTTGGACGATAACGAAGTGCTTGATATATTGAGTCGTGAAATCAAACAACGTAAAGATTCCCTCCAAGAATTTAAAAAAGCCAGCCGTGATGATTTAGTAGCGGGTCTTGAGGTCGAAATTGAAATTATTAGTCAATACCTTCCCGAACAGCTGACTGAAGAAGAGATTCAAGAGATAGTAACGCAGACCATCCATGAACTCGGTGCTTCTTCCAAAGCCGATATGGGAAAAGTTATGAGTGCCCTTCTGCCAAAAACAAAAGGACGCGCTGACGGTAAGCTAGTAAATCAACTCGTACAGCAACATCTTAACTAACTAAACATTCGGACTAACAAAACACCCCTGATTCAGGGGTGTTTTTTTTTGAAGCATAGGAAAGTATAGGAGTTTGCTCATACTTTCTCTATAAGTTTCGCAGAAACGATTAAATCATCCGGATATCGTGTATACAGAATAATGAAACATTTTTGCTTGTTGTACGTAATAGGGAACAATACATGAGAAAAAGGAGGAACCTTCTTGCACATGAATCGATGGCGAAGAAGATGGTCCACCGCTCCTATTGCATGGTTGGCAGCATTAATTATGGTGACGTTTGCAGGTGTTATTGGCGCACCAGCGGATCAGGCGGAAGCGGCAACCGACGCGGGTCCGGCAGTTTATGTCATTCCTGTGAAGCAAACAGTTGAATCGGGTCTTCAATCTTTTTTGGAGAGGGCTTACGAAGAGGCTGGAGAAGCAAAGGCCGAGCATATGGTCCTGGTTATCAATACGCTCGGAGGGAAAGTCGTTAATGCCGAAAGGATAGGTCATTTTATTCGGGAAAGCAGTATTCCGACAACGGCGTTCGTTGAAGGGAAGGCGGTCTCGGCAGGCACGTATATTGCGCTTAATGCCGATCAGATTGTCATGCAGCCAGGGAGTACGATTGGCGCTGCTGCAGTGGTAGACGGATCAGGACGTTTGCTCGAAGATCCAAAGACGATTTCGTTCTGGACTTCTGAGATGAGCGAATCTGCAGGGTTACAAGGACGGGACAAAAACATCGCTGCGGCGATGGTTGACATCAATGTCACGCTTGATCTGAAAGAAAAGATCGGCAGAGACAAGCTAAAAGGCGAAATTCTGACCCTGACGGCAAGCGAAGCGGAGAAGGTCGGGTATTCCGAGCATACGGCTGCTTCCGTTGATGAAGTGGTGAAGTGGCTCGGCCTTGAAGACCGCGTACAAATCGAGGTGACTCCTTCATTGGCTGAGAAAACGGCCAGATGGCTGGTAGATCCCGTGGTTATGACCGTTCTGCTCATTCTGGGTATAGCAGGTGTCGTAATTGAAATGATCGTCCCAGGCTTTGGCGCTCCTGGCATCATCGGCATTCTCGCGTTCGGCCTGTATTTCTTTGGCCACTATGTGGCAGGATTTGCGGGCATGGAATCTGTCGTGCTGTTCGTCATCGGGATAGCGCTGCTCATTATCGAGGTGTTTGTGCCAAGCTTTGGCATACTCGGAATACTTGGAAGCGCGTCATTGATAACCGGGGTGGTGACTGCGGCATCGGACCCGATGTCAGCATTTATCTCCATAGTGATTGCATTGGTCGCAGCGATCATTTTAATCGCCATTTTTGTAAGAATGAACAAAGCAAAAGGGGTATGGAACAAGTTTATTTTGCGGGATAAGCTGACCACTGAGCAAGGTTACCTATCGGCTGACGTCAAGGATTCCTTGCTAGGTCTTGAGGGAATGACGATTACGCCGCTTCGTCCCGCGGGAACGGTGCTCATAGGCGATAACCGTATCGACGTGGTGACTTCCGGAGAATTCGTGGATGCCAATCGGCCGGTGAAGGTCGTGAAGGCGGAAGGGACCTGGGTAGTCGTCAAGGAAGTTGTGAATGTAACTAAACTATAAATACTTGGAGGTTGGATATATGGATCCGTTGGTTTCCTTTTTGATATTAGCCGTTGTCGTTATTATCGTTTTGTCTGTATTTCTTAGTTTTTTCCCGATTATGCTGTGGATTTCAGCGCTCGCTTCGGGCGTTCGGGTCGGAATCATCACACTCGTAGCTATGCGTTTACGCCGGGTCGTTCCAAGCAGAATCGTTAACCCGCTCATTAAAGCGACAAAAGCAGGCCTAGGGCTTAATATTAACCAGCTAGAAAGTCACTTTCTGGCCGGCGGTAACGTCGACCGCGTCGTTAATGCGCTGATTGCCGCGCAGCGTGCCAATATTCCACTCATATTCGAGCGTGCGGCTGCGATCGACCTTGCAGGACGTGACGTGCTTCAAGCGGTACAAATGAGTGTAAATCCGCGTGTGATTGAAACGCCTATCGTTGCCGCGGTAGCAAAAGACGGGATTGAGGTAAAGGTAAAAGCGCGAGTAACCGTTCGTGCCAACATTGATCGCCTTGTCGGCGGTGCCGGCGAAGAAACGATCATTGCCCGGGTAGGTGAAGGTATCGTTACGACGGTTGGTTCGGCAAACTCCCATAAGGATGTCTTGGAAAATCCGGATATGATCTCTCGCACGGTGCTTGGTAAAGGCCTTGATGCCGGTACAGCATTTGAAATCCTGTCGATCGATATTGCGGATGTGGACGTAGGCAAGAACATTGGCGCGCATCTGCAAACGGAGCAAGCGGAAGCTGACAAAAAAATTGCACAGGCCAAAGCGGAAGAACGCCGCGCGATGGCTGTAGCGCAAGAGCAGGAAATGAAAGCGAAGGTCGTAGAAATGGAAGCGCGAGTCGTTGAATCCGAATCGCAGGTTCCGCTTGCAATGGCGGAAGCGCTCAAATCGGGAAAAATCGGCGTGATGGATTATATGAACCTGAAGAACATCGAGGCCGATACGCAAATGCGCAGCTCCATTGGTAAGCAAGAAGGACCTACAGATCACAAAGACGGACGCTAACGCGCATGCGCAGCCGCATAAATTCATTTGCCCAGGCTGTGTATTGGAGGTGAAGGCAGCTTGAAAATCATCGATTTCTTGATGAATAATATATTTATTGTCGTGATTATTGTTGGAGCGCTGGCTTCAATGTTTGGCAAAGCTGGAGGCAAGAAGAAGCCGAGTCAGATGCCCGATTTTGGAGGCGGCGGACTGCCTCGGAATTTGCAGCCTCGGACAACGGAAGAGCCGCAGCGCCAGAGCCGTCCCGTGCTGCAAGAGCAACCAGAGGGGCAGACGGTATATCGCTCGAGGGGGGAACAGGAGCATCAAGCCCCGATGCAGCCATCGTATGTTGGGATGCAGACCGAGGTGACTGCTGGAGCGCCACAAACCGCTTCTCTAGAGCGCGCACTGAAAAGAGCATCAGCAAGCAAGGCGCAGGCTCAGGATGTGTTAGAGCGCAAGCCAGCGGCTCAGAGGGCGGTTGTCACTTCTGTGCAAGCAGAGGATTTGCGAAAGGCTGTCATCTGGGCAGAGGTTCTTGGTCCACCTCGCTCGAAGAAGCCATTCCGGAAGTAACGGTTAGGTGAGCTGTCACCGTAAGGCGTGTACGCTTTGCGGTGACAGCTCTTTTTGTTTCGGAGTTCATGCTTGCAGGTGAGTTTGTTTTAACTGAAATAAATATTGCTTCACAAGAGGGTCAACCGGGATGTGCTGGTTGGCTTTTTTTGTCTTTAAACCAACGTTGAGCAGAAAGCGGGAAGTGTGGCTAGATTATTCTCATATTTCAGGAGCCTTGCGCATAATTTGGTACAGTACATGAAAACCGTCATTCCACAATTTGGTCTTCATCATCCTGCACCGTCTACGAAGTAGGTTTGCTCCGCAAACCTAAGTATCGCTTACGAAGTAGGTTTGCTCCGCAAACCTAAGTATCGCTTACGAAGTAGGTTTGCTCCGCAAACCTAAGTATCGCTTACGAAGTAGGTTTGCTCCGCAAACCTAAGTATCGCTTACGAAGTAGGTTTGCTCCGCAAACCTAAGTATCGCTTACGAAGTAGGTTTGCTCCGCAAACCTAAGTATCGCTTACGAAGTAGGTTTGCTCCGCAAACCTAAGTATCGCTTACGAAGTAGGTTTGCTCCGCAAACCTAAGTATCGCTTACGAAGTAGGTTTGCTCCGCAAACCTAAGTATCGCTTACGAAGTAGGTTTGCTCCGCAAACCTAAGTATCGCTTACGAAGTAGGTTTGCTCCGCAAACCTAAGTATCGCTTACGAAGTAGGTTTGCTCCGCAAACCTAAGTATCGCTTACGAAGTAGGTTTGCTCCGCAAACCTAAGTATCGCTTACGAAGTAGGTTTGCTCCGCAAACCTAAGTATCGCTTACGAAGTAGGTTTGCTCCGCAAACCTAAGTATCGCTTACGAAGTAGGTTTGCTCCGCAAACCTAAGTATCGCTTACGAAGTAGGTTTGCTCCGCAAACCTAAGTATCGCTTACGAAGTAGGTTTGCTCCGCAAACCTTGAGGAGGCAAAATTCGACCATGCGCCGTATAAAAAAGAAATTTCGCAAAGTTACAGCAGAGCTGCTCGATATGCCGCATGATGTCGTCTTTGATTTGCCGCGACTGACGATGATTGGTGATTGCCAGCTGTATATTGAAAATCACAGGGGCGTTGTCCATTTTTCCAGTGAACGACTGAGATTGGCATTAAGCAAAGGCCAGCTTGAAGTAACGGGAAGCTCGCTTGTCATTAGGACGATTTGGACGGAGGAAGTGTTTGTGGAGGGTCAAATTTCAAACATTCAACTGATTCCTTAGCATAGCTTGATTAAAAAAAGATTTAGCCGAATGGCAAGTAACGGAGGGGAAAACATTGAGCGGACATGGTGCTAATTGGTTGAAGGGCATGGTTACGGTACATATTCGGGGGGGACAGGCTGAAGAGCTTGTCAATCGCGCGCTTGCCGGAGGCTTGCAGCTGTCTTCTATTCGGTGGACAAGCAGCGGGTTGCTGGAGTTCGAGATTTCCGTCAGCGACTTTTTTGGCCTTCGTACGTATTTAAAAGAGACAGGCTGTCGAGTTCATGTGACCCGGCGCAAGGGCTTGCCTTTTCTACTGGTAAAAGCAGAGAAGAGAAAACTGTTTGCTGCTGGCATTGTTTTATTTTTCGCTATCATTTTTATGCTTTCTTCGCTAGTTTGGAGCATCGAGGTTCAGGGGAATGTGAAGCTCAGCGAAGACCAAATTCGCTTAGCAGCGAAGCAGGAAGGCCTATATCCGATGCAATGGTCTTTCCGTTTGGCAGATGCTGACGTGCTGTCCAAGGAGCTTGTACGCAAGCTCCCAGGCTCTACTTGGGTCGGTGTAGAGAAGAAAGGAACGAAAGTGGTTATTCAGGTAGTGGAATCAACGATACCTGATCAGGCTTCCCTCCAAAACCCGCGTCATTTGGTTGCTTCTGCGGATGCGGTGGTTACCGAAATTATAGCTGAGGCGGGCCGGCCTGTCGTTAGGAAAAATACGAAAGTAAAAAAAGATCAAACGTTAATCTCAGGCACGATAGGCGGTGAGGAAAACTCACGCACTGTCGTAGCAAGAGGCAAGGTAAGGGGACTTGTCTGGTATGAATTCGAAGTCGCTTCTCCCATGATTCAGCATGTGAAGGTTTATACGGGCGAGAAGAAAGTCAAATGGTTTGCGGTTATTGGGTCAAGAGCGCTTCAGGTAAGCGGCTTTGGGAAAAATGATTACAGCGCCTCGGAAGCGATTCGTGATGAGCAGAAGGCTTCCTGGCGGGATTGGTCTTTGCCGATCGGCCGGATGAAGGAAACCGTTATGGAAACACGGATGGAGGAGCGGAACTTGACCGAAGAGGAGGCCAAAAGCGTAGGCATCTTGCAGGCAAAAGCCGACGTGCTCATCAAAGCTGGCAGCGATGCCGTCATTCGGGATGAAATTGTTTTGCATGAAAAGGCGGACAATGGTAAAGTTTATATGAAAGTTCTTTTTGAGGTCGAGCAATCTATCGTGAAGGAAATGCCACTAGTCCAGATGCAGGGAGAATGAGGATTGTTGCAAATTGAGACGAAAGTAGTAAAAATACCGCTCGGTAACGCAGCGGAAGGATTGGCTGTATTCGGACCACAAGACAATTTTCTGCGACTTATCCAAGCACAGGTGGAGTCATCCGTGACGTCGCGCGAAGCGGAAATTGTCATTTCTGGACCCTCAGATGAGGTTGATTCGCTAGAGCAGTTATACAATGTGTTATTACAGCTTGTTCGCGGGGGCTACCAGCCTTCCGAGAGAGACGTGGCATATGCCCTAGAGCTAGCAAGGACCATGCAGGCAGAAGAGCTGCTAGACTTGTTTAAGAAAGAGATTACGACTACCTACCGCGGAAAGCCTATTCGCGTGAAGACGATCGGCCAGCGCCATTATGTCAAGACGATCCGCAAGAAGGATATCGTGTTTGGCATCGGTCCTGCCGGAACGGGGAAGACGTATCTTGCCGTTGTGCTCGCCGTCGCTGCGCTTAAGGAAGGATCCGTGAAACGGATCGTGTTGACAAGGCCTGCGGTGGAAGCGGGCGAGAACCTTGGTTTCTTGCCAGGGGATTTGCAGGAAAAGGTAGATCCTTATTTACGCCCTTTATATGATGCGCTGCATGACGTCCTAGGACCGGACCAAACGGTGAAAGCGATTGAGCGCGGCATGATTGAGATTGCTCCGCTTGCATATATGCGCGGCCGGACGCTTGACGATGCTTTTATTATTTTGGATGAAGCTCAAAATACGACACCGGAGCAAATGAAAATGTTTTTGACCAGACTTGGCTTTGGATCGAAAATGGTCATTACAGGAGACGTGACGCAAATCGATTTGCCGCGGGGCAAAAACTCGGGCTTGATCGAAGCGCAGCGGATTTTGAAAAACATAGAAGAAATCGGGATTATCCTTTTCTCAGAGCAAGATGTCGTTCGTCATTCATTAGTCCAAAAAATTATTGTGGCTTACAACTGGGATGCTGAAAACAAAGCCTAGAAAGGAATGTCTGCTGCATGAACCAAAACCAGACCGGAAAACAGGGGAACTTGCGACCGTCTAAATTGGCGGGGTGGAAGCAGAGTGCAGCCGTTCGCTGGATGCTGATGTTTATGTTTGTGCTGCTATTCTATTTCAGCTTGGCTACGCATCTTGTTCCGGAAACGTATGATATTGAGGAGGGCGCGGTAAGCGAGAAGGACATTAAAGCGCCCTTCCAAATCAAAGACGAGAAAGCGACCAGGCAAGCGGAAGAGGATGCCGCTGACAAAATCGATGCGATCTATTCCATCGTTCCGCTTCGGAACGAAGCGCTTGTGGAGCAAATATTTGTCCGCATCGAGCAGTTGAACCAAGATGACCAGGTTACTCTCCAAAATAAAATCGATATTTACAGAAATGAAATTCCAGGTCGCTATTCCGATTATATCGATAATTTCGTAAAGTTGAACAAAGGCAAGGGAACGTATAACGATACGCTGCTCGATGAGATGTCGCTCATTGCCAAAGAGCAGGAGTACACGATACCGGAAGAAACTTTTTACAAAATGCCGAATCTATCGTCGGAAACGTTAACCGAGATGCGCAATGTAGCTCGGGATATTGTGCGTAAGCTGACAGTTGAGCAGCTGCGTGAAGCCGAAACGGCCCGGACCCAGGTAGCGGAGCTCGTAAATGCGAGCACGCTGTCCAGCCGGACAAGCAGGGAGATCGTACAGGAGCTTGCCAGATTCGCGATCATGCCGAATAAATTTTTGGACAAGGCAGCTACCGATGAAGCTAAGGTTCAGGCAAAGCAAAATACGCCGCCGGTTGTGATCAAAGAAGGCGAGCTGATCGTTAAGCGCGGCCAGACCATAACGCCTGATTTGTATAAGCTGCTTGTGGATTCCTCGCTGCTGCAGGACAAGAAGAACTATTGGCCGCATCTCGGCTTGCTCTTTATGTCCGTCATGTTTATCGTTGTGCTTTATGCCTATCTTCATCAATCCGGCAGCATTAACGGAATTAAGCCCAAATATAATAATGCGTCGCTGCTCATGCTGTGGCTGATCTTTCTAATCAACATTATTACTATTCAAATCATTTCGCTTACCCAAACGGATGCAGCGCCATATGCCGGTTATTTGGCCCCGGCTGCGCTGGGGGCCATGCTGATTACGCTTTTGCTGGATATCCATCTGGCCATGATCAGCTCCATTTTGTTCGCGGTTATGGGAAGCATCATCTTAAATACGGGTCAAAATCAAATTTTTGATTTCCAGTACGGATTCGTTATTATCGTCGTTTCGTTTGCTGCCATCTTCTCCATCCATAGGGCAAGCCAGCGATCGACGATATTGAAAGCCGGGATTATGGTAAGCTTGTTTGGTTCACTGTCCGTGATTACGATCCTGCTGTTATCTGAGCAGCTTGAACGCGTGGCTTTCATTTATTCCGTTGCCTTCGCTTTTGCCAGCGGTTTGATTACGGCGGTCTTAGTGATCGGGTTAATGCCTTTCTTTGAAATTACGTTTGGCATCTTGTCGGCGCTCAAGCTTGTCGAGCTTTCGAATCCCAACCATCCGCTGCTGCGTAAGCTGCTTACAGAGACACCGGGTACTTATCATCATAGCGTAATGGTCGGCAATCTGTCGGAAGCAGCCGCAGAAGCAATAGGAGCTGACGGGTTACTGTGCCGCGTAGGCTCGTTCTACCACGATATCGGGAAAACGAAGCGGCCAAACTATTTTATCGAAAATCAGTCGAATATTGAAAATCCACATGATACGATTGATCCGAAGCTAAGCAAGTCGATCATCGTCGCCCATGCCAGAGATGGCGTTGATATGCTAAAGGGGCATAACATCCCTAAACCGATCCGTGATATTGCTGAGCAGCATCATGGGACAACGTCGCTGAAGTTCTTTTATTACAAGGCGGTCAAGCAGGCGGAAGAACAAGGGATTGAGCCTGCATTTACGGAGGATGACTTCCGCTATCCCGGTCCTAAAGCGCAGTCGAAGGAAGCGGCGGTTGTCGGCATTGCCGATTGCGTGGAGGCGGCCGTCCGCAGCCTGCGCAACCCAACGGTTGAGCAGGTTGAAGCGATGATACACAAAATTATTAAAAGCAGGCTTGATGATAACCAATACAACGAGTGTGATTTGACGCTCAAGGAGCTGGACAAAATTGCTCAATCGCTCAAAGAGAGCGTTATTGGCATTTTCCACTCCCGTATCGAATATCCGGATGACGTGAAAACAAAGGAGCGTTTGGCATGAGTTTGCAGCTAGATTGGAGCAACGAACAGCAGCAGCTGGAAATACCTGAAGCATGGATTACCAAATTGGAGCAGCTGCTGCAGCTGGCAGGACAAGCGGAAGGCATCGTGGATGGCGAGGTATCGCTAACTTTCACAAATGACGAAGAAATTCACCAGTTGAACCGCGAGTATCGCGGCATTGACCGTCCGACGGATGTATTGTCTTTTGCTATGCAGGAAGATGGCGTAGAGGAGCTTGACATTATTTTTGAGGTGGATAGTGAGGATGAGCCCGATCCGATTTCCGGGATGCTGGGGGATATCATTATCAGCGTGGAGACGGCGCAGGCACAAAGTGAAGAATATGGACATTCTTTGGAACGGGAGATCGGATTTTTGTTCGTGCACGGTTTTCTGCACCTTATCGGATATGATCATCAAGACGATGAGACGGAAGCTGAAATGACGGCCAAACAGGAAGCCATTTTGCAGCAAGTCGGATTGACCCGTTAATGAGCAAGTTTATCCGTAGCTTCGGCGTCGCTATTGCAGGAATCGGCTTTGCCCTTCGCACCCAAAGCCATATGCGGTTTCATGCCGTTGCCGCGATAATCGCTTGCTGTTTAGGCTTTATCGTGTCGCTCCAGCCGCTCGAATGGGCAATCATCTTGGTTGCGATTGCAGTTGTCATCAGTGCGGAGATGATAAACACAGCGGTTGAACAGGCGGTTAACCTAGCTAGCCCAACGATACATCCGGTAGCTAAAATCGCGAAGGACGTGGCTGCCGGAGCCGTATTATTTGCGGCTGTTATCTCTGCAATTATCGGGCTGCTCATTCTTGGGCCGCCCTTATGGCATTTGTTAATGAACTAGACACTGATCATGGGAGCTGGTAAGCATGGTATACGAAGGTTTGTCAGAGGCTTACACGAAGCTGCTGCACACAGCAAAAGAAGCCATGTCCCGCGCATACGTCCCGTACTCCAACTTTCAAGTCGGGGCTGCGCTGCTTGATGATGAAGGGCATGTTCACTTCGGCTGCAATGTGGAAAATGCAGCATACGCACCTACGAATTGCGCGGAGAGAACCGCTTTGTTCCGTGCTGTAGCGGACGGGAAGCGCCCAGGACAATTCCAGGCGATTGCTGTCATTGGCGACACGGATGGCCCGATTGCGCCATGCGGAGTTTGTCGTCAGGTTTTGGTTGAGTTGTGCGCGCCAGATATGCCCGTCATTATGGGCAATTTAACGGGACAATGGACCATATCTACCGTTTCAGACATACTGCCGGGAGCCTTTACGCCGGCATCATTAGATAATAGGGAGCGTTAAATACATTTATGAATCGAAATAGTACCAATGATCGTGACAGCAAAAAATTCCGTTCGGGCTTCGTCGCTATAATCGGCAGACCTAATGTCGGCAAATCTACGCTTATGAATCATTTAATTGGCCAGAAGATCGCGATTATGTCGGACAAGCCGCAAACCACACGGAACAAGATCCACGGCGTGTACACAACTAACGATACTCAAATCGTATTTTTGGATACACCGGGCATTCACAAGCCTCAATCAAAGCTAGGCAATTACATGATGCAGACCGCTGAAAGCGCGCTTAGGGAAGTAGAGGCTGCACTGTTTCTTATCGACGCATCTGAAGGTCTTGGCGGCGGAGATCGTTTTATTATCGAGCAGCTCAAAAAAGTGAAAACACCCGTATTTCTTGTCATGAACAAAATTGACAAAGTTTTGCCGGAACAATTGCTTCCGATGATTACGCAATATAACGAGCTTCATGAATTCGCGGAAATCATTCCGATTTCAGCACTCAAAGGCAATAATGTCGAGACATTGCTTGAGCAATTGTCCCGTTATTTGCCGGAAGGGCCGCAATATTACCCAGCAGACCAGATTACGGACCATCCCGAGCAATTTGTGTGTTCCGAGCTGATTCGCGAGAAAATTTTGCACATGACACGAGAAGAAATTCCTCATTCCATCGCAGTGACAATCGAAGATATGCGCGTAAAGGAAAATGGGGTCGTTTATATCGGAGCCGTCATTTTTGTCGAACGGGATTCCCAGAAGGGCATCATCATTGGCAAAAAAGGAGATTTGCTGAAGGAAGTGGGCAAACAGGCGCGTAAGGATATCGAAGCACTGCTTGGCTCCCGGATCTTTCTGGAGCTTTGGGTTAAAGTCAAGAAGGATTGGCGCAACCAGGAACGCGTGCTGAAGGATCTGGGCTATCGGCATGATTAGTCTGAATTGACGTTATTTGTTAAGGATAGATTGAAGCGGATCATCGCATCCTATTACCACCCTGTAGCAGCATTTCAGGTAGCGGAAAGGGATGAATACGTATGCGGAATTTTTCGTGGAAGTATTTTACGTTGACCGGGGATGTCGAGTCCTTCATGCTTTACAAGGAAATGGCGCAAGTAGGTGCGGATAGCGGCTCCGCTGAATCGGTACAGGATCAAGATGAGCTTGCCGTGCTGGAATTGGAAGATGCTTCTGGCTAACATTGCAATGTTAATTGTAAATGCTGCATAGGTATATAGGTTTGAAAACATAAGCCAGCATCTGACGTCTACTCGTCAGGCTGTGCTTATTTTTAACCGCTAAACGGAAGGCGCCGCCATGGGACGGCGCATTTTCGTTTTTGCTTTCAGGGGAGAGTTTGCGTAATGCTATATCGTGTTGAGGGAATTGTTATTCGAAGCATGGATTATGGGGAAGGCAATAAGATCGTCACGCTGCTCACAAAGACCAATGGGAAAGCGGGGGTGCTCATTCGCGGCGCCAAAAAAGTAAAAAGCAAGCATTCATCGCTTGCTCAACCTTTTACATATGGAGAGTTCGCCTATTTCCGCAGCAGCGGGCTGGGAACGCTTAATCATGGTGAGATTATCGAATCTCACCATGTTTTGCGTGAGAAGCTTGATTTAGCAGCCTATTCCTCTTACGTGGCGGAGCTTACGGACCGCTCGCTACAGGATGACGAGGCAACTGGCTTTCATTTCGAGCAGCTAAAAGCTTGCTTTGCGGCGCTTCAGGAGGGAAAAGACCCGCAAATCGTATCCCATCTGTATGAGATGCGAATATTGGATTTGTCAGGCTATGCGCCTGCACTGGATGAATGCGTTAGCTGCGGCAATGTTGTCGGACCTTTTAAGCTGTCTCCTTATGCGGGAGGCATATTATGCTCCAGATGCACGGGCAAAGATCCTCACGCCATTCCGCTGGGCGAAGGAGCCTACAAGCTGTTGCGGCTATTCCGCAGAATGGATATGAGAAGGCTTGGCTCCATCCAGGTCAAGCCGGAGACGAAAGCAGAGCTAAAGCTGGCTATGAGAAAGCTGATGGATACCCATATGGGGCTGCAGTTAAAATCGCGTAATTTTTTAGACCAATTGGATAAGCTTATGTGATAGATTTCGACACGTGTTACCTGCAATCATCGTTAATTCTATCCGTCTTTAGATGTAGAAACCGATCCTTCTTTTGTCTGTTTACATGAACATGTGTTTGGTTTATGCTAATTGAGGCTGTTGAAGAATCGTAATTAAATGGAGGGATTTACCTGATGTCTACAGGACAAAATAGACTTGGTTTTGTTGTCGCCGGGCTCTTGCTTGGCATACTCGTGGCTTCAATCGACAATACGATTGTATCGACTGCGATGGCAACGATCGTGTCTGATCTGGGCGGATTAGACAAGTACGTGTGGGTAACGTCTGCTTATCTGGTAACCGAAATGGCGGGAATGCCGATATTCGGGAAATTATCGGATATGTATGGGCGGAAAAGGTTTTTTGTTCTCGGAATTTCGTTGTTTTTAATTGGCTCCGTTCTTTGCGGAACGGCAGAATCGATTACTCAGCTAACGATTTACCGTGCTATTCAAGGAATTGGCGGCGGGGCGATGATGCCGATCGCATTTGCTATTGTGTTTGATATTTTCCCAGCAGAGAAACGCGGCAAGATGGGCGGATTGTTCGGAGCGGTATTCGGCACATCAAGTTTGTTTGGTCCGCTTGCCGGGGCATACTTAACGGAATACATTAATTGGCGCTGGATTTTCTACGTCAATGTGCCGATTGGCCTTGTAGCGCTTGCGTTTATCGTAATCTTCTACAAGGAATCCCTCTCGCATGCAAAGCAAAAGATCGACTGGTGGGGAGCTTCCACCCTTGTGGGTTCCATCGTTTGCCTAATGTTTGCCCTTGAGCTCGGCGGCACGAAATTCGCCTGGGATTCTTCACAAATTATCGGTTTGTTTGCCGGGTTTGCTGTATTGCTTGCGGTTTTCCTGTTTGTAGAGACCAAAGCGACAGAGCCGATTATTTCATTCAAAATGTTCAAGCAGCGCCTATTTGCATCGAGTACAGGTGCTGGTTTATTTTATGGTGCGGCCTTTATTACGGCTGCTCTGTATATTCCGATGTTTGTACAGGGGGTGTTCGGCGGTACAGCTGTAAGCGCAGGATTAACGCTGCTGCCGATGACGCTCGGTTCGGTCATTGCAGCACAGCTGGGCGGCGTTCTAGCTAACAAAATGCCATATCGCAACATTATGACTTTCTCGGCTGTGATTTTCATCGTGGGCATTGTGCTGTTATCAACCATTACACCTGATACCACAAGATTTATGTTGTCGGTATTTATGTTCCTAACTGGCTTCGGAATCGGCTTCTCCTTCTCCGTGCTGGGGATGTCCTCCATTCATGGCTTCGATATGCGTCAGCGGGGCAGCGCGACTTCCACAATGTCCTTTGTTCGATCGCTGGGTATGACGGTAGGCATTACTGTATTTGGCATCATTCAGCGGAATCATTTTACTAGCGGTATGACGGACGCCTTCGCGGGCAGCGAAGGTGCTGGGCCGATGACGGATAATGCCCGTGAGCTGCTTTCTCCAGATAAACGCGCGGAAATTCCGCCCGCTGTGATGGATAAAATCGTGGCAGCATTGTCGGAATCAGTCTCCGCAACCTTCCTATGGTCTATTATTCCGGCGGGTTTAGCCCTCGTATGTGTTCTGATGATGGGGAACGCGGGAATGAAGGATATTATCGGAAAAAGCGGAGCAGGCGCAGCACCTAAGAGCGGAATGCAAGGCCATTAACCTTATTGCCGTTCATATGCGCCATAAGTTTGACAATTATCACAAAGAAGCATAAAATAGTGCAATATGAATATTGGGCAATGATGGAGAAAGTAATCGTTTTATGTCGACGTGATAAGCGAGCCGGGAAAAGTGAGAGCCTGGACGGACAAAACGATGAAAGGGCACTCCGGAGTCGTATCGACTAAAGAGGGTTGGCTCATATGGAGCTGACCAAGTAGGGTGGAACCGCGGGATATAACTCTCGTCCCTACGTCTGGCAGCAGGCGTAGAGACGGGAGTTTTTTGCATGTCGATGCGTTTGCTGATTTTGCGGCAACCTCCGCAAATGGAAAAACAGTGGAAGAAGGAGAGGGTCAGAAATGAATTTTCAAAAAATGATTTTGACGCTGCAACAGTTCTGGGCCGAGCAAAATTGTATTTTGGTACAGCCTTATGATGTGGAAAAGGGTGCAGGCACGATGAATCCGATGACGTTTTTGCGTTCGATCGGACCTGAGCCATGGAACGTAGCTTATGTGGAGCCTTCCCGCCGTCCGGCAGACGGCCGTTATGGTGAAAATCCAAACCGCCTTTACCAGCATCACCAGTTCCAAGTCATCTTGAAGCCGTCTCCCGACAATATCCAAGAGCTTTATTTGGAGAGCTTAAAGCAGCTCGGTATCGATGCAAATGAACATGATATCCGCTTTGTTGAGGATAACTGGGAATCGCCAACGCTTGGCGCATGGGGCCTTGGCTGGGAAGTATGGCTGGACGGCATGGAAATCACGCAATTTACGTATTTCCAGCAGGTTGGCGGTATCGATGCTAATCCAGTAGCCGTTGAGATTACTTACGGCATGGAGCGCCTTGCTTCGTATATTCAACAAAAGGAAAATGTTTTTGACCTGGAATGGGTAGAAGGCATTACTTATGGCGACGTCTTCAAGCAGCCGGAATATGAACACTCTAAATATACGTTTGAAACTTCGGATACGGCTATGTTATTCACTTTGTTTAACATGTACGAGGAAGAAGCAAAAAAAACGATGGATCAGCATCTTGTTTTCCCTGCTTATGATTATGTGCTGAAATGCTCGCATACGTTTAACCTTCTTGATGCTCGCGGCGCTATTAGCGTTACCGAGAGAACAGGTTATATTACGCGAGTCAGAAATTTGGCGCGTGCATGCGCATCGACTTATTTTGAAGAGAGAGAGCGCCTCGGATTCCCGTTGCTTAAGAAAGGAGTGGAGCAGCATGGCTAGAGATTTCTTGTTTGAGATCGGACTTGAGGAAGTGCCAGCAAGGTTCGTGCGCGGCGCAATGAATCAGTTGAAGGATAAAATGGTGAAATGGCTTGCCGATTCCCGGATCGAACACGGAGAAGTTAGCGTCTATGCCACACCGCGCAGGATTGCTGTTCTGATTCATGAGGTGGCTGAGAAACAGTCTGACATGAACGAAGAAGCTAAGGGGCCATCGCGCAAGATTGCTCAGGATGATCAAGGCAATTGGAGCAAAGCAGCGCTAGGCTTCGCCCGCAGCCAAGGTGTAGAGCCCGAACAGCTTTATTTCCAAGAGCTTGCAGGGGTGGAGTATGTCTATGCAACAAAGAGCAGCATCGGTACGGAAACGGCAGCTGTGTTACCGGAGGGTCTGCTTTCTATCATCACTTCGATGTCTTTTCCAAAAAATATGCGCTGGGGCAGCCATGAGCTTCGGTTTGTCAGACCGATTCGCTGGCTAATCGCGTTATTTGGCAAGGATGTTATACCTTTTGAAATTACAGGCGTACAGACGGGCAACGTATCACGCGGACATCGCTTCCTTGGAAATGATGCCACGGTTCTAGAGCCGGCAGAGTACGTTGTGCGCCTTCGAGAGCAGCATGTCATTGCGGATGTCAGCGAACGCGAGCAGCTTATTGTCGCTCAGATTGACGAACTCGCTAAAGAGAAAAACTGGGAAATCGCAATCAAGGAAGACTTGCTTGAAGAAGTGCTTTTCTTGGTCGAATATCCTAACGTATTATTCGGCGGCTTCGATCCGGCATTTTTGAACATTCCGCAGGAGGTTCTCATTACGTCGATGCGCGAGCATCAACGTTATTTTCCGGTGTTTGACGGTGAAGGGCAGCTGCAGCCTTACTTTGTTACCGTGCGCAATGGCGACAGAAAATCGATTGAACTTGTGGCTAAAGGAAATGAAAAGGTATTGCGTGCCAGACTTTCAGATGCCAAGTTTTTCTATGAGGAAGACCATAAGCTGACGATCGAGCATGCCCTCTCGAAACTCGAAAACATTGTCTACCATGAAGAGCTCGGCTCGGTTGCCGATAAAGTAAGACGTATCCGTGTAACTGCCGATCTGCTAAGCAAGCAGTTACTGGTGGATGCGCAAACGGCAGAGGACGTGAGCCGTTCCGCAGATATTTGTAAATTCGACCTTGTTTCGCAAATGGTCTATGAATTTCCAGAGCTTCAGGGCATTATGGGTGAAGATTATGCACTGAAAGCAGGAGAGAGAAGCTCGGTGGCGAAAGCCATTAATGAGCACTATCAGCCGCGATTCGCAGGCGACCTCGCTCCTTCGGAATTAACAGGAGCTATCGTTAGCTTATCGGACAAAATAGATACGATTGTGGGATGCTTCTCTATCGGCATCATTCCAACAGGTTCACAGGATCCTTACGCGCTGCGCAGGCAGGCTGCCGGCATTGTTCAAATTATTCTGGCGCATGGTTTGAAGCTGGAATTAAACGATTTGTATGATGCTGCGCTTTCTGTGCATGAGAGCCGTGGATTGAAGCGTGCGGCTTCTGATATTCGTAAGGAGCTAGCTGATTTCTTCGCGCTGCGCGTCAAAAACGTACTTTCCGAGCAAGGAGTCCGTTATGATGTTGTGGATGCCGTTATGGCTGCTGGCTTCGCGGATTTGAAATCGACAATCGAGCGTGCTTCGGTCGTTCAGGTGCTGGCTGCCAGTGACGATCGCTCCGAATTCAAACAAACGGTTGAACAATTCAACCGAGTAAGCAATTTGGGCTCCAAAGCAGAAGGGACGAATGTTGACCCATCGCTCTTTGCTGAACAAGTAGAATCAGAACTGTACGAGAACTGGCTGCAGCTGCGTCCAGTCTTTAAAGAAGCCGTAGCTAGCAGAGACATTTCAAAAGCCGTACAAACCTTATCATCTTTGAAGCCGTTTATTCATACGTATTTTGAAAAGGTAATGGTCATGTCCCCGGACGAGGCCGTTAGAGCCAATCGCCTGGCAACATTAGCAGGAATTGCTGAGGATATCTCGGTTATTGCCGATTTTTCGAAGCTCGTTTGGTAAAGGATTGAAACAGGAGGATGATGTATCATGTCTCGTTCAAATCCGGAAGTTATCGTCTATGTCGTATCTGACGCCGCGGGGGATACGGGAGAGCTAGTCGTTCGCGCTGCCATTGCCCAGTTCCACCCGATAAACACCGATATTCGCAGAGCTCCTTTCATTACGGAGGAGCTCGGTTTGGAGCGCATCGCACAGCAGGCCAAGCAAGCGGACGCCATAGTGCTGTATACCCTTGTCATTCCCCACCTGCGGGACAGCATGAAGCGGCTGGCAGAAACATATTCCATAGTAGCGATTGATCTTCTTGGCTCGTTTATTGAGACGCTGGAGCAGCGTACCGGCCGTAAATCGCGCCAGGAGCCAGGTCTTAATCATGTACTCGATGCGGACTATTTCCGTAAGGTGGAGGCCGTTGAATTTGCCGTCAAATATGATGATGCCAGAGACACCTCCGGCGTACTCAAAGCGGATATTGTGTTAGTCGGTGTGTCTCGTACGTCGAAGACTCCGCTATCGATGTACCTTGCACATCAGAAATTCAAGGTTGCCAATGTGCCGCTTGTGCCGGAACTGAAGCCGCCGGATGAGCTGTTCAAAATTCCTAGGCGCAAGGTCATTGGCCTGACGATCGGAGTGCCTTACTTAAATACGATCCGTAAAGAACGTCTCAAGGCATTAGGTTTGCCAAATAATGCATCCTATGCCACGCCAGACCGTATTGAAAAAGAGCTCCTTTATGCCGATACTATTATGAAGAGGCTTGATTGCGTAGTCATAGACGTTTCTCACCGAGCGGTGGAGGAAACGGCAAGCTTGATTATGGAATATGTACGAAAGCCTTAACGGTAGTCGGCAGGATTTTTTATAGTTATGCCGTATATAATAGTACAGGATATGAAATTGAATTCGAGCGGTGATGTCATTTGAAGCTAGAGCAGCCTACGATTGTTGTTGATGCGGATGCATGCCCGGTAAAAGCGGAGATTGGCGAAACGGCCAGACGCTTCTCGGTTCCTGTTCTGATGGTGGCCTCCCACGACCATCGGCTGGAGCCGCAGCCTGGGGTTGATATTGTTCAGGTTGACCGGAGCAATCAATCCGTAGATCTTTATATCGTGAATCACATTGTACGCGGAGACATTGTCGTTACCCAGGACTTTGGACTGGCTTGCATTGCCATCGGGAAAGGCGCCGTCGTTTTGTCACCACGGGGAGAGCAATATACGGATGAAAACATCGATTATTTGATGGAGCGCAGGCATGAGCTTGCCAAGCGAAGGCGTACCGGAGGCAAAACAAGAGGACCAAAAGCGATGAACAATGACGATCGTGATCGTTTTCAACAAAAGTTGACAAAAGTTTTGCGAAATGAGCAGGAGAACCATGACGTATAGCGAATATTATTTACGTGTTACTAGGATGAAGGTGATGAACGATGACATACGGTAATAAAATACCGGAAGAGGTCATTGATGCGGTTCGCAAGCATTATGACATCGTAGAGACGGTCGGGAAATATGTTCATCTCACGAAGCACGGCAAATATATGAAGGGGTTATGTCCGTTCCATTCGGAGAAGACTCCCTCGTTTACGGTTACGCCGGAGCTCCAAATTTACCATTGCTACGGCTGCGGCAAAGGCGGGAATGTGATCCGTTTTGTCGAGGAAATGGAAGGTTATTCCTTTCCGGAAGCCGTACGCATGCTGGCGACGGATGCGGGAATGCCTATTACATGGGCATCACCCGACGGTGTCAAATCTACGCCGCATGATGCTGACAGAGCAAAAATCATTGAAGCGCATGAGCTGACCATCAAGCTGTACCATCATGTGTTGAACAACACCAAGCAAGGACAGGCTGCAAAGCAATATTTGCGAGAGCGGGGACTAAGCGATAAACTGATTGATCATTTTATGATTGGTTACGCTCCGGAAGAGTGGGACTTGCTGGCACGTTTTTTAACAAATCGCGGATTTGATCAGGCATTAATGGAAAAAGGCGGGTTGCTCTCGGCGAAAGCCGACGGGAGCGGGTATGTGGATCGGTTTCGCAATCGCATCATGTTTCCCATATGGGATCGAGACGGCAAAGCTACCGCGTTTGCGGGTCGCATTATAGGCGAAGGACAGCCGAAATACTTGAATACCTCGGAAACGATGCTGTTTACGAAAAGCAGAACGCTGTATAACCTGCACTACGCGCGGCCGGCTATCCGGAAGAGTAAGCAGGTTGTATTATTTGAAGGCTATATGGACGTCATCAAATCATGGAGTGCGGGCGTGAAAAACGGGATTGCGACAATGGGAACGGCTTTAACCGAAGAACATTGCGCGATCTTAAAGCGGCAAGCGGAAGAAGTTATTGTCTGTTACGACGGTGACGACGCCGGACAAGCAGCGGCATTCAAATCCATTCCGATGCTGGAGAGCGCAGGCCTCAGAGTATCGGTGGCGATGCTTCCGAAAGGCAAGGATCCCGATGATTATATAAGCGAATACGGTCCGGAGGCTTTCTTGCGAGATACGATGGATCAACCGGTTTCGGTTACAAAATTTAAGCTTATATATTCAAGGAAAAACCATATACTGCTAAAAGATGAAGGTAAAAAAAATTATCTCCTTGAGGCAGTGCAAATTGTGGCAGAGCTGGATTCATCAACTGAACGCGAGGTCTACTTAAAGGAAATATCCCGTGAGTTTGATATCTCTCTTGACGCCTTGAAGCAGGACTGTCACCAAATCCGACAGGAGCTGCAAAAAAAGAAACCGCAAGGGGATAATAACGACAATTCGTGGAATAATGGTAGGAATGAAAAACCCCGAAAGTCTGGACCGCCAACGCTTATGCCCGCTTATACCCATGCGGAACGAAGGTTGCTGCATGTTATGATGCGGGATCAAGAGGTAGCACAAACGGTACATGACCGGCTTGGGGATGCGTTTAATGTAGAGGATCATGCAGCGCTTGCTGCTTATTTATACGCTTATTTTGCACAGGGCTACGATCCGGATGCCAGCCGATTTATCGCAACGCTTCATGATGACCGATTGGAACGAGCAGCTGCATCCATTTTGATGATGGACGGTGACTTTCCGTTCGATGAAACGATAATGGACGCTTATATCCAAGATATTATCAAGGTGCCGCAATTCCGGGATATTGAGCGTAAGAAGGAAGAAATGGTGCGTGCTGAGCGTACCGGAGATTTTTTGGCAGCAGCACAAATAGCTAGTGAGATTATAACCCTAGAGAGACAGCTCAAAGGTCGACAGGAAGATCGTTTCTAGGGGGGAGGGAGTCGGATTATGGCGAATGATCAACATACTGAACTAGATACTGAACAAAAACTGGATCATGTGAAGGATCAACTGATTGAACAAGGCAAGAAGAGGTCATCTTTGACGTACAAAGAAATTATGGATAAGTTGGCTCCGTTCGATCAAGATCCAGAACAAATTGATGAATTTTTCGAGCAGCTCGATGATTTTGGTATTGAGGTACTGAATGAAAACGATGAAGAAAATCCACTCGCTGCCGGCGGGGAAGAGCAAGAACGCGAGCAGGACGACTTCAACTTTGATGATGATCTTGCACTGCCTCCAGGCATCAAGATTAATGATCCCGTACGGATGTACTTAAAAGAAATCGGCCGTGTTCCGCTTCTTTCCGCAGATGACGAGGTTGAGCTTGCACAGCGAATTGAGAATGGCGACGAAGAAGCCAAACGAAGACTTGCGGAAGCTAACTTGCGCCTTGTCGTAAGTATTGCAAAGCGTTATGTCGGTAGGGGAATGTTGTTTCTTGATTTAATTCAAGAAGGCAATATGGGCCTTATCAAAGCGGTTGAGAAGTTTGACCACCAGAAGGGCTTTAAGTTCAGTACGTATGCGACTTGGTGGATTCGTCAAGCGATCACGCGCGCGATTGCTGACCAAGCTCGGACGATCCGGATTCCGGTTCACATGGTGGAGACGATCAATAAGCTGATTCGGGTTTCTCGTCAATTGCTGCAAGAGCTTGGGCGCGAACCGACACCAGAGGAAATTGCGGCTGAGATGGAGCTAAGTACCGAAAAAGTTCGCGAGATCATGAAAATCGCTCAAGAGCCTGTTTCATTGGAGACTCCGATCGGGGAAGAAGATGATTCACATCTTGGAGATTTCATTGAAGACCAAGAAGCGCTAGCTCCTGCAGATGCGGCTGCGTACGAACTGCTCAAAGAGCAGCTAGAGGACGTGCTTGATACGCTGACCGAGCGTGAAGAAAATGTACTTCGTCTCCGCTTTGGACTTGATGATGGACGTACGCGTACGCTTGAAGAAGTGGGCAAAGTATTTGGAGTAACGCGTGAGCGTATTCGTCAGATCGAAGCCAAAGCACTTCGCAAGCTGCGTCACCCAAGCCGCAGCAAACGTTTGAAGGATTTCCTTGAATAAAACTTTATGTTTGAAAATAGTGACCTTTCTGCACGTGCAGCGAGGTCTTTTTTCTAAAAAATAACGCTCATACATAGGGACTTGCGAGCACTCAAGTCGATATTGAAAGGATAGCGGGAATCCATGAATCAGGATCGTCGGCAAATTATCGTGAAAGAAATTGATCATTGGCGGCGCAGCAAGCTGCTGCCAGATCAATATTGTGACTTTCTGCTCAATTTATATGCTGAACAAGATGCGATCCCTACAACCAAAGAACAGCATCATACCGTCGGAAAAGCAATAGCAGCTGTACAACGAGCAACTGGTATGCAGTGGTTACTTACATTTGGAACTTTTACCTTAATTTCCTTTGTTGTGCTTTATTTTAACGAATTTCATCCCTTATTGCAAATGGCAGTCGTGTCGCTCGCAGTCGTTCTTTTTTTGCGGATTGGACAGCGCCTCAGGCGCCGAAATGAAGCGGCTGGTTTGGCTATAACAAGCACGGGAATGCTCCTGCTGCTTGGCGGCGGATTATATATGTTGAACCTTCACGAGATCGATCATTGGGGCTGGAAAACCGGGTTAGTTGCTTTTTGCTCACTTTTCTGGGTTGTTTATGGCATTACTGCCCGCATTTCAATGCTCCATTTATGCGGCTGGTTAGCGGCGATTCTGGTCTATGCTTGGCTGCTTTCTCAATTCATGATAGATCCGAAATGGTATGAGGTTCAGCTTTATTGGCTGCCGATTGCCTGCTTGTTTGGCTGGAGCAGCTGGTTTTTCAACCGATGGTCCAAAGCAGTGTCTGCCGTTCTGTTTGTGACCTGCTCATTGGTTTGGTTCATGCCGGAGCTGTATTCCGTCATGTTTGTTGATGAGGCAATTTGGCTGCAACTGCAGCTTATCATCAAAATTGCAGTTGGCGGCGGATTATTATTTTCAATGCGAAAAAAATGGATGGTGTGGGTTGTATAATGTTAAAACTTTCTAAACGTCTGCAATTGATTGCGGATTATGTAACAGAAGGATCACGAGTCGCAGACATTGGCTCGGACCATGCGATGCTGCCGGTATATTTGCTGCAATCGGGCAAATCCCCATCTGCCATTGCGGGAGAGCTCAACCGGGGGCCTTTTGAGGCGGCTAGGAAACAGGGAGCGGATGCAGGTCTTTCAGACCGCTTAACGGTCCGGCAAGGCGACGGTTTGAATGTTCTGGACAAGGGCGAAGCAGATACGGTAACCATCGCAGGAATGGGCGGCAGTTTAATGAGCGAGATTTTGGAGGCTGGACGAGCAACAAGAAAGCTCGAAGGCGTTCAGGAACTTGTATTGCAGCCAAATGTGGGGGAAGAGTTTGTCCGTGTTTGGCTCCTAGAGCATGATTGGTATTTGTCAGATGAGAGCATCGTTGAAGAGGATGGCAAGATTTATGAAGTCATGCATGCGATTCGGATATCCGATGTACAAGCGCGCAATGACGAGCTCTACAACGGCCAATTTTTGAAGCTGTCGCTTCAGCCCGGCGGTTTACGCAAAATCCTGCTGCAAATGGGGCCTCATTTGCTTCGTGATCCAAAGCCGGCTTTATTCAAGAAATGGCGGCATGAGCTGAATAAGCTTGCTAGAATTTGCGGACAGCTATCGGAGTCGGAGCTAGCCGAATCCGCGATAAAACGTGAGCAAATGTTAGCGGAAATGAATGTCATTGAGGAGGTATTACAATGTTTGCTCATGGACAAACCGTCATCCAGCTAATGGAGCAGTTGGCTCCCAAGCATTACGCGGTTGAAAATGATAAGATTGGCCTTCAGCTTGGAACACTGAATAAACCCGTCAAAAAAATACTTATCGCTTTAGATGTGACGGATGCGGTAGTAGATGAAGCTATTGAGCAGGGAGCGGAGCTTATTATCGCCCATCATGCGATTATTTACCGACCGCTGGCTAAGCTGGATACGTCTACCGCAGCAGGACGTTTATACGAAAAGCTCATTAAAAATGATATAGCCGTTTATATTTCACATACGAATCTGGATGTTGCCGATGGGGGAATCAATGACTGGCTTGCCGATCTTGTTGGTATCGTACCTGAAGGCCGACAATGCCTAGAGGAAGTCCATACGGATAAATTGTATAAATTGGTCGTCTTCGTGCCAGAGTCTCATCAAGGGCAAGTGCAGGAGGCTGTCTGGCGTGCAGGAGCGGGTCAGATCGGGAACTACAGCAATTGCAGCTTTACGATCAAAGGAACCGGTACATTCATTCCTGGCGAAGGCACAACGCCCTATATTGGGGAAGAAGGCAAGCTGGAGCGAGTGGACGAAGTCCGAGTGGAGACGATTGTTCCACACAGTGTTCATCGCAAGACGGTACAAGCGATGCTCAAAGCTCATCCCTATGAGGAAGTTGCTTACGATTTGTATCCGGTGGATCTGAAAGGCCGCTCCTTCGGGCTCGGCCGATCGGGGAAGCTGAAGGAAGCCATTACGCTCGGCGAGCTTGCGGAGCAAGCAAAGCGGATCTTCGATGTGCCAGCTGTACGGGTAGTCGGCCCTCTTGACCGGACGATACACAAAGCAGCCGTACTTGGCGGAGCAGGGGCCAAATATGTACGCCATGCCGTATTCGCAGGAGCAGATGTGCTGATTACCGGAGACATTGATTACCATACCGCCCATGACGCGCTGGCAGCTGGAATGACAATTATCGATCCCGGTCATAACATAGAGAAGGTTATGAAGCAGCAGGTAGCCGATTGGCTGAATCAACAGCTAGCAAGCAGTAAATCGGATACCAAGGCGATTGCATCTGCACTCAATACGGAGCCGTTCACATTCGTATAGTCGATCGGGCGTTATAGGTTTTAAATGAAGCTTTCTTGAACAGATTCACATTCAGGGTTGAACTTTTCAATAATACCTTGTATACTTAACGACGCCACGGAAAGTTTGACAGACAATCGCTGGCGGCCTTGTTGCCGCGAGAGGAAAGTCCGGGCTCCGCAAGGCAGGATGCTGGATAACGTCCAGTCAGCGCGAGCTGAAGGATAGTGCCACAGAAATGGACCGCCGATGGCCGGCTTTATGCCGGTACAGGTAAGGGTGGAACCGTGGTGTAAGAGACCACGAGGAGCATAGGTGACTACGTTCCTGGTAAACCCCATCTGGAGCAAGACCGAGAGGACGCCGCAGCCCCTAAGCTGCAGCCTTAGCCTGAGGCGCGTCCGGGTTGGTTGCTGGAGCCGTATAGCAATGTACGGCCTAGATAGATGATTGTCGCTTCTTCGTGGGAGGGTCGTTCCCGTTTGGACCACTAGAAGTACAGAACCCGGCTTACGACAAACTTTCCGCACGAACTTAAAACAAACAAAGAGCACCCATCGCATAGCGATGGGTGCTTTCTCGTCAATAGGATGACGTTACCTTTCGTATTTTGTCATAATCCTTTCAAGTCTTCGTTTCACTTGATCGGGATAGGTTTGCAAGGCTCCTCCGAATTTCGAAGCTGCTTGAAGCGCTTTGTCAATATCGATTTCGCCATAACCGAAGTAATCGTCTTTTCCTTTGGCACCGAGATCAATGGATGTTTTCCGCATCAGCTCCATGACTTCTACATTCGAAAGCTCGGGATTGACGGATCGAATCAGTCCAGCAAGTGCCGCGACATGTGGACTTGCCATGGATGTGCCTGACAATGCTGCATATTGGCTGCCGGGATAAGTGCTGGCAATGTTGTCACCCGGTGCTGCCACATCGATGTAGTCGCCATAATTGGAGAAAGAAGCCTTCTCCTTGTTGCTGTCCGTGGCTGCAACTGCGAATACCTCGGGATAAGCTGCCGGATAGCCAGGGCGATCCGTATTGTCGTTGCCGCTCGCTGCGATCATAACCACATCGTGGTCATAAGCATATTTGATGGCATCATGCAGGAAATCCGCCTGCGCGTAATTGCCAAGACTCATGTTAATGACTTTTGCGCCATGGTCGACGGCCCATATGATACCTTGGGCTACCGAATAAGTAGAGCCTGCACCACTGCTGTCAAGCACCTTTACAGGCATGATTTTGTTGTACCACGATAGCCCGGCAACGCCTTCGCCATTATTGACGGTTGCCCCAATAATGCCTGATACATGCGTGCCATGGCCTACATCATCATCCGGTTCTGCGGATTCATCAACAATATTCGTGCCTTTTATAATTTTCCCCTTCAAGTCGGGATGGTTGCTTTGCACGCCGGTGTCGAGAACAGCGATAATCACTTGATCACTGCCTTTGGATACGTCCCAGCCCTTTTCCGTTTCGATGGATGGCAAGTTCCATTGGTACTCTGAATATAAAGAGTCATTTGGCACGATTGTGCTTGATTTTTCATTGGTCATATAAAGGTAATGGGGCTCCGTATATTCGGTACTCCACGATTGTTTGAAATATGGAATGAGCTGATCAGTTTCCATGTTGCGGGAACGAAATACATAAGTATCTCCAATTCGTTTGACGGACTCTGCATTAATATCGCGCTTTACGCGTTCAAGATCAGCAGGAGTCAAATCTTTGGCAAAATGAACAACGACATCCCGAACATGGTAGTGGCTTGCATTGCCGTTGTCTTCACCCGTACGGACAGTCGTATCGGTCGTTGAATTCGGTTTAACCGATTCAATTTTATAATTTCCTTCAGCGGGATAAGGCACCAATCTCAGATTGCGCAGCTGATGTTTTTCCACGGATTGAACGATATCCTGTTTGATTACACCAACAACCCCAATGCCGGCGTGCTTGGAATCCGGTACGCCGAGCACCATGTATCGACTGCCGTCCTTTGTTGTGAAAGCAGGTGATTCGTATTTGGCACCTCTGGCAACTTGAGCTTTTGCTTCATGAACGTAAACCTCTGTTTTGCCACCCTCCATCTTAGGAATGGAGCCGCGGTTCACGCTGCGGTTGCCTGAAATCCAGCTAATGTAGTTCATATGCATGTGCTCATGCATCATATGCTCGATTTTTCCTTCCGCGGTTTCCTTTGATCCCATGCCAGTGCTCATCAGCTTCTGAAAATCCTTAGAGCATTCTGATGCGCAAAGCATGGCCGTTGCCTTCATGTCATTTTGGAGCGTTGCCATTTTGAGCGTATGCTCACGCTTGGCAGAGAAATTAGTCGTCTGCGGAGCTTTCTTGACATCCTTTGGCGCAAATATGGACGTAGTAGGTATAAGCAAGGCAGCTAAGGCTAAAATTGTAAGGGCACCTATCCATTTTCTTGACATGCTTGAGACCTCCATTTATCGATCTGTTTTGAGCTAAGCCTAAACTATAGGTTCGGGTTTTGGGGCGGAAAATATGCGAGTCAAAAGCGTCAATCGCCAGTACCACTTCCATGTAATTTGTGGTACGATAATGATGATTGTAGTTTTTACGCGTGTTTGGATTATGAAAGGGGAACTACCTATATGCCAACTGCTAACGTCAAATCGCTTACGGAATCAACTCGTACCAAACTGAAGGATGCGGTTAACCAGCTGGAGCCGTTTCTGAATAACAACTCGCTGATCCAATTAACGGGAGAGGACCAAGCGGAAGAAACGCAGCTGTTTTACAAAGGCCTTTTATCCGATTTGAGACATTTATTGGTGTTTTCTGAAGTCTCGGTTGAAAAGCTGGGAGTATTACTCAGACGGCCCAATTTTGATACTGAATATGCTGAACGCGTACTTTATGAAGTGTATCACCAATGCGTAAGTGCGTTTTTCTATCCCAAAAACGAATGCTACTCCGAAGATGGCAGATATGCCTATACCGGCCAGGATGCCATCCGCTTCCGTTTCAAACCCGGTCGCGATTCACGTGATATCGTACTTAGCGTCTCCAAGGTTTTCGAAGAGCTGCGTGACGAATTGGCTTACTACGAGAACGACTACATGACGCAGCGTCGCATGCAAGGACAAAAATAAGGCAGAATGAATCACCTTCAGTCAGGGAAACTTGATAGTGGAGGTGATTTTTCTTATGCCAAAAGGCGTATCTTGTAGTGTAGCCAACTGTAACTTCTGGAAGGAAGGCAACAATTGCGGAGCAAGCGAAATCAATATCGAAATCGACCAGCATGCCGGTGCACATTTTAACGAGGAATTTGCCGGAGATGATCTTGGATTATTCCATCAGGATCAAGCGGAGCAATCCAAATCAACATGCTGCCTTACCTTTAAACCAAAGGAGTGAGGATTGATGGGGAACTATGAGGACGACTATAAAAAATTGTTGGATGAACGCGATCATTCGGCTGATGCTAGCCATCCGATTGTAGGCTCTGATCGATTGCTTGATGTCAATGAGGAAATGGCTGCAGATTTTGCGGTAAGCCAGCCAGGCTTGTATGGGGAGCGGAGTGAGGACCGGCATGTGGAACGTGTTGAGCCAGAGGCATTGTCTGGCGGTTATGCGCTTGGATGGGTGTCGCTTGTATTTGCGATAGCTTCTTGGTTTATCTGGCCTGTACTGATGGGTGCTACATCCGTCGTGCTTGGCTTTATCGCATACCGGCAAGGCGCACGCGGGCTCGGCGGTTGGTCTATGGCAATCGGACTTATTGCAGTTGCATTGAATTTAATTATTGTGCCCTTTTATTATGCGATAACCTAAACCACAGAAAAGAAGCTCCTTCCCAATATAATGGGCGGGAGCTTCTTTTGTTATTTCAAGGCTTGTTCTCGATGTTTCTGCACTTCCACGTTCAAAGCCAGCATTTCGCGGTCAAGCAAATGAATCATATCTGCCGAGCCTTTAAGCTGCTGCTGAATATGCGGAGGAATTTGTTCATTGAATTTGTAATAAATCTTATGCTCCAAGCTAGCCCAAAAGTCCATGGCAATTGTGCGAATTTGAATTTCGACAAGCACATTCTCTGTCCTGTCGGTTAGGAAGACAGGAATTTCGATGAGCAAATGTATGCTTTGATAGCCGTTCGGCTTCGGGTTGATGACATAATCCTTAAGCTCCACAACACGTACATCGCTTTGCTTGCTAATCATATCGACAATTTGGTAAATATCCGTAGAGAAGGAGCAAATGACGCGCACGCCTGCAATATCGCGGATATGCTTTTTCGCATCTTCGAGCGTAATATCAAGCCCTTTGCGCTGCAGCTTTTGCATGACGCTCTCTGGCGCTTTTATTCTTGTTTTCATGTGCTCAATGGGATTATAATCATGAATAAATTGAAATTCTTCATTTAAAATGTTAAGTTTTGTTTCTACGGCATCAAGCGCAAATTTATAAGTCAGAAAAAAATGAGCCCATTGCTTAAGCTGGCTTGTTTTCATTTTGCAGATCACTCCTGATATGGCGAATATGTATATTTGTTGTGGGTAAGGTCTCTTTGTTCCAACGTGTCGTTAATCGTTGTATTATTATAATGGTCGATAATATAAGCCAAGTCAAATTTATAGCCTGCGTAATTGTCAACTGAGGGGAGAACGCCAAATGATTATAGATATACAAAATGTTTCTTGGGATCGAAATGAGCAGAAAATATTGCAAAACATAAACTGGACCGTTCAAAACGGGGAGCACTGGTGCTTGCTTGGTCTGAATGGCTCCGGCAAAACGACATTGCTTAACATGATCAATGGTTATATATGGCCGACGGAGGGAAGCATGTCCGTGCTGGACAAAAAGTTCGGAGAGTTTGATTTGCGCGAGCTTCGCAAGAGCATAGGCTGGGTTAGCACTTCGCTGCAGCAAAAGCTGTATGGAAGTGAAACGGCGTTAAAAATCGTGCTGAGCGGAAAATTCGCGACTATCGGTTTGTATGATGAAACAAATGTAGAGGATGTAAGCCATGCGGAGAACTTGATGGAGTCACTCGGATGTACCGCATTAATCAATCGTACTTATGATACTCTCTCGCAAGGCGAACGTCAGCGCGTGCTCATTGCCCGTGCGCTCATGGCTTCGCCGAAGCTGCTCATATTGGACGAGCCATGTACGGGTCTTGATGTGTTTGCTCGCGAGCAATTGCTTCAAATGATCGCAGCCGTAGCGGCAGAGAAGGACGCTCCCACAATTGTCTATGTAACGCACCACGTCGAGGAGATCCTGCCTTGCTTTACAAAGACGCTCCTGATTAAAGAAGGGAAAGTTTTCGCAGCCAGAGAGACCTCTGAAGTGCTCACATCGGCAACGATGAGTGATTTTTTTGCAGTGCCGGTCCATATTCAAAGGCGTGATGGGCGGAACTGGCTATCGGTTCAAGGAGAATGATGGACTTAATATTACATGAACCAGAGCAGCAGGCGCCGCTGCCACCTCAGCCGCGCAAACGGGAACAGTTGAAATCGTGGGTTGGCTACCGCTTTGCCACGCGCAACAGCCGTGATCACTATCATTGGCGAGTCGCTACAGGAAGTATGGCACTATTTGGTTCGATAGCTATGGCGACTGCTGTGCTTGGCATGCCAACAGGTTTAGGCACAAGCGTGGATCTTATTATTTTTCTATTCGTTAATCTTGCTGCAATGAGTACGGCAGCCATTATTGTGTCATTCCTGTTTCATTTGCTTTTCCTTCCATTTCCACGCAGGTTTTTAGCTGTATTTATCTATACAGCACTAGAGACTTATTTTATATTGTACTATGCCGAATTAGGAGAGCTTTTGTCAGCTATCGTCGCCTTAAGTTTCACGTCGATTGGAGCACTAGCCGGTATGCTTTTGGCATCTCTTATGAAATTGCAATTAAAGCCAAAGGGGAGAGCAAGCGTTGCGGTGGGCGCAGCAGCTGCCGTTGTCGCTATATTTGCTACAACTTATTACCCAGCAGACGCGGCATTGCCGCAGAGGGCAATGGAATTTGTACAGCAAACCGATGCAAGCCTCGTTGATTTAGCATTGCCTAATCCCTCTAAACAGGGGGATTTGGCCTTTGATGCGTTCACTTACGGGAGCGGACAAGATAAGCATAGAAGCCTTTTTGGCAAGGATGTGAATGTACGGTCTTCGGGAGTCGATGCTTCTGCTTACATTACGAAATGGTCAGGGCTGAAAACTCGTTTCTGGGGGTTCGATGAGCATGAGCTGCCGTTAAATGGCCGTGTCTGGATGCCTGAGGGAGAAGGGCCTTTTCCGATTGCATTGATGGTCCATGGGAACCATCTCATGGAGGATTTCTCTGATGGAGGTTATGATTATCTGGGGGAGCTGTTAGCGAGCAAAGGCATCATTGCGGTTTCTGTCGATGAGAATTTTCTGAATTATTCCGTATGGTCGGGAATTCCCAATAACGATATGAAGGTCCGAGCCTGGGTACTCCTCAAACATTTACAGCAAATCAAGCAGTTTAGTGAAACGACGGGCAATCCATTTTATGCACAGGTTGATTTGGAGAAAGTAGCTTTGATAGGCCATTCTCGGGGTGGCCAGGCTGTAGCGATGGCTGCGGACTCCGATCGCTGGTTTAGGGACGACCAGTCGCTAGGGAGCTTGGATGAAATCACGATCGAATCGGTCATAGCCATAGCGCCTACAGACAAACAAGTAGACGACAAGTCCGCTAACCTTTCGGATGTGAACTATTTGACATTGCAGGGTGCAAGAGATGCTGATGTCAACAATTTTTACGGTGATCGGCAGTACAGCAGAACGACCTTTCAGGAGCAAGCAAATCAATTCAAAGCTGCCCTGTATATTGCGGATGCAAATCATAGCCAATTCAACTCTGATTGGGGAAGAATGGATGAACGTCCGCCTGGCGGCTTGTTTTTGAGCCGGAAGCAGTTATTAAAGGCGGAGGAGCAGCGACAGATTTCGAAGGTGTATGTATCCGCCTTCCTGCAGGCGACTTTACTGGGGGATACCTCTTACAAATCCTTGTTTAAGGATTATCGGGTGGGTCTTGCCTGGCTGCCGCAAACGCTATATACGAACCGTTATGAGGAAGCACAGTTTACGGAAATTGCCCGTTACGATAACGAAACACGCAAGACGAGCCTGAAGGACGGCGTCAAAGCAACCGCAACTGGCATGAAGGAATGGCAAATTGCGTCAGCCGAGGACCGTGACGGGAAAAACAAAGGAACGAAAGGCATAGAGCTGGAATGGCATGAAGCAGGTGCAGAATATGAGCTGGTGCTTTCTCCCGAAACGACGCTTGGCGCTGAAGGCATGACGGAAAGCAATCTCGTTTTCTCCATGGCAAATTTGGAGCGGGATCTGCTCGGAACCGAGGGTGAGCAGGATGCAGCAAACAGCACTTCTGTGGATGCAGAATTGCCGCCGCTTCCTGTTGTGGAAATTGAAGTTACGACCTTGGATGGAGAAAGCCGAGAGCTTGAGCTTGCGGATGTAATGCCAGTTGCTCCGCCTGCTTACACGTCATTTATGACGTTTGCATGGCTTGAGGAGAGAATTAAGGATGAAAAATATAAGGAAGCCACAGAACCTGTATTTCAAACCTATGTCCTGCCAATGGAACAGTTCAGCTCATCTGATTCGTTAATTACACCAAAGGACATTAGCCGGATTAAATTCAGATTCGTTAGCGGACCAGGCAAGGTTATGCTCGATGATATAGGATTTATGCCTTAGAGAAGCACAAAAGCGGGACGCCAGGCAGTTGGCAGTCCCGCTTTTGTGGCCTATTCCGCTCTCGTCGCAAAAATTCTAAGCATGAGTTTATTGAGATCAGCCTTATGCGCCTTCCTTATCCTCTGAGAAAGTGAAGCTCCTGGCTGCATATAAAAAGGGTGTCGAACAAAGCGATACAATAAATTTAATCACGTAGGTGGATACGAAAATGGAGAGCCAAAGCTCGCTGCTGTATCCGGAAGCGCCTGCAAAGGCGATTGTACAAAAGATAAACGTATCGACGAGCTGACTTACCGCAGTGCTGCCATTATTCCGAATCCATAACTGATTAGGAGCAGGGCATAAACGCTTTAAGACCGAGTAGATCTTTACGTCGAGAAATTGACTTACAAAATACGCACATAAACTGCCAAGCGCGATACGCGGCATCAAGCCAAACAAGGTTTCGAGTGCATCTTGTACCTGCAAGGGGAATTGTTCATTATGGGGATTAAAGAGCAGCGCCATCTGCATAATAATGGTTGTGGCAATTAACGTGAAGAAGCCAAACCAGACGGCCTTCTTGGCCGCTTTCTCGCCATACTTCTCATTTAGCAGGTCAGATGCCAAATAAATGGTACCGTACATGGTATTTCCGAGCGTTATGGCAATAATCATGCCGAAAGCATGAATGTCGATGGTTTTCACAACCTGAATATTGGCCAGCACAGTCGCCATTCCAATCCAAGCATAAATGCCGATCCGCCCGAAGAAACGGTAGGAAAGCAGAAATAATGAAAAGTGCACAAGCATGAAGATCGCGCCGAACCACAAATTAAACATCCTAAATAAACCTCCTAGTTTTGTTAACGCGGGAGTTTTCGAACCGCGGAAAACATGTTGAAACTTACTTCTATTCGTTTTTCTGCCTTAGTCATTATAAACGCTTCTTCGGGAGGCGGCAATAGCGATTCTTTGCCTTTTAATTACCTAGCAGAAGATGGTAGAATGGATGTTACTGTTTTATAGCAAGTTACGTTAATCGTGGAAATATCTTATTCGTGGTTGAGGAGTGAAAGTATGACGGAGCAAAATATGCAATTGGAGCAAGAGCAGCAGCGCGTGGATGATGTTACGCTAATCATACGCTCGCGAATAGAGGAGTTTCAGAAACAGGTTGGCGGTCTCCGCGGGGATATTGTCGATATTAGGCGTGATTTTTGGGATGATGTGACACTTAACTTTGAAGATGCGGCGGAATCTGCTGAGTCTCATGCCAGTATGAAGCAGCAAGCTGAAGTACTGTCTGAGCGGGAAAGAAGCTATCGGCATGCCGAGGAGCAGCTTAAAACGCTTTTAAAGCTAGAACATTCTCCTTATTTTGGAAGGATCGATTTGAATGAAGATGGGCAAGTGAAGTCGGAAGCCATTTATCTAGGGGTGGGTTCGCTCCTTGACGAGAGCGGCTACGAGTATTTGATCTATGATTGGAGAGCGCCCGTATCCAGTCTTTATTATGATTTTGGGCCGGGACCTGTTCAATACGAGACGCCTAGCGGCAAAATTAGTGGCGAATTATCATTGAAGCGACAATTCATCATCCGGGACGCTGAGATCCGAAGTATGTTCGATACCGGCGTTACGATTGGCGACGAGCTCCTGCAAGAAGTGCTTGGCAAGCAGTCCGATGCGCAAATGAAAAGCATCGTTGCTACGATACAAAGGGAACAAAATCGCATTATCCGTAACGAACGGGCAAGGCTGCTTATCGTTCAAGGCGCAGCGGGCAGCGGCAAAACCTCGGCAGCGCTTCAGAGGGTTGCTTACTTGCTTTACCGCTACCGAGGGATTTTGAATGCGGATCAAATTGTATTATTTTCACCAAATCCGATGTTCAACAGCTACATTGCAACCGTCCTTCCTGAGCTGGGCGAACAAAATATGCAGCAAACGACCTATCAGCAATATCTAGAGCATAGGCTGGCCAAAACCTATACGCTTGAAGATCCGTTTTCCCAAATGGAATATACGCTGGCAGCTGTTGACGAAGAAGGCTATGAGGCAAGAATTGCCGGCATTACGTACAAATCAAGCTTAGCTTTCATGCATCTTATCGATGGCTATGCTGCAGAGCTCGGGCATGGCGGTCTTGCGTTTCGAGCCGTAGTATTTAAAGGGCGCACGCTCATATCGGAAGAATTGATCGCGGAGCAGTTCTATAAAGGGGACCGCTCCATTTCCATTGGCAACCGGATGAGGCTGACGGCGGAGTGGATGCTTAAGGAATTGACGCGTTTAAGCAAGGAAGAGAGAGAACAGGAATGGGTGCAAGAGGAGATCGAGCTGTTGGATCAAGAGGCTTATTCTAAGGCTTACGAGGAGCTGCAGCGCAAAAACCGCTTTTCGGGAAGCTCATTCGACGATTTTGACGCTGAGCGGGATTATTTAGCGGCAATGGTTGTACAGGAGAAGTTCAAAAGGCTGCGAAGAAGAGTGAAGCGGCTTACGTTTTTGGATGTTCCCACGATTTACAAACGCTTCTTTGATCATGAGGCGCTCCTGAGTGAGCGTTTGAAGGCTAGCGGGCACGAGCTTCCGGCGCAGTGGCAGGAAATAAGCGGCCAGACGATAGCTAGCTTGAATAATGGCATCATTTTTTATGAGGACGCGACTCCTTATTTATATTTAAAAGAAAAGCTCGAAGGCTTCCATACGAATACATCCGTGAAGCATTTATTCATTGACGAGGCACAGGACTATTCACCGTTCCAATATCATTATCTGAAGCGAATTTTCCCTAACTGCAAAATGACGGTGCTCGGCGATTTGAATCAATCTATTTTTGCGCATGCTGTCACAGGAAACGGATTTGAGCCATTAGCCGAAATCTACAGTGAAGAAGAAACTGAGAAGATTATATTGACCCGAAGCTACCGCTCAACCCAGCCAATCGTAGCTTTCACGAGCCGAATGATCGAGGGCGGAGACCTAATTGAGCCCTTTAACCGTGACGGTGAAGAACCGACGATAACCCAAGTGTCCGATGAAGTACAGCTGGTGAAAGCAATGGGAGATAAAATTGGGCATTTGGTCGATGCGGGTTACCAATCGATTGCAGTCATTTGCAAAACGGCTGCCGAAAGCAAACGGGTATTTGCGGAATTGCAGCAGGAGCTGCATACCCTTCGGTTAGTCGAAAAAGAAACGGTCACCTTCGAGAAGGGCATTGTTGTTATTCCCTCTTACCTAGCCAAGGGCGTTGAGTTTGATGCGGTAATAATCAGCAATGCAGGCGAGGAGTATTACGGACGGGAAAGTGAACGGAAACTGTTCTATACCGCTTGCACAAGAGCCATGCATGAGCTGCATCTCTTTTATACGGGTAAACTCACTAGGTTTATCCCCTAGTTTTATTTTCTAATTTCTTGCCAAATCTCATGAACATCCACTTGAAGCTCCGAAGCGATCAGCTCTGCTGTCAGTCTTTGGGGCTTTAAGATTTTTCCGTTGCGCAGCTTCGAAATGGTTTGTATGGAGATGCCGGTTAGAGCAGAGAGATGTCCAGCGGACATATCTTTCTTGGCCATCCATATTCTCAGCTTCTGCGAGGCATCGATTTGATCGTCAATGGGATTTAAATCCCAAATGACAAATGCAAATTCCCGAACATCACCGAACCCATCAAGGATTGGGGCGAATGTAACCGACATGTTCAATTCAATGCCGCTTAACTTGCTTGTTCGGATGGTCAAACTTCTCTCTTCTTTGTCTAGCTTGGCTTTTTGTAGCACTTGTCTCATGGGTCCCTGCTCTGTATCGGCAACAAATTGGAGCAGTGATTCGTCATTCATCTGCTGGGCTTCGAACAAGGAATGGCCAAGGCTGTCTCGCAAAAAACGGATATGTTCATGTCGGTCTACAATGCCGCTTATGAGTACTTTATTTTTTTCAGACTGCTGCTCAATCCATTTGTAAGGGGTTAGATCTTCAAAGATAACAAAGGAACGTTTGGATGAATTAGCGCTGCATCTGGGCAATGGCTGCTGGTCCAATCTTACGGGCAATAACTTTTTTTGCTTGGTTAAAATACTGACTTCGCTTTTTAAAACGGGCACCGAGGTTTCTATTTTATATTCCTTCAGAAATAGGCTGCCTTTTTCGGATTGAAGCTCATTGATCGTATAGCCGGTCATTCGAATAAAAGCTTGATTCGCATCTTCGATTCGCACTCCGTTAGCATCCTGGACCAAAATCAACATGGGCTGATCCATCATTTGAAAAACATGTTCATAAATCGACAAACCTAGACACTCCTTATAATTTCCATTAAATATCCTATTAAGCTATTAAAAGTATAAAATAGCCCTTGCCTTCAAACAAGGGTATGAATATGTCGTTTTGGTTGCAGTTTCAAATACGTAAAATGAGTTTAATTATTTAAACTTGATAGCTTAACGGAAACGTAGATCGTGCATTATCCTCCTAAGTGATTCAAAATCGATCAAAACAAACCCACAGCAGGCTTTATTCTATTTCCATTTCCCGATAATATGATAGCAAACAACCATATCGCTTAATGACCGAATTGGCAAAAGCACAGGGGAGACTGAATATGAATTATTGCAGCATAGAAAACTGTTTGAAGCCGATTAAAGCGAAGGACCTTTGCGCGATGCATCATCAGCGTATGTTAAGGCATGGTGATCCGTTTATCGTTAGACCCCGCCGAGCGAAACAAGTGGTAGACTGCAAATGGGTAAATTGCTCAAAAACATCAATAACTAAAGGGTATTGTTCAAAACATTATTACATTCAACGCGTCATTAGGGCAAGTCAGATTAATGTCACTTAATCTGACATTTGGCAAAAATAAGCTGTCGAAATCTATGAAAACGACTGTGTTTTTTTCATGAAACCATGTATAATGTGGGTAAGTGATGCTGACGCAGTTCATTGATTCTCATCATAGATCGTCCATCAGGGAGGTGAAACCAAGAATGGTTCAACAAGCACCTAACGGATTATCACACAAGGATCTATATTTATTCAATGAAGGAAGTTCTTATCACAGCTACCGTTTTATGGGTGCTCATCCTGTGCGAGTGAAGGGCAAGGATGGTGTTCGGTTCGCGGTTTGGGCTCCGAATGCTGCTGAAGTTAGAGTCATTGGCGGTTTCAACGATTGGGTCGGTAAGCAACATGTTATGGATAATGTTGGTACGACAGGCATCTTCAATCTGTTTATCCCGTATATTGGAGAAGGGGAACTGTACAAGTATGAATTGATTGCTTCCGACGGAAGCGTCATTCGGAAAGCTGATCCCTATGCTTTTTTTTCAGAGCGCCGCCCGGGAACCGCTTCTATCGTAACGAGTTTATCCGGTTACGAGTGGGAGGACCAAACTTGGACAGAGCACAAGCGTCAACACTCCCCCTATTCCAACCCGTTGCTTATTTATGAGGCGCATGCGGGATCTTGGAAAATAAAGGGAAAAGAAGACTTTTATACTTATGAAGAATTGGCTGAAGAGTTGATTCCTTATGTTGCCGACATGGGTTACACGCATGTTGAGTTAATGCCGCTGGCAGAACATCCGCTAGATCAATCCTGGGGCTACCAGATTACCGGTTTTTACAGCGTAACTAGCCGTTATGGCACGCCAAAGCAGTTCATGCACTTTGTGGACAAATGCCATCAAGCAGGGCTAGGCGTTATTTTAGACTGGGTACCTGGGCATTTCTGCAAGGATGATCACGGGCTTCGTCTTTTTGACGGAACGCCGATTTTTGAAGGCGCAGACGCCAAACGCGCAGAGAAGCCGCTATGGGGAACACTTTCTTTTGATTTCGGAAAGAAAGAGGTCATGAGCTTTCTCATTTCCAACGCGCTGTATTGGATGGATGTCTTTCATATCGACGGCTTGCGAGTGGACGCTGTCGCTAACATGATTAATTTACATATGGACAAACCGCCTGAAATGTTCACCTATAATGAATTAGGCGGCTCAGAAAATTTAGACGCTCTGCGCTTCATCAAGAAACTCAATGAAACCGTGTTTCATTATTACCCCGACACATTAATGCTAGCCGAAGATTCATCTGCATGGCCTGCCGTGACTTCGCCTACCTACAAAGGCGGCCTCGGATTTAATTTTAAATGGAATATGGGCTGGATGAACGATATGCTGCGCTATATGGCGCTGGATCCACCCGAACGCTCGCAAAACCACCATCTCATTACATTCTCGCTCCTATACGCATTTTCAGAAAATTATGTTCTGCCACTATCACATGACGAAGTTGTGCACGGAAAACGATCCCTATTAAATAAAATGCCCGGTAGCTACGAAGAAAAATTTGCTCAGCTGCGATTGTTTTACGGATTTTGGATGTCTCACCCCGGCAAAAAATTGCTGTTCATGGGCAGCGAGTGGGGGCAGTACGACGAGTGGAAAGACGGCGATATGCTGGACTGGATGGTGCTCGATTACGACATGCACCATGGCATGCAGCATTACGTCAAAAAACTCAATCATGCCTATCTCCATCAGCCTTCCTTATGGGAACGGGACCGAGACCCGGATTGCTTCCAATGGATTGACGTCCATAATGCAGAACAGTCGGTCGTTTCCTTTATCCGAAGGGGAAATGCCGATTTCACCATCGCCATCGCCAATTTCTCCAGAAATGATTACCCAAATTATCGTATCGGTGTTCCAGAGCCAGGTTCATACCGCTCTTTCATAAATAGCAATGACAAGCAATATGGCGGAACGCAAACACAACCAGAAATTTGCTACAGCAGCGAAAACGTCGCCTGGCACGGTCACAACCAAAGCATTACGCTTCACTTACCTCCCCTTGCATTCCAATTAATCAGCTATGATCAGGGGAACACACTTTGAGAGGGAGTTGGTGTCCATGGGCCGTAAAGAAATGATCGCTATGCTGCTTGCAGGCGGCGAAGGGAAAAGACTTGGCGTGCTAACGAAGGATTTAGCTAAACCAGCTGTCTATTTCGGGGGTAAATACAGAATTATTGATTTTACTTTGAGCAATTGCGCCCATTCGGGGATCGATACGGTAGGTGTTCTTACGCAATACCAGCCGCTTGAGCTTAATCGCTATCTTGGCATCGGCAGCCCGTGGGGACTTGATCGCCGAGATGGGGGCATGACGATCCTGCCGCCATTTATGAAACAAAAAGGCGGCGTCTGGTATAAGGGAACAGCCAATGCGATTTATCAAAACATGTCCTTTATTGAGCCTTATAATCCTGAATATGTGCTGATCATCTCAGGCGATCATATTTATAAAATGGACTATGAGCTAATGCTTCAGCATCATAAGCGCTCAGGCGCGGATGTGACCATTGCGGGTATCGAGGTGGACTGGAAGGAAGCAAGCCGATTTGGCGTCATGCACATCGACGACGAGGATCGGATTACGGCATTCGAAGAGAAACCGAAAAATCCGACGAGCAATATTGCTTCTATGGGCGTTTATATTTTCACCTGGTCCGAGCTTCAAAAATATTTAATCTATGACGAAGCGAGCCGGAGCTCGAGCCATGACTTTGGCAAGGATCTTATTCCTGCGATGATGCGCGACGGGAAACGGCTGCATTCTTATCCTTTCAAAGGGTATTGGAAGGATGTCGGCACAATTGAAAGCCTCTGGGAGGCTAACATGGATTTGCTTGCCGATGAGCCGCCGCTGGAGCTGGCAGATCCCGATTGGCGAATCTATTCCGTCAGCCCCAATCAGCCGGCTCAGCATATTGGAGCAACGGCCGAGGTTTCAGCCTCGTTGATTACCGAAGGCTGCATGATCGAGGGTATTATTGACCGTTCCGTATTGTTCTATGGCGTAAAAGCAGCTAAAAATACCGTTATCTCAGAGTCGGTCATCATGCCGAATGTCCGCATCGGGGAAGGTGCCCGTATATATAGAGCCATTATTGGCGAAGGCGCGGTCGTGCAGGCGGGCGTAACCATCGGAAGCCCGGATGATGATGCCATTACTGTCATTGCCGTGGATCAATATGTAACCAATGATCATTTGCTGCAGGAGGTGGAGCACTCATGAAGCATAAAGTCATGGGCGTCATTAATTTAATTCACGAAACGGATGAGCTGGAGTATTTGACGCAAGGCCGCTGCCTTGCTACGGTTCCCTTCGGCGCTAGATACCGCTTGATCGACTTTGTGTTGTCGAGCATGGTCAACTCCGGCATTTCCAAGGTGGCGGTTTTTGCCCATACGAAATACCGTTCCCTTATGGACCATTTGGGTTCCGGCAAGCATTGGGATTTGCAGCACCGCCAAAGCGGATTGTTCGTGCTCCCGCCGGCAACCGATGACATTCAGGAAATCAGCCGCGGTGATCTATACCATTTCTATCAACAGCGCGATTATTTTAATCGTTCTTCTTTGGAATATGTTGTCATTACGCGCAGCCATATGGTCTGCAATATCGATTTTGAGAAGGTTATCCAGTTCCATGTGGAGCGCGAAGCGGATATCACGGTGGTTTGCAAGCAGCAGGAGGATTTGCTGGCAGGCAAGGCGCGCAAGGTGAAGATGAATGAGGATGGCCGTATTACAGCTATTCAGGATCACTATGGCCGTATGGCAAGCGACATCAGCTCAATGGAAATGTATATTATGCGCAAGGATTTACTAATGGAGCTTGTTGAAACTTCGCTAGCGCAAGGCCAGGATCATCTCGTGCGGCATGCGATCTTCTCCCGACTGGATAAGCTGAACGTATACGGTTATATGTATGAAGGTTATTTAGGCGTTGTAAATACGCTTAGCAGCTATTATCGCAATAATATGAATTTACTAGACCCCGACGTTTGGAAGGAACTCTTTTATCAACCGGGACCTATTTATACGAAGGTGAAAGATGAACCGCCGGCCCGCTATTTAGGCAGCTCCAAAGCAACGAACTCGCTCATTGCGAACGGCTGCCGGATTGAAGGGACTGTTAATAACAGTATATTGTTCAGGGGCGTTCATGTACAAAAAGGAGCCGTTGTCAGTAACAGCATTGTCATGCAAAACGGCGTTATTGGAGAAAATAGTATTTTACAACATAGCATCTTGGACAAGGATGTTCGCGTAGAGGCTGACCGTGATATCCGTGGCGCTGCCAGCGCGCCATTCCTTGCTGGCAAGCGAAAAATTATATAATTTTATAGTTTGAAAAATCGACCATCATGAGATGATTTGCCGCGACATATGCCCTTTAACGCGATAGGAAGACTAATGCTGTTTCCAATTGGGTTGATGCAGATGCTCAAGCGGCGTCAATAAGAAAGGAGAATCCTATGAACATTTTGTTCGCAACCTCTGAAGCTGTGCCGCTTGCGAAGACGGGCGGACTCGCCGACGTTGCAGGGGCGCTCCCTAAGGCGCTGAATAAGCGAGGCGTTGATACCAGGGTTGTATTGCCCAAATATGCACAAATCCCTGCTGCTCTTATCGGGCAGTTTGTTCAAATCGCAACGTTTAACGTTTCCTTCGGCTGGCGAAATCAATATTGCGGTTTGTTAAAGGCTGAGTTTGAAGGCGTCACCTATTATTTAATTGATAACGAGCACTATTTTAAGCGGCATGGACTGTATGGCTACGATGACGATGCCGAGCGATTTGTCTTCTTTTGCTTTGCGGTGATGGAGGCTGTCCGCTATATGGATTTTCATCCGGATATCGTTCATTGCCATGATTGGCAAACCGGCCTGATCCCATTCTTGCTAAAGACAAGATACTTTTATGATCCGGCCTGGGCATACACCAAGTCCGTATTTACGATTCATAACCTGAAATATCAAGGGTTGTTCGGCATCGAGCATTTGCAGGATCTGCTTGGCGTAGGCCATGATATGTTTTATGCGGACAGCCTTGAATTTCATGGCGCGGGAAGCTGTATGAAGGGTGGCCTTGTTTATGCAGACAAGCTGACGACGGTCAGCAATACCTATGCTGAGGAAATCCAAACCGAATATTTTGGCGAGAAGCTAGATTCCTTGCTTAGGTACCGTTCCGGTGATTTGATCGGCATAGTAAACGGCATTGATGACGAGCTATTTGATCCGATGAATGATGCTGCGCTGGAAGTGCCTTACCGCAACTCAATCAGCCGCAAGCGGAAAAATAAAGTGGAGCTGCAACGAGAGCTTGGCTTGCCGCAATCGGAGGAAATTCCGCTAATCGGCATCGTATCGCGTTTAGTGGAACAAAAAGGCTTTGACCTGATTACTGCCACATTTGAGGAGATTCTCCATGAGGATGTTCAATTCGTAATCTTGGGAGCAGGCGATGCGCAGTATGAGCATTTCTTCAACGATGCGGCATACCGCCATCCCGATAAGGTTAAAGTATGGATCGGCTATGATGACAGACTGGCACGCCGCATCTATGCGGGCTCGGATATATTCGCGATGCCCTCCCAATTCGAGCCTTGCGGCCTCAGTCAGCTTCTTGCGCTGCGCTATCGTTCCGTCCCAATCGTTCGGGAGACTGGCGGACTAAAGGACACGGTACAAGCCTACAACGAATATAATGGCGAAGGAAACGGCTTCAGCTTTACGAATTACAACGCGCACGATTATATGCATACCGTACGCAGGGCGCTCGCTCTATACCGTAATGAGGAAGTCTGGAAGCAGATTGTGAATAATGGCAACAAAGAGGATTACAGCTGGAACCGCTCCGCCAAAGCCTATATATCCGTTTATTCACAACTTTTAGCGCACCGAAAGGAGAACGATTCATGGCCCGTCATCTTGTAATCGGCAACGGTAAGATGCTCCTCAATTTGGATCAGCATTGTTATATTCGGGATATTTATTATCCGTTCGTCGGACAGTTGAATCACGTCGGCGGTCAGTATTGTCGCTTGGGGGTATGGGTAGAAGGTTCTTTCAGCTGGCTCGATGAGCCGGCATGGCAGTTCGATCTCGATTATGTAGAGGATTCCTTGGTTACGAACATTACAGCGAGGCATGACGGCTTAGGAATTGAGCTCCACATGAACGATGGCATTCACCAGCGCGAGTGCATTTATATAAAACGCGTTGTGATTCGCAATCGAACAAATGATACCAAAGAGGTTCGCCTGTTTTTCCATCAGGACTTGATGATCGATGGAACGGAAGTGGGTGACACTGCGGTCTACTATCCGGAAAATCATACTCTTTACCATTACAAGAGAAACAATTATTTCATGTTTAACGGCTTCTCCGATGAAGGGGGCATGACCCAGTATTCAACGGGGATCAAACGATTCCAGTCCGCGGAAGGAACATGGCGCGATGCGGAGGATGGCGTGCTTATGGGCAATTCGATTGCTCAAGGCTCCGTGGATAGCACGATTAGCTTCCGCACGGTTGTTCCTCCTAATAACGAGAAATCGATTTACTATTGGATGTCGATCGGTCAAAACTTAGAAGAAGTCAAAGAGCTGAACCAATATGTGCAGGAAAACCATCCCGAAAAGCTGCTAAGCCGCATGGTGATTTACTGGAAGCATTGGCTGCGCCGTGCCGAATCCGACCTTGGCGATCTGCCCCCGGATGTGGTGAAGATGTTCAAGCAAAGCCTGCTGCTCGTGCGGACGCAGGTCGATGAGCGGGGGGCTATATTAGCGGCAAATGATACGGATATTTTGCAATATAACCGTGATCATTACAGCTATATGTGGCCGCGTGACGGAGCGCTCATTGCGGATGCGATGTCTATGGCTGGCTATCAGAGCGTCATTGCGCCGTTTTTCCATTTTTGCGCGCAGGCGTTGTCACCTGAGGGTTATTTGTATCACAAATACAATCCGGATGGCACGGTCGGCTCAAGCTGGCATCCTTATATCGTGCAAGGAAGCAGACGTTTGCCCATCCAAGAAGATGAGACGGCGCTTGTGCTGTTCGCCTTATGGAAGGACTATTCCCGGAATCAGGTCATTGAGCTGCCACAATCGCTTTACAGCAATTTAATCCGGAAAGCTGCTTCATTTCTTAGCTCCTATATGGAGCATTCCTTATCGCTTCCTAAGCCTAGCTACGATTTGTGGGAGGAGCGCTACGGCATTTGGACGTACACGGCGGCCTCTGTCTATGGTGGGCTGATGGCGGCTTCGTTCTTTACGGATTTATTCGGCGATTACGAACGCAGCGACCATTACAAAAGCACGGCAGAAGCGATTAAGCACGGGATGATTACGCATCTGTGGGATGAAGAAACGGGACGTTTCGCGCGTGGCCTTATCCAAAAGGATAATCGCTGGGTGAAGGACATGACGCTGGAGAGCAGTTTGTTCGGCGTTCTGGAATTTGGGGTCCTTCCGGTAGATGATTACCGTGTTGTTCAGACGATGGTAGCCATTAAGGAAGGGCTTCAAGTTAAAACGCATATCGGAGGCATCGCCCGCTATACGAACGATTATTACTTCCAGCAATCCGGCGAAATCGATAAGGTGCCTGGAAATCCATGGATTATTTGTACGTTGTGGGTTGCCAATTTCGAGATTGATTCCGCCAAAACGTTAGCAGAGCTGGAAGGCCCGCGTCAGACGCTGCAATGGGTATCGGATCATGCGCTGCAAAGCGGCCTGCTGCCGGAGCAGTTGAATCCTTACGACGGCTCACCATTGTCTGTTGCGCCGCTAACCTGGTCACATGCAACGGTTGTGCACAGCGTCAGCAAATATGCAGAAAAATATAAACGTCTACGTGCTGAAGCAGAGGCAAACGGATTTTAATTGCTCGCTGCATACGTATCGATGGATACAAAAAAAGACCTTGCATGCTGCTCAACGAGCGTGCAAGGTCTTTTTGCTGAAAGGAATGCACTCAGAAGCGATCATCCAGATACCAGCGGATTGAATAAATGCATAAAGAGCGTTATTGTAGAAAATACAAGGTAGATGAATACGATTCCAGGTTATAGCGCTAGAATCAGCATACGGAGGTCATAAGTTGAATAGAAAATATGTAATCGGAGTTGATATTGGCACGACGAGCACAAAGTCGGTGCTCTTTACGGCGAAAGGCACAATCGTGGCAAGCCACGGCAAGGAATACCCGCTCCATTCTCCATCTCCCGCCATTGCGGAGCAGGACCCTGATGAAATATTTAATGCGGTGGTAGAAACCATTGGACAGGCTGTTGCCAAGAGCAATGTACTGCCTGAAGATATTTTATGCGTATCCTTTAGCTCTGCCATGCACAGCGTTATAGCCGTTGATGCGGATGGCATTCCCCTTACGAAATGTATCACCTGGGCGGATAACCGAAGTATGGAATGGACTGAAAAAATAAAAAACGAATGGAACGGCCATGACATCTATTTGCGTACGGGAACGCCTATCCATCCGATGTCTCCATTATCAAAGCTGACCTGGCTGCGCCATGAGCACAAAGAGCTGTTTGACCTTACATATAAATTTATTTCGATTAAGGAATATGTCTTCTTCAAATTGTTCGGCCGCTATGTGATTGATATTTCTATTGCATCTGCAACGGGGATGTTCAACTTGGAAAACCTGCAGTGGGATGAGGAGGCTCTGAGGGTCGCAGGGGTAACGCCGGAGAAGCTGTCGGAGCTTGTTCCGACGACCTTTAAGCTAGAAGGATTAGAGGAGCCCTATGCTTCTCAAATGAAAGTATTGCCCTCAACACCGTTTATTGTGGGCGCTAGTGATGGCGTGCTGTCCAACCTAGGTGTCAATGCGATTGAACCGGGTGTCGTGGCGGTAACCATCGGAACGAGCGGTGCGATTCGCGCAGTAACCGATAGGCCGGTTACCGATCCGAAAGGAAGAATTTTTTGTTACGCGCTAACAGAGAAGCTTTGGGTGATCGGCGGTCCGGTGAACAATGGAGGCATGATTTTCAGATGGGTGCGCGATCAGATTGGCACAGAAGAAATTGCAACGGCCAATAAGCTGGGCATCGATCCCTATGAATTGCTCACGGAGCTTGCGGCCAAAGCGAGGCCTGGATCGGAAGGGCTTATTTTCCATCCATATTTGTCCGGGGAACGAGCGCCTTTGTGGGATGCTAATGCCCGAGGTTCCTATTTTGGATTAGGACTGCATCATAAGAAGGAGCATCTGATCCGCGCAGCGCTGGAGGGCGTCATTTTCAATTTATACAGCGTGCTGATGGCACTTGAGGAATTGACGGGAAAACCGACAAAAATTCAGGCGACGGGCGGTTTTGCGCGCTCAGAGTTATGGCGGCAGATGATGGCGGATATTTTTGATCAGGAATTGCATGTGCCGGAAAGCATAGAAAGTTCCTGTCTAGGGGCTGTTATTCTTGGTTTGTACAGCATCGGAGAAATTGACTCGCTGGACGTGGTTGCTGATATGGTAGGAGGTTCCCATTTCCATTTGCCTAACCCAAAAAATGCTGAGATCTATTCGGAGCTCATGCGGATTTATATACGGGTATCGCGGCTTCTTACAGAGGAATATGCCAATATCGCAGCCTTTCAGCAAAAATGGGTTTAGGCCAAATAACAAAAACAGCCGGGATACGGCTGTTTTTGTTTGTTTAGCGTGATGGTTTATGTTGGGAAAAGGAAATTAATTATCTGCTGCCAATAGGCGTTGAATAAACATGTGAGCCGCCATCATCGTCTTTTCTTCCTTATGGCGAATGATGGAGAAGCTGCGCTCCAAGCTTGCCGCATGAAGACGAAGCTCTGTTAGTTCACCGAGTTCAAGCTCTTTACGTACGATCCATCTCGAAAGCATGGCGATGCCTAAGCCAGCCACGACGGATTCCTTTACGCTTTGGCTGCTGTTGAAAACGTAGGTCCGCTTCGGCGTTATGCCGGCACTTTGGATAAATTGATCGCTATACGCGCGTGTACCTGAACCGATTTCCCTAAGAACCCATACTTGATCTTGGAGCATTACCCCATTAATAAAGCGTTGGCTGGAAAGAGGATGGTCTGCGGGGGCTATGATGATCATTTCATCCTTCATATAAGGAATAATATGGAGATCAACCGCTTGGGTTTCTCCTTCGATTAGTCCGATATCCAGCTCTTTTGTCCGAACGGCTTGTACAATTTCCTCTGTGTTTCCTATGGTAACTTCAATGGCGACCAAGGGATATTGTGCTGCAAACGCTGCGAGCTGCTTGGGCAGCACATATTCGCCAATGGTAAAGCTAGCCCCTATGTGAACGGTTCCCGTAACTTGATCCTGCAGCAGTCGAACGTCTTGCTTGGCCTCCTCGTATAAACGCAAAATCTGTTTCGCCTTCTGATAGAGAATATGGCCAGCCTCTGTAAGGCGAACCTGCTTGGGGGAACGATGGAGAAGCTTGGCGCCAATCTCGTTCTCCAAATTGCGGATGTGCAAGCTGACGCCTGGCTGCGAGATGTTCAATAGCTCTGCAGCCCTGGAGAAATGGCTTTGCTCCGTCACGGTGACAAAGACGCGCAACGCTTCAATAATCATTATTATCCCTCATTATTAGATCCTTGTTAGTCTTGCATAACCTAATCATAAGCTAATTCTAACGATTCGACAAACCCAATCATAAGTAAACCTAATCGTACGGATAGCGATTAGGTATTTCACTTTGTGCACTTTGGATTCTATAGTAAAGACATCGACGATTTCATAAGGTCATCCCGGTGTAGGAGTGAAAAATATGATTAGCAAAAATAGAATAGCTGCCCAGTCCTTTCAAGGTATTGGATTTATGTACGGTCTATCCATAACGGCACTGATTGCCCTCGCTGCCAATTATATCTCCGAACTTCCTTTCTTATCCGTCACGGGTCCATTGGTGCTGGCAATTTTGCTAGGGATGGCTTTTAAAGCTTTGGTAGGCGTACCTGCCCACGTGTCAGGAGGGATTGCCTTCTCAAGCAAAAGGCTGCTGCGGATTGGCATTGTTTTGCTTGGGGTGCGCTTGAATTTGATGGATATTGTAAATGCGGGACCCCAAGTGTTCGCGATTGCGGCAATCAATATTGGGTTTGCGATTTTGGTTGTTTGCCTGCTGGGAAAATGGCTGAAAATAGACAAAAAACTGGCGCTGTTAACCGCTTGTGGCACAGCGATTTGTGGTGCTGCAGCCGTAGTTGCTATAGCTCCTCAGCTGAAAGCCAAAGATCATGAGACTGCGATTAGTGCGGCTACAGTAGCGATATTAGGCACAATTTTCACGCTCATTTACACATTTATCTATCCTGTGCTGCAATTAAGCGATATCGGTTATGGCATCTTTGCCGGAGCTACGCTGCATGAGGTTGCCCATGTTATTGCGGCCGCCGCGCCTGGCGGGCAGGAAGCAACGGATATGGCGGTTATCGTCAAGATGTCGCGTGTAGCTATGCTCGTCCCAGTTGCAATCCTGATTGGCCTATGGCACAGGCGTACTGAAAAGCCAACCGAAGGTAGCCGCTTTAAACATCTTCCGATTCCTTGGTTCATACTAGGTTTTCTTGCCATGAGCGGTATCCATACAGCAGGGTTTATACCTAATACGATGGGAGAGCAGCTTCTCTCTGCTGCCTATTTACTTCTAGCGATGGCGATGGCTGGTCTTGGGCTTGGCGTTGATTTTGTTCTGTTCAAACGATTGGGCAAGAAGCCTTTCTTGGCGGGACTCATCGGCTCTGTTATGCTGTCGGTCCTTGGGCTATCGCTTGTGCGCTTTTTTCACTTGGGATAGGGAAGAACCCAAAATAGAAACCAAAATAAAGCTCCCGAATTTATATTCGGGGGCTTTATTTTCATTAGCTTGCAATTGGCCTTTTGCAAACGAAATGATATATGAAGCGCCTTAGGCGCATGAACGCTTAGGCCTGCATGAAGCTGGAAGCAACAAAATGACATAACAGCGCAATGAACATTGATGAACGGCGTTAACAGCCGACCGGAGGAAACGGTTTTGGACGCGGGTACTGCCGTATGTGTTTAATACGTGATTCTCCAGTCAAGCGCATCCCGTTGCCTACCAGCAGACTTGCGGACGAGCTGGTGGCAATAACTTGAATATGCCCCACTGCAATGTGGGGGGAACAGTTTGTTCGTTGAAGCTGCACAACCTGGCCTCGATCAAAGTCCGGATCTATCAATTCAGGCAGCGGGCGATCAAAAATCGCGTAGGATTCAAAAAAAACATCGCCCCCCGTGAGATGGTCCTCTTGCCGCTGAAGGGCCAAAGCGCGAAGCTTTGCATTCGTTTCCGCCCGGTCTCCGAATTGCACAATGGCTGACTGCGACGCGCTGATAATGCAAACAGAGCCTACATATGCTGTTCGAATAGGAAATCCTTCCACTGGCTGATTAGAATAAGATTCCATAGGCGAATCTTATTCCCCCTCTGTGCCCGCAGCATTGCCAGGCAGAGGGAATGGGGCAATCGGGCCGACAACAACGGACTCTGGAGGCGTGTCAAACATGGCGTATAAGGAAACGATATCCGTATCTCCTACTTGCATCATAGAAGCACTGGATACACCAAGTATTTCGATTTGGCCAACGCAGAGCTGATGATTAATAACCTTGAAATGAAGCATCTATGTCATCCCTCCTGATGCGGGCTTGCCGGTTTGCAGCTGGCGCATATAGGCCAGCAGAGCGGCGTCGGCATCTCTCGTTGTTCTGGCAAGGACGTCAGCTACAATCGATTCATTATCGCAGGCTGCTGACTGTTCTGCTCCTTCTTTTGTTCTTTGCTGCATATAATATTGGATGCGCGTAGGCACCTGCTTGCGAATATCCTCGATAATGATTCTTCTATGGAAGGGATCAAGCGGAATACAAAGCTCATTCTCATAGGCTTGCAGCCTTTGCGGAGCTTCCGTTTCCAAGTAGCGGGTCATACCGGAAAAAACATCATTGTAAGCTGGAGTCGGCGCCGGTATGGATGGTCCAGCGGAGGGGAAGAACTGCTGCTTCGGCACCGACAACTGGTCGATATTTCCTGGCCCCTGGTCATCGCCCATTCCGGGAGTTGTCATTCCGATGTTCAAAGTGCCATCCAGCTTCTCAACCTTCAATTGGTCAAAATGATATTCGATGCTTTCGATGTTATAAGTAGGTCGCGCTTCAAGCTGCTTTACCTGCTCGCATAAAGCAGCGACCGTTGCCTCAAGCGCTGCAAGCTGCTCTTGCTGTTCTTTAAGCTTATGTTGAACATCGAGTGACCACATCTGCCAAGGGGAAAGCGGATTTTGCTGCTGCATGAGAAATGACCTCCTTCTTGATGCAGGGTCAGACACACCCTTAGGTTGGGTTTGGCAGGGGGACGAAGGAGAGAGGATTGTCTTCGCCAAGCTGCGGAGCGGGACCCGTGAACCCACCCGTATTGTAAAGCTGGGAAAGTGATCGTATCGAACCTGCGCTGCCCACTTGCAAGACTGAGCTGTTGGCGACGCTGTCTACTCTAAGCTGATGAATTGTAATTTGTTGATGAATGGTTAAATTCATATCGCACTCACTTCATTATTCGAGCTATCCTGCACATCCGGATCAAGGGTATTTGTAGCGCTGACAGCGTTATTGGAATTCGTTAAGCTTCCCGTCAAGAAAGAGCCTGATCCTGCATACGTTTTGGAAGTGCTGTTGGGCGATACTTCGAGCGAATCACCGAATTGTACAATGGAGCCGGAGCCAGTACTTACTATTTTGACAAAACCGACGACAGCTGGCATAAGCATCCTCCTTTTTCATGCGCTTTTTTCTGGAGTGGCAACGCTGAGTTAATCTATCTTATGCGGCATTCGCCCAGAGGTTCCCGCTTCATAAGTATCGTGTGGATGACTAGGCGCATATGCTGGTAGGAGTGCTGGAAGGCGGTGTTTGCTTGTGGCATCCAAATGGGATGATATGGAGAAATGGATGGAGAGGCAGCAGATGCCTAAAGGCTTTGAGCTGCTTCGCGAACCGGATTGGGTAGAGCAATATGTACGGAAAATGATGACTAAAGCGCTGCCTGAAGCAGCTGGCGTCATGATTGGGGGCGGGTCAGCGACCTTCTCGGAGACACGCAGCTTCTTGCATGTGAAAATAAATTTGCCCACCGGCTTCGAGAAGGAGCAGCTTCGGTTGTTTGTCAGAGAAGATCGGCTGCGCCTTGATGGCCTGCCTGGCGGCAAACCCGAAATAATTAAGCTGCCGAAACTGGTAAAACCGCGCGTATGTAAGACGCTTATAAAGGATGGCGTGCTGCAGGTGAAGCTGCAGAAAAGACCAACGAACCGCACATATCATGAGACGGTTGTGCGCTGGTAACCGGAGCTGGTGCATGTAGTGGTCGCGCAGCAGCCTTAGAAGTTATAATTGTCACGAAATCGACAGGGATTGCTGCTGGCTAATGGCTCGCCAATCCCTTATAATGTCTAGTGAACATATACATAATAGCAAAAAAGGGAGTGTGTTCGGTGTCACTAGTCGATGTAAGCAGTGTATCTGCTTCGTTATTCATACTTGGAATTGTTTTTATCATGCTTATTTTCGGATTGCTTAGTTTTGGTATCTTACGGATGTTTCAGCAGAAATTTCGTACAGGCTGGTTTAGCTTCGCAGGCGCTATCGTCAGCTTCGTCGTCTTTATGTATATATTAAACAAATGGTATCTATAGCATGTATATAGCTGACCACAACCGGAGGTTATTGGTTTGACCTGGACAATCATATGGTTTTTCGTGAACATGCTGTTTGTGGTTTCCGTTATTACTTATATGTTCGTACACCGTTCGTACTCAGAAACGAAACGCCAGACGAGCGATTCTGCTCTCATTCAGCGTCTAAACACAAGGCGCAAGCTTATCGGTATTCTTAGTATTGTATTGTTCTTGGCCATGTCGGCCAGTTTTATGATCAACATGAAATTAAATGGTTAAGCGGCTCTCATTGACGAGAGCTTTTTTTTTCGTCATTATGGAGATAGACAACTATTCGTTCGGAGGTTCGACATATGCATACAATGGAAGACATCATACGACGCATGTCCAGTCAGGGCTTGCGGATTACAGATCAGCGGAAGACGCTTGCCAAGCTATTCTCGGAGACCCAGGGTTACCTTGCTCCCAAGGAAGTCTATGAATATATGGGAAGGTCTTATACGGGACTAAGCTTTGATACGGTTTACCGGAATTTACGCGTGATGGAAGAACTAGGCGTGCTTGAGCAAGTCATATTTGAGGATGGCGGCAAGTTCAAGCTGCATTGCAGGGAAAATGATCACCATCACCATATGATTTGCTTGCAATGCGGAATGACCTATCCGATCACGTTCTGTCCGATGGAGCAGACGGCTGTGCCTGATGATTTTAAAGTCGTAAAGCACAAATTTGAGGTGTTCGGCTACTGCAAGCAATGTGTGCAGGACGAGCCAGCAGCAAGCGAGGGCTAATGTCAGAGAAAAGAGTCATGCGAAGAGCGACTCAGGCGCCGATCCATTTTTATCGAAAGGTAATTTCGCCATTGCTGCCGCCTTCCTGCCGATTTTACCCGACATGCTCGATGTATGCGCTTGAAGCGATCGAGAAGCATGGCGCAGCGAAAGGCTCGTGGCTTGCGGCTAAGCGGATTGCGCGCTGCCATCCCTTTAACGCTGGCGGTTATGATCCCGTTCCGCCCGTTTCTGGCGGCAAGACAGAAGAACCTTGACAGAAGCAGCTACCTTTCGGTATATTTTGATTATTAAAGGGTAAAATGATTTCTAGATTTCTCCATATATCCGAGGAACGGATAAGTACAATGGGATGCCTTTCGCAGAGAGCCGGGAAACAAGGTGCAAGCCGGTAAAGGATACGATTGGAAAATGGTCCGGGAGGATTTGTTTTCGAGCTTTGGCAGCATGCTTGGGGCCAGGTAAGGGAATGACGCGAAGCTGGCGTTAACAGCACAGCCGCCATATAGGCGGCACACGAAGCTCTCTCGAAGAGTCGGCTGAATCCGGCTTTTTCGCGATTGAAATTTGGGTGGTACCGCGTGAGTTCAAACTCTCGTCCCATGATGGACGGGAGTTTTTTGCGTTTTTTTAATCAAGCAAAAACGCCCTCGGCGTCCTTAGACGCTGAAGTAGCTTTGACGGTGAACTATAAGCCCTTTATAAGCGAACAAACTTATAAATGCTTATATTTCAATAAAATTGAAAATAGGGGGAGTTAAAATGACAAGCAAAAAAACGTTTTATATTACAACGCCTATTTATTACCCAAGCGACAAGCTTCATATCGGCCATGCGTACACAACGGTGGCGGGCGATGCCATGGCACGCTACAAGCGGCTTCGCGGTTATGATGTATGGTATTTGACGGGAACGGACGAGCATGGGCAGAAAATCGAACGCAGAGCGAAGGAAAAGGATCAAACGCCTCAGCAATTTATTGATGATATCGTTGTGGGCATTAAGGAACTATGGGCTAAGCTGGAAGTATCCAATGATGATTTCATCCGTACGACTGAGGACCGCCATAAGCGTGTTGTTGAGAAAATTTTCGCCCAGCTGATGGAACAGGATGATATTTACAAAGGCAGCTATGAGGGCTGGTATTGTACGCCTTGTGAATCCTTCTTCCTGGAACGTCAGCTTGTGGACGGAAAGTGTCCGGATTGCGGACGCCCCGTTGAGCTTGTGAAGGAAGAAAGCTACTTCTTCCGCATGAGCAAATATGCGGATCGCTTGCTGCAATATTATGAAGACCATCCTGATTTCATTCAGCCGGAATCTCGCAAGAACGAAATGATTAACAACTTTATTAAGCCTGGGCTCGAAGACCTGGCCGTATCCCGGACAACTTTCGACTGGGGCATAAAGGTTCCCGGTGATCCGAAGCACGTCATTTATGTTTGGATTGACGCTTTGTCCAATTATATTACGGCGCTTGGTTACGGAAACGAAGGCGATGATAAAAAATTCCAGGATTTCTGGCCGGCGGACGTTCATCTGGTGGGCAAGGAAATTGTAAGGTTCCATACGATTTATTGGCCGATCATGCTGATGGCGCTGGATTTGCCGCTTCCGAAGAAAGTATTCGCACATGGCTGGCTATTGACGAAGGAAGGCAAGATGTCTAAATCAAAAGGAACGGTTGTTGATCCGGTTGTATTGATCAATCGTTACGGCCTTGATGCTCTTCGTTATTATCTGCTTAGAGAGGTGCCATTCGGAGCAGACGGAGCGTTTACGCCAGAGAACTTCATCGAACGAATCAATTTTGATCTTGCCAATGATCTGGGCAACCTATTGAACCGGACGATCGCGATGATCGACAAATATTTTGACGGCGAAATTCCGGCATTTGCCGGCACGGTGACGGCGTTCGACGAGTCGCTGCAGAAGCTTGCAGCTGAAACGATCACGCAGGTGGAGGCAGCTCTTGAGAACATGGAGTTTTCCGTTGCACTCGCCTCGTTATGGCAGCTTGTCAGCCGGACCAACAAATATATTGACGAAACACAGCCTTGGGCATTAGCGAAGAATGAGGATCAAAAAGCAGAGCTTGCTTCCGTTATGCACCATCTGGCGGAATCATTGCGCATTGTCTCGATTCTGCTGCAGCCGTTCCTGACACATTCCCCGCGTGAAATGTGGAAGCAGCTCGGTATTGAACCGGGCGAGCTAACCTCGTGGGAGAGCACGAAAAAATTCGGCTCGCTACCAGGCGGCACAAAAGTAAGCAAGGACGCGCCATTGTTCCCGCGTCTGGATACCGCCGAGGAAGCTGCTTTCATTGCTGCAGCAATGAGCGGCGGCGTGCAGCCAGCACCCGTTGAACAACAGGCTGCGGCGGCAAATGAGGCGAATGCTTCTCAGCAAGCGCCTGTGGAGACGAAACCAGAGATTGGAATCGACGAATTTGCGAAAGTTGAGCTGCGTGTAGCACAGGTAATCGCTGCAGAGCCGGTAAACAAAGCTGACAAGCTGCTAAAGCTGCAGTTGGATCTCGGATACGAGCAGCGCCAGGTCGTCTCCGGCATAGCTAAGTTCTATACGCCAGAGCAAATGGTAGGGCGCAAGGTCATTTGCGTGACGAACCTCAAACCAGTCAAGCTGCGCGGTGAGTTGTCGCAGGGGATGATTCTGGCAGCTACCCATGGCGATCAGCTGACTCTTGCTTCTGTGCCGGATGACATGCCAAATGGAGCGGTCGTGAAATAATTGGCTTATGCGTTGCTATAAAAGATTAATTAAGGTGCTTCGGAAGCGATAATCGTTTCCGAGGCACTTTTATTTGAGACGAGAATTCAATCTTTTAAATAGGGTTGACAGCCTATTTCATTAAGACGTATAATACAAAACGTAATAATAACGATTACGAAAAAGAGAAGATAGAATGGAGAGAACTTAAAATGAAAGATTCGAAATCATCGAAACGCTTGATCGCGCTCAGTCTGCTGCTTACAGCCATGCTCGTATTTGCAGCAGCCTGTGGAAATAACAAGAATGATGCTGCTGCTCCAAGCAATAGCGAGGAGCCAGCCAGCAATGGAGCTAAGCAACAGGTTAGCGTAGTGACAAGCTTTTATCCTCTGTATTTTCTTGCTTCTGAAATAGGCGGCGAGCATGTCAAGGCTGCCAATCTTGTAGCTGCGGGCGTTGAGCCGCATGACTGGACACCGAAGAGCCGTGACTTGGATACGGCTTCCAAAGCACAGCTGTTCCTATATCATGGCGCAGGGCTTGAAGGCTGGGTAGATGGTTTTCTAAAGGGGTTGTCGAAGGACAGCACGGTCATTACAAAAGAAATTAGTGATGGCATAGCCTTGATTGAAGGCACGGAAGATGAGCACGAGGATGAGCATGCGGACGATCATGAGCATGCGGATGAACACGCTGATGAGGAAGCACATGACCATGACCATGGCGGGTTGGACCCGCATACATGGGTCAGCCCAAAATCCGCATTAAAGTTAGCGGAAAATGTAAAAAACAGCCTAATTGAAGTGGATAGTGCCAATCAGGCGGATTACGAGAAAAACTATGAAGCCTTAAAATTGAAAATCGAGGCGATAGATGCAGACTATACGGCCAAGCTATCCCAAACTACGAATAAAGATATTGTAACTTCCCATCAAGCCTTCGGATATCTCGCTCGCGACTATGGACTGAAGCAAATCTCGATCATGGGACTTAGCCCAGACGCAGAGCCGCGTGCTCAAGATTTATTAAATATCGCAAAATATGTGAAAGCCAATGGAGTTAAATATATTTTCTTCGAAGAGCTGGTCTCCGATCAATTAGCTAAGACGCTTGCGAGCGAAGCAGACGTAGAGACGATGGTACTTAATCCGCTGGAAGGGTTGACGCCAGCACAGGAAAAAGAAGGCGAAACTTATTTAACCTTAATGGAGCGGAACTTGCAAAATCTTGTGCAAGCATTACAATAGAACAAAAGGCAAACTGGCGGAGCTGATTTATGCAGCTCCGTATTGCTGTGAGGAGAGAAATGATGGCACAATCAAATCGAATAACGAATGCCGACGCTAGCTGCCACCAAGAGGTTATCTCCTTGGAGGATGTCTCTTTTTCTTTTCAACAGCAAACTGTAATTTCTAATCTCAGTTTTGCGGTGAAGGAACGGGACTTCATTGGTTTGATCGGAACGAATGGAGCAGGAAAAACGACGCTGCTGCGCATGATTGTTGGCTTGTTGAAGCCTACGAGCGGCACGATCCGTCTGTTCGGAGAGAAAGTAGACCGCTTTAAGCAATGGGAACGCATCGGATACGTTCCGCAAAAAAATTCGCTCAATCCCCTGTTTCCTGCTACGGTAAGGGAAGTGGTTTTGTCCGGATTATATGGACGCAACAAGCTGTTTAAGAAAATGAATAAAGCGGACCATAAGAAATGCGAGGATGCGCTTCATGCGATGGGTATCGATGATCTGAAGGACAAGCGAATCGGTCAATTGTCCGGCGGTCAGCAGCAGCGCGTCTTTTTGGCAAGAGCGTTGATCAATAACCCTTCGCTGCTCATTCTGGATGAGCCGACAGTGGGTATCGACACGGAGACGCAGGAAAGCTTCTTTCATATGATCAAGCATATGCACCAGCATCACAATATTACCTTCCTAATGGTGTCTCACGATCTGGATATGATTCGCTCTTATCTCGGTCAAGAGCCCGCAGCAGGAAACGGGAAGCTGAAGTTTCATATCAAGCACTCGCACGAAACGCAAGATTGCGTTGAAAATGACTTGGCCCACAGCTTGAAAGGGCTAAGGGAGCAAATGGAGAGCAGGAAAGAGGTTGTTTTGATTGGAGATCGTAACTAGCGAGTTTTTTCAACGGGCCCTGATTGGCGGTTTGCTTATCGGCGTAACCGCTCCGCTAATGGGCTTATTTCTTGTGCTTCGCCGGTTATCCATGATTGGAGACACGTTATCCCATGTCTCCATCGCCGGTGTGGCGCTTGGTTTTTTAATCGGGGTTTATCCGATCGCCGTCGGCTTGCTGTTTGCGATTGCAGCGTCCTTTGCGATTGAGAAGCTCCGTAAAGCCTACAAATCTTACGCTGAGTTGTCCATCGCGATTATCATGTCGGGCGGCGTAGCGCTTGCTTCGCTTTTATTTACGATGGGGAAGGGATTTAATAGCAATGTAAACAGCTACCTGTTCGGAAGCATCTATACCCTTAACGATACGGATTTGTATGTCATCGGGGGAGTCACTGTCATTGTACTGGTCGCCATTTGGCTGCAAGTAAAGGAGCTGTTCTTGATTACGTTTGACGAGGATGCAGCGGCAGTCAGCGGCTTGCCCGTCAAATTTTATAATGTTATGATAAGCGTGCTTACTGCACTGATTATTAGCGTATCTATTAAAATTGTGGGCGCACTGCTAGTTTCGGCTCTGCTTACGATACCTGCTGCCTGCAGCTTGATTATTGCCCGCAGCTTCCGCCAAAGCGTCATTACCGTTGTCATTATCGGAGAACTGGCCGTTATTGCCGGTTTGTTGATCGCGGGCGTGTGGAATCTTGCCCCGGGCGGTACCATCGTGTTGCTGCTCATAGCCGTTCTGCTGATGCTGCTAGTATTCAAGCGCGGTGTACGCACTGGAAGTTGATTGGATTGGAGTGGGGATAGTTGTCGGATATTAACATTTGGCTAGCTTTCGGCGCCGGTTTTGCATCGTTTATTTCTCCTTGCTGTTTACCGCTGTATCCTTCCTATTTATCCTACATAACGGGCATATCGGTAGCGGATCTCAAGGAAAATACAAATGCTAAACAAAAACGTATGCGAACGATGTCGCATACGCTGTTTTTCATTTTAGGATTTTGTACCGTTTATTATGCGTTAGGCTACGGCACGAACGTATTTGCTGAATTTTTCAGTGAATATCGGCAGTTGATCAGACAGCTTTCAGCCATTTTAATTATTTTGATGGGTCTTTTCCTGATCGGATTGTTCCAGCCCCAGCTGCTAATGAAAGAAAGAAGAATGAACCTGATTCCGAAGAAAGCCAGCTATCTCAGTTCTTTCATCTTCGGAATCGGCTTTTCGGCTGGCTGGACGCCATGCATGGGGCCGGCGTTAACCGCAATTCTCGGCTTGGCTGCGACCGAGCCGGGCACTTGGTTTCAGTTGACATCGGCTTATGCGCTTGGATTTGCTATTCCTTTTTTTGTACTTGCCTTTTTCCTTGGAACTGCAAGATGGATATTAAAATATTCTTCATCCGTTATGAAGGTCGGCGGTGCCGTTATGATTCTGATGGGCGTATTGTTGTTCACCGACCAAATGACAAAAATAACGATTTGGCTCAACATGATTACCCCGGAGTGGCTCGCTTTCTAGAAGCAGCTTACAGAATTAAGTGAAATATTCGATTTTTGCTTCTGGAAAATGTTCGAAAATGCGCTCCGATATAAACATGCGGAGCGCATTTGCTTGTTCATCGGGGTAAACATATTTCCCTTGTCCCCAACGGCCCCATTTGTATTTGCGTTTCTCGATGTCCATTTCAAGCTTCGTCTTCGGATATCGCTTTTCAATAACGGATTTTGCGGTCTTCGTAAAACGGTGCTGAATAAGCTCAAAGGTCAAATCTTTGGTTACGTCGGCAGGGAGTGCCGCTGCAAGCGACGAAATAAGCTCGCCGTAGCCTTCCTCCCAGCCTTCATGCCAAATAATCGGGGCAATGATAAAGCCCATGGGAAAACCTGCCCTTGCCACCTTGGCGGCCGCCTCGATACGTTGCTCGAATTTAGAAGTTGCAGGCTCAAAGTGCTTGATCACATATTTACTGTTGACGCTGAAACGGATTCTTGTGTGCCCATTGTGCTTGGCATCAAGAAACGAATCGACATGGTGAAATTTGGTCACAAAGCGCAGCCGGCCAAGCTCCTGCTTCCCAAAAAATTCAATGAGCTCCCGCAGGCTTCCCGAGATCGGCTCAAGCCCAACGGGATCGGACGTACAAGCTGCTTCGAAGCGGGTGATTTCCGGTTTTCTTTCGTCAATATAGCCTTGAGCGGCTTCCAATATATCGTCCATGTTAACGTAAACTCGAATGTAAGGCTTGGCCCCTAGCGTCGTTTGCAAATAACAATAATGGCAGTGGGCCATGCAGCCGGTGGCGATTGGAATAGCGTATTCTGCCGATGGCTTGGAAGTATCGAATTTTAAGGTCTTACGAATGCCAACAACGAGCGTTCGCTTGGCAATTTTGTATTGCTCAAGTTCGGTGTCGCCAGGCAGATTCGTGATGCGATTATGCGAAGTGGTCATTCGATAAGGGATGCCTTCCTTCTTTACCCATTCGAAAATACGCTTTCCTTTGGGATAATCCAGCGCGGATGGTTCAAAATAAACAAGCTCGGGAACGAAGGACAGGGTGGAGCGATCCGCTTTCGGACGATCAATAGTCACAGTGCTCATCAGTCATTCCTCCTGTTTATCAATCAATTGCAATTGCTCTTTATTGTGTGGAGGACAAGGGGTTCTCAATCTGGTAAGTTCAAGTGCTGCGTACAACATGTAACCAGTTCAGGAATGAGAACAGGTTGCAGTGAACGCAGCGAACAGTGTATGATACATAGAGTAACGCCTGTGAAACAAGGTGAAGAAGTATGGTTAGGGGGTTCTTCAGTGCCGACACCGAGCATGGAAGACTACTTGGAAAGAATTTATAAGCTCATTGACGAAAAAGGATACGCGCGAGTCTCGGACATCGCAGAAGGGTTGGAAGTTCATCCCTCCTCCGTAACGAAAATGATTCAAAAGCTGGACAAAGATAATTATTTGATCTACGAGAAGTATCGCGGGCTTGTCCTGACCAATAAAGGCAAGAAAATGGGGAAAAGATTGGTTGACCGCCATCAGTTGCTGGAATCGTTCTTAACGACCATTGGCGTACAAGACGAAAATATTTATCAGGATGTTGAAGGAATTGAGCATCATCTAAGCTGGGATTCCATTACTTGTATTGAAACGTTGGTTGAATATTTCCGCCGCGACTCTCAAAGAATGGACGAGCTTCGTGCCGTTCGGGCTGATATGGACAATGAGTGATACATAAGGGGCGTAAGGAAGCAACAAAAAAAAGAAGGTCAGCGGCTTAGCCGCTGACCTTCTTTTCTTGTTGCATTAATGATATTTAGGCAAATCGTCATCATCCTTGCCGCCTTCAATGACACGAAACGGCACGGTTTTGGAGCGAGGTTTTTTGGCCTTAGCTTTGGAAGCATTCGTGCGGCTTTGAGTCACATGGGTCCGACCTTGCTGCGAGCGGTTACCCGTTATGAAGGAAGGCGGATATTTATATAGCAGGAATATACCGCCAAGGACCGCAATGGGAATAATAAATGCGAGCGGGCTTCGAATGATGCTGTACACGAGACCAATCGCCAGCAAGGCCAATAATGTAATTGACCATACATTCCATTTGCTTGGTGTTCTGCTCATGGTAATACCGCCTTTCTATATCATTCTGTTTTCGTTCCTTATTTCATTTGGCGATCAAGCTCGAGCATGCGATTGAACGATGCGATAGAAACCGCCACCTGTTCATCACGCGGCTCTTTGGTTGTAAGCAGTTGAAGCCATAGCCCTGGGAAGCCGAGATAACGTAGTACGGGAACTTCGCGTAGGGCGTTCGTCCAGCGCAGGACCTCATAAGAAATGCCCAAAACAACGGGAAGCAGCAAGATGCGGATATACACCCGCTCCCAGATGGAATCCCATGTAAAGAAAGGAAGGGAGTAGACCACGACGCCAACGATTACGGTAAATACGATAAAGCTGGAGCCGCAGCGGTAATGCAGCCGGCTGTACTTTTGAACATTGCGTACCGTAAGATCCTCGCCGGCTTCATAGGCACTTATCACCTTATGCTCGGCACCATGGTATTGGAACAGCCGCTTAATCAACGGAGTCATGGAGATAAAATATAAATAAGCGAGCAGCAATATGATTTTGATAAGTCCTTCTAATAAATTATGACCGACTTTGTTTTCAAATACCCCGGAGAACAATAATTCTTCGAGAGCAGCCGGCGCGGCAGTAAAGATGAGCTTTCCGAATACAAACGACAATACGCCTGCAACGGCAACGCCAACGAGCATGCTGAGGCTCCAGCCTGATTTTTTCTCTTCTTTTAGTTTGGCAGCCTGTTCAGCTTGGGCGGGATCTTTCTCTTCGCCAGCTTCATCTTCCGCATAGGCTTCCATTGAAAAATTTAAATGCTGCGAGCCTTTGGCACTAGATTCAAGTATGCCTACAACCCCTCGAACGAGCGGGATTTTCTTTAGTGCTTGAACCCAGCGCTTGCTGGTACGCGGTACCTCATAAAAAACAATTTCGTCATTCTTGCGTCGAACTGCAGTTACGTTAACGTGTTTGCCAGCAAACATTACGCCTTCAATAACCGCTTGTCCACCATATATGCTTCGGGAGTCTTGCGGCAAGTGCTTGTCACCTTCCTTGATTGGAATATCGTCTTCATTTATCCGACGTGTGTACCTTTAACTTTGTAAGTCTATTGTACTTGATCTATAGGCCAATTGCCAACGTTACCATCCGCACTTGTTATGCCGGCTGTTAGCTAGGCGCGGTTACGGTTTGCTTTTCTTTGACATACTAAGCAGAGCAATAAAACAGTTCTGAATGGAGGTTATCCCTATGGCAAAACAAAACAAGAAATCCGACTACGAGGATCATCACACGAACCCGTGGCTTTTCTCCACTAAAATAGGTTTTTTTGCAGGCTTGATTTGGGGAATCGTCCGTTGGATGTTCTACGAAATGAAATTCACGAGCGTACTGCCTGGCTTTGCCGCTGACCCTTTTTTTAAGGCGGCTTTTCTAAAAACGGGATGGGGAGAGGTGCTTGGCATCGGTTTTTTTGTCATCTTCTCTATTATTGCGGCGCTGCTCTACAAAGTCATTTTGGGACGATTGCGCGGGCCATGGCCCGGCGTGGTTTATGGATTGATATGGTGGGCTATACTGTTCGTTGCTGTCGGACCTTTGTTGGGCTTAATGCAGCCGGTTACAAAAGCGGGATGGAATACACTGTTTACGGAGCTCTGCGTTTTTTTGCTATGGGGTGTATTTATCGGTTATTCGATCGCATTCGAATTTACAGATGAGGCTTCCAGAGAACCAATTAAAGCTCTGTCATGAGTTCTGCTTCTCAAGCGGCGGGCATTTGTGGTAAAATGGCTAATGATCTTTGAACCTATAATGGATTCGGTTGCTTGGGAGGTGCATTCATGCACAAAATTATGGTTTTAAACGGACCGAACCTAAACATGTTAGGTATTCGTGAGCCTGGCGTTTACGGAAGCGATACACTTGCGACGATCGAAGCGAACCTGCTTGCAAAGGCTGGGGAGTTAGGCGTAGAAGTATCTTTTTTCCAAACGAATCACGAGGGTGAAATGATTGATCGAATACATAGCGTATATGGCAAGGTAGACGGTATTGTCATTAATCCTGGCGCATGGACGCATTACAGCTATGCGCTGCGTGATGCTCTCAGCACCATTGGGCTGCCTGTTATCGAGGTGCACATGTCTAACATCCACAAGCGGGAAGCGTTTCGGCATGTTTCTGTGATTGCTGCAATTGCGGTCGGACAGATCGCAGGCTTTGGTTCTCACAGCTATGAACTCGGTCTAACGGCGCTCGTGCATTATTTGCAAAAATCGTAATCAAAAGAAGAAAGGGTGAAGCGATTATGCCAAACGCTAGAGTAAAGCGACTTCGTCAACTGATGGAAGAACATCGCTTTGAAGCGATATTAATTGGAAGCGAGCACAACCGGCGCTACATAAGCGGCTTCACAGGCTCTTCAGGCATGGTGCTCATTACGCACAGCGAAAGCTATCTGCTTACCGATTTTCGCTATCGCACACAAGCCCCTCAGCAGGCGAGCGGCTTCCATATCGTTGAGCACGGGCCTAACCCGCTTGTGGATGTGCTTGAGCTTCTTAATCAAAGCAAGCTGACCAAGCTGGCTTTCGAGCAGGATCATGTCGTTTACAGCGAGTTTACCGCGTGGTCGAAAACATTGGACGGCATTACGCTTGAGCCTGCTTCCGGACTGGTAGAGAAGCTGCGTATTATTAAAGACGAAGCCGAACTGAAAATTATGCAGGAAGCTGCAGATCTTGCAGACCATACCTTCAAGCATATTTTGAATGTCATCCGTCCGGGCGTACGCGAATCCGATATTGCCCTCGAGATGGAAGTGTATATGCGCAGTCACGGCGCAACTTCTTCTTCCTTCGATACCATCGTAGCCTCTGGCGAGCGTTCCGCTTTGCCTCATGGGGTTGCCAGTGACCGGATTATCGGCAATAATGAGTTTGTCAAACTTGACTTTGGCGCCTATTATAATGGCTATTGTTCTGATTTGACGCGAACTATCGTTGTTGGCACGCCAACGGCCAAGCATTTGGAAATCTACAATATCGTGCTTGAGGCGCAGCTGCATGCACTTGCGCATATCAAGCCTGGGATGACAGGCCGCGAAGCGGATGCCCTGACTCGCGACATCATTACCAAATACGGCTATGGCGACCTGTTCGGCCATGGTACCGGACACGGCCTTGGCATGGAAATTCATGAAGCGCCAAGATTGTCCAAGCTTAGCGAAACGATTTTAACCCCCGGCATGACGGTTACGGTTGAACCTGGCATTTACGTACCCGGCTTTGGCGGCGTGCGCATTGAGGATGACATCGTTATTACGGAAACCGGTATTAAAATATTAACCTCATCCCCGAAGGACTTGATCACTCTGGGATAAGGACTATTCATTCAGGAGGGAATCAGCAATGATTTCAGTAAACGATTTTAAGACAGGCTTAACCGTACAAGTAGATACCGATATTTACACCGTTCTTGACTTCCAGCACGTTAAGCCTGGCAAAGGCGCGGCATTCGTTCGCTCCAAGCTGAAAAACCTTCGCAACGGCAACGTTGTTGAGAAAACATTCCGTGCAGGCGAGAGCATTGGCCGCGCCATTATCGAAAACCGTGAGGTGCAATACCTTTACAATTCCGGATCGGAATACACGTTCATGGATAATGAAACGTTTGATCAGTTCAACCTGGACAAGAAGCAGCTGGAGTGGGAGCTTAACTTCCTGAAAGAAAATATGAACGTAAACATTTCGAGCTACCAAGGCGAAATTCTTGGGATTCAAATGCAAAACAGCGTTGAGCTTAAAGTTGTTGAGACGGAGCCGGGCGTAAAAGGAAATACAGCGCAAGGCGCAACGAAAACAGCTAAAGTCGAAACAGGACTTAACGTACAAGTGCCGCTTTTCATTAACGAAGGCGACGTGTTGCTGATCGATACTCGCGAAGGCAAATATATCTCGCGCGCATAGCAGCAGCTTGATTAACCGTCCGATGCAACTCGGGCGGTTATTTTTTTGTATGCGGATATACCCATGGGAGCATTTGCTGTGATATAATATTGACTTGTATGTATATGTCAGGGTTGGGAGTGAATCAGCTTTGTCGTTGATAGTGATGAAGTTTGGCGGCAGCTCCGTAGGAACGCCGGAGCGGATGCAGCGTGTAGCGAAGCGAATAATTGACAGGCAGAAAGAGGGCAATGACATTGTTGTTGTTGTTTCTGCCATGGGAGATACGACTGACGATCTGATCGATCAGTCCAAACAGCTAAATCCAAATCCGCCGGCGCGCGAGATGGATATGCTATTGACAGTTGGTGAGCAAATATCAATAGCGCTGCTATCGATGACCGTTCACCAGCTTGGAGGAAAGGCCGTTTCCTTTACCGGATGGCAAGCAGGCATTCGTACGGAAGCGGTTCATAGCAAGGCTAAGATGACGAATATTCACCCTGAGCGCGTCTTTGCTGCGCTGGAACAGGGCAATGTTGCGATTATCGCGGGATTCCAAGGAATGACTGAGGATGGAGAGATTACGACACTCGGTCGCGGCGGGTCAGACACGACAGCGGTTGCCATGGCAGCAGCAATGAAAGCGGACGTGTGCGAAATTTATACGGATGTGGACGGCATTTATTCAACCGATCCGCGGGTAGTGAAAAACGCACGCAAGCTGAATGAAATTTCTTATGATGAAATGCTAGAGCTTGCCAATTTGGGCGCGGCTGTCTTGCATCCGCGTGCCGTGGAATACGCTAAACATAACAATGTGAAACTTGTTGTGCGCTCAAGCTTTACCCAAAATGAAGGAACAAGTGTGAAGGAGGAAGCGGTCATGGAGCAAGGCGTGGTCGTTCGCGGCATCGCGTTTGACAAAAATGTAGCTAGAATCAGCATTATGGGTGTAGAGGATGTTCCGGGAGTGCTAGCCCATGTGTTCGGCGCATTGGCAGGCAATGGCATCGATGTTGACATTATCGTTCAAAGCGGTGTGCAAGACGGGAAAGCCGACTTCTCCTTCACGCTCTCGGGCGATGATAAGGATAAAGCTATCTCGGTTATCGAAGGCATCCGCAGTACCGTTCCTTATCGAGAGACGACATCTGAATCCGATCTTGTCAAAGTATCCATTGTTGGAGCGGGCATGGTCAGCAATCCAGGCGTTGCAGCGAAAATGTTCGAAACGATCTCTTCCATTGGCGTCAGCATCAAGATGGTCAGCACTTCGGAAATCAAATGTTCTTGCGTAATCGTCGCTGAACCTTTGAATGATGTCGTGCGTGCGCTTCATACCGCATATGGCCTAGATACGGCTGAGCAAGCTTTTGTAGGCGGTCCACAAGATCGCCGTTAAGGGATACAGAATAAAAGAAGGCATGCTCTGCAAACTGCAGAGCATGCCTTCTTCTTGTTTGGTTGAGCAAAATGGTTAGTGAGATGAAAAATTTTGGTATCAGTCGAACTAAAAAATGATCTACTCGCGCAGCGCATAGTTATTGTTAATTCCGCGTTAACTGGTCACCATTCAAGCGTGGCACGTCTTGATAAATATCGATGAAAGAACAGGCCTCGATGTCTTTGCGCAATCCGAGCTTTATTAGCTTTCTCCCCGTGATGCCATTCATCATCGTCTCTCTTATCTGTGCCGAACGATTTCGGTATAAACCGAGCATAGCAGATCCGAAGTCATCCATTTCAATCGCTACCGGACTGAATGCATGAAGTTTCTCCAATACAAAACCCGCGCACAGGCCATCCTCAATCGCGAATTCATCGTGACTTCCTGCGCATAGGATCACCACATCCCGTCGCAATTCAACGGCTGCCCGTGCGCAAGCCTCCGCATTTAATAGAGAGGCGGTCAGGACGTGGTCGGCTCGCATCGACTTATGAATAGCCCTTGTGCCATTCGTCGTCGTCAGAATGATTCGTTTGCCTGCTACGACCTGTTCGGTATACTCCTCCGGGGAATTCCCAAGGTCAAACCCTGCGATTTTTCGGCAGAACCTCTCGCCACCAAGCAAGTCCCCCGCGCGCTGCAGCGCTCTTGCCTCCATCACCGTTTCAGCCGGAACGACACATAACGCCCCCGAAGCGATCGCGGTAACAATCGTGCTCGTTGCACGCAGGACATCGATAATAATCGCAGTTTTATGATGGAACTTTGCGGTGCTGGCTTCATTCACACTGGAAATCACCTGTACTTGCATGGTCATTATTCCGCCCTTCCCTTGCTCAATGCATTACTATATGCGCTTATTCCTGGGCTGGTGCCCGGCATGAAAGGCAGACAAGCGTGCATATGTTAAAAGAACATTTCGAATAGGAAGGGAGGTCGTCTCATCATGCTGAACAAAATTGTGCTTACCATGGCGTCGCTGCGGTTGACATCGGGCACGATTGAAATTTGCGCCGCGCTGCTCATGCTTAGGCTGAACCAAATCGATAAAGCGCTTGTTGTCAACTCATCTCTTGCGCTGGTAGGCCCGCTAATCTTGATTGCTACGACGACAGTTGGACTTGTCGGTCTTTCAGACAAGCTGTCGCCGTCCAAATTTCTTTGGGTCGGGGCAGGGGTCATCTGTTTGATGATTGGTATTTTAAAAAAATAATAGATTGCAACTCTATCAATAAATGATCGGGGTTGTCATATTTTTGCCAGGGCCGCATACAAATAAGAACTACGTAGGACAAACATCCGGGAGTGATGAACGCATGCTGGCAAGAGTGGCGCATTTACTGCCTTTGGAACTGAAGACGCTGCTGGAGCGACTTCCTGAATCGATGCAGGAGCAGCTGGAGGAAATTCGGATTCGCGAGGGAAGGCCGCTGGAAATCGGTTTTCGTGGACAATCCCGATTTATGATGATGGACGGCTCGCTGAGGCAGGCTGCCGACGGAGCATACAAGCCCTCTGCAGATACATGCCGCAAGCTGCTTGAGCGCATTACCAACTATTCTTTGTACGCGATGGAGGAGGAGCTGCGAAGAGGGTTTATTACCGTTTCAGGAGGCCATCGCATTGGACTGGCTGGCCGGACGATTCTGGATGGCGGGGTCGTTCGAGGTATTCGCGACATTGGCGCCTTTAATATCCGCGTCGCAAGAGAGGTGATCGGCGCAAGCGCGCATTTGCTGCCCAAGCTGATTGACCGAACGAGAAAAACGCTTCACTCCACACTTATTCTTGCTCCGCCTCAACAAGGGAAAACAACGCTTATTCGGGATATTGCAAGGTCGGTCAGCTACGGCCTCTGGCCGTCGCTGGAGAGCAGCGGTTGGCAGGGCAGGAAAGTGGGCATTGTCGATGAAAGATCTGAGATTGCTGCTTGCGTCCGCGGCATTCCTACCTTTGATGTGGGGCCGCGAACAGATGTCATGGATGCTTGTCCGAAAGCGGAAGGGATGATGATGCTGGTGCGTTCCATGTCGCCTGAGGTGTTGATTGCTGACGAGATCGGAAGGCCGGAGGATGCGGAAGCGATTCGGGAGGCAAGCCATGCGGGAATCAGCATCGTCGCAACGGCGCATGCCTATGACCTTCAGGATGCCAGAGGCAGACCCGTGCTTCAAAAGCTGCTTGATGAAGGTGCCTTCAAGTATGTCGTTGAGCTGAGGCGCACGGAGCAGGGCATTATGCACCGGGTAGTACCGGCTGAATCGGTTATAGGACGGACTTCTTCACGCGAGGCGTCTGCCTTGCAGCGCTTGGCGTCTGAATCGGTACATGCCCTTGCAGGGCGGCATCGAGCTGATGATCCGTGATCAAGCTGCTCGGCGCGGTTTTGGTTTTGTTCGCAGGCACGATGATCGGCTTTCAGCAGGCGGCCAAATTCGCAGAACGCCCTAGGCAGCTGCGCCAGCTGGCTCACGCCCTTCAACGGCTGGAAACGGAGATTGGCTATGGACACACGCCGCTCCCTGAAGCGCTGGAGAGAACCGCATCCGCGACGCCGGAACCGCTGGCTGCGATTTTTCGGAAGGCGGCAAACGGCATTTGGGAAACAGAAAGCTTCAGCTTCAGCGATAGCTGGGAGCAAGCGATAAACGAAAATTGGGAATCGACATCCATGCGAAAAAACGAGCAGTCAGTGCTCATTCGGCTGGGCTCTACGCTGGGAATTAGCGATAAAGAAGACCAAATGAAACATATCCATCTAGCATTGTTGCAGTTGAAGGCAGAGGAGGACGCAGCGAGAGACGATCAGGGGCGTTACGAGAAAATGTGGAAAAGTCTCGGGATATTGATCGCTGTGCTGGTCGTCATTTTGATGGTGTAGTGGGGTGCCGCACAAATGAACATGGATGTGAGCGCCATTTTCCAAATTGCCGGAATCGGAATTGTTATCGCAATGATACATTCGGTGCTGAAGCAAATGGGCAAGGAAGATATGGCGCATTGGGTTACGCTTATCGGTTTTGTTGTCGTGCTGTTTATGGTGGTTCGGCTCTTGAATGAGTTGTTCCAGGAAATTAAAACCATTTTTTTGTTTCAATAGACGTCAGAAGTTAGGCGCTGAGGCAAGCAGGTGAACCGGAATGGAAATGATTCAAATCGTCGGACTTGGCTTGATGGCAACTGTTCTTATCCTGGTCGTTCGAGAGCAGAAGCCGATGTTCGCATTTTTGCTGGCTGCTTTTACGGGGATATTCATCTTCCTGTATTTGATTGGCAAAATCGAGATCGTCATCACGGTTCTTGAGGATTTGGCTAACCGCTCAGGCATCCCGTCCATTTACTTGAAGACGATCTTAAAAATAATCGGGATCGCGTACATTGCGGAGTTTGGCGCGCAAATCGTCAGGGATGCAGGTCAAGAGGGCATCGCTTCTAAAATCGAATTTGCCGGCAAAGTGTTTATACTCGTCATGGCCGTTCCCATTATAAGCGTGATTGTCGAGACGGTAATCGGACTGCTGCCGGATGGGAGTTGATGCTTATGATCAAGCTTACTCCTGCAAGAGAGAGGGCCAAACTGCTGCTGTTCATTCTTGTCTCGGTGATACTATTCGCTTTCGTCCCGAATATCGGTTATGCCATAAGCGGGGAAGGTACGGGGGGAGCCTCGAATCAGCAGCAAGCGGAGGAGCTATCCAAGGAGCTCGCGCTGGAACAGCTTGGCGGACTGGAGACGGGGGCGGTCGAGAACTACTGGAACAAGCTTCGAAACGATTATGGAGGTTATTTTCCAGAGCAGAAGATTCCGAGTTTTATGGAAATGATCTTGCCAGGCGGCGAAGGTTTAAAGTTCACGGACATGCTCCAAGGGCTGTTTCGCTACTTGTGGCATGAGGTGCTCTATAACGGTAAGCTGCTAGTCACGATTGTGATGCTGACGGTGTTCAGCATGGTGCTTGAAACGTTGCAAAATGCCTTTGAGCGAAATGCGGTAAGCAAGGTCGCCTATTCCATTACCTACATGGTGCTGATCATCATTGCGGTAAACAGCTTCCACGTTGCGATGGGCTACGCGAAAGGAGCCATTGAGAGCATGATTCAGTTCATGCTGGCGATGGTGCCGCTGCTGCTGACGCTGCTGGCGTCCATGGGAAACGTCGTGACGGTATCGGTGCTGCATCCCTTGATTATTTTTATGATCCATGCGGTGGGCACGCTTATCTATACACTCGTATTTCCATTATTGTTTTTCTCTGCTGTGCTTCATATCACGAGCGCGTTATCCGAGAAATTCAAGGTTACACAGCTGGCAAATCTGCTTCGCAATATCGGCGTAGGAGTGCTAGGGGTTCTGCTCACGGCGTTTCTTGGGGTCATTTCTGTCCAAGGCGCTACGGGCGCAGTAACGGATGGAGTCACGCTAAGGACGGCTAAGTTCGTCACCGGCAATTTCGTTCCCGTTGTGGGGAGAATGTTCTCGGACGCTGCGGATACCGTAATTTCTGCTTCGATGCTCGCCAAAAACGCAATCGGCCTGGCAGGCGTCATTATCCTACTATTCATCAGCGCGTTCCCTGCAATCAAAATATTGACGTTGGCGCTTATCTACAACATCGCTGCCGCGGTCATGCAGCCGCTCGGAGATTCGCCGATTGTCGCCTGCTTGGAGACGATTGGCAAGACCATGATCTACGTGTTTGCGGCACTCGCTGCCGTTAGTCTTATGTTTTTTCTTGCAGTAACGATTATTTTGACTGCAGGAAATGCGGCAATGATGGTTAGGTAAGGGAGGAGACGGAAGCTGTGGTTGCTTGGTTGAGCGATTGGTTGAGAGATATTATCGCAATCATTTTGCTGGCGGTGTTCGTTGAGCTGCTGCTCCCGAACAAGGCGATGCAGCGTTACGCACGGCTCGTTGTCGGCTTGTTCATCTTGCTCACGATCCTATCTCCTATACTAAAGCTGATACAGAGCGATATCGGAGCAAAGCTTGAAGAAGGAATGAAGCAATGGAGCAAAACCGCTATGACGAGTGACGTGCAGATGACCAGCTTGAATCAGATTGCGAAAAATGCCGAAGCCCTAAGCGATAAGCGGGCGTTAGAAGCGGCAAAGCTGACGGAACGTACGCTTGAGGCAGCGATCCGCGAGGAACTGATCCAAAGCACCAAAGCTACCGTAAACGAAGTGGATGCGGTCCTGAAGTGGGTCACCGTATCGGGGAGACAAACGCCTTACATTAGCCAAATTACAGTTACTCTTGCATCTGTGCAAGACAAGCCGGATGCTTCTGGAAAAGAAAGCGCGGTCGAGAGTGTGCAGCCGGTAATTGTTCAAATTGAGATCGAACCGTCGGCAAACGAAGCTTCAGCGCCTGGGCAAGGGAGCGCTTCTCCGGATTTTGAGGCGGAAAGCAGTGAGGAACGCCAGGGCGGGAAATGGACTGAGGCAGATCCAGCCACCGCTGGAGCCATCCGCAAAGCGATTACCAGAAGCTGGAGTGTCGAAGCGGAACAAATTAGAGTAAGGCAGCCGGCACAGCAGCCGGTGAATAAATGAACGTCGCGGACTGGAGAGGAGGTAAGGCGCGGTGGCCAAATGGCTGGAAGGCATAGAATCAGCGGTAGGCGGCGGTCCCAGCGGTCCGAAGCGAGTACGGACGCTGCGAATTCTGCTCATCGTTGGGGGGATTGGCGCGGCGCTAATGATTATGAATTCATTTTTAACCTATAAGCAAGTCGAACCTTCGGTGCAGGATCCGAATCCCCCGCCGCAGACGGAAGAGGCATGGAACCATTCGGATTCAGTATCAGGCTCATTATTTGCCGCCATTGAACATCCGTTAGAAACAAGGCTGAAAGAGATTTTGGAGAAAATTGTAGGAGTCGGAAGCGTGGACGTGCTCGTAACCGTTGATTCTACCGAAGAAGTTGTTGTGGAGCGAAACATGCAGGAATCGCAGCAGGTTACCGACGAGAACGATCCGAACGGGGGCAGGAGGCACATTACCTCCATTACCAAAGACGGACAGGTCGTCTTGTACGAAGTTTCGGGAGATCAGAAGCCGATCGTGACCAAAACGATTAATCCGCATATCCGCGGCATTCTAATCGTCGCTAAGGGGGCAGAGAATGCCACAGTCAGGCGTCTTATCGTCAATGCAGTTGAGAAGGGGATTAGCGTGCCGGTTAACCGGATATCCGTTGTGCCAAGCAAGCAATAAAATTCAAATTGAAACGTTGGGGAGGGTGTTCTCATGAACACGAAAAGACAAACGGTATGGCTTGTATCGATGCTTAGCTTGATGGTGGTATTGTCGGCTTACTATTTATTTACGCAGGATGTGGATACGCCGGATGTGCTGACAGACGGGTCTCAAACGGAGCAGGCGGCACAAAACGCGACGGAAGCAGCTGCCAAAGATGATGGACTGGTCGTAAACGAAGTGGGGAAACCTGTTGACGGCGCTGTACTTAGCGAGGCCGACCAGAAGGCTCTCGATTTGATTGAAGAGCAAGGGCTAGCGGCAGGAGGCGTGTTCAGCGAGCTGCTTGCGAAGCGGGAGATTAAGAATACAGAGGAAGAAAACCGCATATATGCAGCGATTAACGAAACAACGAAAAAACCGGAAGAAGCTTCTGCGGCTGTGGCTGAGCTAAGCTTGCTTGAGGAAAAAAACTCCAAGCTGACGGGCATGGAGTCCGAGCTTCTGAAGCAGTTTAAGGATGTTGTAATCGACGAGCAAAATGATAAGTTCGATGTCGTCGTCTCAACCGAGAAGCTTGAGAAAAAACAGGCAGCGGACATTATCAAAATGGTGATGAGCACGATGGATGTAGGAGCGGACCAAGTATCTGTTCGGTATATTCCTTAAGCGAAATAACCTTGAATGTAGCGGAAAGGCCCTGCTTCCACCAGCTTGTCAGCCGGTGGAAGCAGGGCCTTTTTTTGTGATGCCGGCAAGCCTTGTTCAAAAAATGATTCGTGTTCAGCCTTGTTTATGATATAATGTTAAACGTTATGTGAAAGAATTGTTTAGATTGGAATGGAAACCTTCTATAGTCACAAGCTATGGAGGCAATTTTGCTATCGCAAATTTAAGGAGTGAAAATATTCATGTTCAAATTGAGCGAGATCAAAGAGTTGATCAAATTGGTCGATCAAACTTCCGTTCATGAGCTGGAAATCGAAAACGAAGGGACTCGCCTGCTCATCCGCAAGCCTGGCAAAACAGAAGTGGTGAATGTGCAAGCGGCTCCAATTACGCATACATACGCGACTGCCCCTGTACAAGCCCAACCAGCTGCCCCGATTGCGGCGCCGCAAGCTGCGCAAGAAACAGCGCCAGCTCGCCCTTCAACGGATCATTTGCACCAAATCGTCTCACCAATGGTAGGCACGTTCTACAGTTCACCGACGCCGGAAGCCTCAGCTTTTGTTAAAGTTGGAGACCGTGTAAATGACAAGAGCGTCGTTTGCATCCTTGAAGCCATGAAGCTGATGAACGAGCTCGAAGCTGAGGTTCGCGGTGAAATCGTGGAAATCTTGGTTTCGAACGGCCAACTGGTGGAGTATGGCCAGCCGTTGTTCCTTGTAAAGCCTGAATAAGAAGTGAGTTAACGTCCGAACAGGGAAACTGTTGTTTGAAAGGGGTTCCTACGTGAAATTTCACAAAATATTAATTGCAAACCGCGGAGAAATAGCGGTACGTATTATTCGCGCATGCCGCGAGCTTGGCATTAGCACCGTTGCTGTTTATTCGGAAGCAGACCGTGATTCACTTCACGTGAAGCTGGCGGACGAAGCCTATTGCATCGGCCCAACTGCATCGAAAGACAGCTATTTAAACTTAACGAATATTATGAGCGTAGCTACAATAACGGAATGCGACGCCATTCATCCCGGTTATGGCTTCCTAGCCGAGAATGCTGACTTCGCAGAAATTTGCGAGTCATGCAACATTACCTTTATCGGCCCATCGCCGGATGCGATTAACCGAATGGGCGATAAAGCAGTGGCCAAGCTGACGATGAAATCGGCGGATGTGCCGATTATTCCTGGCTCTGACGGTCTTGTCGAGAACATGGATGAAGCCTTGAGCGTTGCTCGTGAAATCGGATATCCCGTGATCATCAAAGCGACGGCAGGAGGCGGAGGCAAGGGCATTCGCATTGCCGATGACGAGACGATGCTGATCGCCCAAATTACGACCGCGCAGCAGGAAGCTCAGAAGGCATTCGGCAATGCAGGCGTATATTTGGAAAAGTACTTAACCGGAATGAAGCATGTGGAAATACAGATTATGGCCGACAAGCACGGCAATGCCGTTCATTTGTTCGAACGCGACTGCTCGGTTCAGCGCCGCCGCCAGAAATTGGTGGAGGAAGCTCCATGTTCGGTCTTGTCTCCAGAGCTTCGCGAACGGATGGGACAAGCAGCGGTTCGCGCTGCGCTTGCGGTTAACTACTCAGGCGCGGGCACGCTGGAATTTTTGCTTGGACAGGATGGGAACTTCTATTTTATGGAGATGAACACCCGTATCCAAGTAGAGCATCCCGTAACGGAAATGATCACGAATGTGGATCTCATTAAAGAAATGATTTCGGTCGCGGAAGGCAATCCGCTCTCTTTTGCGCAGAGCGACCTGAAAATAAACGGATGGTCCATTGAATGCCGAATCAACGCAGAGGACTCCGAGAGGAATTTCATGCCTTCCCCAGGTTTGATTCCCTTTTATCTAGCTCCAGGGGGCGCCGGTGTTCGCATCGATAGCGCGGTATATCCTGGTTATACGATTTCACCTCACTATGACTCCATGATTGCCAAGTTAATCGTTTGGGGAGCCACTCGTGAGGAAGCAATCGCAAGAATGAAGCGTGCATTGTCCGAGTTTGCCATTGAAGGCATTCGGACGACGATTCCTTTCCATTTGAAGCTGCTGAACCATCCCAAATTTGTGAGCGGAGACTTTGATATCAAGTTCCTTGAAGAGCATGATATTAACGCTCCGGAATGACAATACGACAATAATGTGAACAAGTAGTATCGTTTGTCATATTTCTTGGCGAATGTTATAGTATATTAACAAGATGCGGTTTATTGCTTGGCCTCGCGCCAGGTACGCGCAACTTTAAGGAGGTGTACAGCCATCATGAGTACGATTGCTGCTGAGTATGAGAAAACGGACATTGGCACCATTCAAATTGCACCTGAGGTTATTGAAGTTATCGCTGGATTAGCTACGATTGAAGTGGATGGAGTCGCTGGAATGAGCGGCGGATTTGCTGGAGGCATCGTTGAGCTTCTGGGTCGTAAAAATTTATCCAAAGGTGTTAAAGTTGAAGTGGGTCAGCGTGAAGCGGCGGTAGATGTTTCTATTATCGTTGAGTACGGGAATCGAATTCCTGAGATTGCTTCCGAGATTCAACGGAATGTGAAGCGTTCGATCGAGATGATGACGGGCCTTCACGTTGTTGAAGTGAACGTACATATTCACGATGTACATTTCAAGACGCCTGATAAACCGGAAGAAGAAGAGACTACCTACAGAGTTAAATAGAGATTTTTTAATTAAATTCCGTACAACCCCCTCGTGAATGGGCATGCCGCTCGGCGCAAGGGGGTTTTCATTCGGCTTGGCAGGAGGAGGCGCTACGTTGGTTAAGGTCGTGGACAAGCTGCTTTTGTTTTTATACAGCATCGTTATTGGATGTTTATCGGTATTTGTGCTATCTATAGGTTTTGGCTGGATATCCGAAGATCTTTTGAGCGATTTCGTAAGCGATGCCTATCGCATAGATGCCATCAAAATTACGCTAGCCGTGACGGGTGTCATCCTATTTATCCTTAGCTTGAGGTTTTTCATCGTATCGCTTCATCGGGGTTCCGCATCTGCACCATCGATTGATCAAAGAACTGACTTTGGCGATATTCGCATCTCTCTTGAAACGATTGAAAACTTGGCCCTTAAGGCAGCGTCCCGTCAACGCGGGGTGAAGGATCTTCGCGCACGCATTCGTGCTACCGACGCTGGGCTTGATATTGTCATTCGTGCCGTGGTGGACGGAGAAAGCTCCATTCCGGTTCTGACTGAGGAGATTCAGCGCGCCGTGAAGGAGCATGTTGAGGATATTGCCGGCATACCTGTCATGAACGTTGCGGTATATGTTGCGAACATCATTCAATCGGGCACGTTCAAGAGTCGCGTGGAATAGAGGTGGGTTTGCTGATGTGGAGGGAGTTCTGGGCCGTCTATGGAAAGCGCGCCGCTGGCGCTGCGACAGGGCTGTTTTTTGGAATATTATATTTGTTTGTCGGTTTTTGGGACATGCTTTTTGTAGGGCTGCTTGTATCGATCGGTTATTGGATCGGTGTGCAGAAGGAAACAAGCAACGGACCTATCTTTCCATGGCAGCGCCTTTGGTATTCGTTGTTAGAAAGATTTAGGCCGTTTAAATGATCCTGTGGTCTCCTCCGTACTCCGGATTTCGGAAAGCCGCTAATTCGTGGCAGGGAGGAGATCATAGGTTTTTTTTGAAATATAGTGAGAAAAAGAAAAAACCATTTTATCGGCATAAAGCTGCCGTGGAGGTCACATGAAACGAAGATTAGCGAGAGAAATAGCAGTATCTAGTTTATATCAAATGGAAATGAACGAGGTAACGGCATCGGATGCAGTGGATATGCTGATGGACGAGCTGCGTCAAGAAAATGAAATTGGCGCTGACCCATCAGAGATTGGCAGCACGGATGAATTCGTACGCGAGCTTGTACTCGGCGTGATGGAGCATAAGCAAGCCATCGATGGCATGCTGATGCAGTTTTTGACAGGTTGGCACATCGATCGTTTGTCACGGGTAGACCGCCAAGTGTTAAGGCTCGCAACCTATGAAATGGTATTCCGCGATGACGTTCCGCCCAAAGCGGCAATCAACGAAGCGATCGAGCTTGCAAAGCATTTTGGCACAGAGGAATCGGGCAAGTTTGTTAACGGCGTGCTGGGCAAGCTGTTATCCGAAATCGAAGAGCTCAAATCATAATGAAATGATTTCATTGCAAAAACATTTTATAAAAGAAGAATGCTAAAGGAGACTGGAGCTATGTGCGCACAAATCATTGAAGGAAAGAAAATATCCGACCTGATCCGAGAGGAAATGATTACGGAAACTGCAGCCTTAAAGGAAAAGGGCGTTGTTCCTGGTTTAGCCGTTGTACTTGTAGGTGAAGACCCTGCTTCGAAAGTGTATGTTGGCTCTAAGGAGAAGGCATGCCAGCAGCTCGGATTCTATTCTGAGGTTCACCGGCTTGCTGCTGATACAAGTGAAGCTGAATTGCTTGCTGTCATTGAGCGCTTGAACCAACAAACTTCTATTAACGGTATTCTAGTACAGCTGCCTCTTCCCAAGCATATTAACGAAAAGGCAGTTATCGATGCTATAAGCGTTGACAAAGACGTAGACGGGTTCCATCCGGAAAGCGTAGGCAATCTGGTTATTGGCGATGATAGCTTGCTTCCTTGCACACCTGCCGGCGTCATCGAACTCATCAAACGCAGCGGCGTAGAGATTTCGGGCAAGCATGCCGTAGTCATCGGCAGAAGCAATATCGTAGGCAAACCTGTGGCCATGCTTTTGCTGCGTGAGAATGCGACGGTAACAGTATGTCATTCCCGTACGGCTAACATGGAAGAAATCGCAAAGCAAGCAGACATCTTGGTGGTTGCAATCGGCAAAGCCAAAGCCATTGACAGCAAATTCGTCAAGCCAGGCGCGATCGTTATCGACGTAGGCATTAACCGTTTGCCAGATGGCAAACTGGCAGGGGACGTTGATTTCGAAGATTGCTTGGATACTGCGGGTTACATTACGCCTGTCCCAGGCGGCGTTGGGCCGATGACGATTACATTGCTTATGAAAAATACGATTACAGCAGCAAAAAGGGCAAACGGAATCAAGGAGTGATGCAAGCATGGCAGAACAGCCTCGGGTTTATTCCATAAAGGAACTTAATCGTTATATTAAGATGAAAATGGAGTCGGATCCGCTGCTGTCTGATATTATGCTGCGTGGTGAAATTTCGAATTTCACCCATCATTCCAGCGGCCATATGTACTTTACGCTGAAAGATAGCGATAGCCGGATAAAATCGATCATGTTTGCCTCCTATAATCAAAGGCTCCCTTTTATTCCAAAAGAGGGAACGAAGGTTATTGCAAGAGGCAATATTTCGGTTTACGAGCGTGACGGCAATTATCAGTTTTATGTCCAATCGATGCAGCCAGACGGCATTGGCAGCCTATATCTTGCATTTGAACAGCTTAAGAGCAAGCTGGGCGCAGAAGGCTTGTTCTCGGATGCCCGCAAGCGTACGATTCCGCGTTTTCCCCGAGCGATAGGCGTTATCACATCGCCGACGGGTGCCGCGGTACGGGATATTATTATTACGCTGCAGCGGAGATATCCATTAATTCCTGTTTATATTTATCCCGTGCTTGTGCAAGGCAAGCAGGCTGCGCCTGATATTGTAAAAGCGATCGAAGCAATGAACCGTTTTGGCGAAGCGGACGTATTAATTGTAGGGCGCGGAGGCGGATCGCTGGAAGAGCTTTGGGCTTTCAACGAAGAAGCGGTCGCAAGAAGCATTGCTGCTTCAAGAATTCCCGTTATTAGCGCTGTGGGCCATGAGACAGACTTTACGATCGCTGACTTCGCAGCCGATTTGAGAGCTGCGACGCCTACGGCCGCAGCTGAGCTGGCTGTTCCGAACATAGCGGAATTGCACCAGCAGCTCCAAAGGCAGCAGCAGCGGTTAATACAAGGCATCCGTTATCGCGTTCAGTCGGATAAGGATAAGCTGCAGCGGATTCGCCGCTCGCCGTTTTTTCTCTACCCGCGCAGATATTTATTGGATCAGGCAGAGCGGCTTGACCGCTTGACCGAGCAGCTCGAACAGCGAACGAAGCGGATAGCTGAGCGGGGGCATACGCGCCTCGCGAGGCTGCAGACAACGCTGGCCGGGCACAATCCAAGCGAGCGCGTAGCTTTTGCAGCCAAGAGATGGCAATCGGCAAGCAAACAGCTTGAGCAAGCGATGACTTTGGTATTGAAAGAGAAAAAACTCAGCCTGCATAGCACGATGAAGCAACTGGATGCGTTAAGCCCGCTTAAGGTCATGTCCAGAGGTTACAGCCTAGTCTATGATAAGCAAGAGCAGCAGCTCATTAAATCGATTCGCGATGTAAAGCTGGGCGACATCGTTAAGGTCAAGGTGGCAGATGGTCAACTGGACTGTCGTGTAGACTCATTGAGAGGAGATCAAATCGATGGCAGCAACAAATAACAGCGAACTTACTTTTGAAGAAGCGATGGAACGTCTCGATTCTATCGTATCTAGGCTTGAGAACGGAGATGTTCCACTTGAGACCGCCATTGAGCTGTTTCAAGAAGGTATGATCCTCTCCAAACTGTGTGGCGGAAAGCTTGAACAAGTCGAGCGCAAAATCGAGGTTTTGATTGAGACGGAACAGGGCTTCCAGAAAAAACCGTTTGCGGATGTAAACGAGGATAAAGGGGAATAAGCTTGAACGAGAGGCCATCCATAAAAGCGTATTTAACGCAATGCGCGGAGCAGATCGAAGCTTCGCTTAAACAATCTGTGCCATCTGCATGGGACGTTCCTGAGAGGCTGCGCGAGGCGATGCAGTATTCCCTTGAAGCAGGCGGCAAACGCCTCAGACCTGCCCTTGTTTTAACTGCTGCGGAGGCTATTAGGGGACAAATTTCACTTGATGCGGCTATTCCCGTTGCCAGTGCTGTTGAATTTATTCATACTTACTCTCTGATTCATGATGATTTGCCGGCTATGGACGATGATGATTTCCGAAGAGGAAAGCCCACCAATCATAAAGTATTTGGCGAAGCTATGGCGATTTTAGCCGGCGATGCGCTGCTGACGCATGCTTTCCATCTTGTGTCTCAAGCCTCGCGGCAAGGCGGAATTGCGGCAGAAGTCGCGCTTGCTATCGTAGAGGATCTGGCCAAGTTAGCCGGAGCTCCGGGGATGGTTGGCGGTCAAGTAGCGGATATGCTTGGCGAGCAAGGCATTACTTCCATTGCAGAGCTGGAGTATATCCATCTTCACAAAACAAGTGACCTGATCGTATTCTCGGTAACGGCAGGGGGACGTATCGGAGGCGCGACTGCTAAGCAGCTTGAGCTGCTTGCCCGGTATGGCAGAAACATCGGACTTGCCTTTCAAATTCAGGATGATATTCTCGACTTAATCGGCGACGAGAAGAAGCTTGGCAAGAAAACGAATAGTGATGTTGAGCAAAATAAAGTAACCTATCCGTTCCTGATCGGAATAGAAGAGAGCAAAGCTCAGGTTGAGCGTCTAACCCAAGAAGCGAAGTCTGCTGTTCTTGAAGCAGAGCTGGCAGCGCCGGAACGGCTGCTCGAAATTGCGGATTATCTTGTTCAGCGCGACCATTGAGACAACATGCTTTTTCCATTTTGGTTGGGAAAAAAATCGCAGTATGCTATAATAGGTAAAATGTAGATGTACATGGGACGGCAGTTAGAGGCTGTCCGCGAAAGCGAGGAAAGCAACGTGCTGCTTGACCATATTAACGGACCTCAAGATTTGAAAGGTTTAACAACGGCTCAATTGGAACAGCTGGCCGGTGAAATCCGCCAGTTCTTGATTGAGAAACTTTCCGTTACGGGTGGTCATCTGGCTCCTAACCTAGGAGTTGTGGAACTGACCATAGCGATGCATTATTTATTTAATAGCCCTGAGGATAAGTTTATTTTTGACGTGGGGCATCAATCATATGTACACAAAATATTAACAGGCCGAATGGACAGGTTTGATACTCTGCGCAAGTACAAAGGCTTATGCGGCTTTGTTAAGCGCGCAGAGAGTGAGCATGACGTATGGGAAGCTGGTCACAGCAGTACCTCTTTGTCCGCGGCGATGGGGATGGCGCTTGCTCGTGATCTGAAGGGCGAGACCAATCGAGTTGTCGCGGTTATCGGTGATGGTGCGTTAACTGGCGGTATGGCACTTGAGGCACTCAATCATATCGGACATGAGAAGAAGAATCTGATTGTAATCTTGAATGATAATGAGATGTCCATTGCGCCTAACGTTGGAGCGCTTCATCATTATTTAGGGAAAATACGTACCGACCGCCATTATCATAAGGCTAAGGACGAACTGCAGCAGCTCCTTAACAAAATTCCAGCCATTGGCGGCAAGCTTGCCAAAACAGCCGAGCGCTTTAAGGACAGCTTAAAATATTTGCTCGTAAGCGGAATTTTATTCGAGCAATTTGGATTCACCTACCTAGGTCCTGTAGATGGGCATGATATCGAGCAAATGCTTGATATTATGCGTCAAGCCGATTCGATGCCTGGGCCGGTGCTCGTTCATGTATTGACCGTGAAGGGCAAAGGATATTCGCCAGCCGAAGCCGATTCATTCAAATGGCATGGCATAACGCCATACAAAATCGAATCCGGCCAAGTTGTAAAGGCGGTTGGCCCTCCCGTATATACAGATGTATTCGGTCAAATGCTGATCGAGCTGGCAGAGAAAGACGAGCGGATCATTGCCGTTACTCCGGCTATGCCCGGTGGTTCCGGATTGCTGCCTTTCGCTGCGCGTTTTCCCAATCGCATGATTGATGTAGGAATCGCGGAGCAGCATGCGGCTACGATGTCAGCAGCACTTGCCATGGAAGGGATGAAGCCTGTTTTTGCGGTGTATTCCACTTTCCTGCAGCGTGCTTATGACCAGGTCGTGCATGACATTTGCCGCCAAAATTTAAACGTGATTTTTGCAATTGACCGTGCGGGTTTCGTAGGGCCTGATGGAGAAACACATCATGGCGTATACGATATACCGTTCCTTAGACATATTCCGAATTTGGTCATTATGATGCCAAAGGATGAAAATGAACTCAGACAAATGATGAAAACGGCTGTTGAGTATAATGATGGTCCGATCGCGGTTCGCTATCCTAGGATTGCTGGTTTGGGTGTAGAAATGGATGCCGATCCGCAACCACTGCCCATCGGCAGCTGGGAGACGCTGCGTGAAGGAGATTCAGGAGTTATTGTAGCCATTGGCCCGATGATTCAGGTCGCCGAGGAAGCCGCAGATTTGCTCAAACGCGAAGGCTTGAATGTTCAGATCGTTAATGCGCGTTTTATCAAGCCGCTTGATGAGCAAATGTTATTATCGCTGGCTGCTGAAGGCAAAAACATGATCGTACTGGAGGAAGGCGCTGAACTTGGCGGCTTGGGCAGCTCCGTTCTGGAGTTTTATTCGCTTAAAGGAATTTACGGATTGCCTGTTCGCATTATCGGCGTTCCAGATATTTTCGTGGAGCATGGGACGATTAAGGAACAAAGAAAAGAAATTGGCCTTACAGCTGACAGGGTAGCTACCGAGCTTAAATCGATGCTGCCAAGACGGATGAAGCGTGTTACTGGTCAACAGTAATGGTTGAGGGAGAACGATGACAACAACACCGAAAGAACGGATAGACGTATTGCTCGTTGAACGCGGCTTTTATGAAAGCAGGGAAAAAGCCAAAGCGGCTTTAATGGCAGGACTAGTGCTTGTGAATGATGAGCCTGTAGACAAAAGCGGCATGAAGGTTGTCCGCACCGCTGATATTAAGGTAAAAGGAGCCCTGCATCCTTATGTTAGCCGAGGCGGATTGAAGCTTGAGAAAGCCATCCGAAAGTTCAATCTCGATTTGAATGGGCGGGTCATGCTGGATATAGGCGCTTCCACGGGCGGATTTACCGATTGTGCTCTTCAGAATGGTGCAGCCTATGTCTATGCGGTTGATGTTGGTTATAATCAGTTGGACTGGTCATTGCGACAAGACGAACGAGTGCATGTCATGGAGCGTACCAATTTTCGGTATACGCAGCCTGCTGATTTGGTCGGTCCTCCACCGACCTTTGCTTCCATCGATGTATCCTTTATATCTTTAAAGCTTATTTTACCAGCTCTTTCTCAATTATTATCGGTTGGTTCCGGCATTGTGGCTCTAATTAAGCCTCAGTTCGAGGCCGGCCGCGAGAAAGTAGGCAAATCGGGAGTCGTACGCGATTCAGGAGTTCACAGGGATGTTCTCCGTACGGTGTTGACATCTGCTGCAGAGTTGGGATATACCTTACAGGATATTACGTTCTCTCCCATTACGGGCGGAGAAGGCAATATTGAGTTCTTGGCCTACTGGACCTGGTCCGGAGAGTCAAATTCTGTCATTCCGGATGATGCAGCGTTGTCAGAACTAGTGAAGCAGGCAAGCGAAACCTTTACTGCGAATAAATGAAATATAACAAAAAGGAAGGTGCCGTGCAGAAGAAATGCTGCCGGCATCTTTTTTTCTTTACAGCAGCAGCATGTTTTTGATAAACTGAATAAAAGCAAACAAACGTTCGGTATTCGTGTCAAACAGGAAATAGCCCCCATCTTCTCGAACGGTTATAGATAAAATCCAATGATAATCGGGGGATGCTGATGGGGACGTATGGTGATTGGTTTATCATGCTTGCAGCGGGCTGTTTACTCGTTATTTGGCTATTTAGGATGTTTTACCGCTGGCTGCATGAGCCGGCAGGCGTAAATCGCCTTACACTCGGCAAGGGTGGAGTGCTATCGCCCGATGATGAAAACATAGCATTGCTCGAACAAGCGGGCTACACAGTCCGTTCAGGAAAACATTTGGTTCCGGTTCCGATCAAGCTGGATGATGTGCCGCTTGGGAAGGGAAGCCGGTTATACATTGATTATATTGCGATAATGGATAATAAAACGTATATTGTGAAAACTGCACGAGATCGGAAGCCTATGGAATGGACGGCAAGCGGTATAAGGGATCGTCTTCTTGTCTATTCGCTCCTTCTGCCTGAATGCGATGGCATATTGTTCGTGGATGCAAGGGACAAGGTTATTCGCAAAATTTCATTTCACATTGCAGACATTTAAATCATGGAGGTTTTTATATGAAAGGCATTCGCCAATTTCGTATTAAAGAAATTGTAAACAATCGTGCGATAGAAACGCAGGAAGAACTTGTTGAGGCTCTTCGCGATTCAGGGATGCAGGTTACCCAAGCCACCGTCTCACGCGATATGAAGGAATTGATGCTTATTAAGGTGCCGGCAGGGGAAGGAAAGTACATCTATTCGATCCCTCAGGACCATCAGAAGCAAAATCCGATTCACAAGCTAAAACGAGCGTTGCTTGACCATTTTGTACATATTGACTTTACTGACAACCTTGTTGTGATGAAGTGTTTGCCTGGCTCGGCTAATGCGATTGGTGCCTTAGTTGACAATATGGAATGGCCAGAGGTCATGGGAACCATATGCGGGGACGACACGATACTGATGATTTGCCGTACCAAGGTTCAAAGCGGAGAAATTGTAGAGCGATTGCTTGAATTATTAAATTAGGAGGAGAAACCATGCTGCGTGAGTTGTCTATTCGGAATTTAGCGGTCATTGAAGAAGTAAACGTTACTTTTCATCATGGATTTCATGTGCTGACGGGAGAAACAGGCGCGGGCAAATCAATATTGATTGATGCGTTAAGCTTGCTTGTCGGCGGTAGAGGTTCCGCAGACATGGTGCGGTACGGTTGTGATAAGGCAGAAATGGAGGCTTTGTTCGACCTGGCAGCCCATCATCCGGTGTGGACGGTTTTAAATAAACTTGGTGTACATGCTTCTTCTGAGGAAATGCTCGTTATTAGGAGAGAGTTATCCGCTCATGGCAAGAGCAGCAGCCGCGTCAATGGACAACTGGTTACAATGACGATGCTAAGGGAAATCGGGGAATGCCTAGTTAATATCCATGGCCAGCATGAACATCAATCTTTGCTGCGCACTGAACAGCATTTAGAGTGGCTGGATCTGTTCGCAGGTGATTTGCTTATCGAGCGGAAACAAAATTACCGGCATCTCTTTACGCAACTTCAACAAGTTAAAGCCTCCCTGCGTGAACTGGAAAATTCAACTAGGCATAATGTGCAAATGCTGGATTTATACCGATTCCAAATTGAAGAAATTACGAATGCTCAGCTAAAGCCCTTGGAAGATGAATTGCTGACAGACCAACGGCGCAAGCTAATGTATGCGGGCAAAAGAATGGATGCCGTGTCTGAAGCCTATTCTTTGCTGTATGGAGGCAAAGGACTTGATATGGTTAGTAAAGCGGTAGCGAAGCTAATCGATATTCAAACCTATGATGCAGAAAAATTAAATCCGTTATTAGAACAGCTGCAGTCGGCTTTTTATCAAGCAGAAGATGCAGCGTTCCAGTTGCGCGATTACCGTGACGGCATTGAGTCAGATCCCGATCTGCTTTCCCAAGTAGAGGACAGGCTTGATCTCATAAATAGCTTAAAGCGTAAGTACGGAGAATCCATTCCTGATATTCTTGCTTATTTGGATCGCACGATTTTGGATCGGGACAAAATCGAAAACCGGGATCAAATGCTCGAAGAGCTTCAGCATGAAGAGGCCCGTCTATACGAGCAAGCCTTGACGCTTGCGAAAGAGCTGTCTCAGCTGCGTGAACATGCCGCTACAAGGCTTTCTGATGCCATTGAGAAAGAACTTAGCCAGCTTCAAATGTCTTCTGCAAAATTTCAGGTTCAAATTGATACAACCTTTACCGGTCAAGCTGAGAACAAGCATGTTCGACTACATGCTAATGGGATGGATGAAGCCATTTTTATGCTATCCACCAACCCGGGCGAGCCGCTTAAGCCTTTAAATAAAATTGCATCCGGCGGCGAGATGTCGCGAATTATGCTCGCGCTAAAAAGCATCTTTGCCGAGATTGACCAGGTACCTGTGCTCATTTTTGATGAGGTGGATACCGGGGTAAGCGGACGTGCAGCCCAAGCGATTGCTGAGAAAATGTCACAGCTTGCAAAGAAATGCCAAGTGTTCTCCATCACGCATTTACCGCAAGTGGCTTGTATGGCTGACCATCATTATGAAATTCGGAAACAGGTGATAGGAGCAAGAACTTCCACGTCTGTCGCTGAATTAATCGGAAAGATTCGGATCGATGAGTTAGCCCGCATGCTTGGCGGAGTAGAAATAACGGAAAAAACAAGGCATCATGCACAAGAAATGCTTGATCTGGCACATAGACAGAAGGGGGCGTAATGGAAGCCAATTAGGGAATGTTTTTGCGGACATAAAACGACCGGGTGAGGGTAACTTAAAGGTACGCCAATGGCGACTTAGCCTTCTACGTCATGCGATGGAAATACAGGGAGCGTGAAATCATTGAACTCCAGTCAAAGGAAGCGATGGTTTGGCCTAGTTCTCGTTTTCTTCATTTGCATGATCGGAAGCTCCACCCCGTTTCAACACTTTGCCGCAATCCCGAATGAACTTCGTTTATTCTCCGGGCAACTGAAACGATTACAATACGGAGTGCCCGTTCATGCAGAAGTAACGGTCGACCCTCACATGCTTCAGATTAACGGATCAACCAGTCATTCTCTTTCCGTAAATTTGAATGAGCCACTGTCACTGCAGTCAAGCCAAAGCGGTCAAACCAAAATGAAAGTGAAATTATTTGGTAAAATTCCATTCAAAACTGTAAAAGTTAATGTGGTGCCTGATCTACGCGTTATTCCAGGTGGACAGACGATTGGAGTTAAAGTCAAATCTTCAGGCATTTTAGTTGTAGGCCATCATCAAGTCGCTGGCAGCGATGGTATGAAGCAATCGCCTGGAGAGGCTGCTGGGCTGCGTCTAGGCGATTTAATTGTCAAGATTAACGGCAGCAGCATCAATCAGGTTCACAGGGTTGCAGAGCTTAGTGAGCGGGCAGGGACTGAGAAGAAACCCCTAGACGTCACGTACAAGCGTGATGGTCAATTAGGCAAGACCCAGCTGAGCCCAGTATTCGATGCTCAGGACAAAGCATGGCGGTTAGGACTTTATATACGCGATTCGGCGGCAGGGGTAGGAACCTTAACCTTTTACGCACCGGACCAAGGCGTCTACGGAGCATTAGGACATGTCATTACGGATATGGATACACAAACGCCAATCGACGTAGGCGAAGGCCAGATTTTACAATCAAGCGTTACCTCCATCAACAAAAGCCAAAATGGAGAGCCGGGAGAAAAAAGAGCGCATTTTGTGAAAGAAAGCAAAATATTAGGAAATGTTGAGCGTAATACTCCGTTTGGCATTTTCGGCAAAATGAATGAAGTTCCTACGCATAGCTACAGTGAAAAGTCCATTCCCGTAGCTTTTGCCGAAGATGTCAAAGAAGGGCCTGCACAGATTTTGACTGTTGTAAATGGACAGAAGGTAGAGCGCTTTGATATTGAAATTGCTCATGTATCCAAACAATCGGGTCCCGCAACAAAAGGAATGGTCATAAAAATCACGGATAAAAGATTATTAAGCAAAACAGGCGGGATCGTTCAAGGCATGTCAGGAAGTCCGATCATTCAGGATGGCAAACTTGTCGGGGCTGTGACTCACGTTTTTGTGAATGATCCTTCATCTGGTTATGGCTGCTTTATTGAATGGATGCTTCAAGATGCAGGGGTATTGCTTAAATCAGCGAACGGTCATATTGGAGAAGCTGCATAGCGTTTGAATTAGATGTCTGTTTAGGCTGAAGCGTAGCCTGAGCAGACGTTTTCTTTTTTTCGGGGATGGGTTAAAAAACGCGTGAATCATTCGATGAGCGATGAATTTTGTCGAAGAAGAACGAACGGAATCGTTACATGTAACAAATTTTTAATTATATCGAAATGGCGTAAAAAAATCTAGAAAAATAATTTTCGACAGAAGGAATTCAACTTCCCATGTCGAAAACTTTAAGCAGACAACTAGTGAGCGAAAACTTCAAAATCATTTAGAGGAGGACCACAACTTGCATAAGATCGAAGTATTATTAGCAGACGACAACCGTGAATTTACTAACCTGTTATCGGAATACATATCCGAACAAAGTGATATGAGTGTGAGTGGAGTCGCGTACAACGGTGAAGAGGTTTTGAGACATTTGGAGGAAGCCAGAAAAATTCCGGATGTACTTATCCTTGATATTATTATGCCTCACTTAGACGGCCTAGGCGTACTTGAGCGCTTGAAGGAAATGAATATGTCTCCTATGCCGAAAATCATTATGCTAACCGCTTTCGGTCAAGAAAACATTACGCAAAAAGCGGTACAGCTTGGGGCCTCTTATTATATTTTGAAGCCATTTGATATGGATATTTTGGCTAATCGGATCCGCCAACTCGTAGGCAATCCAACTTATTCCTCGACGGGAAGCTTCTCAACCGGTTCCTCCTCGTTGAAATCCAACGTTGTCCCAATTGCCAAAGGCAAGAACCTTGATGCCAACATTACAAGCATTATTCACGAAATCGGCGTTCCCGCACATATTAAAGGTTATCAATATTTGCGTGAAGCCATCACGATGGTTTACAACAATATTGAAATTCTTGGCGCCATTACAAAAACATTGTACCCGGCCATTGCCGAAAAATTCAAAACGACGCCATCCCGCGTCGAACGGGCCATCCGCCATGCGATTGAAGTCGCCTGGACGCGCGGCAACATCGACAGCATTTCGCATTTGTTTGGCTACACGATCAATATAAGCAAGTCAAAGCCTACGAATAGCGAATTTATTGCGATGGTGGCTGATAAGCTGCGGATTGAGCATAAGGTATCATAAACGTAGGCTGCGTAAGGGATTTCGGTCATTCTCCGTTAGCTGAAACGGTGAATTTACGGTCAAGGTAACGTTGCCGTTCCGATGAAGAATTTCGCTGCTATTGCGTTAAACTATCGTATTTTCACCTCACATTCGGTATAAGTTTATCGGATACTTAGACAACGATATCATACACGATCAGGCAGGCGTGATCAAACGTTTTTTACAACGATCAGAACGAAAGAAGCCGCTTTCTCTTCGGAGATTGCGGCTTTTGTTACGTATAAGAGGTACGAACGTATTACCTATAAACGGAAATTACGGAGGGGCTAGCAGCAATGACCGATAAAAAAACTGAACTTTCTTACGGGGCACAGATAAGACGTAATAGTCTACGTGTTTTACTTGGCGTGATTATCTTATTGCTTATTTTCGTAGCAATAGCATATATCGTTAACAATAAGGGATCACAGACAGCTTCTACGGTACCGAGCACGGCTTTTACGCAAAAGTCTGTAATAGCAATTGATTCTACACCGGAACCGACAATAGAGCCTACAGAAGAGCCCGTTGATTGGTCTACAGCAGATTTCACAGAAGAAAATGCGATGAAAGCACTTAAACAAGCAAAAGCCGGTCTTTCTATTGAGGTTACTGACGAGACTGTTAAAGAAATTCATACTAATGTAAATGATATTGTAATTACATTGAACGCGTTCGATACTTTAAACGAAAAAGCATACCTACGCAAAATGGGGGAGTCTATGATTGCGTACTCACGTGTATTGTTTACGAACTCACAAGTTGAGCGCGTCGTATTAAATAACAGCGTAAATACTACTGACGGCGGTTCAGCTTTCGGTGTGCAAATCGTTTGGAATCGTTCGACTAACGACTCTATCAACTATGACGCGCTACTTAAAGAAGCGCAGACAAACGCGGCAGCACCGTATAAGGCTGGTGAATCATTTACCGTGAAGCCGTTTATACTAGACGCGTTAAACGAAGATGTACGGAGTAAGTTTGAATAATAGAACACGCGTCATATAACGGTCATGTCCTACGGGATGTGGTCGTTATTTTTTTTTTTTTTTTACGCGAAAGTGTGCGAGATCGATTCGACCGGCGACTATCGTTGTATAAGACGGAGTACACGAAAGGAGACGGTCAATCACGAACTTATAATATTTAACACAACGAAGCCTCATTCGCACTCACTAGCGCTATCATAAGCGGGACTGATTCGGTCCCTTGTTCGCACCGTGCATTTAGCGCTTATAACTACGCCACCCTACGAATAGTCGTCCGAACGCCTAGCGCGCCTAAAACGCCGTGAAAACTACGCAATGATTACGTACGAGGAGGTGTCGACCATGTGACGCTGAACGGGGCGCGCCGACCATTAAGGTGTTATCTCTTATATTTTAAGACCTCGCGTGTTCTTATATGGTTTATATCCGCGGTATTTAATCCGTATCAGCACGAACTTAATAGAACGTATTGATATTAAGTGAGTTAAGGTCTTAATAACTTAAGTTCTTAGTAATAAAAGATTTATAAAATACCACCGTCGACCGCGCCTGTCAATACGTTATTTTCGCGGTTATCCGTATTTATAATATTTCACACAAGAAGGAGTGACGTTAAATGTCCGTATCCTCAACGCATGCTAAACGCAACCCAATCGCCATAACGCAGAATTACGGCCTCATCATCGAAGACACGCAATATACGCTGTACCGCCGCCACACGGTTGACCCTACGAAAGCGCCCGGCTACGATCAACGTACGGGCCACGGAGTCTTTCGGCTGCCGGAGATTATCGCCGCGCCTACGTACGATGTGATAACGGCAACGGTCGGAAGCGTAATCGGCACCTATAACGGTGATCGCGTTAACTTGGCGGCGGCACCGCAGCTAATTGACGGCCGCGTTTTCGTAGGATTGCGCGATGTGGCGGAGCTGTTCGGAGCGTCGGTTGCGTGGGATAACGCGAAGAAGACGGTAACTATAAAAAGAAAGCGGAGATGATCGCGCAATGAACGGTCAAACTTTAATTAACGGAGGCGCTGGCGTTGTCGGCGCTTTTATTGCGTTCGCATTCGGCGGCTGGTCCGAGGCGTTAACCTTTCTATTAATCGGAATTGGCGCGGACATCATAACGGGCATTTACGCGAGCATCAAAGAAGGCCGCGGATTAAATAGCGCAGTAGGCAGCGTTGGGCTGGCGAAAAAAGGGCTGATGCTGCTCGTTATACTAATCGCGCACCGTATCGACGTGCTGCTCGAATTGGAGAGCGTAGTCATGACGGCATCCGTTTACTTTTACATCGCGAACGAGCTCGTCAGCTTAGCGGAGAATTTGGGGCGCGGCGGCCTTCCATTACCGGATAAACTGCGCGACATAATCGAAGTGTTGAAACGAAAGGGAGGCGTAGGCGGTGACGGAAGCAAAGACGCTTAATTACGTAGTCGACCATATACCGAAGTCGGTCGCGTGTAACAGGCGGCCAGCCAACGTAATGAACGCGTCGACGATTACGATTCATAATACCGGAAATCCGTCGTCGACCGCCCGCAATGAGCGCGCCTGGCTAACGAATCCGACCAATACGCGTACAGCTTCGTACCACATCGTTATAGATGAGCGCGAGGCTATCGAATGTCTGCCGCTGAACGAGAACGCATGGCACTCCGGAGACGGCAGCGGAGCGACTTCGGGCAATCGTACGTCGATCGGCGTAGAGATATGCGAAAGCGGCAATTACGCGAAGACACTCGATAACGCGGCGACTCTCGTTGCGGCGATGTAAAAAGAGCGCGGCTGGGGCGTTGACCGGCTGCGGCGCCATTACGATTGGAGCGCGAAGATATGTCCGCGTTTGATGTACGATGGCGGCAAGTGGACGGGATGGGCAGCGTTTAAAGCGGCGGTGGTAGCGAAGATGATTCCGGTAAAGGAGGCGGACGATTTGACGAAGTTCATGGCGGTAGCTGACGCGAATAAAATCATCGCGTATCTGAGCGCGTCTTATATGGCGGCTCAGGATAGCGCTAGTCGAGCGGAGTTTAAGCGCTTGGCGGATGAGCTGCGGAGAGTTAGCGGGCAGAAAACGTAAAGAGGGCACAAATAGGCGCGGTCATTAGCGGAGTAAGTTCCGTTGGTGGCCGCGCCTTTTTTGCGTATAGGTGACTATGCCTTGTTAGCAATTTTATTGAGATAACGGAGGATTTCGCCAATTCCTATAATAATGATACCTAATGAGAGCCCGGTAACTAAATGGAACCAGCTCGTAAAAATTCCGAGAACAACACTGACGATAGCTATTAACGTTCCAACGATATTGAATGAGTTAATTGTCGATTTCTCTCCGGCTTTCGTTATTTCTGAACTACTACGTTGACTCCAGTTTGCAGCGCCATCGGTTTCTTTTACTTCGCCTTTTATTTCCAATAGAAACGCCCCCAATATGTATGGTTTGCTATGTCTCTGAGCTGTTAAAATCATTTCAAGTTACTCAATAGTATAAACGATAGTCTACTTCGTGGGAATAAAAAGTGAGGAGATCCGTGTCTAGACGCTCAATAGCGGAGGGTCTGGCGGATGTAAAACAGCGGAAAAACGCAGCCGCTTACGAAATACTCCGCAAACAGCTGCGTATATTTAACTAAATCGAAGCCTGCCTCGTTTCTTTTCGTTACCTTTATCGAGTAAGCTCGTAACTGGCGAAGCCATGTCGTGCTGCTCGCGTAAATCGGTACCGGTGAAGCGTACGTAAACTTGCGTCATATTTAGCGATGTGTGGCCTAGAATACGAGCCAATGCGATGGGGTCGCCTCCGCCACGTAGAAACTTAACGGCCATGTAATGACGGAAAGTATGCGGAGATACCCGCGCGCCGGTGACTCCGACTCGTTTAGCGTATAGCTTTAACATCTTCGCAAATGTATCGCCGAAATATCGGTTCCCAAACTGCGTAAGCCATAAATAATCGTTTTCCTCAACGTTCATATACTCGATCAACTTTTCTATTTCTTTAATAGTAAGTTGTGATAACGGAATGACGCGAGTTGTATTCGTTTTAGATATTTCTGCACGAATCGTAACCTGGCGTAGTTTAAAATCGATATCGGATATTTTAAGGTTCGTCATTTCTTTTACACGAAGCCCGCCATCAATTAATACGAGCATCATACAGTAGTCGCGGTGCCCAGTATAGACTCGTCTGTTTGGAGCTGAAAGAAGCTTTAAAACGTCCTCATCCGTAAACAGTTCGAATGTATCTTTTTCTTCTTTTTGGTAGTTAATTGCCTCTAATGGCGACTGTTTAATAATGCGTTCCTTCATTAAATAGTTGAAGAAAACCTTAATGTTTCGAATTGAGTTATTTACGGTTCGAGGGGACAGTCCTACCTTACCGCTCGGACTCGTAGGGTGATCATCCCAGCTGACTTTTTCAAACGTTAAATAATGTACATAATCGCGCATAAGTTCCGAGTTCATTTCGCGATCATTCTGCGTCTCAAACCACTCGCGAAACTGGTTTAAAGTTTGCGCATACGTAATGATCGTTTTCGGCGATCGCTTTTCGATACGCTTCGCCTGTAAGAATCGTTCAATCTGCGTTTCTAAATCGAATTTGACGCTGCGGCCTCGTTTTGAGGCAAACGTGTATTTAGGGTTATTACGTGTCATTTATCAGACGCCTCCATAGCGATGAATTTACGCTAAATATTCCGATAAACTACGTGTCAAAGTTTATTGCAATAGCGATAAGCTGACCGAGTGAATTTACGCTCAAATTACGTACCCAAACGCCATCCCGCGTCGAACGGGCCATCCGCCATGCGATTGAAGTCGCCTGGACGCGCGGCAACATCGACAGCATTTCGCATTTGTTTGGCTACACGATCAATATAAGCAAGTCAAAGCCTACGAATAGCGAATTTATTGCGATGGTGGCTGATAAGCTGCGGATTGAGCATAAGGTATCATAATAAGCTCATTGAAAAGGGGGGCGTTTACGATTAAGGTAGCGTCACTGTTCCAATGAATATTCCCGCCTCGCACTCTGCGCAAGGTTATTGGATAGTTAGACCTCGTTGTCATACAGATAGGAAACGGTCAATTCGTTTCTAGGTTTGTATAAATAATAAGACGCCCACTAACGGATTCTTGCCGAAGGTGGGCGTCTTATTTTTTTAAAAATAGAGTGGGCTATTTTATAAAATAAATTCTAATTAGTTGAATCAACACAAAAGCTATAGCAATAACGATTAATAGCTTCTCGATAATTTTAAGTAATTTCTGTGTGGCCTGTTCTGCATCATTCCTGGTTGGTGGCTCATCACCAAAAGAACGTTTTTTTAAGAAAATTAAAGCAAAAACAATACAAACTAATGCATAGAAAAGATATTTAAACAAAATATGGTCAAATAATACAACAAATAGATGAATTAAGCTTTTCCATAAATTGCCTTCAGTGGACAAAACCATCGTTTCACCTGCATATTAAAATAATAATTTGAAAATAGTATAGCAGCCGAAAGCAGTAAGTGCCAAAGCGATTAATTGAATAATCGGTTTTACTTTATAAAATAGCATAGCGGCATCCTTTCTATATGGATGGATATAATTACCTAGAGTTTATCATGGAATTTATTTTCGATTCAATTATCTGTTGAATTGTGAAGAACATCGTTGTGGGATCGTTAGAATCATAGGAGAGGTTTAAGCTAAGGCGAGCTAGTACTGATATTCGATGGGGTTGCAAAACGTCAACGAACAGCGGTATTTTTATAGAGGGATCGGGTAAACAAAAAAAGGCGTCCTCGGATGCCTCAGTTGTAAACGACTCTTCGGTTTAAATAAACGTTGCTGCCGTATTTCTTGATTAAACCGGAGGATTCTGCTTTGATAAAGCTATGGATTTCCTTCAATCGCTGCGTTTGCGGCTGAATCGTCTCTTTTACTTTACCGTCTACGGTGACATCGAATACGATTTTCATGACTGCACCTCTTCTTCCTAAGATGCTTTCATCATAATCCTATTGTATTTCGGGTTGATAAACTGAAATAATGATAATTGTAATGATATTTCTGAAGCATTATCGCAGTGTAAACGAACCAGAGAGAGGTGACAGGATGAAAGCTGTATACGCAGGGAGTTTCGACCCGATTACGCTCGGCCATGTTTCGGTTATTGAACGGGCATTCCATTTATTTAGCGAGGTTCATATTATTGTAGCCAATAACCGATCGAAGAAGCATCATTTTACGATTGAACAGCGTACGGAGCTAGTGGCATTATCCATCCAGCAGCATGATAAAATAAAAATTGTCCCCTTTGAGGGCATTGTCGCAGATTATATTAATAAACATGATATTAATGTGGTCATTCGGGGCATCCGGAATGCTACCGATCTTGAATATGAGCTCCAACTGGAACAATATATTCGCAATACAACGATGGCAGATACCATTTATTTATCACCTTACACGCATTATATGCAAACAAGCAGCTCGCTTGTAAGAATGTTTCTGAATTCAGATAAAACAGAGCTGGCTGCGACTTATATGGTACCGAAAGCATATACACAAATGCTGGAGTATGGGGAATGATCTAAATGTTTGAAATATTTCTAAAAAGAAAAACCGCTGAGCTAGGATGACCATTCATCCGGCGCTCTGCGGTTTTGTATAAGGATGCAGCTATATTAGCTTTGCGGCTTAGGCGGGCGAGGGCGTTTTTCTTTAAATCGTGGTGCCACGTAATTTCGTTTGCGGTCCCGAAAGAACGTCCAGCCTGCAATAAAACCGGCGCCAGCAGCGAACATGACAAAGCCTAGCAAAAATTTCAGCCAATCGAAATCCGGTGTAATTTTGTCATTGCCGAAATCGGAGAAATAGACAAATACGGAATCTTTCATTTTGAGGAACCCAAAGCAAGCCAGCAATCCCGGAATAACGAGCATGAGAATAGCAATAAAACGAGCAGTTACTAATTTCATAAATACAGTGTCTCCTTATCGGTCAAAATATACAGTTAGCTTTATCATACCTTTTTCAGCATACCGTGTCTATTTCGTAAAAGCACGATGCGGGCATTCGTAAAAACAGGTACAATAGGGTTTGAAGTCGTGATACAATGCGATTGGACATGAAAAGAACCTATGAATTTAGGGCATTGGCATATATTGAAGGTAATAAGGAAGGGAATGATAGTATGGCTATACAGGTGGACGTAGCAGTATTAGGAGGCGGGCCAGGCGGTTATACGGCAGCCATTCGTGCCGCGCAGCTTGGGAAGAGTGTTGCGATTATCGAAATGGACAAGCTAGGCGGAACCTGCTTACATAAAGGATGTATCCCGAGTAAATCGCTGCTGCGCAGCGCGGAAGTATATTCAACACTGCTTGAAGCAAGCAGCTATGGCATCGAGGTAACGGAGGGGGCAGTTGCCCTTCATTTCCCCAAGGTGCAAGAGCGTAAAGAACAAACGGTTGAGCAGCTATACAGAGGACTGCAAAGTCTTATGAAAAAAAATGGCATTCAAATCATCAACGGCAAAGGACGAGTGATCGGTCCTTCTATTTTCTCACCGCGCAGCGGCTCGCTTGCCGTCGAGCTGCCGGATGGTGAGATGGAGTCGGTGGTGTCCACAAATCTTATTATTGCAACGGGTTCGCGTCCGCGCCAGCTGCCGGGTTTGGTGCCGGATGGGGAATTTATTTTAACGAGTGATGAAGCATTAGTCATGGAACAGCTTCCCGCCTCGATCATTATTGTAGGAGGCGGGGTTATCGGCGTAGAGTGGGCTTCGCTCTTACAGGATTTTGGCGTGCAGGTAACGCTTGTGGAGGCAGGCTCTCGCTTGCTGCCAGGAGAAGATACAGAGGTATCTGCTGAACTGACGAGATCACTTCGCAGCCGCGGAGTGCGTGTATTCACAGGTGTTCAGCTTCAAGTCGAGCAATATAAAGCTGAAAACAACGAGGTTTCTATTGTCGCTGCAACAGAAGATGGCGATGTACTTCTAACGGCTGAGAAGCTGTTGGTCTCCATAGGACGGCAAGCAAACGTTGAAGCCATCGGCATCGAAAATACCGATATTCGTATTGTTAATGGAGTTATTGAGGTGAATGCCTTCGGACAAACGAGCGAACCGCATATTTATGCCATTGGCGATGTTATTGGCGGAGTGCAGCTCGCACATGCGGCAGCTCATGAGGGGATAATAGCTGCTGAGCATATTAACGGAGAGAAGCCGGCGGCAATTGAGGCACATCTGATTCCAAGATGTATTTACTCGCGCCCAGAGATTGCTTCCTACGGATTAACCGAGGATGGCGCTCGCGCGAAAGGGCATGACATAAAGACTGGAAAAATTCCTTTTCAGGCGATTGGCAAGGCGATTGTCATTGGCGAGAAGGAAGGGTTCGTTAAAGTTATTGCCGATCGGAAGACAAATGATATCGTTGGCGTTCATATGATTGGAGCCCATGCGACAGACCTCATTTCAGAGGCGGCTCTTGCAGGCGTTCTTAATGCAACGCCATGGGAAGTCGGGCAAATGATCCATCCGCATCCTACGCTTTCGGAGGCGCTTGGCGAGGCTATGTTGGCTGTTGACGGCAAAGCCATATCGTTCTAACGAAGACAGTTTTCTTTTTGGAACGATTGGAGTTATAATATATATGATCAAGTCTTAGTACCAGGTTATAATAGTGTAAAAAAAGGAGGAACACCTTATGACCCAACCAGCTTCTACTGGGCAAAATGTTCGTCATTTGGAATTAGGGCTTAGCGATGAGCAAGCAATTGATATGTACGCAACGATGGTGACCGCTCGCAAGTTTGATGAGCGTATGCTGCTGCTGCAGCGCGCCGGTAAAATCAATTTTCATGTCTCCGGTGTAGGACAAGAGGTAGCCCAGGTAGCCGCAGCCTATGCGCTGGACCGTGAGAAAGATTATTATTTGCCCTATTACCGTGATTACGGGTTTGTACTTGCGGTAGGCATGACACTTCGTGATCTGCTGCTGTCCGTTTTCGCGAAAGCGGAGGACCCTAATAGTGGCGGTCGTCAAATGCCAGGCCATTTCGGATCGAAGAAGCTTAGGATCGTCACTGGATCAAGTCCGGTAACGACACAGGTTCCGCATGCGGTTGGCATTGCGCTTGCGGCAAAAATGAAAAAAAATCCTTTGGTCAGTTTTGTTACCTTCGGAGAAGGGTCAAGCAATCAGGGCGATTTCCATGAGGGCTGCAACTTTGCTGGCGTACATAAGCTGCCGGTTATTTTCATGTGCGAAAATAATCAGTATGCGATTTCTGTACCCATTCATAAGCAGCTGGCTGCTAAAGTTTCTGACCGTGCGCTTGGGTATGGTTTCCCCGGGTTTCAGGTTGACGGGAATGATGCGCTTGAAGTGTTCCGTGTAGTGAAAGAAGCACGTGAGCGTGCCATCGCAGGTGAAGGACCAACCTTGATCGAAGCTCTTATGTACCGCATATCGCCTCATTCAACATCAGATAACGATCTTGCTTACCGTACGAAGGAAGAGGTAGATCTCAATCGTGCGAAAGACGGTATCCCTAAATATAAGCAATACCTGATTGATAGCGGGATTTGGACGGAAGAGCTTGATGCTGAGCTTCATGCCAAAATTCGTAAGCTGCTTGACGACGCGACCGAATATGGCGATAAAGCGCCGTTCCCAACGCCGGAATCTACGATGCTGCATGTATATGCGGATGATGCTGAGCAAGGAGGCAAGGGATAATGGCCGTAATTGAATACATTGATGCTATTCGCAAGGCGATGAAGGAAGAAATGGACCGCGACGAGGATGTTTTTGTTCTTGGGGAGGACGTCGGCATTAAAGGCGGGGTGTTCACCACGACAAAGGGGCTTCAAGAGCAGTTCGGAGAAAATCGCGTGCTCGATACCCCACTTGCGGAATCTGCTATTGCTGGTGTTGCAATCGGAGCTGCCATGTACGGAATGAAGCCGATTGCGGAAATGCAATATTCCGATTTTATGTTTCCGGCAACGAACCAAATTATTAGCGAAGCAGCGAAAATTCGTTACCGCTCGAACAATGACTGGACATGCCCGCTCGTTATTCGGGCGCCAATCGGCGGTGGAATCTTTGGCGGCTTATATCACTCGCAATGCCCGGAATCGGTCTTTTTTGGTACGCCAGGCTTGAAAATCGTAGCTCCTTACCGTCCGTATGACGCAAAGGGACTATTAAAGGCAGCTGTGCGCGATCCGGATCCCGTGCTTTATTTTGAAAACAAAAAATGCTATAAGCTTATTACAGGAGAAGTGCCTGACGATGACTACATCGTGCCCATCGGGAAAGCCAATGTGCTGCGCGAGGGCGATGACATTACGGTTATCGGCTACAGCATGCCGCTTCATTTCGTAGAGCAGGCAGCTGCCGATCTGGAGTCTGAGGGCATAAGTGCCCATATTCTAGATTTAAGAACGCTGCAGCCGCTTGATAAAGAGGGCATTCTGGAAGCAGTGCGCAAAACAGGCAAGGTGCTTATTATTCATGAGGATAATAAAACCGGAGGCGTTGGTGCTGAAGTATCGGCGATTATTGCCGAAGAGCTGCTTTATGAGCTGGATGCGCCGATCATGCGTTTGTGCGGGCCGGATGTGCCGGCGATGCCGATAAATCCTCCTGGCGAGAAATTTTTTCTGCTGAACAAAGAGAAAGTCAAAGAAGCCATGCGACAATTAGCCCTTTATTAGGCTTGCTAAGATATAGGAATAGCTGCTCAACAGAGCTGAAATGCCACCGCGAAACGTATGCTGCGCCGCCAGAGGACGGTGGTGGCCGTTTACGCTTGGGCCAGTAGGGAGATGTGAACTATGAAAACAATGACGGAGATCGTCGTACCGCAGCTTGCGGAATCGCTTGTATCAGCTACCATTGATAAATGGCTGAAGCAGCCAGGCGATTGGGTGGATATTTATGAGCCTGTCTGTGAGATTATTACGGACAAAGTCAACGCGGAATTGCCTTCTACAGTAGCTGGTAAGCTCGTTCAAATATTGGTAGGCAAAGGGGAAACGGTTCCCGTTGGAACACCCATTTGCATTATTGAAACCGAAGGATCGGGAGCAGCAGGCCTTGCTGAAGCGCCGCTGGTAGAGAAGAGCGAGCAGAAGCAACCGGGATCAACACCATCAGCGGCAATCGAAATGGAAGATGCGCCTATGCGCAACCGCTTCTCGCCAGCTGTTCAGCAGCTTGCTGCCGAGCATTCGATCCGCTTGTCCGACGTGCCGGGTACCGGCCTTGGCGGCAGAATCACGCGTAAAGACGTGCTCGCCTATGTGGCATCGGGAGCAGCGAATGGAAGCACTGTAGCGGCTGCTAATGCTGCAATGCAAGCGCCTAGAACGGTAGATGCCGCAGCGCAAGTGCGCTCTTCGGGACTTCATTTGACGGAAACGCCAAGGTTGCCGAAAATCGAAGTTGAAGGCTCAGCAGGGGCTGGCAGGGGCGATAACTTCATTGATGTGACGCCTATACGTAACACCATCGCCCGAAATATGAGACAGAGCGTCAGCGAAATTCCACATGCATGGACGATGATTGAAGTGGATGTAACCAATCTGGTTCTGCTTCGTAACAAGCTGAAAGATGATTTTATGAAACGCGAAGGCATCAATCTGACCTACTTGGCATTTCTTCTCAAAGCGGTGGTCAATGCGATTAAAGATGTGCCTATTATGAATTCGATGTGGGCAGTAGATAAAATTATTGTGAAGCGTGATATCAATATTGCGCTCGCGGTAGGTACCGAAGATTCCGTAATGACGCCTGTAATTAAGAATGCGGATCACAAGAACGTTGCTGGCCTCGCCAAAGAAATCGAGGAACTGGCCCGCAAGACGAGGGAAGGAAAGCTGACGCTCTCGGATATGCAAGGCGGAACTTTCACCGTGAATAACACGGGGTCATTTGGCTCTATTTTATCATATCCGATTATCAACTATCCGCAGGCTGCCATTTTAACCTTTGAATCCATCGTTAAGCGTCCGGTGGTCATCAATGATATGATTGCAGTACGCTCAATGGCCAACATTTGCTTGTCGCTTGATCATCGAATCTTGGACGGCGTTATTTGCGGCCGTTTCTTGCAGCGGGTGAAAGATAATTTGGAAAGCTTTAATCTGGAAAGCAAACTGTATTAGAAAAGGGGAACACCATCATGGCTGAAGCGGATCACGCAAAAGGCTTAAGGCGGCTGGATGCCCACTATATCGGCATGCTCGATTACGCGGAAGCGTGGGAGCTGCAAAAAGCATATGTGAAACAAATTGATCAGGAGGAGCGCGAGCAGACGCTGCTCCTTCTTCAGCATCCACCCACCTATACGATGGGCTCTGACAAGCATCCTGAGCATTTGCTTCTGGATGAGGCTCAGTTAAAGGAACGCGGGATTACGCTGTTTCAAATTGATCGGGGCGGAGATATTACTTACCACGGACCAGGTCAGCTTGTTGGCTATCCGCTGCTCTATTTAGAGGCGGTTGGCCTCGATTTGCATGCTTATTTGCGGAGCTTGGAGCAGGTCATTATTCAATGGCTTGGCGAGTATGGTATAGAAGCGGGAAGAAAGCCGGAATATACAGGTGTATGGGTCGGGGATTCGAAGATTGCGGCCATTGGCGTGAAATTTAATAAAGCCCGGCATAGCCGGGGCTTTATTACAAGTCATGGTTTCGCGCTTAACATCAAATCAGGCATCGCGGCAGAAGGCTTCAGCGGCATCGTACCCTGCGGCATTCAGCAGTTCGGCGTCACGTCCTTTAATGATTTAACAGGTCTTGAGCTATCGGTCGAAGAAGCGGCGAAGGAGCTGCTTCCCCATTTTGTGAAAGAATTCGGATGTGAGCTGGATTTAATAAAGGAAAAGTGATCCGAGCCCAGCGAGCAAGGAAGACAAAACGAGTGCTGACACAAGTACAATGGCAACAATACGGATCATACGCTGTCTACGCAATTGGAAAACCCCTTTCTTGATTTGGAACATCATAGCACGGCTATGAGCTTGTCATTTACTCTATTGTATACGAAAGTAATGGGCGGAGGAAACGTTAATGATCGTAAAAGACCGTTTAGTGAATGAATTTATGGAATTAGTTAAGGTTGACAGTGAAACCAAGCACGAGCAGGAAATCAGCCGTGTGCTAAAACAAAAATTTGAAGCGCTAGGCTTGCAAATAAGCGAGGATGACGCAGCGGAGAAAACCGGGCATGGCGCAGGCAATTTGTTTGTGCTTTGGGAAGCCTCCGGCGGGAATGAAGATGCCCCTACAATCTTTTTTACATGCCATATGGACACTGTTACGCCTGGGGTCGGAATCAAGCCGCAACTGGATGAGGATGGCTACATAAGAAGCGATGGCACGACCATTCTTGGCGCCGACGACAAAGCAGGCATCTCTGCTATTTTTGAAGCGATCCGCGTCGTTCAGGAGCAATCTATTGCTCATGGACGCATCCAATTTGTCATTACAGTTGGCGAGGAATCAGGGCTGCTTGGAGCTCGTTCGTTGGATGCTTCAAAGCTGGAGGCGCAGTTCGGCTATGCTCTGGATTCAAATGGAGCGGTCGGCGATATCGCCGTAGCCGCACCAACCCAAGCGAAGGTTACGATTAAAATGTATGGTCGTTCCGCTCACGCAGGGGTGAATCCGGAAGATGGCATTAGTACGATTCAGGTTGCAGCGAAGGCGATTGCCAGAATGCCGCTGGGACGCATTGATAAAGAAACGACAGCTAATATCGGTCGGTTCGAGGGCGGCGGCGCCACGAATATTGTATGTGATTACGTGAAGCTGGACGCTGAAGCCAGAAGCATTGTACAGCATAAGCTGGACAGTCAAATCGAAGCGATGAGAAAGGCTGTTGAGTCTGCTGCTGAGGAATTTGGCGCTCGCGGCGAGCTGGAGAGCGAAATTATTTATCCCGCTTATAGTTATGATGACGAGGATTCGGTCGTGCAGCTAGCCAAAAAAGCGATCACTGCCATCGGGCGCGCACCTCGTACGTTCCATTCGGGCGGCGGCAGCGATGCCAATATTTTTAATGGATTAGGAATTCCTACCGTTAATTTGGCCGTAGGTTACGAACATATCCATACGACAAAAGAACAGATCAAGGCGGAGGATCTGGTCAAAACAACGGAGCTAGTTGTTGAAATAATTAAACAAGCAGCGGCTAAGGAGTAATATTCGAAATAGGGTTTAATAGCAAGCGTTAACGATGTTTGTTATAGCTTGGCGCTACGCGGCCGAACATGACAGAAAGCCCTTCAATCCTGAGGCTCAGCGCAGGCTGAACGGGATGGAGGGTTTTTGTCTTTGTATTTCAAATGAAAGACTTTGCTTAATTTATTTTTTCCAAAGGAACGCGCCGTACGCTGATCACACTGGTGTATTCAGACATCGGTGTCCGTGATAACGAGGCTGCCGATAGCTTGCGCAGCTGATGTCTGATCTCCCAGCCTTTTCCTACTAAACGCAAATGATTCAAAGCTACATATTGTTTCATATGATTCGCCCCTGTCAATTTGATATATTGATAGTTATGCAGGGAATGGACAAGATATGCGCATGAAGCCAATACATTTAATAAGGAGCGATACGAGTGAAAGAGCAACAGCCAGCTGAGATATGGCGAGAGGAAACCATTAAGACCGAACCGATTTTTCAAGGAAAAGTCATTACGCTGCAGGTGGATACGGTCACGCTTGCAGATGGCAACACAGCGACTAGAGAAATCGTAAAGCATCCGGGCGCCGCAGCAGTCATGGCCTTGCTAGACGGCAAGCTGCTTGTTGTTGAGCAGTTCCGCAAACCATTAGAAAAATACCAAATTGAAATACCTGCCGGAAAGCTGGATCCGGGGGAGGACCCGCTTACCGCCGCGGCACGTGAACTGGAAGAAGAAACGGGATATCGCTCCAATGATCTAAAGCTGCTTAGCGCGTTTTACACTTCGCCAGGCTTCGCCGATGAGAAGCTCTACATCTACTTTACGGATAAGGTTGAGCTTGGCGTTCAGAATCCAGATGATGACGAGGATTTAAGAGTCGAAGCGATCACTCTAGAACAGGCGGAGTCCTATATAGTAGAAGGCCGCATTAGCGATGCCAAAACTATTCTCGCCGTATACGCTTGGAAGCTCTACACACTAACAGGCCGGCTATAGCCGGCTTCTTTTGTTTCCGCCACCCACTCGTCATACCGTAACAATTCCTCTCATACAATAGTAGACAACCCTCTACAGAAGCCCTATTTCTAATGGATAAAATATTGCTTAGTTCGGCTAAGGTTGGTTAACTTTAAGTTAGATTGCAGCAAAACTCTTCATTACAAACACGAGATTTGACTTTCAACGTTTGACTGAGCACTACGTGCCGGGATAGCACCACGCATCTCGCGATGCGTTTAGTTCGTCAGTCGACAAATCAAAATTCAAAGTTTTGTCGTATACAGTAAACTTACAACTATTTCCCATATATGAAACGCAAAACATGAATTTATTTTCAATGTTTTACCATGATCTTTAGATATTAACGGTAGCTATGGCTTTTTTCTTTGCTAGGGACAGCTATTGTAAGGTTAATCATATTTTGAAAATAGCTAAATTGGATTAAACACTCTCTTTGTTCTCGCAGTTACGGTTCAACTCATATTAGATGGATTTTCTCCTGTTAAATTAACGCTATTTCTTTAGCTTAGGAAATAGATGGAATTTGTCCTGCTAATATGACCTATAGACGTCATTTTTAGCCGAAACTTTGGATTTAGAGGGTCAAATTCCTGCTAAATGCACAGAAATTCCGTTTTTCATTAAATTAGCAGTATAAATTCCATCTAAACTAGTTTAGAGAGAAGATGCATCAATGAAATAGCGAGGATTCTGGAGTCAGGCGCTGGAAATAGTGGTTGCGAGCGTCGCAAGTTGGGAAGCTTCATTATAGTGAGCGCATAGTGAGAGCAAAAAACGGAAGGGCACGGTGACCATGGTAAAAAATCAACTTTCCCTCTATGTATTTGTATCAGTTTTATTTGTCGTCGGCGTTATATTTGGCGCTTTGATGGTCAATGCGCTGACGCTCGAGCAGCAGCAGGATTTGGCCCTGGACGTTAATCAATACGTTAAGCTTATGAATGATGGAGTGGGGATGGGCGAAGCGCATTCGTTTTGGGAACGATTTTTTTTCCATATGAAATGGTTGCTAGTTTTATGGATTCTTGGCATCACAGTAGTTGGAATTCCAGGGGTGCTGGCGCTTAATTTCTTAAAAGGTGCTCTAGTCGGATTTTCAGTTGGCACTCTCATCAATCAATACGCTTGGAAGGGCGTACTGCTTTCCCTTGTGTCGATTGCTCCGCAAAATATTATTGCGGTGCCTGCCATGATTATCGTAAGTGCGGCTGCGATTACCTTCTCTATGTATGTGGTTAAAAATAGACTGCTTCAACAAAAAGGAGAGCTTGCCCCGCAGCTCGGAGCTTTTAGTTCTACTGCGGTGCTCATGTTAATCGTTTTTGCCGGGGCAGCGCTGTTTGAGGCCTACATTTCTCCATCTCTAATTAGCTGGGTGACACCTTTGATTTCGTCCGGTAACGCCACAATATGACACCAAAACGTTTGACTTTACTACGGGTTAGCACCTATAATGAGAGGAAACGTTTCCTGAAATAGGCGCAGACATGTGGTAGGGGGGAAATCATGGAAGCCCGGATTGAGAAGATCAAACAACAGTTGCAGTCGCAGGGCTACAAATTAACCCCGCAGCGCGAAGCAACGGTACGTGTTTTGCTTGAAAATGAAGACGACCACCTGAGCGCTGAAGATGTATTTATGCTAGTTAAGGATAAAGCCCCAGAAATCGGACTTGCAACGGTTTATCGGACATTGGAATTACTAAGCGAAATGCATGTTGTCGAAAAATTGAATTTCGGCGATGGAGTAGCACGGTACGATTTGCGTACTGACAGCAACAAGCATCATCATCATCATTTAATATGCGTGCAATGTGGAACTATGGATGAAATTAAAGAAGACTGGCTGTTGCCTTTAGAAGAGCGGCTAGAGCAGGAATACGGATTTTTTGTCATCGATCACCGCCTCGATTTCCAAGGTGTATGCCATCGTTGCAAAGCAAAAAATGATCAAGCAAACCCAACTGAAAATCAATCATAAACGGCTTAGCTGCCCAGCATAACTGGACGGCAAAGCCGTTTTGGCGTTTTATTTGCGGTTGAGAATATTATTAAGCTGCAAAAGACCTGCCCCTTGAGCAGTTGAAGAGTAGTTTGGCAGCTTGAGAGCGCGCTTTCGCAGTTTTGTTTGGACTTTAGCCGGCGTTAGGCCTGGGCTGATTGATAGGAGCAGCGCAGCGCCTCCCGCGACATGCGGAGACGACATGCTGGTGCCAGAGAGCTTTTTATATGTGCCGTTCAGCCAAGTGGATTTTATATTTTCGCCAGGAGCCGTTAATCCAATGCCGCTGCCTCTGCTGCTAAAATCAGCTACTAGATTCGTACGGGTAGAAGCGGCAACGGCAATCGTTTCTTGGAATGAAGCTGGTTCGTCAATTTGGCCGCTTTCGCTGCCTGAATTTCCGGCAGAAGCCACAATGACGATTCCTTGTTTTGCTGCTCGTTTTATGGCTGCATGCATCGTGCCGCTGCTCTCAGAGCCTAAAATGCCGAAGCTCATGTTAATGATCTGCATGCGGTTTTTTATGCACCAATTAATTCCCTCGACAATATCAGATACATAACCATCTCCGTTTTTATCCAACGCTTTTACCGCATACAACTGCACCTCGGGGGCAGTTCCTGTCAATTTTCCTGCATTTCCAATCGCTGATGCGATTCCCGCCACATGCGTGCCATGTCCATTATCGTCTGCGTAAGACCCGCCAGTAATCGTATTAACGCCTCCCGCGATTCTAAGATCTGGATGGTTAGCGATCCCAGTGTCAAGAATGGCGACCTTAATACAACGCCCTCGTGTCGTCTGCCAAGCGTCGGGAGCTTTGATTCGATTAATGTTCCATGTGACTAATGCAGGGAGCGTAGCAGGGGTTAAGAGAGGTCTTGAAAGGCCTTTATGATAAACAGGCACATTGTTATTTAATCCATGGGCGCGAATGCGTAAATCTTTTTCGACTAATGCGACTTGGGGATGAAGGGCTAAGGTTTTCCAGACTTTATTATTATGAAAATGGCAGCCGATGATTCGACTGCTTGACACTGTTTTGAAAGGATTGATTCCGAGTTCCTTCAGCTGCTTTAGGCAGCGCTTATAAGATTGAGAAGAACGAAGGGTGATAAGCTTACGGTTGGTTTGCTTGGAAGCTTTGCAGGAGGCACAACTTTTCAGAATTGATTTAAGCTTTGGCAATGGACGCAGAACCCCCTAATGGATTTTGGCGTTACGCTTATCCAGTCTATGGGGAATCCTGAGGTTATGCATGGGTTATTGTCGTTGTAACACATAATTTCTGAAATATAACAAAGCATAGAGAGGAATCCTGTATTCTATAGTTGTTTATCCAATTATAGAGCGGAAAAGAACGAGCAATCCAGCTCGGTTCATCATACAACATAATAAGAGATTTTTTTGGCTCGAATGGTCGTTGAAGCTATGGAGGAGGTATGACTATGATCGTAGGAGTGCCCAAGGAAATCAAACAAAGCGAGTACAGGGTGGCATTGACGCCAGCAGGCGTTACTGTGCTTGCAGCAGCAGGGCATCAAGTGTTGGTTGAATCAGGCGCAGGAGCGGGCAGCGGATTTGAGGATGCGGATTACGAGCGTGAAGGGGCGGAGCTCATCAAGTCTGCTGCCGAGGTGTGGTCAAGAGCAGAGCTGGTTATGAAGGTGAAGGAGCCATTAGCCGAGGAGTTTGGTTATTTTCGCGAGGGTCTGCTGTTGTTCACTTATTTGCATCTGGCCGCCGCTCCAGAGCTGACCAATGCTCTTGTTGATCAGGGCGTTACCGGCATTGCCTACGAGACGATACAGCTTGCAAACGGCAGCTTACCCTTGCTTACGCCGATGAGTGAAGTGGCTGGCAGAATGTCGGTGCAGGTTGGCGCCCAGTTCCTTGAAGCTTTTAATGGTGGGCGAGGCGTATTGCTTGGTGGCGTGCCAGGTGTGCCTCCAGCAGAAGTTGTTATTATTGGTGGGGGCATCGTGGGTACCAACGCCGCAAAGGTTGCGCTTGGCATGGGGGCAAACGTCATTATATTGGAAAGAAGCGCGGACCGAATGCGGTATTTGGATGATATTTTCGGCGGCCGGGTTAGGACGCTAATGTCAAGTCCTTACCATATTGCGGAAGCAGCTGCAAGAGCGGATTTATTGATCGGCGCCGTACTTATTCCAGGCGCACGTGCGCCTCATCTGGTCACGGAGCAAATGGTTCAAGGCATGAAGAAGGGAGCGGTTATCGTAGATGTGGCAGTCGATCAGGGCGGTTCTATTGCTACCGTTGATCGGCCGACTACGCATAAGGACCCGATTTATGTTAAGCATGGTGTCGTCCATTATGCCGTGGCTAATATCCCAGGCGCCGTCCCGCGGACATCGACATTTGCGCTAACAAATGTTACGATTCCATACGCGCTTGATTTGGCGAACCATGGAATGGAAGCAATACGGAAAAGCATTCCGCTTCAAAAAGGAGTCAACACGCACGCAGGCAGAGTGACATACGAGCCGGTAGCGCTCGCTACGGGGCTGCCCTATTCTTCCCTTGAAAAGTGGTTGGACAGTGTTCCCTACGATCGATTGAAAAATGGATAGCATACTTGCAGCAGTCTCCTCATATGGTGGTACTGATGGACAACAGTATCGGCATCATAAGGAGGCTGATTTGCATGGTTTTTTCGATTCGCAGATGGACGAGCCGCATCTTTTTTATTCTGGTATTTTCCGTGTTGCTTTTGGCTGTGACGGGCGGTTATCGCTGGCTGGCGGACGCTATCTCACCCGTGCATCCTTACCGTGAGCCGAAAGGCGCTGCGTTAAAGGTATTTGTTGCTGATCCGGACTCACCTGACAGCAAACATGCCGCAGACCGGCTAAGATGGTTTTACTGGTATGGGGAGTGATCCATTGTGCATAGTGCACAGATTATCGCAGTCAAGCAGGACTTATGGCGTCGAATGTTGAATATTTTTGGTGAAAAAGCTAGTCAGTCTTGAGTGAAAAACGAAAGGAATACCGATGAAAGCTCATTTAATTCGTTACATTCAATATTTGAAGGAGGAACGCGGCTTGTCCGCCAATACGCTTTCTTCCTATCAGCGGGATTTGAACCAGTTCATTTCCTATGTTGAAAATGAAAGCCTATTAGAGCTGAATCTCGTGCAAAGGCATCATATTTCAAGGTATATGCTGCATCTAAAAGAACAGGGAAGAAAGGCGGCAACGCTGTCCCGGCATATCGTGTCGGTACGGGCTTTTTTTCACTATTTGGTAGCCGAGGGCGTTCTTCTGAGCAATCCATCTATTTATCTTGAAGCCCCCAAGCAAGAGAAAAAACCGCCAAGTATTTTGAGCGTAGCCGTAACAAGCACGCTGCTGGATACACCAAGCAGCGCAAGTGCAGGCGGCAAACGGGACAAGGCCATGCTTGAGCTTATTTATGCAACGGGCATCCGGGTCTCCGAGCTTGTATCGCTCAATTTAGAGGATGTCAATATGCAGCTTGGATTTGTCCAGTGCATAGGATCGGGGCAGAAAGAACGAATTGTGCCGTTTGGGAGACTAGCGGCAGAGGCGCTAAACGATTATCTGCAAATCGGGAGAGCTGAGCTGCTGACGTTAAGGGAGTCGGAATCGGCGCTTTTTTTGAATCATTTAGGCACACGTTTGACAAGACAGGGATTTTGGAAGACGATTAAGAAGTATGCGAAAGAAGCTGGCATAGAAGAGGAGATTACGCCTCATATGCTTCGCCATTCCGTAGCTGCGCATCTGCTCGATAACGGAGCCGATATTCGAGCCGTTCAAGAGCTGCTCGGGCATGCGGATGTATCGACCACGCTTAAATATACGCAGGTTTCAAAAACCCGTATGAAGGATACATATAACCGTGCGCATCCGCGCGCATAGAATGGCATTCACCATGGTTGATTGGACAGAGGAGGAAACAAAACGATGAAATTCGATCGTATTGCGGTCATTGTACTTGATAGTGTAGGAATTGGCGAGCTGCCTGATGCCGAAGCTTTCGGTGATCTGGGATCGCACACCCTTGGACATATTGTAGAGAAGTTGCCTGAAACGAAGCTCCCGCATTTGAGAAAATGGGGACTGGACCGGATTGCTCCGATTCACGATTGGAAATCTGAAGCAGGAGCGCCGGCCGCATACTTTGGCAAAATGGCGGAGGTATCCGTTGGAAAAGATACAATGACTGGTCATTGGGAACTGATGGGGCTTGAAATGACGGTTCCGTTCCAAACCTTCCCTGAAGGTTTCCCGCCTGAGCTTCTAGGCCCCTTCGAAGAGCGCACAGGCCGCAAAGTAATTGGCAATAAACCAGCCAGCGGCACCGATATTTTGGATGAGCTTGGCGCTGAACAAATGGAAACCGGCGCTTGGATCGTTTATACATCGGCAGACAGCGTGTTCCAAATTGCAGCCCACGAAGATGTTATTCCGCTTGATGAGCTATACCGTGCTTGTGAAATCGCGCGTGAGCTGACAATGGACGAACGATTTACGGTTGGACGTGTAATCGCAAGGCCTTATGTAGGTCAGCCTGGTGCCTTTAAACGGACGCCAAACCGTCATGATTATGCGGTGAAGCCGCCGCAGCCAACCGTCCTGAATGCACTAAAGGATGCAGGCTATGATTCGATTGCCATCGGAAAAATCAACGATATTTTCGATGGGGAAGGCATTACCTCTTCAACTCCGACTAAGAGTAATGCCGATGGCATCCAAAAAACGATCGAACAACTAAAGCAGCCTTTCAAAGGCTTATTGTTTACGAACCTAGTAGATTTTGATTCACTCTACGGCCATCGCCGGGATCCTGCAGGCTATTCAGCTGCATTGGAGGAGTTCGACCTCTCCGTACCGGAATTGGTGAAGCAGCTTGGCGAGAAGGATTTATTAATCATTACAGCAGACCATGGGAATGATCCTGTTCATCCCGGTACAGACCATACGCGCGAGTATGTGCCGATTTTGCTGTACAGCCCTGCCTTCAACCATCCGGGCGAGCTCGGCGTCCGTTCCACCTTCTCCGATCTTGGCGCAACCATAGCCGATAATTTTGGCATTGACGCACCGCCGAATGGAACTAGCTTCCTATCTGAGCTGAGTGTGCAAGAGTAACCCATTGTAAGGTAAAGAGTCTTATTGCGGCTCATATTTATTTTAGGAGGAATTAAGATGACAACGATTACGGCAGCGGGACTAACAGCGGCACATATTAAAGAAGCAGCTAAATTTATTGAGGCACAAACGGAACTAAGGCCGGAAATCGGGCTGATCATGGGTTCAGGACTTGGTGTCTTGGGCGATCATTTGGAAAATCCGGTAACGATTCAATATCATGATATTCCTCATTTTCCGATCTCGACGGTTGAAGGGCATGCCGGCGAGCTGCTGATTGGAACGTTATCCGGCAGAACGGTTCTGCTTATGCGCGGGCGTTTTCATATGTACGAGGGCTACGGACCAGAGCTGACGGCTTTCCCGGTTCGCGTAATGAAGGCGCTGGGCGTTAAGACCTTGCTTGTTACGAATGCAGCAGGCGGCGTAAACACCGACTATGAAGCAGGCAACCTGATGCTGATCTCCGACCACCTCAATATGACAGGCAAAAATCCGTTAATCGGGCCAAACGATGATTCGCTTGGCGTTCGTTTTCCGGATATGTCCGAGGCTTATAGCAAGCGTCTTCGTGCGATTGCACGTGAAATTGCGGAAGGCCAAGGCTTTACATTGCGTGAAGGCGTGTATGCGGGATTGCTAGGACCAACCTATGAAACGCCAGCAGAAATTCGAATGCTGCGGGTTCTTGGCGCCGATGCTGTCGGAATGTCGACTGTTGCCGAAGTTATCGCGGCTCGTCATTCTGGAATCGAAGTTGTTGGAATTTCCTGCATTAGCAATATGGCAGCGGGTATTTTGGATCAACCGTTGTCGCATGCTGAAGTTATGGAAACGACGGAACGCGTCAAGTCCCAATTTTTAGGACTTGTTACGGCTCTAATTGCGGCGATGTAACATTTTTTGTAACACAAATGTAATAATTACGTCGACTCAATATGACAGTGTTTTTTTTGCTATTCGTCGTATAATGTCCATGATTAAAGAAAGATGGAGTGGACAATGACATGGACAAGCAATTACTTACGCAGATGGAGCAGATGCGTAAAAAGATGATTGAAGCGGCTCTGTTGAATGAAAGCCTTCAGCATCTCGATGTAATCCATTTAAGCCAATCGCTTGATGAGATTATTGTTCAGGTGCAGAGGGAGCGACGCGCTTTATAAACTTTACTTAACGGATGTGCGAATGGAGAGGGAAATATGCGGTCGGTAGATCTAATACAGAAGAAAAGAGACGGTGGCGAACTGACCGCTTCTGAGTTGACTTTTTTAATAGACGGTTATTCCCGCGGAGACATTCCTGATTACCAGATGTCCGCTTGGGCGATGGCTGTGTTTTTTCGGGGAATGACACCTAAGGAGACAGCGGCGCTGACGCTCGCAATGGCGAATTCAGGCGATCAGGTAGATTTAGGTCCAATAAGCGGGATTAAAGTCGATAAACATAGCACAGGCGGCGTAGGCGACAAAACGACGTTAATTCTTGCGCCGCTGGTGGCATCTGCAGGCATTCCGGTAGCTAAGATGTCGGGAAGAGGCCTTGGCCATACTGGTGGAACGATTGATAAGCTTGAATCGATCGAGGGTTTCCGCACAGAGCTCTCGCGAGAAAAGTTTATGAACCAGGTTAACGAAATCGGTTTATCTGTTATTGGGCAAAGCGGAAATCTTGCTCCGGCAGACAAGAAGCTTTACGCTTTGCGGGACGTTACCGCTACGGTAGAGTCGATCCCGCTTATCGCAAGCTCGGTGATGAGCAAAAAAATTGCAGCTGGTGCGGATGCGATCGTGTTGGACGTTAAAACGGGCAGTGGTGCTTTTATGAAGACGCTGGAGGATTCGGAGAAGCTTGCCCAAGCGATGGTCAATATCGGGACGGAAGTCGGACGGAATACGGCTGCAGTTATCAGCGACATGGACCAGCCGCTTGGCTTTGCAATCGGCAATGCTTTGGAGGTTCAGGAGTCCATTGAAACGCTTAAAGGGCATGGGCCAGAGGATCTAACGGAGCTATGTTTGACTCTTGGCGCACATATGGTTGTGTTAGGCGGAAAGGCCGATACGATTGCAGAAGCAAGGAAACTTCTGGAAGAGAGGATTTCGAGCGGAGCGGCATTGGCGAAGTTCAAGTCTTTTGTTTCCGCTCAAGGCGGCGATCCATCCATCGTAGACGCGCCTGACAGGTTGCCGCAAGCTCCTGTTGTAATCGAAGTAAAAGCGTCTATCGCGGGTTTTGTTAATGCCATCGAAGCTGAGCAGCTAGGCCTTGCTGCCATGCTTCTTGGAGCGGGCAGAGCGACGAAGGATGCCGTGATTGATTATGCGGTTGGCGTCATGCTTTGCAAAAAGGTTGGCGATGCCGTTGCAGCCGGTGAGACGATTGCTTTGCTTCATGTGCGTGAAGAGAATGGTGCTACCGCTGAGGTATCGGAGCGAGTACGCCAGGCATATAACATTCAAGATTATAAGCCTGAGCATCGAGCGCTGCTGCTTTCCGTGATTACGGCAGCCGGTATTGAACGTTATACGTAACTAGCATATCCGATAGAAAACCGTTCCCCTTTCAGGGGAACGGTTTTTTTGTTGCCCAATTAGTCTACCTTATGGAATAATTTCCAACTTAAGAGTCAACACTAAAAAGAGAAAGAAAAGCGAATTGTGCGCGGTCGGTGTTTGCTAAGGTAATCCCAGTGTACCGTCACGAAGCAAGTTTTGCTTCGCAAAACCAAGTTTACGCTTACGAAGCAAGTTTTGCTTCGCAAAACCAAGCCTACGCTTACGAAGCAAGTTTTGCTTCGCAAAACTTTTAGGAGGAGATCTAGTTGAAAAAACGTTCGATCCAGCTATGTTTATTTATTCTCGCATTTGCGCTTGCGCTGCCGGCGGCAGCCTTTGCGGCCGTGGAGCCGACACCGGCTCCTGGCCCAGCTCCCTCCAACCAGGCTCCAACAGCTAATTTGGCGGTATCTGCCCGGTCAGCGATCCTGATGGATGCGGACAGCGGGACCGTTATTTACGAGAAGAATAGCCATGATAAGCTTCCGCCTGCAAGCATTACCAAGATTATGACGCTGCTTCTCATTATGGAGGCGCTTGATGACGGGAAAATCAAGCTGTCTGACAAAGTCCAGACGAGCGAATATGCCGCTTCCATGGGGGGCTCGCAAATCTTCCTTGAGCCGGGCGAGGAAATGTCGGTAGATGATATGATCAAGGGCATTGCGCTTGCTTCGGGAAATGATGCATCGGTAGCCATGGCGGAGAAACTGGCCGGCACGGAACAGGAATTCGTCGCCATGATGAATGAGCGCGCGAAGCAGCTCGGCATGAATGATACGCAATTTTCGAATCCGAATGGCCTGCCTGTAGCGAACCATTTCTCTTCGGCGCATGATATTGCCGTCATGTCGAGGGAACTGCTCAAGCATTCCGAAGTGACTAAATACACGGGGCTTTACCAGGATTATTTGCGTAAAACGTCAGAGAAGCCATTCTGGCTTGTAAATACGAATAAGCTGGTTAGATTTTATAGCGGTGCCGACGGTTTGAAAACGGGCTTTACCAGTGAAGCAAAATATTGTTTGTCGGCAACTGCGAAGCGGGATAATATGCGTGTTATTGCCGTAGTCATGGGAGAGCCGGATACCAAGACCAGAAATGCCGAGGTATCGCAAATGTTCGATTATACGTTTGCCCAATACATGAACCACTCGATTATTAAAGAGGGAGAAGCGATGGGTACGCTGAAAATCGAAAAGGGCGTAGCACCGGAGCTTCCATTGGTAGCCAAGCATGCATATAGCGTACTGCTTAAGAAAGGCAGCCAAACGAAGGATATTCGTTATGAGCTGAAAATCGACGGCCCGCTCAAAGCACCAGTTCAAATCGGCCAGCCGATCGGCAAGCTGGTTGTATATCAAGGCGACCAGGTCTTAAAGGAATTTGACGTGGACGCGCCGTTGTCGGTTGAACGTGCGGGCTGGTTTAAATTGCTGAAGCGTTCCTTCTCCGGTTTGTTCGCATAGCTCGCGAAAAAGCTCAATAAGGCTGAATCGGGCAGCGTATTTTGTCATCTCATAGCGGTATGCTTCTAGTTTTGTCGGCATGCAGGAATAGCCTGCCTTTTTGGAGAATTGCTAGTTCTATCTCGGCAAGTGTAAACGTCTGGAGCTGATTGATCGCAAAGCAGTCTACGTTTCACGGTAAATGTAAGGAAGGGAGTGCGGATTTGCCGCAAGCTTTCTTATATTTGAAAAAACCTAGAGGAGATGAACAGCATAATGAGTCTGCAAGCAGAATTGGAGCAATACCGCAATGTGCTGATCGTGAGGCTGCGGGGAGAACTTGATCACCACACCGCCGATGTCGTCCGCTATAAAATGGAGGAGGCGATCCTTCGCGGAAGCAGTGAGCATGTCATCCTAAGCCTGAAAGAGTTGCAATTCATGGACAGCTCCGGGCTGGGCGTTATCCTGGGGAGGTACAAGCAGGTGAAGAGCAAGGGCGGAAAAATGGTCGTTTGCGACGTGAATCCGAATGTTCACCGCTTGTTTGAAATGTCAGGCCTGTTCAAAATATTGACGATTCACGATAACGAACGGAACGCAATTTCCAGTTTGGAGGTGGTGTCATGAACGGATCGAATGAAATGACGCTTTCCTTCAGCGCCCGCTCGGAAAACGAAGCCTTCGCACGAATTGCAGTTGCTGCATTTGTGTCACAGCTTGATCCGACGCTTGAGGAGCTGAATGATCTGAAAACAGCAGTGTCCGAGGCGGTTACGAACGCGATTATTCATGGTTATGAAAGCGACGCATCTTGCAAAGTAACCATTGAAGCAAAAATTGAAGGCGATTCGGTATCGATATCGATATCGGACAACGGTCGGGGCATCGAGGATTTGGAGCTGGCGCGGCAGCCGCTGTATACATCGAAGCCGGAGCTTGAGCGTTCGGGCATGGGTTTTACGATTATGGAAAACTTTATGGACCGTTTTGAGGTTACCAGTATGGTTGATGGCGGGACTCGCGTTGCAATGCTGAAACGAATCGAATCGAAAAAAGCGCTCTACAATTAGCGTATAGGGGTTGAACCTCATGGATGTCAATCTAAAGCAGACGGCCCAGCCATACTTGGATGACGCGGAAGTGAAGCGGCTTATTGCGTTAAGTCAGTCCGGCGATACGCTTGCAAGGGATACACTCGTACAATGCAATATCAGGCTAGTTTGGTCCGTAGTGCAGCGGTTCATCAATCGCGGCTATGAGCCGGAGGATTTATTCCAAATCGGATGCATCGGGTTGCTGAAATCGGTGGACAAGTTCGACTTGTCCTATGATGTGAAGTTTTCTACATATGCCGTTCCGATGATCATTGGCGAGATTCAACGGTTTTTGCGCGATGACGGTACGTTGAAGGTGAGCAGGTCCCTCAAGGAAACCGCCAATAAGGTGCGTAAAATGAAGGATGAGCTCTCCAAAACGTTAGGCCGCTTGCCTACAATCAGTGAGGTTGCAGAGCGGCTTGGCATCACGCCAGAGGATGTCGTATTCGCTCAGGAAGCCAATAAGCCTCCTACGTCGATACACGAAACGGTGTTTGAAAACGACGGCGACCCGATCACTCTCATGGATCAAATAGCTGACGAATCCCAGGATCGCTGGTTTGACAAGCTGGCGCTTGTCGAAGCCATCGAAGGCTTGAACGAGCGGGAGCGTCTCATTGTATACTTGCGGTATTACCGTGATAAAACGCAATCCGAAGTAGCGAGCAGGCTTGGCATATCACAAGTGCAGGTATCGAGGCTTGAGAAAAAAATATTGCAATCGATAAGAGACCAAATCGCCCTTTGAGGCGATTTGGTTTTTTCTATTTATTACCTCAAATTGCATGAGTATCCGAATCCTCCTTTTCTCATACTAAAAGGGAAACATACACCAAAGCATAAGCAGAAGGGAAGCTGACAGATGGCTACATCCAAGCAATCGGTCCTCTATCTGCGTTTAAAAAAACGAATCTACATGAAACCGAACCAAAGCGTAACTCTGGGGCAAGCCGCAAGGCTGCTCGCGAAGGACGATGAGATTGAACGGCGATTGAAGGGGCTTGTTCTCTATAAGCATAAGAAAGCGGACGGCAACCGCGTCGTCATCGACCTGCTGCAAATCGTCAAGACGATAAGAGAGCAGGAGGGCAGTCTCACCATTGAGGCCTATGGAGACCCGCAGGTGCTGGTGATGGTAGCGGAGAAGCCTGTTAAACCCCGTATACCAGTGCTAATTTTTGCGTGGCTCTTGTTGTTTTTTGGAGCGGGCTTAGCCATTATGAATTTCCACACCGACGTCAGCATGAAGGAGGTCCATATTCGAATCGTTGAGCTCATTACGGGCAAGCGGACGGAGCATCCTTTATGGTTTCAAATCCCTTATTCGCTTGGCATTGGGCTAGGCATGGTGCTGTTTTTTAACCATTTGTTCCGAAAAAGGTTCAATGAAGAGCCAAATCCGCTTGAGGTGGAGCTGTATATGTACCAAGAGAATGTAAACGCCTATGTCATTGCCGACGAAATGCGCAAAAAGGCGGATTATGATCAGACGCAGGGAAACTCCGATGATTAGCGCAATATCCAACGTATTTGTCGCTTTGCTGGGGCTTGCGGGCGGGCTTGCGGTAGGCAGCGGACTGGTGGCGCTGTTGATCGTATTGGATTTGATCCCGCGCCTTGCCCAAGTCGCGAGCGCCTATCGCATGTCGGTTTGGTTCGAAACGGCCGTGATTTCAGGGTCGCTCTATTGGACGTTTGCAGATTTTATGAACTGGAAGCTTTCTTTGCCCTCCGGAGTTTTTTTGAGTGCCGCGGGATTGATAGACGGCATGTTCGTCGGCATGCTGGCCGCTGCCTTGACCGAGGTGATGAACGTCCTTCCGATCTTGGCCAAAAGAATGAATTTATCTGCTTACATGGTCGGACTTGTGATGGCGATGGTTCTAGGGAAAACATTGGGATCATTATTTGATTGGCTCGTTTTTCAATGGTAACTGAATAAAAGTGGGGTGAGCACGGATGAAAGATGAACAAACGGAGCATGAACACGATAGCAGGGAGAATGGCGCTCCTCCTATTGCTGGGATTTCAGAGGATCAGCAGCGAGAGGAATCCGGCCAAAGCTCGGATAATGGGTTCTTTGCCGGTTCCCAGAAGAAGCCTCAAATTGGAGGCTCCGGCTCGGAGAAAGCAGGCAAGAAAGAAATCACGCCTATACCTGACGAGCTGGATGCCGTTCTCGTAAGGCTGGAGAATGAGATTGGCTACAAAACAAGCTTTGACGTCGTAGTCAGGGAAATGACCTTTGGGGAGCGGCGTACGGCGATGCTATGCATGAATGGCCTCGTTAAAGATTCCCTTTTGACTGATGTATTAATGCGTTTGACTTATCTGGAGCCCCAGGATTTGTCTGTGCACGCCTTTCATTCGTTCCTAGATTTATATGTGCCTGCTGCACAAGTAACGAAGGAAGAGGACTGGAACAGCATGCTGACGGGTGTGCTCTCCGGTGGAACGGCGTTGTTCATCGACGGGGAATCGAGCGTTGTCATGATCGATGCCAAGGCTTTCCCTGCAAGGGGGCCGGAGGAACCGTCGCTTGAGAAGGTCGTACGCGGCAGTAGGGACGGCTTCGTGGAGACGCTGATGGTAAACGTATCTCTTGTTCGCAGACGGCTGCGCGACCCTCAACTGCGCTATGAGATTGTGCGGGTAGGCGAGCGGACACAAACGGATATTTGCATCGCGTACATTGAAGATATCGTGGACAAAGAACTTCTGAAATCGATTAAGGACAAAATTTCGATGGTCAAAATCGACGGCTTGCCGCTTGCCGACAAGCAGCTGGAGGAGGCAACCGTCAAACGGGGCTGGAATCCGTTCCCTCTCGTACGCTATTCGGAGCGGCCGGACACGGTGGCGGCACATTTGCTCGAAGGATATGTCGCCGTATTCGTCGATACATCGCCGAGCGTCATGACATTGCCGACCACCTACGCGGATTTAATGCAGCATGCCGAGGAGAACCGCCAGACGCCGTTTATTGGCACCTATTTACGGTGGGTAAGATTTATCGGTATTTTTGCCTCGTTGTTCATGCTTCCGCTTTGGCTGCTCTTTGTTATGCATCCGGAGCTTAAGCCGCCGGCATTGGAGTTTCTAGGACCAAACAAGACAGCTAAGCTTCCGCTCGTTGTTCAGTTTCTTCTCGCGGAAATCGGAGTGGACCTGCTGCGAATGGCATCGGTGCATACGCCTACCTCCCTTGCAACGGCAATGTCCTTGGTGGCGGCGATATTAATCGGAGATATAGCCGTGCAAACCGGTATTTTCGTGAACGAGGTTATTTTGTACATGGCGGTTGCGGCCATCGGCATGTTTGCGACACCCAGCTACGAGCTTGGACTGGCAAACCGCATCGTGCGTCTGGTTTTAATTATTGCGGTGGCCGCCTTCAGTGTTCCCGGCTTCGTCATTGGGACAACGGCCATCATGCTTCTTCTCGTAATGGAGCGTTCGTTCAACCGTCCCTATATGTGGCCGCTCATACCTTTTGACCTCCGGGCGCTTTGGAGTATCATTATTCGCCAGCCCGTGTTATACAACCGAACAAGGCCTAACAATTTAAGAGCTCAGCAGCGGGATAAGATGCCGGAGACGGAGTAGATTCATAAAATGCAAATGAAATGTGGATTTATCCATTTCGCATGGCGGGTAGATTGCGTTATACTTGTGCTATTGATGCAAATTCTATCCGTTCTATCTGCCAGCAGATAGAAGAAAGCTGAGGGGAAATTATGTACCTGCATGGAACTAGTAAAGTTAACACTAAAGGGCATTTGGAGATTGGCGGCTGCGATGTAGCTGATTTGGCTGCACAGTTCGGTACGCCACTTTATATTGTGGACGAGGCACTCGTTCGTCAACGCGCTAGCGAATACGTCGAGGCGTTCAAAGCATCGGGACTTCGCTTTCAAGTAGCTTACGCCAGCAAGGCGTTCAGCGTAATGGCAATGTGCGCGATTGCCGAGCAAGAGGGGCTTTCGCTTGATGTCGTATCTGATGGCGAGCTGTACACAGCTATGCAAGCAGGCTTCCCTGCTGAACGCATTCACTTCCACGGCAATAACAAAACACCCGAAGAAATCAACATGGCGCTTGATGCGGGCATCGGCTGCTTCGTGGTTGACAACTTTATGGAGCTCCAGCTTCTTAATGCGCTTGCGGGCGACAAAGGGAAAAAAGTGAATATTTTGCTTCGTATTACACCAGGTGTAGAAGCTCATACCCATGATTACATCTCCACGGGCCAACAGGATTCCAAGTTTGGCTTTGACCTTGGCAATGGTGCTGCGAAGCAAGCGATTCAAGAAGCTTTGTCCTTGACTAACCTTGTTATTTTGGGCGTTCACTCCCATATCGGTTCGCAAATCTTCGAGGTTGAAGGTTTCCGCATGGCAGTGGACAAGGTTGCAGATTTCGCCGTGCAAATTCGCAACGAGCTGGATCTAACGTTCAAAGTTATCAACCTTGGCGGCGGCTTTGGCATTCGTTACGTGGATGGGGATACGCCATTGCCAATCAGCGAGTATGTTGCAGCTATTACAGGAGCAATCATTACGAACTTCACCAATGCGGAATTCCCGCTGCCTGAAATTTGGGTAGAGCCGGGCCGCAGCATGGTCGGCGATGCAGGAACGACATTGTACACCGTCGGCACCAGCAAAAACATCCCGGGCGTTCGCAAATACATTGCGGTTGACGGCGGTATGACGGACAACCCTCGCCCAGCGCTTTACCAATCCAAATACGAAGCTGTACTTGCTAACCGCGCCAATGAGCCCATTCAAGAAACGGTTTCAATCGCGGGCAAATGCTGCGAGAGCGGCGATATGCTAATCTGGGATTTGGAATTGCCTAAAGCTGAAAATGGCGACCTGCTTGCTGTTTTCTGCACAGGTGCTTATAATTATGCCATGGCGAGCAACTATAACCGTATTCGTCGCCCAGCCGTTGTTTTCGTAAAGGACGGCCAGGCAGACCTTGCAGTTAAGCGGGAATCGCTTGAAAATATCGTATGTAATGATGTCATTCCGGCAAGACTTCAAAAATCATCGCTTGCGAAATAAGGGCGAAATTGGTAACGTAGTCTTATCCGGATAAAAGAAAGGTAGATGCAGCAATGGCAAAACAAGCAAAAATCACACTAGCAAACGGCGGAGAAGTTCTTATTGACCTATTCGATCAAGATGCTCCCAACACAGTAGCAAACTTCGAGAAGCTTGCTACCGACGGTTTCTATAACGGCCTCACGTTCCACCGTGTTATTCCTGGCTTCGTCGCACAAGGCGGATGCCCTAACGGTACAGGTACTGGCGGCCCTGGTTACCAAATTGATTGTGAAATCAACCCGAACAAGCATGAGCGCGGTACGCTTGCGATGGCACATGCCGGTCGCAACACAGGCGGAAGCCAATTCTATATCGGTTATGCTCCACAACCACATTTGGATGGCGGACATACGGTTTTTGGCAAAGTTTCGAAGGGCATGGAGTTTGTTGACGCATTAAAAGGCGGAGACAAAATGGAAAAGGTTGAAGTCGAAAGCATTTAATGATAAGATATCAACTATAAATATGTAAGTGCAGCATCCTTCGGGGTAGGTGAGATTCCTAACCGGCGGTGATCGGGATGGTACAGGGTGATCGGATAACCGAAACCCTGTGCTTCTCGTCAGTCCGTGACCCGGTCTAAGGAGCTTTTATTTCGGTCATACCGAATGGAAGCGAATTGGAACGGTGGACCTGGTGAAACTCCGGGACCGACAGTACAGTCTGGATGGGAGAAGGAGATGCTTCGACAGCTATAACAATTGGCTTATTTGTTTGTGCTTAATTTCACATACAATTTAAGTTTGTTTTTTAGCGTATTCACAAACCGTTAACGCAATATTTGCGAATAAGGTAGGAGTCGGCTTTTAAAACCGACAACGCCGATCGGTTTTGTCGTAGATCTCGAATACTCTTTCATCACCCTTGTCGGATCGTTTGCCGATAGGGGTGTTTTTTGTATATGGACATATTAAACGATGAGTATTATATGAGTTTGGCTCTGGATATGGCGGCCAAAGCTTCCGGGCAAACAGGAATTAACCCTGTCGTTGGTTGTGTCGTTGTCAAGGATGGAAGAATTATCGGCCTCGGCACGCATTTGAAGCGAGGCACAGGCCATGCAGAAGTTCATGCTTTGCAAATGGCTGGTGATGAGGCGGAAGGCTCAACCGTGTACGTGACGCTGGAGCCATGCAGTCATTTCGGCAAAACACCGCCATGCTGCGAACGCATTATAGCTGCGAAAGCAGCGAGAGTGGTAGTCGCAAGCGGCGATCCAAACCCTGAGGTGTCAGGTAGGGGGATCGCAAGGCTGCGTGAAGAGGGAATTGAAGTTACGGTAGGAGTAATGGAACAGCAATCCCAACAAATGAACGAAAAATTCAATAAATACATTACAACTAGAATTCCTTTTGTCACTTTGAAAACCGCAAGCACGCTAGATGGCAAAATTGCTTCCAAAACAGGCGACAGCCGCTGGGTAACAGGCACAACAGCGCGCGAGCAGGTTCATACGCTGCGCCATCAGCATGAAGCCATCATGGTCGGAATCGGAACGGTACTCGCAGATGATCCTCTGTTAAATACCAGAGCTGCGGTTCCTGCCATTAATCCGGTAAGAATCATCGTGGATTCCCAGCTTCGATTGCCGCTAAGCGCTAGAGTAGTGACAGATCGTACGATTCGTACCATTGTTTTAGCTTCCGCTCAGGCAGACGAAGCAAGGAAACTGGCGCTCGAAGCTGCTGGAGTAGAAGTCGTGCTTTGCGGCAATGATGCTCAGGTGGATTTAACCGCAGGTATGAAAAAGCTTGGCGAGTTGGAAATCGGCTCCATTCTCCTTGAGGGCGGCGGCCAGTTAAATGGAGCCATGCTGGCAGCAGGCCTTATCGATAAGATTGTCCTTTATTACGCCGCTAAAATTATCGGAGGCGCAGCAGCGCCAGGAACGTTTACATTCGCCGGTTTTGACAAAATGGCAGATGCCGTTCAGTTGGATCGCGTCAGTGTCGAAATGGCCGGCGAGGATATCCGTATTTCGGGTTACCCGATGTATTAGAAGCAGGCTGTTTAATCGGCCTGATTAGGGAGGAAGCCCATGTTTACCGGTTTAGTGGAAGAAGTAGGCAAAATGAAAGGAATCAAGAAGCAGGGTGAAGCCATGCGCCTTGTGATTGGAGCGTCTCTGGTAACGGAGGGCGTTTTGCTCGGTGACAGTATTTCGGTCAACGGCGTTTGCCTGACGGTAACGTCCTTTGATTCGACGTCGTTCTCGGCAGATGTAATGCCTGAAACGTATCGCAAATCGAACCTTTGCGAGCTTCGGACGGGGGAACGCGTAAATCTGGAGCGAGCCATGCAAGCGGGCGGGCGATTTGGCGGCCATATCGTACAGGGCCATATTGATGGCACCGGTAAAATAATCAACCGCGAGACTGATGCCAATGCCGTCGTCTTTAAGGTCCAACTGGATGAGGGAGAACTGCTCCGTTATGTCATTCCAAAAGGGTCCATCACCATTGACGGCATCAGCCTTACGGTCGTAGACACCGCATCCAATACGTTTACCGTCTCGATCATACCGCATACGCTTGCCCAGACCGCCCTTCAGCACAAGCACGCGGGCGATACCGTTAACATCGAAAACGATGTCATAGGAAAATACGTTGACCATCTGCTCCATTTCAAGCAGCCAGATTCGTCGGCGAAGAAGGAGTCCAGACTCAGTACATCATTTCTGATGGAGAATGGATTTTTGTAAAAGTAAATGAGTTCGTTGTTATGTGAATAGGCGGAATTTTTAAAATGGGCTCTGCCCTTAAGTTTTTTTACGTAAACTTCGTTAAAAAGAAGGATTAACGGGATTTTCTCCATCTAATTCGTCTAATTTGGCTAAATCTCATCAATTAGTGGGAAAACCTCCCGTTAATTCAGACGAAAAAGCATGATATGCGCTATATTGGTCCAGATTAACAGGATAAATTCCAGCTAATAATATTATTCATTCATAACTTGCCAAACTAACGGGAGTTTTTCCAGTTAATTGTCATCAAAATTAGCGTATCGCGCAGTGAATAAAGTCGTCAATAGTCTTATGAGTAACATCGATCCAACGTAAAGCGTTTCACGAAGTGACGAAAGCGATCCCCACCCAACTGTACTCACGAGCGGCTGAATAACGCCAAGGTTAGTCCAATTGCAGGTGTCCAGAGGACGCAGTCCTCGGGGCCCTCCCTTGGAAGGGAGGGTTTGGGTGGGTTCGAAGTCACTACGTAAAGCGGGTCACGCAGTGACGAAAGCGATCCACCGTCCAACCGCTCTCACGAACAGCTGAGTAACACCAAGGTTAGTCCAATTGCAGGTGTCCAGAGGACGCAGTCCTCGGGGCCCTCCCTTGGAAGGGAGGGTTTGGGTGGGTTCGAAGTCACTACGTAAAGCGGGTCACGCAGTGACGAAAGCGATCCACCGTCCAACCGCTCTCACGAACAGCTGAGTAACACCAAGGTTAGTCCAGTTGCAGGTGTCCAGAGGACGCAGTCCTCGGGGCCCTCCCTTGGAAGGGAGGGTTTGGGTGGGTTCGAAGTCACTACGTAAAGCGGGTCACGCAGTGACGAAAGCGATCCTCCACCCAAGTTTTCTCACGAGCGACTGAGTAACACCAAGGTTAGTCCAATTGCAGGTGTCCAGAGGACGCAGTCCTTGGGGCCCTCCCTTGGAAGGGAGGGTTTGGGTGGGTTCGAAAATCTTCTCATTGTTCTATTAAAAAAAATACAGAAAAAAACCTTTGAAGGCAAGGTAGAAGCCTTACCAAAGGTTTGGTTGTCACAAAGGAGGGAATCCCATATGGAACAAACAGATAAAACCCCATTCGATCGGATTGAAGATGCGCTTGAGGACCTCAAGCTTGGGAAACCGGTTATTGTTGTAGATGACGAGGACCGGGAGAATGAGGGGGACTTGATCGCACTTGCCGAGAAAAGCACGCCGGAGGTCATTAACTTCATGATTTCGGAAGCGCGCGGTCTCGTATGCGTGCCGATTACGCAAGAGCGTGCAGAGCAGCTTGATTTGCCGCCGATGGTTACGCATAACACGGATTATCACGGAACAGCTTTTACCGTTTCTGTGGATTACGTAGGAACGACAACCGGTATTTCCGCTCATGAACGGTCGGAAACCGTCAAGGCGCTTATCGATCCGACGACCAAAGCATCGGATTTCCGGAGGCCTGGCCATATTTTCCCGCTAATCGCAAGATCGGGCGGAGTGCTCCGTCGCGCTGGCCATACGGAAGCGGCTATTGATTTGGCTGTGATGTGCGGTTCCGCCCCAGCAGCTGCCATTTGCGAAATTATTAATGAAGACGGAACGATGTCTCGTTTGCCCGAGCTGATTGCCTTTAAAGAAAAGCACAACCTAAAGCTGATTACGATTCAAGAGCTGATCCAATATCGCAATGCGATGGAGAAGCTGGTGGAGCGCGCAGTAGATGTGAAGCTGCCAACGGATTTTGGAACATTCCGTGCGATTGCTTATACCAATATCGTTGACAACAAAGAGCATATTGCCCTTGTCAAAGGAGATATTGATCCTGAACGTCCGCTGCTTGTCCGGGTGCATTCGGAATGCTTGACTGGCGATGTGTTTCATTCCCACCGTTGTGACTGCGGTCCGCAGCTTGAAGCGGCTCTCAAGCAAATTGAAGATGCGGGAAGCGGAGTGCTTCTTTATATGCGTCAAGAAGGAAGAGGCATTGGCCTGATTAACAAATTAAAGGCATATGCTCTGCAAGAAGAAGGACTAGATACTGTAGATGCAAATTTAAAGCTTGGCTTTCCGGCCGATTTGCGCGATTATGGTATAGGCGCACAAATTTTGAAAGATCTTGGCGTTCGCCAAATGCGCTTGCTAACGAATAACCCGCGTAAAATTAAAGGGCTTGAAGGCTACGGGCTGGAAGTCGTGGAGCGCGTTCCGATTCAAATGGCCGTTAATGTAGATAATCAAGAATATTTGCGTACCAAAAAAAATAAGCTTGGACATTTGCTAAGCTCTGAGGGAATCGACTATATTATTTAACATACGGAGAGGAAGATGACAAATGGCACGTATTTATGAGGGACATTTAGTATCGGAAGGTTTAAAATATGGAGTAGTCGTAGGACGTTTCAACGAATTTATCTCAAGCAAGCTTCTGGGAGGCGCACTTGATGCATTCAAACGCCATGGCGCACAGGATTCTGACGTAGAGGTAGCTTGGGTACCAGGCGCATTCGAAATTCCGTTAATCGCACAAAAAATGGCGGAAAGCGGAAAATACGATGCGGTCATTACACTTGGCGCCGTTATTCGCGGTTCAACGCCGCATTTTGATTTCGTATGCAACGAGGCTGCTAAAGGCGTGGCGGCAATCGCGCTCAAAACGGGAATTCCAACGATTTTCGGCGTGCTGACCGTAGACTCGATCGAACAAGCGATTGAACGTGCGGGCACGAAAGCAGGCAACAAAGGTTATGAAGCAGCAGCCAGCGCAATTGAAATGGCAAATTTGACGAAGCAATTGCAGGGCTAAGCAGGGAAGTTAAGGCTAGGCGGGAGGAAATGTAAGTGTCGATGCTTTATAAGCTGGATTCTTTTGAAGGGCCGCTTGATCTATTGCTTCACTTGATCGACAAATCCGAGATCGATATCCATGAAGTCTCTATCAGCGAGATTACAATTCAATATATGGATTACTTGCATGCGATGACGGAGCTGGAGCTGGAGGTTACGAGCGAGTTTTTGGTCATGGCGGCAACCCTTTTGGCGATAAAGAGCAAGCAGCTCCTTCCAAAGCCTCCCGTATTTGAGGATGAGTATGATGAGGATTGGCCTGATGATGGACTGGATCCTCGTGATGAGCTTATCCAGAAGCTCGTGGAATACCGGAAATTCAAGAAAATAGCCGAACAGCTGCGCGAGAAGGAATTCGAGCGCAGCCTTGTCTATTCAAGGGAACCTGAGGATATGACCCCCTTCATGAAGGAAGAGAAGGTTAATCCGGTCGAAGGACTCCATGTTTCGGATTTAATCGTTGCCTTTCAGAAGGCGCTGCGTCGAGCGGCAAGGCGAAACGTCGTATCAACGGTTCAAAGGGATGAAATATCGGTGAAAGACCGGATTCGCGATATCGTCGAAGTGCTCAAACAGTTTGAAACGGTGCAATTCTCGCGTCTCATACGTGAAAATATGGACAGGCACGAAATCGTAGTCACCTTTCTGGCGATACTGGAGCTAATGAAAATGAAGCATATTCGTTGTTTCCAGCATCAGTTGTTTGACGATATTGTCATTCATTGGAAAGGAGAGTTGGCGGAAGTTGGATTATCAGAAGTTGAAGACGATTATTGAAGGACTCCTGTTTATGGCGGGTGACGAAGGACTGACGAAGCGTCAGCTCGCTGATATAATGGAGCTGGATGCTGACTTAGCCTCAGACTTGGTTTACGATTTGCAGCGTGATTTGGAGCGCGAGGGACGCGGCATTCAAATCGCAGAGGTTGCAGCCTCGTATCGACTGACCACTCATTTGGATCATGCTCCTTATTTTGAACGTATGGCATACACCCCTACGCGATCGCAACTCTCTCAGGCTGCTCTGGAGACCCTTTCCATCGTAGCATATCAACAGCCCATCACGAGAATAACGATTGAGGAGATCCGAGGCGTGAAAAGCGACAGAGCTATTCAATCGCTCGTATCGAAGGATTTGATTGAAGAGGTTGGAAGAGCAGAGCAAATAGGACGACCGATTTTGTACGGAACAACGAAATCATTTTTGGATTATTTTGGCTTGCCTTCAATCAAAGAGCTTCCAGAGCCGGGCAACGTCGATCTTGACGACGCGCTCGAGGAACAGACTCAGCTTCTGTTCGATCGTTTGGACAGCAGACAAATGACAATTGAAGAAATAAAAGAATGAGATTTGACCGCCGGGTCATACTATATTCAACCCATATAAGGGAAACGGAGGAAGCATCATGATGCTCGGTTACCCCTACGGTTGGAAAACGGCGGCCGGTCTCTTTTTTTTGTTCATTTTAATCATAATCTTGCGGTCTAAAGTTGTCATCAAAGGGCATCTGAAGCGGGTAGGAAGCGATGATGACGCAGAATTGAACATCAAGGCGCTTTATGGAATCATACGGTATCGCTATAAAGTGCCGATCGTTTTGTTCACCGGTACATCCGTCCAACTAAAGGAGCAGGTTTCGAAGACAAAAGCGGGAATCGATACTTGGAAACAATATAATGAGGAAATTGATGCAGAGAAGGTCGCCAGAACGATTGATAAATTCAAGCATCTGCTTCATATGACGAGGAATCTGAAGGGGTGGGCGAGAAAAACGCTTACGAAAGTGCATCTGCTGGAATGGAACTGGACTACATTTGTCGGTACAGGGGATGCGATGTGGACGGCGATGACGACTGGCGCAGTCTGGTCAGTCAAAACGTCCATTATAGGACTTCTTTCGCAGATGGTAAAATTAAAATCGGAGCCGAAGATGAATGTACAGCCGATTTACCAAGGCGCAGCCTTCCGAACCGAATGGTCATGCATAGCTCAAATCCGCTTCGGTTATGCTATTCTTGCCGGACTGCAACTGCTGGTCCGGATGAGGAAAACGAAAGGAGGCGTCAAAGCATGGCAGAACATCCTATTCAAGGCTTAATGCAAACCGCAATGGAAAATATTAAAGAGATGGTTGACGTCAATACGATTGTAGGCGATCCGGTTCAGACGCCGGACGGAAGCATTATTATGCCAATATCGAAGGTGGGCTTCGGCTTTGTAGCCGGGGGCAGCGACATACGGCTGGATGATGCCGACCATAAAAATGGAACGCAATCGGATGCGCATCATGCATCTGTATCCATGCCGTTCGGCGGAGGAAGCGGAGGCGGTGTATCGATTACGCCAATCGCGTTCCTTGTCGTTGGCACGCATGGCGTCAAGATCGTGCCTCTGGATAATCAAACCCATCTGCTGGAGCGGGTCATTGATTCGGCACCGCATGTGTTTGACAAGATCCAGTCGATGATGAAGCAACCATCAAATGCTGGCACTTCATCCTATGTTGACACCCCGCAAACCGTGGTTAGCGAACGGATCGAAGCGAACGATCACCTCTTATGACAGAACTGCCCGAGAGGGCAGTTTTTCATTTTTAATTGGCTGTTTTCGTCTAGAGCGGCAAGTACAAGCATATACTGAAATATAAAATCAGAAGCATTTTCTACTAACGCTTGGAGAGGGGCTAGATTGGACATGTATTATATCAAGGTAAAGCGAATTCTGCTATTGGGCTTGATGACCGTCGTATTAGCGGGAACTAGCCGTTTGCCAGCAGCATACGCTAAGCCGTCTACTTTGTTTACGAACGCCAAAGCCTCAGCGCTAATTGATGTTGAATCAGGCAGAATTTTGCATAGCAGCAATGGGGATACGCCGATGAGAATAGCCAGCTTAACTAAGATCATGACAGCTATCGTAGCAATTGAGCACGGGAAGCTGACGGATATGGTAAAAACGAGCAAGCGGGCCGTCGGCAAAGAAGGCTCATCTATTTATCTGCAGCTCAATGAGGAAATGAGCCTCCTGAATATGCTTTACGGGCTGATGCTGCGATCAGGCAATGACGCGGCAACAGCTATCGCAGAACATGTAGGCGGCACAGAAGAGGGATTTGTCCATCTGATGAATGAGAAGGCAACCTTCATAGGCTTAACCCATTCTCAATTTAAAAATCCGCATGGCCTTGATGAGGAAGGGCATTTCTCCTCAGCCAATGATTTGGCCAAGCTAACCGCCTATGCGTTAAAAAATGATGTGTTCGCCCAAATCGTGAGCACGAAAATCAAAAAAGTGCCTAATCCCCACGAGAACTGGGAATACAGTTATACGAATAAAAATAAAATGCTCACGATGTATGAAGGTGCGGATGGCGTGAAAACCGGATATACGAAAAAATCACTTCGATGTCTGGTGAGCTCTGCTACAAGGCAAAATCAACAGCTTGCAGCAGTAACCATCAACGATAGCGATGATTGGGCCGACCATCGCAAGATGCTGGACTGGGGCTTCGGAAATTATCCTTTGCAGGAAATAGCAGCTAAAGGACAAGCAGTTTCTGGATATCCGTATGTCGCAGGCCAGTCCTTCAAATACCCGATAGCTGAAGAGGAAACTGGGATGATTCAGTCTCGCTTGGTTTTGAATGACGCGGCATCGACTCGTTATTTGCTAGGCGAGCGAGGAATGTTGGAATGGTACATGAACCAAGCCAAAATAGGAGCTGTCCCACTTTATGATAGCGGAAGCAGCAGATTGCAGCTATCAACAACCTCAAGACAAACGATGCAGACATTAGCTGATTTTAGAAAGGCTTCTGGGCAAGGAGGCAATGGTCATAAAGTACTCTTTCACTCCATTGCCAAAGTGGTAAACGCACTATTCGAGCATTAGTATGGCTGTTAAGCGCGGGAGACGCTGATCAGTTGTTAGAGTTAGGTGCATAGATGGGGAGGCGTGCAGCATGGTCAATTGGATTTGGTTGTTTTTTATCGTAGCTAGCGTTGTAGTAGCTGCGATAACTGGAAAAATGGATGCAGTGACGCAAGCCGCCTTTGATGGAGCAAAATCAGGCGTCACTGTTAGCTTTGGCTTAATCAGCATCATGGTCTTTTGGCTTGGGATGATGCGAATTGCGGAGGACGCAGGGTTATTGCAGAAGCTTGCCCGCATGCTGGGCCCAATCGTGCGCAAGCTCTTTCCCGATGTTCCCCGCAATCATCCAGCCATTGGCTACATAATGAGCAATTTGAGCGCAAATCTGTTCGGACTTGGTAATGCCGCGACACCGATGGGAATAAAGGCGATGCAGGAGCTGCAAAAGCTCAATCCGGATCCGGCTACGGCTACGCCAGCAATGTGTACGCTATTAGCTTTGAATACGTCCAGCATTACAATCATACCGACGACGCTTATCGCTATCCGAATGAATTATGGCTCAGCAAACCCTGCTGAAATTATTGGCACGACGCTTGCCGCCACCTTTATTGCGACTGGCGCGGCCATCCTTGCCGATCAATGGTACAGACGTAAGTCACCGCCTCCGAACTTTACGAACTTACCTTCAAAGCAGTCCGCAATCAAGGCGGCTACACCAGCAGCCGGAGGTGAGCCGGTTGTATAATCTTTTTACTAGCCTGTCCGCATGGATGATTCCAGCAATTATTGTCTTTATTCCTCTTTATGCGGCATTAAGGCGGAAGGTTCCTGTTTATGAAACCTTTGTCGAGGGCGCCAAAGATGGTTTTGGAACGGCCATTAATATTATTCCTCATTTGGTTGGAATGATGGTTGCAATCAGCATGTTCCGCTCCTCTGGCGCTTTGGAGCTAATGCTATCCGCAGTGCGACCGCTATTTGACTGGGCGGGAATACCGAGCGAGGTACTTCCGCTTGGTATTTTGCGCCCGTTAACAGGTGCGGGCTCATTAGCTTTTACGACCGATTTGATTCAAACGTATGGGCCGGATTCCATGATCGGAAGAATTGCTTCAACTATCCAAGGCAGTACAGATACGACTTTATATGTATTAACGGTTTATTTCGGGGCAATTGGCATACGAAGGACTCGATATGCTTTAAAAGTAGGTTTATTCTCAGATACAGTTGGTTTTTTAGCGGCTATTTTCATTTGCTTATACATATTCGGGTAGTGAAGCTTGTACTTTGTTCTCCATATCGTTATGATGGAGATTGAGGTGAAAGCATTGGAACGTTTACAGAAAATATTAGCCGCAGCGGGAGTAGCCTCCCGTCGCAAATGTGAAGAAATGATTTTGGCAGGCATAGTGGAGGTTAACGGAGAGAAGGTTACGACGCTTGGAGTCAAGGCAGATCCGGCAGTGGATACCATTACCGTTAACGGCAGAGCCATTAGGAGCGAGAAGAAGCTCTATCTTATGCTTAACAAATCCAAAGGCGTCATTACAAGCGCCAAGGATCCGCAGGGCCGTAAAGTGGTCTCGGATTTTTTGCCAGGCATTAAGGAAAGAGTTTATCCGGTCGGTCGATTGGATTATGATACGGAAGGTCTTCTGCTCCTAACGAATGATGGCGAATTCGCCAATTTGTTAACGCATCCAAGTCATCACGTACCGAAAACCTATCGCGCAACGGTCAAAGGGGTTCCTCACGGCACCGCGCTTGAGAAGTTGGAGAAGGGAATTAAGCTCGAGGACGGTATGACTGCTCCTGCGGTGCTTGAGTATCACGATGTGGATACGGACGGGAATGAAGCAACGATTACGATTACGATTTTTGAAGGCCGGAATCGGCAGGTTAGGCGTATGTTTGAAGCAATTGGACATAAGGTAACTCGTCTGAAGAGAATTCGATTTGGTGAACTTGGTCTTGAGAATCTGGGCAGAGGCAAGTATCGCCATTTGACGCCGCAGGAAATCAAAGAACTGCTTGATATTGCGAATAGCAAGACACATAAAGTTCATAAAAAGTAATCGACGGCGGCAGTTATTGCCGTCGACTTTTCGTTATAATGATAGTATTCGAGAGCTCTGCATAGAGAAGCTGGTGGTGAATTTAATTATGGGAAAATCACGCAAGACGGTACAAATTTGTATCCTAATTGCCGTCTTGATCATAGGTGGATATGCGATAGGGTCTACCTTGTTTGCTGCGGAAGACAAAGGTCCTCTCAAAGAGGGCAGCATCCCTCCCGAATTCGAGCTCGTTGATCTGGAAGGGAATAAGCAAAAGCTGTCTGACTATGAAGGCAAGGCCGTCGTCGTCAACTTTTGGGGAACTTTCTGTCCGCCATGTGTGAAGGAAATGCCGGAGTTCGAAAGGCAATATGCAAAATGGAAGGATCAGGGCCTTGTAATTCTCGCTATTAATTTAAGCGAGGATACGTTAACCGTGAACAACTTTGTTCGCCGCTTTGATTTGAATTATCCGATTTTGCGCGATGTTAATCGTAAAACGGAACGAAGCTATGGGCTGAAATCATACCCAACTACTTTTTTCATCAAGCCGGATGGCTCGATTATGGAAATTAAAGTAGGCGGCATGACGGAAGTGGATATTGATGAACGGATTGAACGGCTTCTTCAGCTGTAGGAGGTTTTACTGTGTTAGTGGTTGAAAACACAAAATGCGAGTGCGGCCATCAAAATGCGGTCGGCACCGTACTTTGCGAGAGCTGCGGCAAGCCGCTCGAAAACAATGATATTTCGGATCTCCCTCTGGAGATGCGTTACGACGGGGTAGCCCGCCGTTCGCAAAAAAGCAATCCGAGCTATATCGATAAGATTTGGAACTTTTTCTCATCCGTTAAGATCGCTATTTATTTGATTGTGATCACGTTTCTGACGGCTATGCTGGGGACGATTTACCCGCAAGAGAACACCTTTATCAACAATTTCGACCCATCGGTTTATTACGAAGAGACGTATGGGCTGCCAGGCAAGCTTTATTATTTGTTCGGTTTGTCGCATACGTATGAATCCTGGTGGTTCATTGGGTTGCTCGTCATGATCGGCACATCGCTTGTTATTTGCAGTTTGGACCGAGTATTGCCTTTGTATCGGGCGCTTAGCAAACAGCAAATTCGCAAGCATTTGCAGTTTATACACCGCCAAAAAACGGTGTACAAGCAAACGATCGACGGGGATGAAGAGAAATGGGTGGAGCAGTTCGGGGCTCAGTTGAAGAAAAAGGGCTATCGGATTCATCGCGACGGTTCAGCGCTGCTTGCCGAGAAAAACCGATTCAGCCGCTGGGGACCTTATATTAATCATATCGGTCTCATTTTGTTTCTGCTGGCTATTCTGGCAAGAAGCATTCCAAGCTGGCAAATGGACAGCTACATAACGATTCCTGACGGCGACACCGTGCAAATCGCCAATACGAATTATTTTGTGAAAAACGAAAAATTCACCGTGGAGTTTTATACGGATGAGGAGCTGCCGGACAAGCTGAAAGGAACGGCACGAGCCAAGTTGTTCGAAACGAAGGCGGTGCTGTATGAATGCGAGAGCAGCTGCAATGACCAATCACAGCAGCCTGTTCTTAAAGAAGTGAAAAGACATGATATCATCGTCAATGAACCTCTGAAGTACAAAGGCTTGAAGCTTTACCAATTTGACTTTGATACGACGCCGAGGCTAAATGCGGTTCATCCGATTCTTATCAATAAGCAAACAGGTGAGAAATACGGACCGTTTGATCTGCCGATGAAGGATTCGGCACTCCAGCATAAGCTTGGGCCGTATACGCTAGACCTATACGCGAATTACATGGAATTCGCCATTGGAGACAACGGCGAGCCAACGACATTGTCGCGTGAACCGAATGCGCCTGCATTTGTCTTCACCGTGAAGGGTCCTGGATTAGATCCGGATGGCGAGCCTTACATGTATTTCCCGATGCAAAAGGATAAGGTGAAATTTTCACAAGATGCGATTAACCATGCAATAGCGGATAAAATTGAAATTCGAGTTGACGGGATGGAAAACGTAGATTTTTCAGAAGCATCAACCTATTTGAACGTCCGGATGGATAAAGCGCTGCCTTATGTTTGGATCGGTGCATTTTTCTCCATGATCGGCCTACTGATGGGTTCCTATTGGCAGCACCGCCGCATTTGGCTGCGGGTTGACGAGGGACAACTTTCATTAGGCGCTCATACAAACAAAAACTGGTACGGTATGCGCTCGGATGTTGCGGGAGCGCTTCAAAAAATAGGGATAACCGTAGATCCGAAGTCGCTTGATAACGGAGGGAACAACGCGTGAGTTTAGTTGATTTTAGCAGCGACGCCTTTATAGTCGCATTTTTTCTTTATTGTTTTGCCTTTATGTTTTATGTGATTGCGATTGCGGGCAAGAAATGGAGCAACCGTGATCCCATCCAGCATGAGAAGCGCTGGGGAAGGATCGCCTTCATTACGTCCAGCTTGGGGCTTGCGTCCCATTTGACCTTCTTCTTTACACGCTGGGCGGGAAGCGGACAAATTCCTACCAGCAACATGTATGAGTTTATGACTTTTCTTGGCATGTCGATCATGATTGCATTTACGATTGTATATGCCATTTACAGAAAAGCGTTGCTTGGCATGTTCTCCTTGCCGCTGACCGTTATTATCGTTGCTTATGCCTCTGTGTTTCCGCAAGAGGTCCAGCCATTAATACCGGCTCTCAATAACTACTGGCTGAAGGTGCATGTGACGACAGCTGCGCTTGGCGAAGCTTTCTTCGCGGTCGGTTTTGCGGCAGGCTTAATGTATTTGCTGCGGGTCGTCGATTTCAAAGGGAAAACAAAAGAAGCGAAGAGATCCCAGTTCTGGGTCGAATTCTCTTTATATTCCATCATTTTGATTGTAGGTTTTATCGTGGCCGTATTTGCATTCCGCGGTATGGGGTATGAGGCGGAATTCGTACAGCAAAAATCAGTCATCGATGCGAAGGGAATCGAGACGACGACAGAGGAGACGGTGTATTACACGCTGCCGCCTATCGTTAAGCCTTACAACAGCGACACCGTTAAGTTTGATTCCTTCCTTGGGATGAGCGAGCCGATCTTTGAAGCTCCTTACTGGATGAACGGTGCGAATTCCGGACGCAAGCTGAATACGGTAGTTTGGTCCGTTATTGCAGGAACCCTGTTATATGGATTGCTTCGCCTAGTGTTCCGTAAGCCTCTTGGCGCTGTCATCCATCCGGTTATGGAAGGCGTTGACGCGGAAGATTTGGATGAAATCAGCTATCGCGCGATCGCCATTGGATTCCCGATCTTTACGCTTGGGGCCTTAATCTTTGCTATGATCTGGGCGAATATCGCCTGGGGCCGCTTCTGGGGTTGGGACCCGAAAGAAGTATGGGCGCTTATCACTTGGCTTTATTACAGTGCCTATTTGCATTTCCGCTTATCGCGCGGCTGGCAAGGGCATCGCTCGGCTTGGCTTGCGGTCATTGGTTTTGTCGTTGTATTGTTTACGCTGGTAGGGGTTAACCTTGTTATTGCGGGCTTACATTCCTACTCAGGCGTTTAGTCTATGATTCGAGAGGAGTAATACGCTATGTCTGATTATTCAAGCCGAATTTTGGTCGTAGATGATGAAGAACGGATTCGTCGCCTGCTCAAAATGTATTTAGAGAAGGAAGGCTACACGATCGACGAAGCGGAAGATGGCGAGACGGCGCTAAGATTGGCGTCTAACACGGATTACGCGCTCATCTTGCTGGACGTGATGCTTCCTGGTATTGATGGCGTTGAGGTATGCTCACGCTTGCGTCAGGTCAAGGCTACTCCCGTCATTATGCTTACGGCAAAAGGCGAGGAGATGAACCGAGTGCAAGGCTTTGAGGTTGGCGCTGATGATTACGTCGTTAAGCCTTTCAGCCCGCGCGAGGTCATCTATCGCGTGAAAGCCATATTGCGCCGGTCTTCGGCGACTGCGTTCCTGACGAAGGAAATCAATTCGAGCAATAACATCGTATTCCCTCACCTGGTGATCGAGCATGACGCGCATCGTGTAACCGCGGGAGGACAGGAAGTTAGCTTAACTCCTAAGGAGTATGAGCTGCTTCATTATTTGGCTGTGTCGCCGGATAAGGTGTTTTCCCGTGAGGAACTGCTTAAGGACGTTTGGAACTATGAGTTTTTTGGCGATTTACGAACGGTAGATACTCATGTGAAACGGCTTCGTGAGAAGCTGAACAAAGTATCTCCGGATGCAGCGTCGATGATTACAACAGTATGGGGCGTCGGCTACAAGCTTGAGGTGCCTAAGTAAATGGGCATGTGGCAGCGTTTGGCCGGAAAGCTGTGGCGCAGCGTAGTTGGGAAGCTTTGGGCGACCATTATGCTGCTCGTGGCTGTCGTATTGCTTATTGTGGGGGTATTTCTTCTTCAATACGTGGATATCTGGTTCGACGATAATTCGCATGACAGCTCGCATCAGGTAAAAGTTTTGTTTGTATTTACGGCGATTATCGGATTTCTCTTATCCACCTTTTTTGCATTTTTCCTTTCAAAAAAAATCCAGCAGCCGCTGCTCCAGCTCAAAGATGCGGCTGTCTCCATCTCTCAAGGGAATTACAGTACGCGAGTGAATATCCGCTCTAGCGATGAGATTGGTGAACTGGCGGACACGTTCAACCATATGACGGAGCAGTTGGATAAACTTATTCATGACTTGAACCATGAGAAAAACCATTTGGCAAGCATTTTGCGAAGCATGGGCGACTCTGTCATTACGTTTGATGCGGACGGCAAAGTGATTCTTACCAACCCAAGCGGACATTTGCTAATAAACCAATGGTCTGGCGTGGAGCTTGCGTGGCAGGAAGATACGCCTGATGCAATAGCCTCGAAGTCAGAGGTTCCTTTGCCGTTACGGGAGTTGTTCCAAACCGTCATGGAAGAAGGGCGGGATGCGACGGATAAGCTTCATGTCCTAAGCAGCGTCTGGTCTGTGGTAATGGCCCCTTTGCAGTCAAAAGGAGTAGTCCGCGGAGCCGTGGCTGTGATTCGGAATGTAACCGAGGAGCACAAGCTGGAGAAGCTAAGAAAAGACTTTGTAGCTAACATATCCCATGAGATCCGAACGCCGCTCTCCATGCTGCAAGGCTACAGCGAGGCACTTCTGGATGATATTGTCGTATCGGAAGAAGACCGCAAGGAGCTTGTACAGGTCATCTATGACGAATCACTCCGTATGGGCAGACTCGTCAATGATTTTCTTGACATCGCCAGAATGGAAGCTGGCCATGTGGATATGAATTTCCAAGAAGTCGATTTAAGGCATGTCGTGAAGCGCGTTCATCGCAAGTTCCAGGTATACGCAAAAGAGCGCGAAGTGAAGCTGCTTGCCGAGCTGCCGCGAGAGCCTTTGTCCGTGAAGGAAGCGGACGAGGACCGTTTGGAGCAGGTGCTGACTAACCTGCTTGACAATGCGTTACGACACACCCCTTCCGGAAAGTCGATAACCATTGGCGGCAAGCAAGAGACGGTTAATGGCAGCCAGTATGTTCAGCTGAGCGTCAGAGACGAAGGACAAGGCATTCCTTCTGAAGATGTGCCCTATATATTTGAACGCTTCTACAAGGCGGATAAAGCGCGTAAACGCGGTTCGTCAAGCGGGACAGGACTCGGCCTAGCCATTGTCAAAAACTTGATTGATTTGCATCAGGGGCGAATTGTTGTTGAGAGCAGTGCGGGTGCAGGCACCTCGTTTACGCTGCTTATTCCTGTCGAAGCCCATCAATCGTTGTCATAGCGTTCCTTCGGGAACGCTTTTTTTGTAGAATGCAGCAGATAATTCTTGTTGCTCGTGAAACAAAAAAAGAGCCAACCGGATCACGCCGGTTGGCTCTTGCATTATCTATTCATTAAAATAGAGTAATTTCCTTAGCTGTATTCAGCTCTGGCATGCTTGTAAGCTGCTCAAGTACGTCTTTAGGAGTAGCCTTATCGACTCTAAGCACCATAATAGCTGAACCGCCAACAAGCTGGCGTCCTACTTGCATCGTAGCGATGTTCACGTCATTATTCCCTAGAAGCGTACCTACCCGGCCGATAATACCTGGCTTATCATTATGCGAGATCAGAATTAGATTGCCCTCTGGCGTGACGTCAACAGGGAACTTATCGATTTGTACGATACGAGGTCCGTAACCCGTCAGCAATGTGCCGGATACGACACGCTCTTCCTTCTTCGTACGAAGGGATACGGTGACGAGATTTGTGAAGTCCTTGGATGCGTGCGATTTTTGGACGACAATGTTCACGTCGCGTACCTTAGCCAGATGAAGCGAATTTACAACGTTTACTTGCTCGGAACCAAGGTGGTGTGCAAGTACGCCGCGTACAATATGGCGTGTTAGCGGCTGAGTATCAACCTCTGCAAGCTCTCCGGCGAAGCCAACGACGATTTCTGTCACTGCGCCTTCTGTCGATTGAGCAATGAAGCTGCCAAGTTTCTCGCCAAGCGTAAAGTATGGCTGAAGGATGCTTTGCAGATTCGCAGGAATCGGAGGCATGTTAACCGCATTGATAAACGGCTCGTTGCGAAGAATGTGAAGCACTTGTTCCGATACGTCGATCGCTACGTTTTCTTGTGCTTCTACTGTCGATGCGCCAAGATGAGGCGTGACGATGATTTTTGGATGAGTAAGGAATGGATGATCCTCAGCAGGAGGCTCCACTTCAAATACGTCAAACGCAGCACCAGCTACGATACCTTCATTAACGGCATCAACCAATGCGATTTCATCAATAATTCCGCCGCGCGCGCAGTTGACGATCCGCATGCCTGGCTTCATGACTTCGAATTGCGCTTTGCCGATCATATGACGAGTTTCCGGTGTTAGCGGTGTATGTACCGTCATGAAGTCCGCGTTACGGACAATGTCGTCAACGCTAGCTAGCTTTACGCCAATTTTCTCAGCTCTTTCTTCTGTCATAAACGGGTCATAACCCATAATTTCCATACCGAAAGCTTTAGCGCGTTTAGCAACTTCGCTGCCGATACGGCCCATTCCAAGCACGCCAAGCGTTTTGCCGCGAAGCTCAACACCGAGGAAGGATTTACGGTCCCATGTACCATTAACTGTTTTCATATAGGCTTGCGGGATGTGGCGGGCAACGGCCATCATCATTGCAAACGTGTGCTCGCAAGTCGTAATCGTATTGCCGTCTGGCGCGTTGATTACAATAATACCACGCTGTGTAGCTGCTTCGAGGTCGATGTTATCGACGCCTACGCCGGCGCGGCCAACCACTTTAAGCTGCTTTCCAGCTTCCATAATCTTTGGAGTTACGCGCGTTTGGCTGCGAACGAGCAACGCATCGTATTCGCCAATAATGGCTACCAATTCGTCTTCGCTTAATCCAGGTTTTTTGTCGACTGCGACATCTGACGCCTCAACAAGCTGCTGAATGCCCAAATCGCTGATTGGATCGGAAACTAACACTTTAAACATGTGAAGTATGCCTCCTAAAATGGGGCGAAGCTTAAAGGCTTCGCTGAATATGAACAGAAAAACCCTCGACCCGGCACCGTTGTGCAGCAGCGGGACGAGAGTTTGATCATCGATCGTAGACTTTTCTATTTTAATGCAAGGTGGCGGACAAAAGCAATCCTCAAACTTGCTGAATTGTGAAAATTTCGTTATGATTCAAGCATCATAAGTGTCAAAACGCGACATGGGAGGTCATTATATATGAATAACTGGCAGGAAGTGACGGCTCAATACGTGCTGGAGCTGTTGGATAATGGAAACATAGATGGAAATCAAATTATAGATGTGAGAGAAGGATTTGAGTGGGAATTTTATCATTTAGAACCTTCTGTTCTCATTCCGATGAATACAATACCCGAGCGCCTAGGTGAGATCGATGGAGGCAAGCCTCTGTACATCGTGTGCGCTCATGGCGTTCGCAGCGCTGCCGTATGCAATTATTTAGAAGAACAAGGCTATAGCAGCCTCCACAATGTTGCCGGTGGCATGGCAGCTATAGCCTCGTTAAAAGGTTTTCAATATGATTGATAAGTGAAAGAATGGATTAGTTCGTCTCTACGGAAAAGAAAGGAAGCTGAGGCAGCAAGGGCTTCTGGTATAGTGTGGACATGCTAGCCAAAAAATCGCCCGAACGCACGGCCTCGGTATTGATCAGAAGATCGACCACGGATGACAAGGTGTGGAGCTTCATTTTTGAGGCTTGTCCCGACACGACAAATTCGTCCACCCGACTCGTTAAATCCTGAGGATAATAAGTGGTTAGCTTCTTTCTTGTCATCAGTTGATCCGACATGAGCTTGTTTTTCACTGTGATCGATAGATTTTTCCATTGGTTGAGCTCAAGCATCGCGGGTGACGTATACTCGGATGGAATGTCGGTATTGACGGTGGCTGCCCATTTCAGCATGGCTGAATAGTAAGCTTGCTGGGCAGTCAAGGCGAACAGCGAAGCAGACTGATAGGTTTTTTCTTGCTCAACATTTTTTTTCAGTTCTGCAGTCGTCAACGTTTTGGCGCTGGTGGCTGCTTTCAATGATGCCTCATTAAAGAGCTTAAGACTGCGTATGTAGCTGATCTGTGATTGCCCAAGCAATGGGGATCTTTGCATATCGACAGAACTTGCTTCCTTCGCTTTGTCATCGGCCAGGCTGGCGAGATCTTTGAACATCGAAGTTGCTTCATTTGTTTTTCCTTGCGATAATTTGTTCATAGCTGCAAACCATTCGTTTTGAAATTCACGATAAGGCAAAAATACAGTATGATAGAAAGATACTAAATCCTGCTGCTGGTAAGGGGTTGCGGCAGAAGCTGCAAGGGCAGATCCTTCATCGGCGGCTGCGTATTTTTCTTCTGTCTTGTCTTTGCCGATTTGAATCCCATAGAAAAAAGCGCCTACTGTGCAAATGAGCATAAACACAAATCCAACACTGAATAACATTGCGGTTGTCGTTAATCGTTTTTCCATCTCTCTCTATCTCCTTCTGTGCAAGAAAAATAATGCTGTCGATTTGTTCTATCAGTATAGGTGAAAAGGTAAAAAAAGAAAATACGAACGTTCCAGACAGGCGGGAAGCTATGAAGAAGTTTGATATTCGAAATATTCGCGTGCGCAAGGTATCTGTCGACGAGCTGGATGACCGCATGCTGCTAATTAATTTATACGCCACGCAGGCGATTACTTTTATTATCGGTTTAATATGGGTTTTATTTCAGCATCAAAATGTAATCCGTTTGTTTACTCCACCAAAGGGGCTTGAATTTGTCTATTGGGGAGCAGGTCTAGCAGCCGCGGTTATCGTTGTTGATTTGTTGATTTCGCGGTTTGTGCCGGAAGAAGCAAGCGATGATGGCGGGGTGAATGACCGGATTTTCCGCACGCGACCGGTATGGCATATTGCCGTCATATCCCTCGTTGTCGCGATATGCGAAGAGCTGCTCTTTCGGGGAGCAATACAACATGCCATTGGGCCCTATTGGACGAGCATTATTTTTGCTACTATTCATGTAAGGTATTTAAAGCACTGGATACCTACGGGCCTTGTTTTCTCGATTAGCTATGGCCTAGGTTGGATCTATATACAGTCTGGTTCGATTTTGGCGCCAATTATCGCGCATTTTCTCATTGATTTTATTATGGGGTTGATTATACGATTCAGGAGGGAGTCATGACCAGGAAAGAAAAATTTGGAAGTTCGCGGGCAGCAAGACAACATGGAAAAGCGGCAGAGCCGCCTGACATCGAAACGAATTCCAATGAGGGAGAGGATCTGCCGCCAAGGCGAAAGAGACATCCTTCGAGCAATTATAAGGTAACGAAATGGTATTACAACCTGTTGTTTGTTCTATTTGTCAGCCTGGTTGGCGGACTGTTCTGGTATGGTGTGAAATTTACGAATCAAGCGCAATAGAAGCCGGATTTATAAAACCGTAGCCTTTATTTTCAAGCGCAGTGAGCAGTTCATCAAGGGCATCGGCTGTCCATTCTAGCTCATGCATCAGGATGTTAGCTCCGGGATGCAGCTGCTCCAGAACATTTTGGATGACGACTTCCGGTTTATTTTTTGCGGATTTATCCCAGTCTAAAGACCCATTGGACCACGTCATGAATAGCATGCCGTGGTTTTTTGCTGTTTCTTTCACTAAATCGCCGCCAGATCCATACGGTGGCCGGAAGAAAAGCGGTTTTTTGCCGATTAAAGCATCAACATCCTTTTGGACGTCGCCAATTTGTTTTTCGACAACTGCCTTCGTTTCTTTTTTGAGGTCAATATGGTCCCACGAGTGGTTCCCGACGGCCTGGCCTCTCTCATCAATAAGCTTTAGCAATTCGGGATTTTGTTTGACTCGATAGCCATTAACGAAAAAGATAGCTTTAGCCTTATGCTTGTCAAGCGTATCGAGAATGCTAGTGAGCACGGTTTCATTATGTGGCCCGTCATCGAAGGTAAGCAATACCACATCTTTTGGAGCAGACTCTTCAATAGGCACAAACCGAAAAACTTTGTTCATTTGATAAAGCTTTGCGGCTGGGACTTCTTCCTCAAGGACGGGGGACGCTTCCGGCATTGGCGTAACGGCTGCCGGACTTGAAGTAGGAACGGAAATAGTCGTTTCTGTAGTTGCAACTGCAGGTATATCTTTCTTCAATGTATTTTCAGTTTGCTGCTGTGCTGTGCAGCCTGCAAGCATTGCCGCGAGCAGCAAGGGAGTCAATAACTGCCATTTTCTAATCATCGTGGTATACCTCCATGCGTAAATAGCCAAATTGGTTAAATCGACCTCATTGTATCATATATTCCTAAAGCGATGCTGAAGCCTGATTTCCTTATTTTATATCGAATGAGGGCGTAAGTATGCGGTCAAACTATCTCTTGAAACCAATGATGGACAAGAAAGAGGTGACTGTAATTATGAAATTAAGCGGATTTTTATTTGGCGGAGTTCTTGGCGCGGCTGCAACGGTATATCTTGCAAAAAAACAGCCTGGTGCCGTTTCTTGGGCAGCGCATGCTTTATCCGATGTATGCTCATCGGTGGCCCGTAAATCGGTTTCAAGAATGATGGGCAATTCGATTAAGGAAGATGTTGCTGCTTTTGCCCCAAAGCATACCGACGATACCGCCGTAAAATCCGACGCCGCTTGGGGACAGATTGAAGCGATTGTGAACAGTGACCCCAAGCTGAAGCGGGAAGCGGATAAGATCAAAGCGGAATCGTCAGCAGTTGCTCATTAAATAAGGAAAACCTGACGAAAGAATCGTAGGCCGCCGGGCAGAAATGCTGTGCGGTCAGACGATTCTTTTTTTCATTCAATATTAGTGCATTCGTCTAAAAGAAATGATAAAGTAGTTACATAGCATGATTTGGTCAAATTTATCACATCTTTCTAAATCATTCATACGCTATTACAACAGATGCTGCAGAGGAGGATCCTGTCATGAAAATCGAGCGATTGAGCCAGGATAAGATTCGAATTTTCCTGACGTTCGACGACCTGCTGGAACGGGGGATCCAGAAGGAAGACATGTGGCGCGAAATTCCAAAAGTACACGAACTATTCAGTGAAATGATGGATCAAGCATATAGTGAACTTGGATTCGACGCCAGCGGCCCATTAGCGGTCGAAGTGTTTGCCCTCCCCGCTCAAGGTATGGTAGTGATTGTCACCCGTGGCAAAATGAACAGTCATGCAGGCGATCGGGCAACCGAAGATGACGACACGGAAGACGAAATATACGAGATGGAAGTTACGCTGGAGCATAGTGATGTCGTGATGTATTCCTTCCGCGAATTCGAAGATGTGATATCGGTATGCAAGCAATTGCAATCCGCCACACTAACCGAGGATGGCCGACTATTTTCCTACAATGGAAAATATATTTTGGCATTAGAGCCTGCTCTAATCGATAGCTCAAGGCATAACGCCGTTATCGCATTGCTTGCTGAATATGGGGAAGCGACTTCTGTGACCTACGCGATGCTTGAAGAGTATGGAAAAGTGATTATGCCCGAACACGCGGTACGGGAAATCTGTAATCATTTTAAATTTTAAGCCAGCAGGCTTGCCAAGAGCATCTGCAGACAATTTGTTGTCTGTATGATGCTCTTCTTGCATGTATGAGACATATGAAATGGAATACAGTAAGGGAAAGGCGTTCATATTAGATGTAGACAAAGGCGGTGATGGAATGAGTGATAAAGAAGCAAACGATGTATTGCATTCTACTCAAATCGTAATTGAGCAAGCGCTGCGAAGACTTGGCTATGATCAGGATATGATTGACCTGTTGAAGGAGCCGCTAAGGCTCCTGACCGTACGTATTCCAGTGAGAATGGATGACGGCAAGACAAAAGTATTTACAGGCTATAGGGCTCAGCATAACGATGCTGTAGGACCTACAAAGGGCGGCGTGCGTTTCCATCCAGCAGTATCCGAAAATGAAGTAAAGGCTTTGTCGATTTGGATGAGCCTAAAATGCGGCATTGCCGATTTGCCTTACGGGGGCGGAAAAGGCGGAGTCATTTGCGATCCGCGCACCATGTCCTTCCGTGAACTTGAGCGCTTGAGCCGTGGATACGTGCGTGCGGTCAGCCAAATCGTCGGACCGAGCAAAGACATTCCCGCGCCTGATGTGATGACCAACTCACAGATTATGGCATGGATGATGGATGAGTACAGCCGAATTCGGGAATTTGACTCACCAGGCTTTATTACAGGAAAACCGCTGGTGCTTGGCGGTTCCAAAGGCAGAGAAACAGCAACTGCCCGCGGTGTGGTCATTATGATTCACGAGGCGCTTCTCTTGAAGGGCATTGAGCTGGCGAATGCTCGAATTGTCATTCAGGGCTTTGGAAATGCCGGCAGCTACCTTGCCAAATTTATGCATGAGGCGGGTGCGAAGGTAATAGGTATTTCCGATGTGAACGGAGCGTTGTATAATAGAGAAGGGCTCGATATCGAATATTTGTTGGATCGTCGAGATTCCTTTGGGAATGTGACCAATTTATTTCCGCAGACCATTTCAAATGCAGAGCTGCTTGAACTCGAATGCGATGTGCTTGTACCAGCCGCTATTGAGAATCAGATTACAGATGAAAACGCCGACCGTATTCAAGCTTCCATAGTCGTTGAGGCTGCTAATGGACCAACTACGCTGGAAGCGACACGGATTTTGTCTGACCGAGGCATATTGCTGATTCCTGATGTGCTCGCTAGCGCCGGAGGAGTCATCGTATCCTATTTTGAGTGGGTACAAAATAATCAAGGTTACTATTGGGATGAGCAGGAAGTTGATGATAAGCTTAAGCTTATGATGATCCGAGGCTTTAACCACGTGTACGAAATACACCGCACCCGCAAGGTTGATATGCGACTGGCCGCTTACATGGCTGGCGTCCGCAAGATGGCTGAAGCCGTTCGCTTCCGCGGCTGGGTGTAAGAAAGTAGGGACGAAATGCTGTTGTTTTCCGTTTTGACTGCTGCCGTTGCGCCAGGCGTTTCGCTGCTTACTTATTTATATTTACGGGATCGATATGAGGCTGAGCCGATTCATATGGTTGCCCGTATGTTTGTGCTCGGGATGCTCGTCGTTGTACCGATCATGGTTATTCAGCGGGGTCTGCAACTTTGGCTTGGCGATCATACGGTTTGGTTCGCGTTCGGCGAGTCGGCTGGTGTTGAGGAATTCGTGAAATGGTTTGTTCTGTACCATGTCATTTACAACCATACGGAGTTCGATGAGCCCTATGATGGAATCGTATATGCTTCCTCCATTTCGCTGGGATTTGCGACATTGGAGAATGTGCTTTACGCTTTTTATTCACCGGCGACATTCGGAACGCTGCTTGTTCGCGCCTTGCTCCCTGTTTCTGGCCATGCCTTGTTCGGCGTGATGATGGGTTATTATTTAGGCAAAGCAAAGTTTGCTCCTAAGAACAAGAGCTTCTATTTCTTAGTAATATCGTTGCTGCTTCCCGTATTTCTGCACGGAACCTATGACTGGATTATGATTACCGTCCGCACCAATTGGATGTGGTTCATTATTCCATTTATGATCGTTCTATGGATATGGGGCTTGCGCAAAATGGCTCATGCGACCTCGCGATCACCTTTCCGCTTCCTTGTCCGAGAGGATGAGGTTAAACTGTAGCTGATCCGTCCATACTTACATTATATTGAAATGCCTGCAACGATGGCATTCGAATAATGGTTAAGGAGGAGCATATGGAGGCTGCAAGGATTAAAGTGACGATCCGGTGCAACGTATGCGGTGAGAAATTCGTGCTGCGCGGACGAAGAGAAAGAGATGCGATTGATACTGGCTTTAAGCAATGCATCTGCAACAATGCAAATGATTTAGAGATTGAAGAGCACAGCGTTTTCTAATGGCAAATCACAGAACTAGCACAATTAAATAGCCGGATGCATAAAGCTCCCTTGGGCAAACCAAACTAAAACCAGGTTTTGCACAAGAAAGGAGCTTTTGTATTATGTACCGTCGATTAAGCTCGATCCTGTTTCCTGTAATGACACTTCTGCTTATCGGAGCTGCCTACTGGGGCTACCAAGAGCATCAAGAGAAAAATTCGATACTGATAAAAGCGGAAAACCAGTATCAACGGGCATTTCACGATTTGACTTATCATGTGGAGCAGCTCCATCAGCAATTAGGCAATACACTTGCGGTGAATTCGACCTCGCAAAGTTACCATCGCAAGGGTTTGGTCAATGTCTGGCGATTAACGAGCCAAGCGCAAAACGAGATTAACCAGCTGCCGCTTACGCTGCTTCCATTCAATGAGGCTGGCGATTTCTTATCCCGCATTGCAAACTTTGCCTATAAAACGTCAGTTCGTGACCTAACCAAGCAGCCGTTGACGCCTGACGAATTTAAAACCATGAAGACCTTGTATGCGAATTCTGAGCAAATTTCAAAGGATCTGGTTAGCATGCAGCAGAAAGTGCTAGACAATAAACTACGCTGGATGGATGTTGAAATTGCCATTGCCTCAGACAAAACGAAACCAGGCAACGTCATTGTCGACGGGTTCAAAACCGTTGATAAAAAGGTGAGCGAATATCCGGAGATTAACTGGGGCCCGTCCGTCACAAGCATGTATCAGAAGCGTACCTTTAAGGTACTCAGCGGAAAAATGGTTTCCTCCGAGGAGATCAAGAAGCAAGCGGTAAAATTCTCTAATTCTTCAAAAGCAGATGTCCGCGTTGTCGAAAACGCCAAGGGAACCGAATATGCTTCCTACTCCGCTACGGTTAATGAAGGCAAAAACAAAAAGCTTCAAATGGATTTCACCCAAAAGGGCGGCCAGTTGCTTTGGTTTATGAACCCTCGCGATATCGGCGAGAAAAAAATCGATTTAGAAAAAGCAAAAGCATCTGCCGATACCTTTCTAGACAAGCATGGATTCTCGGAAATGCAAGCTATCAGCTATGACATGCACAGCAATATGGGCGCTTTCACGTATGTGAGCAAGCAAAGTGGGGTTCTGATCTATCCGGACAAGCTTACGGTCAAAGTGGCGCTAGACAATGGCGAAACCGTTGGCTTGCAAGCGAATGATTATGTTTATGAGCATCACAAGCGTAAGCTGCCGAGCCCGATTATCGCAAAAGCTGAAGCTCGAAAAGCGCTTAACTCTGAAATGAAGGTGCAAAAAGAGCAATTGGCGCTGATTGATAACGAGCTTGGCGAAGAAGTATTATGTTATGAATATACCGGCAAAATGAATGGTTCGCTTTACCGTGTCTATATTAATTCGGAAACCGGACTGGAAGAATCCATTGAGGAAATGTCTCCCTATGATTCCAAGGTAGCTTCTGACAAATAACGATATGGCTCCCCTTTATTCGACGTGCTATAATGCATGTAAATAGGGGGGAGCCAATTTGTTGCCTAAAATGAATCAAATGCTGCATTTTCAAATCGCTTCTTCAGACGAAGCGGAAGCAACGATCGAATATAAGTCGCGTATTGCTGATGAGCAAGAAGACGGATTGCTGATAGAAGTTCCGATTAGCGAGAAAACAGGACGCTATAAGCGCTTGTTTCTAGGCGATGAGCTATCTGTTTTTTTTGTATCCGAGGATGGAATAAAAAATTATTTTGACTCCCATGTTATCGGCTTCAAAGAAGACGGGGTAAAATTAATTAAAATCCGAAGACCGGAGCCCGATCGGATTACGAAAGTACAGCGGCGAAGCTTTCTGAGGGTGCCGGCCGAGCTCGAGATTGCTATAAAAATGACAAATCAAGTCCGATTCGTATGTGAAACCGATGATGTTGGCGGGGGCGGGATTTCATTCATCGCCGATGGGAAATGGCCGCTTGAAGCCGAAATGGTGCTAGAATGCTGGCTGCTTGTACCGTTTAAGAACGGCACTATTGAGCATGCATTTTTCCGAGGGGAAATCGTGCGGGTTGTGGAGCTGGAGTCAGGCAGGAAACAGGCGATGATTAAATACGAAAGCATCAATGACTCCGAACGCCAGAAAGTCATTCGTTATTGCTTCGAGAAGCAGCTGGAATATCGAAATCGATGAATAAAATAGGATAACCATGGAAAACTACCCTGAAAGAAGAAGGGGAGATTCTATGTGTTGATCAGAAAAAAGAAAAGCCGTAAGCGGCTTGTCAGATTAACCGATGAGGTTAGCGCTGTTTTAAGAAAAATCATCATAACTTTGCTTATTTTATTATTTTGCTCACAGGCACTATTGCAAAATAATGCAGTCAGGCATTGGCTTACGGGTGTAGAACAGTGGGAAGGAACCCGCTTGAACTGACGCTGGGCTTTTGCATCTGCGTTTATAGTGTGGTATAATTTTCACGTTCGCAGGCAAAGCCTGCTTTTTTCTTGAGAGGTTTGCGTCGCATTCTTACATGCATTCGGCCAGCCGTCTCTACTAAAAGGGGGTTGACCTGTAGTGGTGCATCACGAAGGTGACAGCGACCGCATGAACATTGCAATTGACGGGCCGGCAGGCGCGGGCAAGAGCACGGTTGCGCGAAGAGTCGCCGAGCAGCTAGGATATGTTTACATCGATACGGGATCTATGTACCGGGCTGTAACGTTAATTGCGCAGCGAGCCGGGGTATCGGTTGAACAATTGGCTAAACTAGCTGATCTAGTAAAATCTTTAGAGATTGAGCTTGAGCCAGGTGAGCGAGGCCAGTCTGTGTTCGTGAATGGTGAAAATGTAACTGCATTGATTCGCTCTCGCGAGGTGACGCTTCAGGTGTCTTATTTTGCAGCGAATGAAACGGTACGTGAAGTTCTAGGCATCATGCAGCGCAGGCTTGCAGAACGCAAGGGCGTCGTTATGGATGGCCGGGACATTGGTTCGCACGTACTGCCTAATGCGGAATTGAAAATTTTTCTGACTGCATCGGTTAAGGAACGGGCACTTCGCCGTTACCGTGAAATAGTGGACAGCCAAACCATTACGTTAGAGCAGTTGGAAACGGAGATTGCAGAGCGTGACCGCTTGGACGAGCAACGAGAGATTTCACCTTTAGTATGCGCATCTGATGCTGTAGTACTCGACAGCACCTCCATGACGATCGATGAGGTCATTCACGCCATTGTGAAATTAAGCCGAACCAAAATGGCGGAGGCGAAGTAAACTATGTTATATTACTTTTTTAGGTTTCTCCTGCGTGTCTTGTACACCCTGTTATTTCGATTGGAAGCGCGAGGCACGGAAAATATTCCTGCCGAAGGCCCAGTCGTTCTCGCCTCAAATCACCTCAGCAACTTTGACCCGCCAACGGTAGGAGTCAAGATCAAGCGCAAGGTGCATTTCATGGCGAAGGAGGAATTGTTTAAAATTCCGGTTTTCGGTCCAGGGATCCGCGCAGTCGGCGCATTTCCGGTGAAACGGGGAGGCGTTAGCAAGGATGCCATCAAGTCTTCTATCGCAATGGTGAAAGAAGGCAACGTACTGGGCATTTTTCCTGAAGGGTCGCGACATAATCAATCAGGAGCGGCCAAGAAAGGCGCAGCAATGATCGCTGTTCGAAGCGGCGCTGCCGTTGTTCCGGTTGCGATTATCGGAAAGTACAAACCATTCAGCAAAATCGTCGTTTGTTATGGCAAGCTAATCGATCTTACCGCAATTATTGAGGAATCATCACCGGATATGCTTGAGCAAGTAACAGACACGATTATGGCCCGCATTCGCGAGCTTGCTGCAAACAATCGTTAATTTATGTTTTAAATGCTGCTTTCGCTCTAGGCGGTAGCGGATTTAAATAAAGTTGGGGTATGAACTGAGGAGGTTATTTCAAATGTCAGAAGAAACTAATGTGCAAGAATCCGTGGCGGAAGAAGTAAGCCAAGACGCTTTGGATAATTTTGTGTCTTTGAAAAAAGGCGATTCCGTTAAAGGTACGATCGTCAAAATCGAAGATAACCAAGCTTATGTAAGCCTTGGATATAAATATGACGGTGTCATTCCGATTCGTGAGCTTTCTGCCGTGCAGATCGAAAACGCGGGCGAGGCTGTTCAAATCGGTCAAGAGGTTGAGCTTAAAGTCGTAAGCATCGACGATGAGAAGGAAAAGCTTGTTCTTTCGAAACGTCAAGTGGATGGCGAGAAAGCTTGGGATCTTCTTCAAGAACGCTTTGACAACGGCGAAGTATTTGAAGTTGCTGTTGCCGATGTTGTTAAAGGCGGACTTGTTGCTGACGTAGGCGTACGCGGATTTATCCCTGCATCTATGGTTGAGCGCCATTTTGTTGAAGATTTCAGCGATTACAAAGGCCGTACGCTTCGCGTAAAGGTTAAAGAAATCGACCGTGAAAACAACAAAGTGATCTTGTCCCAAAAAGAAGTGCTTGACGCTGAGTTTGAGCAAAGCAAACAACAAGTGATTGCTGCGCTTGAAGTAGGTCAAGAGCTTGATGGAACAGTACAACGCCTTACACCATTCGGCGCTTTCGTTGATATCGGCGGAATCGACGGCTTGGTACACGTATCTGAGCTTTCTTGGCAGCATGTTGCACATCCGAAGGATGTTGTAGCTGAAGGTCAAGCCGTTCGCGTTAAGGTACTTAAAGTTGATCCGGCTGCAGGCAAAATCAGCCTTAGCTTGAAAGCTGCACAACCAGGTCCTTGGGATTCAGCTGGCAGCCAATTTGCAATTGGCGATATCGTAACAGGTACCGTTCGCCGCCTTGTTCCATTCGGCGCTTTCGTTGAAATCGCTCCTGGCGTAGAAGGACTTGTTCACATTTCCCAAATTGCGCACCGCCATATTGCTACTCCTAACGAAGTTCTTCAAGAAGGTCAAGAAGTTCAAGCGAAAGTGCTTGATTTCAACCCTGCTGAGAAACGCGTTAGCCTTAGCATCAAAGAAACAGAAGAAGCACCAGAGCAAGCTGCTCCTAGCGCTCGCCCTGACCGTGCGCCACGTTCGCCAAAAATCGAGAAAATCGACAATCCGAACGTTAGCCTAAGCAACGAGAGCATGAGCTACTCGCTTGCAGAACGTTTCGGCGACAAGCTTAAAAACCTTAAATAAATCACTTTTATACAGAAGGAGCTATTTCTGCGGATGCCCGCAGGAATAGCTCCTTTTTTTTGGTGCATAATAGGGGTTACGAGAGGTGAAAGCATGTGAATCCGGGATATTTATCGATATGGATTATGACTATTTTGTTTATATTGATCGCCACGGGCTGGAAATCTCAGATTGCCCCTGATCTTGGTCCACGCATGCTGAAGGTATGGATGGGCGTTTGTTTGTTAGCCATGACCAATGTACCGTTATGGTGGACACCGGCTCCGGAATATTTACATGCTGCTCTACATGTTAGCGTGTGGCTGCTTCTATTGACAAGCATAACGACGTATAAAGGAACTGAGGAATGGAGCTATGTCGGCTATTTGATATTATGTGCACTAATGATCGCCATAATATGGGGCTTTATCCGAAAAATATATAGTTATGATCCTGTTTTTTATTGGATTGATCCCAGGTGGGATGCACCCTTGCTTGCGGGCATATTTTGCGGAGCATTTACAGCTCAGTTTAAACAACAATGCGGTATGCTCATTTGGGGTGCCGTGCTGGGAGAAGCCTTAAATTCTGTTCTTCAGACCGGAGCGTATACCGCACAAATCGGCTCGCTCTCCTGGTGGGACAGCTTCTGGGTTGCGCTGTCCGCTGCACGTTTGTTCAGTTTATTAGTCAAAGGGATCAAGCTAGCAATCACGAAATTAAACGGATTTTGTTGGCCAAGCAAAGGAGGACGATCATCGTAATGCAGCATTTTCTGGTCCAAAATAAATTTTTGGTAGGCGTGCTACTGGGTATCGCCTTCGGCATTATTTCGCGTCTCCTTATGCTGAGAACGGATTACAGGCAATATCCAACCTATCCGCACGGAAGGATCATCCACATATCTCTAGGGGTCATTGCAGCAGCTCTTGGTGCGGTCGCCGTTCCGGCTTTGTTTAATAAAGATTATACCGCCATCACTTTCTTGACTCTGGCTGCCCAGCAGTTCAGAGACGTACGTAAGATGGAGCGGGATACGTTGACCAAAATCGACAGCATGGAACTAGTTGGCAGAGGTTCGACCTATATCGAAGGGATTGCGATGGTATTTGAAGGAAGGAACTATCTCGTTATCATGACTGCTTTGCTGACCAGTTTATTTGGGATTATGATCAATGTCTGGATTGGAATAGTGGCAGGCGCCATATCGCTTATCATTGTCGAGAAGCTAAAGTCAGGCAAAGCCATCGCTCATATTGCTGCAGTGGAGACAGCAAGGGTTCGGGTGGATGGTCCAGATTTGTACGTCGATGATGTTTACATTATGAATGTCGGACTAAAGGCTAACCAGGATATTATCGCTGAACGGGGAATGGGGTTTATTTTAACCCCCTATAATTCGAACGGAAAGGTTACGTTAAGCAATTTGGGTCAGCGTCAGGCCATTCTATACGATGTGGCCACCATTCTGGGGGTATACCGCGACGATGGGGAGCCGGCGCTTATTCCGATGGCGAAGCTGGACATGAAGGACGGACGGCTTGCCGTTTTTATTTTGCCGCAGGAGTTCGATTCGGAAAAAGGGAAGCAGGTTATTTTGAAGGTGCCGATATTGGAATCAGCGGTTCGCATGCCGACTGAAGCTTCGGTCAACAAGAAAGGAGCCGGAGAGCATGGGTGAGATTGTTGCCGTCGTATCTACGAAGCCTGAGTCGGTTGGGGGAGGAGCTCCCATTTTTATTGCGGAAAATTTAGAGAAGCTACAGGAAACTTCGTTTCTTCTAGAGAAGATATTAGATGCGAGCGCACACGATTTAAAGAACGGGACCATCATACTGGTCAACCACCGATAATATGAAAAGTTAGCCAAGAACGCACTTTTTTGCTATGATGGTTAACGTGAGTATTTTTGAAGGAGTGGAAAACAAACTATGGCAAGACCCGTTATCGCTATCGTCGGCCGTCCGAATGTGGGTAAATCCACGATTTTTAATCGGGTCATCGGCGACCGTTTAGCAATTGTTGAGGATAAACCGGGTGTCACTCGTGACCGATTGTATGGCACCGGAGAGTGGAATGGAAAACCGTTCAGCATAATCGATACTGGCGGTATTGAAATCGATGGCGAAGATGAAATTATGAAATCTGTACGTATGCAGGCTGAACTTGCAATCGAAGAAGCAGATGTGATTATCTTTATGGCCGATGCGAAGTCCGGCTTGACGCATGCGGATGATGAAGTTGCTCAAATGCTGTTCCGTTCTGGCAAGCCCGTTGTACTGGCAGTAAATAAAGTAGACAATCAAGGCCGAATGGATGAGGTTTATGAGTTTTACGGTCTTGGCTTTGGCGAACCCATAGCCATATCTGGATCGCATGGCCTTGGCATTGGCGATTTGCTCGATGCAGCGGTTTCCCTGTTGCCGGAGCAAACGGACGATGGCTACGACGAGGATGTTATTCGTGTAGCGCTGATCGGACGTCCTAACGTTGGGAAATCATCGCTAGTTAATGCTCTGCTCGGTGAAGACCGCGTAATCGTGAGCAACGTAGCGGGTACAACGCGCGATGCAATCGATACGCCTTTTGAACGCGATGGGCAGCGCTATGTCCTCATTGATACCGCCGGTATGCGCAAGCGCGGCAAGGTTTATGAGTCTACGGAGAAGTACAGCGTAATGCGTGCGATGAAGGCTATTGAGCGCGCCGACGTGGTATGTGTATTGATTAATGGCGAAGAAGGCATTATTGAGCAGGACAAGCATATTGCCGGTTATGCTCATGAAGCGGGCAAAGCATCGATTTTTGTAGTCAATAAATGGGATGTCGTTGACAAAGACGAGAAGACGATGCAAAATTTCTCGCAAAATATTCGGGACCATTTTTTGTTTATGTCCTACGCCCCAATCGTTTATCTGTCTGCCTTGACGAAACAGCGCTTACAAAAGCTGCTTCCTGTCGTTAATCATGTATCGGAACAGCATGCGATGCGCATTCAAACGCATCTGCTTAATGATGTCATTTCCGATGCGGTTGCGATCAATCCGCCGCCATCCGACAAAGGGAAGCGTCTGCGCATTAACTACGTTACTCAGGTGGCAATCAAACCTCCAACGATCGTTGTATTTGTGAATGATCCGGAAATTATGCATTTCTCGTACGAGCGTTATCTCGAAAATAAAATTCGTGCTGCATTTAATTTTGAAGGGACGCCAATACGAATATTCTCACGTCGTAAGTCCGAAGAAGATTAGGGGAGAAGTAGCTTGTTATATGGAGTAATCGCGATTGCTTTAAGCTATTTGTTAGGTTCGGTTTCATTCAGTATCGTAATTGCAAAATGGGTTAAGGGCATCGATATCCGTCAGCATGGAAGCGGCAACGCAGGGGCTACGAATACACTTAGGGTGCTCGGCAAAGGGCCGGGCATACTGGTGTTTGTGCTGGATATTGCCAAAGGCGTTGCGGCTGTATGGATTGGCCATGTTCTTGGAGAAAATGATTGGATACCCGTTCTTTGCGGACTTGCAGCCATTATTGGCCATAACTGGCCGATTTGGTTCCGCTTCAAAGGCGGCAAAGGCATTGCAACGACTGTAGGCGTCATCTTAACGCTTGCCTTTATTCCTGCTCTCTGCGCAGGCGTAATTGCAATTGCAGCAATTGCTTTAACACGCTATGTCTCGCTTGGCTCATTGCTGTTCGCTGCTTTAACGCCATTATTCATTTGTATCTTTTATTTTTCCGTTCCTTTACTTTGTGCAAGTCTTCTGATCTGTATATTTGCTTTCGTACGCCATCGGACGAATATCGTAAAGCTGCTTCAAGGCACGGAGAACAAGCTGGGTGCAAAGAAAGGATAGTGAACGCAAGCATGACAGAGGTTGTTCCATCAACAATGAAAAAGGCGGCAGTATTGGTTGCGGGAAGCTGGGGAACTGCCCTGGCTTCTGTTCTTGCGAGTAACGGCTATCGCGTGATGTTATGGACGCGCAAAGAAGAGCAGGCACAGGATATTAACGACAATCGTGAAAACAGCAAGTTTTTGCCTGGCGTGAAGCTCCCGGAGCTCATTTGTGCTACGACAGATTTAAAGCTTGCTCTGGAAAATACCGAGCTGGCCTTGTTTGTCGCTCCTTCCGGCGCGATGCGCGAGGTTGCAAGACAAGCTGCGGCATTTTTGTCTTCGGATACGCTGGTGGTACATGCCACCAAAGGGTTTGAAGGGGATACGCTGAAGAGGATGACGACTGTTCTCTCCGAGGAGCTCGGAAGATCCGTGGAAGATTTGGTCGTCCTGTCGGGACCTAGCCACGCGGAAGAGGTTGTGCGCGAGCAGCCGACCACGGTCGTTGTCGCGTCAGCTAATCTGCAGACTGCAGAGAAGGCGCAGGATGCGCTCATGAATACCCATTTCCGAGTGTACACGAATCCGGATGTCGTAGGGGTTGAAGTAGCTGGCGCAATTAAAAACATTATTGCGCTTGGCGCTGGCCTCACGGACGGCTTGCAATTTGGCGATAATGCCAAGGCGGCGCTGTTAACCCGGGGTCTTGCGGAGATTGGCAGGCTAGGAACCGCAATGGGAGCTAATCCGCTAACGTTTGCTGGACTTGCTGGCGTCGGCGACTTGGTCGTGACTTGTACAAGTAAGCACAGCCGTAACTGGCGTGCAGGTTACATGCTGGCTGACGGAACGCCGTTAGATGAGGTCCTCAGTCGAATGGGCATGGTTGTTGAGGGTGTTCGCACGACTCGCGCCGCTTACCAACTGGCGAAACAATATGACGTCGAAATGCCGATTACCTTCCAGCTCTACGAGGTGTTATTCTCGAACAAAGCTCCTCGAACTGCGGTCGAGCATCTGATGGGCAGGCTGCGTACGCATGAAATCGAGGAAATAGGCTAAGGACCAGCGCCTACACCAATCCAATTACCTTCTCATATGATGCATGGAGCAAGACACATGCGCATCCTGGAGGTGTAGGATATGGCGAAGGATTTTTCCAAAGATATTCTTAGTTCGATTAATAAAAAAGCAGGCAAGAACATCACCGAAAGCTCGGTCAAAAAACTGGCCAGCGGCGTTACCGCAGAAACGATGACGGACGAAACCGAGCTGCGCAAGCTGATCAAGCAAGTGTCGGAGATGGCTAAAGTAAAAGTGGCGGAATCGACAGTCAATGATATCGTCAAAGCGGTCAAGGCAAGCGGCATGAGCGCGAGTAACATGGAAACTCTGATGAAAATGATGATGAAAAAATAAAGCTATGCGGCAAAAGCGCAGGGTGCTTCCGATGATGTGTATTCGGTGCCGCACCCTGTCAGCTTTTGTCCTTTTTTTTGAACTGCAGGTAAGTATGCCATTTCGCCATATAAGCTCTATATTTCATGGAATGAATCGCGCCGCGAAAGGACGCCGTTAGGCTTTTTTTCTTAAGCGATGTTATAATAATATTGAATTCATTATGCTATAGATTAGGAGAATGGAATTACTATGGATGCAATGACTAAGATGTGGGTTTCGCTATTCGGCATTGGGATGATGGCGATTGCGGCCCTTTTAATTACGTTTGCTCGCTTGAAAACGAAGGGTGTCTTGAAATTTGTGCTTTCCTTGGTTGCGTTTATCGTACTGATAATCGGCTTTATATGCGGACTTATTTCCATTATTTAGGCCAACTTACATAAGCAATTGCTACTATAATCCGAAAGGGAGATTCTGACATACAATGATTGAATTAAAGGGTAGAACGAAAACGGCTATTGTTCAAGGGGAAGCCGGCCTCTCGCTGCTGGATCTTGCTATGAAACATAATGTGGATTGGAGCTTTTCATGCGCTAGGGGAACATGTGCGCGCTGCCGCTGCCTGGTTACGGAAGGCGCTGATCAGTTAGAGGGAATCACAGACGAAGAATGGGACCGCCTTGAACCGGAGGAATTTGACGAAGGCTACCGACTGGGCTGCCAAGCGATCATAAAGAATGCGGATGCGAATATCGTTGCCGCAAACAAAACTTATTTTTGAGGTTGAAGTCAGCAGGAGGCTTTATCATTGATTATAAAAGGAAGTGCCGGCGATGACCGAACAGCAACGCATTCATAAGGCGCTGGCTGCTATTATTCAAGCTACGGAACAAAGCTCCTCGCAGTGGATCATAGGCGGGAGCACAAGCTTAATGCTTAGAGGAATTCCGCTGGCTGCTGATCCGCGCGATTTGGATATCTACTGTGACGACGAGGACATGGATGATCTCTATGAGGCGTTAAGCTCATTCGCAATCGATGAGCCAGTAATAAGCGTGACGGATATGTATCGATCTAGGCTGTGCCACTTTACCGTACATGAAGTACAGGTAGAATTGGTAGGCGGGTTTCGGGTTCAGGCTGGCGGCAACATCTATGAAACGATGGTGCGTAAGCTGCTTTTGCCGTTCTCAGACCATGCTTATCTGGAGGGCTCGGCTTTGGCGGCATCGGTCGTACCGCTTGCTCATGAGCTGTGGTTTAATTATTTGCGGGGACGTGCGGACAGGGTGGACATGATCGTTCAAGCCTTTGCCGAATCGCCATCCAAGCATGAAGGAGCTCTTGCTGCCATTGAACAAAACAATGTGTTCACGATTGAAGCGAAACGCAGTCTTCATCATTTAATTTCAGCCGGAGAGGTTGGTGGCTTGTAATGGACGGAGAGGTTACCTTTTGGCCATCTGGCAAAAAAATTAAGGTGAGGCACGGCACGACGCTGCTAGACGCCGCCAGACGCGCTAATTTACCCATTGTTACCCGCTGCGGGGGTAAAGGGGCCTGCTTTATGTGCAAGGTCAGCGTGAGGCCTGAGAGCGAGCTGCTGCCCATTGGGGATAATGAAAGGCGGAAGCTGTCGGGGCTTGAGGGTGACCATATCCGGCTTGGTTGCCAAGCGAAGGTTGCGGGCAGAGTGATTGTTGATATTCCGCTCGATCCGCTTCGCGCGGCAGTCGCGAGACAGCTTGCCCGCCAAGCGGAAGAAAACGACGATTTATGGTAGCGGAATGCTTACGAAGTAGGTTTTCTACAAAAACCTAAGTTAATGCTTACGAAGTAGGTTTTCTACGAAAACCTAAGTTAAAGCTTACGAAGTAGGTTTTCTACAAAAACCTAAGTTAATGCTTACGAAGTAGGTTTTCTACGAAAACCTTGGAGGAGTGAAAAAAATGATACGAACGTTTAACGGGGGGCCGCGTTTTTATTTGCGTCCAGCGGCGTCTGTTGTTGCTTTATTTGTAATCGTGCTCGCGCTGTCTGGCTGCATGTATCCGAAGGAGCAACTGAAGCAGAATCAGGTTGCTCCGAAGGAGGCCATACGGAATGTACAAGCGGCCATCGACCAATACCAGCAGGAAACAGGCATGCTGCCAATTAAGAACAGCACTGCCGAAACGCCTAAATATGAGAAGTTTTATGTTGATTTTGCCAAGCTGGGCCGGACAGGCTATATGACTGATATCCCGTCCTCCGCGTTTGAGAACGGGGGGAACTACAGCTTTCTCGTCATTGATGAGGAGACGAAGCCACGAATCAAACTGCTTGATATCGTTGCTTTCCAGAAGATTAATGACATCCAGGGCTGGGTGACGTCTTATATCCAAACGAGCAGCAAGCTGCCAAAGGGAGAAGAGATGTACCCTGGTTTTTATCAAATTGATTATAAGGGCATGAACAAAACGGCACCGACGATTCGAAGCGTATTTTCCGGGCAAACCATTCAAGCCCTTGTGGATGACAACGGGGTCGTGTACTCGGACTACGGCATAGATATCATGCAATTCGTGCAAAAAAATGAAAACAAGGATATCGATGCAGATACGGATTTGAGAGCATTGCTTGTGGACGGATCTGATTTTGTTCCGGTCAAAGCACCGGCATATCATTTGGTCAATAATGAGCCGCAGGCGGTAAAACCTTAATACTGGCTGCACTGCGGTGCCGATCGAAGAAACCTCACCAAGACCATGTCTGGTTGAGGTTTTTTTTGCATTCTACGGTCATAGATATGGATCTAATCTCATATATTTCAATCTTGGAAGGGAAGCTCGCAAACGAGGAAAAAAAGATTTCGTAGAAAGAATCGTCATAATCGGAAAGCTTGAACATAAGATGATACTAGTCCAAAAGCATGTACGAGTTGCGTCGCTGGCCTGCCCTATTGACCGGTGGATGGCGGCGAACCGGAAAAATCAATTGGGAGGGGATATTCAGTGGAGAAAGTGGACATTTTCAAGGACATAGCCGAAAGAACCGGCGGGGATATTTACCTCGGGGTTGTAGGGGCGGTCCGGACGGGCAAATCAACGTTTATTAAACGGTTTATGGAGACGGTCGTACTTCCGAACATCGCGAATGAATCAGACCGTGTAAGAGCCGTGGACGAACTTCCTCAAAGCGCCGCAGGCAAAACGATTATGACAACAGAGCCGAAATTCGTACCCAATCAAGCGGTACAGCTCAGGGTTACCGATGGACTTGAGGTAAACGTGAGACTGGTCGATTGCGTTGGCTATGCGGTGGAAGGCGCGAAGGGCTATGAGGATGAAAATGGTCCACGCATGATTACGACTCCATGGTTTGACGAGCCAATTCCTTTCCAAGAGGCTGCTGAGATTGGAACGCGCAAAGTGATTCAAGAGCACTCCACACTAGGCGTAGTGGTCACGACAGACGGTTCAATCGCGGAAATTCCGCGGAGCTCCTATGTTGTAGCAGAAGAGCGCGTCATTAATGAACTAAAAGAAGTCGGCAAGCCTTTCGTGCTGGTTATTAACTCCACTCGTCCTAAGAGTGATGAAGCATTGCAACTGAGGAGCGAGCTTCAAGCCAAATACGATATCCCGGTGATGACGCTGAGCGTGGCGACAATGGGAGAAGAAGAAGTGATTTCGGTTCTGCGCGAGGTCCTCTACGAGTTCCCTGTTCATGAAGTGAACGTAAACCTCCCTAGCTGGGTCATGGTGCTGAATGACCGGCACTGGCTGCGGAGCAACTACGAAAGCTCGGTCAGGGATACGGTAAAGGATATTCGCCGCCTGCGGGATGTGGACCGCGTCGTGTCGCAGTTCATGGAATATGATTTCATTGCCCGTGCAGGCCTAAGCGGCATGAATATGGGGCAGGGCGTCGCGGAGATCGACCTGTACGCGCCGGATGAGTTGTATGACCGCATTCTGATGGAGGTTGTCGGCGTCGAGATTCGGGGCAAGGACCATCTGCTGCAGCTAATGCAGGAGTTCTCCCATGCCAAACGGGAGTATGACCGCTTCGCTGAAGCGCTTGAAATGGTCAAAACGACCGGATACGGCATTGCGGCACCTACGCTTGCGGAAATGGCGCTCGATGAGCCGGAGCTCATTAGGCAGGGCTCACGCTTTGGCGTCAGATTGAAAGCGACGGCACCGTCTATCCATATGATCCGCGTTGATGTGGAATCGGAGTTCGCTCCAATTATCGGCACGGAGAAACAAAGCGAAGAGCTGGTGAGATACTTAATGCAAGACTTCGAGAATGATCCGATCAAAATTTGGGAGTCTGATATATTCGGCCGCTCCCTGCACTCCATCGTGAGAGAAGGCATTCAAGGCAAAATTGCCATGATGCCGGATAACGCACGATACAAGCTGCAGGAGACGCTGGGACGCATTATTAACGAGGGCTCAGGCGGTCTAATCGCGATCATCCTGTAGCTAATGGAATCTAGCATACGAATAAGCCGCTGCCAAATAGGGAGCGGTTTTATTTGTTATGCTCGAAATGAAGGATACCACTTGAAATTGGCAAACGGCTGTATTACTATAGGTTTGTTCGGTCAAAAGGTATATTTTTGAAGTTTTCCGTTAATAAGAGGGATAAGATGAGAGTTTAGATGCCCACGATGATATCGCAGCAATATCGCCCACTTTGGAGGAGGTGAAACAATGAACAAAACAGATTTGATTACGAAGGTAGCTGAATTGACGGATCTTTCGAAGAAAGATGCAACGAAAGCAGTTGACGCTGTTTTTGATGCAATTTCCGATGCTCTTCAAAGCGGAGATAAAGTGCAGCTAGTAGGATTTGGAAACTTCGAAGTTCGCGAGCGTCAAGCCCGTAAAGGCCGCAACCCGCAAACGGGAGACCCGATTGAAATCGCTGCAAGCAAAACGCCTGCTTTTAAACCGGGTAAATCGCTTAAGGACCTTGTATCCAATTAAGGCTAAGCCCATGAAACCACGTATGCTGCCCGCTTAGCGGCCAATGCTTCATTCGTATTGAAGAGCAGGTCTATCACCGGGTAGTAATTCAGGCTCATGGTTTACTTAGACAAGAAGACGTCCAGACGGGGTGCCGTTCGGGCGTCTTTTGCTTATTTGCTAACGGGAATAGTTTGCACAAATGCCCTACATCCACTATAATTCACATGGATAGATTGGAATTTCGGATGCGGAGGGATAACAATGGAGCCTACACATGGCGAGTATATTGTCATAAAAGCAAAGGATCAGGGCGTTCAAGTCATTGGTTTAACACGCGGGCTGGACACAAAATTTCATCATACGGAAAAACTGGACAAAAACGAAATCTTAATTTGCCAATTTACCGATCATACCTCTGCGATAAAAATTCGGGGAAAAGCGGTCGTGATGACGAAATACGGAACAATGGAAACCGACCAATAGCAAGCACGAGCAGGGCAGGCCAAGCCTGCTTTTTTTTTGCCTGTTATTCTTCCGAATAATCAACCTGCCACGCTCGTACAATGAGGTATGAGTTCTTTTTTTGGAGGTGCAGAGTTGAAGATCGGAAAACCGCTTTTAACCGCTTGTATGTTTGCGCTTGTGGTTACTTTGATGATGATTTGGCTACCGCACGCAGCTTGGCAGCGCATCGGAAAGCACGACGACGTTGCCGTCTTCCGCGCAGTTCCGGCTGTACGGCTTACGAATAGCAATTTAGTTGATGTCCTTATTTCTATTCAATTAAACGAACGGCTGAAAAAAATCGAATGGAACAGCGGGATCCTATCCGTAGAGATGCGGGTCAGCACGAACAGCGGAAGGCCCGTCATTTGGTTTGGGGACGTAGCAAAGCTTGTCCGCGTCTCGTTTCTGCAGCTGGAAAACGTGGGGCGAGTGCTCATCCGCTTCGTAGAAGAACGACCGGATGGCGAAGTATTACTAGCGGCCGTTGATGTGAGGAAAACGGATGAGTGGCTCATTTCGGAAATGAACCAACTCCCGCTGGCAGACCCTGTGCATGACGAGCTTTGGCGCAAACGGCTAAGAGTAAGCTTTACCACAGCTTGGGAAGAGCGTTTTGGCAAGGCTGAGGGATTTTCTGTAAAGCCGACTTCTAATTTGCAGCGCTAAAGGATGGGATGTTGCAAATTGTTGAACAAGCAAGCCCAATCATATGTTCTTTAGAAAAAGTTGTGCTATAATAGTTTAGATTATTGAGCGGCGATTTGCGCTTCTCTGTTCGGAGGCTTCCCCAATGAAAACATACCGAATACCTGAAATAGCCCAAAAATATACGGGCTATGACATGATTCAAGCACACACTACGCTTCCTGACTTATCACATGCAAGGCTCCGCATGCTTGTTGCTTTCCTTGACCAGCAGCCCGCTCTGAAGGGTCATAGTGAACTCTACACGGTTGCTGTAGCTTTGGTGCAGCTAGGAATGGATACGCATGATTTAATTGATACGGACCCTGATCAACGAAATGAGCCGGAGATGCGTTCTAGGCAGCTCAAGGTACTTGCTGGTGATTACTTTAGCGCTACTTTTTATCAGTTGCTCTCGCAAGCTGGCCAGATTGAGATGATTTCCAAAATCAGCGGCGCGGTCTGCGAAGTGAACCGGTTGAAAGTTACGCTTTATGTAAGGATGCGGCAGCAGAAACTGACTGCCGAGCAATATTTAGAAATTATGGTGCAGTTGAGAAGCACCATGTTCCTCTTTTTTTCTGATGTTCTCGAGGGCTTGCTGTCGCGCGCCTGGGCAGAGGTGCTGAGCGGCATAAGCCGCTGCGAGGTTTTGCGGGATGAACTATTTCGCAGCGAAAGCCTAGAGCGTTTCGAAAGAAGCTGGGCTTATTGGCATGTTATGCAGGAAGGCACAGAAGAGGAGCGCTTGCAGCTTCTTCAGCATCGCTGCGATAACGCCTTTATTTCAGCATTGGATAAAAAATACCATTTGCGTGAACAGCTTTCTGAGAAGCTGAAACAATCGGCGAGCAGCGTTTTAGCTTTAGCTGGCAAGCTGGAATCGGATGTATTGCTCGGTGAATTGACCTCGATCGTCAATGCTCTGATAGACAAAAATACCGGTTGCACGCCTGCACTCAACGAGACGAGGTGACATGAGAGATGGATACGAACTCAAAAAGCCATGTGCATGGCGTATTTGAACGAATTGCTCCAAAATATGATTTAATGAATGATCTCATCAGCTTTCGCCGTCATAAGGCATGGCGCAAGTTCACGATGAAAAAAATGAATGTCAGCCAGGGGCAAACGGCGCTCGATTTGTGCTGCGGAACTTGCGATTGGACCATTGCGCTCGCTGACGCAAGCGGCAAAGGACAGATTGTGGGACTGGATTTCAGTCAAAACATGCTGGACTTTGGCGCCATTAAGATAGACAAGCTGGGTTTGAACAAGCAAATCAAATTGGTGCAAGGCAATGCGATGAGCCTCCCGTTTGAGGATAATTCGTTTGATTTCGTTACGATCGGCTTCGGTTTGCGAAATGTGCCTGATTACCTGCAGGTGCTCAAGGAAATGAGACGCGTCGTAAAGCCTGGCGGACAGGTGGTATGCTTAGAGGTTTCGAAGCCGACTTGGCAGCCGTTCAAAGCGATGTACAATTTATATTTTGAACGCATCCTGCCCTTGATGGGCAAACTAATCGCAAAAAGTTTTCAAGAATACAAATGGCTCCCAGAATCGCTTAAATTATTCCCCGGTCGGCAGCAGCTAGTTGAGCTGTTCGAAGAAGCGGGTCTGAAGCAGGTGAAGGCATATCCTCTGACCGGCGGAGTCGCTGCGCTGCATATGGGGACAAAGGAGAAATAATAGCAATGATTCGCAAATTACGCATTATTTTAGAAATGATTAAGTTTGAGCATACCGTTTTTGCACTGCCGTTCGCTTTTATGGGCGCGATACTAGGCGCGGTTGTGATGGAGAAGAGACTCCCGACTTGGGGAGAAATCGGTTGGATTACGCTCGCCATGTTTGGCGCTCGCAGCGCTGCGATGAGCTTGAATCGTCTGATTGACAAGGCAATCGATCTTGGCAACCCGAGGACAGAAAAGAGAGCACTTCCGGCTGGGCTGCTTAAGTCAGCAGAGGTGATGCTGTTTATTATCGTATCCTTTGCGCTACTGTTTATCGCAACAGCTAATTTAGCTCCCATTGCGATGAAGCTTATGCCGATTGCCGTCGTTATGCTGGTGCTTTATTCTTATACAAAACGATTCACTTGGCTTTGCCATGTTTTCCTTGGTTTTACCATAGCGCTATCTCCGCTTGGTGGCTGGGTTGCCATTACAGGCGGCTTTGACCTGTCTGCTTGGCTGCTTTATATTACGGTTGCTTTGTGGATTGCCGGCTTCGATATCATTTATGCTACGCAGGATTTCGAGTATGACCGCAATGCTGGCCTGCATTCCATTCCCGCACGCTTTGGCATTGCTGGAGCGCTGTGGATTGCCCGTTCCCTACACATCGTAACGGCTATTGGATTTATTACTTTGTTCTGGATGACGGATTTAAGCTGGATGTATTTGCTAGGAACTGTATTATCGATTACTTTATTGTTTTATCAACACTGGCTTGTCCGTCCGAACGACTTGTCACGCGTCCAAACGGCTTTCTTCGGGATGAACGGAACGCTCAGCGTTGTATTATTTCTCTTCACAATCGTTGACTTATTGGTACTTCACCAATGGTAACGCAAGGCATTGATCAGGCTTCGTCCAGTTGGAAGAAAAGGTGGGTTGTCGGCATTACCGGAGCCAGTGGGTCCGTGTACGGCATCCGTCTTATCGAAACACTGCTTCAAATGGATTACTTGGTTCATCTGGTCATCACGGAAGCAGGCTGGAGGGTGCTTAAAGAGGAGCTGGGCTGGGAAACTAGCCGCCGTTCTGCCGCCATTGAGCAACGCTTTGGCGAGGCGATGGCTGCAAACAAGCTCGTTTTTCACCCGAATGCGGATATCGGTGCCAGCATCGCCAGCGGCTCATACCGCGTTCATGGAATGGTTATTGTGCCGTGCTCGATGGGGACGCTTGCGTCAATCTCGCACGGTATTTCCGATGATTTGATGACTAGAGCCGCCGATGTCATGATAAAGGAAAACCGTAAGCTGCTTATCGTGCCACGGGAAACGCCGCTTCATGCGATACATCTTGAAAACATGCTAACCCTTGCGCGGCTTGGCGTTAGAATGATTCCGGCGATGCCTGCATTTTATTACAAACCGCAATCGATGGATGAAATGATTGATTTTCTAGTAGGCAAAATACTTGACAATATGGAAATAGAACATGATTTGTACAGAAGATGGGGAGATGAACAGAATGGGCATAAAGAGTCGCCCGATCACCATCGGAAGAATTGACTATGCGAATGCATGGCCGCTGTTTCACCAGTTCGAGGAGAGAACCGAATGGAATGGCTTCGAGGTCATCAAGCGCGTACCTTCTGAGTTAAACCGGATGCTTCAAGCCGGTGAGTTAGACGTATCCGCCATATCGTCCTTCTCCTATGGACAAAACGCGAACGACTATGTCCTTTTGCCCGAGCTGTCCGTAGGTTCTGTCGGAAATGTCAATTCGATTCTTCTTTTCCTAAAGGAACCGATCGAGAGGAAGCGTCCGGAGCGCATTGCGGTTACGACTACTTCGGCAACCTCCGTTAATTTATTGAAAATAATGATGACATTGCATTTCGAATGCAATCCTGAGTATATACCGGCTGCGCCTGATCTCGATAGTATGCTGAAAACTTCAGACGCAGCCCTTATTATTGGCGATACTGCCATACAGGCTTCATGGCTTGAGCACGGGCTGCATGTGATCGATTTAGGGCAATTGTGGAATCAGTGGACAGGCCTTGGCATGACCTATGCGGTCGTTGCTGCACGCAGGGAAGCTGCCCAATCAGCTCCTGAAGCTATACAGGCCGTATATAAGGCGTTGAAAGCGAGCAAACAGTATAATAAGACGCATCTTGGCCCGCTAATTGATCAAGCATGCACGCAGCTTGGCGGAGTAGCGTCATACTGGGAGATGTATTTTCATTCGCTTCAATATGATTTTGGGAGCAAACTGCAAGAAGGACTTAAGTTGTACTTTGATTATTCGAAGCAGCTTGGATTGCTGACGAATGACGTGAAGCTTACTTTTTTTGAAGACCAATCTGCCCAATAGGTGAAAGAATGAAACTACTAGACTTGTATGCAAAGATGAAAGGCGATCTGAACCAGATCGAGCAGGAGCTTGAGCGAAGCGTATCGGATGAGCATGTGCTGCTCGGCGAGGCCTCTTTGCATTTGCTCAAGGCAGGCGGAAAGCGGATCAGGCCCATATTTGTTCTGCTAGCCGGAAAGTTCGGCGATTACCGGCTTGATGTCATGAAGCGGGTAGCGGTGCCGCTAGAACTTATCCATATGGCCTCACTTGTGCATGATGACGTGATTGACGATGCGGATACCCGCCGCGGGCAGCTTACCGTCAAATCCAAGTGGGACAATCGCATCGCGATGTACACGGGCGATTTCATTCACGGCAAAGCCTTATCGATTGCCGCTCAGCTTCCGAATCCGCAAATTCATCAAATATTGTCTAACGCTCTCGTGCAAATGTGCGTCGGCGAGATGGAGCAAATCCGTGATTTTTTCAATACGGAGCAAACGGTTCGAAATTATTTGCTGAGGATCAGACGCAAGACGGCCTTGCTGATTGCCATCAGCTGCCAGCTTGGGGCGGTGGCCTCGAATACAGACCGGGTAACCGCAAACCGGCTATACCGCTTCGGTTATAACGTGGGCATGGCTTTTCAAATTCGCGATGATCTGCTGGATCTCTATGGTACGGAAAAACAAATCGGCAAGCCTCCAGGCTCTGATATGAGACAAGGCAATATTACGCTGCCTGTGCTGCTGGCTCTTCAAGATCCCAACATTCGGGGGCCGCTCCTTAACGAAATCTCATTGATTCGTGAACATGGCGGAAAAAAAGATGCCAGCAGGGCCATTGATATGATCCGAAAAAGCAGCGGAGGCGATTTGGCCGACCAGCTCGCGAACCGATATATAAAAAAAGCACTCCTGGCATTAGAGGGATTACCCAATGTGACAGCGAAAAAGAACTTGTCCGACATTGCACATTTTATCGGTAAACGTAGTTATTAATCAAAAGAAGCAGAAAGGAATGGTTGTAGATGGAAAGAACTTTCTTAATGATTAAACCGGATGGCGTTCAGCGTGGATTGATAGGCGAAATCGTTTCGAGGTTTGAAAGAAAGGGACTACAGCTGTCAGCAGCCAAATTTATGGCAATCACCCCGGAGCTCGCAGAGAAGCATTACGAGGAGCATAAGGGTAAGGTGTTTTATGAGCCGCTGCTCGATTTCATCACTTCTGGCCCGGTATTCGCCATGGTATGGCAGGGAGACAACGTCATTGCGCTAACGCGTGCATTGATCGGAAAAACCGATGCCCTCGACGCATCTCCGGGCACCATTCGTTCGGATTTTGCGGTACATACAAATTTCAATCTCATCCATGGCTCTGATTCGGTTGCCAATGCCGAAAAAGAAATCGCCATTTATTTTACCGAGTCCGAGTTAGTCAACTATGAGCATACAATTCAACGGTGGATCTAGTTTGACCGCCTAATAGCGATGGAGGAACCTATGCTTGAGGATCGTGATTTTGCACAGTTTATCGTTCGAATAAAGCAAAAGACCGACATCGATTTGTCGCAATACAAGGAAGCCCAAATGAAACGACGGTTGACGACGCTACGAATGAAGCACGGTTTTCCGACTTTCGAGGAATATTGGAAGGCTATCGAACAAAATCGCAGCATGCTGAATGAATTTTTGGATCGTATGACTATCAATGTATCTGAATTTTGGAGAAATCCTTCTCGCTGGGACATTTTGCAGAAGCGTTTCTTTCCGGAAATGCTTGCTGCGACGAATCGACTGAAGGTATGGAGCGCAGCATGCTCGACAGGCGAGGAGCCTTATACGCTGGCCATGATTTTGTCTGAGCTAGGGGCGCTTGACCGCGCTACTTTGCTTGCTACGGATTTAGATTCCAATGTGCTGCAGCGGGCGATGGAAGGCAGCTACCTGGAACGGTCGCTGAGAGACGTGCCGCCGACCTGCCGACAGAAATATTTTAAGCAAGCGGATGGCGCCTATCTTATTTCGGATACATTGAAAAAATTCATCCAGTTTAAACAGCAAAATTTGTTGCATGACGCCTTTGACAGCTCGTTTGACCTCATTGTTTGCCGAAATGTCATGATTTATTTTACCGAGGAAGCAAAGCACTTATTGTATCATAAATTTTCCAAAGCGCTTAAGCCTGGCGGATTGTTATTTGTTGGCAGCACCGAGCAGATATTCTCGCCAGCACAGTACGGCTTCGAGACCGCGGATACCTTCTTTTACCGGAAGTCCTAGGGCGGCATGTATACCGATTTCCATCTTCTCCTATACTAGTGGTAAGGTACACAACTTGGAGGATGAAGCAGCTCATGGATAAGCGTAAGGTAATAGCCGCCTATAGACGTGGTTTTATTTCGATTCAGGAATGTGCCCAAATTATCGGCGTAGACAGCGGGCAAATGACAAGGCTTATGAATGATCCTCTGCTCATGAGAGACGGAATGGTCATTTTAGAGAAAAAATCAGTAAACAGTTAACAGTGGCAAGCTTCCCAGGCTGATGGAAATGTCTTTCTTGAAGACACTGCCATCAGCCTGTTTTTATGGGGGGAAATCGGTTTCCAAGATGCTCGAATTCTTGTCAAACCGGAGGCGCTGTACTATAATGAGCAAAGATGTTTAGTGCATTAAAGCACAGCAGGCGAGCATGGGCTTGCCTTGGAGGAGGAGCTTGGATTGAGTTTAAGGTATTTAACGGCAGGGGAGACGCATGGTCCCCAATTAACAGCGATTATCGAAGGATTGCCAAGCAATTTGACGATTGATTTTGAGGAATTGAACTTTCAGCTGCATAGACGCCAGAAGGGCCACGGCCGCGGTCGCCGGATGCAAATTGAGAAAGATACAGCTAACGTTGTCGGAGGCGTACGCCATGGCAGAACGACAGGTGCCCCAGTAGCGCTTATTGTTGCCAACAATGATTGGAAACACTGGACTTCGGTTATGAACATTGAGCCAATCGAAGGCAGCGACGAAGAGAAGCGCCGCGTGCACCGTCCGCGCCCAGGGCATGCCGATCTGAACGGCGGCTTGAAATATGATCTTAAAGATTTGCGCAACGTGCTCGAGCGCTCCAGTGCACGCGAAACGGCAGCACGCGTAGCCGTAGGAGCTGTAGCCCGCCAATTGCTGGCGGAGTTCGGAATCAAAGTAGCAGGCCAAGTCATTCGCATCGGCGAAATCGAAGCACCTGCCAACCAGCTTCCGGTGGACGAGCTGATCCGTTTGACTGAGGAATCCTCCGTTCGTGTCGTAGACAAGGAAACCGAGCAGAAGATGACGGATTATATTGACCAAATTAAAGCCGAAGGCGATTCCATCGGTGGAATCGTAGAGTGCATCATTGAAGGCGTTCCAATCGGACTAGGCAGCCATGTGCAGTGGGACCGCAAGCTTGATGCCCGCATTGCAGGGGCAGTTGTATCGATCAACGCGTTTAAGGGCTGTGAGATCGGAATTGGCTTTGAGGCAGCGAAGCTGCGTGGCTCACAAGTACATGACGAGATCATGTACGATGCGGAACGCGGCTATCACCGTGCTTCCAACCGTCTAGGCGGTTTTGAAGGCGGAATGACCAACGGCGAGCAAATCGTTGTGCGCGGCGTCATGAAGCCAATTCCAACGCTGTACAAACCGCTTCGCAGTGTCGATATTGATACGAAAGAGCCGTTTACCGCTCAGGTTGAGCGTTCCGACAGCTGTGCGGTGCCAGCTGCAAGCGTTGTGATGGAGCATGTTGTTGCATGGGAAGTGGCGAAAGCGTTTCTCGAAAAGTTCGGTGGCGACTCCATTGAGGAAATTCGCGCGAACCTGAACAATTATCTTGAACAGCTGGGACGGTACTAGAGATGCGTGAGTTAACCGTTGAACTTGGCGACCGTTCTTATCCTATTTATATTGGCGAGGGTCTCCTGCAGGAGGCTTCCTCGTATTTCATCAAGCATGGCATTAGCAAAAAATCTCCGCTGCTGATCATTACCGATCATTTAGTTGCCAACTTCCATTTGGAAGGGTTCGAAGCAGGTCTCAAGGATGCCGGATTTGTTACGTCAAGCGTCATTGTACCTTCTGGAGAAAGCTCCAAATCGCTATCCATGCTGGAGTCGCTGGTCGCAAAAGCGTTAGAAGCGGGACTGGACCGCAAATCGGCTATCGTTGCCCTTGGCGGCGGGGTTATTGGCGATCTGGCAGGCTTTGTCGCCGCTTCGTATATGCGCGGCATTAAATTTGTACAAGTGCCTACGACGATTTTAGCGCATGACAGTAGCGTAGGCGGGAAAGTTGCTGTCAACCATCCGCTTGCCAAAAATATCATCGGCGCGTTTCATCAGCCGGAGCTGGTTTTGTATGATCTAAAGACGCTGCAAACCCTGCCTCCGCGTGAAGTAAGCGCCGGATTGTCCGAAGTGGTCAAGCACGGGCTCATCTGGGATGAGGCCTTTGTTGACTGGTGCGAGGAAAATGCGGAGAAGCTGCTTGCGCTAGATGCCGATGCTCTTGGTTATGCTTTGTACAAAGGCTGCAGCGTCAAGGCAGCGGTTGTCTCGAAAGATGAGCGCGAAAACGATCTAAGAGCGATTCTGAATCTGGGACATACGATTGGTCATGCGCTGGAGGCGGTTGCTGGCTATGGCGAGCTCTTGCATGGGGAAGCGATCTCGATCGGGATGATCGGCTCAGCGAAGCTGGGGCTCCGATATGGCGCGCCAGAAGAGGTCTACACCGTAACGAAGCGTGTACTTGCCAAATGCGGTCTGCCCGTTCGGCTGCCTGCGCATCTAGATATCGACAAGATCATGGATGCGATGATGCATGACAAGAAGTTTGCAGAGGGGACGATGGTATTCGTCGTTCCGACGGCGATTGGACAAGTTGAAATAAAATCCGACGTTTCCGTGCAATGGGTACGGGAAATCGTAGAGGAATTGAAACGGGAGGTTGAATAGCGATGAGTGTCAGAGGCATCCGCGGCGCTATTACGGTTGAGGCGAATGAAGAGCAGCCGATCTTGGCCGCAACGATTGAAATGCTGAATGCGATTGTTGCCGACAACGCAATCGTGCCAGACGATATTTGCAGCGTATTTGTAACGGTAACGAATGATTTGGACGAGACATTTCCCGCCCGTGCCATTCGCCAAATGAAGGGCTGGGAGCTCGTGCCGTTAATGTGCGCGCTTGAAGTACCGGTGAAAGGCAGCCTGGAGCGGTGTATCCGGCTGATGGTTCTAATTAATACAGATAAGACGCAAGCGGAAATTCGCCATGTTTATTTAAGCGGTGCGAAGGCATTGCGTCCGGATTTGTCCAAGGCCTAATTCATAACTTCGCTCATTATAGAAACAAACCCTTTGTTGACGCACGGCCGTTCGTTGTTGTATATTTAATAACGTAAGTGAGAGTAGCAGAGCAGAGTTATGAACTGAGTTGAGATGAGTCGAGACTAGTTGAGAGAAGCAGAGCAGAGCAATTTGTAGGATGGACCTTACGAAAGAGCTGAACAATCTTGTGCGCAGACGCGCGAGGATTGTAAAAGTGCTGTTTCTTCCTACCTATCATTGTGTCTTTCCGCTTACACACTTCCGTCATCATCTAAACCAACGCTCCTGCTCAGGCAGGAGCTTTTTTTTGTTGCCGTATAGAGAAGCATAATACAAACACAGGGAGGTTGTTCGGAATGTCAAATGAGCTGCAGCATGTTATCCGTCTTGCCGGTCAATACAACTTAATTCCGATTGTTCGCTATATGATGGCGGATACTGAAACGCCAATTCGGCTGTTTCAACATTTTGCGAAGGAAGATCATGCCTTTCTGCTTGAAAGCGTAGAAGGCGGAGCGAAATGGGCGAGAAATTCGTTTATCGGCACGGATCCATTTATGAAATTGTACGGTAAAAACGGGGAAATCGTGTTGGAGCACAAAGGCGAGAAGCAGGTGCTGAATGATAAGCCGATCGAGCTGTTAAAGGCTCACTTGCGTTCGTTCCGTACACCGTCGCTTCCAGAGCTTCCTCCCTTTACCGGCGGGGCAATCGGATTTTTCGGCTATGACTTGCTGCAGTATTACGAGAAGCTGCCCGCCCACCGAATCGACGATTTGAACATGAATGACATTCAGTTTATGTTCTGCGATCAAGTGATTGTATTCGACCATTTCAAGCAGCAGCTTCAAATCGTCGGCAACGTACATATCGCCGAAGGAGCAACGGATGCCGAGATTGCAGCAAGCTATGCGGCCGCGGTAGCAAAGGTTGAAGCGGTGATCGAGCGGCTGCAGCAACCGGTTACGATTCCGGTGACGACCGGAGGTTCCATTGAAGTGGACTACGAGCTTGGCGATATTCAATCCAATGTGACCAAGGAGCAGTTCATTTCCAATATTGAGCAAGCCAAACAATATATTCGCGCGGGCGATATTTTTCAAGTGGTATTATCCCAGCGCTTCAACATTGACACGGATATCGATCCGCTGCATGTGTACCGCGTGCTGCGTACGATGAACCCGTCCCCTTATATGTATTATTTGAAGATGGGGGAAGAGGTTATCGTAGGAACCTCGCCAGAGGCACTTGTTAAGGTTAACGGTGACCGCGTCGAAACAAGGCCGATTGCGGGCACAAGGCCGCGCGGCAAAACGGCGGAAGAGGACAAAGCGCTTGAGCTTGAACTGCTTGCCGACGAGAAGGAGCGGGCGGAGCATCTGATGCTGGTAGACCTAGGTCGCAATGATATTGGGCGCGTATCCGAATTCGGTTCTGTGAAATGCGACTCGTTTATGGACATTGAGCGCTACTCGCATGTTATGCATATCGTATCCAACGTTTCAGGCAAGCTTCATAAGGATAAGGATTTCTTTGATGCCTTCATCTCCTGCTTGCCGGCAGGTACGGTTTCAGGCGCTCCCAAGCTAAGGGCGATGGAAATCATCGCTGAGCTGGAGAACGAAGCCCGCGGCGCTTACGCAGGCGCAATCGGCTACTTGGGCTTTGGCGGTTCGATGGATACCTGCATTACGATCCGGACGATTATTTTCAAGCATGGAAAGGCTTATGTGCAAGCTGGAGCCGGCATTGTCTGGGATTCGGTGCCAGAGAGCGAATACCAAGAAACCGTGAACAAGGCCAAGGGGATGCTCAAAGCCATTCGCACCGCAGAGGCGCTATTTGCGCAGCCAAAGAGCGAGAGTGAAAGCTTCAATTCCATTAATATGGATTATTACGTCAAGGCCGGAGAGGGGCTTGGTCAGTAATGCAGGTGACTGAAGCGATTTCGATGCAGAAAGCGTTAAACCAGCTAATCGGAGGCTCCGATCTGACGAGGGAGCAAGCGAATGCCGTGATGAGCATTATTATGAGCGGTGAAGCAACAGCGGCGCAAATCGCTGGCGTCGTTACGGCGCTTCGGATGAAAGGCGAGACTAAGGATGAGATTACTGGCTTCGCGGAGGCCATGCGCGCTCATTCCAGCCATCTTCATACGGAGCAGGAAGGACTGCTGGATACTTGCGGGACCGGCGGTTCCGGCATTCATAAATTTAATATTTCGACAGCCTCTTCGATTATTGCTGCAGCTGCAGGCATACGGGTGGCCAAGCACGGAAACCGCGCGATGTCGGGGAAAACCGGCAGCGCAGATGTACTTGAAGCGCTGGGCGTTCAAATCACCATTTCACCCGAACAAGCCGCACTATGTTTACGGGAAATCGGCATTTGCTTTATGTTCGCGCAGCTTTATCATCCATCGCTTCGCCACGCGGCTGTTCCACGCCGAGAGCTTGGCATACGAACGATTTTCAACATGCTGGGGCCGCTTACGAACCCTGCGGGCGCTGACCGCCAGCTGCTTGGGTTGTATGACCGAGCGCGGACGGCGACGGTTGCAGAGGTGCTGGGTGACCTTGGCTTGAAGAGGGCGATGGTTGTGAGCAGCCATGACGGGCTTGATGAAATCAGTATTTCGGCACCGACGCAAATCTCTGAGCTCTTGAATGGCCAAGTGCGAACCTATGATATTACGCCTGAGGAGCTTGGATTGTCGCGTTGGTCGATCTCTGAGGTCATGGGCGGCGAGCCGGAGGTAAACGCGGCGCTAATCCGGGCGATCTTCGCAGGAGAGCAGCAAGGCGCTTACCGTGATATCGTGCTTGCGAATGCGGGCGCATGTATTTATGTCGGCGGATTGGCTGGCTCGCTTCGCGAGGGGGCGGCAATCGCGGCTAAGGTGATTGATTCAGGAGAGGCGCAGCAGAAGCTCGCAAGCCTTATTCATATGACAGGAGAGTTGGCACATGTTTCTGGATAAAATTGTTGCTACAAAAAGAGTTGAGGTGGAAGAGCTCGCTGGACGATTTGATCTTGCCCAGATCGAGAAACAAATTGCAGCACTTCCGGCTTGCAAAGGCTTTGAGCATGCCCTGACGGCTGCTGGACGCAATCGGAGCATGGGGCTTATCGCTGAGGTGAAGAAAGCTTCGCCATCCAAAGGGCTGATTCGGAGCGATTTTGAGCCAACCTCGCTAGCTGCAGCTTATGCAGCTGCCGGTGCCGATTGCATTTCGGTCCTAACGGATAGGGATTATTTTCAAGGGTCTAATGAATTTCTAAGTGCGGTAAGACAAACGGTTAACGTGCCGCTGCTGCGCAAAGATTTTACGATCGATCCTCGTCAAATTTACGAAGCTCGCTTAATTGGGGCTGATGCGATTTTGCTTATTGCGGCGATTCTAACTCCTGCGCAGCTCGGGGAATACCATGACCTTGCGAAAGCGATCGGCATGGATGTGTTGGTGGAAGTCCATAACCGAGAAGAGCTGGAAGGCGTGCTAGAGCTTGGGAAGGCTACGTTAATCGGGGTTAACAACCGTGATTTGAAATCCTTTGTTACGGACTTGAAAACGACGGAGGCTTTAATCGGCATGATGCCGAAAGACGTAACCGTTATTAGCGAGAGCGGGATTGCCGGGAAAACAGACATGGAATATTTGCAATCCATTGGCGCACATGGCGTGCTGATCGGCGAGTATTTCATGCGGCATGAAAACGTGGGCGAATCGGTTAATGATTTGATGAGCGCGGTAGCTGCGCGATGAGCCAGCAGCCGCGCATCAAAATATGCGGATTAAGAGATGTTACTACGATTCAGGCGATGAATGGCTTGCCGATTCACGAAATCGGCTTTGTCTTCGCGCCGAGCAAGCGGCAGGTGGATAAGGCAACTGCTGCACGGCTAATTGAAGCCGTAGGCGGTTTGAGAGCGGCAAGCGGTGCGCGGCCAAGGACCGTTGGCGTGTTCGTCAATGAGACGCTGGAAGGCTTGAAAGCGATCTTGGAAGTGGCCCCGTTGGATGTAGTTCAGCTTCATGGCGATGAATCGGCGGTATTTTGCCAAGAGGTGCGCGAGAAGCTGGATGTTCAGGTATGGAAGGTTTTCTCGGTGAAGCAGGATGCGGAGGGCAATAAGCCGCAGAGCGTAATGGAGACGCTAACGCCATACCAGGCAGCCGTGGACGCGATCCTTATCGATGCGCCTGGCGGCGGTACGGGAAAGACCTTCAACTGGGAAATGATCGAGGAATACAACCAGGCGGCCGAAGCGCTTGGCTTACCATTATATGTAGCAGGCGGGCTGAATGAAGGCAACGTGCAGGAGCTGCTTAGGACCTACTCGCCGAATGGGATCGACGTATCCAGCGGTGTAGAAACGGATGGACATAAGGATATTGACAAAATCAGATTATTTGTAAGAAGGGTGATGGAAGCATGACACAGGTACCGGATGTAAATGGACGTTTCGGGGCATTTGGCGGGCGCTACGTGCCGGAAACGCTAATGACCGCACTATTAGAGCTCGAAGAGGCGTACGCGCATTATTCGAAGGATCAGGCGTTTCAGGATGAGGTTCGCTATTTATTGCATAAATATTCGGGCCGCCCGACTTCACTTTATTATGCTGAGCGTCTAACCAAGCATCTTGGCGGCGCCAAAATTTACTTGAAGCGCGAAGACCTTAATCATACAGGCGCACACAAAATCAACAATACGATCGGCCAAGGCGTGCTTGCCAAGCGTATGGGAAAAACAAAGATCATTGCCGAGACAGGTGCAGGGCAGCATGGGGTTGCCTCGGCTACGATTGCTGCATTGCTTGGCCTAGAATGCAAAGTATTTATGGGCGAAGAAGACATGAAGCGTCAACAGCTTAATGTTTTCCGCATGCAGCTGCTGGGCTCTGAGGTCGTGCCAGTATTGTCTGGAACAAGGACGCTTAAGGATGCTTGCAATGAAACGCTTCGCTACTGGGTAAGCCATGTCGAGGATACGTATTATATTTTGGGTTCGGTGACGGGCCCGCATCCTTATCCGATGATGGTCCGTGATTTCCAGCGGATTATTGGGGATGAGTCGCGCCAGCAAATCTTGGCGGAAGAAGGAAGGCTGCCGGATTACATTGTTGCTGCCGTAGGCGGAGGAAGCAACGCGATGGGCATTTTCTATCCATTCGTGAACGATGACAATGTGAAGCTGATCGGTGTAGAAGCGGCAGGACGTGGCGTGGATACGATCGAGCACGCAGCAACGATGACGAAAGGCCGCCATGGTATTTTCCAAGGTTCAATGAGCTATGTTCTTCAAGATGAGCATGGACAAGTGCAACCCGCACATTCGATCTCGGCTGGTCTCGATTACCCAGGCATCGGGCCGGAGCATGCTTATTTGAAGGATTCGGGCCGCGCGGAATATGTGCCAGTTACCGATGCTGAAGCGCTGGAAGCATTGCAACTGCTCTCCCGCACGGAGGGCATCATTCCAGCTTTAGAATCCGCGCATGCGATCGCTCAGACGCTGAAGCTCGCGCCAACACTGGATAAAGATAAAGTCGTCGTCGTTAACTTGTCAGGACGCGGAGACAAGGACGTAGAAGCCATTATGGGTTACTTGGGGGTAGACAAGCATGAATCTCATTGATACGGCGTTTGCGCGCCTTAAATCGGAAGGCAAGACTGCACTCATTCCTTTCTTGACCATGGGTGATCCTGATTTGCAGACATCGGTAGACATTATTCAAGCACTGGAGAAAGCCGGGGCGGATATGATCGAGCTCGGCGTACCTTATTCGGACCCACTTGCAGACGGACCTGTCATTCAACGGGCATCCGAGCGGGCGCTGCTTCATAACAGCATCACTCTTGTCGACTGTATTAACGTGGCGGAACAGGCTCGTGAAGCGGGCGTGGAAATTCCGTTTATCTTGTTTACGTATTACAATCCAGTCTTCCAATATGGCCTGAAAGCTTTCTTCGAGCTTGTGCAAAGCAAAGGCATTAGCGGCCTCATTATTCCGGATCTGCCGATGGAAGAGGATGAAGAGGTTAGGCAGCTTGCAGAAGCGGCTAACGTACATCTTATTCCGCTCGTAGCGCCGACCTCAAAGGAACGTGTGACGCGTATCGCCCGTAAAGCAAAAGGTTTTGTTTACTGCGTATCGTCGTTAGGCGTAACAGGTGTGAGAGCTGATTTTCATGCGGGCATTGATGAATTTTTGGCGACGGTCCGTGAAGCAACGGACTTGCCGATTGCCGTCGGCTTTGGCATTTCAAGCCGCGAGCAGGTCGCCCGTTTCGAGAAGCAATGTGATGGCGTTATTGTAGGCAGCGCAATCGTCAGGAAGATAGAAGAAGCGATTCCGCTATTGCAGGATACCGAGCAGCGCGAGGTTGGCCTTAAGCAGATCAGTGATTTTGTCGCACAGCTGAAGGGATAGTCATAGTTGTATACTTAATAAGAGCCTCTTGCCAAGTGCAAGGGGCTTTTTTTGAAAAATAAGACCATATAGGATGTACGCGATAAAATATTCTTCTCTAATTACGAGAATGAATACCTTTCCCTTGCAGGGGACGACGAAGCCAATTTTTCTTATTCGATAAGGCTGAGTAAGCGTTCTACTTAATAGAAATCACTTTTTTTGACGAGAAATGTGGTTTAGCGATAAGTGGCTGTGAAATACGAATCGACTGAAATGAAAAAAACTTTAAAACCATACACAGATATGAGACAATGGAGGACGAGTGTTTAGATTAGTCTATTATAAAAGAGGTGAACGGCTCATGCAGCCAAAAAGCAATATCGTCCACCTTCCCGTCTATCAACCAGGCAAGCCGGTTGAAGATGTCAAGAGGGAGCTAGGATTACAAGAAGTGATCAAGCTAGCATCTAATGAGAACCCGTTCGGCTGCTCAGAGCAGGCGAAAACGGCCGTAATTGAAGAATTAAGCCATTTAAATATTTATCCCGATGGCGCAAGCGTGGAATTAACCGCAGCGTTAGCCCAAGAGCTTGGAGTAGAATCGAATCAAATTATTTTTGGAACAGGTTCCAGCGAAATCATTCTTATGATTAATCGAGCTTTCATCGTTCCCGGCGACGAAACGATTATGGCTGATGAAACCTTCCCGCAATATAAGCACAATGCCGAAATCGAGAATGCAACGATCGTGGAAGTGCCGCTGAACGAGGGAAAGCATGATTTGCCTGCCATGCTGGCTAAGGTGAACGACCGCACTAAAATTATCTGGATTTGCAATCCAAACAATCCGACAGGCACGATTGTCACTCTGCCGGAGCTGTCTGCTTTTCTAAAAGAAGTGCCTTCCCATGTTCTCGTTGTACTTGACGAGGCTTATGGCGAATATATTGACGATCCGGCCTTTCCGGATGGCGTAAAGCTCATAAGCGAGTATCGGAATTTGATCGTGCTGCGTACATTCTCAAAAATTTATGGGCTAGCTGCGCTTCGCATTGGCTATGGCGTTGGCCATCCCGACGTGATTCGGTTTACGAATCAAGTGCGCGAGCCATTTAATACATCAAGGGCAGCTCAAGCTGCGGCTAAGGCTGCCCTTGCCGATAAAACGTTTATTTCCTATTGCCGTGATCAGAATCAACAGGGAATTCAATATTTGTCTGAGCAATTCGACCGACTGGGCTTGTCCTACTTCCCGGCATATGGGAACTTCGTCATGGTTGACGTTAAACGGCCCTCTCCTGAGGTATTTGACGGCTTGCTGCGCAGAGGCATTATCTCTCGTCCGCGCTGGACTTACTACCCGAACCACATTCGGATAACGGTGGGCACGCGCGAGCAAAACGAAAAGTTTATCGCAGCATTGGAATATGTGTTACAGGAATCGGCGGTGCAGGGATAACGTTATGACAACTGTAGCGATTTTTGGAGTAGGGCTGATTGGCGGCTCACTTGCCCTGTGCTTTAAGGGGAAACCCGGCATTACCGTAATTGGACATTCAAATCGACCTGCCCAAGTTGAGAAATACGTGCAGAGAGGCGTCGTGGATTACGCGACGACCTCCATGCAAGAGGCGGCAGAGCAGGCAGATTTTATTTTTGTTTGTGTACCGGTTGGAAATCTTGAAGAGTATTTGGAGAAGCTTAGCGCGTTTAAGCTGAAACCAGGGTGTGTGGTAACCGATGCGGGAAGCACAAAGGCTTCGGTTGCGGCACGGGCTAAATCGCTGGACTTCGGCCAGGCTGTCTTTATTGGCGGTCATCCCATGGCTGGGTCCGAGCGTACTGGTGTTGAAGCGGCATCTTCGCACTTATACGAGAATGCGTATTATGTGTTAACACCCGATGAAAGTACGCCTGAGGATGCGATGGAGCGTTTAGTCGAGCTACTCAGCCATACGAAAGCGAATATCGTCAGAGTGGAGCCAAATGCGCATGATGAGATTGCAGGCGCAATCAGCCATCTCCCGCATATGATCGCCGTTTCGCTTGTCAATCAGGTTCGAGGCTACAATGAAAAAAATGGGCTTTATGAATCGCTTGCAGCTGGAGGCTTCCGTGATATTACTCGGATTGCATCAGGTGACCCAATTATATGGCGTGATATATTAATCAATAACCGAACGGTTCTGCTGAAGCTTCTTCGGGATTGGGGCAAGGAAACGGATAAATTCGTAACGATGCTGGAGAACTCGGATGGGGAAGGCATCGCGCAGGCTTTCGAAACAGCGGGCCAGTTCCGCAGTCAGATGCCAGAGCGCCGCAAAGGCATGATCCACTCCGCGTTTGATTGTTATGTCGATATTCCCGATCATCCCGGCATTATTGGTAAGATAACGAGTGAACTTGGCAACAGCCTCATCAACTTGAGCAACATCCATATCATTGAGAGCAGGGAGGACGTACCGGGCATTCTCCGGCTATCGTTCCGAAGCCAGGAGTATTTGGACCAGGCAGTCGTCCTGCTCACAGAAAAAGGCTATGACGTGCACCTTTAAAAGGTGTACGTCTTTTTCAATTAAAAAGCGCTTACAAAATAATTCAAACAAAAATGAAAGCGCTTATTGACAAACTGGAAGCGTATACATATAATAAAAGTACAGTATGGTTTCTCTCCACTCCTATCCAAATCCTATAGTGCTCATCATGAGTACGGGCCACCCTTTTGGGTGGTTTTTTTTTGTTTATTCATTGCCTATCCCTTAATGGATAAGGCATAAGGGTCCATTTAGATGAACTATAATACGATTCTAGCTAATAGTTTGTCAATATTTAAAACTTAATGGATAAAGCCTATGATGCTATACTGAAAAAAGAGCATGCCAAATAACCATCCATAGGTGGATGGAGAAGCTTTCCTAAGCAGGTTAGTGTTTCCTGCTTAGGTCAGACGAAATGCTTCTTTATGGGTGAGAATTGCGAAAATCCAGTGAATGAGCTTTTTTACACAGGCAATAACAGCCACTTTAAACGGCTTGCCCTCGGCACGCTTTTTATCGTAAAAGGCTCGGAGTTTTTGGTTGCGTGAGCTGCGCAGGCCGCATCGTACGGCTAGATATAAGGTTGTTCGAAGTCTTCTGGAACCACGTTTGGTAATCCTATTTCGGGTTGCTGTAAACTTGCCGGAAGAGAAGACGCTAGGGTCGACACCAGCAAATGCAACGAGCTTCTTTGCATGATTAAATCGATCGATCTCTCCGACTTCTGCCAGTATTGTTGCAGCAATTCTGGTGCCAATGCCGGGTATCGATTGGATCAACTGATACTCATGTAATTCTGCAGCCAGAGCATCTATGGACTGGTTGAGGTTTACTAGGTGCTCTTGGTACTGTAGAAGCAGATTAATGAGCAGTTCCAGCGAGATGAGATGGCTTGAAAGAGCAGTTTCCTTGAAAGGGTTTCGCTCCGCGGCAGCTGTTAGTTTCAGCGCGCGATCAAGCGCCCATGCGGAATTCGACCGTCCAGTAAGAGACTGAATCGTCGCTGTGATGTCATTCAAAGACTTAGTCAGCACCGTGGAAGAGGTAGGATGAAGAGCCAGAAAACGAAGGGATACCTTCGAGTACAGGTCACCAAACACGCCACGGTATTCCTGAAAGACCTGATCAAGGACAGCCTGAAACTGCAGCTTCGCTTGCACATACATATCGGTTAGAGAATCATGCTGCCTTGTCAGATAGCGTAGATTCATCATAAATTGTCTTCGTTTTTTGTACGGTTCTAATTCTTCCTTGTAGAACATTTCCCCTAGATGATAGGCGTCCGCAATATCCGTTTTCACTTTGCGGAAGCTGGTTTTTTTGGCCTGGTGTGAAATTAACGGATTAATGACAATATACAAGTATTGATGTTCATCTAGAAACTGAATGACGGGGCTATGGTAGTGTCCAGTTGCTTCTAACACTACTGCTGGACGCAGTCCAGTAATGCATTCGAGATCCTGCACAAAAATCAAGAAAGACGCCAGTCCTTCAAGATTATGCTCAAACTGAAAGGTCTTTCCGTGCGGTATTCCTCGGTCAGTGAATGCTTGTGATGGCTTTCTCCTTTGGAAACATCCAGTCCAATGACAGGATTCATGTAACCACTCCTTGTTATATATTCGCCGGAAGCCCCTAACCTTCTTGTCGTCCACATTATCGCATGTGATTCGGGGTCATGCCCCAACTAGCCTAATCATGGTTTAACAAGTAGAGGGTTGAACGGAATAGCTCTCGAGATCCAAGTCTCACGGGCAGAAATGTTCGATCCCCGGCTACCGCTATCTTACGACCACACAAAAATGAGGTCGACCAGTAATTTCTGGTGACCTCGTAATACGAAAGGGCAGGATACTTCGAACGTGGCTAGAATTATAACAATGAACGTTTATTGAGAAAGTAGGTTGTTAATACGTGGTGTTTGCACATCTTATTGTGGAGTTGCACTGTCTTTACGGGCTAGGTGACCAAGATAAAATTAATCCTGTTCCACCTTTTTGTAAAAACGGAGTTCGTAAACCAGGGTACCATTGTTTATCGGAAAATTGTGAGTTCTCAGGGCATGCTCCAGCGCCATTTGAAATAGCCTATTCAGATGAAAAGGGGAAGTAGCCCCTGATGCGTAGATAGGATTTGGAGGCGATATGAACCCTAAACCTTATAACGATAAGATGGTATCGGAACTAAAAGAATCATGGGAAAATATTTGTAAAAAGAA
>NZ_VCIX01000043.1 GCF_006345825.1 Paenibacillus paridis
AAGCCGTCAACGAAGCCGTTTGGAATTCCTGCAATAATATCCTTCAGGCCAGGAGCAGTGAACGTTGTTTGCAGATAAGCATCCCATACTTCACGGTCATTAAGCAGCGGCATCGTAACAATCGGTGTCTCGATATTGTTGATGCGCTCCAACCAGCCATCTTTGGAATAAGTAAGGAATTTAATGAATTCCATTGCTTCTTTCGGGTGCTTCGTGTTCTGTGCCATACCGATGTAGTCGGTAATCAATGGAACGCGTTGTCCATCTTTGCCTGGAATCGGCAGGAAGTCCCATTTGAATTTGGCATTCTTCTGCACATCGGCAAATGCCCAGTTCGCATCGATTTTCATGCCGACTNATCGACAGATGACTTATCGTTATACACGACTTTATTTATCCAGTGAATAGCATCGGAGAAAGCAGGCTTGTCGAAGTTGAATTGCGTACCGTCGAATGTCAACCATCCCAGCTTCGAGTCGAATTGTGGCACAAACATTTCACGAGCGCCTAACAGATTCTCTACTCCGTATTGGTGATCGCTTGGCTTCGTCAATTTTTTAGCAATTTTCTCGAACTCGTCGATCGTCCAGTCTGCTTTCGGCAGAGGAATATTTTCTTTGTTGAACAAGTCAATGTTGATGAGAACACCTTGAGCGAACAATTGGTGAGGCAGAACAAATTGTTTACCGTTGTACTGTCC
>NZ_VCIX01000044.1 GCF_006345825.1 Paenibacillus paridis
TTGGCCGAGCAAGACGGACTATTTACGCTTGTCATTCGCGGCTTGGAGAATGGCAAGAGCGTTCAGCGGAAAGAGGTTATTTCGGTATTCGGCAGCGTATTTGACCCTTATTCCAATTGGGATGCCTATCTTGCCCAGGCTGAGAATCCAGATTTGCAGCTAGTCGTATCCAACACGACGGAAGCAGGGCTTGTCTATCGGCCGGAGGCGCTGGTGGACGGGCAGCCGATTCAGTCATTCCCCGGCAAGCTCGCGCAGCTGCTGTATCGTCGTTTTACGTTCTTTGATCGCGACCCGCAGCGCGGCTTAGTTTGTTTGCCTTGTGAGCTGCTGGAGCGCAATGGTGATGAGCTTCGCAACTGCATCCTGCGCTATAGCGACGATTGGGGCTNTGAGCTTCGCAACTGCATCCTGCGCTATAGCGACGATTGGGGCTATCCTGAAGCATTTAAGCAGTGGATAAGGGAGCATAATCGGTTTTTGAACTCACTTGTGGATCGGATCGTAACGGGCTATCCGGACGAAGTGCAGGCTGAGGCATGGTTTAGCGAATGGGGTTACTCCGATCCGATGTTAAGCACGGCTGAGCCCTATCATCTATGGGCAATTGAAGGGGAGCCAGAGCTAGAGAAGCTGCTGCCGCTGCGCCAAGCGGGACTTAATGTTCACTGGGTAAGCGATTTGCGTCCTTTCCAACTTAGAAAGGTGCGTATTTTGAATGGTGCCCATACCCTAATGACGCCGCTTGGTCTTCTGCACGGGATGGAGCAGGTTCGGGAAACGATGGAG
>NZ_VCIX01000045.1 GCF_006345825.1 Paenibacillus paridis
GAACCTGCGAATAAATGCGGAAGCTCAAATCTCCCGATTGCCATGTATCTGTCGTCAGCTGAAAATCACGCTGAATCGCTTCCTGCGGCAAAGGATGCAGCAGCTTTGGCTTGTCCGGGAACGGATCTGGATTCTCAATATCGTAACGTTTGCTTTCATCTTCTTCTTTCGCATCGTGGAACGGCAATGTATCATAGCCTGTTCCGTCCAAACGCTCGATACCGATATATATATTTTCCCTTGGAGGTCTTGCTAGCTCAATATCAAACCCTCCCGAAGGTCCTGGAAAACCTAATGTAAAGCTGGAGAACGCACCGATTGGAGAATGATGGGCATTAAAAAACTGGTTTTTCGTCAAGGCAGTTTCAGCTCCTTTTTTAAGTATGATCCTTACTATCTTACGATCGATTCCCTTTAGCCAACAGGGTTATAACGGACCTTTATTTGTACAAAACAGAANAGCGCATAAACGCGCTGTTAATGCGCAATGGAGCTATCCTGAACACCACCATACGATGTTCGAGCTGAATATGGTGCTGGAGGGTGATCAAACGATGATTGCAGACAGCACCAAATTTGTACAGCAAGTAGGCGATATCTTGTTTATTCCACCTGGCGTTCTGCACAGCAGCAGCGGGTCGACTAGCCAAATGGCCATGACTTATTTTTGTCTCCATTTCGATATTGACGACCTGACGCTTCGCAGAAGCTTGATGGGTATGCATACGACCTTACTGCCCGCAAGCAATCCTTCAACAGC
>NZ_VCIX01000046.1 GCF_006345825.1 Paenibacillus paridis
GGAACTATTTCCATTCTTTTTTCCTTTGTTAAATAGACACGGACATTCAGCCTATCCAAAGCATTCATATCTGATCCATCCGGGCTTTCCAGCTCCGTCATAGGCTTTAGATCCACTTTTGAATTCGCACCTAATCCCTCTGATACATGATATCCCAAAGTGCTTTCATTCGTATTCGTTACAGAGCTTCTGCTCCCGGCAATTTCGGTTAAAGATAATTTTATAAACACTATCGATGCGCCTAGCAAAATACCAACCCCAAACATCTGCCAAAAACGACTTGTCCTAAGCAGACGCAGCTGCCTTATCAAGCTCTCTCTATTCCGTCTCATGCCTCTCCTTCCCATCCTAGCCGTGAGCTGCAAGCTCCATTCCTTAGAGCTGGATCAGCCTCTCTCTTAATCCNTAGAGCTGGATCAGCCTCTCTCTTAATCCGGCTTTGATGGTTTATTCTATGAGCGGAAATAGTAGGGTAGAACTCGTTCGGCTATATCAACGTCCATATTAATCGTGTCGCAGAGCATCAACAGGCTTCAATCCAGCCGCCTTGTTGGCAGGGAAAATACCAAAAACAATGCCAACTAATGCCGAAAAAACAAACGATGCTAGCACCATATCCGTAGATACGGACGTCTCCGTAGCCATTACTTTCCCGATTACAATAGAAGCAGCGTAGCCAAGTAATATGCCTAGTATGCCAC
>NZ_VCIX01000048.1 GCF_006345825.1 Paenibacillus paridis
TAGTCATCGATGAACAGCAGTGACAGATACCAGTCATTCCAGAACTGAATCGCATAAAAGAGTGATACCGTCGCAATGACCGGAGTTGATATTGGCAAAATGATTTTGTAGAAGAGCCGGATATCCCCTGCCCCGTCAATCGTAGCCGCTTCATTAATCTCGTAAGGCAGCGATTTGTAGAAGGCGACGAGAATGAAGGCGTAAAACGGATTGAGCAGATACGGGAGAATTAGCGCCCATAGCGAATCCTTCAAATGCAGCCAATTCGAAACCATAATATAAAACCCGACGAGGCCTCCGCCCAGCACCATCGCAAGGTACGTCAAAAAGGCAAGTGTATTTCTGTACTTCACCTTCGGATGTGCGAGCACGTAAGCGAACATGGCCGTAATGATCACTGCTAGAACAGTACCCACAATCGTCNAGCGAACATGGCCGTAATGATCACTGCTAGAACAGTACCCACAATCGTCACGAACAGGGAGTTTTTATAGCTATTCAGCAATTGATCCCCTTGCAGCAAATACGTATAAGCGTCCAGACTCCATTCGCTTGGAATGAGTTGATAGCCGTGCTTGAGATAGCTAGCCTCGGAAGCAAAGGAGTCGGCCAGCACGATCCAGAAGGGCACCACGCACACAAGGCTGAACAAGGCGATACAGGCATACATCAGCCAAAGAAATGCTTTTTCTCCCCAGCTTCGGTCGTTTCGGATTTTGGTCCGTACCGGCTTGCCGCGCAAAACCAAATCTTCGTTTTTCATAAGCTCCTCCTAAAATAATTTCGAGTCGGGATCAATTTTGGCGGCGAGCCTGTTAAATAGCAGAATGGTGACCAGCCCC
>NZ_VCIX01000049.1 GCF_006345825.1 Paenibacillus paridis
GACAAAAAAAGCTTGAATAAACGAAAAAAAGATATTGTAATTGGACGCGTTAAGGAATTAAGAGAATTAAAGAATCTTACACAACACGAATTTGCAGAAAGTATTGATGTTTCATCCAACACAATAAGCCGCATTGAGCGTGGAGAAATGAGCCTTTCATCTGACCTAGCTTTAAAAATTGCAGATACATACGGAATTAGCCTTGATTGGCTTTTTTATCGTGGCGATGATCAGTTAAGTCCTAAGCTTCGAGCAAATTTTGAAGAAGCCTTTAAATGTATGCAGGAAAGCACTTCAATTCCTATAAGCTTAAAAATCAACAAAAAAACGCCCTCGGATTAAAATCCAAGGGCAATGTGATAATATCAATTTCTAAAATTCAAATTTATAACCGTTATTATAGATTTATTAAATCTCTCCACCTACACCCTTGAACTTATCCACAAAGGCAGAGATTTTCTGAAAANTTAAATACTGAGGATTAAGAGGACTCATTTTAGGTAGAACTTCATTAAGCTCCGTTCCATTTTCACTGGCATATTCTCTTTTTAATGAAGTTAAAATATATCTCTTTGCAGCCTCTTCATTAAGATTTTCAGCACTAATTAATTCTTCTGCTTCACGTTTTTGCTCAGTTTGAGCAAATGAGAAGAAAGCATCAATTATACTAGCTTTGTCATGAATACTATCTAGATCAGCTTGATTGATAAAATCAACCACCAAGCTTTCTTTAGCTCGGTTTCCTATACTAGAACGAATTAAGCGACGAACTTCTTCCACCAAGGATGCTTTATCTTTCGCTTTTTTGTTATGCTCAAATATTAGTTCAAGAATATAATCCAAATTGATCTCTTGGGATTTTAGAAGA
>NZ_VCIX01000050.1 GCF_006345825.1 Paenibacillus paridis
TCCTTAATTTGTTCGTCACTAACTTTTTCCCCTGTTACTGTGAATGAATAGCCTGGAACAGGTCGACCTCTCCGGTCACCTGCAGGACATTCCACTGTCTGGCTGGTGGCTCGCTTTTTACGGTCGTAGTAGGTGGATTCGGATAGCCCAAGGATGCGCAGAACCACTGCAGTTGCTTCCCCCCGCTTAATAAATAGGTCTGCTATTTCGAATTTCTCGGATAAGCGGGGGCTTTCTTTTTTAGCAGTTCACGTAGAATCTCGATTTCGAGTTCCTTCTCACCGAGCACCTTAACGGCCTTTTCATAGCGTTGTTCTACCTCTTGCAGCCGTTGAAGCTCTTGCAGATGTTCATCTGCCATTGGGATTTCCTCTAGTGGGATTGTATCACGGTAGTCCCTGATCCAAGCACGGATCGTTTCCGGATGGATGCTATACATGCGGGATAACACCCCCACCTTGATACCAGCTNAGCACGGATCGTTTCCGGATGGATGCTATACATGCGGGATAACACCCCCACCTTGATACCAGCTAACGCTTCTCGAACAATTTTAAGGCGTGCTTCCTCATTCAGCCTTTTTCCCATACTGCTTCATCTCCCTTGTCCTAAGTTTAAATTATTGGATGGGAGGACTCCAGTTTAATTAGGGGGCCTAGGAGGAAGTGCAGCAAATGGAGCGCGGAGCGGCGGTGGTGGGGCGAATGTGATGCAGAAGTGCAGCACATGGAGCGCGTAGCGGCGGTCGAGCGGCGAATGTGATGCAAAAGTGC
>NZ_VCIX01000052.1 GCF_006345825.1 Paenibacillus paridis
GAACCGCGTAATAGTGATCAAGGACTTCTTTTTTACTCACGGGGTGCTGTTGAAGCTTTTGTAGGGCTTCACGAATGTTTTGAATCATGTCCTCTCCTTTAAAGTTGGACCAGCCATAAACTTGATAGATGACTTTCCCTGCTAAACTATGAAGCGTCAGGAAATTTGATGGACGAGCGTCATAAACGGGTTTTACTCGTGACACGATACAGCTAGGTCCATTTAGATTACGAATTAGTTGTTGTGCTTGTTGTAAATCAGTCATTAATTATCCCTCCAATTTTAAATAAAAAGGATCTCAGAATAGTTCTGAGATCCTTTTTCCTTCATGCACGCCGCAAGGCGTTAATTATCAAAATCAAAATGACAATTCAAACAGCGNGCGATCATTTACTACAGCACCTTGGCAAAACGGACAGGCCTCTTGATGAACATCACGAAAGTCAAAATCACAATCCGAGTAGACCAAATCAAAAAGGTCTAATGGCATAAAATCAGGTTCCAGACAGACAATTTCCTCTACAGATAAAATCTGATAATCGTGCATATGCATACCTGGATAAACGAACACATTAGCGAGCTTCCATGACTGTTTGCTAGGAATTATTTGTAAATTCCATTCGTGTATGAGTTGGTTAGTATGGCGACAGATGATACGATATTTGTGATATGGAACAATCAGCATGATTTACCTCCCAGCAATTTTTCAAACAGGGCCGTGGCAACGGCCTTTTTACTTAAGATTTTAATCATTCCGTAGCGTGACAACGCCTATCGAATGACTACTTACGAGGTCTCTGATGAGGCACTATGAGCATTTTTCCTTCTACTTCGCCCCCCGTCGTGACAACGACGCTTTTTTAAATTTCAATTCGAATCAAATACATATTCCATACCAGTTCGTGTCTCTTTGAGTCTATTTATCGCTAAGAACACGGAGCGTCAGCGACCTTCTTTTGAACTCTCCCCTAGCAGACCGCAAGGTCTGCTTTTTTAAAATAATTCAAAAAATGGCGAGACATCGCCATGGTTTTGGTGTTATAAAGTAAGGTTTATAAAAGAATAGAATAGATCATTAAATAAAAGGCAGGAAAATCAAGGATTTTAATCGAAGTATAGATACCACAGGGGTTAAT
>NZ_VCIX01000057.1 GCF_006345825.1 Paenibacillus paridis
AGGACTACTCCAGGATGGCAGTTACCCACATTAAACTGTCTAACGGTGACACACTGACCATTACTAAGGCTAACAGCATCCGTCCTGTGCCACCAGCCATCTATTAACGGGGTTAAAGGAGGCGGACTGGGGCTATGCAGAAGCCGCTTGTTGATGATCCGTACGCGAATGGCATCTGTGAGTGTTTGGCCGAGGGGAAGTGGCGGCATATCGTGGTTGCAAAAGGCTTAAAAATGTTGTGCTGCATACGCTGCGGTAAGCCAAAGTATTTACCTGGCACGACGGCCGTGCAATCAGAGCCAAGCGCGCCGAAGGGATGGTGGGAGTATGATTAACTCCAGCTGCACGCCAAAGCGCATAGAGGCCATTTACGGGCGTTAGAATGCGTATAAAAACTGGTGAACTATGTAAGTAAGAACCCTCAAATTGAGGGCTCTTTTTCTTCGTTTTGTTCTTCGTCAGCTTGTCCGATCCAGACGGGGTAGATTTTGCGCTTGTCATATATGCGTAGATATTTCTCATCCAAATTGATTCCGTTTTTTCGAGCCTGTACAGCCGCGTACTTGGCGAGTCGCCGCTTTTGGACGATCACGCCGCGCCAGGCAGGATATCCGTTAAGATCATTAATCATCTTAATGAGGTGCGCCTTGTGCCTGCTGCGTGCGGCATCTGCTAGATTCATCTTGAGGCCTTCGTACGTTTCTTTGGCTAGTCGTACGGTTACTGCGCCATCAAAAAAGTAGATGAGAAAGGCCGTTAGATCGCTGATTTGCAGAGGGATTGGTTTTATTTGCACATCGAAAAAGACATCATCATTGCGAATTTTATCGCTGATATTGCCGCGTGTGTGCAAAAGGATGCCAATATGCTCCCACCGCAAGTACATGTGGTTGGCGGCGCCCAGCCGCTTTTGGCGGGCGCGCTGCCATTTGGATTTATCAGTCTGATATTTGTCGATCAGCTTTTGATCGATTTCGTTCCATCTGTCTTTTTTTCTTATGGGAAGACTTATGACATGATAATGCGTATATCCGCTGCCAACGAGATAGACGACCATTTGCAAAAGCCCTTGCCAACTGCCACATACATACTGATATCCAGCACCCACGTAAAACCACCTCCCGATGATTGCGCCTAAAGGCGCTGCGAGTACGACCGCCAAGTCGGAATTCCGCAGAATCCCCCAATCGCTTTCATGCCTACGGTTTATGCTTTCGGATAGGCCTTTATTGTCAGTGCCAACTGACGGCCAACGCCCCCCCCACCATCCCGAGCAGGTTGATCGCTCCATGTATCGGATTCCTACTTGCAAATGCTCCCAGTCCTCGCACCAGGGTACCACCCCCAGCCGTTCGGACCTTCCCACGTTAGATAACATCGTTGAAAATAGAGTCTGGTCGCTCCAGAAACGATTGCGCAGCCTTTGGCGACTGCGGGGCGGAACATAGAAGAGCCCCCTTACTACCCTAGCCTTCGCCAGGTTTCAGACAAATTCGAATCCTTCTCAGCACTCAGGATCTTGCCACTCTCTATTTTCTTACCCAGTTGCAATCGCCGCCGCTACGCGCTGCGTGCTTTAGCCTGCTGCCGTTAAGCAGCAGGGCCTTTACGGGTTGAGCTATTTACCTTGCCCATTACTGGACATACACCCTGATTATCCGATTGCTCGGTTTTTAAGCTAGGCTCCCCCGCTGGGCTGAGCGTCACGCCGTTTCCAGCGCCCCGCCAGGTGGATTTTCACCACTTCGTTATTAACTGGCACGGCATCCGCCGCACCCTTTCCGTGTCGCCCATGTACCATGGCCTAAAGGCCAGTGGGTAGATGCAGGTGTTATCCTGCAGCCCCCGTCACCACCGCGCCAGCACCTCTCGATGCACGCAGCGATCCCCACTGACGGCTATGTTCCTGATTGGCGATCAGGATGGTCACGCCGTCAGAGCCACTCCTACAACTTGGTTTGTTGTATAGTGACCCGCAAAAAAAGCGATTGATTGGATATTATGGCATTTGGATTTGGCGATCCAAATGTTTCGAAATGGTTCTGGTTGTTATCGTACCGCGCGGCGCATTGGCAATGCCCCGATGCAGTTGATCGTCCAGATCCATTGTCTACTCATAGCAGCTATCAACTCCATATCTAATTGTTTTCTTATTGTGTTCCTAGTCTGTCACATTTTTTGTGGCTGGAATAGACGCTGCAATGGTTAGGGCAAGCCCAAACACTATGTTCTATTACTGGGAGTTGCTGTTGCCACATTAGCGTTATAGCACAGCTTTGAGGATGTGCAACATCTTTTGCTTTTTGTATCCATTTGAACCTATGTATTGGGGCTTGCTCTTATGTAGGGACAAGTATTGCGCCCTGTACATAGGGAGGATTTATTTTTTCGGGGAAAAAGAGAGAAAAAACGGTGGTCTAAGGATTTATGAAAAAAATCTGTAATGTAAGTGTGTTGTATCTTACAATATTGTAGTATTTGTTGTAGTATTATTACAACATACAACATACAACAATTACAAAATGTTTATGATAAAACGTAGGAGGCGAGTGCAAATGGCTGGAGGATTAACGAAAGAACAGATTTTTGCTGCGGCGGATCAAGTCTCAGAGCAAGGCAAGCGCCCAACATTGGCAGAGGTTCGCAAGATTTT
>NZ_VCIX01000054.1 GCF_006345825.1 Paenibacillus paridis
CGTGAAGAAGGTTTCTGGTGTGGCGCATTTCCTCTTCCATCAGGTTCATATTTTGCGGCAGCCTAATGTACGCAACGCGATTGTCAAGGTCATCCAAGAAGCCAAGCGAGAAGGCTTTGTATTCTGGACGGGCAGCCAGATTAATGAATGGGTTCGAGCAAAGCGTCAGCTGCGCATAGAAGGCATTGACGCAAACGGCTGCGTTATGCACAGCAATCCTAATAAGATCAGCAAAGCTGTTATCTGGACTCCTCTACTCGCAAATGAAGCGATTAACGGAGCAGATGTGCATATAAAGTATGGCATTCGCTGTACCAAAACGATTATTAAATGACATAAACGAGGTGAAGCGCTTTGAATCACACCGGCACGCTCGCCATACATGGCGGCGAGAAAACGAAAAATACGCCATTCGGGACTGGAAAACGTTTTGGAATAGAAGAAGCCAAAGAGCTGCTAGAAGCATTGNCATTCGGGACTGGAAAACGTTTTGGAATAGAAGAAGCCAAAGAGCTGCTAGAAGCATTGGAGCAAAATACACTATTCTATCATTTCGGAAACAAAGTAAAAAAATTTCTATCCGATTTTAATGAAATGTATGGCATTCCATACAGTGTGGCAACATCATCCGGCACGGCAGCCATTCATGTCGCTTTAGGCGCTGCTGGAGTAACGGTAGGCGATGAGGTTATTACGAGCCCGATTACGGATCAAGGTACCGTGATCGGCATTCTGTATCAGAATGCGATACCTGTAT
>NZ_VCIX01000087.1 GCF_006345825.1 Paenibacillus paridis
AGCAAAGCAGCGACACTCGCATCTCGAGATTCTCCGATAAACAGCTGGTTTAATAATTGGTGATCTAGTGTAACCTGATATTGAGCCATGTTTTAATACTCTCCTCTGGAATGGTCTGGGTAACTCTTCTAGATGAGTATTTACTTCATGGCTTACTTTTTATGAAGTCATCATTTTACACAATTATATGGACTCAGCCCNGGCTTACTTTTTATGAAGTCATCATTTTACACAATTATATGGACTCAGCCCAACACTCAGCCAGAGCCGGTCAATTTAGAGTCGCTGGGCTAGAGTAGATCTATTTTTTAGTCCTATTTCAAAGATTATTTATGGAGGAAACCCCCAATAATGGAATCCTGCTTTCAGAAGATAGAGTTATCACCTTCAAGCAGTGGAAGAAGTGGATTCCTTCTCGCTTCGCCTCGGCTTCAATCCGGCCTTGCCTCCGGCTGAGTTAAAGGAGAAATAATAAATCACAACAATAATGGCGGCTAGAATAGCTAGCGCGAAAAAGATGTTGCTGTAGAGATATGCTCCGCGATGAATGACAAAAGGGTTAAGGTGCATCGTCGTATCCTTTGCATCAAGAAGTTTGCCGATAATACTTGTTGTCATTGCTCCTGAGATAAAGTTCAGCAAGGACATCAATCCCATTCCAACGCCGATTTGTTCCTTGGACAACGTTCGCGATATCGTGTTGGACATCGCAATTTGCATAAAGGTCTGGCCCATATTGCCGAAGATCAATACAAATAAGATAAGATATGGAGACGCTCCGACTAAAATAGAGAGCAGTACAAAGCAAGTAAAACTAAGCGAAATCGCGGTATAGACCAAAAACGAGTTGCCTTTCTCATCCGCCAGTCTGCCTCCGCGACGGCCAATAAAGGCTGAAATAATCGCTGCAGGGAACATTACTAGGCCGATAACCGCCGGCGATATTCCGTTTAGCCCTGCCAAAAACTGCGGTGTCAGAAATGGCATGCCAAAGCTTAACGCAGTAGCAAGAAACGTAATAAATAGGCCAAAGGAATACTTTTTGTTGGCAAACAGCTTTGGCTGGATAAACGGTTCAGCTGCCGTCCTTATCCGGATAATGAATAGAACTAATGCCACTACGCCGCCAAGGCCAAGGAGAAGATTTCCTTGCGATATCGCCAGCAGCAGCAATGCAACAGCCCCGCCGAGCAAAATTCCGCCTAAGAAATCGATCTTTTGCGCTCCGCCTCTTTGGTTATCCAAATACTTGCGGAAGAAAGGCAGCGCAAGCAGAGGAATTAGCGAAAGCAGGAACAAAAATCGCCAGCTGGCAACACTCGTAACGAGACCGGCAACGATCGGGGCAAGCGCCGTTCCGAGCGCCAGTCCGGCAGCAACCGTACCTAGCGCCCTGCCCCGCTTCTCAGGAGTGAAGTACCTTACGGGCACAATCATTGCCGTAGCAGGGATGACCGCTGCGCCGCTGGCCTGCAAAATTCGGCCAAGCACGATCATCCAATACTCATTTGCAGTCAGTCCTACAATGGAGCCTAACGCAAAGAAAATCAATCCGAAGGTAAGCAAATCCTTCAGGCGGTATTTATCAGCAAGCTTGCCATAGGTAACCGAACCGACCGCGTAAACGATCATATAGCCGGTGAGCAGCCAGCTTACCTGCGAGGGTGAAATGCCAAACTCCTTGCTGATCACTGGCATGACCACATTAAACATCGAAGCATTCATGATTGAAAATACCAAAGTGAAGGCTAAGATCGGCATCAGCTTCTCGCCGTTATTTTGAACGCTTGTTGCTTCCATTTCTTATAAACTCCCTTCCCGTCACTTATCTTATATCGTTTGAATTCAAACTATTTAAGCAAAAAATGGAGCCGCCTTACTCATAAGCCTTGATGAACTTTCGGAGCAGCGCCTGCAAAGTAGCGGATTCTTCATTCGTAAGCATCTGGTTTGATTTGTCCTTCGCCGCCTTGACAGCCTGCGAGGACTGCTGATACATTTCAATCCCTTTCTCCGTCAAATAAATGCGTTTCATTCTTGCATCCTGCTCGTGATCGCGTCGAACCACCCACTCTTTCCTAACCATCCCATTAATCAAGCTGGTAACGCTCGACTTGTCAATAAAAAGCAGCTTCTCCAAGTCGGCATTCATCGCACCAGGAGACATGGATAATAAATGAAGCGACTGGGATTGCTGCGGGGTTAACCCGAGCGGACGCAGAGCTGTTTCGATTTCACGCCTAATTGAAGTGAAAGCGAGCTTTATAAGCAATGTATTGCTATCCTCATGCTCCCATGGGAAACGAATGACATGGTCTTCTTTACACATACGGAGCCTCACCATCCTAAAATTGTTTGAATTCAAACTAATAGTAAATAGAGTGCGTTCATTTGTCAACGAAAAAATAAAAAGCAGCGCCCTCCGACAGGCACTGCTGCAGCGGCCGTTCAAACAAAAGGACTATATCCATGGCCGAAAGCTTTGAAGCAGTATGCGCAAAGCGGACATTTTTCAAGTGGCTGCTGGCATCCGCGCCCTGCTCACCTTGTTCACCATTATGATACCGATGCAGATAAACACCCCACCGACGGCCGCATACCACTTCACTTGTTCTCCGAGAAGCAGCCAGCTGGTCAAAACGCCGAAAAATGGCGCTAAAAACAAATAAGAGCTCGTTTTGGCAGCGTCGCCGCTTCGCAGCAAATAAAACCAGACGGAAAATTGCACAATGGAGCAAAATAGGGCAAGCACCAGCAGCACCCCTACCGATTTAAACGTGGCAATGAAATAAAGAGGCTCCGTGAACAAGCTGATAACGAGAAGCGTCAGCCCGCCTGCGAGCATCTGATAAGCAGCCAAAACCGTCATATCAAATGATGGACCCCAGCGTTTGATCAACAATGTTGCCGCTGCGAAGCAGGCGGCGCCTGCAAGGCAAATAAAGGTTCCGGGTTGAAGGGATAAATGAAATCCGAAAGTAAAGGCTACACCGATAAAACCGATGAGAACGCCAAACCATTGCCTTTTGCTGTAGGAAGCCCCCATCACGACTGTAGAGATGATAATAACAATAAGCGGGCTTATACTCGTTAGGATTGAAGATTCACTGGAAGTTATCCAGCTCATGCTGTAATAAACACAGCCCATAACGGCGGCGGTTTGAAACCATCCGATCATCGCAGCCTGCCCCCATTGCTTGCGTCCTTTAGGGCGTGGGCGCCTTCTGACGATCCATGCCAGCACTCCTCCTGCAATGATATATCGCATGCCCATTAGAAGGAACGGCGGCGCATAAGCTAAGCCGATCTTTCCCACCGGAAAAGCGATCCCCATCAAAAATGTCGTTAATAGGATTAGGCTCATATATTTGTATTTGTTCATGGTGATCCCCTTCCTGCGTCGTATTATATGGTTTGCCCGCCATCTGCCGTTATCGTTTGCCCTGTAATCGCATCCTGCCGCAATAGTGAACAAATAATCAAGGCGATATCCTCCGGCGTCGAAATCCGCTGCAATACAATATGGCCGGCGAGCCGGTTCATCTGTTCCTCGCGTCCCTCCCACCAGCGGGTCGCTACCGCTCCCGGCGCTACGCCGCAGACTCTAATCTCCGGAGCAAGCGCACGAGCAAGCGACTTGGTCAAACCATGCACCGCAGCTTTCGAGACGGCATAAGGAAGCGACGAGCCCAGTCCGGTTATACCAGCCACGCTGCCGACGTTCACGATCACTCCTTTTTTATTCTTCTTCATAAAAGGACTGACGGCGCGGGCACAATAAAACATCCCTTTGACATTCACGTTATAGAGCTCATCCCACGCTTCATCCGTCACGCTGTCCAAATCATGAAGCGGAATATGTCGGGTGATGCTCGCATTATTCACTAGCATATCTACGGTTCCGAAATGTTCCACCATATGTTGAACCATTTTTCGAACCTCAACCTCCTTAGCTACATCCGCTTGAATAGCTATCGCGCTACCGCCTGCTCGCTGGATGAACGCTGCGGTTTCCTCTGCCTCTTCTCTCGAACGGGAATAATTAACGGCCACATTTGCTCCCTTGCTCGCCAGCTCAATACTAACGGCACGCCCTATCCCCGTACCTCCGCCAGTAACCAACACCGTTTTATGATTAAATTCCGTCGTACTCTACTCCTTTCGTATGCTTTACTTCCTTCTGCCCTCATTGTAATCCGTCTTTGGTGTTATGTATAATGATCATTAAAGATACTATGTATCACAAATTATGATATCTAAGCAGGAGCAATATTCGCCTGTTATGGTCAGGAGGCTGAGTGCAATGGAAAGCTCCGATTTACGCGTATTTCAAATGGTTGCTCGCGAAGGCACGATAACCAAGGCTGCACAGAAGCTTGGTTACGTTCAGTCCAATGTCACAGCAAGAATTCGCGGTCTTGAGCAAGAACTAGGGACATCATTATTTCTCCGACATAACCGCGGCATGACTCTTTCTGCTAGCGGCAAAACGCTCCTAACCTACGCCGACAAAATTATCGGGCTACTGGAAGAAGCCTCACAGGCTTTAACCTCCTCGGATGAACCGAATGGGCCGCTATCCATAGGCTCCACTCAAACAGCCGCAGCCGTTCGATTGCCAACTTTGCTCTCGTCCTATTACGGCCAGCATCCGAAGGTGCTCCTGTCCTTAACAACGGGGCACTCGCAGTCCTTGATGGAGAAGGTGCTTCAATACGAGCTGGACGGTGCTTTTATCGGCTGCGAATGTGATCATCAGGAGCTCCAGTCTTTTCCCGTATTTAACGAGGAGCTGGTCATCATCTCGCATCCTGCTGTAACCAGCATTGAGGAAGCCATGACGAAACCCATACTTGTCTACAGCATGGGTTGTTCCTACCGGGCAGTATTGGAGAAATGGCTGCAAGCCAGCGGTACCGCTTATCCGACCATCATGGAATTCGGCACATTAGAGGCGATTGTTGGAGGCGTGTCGGCCGGGCTCGGCATTTCGTTAATGCCGAGAATCGTCGTCGTAAAACAGGAAGCAGAAGGGACCCTTCAATCCCATCCGATTCCCGAATCTCTCAAATATATGAAAACCCATTTTATTACGCGAAGAGATTCCTTTGTCAGCAGCGCATTGTATGCATTCATGGAAACACTGCCCCGAGTGGCTGCTGATTAGATGAATGGAAGCCGAAAATCAATCCCGTACACGCATATTTGCAGCACGAAGCTACCCCTACCCAGCCGAACCCCCTTTAGCGCCGCTTGCCAGCGACGCTGAAGGGGGTTTTAGCCATAACAGGCAATATTGGTGGTTACCTGAACCCTAATTCAAATTTTTAACGGGAGGAATTCCCTTTAAGTCCATGAAGTAGCCTGAATCGGTTAATTTAGCAGGACATTTTCCTACTTTTTCACCATTCGCTGTTTCAAATGATTCTGAATAGGTTATACACATAGAAATAACTTGGCTGCATATCATTTAATAGGATTGTTTTAATAGAAGGAGGAAATTCAAAATGGAATATATTCAAAACAAACAATATAAAAACGTGGACGTATACTTTGACGGATCGCATTATATCGGGTGCTCGTTCACCAACTGTACGATTCATATCTCGTCCCTGCGGTTTAATTATGACCGCTGCACGTTTATGGGCTCCAAATTCAAGCTAAGCCCGAAGGTGCTCCTGCTGCAAAATGTCTATTCCCTGCTTCCGTCTTCCATGACCGGAAATAATATTGTACAAGCTTAATGAGCCTAATCGGCTCTGCCTTACAAATCAATCTTTTTACAAGCATAAAAAGGCGGTTTACTTCATCATAATAGATGAGTAAACCGCCTTTATTCATTTATTAAACTGTAATCCTCAAGCGCAATGCCAAGCGGCTTATTGTTGTCCTTTAAGCGATGGTTGTGCGATCATACATTAACAGACTTGAGAACCGAATTAGCTCCGCCCATCGTAGGACTGTACAAGAGGATCTCTCCCTGTCAAAATAACAATGAAGAATCATTTCACCTACAAGGGGTCCTACCATGAATTGGTTACAAGAATTCGCGCACAAGCTGCAGCTTATCAAGTTTCTTTCCGTCCTCTATCGCGCCAAATTGCTCAGGATACTGCTGCCTTTTGCCATATTCGCTTTGGTGTACTGGGAAGGCCAGAAGGAATTCAAAGCAATTGATTGGGGAACTACCCTGCATTATTTGCATCACATGTCTCCAAAAACCGTATTGGCTATGCTTGGCATCTCCTTTTTCGCCGTATCCATCATGAGTACATATGATTTTTTAATCCGAAAGCAGTTTCATTTTTCAATAGGCATATGGGATACGTTTCGATATGGCTGGATCGCGAATACGTCCAACAATCTGATTGGGTTTGCTGGATTGACCGGGGCTGGGCTGCGCACGATTTTGTATCGGAATCGCAATATCCCCATGACCAGCATTGCTGCATCTGTTGCGTTTCTGTCTACGATTACGTTTACCGGTTTATCCGTACTCGCTTGGCTAAGCATAATAGGCCTCTTTCCGATCAAGCTTTTGCTTCAGGAACATCCTTGGCTTGCTTACGCAGCGTGGGGGGTAGCTCTTTATTTGCCATTGTTTTTGCTCATTCAGCGTACCTCCCTGTTCTCGAAATGGTTTAACCGAAATCAAGGCCAGCTGAACTGGCGAATTACAGCCGCAGCCATTGGTGCCTCCTTCTTGGAGTGGTTTTTTGCTGGACTCGCTTTCTGGCTTATTGGTGAGATGATTGTTCCCGGACTTTCATTCACGCATGCCATTGGCATCTATACGATAGCCGCCATTGCCGGCATTGTCAGCATGGCGCCGGGCGGGATCGGCGGCTTCGATCTGACAGCCATTCTTGGCTTGCAGCTGCTGGGCTACCCGCCTGAGAAATGCGCCGTTATTCTCGTTCTTTTCAGGTTGCTGTATTACGTCATCCCCTGGTTGATCGGTCTTATGCTAGCGGCATTCGAATTCCCAATCTACCGGAAGCGTTCCGACCCCTCCGATGGAAGCACCATGGAGAGAGCTCTCAATCTATGGCAGAAAATATGGCGGTGGCCGGGTCAATTCAGATTTATTGGCGAGATTGGCGCATGGTCGCTGGGCAAGCTTGTATTCGCTAGCGGGATCATTTTACTTTTGTCCGCGGCAACGCCAGGCATGCTTTACCGGATTCATTTTACGGAAGAACTGTTATCGCTGCCGCTGATGAGATTATCCCATCAGCTTAGCGTTATTATCGGCATCATGCTCATCGTACTCTCTCGCGGAATTTCACTCAGAGTCCAAAGGGCATATTACTGGACGCTGCTGCTGCTTTGCTCTGGCGCGCTGTTCACCTTGGCGAAGGCATTTGATTACGAGGAGGCGATCTTCCTTCTGCTTGTCGCTTTGCTTCTTTGGGTTTCTAGGCATCGTTTTTACCGCGTTGCTATCCCGCTTGGCAAATGGAGCGCCCTAGGCTGGGGAATTATTACGATTCTAATTGTTTATGGCTACTCAATTATCGGTTCACTGATCCACCCGGCGTTTCTGAAGCATTTGCCGCCGAATGCGAATAAGGAATGGCTGATCGAACCGAGCCGCCATACGATTGTTGCTATATTCGGACTATTGGTCGCTTGGCTTATGCTCTCGCTTCTATATGTCTTCCGGCCAAAGCCGCTTGACATGAACGGGGCCAATTCCGAGGATAAAAGCAAATTAACGGCTTTCTTGGAGCAGGAGCAAGGAAATTTACTTACGCATATGCTTTATACCGGAGATAAAAGCTTCTTCTGGGCGGCAGAAAATCGTATATTGATTCCCTATGCCAAAATTAGAAACAAGCTGGTAGTGCTCGGCGATCCGATTGGTGCAAAGAGCCTCGTTAGCACAGCAATTCAGCAATTTCAGCAATATGCAGACCAATTTGCGCTAGAGGTTGTTTTCTATCAAGCAGCGCCTGACTATTTGCCGATTTACCATGAGAATGGTTTCCGCTTCTTTAAGCTTGGAGAGGAAGCCTTGGTTCCATTGGCGGGCTTCACGCTTGCCGGAAAATCCAATGCCAGTTTGCGAACGGTCAAAAACCGTTTTGAACGCGAGGGCTTCCGCTTTGAAGTCGCCCATCCGCCGCATTCAGAAGCGTTAATGGAGAGGCTCGCCAACATTTCAAACCAGTGGCTTGGAGGCAAAAAAGAAAAAGGCTATTCCCTCGGCTGGTTTGAGGAAAGCTATCTGCAGCAAGCGCCGATTGCACTGCTCATCCAACCAGATGATGACATTATCGCTTTCGCTTCGCTCGCGCCTGGCTATGATGGCGCCACGTTGTCCGTTGATTTAATGCGCTATTTAAAAGATACGCCAAACGGTACGATGGACCAGTTGTTCATTTGCTTATTGGAATGGGCTAAGTCAGAGGGCTATAGCCGATTTAATCTAGGGATGGCCCCGCTCTCGAGCGTAGGGCAAACGCAAAAAGCGATAAAAGAGGAAAAACTCGCCCGAATCCTGTTCCAATACGGAGGAAGCTGGTATGGCTTCGTAGGACTGCGCAGGTACAAAGAAAAGTTCTCGCCAGCGTGGGAGCCCCGTTATCTCGCTTACCCCTCCTCTACTTCATTGCCTCTTTTACTGGTAGAGCTCGTTCGATTAATCGCCCGTCATCCAAGTAAAAGCAAATAAACGCAAAGCCCAATGGGCTTTGCGTTTTTTTAGTTCCACTGCTATTTAATTAATGCTGCCCACAAGCTTCATTACCGCATCTCTTGTAAGCTTATTCCCGCCTGCAGCAATCAGATTAACAGTAGCGTGTGCGAGCGTCAACGGTATTTTGCAAAAATCCAGAGCAGGTCCGCCCTTTAGGTCCTTAATATATTCATCAGCAATCTTCAGGTTTCGGCGCGTATACTTCATCATTTCCTTCGGGCCCCAGCCATCTGGAAAAAAGTCTACGCCTCGTTCTAGATCCTCTTTGCGATTTCGTAATATATTGACAGCCTGCAGCCCTCTGCCAAACGCTACCGCTTTCACCATATCCGATTTCGTGCCATCATACCATAGCCATATTTCAGAGAGCATTTCTCCAACCATGCCAGCTACGCTGTAGGTATAATTGTCCAAGTCCTCTTCCGTATGGATGTTCCATCCGGCGTGTACCCATTCGCCCATCTGCTTCGACATCTTTGCCGTATTGCGATATACGACCTCATTCACCGTTGGAGGACAAAGTTGCGCCCATTCGTCAATTCTCATCGTAACATCCGGCAGCACCCCTTCGTAAGGAGCAAGAAGTTTACGTGAATTTCCAATCACATCTGAAGATTGGAATGCATCGTGAACACCAAGCAGAAGCTCCACCTTCAAATCGTCTGACAGCGTTTCATGATCTTCAATTTCATCAATGGCACGCATACATAAATAGGCAGCCGCTACTGCTTCTTTTAACCCTTCTTTTAACCGGTTAATGGGAATATAGAAAGTACGGCTCGTTTTCTTCAACATGATCATCGCATCATTCAAAATAAAAACTCCTTCATTATGGCAGCTTTGCTTCAGGCTTGTTTTATCGTTAGTACTATAATACCATACAACCATTTGGATGTGCACCGTTACTGCAATTTACTACCCATAACGTAAGCTTTTGTACCACATCTCGCCTATAAAATCAAAAAAACTCCAATCGTCCAAAAACGGAGTTAATTTTTAGTATGTTCATTTCAGCAATTCTAATCACAAAAAAAGATCAACCAGAATCATCTGATTGACCTCTCGGTATAAACCGTTGTTCAAGCCTGCTTACTGCTGCATACTCCATCTCAACGATAATCAGTGCTAATTCTGCTTTGCCTCGCCTTTGAAATAACGCTGTACAGCTGTGTAAGCGAGCTTTGGCCTGCGATAGCGGTCAACGATCCCTTTGCTGTTCTGAGTTCCTGCTCTTGTAAGGAGCCAATCCGTGCCTTCCGTCACTCTGCAATCGCAATATTGCCAGATGAACATGCCGGATACGAACGGTCTCGACGTATATGCGGACAGGTTGGCCTCGATAATATCCGCTTGCCGCTCCTCCGTACCCCGCACCCGGCTGGGATCTCGATGCCCATAATAGCCATCGCCCCCGAACTCGCTCATAATCATCGGTTTGCCTAATCCGCCACTGGCGTCTGCCCATCCACGCGCCAAATCGCACAGCTCGCCCGGGTCCTCGTCTCCGTACCAGCCGGGATACAAATTAAAAGAGACGATGTCCGCCAAATCGAAGCAAAGCTCCTTCGCACGATGGTGGGAAGCGAAGGTCAACGGGCGGCTCGCATCAAGCGCCCGAATCTGCTCCAGCTGCTCCTTGTACATCTCCCGGCCTTCTGCCGTATCACTGGCACATTCATTAAGAATCGCCCAGATTACGATGGACGGATGATTAAAATGCTGCTCCACCATCTCACGGTTCACCTGCTCGCACTGCCAGCGGAAATTAGGATTGCGCATCTGCTCCAGACTTAGTCCTCGCGCATGGTTCTCTTCCCACACCAAAATGCCTCTCTCGTCACACAAATCAAGAAACAGCTCGTCATTAGGATAATGGCTTGTACGTACCGAGTTGCAGCCCATATCGGTGATCAAATCGGCATCTACCGCCATCAGTTGAAGCGGAATCGCAGAGCCGACCATGGGATGGTCCTCATGACGGTTAACACCTTTAAAAACGATATCCTGTCCGTTCAGTTGAATTTTCCCATCCTTCGTGGTCACGGCTCGGAATCCCACACGTTCAATTAAATCGTCCACATCCGCATCATCCGCTAGGAGCCTTGCTTTTAGCATGTACAACACGGGGTTTTCCGGCGACCAAGCCTCAGCTTCGGAAAAGTCAAAGGTTGCCTCGCTAACCGAAATGCTCCCAGCCGCTGCACGCCCTTCTCCCAGATCCATAAGCTTCCCGCCTAGCTCAAAAGAAAGGCGATAAACCTGCTCTTCCACGCCAATATTGCGAACATAGGCTTGAACGATGCCCCTCCAGCCGCCGTTTTCCCAAACTGGCGTAAAAGCTATCCGCTCAATGAACAGCGATTTCAATTCCTCCATTGAAACAGATCGGTTAATGCCGCCATATGTGTAATAATCGTTCGGAATATGCAAGGCTGAAAATTCGCCAAAGCTGTTGTCCGCAAGCACAATAAGCTCATGCTCCCCCGCTTCCGCTTCATCCACGATTGCATCGAATGCCGTATAGGCATTGTAATGTTCTATGATAAGCTTACCGTCAAAATAAACTTTAGCTGTATGGCTCACCCCTTTAAATACGAATCGTAGCGAGGTTTTCTCTTTAATCGTTACCCGTTTCCTATAAGCCCCGCTTCCCCTATACGTCAATAATTCAGGATGCATCTCCCAGCAGCCAGGAACAGCAAGCTTATAGGCATAGCTGAGCTGCCCAAGGTTCATATCATTGGTATCAATCGGCGTGAAATCCCACATGCCATCCAGCAAAGTTACCTTTCGAAGCTCATTCGTTTGAAACAATCGGGTCATCTATTTTCCTCCTAATGATATCTATTGAATGCTTTTCGGTATTCCGTTGGTGTCATGCCGGTCTCACCTTTGAAAATTTTGTTAAAATACGAATGTTGATAGCCAACGCTTTCCGCGATTTCACTAATCTTCATTGGCGTTGAAGCTATCAGCTCCTTGGCTTTATCGATTCTGAGCGTCATGATGTAGTCTACATAATTGACTCCTGTCACCTGCTTAAAGGATCTGCTCAGCATATAAGGGCTCGTTCGGCAGCGCTCCGCACATTCCTCCAACGATAGATCCTTCATATATTCCTTGCTCAGCAGCAAAGCAGCTTCTTCCACAATTCTTCTTGCACCGATATTTTGGGCTTTATTAAACTCTTCCAGATAAGGGGCAATGATTTTCTCTCGAAACCATAGCCGCATCGCTGTTATATCGGGAAGTCCCAGCAAATCGCCATACAGATTTCCTTCTTTGAACAAGGGATGCTGTACAAAGCCCAGCTCAATGAGCATATGGCGCACGCTGCCGAGCAATTGAAGCAGTGCTTGGCGAACGGGCATTTCCCGCATGCTCATTCGTTCAAGCTCAGCCATATATTCCGTAAATCGCAGCTCGGTTTCCTCCGTGAACCCGAGGCGCATAGCATGAAGCAGCTCCTTCTCCTCCACAAATGGATATTGAACTTGGTAGGCTTGCATCGGATTAATATCTTCCATATCAATAATCTGATGTATTTCCTGAAGCTCACGGTAGCTGATCGCATGCCGGGTTTGCTCCAATAATTCTGGAATCGCGCCGATTTGCTCTGTCCATCTGCAGATGATGATGGTCACATGCAGTCGCAGCACACCAGACAAAGTGGTAACAAGCTCCTGAGACAAGCCTTGCAGCTGTTCTCTCCGCTCCTTCGCACTGCTGCTAAGATCAGCGGCACATAATAAACCGACCGACATATCCTGAAAGTTGATGAGATGAGCCTCGATTTGGCGGTTAGCCGCCAGCTCTTCCGAGATATTGCCTGCCGCAAACGAAATCAGCTGCCGATCATCTTCTTTGAAGCGCGATTCGCTATCATTCAGTCCAGACAGCTGAATAAGCAGAAGCGAGAACTGGCGGTGTTCGGTCTTCCACCCCAAGCTCTCCATTCGCTGTCTTAAGCTGGCTTCATTGCTGGCATACAAATGTCCTTGAACGAGCTGCAGCAGGAACCCCTCTCGCAAGGAAGGAACGGCTTGCTGCAGGCGTTCCTTTAACGTTCTCGATTCGTTCATCACGGTCATCCATTTTTGCTCAATAAATTCCATCTCATGTTGAACCACCGCATGGCTGCTGCTCCGATCTGCGCCAAGGAGCGTAACTAAACGACCGATTGGCTTGTATAGCCGAAGCGAGGCGTACCACGACAGCAGCAAAGCAATGAACAAGCCAGCCAAGCTGCAAATCAAAATCCATTTCGAAGAAACCGCTACGGGCTTGGTCAGTTCAGATAACGGAGTAGCCGTGACATAAGTCCAGCCTGCAAGATCAACATGGCCCAGCGATACGAGATAGGTGTCTCTCTTCCATTTGAACGGAAAACTATGTGAGTTGAGATTTTTCGCCTGATTAGACTTCAAATATTGCCTTAGCTCCGCAGACAATTCAGCCTCGCCCGCAGACGGCTCCAGCACAAATTCACCAGTGCTTTGAAGCAAAAACGACGTTCCCTTCTCACCAGCCTGCAAGTAGGCAATATTTCTTTTGATTTCAGCCGGGCTGATCGTCAGAACGAAAGCGCCAAACGGATGCTGCGAGTGCCATGGCAGCTTGAAAATAATCGAGACAGGCGACTCGCTCCCTTTATTGTTGATTGGCAGGCGATAGGACAAGAATAGGCCTGTGTTCTTGCTCAAGCTCGCTTGATAGTCCTTGATAAGAGCAGCATTCAAATATTCAATTCCGTCTGCGGACAACAGGGCTTGCTGTCCATTTAGAAATAAGTAGGCGTCGTTAACCAATAAGCTGGATCCGCCAACAACGGTCATGGTTTGCATAAGCTCCTGAGTCTCATTGATATGATTCAGAAAGCTGTAATTCTCCAGATACGAGCCGAACATTGGATTGTTAGACCATCTGCTCATGAGCATCGAAATTTGGTCAAACTGGCTGTTCATCATATCGGAGAACTGCTCAATGCGCAGCGCATGGGTTTTAAACACCTGCTTTTCAATTTGATTCACGCCAATGATATAATTGCTGACTGCGATAATAAAGGACGGAATACTTGTAATGATAAGCACGAGCACCAGGCTCCTCCGGAAGTATTCTCCTCGCAGCATCCCTGTTTTAGGCCATATCGGCCATTTCTGTCTCAATCCAATCCCCCCGAACACCAGCGATTTAGCGGAGAAACGACCGGAAGCCAGCATACCCCCACCTTCTCCTAAGAGATGATGAGGGGGAGCTTATTTATTTGGCGCTGTTTCTCGCTTGGTAAGCCTCATTCATTTCCAAAATTATTTTTTGGTAGGTTTGATCGGCCTGAAGCTCTGCCACAAGCGCATCCCAATCCTCTAAGCTCGCTTTGCCCATTATAACTTTAGTTTTCAAATCCTGAATTTTTTTGTCATAATCGCTGCCCAGCTTGGACCCCGTCTCCGTAATTAACCCAGACGAAGGATTGGATACGCTCGCGTCAGCCGCTTGATCAATCAATGTTCGCTCATGCTCAAGCTTTTCTGCTGCAAGGCCTGTGCCCAAATTACCGTATTTATCGTATTTCATAAAAATGTTTTGCATAAACTGGAAGCTGAGATCCTTGGAAGCTGCTTCTGTCAGCACGTAGTTGTCGCCATCCTTCGTGAAATCCTCGCCTTCCATCCCGTAAGCCGCCAATTCATGGCCTTCATCCGACGCGCCGTAATCAAGAAACGCCAGCAGCTTTTTCACTTTATCTTCTTTGACGCTCTTGGAGATCACGAACATCCCAAAGTGGCCCGTGCCTTTGGAGGCGTATTTTCCGTTAGCGCTTTCCAAATACGGCGTCCATTCCAGATCCGCGTCAACTTTGCCCGCTGCCTGTAGCTCCTTCACCATCATTGGAATTTGGTTCGGCTTATCCGGGAAAATTCCTGCTTTGCCCGCGTAAACCAAATCCTTCGCCTGATCATGCTTAAGCAGCGCAAAATCCTTAGGAATCAAACCTTCGTTATAGGCATTTTGCAGCCATTCCAGCGATTGCTTCATAGAAGGATCAAAAGTGGTATCAACAAGCTTGCCATCCACTACTTTATATTTACCTCCTGTGCCTGTGAAAGCTTCCTGAATAAAGGTGAATTGGCCCATATCCGATTGGTTGACATAGCCGGATAAGCCTACTGTATCCTTTTGCCCGTCAGGCGCATTTTCTTTAAACGCTTTCATTACGGTATACAGCTCATCCATTGTCTTTGGCACCTCAAGATTCAACTTTTGCAGCCAATCCGTTCGGATCAACGGCTGGGCGTTGCCTTCGGTCGGCCTTACCCGCGGAACCCCGTAAAGCTTACCTTCAACCAAATTGTTCGTGAACGTTATATCTGGAAATTTCATTAAGTTTGGGTATTCCTTGATCATTTCGCTCAAATCCCAAAACGCGCCTTGCTTAGCCATGTTCTGGAAAGCGGCGTTGCTCGTATCGGTGACAAGCATCAGGTCTGGAAGCTTGCCAGAAGCGAGCGTCACATTGACTTTCTCATTGAAGTTGTTCGGCGTCACCCACGTGATGTCCAGCTTCGTATTCGTACGCTTCTCGACTTCCTTCAAAATCCGATTGTCTTGGGCTGGCGGCTCCTTCTGGTAATAAATCGTCAGTACGCTAATGTCTGTCGGCCCCTGTCCTGATTCTCCGCCTGCGGCACCATTGTTAGCTGCATTATTTTTGCCTCCGCAGCCTGAAATAATGACGGTTATTGCCAAAATAGCTGTAAACCAACCAAGCCAAGCTTTCTTTCTGTCCATACTTTGTTTGCCTCCCTGATGATCTTTTTATTATATCTCTCATTCCTTGACGGAGCCAACCATGGCCCCTTTGGCAAAATGCTTTTGCAGGAATGGATATACCAGAAGAATAGGAATCGTCGAGATAATGACAGCCGCCATTTTTTTCGTTTCCGATGGAATGCTCGCCATGCCGGTGTCGCTTGCCGCTGCCCCGCCCATGGCCGTTGAAGAATCAATCAGCATATTTTGCAATAAAATTTGCAAGGGCCATTTTGCCGTATCATTGATGAACAGCACGGCATTAAAAAACGTGTTCCAATACGAAACAGCGTAGAACAAACCGAATGCAGCGAGCGACGGGAGCGACAACGGCAAAATAATACGGAACCACACGCTCATATCATTGCAGCCATCGATGCGTGCAGCCTCTTCCAGACCAACGGGGATCGAATCGAAGAAGCCTTTCATCAGCAGCACATACCACCCACTCGTAATAACCGGAATGATGAGCGACCATAAGCTGTCAATCATGCCAAGCTCCTTCACCACCAGATAGCCGGGAATGATGCCGGGATTAAACAAGGTTGTCAGCAATATGAGAAACATCAATGGCTTTCTGCCTCTCATCCGCTTTCGCGAAAGTCCATAGGACAAAGAGGACGTAATCACCAAGCTGCATAAGGTTCCTACAACCGCTAGAAAAGCGCTAATGCCGGTTGCTCTCATAAAGGTTGAAGTGGAAAGCAAATATTCATAGGAAACAAGTGTCCATGTCTTCGGGAATAGCAGCAGCCCTCCCTGACGGTATTCTTCCGGCGTTGTAAATGAAATAACAAATACATAATAGAAAGGGAATAGGCACACCAGTCCAACCAGCAGCAAAACCGTGACGTTGAAGGCGCCAAATAACCGGTCAAACCTGCTCTCGCGAATCGTCGATACAGCAGCTTCACGCATTAATAAACACCATCCTCACCCATTTTTTTCGCCAGCCAGTTGGCAAAGATGACCAACGCTACGCCAATAAAGGATTTAAACAAGCCAACTGCCGTACTGTAGCTGAACTGTGCCTGCAAAATACCGACTCGGTACACATACGTATCGAACACCTCAGCCACCTCTGACACTGCACCATTCATCATCAGATACACTTGCTCGAACCCAACATCCATGATGTGTCCGATGCGCAGGATGAGCAGGATAATAATAACGTTGCGAATCGCCGGCAGCGTCACATGCCACATTTGCTTCAGCCTGCCTGCACCGTCCAACTTGGCGGCCTCATATTGCTGCGTATCGACACCTGCAATGGCCGCGAGGAACAAGACCGTTCCCCAGCCCACTTCTTTCCAAATCGATTGCAGCGTTAGAAGAATCCAGAAATAATCGGGGTTCGTCAGAAAATCAATTTTTTCATATCCGAATACGACCAGAAGTTGATTGATAACACCCTCTGATTGCGAAAGCATCAAAAAGCTCATACCTACGATAACGACCCAGGATAGAAAATGGGGCAAATAAACGATGGATTGAATCGTTTTCTTAAACCATTGCAGCCTTAGTTCGTTCATCATTAAGGAAAGAATGATCGGCAGCGGAAAGAAGAAAACGAGGCTTAACAGGTTGATCGCCATCGTATTTCTGAATATTCTGTAAAATTCAGGATTGGAAAATAATCGTTGAAAATGTTCAAAGCCTACCCACTCACTGTGCAAAAAACCTAAGTAAGGCGAATAATCCTGAAAGGCGATCAACACGCCCCACATCGGAATGTACTTAAAGACAAGGAAATATAATAGCCCGGGAAATACTAGCAGGTAGAGAAACAAATCTCTCTTTAAAAGCTTGCCTTCGTTCAAAAGCTTGAATTTCAACCGCAGCCCTAAACTCGCCTTATCCTGCTTTGCTTGCAAACTCTCAACATTCACTTTCAATGGTCAGCCACTCCTCTATCTGCTCATCTTGCTCGGTCCATGCTCAGCAACTAACCCTAACTATACGGTCCTCTCCGTTTGAACTCATTAAAAAATACTTGCAAAACCCTTGAATGAACTAACAAAATCTTGTTATTCAATGAGTTGAATGCTACAAGGTCAAACGGCTGTCGCTGTTATCTGCAAAAGGTGGGGGAGCTGTTTCTCTTGAAATAGAAGATTGCTTTATCGCACGAAATCTATAAAGTCTTATAATTAAAGCGGACATAAGTGAATGGCGAGATGCGTGGATTTCATCCGTTTGTATAAGGATGACTAGTGATGGGAAATGAATTAGAAGGAATTTCTCCCGCTAAAAAAGTGATATTTGCGGGGCAAATGAATTAGCGGGAATTCCTCCCGTTAATTCGGCCCTTTCCTGTCATTTTCAGCATATGATCTGAAATTAAAGGGACAAATTCCATGTAAATCGCTCCAAATCCCGAAATTGCTAAAAATAGAGGGACAAATTCCATCTATATAGGTTGAACGAAAGAAATGCAGTTTAAGCGAAGTAAGAAAAGTGTTCTGGAGAAGTGATGCGCTTGCGTTTGTAGCTGGACTCTTCCCTTTTAATGTCTTAGTCATTCATAGAATCTGGTTATAGCTGTGACCCTAAAGAATGTTCGACTCGCGCAGCGACCAAAACGAGAGACTTTAGTTCATCTTATATCATTCAAATCGATGGAAATCATGAGCTCGATGAATACAGAGCTCTCCCCCCCTCTCTCTCACGAATTCTTGTCATGTTGATATCGCATCTACGAGGAATGAGATTATTAATCGAATAATAAATCCTCATCAGCAGCACCCGAAAACTACTTTAATTTGACAGAAGTCCTTTGGCTGTAGTACATTCATTTTAGTTAAGGACTTAACTATATAACGGCGGTGACTCCTGATATGGACTTTACAGAGGAAACAAAGAACGAGCTTCAAGCCTACGTGCTCGAATTGCCCCTGCATACGAAGGTTTTTTTCTCTTTGGTGGAAGCAACAGCAAGATTAGTCGACGTTTCGGAGAAATATTGGCAATCCAAAGGTCAAAACGGCGCCCGGATTCGGCTTCTCGTGGAGATTATGAAGGAAGGCGGAACCATTCTCCCCTCCATGCTTGCCAAAAAAATAGGCGTGACCAAATCCAATATTACGCTTCTGCTTACTCCGCTCGAGAGTGAAGGACTCATTCGCAGAGCCAGCCACCCGCAGGACGGCCGAAAAACGATTATTTCCATTACCACGGAAGGACAGAGCCTTTTGCTTCAGCATTTGCCCGAGAACCGCCAAGGCATTACGGACAAGATGAGCAAGCTTAGCGAGCAAGAATTGAACCAGTTATTTACGTTACTAAAGAAGCTTAATCATCCGTGATGCGGCTTTTCGTTCATTTAGTTAAGTCCTTAACTACTTACCAAAACAAATAAATAGATAGGTTTATGTTCATCGTCTTGAGTTGCGCACTTAACCACTCACTTATTCACTCCTACTTTTCACCGCAGCACCTACATGAGAGCAGGAGCATTTACAGAAAAGAAGAAAGGATGAATAGTTATGTCCATTGCCATTACAGGCGCCACTGGCCAATTAGGCCGTTTAATTCTGAAAGAGCTTATGCACAGCCAGCCTGCGGAGGGCATCATCGCCTGCGTTCGCGACCTTGAGCAAGGGAGTGTTTTTGAAGAACAGGGGATTCAGGTACGGTTTTGCGATTATGACCAGCCGGAATCCCTTGAGCAGGCTTTTGCCGGCGTTTCCAAGCTCCTCCTCATCTCAAGCTCCAACTCAGATGATGCCGTCCGCTTGCGACAGCACAAGCAAGTCATCGACGCAGCCAACCAAGCAAGCGTGGCCCAACTCCTCTATACCAGCTTTGCGTTCATTCGAGATAACGCGGATATTCCGTCTAACGTACATTCGTCAACGGAGCACGCTATTCAAGCCACTGGCATTCCTTATACCTTTCTTCGAAATGCGCTGTATACCGATTTCGTTGGCGTGCTTGGCCTAAATGAAGCCGTTGCTGCTGGAGAGCTTCGTTATCTTCCGGGAGACTGGACCTTCAACAGCGTGACGCGACAGGATCTTGCAGGGGCGGCAGCGAAAGTGCTTATTCGGCAAGGGGACGATCATGTGAATAACATTTACGAGCTTGCAGCTCCGCAGGGTTGGACCTTCCCAGATTTGGCCGCTGCCCTCCAGACGCTAACCGGAAAGTCTATTTCCCTTCGGCCCGATCCCGAAATTCAAAACTGGATATATGGCTTTTTAAGAAAAATCGATACCGCATCCACCTCTAATGATTTAATAAAATTAACAGGCCGGCCTCTTATTCCATTGGCAGAAGCCATTAAACCTTTTATTACATTAAAATAACCACTATCCTCACGCCACCTCTACAAAGGATAGAAAAAAGAGCGGAATGCCGCGCCCTATAGCGCCAGTCATTCCGCTCTTTTCCTCTTGCCTGATGATTTTTAGCTTAAAAACAACCGCTCATTCGGTACAATCTGCTTCGCTTGCGAAGCGCTTGACCAAGAAAGGCGGGCATGCGCGTTTCCGCCGTTCTCCAAATATTCCATCTTAATGTCGTATTTCACGCCCGCGGTCAACGAGATCGTCGCGCTGAGCTCGCCGTTCATCGATTGCCACTGGGTAATCAGCTGCTGGCCGTTCACCCACAAGCGCACGCCATCATCCGTATGCGTATAGAACGTGTAGGTTTCCGTATACTGCGGTTGAACTTTGCCTGTCCAGCGTATCGTAAACCATTCGCCAGGCACGTTCACTGTAGGACGGTCGCCGCCCCAATCGAAATCGATGGTAGCATCTACCCGCTCCATCTCCAGGCTGCCAAAGTTACCGGCATAATATTGGCCAAGCAGGCCATTGCCCGTTCCTCCCCCGCCAGGAGCAGCATTCGTTGTAACATTAAGCGCAGTACTTGCCGCGGATAAGTTGTTAGCCGCATCTTTAGCTTTGACGGTAAAGCTGTAAGCTGTACTCGCTGTCAGGCCTGAAACAGTAAACGAAGTAGCTGCTGAGCCGGTAGTCGACCCGGCCAGACTTGCACCGTTGTAAATGTTGTAGCCCGTCACGCCTACATTATCGGTGGAAGCGCTCCAAGAAAGATTGACGCTTGTATCCGTCTTGCTTGGCGATGCCAAATTGGCTGGCGCGCTTGGCGGAGTCGTATCTGCCGGAGCAGCATTCGTCGTCACGCTTAGCACTCCGCTCGCGGCCGACAAATTGTTGGCCGCATCCTTCGCCTTCACGGTGAAGCTATAGGCAGTGCTCGCGGTTAAGCCGGTTACCGTATACGAGGTCGAGCTTGCCCCCGTTGTCGTCCCTGCCAAATTGCTGCCGTTATAAATGTTGTACCCGGTTACGCCCACATTATCGGTGGAAGCGCTCCAGGTCAAATTGACGCTCGTTGCCGTTTTGCTTGGGGATGCCAAGTTAGCAGGCGCGCTCGGCGCGACGGTATCGCCCGGATTCGGATTCCCGCCTGAGGAGGAGGATAACCTTGCGCCCGCCCAATCGGCATGATCATACCCGGTGCCATCGCCCGCATCGCCGACAACAAGCTTAAGGACGCTAACGCCTGTGACGTTTAGATCGATGGACTTGGTGGCTGTATCGGCGTTCATTACACCGCTCTCATAAGCTTTTACGCCATCGAGCCAAACCTCGAACGTCACGGTACCGTTATTGATGGCCAACACTTCGTCATCCACACCAACATCGGATTGGAAGCGATAATAATTGCCGTTTAAATTATAGAAAATTTCCGAATTTGCATGTGTACCGATTCCCTTCGCATAAGTCGTCCCGTTCAGCGTGATCGTGCGCTGCTCGTTGCTCTTATCCTTCTGCACATTGCCCCATCCGGTCGTTGCCGAGGACCACGTCAAATCGCTTAAATAGGTGGTAACGGCTGGCGGATTCGTTGTCACGCTAACAACCGTGCTTGCGGCTGACAAGTTGCCCGCGGCATCCTTCGCTTTCACCGTAAAGCTGTACGCCGTGCTTGGCGTCAAGCCCGTGACCGTAAAGCTTGTTGAAGCTGCTCCCGTTGTCGTTCCGGCAAGCACGCCACCGCGGTAAACTTCATAGCCGGTGACCGCCAAATTGTCGGTGGATGGCGACCAAGTCAAGCTGACGCTCACATCCGTATGGGATGGAGAGGCCAGATTAGCGGGTACGGTAGGTGCCGTCGTATCCGGCGCGTTCGTCGTCACATTCAGCGTATTGCTGGCTGTGGACAAATTACCGGCGGCATCCTTCGCTTTCACCGTGAAGCTGTAAGCCGTGCTTGGCGTCAAGCCGGTCACGTTGAACGCTGTGCTGCTAGCGCCAGCGGTCGTGCCAATGAGCGTTCCGCCGCGGTAAATTTCGTAGCCGACGACCCCAACATTATCCGTCGATGCCGACCAGGTCAGATTAACCGAAACGTCGGTCTTTGAAGGCGAAGCCAGACTTGCTGGCGCCGCTGGCGCCTGCGTATCCGGCGGGCCCGCATTAACCGTAACAGTCTGCTCCTTCAAGCCCGCTCTTCCTTCGTTGTCCCATACGACGAGCGTGACGCGGAAAGTGCCCGCCTTCTGATACGTATAGGTCGGGCTTACCGCCGTGCTTGGTACGCCTTCACCGAAATCCCATAAATTTTCGGCAATCGTGCCGTTATCCGTTGAAGAGTTCGTAAACGTCACGGATGAGCCCAATTGAACGGTAAGCGGCGCGCTGAAGTTCGCCACTGGCTTCGGATTCGAAAAGCCGCGACTGGTTAACTGCGTATTCGTACCGTTGCCGCTGACCGTATTGCCGCTCCATTCTAGATTGGCGGCACTCGCAGGATACTGGTCAATCGACTCGCCCGTGTTTCCTGTAATCGTATTATTAATGAAGCTAAGACGGTCGACGCCCGAAGCGGTCGTAATCTCAATGCCTTTGCGGCCATTGTTAATAATCTGGTTGCTGTCGAAGGTCAGATTTTGCGAGTTGCCATGAATGCGAATCGCATTTCCTCCATACCCGGCATAGGCTGCCTGCGGATTGTCGCGCGGCCCGTCCTTGAACGTGTTTTTGTAAAAATATTGATACTGCTCCGTTTGGCCCGTGCCCTCGCCTTGCAGCTGCATGCCCCACATCACCATATTTTGAATCGTATTGTAGCCCCAATACTGATAGCCGGTTCCGGGCGATTGCTGCATCCCGACCTGCTGGCCTCCATCGACGAGGTTGCCCGTCGTTACGCCATGCTCCACCATTACTTCAAGTCCCATATATCCGACCGATCCATCCGTCGCCTTAACAACGTTATTGCGGACGGCAATATACTTCGATCTGACCGCGCTAATCCAGTGATCAACATAGTTGTCTTCGATTAACGAATAATCACAGTCCGTATGGAGCTCGATGCCAAGCCCTTCCGTATGATGGCCCGTACCGGTAATGTTGTTGCCCCTTACCTCCACATATCGGCAGCCATCATTGGCGAAAATACCGCCCCGGCCCGTATCATGAATGGTATTGTTCAAAATTTTCGCGCCATCCGAGCCCCAGCCTGTCCGCACCGCGCCGCCCCAGGCGGAGTTAACGCCGATGTTCGTAATGATATTGTCGCTAACCTCGATATTCGGCGAACCGATTGCGTATAGCGCAAATGGTCCAAAGCCTGCGGAAGCGGTAAAATCCTTGACACGCAAATGGCGCATTTTGTTATTGCTGCCGCCTTCCGATACGACAGCCGAGAGAATCGAGCTGTTGCTGTTCCCATCGAGCGTTAGATCGGAAATTTCCACATTCGATAGATTATAGAAGCTGAACATTCGCTCCTGCCCGGTGGAGGTAGATTTAATGATCGTTGTATCGCGGCTTTCGCCTTTGATGCTGACGCCTGACTTGCCGGTAACCGCTCCGCTTAAATAATAAGTACCAGCCGGGATATATACCGTATCTCCGGAAACAGCCGCATTGATTGCGCTCTGAAACGCTGCTTTGTCATCCGCTCCGTCGGAACCGCTCGCCCCGTAAGCGGTTACATTAATACTCGCAGCAAATGCTCCTGGCAGCGGAATAGCTGGCAGCAGTAAAGCCATGGACAAGGTTACGCTAAACAGCTTGGCCTTCAAGGATTTCATCTTCATGATCGAACATCCTCTCCTTTATGCTATAATTTGCGATTCAATTCCGAACAAGCCGTTTAATCGCATCCATCATCCCCTCTCGCTTTCATAGGCACAGCAAGGAATCACTCCTGCATCTCTGCTCTCTCATCATGACAAATAGCATGATCAATTGAAACTGTACAATAAGCCAAAGCCTGCATTCACCGGCTATATTTTTTACGGATTACTGCAATAAAGGTTCATGCCGATTGGCCGGCAATACACTCAACCACCACCGCTTACAATGATTACCAAGGAGTCCCGCCCCAAGCCGCTGGAACGGGATTGCTCCATTTTCTAGTTCACGGCATTTACAATCGCTGCGATAACCATCGCCGCTTCTGCTCGCGTTAACGAAGCCTGCGGATCAAATTCGCCGCCAGCCCGTCCTTTAAGAATGCCTTGCTGCGCTAATGCGGCTGCCGATTGCCGTGCCCATTCCGGAATCGCGGAACTATCCGTGAACGTCGGCGCTCCGTCCTCTGTATCAGCAGTTCCGCGCGCTTTGGCGATAATGACAGCCATTTCCGCCCGGCTGATCGTTGCTTGAGGCCGGAAGCTGCCGTCCCCGTAACCGCTGATTAAACCAGCTTGCGCGGCTTGCGCAACCGCTTGCTCCGCCCATAAGCCAATCAAGTTCCGGTCGGAGAACTCCGGCAGCTTCACTGCTTCGGCTTCCGGCCCTCCAGCACCCAAAGCATGCATAAGCATAACGATGAATTCGGCCCGCGTCACTTCCCGCTTTGGCTCAAATGCCGCAGGGCTAGTTCCTTGAACGATCAGCTTGGAAGCCAGTTCACTGATCGTAGCATATGCCCAGTGCGTTTTAGGGACATCCTGAAACGTTCGGCTAACCTCAAGCGCAGCGTATTTGCTGAAATGGTAGGCAACTCCGCTTACTTCCCCATTTGCCGCTGCCCCTCCCGCATAAGTAAGCTTTCCGTTATCTGCAATCTCGTAAATGCCAGCCGTGCTTTGGTTTCCTGCAGCTTCTGCCTTCACACGTAGACCAATTGGACTTATGAATGCCGGAAGCGAGAGCAGCTGTCCGTCCGCTTTGCGAAGCGATAGCGTAAAGTCATAAACGAAACCGAGAGCTTTAATAGAGAGAGAATCCGTCTCTTCCGCTTTTGCCAACAATGCTTCCTCTTCCGAAGCCGTGAGAATTTGGACATTCAGCACGATGCTGCCGCCCTTGACGCCCGCTTGATCGGTAAGCTCTGCCAGCTGCTTAAGCGTTGCTGACGGAATCGTTACCGCGATCGCGTCCCATTTCAGCTCAAGCTGTCGGTCGGTGAGTGCCTCTCCCGCATCCGCAGGCAGACTGATTTTGTTAACTCCGCCCTTAACCGCAATGACCACCTTGTCGCCGCTGCCCGGCTGGACGAGTTCCTCACGTGTAATCGTTTGTTCGCCTGCTGTGGATGAACCTGGAACACTTGTAGCGCTTGGTCCGCTTGGCGTTGTCGGGATTGAGCTGTTTGTCGTTACTTTAAGCGCAATGCTTGGAGCAGATACGTGGCCAGCTGCGTCCTTAGCCACCACCGTAAAGCTATAGGCCGTACCCGGATTCAAACCGATTACTAGGTAAGCCGTTTCGCCGGAAGCTGTTCCCGCCAACCGTGTACCTTCATACACCTCATAACCGGCTACGCCAACATTGTCAGTGGCGGCCGTCCAAGACAGACCGACGCTCGTTTCCGACTTCGATGTGACGGTAAGACCGCTTGGCGCGCTCGGCGCTTCAGCATCGGCGCCTTGTACCCGGATGGTCTGCTCCTTCAAGCTCGCTCTCCCTAAATCACTCCACACGACTAGCGTAACGCGGTAGTCGCCCGGCTCGCTGTACGTATAGGAGGGATTGATCTCGGTCGAAGGCAGGCCGTCTCCAAAGTCCCATAAGTTTTCGACGATGGTTCCTCCGTTACCGTTTGATCCATTGCTAAAATGTACCGGCTGTCCCGCTTCTGCCACTAGTGGCGCTTCGAATTCAGCCGTCGGTTTCGGATCGGCGAAGCCGCGCGATTCAAGCTGCGTGTCCGTTCCGTTCCCGCTAACCGTATTGCCCGACCATTCCAGATCTACAGCTGCATCCGGATAGGTTTCAATCGTCGGGCCTGCATTTCCGGTAATTATATTATTAATAAAGCTGATCCGGTCTACGCCTGCGGCTCCCGTAATATCTATCGCTTTGCCGCCGTTATCGCGAATCACATTGCTGTCGAACGTAATGTTCCGGGAACTCCCATGGATGCGCAAGCCGTAGCCGTCATAGCCCGGGTAGGCAACGGAAGGATGGCCGGTTTGCGTCTGCTGGAAAATATTTTTGTAAAAATATTGATTTTGCTCGATCTCTCCCGTACCTTCGCCCTGCAGCTGCATCCCCCACATCACCAGATTTTGAATCGTGTTGTAGCCCCAATATTGATATCCGGTGCCCGGCGATTGCTGCATGCCAACCTGCTGGCCGCCATCCACCAAATTATCGGATGTTACGGAATGGTTGGACATAATTTCGAGGCCCATCCCTTTAACCGTATCACCAGAGGTTTGAATAGTATTGCGGCGAATCGCGTTATACTCTGAGCGTACGACGCTCAGCCAATGATCAACCTGATTATCCTCAACGAGCGAATGATTGACATTCGTATGAAGCTCAATGGAGAGGCCGTGTTCCTTATGGCCCGATCCGGTTACAATGTTATGACGAACGACTGCACCCTCAACCCCATCATTGAGAAAAATGCCCCCGCGTCCCGTATCCGCAATGGTATTGCGAAGGATGACCGGATAATTCGAATCATAGCCGACCCGCATGCCAGCTCCCCATGTCGAGTTGAGACCCATATTCGAAAATTCATTATCCGTAATGACCACATTGTCCGTATGTGCAACGAGAATGCCGAACGGACCGAATCCTTCTTCCCTTGTCATATTAATAATCCGGTTATGATGCAGCTGATGGCCGCCGCTACCTGCGGCGAGCGTATCGTCAGCCGTAATGCCGCCATCCGCGTTCGCATTGCCGTTTCCGTCAAGCGTGATCTGGGACACTTCAACCCGGCTCCTGCCATTAAGCGATAGGAGGTAACCCACCGAGTCGCCTGTATATTTTATAATCGTTGTATCTCGGCTCTCCCCCGCAAGTTTAACATCTGATTTGCTTTCGATGGAGTCGGACACGAAATACGTTCCCGCAGGGATATAGACGGTTTCTCCCGCTGAAGCGCTGTCTATGGCAGCTTGAATGCCGGCTAAATCATCATGTCCATCTGTACCATCCGCACCGAAAGCGATTACATTAATGACGGACGCAAACACGGCAGGCATGGGCAGAGCCGGCAGCAGCAAAGCCGCGGAGCAGACTAAGCATATGACCTTTTTGTTTAATTTTTTCCCTGATATCATTTATAATCCTCCCTTGTCTCTCTTGCATTCATTTCTTCTGAATGGCTGCGTCTGAGCTGGAATGCTGGTACGCGCTTTGCAGGCTTCTTTCCCTTAGATGCCCCCTATCCTCCTTTCACCATAAGGTACCTTTGGACCGACCTGAAGCTGTTGTCTGGCAGCTAACTAGAGCATGACGGGTCAAACTGCAAAAACAAAGTGTACAATCCGGCAATTCATGTATAGTCCAGCTGTACATTTTTCGAATAACCGTAAAGGCTTACGCTCGCCTGCTTATGCAAAACGGCTGCTGCCGTCATCTGAGGCAAAGCAGCCGTTCCACTTCCTTTAACCATTGGTTTTATAAAATGACATAAACCGTCTCGCCGGCAGCAATCGCTATCCGCTGCCAGCTCGATGATGCACACGACCCCAGCGGAAGCTCTGCCTCGCTTTGATCTTCCATCAACAGCTTGACGCTCGCCGGGAAAATGCCGGGGTTGCTAATGGAGAGCATTCGCCTACCGTCCGCAGCGGACTCTACGCGGCACTCGACTTGATCGATGGCCGTCACGCGTCCACTCGTTTTATTTACATAAATGCCAGGAAGCTCGGCATAGGTCAGCATAAGCGAAACCTCGCACCAGCAGGAGTAGGGGATGACCTCGCCTACGTAAGCTTTGCCTTCCCAATCGCTCATATTGACCCGCTCGCTCATATACCCCGGTGGCATATCATAGCCGTCCCAGCCTTTAACCGGGCGATCCTCGCGAGATAAATATTGCGGCAGATGGCCTGCGATTTCACGCAAGAGCTCCAAATAGATCTCCTTGCCCGTGGCACGGTACAACTTTAATAAGGAATCGCCGGACAACGTGCAAATGCCTGGCGCGCTGTGTTTGTTTTGGACATTGGCAATAACCGAGCCGCTTGTGCGGATGCCCAGCCGCTCAAAGGTCGAGCCTGCCGGGAAGCGAAAATCGTAGGAGACGCACCAGCTCATCGCTTGCAGCGCCGCCTCTTCCGCCCGCTTGATCCATGCACGATTGCCGCTTGTCTCATACAGCACCATGTAGGATTCCAGCAAGGCAAATGCCGACTCGCTGTCCGGACATTGCAGGATCTCGCCTGGCCCGCCTGTCGTTACGCCGATCGCAGTGAAGTGATTATAATAATATAGAGCAGAAGCCTCGGCGATATCAGAATACGCTGGATCTGCGAAATACTGCCCGCAAAGGGCAAGACCGGCAGGCGCCATCGCTGCCCCCGCTGAATTGCCAATTAAAATATCTCCCGTTTCGTTGTGCACCCATTGGCCGAATTGCCCATATTTCCGCCATAGCCTGACGAAGGCGTCTGCAAGCTTTCTCGTGCCCTCCAGCCATGGCTCTGGAATGACGAATGCGGGATTCCCCTGCTCCAAAGCGATAAAATGCTTCAAAATAAAATACAAGGCGTCAGCACTCTTGCGAACAATATGCCATTGCTCGGGATAGGGACGGTCTGGGGCATCGTTGAATTCATCTCCAAACCATTGCCCGTTGTAGCATACGCCATGGAAGAAACCCGACGGCGTCTGGCTTCCGAACATAAAGCGGAGAGTATCTAGCGAGCGGCTAACCGACAGCTCCGTGCCTTCCTGCAGCAGAGCCAGACTGGACATTCCGCCTCCGACCCAGCCCACTTGCCAATCCTGATGCTTCATATCTATCGTTCCAACCGCATAGTACCCCAGTGGAGCATTCCAATTCAGCTCGTTATACTTTTTCTCTTGAATGTCCCAAGCTGCGGAGAATGGCAAGCTCGGTGCCAAGCTGACCGCTTTCTGGCCTTGGCGCCGCACCTCGGCAAATTTCTCAAATAGCGCCAGCACGCTTTCGCAAGGAAACCGATAGACGCGGCAGGTCAAAACCACTGAATCTCCCGGCTTAAAATCATAGCTCTTGTCTGTGCTTGGCACCTTGGTCGTTGCCATTTCATATTTCAGGGCTGGTCTGACACCAGGCGCCTGGAAGGAGATTCGTGCCGTGCTTCGGTCCCCGTTCTCCTCCAGATGCATTGACGTATCGCCAAGAGCTGTCCCTTGCTCCGTGACGAATAGCCAGCCGATCGCGTTCTTCTCATCCACAAAGCCGATAGCGGGTGTAGCCGCATCGCCAGTCAGCAGATGGAAGGCGGAAGGAGCTCCCTCATCGATCGAAAGACGCGGAACGTCGGTGATGAGCGTCGGCACATCCGCTCCATGATCACTAAGCCTCGTCCAGCAGGGGGCGTAGGAAAGCTCTCTAACGCCGAACCGATTGCCAGCATAGACGGCTCCGGGGACGAGCACATAATGTTGAACAGACCAATCGCTGACCTGAAAGGACAGATTAACTGTTGACTGCTCTGATACTCCCACAGAATAGAACTCAGCAGCGAGCAGCTGCCCCTCCTTGGCATCAATTTCTCCTGATTTGGTGACTCGGACAGACCACTGCGCGCCTTCTGCCGTGCTGGCATGACCGCTCATTCCGTCCCAGCTTACTTCACAGCTCTGGATGGGATCGGCTTGATTGTATCTGGTAATATAAGCACCAAGTTCTATGCCTGCTGCTCCGAGCGGAAAAGTCGACCTAGACATAACGTTCCTCTCCCTCCCCAAGCAGGGCAGCTTCTTCCATGAAAGCACCAGCTGCAGGGTGGGCTTCCATTGTTAAAACCGCTGGCAGCAATCCGGCCGCTGCCGCTTTAACGGTAATGCCGCCTCCCTCCGATCCTGCTTGCACTAAGGCAAGCGCATGCCCGTTGAACGCTCTGCGGCTGCTCGCCCGATCCGATTCATGGCTGCTCGGATTGCCGTTTCCTACTCCAAGCAGCAGGCCCGCGCCTTCAACGCAAAAGCTCACTTCCGTATCCGCATAAGGCACAACATACCCTCGCATGTCTACGATGCTCACCCGGATAGCAGCAATGTCCGCCCCGTCTGCCGCAATCGACAACCGGTCTGCTTCCAGAAAAATGGCATGAGGCTTCCCGGACGTTATTCTTTTCGTCTCGGCTGTCACCTCGCCCTGATTGCGCCCAATGGCTTTAAGCTCACCTGGCTCATAGGGGACTTGCCATTCGAGACTGGACATGGGCTGAACTTTCCGCTGGCCCAGCGAGCGTCCGTTCAAAATCAGCTCAATCGTATCGCAGTTGGTATAAACCATGACACGGATAGGTTCTCCTTCCCGCCCTGGCCAATTCCAATGCGGCAGCAAATGAACAAGCGGCTCGTCTCGCCACAATGCTCTCATGAAATAATAGACGTCCTTCGGAAAACCGCATGAATCCATCATCCCAAAATGCGAGCCGATGCAAGGCCACTCATAAGGCGTCGGCTCTCCCCGATAATCAAAACCCGTCCACAGGAAAACGCCGGTCAGGAACGGATGCTGAATGACATCCGACCATGACCTCTCCGGGCTGCAGCCCCATGAAGGGATGCTCGTTCCGTAAGCGGAGCAGTAGCCCTTAACCGGATCATCCTCATAAATGCCCCTTGTCGTCGTAAAGCTCGCCGATTCACTTCCAATGATGAGCCGGTCCGGATTTTTGCTGCGCCCATCAAGGTCTGCCCCCCGATGCCCGTAGTTGTAGCCTACAATATCGACAGCCTCGGCATATCCGCCGCTGCTCCAGCCATGGTTCATGGCCGCCATCGTGGGCCGGGTCGGGTCGAGCTTCCTTGTCAGCTTTGACATCGTTTTCAAAATGCGCGCCCCCATGACGGTCCCTTCAAGCACCTCCTCGTTCTCCAGGCTCCACAGAATAACCGACGGATGATTGCGGTCGCGAATGACCATGCGGCTTAGCTCCTCCAGTCCTCTTGGACTGCTGTCGAGCTTCCTGTTCTCGTTCATCACAAGCATGCCCATTCTGTCGCATAGGTCCAGAAGCGCTGGCGATGGAGGATGATGGGCGCTGCGGTAAGCATTGCAGCCCATTTCCTTCAGCAGCTTCAGCTTGTAGGCGATAAGCGCATCCGGCATCGCCACGCCTACACCGGCAAAATCCTGATGGTTGCTGGTGCCTTTAATCGGATACGGGCTGCCGTTTAGCACAAATCCCCGATCCGCATCAAATAACAGGCTGCGAATGCCAAAGGTCGTTTCATAACGATCTAATAATTGATTATTTTCATACACTTCCGATATCGCGATATACAAGAAAGGCTGCTCGGGCGACCAAAGTCTCGGAGTCTCTACAATCAGCTCCTGCTCGATCACCTTCTCCCCGATATCGACTACCTTTGATTGCATAACAAGCGCGCCAATCTCGCATCCGCTCTCGCTTTTCTTGATAAAGGTCCGCAATTCAAATGGCCGCTCTAGCTCTTCTTTATTGCTGATTCGAGTCTCGATTCGGAGGGTTGCCTGTTCATCTGAGAGATTTGATGCGGCAATAAAGGTGCCCGAATCCGCAACCTGCAGCGAATTCGTCGATTGCAGCCAGACATGCCGATAGATCCCGCTCCCTTCGTACCACCAGCCCTCAAAATCAGTAGCGTCTACTTTAACGAGAATGACATTTTCACCCTCCGTTCCATAACGGAGAACATCAGAAATATCATAGGAGAAGCTTGTATAACCGCCAAAGCGTTCCCCGATTAAATGCCCGTTCACCCAAACCGTGCTTCTTCCCGTTACACCGTCAAACTGCAAGGCAATCGTTCTTCCAAGCTCCCCTGCGGGCATAGCAAACCGCTTGCGGTAAAAGCCGATGCCCGTAGGCAAATAGCCATGGCTGCCTGCCCGGGAGCCCAGCTCGGGATCATTGACGTATTGCTCATCGAGGCACCAGTCATGCGGCAGCCGAACGGGGCTCCAGCCGTCTTGCACCTGCTGTGCCTCTTTGTCTACATAGGCAATGTTGAGCCATTCCCCTTCCTCTCGCTGCGCGCAGTCTGTCAGCCCGCCGGTCATTCCGCCCTTTACCGCGTAGGGAATCGGAATATCCCCTTTATGAAATAACCATCCCTGATCAAAATTGTCCCTGCTTCTGCCTGATGCCGACATGCCTTCCGCCTCCTTATGTTAGCTTTAGCTTTCTTCTTTATCGTTGGAAAACGATGGATCGAAGGTAAAGTTAACATGGCAGCCAAGAGCAGTCTACTGTGAAAATAACGATTAAGTGTACTTTATTTGAAAGCCCTTGCATCCTTTGCATCAATGGTTTTATAACTAAATTGTACAGTAGATAGAGGGAGGTCTTTAACGATGGATCGGAACTTTTACGTAGCCATGGACGGGAACGACAAACAGAGCGGGAGCACGAACGCCCCCTTCCGCACAATCGGCAGAGCACGGGAGCATGTTCGGGAGTACATTGAGCATGGGATGGACCATAACGTTAACGTGTATATTCGCGGAGGCCTTTATGAGCAAGAGGCTGCTCTGCGCTTTGATGACAGGGATGGCGGGAAGGATGGCTTTTGGGTCCGTTACAGCGCTTTTCCTGGCGAAGAAGCCGTCATTGCCGGCGGCAAAAAAATAACGGGATGGACCGTATTTAAAGGCAATATTTGGGCAGCCAAATTGGATAGCGGCCTAACTTTTCATACGCTTTATGCAGAGGGAGCAAGAGTTAAGCAAGCACGCCTGCCCGCGTCCGGCTATTACGAGACGGACCTCTCCAGCACCGCTTCTAATGAGCAAGAAGCGCGGCAAGGACTGTTCATGCGCGAGAAGGATATGCCGCTTGAACAGGACCTGTCGGGAACACAGGTATTCGTATGGCCGGGAGAGGGAGAGTGGAATTGGTTCTCCGAACTAAAATCCGTCGCGGCCGTGAACCGAACCGAACGCTTTGCCCAGTTTGAGTCCTCTTCCACTTGGCCGATTGGCGCGGGCTCACGCTATTATATCCAGGGCCATTTAAGCTTTCTTCAGTCGCCTGGGCAATATTATTTTGATCAGGGGGAGAGCACTTTATATTATTGGCCCGCGAACGATCACGCAGACCCGAATAAACAAACCGTCATTGCCCCCATGGTGACAAGGCTGCTGGATATCAACGGCCGGTCTCCAGAGCAAACGGTAAGGTCGCTATCCTTCTCCCGCCTTACGCTTGCCTGCACCGACTTCTTCCCGGAATACCGGATGATGGACGATAATGTGGAGCAAACGGAGCACCGTGAGGGGCTTATTTATATCAATCATGCGGAAGATATTCAGATTGAATCCTGCCAGATCGGCTTTGCGGGCAGCTGTGCGATCTTTCTGGATCATTACGCCAAATCCATCGCAATCGAAGGAAATGATATTAACCAATTCGGCTATATCGGTATCAGCTTAAATGGCTTTGCCCCGGGTGCTGGTCCCTTCGAGTACCCTGAAGCTTCTTACACCAACAGCCATAACCGCATTGCCAATAACCATATCCAGCAAGGCGGCGAGCTAGTTGGGCATGGCTGCGGCATTTTGCTCTATCAAAGCGGCAATAACCAAATTACAAACAATCTTATCGCCGATCTGCCTCGATACGGAATTTCCATGAAAGGGCTGCGGCACAAAACAATGCCTTCCAAGCTGTATGGCATCGACGTCACCTGGGACAATCACTGGGCATTTCTGCACAGCCGCAACAACCTTATCGCCTATAACGATATTTCACGCGTGATGACGGACAGCCAGGACGGAGGGCTGATCGAGGCATGGGGCGTTGGCAGAGGCAACGTAATAGACAGCAATTATTTGCATGATAGCGGCATTCATTTCTCCTTCGGCTTTGGCATCTATTTGGACGACGCTGCCGATGACTTCACCGTCACCAATAACATCATCACCAGGCTTTACAGCAGCGGCAGCGGCAAGCTGTGGATGCTTATTTTCGCCAAAGGAATCGGCAACCGGATCAGCAATAATTTGCTTGTATCCAATCCTGACGCCATTGCCGCCATCGGCTCCCAAGAGATGGCGGACGAGGAAAACAAACATATCGAAATTGCCGGCAATATCATTTATAATTCAGGATATCTTTATTATTTCGTCAATTACAGCGAAGAGCGCTTCGCCGCCGCTGACCGTAATCTATACTTTCGAAACGGCAAACCCTGCCTCATCGGCGGCTGCTTGCCACTGCCCGATCGAGGGGATGACCCACTTGGGAGAAAGGAATACGGATTCCAAGAGTGGCGGTCGATTTCGAATGGAAAATACGATAAAAACACCGTATTTTCAGATCCATTATTCATCGATGCCGAGATGGCAGATTACAGGCTGAGGCCTGAGTCGCCCGCTTACCGCTTAGGCTGGAGCAGCATTGATTTCTCAAAGATCGGTCCAAAATAAACAGATCGTACACCGGGGGGCTTGGATCGGATGAAAGTATTCGGATTTTACAAATCCAAAAAATATTTGCAGCGAGTCATGTTCTCCATCACGGCAACGATGGTCATCGTGCTTGTCGCGTCCTCCGTATCCAATACGTATGTGCTGGAGAAAACGGTAAAGAGCATTCAAGAGGAGTCCAATTTAAAGGTTCTCTCCCAAATTCAATATAATCTCACCTATATGAATGAAATCATTTCCCGTCTATCCAATTTTGCATACCGTGATCATTTTCTGATCCCGCTCATGTTTAACGAAACTTTGCCCAAGATGGACCTTATCCGCGGCCATCGCCAAATGTCCAATATTATGGAGAGCTCCTCTTTCCTCCATTCGATGGTCATATATAATCAAGCGCAATCCGAGCTGTACGGCTCGAGCAGCAACTTTCTTCTAGACGATGGCGTAACGAAGGAGAAGATTAGGCGAGCGCTTCTGGACCCGAGCCATCCTCAACCTACCAACCGGCTCATCCCGATGAGCTTGGAGCAGAGCGACGGGCGTATCGATACGTTCGCGTTCATCGTTACAGATTCTTTGAAACCGTTCTCAAACATCCAGTCTGCTATCATTTTGTTTATCAAGTCCGATTGGGTGTTCGACAGCCTCAAAAAAATGAACGTCGCCAGCAACCGCGATCAAGGCGACATTTACATCCAGACGCAAGACGGCCAGCTGCTGACTTCTGATCCGCTTGCCAGCTTCATGTCCGATCAGGACCAAGCGCATATCAAAGAGCTCGTTCAAGAGGATAAATCCAGCGGCAGCCGCATGTCCGGTTTTGTCATCGGCGATCTTTCGGGAGAGAAGGAAATGCTCACGTATATGGAAGACGGGATCGGCGCTTGGACCATTCTATATATCCAGTCCTATAGCAAGCTTATGGAGCAAGTAACGAAAGCACGCAACCAGTCGCTGCTCCTCTCCGGCCTTTTCCTGCTGCTTGCGGTAGGCATGTCGGTATGGCTATCCTACAAGCTTTACCACCCTATCGAAAATATGATCAAGCGAATCAAGCCTCATCTTCCCGACGAGAAGCAGGATGGCTCTGCTTCCTTCGATGAGCTTAGCCTGATGAGCGACAATTTTATGAAGCTATCCGAGAAGCTTAGCGAGATTAGCTCCGAGCATATCGTCAGCCAATACTATATTCGCAGATTTCTAACCGACAGCCAGCTGTTCTCGCACCATGATATGCAGCATTTAATCGAGAAGCATGAGCTCAACATTTCTGTGAAGGACCAGTTGCTCGTTTGTGTCATGAGAATCGATAACTTTGCGGCCTACGACAGCAGCATTACAGGCACATCCAAAAAACTGTACAATTTCGCAATCGTCAATATTGCGGGCGAGGTAATGGGCCGCCATTATCCTTGCGAAGCCGTTGAGGTGCGCGGTGACCATGTCGTGCTCATCCTCTCGCAAAGCGCGCAGGAGACCCCTTCGCCATTTGCCCAAGTGACACCGCTGCTTCGGGAGGTTCAGGATACGATTGAGCGCTATTACGGCATCTCCTTGTCCTGTGGCATAAGCGATATCATTTCCCAGTACCCGTTTCTTTCAACGGCTTATTCGCAGGCGCTGCGCCTGAGCCAATACGTCATTGTGAAAGGCCATAAAACCATCATTGCGTCGGAGGATATTAAAGAAAATCTCGCCAGCAAGCAAATGTCCCTGCCTGACGCCATCGAGAAGAAGCTGACGGAGGCGCTTAAGAAAGGGCAGTTGACCAATGCCGGAAACGAGCTGGAGAAAGCCTTCTCCCTGTTCGCCGGATTCCATTATGAGGACATTATCCGCGCGGTTTCCAATCTGGCATGGGTAATCAAAAACACGGCAGCCGATATTCATGAGAACCGGATCATCTCCTTCTCCGATGATATGGATTACATTCATCAAATTACGCAGGAAAAAGAAACCTTAGAGGAGATGTACCTCTCTCTCCTGTCGGTGTGCGCCAAAATTTGCGAGGGACAACGGCCAGCCAACATGGAACGCAACGAAATGATGCTGGAAACAGTCAAAGAGCTTATTGAGCAGAAGTTTCCGGATATGAATTTAAGCCAGCAATCCATCGCCACAAGCGTAAAGCTGTCGTCGGCTTACATTGGCAAGCTATTTAAAGAAAACTATCACATGTCCATTACCGAATACATTAACGAGGTTCGCCTGAATCATGCTCAGCTGCTGCTTGAACAGGACAACTATACGATATCAGAAATTATGGACAAATGCGGCTATGCCAATCAAAGCTACTTTTTCCGGCTATTCAAAGGCAAGGTCGGCAGCACGCCGAAGGAGTACCGGATGAAGAAATCCATCTCCTAAATACCTTCCAATCATCCTATTGGCCCTTCCTTCACTGCTTGCAGTGGGCGAAGGGCCATTGCTATGCCTGGGTTTCTCCTGAATATGCACAAAATCGAATTTTGTACACCTTTCCAATACAGTAATTCGCAAAACCTATTCTACCCAGCGCGATATCTTCATGGCATGATTGGCATCAGAACAGGAACGTTTCAGATGGAGGAGATCATTAATGGCCAAGACAGAGCCCGCAGCCACTCGCATTCAGGCGGAGAGCCAGCCGCCTAAGCCGAGCTGGCTAAGCAAAGAATGGAAGCATCTAAAGAAGAACCGCGAGCTGCTGCTGCTCGCAACGCCGGGTGTGTTATTCAAATTTGTAATCGCCTACATTCCTATGATCGGGCTGATACTAGCCTTCAAGTATTTCAGGTATGACCAAGGCATCTTCGGCAGCAAATGGGTAGGCTTCAACAACTTTGAATTTTTGTTCAAAGCCCAGGACGCCGTTCGCATCATCCGCAATACCCTGCTTTACAATATCACCTATATTGTGCTTGGCACGGTCGCAGCTTTGCTGCTCGCCCTTCTGCTCAATGAGCTCAGCGGAAAATTAATCAAAATTTATCAAACGACGATGTTCCTGCCCTACTTCATCTCTTTTGTGCTTGTCGGTTACATTACGAATGCTTTCCTTGACCATAAGGGAGGATTTCTAAATACGATGATCGGCTGGTTTGGACTCGAACCGCATAAATGGTATTTGGAGACGACGCCTTGGATCTTTATTTTGCCGCTGGTCGCTTTATGGAAGGGTATTGGTTTCTCAACTCTCGTCTATTACGCCGGCATTACCGGCATCAATACGGATTATTATGAGGCAGCTCGGCTGGACGGCGCTTCGCGCATTCAGATGATGTGGCGCATTACGCTCCCGCTGCTCAAGCCGCTGGTCATTATTCTGTTTATTCTCGGGCTCGGCAATATTTTCCGCGGCGACTTCGGCCTTCATTATTTTGTGCCGAACAATGTAGGACCTAACTTCCCGACGACCGATATCATTGATACGTATGTCTATCGCGCACTGACCAAACTCGGAGATATTAACTCTGCAGCCGCTGTCGGCTTCCTGCAATCAGTGGTCGGCCTCGTAACCGTCCTATCCGCCAACTTTCTTGTACGCAAAGCAGATAAGGATAATGCGCTGTTTTAAAATGGAGGAGCTCTTATATGCCAAATACAAAAGGTTTTAACCTGATGAATGGTTTCATCAATGTGTTTTTAATCGCCTTATGCCTAGCTATCGCCCTGCCCTTCGTTCTGGTCGTCATTATATCCTTGACCTCTGAGAACAGCCTTGTGCAGGACGGCTATCAGTTCTTGCCCAAGGAGTGGAGCGTGGAGGCTTACCGAATCGTATTCCAGAAGCCCGATCCGCTGCTAAAAGGGTATATGGTCACCATCCTGATCACTGTCATCGGTACCTTTATATCCTTGCTTTTGACTGCGATGACCGCTTATCCCATATCCAGGATGGACTTTCGTTATAACCGCCCCATCACGTTCTACATTTTCTTCACCATGCTGTTCAATGGGGGACTAATACCGTTCTATATCATGATGACGCAATATTTGCACCTAAAGAACTCGCTGCTCGCGTTGATCATTCCGACCCTGCTAAGCCCCTTTAACATTATGATCATGAAGGGCTTCCTGGACAAGATTTCAAAAGAAATCATCGAGTCGGCAAAGGTGGACGGCGCGAAGGAATTCCGAATTTTCTTCACCATTATTTTGCCGCTGGCAACGCCTGCGCTTGCTACCTTGGGCTTGTTCATCGCTTTCGGCTATTGGAATGAATGGTATTACGCGCTGCTGTTCATCGATAACGACAAATATATCCCGCTTCAATTGCTGCTTGTCCGTATTTTGTCCCAAATCGAATTTTTGGCTAATTCGCCGCTGGCTCAGGTCGCCGACAAGCTTGCTTATGCTAATTTCCCTACCTTATCGGTCCGGATGGCAATGGCGATTCTTGCAGGCGGACCGATGCTCATCATTTTTCCTTTCTTTCAAAAGTATTTCGTGAAGGGTATTACAGTAGGTTCCTTGAAAGGATAAGGAGCGACTATTGTGCCATATATAAAACATCATAAACGGAGGGTTCAACGTGAAAAAAACAAGATGGGTCAATTTGTTCGTGCTTTCCTTATGCCTTGCGATGCTCGCAGCGTGCTCCAACAATGGCAATACGCCAAATGCTTCTAATGCTCCAACTAATGCAGCCGAGAAATCGCCGGAAGCCGAAGCAAGCGAAGCCCCTTCGCTGCCTGAAGTGAAGCTGACCTTCATCTATCCGGTATCGGCCAACCCAGGCCCGGACCAGAAGCTCGTCAACGATGAAATCAACAAATATTTAAAAGAAAAAATCAATGCAACGGTTGATTTGAAACCGCTCACTTTCGACGAATATGAGCCGAAGCTGAATGCAATGCTTGCTGCCGGAGAAGATTTTGACCTAGCTTGGAGCTCTAAGGGCTGGCTGGGCAATTATCAGCCTTATATCGACCGCGGCGCCTACCTTGAGCTCACGGAAGATATGATCACGGAATACGCTCCTGAGGCACGTGCGAATATCCCGGATAAATTTTGGCCGGATATGCTCGCGGTAGACGGCAAAGTATACGGCTTTCCTATCTATCAAGTAGCTGCCAAATCCAAGAGCCTAGTTATCCAAAAACGTTTTGTTGAAAAGTACAACCTGGACATGAATTCCATTCAATCTTACAAAGACATCGAGCCGTTTCTAAAAAACCTGAAGGACAACGAGCCCGGCATCATTCCGCTTGGACTCGCGCAAAACTCTTGGGGCTTATATAGCGACCGGACTACTGTCGGCGAAGGCCTTGCTCTGAGCTATGCCAAGGATGATCCGTCCCTCAAGTACATCGGCAACCTTCAAATTTTAGACAATAAAAAAGAATATCTCGATACGATGCGCAGCTGGTACCAAGCCGGTTATATTAACGAGGATGCGCCTATTATCCAAAATATCAATGATTTGAAGAGTAAAGGAAACGTTGCGGTCGGGCTTGAATTCACCTCCAAACCAGGCGGCGAAGCAGGCGAAATGGCGATTAACGGCGGCAATGAAGTCGTTTATGCTCCGATTTCCGACAGCTACTTCACCGGCATTTCCGGCGCGATGCACGTCATTAACAAAGGCTCCAAAAATCCAGAACGCACATTAATGCTGATCAATTTGCTCAACACGGATAAATATTTGTATAACCTTATTTGCAACGGCATTGAAGGCAAGCATTATACCAAAACCGATGATCTGTATATTGAACCGATCAAGGATTCCGGTTATGCGCCAAACGGCGACTGGGTATTCGGCAATCAATTCAATGCGTACCTGAAGCCTGGCCAGGCTTCTGACACTTGGGAGAGAACGATCGCACTCAACGACAGCGCACTCGTTCCAGCAACGAGCGGCTTTGGCGTAAACGAAGAGAATATGAAAGCGGAAACCGCGAACGTAACTTCGGTTAACAATGAATACCAAGCTGCTCTGGAATCAGGCTCCGTCGATCCGGCCAAGGAGCTTCCGAAATACCGCGAGAAGCTGATTGCCTCCGGACAAGAGAAGATCGAGAAGGAAATCGAAGCGCAGTGGGAGAAATTCAAGCAGGAAAAAGGACTTGTCAAATAATCGGTTGGTGAACGGGGCATTGCTGGGAGATTATATTCCGGCAATGCCTTGTTTTCTTGATTGCTTCCATTCGGAACGTAATAGAATGAATAGCATGTGGATATGAGAACAGTTTTCGCGACTTGACACATTAGGTTAAGAGAACAACTCTTTCTTCGTCACTTGACGCATTAGAGTAAGAGAACACCTTTTTCGCGACTTGACACTTACTAACTAGTAAGTTAATATTCAGCTATGACAAATCGAAAACAAGAAATAATGGAACTGACGCTCAAGCTGATTCGTGAGAAAGGTTACCTCGCGATTAGCTACGATGATTTATCCAAGCCGCTAGGCGTTACCAAAGCAAGCATTCATTATCATTTTGAGAAAAAGGAGGATCTAGGTTTAGCCGTCACTGATCGAATGATTCATCATTTGACACAGTTTTCAGAGAGCCTTTCTTCTTTTCCGTTGGAAGAGCGCTTAAAGCGATTTGTAAAGGATCGTGCCAGCCGTTTTGGCGGTCATGAAATCTGCCCCATCTCGTCCCTCCAGTCGGATTTTGAATCGTTGCCGGAAATGCTTCAGGACAAAGTTCGCGAAGTTAGTGAGCTTGAATTATCGATTCTAAGCACAATCATCTCGGAGCTCAAGCAGCAAGGCTTATTGGATGAATCCGAGGATGTCGAAGCATTAGCGATAGCTATTCTTGCTTTGAGCAAAGGGTTGCTGCAATATCAACGGGTACTTGGAAGAGGTTTTCCTCACTCCATGCAGAAAATCAGCCATCTATTAGCATGAAACTTGTTGACTCGTAGCGTGAGTAGATCATTCTTTAGGGTAGCAATTATAGGCAGACTGTTTGATTTCATTAGACTAGTAACGGTAAGAATATGGCTGCAAAGGCGAATACTTCGTATCTATAGAACAAGCTTCTCGCTTCGTCTTTCCTATACTTTTTAATTTCAAGTTATGTTGACTTGGCTTAAGTTTGTAGAGCAAAGCTGAGAATCACAAATCACAAAAGTATCCCTGCTTCCCTCTAATCGCTTAAGGCGTCTTACGAGGAATTAGCTGGAATTTCTCCCACTAATCTAGCTTCATCCAAATGAGAATTGAAATAGATGGAATTTTTCCCGTTATATAAGGCGAAATACTTGATTCTCAGTTATTTTCTTCGAATTAGCAGGAGAAATTCCTGTTAATCGCCAAAAAAAGCTGGATATCATGAAAATAGAGGGATAAATTCCATTTAAATAAAAATAAATAAATCTTAAACAATTGTGAGTAGGAAGAATGAGAAGTTTTGAGATGTTGTAGCAGTTGTGGCGGTTTTGGCGGTTTTGGCGGTTTTGGCGGTTTTGGCGGTTTTGGCGGTTTTGGCGGTTTTGGCGGTTTTGGCGGTTTTGGCGGTTTTGGTGGTTTTGGTGGTTTTGGCGGTTGTGGGAAGTTGTGAGTTTCAAAAAGATACGTGAAGATACAAGCAGGTTGTGCCATTGCCCCGCTGTCACCTTTACTTTTTATCAGTATTCAGCAATTTATTGAGTAATTGGAATCGAAGGTAAATAGAATTCAGATGTTTCTTCTGAGTTAAACCTGTAAGCTTAGTAAATTAATTGTATGTATGTAGGGACTATCAACACAACTAAAACTTATCTACTAGTAAGTAACTTTAAGTTAGGAGCGATACGTATGGTTAAAGTAGGGCAAATTACAGGAGTTTCAACGGAACTAGGCGAGCTCGGCGAACTTAACAAAATTAACAAACTAGGCGAATTTAACAAACTCAGCAACCTTAGCTACACCCGTTTCAAGCTAAGGAACTTTGACGGGCTCGCCCTAGATAAGGAGCTTGATCAACAATGCTAAAACAAACCTTTGCTGCAGACACTAAGTCGATTGTCCCTGCAAATACACGTCCCGGTATCATTTTATTCATTACCTGCATAGCCGTCTTCATGTCGGGGCTTGATCTGTTTATCGTCAATGTTGCTTTAAGCAATATCGGTCAATCCATCGGCAATTCTTCCTTGTCCGACTTAAGCTGGGTGCTAAACGGCTATGCGATATTTTTTGCGGCGCTGCTTGTACCGGCGGGCCGAATGGCGGACCGGCTTGGACAGAAAAACAGCTTTATAGCGGGAATGTTTTTGTTTACCGCGGCAAGCCTTGGCGCAGCCCTTAGCGGCAGCCTCTGGATGCTCATTTTATTTCGGTGTATTCAAGCGGTGGGCGCCGCTATATTAACTCCGAGCAGCTTGGGACTGCTCCTAGCCTCCATGCCGCCGGAACGGCGCACCTCCTCCGTTCGGATCTGGGCTTCCAGCGGATCGTTCGCGGCAGCCCTTGGACCGGTCATCGGCGGCCTGCTTCTGGAGGTATCTTGGAGCTGGATATTCGTCATCAATTTACCGATCGGGCTGCTGGCTATCCTTGCCGCAGTCAAATACTTTCCCGCCAATCAGCAGCGCAAAGACGCAGTTTTCCCTGATTTGCTAGGCGGGCTGTGGCTTATCCTAGCGATCGGAGCACTTTCCTTAGGACTAGTCAAAGGGCCCGACTGGGGCTGGGCTGCAAGTGAAACGCTAATCAGCTTTGCGGCTGCTGCCGTTGCCATTCTGCTTTATGTGATCCGTTCTGCTCGCCATGCCGCACCGATCATTGATCCGTCCCTTTTGCGCAACCGGGTATTTGTCTGGTCCAACTTATCGGTAGGTTTACTTTCCGCAGCCTTTGCTATCGAACTGTTATCCGTCATCTTGTTTCTGCAGGAAGCTTGGGGTTGGTCTGCTCTAAAAACTGGCCTGGCCATCGCTCCTGGCCCATGCATGGTGTTCCTGTTCTCGGCCCTTGCCCAGCGCCTATCAAAGCGAATGCCCGCAGGTTTCATCGCGGCTGCCGGTGCGCTGCTCATTGGCATCGGTCCTGTTCTGATGCTCTCAGCCATGGGGAGCGCCTCCAGCTTTACTGGATCTATTTTGCCAGGTTGGATGCTGATCGGCATCGGTTATGGTCTCGCATTGCCCACGATGATCTCCTCTGCTGCATCTGACCTCGCGCCTCATTTGACCTCCACAGGAAGCGCGGTAGTCAATATGTCCCGCCAGATCGGTACGGTTCTCGGAACAAGCCTGCTCGTCATCGTCCTGACCATGGCTTCCGAGAATAGCGGATACCAAAGCTATATCCCGGTATGGTGGGCAGCAGGTGCCGTTTCCTTGCTTAGCGTCATCACAGCCTTAGGCATCAGTGCCAGAAAAAACAGCTTGGAACCAAAAACACGCCTTGGCTAGGCGTGTTTTTTATTGTTTCTTAGTCATCTCACGCATCCTCATTCAAGCAACGAGCCATTACCAATGAGCATACTCAAATGTCAGTAAGCAGAACCAGTCATTCACTGCGAACCCACTATTTGAACAGACAACGCTTTAGCTGTAAGCCACAATCCCTCCCTCACCTCATTCGTTTTTTGCAACGAGTGCAAAGGTAGACATCGATTTGACATGGGGTGTATGCTTAAGCGCTTCTTTCAGCAAGTATGCTTCGGATGCAATAAGCGATTTGAGCTTGTCTGGCATAACGCTACTATCTAGCTCCTCATAATAGCCATGCAGGAACCCGGCAACTTCCCAGCCTCCGTCCTGCAGTTTTTCTGAAGCAAGCGAGTTCTCGCGGGTGACCCTCCAGCCTGCCGCCTCGGCCAATTGCCTGACATCGTCTGCCGTAAACAGCGTGCGAACATTGGAGAGACTGTTTTCCTTAAAGCATTCGTACTGCGCCTGAAGCAGGATTGCCAATAAATGCGGATACTGCTCCATTCTCGTAATTCTGGCGTCCCATTCGGCAAAAGCAAGCTGCTTGCCCCACTTTCTGCATTTCTTCAAGGTTTCAGCGAATTGCTGAGCGGACTTGAAATACCAGGAACAGTGCGACAAGACGATGAAGTCAAATTCTTTATCAGCAAAATCTACCTCCGGAGATAAAATATCAACCTCGAAATGGATTTGGACCTGTTTCCCCAACTTAGACTTTTTCAAATGGTCCGCAGCCTGTCCAAGCGTAATTGGCCCGCCATAATCCGGAGAAGCGACGTCGATCCCCTTTACCAACCCGGATTCTCCAGCTAAATAGGCTAAAACAGCGGTCGTATCTCCCTGTCCGCAGCCAATCTCCAGCACTCGGCTGCCTTTCGTTATCCCCCAGTACTCGGCAAGCTTCAAACGATGCTCCGTTTGGATCCGTTGAATGCTACCATCTCCGTCATGAATAGCCATGCATGCCACGATGTCATCTAACCTGTTATCTGTCAAATCTAAACCTCATTTCACTCGTCTTGGTATGATAGGAACATTATATCTTTTATTTCCGCTTTGAAAATCCGATATGCCTCGTCACTGTCCAGAAAAGCAAGCCTGCCGCACTAACCGAGGCACCAAGGAGGCTGACGCCCCTCCAGCCAGCATGTGCGTAGGCGACGGTAGAGGAGATGGATCCTATAGCGCTGCCAATGGAGTAAAAGATCATATATCCAGCCGTTAATCGGCTGCGCGATTCTGGACGCAAGCTCAAAATCATAGACTGATTGGTCACATGAACCGCTTGAACCGCAAAATCAAGCGCAATGACGCCGATTAGGAGTGCCCAGAGCGATTGTTCCGTGAAGCTTAGAGGGACCCATGCGAGCAGCAAAAAAATAAGCGCGATTCCAGTAGTCCTTTGGCCTAGACCGCGGTCAGCAAGCTTCCCTGCCCTTACAGCAGCAAGGGCCCCTGCCACCCCTGCAAGGCCAAACGAACCAATGGAGGAATGAGAAAGCGACAGCGGCGGCGCACTTAACGGCAGTACAATCGAGGTCCATAGTATGCTGAATACGGTAAAAATAAACAAAGCGAGCACTGCCCGAACCCGGAGCAGCGGCTCTTGAACGAACAACTGCCATACGGAGCGAAGAAGCTGAGGGTAAGCCATGCTTCTTTGCGTCGCTGCTTGGCGGGGGAGTTTCCTATAGATAGCTGCCGCCATCAGCATCGTCAATACGGCGGAAAAATAATAGACGGAACGCCATCCGGCAAGGTCAGTCAACAAACCGGCTATCGTCCGTGCCAGCAAAATGCCAATAACGATTCCGCTAGTGACCAACCCGACCGCACGGCCACGGTCTTCTGGGGCCGCCAAGCTTGCTGTATACGCCACCAGTACCTGAGCAACAACGGCAAACAAGCCAATGAACGCCATACCAATCATGACTACGATCACGGAGGGGGCTATTCCTACGGTAAGCAATGCCAAGGCCGAAATGGATAACATGCCGACAGCAAGCCGGCGTTGATTCAGCAAATCACCAAGCGGCACCAGAAAAAACAGCCCCAGCGCATAAAAAATTTGGGTTATCGTTATGATCATCCCAATATTCGCTTGCGCGATTCCGAATGTGCGGCCCATGGTATCAAGGAGCGGCTGCGCAAAATAAATATTCGCTACGGCTAAGCCGCTGGCAATTGCAATGAACAATAAAGCAGAACCGGAAAGCGCTGGAGCTTTTTCAGTAAAAACCAAGTCTGCGTTTCTCTCGTACATGATGCTTCACTCCCTGTTCTTATTCTGTACCATTCGGTACTTTATAATGACAAGAAATATATAATAATCGCATCGATATGTCAATCAATTTGACTTACTAACCATAATAAAAGTAAAATAATATCATACCGATCGATATGAAAAGGGGATATCATTATGGCTCGAACCCGTGAGTTTGATGAGCATAAGGCTTTAGATTCGGCAATGCAGTTATTTTGGGAAAAGGGATTTGAAGCTGCCTCATTAAGTGATCTAACCGCCAAGATGGGCATTCAACGGCCAAGCCTGTACGCTGCATTTGGCGACAAGAAGCAGCTGTTTGAAGCTGCGCTCCGCCAATATACGCGGCAGCATGCTGCCGATGCTAGAGCGATACTGAAACAACAGTCCGTGAAGCAATCGTTTCGCGATTATTTTGAAGGCGTAGTGGAAAGGGAGAATGGGGATGCTCCTAGCCGGGGATGCTTTTGCATTAATACGATGGTTGAGCTGGCGCCGCATGATTCTAAATTCGAGATTCTGACAAGGGAGCATCAGCTCTATTTATCTGCCCTCTTTCAAGAGACCATTGAACGGGGAATTTCTACTGGAGAACTTAAGCCGGGAACGAGTTCAGTAGCACTGGCGCAGGCTTTGGTCGTTTCATTAATCGGATTGACGGTTATGTTGAAAGCAAAGCCCGACCGTTTATTTATCGACAACACTGTCAATGTGACGCTCTCTTTGCTCGATTAACACAACCATAGAGCCTCACCCATTAGAACAACATTTTGACTTGATATCCGACCATAAAGAAGATTTCTCTAAGCAAAAAAGGAAATTTGGTTCTCATGCTCTGATAAACAGAGGTCTGGGTTGGTGAAGAATAAGCCTCCATGCCAAGATCCTTGGCCATGTGTACCGCGCGTTTCATATGAAGCGGATCGCTGACAATCGTTAACGTGCGGAGATGATTTTGCCGAGCAATTGCATAGGCATATTCCAGATTCTGCTCTGTGATGCGTGACTCCACCTCGAGGATAACATCGACTTCGGGTATTCCCTTCTGCACCGCATATCGCTTGGCGGCCTCGGCCTCAGAAATGGCATCTCCGTCTCCAATACCGCCTGTTGCAATAATTTTGGCGACATAGCCATTGTTATACAGCCATATGGCATGATTCATTCGCTCCGCTAATACCGGCGAGGGCTCTTCTCCCCAAACGGCTGCTCCGAGCACAATGGCCGCATCAGATCGGACCCGTTCATTTTTGTCTGCAAACGAAACGATACTGTACGCCGTATACAGCAAATATAGGACAAGAATGAAGACAGCAGCCAATGCTCCTATCCGTAGTCGTCGAAGCATGCTGGCTTTCCTCGCCTTCGTTCATAAATTTGAGACCAAATGAGTCCTGTCACTAGCGTATCACATCGCACAGCATCGTCCAACACGGAAACAAGCCCTCCCTTTACTAGAGGGAAGGCTTGTTTGACTTGCAGCTTTATTAGCTCGTCTGTCAGCTTCGATTACGAGCTTTTTCTCCCGGTAAGCAGAAGCAACACAAATGAAATAACAATAATGGCGCATGTCCAAGCCCAAGCCATCGAGAGATTTCCGGAATCCACCGCTACATAAATGGCAGTAGGAATCGTCTGCGTCTTGCCCGGAATGTTGCCCGCAATCATTAACGTCGCACCGAATTCTCCCAAGCCGCGAGCAAAGCCTAAAATAAAAGCGGTGCTAAGCGAACGGTAAGCAAGCGGCAGTGTAATGTGACGGAAGACCTGCCATTCGCTTGCGCCCATTGAACGTCCTGCATCCTCCAAATTTCGGTCGACGGAAGCAAAACCGGTCTTCATGGTCTGGTATACCAGCGGAAATGAAACGACAATGGCAGCAACGACCGCAGCCCACCAGGAAAAAATAATCGGCGCCGAAAATAACCACTCGATAAACTCTCCAACCCAGCTTCTGCGGCCCAGCATAACGAGCAGTAAAAAGCCGACGACCGTTGGCGGCAAGACTAGCGGCAGCATAAACACCGTTTCTAGTGCCAGCTTCCCTTTGAAGGACCGGCGGGACATCCACCAGGCAATAGCCACTCCAACCATAACCACTACGATGCTGGATAATAAAGCTACTTGCAGCGAAAGTTGAATCGGTGACCAAAACTCATTGCCGCTTAACAAACCCATCATTAGTTAGGAACGGAGAAACCATACTTAACGAACACGTCCAATGCTTCTTGCGATTGCAAGTACGTATAGAACTCCTCCGCTTCCTTGCTGTGCTTAGTTGCTTTCACGATGCCGATTGGATATTGAATAGCCTTGTAGGAGGATGCATCCACCGTAAATGCAATTTTCACCTGCTCAGAGGTCAACGCATCTGTTTTATAAACAAATCCGGCATCTGCATTTCCGGTTTCTACATATTGCAGCACTTGCCTAACGTCTTTGGCTTGCACCGACTTCGACTGCAGGGCATCCCACAGATTTGCGCTAGTCAAAGCTTCTTTGGCATAGTTTCCGGCAGGCACGCTCTCCGGAATGCCGATTGCAACTGTCTTTACTTCTGCTTTCGTCAAATCGTTAACGCTTTCGATGGCTGTTTTCGCGTCAGTCGGGATAACTACCACAAGCTCATTGGCAAGCAAATTCACTTGCTGATTCGCGTCGATAAGCTCTTTATCGATGAGCGCGGTCATATTTTTTACTGCAGCGGACAAAAATAGATCGGCAGGCGCACCCTGCTCAATTTGCTGCTGAAGCGCACCGGATGCGCCGAAATTAAAGCTCAACGTTATATTGGGATGAATCGTTTGGTAGGCCGTTTGAATTTCCTTCAGAGCATCGGTCATGCTCGCTGCTGCCGAGATCGTCAGCTCTACCGATTCAAGCGGCTGCACGGATGGTTCAGCCGTAGCTGTCGCTGTCGCTTGTGCAGCATTGCTCTCGTTAGCTTGCGTATTTTGTCCGTTGCCACAGCCTGCTGCTACCAGCGCCACAATAACGAAAGCACATAAAAACATATAACCCTTCATCTTTTTAAACATTTGTTTCCCTCCTGTATTATATCTAGATATATCCTGATAAATCTAATATGAATTATACATAGAATGCATTTGTTTTGTAAACTTAATTAACATAACGTTCATGATTCAATGTGATACAATGGGTTTTAGATTGAACTGGTTAGATCTACTAACAAGGAGGAGTCATATGTCAAGCGACATCTCTTACACAACAGAAGAAATTGCTAAGCTATTAAAAATATCAAAGTTAACGGTATATGATCTTATCAAAAAAGGGGAGCTGGCCTCTTACCGCGTTGGCAAGCAGATGCGCGTGGACCCTGCCGATCTGGAAGCCTATAAACGGCGGGCCAAAGGTATGCAAAGCCATGAACGCAGTCCCCAGTCCGAGCCGGCCCCTGCATACCATGCTGTTACTTCCCCTAAAGGGCCTCATCCGGTTGTCATCACCGGACAAGACCTTAGCCTTGATATTTTAGCCAAGCATATGGAGAAGAACATACCCGGCATACGCCCGCTGCGCGCTTACGTCGGAAGTCTCGACAGCCTGATTTCCATGTATCGCGGCGAATCCGATATTGTGAGCACCCACCTGCTGGATGGGGATACAGGGGAATACAATCTTCCCTATATTCGCAAGCTGCTCGTCGGCTCATCTTATAGGGTAGTGAATTTGCTATCGAGGAATGCAGGCTTATATGTAAAACAAGGCAATCCGCTCGCGATCACAAGCTGGAAGGATCTCGGCCGTCAAGGGCTGCGCCTCGCGAATCGCGAGAAAGGCTCTGGCGCCCGCGTGCTATTGGATGAACAGCTGCGCCTCCACGGCATTTCGGCAAACAAGCTAGCCGGCTATGAGCTAGAGCAAAACAATCATATTGGCGTAGCTTCCAAAGTAGCATCCGGGGAAGCCGATGTCGGAGTTGGCATCGAGAAAGCGGCCGCTATCGTTGGGCAAATTGATTTTATCCCGCTTATTCAGGAGCGCTATGATCTCGTTATGCTCAAAACCGAGCAAAATCAAGCCTGGCTTGCTTCTCTTTTGCATATTCTTCAATCCGATGCTTTCAAGAGCGAGCTTCAAAATATAGCCGGATACGACTTGTCACGGACTGGCGAGGTTCTATTGGAAACGTAAATCAAAGTAGGCGCGGCTTCTTGAAACAGGAGATTAGAATATAGTGAAGAAGCGAATGCCCAAGGAGAGGGTAGTGACGCGAATCGTAGAGGTGAGAGCTTAATCCAAAGCTTTACGCATGATGCGTTGCTCATAAAAAGCGAGGATATCCAGCATAAGCTTTTTGATAAAAGCCAGCTCGCTTCCGTCATATTGACTCAAAAAGCCCATAAATTGCTCCTGTGCTTTTTCATGCAATTTTTCGTGCACAGCAAACAGCTTCTTCCCGGTGGGCGTCAGCCGGAAGAAGATTTCCTTCTTGTTATCGTTTAATTGCGTTTTGCGCAGCCAGCCGTGCTTTAAGAGCTTGTTCGTGACTTTTGAAATATTTCCTTTGCTCAATTCCATTTTCTCCGCAACCGAGGTCAGGTTTATCGGCTCATGCTGCCCGACACAAGCGATGACATGAATTTCCGTCATATTCATTGAACCTTCGATGGCTATCGTTTTGCGAAGCTCCTCCAGCAGCAATTCGCTTTCATGCTCCTCGAATTGCTCCATTTGATGAAAAAATTTTAGAAATAGATCATAAACGTACTCTTTGCTTATCTGATGCTGATCCAACAAACCCTTCCTCCTCTATGCAATAGCAAGCAAAAGCCTTATCCATTAATGGAAAAAGGCTTTTTCAGCTCGCTATCTTTCTTCTATCTCGTTTGCTAATAATTTAAGAAATAGGAACACCGCTTAAACTCGCTCCCTGCGCAAACAATCGTTTGAGGTGCTGCTCGACTGTCGGATCGGGAATTAACGGAGGCGCTTGGTGCGGTTTGATCCGGGCGTCAATGATGACGTTATCGCAAGCCCAATGCTTGTTTTCAAATGCGCTGTTCACGCCATAAATATCATGTGACGGGTTGCTTCGCGTAAATGTCGCCCACAGAAAATTGTTGAGCTCAGCGCTCATAAACGGACTATCGTCACAGACGATAATCATCGGGCATGATTCAAGCGCTCCCTTAGCTAAAATCATTTCGCTTAAAGCATCCATCTCTCGCTGCGCTTGTGCATAATCGATAAATTTAGGCCCTTGAATCGCAATGATGCCTGGCATGACCAGGCTTGCTTGTTCAAATCCTTGCAAATCACCAAAAACCGCGGGAACCTGGCGGCATAATTCCCTCTTCTTATCCCCCGCCGCCGCAAAAACGACCTTGCTCCCGCTATTTAACCCCGTTCCGGAGTAATCAAGCGTATCAATGGTCGTATTCGTATAAAAATGCAGGTCGCGGCGAAGGTCCATGCGTTCCAGCATATAGGCTAAAAACGACTCCATCTGATGTGTGCTCAGCGGCTCACTTTCTTCTGCTGCAATAAATAAAAATTTAGCCAAGCTGAGCTGTCCTGTTCCCAATATGCGATTGGCTATCGTTAAAATTTCTGCCGGCTGCTTCACTTTCTGATACGGCGTATAACGCTCGCTGCCGATGGCAAATAGAAGAGGGTGTACTCCTGCTGCATCTACCGCATGAACCTCTTTCACGCCTGGAATCTCTTGCTTAATCGCGCTGCCTGTCAGCTCATGAATCAATTCGCCGAATGAAGTATCCTCCTGCGGCGGCCTGCCCACGACGGTGAACGGAAAAATCGCGTTCGTTCTCGCATATACTTTGTGCACTTTCATAACCGGAAACGGATGCGTCAAGCTATAATAACCCAAATGGTCGCCAAACGGCCCTTCCGGCTTCGTATCGCCTTGATGAATTTCACCGGTAATGACAAAATCAGCATCATTGCTCACGCAATGGCCATCGATATAGCTGTATCGGAAACGGCGCCCCGAAAGCAACCCCGCAAAGGTCAGCTCGCTCATGCCCTCTGGCAAAGGCATAACAGCTGACAAGGTATGTGCCGGCGGACCGCCTATGAAAATACTTACTTTAAGCGGCTCATTTCGCCTATTCGCTTTGTCCTGATGAATGCCAATGCCGCGGTGGATCTGGTAATGCACGCCTACCTCTTTATTTAATTCATATTCGTTGCCGCTTAGCTGGATACGGTACATTCCCAAATTCGAGTTCATGATGCCCGGATTATCCGGGTCCTCCGAATAAACTTGCGGCAAAGTCACGAATGCTCCGCCATCCATCTGCCAAGACTTAATTTGCGGAAGGTCAGCTATGCTGATTTCGTGCATGGCGACCGGCATCCCATCGGACTTTTTTAATGGCAAAGCAGAGATGGCAGCGATTCCTGAACCGACCTGCTTAAACGGATTTTTTAATGCCTTCATCGGATCATTCCGCAAAGCGATCACGTTTTGTACCGAATCCCATGTCTGGCGGAAAATGAATTTGCTGCGCTCGATCGTTCCAAAGAGGTTAGACACCGAACGGAATTTTGAGCCTTTCACATTTTCAAACAATAATGCAGGACCGCCCGCTTCATATACCTTCATATGAATAGCGGCCATTTCCAAATGCGGATCCACTTCTTCCGTTATTCGGACCAAATGCCCGTTTTTCTCTAAATCAAGGATACATTCTTCCAGACTTTTATAGATCATTTCGATTCTCCAATCCCTCTCTATGACAATCCCATTTATCAACTAAGCTTTATTATAACGTGACGGGTATGAAAAGGCATTATGTAAGCTCCTCTATTATAATATAAAAATCCCAGAGCATAAAAATACTAGCCCTCGCTTAATCATTATCCATTTTAATCCAAAAGTCCTAGATCCCTTTCATATCACTGTTCGCTTCATGAGGCTTAAGCTGACAATAAACTATCATGTAGCGCCGTATAAAATCCCATAATGACGCGGCTTCACCGTCCAATGATGATCTAATCATTCTATATTTTGTTATTATCGATCATACTTTTGATTAAATACGCCAAAATACTCTCATAATTATGGAAAAGATGTAGTACAATGATTTCAGTCCTAAAGAAATTGCAAATTTGTCCATCCTAACACACCCGCTCCAGCCTCCAGCTCGACCCTACCGTTCCTGCACCATGCCGCATGAGCCGAACAACCGTTCATCAGGAAACCATCCTAACGCGAACCACGATATGAACTCTATAGAGTTTATATATACAAATTGAAACGAAGGAGGTTTAATCACCCGTTCATGCAAAGCAATAAAGAAGCGCTTAAAAATTAAAGCGCTTAAATGTAATGGCAATTTCATCCCCCCAATTTGAAGGAGGCTAATGCATTGTCTACTATTCGCTTATCAAAGGTAACGGTGAATCAACTTCGTACTTATCTCGCGGTTCTACTCATTACGGTTCTAGGATCAACGCTATTCTCACAGCAGCTTTTTGCACATGGTTATGTTGAAGGACCTGCAAGCCGCGCCGCACTTTGCAAATCCGGTCAAAATACCGATTGCGGATCGATTGTCTACGAGCCGCAAAGCCTAGAAGCACCAAAGGGATTTCCTGCTGCTGGGCCTGCTGACGGGAAAATTGCCAGCGCAAACGGCGCGTTTCCTAAGCTTGACGAGCAATCCGCTACCCGCTGGGCGAAAGTGAATATGTCCTCCGGCCAAAACACGTTTACATGGAAGCTAACGGCCAATCACTCTACAGCCAGCTGGAAATACTATATTACGAAAACCAACTGGAATCCGAATGCCGCGCTTACCCGGGATTCCTTCGACCTAACTCCTTTTTGTTCCGTAAGTTACGGCGGAGCGCAGCCGCCGTTCTCTTATTCCAACAGCTGTAACGTGCCCGCTCGCAGCGGTTACCATGTCATTCTCGCCGTTTGGGAAGTCGCTGATACGGCAAATGCTTTCTATAATGTCATTGACGTTAACTTCAGCGGCACCAATCCTGTTGATACCCAAGCGCCTACGGCGCCGTCTGCCTTGGCATCGCCAGCCAAAACAACAACCAGCGTCTCCCTCGCATGGAACGCTTCTACCGATAATGTGGGCGTTACCGGCTACCGCATCTATAACGGTTCTAACCTAGCAGCTACCGTATCCGGAACGACCCTTACTTATAATGTAACAGGATTAACAGCAAACACCGCCTATACCTTCCATGTAAAAGCTATAGACAATGCAGGCAATGAATCTAGCGCCAGCAACTCCGTGACGGTAACGACGAATGCGCCTGTGGGCAACGACACGCAGGCACCAACTGCCCCTGGCGGGCTTCATGTCATGGGTGCTCCAACCTCGAGCAGCCTTATGCTAATGTGGACGGCTTCGACCGACAATGTTGGCGTTACCGGCTACCAAATTTATCGCGGCGCTGCCTTAGTCACTACCGTAGCCGCCAATGCGACGTCCTACACGGTTACGGGTCTTAGCGCAAGCACTACGTATACCTTCAACGTTCGCGCAATCGACGCTGCAGGCAACCAGTCCGCGGCTAGCACTGTAAACGGCACAACGGCTGCCGCTTCTACCGCTCCGGCGTGGGCTGCCAATACTTCCTATGCAATCGGAACGCTCGTAACCTACAATGGCTCCGTTTATGAGTGTCGCCAAGCTCATACCTCTCTGCTAGGCTGGGAGCCCTCTAACGTGCCAGCACTTTGGCTGCTGAAATAATAACAAGGATAATACAAACCGCCAAAGAGCTTTCTGCTCGTTGGCGGTTTGTCCCTCTAATTCCTTAAATAGATCGCTAGCTATAGCACCGTTAACTTTTTCTCTGCAGGCGTACGTGGCTTCCCTTTTGGCATTTTATCGAAATAGCCCATATGCAGCATCCCAACGACCTGTTCATTCGGTTGTATGCCCACACCCTCATGAAATAATGGAGAACGAATAAACTCCATCGTCGACCAAATCATGCCAAGCTCCTTCTCCCATGCCAACAGTTGAAAATTTTGAATGAGGCAGCTAACCGCCGCATAGTCCTCTTCTTGCTTGTGCCTGTCCTTGTCTACCTTCATGACCACAATTAAATGTGCGGGCACTTGATTCAATCGGGTTCTCATCAACTGCTTTACTTTTTCGGGAAGCAGCTTTATACGTTTCATATGGCTCATGGAATCGAGGATTAAGCGAGATACCTTCTCCTTCGCTCCCTCGCGCTCCACAACGATAAAGCGCCATGGCTCACGCATGCCATGGTTAGGCGCCCACACCGCATCGTTTAACAGTTGAATGATTAATTCCATCGAAACCGCCCGATCATTGAATTGACGGATACTTCTTCTTGCCCGAATCGTATTTGCAATACTCATTCATTTCATCCTCCTTGGGAGTAGCCTTAAGCAGAACAAACTACTTTATATTGTTTCATATGAAACAATATATTTAAATGTTTATCAGTTACTTTTATAAATCCGGATCATAATTGTTTCATATGAAACAATTTAAATATACTGCTTTCCTTCATGCTCGTCAAGCGGTCAGGAAATAACCCCGAAGCGCAAAATTGCGCGGGATTATTTCCTGCTTTGGAGTTCATTTTTTGGCCGATACCGGTTCAATCAGTCCGTACTTGGTTTTGATGCGATCCAGCTTCTCTAGCATTGGCCGCGCAAGGATAAAGAGGAACATAACCGTCGCGAGGGCGTGCACCATATCGAACCAAAACCCCGAGACGTAGGAGGCGAGCAGCACTTCCCAGGAGAATTGAGAAGAAAACATCATGACCGATCCTATATTGATAATGCCCCCGTATACGAAAAAGGTCGATAAGCCACCAAAAAGGCATAAAGATAGCTTCGTCCTCTTCAGCAGGCCTTTCTTGAATAAAATGCCGGCTAGAAAACCGATAAGCCCAAAGCAAAACATTTGCCAAGGCGTCCACGGCCCCTGGCCAAAGAAAAAGTTGGATACGAAGCCCGCGGTAGCGCCAACAAGAAATCCGGCTTCCGCTCCGAAGCTGACTCCAGCGATAATGACGATCGCGACGACGGGCTTAAACTGCGGAACCATAAAAAAAGCCGAGCGGCCAGCGACCGCAATCGCAGCCAAAACCGCGATAACGATCAGCTCCCGCGCCTGCGGTTTACGCTTCTCGAATACGAGCGCAAATGGGATCATCGTATAAAATACGATCAATAAACTAATAAAATAATATTTCCGATCCTCTAGCACAAAGACGCCAAGCAAAATTGTAGCCGGAATAACAACTAGAATAAGCACAGCGGACAACCAGGTCCGGCGGCTTAAAGGCTGGCCCGTTATTTGCTTCTCAGACATAGCTCGATCACACCCTCAATGGTTACTCCTTCAGTCCAAATATGCCGAGCCATCCGGTTCGCAGCCGTCGTATAAAAGCTGTTGCCTGCAAAAAACTTGCGAGTTTCATTCGTTGTAATGATGCTTCCGTCAAAAAACATCGAGCATAGCTCGCCATACTTTGCGCAAAATTCAACATCATGTGAAACCATAACGATGGTCACGCCGCTCTCATTCAGCTTTTGCAGGAAGACCGCCAGCTTCTCCTTGAAAAAGCTATCCAGCCCTTTGGTCGGCTCGTCCAGCAGCAATACCCGAGGCTCCAGCAGCAGCACTTTTGCCAGCGCCGCCCGCTGCTGCTCTCCGCCGCTCAAATCGTATGGATGCATAGCAAGCAAATGCTCCAGCTCCGCGAACTTTACGATGGAACGGATTTTCTCCGCTTTTTCTTCCTTGCTTAGCGGCGTCTGGGCCAGCATTTCATGGAGATCCAGCTCGACCGTTTTTTTCACGAATAGCGATTGCGGGTTTTGCGGCAGGAAACCTATATTTCTAGTAAACAGCTCTTTCGCGCTTATTTTCGCCGGATTTTTGCCGCCGATTAGAATTTTCCCCCGATAGGGCTGAAGAAGCCCGCTGATCAGCGACAGCGTCGTTGATTTGCCCGTGCCGTTGCCTCCGACGATGCAATAAAACTGGCCCTCCCTCACCTCGAAGGACAAATCTTTTATGATATCAGTGCCGTTCTTCTCATACTTGAACCAAACGTCCTTGAACTGAATGACCGCTGGGGCCGATGCTTTTGAGTTTTCCTTGCCTTCCGGCATCGGAGCCGCTGTCTTATCGGCAAGAAAGGCATTCAGCCATTGCCGGCCTTCCTTGACTGTAATGGGAGCGATAGGCTCCGCGCTTACCCGTGCCTGAATTTGCATAGGCGAGGGCATCGACAGGAACATCGGGTGTTTCTTATCGCCCAGCGAAGCCCCAACCTGATTCGGCAAACCTTGTGCGATAATCGCCCCCGCTTCCATAACGATCAGACGATCGGAAAGCGGCAGGATGTCCTCGAGCCGGTGCTCCGTCATAATAATCGTAGTGCCCAGCTCCCTATTGATCTTTTTGACCGTTTCCAGAAAGTCGGAAGCCGCAATTGGGTCAAGCTGGGAGGTCGGTTCATCGAGAATGAGCACCGAAGGATGCATAGCCATAATAGACGCTAGGTTAAGGAGCTGCTTTTGACCGCCGGAGAGCTCCGTTACACTCTTGTGAAACCACGTATGGATGCCAAAAAAACTCGCCATCTCAGCCACCCGCAGCCGGATCGTCGCATTGTCGTAGCCAAGGCTCTCCAGGCCGAAGGCTAGCTCATGCCACACCTTGTCGGTCACAATCTGATTGTCTGGATTCTGGAGGACAAAGCCGATCTCTGACGCTTGCGTACGCTGGTCCATATCCTCGATAGGCTGGCCGCAGAAATAAATCCTCCCGCTTCGCTCACCGTGCGGTGTTAGAATCGTTTTCAGCTGCCTGAGCAGCGTGCTCTTCCCGCAGCCCGATTTGCCGCAAAGCGTTATGAACTCCCCGCTTGCGATCGTCAGGTTAATATGGGAGAGCGTCTCTCTTTCCTGTCCGGGAAACGAAAAAACTAAATCCTCGATTCGATACGTTTCCATTTCATATCCTCCACCACATTGATGATTACAGGCACCATGCATAGTCCAAAATAAGCGATGTAGACGGCGATGCTGCGCGGCGTTACCGCTAGCCATTTCACCGACGGAAAAAACCGTATCGTGTTCTCCCCCATCAAGGCGCCGAACAATACGAGGGCAATTAATCCGATTAAAACAAGCATGACGCTTTGATCCCGGGCATCGAACCGAAACAATGAAAAGCTTGTGCGCCCCGGCAGCCCGTAGCCGCGCGATTTCATGGAATCAGCCGTTTCGATCGCATTTTCGAGCGCCCAGGTCGTCATAATGGACAGAATCGTCATCCCGTTGCGCGCTCTGGCAAGCAAATTGCCTTGCGTAACATCCCTGCCGATACATTTTTGCGCATTCGAGATCACCTTGATCTGAGCCAAATACCTCGGAACAAAACGCAGCACCATCGAGAAAATCAGCGATAGCGCGGGCATGATTTTGCCAAACAGATAAATAAATTTATCCGAAGTCATTACCGCATTATAGCAGGAGAACCAGACGATGACCGTCACATACATACAAGCAGCAGATATCCCGTACAAAATGGATTCCAGCGTGATGGGATTCCCGTTTTTTAAATAAAACAAGATGGTAACGCCCGCATGGTTAAACACCGGATTTAAGACCGCCGCAACCAATAATAACGGCAGCATGTAAAGCAAATTGAATTTCACCGCTTTTTTCCCATTAAGCATAATGGAATAGACAACGGCACTAGTCAAGGAAGCGGCCTGCAGCACCGGATGCATAAAGACCATGCTAAACACGAGAATGGAAGCAAAATAAACAAAATTAACAAGGGGATGAAAGCTCGCGAACCGGTCCTTCATTATCCTTTGCTCCCCGCGGCGCCATTTTCCCCGCCAATATCTCTTCCTAAATCACAGGTGTACACCCAGTCGATGACATCGCCGTCCTTAAGCAGGTAGCGGCTGCTCCCGTAATTCGGAAACCATCCATTTACTTTGTACATCCAGCCACTCAGCTCGCCGCAGTCAAATTCATAGATATTGTTAATTCCTTCTATATAATTGCTGTTGTAAATGGGCGTCATTTCAAATTCCATATGGATTTTGCTCTTTTTCATTTCCCTAAGCAGGACGTCAAACACAGACTCCCCCTCGTAAAAGGTAACCTTCTGAGCTTTATAAATAATGCCGTCTTCGGGCAGCACTTCCAGCTTGTCTTCATTGAACAAGTCCATGTTGTCCAAAATGGTAGCCGCCGTAACGGACAACGTTACCGTTAGCTTCTGGTTCTTATCAACGGTGGTGTCCTGCCATTCGACCGGCTTCGGCTTTCCTTCCGGCACCGGGTCCGTCAAATATTTATCCTTGCCTGTGTCCGGCTTGCTAGTTTCCTTCACCGGCGCTTTGGTAGCAGGCGGCGCTTTGCTTTCATTCCCTGCTGCCGTTGCCGTCGGTTTTGGCGTTGCTTTCTCGTCAGGTGCAGCAGGTTTGCCCGACGTTTCCGGCTTCGCAGTCTCATCTGGATCTGGTGTAGCCGTAGGCTCCAGCGCTGGCTGACTCGATGGTTCCATGCTATTTGTTGCTGTCGCTTCTTCACCCGCACTTGGTTCTATCGTATCGGATTGTTCAGCTTGCTCGGTGGACGCTGGCTCAGCGGATGACTGTGCTTCCAGACTGCTTTCATTCAGCTTTACCGAGCCTTTCGGATAATTGCCGCCCCAAAAGAATGCAATCGCCAATACGCCGATAACCACAATCGCGGCCAGCCACTTTTTTTTGCTCATTTCACCCATTCCCTCCTTAAATAACTAAGCAAGGGTCCACTAGCTACCCTTGCTCAGCATCCGATTTAATGGTTATTTCACATCCGTCATATCATAAAGACGCGTTTGCTTGGTCACGAACCGATCATAAGCGACCAGTGCATAAAACGCCTGATCCGATGCCATGAGGTCCACTTCCCCGGGCTTCGCCCCGCCATTATCGACGCCGCCTTGCTTCACATGGTAGAAGCCGCCGCCAGCCGCAGCGTAGCCGAGTAACGCGTCAACAACCGAGTGGCCGTTTTTCACAAATCGCGAATCTTGCTGCGGATCAATGCCAAGTCCGGATAAAGCTACAACGACCTGCGCGGCGCTCTCCGAATTGGCAGAGCCTCCGCTCGCATAACCGCCATCCGCTTTCTGAGCTTTCGAGAGCCAGTCAAGGCCGCGATCGACGGCAGCTTTGGCTTTATTATTCGTTTCGTAATAAGGCGTCAGTCCTTGGATGACCATCGATGTAATATCCGGGTCCGCTACCTCGGCATTCGCCCCTAAAGCCCAGCCTCCGGCTTTAATTTCCCTGTTCAAAATAAAATCGACAAGCAGCTCCCTTGTTGTCTGCGTCTTCACGCCTGCCACGACAGGAATCTCGTAATGCTTGCTGTCAAGAGCAATCAGCGCGAAGATCGGTCCGTTAATGCCTTGCTTGATTACCGTTTCGTAATCAGCGAGCGGTTCTCTAAGGTTATAACCCGCTACGTCATCGATGCCTTTGCCAATGGCTGTCAAAGCCAAAATGACGCGGTCATACTCCGTATATTTAACATTATGCAGCTTGCCTGCTTTTTCCTTCAACGTTTTTTCTACGTTAGCGTAGTAATTGGCATAATATTCATCCGGAATCTTTACGCCTGAACGGGCCAGGCTGAGTACGGTCCACTCCCCGCCAACGCTTGCTATAACCGGATTCGCCACAGCCTTCTGCATAAAAGCAGCCGTCGCTTTTATCTGCTTCGTTACCGCTTCGTGCTTGCTTGGATCGCTATTTCCTTCACTCGGCTTGCTAATCATCTCAAAATCATATGCTCTCATGGCTACTACGGCAGCCATTTCTCTGGTTACGAATGCTTTTGGTTGGAATTGGTTCTGGTCGCCCTGCATTAATTCAGAAGCGACGATCGTTTCGATATCGGATTTGGCCCAAGCGGATGCTGCTTCGATATCTTTGATGTTGGCGGCCGGTTTAGCCGGCTCCAAAGCCAATGCCCTTGCAAGCGTTGCTGCCAATTGCTCGCGCGTAATGCTTGCCTTCGGATCAAATTTTTGGTTAAACCCTGTCATATAGCCCGCATTGGAGGCTGCTGTTACGTAAGGATAGAACCAATCCTTTGCCGTTACGTCAGTGAAGCTGCTGGTTGCGCCGGCCTTGGCTTCCAGATTCAGCACAGCAACAAGCATCTTGGCGAATTCCGCTCTGGTCACGGTTGACTTCGGATTGAACTTCCCATTGCTGCCTTGAACGAAACCGTTGTGCGTAGCCTTGCCAATCGCGCCAGCAGCCCATGGGGAGATGGCATTGGCATCGGAGTATAACGATTTTATATCCACGTCATTTTCCGCATCAGCTGCATAAGAAAGATTGACATTCGCAGAGAAGATAGACAAAAACAGGCTTCCAACCAACAGCCACGCAAGAAATGGTTTGCGAATTTTCATAAATAAGTCCCCTTTCTATTTAGATAGATAGTCAGACACAAACAGCAACTGCACAGAAAAAAACCTCTCAACAGGAATTGTTAAGAGGTTTAATAGAGTATACAGTCACATTTTGCATGCACTAATAAACACCTTCCTATCCATCGTAGAGTTCATGGTGTATTAAAAACAGGCAGGTCTTCTGGCTCAGAATCATCGCCCTCGCAGCCTTCCCGGTTTCCCAGTGGCATTCTTGCAAGGGCTCCTCTCTTACAGTGGCGGGACCGCGCAGGAATTTCACCTGCTTCCCTTTTAACCAATCCATGCTTTTATCGTTTAAACGCATCGTTGGCACCTGTTTTTCATATTAAATTATCTTGCTCATCATATCGAATTATGGCCTGTTTGTCATGTTAAACTTTTTATTGGCAAACGCTCATCCCGACTTTTCCTAGTTTTCCGATCTTTTAACCTTTCGTCCCGCCTTGCAACCCAAAGCCTTTGGACATAAACTGCTGCGAGAGAACATACATTACGATCGACGGCACGGCATAAAGGACGGAAAATGCGGCCAGCTTGCCGTACTCCACCATGCCGTACTGGCCAAAAAACTGATAAAGCTTCAAGGATGCCGGAAATTTCTCGGGCGATTGAAGCAAAATGTAGGGAACGAAAAAATTACCCCAGCTGCCGGAAAAGGTAAAAATGGCAACCGTGCATATCCCAGGCACCATTAATGGCGCGACAACTTTACGAATGCCTGCAAAAACAGAAGCGCCATCCACCCACGCCGCTTCCTCCAAATCATTCGGTACGGAGTCCATGAAGTTCTTCAACATCCAAATGCCATACGGTATGGAAGAAGCGACATAAAATAGAATGACTCCGAAAATATTGTCATATAATTTCAGGCTCAGAAACAATTGGTAGACCGGCACCATGACCGCCGTAATCGGCAGCGAGGTCATAAATAATATGGTCAGCATAAACGACTTCTTAAACTTCAACTGGTAACGCGACAATGGATAGGCAGCAAGCAAAGCCAGCGCAACAACAAGAACAGCTTGGCCCAAGGACATAATTAGGCCAATCAAATAAGCGCGCTGATTGACGGGGCTGGTCATCACATCCGCATAGTTGGCCCCCGTAATCCGATTCGGCATTTTCAGAGACTGCATGGCATTCGCATCCACCGAGGCCACGAGAACCCATAGCAAAGGCAGAAGGAAACAGATCGCGATCAGGACGAGTATCGTGTACGGTAAAATTCGGAAAATCGCTTTACGATGTTTCGCATTCATACGAAGTCTCCTTGTCCATTTACTCTTTCATCGAACGGATATAGAACAAACTCAGAACGACGCCAATCATGAGCAGAAGCAGGGAAATGGCCGTACCGTAGCCGAGCTGGTAATTGACGAAAGCCTGATTGTACATAAAGATAGGCAGCGTTGTCGTTGAGGTGCCGGGTCCTCCTCCGGTCATGGCATAGATTAACCCAAATACCCCCAGCGTTTGCAGCGTAACGAGCATCATATTCGTTGTAATCGTATCTTTTATGTAGGGAAGAGTGATCCGCGTCAGCACCTGCCACCTTGAGGCTCCGTCCACCACAGCTGCCTCTTCGATTTCCGTCGGCACATCGTCCAGCGCCGCTTGGAAGACAAGCATAGAAAAGGCAGTTCCATGCCAAATGTTTGCTAAAATGATGGTCAGCATCGGAACGGTAAACAGCCAAGCAACCTCAGTAAAGCCAAACGACGTAACGATAGCGTTAAGCGTTCCTTCATCGCCAAAAAAGCTGTAAAGGCAAAGGGCGCACACAATCTCGGGTGTCACCCAGCCCGCTAGCACAATGGTCCCGACCACACGACGAAACAGCTTGTTTTTGCGTTTCATCAGAAGAGCGATCAGAAATCCGAGCACCTGCTGGCCAATGACGGCAGAGCCGATTAGAAATACTAGCGTGTTCCAAATGCTGACCCTAACTGTTGGGTCCTCAAACATGCGCACATAGTTGCTAATGCCCACAAATTTCAGTTCCTTCGCAGCCTCTCCCGTCAATGCAAGATTCGTAAAGGAATAAAAGAACGTTAACAAAATCGGATAAACAAAAAACACCAGCATAATGGCTATCGAAGGAATCAAGAAATAAAGCCAAGTGTACGTTTTTCTTTTCTTATAGAGAACATTACCTGCCAAGCTGCTCATGCCCCGTTCTCCTCCCGCACGTTGAAAATCTAAAAAAAGCGGCTGCCCAAGCCAATTTTCTGATAAAGATTGGCTTGAGCATCCCCGTTTTCTCTATTTTTCCATCACATGGTCTTTGCCAACGATTCTTGTGACGTCCTGCGCATATTTTTGCATGGCATCGGCCGGAGATGTTCCCGTGGTGACGGCTTCCACCATCGTCTGGATTTGAGTAGACACCTCGGGATATTTATCCTGCGCTGGTCGGAATTCCGCATTTTTCAAATATTCCGTAGCAATTTCGTTAAATGGCAACTGCGTATAGCCAGGGTCCTTCGCAACATCGGCCCGCACCGTAATATTGCCTGTGGCAATGACGAGCTTCTGCGTATATTCCTTGCCAAGCGCGTATTTGATAAATTCCCATGCCTCATCCTTGTTTTGCGAATTGCTCGGAATCGACAGCGCCCAGCCGCCGGCCAGCGTAATCGATCCCGGCGCTTGCCCTTGGCTCGTCGGCATCGGAGCGAAGCCGAGCACATCCTTGTATTCCGGCCACGGCGAGGCGCCATCCTCAAAGTAATTGCCGGTAATCCATGAGCCGTCCAGCGAGATCGCAAGCTTGCCTTGCGGCAAATATTCGCGCGAAGCGGTATTTCCGGCCTGACCGTTTAGAACTTTGGAAAGCGGCGGACCAAGCTTCTCTTTGTTGATTGTTTCAATAAAGGTTAGCGCATCCAGAATGCCTTGGCTGTTGATGATCCATTTGCTGCTGGCATCGTCATACAATCTCTCTCCCGTTCCGTAGAGCAGCATCTCATACGTCTGCATGGAGGTCGCTTCCCCGGTTGCCTTGCCCATGTTCATCCAGATGGGAACTATGCCGTCGCCTGCTTTTTCCTTGATCGTTCGCGCGGCCTGCAGCACTTCGTCCCATGAGGCCGGAACCCAATTCTCCGGCAGTCCGGCTTTTTTGAATATCTCCTTGTTGTACCAAAGTCCCCTTGAATCCGTATTATACGGCACGCCATACACTTTGCCGTCACTAGCGGTGACTCCCTTCTTCATCGCTTCGATGAAGGAGCCGTTGGTCCAGTCTTCCCACCCTTTTAATTTCTCGTCCAAGGGCTCTAGATAACCGGCGCTCGCATCGGAATTCAGAATAAAGGTGTCTTCCGTCACGATATCCGGCGCCGTATCCTTCGATTTGAGCGCTAGCGCGATTTTGGCAAAATAATCTCCTTCCGATGCTTGGATCGGCGTTGGCTTGATCTCCACGTTTTTATTAGGGTAGCTGGCGGCGACCTCCTTGATCCATTTGTAAAGAGCTCCCTCCTCGCCAATGCCATCGTCTCTATAGGTAATTTTTATTACTTTTTTGACCGTTTCCGTCTTGCCTTCCTCTGCTTTTGTATTGGCTGGCGTGTTGTTGTTATTCTTGCTGCTGGTGCATCCAAACAACAAGGAAATGCTCAATAACGCTGCCGTAATCAGCATCCATCTTCTTTTTCCGATTCTCACGCTGTTCCCTCCTTTGAGTACTTGCAATTGCTTCGTCCATGGCCTTTAAAATTGAATGCGCTTTCCAATCGTATAAGCTATGCTTATTTGCTTAACAAACGATATATTCAAACTTTTCTTAGGTATCTGGACTAGCCTAACGCTAAACCCCCGCCACAGCGCTATCCAAAAAAAAAATTGCCATGATCCTAGACCAAGGTCCTGCCAAATTTCAGCCCGGAGACAAATGCCTAAGCGATGCTAAGCTTCTATACTGGTAACAATATGATCCGGAGAGGAATACGAAGATGAAAAAACAAAATGCATTTAAAGCCTGGAACCTGCTTATCCTGTCATTGCCCAAAGGAATCATTGCCTTTGTCGTTGCCATTGCGGGGATATGCGTTAGCTTGCCGCTCGCCATTTTATGGATTGGATTGCCTATGCTGGCACTAACCTTTGCTCTATGCCGAGGGTTCATGGAACAAGAAGAACAACAAGTCAGCCGATGGATGCGGGGCAGCGATCCGAAGCATTCAATCACAGACCATTCGGCAGCGCTAAAATCCGAAGGCTCATCGTTCTTTTCCCTGCTCAAGGAGGGACGCTCCTATCGCAGTATCCTGTATAGCCTAGTGCAGCTTCCAATTGGCATTGCGGCTTTTACAATCGCTGTCGTTCTGCCGATTACGGCCTTTGCCGTTATGCTAGCCCCTTTAGCTTATAAAATCAGCGAATCCTTCTTCTCCTATGAGCTTGATGCGTTCGAATGGGTGAACTATCCGTTGTTCACAGAACTAACCTCCTATGAACGGTCGTGGGTAGCTGCCGGCGTAGGTTTGGTGCTCGTATTGCTGCTGCCGCTCATTCTGCGCGGCTTCGGAAGGTTATATGCGGCATGGATCCAAGCGGTTTCCCACGCGTAAGCTTTATTATCAAACACGCAGTTAGAAGAAAAAAAAGCTGTTCCTGCGATTCAAGACCGCAAGGAACAGCTTTTGATTAGCCAAATCATGTCATACTCCATTACTCAGCCGTTACCGTTTCTCCCTGCAACGGAGCCATGCCGTTCTTCCAGTTAATATTTAGCGAGAGGGACGTGAACAAATCTGCGCCATCCGATACCTGATAATGAAGATGAGCTTCGCTGGAATTGCCGGAATTGCCGAGCAGCCCGATTTCATCGCCGCTTTTCACTTTGTCTCCTACCTTTATCGTAACGGAACCTTTCTTCAGGTGGGCCAGCACGCTATACTCCCCGCCATGATCAATGACAACCTCATTGCCTGCGGGCACCTTTTCGTTCATGACGCCTACCGGCTCGTTATCTGGCACGTCATTGACGACGGCGACTACGGTTCCGTCCGCTGGCGCAAGCACGGGCTTGCCGAAAGCGTAGTAGCTTTCATTTTTTAGCGGGTCGCCCTTATAGGAATAACCATCCTTGGTCTGAATAATGTCATAAGCGTATCGCTGGCCTTCATGCTCGTAATGATAATTAACAAGCGCGTTCTGACCGCCCCAGAATATAAACCAATCCCCCTTCAGAGGGAAATCCAATTCCGTCTTCGTCAAGCGGTTGTCTGTTTCCGGCCACGTGGAAAGCGGTTTAGCCTGAAGCCCCAAAATGACTCCTTCTTCATCGAATACGACCGTCATTCCCATTTTCCCGGAATCACTAATCCATGAGCGGTAATCGCCTCCATTAAGCTGCATAGTCGAAGCCTGCTTGAACGAGCTTATATCCTTCAAAAATTCGTTAGACATGCTCACAAAATCGGCTTCGCTGACTTGTTTTTTAAATTCATCGCTAAATCCTGTATACACTTCCGCGTACTTGCCATCAAGCAAAGCCTTTGGCAGATCCTCGGGCTTGATCCGCTTAACCTCCGTGCTCGTTGTTTCTGTCGGTACCTCCGTGGTCACTGCCGGTTTGTCCGTTGCCACTGCCGAATTCCCTCCTCCGCATGCCGTTAAGAGCGCTGCAAGCGCACCGGCCGCCAGTACTGTTTTGCTATAATGGAGCATATTCCAATTAACCTTCCCGCCTGTTCTCTTCACTCCCGCACCTCCGTTTATATGGATGTCTTCGCTTCTGCCTTTCTTAGTCTAGCAAGCCAGACTTAGCTTCCGCATAACACAGATTTAACTGCGGCTTAACTCTTCGCCACAGACTTTGCAGACAATTAAGGTTCCGTTAAGGCAGCGCTTCGTTCATTTACAGCAAAACATGCTATGATGAGGGTAACGATACAACGAAAGAAAGGAATATACGAATGAACGATGCGGCTATATTGCTTGTCGATGATGAGCAATCCATCCTTGAACTATTGCAAACCGTACTGCGTAAGGAAGGCTACACCAATATAGATATGGTCATAACAGGAGAAGCGGCCATTGCTGCTTGCGAAGCCAAAACCTATGATCTGATCGTATTAGACGTCCTTTTGCCTGGACGCAGCGGAGTTGAAATATGCCCTTTTCTCCGTCAAACGACGGATGCGCCCATATTGTTTCTCACTGCTCGCGAATCGGATTTTGACAAGCTGACCGGCTTTGCGGTAGGCGGCGATGATTATATTACAAAGCCGTTTAATCCGCTGGAGGTCGTTGCCCGCATTCGCTCCCATCTGCGCCGCTACTTGGCCGCTCGTCATCAAGCCCAAGATTCGGCAGCAGTATCCGATCTCTCCTCCACCAAAACAAAAACTGTCTATGATTATGGACATTTCCAGGTCGATGAAGCGGCAGGAGAGCTTCGCGTCGGACAAAGCCCCGTAGCTTGTCCCGCACTTGTCTTCCAACTGCTACTGTTTCTGTGCAAAAACCCTAATCGCATATTCAGCAAAAGCGAGCTGTATGAATGCGTTTGGGGCGAAGAGGCGCTGCATGACGACAATACGGTTATGGTTCATATCCACCGCATTAGGGAACGGATCGAGCCTGACCCTTCCAACCCAATCTTTATCGTAAATGTGAGAGGGCTTGGCTACAAGCTTGTTCAGCCGGAGAGAAGGGGCTCCGATCGATTATGAATATCAAACGGAAACTCACTCTGCGCTTTGTGCTTCAGCTAGCTACTGCCGGCGCCTTCGTTCTGCTCATAGCTGCTATCACCATCCTTTGGGCCCTAAACCGTTTTGTCGAAATCCGGATCTCCCACGATTTTGCATCCATTGGCCTAGCTCAACTGGTCGAATCCTCGGAGATGGGCAAGGATGGCATTCATTTCGATCCCGATTTGCTGGACAGAGTCAAGAAAAACGGCGGCTGGCTGCAAAGCATTGACGAGAATGGCGTGGTCGAGCAATCCTATAACACCCCCAAGGATGTACCAAAAAAATATGCGCCCGGCGAGTTTATGTCTTATTGGATGGGAACCACACCGTTTCCCTACCAATTGTATCTATGGATTCAAGAGAAAGACGAAAGGATATTTACTTTGATATACGGTGAGCATAATGATTTAGGCATGCTATTAGCAAACATAAGCAGCCAAGGAACCTTCTCTTCCGAGGATGGACTTCTGCTGCCCGGTGACACGGCTGCTAGAGTTAAGCAGCTCGGGGGCTTCATTCAGCTTCTTAATGCAGACGGATCCGAGCTTGTCTCCTACAACCGTCCTGAATCAGTACCGTCTGCCTATACGCTGCAGGAGCTAGCCCTGCGCTCGATATATAATGAAAGATACGGTTATCATCTGGCTTCAACCTACGATAATGAAACCGGCCGCACATGGGTCGTCTGCCTTCCCAATGCTGACGGCATCGCTATCGGCAATCGCTTGTTTCTGCCCGCGGAAGAGCGTACGATTCTAATCGGGATCACGGCCATGTTTACGGCCATCTTCCTTTCATTCGTCTTCCTCTCCCTATGGCAGGCGCACCGCTTTGGAGTCCCCCTGCTGCATATGCTCACCTGGCTCGACGCGCTTGGCAAAGCCGTATATCATGAGCCTGTGGATCACCGGGGCGTCCATCGCAGCCGGATGCGGTCAGGCAAATGGAGGCGTCGTTACCGTATTTTTGCCGACGTCATGAATTCCATCGATAAGCTCTCGGGTACTCTGCAGAAGGATCAGGCGCTGCGACAACAGACGGACAGCCTAAGAGAGGAATGGATCGCAGGAGTTAGCCATGATTTGAAAACGCCGCTCGTTTCAATTAAAGGTTATGCCCATTTACTCGCTGAACCGCAATATGATTGGACGACCGAGGAGGTGCGCAAATTTTCCGGCACCATGCTGGAGAAATCTGCGCATATGGAAAATCTGATTAACGACCTTGCTCTGACCTATCGCTTAAAGAGCGGGGCTCGGGCGCCGGATTCCGAGGAAATGGAGCTCAATAGCTGGCTGCGCGACATGTTAAAGCAAGCAGGAGCCAGTCCCAGCTATGTCAAAGAATCGATCTTGTTTCAGGCTGCTCCTTTCGACATCACGGTTACGCTGTATGCCCCTTGGCTCGAGAGGGTCATTCATAATTTGGTCGCCAATGCCCTGCTGCATAATCCTCCGGGGACGATCCTTACCGTCTCTGTCGCAGCAAGCGCGGATGGCGAACAAGTAACGATTCAATTCGCAGATAATGGAGCAGGCATGGATGAAGTTACTGCGGCTCGGCTGTTCGAACGCTACTATAGAGGAACCGACACATCCGCCACACCAAACGGGACAGGCCTTGGCATGGCCGTATCCAAAGGACTGATCGAAGCCATGCACGGCCACATTCAAGTGGATACGGCTTTGGGCAAAGGCACTGTCATTCGCCTCATTTGGCGCGACGCGGCCGCTCGCGCTAAACACCGGGAGCAGCTTACCATTGATGAATGAACGGAAAAGAAGCTGTCCTTTATGAAGGAACAGCTTCTTTTCTGTGATATCCGATATTGAACGATCTTTTTCGCAGCCATTAAAGCCTATAGCTGCGCTTCTAACCTCTCTATCGCATTCAAGATGCGGACGTCCAGCTCTCCCATGCCTCTTGTTATATTCACCTCAGAAAAAGAAGACGGCTGCAAAAAATCGAGCATCGCCTCGATTGCCACCCGTGGATCGACGGTTTCACCGCATGTATAACAATCCAGTGCAGCGAAGCCTTTCTCGGGATAGGTATGAATCGACATATGGCTCTCCGACAACAGCACAAGCACCGTAGCGCCCTGTGGCTCGAATTGCTTGGACTGAACCGATAAAACCGTTGCACCGCTAGCTTCAGCAGCTTGTACCATTTGAGCGAGCAGCAAATCCGCCTCATTTAAATGTTCAAAGGCAATCCCCCAAGCATCAACCGCCATATGCCGACCATACGTTGAATATTCCACCATTTAGCACTCCCCTATTGTCATTTTGTCCGATAGCTTCTCGTATAGAGCAGGTCGGCGGTCATAAAAAGGCGCTACTGCGCCATTCGTACGGTTTTCATGTAGAAGGCTAAAGTCCAGCTCCCCCAAAACAACCTCATCCTCATTCAGCCTTCCCGCTCCGATTAAACCAGAGGCTGTAAAGGGCATATCGCATGGGGAAAATAGCCCTGCTTGGCAGTAGCCCTGGTCGATTTGTGGACGCTGCTCGGGCAGCGAGCCTACGATTCCGCTTAGCGCAACAAACAGCTGATTCTCGATCGCCCTAGCTTGGCAGCAATAGCGTACGCGGTGATAGCCATAAGCCGTATCCGTGTAGGATGGGCATAAAATCAGCACTACGCCTTGGTCTGCTGCGATTCTTGAAAGCTCGGGAAATTCAATGTCGTAGCAGGTCAGAATCGCCCAGCGTCCCCATTCCGTTTCAATGATATTCAGCTTATCTCCTTCAGAGAGCGGCCATCTTATCCGTTCCTCGGGTGTCAGATGAAGCTTGTTTTGCTCCTCGATACGGCCATCCGGGAAGAACAGGCTGGCTTTGTTCACAAACCTTTCCCCTTCCCGGCAAATGTGGGTACCTCCCAAAATCATCACATTCAGCTCCCGGCTGCTTCGCTGAAAAAAAGAACGGTACTCATCGGTATACGTTTCTAAATGCATGCATGCCTCTTCATGGGACAGCTCCGGCTGGAAGCTAAGTAAATGCGCAGTCATATATTCGGGCAAAAGAATCAGTTCTGCGCCATTCTCGGCTGCTTTACGCATCTTCCGCGCTAATCCAGCCCAGAACGCCTCTTCGGACGGAACATCCGAAAGGCTGTATTGCGCCGCTGCGACGTTTAATGTATTCATGGCTCTTCCTTATCTATGAGCGAATTTGAAGGGAATAGATATCCGTTCGGCGATCACGGAATGTGAGCACGTCAGTCGATTTGCGGTGACGCTGCAAAATTTCCATATCCACCTCGGCCATAATCACCGTCTCCGTATTTTCACTGCACTCTCCGGCAATGCCGTCGCGCGGAAACGAAAAATCGGCAGGCGTATATACGCCTGACTGCGCATACTGAATATCGACGTTATCCACATGCGTAAGATTGCCAACGGTTCCTGACGTCACGGTAAATACTTGATTTTCAATTGCGCGTGCCTGCGCGCAATATTTGATACGCAGAAAAGCTTGCCGATCCTCTGCGCAGAACGGCACGAAAATGATTTGAGCCCCTTCCTCCGCGACGATTCGCGAAATTTCCGGGTACTCGATATCGCTGCTCAGCTGAATGGATATTTTGCCGCAATCGGTATCGAATACTTCCAGCTTCGAACCGCCGTTAATCCCCCACCACCTGCGTTCATTCGGCGAGATATGCAGCTTATACTGCTGCTCAATCGTGCCATCCCGCCGGAATAAGTGACCGACATTATAAATCCGGTTGTTCTTCTCAACAAAATGGGAGCCGCCGATAATGTTCACGTTGTACTTTACGGCAAGCTCGGAGAACAGCTCGACATACTGAGCGGTAAACGTCGTCAGCTTCCGAACGGCAAGGCTTGGTGAGCGCTCCTCCAAAAAAGAGAGCAGCTGCATCGTAACGTTTTCCGGAAACACGGCAAAATCCGATTTATAATCCGCTGAAACGTCCACGTAATGCTCGCACTGCGTGGCAAACTCCTCGAAGGAATCGATTTTTTTCATCATATATTGAATGACGCAAATCCGAACGGGAAACGAGAGCTTATAATGCGTTTTGCTGCTGCTTATCTTATAGTCAATGTTATTCCACTCAAGCAGCGCAGCGAAGTTGTGCGAATCCTCGTCATCGGACAAATAATTCGTAATGATTCGCTTCAGCGTGAAGCCGTTCATCATTTGAAAAGTTAGCACCGGATCATAAATATTTTGCTGGAGCACCTCTTCGGCATATTCTCTTGGCGACATCTCGTCGCTATGCTTGTGATAACCCGGAATGCGCCCGCCGACGATGATGCTTCTAAGGTTCAGCTTCTCGGCCAAGCGCTTGCGCGCCTCATACAGCCTTCTGCCGATCTTCATCCGGCGATAGTCGGGATGCACCATAACCTCCATCCCATACAAGCTCCCGCCGCGCGGATTATGGTTGCGGATAAAGCCGCGGTCCGTAATTTCTGAATACGTGTGCTGCTCTAAATAATCGTCAAAGTTAACGATCAGGCTCGAACAGGAGCCAATGATCTCCCCATCCAGCTCCACGCATATTTGCCCCTCGGGAAAAATTCGAATGTGACTCTCCAAATGATCCATTTGCCAAGGGTTCATATTCGGAAAGCAAATATGCTGCAGCGCGATGATTTTAGTAAAGTCTGCCGCTTCAATATTTCGGATGATCACTTTCTTTTCAAATTGCGAAATTTGATCGGATGTCATATAGTCTCCTCATGCAAACGTTAGTTTGACTTCATTATAAGAGGAGAGTTTTATAGCCGTATTAATGGATAGTCATCGGATTGTAAATTTTTGAGGTCATTTGGATGTAAATCGTGGTTATACCTAAGCAAGATGAGGTATGATTTAGATCAAATCCTTCAATACAGAAAAGGATAAGGTATTCAGGATGGGAAAAACAAATAGGAAATCCAAGAGGTTTCGATGGTTAAAATTACTGGGGATTATGTTTCTGCTGCTTATGATCGGGACAATTTGGCAGCATTACATGATGCTTCGCGAAAGCAGCATGTTCTCGCGGCCTGGAGAGATTTTTGCAAATAAATCATTTGACTTGCATGCCTATCGCACAGGAGAAGGAGATACTGCGGTTGTGTTTGTTGCTGGCTCCGGAACCCCTTCGGCTTATACCGATTATTATCTTTTACAGAATCAACTGCGGCCTTACGCAAGGACGGTAAGTTATGACCGGGCAGGATTTGGATGGAGTGGGGAAACTGACAGACCAAGGTCAGTAGAAATTATGGTTGAGGAACTGCATGATTCGCTTGAACAAGCGAATGAAGCGCCGCCTTACTTATTAGTGGGCCATTCGCTTGCTTCGCTTGAAGTTTTACACTTCGCCCAAAAATACCCGGATGAAGTTATGGGCATCGTACTGCTCGATGGAGGAAGCCCTGAGTTTTACGCTAAAGAATGGGAAACCAAATCTTATATTGTGAATCGGTTAGTTGCGGCTCTTCGGGTGACCGGGATTATTAGGGCATTAGGTACTGCTGGGATTTTATTGCCGTTTGCTGCTGAAAACCTGAGGAATCCACAGCTCCCTGAGGAAGTAAGAGCGATGGACAAAGCGATGTATTACAACAAAGCAGGAAATACGAGCAATCTAAGCTTTATAAGCCTAATGAATGAAAATGCGCAAATCGTTCTGGATCACGGTCATTTAAAGGAAATTCCCCTGCTTATCCTGTCATCAGACAGTGGAGCAGCATGGCAAGACGTACAGCATGAGCTTCTCCAATGGTCAGGCAACAGCATGCAAGAAACGATCGCGAATGCGAATCATTATGTCCATTGGAACAACAGCAATCTCGTGTTCAATAAACTATTAGACATGTTGAACAAGAAATAATGGGGCTGCCGCAGCTCACTACGGCGGTATTCAGCATTTATTTATTACTCATCATACTTCTTTGGGCTCGTGCAGTTATGCGATGCGTTGCTTTGGTATCCGATCTATCCAGCCAATCGCTGCAAATGCGTTTCACCCAATCCGGGTTAGTCTTGCTGGCGTCATTTAGCCAATTGCCTACGGAATCTTGGACATATTTAGACGGATCGGACATTACGGGTGCCAAAAGGGAAATGGCCATCGCAGGGTTCAACTTCAGCTCCTGAATATGTTTGGCCCAAACGCCTTGAGGGCGCGTCAATTCCACTGCAAAACGTCTAATATTGGGATCAGGATCAATGACCCATACGCTTAGCAAATCAAGTGCCCGCTTCAAATCTTCAGCAATGGGCTGCCTTAAAGCCATCCAAGCGATCTCACGAACGCCAAAATGCAGATCTGCGGCAAATATCCGAATGGCTTTCAATTTTTGTTGCAGGTCGGAACGCGCATCCAGCCCAATGATATATGCTGCCCAGCAGCGAACACTATCGGATGAATGCGCGGAGAGCCTATCAAAGATATGGGCTGCCTTCTCATCCTGTTCAATAAGAATAAGCCATTCTTTTGCAATCGCAGGTATAAGCTTCATCACTTTCGTTTCGTTTAATTGCTCCAGCCTCTGCAGGATAGAACCTGATTCGCTCTCAAGCCCGAACTCAATCAGTACATTTTTCAGCAATAGCAGATGATTAACAGATAACCACTCCGTTAAATTAACCGATTGCAGTTTCCCTTCCTGCAGCAGCAGCCTAACTTCCTCCATAATATCACAAATTCGGATAGCACCCTTTCGCTCCAAAAGCGTATGGGAACCTCTCCGATTGTTCTCCTTATCCATTGTAACCACACTTCCTCTGCAAGTCCGCCGTTAAACCGGCGTTTCCAATAGCATACACCCTTTTGGCAGGATAGGATGTAATGTGGTTTACAACTGGACTTGATTTCGCTGAATGTCCAATAATTTGTCTTTGTGAATCCAGACGGTTTTAAACCCTGTTTTGATCGCTTCTTCCTTCACCAGCTCTTGCAAGGCTACAGTTACAGCCTCTCTTGTTGCGCCTGTAAAATGAGCAATCTCCTGATGGGTCAAGGATACACCGATTTTGCAATAGGAACCCTCATTAATGACCCCAAATTGATTGGACAGCTTCACGAGCGCAAACAAAATTTTATCATGCAAGTTCCCAAGGGCCAGATACTGGGATAAAAGACTCATCGAAGCGATCCGCTCACTCAATACGCCTAGCAGTGCCATCATAAACCGAGGATGGTTGATGAGAAAATCGTCAAACCTTGGTTTGTCCAGCAAACAGATATCGCTAGCCTCGATCGTTTCAATGTAATGATCCCGCGTTCCGAACGAGATTTTAGCCATCTCGCCAAATACATTGCCTTCATTGAGTATATCTGAAGTAAATTGCTTTCCTTCGGCATTGAGCCTATACAGGCGAACCATTCCTTTTTTCACAAAATAAAGTCCTTCGTGAAAAGTATCCGGCGTTTGAATAAACGTACTCTTGGGAAACGTCGTGATGGAGGTTAGCTTATCCATTTCAATCAAATCTTCTATCGATAGCGAGTGAAGCAAATTAAATTGTGACAAATACTGAATTTTATCCATAGCTTCTCCTTGTTTGAATATAACCCCCTTAGGTTGGTTGTGTTCATTATATTACTTTGCCTAAAGTACTGACAATTTTAACGACTTAATGAATGCCAACCGTAGCGCCATCTGTTGCTTTTCCTGTGGAAGGGTTCGTTTTTAAGCGAGTGCTCGCGAGCAGGCTTAGACAAATCAATACGAGATTAAGCAGCATCGCGCCGAAAATGCCAATTTCCATAAATAGCCCGGCAGCTTGGCCAATAGCAATGATTGCGCCTCCGATCCCGATAACGACGCCTGGCGTAAATGAATCGGCAAACTGGAGGTTGGCGGATACCTCGCCCGATTCTCCTTCTTTGGCATTTGCAAAAGCAACGGCCCCGCTAGTCGGATGGGCCAACCCGATTCCTATTCCAGTGATCATCTGGCCGATAACCGACAGGGCAATATTAAGGCCAGGCACCCAAACCACGATGCCGATTCCGACAATCATGAGCAGCACGCCTATTCTTATACGCTTGTGTCGGCCTCTTCCTTGATCCGCAGCATCCCAGTGCGACTGCAAATAGGATACGATACACCAGCTAAGTGCAGCGCTTGCTACGATAAGCCCCGCCAAGTCTGCCGTCAAGCCTTTGGTTTCCGTCAATGCCAGCACTAGAAAGTTTTGCGTACTTACATACGCCGCAAAAAACAATCCGCGCGAAGCAATTAGCGATGGCAAACCGGTGCGCAAGCCCAGCGTACCGGCCGGAAGCAATTTCCGAAGCGGCTGCGCCATGAGCACTAAGCCAACCAGCACCAGCATGATTCCCGCTATGCTTGGAAGCATGCCTAAGCCGCTTAAGAATAGCCCGGTTCCAATCGCAAGCAGGATAGCCAGCAAGGTCGCGCCTCTGCCGTTTTGCTTTTGAACACTGGGAATTTTCAGCTTTCGGAAAACAGGAAGGCTTAGAAAGGTTGCGAGCACCAGAAACGGAAGCACACCCCAAAACACGAACCTCCACGAAAATTGCTGGGCAATGAGGCCCGCAACATACGGACCGATCATGGAAGGCAAAACATACGCGGTTCCGAAAGCACCTAATATTTTCGCCCTCAGCTCATCAGGGTAGCTTAATGAAATCGCCGTATAAACACAGGTCATCATCGCGCCTGCGCCAAAGCCCTGCAAGGCACGGGCCACGATCAGAATAATCATATCGTTAGCCATGGCGGCTGCTGCTAATCCAACAGCAAACAAAACAATGGCTGCCGTAAAGAGCAATGCAGGCCCTCTTCTGTCAATCACACGTCCAACGACCAGTGTTCCGATAATTTGCGCTAACAAGTATGCACTAAAAATCCAACCATATAGCGCCATTCCTTTTAAATCATTTGCAATCGCCGGCGCAACCGTCGTTACGGCCAAGCCTTCGAATCCAACAGCCATAACAGCCAAAATAATTCCAATCGTCAACGCAACATAACGCGGTCCAAAAATACTTTCGTTCTCAGTCATCATGCCTAGCCTCCCTAAATCTGCGGTTTATGTATACGTCGTATCCGAATACTTTGTAAACATATATCTATACAAAATCAAATATAAGGTTTCGCTTTGACTTAGTCAACTTTTTTCTTTACAATGTTAATATATCGTTTCATCTACTTTTCTATAAAAAGAAGGTGCTGCAACATGGCAAAAACAACCACAGCTTCGAAAGAAGGAACGGCAATACGAACGAAACGCGAGATCATCAAGCTGCTGAAGCAAGAAGGCGCTATAGACGCCCTTCAACTGGCCAAGCTGCTTGGATTAACAGGCATGGCCGTACGGCAGCATTTATATAATCTGCAAGAGGAACAACTGGTCGCATTTGAAGAGGAAGCGAGACCCATGGGCCGTCCTGCGAAAATGTGGAGACTCACACCTGAGGCAAATCGCCTTTTTCCTGACGGTCATGCGGACCTACTGGTGAGCATGATTGAGTCCATGCGGGAAGCCTTCGAAGAAGAAGGCTTGGAAAAAATGCTAGAGATCCGCAACCGAAAGCAAATTCTCCAATATTTAAGTAAAGCCCCCTCCGTTCTTCCGTTGAAGGAGCAGTTGGAAGCACTTGCGCATGCGCGCACGGCTGAGGGATATATGGCGGAAGTCATCGACAATGTTGATGGTTCCTATAGCTTTGTGGAGAAGCACTGCCCCATCTGCGAAGCAGCGAAAGTATGCTCCGGCTTTTGCAGCAAAGAGCTGGAGATGATTCAGCAGGTGCTTGGGGAGGATGTTGACGTAGAGCGCAAAGCGCATATGCTGACGAACAGCAACCGCTGCATTTACTCGATCAAGCCTAAGGATAGCATAGTGCTTTAAGTAAACTATCCAAGCCATATATGAAGAAAACGCCGCTCCCGAACCTTAATGCCCGGATACATGATCAGGGCCCATGGTTAGAAGCGGCGTTTTTATTTTCGAATAGAGATGAGTGCCGAAATTCGGAAGCTGAACATAAAGAGACATGGCTGCGGAACCGTCTAATGTCTAAAGCGCGGTCTTTCCCAAAAGGCTCAGAAGCGTTTCGGGCTCACGCGTTGTTATGGCATCCACGTTCATCTCAATAAAATGCTGCATAAGCTCTTGTTCATTGACGGTATAGACCCAAACCTTTAGGCCACGATGGTGAGCCGCTTCTACGATGTAAGGGCGGCAAGTCGTCCCCTTCATGTTCAGCCCGGTATATCCGCGTTGCTTCGCCTGCTGGCATGTCGTTTCCGCATAACTCTCATAGTTGTCTAATTGTTCCGGCGTAAGTTCAACGGGGGTATTCAGCATCACTTGAATATCCGGATATTTCTCTGTAATTGATTCGGAATAACCCGTAATGTACGACCGCTCCTGCGCACCGTATTTACGGATTAGTGCGATCGTGGGTTCAATGCTTGCAGCCGATTTGATATCCAAATTCAGGTTAATGCCGATCGGCTCGGCTGCCTGGAAAATTTGCTCCAGCGTTGCGATCTCATGCTCCTCGTAAGCCGTATTCAGCAGCACTCGCAAATGGGGCTGATTCCATTCCTCATAGGTATGCAATAGAAGTTGAGGTGTATCGTCATGCATAAGAATGGCAGTCCCATCCCTCGCTACAACAATATCCACTTCTACAATATCAGCGCCAGACCTTACGCCTTCCACAAAAGAAGCCATCGTGTTATCAGGACTCTCCCCGCAGCCCGTATGCGCGGCAGCCAGCGTTCGGTTCATATTAACCACCTCATTGACTATAAATTTTGAGCATATACCGTTTCAGCGATATTATAACGATTTTCCAATCCGTTTATCAACCCCTACTATCGCAAAAAATCCCTGAACAGCCAAAGTGTTATTAATCGAAAACAGAAGAAGCCCACTCATCACGAGCGGGCTTCTTCTGTTTGGTAAATCATCGATTAGCCATTCGCTTTCCGCTTGTCTCCTTTGGCAGCTCTAACCGACAAAACGCAGCATAAAAACAATACGATGGATGCTGAAATATACGGAAAATTAATATCGATATCAAAGAGAAACCCTGCAACGATCGGGCCAACGATGTTCCCCAAGCTGGTAAATGCCGAGTTCAGCCCTGCAAGATAGCCTTGCTGCTCATTTGCCATTTTGGAAATTTGCGTACCGATGGCCGGCCGCAAAATGTCGATCGACAAAAACAAAACAAAGGTAACGGCCAAAATCATCCAATAGCTCTTCGTAAACAGAGTAAGCAATACAAACAGCCCTGCCGTAAGCAAAGAAGCGGAGATGACATTTCGCTCTCCAAATCGGTTTAAGATCCATCCGAATATAGTGACCTGTACGACTGCACCCGCAATCGAGCCAAACGTTATAATAATGGCAATGTCTTTTGCGGTAAAACCAAACTTTTGATCCACAAACAAACCAAATACCGTCTCATAATTCGCTAATCCGAAGGAAGCAACCAGCACGATAATCAAGCTTAAAAAATACGGTTCCCGGTAGGAACGCAGCAGCTGCGAGGCAAAACTGGTCTCCGTCGCTTCCCTCAGCTTGGCGCTCTTCTGTACTTTCCTTACCCCCGAGTCCGGTAAAATAAATATGGTTAACAGGGCTGAAATCACGCCTGCAATACCTGCGGCATAGAAGGGCACACGAGTGCCGTATTCAGCTAATATTCCTCCTATTCCCGGACCAATGATAAACCCGGTCGTAATAGCCGCATTAATATAGCCCATCCCTTTGGCTCTTTCCTCCACGGTCGTTACATCTGCGATGTAAGCCATGACGGAAGGCATAATAAGGGCTGCACCAATCCCGCCCAGCATACGCGCTGCAAACAAATATACCGGTTCGCTAACCATCCCGAACAGGAACTCCGAAGCGGCGAAAATAATGACTCCAAACACGATATTCTTTTTCCGGCCATACGTATCGGACAGCCTGCCCGCCAGCGGCGAGAACAAGAGCTGCGTCAACGAAAAGGCGGCTACCATCAACCCAACGATGCTGCCATTCAAATGCAGCTCTCTCATATAAGTTGGCATGACAGGTATAACGAGACCGATGCCGATAAATACTAGAAGAATATTAAACATAAGGAGAAGCACGGCTCCCCTATTTCTTAGCAATAATGCCATTCTCAAAACCCTCTCATCACTTTCAAATCATACTGAATGTTCGGTCTGTATTTGGGCAGCAGCAGGCATCCCAGTATTGCTTATGGAATTGCCCGCCGCTCCCTTATTATGTTACTTTCGCAATACCATATAAAAAAACCTTCACGGCTGCATGATACAGCAGAAGCGCCTCCTCCGGCTTGTTTTTGCGACGCGACATTTGGCCAAGTCCCATAAACAAACCTTCAAAAACAATCGCCAGCCTATCTACGTTATCATCCTTAAATTCCCCTCTGTTTATTCCCTCCTGCAGCAACTCTTTATTGAATAGCAAATGCCGGTCCACCATCACCGCCATCCGCTCATCCACCTCATTGGTTTTCTCTTCATTATTAAAAAACTCGTCAGCTGCTTTGGTCAGTGGATGATTCAGATCATCAAGCACCATTTGCTCAGCAATCCCAAACAGCTTGTCTACCGTTGTATGGTACGAGCTCTCCTTCTCCCGCCATTTCCGTTCCCACTCCAAATCCCATTCGTCAAGCAAATAAAGAAACAGTCCTTCCTTGCTCTTAAAATGGTAATAGATGTTCCCTTTACTGCTGCCTGTCGCTTCGACAATATCTTCAATCGAGGTTCCCTTATAGCCTTTTTGAGCAAACAGTGCTCTAGCCGCGTCAGCAACTCTTTTTTTAGTAAGCTCGGTTTGCATTTGTTTTTTGTTCATTCGCCCACACACCTATTCGGAGGTTATTTTATCCCTCTATCGCAAATAATACTGAACGTTCGTTTTGTATTATATCAGTGAATGAAGACCGATAGCAACCTTTATCCAAAAAAAGAAGCTCTTATGCCCTTATGAAAATGAGCAATCAGAGCTTCTTCCATTTTAAAAATGAACCTAAGCTGGCTTTATGGGGAAGTAAACGCTGTAGGCCTCATCCTTTATTTCGTACAACGGAATAAAACGAATGCCGCGCTCCTGTCCTTTCGTGCGATAAAATCCGGAATTCCACCAACTATGGTTTCTTTCCCGATCCGGTACCAGCAGCGAATCCAATCGCTCGGGATGGCCAGCGAGACGCCTTTCTTCCGCTACTAAGCCTGCCAAGACGATTGGACCATCCAAGAACGCATAGGTGTCTGGCTCGCCTGGAAGCTGCTCCGCTGTTAACGCCTTCGGCAGCTCCACCTGAATGTGGTCCCCATCTGCCCATTCCCGCTCCAGAACAGCATACGCGGATGGCTGCCAATCGCCTTCCAGCAGCACGCCATTAACATAAATCAAGGCTTTGCCGTTTAGCCACCATGGCAGACGCAGCTTCAAGCCAAAGACTTTATTCACAGAGAGGGCAATTTTTATTTCATACTTAAATCGATCTGGACGAAAAGCGGGAATAGGCGGCTGATCCACTTTCGTAATGGCCGTCATGCCTGCCACGTTCCAGGAATGCAGTGGGTACAGCCCGTGCTGTCCGTCTTGTTCGATGGTTAACGTCAATGCTGCATCATCAACCGTTGTCGTTAAGGACGAGGGCAGCCACTGCAAGATGGCAATCCCATCCTCCTCCTTTAAAAAGATTTGCTCGTCATATGCCGCATTCGCTTGCACGAGTGTACCGTGACAGCACCAAAAATGCTGCGTCGGCGAGCCCCATTTTTTGCTGCTGCCCGCCCCTATGCCAAGAAAATAGGAGATCATGCCCGTTTCGTTATGCTGATGCGCAAGCACGCCATTTATAAAGCGGCGCTCCCAATAATCTGCATATGCCGGATCGCCTGTCCAACGAAGCAGCACATGCGTCAGCCGCATCATATTGTAATTCACGCAATGCTCCTGACCCACGCCCATCCTGGTCATATTTCCGGCAGGCATCCAAAGCTCCGCATCATCTGCGGCACCAGTTACAAGATTACCACGATCCTCAACTGCGCATTTCCAAAATGCTTCAACAACTTGGCGGTAACGCCGATCTCCTGTCACCTCCCATGCCTTGGCTGCCCCCAATATCTCTGGAATCTGAGTATTCGCATGCTTGTTGGTCAACGCATCTTCGCCTGCTAATAAGGCATCAAAAAAACGGCGCCGGTCATAACGACTCATGAGCTCTCGATGCTTCTCGTCCTTGGTGATCCCATAGAGATCCGCCCAAGTCTCCAGCATGCCGCCCGTTTCCAGATCAAGCAGATCGTCCATTTGCTTGCGCGAGAACGTATCCGTCCACCCATAAAACCATGATGCCATATCCACCATGATCGTTAGCGCCTGCCCATTCCCCGCCAGCTGGTGCATCTCGTAAAGGCCCATAAGCAGCTTGTGAACCGTGTAATGCGGTGCCCATACCCATTTGCCTTTTACAATCCGGTGCATATAGGTTTCTGGAAAAGCAGCCAGCCAACCGCTGCCGATCGCTTCCTGGCATCTCGCCAATTCAGAGACGATGAAATCAGCTTTCGCTTTGACGAGATTATCGCTTGTATGGCGATAGATGCGTGCAGCGGCCGACAACCAGTGGCCCATCATATGCCCGCGCAGCTCGCAGGTTGGCGACTCCCAGCCCCAGTGCCATTTTTCAGGGCCATCCATGCTCGTAGTTGTGGCGCTAGTCGTTCCCCCATTTCCGCTGTAGCTCCATAATCCTGCTTCCAAATAAAAATTCCGCAGCAAATTTTCATTCGTCAGGCTCATTACATATTGTTTATTTAAATCAAGCCGTGCTTGCAGCGGTCCCTGATTAAGCCGTACGCTTCCTTTAGGAAATTCCGTGAATGTAAAACGATTCATTTGCGTTAGCCTCCCTTTTTTTATCCGATAGCCTTATCGTATAATGAAGGGGAATAAAGAAAAATGCACAAACTCTCAGATTACCTATACTTTTTTTAGGTTAATTTATCTTTTTCAAAGTTCATCGTTCGGACGTTGGAGGCGAAGATTTTAGCATGAATGGTCAAATCTATTTAAGTGCCGACCGGATCCCTTTAGTAAGGGATATCGGAATGAGCCATACGGTAGCTGCTTATACGCATCCTGACCGCGTTGCCGACTATGATGTTTTTCTGTTTGTCGTTCGCGGCTGCATGCAGGTCATTGAGGATGGAGTAGAATATTTCGTAGGAGCGAATGAGCATTTATTTTTGAAAAGAGGAATGCGTCACTGGGGCCTTCCCGCAACAGCACCCGGCACATGCTGGTATTGGATTCATTTCAATGTCCCATCCGATAACGAAATGATATATCGCGAGCACCCGCCGTTGCCGGAAATGGATTACTATCAACCGGATCATTACCATTATCTAATCCCTATGCCAAAGTACGGAACATCACCTTTTCATTTAGGACTGGAATCACGCCTGAATGCTTTAACCTCGGATTATCTCCTACCTGCCACTCATGGCATGCTGGAGATAAGCTTGCGGGTCTGCCAGCTGTTTCTTGAATTACAGAAGGGATTTCAGCAAAAGGAGAACGGGCTGCAAACAGGAAAATCAGATGTAATCGCTGGGCGGATCATCGCTTATTTGCTGCAGCATGTGGAAGAGGACTTTGATTCAACAGGCATTGCCATCCATATGAGGCTAAATTACAGTTATCTCTCTGCCTCCTTTAAGAAGCAGACGGGGCAAACGATTGTGGAAGCGCATGCCCGCTTGCGAATGGGAAAAGCGATTGAGTGGATGAGAAATACCTCGATGAACGTATCGGAAATCAGCGAGCGTCTTGGGTACCGCAATCCTTATTATTTTAGCCGCGTATTTAAGAAAGTGCTGGGCGAACCTCCCTCCTCTTATATGAGCCGATTCTATAAAACATAAAAGCACCGTTATTCCATTACGAACCACAAACTATAGATATGACTCCATTGTTGGTCTACAAGAAAGGCTTGTTTCATATACATAGACAAGCCAAAACCGGGTTTCACTGACCAACAGTTGCTGAAAGGATGTGGTTACGTCTCTATGGAACATCTTTTGCCGCTCAAAATCGAATATCTGCTGATGATTGGTGTCGCTGTATTATGGACGGTCGTTTACCTTCTCGTTATTTACAAAGGGTATAAAGACCAGTCCTGCGGCATGCCGCTTGCGTCCATTTGCGCCAATATTACATGGGAATTTTTATTTACGTTTATCATGCCGTTTCATCCGCTTCAACAAATCGTAACTTTAATTTGGTTTTTGCTGGACTGCATCATTTTGCTACAATTTCTGTACTATTCCAAAGGTATGCCCTTCTCCAAACGCACCATTTACGCATCGGTCTTCTCCTTGCTCGTTATAGCCTTGCTGCTGCATTATGGAATCGCGGTTGAATTTCATGATAAAATGGGCATCTACTCCGCCTTTGGCATCAATCTGATGATGTCCATCCTTTTTATCAAATTATTGTTCACCAAAGAACTGCGCGGCCAATCCCTTGCGATTGCCTATTCCAAAATGTTCGGCACCCTATGCGCCTCTATCCTCTGCTATTCCCTTTATCCTCATTCCATTTTGCTGTTTATTATGTATGTTTTAATTCTCATCCTAGACCTAGCGTATATCTTGCTCGTCTACCGCCAGTCGATAAAGACGATCCGCAAGCCGGCGTTACCTGCAAAATAACAGAAAAAAGGACGGTCCCTTGGCTTAAATTCAACCTAAGGATCGTCCTTTGATTTCTACACCCACTACTTTTCATGCGAATCCACTTTCTCTAATGCCGCCATATACGCTAAAATGCAATCGACTGCCTTCGTTACCGGCATGTGGTCCGTCTGAATTTTTAATTCCGGGTGCAGCGGCACCTCGTAGGGGGAGGAAATGCCGGTAAACTCGGCGATCTCCCCTAGTCTTGCCTTCTTATATAACCCTTTTGGATCTCGCTGCTCACAAACCTCTAGCGGACAAGAAAGATAGACCTCGATAAATTCGTCATCAGCAAATAGTGCTCTCGCCCGGTCCCGATCTGCTTGGAACGGAGAGATGGAGGCAACGATAACGACTATTCCAGCCTCAGTAAATAATCTCGCAACCTCGCCAAGCCTGCGGATATTTTCCTTTCTTGCTTCGGGGGAGAAGCCAAGGTCGCTATTCAAGCCATGGCGCAAATTGTCCCCATCCAGCGTAGTCGTATGTATGCTTTGCTGAAACAATCGCCTCTCCAGCTCTGCTGCAACCGAAGACTTCCCGGAACCGGAAAGCCCAGTCAACCAGAATACCCTGCTGCGATGTCCTTTGAGCTTCTCTTGGACTAAGCGATCCGTGCCGCCTTGGTGCCATGTGACATTCTTCAAAAGATCGTCCATTTATTTTCACACCTCCCTGATCTGTCGCTTATTGTTATCGCTTATGCTCCACTTTTCTTTTATGGCTCGCATGCTCTTTCATGAACTCGGCACGATACTGCCCTGGCGTGAATCCCGTCCACTTCTTGAAGGCGCTCTGAAAGGCGCTAGGCTCCGAGAAGTGCAGCACATAAGCGATCTCTCCCACCGAATACTCCCATTTCCTCAAATAACCCATCGCCATTTCTTTGCGTATCCGGATAGAAAGGTCATTATAGGTGGTCTTTTCCTCCTTTAACTTGTGCTGAAGCGTTCTTGTGCTAGTGCCAAACGATTCTGCCGTTTGCTGCAAGGAGGGAAAGAAAGAGGGCATAGACTTCTTCATCCACTGTGCGACCTGCTCAGAGAATACCCCTGCCTGAGTCATCTCGTCCGAGGTTTCCTGCGCAATCGTCTGAAATAGGCTAAGCAGCCTTGCGTCTGAATAAATGACAGGGTAAATCAGTACTTCCTTGCTCATGCGCAGTGTGCTCACTTTCCGTCCGAAGGCAGGCAATCTCCCGAATACAGCTGAATAAGGATCAAGATCAGCAGTCGCTTCATGCGCAAACTCAACTTCAAACAATGGAACAGGACGGTTGCAAAGCTTACTGATTAAACGGTAGAGCGAGCTAGCCATATCCTCCACGCAGTGACGGGACATCCGCCCCTCATGCTGCAAAAACATACGGATGCATACCTCGCTATCCCGCACTTCCCAATCCAAATTAAATCCGCTGCACAATATTACGTTGTACCGCTGGTATGCCGCCAATGAATCGGCAATCGTACTCGAGTGCATCATCACGTAGCCGAGAATGCCTAAATCCACAAAATCCGTCATCTGGCCTTGATGCAGCCCAAAATGGTCATCCTGCGTATACTCAGCCGCAGCGATCATTAAACGCTCCAGCTCCTCGCTGGAAATTCGAGCTTCAACGTCGCGCAGCAAGTTAGCGTCAAACGATGCATAGCTGCAATAATCCTCCGGATCGCAGCCTTTATGAACTATCGATTTCATAATCGGATGGACCATGGAAATTGCCACTCCATCACTTTTCAAGCGGAGTTCCCCCTTTGCGTGAATCAGCAATTTTTTTGCGTCATTGATCATTCATTTATGTTGCCCTTCGTTTTAAGCTAAAGGAAGTCATACTCCACTATTTTATAACGAATCATGCATGATGGACAGCGCCCATCTTAACGAGGTTCATGAACCCAAGGAGGAAAAATAGAATGAAATCAAAAATTGTCATCGTCAATGGCCATCCTGATTCTCAAAGCTTCTGCTCGGCCTTATCAGACGCTTATGCGGAAGGAGTGAAGAGCACGGATGCCCAGATTAGAAAAATAGAGTTAAGCCAACTCCGATTTGAACCGAACCTGAGGTTTGGCTACCGCCAAAGAACGGAGCTGGAGGAAGATTTAATCGAAGCACAGAAGCTGATCAGCTGGGCAGATCATCTCGTATTCGTATATCCGACTTGGTGGGGAGCGATGCCCGCCATTCTGAAGGGCTTCATTGATCGAGTCTTTTTGCCTGGCTTTGCTTTCAAATACCGTGAAAATTCTAACCTTTGGGATAAGCTGCTCACAGGTAAATCCGCCCATTTAATTGTGACATCGGACACTCCTTCCTGGTACAATCGTTTGATTTACAGGCGTGCAGGCCTTCTGGTCATGAAACGGAACATCTTGCAATTCTGCGGAATTACTCCGGTACGCATAACAGAACTCGGACCGATTAAGCCCTCCTCCCCTGAGCGCCGTGCCGAATGGCTAGAAAAAGCAAAGCAGCTTGGCACTAAGCTCGCTTAACTAACCGCTGCTGCATACCCAGTATAAACCAACCTCTCCGTTATGAGGATTCAGCAAAAAGACCGCCTTCATCATCGAAGTGCGGTCTCTTTCCTTTCATTCGGCAACCTATAGTAACTTAGGCAGCTTCGCCATTCATATAGACGCTCTTTTCATTTACCGGATGCCGTCGAGCAATCTGCGGAGAGTCTGCAAGCAGTCCTCAAGCGATTGCTCAGCCTCGGCAGGATCCGTTATTTGTGCCAGCCAAAGCGCGGCTTCATTCATGGCTCCTGATAACAAATGCGTCGCTGCTTCCAGTCGAATGCCTTTGAGATACCCTTGACGCTGCATGATGTCCAACTGTTCATGCAGCTGCCGCATAGACTGCTGCTCGTCCAGCTGCCGCCATTCCTCCCAGCCGAGAACAGCCGGTCCGTCAATGAGCATAATGCGTCTGTTATTAGGCTCCGTGGCCACGATTACAAAAGCGCGACAGCCCAAATACAGCTGTTCCCATAAATCCTCGCTGCGTGCAGCCTCCTCTTCCAGCCGCTGTGCCACCTCGGATTGCACAAGTTCCAGCACCGCCAGGAACAAACCTTTCTTGCTTCCAAAATGATGATACACCGCGCCGCGCGTCACCTCGGCGTCCTTGGCAATATCCTCTAACGATCCGTCGGCATAGCCATGCCTGGTAAAATGCTGCCGAGCAACCTCCAGCAGTTTATGGATAGTCTCCGCCGTATCCTGTTTGGTTCTTCTCATCCTATTTCCATTGTCTCCTTCACAAACTGAAGCATAAAAGGCTTAGCTCAGCCACTTCGCTTTATTTCGCCTCTGATGGCCATACCGTTTCCGAGTAATTGGACTTTTCTTCCTCCGAAGGCGGAATGACGGTAATGACATCGATCAATACGCCGCCTGGATCGGAAATAATGAAATGCCGTTGTCCAAAATCTTCATCCCGGATATCCTGCTCCAGCTTCAGCTTGGCATCCAGCACCAACCGCTTGTATTCGACATCCACATGTTCAACTTCCATGTTCAAAATCAAGCCTTCTGCTCTTCTCCGGTAGCTGGAGGGTATCGTCGCGTGCCCGGCGTCCAATATCGCTAGCTCATATCGGTTTTGCCCGTCTCCGCAAGTACGCAAGCTTACATACCACTCCGACTCATAGACTACTTCAAAACCGAAATGCTTTTGATAAAACTGCGCGCTTTCTCCTACATGCTGGGACAGGACAACCGGATAAAAACTATTGATCTTCATTTGAATGTTCCTCCTATTATTATAATATAATTGCATAATAACATACATACAGTATGTATGTAAAATAGAAAAAGCTAAATCTTTTAAACTCAAGCATTCGAATGCCAGTTCAGCTTGATTACTAATCCTCCTCATGAAAAAAAGGGCTGACATCCACCGATGACAGACCCTCTTTCGTCCTTGTAGCCGTTAAATAAATGCTTAATTTAATAAGTAAGCTTGCTTCTAGCCTCGTAGAACCGATCGAACAAGCCTCTGATCTCTTCGGATGTCCATTTATCGAAATCAAGAAACGGAAAGAGCTTAGGGTAATCCGCCTTAAATTGCTCGTGATCATAAACATCCCTTTCTTCCAGCTTGCCGGTCTGAAGCAGATGCACGCACCATTTATAAACATAAAGAATGCTCTTGTCATAGCCCCATTCCAAGTTATGGTCCACCGCGTTTTGCAAAAAAAGCACCGCATTGCTGCCCCATCCCGTATTTGCCACTTGATAGATTTCGTTCTGTGCTTGAAACAGATCTTGCTTCATCGCTGGCAGCGGCTGATTCAGGCCAAAGATATGAATAAACGTGTGATAAAAGTCCACGAAACCGAATCGTTCAGCGTTTTGCTTCAGCAAATAAACCGTCCTATTCTGGCTTCTCGGTAAAATAAGGTAATGCCAATAATAAGCTAACAAAAGGTCATTGCTGGCCAGTCTCAGATGAGCAAGCGCTGTGTTCGGGAAACCACCGCTAAGCATACTTTCCGCCAGGGCATAACGCTGATCGACACTTTCCAGAGCCTGCTCCCTTTTCTTCGCTGTAACTGCCGGGTCAAACAACGTATCGTCATATGCCGCTTTAAACTTTGCCATTAAGCCAGACGGATCGTGAACGATCCGGCATTTGTAAATCTGGATCGGAAATCGAAGCACGGCTTCATTAGATAAGCTTTCTTCCATCAAAAAATCTTCTACCTGCTGTTTGCTGACCTGAATGATTTCTACTCCAATATTCTCCATGTAATTAAAATATTGAAGCTCCGGCAAATGCTGATCTACCAGCACACACAGTTCTAAATCGGAGTGCTTCCAAGCCATTCCACGGGCTAGACTTCCGCCAATAGCAACGGAAACAATGCCAGGGTGATCCTTAAATTGATTTGCCACACGATTCGCCGAGTCATAAAGCTGCTGCTTCCAATGCACCATATCCTAGTCACTCCTAAACGAATTAGATGTTACGATACGGGTTTTCACAGGTTGGGAAGTTACGAATAAAACTGCCAAAAAACAAGCAATAAAATAAGGATGATCATAATTATGATGGGAACGATAGCTAAAATTTTCCGACTTAAGGACAGCATGTGCTTCTTCATCGTCAACTGCCTGAGCAGCAAAACGATAAACAAGATCGCCAGCGCGGTTAAAACGTAATTAACAATAATGTGGATGATCATTTCCGAGTAAGCACGTTCATAATTGCTAAGCATTCTAAGTGCCAATATCGCGATATTTACGATCACAGCGGAACCGGTCAAGGTAAGCATGACGACATATTTTTTCAATCCCGCTTCCGTCCAAGCGGCTCTCTCATTTCTCTTTCTTTGAAGCAGCGCTTGAATGATCCATATGATTGGCATAAGGATGACATACGCAATCGAAATGACCGCTAAGAACGCACTGGCTATGAGCACAGGCACCGATTTGTTTGAAGGCAGCGGCAAATAATCGGTGGTGTAGGTCGTCATTTTCTCTACCTGATGCCCTTCTACTTTAAAATGAAGCGCCAGCCATGAATCGAGCGCTGTGTCACCTCCCGCCTTTTCATAAAGAAACGGCTTTATCTGCTTATAATCGGCAGTCATGCCTGCAATGGACAGCTGTATTTCATTGGTTCCTTTTGGCACTATTTTTAGTAGAGTCAGATAAGAATAAAGATTCATAAAGCCATAAAAAGGGCGGCGAGCAGCAATATAACTTCCGGCAAGCTCGGAGGAATCTGGCAAATCATTCGTCAAAGCTTCCGGCTTCCGCTGACCCAGCAGCGCCTTCGTTAAACCATGGACGATATCGGTCTCCCCCGCTTGATTGGTAAGAATGACGATGGCAAAATGATCTTCCGGCACGATCTGCAGTTGACTGGAGAAAGCAATCGTATTTCCGCCATGCCCCATTCCCTTATGCTCTCCTGCATATTCCCAGAAACCGTGCGCAATTCCTGGCATGTCGGCCTCCACCGAATAACTTGAAGCGAGCATTTCGCTTAGCGTACCAGGCTGATCAAATAACGCGGAACGCTCGCCTTCGGCTGGCATGAATGCCATTGCGAACTTCGCCAAATCCTCTGCTGTACCATTATTTCCGCCGTTCGGATACATCGACATGTAATTCCAAGAGCCCGGAGTGAAAGTGGCGGGACCGGAGTAAAAATATCCTTTGGATTTACGGGCAATGAGATCCGGGCGATCCTCCAATGTAGAAAGGGCCGAGGAATCGTTCATAGCCAGCTTGGTGAAAATATGCTCGTCTGCATATTCATTAAATTTCTGTCCCGTTATTCTTTCCACGATATAAGCCGCGAGAGAATTTCCGAAATTGGAGTATGCGACTACTTCACCTGGCTTATATACCTGAGCGGGCTGGGCAAGCAGCAGGCCTTCCTCCAATGTACGGACATCATTCGGGGATTGATAGGCCATATCGAACATGTACTCTTCGAAGCCCGCATTGTGGTTCATGAGATTCAGCATCGTAATCGGCTCTTCAAATTTGAGCTTCGTCAAAAAATCAGGTGGCAAATAGGTTCTAATATCTGCTTGGAGCTCCATATCCCCTTTTTCCACCAATTGCATAACCGCGGTCCAAACTATAAGTTTGCTTATGGACCCCCACTCTAATATGGTTTTCTGTGGCTCCATTGGCAGCTGGTTTTCGATATCTGCATAACCATATCCCTTTGATAGCACAATCTGTTGATCCTTAGCTATAACAACCGATGCGCCGGAGGTCGATTGGCCGATGTACTTTTTCATGTAATCATCAACAAAGGCTTCTAGGCCTGAAAGGGGTATCCCCGAGGGAGTAGTCCCCCCGCTTGCTGCGGGCGTGGATTGCTCTGCAAAAACAACGAAGGAATACGATAAAAACAGTAAAGCTGCGATTAGAATGGCTGCTCCTTTTTTAAACATGCTTGTCTCCCTTATTCGCATTAATTGTATAAAAGCGCCGTGTGAAATTAGCTATGGGCCCTCCACATTTCAAACGCCCCATACAAATAATACCATAGAAATGCCAGAATCGCTTAACGTGTGCGAAGCATTCGCCCAACGATAAACAGCATTTGCTTCCGAGGAACAAATCGAGACATTTGGGAAGAAATATAATTCATTAGCCCTGGGATGACATAGGATTTTTTGGCTTGAAGGGAACGAAGAGCCGTTTGAACGACATATTCCGGCGTGGCCCGTTTTCCCACCGATGCTTCTTCAGCCGCGACAACGTTGAAAAAGTCCGTTTCCGTTGACCCCGGGCATAACGCAAGGAATTGAACCCCCCGTTTCCTATTCTCTTCCCAAAGCGCCTGGGTGAATGACAATACGAAAGCTTTGGTGGCGCCATAGACCGCCATATTAGGAAGCGGTTGAAAGCCGGCAGTTGAGGCTACGTTAATCACCACGCCGCTTTTTCTTTGCAACATCGAGGGCAAGAATAAATGCGTAAGATCGGTAACAGCCACTACGTTAAGCATCATTTCTTCATGCTGCCTCGGACCAGACAATTGTTCAAATAGCCCATGCGTAGCGAATCCCGCATTATTAATAAGGATATCGACACTTAAGCCGCGCTCTTCACATTGTTGATAGAGTCGGTTGGGGGAACCCTCTTCTGCTAAGTCACAAACGATAACCTCCGCTTTGATCCGATGGTCTTGCTGCAGCTTCTCTGCCAAAGCGTGAAGTTTGGCTTCTGTACGAGCAACCAAAATGAGGTGGCTCCCTCTAGCGGCTAGTTCCTTCGCGAATGCTTCCCCTATTCCCGATGAAGCCCCTGTAATTAGTGTCCATTTGTTTTGTATCGTTATCATTCTTAATCTCTCCTCTTGTTTCCCATTAGAAACACTGTTTCTATATGAATTCATTGTATTCTACCAGAATTCAAGTGTCAACACACATGATTAACCACCTTATCATGGCCATACAGCACTCCATATCAGCCTGTTAGTACGGGATAAAGTGGCATTTTCGCTATGGAACAAGTAAAATAAACTTTAGAAAACATGGTTGCTTCAGATAAAACTATCGTTCTAAGGGTGTGAACTGAAATGAACAAGGCGTCCGACAAGCCTTCTATAGATAGCCGTACGGTTACAACTTACCCTGAAGCTAAACTCCAGCATGCCGAAATGCTGAAGCTTAACATTATTGAAGCCGCGGCAACGATTATGCAGGAGCAAGGACCTGAAGCTGTAACCATCCGCCGGGTAGCCGAGAAAATGGAGTGCTCCACCAAAATTATTTATAACTTGTTTGGCAGTAAGGACGGATTAGCCCGACAGCTTTATCTCGAAGGCTGCAAATTACTTGCTGCTGCATTCGAAGAGGTCCCCGCTCAAGCTGACCTCAAACAATATCTTCGTGAGCTTGCCGAGGCTTACTGGCAATTTTCTAAAAGCCATACGAGCTACTACATGCTGATGTTTGGCGGAGCCTTTGGCGATTTCAAGCCTGGCGCGGACAGTTTACAGGCGACCATAACCGCTCTTCAACAATTGATTACCATCATTAGTCAGGCCATTGAACAAGGGTTGATTTCCGAGAAAGATCCTCTGCTTGTTGTCAATCTGGTTTGGTCATCACTCCATGGAACCATTCACTTGTATTTAGGGGGCCATATTCCTAACGAAGCAACAGCCAAAGCGCTGTATGACCATTCGGTAGCGCTTTTAATTCATTCATTTTTCTAAGCAGCCATCAGAAAAAACCGCCTCTAGGGACCTATTTATCCCTAGAGGCGGTTTGTTTCTTTGTGTGAGTTTTCTTTAATCGCTGCGTAACTTCCTTTCGGTGCCTGTAAAGAAGAATGGAAAAATTACCGAGCCAGATGAGCAAGAGAATAACGGAGAACATTCGGATCGTCAAATAAATGGACAGGATAAGCATCCCTATCACAACCTGGAGGCCATCTCCATCGGAGGTTTTAGATTTGTTTTTGTAGAGGAAGCGGGCCGCTCCAGCCAGCAGCGCCAAAATGATCGCATACGCCAGTGAAGCCTCAAAGCCTGTGAGCGCGCTCCATACCCCGAAGGTAACAGCGATCGCCTTTCCGCCCCTCCCTTTAAGAAACGGAGAAAAAGCATGACCAGCGATTGGTGCAAGCGCTAGCGGAATAAGAACGAACCCTTTGGCGTAGCTGCTGCCAACAAGCAAAAGAACAGGAAGGTATCCTTTCAAAAAATCGAGCAATACACCGACAAGACCAAGTTTATAACCAGTTGCTTTCCACAGGTTTAAGGCACCCGGATTGCCGTCGCCAACAGCCTTGATATTTTTTCTCCCCAGCAGCCCCAGCCAGTATGAAAACATGAGGGATCCCGACAAAAAAGAGCCTGCAGTCAGCAAAATAATGATCATTTCCGTCTGCCCCCTACCCGGATGTACCTCCCTTTCCATTTTACTTGCCGCAGAACGACGACCTGGTACAACGAATAAAGCATAACCACAACAAAAAATAAGGAGGCAAGAACATGCAGAAGTGGAATCAAGAGGCCAAAGGAACCTACATATTTCATAAAATAAAAGAATTGCAGCATGTACAGGATATACCCGGCCAATAACGGAAGTGCCCACTCTGTATTCATAAAAATAAATAACGTGTTGGACATCAGGAGCCCCACCACCCAAATGGCTATGGGGATAATCGTTAACGAATTAAGCGTGGAGGTGCTCAGTACAGCACCTTTGCTAAAGCCTTCAATCTCGCTTCGAATACCATTTGGATACATACGGAACGAAACCAAGCCATACCCGATAAAATTGGTTACCGAAACGCCTGCGGCAATAAACTTTGCTCCGATAAGCAAATCATCCAGCACCTCCGATTTGACGCTCGCGTGGCCATTAATTTTTTCGTAATCCTCTCGCAAGGCGATAATGCAGGAGCCGTAAAGGCCTTTCCTCAAATTGCCTTTTTCAAATACGGAAGTAAACGTAAAAATGCCAAGCATGTTCATGACCAGCGCGAGTCTTTCATAAAGCTTCTCCGTATAGTGAAAAGGAACAACCGAAATGACACCATTCGATCGTTCCCTTGCTTGACATAACGAAGCCAGCGCGTCGGGCGCCAACCGGATATCCGCATCCAAAAAGATAAACGCATCGCCCGCAGCCTGCAAATAACCATTCCAGACGGCCCAGCTTTTCCCCGTCCAGCCCTCCGGAAGGCTGCTGCCTGCAATAACCTTTACCCCAAAACTTTCTGCTATCGCCCTCGTCCGGTCTTCCGAAAAATCATCTACAACAATAATCTCAAAGGGCTGAAGGGTTTGTGAGCGGAGTGAAGCAAGAAGATAGGGCAAATTGCTTTCTTCATTTCTAGCTGGAATAATGACAGACAGCTTCATAAGCTGCTGATTAGGCGCAGGCGACCGTGGCACTATGTTTCTTCTAAACAAAATAAAACCGCTTAGGCATCCGGCTAGCATAAGAATAAGCATCCACATATTCTGACCCCCTTCCCTATCTATATATATGAGGAGAGCCGCGGTATTATATTCATTCTCAAATCTGACAAGGAAGAGACTTTAAATTTGCGGTTTAAAAAAAAGCCCGCTATGGCATTAGCGCCATAACGGACTTCTCTATTTCGCAAAACTATGATGGCCAATGGTAGCGATGACATCCAAGCCGGACCAGAATGATCCTTTGGACACCTCGGGGTTAAAGAAATAAACCGCATTCTTAATGTTATTTTTCCCATTTAAAGCATCCTTGGCAGCGCGCAATACGCTTGCATTGGGTTTACTCTTGTCAAGCAAGCCATTATGGGCCGGCGGGAATTGCTTTCCCGAATAAATAACGTCTCGTATCGAATCCGGAAATCTGCTATCCTTCACTCTGTTCAATATCACATTCGCTAACGCAAGCTGTCCCTCATAAGACTCATATCCTGCTTCAACCATTGTAATTTTGGCAAGCAGTGTGAGTTCTGCATCCGTAAACGGTTTTGCTGCCGTATCCAAGACGGAAGGAATAATAATCTTAACCTTAGTCCCAGACTTGATCACGGCTTTGCTATCGAATCCGTTCCGCTTCAACAGTTCCGCCTTGCTCATGCCAAATTCTTTGCTGATTTCATCCAGCCCATACTGTTCCTGAATGACGGCGGGCTGCACCTTCGTAAGTTCAACCACATCCGATTCTGTATTCAGACTCAACTTCGCATGCAGCATTTCCGCTAGCTGGCGCAATGGAACATACAATCTGCCATCCGTTAAGAATGGAGCCGCATCCATCAAATACCGGCTGCCATTGAAATACACAACCGGCACGCCGCTTCCAAGCACGATTTTATCATTTAATGCGGTATGTATGCTTGCTTCCTCATTGTCTTCATCCCAAGTTGCCTTTGCACCGAACAAATTCGCTACGCGAGCCATAGGAACATACAATCTACCTTCCCGCATAAGCGCAGGATCAGTCATTTTCACCGTTTCACCGTCTAGCTTTATCGTTACTTCACTCGCAGCTTCTGCCGCCGAAACAGCAGTCAGCGGTCCGATACAAAGTAGAAACATTCCCAAAATCATGGTCAAGATAAGATTTTTAACTGGCTTGCTTTCTCTGAACATGCGTACCTCCCAGTCCATCCAGTTGGCGTAATCTCCCAACGTTTATCTTCTGGGCAAAATTATAACACAGCTTATCGCTTACATAAGATTAACATTTTCACAGAATTCATCACTCTTCGTCAAAAGGCTGATTTTCAGCCCTTCCTAACCGGTAACGCTTTCAATTTCTTTGCCGTCCAAATCCGTTCGTGATGATTGAACGAGGAAGGAATCGCCAGTATCGATCATCTCGTACAACCTGCATCTGGATTCGGGCATGCGGAACGGTGAGTGTAGAATAAGCATCCAATCGCCTTGGAACGTTTGAAAGAGCATCCCATGGCCGCTATCGTCCAAAACAAGTGGTTCTAACTGCTCCCACGGTCCTTCCAGCTTGCCTGATGCGGATCGCGCGATCGTCTGCACATAACTTCCCTTGTCATAAGTAGACCACAGCATAACGAGCTGATTGCGACTCGTCCGGTACAGCTGGCATCCGTCGGTTACATACACGGGCAAAGAAGCCTCTTCCGATTGTTCTCCGTTTTCCCAAGGCGCTTCGGAGCCGTTAAACAAATGAATAGGCTCTGAGGCACAGCCGGTGAGATCGCTCTTTAATCGAACGGCTTCCACCGTGCCATCTGCCGTCTGAACCCATTCGTGGCAGTATACCATCCACGGGCTGCCGTCTTCGTCAATATAAAGCGAACCATCAAGCGTCATCAATTGTTCGGACACAACGGGAGCATCCTGACTGACTAATTCGAACGGCCCCTCCAGTGAATCGGACACAGCAATTGCGGTCCCTCGCCACTGAAGCGGAAAGCCTCCATGCCCCCGACCTTCCAACGCTTGATCGTTATTATGCAGCGTAACAAACAAATAATAGCGTCCGGCGTAAGCATGCACTTCCGGCGCCCATGCACCATGCTGCGGATTCGCCCAGCCTCCGTCCGGAATAGTGAATACGACGTAAGGCCCGTCCCAAGCGGCCAAGTCCCTGCTTTTGTAGGCGAGAACGCCATAGCGATTCATCCCGTTTAATCTCGGGCTGCCGCCGGTATACAAATAATAGGTTTGCGAGGCTTCGTCTGCAACGACAAAAGGATCATGAGCCGGGATGTCGGACAGCTTGAGACCGGATCTTGGATTAGCAGCATCGGAAGCGTTATTATACACGTTCATCTGGACTATCCCTCCAACTTTAAATTAAGATGCAAAGCACTTGATTAACCTGAATAGGAAGACGCCTTGCTTAGGGCGCCTGCCTACTTATGGTACCATGAATTTGGTTTGCTGGATGTCCTTAGATGATAAAATAAATGTTTTCACCCTGTACGCTTATTTCTTAGCCCCATTGATACGAAAACGCATAGCTGCCCGATCCAACTACAACCTTAACGCCGTCCAGAACAAGCTCGATGCCGCGTATCCCTTCCGCTTGCTTCAGCGGAACGCCACTTTCCAATATTCGATCAAGCTTAGCGCCAGGCAATAGGACCATGCCCTCGGCATTTGCCGGAATCGTAACGCTTATCTCCAGTCCATTACTTTCAATCCGCTTCCAGCATGAAGCGACTGGACCGTACATCGTTTCAAGCTGAGTATCTGCCCAATCAAGGCCAGGGCCTGGGTACGGCTTAACATGAACCACTCTGAAGCCTGGCTGCGACTCGTCTGGCTTAATTCCGCCAACATAGCTGTAAAGCCACTCGCCAATGGCACCATAAGCGTAATGGTTGAACGAATTCATATCCGCACTCCAAAAGCTCCCGTCTTCCTTGATGCCATCCCAATGCTCCCAGATGGTTGTCGCCCCTTTTGTTACCTGGTACAGCCAGGAAGGGTAATCCTGCTGGAAAAGCAGCTTATAGGCCAGCTCGTTTTGCCCGATCTCACTGAGCACGGGATTTAAATAAGGCGTACCGACGAAACCCGTTGTTAAATGATCGCCCGCCTCGGCTAACAGCTCCACCAGCTTCTGAATAGAACGTGCCTTGGCTTCCCCCTCCAGCAGGCCGAAGCGAAGCGCCAATAGCTGAGCCGTTTGGGTAGGTACAGACAATCGGCCCGATGGCGTTACGAATTCGCTGCGGAATTCGTTCACGATTTTCCCATGCAAGTCGCGGTAATACTCGGCATCCCCCGTCTGATCCAGCGCTACTGCTGCCTTCAACGTGAGCGAGACGGCATAAGCGTAGAAGGCTGTCGCAATGTAGTCACGGTCTGTCGCGCCAACATAGCTGTCCGGTTTGGAATCCAGTGCCAGCCAATCTCCGAAGTGAAAGCCTGTATTCCACAGATATGGATTGTCCCCTTCTCCATGAATGTAGGAAACCCATTTCTTCATGCTCTCGTATTGCTCCGCAAGCAGCCGGTTGTCGCCATACATTTCATAGATCGTCCAAGGACAGATTACGGCAGCATCTCCCCAAGCCGAAGAGGAATGGCTTGTTTCTCCCCAACCGATAGAGAAGGACTCCTGAAGGTTCGGAACATAAAATGGGATGCCCCCCTCCGTGGTCTGGTCCGCTTTCAAATCACGCAGCCATTTAGTGAAAAACGGCGCCGTATTCATCAAATAGGAAGCTGTACGAACGAACATTTGCGCATCGCCGGTCCATCCGAGCCGCTCATCCCGCTGCGGACAGTCGGTTGGCACATCGAGAAAGTTGCCTTTTTGTCCCCAAAGGATATTATGATGAAGCTGATTAATTAGAGGATCGGAGCAGTTGAAGCTCCCGGTAGGCTCCATGTCCGAATGCAGGACGACCCCCGTGAAATCTTCAGCCCGAATGGTGTCAGGAAAGTCGGTCAGCTTCGCATAACGGAAGCCTTGAAACGTAAAATGAGGCTCATACGTTTCGGGCTCCCCGCCCTTCAGCGTATAGCGAATGAGCTGCTTCGCAGCGCGAACGTTGTCTCGGTAGAAATTCCCACCCGCGTCCAGTACTTCCGCATGCTGCAATTCGACCGTCTGCCCGGATTGACCGTTCAAGGTAAACCTCAACCAGCCGACCATGTTTTGTCCCACGTCCAGAATCCGATCTCCCTGCGGCGTTGTCAAAATCGCTAGCGGCTTTAAAAGCGTGACTTGGGTCACGGGCACGTTCTCCTGAGCAACGATGATAGCCTTAGAATGCTCGATAACCTCCACTTGATGCCAGCCTGCTTCAGACGGATTCGTCCAATCCCGTTCAAGCCGAGCATCGTACGTTTCCCCCATATAAAGATCTGACATTCTTATCGCGCTTTCCGCCGCTTCCCAATTCTTGCCGGAAACGATGCGCTCTTCTGAACCATTCTCATAGCGAATATGCAGCTCCAGCAGCAGGGCCGTCGTTGTGCCATACATCTCCATTTGATTTTTCCAGCCGAGATGCCCTTTATACCAACCGTTCCCGAGCCACGCGCCAAGCGCATTGGACCCTTCCTTTATCAGCGAAGTGGCATCGTAGGTTTGATACTGCAGCCGTTTGCCGTAGCTGGTCCATCCCGGGGTGAAATAGTGTCCGCTCACGCGCTGCCCATTTAACTGCAGCTCATACAAGCCAAGCGCCGTCACATAAATGGTTACGCTTGCAACAGGGCTCTTAACGTCTACGAATGTTCGCAGCTGCGGACAAATCTCCGAGTTCTGAGGGAAGCGTGCGCGCGGTGCTCGAATCCACTCCGCCTGCCACTGGCTCGAATCCAGTAGACCCGTTTCAAAAAAAGCTGGCTCTGTCCAATCCGAGCCCTTACCCGCCTGATTCCATGCTCGGACGCGATAGTAATACCTGGTACGTGCTTCTGGCAGCAGGCCATCCAAACCAACGTGAATCGATTGCCCGGAATTTCGTTGGCCGGAATCCCAGAGCACCGCTTCAAAGGAAGCATCTCTAGCTGCTTGGATTTGGTAAGCTGACTGCACGCAATCCCTATCATCAGAACGCAATTGCCAACTGATTCTTGGCTCAGCCACATCGATTCCTATCGGATTTTGTTTGTACTCACAGCGAAGCTTGGCTACACGAAACATAGACCTATCTCCTTCTTTTCCATAGAATTAAACTTGCTTTTATTTTATAATTATAGCCGTGACGATTCTAATATCACCCGGCGATAAAGACATAATATCCCTGTAATCATGACAATTTATTTGAAGGGGAATCCGCAATGAAACCGTCCGCTCAATTGTTTAAGGCTGAGTTTTTCTTTGACCATACGATTCATTTATTAGTCAACCGATATACGGAAGACTTCACCGTTCCCTTTCATGCGCACGACTTTATCGAATATTGTTATGTTGCTGAAGGAAAGGGCTTTCATCATATTGAGCAGGAAACCATTCCAGTCAGCAAAGGCATGCTGTTCGCGATTCCTGTTGGCGTATCCCATGTATTCCGCCCGACTACGCCCGATGCTAAAGGCAATCCACTGATTGTATATAATTGCTTGTTTGACTCGCATATGGTCGACCAACTCACTGTCATGCTAATGGAACAACCCATACAAGAGCATCTCACAGACCTCAGAAACCGCAGGATCCCTTATTTCTCCGTCAGCGATCACGACGGCTCAATCGAGAGCCTTGTGCAGATGCTTTATCGTGAAATGTCTGTTCAAGGCATCGGCTCCGCCACAATGCTGCACACCCTGCTTAGCCAATTAGTCGTAACCGCATACCGCAAAAACCTGTCTAACTCCGATAAGCCAAGGTCTGAAGTGGCTAATTTTGATCAGATACTGCAATTTCTAAAGCAGAATATGCATGAGGCAGTAACGTTATCCGAGTTGGCCCGTGTGTCCAAGTGGAGCGATAGGCATTTGCAGCGTTTGTTCCAGCGGCAAACCGGACAATCCTTCGGCTCCTATCTCCAAAATCTGCGCGTACAGAAGAGCTGCGAGCTGCTTCGAAGCTCTGAGCACAAAATCAGCAGCATCGCAGAACGGGTGGGGTACCGCGATATGGATTCCTTTAATGCCGTATTTAAAAAAATCGTCGGACAACCGCCTAGGCAGTACCGTAAACTTTACAGGCCGAACGGTTCACCATGACAACTTGCGGTTTCAACTAAAGCGGATAAGAAAAATACTTTATCGCGTGAAACCTATAGATTCTTTTATTTACAAAAAAAAACGCTTGGGTTCCCAAGCGTTGCGAAGTATATTATTTACGCTGTAATTAACATGCGTAGTGAAACGAAGCAGCCCCTTATGATTGCAAATTAGCGGAATAAACATCCTTCCAACGATCATTCGTTAAAATTTCTGCCTTTTTGCCGGTAAAAGCCTTTTTAGCCTCTAGGTCATCCATTAACTGGTATCGCATCCAGGCTGTCAAATAACCTCTGTGCTTGCCACCGTCCTGTTCAATCGCTGTATGCGCGGCTCCTTTGGCCATGGCCATCAATGCCGGAATTTCGGGATTGGCCGTTGTCAAAGCTAATTTGTTGGAGGCAGACGGCGAAATAATAAAATCACGGGTTCCGCCCATCACGAAAAAAGGTACCTGCAATGCCGAAGTATCATATACATCCTCTGGATCACAATATTTCAAGTCCGGGAGAGCAATCGAAACCACGGTTTGGATAAGTTCTCCGCTCTCAAAATGAGTATGAGCATTAATGACGCCAGTGGAGCCTTGAGAATGGCCTGCCGCTCCGATATGATCCACTTGAATTCGCTGATAGAACGGACTGCCCGACTTATCATTTTCGTCAATCATATATTCGGTCGCGGCAATAATCTCTTTTCCGGTTCCCGTTGTTTTGCTGTACGTATCAACGACAACAAATCCCCAGCTCGCCAAGTGGCTGAACAGCTTATCATAATTATCGGGCAATGCCCCTGTTCCGTTGCCCCAAACAATGAGCGGATAGTTGGAACCTTCGGACTTCGGGAAATAGACTCTGTACAGCTTCTCTCCGTGCTCATCCGAAATTTCTTGCCTTTCTACTTGGTACGTTCCCCGCGCAGCATATTTCTCTTCAACGCTGCCTTTCGTAAAGGTGGCAGAAACCGAGTTCACGAGAAGGAAAGATACCGTCGAGAACGCTGCGATAATCATAACCATAAAACCAACGAGCCATAGCAACCATTTTCTTCTTAGCACACTCTTGATTTGCGGCATGCAATCTCCTCTCACTATGAGGTCAGACGTATCCGTTTTCCGAACCTGCATGTTCATGCAAAACTCACGATAATTCGCCTTATGAGCATTCATAGTTGTTTAATAGGGTAATTATACCATAGCTATAGCGCTTCATTTAATTTTGCTAACAGGATCCACCGATATTACTACATTTCCTTTTTTGTGGCCCTTCTCTACATAACGATGGGCTTCTGGCGTTTGTTCAAACGGATAGATTCTATCTATGACCGATTTCATTGTCCCTGCCTCCACAAGCTCTTTGAGAAAAATTAAATCATCAAGCCGAACCTTAGCGATGCCCTGGCCTTCAACGGTTACATATACCCCGTCCGGTACCAAAACATTCTTGCATTTCGATTTGGTGGTTTTCCCTACAGCGTCGAAAATGATATCGTAACGCTCACCGCTTGCCGTCCAATCCGCCTTCGTATAATCAATGACAACATCGGCGCCGAGAGATTTCACCAATTCAAGATTGCCGGTACTGCAGACCCCGGTAACCTCGGCGCCAAAATATTTTGCAAGCTGCACCGCAGAAGTTCCTGTTGCGCCGGAGGCTCCGTAAATCAATATTTTTTGGCCGCTTTGAATCTTTCCTCTCCTAAGGAAATGCAAGGCTGTCGTTCCTCCAAAAAGGAGCGAAGCAGCCTCCTCATGAGTCGTATTGACCGGTTTTATAGTCACCGTGCTATCCGCTGCGAGGCAAATATACTCCGCATAACCGCCAAATCTCATCCCCGTAAATGCATATATCGGGTCGCCGCTCTTGAATCCCTTAACCGATTTCCCTACCGCTTCGATTACACCCGATAACTCCGTGCCAAGAATCGGGTTTCTTGGTCTTCGAATGCCTAAAAATAGCCTCATAGGAATTTTGTACAAGAGAGGGCTTTTGAAGCTGCGAACTCTGCAGTCGCCTGAAGTAACGGTTGTCGCATGAATTTTGATCAACACTTCATTATCCTTAGGAATAGGCTTCTTTATTTGCTGAAGCTTCAGAACATCCGGCGATCCATAATTTGTGCATACAATTGCTTTCATGGTTTTCCTCCACACCTGAATTTGCAATTAGTATAGCTGCTGCATGGGATTGAAATATAGATACTAAAGTAGGGTTTGCCGATATTTAATTCTTCGCTTCACTAGCATAGCTTACAGCAAACCTAATTTGCGGGCACATGCAACTGCTTCCGTTCGCCGCGTAACCTGCAATTTGTCAAAAATCATCCGATTATGGCCTTTCACTGTGCTCAGAGCAAGAAAAAGCCGCTCGCTGATTTCAAGGTTTGACCGTCCTTCTGCGATCAGCCGCAAAACCTCCAGCTCCCGTTCGCTTAACGGCTCAATCAGCAGCTCGGGATCCTCGAGTCTCTGTTGCGCACGTTCTACATCCAATTCAAAACCCTCAATCGTATAAGCAGTCAGCAGTTGTTCTAAGTAAGGCTGCATCCTTCCCGTTGCCGCCGCTTCGCACAATAGCCGATGCATCGGCCTTCCTTCGTCGACAAAGCTTCGGATAAAGCCTCCACGTTCAGCCATCTTCAAGGCTTCTGCTAGAATTTGCGAAGCCCGTGACTTTTCGCCAGATGCTTGCAGAACAACGGACAACAGCACCCTCACCTTCAGCTGCTCATGCTTTTGCTCTGCCGAATCCGCCTCCTCCTTAAGCCGTCCTAGCAGTGCCAGTGCCCCAGCCACGTCTCTTTGAGCCCATTGTACTCTAGCTTGACTAAGGCGACGCTCATGCTTTTGTGCCAGATCGTCGGCTGCGGGCATATCCCCCTGTTGTAGCCGCACAAGCACGAGCGTATCAACAATCGTAGGCAGCTGCTGCGTATAATGATGCTGCCGCGCCAAAAGCTCAGCATTAGCCAAGAGAGCAGCCGCTCCATTTTTTTCTCCCTCGGCAAGCTTTACCTTTGCTAAAAGCACCTCGCCCGCAACGACTCGATCCGTGCTGTCAAACTGCTTCGCCAGATGCACGCTCTGCTCGCCATGCTGCTTAGCTCTATCCAAGTCGTTCCATTCATAAAAGATGCGGGCTAATCCCAGATGCGCCTCGCAAGCCACTGGAATAGGCGAGTCTCCTGTTATCGTTAGAACTCGCCGATAGGACTGTAACGCTTCTTCAAGCTCGTTTTCCGTTTCATGGATGTGCCCCAAGCCAAGGGTAGCCATAATCGAAATGATGGCATGCCCGATCATCTGGCTGCTCGATAGAGCTTCCATATAGGCTTTGCGGGCAGCGATACGATCACCTTGGAGATGATATGCATAGCCAAGAGCCCAGTTCGTGGCTGTGCGGACGGGCAGGTTGTTAGCGTGCAAATATTCAAGAGCACGATTCGATTCAGTTATGATGGTGTCTGCTTGATGCGTGCTGACCGCCAGTGAAGCGCGAATTGCGGAAATATGTCCCAAAAGATCACGATTGTTATCGTCTGGCTCTGCAGTCCGCAGTGCTTGTTCAGCGGCTTGCAGTTTTTGTTCAACACCCGTCAATTGGCCAACCATCAGCATGGCCGAGGCATGCATCACCCATAAAGAGGGCATTTCATCCCGGTCTTTATTGGACAAGGAGTCGAGCCACTTCATGATAGGGTACACCGCTCCGCGAAAGAGCAAAGGCATCCCGTTTCCCTCCGCAAGCCGGGCAGCGCGCCGATGATCCCCTGCCGCGCCTGCGTGATGAAAGGCGTCAAGCTCCTGGCCATGCTCTTCATACCATTTGCTCGCGCGTATATGCAATTGTGCCACTTGGCAAACGCCATCTCCTGCATTCAAGGAATTGTTCTGAAGGAGTCGTTTCCGCAGCAACTCAGCAAACAGATGATGATAGCGATACCACTGCCGCTCGTTGTCCAGCGGGACGATGAATAAGTTGGCGCGCTCGAGAAGCTCCAATAATTGTTGTCCGGAAGGTGAGGGGGGCAGCTGCTCCTCGTCTTCGCTGCAAAGAACGGCATCGCAAAGCGGGCCGGACAATCGCTCGAGAATGGAGGTGCGCAGCAAAAAAGCTTGGATGCTCGAGGGCTGCTGCAGTACTTCTTCAACAAGATAATCCATGACGAACCGGTGGCTGCCTGTGAATGATTGAATGAAGCTAACGGGATCTTCATGTCCCTTCATAGATAATGCGGCTAGCTGCAGTCCGGCAATCCAGCCTTCCGTTCGGGATTCTAGCAAAGTAATATCATTGGCCGAAAGGCTTAACCCCATCACGCGAGTCAAAAATTCGGCAGCTTCACTCGAAGTAAAGCGCAGGTCTGAGGCGCGTACTTCCGCCAATTGGTTTCTGGCACGTAACCGCGCCAAGGGCAGCCGCGGAGCTTGGCGGGTAGTCATGATTACATGCGTTTGCGGCGGCATCTGCTCAATAAGCATCGCAATGGCATGGTCAATAGGTCCTGCATCCACTACGTGGTAATCGTCAAGAACAAGGATGAAAGGGTATGGAATGGCAATGATCTCATTAAGCAAGGCTGTAATGATCGATTCGATTGGCGGGGGCTGTGGGGATTGGAGCAAAGCCAATACCCCTTCTCCACTGCTAGGGGCAATGGTTTGCAAAGCCGCGATGAGGTAGGTTAGAAAGCGTGTAGCGTCGTTATCCCCTTTGTCCATGGATAGCCAGGCAACTGGTCGGTCACAAGTGGCCAGCCATTCGGTAACGAGCGTCGTTTTGCCGTAGCCTGCAGAGCCAGAGATAATCGTTAATTTGCCCTGCAAGCCCTCTGCCAGCTGCTCAAATAGACGGCGTCGCATAACAATTCCGGGACGGGACGGGGGCATATGTAATCTTGTAAACAGGATTGGAATAGTCATATTTAAATTATAAAGACCGTCGTTCTCCACCGTCAACTAAAGCACGGGATACGGATGAATATTATTTTCGAAAATACAAGGTGAAACGGCTCTTTAGCTAGGCTTAGCCCCGAACCGCTTCATCTTTTCTTGAATACCCTTATTCCTTACCTATAAAATGCTCAATAAACACATCCAGTTGGTATTCCAAGCTCAGCGGATCATTAAAGTAGAAGCGCTTGGCATCGACTTCGAAGACGTGATTGTTTTGGACAACGGGAAGGCTCTTATAAACCTGCGTATCTTGAAAAGAGTTGTCTTCATCGGCATCCTTGCTGAATATAACGTAATCGCCAAGGTAATCATTTAACACTTCCGTTGACAAAGCTAAATAACCTTCCGTTTTCGTTCCCTCTTCGACTTTCTGGGGCATAGCAAACTTTAAGTCCCCATAGAGCAGCTCGGTTCCGCGACCAAAGTTATACCCGTATACGTAGAGCTGCTTGTTAAACGTCTCGATAACGGAAACCGTCGCGTTTTCCCCAATTTTCGCCCGAATCTCTTCTCCAGCCTTTTGGGTTCGAACTTGAAAATCGTTGACCCAAGCCTGCGCTTCTTTTTCTTTATTGAGCAATTTCCCAACTTCCAGCTGTTGCTCCAAATAATTCAATTTATTATACGTGTAAGTAACCGTAGGCGCAATTTGCTCAAATTTATCGATATTCTGAATATCGGAGAGCCCGATAATAAGGTCTGGCTGCAGCTCAAGGATTTTTTCCAAACTTTCGTCACTTACCGCCTCAACGTCCTTTAACTGCTCTTCAAAGTTCGGATTCGATTTGGACATTTCGTCTACCCCAACCAAAGGCACGTCCAGCGCCATAACATTACCGGTCAAAAAACGCGTAAGCACGACGACGCGCTTAGGATTTCTTGGGACCTCGACAGGCCCTTTCTCCGATTGATAGATTACTGTAGCAGATTCCGCATCCGCAGAAGCCTCTGGGGACGCGCTTGGCGCATTGCTAGCTTGATTGGCATTATTTGCTTGGTTTCCGCTGCAAGCTGTCACAAGCACCCCCAAAATGAGGACAAGCGGAATAAAAAACTTTCTCATACAACGACTCTCTCCCTTTTGAATAACGATGTGGCCATGATTTTATCTGATTATGAAAATCATTATCATCATTATAGGGGGCCATCCTGCACCTATCCATGCCTTTTTGTACGGAAATGAGCTTGGACTATTGGTTGCCAGAAAATAAAGCTACCGCACGCCCAAGCTGCAATTGAATGGAAACCGGGTTGTAAGGCACCCATTCATCCTTATCCAGCAGCTTCACATGATTCTGCCTTACGGCGGGAAGCTCTCTCCAATCCGAAGACAGAAATATTCTTTCCGCATGCGCCGTAGAGCCTTTGGTATCGGGAAATACAATGACAAATATTCGTGATCCTGCATAATCAACAAGCTCTGATCTTTCAATCGGAACGGAATGAAATTCATCACCCAGCTTTTCAAGCTCTTGTCCAATCTTTGCTGGGGGCTGTAACCCTAGTGATTGATACATCACATATCCGACATTACGCGCTCCGTAAACGAGCAGCTCCTCGGGCTTAATAACCAAAATCGTGAAGGTTTCATTTGCAACTCCACTTTGCTGCACGATGGCTCTGGCAGCCTGCTCCTCCTTTTCAAATACAGCAAGCCATTCCTCTGCCCGTTCGCTGCGCTGAATCGCCTGAGCGATAAGCCGGAGATGATCCTTCCATCCCATTTTCATCCATGGAACTTCAACGATGGGTGCCGCACCTCGCAAATGGCCTAAAGGAAGACCAAATTGATGCATATGCTCATTTGCCGCAATAATCAGCTCGATGTCGTGATCAAGCAAAACCGACCTCACCTGTTCAGCAGAACCATTGGCATTAATGAACATCATGCTTTGCGTTGGCGGCAGGTCCATCGTATTCAAGTATTCACTGCTTTCCGAAATAATGACAGAAGGCACCAGCCCAAGCAACAGCAAATGACTAGCATATGGCGCGAGCAGCACGGCGATTCGTTGTAATGAGCCGCCGCTGTAATCCGAAGGCGAAACACCGGTTTGCTGCTTGAAGCGTCGGCTGAGATAAAATTCGTCCTTGTACCCCACCTTCTGCGCGATCTCCCGCAGTGTGCCCGAACCGCTCATTAATAGCTCCTTGGCTCGGTGAACGCGCAGCCTTGATAAATATCCATTAGGCGTGAACCCTGTTAACTGTCTAAAGAGGATCGAATAGTGAGATTGGCTTATGCCTGCCATGGCGGCCAATTGCTCACGCGTGATTTTTTCGCCATAGTGGTTCTCCAAATAAGTAATGCTGCGTTCCATATAAGGCTGCTCACTTGCCGCATATTTAGCGTCCTGCTGCTCCAGAAGCCTTAGCATGATTTGATAAAAGGTTATTTGATTTTGTACATGTCTTGCCTCGTTTGCCGGCAACCGGTGGATATAAAGCTCTTCCACATCAGCCACAATCTGAGGCTTATGCGAGAAGAACAACACACTTGAACGAGAGGCAATCTCGCTTCTTTGAACCATCGCACCGGATGACAGCGGGCTCGCCTGCTCCTGGGAACTGATCGAAAGCATGTAAGTATGAAGAGGCTGCGATAAGTTTCCAATTAAGGCGGCATGGCTTTGTGCCGGGAGAAGGATGACACTCCCCTCCGCAAGTTCATAGGATTGATCATTGATTCGGAAAGTGCCCTTGCCTCCGGCAATCGCAAGAATCACGGCTAGACTCTCATGAATTTTATGCATGGGCTGATTTGAGGTGCTGTACAGCGAATGTATGCTGCCAATCGTATATAAAGGAAAGTGGGACTCCGCCCATTCCGAGACCACGTTTTTCATAACCAAAGCCTCCATTAAAGTACACGGTGCATTTATGCTAATGATTGTGTTGACTCCATCCTATCATATTTTTCAATGAGAAATTAGCCCAGCGGGATCGGTATGACCAGCACTTAGGCAAAAAGAAGAGGGCATCCCTCTAAAGGTCATAGAACCTTCATTGGAATACCCCCTATTTTTTTAGAAAAACATAGGTTAGTCAATGCCATTCTTTTCCCGAATGTCATACAAGCCTTGAAGCAATAGCTCCCCTGGATCCCGATTCAGTTGCAAATGTGTGAGCAGGATATGCAGAGGAATAGCGCAAACATTATTCCCTTCGATAATCGATGGAAATCCTGCTTCAAAGACCGGACCGTGGTCTTCGTTCCAAGCTAGGCCGGCATGTACCTTCTCAGGGGCGAACTCTTCTGTAACCGCTTTGATGCATTGCGGGACGAGAATTTTGTCAATGATTGCCTTTGCTTCATCTTCGCTCGAAGCCGGTTGCGGAAGAGTTTTTCCGCCTTTGGTCTCCATAAGCTCAACAAAAAAAGAAGCCATCCAAAGGGCAGGATCATTGCCTGATTGGAATCTAGCAATCAACTCACGCAGAAAAAAACCGCAAGAGTATACACTATCCGATTCGTCCTTCACATGAAATACAAAAACCGGGCCGTAAGCTTCAAGGTTCAACACTTGCCCTTCAACGTTGTCAAATTGCGTTTTTAGAGCTACAACGCCATTATGATGAACAGCCTTTAGAAGCTCTGCCCATTTCTCCTCTGTCATGACCGGTTCCGTGCTGTTTACTTCCTCGTTTGTTGTCTCATTGTTCATTTTCATTGTCACCCCTCAGCTTCTATCATACCATTGAGAGAGAGCCGCTGGAACTACCTTAATGCAAGAGAAAATAGGTTAAATTTAGAATTGAAACATTATTGGATCCCTCAGGTTATAAAACCTTCCTTAACCATACGTCGGATACACGACACCCGGCGATGAAGCTGAATAAAAAGCACCATTCTCATACACTAATGTCTCATTTCCGTCCACGCCAAAAGAAATCTGTTTCTCACCGTACTCCATAATACCTTCAACCCTGCGCGCAGTCATCCCGATCACCGCCTTCAGATTGCCTGTGCGGTCCGTCACCAGACGGATGCCTGATGGGAAACGATACCGCAGCTTGCCGCTGACATAAATACTCGCCATCTCCTCTGTATTAATTAGCTCATAAGCTGTTCCATCAACCGTACGGCTGTAGGCGGTATGCTCGGCCAATGAAATGCCATGATCCAGTGGATAAGGCAGCAATCCGGTAAACCATAGCTCACTCCCGGTTGTCGGGAAAATACCACAGAGCCTTTCAATATAATCAAGCAAGCATAGTATGGACGGGGAATACGATTCCGTATAGCCCTCCTCTCCGGTCCACGGGCTGAGGCATTGCCCGAACTGTGTCATGCGTGACAGCGCCGATATAATCGGCTGCAATATCCAGGTAAGCTCCACATAACGCTGATGATATTCAAAGGCATGCGGAGCACGAATGAGGCTGAGAAAGTTCGTTGCACCCGCCCAAGTATTATAGCTCGAAAAGGGATCAAACCGCGGATCCTCCATCGACAGCGATGTAAACGGATATTTTGCAAAAAACTTGGAGGTATTGAGCAAATATCGCCTCAGCATCCCGTCAAAAAAATCCCTGTCTCCCACCTCACTTGCAAGGACGCGGAGCAGCACATCGGATTGAACGCGCACGAATTGCCCCTGCTTATCCACATCATAAAAAAAATGATCCACTTGGTCAAAACAATGCTTCATCAGACTCTCCAACCCATGCTCCGCCTTTTCCCGCCACTGTTCGTCCGAGAGCCCAAGCTCGCGCGCCATTTGACCAAGATATTTGCGGCTGCAATATACGCTGGCAGTCAAATCCGGTGCTAAAAACGGCAAAATAGGAGAATCGGGATTCACGAGCGCCGGGTCATTCAAATGAGGAGTATCCGGCACATGCCAAAACCTTGGCGATAAATCATGGCCTGTGTCAAATGCGCAAAACGCCTCCACACAGCCCTTTCCCCGCGTATTGCGATATTGCGACAGCCAGTTATCATATCGAGATAACGCCTCGTACATCTGTGGTAAAAAGGATGGCGCTGTCTGATTTCTATGCAGCGCATAATGGTTCCAGGCACTTCTAGCCGGCGGCGTAACGAGCTGAATTTGCTTAAATACAGCGCCCTCTGCCGTAATTTTGTAAGGCACCAAGCCGTCTTCACGCTGCAGCGCTGCAAACTGGCTGTAGGTTGCTTCAGCAACAGACGGGATAAACCGAGAGCAAAGCTCGGCATTTATCGTTCCGGTACTCTCCAGCCAGCAGCCTAGATAGACCCCTCCCTCCTGAAGAATCGGTGCTTGTTGTGCATTTGGAACGATGCAATCCAGCAGCTTGCGCACCGCCCGGTAATACACTGACTCCAGAACAGGCGACGAAGCAGAGAATTTCACCCCAGAGTCGATAAACTGCTGCAAAATAGCTTCGTCGGACGGTTTGCCTAGCTCACCTACCCGCTGAGCCACATCCAGATCCCCAAACAATTGCCGAAAGTAGTTCAGCTCACGCGGAGCATTCGTACTCATAATTGATTCTCCTCCATCCTATTGTGCAGCATTACGCCGTATCATCGTTCTTAGCTTAGAGCAGCCTCACCTTTTTCCTTCTCTATGCAGGCAAAAATAAACGGTGCCACCCCTTTGGAGTCATTAGAGACCACCTGTTCGCTAATATAATAAGTGAAGGAACCGTCGCGATAAGGCTCCCCGCCTAATCCCGCAACACGGTTAATGCCATGCACATGCACATTCCCAGCCTCATCTATCGCCGCTGCATGCTGCAGCAGTCCGTCATACCCTTGGTCAGCCGAAGCACGGTACTTCCCGCTAAGATAGCCCTGATTGAGCGCCTTTTGAGCTGCGTACACGATCATGGCCGAGCCGGAGCTTTCCAAATAATTACCGAAGCGCCCTTCCTCGCCAAGCACCTGATGCCACAGCCCGGTCGCGCTGTCCTGCACTCGTATTAAAGCCGCAAACAGCCGCTCATACGTGCCGATAAGCTGTCCTCGCAAGCTATGGCTAATAGGCATAAAGTCAAGAACATCGACGATAGCCATGCCGTACCAGCCAATCGCCCGTACCCAAGCATGAGGCGAACGGCCATGCTCCGGGTGCGCCCACTCCTGCTCCCTGCTTTCGTCGTAGGCATGGTGCAGCAGACCCGTCAGCGGATTACGCGTGCGAGACTCGGCAATCAGAAGCTGGCTGGCCACATCATCCAGAAGTTCCAGCCGCTTCTCCATCCGTGCATATTCAGCAAGAAATGGAGCAGCCATATATAACCCATCCAGCCATACTTGGTAAGGGTATACCTTTTTGTGCCAGAAGCTCCCCTCCTCCGTGCGAGGCTGACCTTCCAGCTGGCTAATCAGCAGACGGGCTGCCTGCATGTAGTTGTCGGCCCCTGTTTGTTGATGCAAAAACAGCAGCACCTTGCCCTGATTGACCTGATCCAGATTGTAATCATTTAGATTATAGCTGCGAATTGAACCGTTTTCGGCAACGTAGGCATCGATATTTTTGCGAATATAGGACAAATATTCCTGTGAGCCGGTTCGCTCATACAAACGGGCGATCGCCAGCAGCAGGCAGCCGCTTTCATAATTCCAGCAATCACTCAAATAGGGGTGATCCGACAGCAGAGGATATTGCCTCATCAAAGAATCTACCGTTAGAACCGACCAGCTTTGTGTGGGCATAGGACTCCTCTCCTCCTCATTATGCTTTAACGGAACCGAGCAGAGCGCCTTTGGCAAAATGCTTTTGCAAAAACGGGTATACGAGCAGCACTGGCAGCGTTGCCACGACGATAACGGCCATTTTCACTGCTTGCGAAGGCGGCGGTACATCGGTATACACGGAATTGTCATAGCTCAGGCCGCTTGCCAATACGATAATTTGCCGCAGCAGCACTTGCGCCGGCCACTTGGCCGCATCGCTTAAATAGAGAATAGCGTGCATATACGTATTCCAATAGGTCACCGCATAAAAAAGTGAAATCGTTGCAATTGCCGGGAGAGAGCAAGGAATAATAATACGGAACAATATACCGAAATCGTTGCAGCCGTCCATTTTAGCCGATTCCTCCAATGCACCCGGGAGCCCCTGAAAGAAGGTTTTAAGTATGATCATATTAAACACGTTAATGGATACCGGAATAATCAAAGCCAGATATGAATCCAGCAAGCCCGTTTCCTTAACGGCCAGAAATGTAGGAATCATTCCGCCGTTGAACAACATCGTAAATACGAACAAAAACATGATCCAATTGCGTCCCATCAAATCCTTGCGTGACAGCCCGTAAGCCGTTAACACCGAAATGAACATGCTCCAAATGGTTCCAAACGCTGTCACGCCAATTGAAACGAGCATGGATCGAGTTAATGTACTAGTAGAAAAAATAAATCTGTATGCATCCAACGTAAATTCCGTTGGAATCAGCAAAAATTTTTTGGATGCTATTTCGCCTGCCGTCGCAAAGGAGCTGCCAAAAACGTGAATAAACGGCAGTACCGTCACCAATCCGATGATGCCTAGCAGTAGAACATTCACTCCATTAAAAATCCGTCCGCTCCATGATTTGTCGCCTACCATTTGTTTTCCTCCCCCCGTTCACTCTCGTGCTTCTAGTAAATGCCATCCTCGCCGTGTTTTTTCGCCAGCCAGTTCGCGCCAATAACCAGAACCAGCCCTACGAATCCTTTGAAAAAGCCGACTGCCGTGGAATAGCTGAGCTGCCCTTGATGGATACCCGTCACATATACATACGTATCGAATATTTCTGCCACCTGCCGATTTGTGGAATTGAGCAGCAAATACACATGCTCAAACCCCAGCTCCAGCACGTCGCCAATTTTCAGAATTAGCAAAACTATAATCACGCTTTTGATAGCCGGTAATGTAATGCTGACCATCTGTCTGATTCGACCCGCACCGTCCATCTTGGCCGCTTCGTACAGCTGTGGATCAACCGATGCGATTGCCGCTAGAAAAATAATGGTTCCCCAGCCAGCCTCACGCCATATGACCTGAAGAATATACATCGGGCGAAACCACTCTTCTTTAAGCAGGAAGTTGATTTTTTCAAACCCAAGCAACTCCAGCAAACTATTAAAAATACCGCCGTCCACCGTGAAAATAACAAAACTAATCGATACAACGATGACCCACGACATAAAATGCGGCAAATAAATCAAGGTCTGAACCGTCCGTTTGTATTTCTCCGACCGCAGTTCGTTAAGCATCAAAGCCAGAATAATGGGTATAGGAAAAAAGATCAGCAGCTGCAGAGCAAATAAAATAATCGTATTGGAGAAGATCATCCAAAAGTCCGGAGAGCCAAACAATCGTTCAAAATGCTCAAAGCCTACCCATTCGCTGCCAAGAATCCCTTGATAGGATTTGTAGTTCTGAAATGAGATAATCAGACCATACATGGGAATATATTTGTAAATCAAAATATACAGCAGTCCCGGAGAGATCATCAGGTACAGCCACTTGTTTTTTAGAATGTTACGCATGATATGGGCTCGCTTGCCTGACGACATTGTCAGTTGGTTGTTCATCTTTTCCGCCCTCCTAAAGCGTTTTATAAACAAGTTTAACTAGCGGAAAACAAGGATATATGACTATAGGCGATTAGGTTTCTATTCAAACTGCTATCTAGCAAGCAGAAATACAAGTATCGTTATGACAGCGGCTGTCCCCGCTTGTATTCAGCAGGAACACGCCGCTTAGCAGTACATTATTTGTTTTGCTCGTAGGCAGCGTTAAACTCATCGATCATTTGCATACCGCCCTCAGACTTCCAGCGTTCCACTGCCTTGTTAAATCCGGCCTCATCCATTTCGCCCAGCATATAGTTGTAGGTTGCATCCGTTATGATTTGAGCCAATCGGTCCTTGTGCTTGGTAAATGTATCGGAATCCAGCATAAGCGTTGGATCGGGCACGACAAACGCTTCATTGTCGACAAACAATTCCTGCGCTTTCTGCATTGGTGTGTAATCATACTTGCCTTCCAAACGGCTATTGGTCGCAGAATCACCAACCTCAATCGTATTGTACGGTTTTACATCCCGGTCAATTTTCGCTTGCTCCTTTACGGGTACAGCCTTGCCGTCGACAACGGTATAGTGCTCGTTCTCAATGCCCCAGTACAGCATATTTGCGATATCAGGACTCATCATGCCATCCATAAAGGCTAGCACCTGCTTCAGCTCTTCCTCTGTCTTAATCGCTGATTTCGGGAACAGATAAGGGTGGTTGAAGCCTGGTCCTGAGAATACGGTGAATTTGCCGCTTGGCCCCTTCACTTGATTAAACACCTCGAGTTGTGCATCAGGTTGCAATTGCGCCAATCCAGTATACAGCTGCTGCACATCACACATACAGCCGATATAAGCGCCGGCCTTGCTGTTCATGATCAAATTTTGCTGCTCGGTCTTGCTTGTAACTGGAAAATCAGAATTAATGTATCCGTTTGCACGCAGCTTCTTGAAAAACTCCATCGTTTCCTTGTATTCCGGGAACATAAATGCCGGTGCAAGCTTACCATCCATTACACCCCACTCATTCGGCGTTCCGTTCCAGGAAGCGATCGTTTTGAATGCGCCGGACACCAAATCTCCGCGCTCTGCCAGACCAAAGGTATCCTTTTGACCATTTTGATCGGGATCCTCAATGGTAAATTTTTCAAGCATCGTGTACAATTCATCCAGGTTTTGCGGATCGGACAATCCAAGCTGCTTAGCCCAATCCTGACGATAGATGATACCTTGGCGGGATAATGGCCTCCCTTGATAGAGCGCATACAGTTTGCCATCCACTTTGGTATTATTCAGCACTTCCGGGTTCAGCTTCTTTAAGTTCTCATATTGATCGATATAAGCAGAAATGTCCCAGAACTGTCCGTCACGGATGGCCTCGCGGTTGGCGCCTGTAATCGAGATATTAACGATGTCCGTCAGGCTTCCCGTAGCAAAAGCTGCGCTCATTCGATCCGGGAACGTAGATGCCGGAATCCATTGAATATCCAAATCTACATTCAGCTTCTCTTCAATTAACTGCTCAATCTTGGGATCTGGCGTCTCTGCCATATGCAAAGGCGTCATGATGGAAATTTTTGCGGGAGCCGACTGGCCGCCAGTCCCTTCTGATCCTCCATTTTCTTTGCCCCCTGTTGAAGCATTGCCGCTACCATTACTACATGCGCTTGCCAGCACCGCTAGCGCCATCAGCATCCCCATTGCGACTTTTCTTTTCATGCTAATTCAACCCCTTAACCTGTATTTTCTGTTGCTGCTTCATCGTAAATGGTTAAGAAGCATATCGCCTATACTCATTTGGCTAGAACCCTTGCCATTCGTGACTTTCCGGCGATTACACGCCTCCATCCAACCAAATGATTATGCCTGATATTCCGCTTTTTCCTATCTTTATTACAGGCTGCTATACTGAGATCGATATTGCCCGGGCGTCATATCCTCTTGCTTGCGGAAAGCTCGAATAAAATTATGAGAATTGTTATATTTCAGCCGCTCTGCAATTTCCTTAACCGTCATATCCGTTTCCGTCAGCCACTGCTTGGCAATATGCAGTCGGTAGCTGGCCAAATATTCACTGAAGGTGTAGCCCGTCTCTTTCTTGAATACGCTGCTCAAATAGCTTGCATTATAATGCAGGCGCACAGCACAGTCTTCTAGCGTAAATTCGAAATCATAGTGATTTTGAATCAAATCGATAATCCGTTCTGAAAGCTTCTGATCCTGCGAATGGCGGCGTTCAGCGAATTGCTGAAGCATAGGCATTATCAATTTACCTTTAAACCAATCTTCTATTTCACCGCTGACATGCAGCGCCAATACTTCCTCGTAAAGCGACATTCGGTAGGTCCCACTCTTGCCCAGAGCAATCCCTGCTTCCTGCCCAAGCAAGAGCAGCCGATTGAGCAGCCGAACCAGCGACAGCTGATAATGATCCGGCAATTGAATCTGGTTAATCGCTTCGGCCATCCAATTGCGGAGCAGCAAAACCGCTTCCTCCTGCTCAGCCAGCTTGATCGCTTGAATCAAATCATGCTCAATGCGGGCAGGGTATTCGAAAGCAACGGAAGGTTTGCCCGAATGTAGACTACTGAAAGGCACAATAATCCCTTTGCCCAGTCGAATCCGGTGCGTCAGAGCCTCCAGTGATTCCTCGTACGCACGTGAAGCATATTTCATTTCCTGAAACGGCGCACTGATGCCAATACTGGCGGACAGGCCCAAATAACGCGTGATCAAATTCTTTAGTAATTCTGTTAGTTGATAAAACGGCTCCTCCACTTGCTGCCAGCTTTCTTCCTTATAACCAGCGACAACGACCACCGAACGATCCATCAAAATAACTGGCAGCCGATTTTTCTTTGGAATAACCTCTTCCGATATATTCAACATGGCAAACAGCAGCAGCTCCAGATCCTTGGATTCATAATGAGTATTTTCGAGCGTATCCACTTGTATCGCCAGTACCGCCATTTGCTGCCAATGAGGTTGAAAGCCAAAATAATTCATCTTCTCGTGAATTTCTGCGTCGCGCAAACTCCCGCTGAGCATGCGGTGAAGGAATAGCGAGCTCACCTGCTGCACCTGGCTCCGCATCTCACTCTCCAGCTTGGAGTTAGAGTTAAACAGATGCTTAATATGATCCTCGATCACTTGCACTTCATTACGAGGAGAAACCTCGCTGCCCGAATCGCGGCCTTCAATCGCTTTGACCAAACGCTTCAAGGGAGTATACAGCTTATTCGTACCCAGCAGGACAAAAAGAATCGATAATATCATAATGAATAAACTAATGCCCAGCGTTAACCAGCCAATCTGCCTTGATTCCTCAGTCAACTGATCAATCGATACGACAGACAGATAGGTCCAGCCGTTGAAGGTGGATTTGTAATAGGTAACCGTGTAAGGCCGACTGTCATACATCGCCTGCAGCTGCCCTGATGGACCGTCAAAGCTCATCTCGGCCCCATATACCGGATGAGACGAAAGTGGCTTGCCTATCATGGCGCTGTCTTTATGAAGCACAATTCGCTGCTCCTCATTTAGCACGATGATCTCTTCCTGGCCCTCTCCATCCGTTATTAATTCGGCAATGCTGCAAGCCGGAATGTTGGCAATCGCTAGCGCATATTTATTAATCGTAATATTCGGCAGCTTTTTCACTAGACTGATCATATAAGGGCAGCTACGACTCGAGATCGCATCCTTATAGCTATTCTTTTCTACTAAAAGCCAAGAAGTATTATGAATCAATTCAAATTTATCCAGATACGTCCGCTCGTCGGGATGCTCATTCAGCCGCTTGATGCCCGAATTTTTGATGAGCCAATTTCGCTGCTTGTTCACGATAATGACATCCTCGACCTTGGTATCGAAGGATTGTAAATGAGTTATTTCGCTTTTTAAATTATTGTATAGTTGAAAATTTGGCGCGCTCATCACACTGTACAGAGCGTCCTCCATCACACGCGACTCGGCTAGATTCGTGAGCGTATGATCAACTGTCTTGAGCACTTGTTCAATATTGGCGTTCAGTTGCCGCACATACTGCAGCTCAGCCTGATTGACCCGCTCCTGCACTTGCTTGGAGGATTGGATATAGGAAAACAGCCCAATAATGAGCACGGGTAAAATACTGATTACGCTTCCAAAAAGAATCATTTTGTTCAACAGGCTTTTTCTGCGCATATCGCACGGCAACCTTTCTGCAAAGCTATTATGTATTCCCTCAAATGGTTACATATATTATAGGCATGTGTCCTTCGGACTAGCAATCACTCGATAGCAAAATGGAACATAAGGGGATCGTTGATCTAGTAGATTACGATAATAGTGACATTAGACGGAGCAAAGCTATCTGATAAATAAAATAGCCAACACAAAAGCCGCCCCAAATGGAACGGCTACTGTGCATTTGTTGCTTGCTTATAAGGATACCTGCCCTATCGAACAAAAAACATCGTAAAAACAAGGTCGTGATTCTTTGGTTTTTATGCAAATTTGAGGATGTACATGTCTGGTTGACCGTTTGACTTAGGTTGAATGGTTACACTTTTGTCACATTCCAATAGCCAAACGAGCAAACCAATCCCTGCCAACCTATTTTCCCCGCCTAATAAAATGTTAGAATAGAGTAATCATTTCAAAATATAAATTAGGAGCAAAACCCGTGCGCGCACATCCCATTTCCATTTTACGTATTACCGGTCTGTTAGATGGTATTTCATTACTCGTATTGCTAAGTATCGCTATGCCTTTAAAATATATTTGGGGAATCGAGCAAGCTGTCACGATCGTAGGCAGCATTCACGGCGGCATTTTCAGCATCTATGCCCTTGCGATTCTATATGCGGCCATTCGGATCAACTGGAGCCTCCTTTGGCCTGCAGCAGCAGTACTGGCGGCTTTTGTGCCGCTTGGCAACTTTTTGCTGGACTGGCAGCTCAAGAAGGCACAAACGAAATATAAGGTACGGCCATTCAACTACGCTCTGCTTGTGTACAGCATCGTATTTTTTTCTTTCTTTGATTTGTTCTCGCAGCTGCCCGTCATGAGCACCTTTGCTGCCTCCGTTGGTGCCAGCTCGTTTGTAGTTGGTTTTGTCATTGGGCTCTATTCGCTCGCCAATACGGTGGGCAATATCTTATCGGGCATTATGACGGACAAGATTGGGCCTTTCAAAATATTAATGGTCGGCTTGTTATTATCCAGCGCCGCTCTCATGCTGTATCATTTCGTCGATCAACCCTTCTTCTTAATTGTCGTTCGAATCCTACATGGCTTTGTCGCCGGATTAATCGTACCTGCTGCCTTCACCTTTTCAGCAAATACAACAATTAATGACCAGCAAGGCAAAAAAGTCGCCTTCACCGGCACCTTCGTTGGTCTCGCAGCCATTATTGGACCCGCATTCAGCGGTATCATGGCCAGTAAAACCTCTGTACCGTTCGTCTTTACCTGCGTGGCTGTATTAGGCTTTTCACTTGCTATTCTTTCGGCTATTTTTCTTAGCAAGTATAAGGTAGCGAAGAAAGAGAAAATCAGTTCTGTCGTTCAACCATTAGGCTCGCTCTTTAACTCAGGCGTACTCAAAGCTTACGGCGGCGCTTTTTTCTTAATGTTCTCCCAAGGCGTAATCGCCTATTTGCTGCCTTTGCATGTTCAAACGCTCGGCTATGATTCAAGGCTAAGCGGAACCTTAATGAGCACGTTCGGAATTATTGCTGTCCTTATTTTTGTCCTGCCTACGAACCGGATTTTTGACCGGGTGGCCCCCGCCAAGACGATGGCCGTCGGCATTGGCTTGATGGGGATCAGCCAACTGCTCATCAGCCAATCGACAACTACGTTAACTTTGTATTTCGTGCTCGGACTATATGGCGTAGGCTTCGCCTTCTTGTTCCCGTCCATTAATACGATGCTCATTAAAGCGACCCCTGCCGAGCTTCGCGGAAAAGCTTACGGTTATTTCTACGCCTTCTTCTCGCTGGGAGTCGTGGCAGGCTCCTCCGTACTCGGCTGGCTGCCCTTCGACATCACCGAAGGATTTATTTTCACCGGGATTGTACTGCTGCTATGTGCCGTTTTCGTTGCCTTTAACAAGCAGAGGGATTTAGCGTTGAATCCCTAATTACGTTGGGGGTACGTTGGGCAGCCTAACCCATGCTTGGCTAATCGGTCACAGCCCAAAAATGAGACCGACACAAGCTCGTTCGCATGCTTTTCCAAATGTTGAATACATATTTAAGTATTCGGTAAACAGGAGGAAACAAGCCATGGTTCAACACAGGCAATCGTTCATGAGAGGTACGCTGGTCTTGTCAGTCGCTGCTTTCATTAACCGCATTCTCGGCTTTATCAGCGGCATGTATATTGCTCGCGTACTGGGCGCGGAGGGAATCGGCCTCTTGATGATGGCGCATCCGCTCGTCCCGCTCGTCATTACGATTACGGAGCTTGGATTGCCCGTGGCAATTTCAAAGCTGGTTGCGGAGGCACACGCTCGTGGCGAACGAGGGAAAGTGCGGCGAATCCTGCACGTCTCGCTAGCCGTTACAAGTGTCTTAAGCATAGCGCTTACGACTATTTCATTATTAGGCTCTGAATGGATCGCATCCATCTTGTTGAGCGATCAACGCGCTTATTATGCGATGCTCGCGATTACGCCGATCGCGCCGATTGTCGCCATCTCCGCGGTGCTAAAAGGATACTTCCGCGGCATGCAGCAGATGAAGACCATCGCAGCCTCCGATGTGCTCGAGCATACGGTGCAAATTGCATGTGTCCTTGCCTTGGTACACCTATTGCTGCCTTTCGGCATCGCGTATGCAGCTGCGGGCGCAATGGCTGCATCTGTCGTCAGCGAAGCGATCAGCCTCTTATTCCTAATCGCAAGCTATAAGCTATACGGCGAATCGAAGCTGCAGGGAGAGACGTGGGCGAGCAACGTGAAACAAGGAAGAAGCACACTGGGAGAGCTGCTGCAGATCGGGCTGCCGACGACCGGGCACGGGGTCATTCATTCGTTATATAACACCTTCCAACCGCTTCTCATTACATCCAGCTTGGCGCTGGCTGGCGTTGGCACGCTGTTAGCCACAAAGCAGTTCGGGCTGCTGGCCGGCTATGTGTTTCCACTGCTGTTCATGCCAAGTTTTATAACGCAGTCCTTGTCCACCGCTCTCATTCCTGCCATTGGCGAGGCAGCGGCGAACAAGAACAATCTGCTTATGCATGAGAGGATGAATCAGGCGCTAAGCTTGGGACTTCTGATTGGCGCGCCTGCGACCGTCATCCTGTTCGAATGGGCCACCCCACTTACGACGCTAATTTACAATGCACCGGAAGCCGGATTGCTTCTGAAAATATTGGCGCCAATGTTTTTCTTGCATTACTTCGACGCACCGCTGCATGCAATCCTGCTCGGGCTCGGCCGCGCGAAAGCTACATTGTGGAACTATGTGGCGGCAACCATTTTCAAGACGGTCGGGATTTTCGTATTCGGCAGCCAATTCGGCATAATCGGAATCGCGTACGGCATCGGCATCGGAATTGTCATGCAAACACTGTTAAACTTCTTTTCGATCTCAGGCTCGATCGGATTTTATTGGAGCATTCGTCCTTATATCAAGGTTGGAATTTGTATGATGCTGATGGCAATTTGCGGACACTGGACCTACAACTATTTTACCGTCCAAGGCCTTCCGCTTTTATGGAGCGTAATAACTTCAATCGTCTCGTCCTTGCTTTTCTATTTCATTACGCTCGTATTGACGGGTACGTTGAATTGGAAAAGTAAGCTCCAACGGTTTTCGATTCCATGGTAAATCGTTTTTGTTCTGTATCTTCCATCTTGTCTTTGGATTGTTTAAATGATTACCTGTTAACTTCCTTATGCAATATCGCATAACCGAAAGGCGGGAGCTCCCAGTTTAATTGACCCTTTAAGGTGATGACGATCGAATTGGAAACCATGTCTGTCCAGACCCCTTCCTCAATGGTTGAGCGGAAAGCAGAGTGATTCTCTGAATTGTTAATAAGAATAACAAACTGATCCTGATCATCACGGCGTTCGTAGATAAAATTCCGATCGCTCACCTGGTCCTGCAAAAAAGTAATCGCTCCGTCTTGCAGCGCGGAATATTGCTGGCGTAAACGGATCGTCCGCTTAAAAAAGTCGAGTAATTCATCGTTTTGCTTCTTTGGATCCCATTCCATGCATTTACGGTTATCTGGATCTTGTTTTCCATCCAGACCGATTTCATCACCGTAATAAATACATGGCGCACCAGGGTAAGTAAACTGAAACAATATGGCAAGCTTCATTCGCTCTGTGCTGCCCCCGCATAGAGTGAGCAATCGAGCGGTATCATGGCTGCCGAGTAAATTAAAGGCAACTTCATTCGCTTGCTTAGGGTAACCCACGATTTGACCGCTGAGTTTATTTGCAAGCTGCCTTGCTCCAATTCGATTATGTGCAAAGAAATCTAAGCATGCCTTCGTGAACGGATAGTTCATGACCGCATCAAATTGATCCCCGAGCAGCCATGGCAGCGCATCATTCATAATTTCGCCCAAAATATAAGCATCCGGGTTGACAGCCTTCACTGTGTTGCGGAACTCCCGCCAGAAGGCATGATCGACTTCATTCGCCACATCCAGTCTCCAACCGTCGATTTCGACTTCTTCGATCCAATATTTTGCCACCTTAAGCAAATATTCCTTTACTTCGGCATGTTCCGTATTCAATTTCGGCATGATCGGTTCAAAGCTAAACGTATCATAGGTGGGAACGCCGTCCTTTACCGTTAGCGGCCATTCTCGTATATGAAACCAATCGGCAAAAGCAGAGGAAAGGCCGTTTTCCATCACATCGACAAAAGGTTTAAACGAGTGGCCGCAATGATTGAACACTGCGTCAAGCAGCACGCGTATTCCCCGCTCATGACAAGCCTTCACAAGCTCTTTTAATTTGTTATTCGTACCGAAATGAGGATCAACCTTGAAGTAATCCTGCGTATCGTATTTATGGTTAGTCGTTCCCTCGAAGACCGGATTCAAATAAATCGCATTTATACCGAGCGAAGATAAATATTCCAAATGATCGATGATGCCCTGCAGGTCTCCGCCAAAGAAATTATTCGGGGTCGGCTTGCCTCCCCATTCCTCCGTGCCTTCAGGATCGAGAGTTGAATCGCCGTTCGCAAATCGTTCAGGGAATATTTGATAAAAGACCGCTTTTTTCACCCATGCTGGAGGCCTATGAACGTCCACGGGATTCAGAAAAGGAAAATCGAACAGGCCTTCATAAAAAATGACAGGCGGAACATCAAAAAATCCGCTCTCTTGGAAATAGACCGTGCGTTCACCGTCGTTCAAGGCAAAATAATAAACCAATCTACGGAATGCCGGCTGAGCAGACACCTCCCAATAATCAAACATGGCATCCGAGGCCAGTCGTACCATTTGAGCTTCGGAGTTCGCCTTGCTCCAATCATACTTATCGCCGTAAACAAGAGTAATTTGCAGCATATCTGCTTTCTTCGTCCGAATTCGAATATGAAGGGTACGATCGTCATACGCATAGGACCAATTTAATTTTGCACGGTGATAAACAGCTTCTAAATTCATATTCTGCTCATTCTCCTTTTTCGCAGGTCAACGCAAAAAGGGCCCAACCCCGTGTATACGAGGTTGAACCCAAAGGTTACATTGCCTTTTTATTACAGTAAAGATAACATGGCGCAATTGCTTCGTCAACATCTATTTAGCATGCTTCACCGGAATATGGAATCCATCCCGCCATTCTACAGCTTCAAACCGTGATCCAAATATTATAAATAAGCAGCTATTAAATTTGCAATTACTTGCGCAGCTTCTGCACGCGTCATGCTTGCTTGTGGGGCAAAATAATTATTTCCGCGCCCCTGAATCAAGCCCGCTTCTTGCGCTATGCTTGCGGCTTCCTGCGCCCAACCGCTGATTTGTTGAGCATCCTTGAATTTATCCGTATTCCCAATGCTCGCTTGATTGCCATTTAAATAAGCAGCTGCACGGACAACCATAACGGCCATCTCTTCGCGGGAGATGCTTGCGTTCGGTGCAAAGGTATCTTCATTCCGTCCAAGCACGATTCCAGCTTCACTTACGGCAGAAACGACGCCTGCATACCAATCCTCGGGATCAACGTCTTGAAATGCCGACGCATTAACCGATTCCAATTGCAAAGCGCGAGCAATCATCGCAGCGAATTCTGCCCGTGTAACCTTCCCTTGTGGGTTAAACGCCGTATCGGATACGCCTGCGATAATATGTTTTGCGGCCATCTTCTTAATGACGTCGCTAGCCCATAAATTCGAACTTACATCCGAAAATACTTTATGAAACGCTAGAACCCCATATTGTCCCGCTTCTTTCACCGTTGCGGTCAGCGTACCATCTTTGAATGTTCCGCCTACATAATGAATGGTTCCGTCTGCCTCGATACGATAAACACCCAAAACATCCGGATCGGCAGCTGGATCGACCTTAAAGCTCATCGTTACAGGTTCGCTGAAGGCTTGTGCCGAGACTTCCTTACCATCCGCCCCTATCCATTTTAAATCAAAATCATATAAATCGCTTGCCGCAGTTACATGAACGGAATGGTTAGCCACAGCATGATCTACTAGTTTACTGACAGCTTCTTGCAGTTTAACCGCTGACATTTTGATTTGGAAGGCCGCTGATTGCGCTAACTTCATTGCTTCCTGCAGCTGCATAAGCGCCGACTTCGATAATTCGATAACCATATTTTTCTTGATTATTTGAAGGCTTTTATCACCTACAATCTCAAATACATCGTTTGGAAGCTGTGCCCAAGCTTTGTCCTCCGATAGTAGGGCAGTTACCGAACCGTCCCCTTCTACCTTCAAAGCTTTGTTGCTTAACACTTCAACCGTCGCCGGTGTCGATGTTGGCGCAGCCGTTGCTATCGGCCCTGGTGGTGTTGTTGGCGTCGCTTCCGGCGAAGTTGTCGGTGTGGCCGATGGCGATGCTGTTGGCGTCGCTTCCGGCGATGCCGTCGGTGTGGCCGATGGCGATGCTGTTGGCGTCGCTTCCGGCGATGCCGTCGGTGTGGCCGATGGCGACGCTGTTGGCGTCGCTTCCGGCGATGCCGTTGGTGACGCAGACGGTGTTGGTGTTGGTGTAACCGCTGGTTCGCCAACAATGACTGCTCTCGTCACTTCTACCGCCTGATTTCCTGCAGCATCACTGACATTATAGTGGAAAATGTAGGTTCCCGGCACGGTTGTCACGAGTCCCGGAATAGCTTCGCCATTGTAAGTGATGGTCAGCTTGATGGCTTCCGTAATGTCCCCGTCCCGATCATCAGATGCGGTAGCTCCGGCATCGGTATAGCTTTCGCCATAGGCTGCATTTACCGTTGCCTCACCGTTTAGTGCAATGACTGGTTTTACTGCATCTGGTACACGAATCGCAATAATCGTTCCTGAACCTGTTCCCTTGCCTTCAGCAAGACCTTTCTTCAGCGCAGCCGTGAATTCAAAGCCGCCATCCACTTCATCTGCTGCGGCTTCAAATGAAGAGATCGTAATTTCACCCATGCTAACGCCAGTAGCGCTAAAGCCCTCTAAAGCATGGATTGTTTGAAGCAGCCATGTCTTCAGCTCAGCTTCACGATTGGCTGTTTCCTGATTCACTTTGTACAGAGCGTCCTCAATAATCTTCTTTGCATTGCCAACCTCCTGTTGATCTGCAGGATCGACCGTTTTCTTCGCTACACCCAAATAGCTGATCAAGGCAGCTTGATTTCCAGTGTATGTGTTATTCACGCTATATTGCACCGTACCGTCAACAGGAAGAGTGAAATCATAAGCAACCGTGGTTCCACCGGAGCCCGCAACTAATCCGCTTTTTACAGGTAGGGTTACCGTCTCTCCTTTATCATCCTTATAGCTTAGACTAATATCCATGGTCCGGTTGCCATTGCTCCACCAATCTCTATGAAAGGAAGTAATCGTGTACTCTCCTGCCGTCAGAGGCAACGCATAAACTAGCGGATTGTTTCTCGTATCTGAGCCATAGATGCCGGTCTGGCTTTTGTCCGTAATAACTACCGCACCGGTAATTGCCTTCTGTTTGTAATTGGCAGCTATGGTCGTGTGACCCCAAACCGTATTGCCTGTGGAAAGCTGATCAGCCTTGTCATTGAGCAAACGGTCGCCCATAAGGTTTTTGATCGCCGTAAATGGCGGGGTTATATCCCCTGTACCCCCAGCGTCCAATAGATAGACCAGACCGTCAGGCACCACTTCCACCTGAACCTGAATAAAGAGGTTTTTGCCGCCTACAATTTCACCCGTTAGCTGCACAGCCGAATAGGGCGCCGTGAAGCGGCTTGCAATATTGTCCAGCCAATGAATGTCTGCACTCGCACCTAGCGTTCCATCCGCAAGCGTGACGGCAACGCTCTCCGGCAAACCCACAACCTGCTGTCCTACTTTTGTGGCGACAATAGCAGGATAGACGCCGGTTACGGCTACGGGCTGGCTTTTAACTCTGAGCGCGTTGGCCGCATTTTGTAGGGCGGTGAAGGCAGAATCAACCGCATATTGATCTGCTTCAGCAGTCAGCAAGCTTTGGGCTGCCGCCAAAGCGCCGGAGAAGGCACTCCATTCTGCCGGCAAATAATCGTCCTCTTTATAGCTGCTTACTTGATTAATGAGAGCTTCAAGCTCCGTTTTCGTTACGGTTCCATATACCGCTCCCAAAATATCGATGGAATCTATGCTGAAGGTGCCCGCTTTCACCGCTACCTTAAGCATATGAGGGCCATCAACCAGCCCTCCATAGGAATAAGTGTCCGTGCGGTTGACTGATGCAGCAGGAATCGCCACGTCTTGATGAACAAGCGTATGATCTACGAAAATATCAAGCGTCGCATTGGCGGTATCACCTACCAGGTTAAAACCTGTACCTTCGAATGGAAGCTCAAAGGAAGTTGGAGAGCTCGTGTCCGCCTTAACAATGGCCTTCTCAATGGACATGTAGTTGCCATTGCCGGACGCGGCAGCTGTTTTGACGATTTTCACATTATGCACGCCAGGCTCAAGCCCGCTTACCTGATAGATCAGTTGGCTGCTGCTTCCATTGCTATAGGCCTTTCCGGTGAGCTTTCTCTTGGAAGCATCATGGACATAGCCTTTTCCAAAGTCATCCAAATAAACATCCATTCTTACTACAGCGTCTGTACCCTGCCCGACTCCGTAGACTTCAATGCCCGTTCCGTTGAAAGTCAAGGAGGCATAGCTGCCATTCTCGCCAGTCCATGCATTTGCGCTATTGGAGCTCCATGATGCCGAATTCCCTTCATTCCTTACGAAGTACCACCTGTTCGGCGTCCCTTCCGTTGTCGTTGTGCTGCTGAATAAAATACTTGCGCCATTGCTCGTAATCGTCCGGTTCAGACGGCCAAAGCCTCCAGACAGGCTGTGACTCCACGGTGTATTGCCCTCATGATACGAGATACGGGAGTCCAGATCATCGATTCTTTCTGTTGCATAAGGCACATAACCGTCCACAGCTTCAATCGTCAGATTATCAAAGACCGTTTGGTGTAGGCTGGTTTGTATCATCGCTTGACCGGTTAATGGCGATCCGCTTGCTTGATCCGTATAGGTGCTGACCGTTTCACCATTTAGTGAGACGGTAATCAGCCGGTTAACCGCTTTAATCGAGATTCTGTGCCACTTGCTGGCATCAAAGCCAGCGATTTTCCCCGAAGCAACGGTTGCGGTAAGCCGGATCAAGCGCCAGCTTCCGTCCGCATAGAATCTGAATTTATAGCCTGACTCCGAATCAGAGGTCGTGTGATTTAGCTTGTGGCGAACGCCCACCGCGACATAATTGTCACTCGTATGCGTAGGATCTTGATCCATTTTGAAATCGATCGATGCCTGATAGTTGGCCCACCGTTCATCCCCCAGCACCGTATAGGAAAACGGAGTAGTGGTCCAGACGCCCGGCTTGTTGCCGCCATAAATGATTTGCTTCATGCCGCTGGAGCCATCCTTGCCTGCCCCCTCGGCAACCTCGAACGCCCCGCCCTGGTCAGCCGTATAACGCGGCGTGCCGCCCCGGCGCTCAATATAGCTAAGGCCATTCACCGCAGCATAATCGCTATACTCGAAATCGTCCTCATACAAAATGGCTGGCGAACTGCCCTCAACATCGAGCACCGTTTGCTTGGGAATCGCTTCGTTCCGCTCGTACGAGGCGCGGGCATTTCCGGTATTCGGATTGACCGCGGTGCTGGTTAAGCTGACCATGGAATGAGGCTTGACGGTCAGCGTATACGAGTACATATCTCCGCTCTCTACGGCCGAAATGTCGCCTAGTCGTTGATACCAATTGGCATCATATTCCTGTCCGTAATCCGGTCCCCTCGTTTCCCATACTTGTACGGGATTACCCGAATGTTCAATATTCTTTTTGACGTTAAATTGAAAATAAGCCTCGCGCTCGCTGTCATTTACCATTACAGCCGAAAAATCCTTTTTGTCAGGACTCACGAAGACTAAACGGTTATATTCGGCATCCGTAGCGTTCCCGTCCATCTCGCTGTTCCCGCGGCTTCCGACTACTCCAGCGCTCGCATTAGGAATGTACATCCAATCGTTAGCAGCAAACTGGGTAAAGTGCATAACCGTGCTAATGCCCACATCAGGAGTATAATACCCTGACCACGGGTCTCTCGCTGAAATAATTTCCTTGCTGCTGTAAGGAGCCCCGTTGTAGAAAGCGCTTACAGCGGGTTGAAACATATAATGCGTTCGTTTCCCTTGCGTATACATTCCAATAAAACGGCCGGCAACGTCAAGCGCGCTGCCAACGCCGCCGAAGGTTTCCTCTGCATTCGCACGATATTTGGCTAACGTCTGCGGAGCTACGCCTTCGCTGTACCAGACTTCCTTCTTATTGTCCGCGTTCACTTTCAAATAGTCGGCGCTCGTTGCCATATTATAATGGTAGGCCATCACATCGACGGCTTTCATAAGTTCAGGATCAGCAAGCATCCGAGTAGGTATATTCAATGTAGTATTCTCGTCAGAGGCGACAATTTTAATTTGATTATAGTTAGGAAATGCAGCATCGCTGCGCATTTTGCTTGCAAACCACTTGATGAAGTTTACGTTTGGCGTACTGGTTTCATTGCGGTCCGGATTAATGTAATCCAGATCAAAGCCGTAGGTTTCTCTTAAAGCAATGGCCGTATCCTTATACCATTTGTACATGCGTTCGTAAGCAGCAATCGTAGCAGGCTGAGAGGGATCGGTATTGCCATCGCTCCATGGCTGCACCCAATTCGGTTCTGTCCATCGAAGGATACTGACCTTCGCTTCCGGATTAATCCGCTTAGCATCAGCGGCGAAAATAAATCCGGCGCCACGGCGCACGTTGGCTGTTTCGTCAGCCGCGCGCTTGGTCGCAGGCTCCGTACCGGAGGAGGTGTTGGAGTCATTGCCCATCTCGACCTTTACATGGTTGATGCCTGCACCGGTATCCTGATTAAATAAGAGGTTCATCATTTCCCAATATTGTACGGGATGCTCTTCTTTGTAATCCAGCAGCAAACGCGAGGTGTTATTGGCAGACACGGCTCCGTAACCTTTGAAGGTGTTTGCAGGATTGGTGTCGGCAGCATCGCCGTCAATCGAGACGACTCTCGCTGCCTGGCCGGCTGCAAAAGCCGGCCTCATTGGCATAAGTGACAGGATGATCGCAACCGTTAGGATAAATGCCATGCTTTTTCGCAAAGCCTTGCGATTATTCATACTTTATCGCTCCTCATATGGGAATAGATCAAAGCTTCATTCGTTCATTTCCAAACTCTAAAACAACTCGTTTTAACCCTTTACGCCGGAAGAAGCGATGCCCTGCACAAAGTATTTTTGCAAGCCCAGGAATACAATCAGAACCGGTATAATCGACACGACGCTTGCTGCCATGATCAAGCCATATTCCGCAGAATATTGCGAAATGAACATTCGCAGCCCGATCTGAATCGTTTTGAGCGGCGTCTTCGTCAAATAAATCATTGGACCCAAGAAATCATTCCAAGTAGAAACAAAAGTAAAGATGGTCAGCGTTGAAAGCGCAGGCTTCGATAGAGGGACCATAATTCTTGCCCAAATGCCATATTCGCTTAAGCCGTCAATCCGTGCAGCTTCGCACAGCTCATCTGGAATGCCTTGATAGAACTGACGCATTAGAAATACGCCAAAAGCCGAGAAAGCCTGCAAACAGATAATGGCCAAATGGGTGTTGTTTAGCCCGAGGGAGCGCATCATAATAAATTGCGGCACCATATACGCCTGCCACGGAATGGCGATCGTTGCGATATAGCCCAGAAACAGCAAGTTCCTGCCTTTGAATCTTAGCTTCGAAAACGCATAAGCCGCAAAGCTAGAGGTAAGCAGCTGCAAAAAAGTAACGATGACCGCCAGCTTCGCCGTATTGAAAATAAACAGGCCCAGTGGAATTCGATTCCAAATATCCACGTAGTTTTTCCAGCGCGGCAATTCGGGAATCCATTGGATCGGAAACGAGAATACATCCTTGTTCAGCTTTAGTGAGGCCGAAATCATCCACACGTACGGAACAAGCATAGCCAGAACAATCAAGAACAACAAAACATATACAAATGCCACCATAGCGACCTTGAGCCTTTTATCTGTGCCTACCATATCGTTAAATCCTCCTATTATCCGTACTTCTTCTCGCCGTTGAACTGAACGATGGTAATGCCCAGTACAAGCAGAAATAATACAATGGCCATTGCGCTGGCATAACCGTAATCCAGAGATCGGAAGGCCGTATTGTAAATTTGATAAACCATAACCCTAGTTGAATCATTGAGCTGGTTATCCGCGCCGGCAAATAGGTTAATAAAGATGTCATACACCTTAAACGAATTGATGACTAGGATCATCAGCACAAAGAAGGTCGTTGGCGCCAATTGCGGCACAGTCACATTGCGAAATCTCCTCCATGCATTCGCGCCATCCAGTTGAGCCGCTTCGTATAGTTCCGGATTAATGCCTTGCAGTCCTGCCAAATAAATGACCATGTAATAGCCCATGCTTTTCCAAACGGTAAACAATACAACGGTAAACATCGCCCAGTCTTTGTCCGCGGCCCAGCGGGGCAAATCCTCAATCGGTACGCCGGTAATTGCGTGCAAAATGTTGTTAAGCGGCCCTAAGGTTGGACTAAAAATAAAATTCCAAACCGCAGCAACCGCTACGAGCGAAGCGACATACGGGAAGAAAAATACGGTCCGGAGAAAATTGCGGGCAAATATTTTCTGATTGAGCAGGATAGCCAGTCCCAGTGCGCAAGCCATTGTAAAAGGAACGACGCCGATCGTATAAACAACCGTATTCCAAAATGCCTTATGAAACGTCGTATCCTGAATAAGGCGGGTGAAATTATCGACTCCGACAAATTTCATCGGATTTGCCCCGTCCCATTTCACAAAGGCGAGCACAAAGGCAAACAGCATGGGCAGCAGCGTAAATACGGCAAAGCCGATAAAGTTAGGCGCAATAAAGCTATACGCTACCAGATGCTCCCTGACGCCTTTGGACCACAAAGCCTTTTCGGGTTTTCCGGTTTCTACTCTAGTTTCATTTTGCATGATGTCTCCTCCATACCTTCCAGCTCAACAGGATTTCAAAGAAAGGCGGGCCTTCGCCCGCCCCCTTGATTCATCTTCTCTTTGTCTTCTAATTGTTCAAGATTTGCTGTACGCGAGTTTTCATATCGGCCAAGCCTTGGTCTATCGTTGTATTTTTGGTCATGATGTTATCATGGGCTTCGTTCAAGATGACTTCGATATCCGCACTCTTCTCATGCATTGGCATTTCCAAATACGTTTTCACTGTGCTAAGAGCCGCTTTGCTGTTCTCATCTGCCGGGAATCCTTCAATAGATGTAATCGAGCCGATGACTTCATCATTTTTGATCGCAGGAATCGTGCCCGTGGAAGCAATCGCAGCAGCGCCTTCGGAGCCCGTTACAAATTGAAGGAAATCAAGAGCAGCTTCCTTGTTCGCCGATTTTTTGTTAACCGCTAGTGAAGTAATAGTTCCGAGCGTCGTGCCGGCCTCTACGCCATCCGGATGCGGGTATTTCACAATGCCCCAATTGGTAGCGGCAGACTCGCCGCTTTTCACTTTTTCAATCTGTGTGGCAATAAACCAGCTGCCCATATTCATCATCGCAATAGAGTTGTTGTAGAAGACGCCGGAGTAATGGGTGCTGGACGTTTTCAAAGTCGCATAATCCATGACGATACCGTCATTCTGTTCCTTCAAGATCCGTTCATAGGTAGGCTTCAGGAAATCGTAGTCACCTTCCACGACCGTATGCTGGCCATCCAAAATGCCGAACAGTTGAACCGCACTGCGCCAAGTATGGTAATGAGCCCCGTAAACCTTATTCACGCCGCTGCCTGCCGTCATTTTTCTAGCCAGCTCATCATATTGGTCAAGTGTCATATCATTCGTAGGGTACTCGACGCCTGCTTTATCAAACAAATCCTTATTGTAATAGATCAGCCAGAAGTCACTGCGGAAAGGAAGCGCGTACACCTCATCATTCACCTGAATTTGTTCAACCGTGCCGCCATATGCAGCCGTATCGACGCCTTTTTCTGAAATAAACCCTTTTAAAGGCTCCAGGTGATTTTGCTTCACAAGATTGGCATAGCCAGGAATATCCTTGATCGTCAGAACGTCCAGATCGGCGCCGCCGGAGAGCTGAGTGCTCAGCATCGTCATATAATCGGTGGAGCCAAGGTCTACATATTCGATGGTAACATTTGGATGTTTCGACTTATAAGCCTCAATCAATGGTTTATAGTAAGCGGTTGCTTCCCAGTCCCACAACGCCCATTTCAACGTTACAGGCTCGTCGGCCGGCTTTTCGGAAGCGCTTGCATTATTCCCCGCCGTTGGAGCCGTAGTCGGAGCAGCGCCATTGTTGCCGTTGTTGCCAGAGCAAGCAGCGATCATGCTCAGGGATAACGCGGTTACTAAGGTCATGCTGAACACTCTTTTTAATTTCATGTCATAACTCCCCTTTTCCATCATTTAGAATTGCAGCCGATTCGGTATTGCCGAACCCTAAGTCAAATTCTAATCGTTTTTAGAGGTGAATGGGATGTATTTTCCAACTCACAACCTGTAATATTTGGTTTACTTTATTTCAGCACGATCCCTAAAACCTGTAAAATCATACGCAAAACATGTAAAATCGGTTGTTTTTCCGCCTCCCTGCTAACTCTTCTGCAAACTGCTGGAAGGATGTGCTATTATACTAACTACATATTAATAAAAGCCGAATCATTATCTGCGTTTATTGGAAGTAGCTATGTCAGAGCTTATTGTAAACGCTTTAATCGCTTTTTTTTTGAATAGGGAGTGTTCCATACGAATCGAAAATCAACCATAAAAAGCCGAATCATTCTCATTATGACGATCTTTGCCTTGCTGATCGCGATTTTATTATCGTTTTTCAGCTATGAGATGATCTCTTATTTTCAGCGTAAAACAGCCATTCAGGCCACCGAATTTAATTTGCAGCTTATTTCTCATATTATTGAACAGGATTTGCTCAACCTTTACGCATTAGCCATGGTTTGCAGTACGAATTCGGGCACCAATGCCCTGCTCACGAATTATTTTGAGTCGACGCAGGCAAGCGCCAAAGATGCTGTGGATGTTTTTACATCGATGCAGGAAGCATTCCGTGTTAATCCGTCCAACGCCTATGCCCGCCGCCTGATTGTAACGGATCACCAAGGGAAGTTCATTCAAGTAGATAATGCCGGCGGCCTTTCGTCTTCATTAAATGTCCATAACATTAATGATCTCCCTGGACTTGCCGTGGATGCGGCAGAAGTATGGGACCGGGTGGTTCGTGACCCTTTTTCCATCTCAGATGGCATTCCGATCATTTGGCCGATCTATGGCACAGGAGCCTCCCGTATTGGTACCGTCTATCTGCTCGTCAATACTTCAGTCATTACCGACAAGCTAAAGGGCTATGCTTTGCCGGCTGATTCCCGCCTATTGCTTAGTCTAGGCGACTCCCGCTACCAAATCATGGACGGCAAGGTTTCGCCAGTCGCCGCCGATTATTCGGAAAGCGCATACAAAAAAGACACTCCTACTGGAGCTCAGACAGTCTTAAGCGTCATTAAAACGGACGGAGAAGAGCGCATTGCCGTATCCTATCCGGTTCGCAAGGGAGTAACGCTTACCCAGACCTTATCTGACAAGCAGCTCGCCAAAATATTTAACATCTGGATCGTCATCGCAGTTTCCGTGTGCATTTTAGTCATCATCCTTAGTGGCATTATTACGCTTTACCTGACTCGTACCATCAGCTTGCCGGTCGAGAAGCTAAAAAAACGAATGGACAAAATTGCCCAGGGCTACTTCTCTGTGGACCGAAACATTGAGTGGAACAGTGAGCTCGGCGACGTGGGCAGAGGAATTAATCGTCTCTCGCAGGATATCGTTGTTTTAATGGAAAGCCGGGTGGCTGACGTTAAGCAGAAGCAGGAACTGGAGTACCGCATGCTGCAGAATCAAATTAGCCCTCATTTTCTCTACAACACCTTAAACTCCGTGAAATGGATGGCCACCATTCAAAACGCCACAGGCATTGCCGAAATGGTAACCTCCCTATCCCGGTTATTGCGAAGCATCTCTAAGGATATCCGTAAAGTGGTGCTGCTGAAGGATGAATTGAACCTGTTGGACGACTATTTTGTCATTCAAAAATACCGATATGGCAGCACCATTACGATGGAGGTAAAGATTCAGGATGAAGCTTTGCTAATTGCTCAAATTCCTCGTTTTTCTTTGCAGCCATTGGTTGAAAACGCGATTTTCCATGGTGTTGAGCCTAAAGGCAGAGGTCATATCATCATTACGGTCAGCCCAAGCGGCAGCAGCGATATTATGGTGACCATTGAAGATAACGGAGTCGGGATGGCAGAAGAACAGATTGCTTCCATTCTTTCCGATGAGGCCGTTGAAGGCAATGGCTTATTAAAAAATCTAGGGCTTCGAAGCGTAAATGAACGCTTGCGCCTTGCTTTTGGCGATAAATACGGCCTTTCGATCGATAGCAAGCCGGGGCTTTATACGAGAATGAGCATTCTGCTTCCGTCCCCAATAAAGGAACAAATACGCATATCAAGCAAGGAGTGAGGACGATGATAAAGCTGCTGATTGCCGATGATGAGGCTTTGGTCTGTATCGGTTTGCAGTCCATGCTGAAATGGGAGCAGTATAACATTGAAATTGTCGGGATTGCGCATAATGGCGCTCAGGAAGAAGAAATGATTGAAGCGCTGCAGCCCGACATTGTCATCACCGACATTAAAATGCCGGTTAAAAGCGGATTGGAGGTTGCCGAATCCGTGCGCCAAAAGCAGGGAAAGCTTCCACTTTTCATTATACTGACCAGCTATGAGGAATTTGAATATGCCCATGCGGCCATAAAGGTACAGGCCGCAGATTATTTAGTCAAGCTGGATCTAACGCCGCAAACGCTGGAGAACTCGATCAAGAAGGTGACTGCCATTATCGGGGACCTCAAAAAACTGGACGTTCCTCCCGGCACCGTTCGTCGCAGCACCTTGCAGGAGCAGCGGGATAAATTTTTCATCCGTTTGTTTAATGATTTGTTCGAAAATAAAACCCAGTATCTGCAGCACAAAGAAGAGCTCGACATCGATCTATCCGAGCCTTCATATGTGGTTTGTACCTGCCGAATATTGGGCCCAGACACCGTGCCGGCCCGAGGGGATAAATTGGTCGCCTTATGCTCCAGCACCGTACAAATGGTCAAGGATTCGTTATCCGCGGCCAGCCCTTGTCATGTCACGAGCCTGGATCTGCGCAATTTCGCCATTACGCTGCCGGTGTCCGCATCCGATCCTCACCTATGGATGCCGGACATTCAGAAGCTGCTTGCCGATATGGCGATGGTTTTGCACCGTTATTTTAATGTCATCATCATTGGGGCAATCGGTTTTGCGGTTGATGATCCTTATTTCATTAGGGAGAGCTATTTGGCTGCCCGAAAGGTCTTGCCGACTGCCATTAAAGAAAACACGTTTGTATTTTTCACGGCTAGCGAAGATGCCAGCCAAACGCCGGCTTTATTCGATTTCTCGGAACTGCGGACCGAGCTTCGCCGTGCTTTTGAAGAACTCGATATCGGCACTTTAAATGCCGTCATTACAAAAATGATCGAAACCTTTGATGGGCGCTCCGAGCTGCTGGTGCCTGCCACCGACGCCGCATGCAACATCTTATATATGGCCACTTCTTTGCTTGCGGATGGTGAGAATATGTTGGAACAGATTTTTGAGAAGGAGCCTGAGGGTTACCGTGCTATCTATCGGAAGCATACAATTGAGGGCATTATCGAGTGGCTGTCTGAGTTTCGTAATGGCTGCTGTGAACTGCTTTCAACTAGAAGGCAAAGCTACAAGGAGCAGCTCGTCCGAAATGTCCAGGAGTACATTAAGAGGAATCTAAATCATAAGCTGTCTTTAAATCAAGTTGCCGACGTATTTAATTTCAGCCCGAACTATCTGAGCCATCTCTTCTCCAAAATTGCCAAGGTCAACTACGTGGAATACATTACAGAAACCAAAATTGCCGCAGCCAAAGAAATGATGCTGCGCGGCGAAGGCCGTGTTTACGAAATTTCACAGAAACTCGGTTACGAGAGTTCTTTTTATTTCAGCAAAGTGTTCAAAAAGGTGGAAGGCGTGTCTCCTCGCGAATTTATGCAGCGAATGGGGTGACTTTTATACCTGTATAATCTAAATATAGTCTAACCGCAACGGGTATCATTCTAAGGATAAGCCATGCGACGGAAATCGCCGCATGGCTCTCATTATATGTAATATTAATTATAAAAACTCATTGTCTAGTAGTTATATGCTTCTCCAGCCGCTGACATCGCATTGGCCATATTCATTATTACCCACAGCAGCAACCTTGCCGTCCGATTTAAGTCCCACGGTATGAGTGCAACCCGCCGCAACCGCCACCATATCTCGCCAGCTGCTAACTTCACATTGGCCATGCTTGTTCCAGCCCACAACCGCCACTGTACCGTCCGATTTCAAGCCAATGGTATGGTGGCTACCCGCCGCTATCGCTACAATGCCGTGCCAACCGCTTACCTCACATTGCCCTTCCGTATTTCGGCCAGCTGCAACCACTGTTCCATCCAATTTAAGACCCACGGTATGAAGGTAACCTGCCGCTACCGACGCCATGTCGCGCCAGCCGTTTACTTTGCATTGGCCATACCGATTATTACCCACAGCAACCACCGTGCCGTCCGATTTAAGTCCAACGGTATGCCAGTCCCCCGCCGCTACCGCCACCATATCTCGCCAGTCATTTACATGGCATTCGCCTTCCTTATTATGCCCCACAGCCACCACCGTGCCATCCGCTTTAAGCCCGACGGTACGTCGCCAACCCGCCGCTATCGCCACCATATCTCGCCAGCTGCTTACATTGCATTGGTCATGCTTATTCCAACCCACAGCCACCACCGTGCCGTCCGCTTTAAGCCCGATGGTATGAGCATTACCCGTATGGGCATTGCCAGCCGCCACTGCCACAATATCTTGCCAGCCGCTTACCTCACATTGGCCATATTTATTATCGCCCACAGCCGTCACCGTTCCGTCTGCTTTAAGCAAGGCGGTATGACGATAACCCGACGCTATGGAAGGCAAGGGTTTCATAACGTTCATAAATATCGCTCCTTAGTAGATCACTCATTAGGGTCACGGTTGTAAGCAGATTCTTTGATTTATGTAGACATCTAAAGGTAAAAATCCCGCTACCAAGGCGAACAATTCGTTTCTCCAAAACGTTCTTCTCGCTTCGCTTAAACTACTTTACGTAAGGCTATAATCTTGTTCGTAGGATAATTTTGTTTCTTCATAGGTTGGAATATCAATTAGTTCAACTTTTTCTATATCCAAATGCAAAAAATCCTTTGCAAGCATTCTTACACTCTTCTTAATTTCATCAATGTCCCATGATTTAGATAATTTAGTCCACATATCAATATAGACTGGTTTATACCCATCTCTATTCGTAGGGGCAAAATGAGAAACCTGGCGGGAAAGGGAATCCTCTTCTGAATCTCTAGGATATATATAAAAATAATGAATATCTTGCTTTCCATTTATAAACTCTTCAATTTCATCACAGTAATCTTTTTCGTCTCCAATAATATCCATATCATTTTTCAAAAGATATTCCAGAGATTGCTTAGTTGTAAGTTCAAAATAACCCAGGAATTTTTTTTGCCCTATATCAGAATAAAGTGTAATTTCATCGTTACAGCTTTTGTTGCAAAAGCCATAAACTCCATACCAAAATAACCAATGTCTAACTTTGACATAAATCGTTTGAATTTTAATCACGCACCTAATTTTCATGTACTTTTAGTAGTTCCCTATAATTTTATCATACGGTACTAAGCAAATATGGCTTCATAATCCACGAGTCAGCAAAAATAGGAATGGCTTCAGTTATGCCACAAGCTATTTCGACAATGAAACATACTGAAAACGGTCCAAGAACCGTCTGATCGTCGTGCTCGAAGCTTTGCTCTCTTGCAGCACCCATCCAATCGAAATCAAGCGCTGCGGCATATCCAGTTCTTTTGCAAAATAATCGTTCCGTTGAAAGTTGGTGTGGTGGGCAAAGGAATATTCATGTCCGACGGTAACCGCATTTAATTGCTGCAAAGCAGCGTTGATCACTTCCGAATTGTTCGTTCGAAATAATACGTTCACATCGCCAATTTCGCTCGAAAGAGCGAGAATAAATTGATCGATCAGCTCATCGTTAAATAAAACAAAGGTTTGCTCTTTCAAATCTTGTAATGCTATCGATTTGTTTGCTGCCAAAGCGCTGCTGCTATTCACACAGATGCGCATGAAGCCTTCGTCAATTGGATAAAAGCGGAGTCCTTGAAGCTGCTCGTCAATATCATCTTGATAAAGGGCAATTAAGCCAAGATCAGCCTGTTTATCACGAATATCCTTAATAATTAAAGAAGAAGGCTTTTCGGAAAGCTCGAAAGTCAGGTCCGCGTGGATATTTTTCATACTGGCTACAGCCTTTATGATGGCAGGTATGCCGCCGGGGATGGCCGAGAGACGCAGCTCCCCGCTAATCAATTCACCAATGTATTCCGCATCCTCTTTGATCATTTGAATGGTATCGAGTACCGATTTGAATTTATCAAAAATCGCCTTGGCCTGCTCCAATGGATACGCACCATTGCGTGATCTTTCGAACAACTTGATGCCAAGCTCCTTCTCCAGCCTTGTGATCGCTTGGCTAATCGTAGATTGCGTGACGCATAAAGAAGCAGAAGCTGTTGTTATCGAAGCCGTTTTGGCTACTTCCAGTGCATAAGCCATTTGTTCCAGGTTCATTTCGGTCAGCCTCTTTATTTAATTTTTTTTAACTAACATACGTTTTAATTAAATATACATGATCAAAAGGCTAAAGTATACTGGTTACAAAACAGCTCAATCCCCTAACAAATAAACGGATGTTATCAAAAAGGAGTGCAACAATGACTATCATAAACAATCGATTCGCTAACAAGGTTGCCATCGTCACAGGCGGAGCTTCCGGTATCGGTTATGCAATTGCTGAACGGCTTATTCAAGAAGGAGCTTCCGTGGTAGCAGCGGATCTCAATATAGAGCGCCTTCAGGCGATCCAAGCTCAGCTTGGCGAACGTTTTTACGGCGTTAAAGCCAATGTGACAGTGGAAGCGGATGCAGCGAATCTCGTGAGTGCGGCAGTTGAACGCTTTGGTGGATTGCAGCTTGCGTTTAATGTGGCAGGAGCATCGAAAGCAGGTGTGATTACTGAGCTATCCGAGTCGGATTGGGATTTTACAGTTGACCTATGTATGAAGGGCGTATTTCTCTGCATGAAGCATCAAGCACTGCAAATGGCTAAGCAAGGCGGAGGATCGATTGTGAACGTTGCCTCGCTTAACGCACAAGTTCCGATGTATGCAGGCTCCGCTTATGCTTCCGCCAAAGCAGGCGTGGACATGCTGACAAAAAACGGTGCACTGGAGATGGCACGAAGCGGCATTCGCGTGAATGCAATTCTTCCGGGTCTGATCGAGACGCCATTGACCGCAGATTTGCTTAAGCAAGAGGATATTAAAGCTGCTTATATGGAACGCATACCTATGAAGCGTGCGGCGAAGCCGGAAGAAATGACCGGTCCCGCACTCTTCTTGGCAAGCGAAGATGCAGGTTATGTGAACGGGGCAAGCCTGATTGTTGATGGAGGCTGGGCAACGAGTGGTTATCCGGATTTAAGCCGTTGGTTTTAAGACTTAGTCATAGATAACAAAAGTACGGTCTATAAAATAACCTGCAGACATGTCCGTTGTAACGGCCTAGCCTGCAGGTTTTTTTCGTTTACAAACAAAAGCCTAAGCAGTTTGCAATAGGCTGAGTTTTATTACGGTTTCACCGCCCTTATTAGGGGCGGCAGTCGATCGGTTTCGGACAGGCTCTGCAGTATTCCGGGGACATCTCGTAGTAAAAGCAGCACGTTTGGCGAGTATAGGCCGCCGTGTTGTCGGCAGCACCTGCGTTCACTGCTCTCATAAACCTCTCAAAGGGGTTACGACGTTCCCCGAATAGGCTTGCTGGCGCCGTCTGCGAAATAAACTGAAAGTCATCATGAAATCGCAGCATTACGGAAGGGTCCTGTTCTTCTTCCAAGCCTTCTTCATATATTGGAATAATACGGACCAGCGCATTTTCCCATAAGATCGCCATAGGAACTCGTCCAACGGTGGATAAGGAGCGAAACACTCGGGACAGATGAGATTCAAATAGTTGACTCACTACCTGGTCCCGCCACTCTTTCCGTTTCCCCGCTTCCGGTTCCGTAACGCTCAATTCTTCAAAGCTCAGATTGGGGAATTTAGATTTACTCACATCCTCGTGCGGTGCAGCTAATTGACAATTCTCCAGTGTTAACTGCAACCCTTTATTGTATGCCGTCATCGCGTACAAGACAGGCGTAACCGTTAAAAAGGCATATCGTTTCGCCAGCATCGACGCTGTTACTCGTCTCGATGGCGAACCGATTTCACTCGCGAACCGATCCAAGTAGGTCTCGCATTTCTCCCGATCCAGCAAGTCTGTTGAAAAAATGAAGCTGGTGGTAGGCTGAACCATCCCTTCGGGAGTAAAGTTGAATCTATCCCCTAACTCCTCCCACTCCAGCTGTGTAAGCACCTCTGCCATATTATGCAGTTCCAATGAAAATTTCTGCAACTCTGTCAACGATCATATTGATGGCGATGGGGCCATAATAGGCAATCCATACATTCGAATCCACATCATACACTTGATTGTTCTTCACGGCTTCGATACTTTTCCATGTCTCTGTCTGCTGAAATTCCTCAACGATTTCCTTAAACATGTCGTCTTGTACGAGGAAGTAATGATCCGCTCCTACTTCTGGCAAAGCTTCTAGCGGAACCTGATAAGCGGTATCTTGCTCATCTATGACTTGTTGTGGAGCAGACAAACCTAGGTCATTGTATAAAATCGCACCTGTGCGATGGCCCGCAGTATGGATGCGAACGCCCTCATCGCGTGGACGTATTAATGCAACGGTCTGATCTCCGAGCTTAGCCTTTAATTCTTCTTTCAACTTGCTTGTTTTCTCGTTATAGGCTTCCAAAACATTAGTTGCTTCTTCTGCATTTCCAACAATTTTGCCAAAAGTAACTAACGTATCACGCCAATCTTCGTTAAAGTCAAGCATGATGGTTGGCGCAATCTTCGACAAGCTTTCATATACTTTTTCTTGAAACTCCGTACAAATGATTAAGTCCGGCTCCATCGCAGCAATAGCTTCCAGATTGGGTTCATCCCTTGTTCCAAGCAATTTAACATCCGTTAGCTTATCCGTTAAGTACGCTGGAAAATCCGACTTATCCGCCGCAGCCTTCACGCTGCCCGCTGGCTGCTCGTTTAGAGTCACCAATTGATCTACAAATTTGGTATCGAGCACTGCTATTTTCGAAGGGTGCTGCTCCAGCGTTAATTCTCCCTTCATATGTTTAATAACGACAGGATAGGCTTGTTGCGTAGCTTGCGCTGTATTATTGTTCGATGCGGCGACATTGGATTGTGATCCTGTTGGACTTGCTCCTCCGGCGTTGTTCCCCGTACCGTTCCCCGTCGTGCACGCACTCAATAATAAAATTAAACTCAACATTAAACTAACCGCCAAAACCGATCTCTTACTCCTATTCATTTCAATAACTCCCCCGTATGTTTGTTGATAATGATTATCACAATCATCATTATAGGAGAGAATAGGATGCGAGCCAATGGAATAACGCGACATAGAGGATGCACTTATCCGACGATTCTGCCTGAAATGAAGCGGCGAAACTCCGCAATGCTTCTTGAAAGCTCGGCTAAAATAGTAACTATCCCCGTAGCCTACCGATTCCGCGATAACCTTCAGCGGTAGATTCGTATTCATTAGCATTCCCTGGGCATGATTCATCCGTACTTGAATTAAATACTCCATCGGTCCGATACGAAGCTTCGCCTTAAATAGCCGCTGCAGCTTTCTCTCATTGCAATTGAGTACATTAGCCAAATCCTGTAGGCTGATAGGGTCTGCAAAGCGTTCCTCCATATAACGAATCGTTTGGCTTACATAATCCGGCTGAACGGCTGTCGTTCCCTCATGGGCATGCAGCTGCTGCAGGAGGTCATACACTAATTGATGAAACATCGCCCTCACATGAAATCTCTCCAACTGGGCATCCAGCAGCCAATAGGAATACATCTGCTCTACTCTTGATAAAATCCCCAGCGGGTAGGCCAGAGCAAAACCATATTGCATTTGAAAGGGATTATGGTCTCTATACGCGTTTAACAATTCTTTGCGACTGGGCAGTACAAGAACCGCTTTATAAAAAATAAAATAATAATCGAATTTTTCGGTCACCTGAATAATGTCTAGCGTTGCGCCTTTTCCGGCATGGCACACATAACAGCAATCTGCGATATGCTCGACTCCGTCGATGAGAATCTTCGCATTTCCAGTAACAGCTACTAAGAAGGCACTCGCTGGTAAACGGAAACCGTGTACACTTTCTCTTGATCGCAAAGTAGACCGCCGAATATCAAGTACTCTAATAGCCGCATGATTCCATAGTGGCAGTTGTTCTAGTAATGTCATCATGTCCACCTTCCCTAACCATTTACAGCTTCCAATTCTCTCATTATAGTAATAATCATTCTCATTATCAAAAAATATTTTCATAATCATGTCCAAATATGTCTTATGCTATAATGAATTATCCTATGGAAAGAGGCGATTTCAAATGGAAACCGTAGAAATCCTTGCACTCAGCGCACTCGTCCTGTCTCTCTTGCTGCTGCTGAAAGTGTTCAGCCTGCAGAGGCAGCTCAATGAAATAAAATTCGAACTACAGTCCCCGCACCTTCGGAGGGATAAATCCGAATTTTCCAAGCCCCTTCATCAAACCTCACCCTCTTCACCGGATTTGGCCCGTGTCAGCCCTCAAGCAAACATTGACGACAGATTACGTATGCTGATTGCATCCAGCAAAAGGATTCAAGCCATCAAGGAGTTCAGGGAAGTAAGCGGTTCAGGCCTCAAAGAAGCGAAAGATTATGTAGATCACTTAGAGCGGAGCGACTATTGAACCGCCGAATGTAAAAAGTGCCTCTTTCCGTAAGGAAAAAGGCATTTTTGTGATAACCTTCTATAATGAAAGCAATTATAATTAAAGATACTAAACTGCACCGAGTTTCGCTATTATAAAATCTTCTTATTAATAAATTCACAATTAAAAACACGGGGTATTCCAGTCAAAATACACCATTTTGGCAATGAACAAAAACAGGCCTCCACTCGTCTAAAAACGTAGGAAGCCTATACAATCTAAAACTTATGCGTAGGCAGTGAATCGCTTCTATGATAAGCTTTCATCAACATCTTCGATCTGAATAGATCAACCATATTTAATAGGAGTGATTTAAAGTGACCCACCAAAAAGCGCTTGTCGGCTTTGGGAGCATAGCTGACGCTATTTCGATTCAACACTATCAATGGACGCAGGCTCAGCAGTTTCCTGAGGTCCATATTTTTCTGTCTTATACGAAGGAAGCATTTCAGCTAAGCTTCCATGTATACGAGGAAAATCCGCTCATACGCTACACACGTCAGAATGAACCGGTATACCAGGACAGCTGCGTAGAATTTTTTATTCAACCCACGCCGGATCGAGACGCACGTTACCTCAATCTGGAAATGAATGCTGCCGGTACATTACTCGTTGGACTTGGCAAAGACCGTCTTGATCGCTTATACATTGAACCAGAGGATCATCCGCCGCTGCATATCCGAACCGAGATTAATCGGATTGACGAAACAAATGGAAAAATATTTTGGTCCGCCGAGCTGAGAATTCCGATGGATTGGCTTTCTGCCTTATTTCCCGGTTTCGCCCCTGTCACCGGATCAACACTGCGTGGCAACTTCTACAAATGCGGTGACGAGACCGCTTCTCCTCACTACGGAAGCTGGTCCAAAGTAAACTCGAACGTGCCCGACTTTCACCGCAGCGAGGATTTTGGTTGGCTTACTCTAGCCTAAACTTCGTCTAGGCTCTGTCCTGACTCTTAAAAAATAACCACGTCTACAGTGACGTGGTTATTTCCAGATATAGCAAGAGGCTGCACAGCATTGATTTCCCCTTATTGTCCACTTTTATTGTTCCCGGCATAAAACCGTAGATAATTGTCCATTTGAGATGACCAATATTTGTTGTTATGGCCCCCGCTGCTGATATGGTTTTCATACGTGGCCTTAACCATATCCAACTGCTCGAGCAAGGCAATATTTCCTTCAATGATATGCTTATGGTCCTTATCCCCATGGTCCAGATAAATGCTCAAACCGCTAAGATCTGTCGTAGAGGCAAGCATAACCGGATCGACTTCGCTCTGAGCTTGTCCGCCTTCGTATAGCCAGGATAAATAGTCCGGCGTGTCCTTCCATACGGCTGCGCTGTGCCCTCCTACTTTGCTGAATAAATCTGGATAGGTAAATGCCAGGTGGAATGCAGCGTAACCGCCCATCGAAATGCCGCCGATATAACGGCCTTCGCTGCCCGCAACGGTACTGTAATTAGTATCGATGATTGGGATTAAATCCTCAATTAAATAGTCCTCGTACATCCCCAGCCGATATTCGTTTTTCTCAGCCAATACCGATGAAGAATTGATGCCATAGCTGTTGTCATATTCAGGAGCTACGATGATCAGAGGCTCAATTTCGCCTGATTGGATAAGCTTGTCCGCCCGCTTGTTAATATTAAGGCCATTCGAGAAAAAGGTATTTTCGTTGCCGTTTTTGCCATGCAGCGCATAGAGTACGGGGAATTTCCGCTCCTTGCTATAGCCTTTTGGCACATAGACGTTAACCTTCATTTGCTTGCCTAGGGCTGTGCTGTCCACGACCAAATATTGCGTGATCGATGATGCTGATGCTGCAGCGGCGACGGCTTCGCTCAATTCGCTATCTGCCGCAATCTCTGTTCTCTCTGCTTGCTTGGTGCTACAGCCTGCGAGCAATACGATAGCTATCATCAGAAGCATAATACTTTTTTTGCCATTCAATTCCGATCACTCCAACTCTGCTGTTCGTCTATTTATAAATTAATTATATTCCCCAAACAGCAGCGTTTTCCTTTATTTGTATCCTATTACAATACTTATAGCGTGCTGCGCCGTAATTCATAAAAATACTGCACCATTGGATGCTTTAGCTTCATCTTCTCAGCCATGCTTAAAATTCGCTTTTTGCCAACTCTTCTGTCCACTAAAGCTAGAATATTCAATAAGATATCACTACTCTCTAGGCTTTGTTCTATAGGAGCGGATAAAAAATGATTGGCTACCACGATAAAATTTGATTTGCTTAATGCTGATTGTGCTGACAAAAGCTCTTTTGCATATTCAGCTATTTTTCTGCCTCTTGCTATAACAATTAGACGATCCTCCGGAACGACTCCCTTGGTATCTTTTCTAACCGTTTCTATTTCTTCCTCATTGATAGGAATTTGGATATTGGCATCATTTTTTATTTCCAGCTCCGTCTGATACCATCGGATTGAAGTCGTTGCATCACTCATATTGAATACGTTCTTTTTATCTACTGCAATATAACAAAGACCTGATTTATCAGGTAAGTAACGGTAGCTGGTTGAACGGTATTCGACCCTTCCGTATAACGCAGGGCAAAGAAAGCTCTCCAGATTTTGCTTTAATTTACTCCAGGACATGTATCCTCCTATATGCTAAATAATAATATGCCTATTGAGGCAGTCATTCTATTATCTATCATACAATAATGAACACATCGATCATACTAAATAAAAGCAAGCTTATGTTCACATAATAAAAACCTCTGCCGCTATGGGAAGAGGTTTTTAGCCTACATGTTATCAAATAGATTAACTTCTAAAGTCATCACTAGCAATTAACATTATTCATTGAACATCTTTGCAAACGCCGTAAAATAAATAAAATGCCCATAATCATTGGGATGATTAATATTGTTTAAAAGCAGGCTTTCCGGCGTTTTCCCCGCTGCTAGCTCCTGTTTCCATACCAATTGAACGTCGGCCACGGTAAGGTGATATTGTTTGCTTAGCTGATGGATCACATCCGAATACCTGTCTATGGCAACACTGGTATGGCGCCACAGCGGATTTGGCATGCAAGGCGTAACCAGCACGATATCGGTATCACCATTCGATCTGATTGTTTCAATCATATGGCGAAGATTGTACCCAAAGTCCTCGGGCAGGACGCCAACCCCGTGTTCATACAGGTTCTGATCGTTCATCCCATATCCAATGGAGACAAGATCCGGCTGAAAAGGAAGGACATCGCTCTCCACTCTTGCCGCCCCGCCCTCACTCGTTTCGCCGCCTATCGCTTTATTAATGATGCGGATGCTGCTCCCTGGATACAATTCGCACATATAATCGGCAAAACGCCGGTAATAGGCGAAACATTCCTGGCTTGCTTCTCCACCCGTGCTGATACTATCTCCGTAGACGACATAGACTACTTCTTCGCCGGATTGAAGCTTGGCCGCAACTATCGGAAGGAGCGTCGATAGTTGGCTGCCCTCCTGTTGTGCATAAGAATCAGCTGTTTCAGCTTCTGATGCATAATCATATTCTGCATACACCGTATAAGCACGATTACTGGAGTCTCCATACGCTGTATGGTCAAAATGAACGACGCCATACATCGGATGGAGAGACCAATCCGCTATGCGACTGTTTGCCGTCCTCCGAATCGCTGCTTTCGTATAATCGACCGTATAATCCGTGCCTTCGATATACTCAATCAAGTCTGCTTTATCCCTGTCCGCATCACTAAACACTCGTACCCGAGATCCTGGCATTGGCCGTCTTCTTAAAGGTAGCTCCTCATCCTTCACGAGAACAAAAGCTTCGATTTGTGTTCTATTTCTCCAGTCAAGGACTGCCCCTGAAATAGCTTTCTCTGCAGGCACCGCTTGTTCACCCCCTCTTTTCAACACGTATCTGTCCAAAGCAACGTTACACGTCCGTTTATTTACAAGACGAAATCAAGCTCCCCGGACTCCAGCTTCATAAGAACATCTTGTCCTTGCAGGCGGAACTCCAGCCGAGCGTCTATCCCAGCAGGAATCGCTGTCTTAAAGCGAATACTGCCATTGCTGCCCTTTTCCCATCTAGCGTACAAATGGCCCTGAACCGTCCAGACTGTCGCCTCTGCAAAGGTTAGCGTATCAGGAAAATAGGGACGTATAACAGCTTTGCTAAAACCAGGAGCATCAGAACGAATACCCACTACATATTGCTGCAATAGCCTTGCCGGATATCCGTTCCATGCGTGTGAGTGGCTCTCCATATCTTCCCACCCTTCCCACATTGTCATCGCCCCTTGCTCGATCATATAGCCCCAGCCCGGGTATTCCCTGCGGTCCAATAAAGCGAAGGCTTCTTTCTCACGGTTATTCTCAAACAGCATCTGCAGCAGCGGCAGCGACAGCACAGTGCGGCACTCCCATTCCTTTTCTGCCACATAAGCAATGGCTTTCGCTCGATCTTCTTCGCGAATCGCATCCGCATACAGGGCAATCGCAGTAACTCCTTGATGTGTGTTTTCAGAATTTGAGCTGTCCCTAAATGCGCCGCGTTCGCTATGAAACAGATGCTTATACATCTTTTCGTTTAACGAATGAGTCTGTTCCGCATATTTTTTATGGTCCTCGTGCTCGCCTAATAAACCCGCAATATCCGCGGCGATTCTGATTGCTTGCAGCAGCTTGATTTGCTGAACGGCAAGAAAGTCCCCAGCATGCTCCACAGAAGGATACGGCCAATCGCTAATATGCCAGCCTTTATCCAGAGGAACGAGGCCAGTTGCCTCATCAAGCTTGCTGATGAAGTAATCAATCATCCGGCACAGTGGTTTGTAATACGATTCGAGCAGCGAGAGGTCTCCCGAAGCAGCGTATACCTTCCATAGCAGTGTCGCATAGTGCAAATCCCATTCAGGGATTTGAATATTAAAATCCGGATGCCCGTACGTGGATGGAGCATTGAAAGGGAAAGTGCCGTCTGGCAGCTGAGAATCGGCGAAATCGCTTAGCGTCTTCTCTAATACAGAGAGCGCGTTGAAATTATAGAGCAAGGTTTCTGCCTGCAAATCCGTGTCCGCGATATATTGCGCTTGTTCACGGTGGGGACAATCGACCAATTGCCCGAGCGTATTATTTTTCTGCGTCCGGATGCAAGCATCATAGAGCTCATTTAAATGCTCATCGGAACAACGAAAGCTTCCCCTATATTCGATAGCGGTATGCGCCAAGCAGACGGTAAGCTCATTTGCCGACTCGATCGATATCGGATATCCGGTTACTTCAACGTATCGGAATGCTTTGTAAGAGAAATGAGGCTGCCATGTCTCTACCTTATCGCCTCTCATCGTATATTGGTCGTAATAGTGCTCCGATTTCTCGTTCGTGACGTTATGGTCCACTCTGCCCCCAGCGTCCAGATTCTCAGAATACCGGAGGCGAATCGTCACGCCTTCTATTCCTTTTAACTTAAGCTTAGGCCAACCAGAGACGATTCTTCCAACATCAAATACTTGAGGAAACTCATCCAACCCCTCCATTCCCTCATGAAGGTCCAGCTTCGTTAATGCAATCTCCTCATCAACGATCCCCTCAGGAATAGTCTGTAGAACCATAAGCCAGTCTTCACGACCGATTTTCGCCTTTTTTGCCTTGGCTGTTTTCATGCTGTGGTTCCCGTTTGCGTAACGCCAAGTCTCGTCCCAGACTCTAGCGTCATAGTCTTCGATAGCTGAAATCCTACGGTTTTGTTGGTAGGGAGCGCCTACACGATGCGGCATTTCAACTAATGTGTCCCAGCTTGTGTCGGACTTGATGACCATTGTCTTTCCGTTTATGCTTGATAGATGAAGCTCCAAGCGAAATCCCGGCAGGCCATTGACAACATTTTGTCCCTCGCCTCCCAAATAATGCGCATCAGCCGTAATACAGTTCGTCCCTATGGCTAATAGATTACTGACATCATATTCGGTATAAAATTTCTTCTTCCACGGATCCGTAGGCGCAGGGGTGCCATATCCGCCGACCCTCTCTCCGTTCAAATAGACCTGAACATAATGATGCGCAGATACGTACAGACGGGCGGAATCCCATTTCGTATTCGCATTAAACAATTTGCGAAAATAGGAGTAATCATTTTTTCTCACGCGCTGCGAACGCCAGATCCATTCCGATGTCCACTCCATATGCTTCAACTCCTCGTGCTGCCTTATCTAGGCTTCTCAATTAAATTTTTTCGCTAATTGGATGACTCTGTTATTTTCTTAGAGAGAGCCAACATATCTTGTAAATCGACGATCCCATCATGATTGAGATCTGCCCTTCGAGCTTGCTCCCAGTCTAGACTGTTCGCATGTTTTCCAAAATGATAGGACATGATGCCCAAGTCACCGACAGATACTACTCCATCCTGATTCAAATCGCCTTCATTTGCTATAAAGACGCTGATAGTTGAAACAGCAGCTTGGCTTTCGTTACCCTGAGCATCCCCAAGGACAGCACTCGTAATCGATATCGTACCCGACGCTGGTTGGGTTATGTTTTTGGCTTTGAAAGTCATTTCAACCATATCCGAATCGCCTGTCACTGCATTCCCAGCACCCTCGCTAGCGATTACGAAATGAAGCTGCCCTGTCGGAGCTTTCACAGTTCTCAGCAAGCTAACACCCGTCTTGATGGACTTTGCGGATACGAACTCCATAACCGAAGAATCATAAGACAGCTTGATATCCTGCGCATAGATGCTTTCAGAAGCGCCTCTTAGACCGAAATTGACGGTGAATTTCTTGCCTGGCTGGGCTGAGCTTCCACCCGTTAACGACGTCTGAAGGGTGGAAGCAATATGGACGGTCACCGTTGCAACATTAGAATCCTTTGCCCCATTATTTATTTTGAACGTAAACGTATCCGTTCCGCTTGCTCCTTGGCTCGGGGTGTAGGTGAAAGCGCCAGTAGCTGCGTTTGTGACTGCAGCAGCACCTTTGGTACCATTCGCAACAATACTGTAAGTCAGTGTGTCACCGGATTGGCCGCTTCCGGCTAATAACCCGTTTACTGCCGTATTAGCCAGAGCAGCAATGATAAGGTCATTCGCTACCAGTTCACTCTCCGCAGCATCCAGTGCGTAAAGCCTCCCCTCTCCCGGTGCAAAGCTAGCAGATAATGTCCCTGTTCCAGCATCATAAGTCGTTGCCACTTCCAAGCCGGTCGTCTTGGACACTTCTTTGACAGAATCCGGAAGCGTACTTAACGTGAAGGATTGCGAATAGGCATTGTCCAGATCTTTATTAACGATCATAACGAATTCTCTTCCGTCCTCATTCTCAAAGCGTGATACGATCATCGGCATCACGGGCTCGGCCGTGGATGGCTGCCAGAAATAAGTCGAAGGCAGCGCTGTTGCAAAGGGTGGTACGCCACCCGTGTGATACACCTCTTTGGAGGTAAGCGACAGAAGAGCTGATCCAAGATTCAGTACTTCTCCATTCACATTTTTTGCATACTCATACGTATCATTTTTTGTGCCATCCGGTAAAATTAATCCATTATCCATGCCAGCCGGTGTATGGTACGTAAAATAGACATACCCTTTAGCCCCGTAGGCCAATGTTGAATAAACCTGAAATCTTAATTGGCTCTCGCTTGGTTCTACCATATTAAAATAATCATAAGACATGGCTTGAATGTAAGCCCACAGATCGGTGCCGTTTAGCAATGACTGCTTGCGAAAATATTCCAACGATTGATAATAAGGCTTCTCATCGAACCCTGTAGATAAATAAGGATACGAGTCAAACGAAATCATGTCAGGGTCGGTAGCTAACCAGCCGTTAACATAATTTTCGTAACCTCCGTTTACGGGATCATTGGTACCGCTAAAATAATGCTGGCAATCGTCGCATATTCCGTATAAATTCGTATACACCATATGATCCGGATCGATAGCCTTTATTTTATCCGACACCGACTTTAGCTTAGGAAAAACGTCACCAAACGGTTCATCGACCAAGTTATAGCCAAGCAAAGCAGGATTGGATTTGTAATGATTCACAAAGGTCTCAATATATTCGTCGCTTAAATCGTTTGTAGGTGAGAAAGCGCTCCAATTCCCTCCGCCTGCTCTAGGCAGCGTCATTTGGAAATAAAGATCGTTGGTTAATGGGGATCCATTCGAATAGGCTTGTCCTCCGGCATACGTATCCGTATCACTCGTTAAGAAGGGGCCTAGATTTGACGTACTGTTTGTAGTTAACTCCAAATAGTAGCTTGTGTTTGAGGTGACCGTTGCGCCATTGATGACAAACTCGGGGTAATTCGTCACGATTGGTCCTGTAAGCGTTGAGCTGCCAATCAGCGTTGTTTTATCAGGGCCGTTATAAATACTGACCGTAGCTGTAGTTCCTGCCGGCCACACTCCGCTTTTCTTAAATGAAAGCTTCCAGATGGCCATTTCGTCTTGTGCAGGCGTTGTAAAGGATTGCCCTATGGAATGAGTAGTGCTAATAAACAATTCATCACCGTCATCATTGTTTTGAGATACCCATTCTGATCGGTACCAACGGATTCCCGTATCGGTAACCAAATATTTCAAATCGTTTGCCGCGGCCTTCTCCAAAGCCCAATCCGTTGTGGCAGGTGTCGTATTTAAGTTGCTAGCCACGATAAAGTTAGCATTCATCGCGCGGATATCTGCAAAAGAAGCATCGGTGACATCTGGCGGAGGAGGCTCTACGAAAATACCGATCGGAAACTCTCCCGACACCGTAGGCGTCGGATTGGGGTTGGCATACACAGAGGAATTGAATAATAATCCAATCATCATTATAGACACGAGCAATCCAAGCATTGTTTTTCTTAACATCACTTTTCACCTCATCCTACAAAATTGTATTCAACTTACGTTTCGGCACTGCGTTTACAACGCTTCCCCCTCAAATCCCTCCTCTACTTTCCATCAAAACCTGCACTGGTGAGCGGTTACAAGAAGATTATAAATCGTCTGTTTATTCGATACTATTTGCTAATTTTGCTTTTATTGACATCTGTTGCGTTCTTAAAAGGCAAAGAGTGATCGACAGAAAAAATCAATCCCATCCTCTGACGAGTCCAGCTCGTGCCCTCCTTCGAAGGCCTTGGCAGAAAATCGCTCACATAGGTTTAGTTGCTTATAAAGGCTCGCTACTTTATCGATTTCTGGCTGGGCATGCTCGTAAAGGAACGTTTCGTCCCGTTTCCCTACTTCTAAATGCAGATAACGAGGGGCGATAAGCGCACAAATTTCCGCATCCAAAAACCGATTGCCCGCGTTAAACCAAGTAAAGTCCGGCCAATCCGCAACAAAGCGATTATTAATGAAGCAAGAGGAATATGCCGCTTTTATTCTCGTATCGAGTGCGGCTGTGAACATCGTATAAAACCCGCCATACGACAAACCGATCATCCCAACCTTGGAATGATCGATGTCGGGCCTTGATATTAAATAATCAATGGCCCTTTGTATTTTATAGATTTCAACAGCAGCCATAGAGCTTCCAACATGCTTTAATTGCTTGTCATATTGGTGTCGATGATATTCAGGACCATAAGCATCTGGGTTCCATAGCAATAATTGAGGAGCAAATACCGCAATGCCGCGCTTTAACACTCTTCGTGTCATATCGTTATAATTGTTGTCTCCATAGAACCCTGAGCATAACTCCGGCGTCCCCCAGCCCCCATGTTGAGAAATAACAAGCGGATGCGGCCCTTCCTTATTCGGAATGAACAAGACCCCGTACGTCGTTAAACCGAATCCAGCCTCTACTTCTACCCTGTAAATGCTGCCTAGCTTATCCTCGGCAATGTAACTTACAGTGGCTGCGGGTGACGATTCGGAATTAGAGCGTGATTGGCTCTCGCCATCCATATCCAGCGGCCATCCCAGCATACCTCTGACCTGCTCCCGCATTTGAGAAGCATCCTTCTCAAATGCGGGAACACTCGTCGTATCCAGGCGGAAGAAAGACAATCTCTTCTCCTCTGCAGCTTGGCGCCTACTCATAATCAACTCATCAAATTCTCTTTTTTGCTTCTCGCGGTAACGATTGCCGACAGATGGCGCCTCGGTGTACAAGTTATTCTTTGGCTTGTTCATCCCCATCTTCAGCCTTCTATTTCAAAGAGCTTACCTTCTCCTGGCAGGAAGCTAACCGTTAATGTACCGGTTTTAGGCTCATACGCTGCCGGTACTTCTTCCCCCGACAATTTGTTCACTTCTTTAATCGCTTTCGGCCTATCCGATAGCAAATACGTATAGCTGTGCTCGTGTTCCAAATCTTTATTGACGATCATAACAAACGTTTTGCCGGCCTCATTTTCGAAATAAGAGATGATCATCGATGCATCAGCTTCAGCGCTTGAAGGCTGCAAGAAAAAGTCAGATGGCAAAGCCTCCGTGGATGGGGGCAAATTACCGGTATGATATACCGCTAAGGAAGTAAGCGAGAGAAGGGTTGATCCCAGATTCAACACTTCTTCGTTTATCTTTTTCGCATATTCATACGTATCGTTCTTCGAACCATCCGGCAAAATGAGTCCATCATGCATAGCTTCAAGTCCCGGTCCAGTATCCGTCGCATAAGAAAAGTACACATATCCCTTGACACCGTAGGCTAAAGAAGAATAAACCTGAAATCTCATTTGATTTTCATTTGGCTTTAAGATGAAGAAAGTATCATAAGCGACCGATTGAATATAAACCCACAAATCCTTGTCATATAATAAACATTGTTTACGCAAAAACTCTAATGTCTGATAGTGGACCTTCTCGTCCACACCGCTCGACAAATACGGATAATAGTCATAAGAGAGCATATCCGGGTTGGTCGCCAGCCAGTCATTAATATAGTCCTCATATCCCATGGGACGACCGTTTTCCAAGGCATAATAGTGAAGCCCATTCTCGTTTAAAGCATAATGGTTCGTGTAAATTAATCGAGTAGGATCTAATGCCTTTATCCGATCCGATGTCTCTTTCATAGCTGGGTACAGTTCAGCGAAAGGCTCATCAATTAGGTTATAGCCAAGCACAGCTGGATGGTCCTTATAATGCTCGACCAGCTTACGGATATAATCATCCGATGGCCTGCCCGTTGGTGAAAAAGCCGAAACGGTACCGCCGTGAGGCGTTTTTAATGTAATTTGAAAATAGAGATCATTGCATAGCGGCTTGCCATTCGCAAAGGCATTGCCTCCAGCGCTGGCATCGGTTTCACTAGTTAAAAAAGGTCCCAGCTCTTCCCTACTGTCCGTTGTCAATTCCAAATAATAGGCCGTATTGGCAGCAAGCGAATAATACTTGGTATGGGCTTGTGGAGGAAACTCGCTTAGTACAAATTCAGGATAATCGCTCTCGAACGGGCCTTTAAGCTCTGATTTTACAATAAGCGATTCTTTGCTAGGAGCAGTGTAGATGCTTAAGGTTAGGGCTGCCTCTTCCGGCCAACCTCCAGGTTTCTTAAAGGAAAGAATCATAACATTTAATTCATCAACTTCAGGCGTTGTAAAGGTCTGACCAATGGAGCTGTCATTTCGAAGATACAGCCCCTGTCCCTTATCATCATTTTGGGATAGCCATTCTGACTGAATCCAGCGAATTCCCGTGTCCGTCACGAGTATTTTCAGATCATGAGCTGCCGCTTTCTCCAATGCCCAGTCTGTCGTCGCTGGCGTCGTCAATAAATTAGTCGCTACGATGAAGTTCGTATTCATAGCCCTAATGTCCGCGTAGGAAGCATCGGACGTATCAGACGGAGCAGGGTTAACGAATATCCCAATAGGAAATTCACCGGAAACGGTTAAAGATGGCCTTTTTGCTTTTTGAGCTGCTTTTGTTTGCCTACTCAATGTTATTCTACCTCCTCGGTTTCTATCGACTATTCGAAAATAAAGCCTTTAAAGCTTACTTCTTTGGATTCGCCAGTGAATGCTTCCAAACGATATAAACCTAGCTCCAACTCACCGATGATCGTTTCTGCTCCTGTCTTTGCATCAAAAATCAACTTCCACTACGACCATTCCTCTGCCCGGAACATATAATTTAAAGTTGGAACCGTCCGGAAATACAGGTATGCCCGGAAAATCGGTCAATACGCTGACCTTCGCAACCGGACGGCCGACATCGAGATGTGCCGACTTATAGTTCAAATGCAAATTTTGGATCAGAATCCGCCATTTGCCCGCGTTGATCTCCAGCGTCGTCGTCCGAATATATTGTTCATTTCTAATCATCAAAGGCGCATCCGAGCAGTTTATCATAGCTTGAACGCATCCATTTAAGAAGTCATCAGGCACAGGACTAAAATACAGAGGATCTACCCAAGACCCTGGATCAACTACATGGGTCAAATCTTCGCACTCATTGTCCATGGCATTGCTTTCTTTCGTTTGAACGATGGTGTGAATCACGGTCCCATTCGCCTCACGCGCCATACAAAACAGCTCATCTGGCGCTGCCTTTACATTCATGCCGATACCTGCAAAAGCTTGCGCTATCCGCTCCGTCATATGGCCAACCAGAGTAGATGAACCATTTCGGTAGGCAAGCACTTGCTGTAACGCCTGATCTGGCAGCAAATGCAGATCGGTTACACAAATCGCGCCGCTTGTATGCTGCAAATCCTTCACATTCACCATCGTGTGCAGCGGAGCCCCACGGTCAATGAATGCCATCAGATATTTAAAAGCAGGCCAGTTCCTTGTTGCCGGATAGCGTTCTAACGAAGGATACAGCGCTTCATCCGCCCATACAAAGCTGGTTCCGATGATCCGCTCAGGCTGCCCCTCATAACCTAGGTTCCAGCGATTCATTATCCATTCCCAGCCGCTTACGCTTATTCCATCGCCGAGACATGCAACAAACCCTGAAGTACAGCGATGTACTCCTTGTTGGTCTTTCATAAATAGATTCGAAAAGGAGTAAATATCTCTCTCCAAGAGAGTCGGCGCGTGGCTAATGGCATCCCACTGCTCATTCGTATCCTGTATGGCGTTTAAACAGATCAGCTTCATATCCGGCACATGAGCTTTGATCGTCATGATCATGGCCTTAAATTCTGTCCCCGGTTCGTACTCAATCTCTCCAGCACCGGCAGACATCGAGGCGGCTACCGATTCTATAACAAATGCATCTACGCCGGAAGCTGCGAGCAGCTTGTAGTCCACGCCATATCGATGCAAGGCTTCGAACGGATCTCTGGTCCAGACTGAATTAAGAACGGCTTTTTTGCCTTCCTTGCGCAGTGCCGGCATAATCTTCTGCCAAAGCTCGCCCCATCGGTTGGCACAGAAGTTAATCCATTCCATTCGTTTGTGGGTCCAGATCCAATCGCCCCGTTTCTCCATTTCTAGCGGTTCACCGTCACAAATGAGCTTGAGGCTCTCTGCCAATTCCACTCCGCTAAATCTTGTAAACTGCTCGACCATATCATCCGAGTAATCTGCTTCGGCAATTGTAAGGCGGGGACTTGTGTAACCGTCCGCTCCATGATACCCATCAAAGTTATAATCACGCATGACCGTCACCAAGTCAGCAACAAATAGATCCTCATAATAGGAGCCGTCTTTCATTCGCTTCAGCGGGTTAATGACCGGGAAGGCTTCGCCCGTCTTCCTCATCTCATAAAGCTCTGGATGCTTGGAGCACCATTCACTTGTTTTGTCTTGGCCATTGTCCTGAAAGTGAAACAAATTGAAAAAGCTGCAATATACGTCAATCCTATGCTTTTGCAGTTCTTCAACCAATCCGCGAAGCTGGTAATTGGTCCATTCCTGCCGATTGTGATGCTTGCCATAGGGGCGCGCGGCGTAGGAGCATATTTCAATTGGCAGCGTATGCTCCTTCTCCATCCCTTTATGGGCATGCACAAAATCGGGGGTGAACAACAGCAATGAAATACCATCTGGAATAAACGCGGCATTTTTCAAATATGCACTAACCCCATAATCGCTTTCTCTATTATCGAAACCAATCAATTCTATCCATATCCATCGATCATAATTTACAGCATTCATCCTGTTCTCCCCCTATAAGCTCCTATGCTCCTATTATCCCTTCACGCTTCCAACCACGATTCCTTTGACGAAATACTTCTGCAAGAACGGGTAAACAATCAGAATCGGAAGTGCACCTAAGAAAATTTGTGCCGCCCGTGTCGTACGCTCTGATATTTCCAACGTGCCATTTAAGTTGTTAATATCCATTTTCATTGGATTGCTGTTAATCACCATCAATTGCAGGTAAGTAGATAAGGGATACTTATCTGGGAAGTTCATGTAAATCAATCCATCGAACCAGGCATTCCAATGGCCGACCAATGTAAATAGCGAAATGGTGGCAATGACAGGCATCGACATCGGTACATACATCTTTATTAATACATTCCAATGTCCTGCTCCATCTATAAAGGCGGATTCTTCAATTTCTTTAGGCAATCCACGGAAAAAGTTGAGCAGCAAAATAATGTTGAATACACCGACAGCACCCGGAATAATCAAGGCCCAGATCGTATCAAGCAAGCCCGTTTCGCTAACGATGATATAGGTCGGAATAAGGCCACCGCCGAACAGAATGGTGAATACAAAGAACCAAGCATAATAAGTGCGAGCCCGAAACTCCTTCACTTCCTTGGATAAAGGATAGGCGCACAGAAGCGCCAATAAAATATTAACTGTATAACCAATAGCAACCCGCATCAACGTAATGCTGAAAGAGTTAATAAACTCTTTTTTCTGCAAAATATATTGATACGAATCCAAACTGAAATCCACTGGAAAAAGCTTTACCAAACCGGCGGATGCCGCTGGACTGGAGCTAAAGGAAATAGATAGCACTTGAATCAAAGGAAGCAAGCAAAGCAGAGAAAGCGACACCAAAAAAATGTAATTGAAAATAACAAATATTTTCCTGCTCAAGGACGCATGATGCATCGGCTGCACTCCTTTCTACAAAACTCAACACATGAATCTGCTTTATCATTTTAGAAAATACGGTAATTGGCCAAACGGTAGGCTAGAACATAGGAGACCGTGATGAGCACGAGCGAAACGACCGATTTAAACAGACCAATAGCGGTCGCTACTCCGAACTGGGCATCTACAAGACCTATCCGATAAATTAACGTATCCAAAATATCTCCACTCTGATAGACGGATGGGCCATATAAATTAAATACTTGATCGAATCCGGCATTCAAAACGCTGCCCAAGCTTAAGGTTGCCAGCAAAATAATGATCGGCACCATGCCTGGCAGCGTAATATGCCAGGTCTGCCTCATATGATTGGCGCCATCAACAATAGCCGCTTCATATAGGGAAGGATTAATGCCTGTAATCGCTGCTAAATAGACAATCGTGCTAAACCCAAATTCTTTCCAAACATCAGAAATAATGAGAATGGAAGGAAACCATTGATTGTTTCCAAGAAAAAAGATAGGTTCGATGCCAAAAGCTTGAAGCACTTGATTTACAATCCCTTCGGAAGGAGACAATATATCAACAAGAATGGCTCCAAGAATGACCCATGACAAAAAATGGGGCAAATAAATCAACGTTTGAATCCCTCGTTTAATGAAGGCTCGTTTCATTTCGTTTAATAATAAAGCAACAACGATCGGAACCATTTGTCCTGCGATAATTTTCATGGTTGCGATATAAAACGTATTCTTCAGCACCTGCCAGAAATCAGGCATCTGCAGCACGTAACGGAAATTATCGAAGCCCACCCATTTCGAACCGAACAAACCCTGTATCGGAATAAATTTTTGGAATGCAAAGGCAATGCCCGCCATCGGAAAATAACTATAAATCAATAGAAGAATAACGCCTGGGATCAACATAAGATGCAGCGGAATTTCGCGTTTGAGTTTTGAATTCTTCATCATTCCGAGTATCCGATCATGCCGATATAGGCAAGATTGGGCTGTGCGATATCCATTCTCCCGTATTGGATAATGACATCCACATCACTCTTAAACCGCAATGAATACTGTAATTGCCGGTCTAGCGCGATTCCTCCGATTTCATCCGGATGGTCCATTCGAATACATTTCACTCTTCTTGCCGCTGCAACTAGCCGAATATCGCGGTCCGGCTCCCTATCCTCATAAAAGATATCCATGAAAATTTCCGCATCTGTATCGTGGCAATTTAGAATCATAATGGCTTCATGCCCTTCAAGCGAATCATGATCAATTTTGCCTTTGTAAGGTAAATATCCATCGATGACATACCAATTTTTCGCGCCCTCTTTACCCATACGCTCCTCCTTAATTAACCGAAATCGTCGCTGTTTCGATCCAAGTCTTGCTCAAATGCCTGACTAGCTTCGACATCGATTCATAGCCATTTTCCGTTACAATCAAGCTTTCCTCGACTCGGTTTGAACCGTATGGGTGTCCGAACAAACTGACATCCGTATTGACCGTCATTCCGATCTCGAAGAGTGCTGCAGATTTATCATCAGGGTAAGGAGACTCTGCTTCTGCTAGCCCACAGCCATGCAGCGGCGGGTAAAGGTCATATGGGGTCACCTGTTTGGATTCAAAATAATCTTTCACTGATTTGACGAGATCACTTTGCTTTCCCCCTGGCACGAGATTGGATAAAGCAATATTCTCAGCCTCCACAAGCAGCGTGATGAACTGCTGCTGCCCGCTGCTCATTTGTCCTGCCACGAAAGGAAACCCTACCGTTGCGACATAGCCTTCATATTGAACAGCAATCGCAGCCATAATCATATCCCCGTCCTGAATAACCTTGCGAGTCGGCCTTCCGATGATCGTATTCACCCGTTCGCCGCTGGTCAGAACGATGAACGGCACGAACTCTGCGCCTGCCTTCATACATTCGCCATACGCATAGGCAGACAGTTCAAGCTCGGTCATGCCTGGTTTAACATTCTCGATCATCAGCTTGTAGCCTTCGTCAGCGATTCTAGCCGCTTCCTTTAAACAAGCAATTTCGTCTGTAGACTTCGTCATTCTTAAATGGAACAGAAGATCGCCAGCGTCTATCCATTCCACGCCGTCCAGACTTCCCTTAATTGCACGCAGCAGCGGTTCAGGCATGGCATCTAATCCAGCAATGCCAATCCGCTTTAACGAATTGTTCGCGTTCACTTCTGCGAAGATTTCTTTCAAGCTCGTGTAATTGGCTTGCGGGTATTCAATCTCATCCGGCACGGTTACGCAATTGAACTGGGAAAGAAGCCGTACGTCAGGCCACGAGGTCATTTCTCGGCACAACAGCTCCCCTTCCGGTGCTGCCAGCACAATGGGCTGTCCGCTCAGCGGAACAATGACCGCCCCTCTCTCAAACAATGGCCAATAGTTACTCAAATAGCGCAAATTTTCTTTTCTATATTCATCCCCGTAAACCAGGCACGCCCCCATTCCTTGCTCTGCCATCAATACCTTTAATTTCTCTACCCTAGCTATAAACTCTGAAGACTGAATTTGTATCATTGCTTTCAACTCTCCCATCACATTCGATTTGCCAAGTCAACTGGCTTTAATAAATCACTTTCCGGATTCCCATAAAATCAGCAACATAGGATAGCTCTTCCGTCAAATCCCCATAACCAATGATGCAATGATGTGCGAATCCCTCTTTAATCAACGATGCAAGAAACGGCTTAATTGGCGTACCAAATTGAATGACAGCCGTAATTTCCTCGCAAGGAATGTTCTTCTCAATGTGCAAAGCTTGGCCCTTAACAATGAGCATCTTATACCCTTCGGCATCAATAATGAGATGGCTGATCGTCACTTCACCCGGCTTCAACGTATACTCAAATCCGAAGCCGGCTCCCTGCAAGCCCCATTGTTCAGGAGAGCGATTGACCTTTACCGTACTTCTGTCTGTCGCATATTCCGTATTCGCATACCCATGGTGGACCATAAGCAGGGCATTAAGCTCCTCGTCATATTCGCCCCACTCCGCATAGGCGGGCACCTTGCCGCTCAGCATGTTCATTAACGTCATTATAATGAGGCCATGAACGTCACCCTCTGTGTTAACGACCCATTTTCCTTCTTCATGCATCATGGTGTTCGCTAGGTACGAGGTGGTGCCTGTCTTCTGCTCCACGTAATGCTGGCCAAGCAGCGTTAACGCATCCAGCCTGAAGCGCTCCAGGGTGTTTTTGAGAGCAACATAAAATTTTGAGGATTTATAAATGTCGTCCTCGTTCAATCCAACGATATTAAATCTATTTTTCGTCTGTTCTATAATCGTTTCAATTTCCGCGTCCTCCGCTTTGCTAAACTGCTCCAGAAGATGATCGACCTGAATCGAGATAATGTTCGGCCCAAGCGTGCCTTTGATCATCGTCTTGTCGAATTCAAAATCATACATTCCTCTGAAAACATGCCCGATGACGCCTATGTTTGTCGTTTTGAGGCTTAAATAAGCTTTGTATGCACGAATGTATTTCGTCATTTCTTCGAAAGCAGCATGATCGTTGATCGATCCCACAACTACCTTTAAATCGGGGTACCAGCCCATCTTTCTAAACGTGGCCGCCAACTGTAAATTCGCAATCAAAGCGCTATTTCTCAGAATATTCTCATAATTCGTGTCGAGGTTAATCTTGTTATGATGCTGCGTATTAAATAAAACAACGGGCACGTGACGAACATGCTCTAAAGCTTGGATCGCCATATAATCGGGACAATAAGTGCCTGCCACATAGACAATGAGATCGACTTGCTGGCTTGCCAGCTCTTTACCCGCAGCCTCTGCGGCATCTAAGGTGTCAATAAGTCCCGGCCAGATGACTTCATCCAGATCAAGATTGTTACGGAGATGGTTATAGACGCAGGTCATATCCGCCGTAACATTAGCCTTTAATGTTTCCGGGAACATTCTCCAATACTCGAAAAATCCTAAGGTGATCAAACCCACTTTCAGTTTTTTGCTAGCAACTCTCGTTGTTAACAAATCTCCGAACAAGTTGCCCTTTGCGGTTTCAAACGATTCTATTATTTCAGACATTTCCTATCCTGTCCTCTCTGTTAACTATCATTTTAAATTTCGTGCCTTATGGAGCAGACGCACTGCGTTATGGTGAATAATATGACTGATTTCCTCATCGCTAATGCCTGAGAATAGTACGCTTCCCAGCATATAGTTCGGGTCGTACCAAGGAAAATCCGTTCCGAAAACGACCTTCTCCGAAGTCGCCTCATGCACCATTTTGCCGATCATGCCATTAAGTCGTCCTGTATCGCAAAGTTCCAAATAAACATTCGGCTGAGTCCGCGCTAGCTCAATCCCATAATCCGTTTCTCCGGGAGCGGAATGACCAAGCAGGAACGTAATATTCTCGTATTTTCGCGCAAGCTCTCCTATCATTTGTGGCGGATTGTAAGGGCTGTGTCCCCATGTATGGGATAATAGGAGCAGGCCGCGATCATTGGCAAATTCATAAATTTTACGGAACTTCTCGCCAGTAAGCGGATATTTGTGATAATCAGGCAGGAGCTTAATCCCTACATAACCTTTCACACGGTCGAATTCAGCCAGATCCTGATCTAGGTTATGATCGTAATGCGGGTTCACCACGTAATAACCGTAGATCCTATCCGGGTATTTCTCCATCGCAGGCTTTATCTCTGAATTTCCCTCTAAAGGATCGAATAGCGCGCTGTGCGGTGCTGATATAATCCATTCAATGTTTTCCCTATCCATCGTCCGAATCATGGATTCCAAGCTGGCTTCCGGCAAATATGTGCCATAGAAAGGCCCCATATGCGTGTGCATATCGATGAATGGGAGGCTGGACAGCCTTCCCGTTTCAACAAACTCTTTAGCTAATTTCGATTGATTAGTCATTTTCGATATACTCATCGTGTCACCTCACCTAGTAATCTCTCGAGGTTTTTGTATGCGATGTTCTCCATTTGATCCTTCGTTATACCGGAGCCAATTAAAGCAGCCAGCGGTCCGCCTATGGCGTTGCTTGGAAAGTTCGAGCCGAAGAGGATGCGCTCCGATCCAAACTTGCTGCAGATGTCCTTAATCTCCCCGGCTGTTTGCATATCGCCGCTCTCGATATACAGGTTTTTATAGGTTTGAAATAGCGGATACGTCAGCCTAGCATGACTCCATAAACCATAATTATGAAGAATAACCGTCAAGGTCGGATACTCCTTCATCAGGCTGTAGATACTATGCCAGCCTTCGCTCGGAGTCAGATACAACGGAATTTTAGCTGCCGCAATTTCCCCAATGAGATCACCCATAACTACACCATTAAGCAAATAACGATTCCTTTCCGGATAAGCTCTTAACAGCTGTACTCCATTGGCCTTCATCGCAGGAAACAAATGCTTGGGCGCATACTGACTTTCAGTAATTGGCGGCAGTATCGTCCACGTTGGGAGCAGCCTGTCTGGCGCTTTGTTCGTCTCAGCCAGAACCGCACGGTTCCCATAATCGGGGTCAACATCAGCCATCGTGTTATGGCTAACTACCGCGCTATCGATTCCACAGAAATCAAGCTCTTGAAGCAGCTCCTCGGCGTCACGAGCCTGCTTTACCTTCTCCCTAACGATAAAATTTTCATGGTTGACGATCTCATAATTGACGGTCTTATATCCTACAGCACAGCTGCAATCGATAATTTTCATCATTTACCACTCCCTGTTAGTCTCTTCCGTCATCCAAGAAAGCTGCTGGATTGCCTACCATTAGGGTTTGGATTTGTTCATCTGTTATGCCCTCATCCTGCATCATCGGGATAATGTTGGTAATCACATGATCGAATCCCCAGCCTCCATAGTGGTGGATGCATGTTTTTAGGCAGACATCATTGGACAGCAATATTTTGGAGAGAAAGCCGTAATCAATTAATTCCTTGATTGCTCTTACCCTCTCTATATCTCTGGCAAAAAGGCCTTTCAGAACGCTCTTATGTCTTCTATCCGCATAAAACTCCTTTCCGAAATTGTCGAATTCAATATAAACCCCTTTATTCAGCAAATCTTTCATATAATCCATTTTCAGATCGACATCAATATGGTTAATACATATTTTCTCTGCAGATGCACCGTGTTCTGTTAGGATCTTCACGACCTCGTAACCATTCGTTGCCCATAGATCCGTATGCACATGGAGGCCAAGACCCGTTTCCTGTTGGGCTGTCGCCGCTGCGATCAGCGTCTTTTTTTCATTCGGATAAATGATTTCGCTTGTTCCGATCTCGCCAATGACACCTGCTTTAATTTCGGTGCCATCGATGCCGTATTTAATTTCTCGGAGTATTTCTTCCGCAATGGCATCAATCGTTTTATCATCCATATCAGGAGGATGAGAGGCATTAATATAGTAGCCGCAGCCCGCTATGATATGGATATCAAGCGCCCTGGATAACCGAGCCAGTAAGATGGGGTCTCTGCCAATATCACGAAGAGTGAGATCGACAAATGTTTTCCCTCCGGCTTTCTTAAACTCATGGAGCTCCCATTCCATGATTTTCTCGTCATCCAATACCGCGTTATCCAACACCGCATAAGGATTTCTTTGGAGCTTGCCGAGATTGCTTAAGCTTACTTTCTCTTGCGAGAGCACCTTGCCCGATATCGTATGCGGAGCTGGCACCAGATCTCTTAGATCAATAAAAGCGTGCTCATGGGGCAGCACCAGTCCGAGACTGTCCGCCCGCACCTTCCCTGTCACTGTCATCACGGACATTTCAAACACTTCCTTGTCTTAGTCGCTTACTAGGAAAACAGGTGTTACCAGATAACATCTGTTTTCCCGGTCAGCTTTGTTTTATTTGCTTGCTTTCCATTTGGCTACTTCTGCCGTTATGGCATCGCCGCCAAGATTTTTCCAATTTGTTACGAACTCGTCAAAAGCGTCAATGGATGATTCACCCATAATAATTTTAGTGAAGGTTTCCAACTCCATTTTTTCCAAGGTTGATCCTTTTTCCACCAACGTCGGTGTAGGTCCCGCAATATATTTCGTCATAAGAAACCCATTGCTTTGGTGGTAGTCATGCAGCAGCTTTTGAGCATCAAAGATTCTCGCATACATCCACCCTTCACTGTCGCCTGCTTCCCATTTTTTTAGGCTATCATAGAAAATTTTCTGTCCGGATGCCTTAGGATCGAGCAGTGTTTCGTCATTCTTCTCTAACGCACTTGATACCCTCGTATACATATCCAGATTTTGAGTAGGATTAGAGCCTGTGACTAGAGCATAGACCCACTTCGCAATATCACCATCTTGATTGATTGCAGTAAGCGGATATTTTGTCTTATCCCAGTCGTTGTGGAAAGCATTCAGCATCTTAATTAGAGCCTCAGGGTGCTCCATCCCTTTTCTCACAACAAAATATTTGCCAATAGGAAACACCAATTGTGGTTTTGCTTGTTGATCGTCTATGGAAGGAAGCGCAAATGGCATCCAGTCCATCTCGGCATCCAATTTCTTGCCTTCGACAAAATAACTATTCGCGTACATTACGCCAAAAAACATTCCGAGTTTGCCGGCATTGCCTGCTTGAATTAATTTTTCTATATCCTTTACGCCAAATTCACGGTCAATCCATCCTGCTTTGTACATTTCCTGAAGCTTGGCTAATGCCACCTGCATTTCCGGTTGGATGCTTCCGTAAACATATTCACCAGCTTCATTCTCAACCCAGATTTGCGGATTAGCATGATAGCCATTGAAGAAACCATGTAGTCCAAAAACGGCGTCATACAAAAGTTTGTCTAAACCTAGGCCATAGGTATCGTCTTTCTTATTTCCGTCGGGATCCTGTTTGGCGAACGCTTCCGCAATCTTAAATACATCGTCCATCGTCTTTGGTTCAGGCAGGTTCAATTTCTTTAACCAATCCGTACGTATCCAGAGCAGCGGAGCATTATCATTCGCTCCGGGATTCACAGGGATACCTAGCAGTTTTCCGCCAAATGACGCAGAATCAAGGCCTAATCCGCCATCTTTACTCAATAATTCTTTCGTTAGCGGCGTGCCGTAGTTCTCCAATGCCTCTGTTAAATCGGCTAGTTGATCCGCTTCAACCAATTGGTTAAACTGCGTGCCGTCAACTGGCATAATGTCAGGAAGCTTTCCAGAAGCCATCGTAACATTAAACTTTTGGTTATATTGCGTTGGGTCAGCGACCCATAAATATTTTAGTTTAATGCCAAACTCATCAAAGTAGAGTTGATTCCAAGCGTTTTTATCAATAGAATCCCCTTCGGCGAATTTAGTCGTTGAGTCCAGCATTCTTACTGCCGTCACTTCAATTGGCGGATCAATCTTCCCAAGCGGGTCGTAGCTGACAGCCGTTTCCTCGGGTGAGCTTGTTTCCGTCTTACTCGTTGGGGCACTTGACCCTTCTGGTTCTTTCCCTTCATTATTTTTTGTGCTGCAAGCCGAGACAAAGACCATCGTGAAAACCAATACGGACAACAGGATACTTTTAGCGGCCTTACCCTTCATATTTTGTCCCCCTATATCAATTAGTTCTTGCATAATTATCATAAAATAACTGAAAAGCCGAAGCTATTTGCCAATCTTGCTTTCCTTGACTTCTATTGCTTTCTTCTACTCTTGCATGGTTTGAAACCGATCCCGGTATTCTTGAGGAGTCAATTTAAACATTTTTTTGAAGGAGCGGTTGAATTGCGGAGCAGCCTCATACCCTACATGGAGAGCAATTTCCCCAATTTTTATGGAAGTCTCCGCTAGCTGCTGCTGTGCTTTCTTCATGCGTTCCTTGGTGATATAGTCGGAGAGCATCGTACCCGTCATTCGTTTATATAGCCGGGATAAATACGTTGGACTGTGATGTACGACTGTCGATAGCTTGGTCAATGACAAATCGCCGCCAAGATGTGCTTGCGTATATTGATGTATAGCTGATATTAAACGCTCGCCTTGTTCGTCAGCAGCAGGCTCATACTGCTCCAGCACGTAATCAGCTACTTTAGCTAAGTAAGCAACCGCATCTGTCCATGATTCATGTGCATCATACTGCGTCATTTTCCCAATATTCATTTTTACTGACAGCTCATTGAACAGCCCTGCGCGAATTGCGTAAGAGATCAAGCTAAGCGAAACCGAATAAAACAGCTCCAACTGGTACTTGTACCCGGGTAAGTCATCCCCATTCATAATTTCATCGTATAACGTCGTAAACTGCTCCGCTTGTCCACTCGATAAGTATTGTTCAAGCAATTCGAATTGCTTCTTATTGTTCATAGAGTCAGAGAATGGATGGCTGCGGCCCGAATCCATATGAAGCCCGAACTGCTCGGAGTCCTGAATGAGAAGCTCCTGTCGGTTATGGGAGCCATCGCCAAGCAATGCCTTCAAATAGTGGAATTGTGCGCCGATGTTTCGCCACTCATAGGCATCCCGTCCAATAACAAAGGATAAGGGCAGCTTCAATAGCTGTCTGCATGTCTGCTGAACAGCCTCTATGATGCCGTATACTCTTGTTTTCAAATTTTGCCAAGCCTTCAGTTTCTGCTCCTCATTCAAAGGATCTGCGGCCTTCAGCTCTTTAGGCTGCATGAACCAGAGAAATTTAGTAGATTCGACAACGACGAAAACATGTTCAACCGTAAGATCAAAGTATTCCTCGGCAATATTCTGGCAAGCATAGATAAGCAAGGTACGATCCAGATCGCTTAATGTCATTGGCCAAATATCAACTCTGCCGAGGACGAGAAATACCCCCTCGCCAGCCGCTAACGGAATTTCAGACTTGGCAAACCTAGCCTCCATTTCTTGCAGCGATAAAGAAGGGCTCCGCATCAATTCGAACAGCGTATTTTTTTGCAGGGCGGGAATAGCCAGCTGCAGCTTTTTCTTTGCATTCATCATATAATCCACGCCGTCTTCAACCCTATCGAGTTCCGCGAATGCCTTCTCCACGGCCGCCAAAATAACGTGGTCATCTTCATTTTTCAGCACATAATCCACGACACCGCCTGTCCGAATGGCCTGGCGTGCATAGTCCGCTTCGTTATATCCCGTTAGGAAAATCACCTTGCTTCGCGGCCAGCTTTGGACGATTTTTTTATGCAGCTCCATCCCGCTCATGCCAGGCATCCGAATATCTGAAATGACCACATCGATCCGGACCTGCTGCATACAATCCAGCGCTTCATAAACGTTATAAGCCCGATAGGCCTCAAGCTCTAAGTGAACAGCCTCCTGAAGCAATCGATACATACTATTCACAATAATAGGCTCATCATCGACGATAAGTACCCGGTACATAGTCATTCTCCTTTGTCATGTGGGATATAAATGCTTATCCGTAAACCACCGCCCGCGCCGGGCATAACTTCAAGCCCGCCATGCTCGCCATATTTCAGCTTTAAGCGGCGATGAATATTAATAAGTCCCGTTGTCTCTCCTTCTTCTTCGAAGGCGATTTTCCGGATCATGCTAGACATTTGCTCTTCAGTCATTCCCAAACCGTTGTCCTCAACGGAAAAATACAGCCTATCCGCAGTCGCTTCAAAGGTAATGGCCAAGCTTCCACCGGCAACCATATCACCGAGTCCATGCTCGTAAGCATTTTCCACCAGCGGCTGTAAGATTAAGCGCGGGATCATCACTCCGCGATAGGCCTCAGGAAGCGGCTCGAAATTGACCGATATTCGATTCGAGAACCTTATATTTTGAATTTCGACGTAAGAACGGGCGTGATTCACTTCATCCTCCAGTGAAACCTCTTCCAAGCCATTTCTAGTAATATAGTGAAAATAGTCGCCTAGGTTTTTGGATACCAGCTCTGCCGTTTCATTCTCATCATTTTTAATTAAACGATGCAAAATAAAAAAACTGTTATACAGAAAATGAGGCGTGATCTGCATTTGCAGCTGTTTTAATTCCGACTGCTGCAGCCTAATTTTCTGAACATACAGCTCGTCAATTAGCGTTCGCAAGTTCTGTACTGTTCGATCAAACTGATTAAAGATGTTTCCGAATTCATCCTGACGGGTCGTGGGAGTCGTCGTTTGAAAATTACCGCCCTCCACATTTCTGAATCTTCTGATCAATAGCTGAAGCGGCCGGTGAATTAATAAATAAATGCCATAAGAAAATAGGGTAACGATAATGAAAGAGCTTCCTACTATGAGCCAGAACCATGTTCCATACGTTTTCAGCTGCCCAACAATGACATTCTCGGGAAAAAAGAAGAGCAGGGAGACTTCCAAAAAGGATGATTTCTCATAGACGGCCATATATTTCTCTTTGTCCACGTTGATTTGTTTCGTAAACGCTGTTGATTCTTGCATCGATTTCTTTAATTTTTGTTTGATTTGCGTTAGATGCTCCGGATATTTATGATTGGAAATCATCCAGTTATCGCTAAATAATATCGCTCCGCCTTCCTGCGGGAAGGCATTCAACGCATTTGTAAGCGCATCCGTAGATAATTCGATATTTTGAATAAATTGTGGTGCCTTGGCGTTATTCATAGCATTGTTTGGATATGTCAAATTCAAATAAAAACGATCTTGCCAGAAGGTAACCGGAACTTTACTCTTATTCGTGGCTATTGCTATTTCCTCAGCCTTTTCTCTTGTGCTTAAGGTCTCTTCGGCACTCGAGGTTGAAACTGCTCCGTTAATGGAATCAATATAAATCGTAATATCTTTGATATAAATGCTGGAATCCTTCAGCGTAGTTATTTTGAGCTTCAAATCATTCATGGCCTTCACTCGTTGGTAATCCGACATAATCGATATGGCGTTACTCAATTGCATAAGGTCTTCATCATTGATAAACTCCTGCTGCGTTTGAATGATCCTCTCCAACTCCTTCTCGAGCGATAAGAAATAGTAATGGATATTGGTTGTAATCGAGTTGGATATTTGGCTTTTAACCTCCTGCTTACCTAGCTCATTCAATACGAGGCTTAATGTAAACAAGGGGGTAGTTATAATTAGAAAAGTAATCATCAGCTTTGGGAAAATAGGAATATTACCAATCTTCTGCTTTATCCACAACAAAGGCTACCATTCCTCCTTTTTCCCCACAGTATACGGCAATTCCATTGAATTAACTATGAAAATCAAATGCCTTTTCTATAACTGATTTTAACTGCAATTTTATAAACGCCTATATTGAAAAAGAAAAAAGCCTTAGCTAAGCAAGGCTTCTCCAAAATGCACTTTACAACTACATAATGCTTAATTCACATCCGCCTCCAGCGGGCCTGCCAATTCATCGAGGTAAAATAATTTGCCTGGCAATGTCGGCATATAGGTGGAAGGGAGCCATCGATCAGGACCATATCGCAACGTGGTCCAAAGCGACAGTCCCTGCCACTGCATGCCTCGGCCCAAGGCTCCATCGCAGCCGCCTATTATTTTGTCGGATTGCAGAAATAAACCCGGTCCAATTGTATTCGCACGGCACGGGACTAGCGTGGTCCGGCTTTTGAAGCTTGTCATCGCATTCTGTTCAATCGTCAGCGGATGAAGCTGCGCGCCGATTCGGTGCGTCTGCTTGCTCCATTCTTCATCACTCGTAAACTCTGCCCCGAAATGCGGCTCCCAGAACGCGATATGCAGCATTCGGCCGATTCCAAATACGGTAATCAGCTCCGCGCCTTCAGCTTTTAAATTAGCGATCTTGGCCGCATAGGTCGGCAATGATTCCAATGTTGCAAAGTGACGCTGATCCACAGGCACAGTCAGCTCGCCAAGCGGCCCATAGAACGCCTGCTCCATAGCGAATTGGAACGAGCCCTTATGGTCTGGAGGTAAGGTTCGTCCTTCTGCGTCGCTCCATTCATCCATATTAAAGCCGTATACATGCGAGCAATTGATATTCCATTCCTTCAGAAAGTAAACCGCCCATTTATACATACCCATCGGTCCGACTGGCAAAATAAAAGCCACTTTACACCCCTCAAGCTTGCTCTGACGAATTTGCCATGCAATCTCATGTCCCATTTTCACGTCGAGCTCTTGCACTTCGTTACAAGAAATGAGCTGAAACGCCTCGTTCCAGAAAGGCTGGCGTTCTCCGATCGTCTCTGGAGGATTTGAGCAGCACTTATCAATCGCTTCCATATTCCAACCAGCCGGATAGAAATTTTCCAACAAGGACCCTTGCACCGTTTGCACAAAATTCATGCTTGCCACTCTCCCATTCCATTTATTTATTCACTTTTATGTGTCCTAACAGCGTATGCAGCCATTTAATTACGGCAATAATCTCTCGGTGGTTAACCGCGGCCAAGCTTGGCTTTGCTTAAAGCCTTCCGCATAAGGCTTCCCGCATTGAAGTCCGCGGAATTTAGAGACCGTTCTGACAAAATCCAGAAAGTCGATGCCATCATGCTCATACAGCCATTTGATCTGGCTTTCGTGGCAGTCATTCATTTGAATCTTCGTCTCGATAAAGTCACTAATATCCACGTATTCGGTAGGCAGAAAATTGACTCCGGCAAGCGTATCCATATAGTAGAGCGGAGCAACCTTATGATGAGCCTCTTCCCCTTCTGCATGATGATAATGAGGTACGGTTGCCGCAAAGCTCGCATCAAATACGGCACGGGATACCTCCATATGGTCCTTCATATAATCCTCAGGCGGATGCGTGATGATATAATCCGGTTTCACCCTGCGAATCACCTGAACAAGTTTACTTATTAGCTCCTCTTGATCCGACCTCACTGCCAGATCGGGAACGTCCAGGCTAATCACTTCCGCACCAATCAGCTGTCCAGCTTTTATGGCCTCAAGTCTTCTCAGCTGTTTCAATTGATCTGGCTGGATCACTTTATGCCCTTTATCTCCACTAGCCACATGAACCATCGTTACCTGATGCCCTTGCGAGGCCAGCTTCGCCAAGGTTCCTCCACAACCTATTTCCAGATCATCCGGATGACAGCCTACAGCTAGTACATTCATCACATCTCACCCATTCCTTTTTATTGCTAATCTGCTACTATAAGTGTAAGCGGTCTCCTTCTCCTGATCTTTAGCAAAAAGAACTTGAATAATAGCAATTAGTCCAAAATGGACATCCTGTTCAACGATTCAAAGGAGGCAATCGCCAATGAAGGATAGTTACTTCACGCCTACTAAGCTTAACGAGCCGTTATCCATCAAACAGCTGGTTTCCTTCCATTATTTTGAGTTTTCCAAAGATTTCGCTTTTGAAGGGGAGAAGCATGATTTCTGGGAATTCGTTTACGTAGATAAAGGAGAGCTGGAGGTTTTTGCAGACACGGATGGCTATCAGTTGAAGCAAGGCGATATGATCTTTCATAAACCGAACGAATTTCATGGCGTCTGGGCCAACAAGAAAATCGCGCCTAACGTCATTATTTTGTCATTCATTTGTTTCTCCAAAGAAATAGCGTTTTTTGAAAATAAAATTTTCACTTTGGACGCTGAGCAGCAGGAGCTATTAGCTAAAATTATGAAGCATGGCTTCGCAGCCTTTACGCCTCCTTTCGATGATCCGCGAAACCATGCCCTTACTAGAAATTCAGAAGCACCTATCGGTTCCGAGCAACTGATCAAACTCTATTTGGAAATGCTTCTGATCCACTTGAGAAATACGGGAGACAAGCTCGTCAGACGGGAGCAGCGATTGTCAGCCTCCATCAAGCAGCGGAGCGAAGAGGATCTCGTTAGCCGCATGTGCGCGTATATGGAAGAACATATTTATGAAGATATTCGCCTCGAGCACATCTACAAAACATTTCATTTAAGCAAAAGCCATGCGCTTACCATTTTCAAAAAAAACAAGGACGTCAGCATTATGAAGTATTATCGCCATTTAAAAATCCAACTGGCCAAACGCATGATTCGCGAGCAGCGGCATACCTTTACAGAAATTGCGGAGCAGCTTCATTACGGCAGCGTGCATAGCTTCTCCAGACATTTCAAATCGATTACGGACATGTCGCCTTCCGAATATTTGCGTACGGTTATGGCGAAGATTTGAAATGTGATTCCGGTCAAAAAAAAATGATCCGGTAGCTGCCTTCTGCAAGCAGCAACGGGATCATCGATGTAGGGCATTTGATATTAAATCAGGTATCATTTGGCTATAGTGATTTTATTAACCCCATCTTAATTTTGTCGATTAAAGGCTGATTGAACAGGGCAATCGATTGCAAGGCCGCCACAATTTTATCCCTTGCAAGCCGGTGGGATGCTTTGGGGATTCCTAAAGACATTTCCAGGATCATATTTAGCTTTTATTCTCCGTAACCTTGGAAAGTTTGCACCATAGTAAACGTGCCCGGAATTTTTAATCCCTTGGTCTGGTACGTTGATATAGGACCCTACAATAAAGGGCTGCAGCTTCCGGCGCGTATGGCGAACGATGGCGATATTTTTAGCGGCTTCCGATTGCTTGATCCATGAGCTGTTCCATTCCACATAATATTGTGCTTTACGCCAGTAGAATGCCGTTGATCTAGGTGCTTTACGGCTTACTGCTCCACCCCAGTTGAGGAAAAAGAACCCTGCGAACTCCCCCTCTACATTTTCTAAAAACTCGCGCATGGATTTTATGGCCTTATTCGGAAACGGCTTCCTACCGAAACCGGAAGAGAACTGATTGCTGTACCGTTGGGTCAGCACCGGATCGGGAGGCAATAGAAATTTTACGGCTTCCGTATATGGCAATAACCGGATGATTGTGCTTGTAGGAGTCCCGACGCTTGTAACGGGCTTTAATAGGCGAATCGCCTCTGTTTTTGATCCGAGGAACAGCCCTTCCATGGATACATTCCCGCCCTTTTTCGGGCCAATTGATAATTCGCTGCCTAGTTTATTATTGACGAAAGGAGCCCATTTTTGCCAGGCTTTGAGCACCTCTTCGAATTGATTCCATGGCCAAGTGATACGATATACAGTTGCCTTAGCGGGAGCGCGATGCACTTTGAATTTGTATTTTGTATATACGCCAAAGTTTCCACCGCCGCCCCCTCGGGAAGCCCACAGAAGGTCTGAGTTGCAATTTTTGTTGGCACGAATTACCTTTCCCTTCGCGTCAACCATTTCTAGTGCAAGAAGATTATCGCTGATGAGCCCAATCGACCGTTGCAGCGGCCCGATTCCACCGCCAAGTGTGATACCGCCAATCCCGACAGTAGGGCTGTCACCGAAGGGAGCTATAAAGCCTTGCCGTGCAAGCGTGTTTGCAATTCTCCCCACTCGATTTCCTGTCTCAACAACAACTGTTCCATTTTTTTTATTTAGCTTAATTTTTTTCATTTCGCTTACATCGATAACAATGCCGCCATTGACCTGTGAAAGATTAACTTCGAGAGAATGTCTTCCGCTTCTAGGACGAATGGGCACTTTGTTCTCGCGGGCCCATTTGATCGCGTTTGCTACATCTTGAGTTCTTTGGGCAAATACAAACACCTTGGGAAATTTATCCGTATGAGGATCCCAATTTTTACGTGCCGATTCATATCCCGAATCTCCTCTGAAGATAACTCGCCCGGTAAGCTTCGTTTTTGATTTCAATCATCACATCTCCCAATGAGCAAATGATTATACCGTCATTCAAAATAAAGCACCATATATCGTATGTAGGACATTCGTGTGTGGAATAGGCCGGTGTACTGGAACTAGTCACATCGGATAAAAGCAATTGACATGCGAACCATCGCAATGATATATTGTGCATACACAACATACACAATTAATAAGGAGGTTAGCTATATGCTTGCATTAGACATTAAAAATTTAAATAAAAAATATGAGCATTTTCATTTAAAAGACGTATCTTTCCAACTCGAAAAGGGCTATATTATGGGATTTATCGGGGCCAACGGCGCAGGTAAAACAACGACTATAAAATCCATTTTGAATTTGATCCATAAGGATAGCGGCGAAATTCATATTTTGGGCAGAGAGATGCTTGAGCACGAACTCGAATTAAAACAAGAAATTGGCTCTGCCTTTGGAGACATCAATTTCTATACTCGAAACAAGATCAAAACGTTAACAAACGTAATTAAAAAGTTTTATCGCAATTGGAACGATGATGCCTATTACAATTATTTGAAAAGGTTTAATTTGAATGAAAACAAAAAAATAGCTGAATTATCTACCGGGATGAAAGTGAAATACAGCTTGGCCATCGCTTTATCACACGGCGCAAAGCTGCTTATTCTTGATGAACCCACAAGTGGACTTGATCCGGTTGCAAGGGATAATTTGTTGGATATTTTTCAGGAACTCGTGGAAGATGGTGAAATCAGCATCCTGTTTTCAACTCATATCACAACTGATTTGGAAAAATGTGCCGATTATATTACTTTTATCGATAACGGACAAATTATCAACAGCTCTGAGAAAGAAGAATTTATCGATACCTACCGCTTGGTAAATGGGAAAGCAGAGCAATTGGATTTGATAAAAGACAAGTTAATTTCCTTTAAAAAGAATTCATTCGGCTTTACAGCCTTGATCCATGCTAGAGACTTTGATCCCTCTTGGAATCTTAAATCAGCTTTGCCTAGTCTTGAGGAGATCATGATCTATTTTGCGAGGAAGGAGATTGTACATGTATAATTTACTGTTGAAAGAATTAAAGCTAGGCGTAAGCCCATTCTTTTATATCATGCCTTTTTTGACAGGGGCCTTAATGCTAATTCCCTCATGGTTATATTTCCTTGTCCTGCTTTACTTTTGTTTCATCACGATACCGAATATGCATGCAGGGTATAAATCTCAGAATGATTTGATATTTACAAACATGCTGCCTGTAACCAAAAAAGACATCGTAAAAGCAAAGGTATCTGTTATTGTCATCCTAGAATTAATGCATATCATTATTGCAATGATATATGGGATAATTAGTGTTCACCTGTACCCAAATTTGATCTACTTATTTTTCAAACCATCCTTTGGTTTTTGGGGACTATGCTTCGTTATGATTGCGATCTTCAACATTATCTTTATATCGATGTATTATAAAACAGCCTATAAATACGGCGCAGCATCGATTGTTTCTATTACAGCTGCTATTCTGTTTGCAGGAGGAGCAGAATGGCTTGGAATTCAGAATTCATTTGTGTCAGATCTCTTCAAAGGAAATGGTACTGATCAATTAGGAACTCATCTATTTATCCTGATCACGGGCATCGTCATATTTGCGATATGTACGTTTATCGCTTATCGTATTGCTATCAAACGGTTTGAGAAAGTGGAAATATAATGAACATAGCCATTTCGAATACCTCTGATAAACCAATTTATCAGCAGCTTTTTGAACAAATCAGCGCTCAAATTCTCAAGGGGGAACTCGAAACGGGGTATAGCTTGCCACCCATACGACAAGCGGCCACGGAGCTTCGTGTGAGTATCATTACGGTAAAAAAAGCGTGGGAAGAGCTCGAACGTGTCGGTTTGATTTATACCGTAACCGGCAAAGGATGTTTTATAGCTGAGCTCTCGCCCGACGAGATGCTTCAGAAACGAAATGAAATGATCATGAAGCAAATGATTACCGACACGGAGTATTACAAATCCTTTGGCCTCTCGTTACAAGAAGTCTTTGAGCTGTTGAAGGAAGTTTACTGAATAGGAATACAAAAAAATCACGTCCTAAGGGGACGTGATTTTTTTGTTTTATTGGTGCTTTATCTTTGATTCAAAGGGCTAGCTTGCTGTCGCCACGAATAGAATTAGCCAAAAAGATTGGACAATTCATCTGCATATAAGAATACTACAGCAATAGCTATCAGAAGATTCAATATGGCCGGGAACACTTTTCCAAATGAATGGTTGACTCTAAGATGAGAGAGGATAGCCAGCAGCATCATAATGCCAATCCCTATTCCGGACCATGCCGCAACCTCCGGATACCAATAACCGATGATGAGCCCTATGCATGCAACAATTTGAACATAACCCGTAATGACGCGAAACCATTGAGGAAGTTTAATAGAATCAAACAGTTCGACCTGATGCTTGGCTCCTGCAATCTTGCTTCCGCCAAAGAAAGCCATGGAAAACAGCAGCCAGCTTTGAAGAACGATGGTTAGAATATGCATTCAAATCCTCTTCCTTTTCCATATTTATTAGACACCATTCGGTGTCCTATTTCATAATAGTACATCGATACGCATCCTGTAAAGTAATTATTATGAAGTAATAGATGGAAATGATTAGCCCACTTCCTCCCTTTCCTGATAACTACATAAAAACACAAAAAGACCCGTAGGAGGGCACCTTTATTAAAAGTGCATATCCTACGGGTCGCTGTTCTTATTTTGATTTCCACCGCCTATTCGGGCAGCTTCTAGTTGAGAATTGTGTAATTATTTCTTGAAAATTCTAAAGGGAGAGCCGACTGGCAGAAAAACATGCCCAAAGTGCGTGTTCAACACGGCAGCACCACATCCGTAAAAAGAGACAATGGCTATAGCCATTTCAGAGTAAGCCGCGAATGAGTGAAAGGCACCATTCCCTACACCAAATGAATCCAAGCTTAAACCTATAAATAAGAAATCAATCAATACAAAGATAAAGAATAGCACCTTATTTGTTTCCATTGCTCCAATGGTCATAAAGAGCGTAAAGATCAGATAGCCAAGAAATACAAAGCCTAGCTGCTTAACATCAAGTCCAGATGCTAGTTCCGGGCCAAAAACACCCAATTTTATGAGCCAGCTTGCTGCCATTCCAAACCAGAAGAAAGCATAAGCTCCAAAAGCTGTCATTCCAAATGTATTGTTATGCTTAGCATCTTGAATGCAAGCAAATAGCTGAGCGAATGCACCGAGAAAAATAGCCCAAGGAATGACATAACTGAGTCCATTCGTGATACCTAGCTTTTGAGATGAAGCAACCAGCGTGACGATAGCCAACCCGAATAATCCAATTGCACTAGGGTCCGCTGTTACGATTTTTACATTTTGATGTGTCTGTGATGTCATAAACTAAGAAGCCTCCGATTGTAAGTATATCCATTCGAGGACCTATTCTATCACATATCTAACATACTGAATATGTCCGTATATATATTGTCACATTTCATGTCGGTTATTCACAGAACATTCACGGATGATCACATAGATAAATAGCTCTGTAATAACAAGACCGCTTTAGCCCGATCATTGGTGCCGATCTTCGCGTATATATCGCTTAAATAATTTTTAACCGTACCTTGTGTCAAATATAACTGTTCAGCAATCTCCTTTGAATTGCAGCCTTCCACTAGAAGCCTTGCAAGGTCAAGCTCTCTTTCGGTCAACTCAAATTCCTTACCGGCTCGTTCAATCCGACTGTTCTGGTTACGGATATTAAGGGCAAGCTTGCGAGCCACTTTGCCGGTGAGCAGCAAATTGCCGGAAAGCGCTTCATAGATGGATTGAACAAGCTTTACTCCGTCAATGTCTTTAAGCAAATATCCTGCAGCCCCATTGCATAAAGCTTCTATTATATAAGCATCATCATCGAAAGTCGTTAATATAAGAATAACCACGTTCGGATGCAGCTCCTTTATGATTTTGGTTGCCTCCACGCCTCCCATGCCCGGCATGCGAATGTCCATAAGGATGACATCCGGAACAACCAAGCGAAGCCGTTCAAGCGCTTCTTCTCCGCTATACGCCGTCCCAACGATCTCCAAGTCCGACCGTACCGAGAGCAGCGTTTCCAAACCTTCCAGCATAAGCTTCTGATCATCCACGAGCATGACGCTGACCTTCCGATCTATTTTCACTACTTTTCCCCCTGGCTACAGGCATTTGGACTTGGAGAACAAATCCCTTGTTGAATTCACTTATTACGTTCAATTGACCTCCAATAGCCTGAATTCTTTCCTCCATCGAATTGAGTCCAAAGCCATAAATGACTGAATCGCTTCCTCTTCCATTGTCCTTTACCATCATATGAATCGTATCTTGCTGCTCCGTAATCGCAATCTCAATCCTACTCGCTTGGCCATGCTTTAGTGCATTGGTGATCGACTCCTTGATAGAGTTGATCATGACATACTCCTGAAGGGAGATGAGTGGGGTATTTACCTCAAAGACGAATTGAAATTGAACGCCCGTCTGCTTCGCTGTATCATTCATGATTTTAGTAATCCCTTGCTCAAGCCCCGCTTCCGCATTCCCGTCTTTTATTTTTAGCGTTCGGACGACCTGACGAATGTCGCCAAGCCCCTGCTTCAATTGTTCGCGCGCGACGAGTATCTTTCGAAGGGCTTCCTCAGGTCTGATATCAAATAACAGCTGGGCCCCTTCAAGAGCAACAATCGCTGTCGTTAACGAATGTCCCACCGTATCATGGACCTCTTCCGCAATGCGGGACCTTTCCTTAAATACCGCCAGCTCTTCCCTTGTCTTAGCCTCCTGAATCAACGCTTTATTTAAGCGAACGCTCATATCCCTCTGATTGAGCAGCAGCTTAGTGCTCCAAATCGGAATAACCAAACACGTATAGCTCAAAATGTAGAAAACATTTCGCCACAAATCTTGCCCATCAGTTGGCCACAAAACAAGATAGGCTACAAAGCCGCCATAAGCAAAAGGCAACGCATACCACGACTTATAGTGCAGAAGAAGATCTGCAACAAATACGACAAATACGATACTTTCAATCTCAGTGCCGTTTCGCAGGAAAATTAAAAATAAAAGAACGATCTCGACGATCGGAGAAACGGCAGCTATGGCATGAAACTTGGGATGGTTCAACACATATTTTGAGTGCCTGAAGAAATAGAGCCCGCTCAGAATCGCAACTGCTAGCAAGCTTTTCGTTGGAGTCAAAACAATATATAGCAATAACAAAACCATATAAGCGCAAGCCAGCCCATAAAAAAATATTTTCGATATTTTCGTATTGCTTAGGGTATGAACCGTTGAAATATGCATAAGACCACTCATCTCATCGAAATAGGCCATCATAGAAAACCTAAAATAACAGCTGTAACGCCGAACAGCAAGGGAATGGACTCCACTCCATGAATGATGACAGCCGGCCAGAAGCTGCGATATTTGGCATTTAAAAACCCATACAATAGCGAACCTACGATAAACAAAGGAATCTCTGATATTTTATGAAGATGGTACGTTGCGAATAAAACTCCATTTACGGCCCAATCCCATTTGCCAAAGGCTCCCTTCATTTTCGGAAGAAGAACGCCCCGGAAAAACAACTCTTCCCCAAGCAAATAATTAAACAGACAACTGATTAAAGCAATACCGAGCAAATACCAGGCACCAACAAATTCAGGTGTCGCTAGATTTTCAATCCTTGTATAGTCCTGAGGGGCCAATACCGGAAAAAGACGATTGATCGTTTCTTCCATAAACCCGAACAAACCCGAGCTTTCAAAGAAAAAAAGCGTACATGATGATTGGGATGGTGAAGGAATAAGCAATTTTGTAAACCTTGAACGTCTTCGGATGTACCGGATGATTTAACCACAATCTTTTTTTCAGCCTCTCCCAGCTTAGATTGCCTAGCTCTCTTTTCAGGAGAATCACAGATAATACGAACTGCCAAATCATGCCGACAATCATAAGCATCCAATAGAGAATCCCCGGATGGAAAGTGACGATTGGCGCAAGAATCGGCAGCAATACGAATCGGAAGAAAGCCATCGGCAATGCGACCAAAGCCCATAACCCCAATATTTTACTAACACTGTATTGTTTTGTTTCCATTTCTCTATTCAACCTTCCCACTCCTTCTAAGGCAAAGTCCATTTCGAAAATAAATATATAAAAAAAGACCGTCACATGATAAGTGACGATCGTCATCATTCGGAATGAAATAAAATGAACATACGACTGCTAAAATCCTGACATATGCTTTCGCCAACAGTAAGTTTATATTAGCGTTGTACACAAAATGTCTTCAACAAGCACATGTAAAGGCAAATAACGGGGAATGGCTACTTTCATCAGAATCGGCATACATTATCCGTTTCCTTCAGAAACGAAAAATCGCCCTCCAACTTGCCAGAATGGCAAAGTAGAGGGCGATTATCTTTTTATTCTTATCGATTGTTCACATCATTGATAACCATTAAATCAAATATATTATTCTTTGCTTACTTTACCTTCAAATACAACTTGGTTGAGCGGTTTGCGCCCATTCGGCACTTCGCGCTCCGCAATGCCCTCAGGCAGGCTGCTTTTATCGCCACGATATCCAATCGCAATTACAGCATGCAGCTCGAATTGCTCAGGAATTTCTAGCACGCGGCGCGCAACCTCGCGGTCAAATCCGCCAATGGCATGTGTGGAAATCCCTTTAAGCGTGGCTTGCAAGGCAAGGCTGCTCCAAGCGGCACCCGCATCGAATGCATGAGCGCCATTGGGATCGCCATTCTCGCGTTTGGAATCCGAGGCAATAAGTACGAGAACTGGCGCGCTTGAAGCCCATAATTTATTAAAATCACCGAGAAAGGCTTGGAAGACTCCCAAATGTTCTTCGGTCTTGGCAACGATAAACCGCCATGGCTGGTCATTGTACGAAGATGGCGCCCAATGAGCCGCCTCCAAAATAGCATTTAAATCCTCATCCGTTATCGGCTGATTCGTGAACGCTCGCGGCGACCACCGGTTAAGAAACAACGGACTGATTTCATTTTCTGGCGTACGGTTGCCCTGTACTTCTTCTGCAATGGTTTGAACAATCTCCAGACTCATCATAAACACACCTTTCGCATTGGAATTATTTACATTCATCTCATCGTAACATGGTTATCAAGTTTTTTCAAAATGTTTGTTCGAAATGAGCCATGTTCATCCGTAACCGTTAATGAATCAATCACTGACCTCGATTACTTCGCGAATAATCTCACTAAATCATCCAGCATGGAGTTTGCAGCGTTAGGTCCATAACCCCCGAACCATGAATCGGAAGCTACCGAATAAACCTGATCATTTTTAACAGCTTTTAGATTTTTCCACGTCGAAAACTCTTGTAGCTCATTAAAAATTTCATTATTGTCATTAATAAGCAGAATGTAATCAGGATCAATCTCTGGAAGTACTTCCTTAGACAACACTTCATAACGGCTTTCCGGGTTTGTTACAGGATAAACGGCTGGTCGCGAGAATCCAAATTCTTCATATAACCATTTATAATCAACATCGCCATAATAACGAATATCATTTCGAATACGGAGCACCATTAATGTTTTACCGGCAACCTTATCACGGATTTGGGATACCGCATCTTTCTTATGCTTATCGTATTCCTGAATCACCTGCTCCGCTTTATCCTCCAGCCCAAACGCAGCACTAGTTGCACGGAAGGCGGTCTGCCAATCAGGTGCTACATAACCATTTTCCAAAATAGCTGTTGGAGCGATTTTTGCATAAGAGTCATAGATATCGATGCTGTTTGTATCCGTTATGATCAGGTCAGGCTGTAGGGACAGCAGCTTCTCAAAGCTTACTTTACCTTGTTCACCAATAATATCTACCTGGTTCAGAAATGGCTTTAAATATAAAGGGAAATCCTCATTTTGTGATTTCACTGTCGAAGCCGGGGTAAGACCTAGCGAAATCATGTGGTCTGTCAAATAGGTAACCGTTGTTGCAATACGAGTAGGCTGCTTATCAAGGGTCTGTTCACCCTTCGTGTCCTTAAATGTAAAGGCCGTTGCTTGTGATGTGCTTGGACTAGCTTCAGGACTAGCCGCTAAATCTGGCGTAGAATTGTTGCTTGCCTTACCGCATGCAGTTGCAACCATTAGCAAAGATACAATAATAAATGCTGAATAAATAGTTCTTCGTACTAGATTCTTACTTGTCATGATCTCGTTCTCCTTCAAAATGTTCCCTTATTTTTTCATTAAGCGAGTACTGGTTTTCCAGCCCTTGTCATTGGCAAGCTCCATATAAAAAGTACAATTCCCTTGGGGCAAATTGACAGTTGCCGTACCTTTTTCTGCGTTTGTTCCTTCTTGCGCTAATACAGCCTGGGCGCTATCCCAGTGTGCCCTTCTCCAATCTGAGGCTTCCTCACACCAGTATAAAACGGCGTCCACGACCTTGATCTGGGATTTAAAACTTACTTGCAAAGACTCACCGCATTGCTCCGATTTTGTAAGATGAATCAACGGAGGGCCTACTCCTGTTATGCTATCGGCAAATGCATAGCTTTCCGGGCAAGACCATGCGGCTGAATAACTGTGTGGCAGACCATGCTGGATGCTAATTCTGCTATGCAGCAGAGCATTAGCATCGTTTTTCTCATGCAGCTCATAAGATTTCATAAATATGGATAACGGAAAATGCGTATCCTGACTGCCGTTCAGCCAAAGCATAGGGAGTTGGCTGTGATGCAAATAAGATGACGGGTCCCAAAGCCTTCGAATGTGCTCTGCATGATCCGGCGGCATAGCTGCAAATCCAGCACCGTAAAAGGTCCCTGGTTCATACAAATACCCACATCCATAAATGGGCATAGCAAACCTAAGCCTTTTATCCAGCCCGGCCATCAAGCTCGTAATAATGCCTCCCCAAGATATACCGGTTATCCCAATTTGATCAGGGTCTACGCCAGGCAAGCTGCGCAGGATCGAATGTGCGGACAACACGGCGGCTACAGCATGATAGAACCATTGCTCCTGAGGCGGTTCTGCATAATCCGCGAATACACCTTGTTTGGCTGGTCCGCTCCATGGGTGTGTGGAAAACTCTGTCGGCACAGCATGCGTTTCAATGTGACGGGGTCTTTCTTCATTTAGTTCACCATAGCTGGAAAATGGAATCTGTCCCTCCAAATCCATTGCAATCGCAGCGTAACCTCGATCATTCCACAGCTTTACCCATTGTGCAAACGCACTCCCTGCTCCTCCATGGACCAATACGATGCCTGGCACGAATGGAGGGGTTTCAAGTCGTTCTCCTTTTGCTTCTGGTACGCCATAATAAGCAAACACACGCGTCTTATTGCCTTGGTAAGAAACCCCGTCATAAAAAATGGCTTTTATGCCGCTCGCCTCATCTTCAAATAGGGAATCGATCCGAGGCATTTGGCTTAATCGTGCAAGATCCCAAGGAGAGTCCGGAATAATAGAATTGACCCCCTCTCAGTAGTGAAAATGATTTTCTTTCTCAATACAAGATAGCACTGCGCGCTTGCATTTAACATGGACGTTAAGCACTTCTGTTTTGTACAATTGTTACCTAGCTCTGAATTAGCATTATCTTTTCCCCAATAGTTCTGCAAAAAAAGACAACGAACGATCATGCGACCAAGCCGAATACTCAAATAGCTTCTCTGTTCCGATCTCATAAATATTTTGATTTTTCACAGCGCTCATGTTTTGCCATGCCCTACTGCCTTGCAATGTCCGCCACGCCATGGCTGCCTTTGGCGAGGGATCAACCATGACAATAAGCGCATCGGCATCGTATGCAGGTAAATCCTGCTCGTTCACCGTAGCGTATACATCGACCTTTTTCAGCTCATGAGTAGCGGAAAGCCGCAAATCCCGATAGAGCACTGCTCCAGCATTCCGATCCCCGTATATCCGGTATTCTTGGTCCGTAATGCGACAAATATTAATAGTCAGACTCCCCCATAGCTGGCGTATTTTTCGGCTGATCCGCTCTGCTTTTCGCTCGTATTCCCCAAGCCATTGCTCTCCTTCCATTGTATAGCCAGTTGCTTCGGCTACGAGAAGCAGCTGTTCCCGCCAATCTGTTGCAAGCCAAGGCACACGGATAACAGGTGCGACCTGTTTCAGATCCTGCTGCGCTTCCTGCGACAAAAAATCGGTACAGAAAATAAGCTCAGGAGCAGCCATTTGCAGCATTTCCACGTTTTTATGCCACGACTGTCCGATTCCCGCTTCATTCGCATGCAAACGGAGCATTTGCGCGTACTTTGTATGAGTGGGATAAAACGCAGCAGCCTTGGGCAAAAGCTGCAAAGCGAGCATGCTGCCTGAAATCGGCTCAGATACGCTCGCTATATTTCTTCTTCTGCTCTTCATATAAGTAAGCGGCGATAATCCCGCATGCTGCTTGAATTTTCTGCTAAAGTAAAACTCATCCTCAAAACCGACCTGAACAGCTGTATCCTTAACGCTATTTCCATATAGCAGCATATTTTTCGCTTTGGCCATTCGCAAATCCATTATAAATTTTGTCGGGGTTTTCCCGATTTCTTCCTGGAAAGCACGGGAGAAATAACCCTGACTTAGCCCAGCCTTTTGGGCCAGCTCAGCTCTCGTGAAATCCTGATCAATGCGCTCCCGCATAAAATTGGATACGCGAAGAATAGCTTCAGCCGTCGTCTCCCCCGTGTGCCTGTTTCTTCTCGAATCCTCCATGAGAGCCATTAGCCCATAAAACTCACTCTGAATGCTGTACCCATTCGGCTGTTCCATACTAAACGTGTGATACAAACAATCGCATCGTTCAATCAAATGCTTGATATGTCGAATCGTAACCCCCTCGTGACGAGTGCTTGCCGACTTCACTGGCATTCCATAATCCTGTTGAGCATGCAGATAGGAGTCATAAAGAATCCGCAATCCTTTTAACGGAGCACCGCCCATTGCTCGAAGCTTTAACTCGCGACCTGGTGGCTGTATGCTAATTTCGCCTTCCACGAGAGAAAGAGCATCTTGCCCCCACCCCAGCAATCCTTCGCCATGTAAGCAAATGATGAGTGTATAGGAGCCTGAGCTTGCATAATGGATCTCCCCGTTAGCAGCAAATTCAATCGATTGTATATCATTAACGTGCAAGATCTCCCTACAGGATTGATTTAATTTATTCAAGGCAGTATACCTCCGCATATCCGATGCCGTTTTTTCATTCGTTATTTTAAGTATACCGTCTTGTCCGATGGAGAAAAAGACAAAATCCATGCTTTATCTTTCCAATGGAAGTCAATGACGGCTTCCCCGTCGATTATGATTATGCTGGGACAAATTCAAAAGCAGCCGTCCCCTCTCGGGAACGGCTGCTTCTGTTGTTTCGCACAAAAATTATTTGTTGTACATTCGGTAGAGCAGCACCGCAGTCTCCGCTCTTGATGCATATCCGAGTGGATTAATGTTACTGCCGTTTCCGTTGACGATTCCGTTTTTGACTAGGGTAGCAACGCTTTGCCTTGCATAATCTGCAATATTGTCTTTATCCGAGAACGATTGGACTTCAACAGACGTGCCCGCAAGCAAAGTTTTGTTGGAGAATGCCATTGCCCTATCGATAAGAACCATCATATCCTGCCTTGTAATCTTCGCATCCGGATTAAACGTTCCATCGCCCGTACCGGTAGCTATGCCGATCTTCTTAGCTACGGCTACAGCTTCCGCATAATAAGCCGCTGGATTCACATCAGAGAAGTTCCCCTCTGTTGTAGCGCTTAAGCCTAAAGCATTGACCAAAAGTAGAATGAAATCTGCTCTTTTGATGGATGCCTCAGGGGTATATTTGTCAGTCGATGTACCGTTGATTACTCCTTTAGAAGCCAAAACCTCAATCGCTTGCTTAGCCCATCCATAGTTGGCTATATCGGTGAAGCTCTTCGTAACATAGGCGATTACAAAATCACCGAATTGTGTTGTAGTAAACGTAACAGAGCCTTTTGCAGAGTCATACTTTCCTGTTGGTACAGGGATGACTTTACCTGTCTCATCTATGCGCCAAATAACAAGATATTCGGGATCAGACAATTCAGAAGACGTAGGCGTATAAGGAATCGATATCGTTACCGGTGCATTTGGATTGCTCCAAGGCTTTGTTACGCCACCCAGCTTGAGGTCAATTCCGATTACTGGTCTACTGATTACATTGGTTTGATCCGCAGTATTCCATTTACCCGCATCCTTTTGCGTAATCGTAATCGAGACATTATGTGCTCCAGTCGTCTCAACCGCGCCCAGCATCGCCGAGGATACCGTTACCGTTCCAATCGAGGTCGTAATCTCAATCGTTCTGGCCGAATCATCGGCTTGAAAGGCTGCTATTGGAACCGTAACCTGATACGCATGAGCGCCATTCACGCTTGGGATCTCAATATATACCTGCTTAGAAGCATCGCTTGCTTTACGAAATGTCTCTGAATCAATGACGGTCGTTGCCGTACCCGATGAATCGATCGAAGGTACAGCACCCTTGATATGATTCGGTTTTGTTGTGACAGGAGGCGGTACCGTTCCTCCATTGCCGCTTCCATTATGGCCACCGCTTCCTGCATCCGCGGTAGTGGTTGCGGATGTCGAAGGTCCGTCAGTACTCCAGTTATCTTCTGCATCGCCTGCTTCAACCTTGAACGTATAGGTCGTGCTTGGCGATAGCCCATTTAATGTATAGCTATATACGCTACCTGTTACCGTGCTCACCAGATCTGTTCCATTATATACGCGATAACCGGCTACTTCAGTATCGCCAGCTGCCGGCGTCCACGCCAGCGTCAGTTCCTTGCTGCCTACTTGAGATGCAGTAAGCGTGCTTCCCGCAGGCCAGCTTGGCTGCACTTGTATTCGATTTGACTCCAACTCAATAGGCAGCACTACGTCGGTATCAACGGTAAAGCCAGCGCTTTGTGAAATAAAGCCAACCTTGCTCACGGTATACGTATAAGCTCCTCCTTCCGGCAATCGGAAGGATTTTCCATCTCCTGACGAGCTGTACCAATAGCCTTCGGAATCCTCCACTGTAATAACTGCATCAGCAGGCGAGACATCAAACGAGACGTCGCGGTAGACCGTAGAGTCGTCATTTGCCTGCAAAATATTTAAAGTGACGTAGGATAAGTTAAACCCGGTTTGCGGCCAGAACAAATAAACATCTTTTTCCCCGCTACTCTCCGCAATTTCCGAAGTGAACACGTCTTTAAGGTTTGTCCAGCCGTCAGTCGTTCCGCTAGTATTCAGGGTCGCTACCTTCACAGCTTCATTCACTGTCCCTACATCCGGTTCGGCAATGCGAACTTGAATTTCTCTTGTGGAGGCAGACGGTGAAGCATAGCCGATCAAGACATTTTGAATGCCATCCTTTAAATCAACTTTGTTGAACTTCAACCAACCGTTGGAACCAAGAAATTCAACCCAATCGTTATTAAAAGTCATGATTCCATTAGGATTGGTTCCGCCGGATTCCGCATTTCGCTCAATCCCTCTAATCTTGAGAGGCTGAATCGTGCCAGAGACCAGTCGAACTTGAAGATGCTTTGTCCATTGCGGCTCTTTGGTTGACGTGGCACTAACTATGATATCTTGCGTACTTGCACCTTCCTTAATCGACAGCGTGCCATCGCTGTTGATCTTCACACCCGAATAATTCCCGTTCAAGCTCCATTTCACGTTGCTGCTGCCCGTTTCGGTTGAACCGTCATCATAGGAAATGGATGCGGTATAGCTCACATCCGTTCTTCCTGTTGTCGGTAGGCCAACCAGAGTACTTCCCAACACGTTTATCCCCACGATTGCGGCGTTATCCTTGCTTGTGAAAAATTGTAAGGACTTCAGATTGCTTGGACGTGTAAAAGAAATGTACAGATCATGCGTGCCACTCACGTTGTAAGGCAGGCTCGCGGACAACGTTTTGTATATCCCCATGTCGCCGGTGTTGTCTGCAAGTATGCTCGCAATGACCGGAGAGGTTGGGCTATCCAGCCTCAGTTCGATGTTGCCCAAATCTTCAGGGACTTTTTTATCCGAACTGACCTGAATGCGAACCTTATTTGCTCCCTCATTGCCGAATTGAACATTTTTAAACATGGCATAATCTCCGGCAGCAGCTTCTTGCAGCGCTGTAGAGCTTTTGTTTATTCTGCCGTAAAGGATATCCGCATCGACCGCATTCATGATTACATAAGGATTATGTGATACGGCAGCATCTTGAATGTCACTAATCACATAAGTATCACCCTGCTGAGCTGAGATAACGATCGTGTTGTCATCTACAATGCTAAAATTGACGGGAGTATTGCCATTCATGACGGAAGCCGTGCTGATGTTGGCTCCTTTGATTGTGACGAGCCCCGTTGTACCCGTCTTCAGAACCGCTGACGAGAGGCTCGCCTGATCCCAAGTCATGTCAACCTCTACATTCCCTCTAGCTTTCAAACCGGATACACTACCCGTACTCCATTTGGAAGGAAGCGCGGGTAATAGCTCGATCGCCCCGCCTTGGCTTTGCAGTAACATTTCGGTCATTCCAGCTGTTGCTCCGAAGTTTCCATCAATCTGGAAAGGGGGATGAGTATCAAATAAGTTGCTAAGCGTCGATTCGTACAAAATCTCCTTAACCAGCTTCTGTGCGCGGTCGCCATCACGCAGACGCGACCAGAAGTTAATCTTCCATGCTTTGCTCCAACCCGTACCTCCATCTCCCCGAGTATTCAAAGTAACTTTCATCGCATCCACATAGTTGTCTTCCTCTTCGCTTCGTCCTGCGACAATTTGTGAACCCGGGTGAAGCCCATACAGGTGGTTCGTATGACGGTGGCCGTTGTCTCCTGTAAGGTCCATGTTGACTTCGTCTTTCCACTCCATGAACTGCCCGCCAAGACCTATTTTAGGACCTGCAAGCTTAGACTGTGACTTTATAATTTCCTGCAGTTCCTTGCTATCGATATTTAACACTTCACTGGCTTTGATCACTTCCTCAAATATTCCCCATACAACCGCCTGAACCTCAGTCGCACCCAATGAATAAGGACCGTGCTCTGGGGAATAAGAAGGGTTCGCAACTAATGTGCCATCGCGTGTATCCTCCCATAGGTTATCTACCCAAAACAAAGCCGCTTCCAGCATAATGCTATAATTATCCCGAAGAAAAGCTTCGTCCATCGTAAATTGATACCGTTCCCAAATATTTTGAGCCAGCCAAGCGCCATCTTCAGGAGAAAAAAATGCATCGCTCACCGCAGGCGCGGTATTTCCCCAAATATTGTTCTCGTGATGTGTCGTCCATCCTCTGACCGGATGACCTGCGGGTGTGACATAGCCATGCTGAGCGCTAATTCTTCCCCTAGGCACTAAGCTCTGAATATATTCGATTAGAGGAACATGGGTTTCGGATAGATTCGTTTGCTCCGCAAGCCAGTAATTCATTTGCAAGTTAATATTAATGTGATAGTCCGCGTCCCAAGGCGGATTCGTTCCCGCAGCCCATACCCCCTGTAAATTCGCAGGCAATGAGCCTTCTCTTGAAGACGAAATTAATAAATATCTGCCAAACTGATAATATAGCTGCTCCAAATATCGATCTTCCAAAGGCTGATTGGTTCTTGCATATCCGGCTAACAGCTCATCCGTTGGCTTGTTAGGGAATGGAGCATTCATCAAATTAAGATCAACACGGTCAAACAAATTTTTGTAATCGCTGACATGTCGATCATAAAGCTCAGCATAACCCTTCTGTGCAGCGGATTGAAGTCTCTCACTAACTGCGATGAGCGGATTCACTCCTGTAAAATAATCAAATGAATCGTCCATAGACTGCTGATAGTTGGTGCCAGAGGTCATGAGAATTAAGATTGAATCCGCGTCCTGTACCAAGATCCCATTATTTTCCGCAACCATAGTACCACCCGTAGGAATCACTTTCATTTGCATGGCAAAATGCAGCGTGTTGTCAAAATCATTAGCCGCATTGGCTTTATTATGGTCGGATGGCCACCCCGTCATCGTAATGGTATCTCCAAGTGAAGTGACCGTTTTTCTCGTCTGTGCCGATGTCACGCTGACGAATTGATTGAATTTCCCTTTATCCGTAGAGCTGAGACGTATCGCCATCACATTATCGGGATAATTAACAAGGTATTCCCTCTTTATTTCTGCACCGCCCTGATTATAGGACACGCTAGCAACAGCGTTGTTAAAATCAAGCTCCCGTTTGTAATTAGAAGGATGATCATTTTCGGGCAGAGTGCTTTCGTCGAAAATGATTTTCAACTCGGACATTTGAAGGGCTTGATTGGTTTCGTTCAAAGAAGTGATGTTCAGCTTAAAATATTTGTACGCGCCGGGCACGTCTAATTCAAACTGCATGGTTTGTTTCCGTCCTGCTAACTCGAAAGCGCTTACAGTATCGATTGTAGAATAAGTCACTCCATCATTGGATGCTGAGATTGTCCAGTTTTTCGGGTCTCTTGGCTGAGCATCGTTGCCCGTTGTGATGGAATAGGACTTCGTCGTCATTTTCTTATCGTATTCCCATTCGATTACATACTCCTTGGCCCCCTGGTTACCATCGGCAAAATATTTAGTGTCCGTATTATCATCGAATAATTTATCTACCTTCTCCCCAGCATTTTTCGTGTTATCCTGAGCAGTAAAGGTCTTTGTAATTGTAGGTCTTAACGACTTCACATCCTGCAGCCATATGGAGCCCAGTTCCTGATAGGAACCAAAATTATTCTTCGTCCCGATCAAGCCGCCCGATCCTTGAACTCCATTGATTTGATTTCTAATCGATGAGCTATTGCTATAGTCACGGGCAATCACTTTGCCGTTCTCATCCTTATAAGCAGGGGCTCCTGATGAAAATTGAGTCATCAAATCCTGTAATTCGGTTCTTGCTTGCTGCAGAAGAGCATGCTTCTGTTCCGCACTGTCTTTATGCCCGCCGTTATAATCGGGGTTGGCGCCGGGACCGCCAGACCAAAGGGTCTTTTCATTAATTAAAATTTGATCCTTATCGATGCCTCCGAAAACCATCGCTCCCATATAACCATTCCCGAGCGGAAGCGCTTCGGATTCCCAGTTCGTAGCCGCTTTGGTATACCAAGATTTAAGCGGTGCAGGGTCAGTAATTGGATTTGCCACTAAGCTCGTAGGGTCCGCGTAAGAAGAAACAGGCAAGTAAGTGAAGCTTGTCACGGTCAATACGATGGCAAGAGTAGAATGAACAAGCCTTTTTCGCATGGAGCTTCCACCTCAATTTCCGTTATTTTAATGGAATAAAATGATTGGGACTGTCGCTGAAAGATAAGCACCTTTTCGTACAGCCCCAATATGACGATGATACGATTCGCTTGTCTAGTTATTCGTAAAGAACGGCTTTAACGTCTTCGTTATCGATGTTCGATTTGTCGTACCAGACGAAACCGCTGTCGATAGCGGGCTCAACCGTTTCGCCTTTAGCAGCCGCAACTGCGGCTTTTACCGTTTCATAGCCGATGCCAACCGGATTTTGGGAGATCGCGCCCGCCATCGTACCGTTCTTAATCGCATCAATTTGTGCTTTGCCGGAATCATAACCGATAACCGTCACTTTTCCGACCGCTTTGGCTTCCATTACTGCATTAATAACACCGATGGCGGAGCCTTCATTGGTACCGAAGAAGCCCTTGAGTTTTGGGTACGCTTGCATAATCGCCTTTGCCGCATCGGTCGATTTGAGATGATCTCCCCCGCCATACTGAATATCGACGATTTTAATATTCGGGTATTTTTCTTCGATACGATTCTTGAAGCCATCACGACGATCAATGCCCGTGCGGCTCGTTTGGTCATGGGCAATAATCGCGATCTCGCCCTCGCCGCCAATTAATTCCGCCATTTTATCTGCTGCAACTCCAGCCGCAACCGCATTATCCGTTGCTACTGTACTAAGCGGAATGTCACTATCCACACCGGAGTCGAATGCGATAACAGGAATGCCGGCGTCTTTAGCCTTCTTGAGCAGCGGGATTGAAGCTTGGCTGTCCAGCGCTGCGAAACCGATTGCGCTAGGTTTTTTATCCAATGCGACTTGGAGCATTTCAAGCTGTTTGTCGACTTGGGACTCAGACTCTGGGCCTTCGAACGTAATATCTACGTTCAGCTCGGCTGCTGCCTTCTCTGCGCCGATCTTAACCGCTTGCCAGAATTGATGCTGGAATCCCTTAGAAATGACTGGTACATACATTTTCTCCGTTTTCTCAGTCGCTTCAGAGCTTGGTTTTTTAGTTGACTCTGGTGCATTCGTAGGTGAATTGCTGCCTCCGTTCGAGCTGCAAGCGCTAATGAATACTACGAGTACCAAAGCTGCCATCATCCATACTTTTCTCATGTTCATATCCCCTTCATCATGAATAATATTTGCATTTATATATAATCTCCGGAGAAGACTATATCGCTGTTAAGCCTTGCGACGACGCAAAATATCCGCATATACCGCGAGTAATATAACAAAACCGACCACGACCGTCTGCCATTCCTGAGGAACCGACATGATGCGTAAACCGTTCGTCAATACGCTCATAATAAGAGCGCCGATTACAGTTCCCAAGATCGTTCCCTTACCGCCGCTTAGCGAGGTGCCGCCGATGATTACCGCTGCTATCGCTTCCAGCTCGTAACCTGCACCAAGAGAAGGATGCGCCGTGTTCAACCTTGATGCCATCAGAATGCCAGCTATTCCCGTAAACACGCCGGTTATCGTATAAATCACGATTTTCCAATTCCGCACGTTAATGCCGGATAGGCGCGTCGCCTCTTCATTGCTGCCGATTGCGAAGTTGTAACGGCCAACAATCGTTCGGGACAATAAGATGCTCCCGAGGATGGCTACGATGAAAAAAATAAGGACAGCGTTCGGAATATCAAAGCCTGGAATAAGGTCACCTAATACCGATCCTAATGATATTTCCATAAAAGCCTCATTGTCGGTGAAATAGATCGGCTTGGCTCCAGAGATAACTAATGCTAACCCTTTGGCAATCATCATCATCGCGAGCGTAGCGATAAATGGCGGAATTCCCAGCCTAGCAATCGTAAAGCCCGATAAAAATCCGCATAACGCCCCGGTCAGCAAACCGCCGATAATACCGATCGGAATGGGCAGCCCCCAGATCGTAATGAAAACGCCAGTCATGACTGCGGAGAGCGTCATGACTGTGCCAACCGAAAGATCAATGCCGCCCGTAATAATGACGAACGTCGAGCCTAACGCCAGTACGCCGATAACCGCGGTGGAGAGCAAAATGCCAATGAGATTGGAGAAATGAAAAAAATTATCCGACGCGATAGAAAAAAAGATGACGAGCAATATCAAACTTCCAAATACTAAGAGCTGCTGCAGCCCTGACTTAATCGCAAAATGCGATTTCTGCTCAACCACTGTTGTTTTATTCATGCTTCTCTTCCTTTCCCTCCCGACCTTATCCGATTCGATCTGTTGCATAGGTCATGATCTGCTCTTGGGTCGCGAGATGGTCATTCATCAGCTCCCCGGTAATTCTTCCTTCGCACATCACAATGATACGATGGCTAAGCCTTAAAATTTCCGGCAGTTCCGAGCTGATCATAATGATCGATTTGCCTGCAGCCGCCAAGTTCTCAAGAAGCTTATAAATTTCGCTTTTGGCTCCGATATCAATCCCCCGAGTCGGCTCATCGAAGATCAGGATGTCGCAGTCCCTCGTTAACCACTTGCCAATAATGACCTTCTGCTGGTTCCCGCCGGATAGAAATTTCAGCTTCTGTTTTATGCTTGGCGTTTTTACCTTAAGCTCCTCAACGATTTGAGTCGAAACCTCATTCATCCGTTTTTCATTCATCCAAAATCCTGCCCTTGTGAAACGGCCTGTCGTTGCTAACGTGGCATTCGTTGATACATCCATTTCCAGCAGGCACCCAAAGTGCTTCCTATCCTCGCTCAAATACCCAATGCCATGCTTTACGGCCTGATGAGGCCCGTTAATCCGCGCCTTGCGGCCATGAACGTAGATCTCACCGGAATCGAGGGGATCAGCACCGAAGATTGCCCGGGCAACCTCCGTTCTTCCTGCACCGACTAATCCGGCTACGCCAAGGATTTCGCCCTTCCTCAGCGTGAAGCTTACGTTGTGAAGAACATTTCTACGGTTGAGATTACGCACCTCAAGCATGCTTTCGCTCGTTTCGTCCTTTAACCGGTTCGTCTTATCCGATTGAAAGAGCTCTCGGCCCACCATCATCGAAATAATTTTATCGATGCTTGTATCGGCGGTCGCAACCGTATCAATGTAGCTCCCGTCTCGCATTACCGTGATGCGATCGGTAATTCGTTTCAGCTCCGCCATCCGGTGGGAGATGTATACGATGCCTACCCCTTTAGCTCGCAGCTGGACGATAATCTTGAACAATTCCTCAATTTCCGCATCACTAAGCGCCGCTGTCGGTTCATCCATAATTAACACTTGAGAATCGTAGGAAATGGCTTTAATGATTTCAACCATTTGCTGCTTGGCGACCGTTAGCTTCGATACAAGCGTGGTAGGATCGATATCCAGATTCATTTGTCTAAGCAAAATGGAGGTTTGTCGATTCATCTCTTTCTCGTCCAGAAACAGTTTGAGCGCTTTCCGCGGCTCTTTGCCGATAAAAATGTTTTGCGCGACGGTTAGATCGGCTGCGAGATTCATCTCCTGATGAATCATGCTAATTCCCTTTTTTTGAGCGGCTCTTGTATCCGGAATACGTACTTCTTCGCCCTGATAGAGAATGCGTCCCTCGTCCATCTGATACACGCCAGTCAACACCTTCATCATGGTCGATTTCCCGGCGCCGTTCTCCCCAACAAGTGCGTGTACCTCGCCAAGCCGCAGATCGAACCTACAATCCTTTAAAGCATGAACCCCGGCAAAGCTTTTTACGATTCCTTCCATCTGCACAAGGCTTTCACTCATCGCTTCATCTCCCCTCTCCATATTCATGTTGTTACCGATAACTTTACACGGTTCATTCCGTCACTTACATGTGATTTCTTCTTGTAAGAGTCGAATAATTTTGGGGATTCGACCCATTAAAGACCAACTAAATAATTTCAATTAAACTTTTCATTTTGATCGCTACGCGAGTAGATCATTCTTACGATCGCGGTTGCAGCCAGATTCTTGGATTGGATTAGACATTTAAAGGTTAGGATCCGGCCGCAAAGGCGAACACTCCGTTTCTTCAGAACGATTTTCTCACTGCGCTTAAATGCTTTTTTTAGAACTTATATAACCGTTAACAACAAAAAGGCAGAGCAGGCTTTCGCCTACTCTGCTAATCTCCCATTATTTTCAATTTCGTTTATTCACTCATTTCCAACAAACGGAAACAACAGCTTCTGATTCTCCTCTTCATACATATTTTGTTTCGTTATAAGCAGCGAGCCCGTATCAATAAGCTTCGCAGCCTTCTTGCCTTTAACAACTTCCATGGCCGTTTTAATGCTAAGATAACCCATTTGAAAAGGCCTTTGAAGCACAGTAGCATTCATAACCCCTTCATCCAAAAGCTTAATCTCGTTGAAAGAACTATCGAATCCAATCAGCTGCACTTTCCCCTTTAATCCTAGTTCCTGAATGGCTCTTCCCGCTCCAACCGTAGTTGGCTCGTTGAGACCGATAATGCCGAACACATCGTTATGCTCCTGCAGCATTTCCATAGCCAGCAAATACGAATTTTGCTCGGATCCTTCGCCATTGTAGGTACCGAGCATTTCGATTCCAGGATGGTCCTCCAACACTTCATGAACGCCCTTTTCCCTGTCGATATGAGAAGCAGCGCTTTTGACATAGCTGATAATCGCGATTTTAGCCTGGTCTTTAATCAAGCTTTTCATCGCTTCGCCCGCTTCTCTGCCAGCGCTGACATTGTCCGTCGTGACGATGCTGTCGGCAGAATCGGAGTTGATTCCCGAATCGACAATAATAAGCTTAATTCCGCTCTTCTTTATTTTCTCAGCGACGGGTACGAGTCTCTCGTAGTCGGTCGCGGCCAATACGATTGCATCCGGCCGATTTTGTATCGCCTTTTCGACAAGGGCAATTTGTTCATCAACATCCGTTTCCGACTTTGTCCCCCATACCTGAACGTTTACATTGAACTCTTGGGCAGCTTCATGCACTCCGTCGATTAATACCTGCCAGAATTCTACCGATGTATCGATTGTTTTCAGAATGACCGTAACCTCTATCTTCTGTTTCGAAGATAATCCGTTATGCCCATATACAAAAACGGCCACAGCGATGAGTAGGAGTGCAACGGCGGTTGTTACCCACTTATGAATTCCTGCCATGTCTCTCGTCCTCCAGAACTTGGCGTATTTTGGGAATACGGATGTATACAGTTGTTCCCACTCCTAGAACGCTGTGGTAAGTTAATCCGTATTGCGCTCCGTAATAAAGCTTTAGCCGTTCCTGAACATTTCTCACGCCGACCCCTCTTCCTCCCTCCGTAACGGAAGCTGGAAGATGAAGCGACTTTAACTTCTCCTCGTCCATCCCATTTCCATTATCTTCAACGATCAGAATAATGTCCGTGTCCGTTTCTTCGCAAGCGACCCGAATGAAACCAGGTCCCTGCTTCATCTTAATGCCATGATAGATCGCATTTTCAATAAGCGGCTGTATGATGATTTTGATGATCCGATACTCCTGAATCGCTTCGGATATTTCGATATGATAATCCAGCTTATTTTTATACCGCATTTTCTGGATCATTAGATAGTTTGTAATATGCTCAATTTCTGTCTTAATCGCAACCAGCTCCTCCCCCTTGCTGATCGATGAACGGAAAAGTTTGGCAAGCGCTGAAGTCATTAGCACCACTTCCCTAGACTTATTGCTCTCCGCCATCCACACAATGGAATCAAGCGTATTGTAAAGAAAATGAGGGTTGATTTGAGCTTGCAGGGCAATGATCTCACTCTTGCGTTTTTGTTCCTGATCCAACACCGTTTGCTGCATAAGCTCTTTAATCTTCCCGACCATCATATTAAAGGCTCTTGCAAGCCTCTGGATTTCTACCGTTTTGTGACCAGGGACATGGATATCGAAATTCCCCTTTTCCACTTCCTTCATATAGCCTTGCAATCGTTTGATCGGTTGGCTCACGCGCTGAGATAAGAATAATGAAATCATAATGCCAATAATAATACAGATGATTCCCAATACAATGATAGACAGCAGCACATTATTCTGATTTTCAGCTAATTCGCTCACGTAGGAGACACCGACAATTTTCCAGCCAAACTCAGAATCCTGAACCGTGTACATTCGGCTTTCGCTGCCTTGGCTGCTTATGAACGTTCCGTTTCTGACTTCCAGCACTTTATCAATCATCTCTGTTTTTAAATTACTATAAATCAATTGCTGCTGGGGATGATAGACGATTTTCCCATCTGAATCGATGATGAATAAATAACCTCTTTGGCCTAGTCGAATATCCTTGAACATGTCATTCATAACGCTAAAATTCAAATCGACCAAAAAAACGCCCAGCTTCTTATTCCCTTCCTTGCTGACCAGTTCCCGGCTCAATGAGACGACCCAAGGATATCGGTCTTTAAAAATAGGCTGCACGTGAGAAGAGGAAATAACGCTTTGCCCGCCCATGCTTTTTGCGTTTCTATACCAATTCATGCTTGTAATATCGACGTTTGGATTTAGCTCGAGCTCTTTGCGGCCGGACACGAACTGTCCGCCATAACCAAAAATGTTAGCTGAGCTAATATCCGTTCGGGAAACCAGCATCGCACCTAGCATTTCTGAGATCGCTTCCTTGTAATCCTTCTCTTCCTTTAAACTATTAAAGGAAGCTGAAGATAAATAAGCTTGAACCGCATAATTGCCAGCCACAAGATCAGACATATACTTCATGCCGTTAATGTAGGATTTAATATTGTTGTTTACCTGTTTCACCAGCTCCGTAGTGTAAGTCTGCGCTGTGGAATTAACGGAATCCTTAGTTAAGTAAAAGGAAGTAACGCTCATCATAATGCTTGTCATAATAATGAGCGCGACCGAGGCAAGAACCATATTCGTCTGAATACTAGGCAATCGCGAAAACATTCTCACTCGTATCACACTAACCCTTTTATTTTTTTATGGCGATAATCCGTTGGGGTTTCTCCCGTATGCTTCTTAAATGCGCCGCTGAAATAATGAGGATCGCTGTATCCAACGGCATAGGCGATCTCGTAGCTCTTTAAAGCTGACACGATTAATAATTCCTTCGCTTTCTCCATACGCAGATGGGTTACGAATTCCACGAATGTCTTGCCGTTGGTTTGCTTAAATATGCTGCTGAAGTAACTCGAACTCATCGATACGTGATAACACACCGACTTTAATGATAGCTTTGAGTCCATATAATGCAGTTTAATGTACTCTATCGCTTTCGCAATTTGAAACACGCATTGATGCTCCCGCATGCTTTTGATTGATCCGACTACTTTCCCGCATTGCTCCTTCAGCCACACTTCAACTTCACCCATCGCCGAAAACTTAGCTATTTCTTTCATTGGAGCTTGGTTTGCTCCGAACACTTGTTCACTGTCAATGCCCATGACATAGAGCGTGTGCATAATCGTCAATACCATCCGTTGCAGATACATATGGCAAATATCGAATGGAAAAGCATGCTCTCGGAACATAATAAATAGTTGCCTAATCCATTCCTCCATCTCTTCCGGTGATCCGGTTTTCAGTTTCGTAACTAACTCGCTTTCCCAATCCATGAGCGACAACAACTCCGGCCGTTTACGCTGCTCCATATCCCATATACATATAATTTGATTGGTACCGATGACAAAACGATAATCAAGCGCTGACAAAGCAGATTGATTTAAACGCTGCACTTTGTCCGTTAAGCTGCATACATGTCCGATGCCTATAGAAAGCTTAACAGGCAAGTAATCGGTAATCTTACTGTGAATTTCTTCGGCTACCTGCGTCGATAGCTCATGCAGTTCATTGGTCTCATGACCAGAGATGATAACATGAACGCGGTTTTCCCGATCTCTAAAAATAAGCGTACCGGAGCAGTCAGCTGTAATTTCCTGGGCAATGTTATAAACAGCAAAACGAATAAGCTCCTCGTCGGACAACGTCTTAGGCTGGCTCCATATGAACTCGTCCACTTCAATAGCCAGCTCAATCATGCAGGAGCCGTTCCACTCAATCTCAAAATAGCTGAAGTTCTCGTTTTTTTGTTTTTCTGTCATTGCCGAAGTGGCAAATCGTTCTAAAAAACGCTCTTTCAACAAAGGCTGGTTCTCTCTCAATTGACGCTTCAACTGCTCGAAATCTTGCATTTGATTTCTTTCGCTGTCAAGCTCAGAACGAAGTTTACTAATAACCTGTTCGAGCTCCGCTGCCGTCACCGGTTTCAAAATATAGTCGACAGCTTGCAATTTCAAAGCCTGCTGGGCAAAATCGAAATCATCGTAGCCTGTAAAAATAATAACTTTTACTTTCGGGAAATTGGCAGCAAGCTCGCGCGTCAGCTCAATGCCGTTCATGAACGGCATTCCAATATCGGTCAACACAACATCTGGCGTATGACGGTTAATGAAATCAAGCGCTTCCTTGCCGTCCTCGCAACTGCCTATACATTCAAAACCAAGCCTTTCCCAGTCCATTTGATCTTCTATCGCTTCTCGAACAAGCGCCTCATCGTCGACAATCAACAACTTGTACATGAGATCCCCGCCTTGTTATCTAAGGTACTTTGCGTATTTACAATAACGATCCAAGATGTTAATCAAGATTTTTGAAAGCGCAATCAAATTGTTTGCTTCGAAATATTTGAATCAGGTCCAGTGGCGTAAGCTACGTTGTATTTAAAATGGAGGGATGGATGTTATACGAATTCATCTCATCGTATAAGAGGAATAAGGCTATGTACATGGGAATATATTCGGAGTTAGTCGAATTTTCTCTTTTTATAAACGTATGACAGATCCAAGCTGCGCGCCATCATAACAATCCTTCCTCATTCATCCTAACCTCCGATTTATAACTTCACCAACTGCAGACCAAACCCTCTTTTCTAATTAGATAATTAAGCTGCATTTTACATAGATACCCTCCTATGAAAATAAAAAAGGCAGCTAAGATTTCTCTTAACTGCTCTTTTTATTCCTTACTGACCCTAAGCTGCACTTACTGCAGCTTTCTCTACATCTGCCTTCCTCGAAGGCTTAAAGGATGAGCTGAACAATACCAAAATACCGACAACGGCAATCGAGAGCAATACGCCAGTCGACCCGCTGATACTAATATCTTTTCCAAAGTAGAACAGATCCTTCAGGCTCTCAACCATGAATCGCATCGGTAACCAAGAGTAGATATAGTCCCGGTAAAACGACGACAGAAATTCGGGGGCAAAGCTTAGCAGAGGAGCGCCAAAGAATAAGAACAAGGCGAAGAAGCCCATTCCGCTTATACCTGTCCAAGATAATACGGCAGATATCATGATAAAGAAGCTAAAATAGCTACTCGCTAAAAGGATAGCGGTTTGGTTGAAATGAGCAATGTTCATCCCCCATAAACTTGCAAACCATGTTAAACCATACCCGACAATGATGGAGATTAACACTCCCCAGAGCACATGTGCCACATGAGACAATAGCTTTTGCTTAGGCTTGATGAATTTTAGCTTGTTTTTGGAGATGAGCATAATGACTGCCCCAATCATCGAACCGATCCAGAGCGGCTGAAACAAAGTAACAGGACCGTTGCCATTACCGCTGTTGGTGCCAACGGGATTGAGCGTCGTGACCTCTTTGATGATTGGGGATACGAGCATAGCTGCCTGCTTCAAATTAATGGAGCCTCCCTGTTGCTCCAAACCTGCCATGAGCTGCGTGCGAACCTGGGTATTCAAGCCATCGATCATACCACTGAGCAGCTGTGAAGCTGCATTCGCAGCTGTCATATTTGCGCCTTGGCTCACATATATCTGCACCTTAGGTGATTCCGGTGCTGTCGTCTGGAGAGTCGCTTGATTCGCGCTAAAATTATTCGGTATAACAACTGCTGCATAATACTTCTTATCGTTCAGACCTTGCGTAGCAGTTTCTATACTATCCACTGTAATCCATTTAGCCGTGGGTTCTCCTCCGTTATTCTTCTCAGACAATGCACTTTGCATTCCCTCAAGCAGCTTTTCTCCGCCATTCACGAGGCCTTGACCTGGAATATCTATACCAGCATCTTCATTTACCACGGCAATCGGCAAGTTCTCCGGATGTGGATTAATGGAAGGAATCATGGTAAGGCTAAAAATGAAAACAATGGCAATAACAATGATAGGAAGCAAAGCGACTAGCTTTTGTTTGAATATAGACATCATGCAGTTCTCCTCTTTTTCAATTCATTAATTGGTTGATTGATCGTTTGTTCAATTTAATGGCAAAAAAATTTTGTGGAGAAGGCCACCCTATGGCTTCCTCCATAAATCTATCGTATAATCCACAATTTTCTCCAAGTATGTCTCCGTATCTTCCCACTGTATTTTGACCATACCGAGCTCTGATACTAAAGTTTGCATCATCATTGAAAAAAACTGTCTGGTTGCCATCGTGTAATCTAAATTTCGGATTTCTCCCTTTTGCTCTCTTCTCTGCAGAAATTCGGAAAACATTTGCGTTTGCTGCTTAATCATATCCGTTAATTCTTGTTGCTCCTTCAGATCGAGGGAATCACTGACGCGAACCATGATTCGCAAAATATCTATATCCGCCATAAAAACTTCATGGAATCGCCTACTAAACCTAAGCAAAGCATCTCTTAGCTCTAGTTCTTCAATCGCTTGGGCGGTCAGTTGAAGCTCATGCTTGCGACGCGCCATGCTCTCCTGCAAAAGCACGGACAAAATTTCCCGTTTGCCACCAGGAAAATAATGATAAAGAATGCCAACGCCTTTGCCAATTTGTTTATTTATTTCTCGCACTGACGTTCCTTCGTAGCCTCTTTCTGCAAACAATGACTTGGCAGCCTCCAGCAGCTTCTCTCTCGTAGCTATAGCTTGTTCTTTCCTTGTTGTGCCTTCCAACGCATGATCCTCCTTGCCTGTTGACTAAACGTTCGTTCAACCAATTATAAAGTCCCATATTTTCTTTGTCAATTTGAAATAAAACCTTCCTCTATCTCCCGCGCTTACGACAGCGTATCCCATATGCGCATCAGCTGTGTGATAGCAGCATCAATGTCCTCAATCGGAACGCCATCCCTTGCTTGTGAAGATATGCCTCTAAGAAAGGTGTCAACTAGGGTAACAAGCATGGAGATATCCGTAGTATCGGACAGCTCACCTTCCGCTATGGCCCGTTCAATACACTCTTTCTGCCAACCGCGCACCTTTTGCCTTTCTTTAAGGAGCAGCTCTTGGATGTGATTCAGCTCTAATGAACAAGTCGCAGCGGACAAAACCAAGAGGCAGCCAAGAGGATGGGAACCTTCTGTCTGCATCCGTGCTGATCGACGTAATCCCTGTTCAATGGCTGCTCTCGGTGTCAGGCTTCTGTCCCTGAAGCTCTCCGATACCTGTCCATAAGTGGATATATAGAGGTCCACTGCTTCGCGGAACAACGCTTCCTTGGATTCGAACGCAGCGTAAAAGCTCGCAGCTGAAATATTTCCCATTGCAGTGCGCAATTGGGTAAGTGAAGTAGATTCAAAGCCGTGTTCCCAAAACAGAAGCATCGCGGCAACAACAGCCTCGTCGCGATTAAATGCGCGAGGGCGTCCTGTATGGAATGATCGATCCATAAATAAAGTCATAACAAGGAGGAATTACATTGTCTCAGATTTCATCATTGGAGAGTGCGGTTCAAACGAATAAGATTCCAGCCAGACTTCCTTGGCTTGCACTGCTTGCGCTTGCGATGACAGGATTTATTTGTATCTTTACAGAAACCATACCGGCTGGGTTACTCCCCCATATCGCCGAAGGGCTTAGCCTTACAAAAGGGATGGCGGGTCAGCTCGTAACGGCATATGCTATTGGTTCCATCGTGGCCGCTATTCCGTTTGCCATGTTTACTGGCGGATTAAGGCGCCGTCCGCTTTTAATCGCTATCATAGTTGGATTTCTTATTTTTAATTCGGCAACCGCATGGTCAAGCAGCTATGCCTTAACGCTTATCGCCCGTTTCTTCGCTGGTGTGTCTGCCGGTGCGGCATGGGGAATGGTGGCCGGATATGCGCGGCGCATGGTACCGGATGCTTTAAGAGGCCGAGCTTTGGCTGTCGCGATGGTGGGTACTCCGATTGCCCTTACATTCGGGGTTCCGGCGGGCACCGTTCTCGGCGACATCGTCGGTTGGCGTCTCGTTTTCGGTCTTATTTCGCTTTTAACGCTTGTTTTAATCGCTTGGGTACTATGGAAGGTACCAGATTTTCCAGGGCAACCTGCTGAACAAAGAATGACGGTCGGACAAGTGTTCGTTTTGCCTGGAATTCGTCCGATTCTTATGGTCGTTCTTACTTGGATGCTGGCACACAATATTTTATATACGTATATCGCCCCGTTTCTTGAGCATTTGGGACTTAAAGGACAAGTCAGTCTTGTCTTGTTAGTCTTTGGAATCGTTGCACTTGTATCCATCTGGATAGTAGGCTTGTTGATTAGCCAATATCTACGCCTGCTCGTTCTGATCAGTCTGCTCGGATTCCTACTGGTCTCCGCAGCACTATGGACGGGGGCCTCTTCAGCCTTGTTCGTTTATGCGGCGGTAGCGCTGTGGGGACTTACCTTCGGCGGTGCGGCCACTCTGCTGCAAACGGCGCTTGCCGAAGCAAGCGGTGAAGATGGCGTAGATATCGTAATGCCGATCAACACAACCGTATGGAATCTGGCTATAGCTGCTGGAGGGATTGCAGGGGGTACCTTACTTGAGCATATTGGAGCCCAGTCGTTCCCCGGTGTCTTATTGATTCTGCTTCTTATTGCCCTGATTATCGCTTGGCGTGCCAAGAAACACGGTTTCCCCAGCTAGGACTTCAGCCAATATAAACAAAAAAACACATCACATGGACGTGTTTTTTTGTTTTATGGTTGGTGTTGAGGCTGAGGCTGATGCCATCATTTTCTTTTCAACTATTCGAGCCAGTTTTAATGCACCTTGATCGATATATTTCATGTAATAGTGCGACAAAATAAATAAGGGTACCATGGAAACTAGAAATGTAATGGCATAGGCAAAATTATAGCTATAATGATGAATCATTTTACTAAACAGGAACGCAGAGAACGTATTTAGGAATGTGAAATGAATGAGATAAAGGGAAAATGAAATCTGCCCTAAATAAGCAAACGGTTTCCATCCAAACATATGCTGAAGCACTTTTATACGAAGCAGAGCAAACAAAATCATAGCAGAACCTAAGGTTCGTGCAAGCATCCGTGGATCAATGTTAAATTGAATCCATTGGTTAATATGGTTTGTCCACACTTCTATGGGTTCATACATGGTCCCCATTAACGAAGTATAAGGCGCCGAACCTAAGTAAATCCCCATAAAAAGCACAAGTATTGCCGCTAACTTACTTTGGACCCATTTGTGCTTAAGTAGATCGGCCAGCAGCATCCCCCACAAAAAAGCGACAAAATAAGTTTGAATAAACGCAACGGACAAGACCACATACACAATCCATCTTTTTTTCACCCGTCCAAATACAGCTAGAAAACCGAAAATCAAAAAAGAGCCTAATAGCTCGTAGCCCATGGTCCAAAGGACTGGATTATATGGATGCCCAGAAAACCGGAAAAACGGATCAAAAATAGCAGCCTTAATAACGGTATATAGATTTGTATCTAATGCATAGTAGTCCTTTTTCATATCCGTCCATGTCATCCCCCATATTTCTTGGAGATGAAACGCGTTCGTAATGATGGCTAGGTAAGCAAGCAATACAGATACCGCTGCCGGGACGGCAAGCCGAATGTACCTTCGTATGGCGCTCGAATGCAGCAATTTTTGAAAGGTATCATTATCGATCCCTTTCTCAAACATTTTGACGCTGAGCACATAACCGCTTAGCACAAAAAACAAACAAACGGCAAATTGCCCATTATAAAATAAATTAATCGGAGAATGGCCGTACCAGATATCCCATTTAAAATGAGCTTGTTCCGCTCTTCCATTTAATGCAGCTGGATAAAATACTTGAATATAGTGTGCGATAACTACGGCAAATGCCGCAAGTCCCCTTATGCCATCCAAATAGAATAGCTTTTTCTCAGATGTCTCTTTATTCATTGTTCCCCCTTCTGCCACGAAAGAATTATTATAACATGCAGCGCTCGCATTTGCCCACGCTGGAATGTCCTTGTCACACGCGGATACATAGAGATTTATATTGACTAACTGGAATATTTTATGCTATGTTTGCGCATGTAAACGTGTCGAAATATGTAAGGGAGATGGATATTTTGAGAATTAAGCCGAAGAAATCTAGTTCTAGGAGATTAAAATTAATTGTTATAAGTTTATGTTTATTTGCACTTCTTTTACCTTCTTCTGCGTTAGGCAAATCAAACTTTGAAGGAGCGGAAAACATCGGATTAGGCGCTCAGCCTAATGCAACTGCCGTTGGTGATTTTAATAAAGATGGGCTACCTGATCTAGTAACTGCGAACTCGTATGAGAACCAGGTTTCAATTCTACTTAATGATCCTTCAGGTCTTTATCAGGAGAAACATTATCCGGTTGGTATGAAACCTAGTGATGTAGCTGTTGGCGATCTGAACGGGGACAACATCGCAGATATTGTAACAGCTAACAGTGGGAATGGAGCAAGTGATATTCATTCCAGTACGGTTTCTGTATTGGTTGGTCAAGCAGACGGGGAGTTTAAGTCCACAGTTAACTATAGTGTCTATATCGAAAGCGTTGACTACAACACCTTTACGCCTAATTCAGTAACCATAGGGGATTTCAACAAAGATTCGTTTATGGATTTGGCTGTATCAAACCGTGACTCGCTTACAAATGAGCATCACATTGTATTGTTACTTGGTGAAGCTCCACAATCGGATGGAACGCTTGCATTTAGTGAGCCGATCCCGATTCGAGTAGGGTATGAGCCTAGTTCTATTACTGCCAGTGACATTAACGGGGATGGCAACTTAGATTTTATTATTACCCATAGCAGCGAAGGGAAAGTTTCTATTTTAACTAATAATGGGAACTTGTCGTCGATGTCAACTACTGAATATCCAATAGGGAACAACCCAAGAACATCTGTTATTGGAGATATGAATGGGGATGGCCATGCGGATATTATTGCGGTTACTACTGGAGACTCGGCTGGAATTTCTATACTTCAAGGTGACGGACAAGGTTCATTTGCATCTGCCGTTAAATTTAAGGCAAGCTGTCCAAATTCATACGTGCCTGGTCTTGATGATCCTTACTCGCTTGCTCTCGGGGATCTAGACGGTGATGGCGATCTTGATTTGGCTGTTGGTTGTTCAGAGGCAACTCAAGTATCCATTTTACTAAATAATAGTGTAGGATCCGTGCTATCCCTGCAAGCCGCAGATCGATATGCTGTACAAGGCTCTTACTCTCAGGTCGTTATTGCTGATTTCAATTCTGATCATAAATTGGATGTAGTCGCAACAAATTATGATGAGTTTGGTAATAATGTGAATTTTTCCGCCTTATTGTTAGGTAGAGGAGACGGAACGTTAATTGCGTCCGTTAATTATGAGGTTAGTGGCAGTCAACCAACGTCAGTTACAAGTTTCGACTTTGACGGAGATGGAAATTTGGATATAGCAACGGCAAATTATAATTCTAATAATGTGTCCATCCTGCGAGGTAATGGGAAAGGTCAGTTTGCAGCTGCCGTTAATTATGCAGTGGGCAGTAAGCCTGTTCAAATTTTGCCCGTTGACCTTAACCTCGACGGCAAACCAGATCTGGTCATTGCTAATTCTGGCGATAATACCATAACGCGCTTATTAAACGATGGGACAGGATCATTTATTAGCAGTAATGTTGTATCTAGTACCGCATCTGGTTCTAAAGCTAGAACAATAACTGTTGCTGATTTTAACGGAGACCATAATCCCGATCTAGCCGTAGCACATACAGGATCAAACCAATTAAGCGTGTTGCTTGGAGACGGCAAAGGGGAATTTCAACTGGTAGATCATCCCGTTGATCATCGAATCTCCTCCCCCAATTCCATCGTTTCGGGTCATTTTAATGATGATGACAAGATCGATCTGGCCATAGCAAACAAAGGAACGAAGAAAGTATATATCTTGTATGGACAAGGGGATGGAACGTTTACCTCCGGTGACGAATATGGGGGCAACAACGAACCAAGCGCGATTGCTACAGGTGATTTTAACCATGATGGATGGGTTGATATAGCGGTTGCTAATAATGGTCCGTCAGAATATTCGCTTCATATTCTTTTTGGTAATCAAACGGGCACATTACGAGAGGAAACGATTTCTACCTTTTCGAATCAGGTTTTTTCACTAGCAGTTGGTGATTATAATGGAGATGGGAAGTTGGATATTGCAGTTCCTGCTTTATTGCGGTCAGTATCTGTATTTTTAGGCGATGGCACGGGCAGTTTTAACTTGGAAAATAGTTATAGTACCGATGTCATGCCTCGGTCGGTTGCGGCTGGAGATTTCAATAACGATGGTAAAGATGATCTAGCTACAGCAAACTACTATGCCGATAATATCACGATTATCAAAAGCTTCGCACCTAAAGTTACAGAAAGCGGGCCACCAACCACGCAACCCATTAACCCAAAACCAGATAATCCAATACTATTGGATGGTGTAACGCTAGATAAAATAGCGACGTTAAAAGAAGTGGTAGTAGGAGGTCAATCGACGACGATTGTATCCCTTGATACGGAGAAATTGAATGCTGCAATGGAAGGTAAAAACAATCAAACACTCATTATTCCAGTAACTTCTAAATCAGATGTAATCCAGACAGAATTGAGCGGTAAAGTGATTAAATCGTTAGAGAAAACAAATACCGTTATTAAAATTGAGACCAATGATGCTATTTATACCATCCCATCGAAGCAGCTCAGTATGGATCAAATCGCGTCTCAGTTTGGCAATAACGTGAAGCTAGAAGATATTAAGTTAAGCATTCGCTTAGGAAAACCTTCTATTGAAAGTAAGAAGTTGCTTGATTCTGCCATTGCAAACCAAAATGTCACTTTGGCTGCTCCAGCGATTAATTTTGAAATTATAGCTATGTATGGAGATCGTACCATTAAGATCGATCAATTTAATCGTTATGTGTCACGTGAAATTGTATTGCCAAATTTAACCGATCCCACTCAAATCACAACAGGCGTTGTATTAAATGAAGATGGAACAATATCCCACATTCCAACAAATATCTTTACTAAAGATGGCAAACTGCATGCCGTAATGAATAGCTTAACGAATAGTACCTATGCGATTATATGGAACTCGAAGAAATTCGCGGATGTGCAAGGACATTGGAGTCAAAATGATGTCAACAATATGGCTTCGCGCCTCATTGTGAATGGTGTTACAGCAACAACCTTTCTGCCTGATCAAGACATCACCCGTGTAGAGTTTCTCGCAATTGTTGTTAGAGCATTGGGCTTGAAGTCAGTTGAGCAGATCAACTTGCCACAGGATGTGAAGTCAACAGATTGGTTTGCATCTGTTGTACAAACCGCGTTAACTTATCAACTTGTTCAAGGTTTTGAGGATCACACGTTCAAACCTTATCAGACGATTACAAGGCAAGAAGCCGCTGTGATCTTATCTAGAGCGATGGCGATCACTTCGCTTGCATCGACCGTGACGGATGCCGAAGCGAATGATGCATTAAGTTCGTTCGAGGACAAACAACAAGTTTCTGGTTGGGCGAAGCAAGCCGTAGCACTTATGGTCATTAACAATATTATGCAAGGCAACAATCAACAGCTTACAGCAGCAAGTCACCTAACGCGTGCACAAACTGCTGCCATTGTAACAAGATTCTTACAGGAAGCACAGTTGATTAATAAGTAATCACATCATGATAACCACGGACTATCCCCTAGCTTTTAATGGGATGGCGAAACGCCTTCTAAAGACATTCAACTAACAAAAAGAAACTGCCCAAACCTGGCTGTGGCCGAGGATGAGCAGTTTCTCTTTGTTAGCACAATCGAACTCAAAATGTTGTTCGTGCTTTACGCACTTTGCTGATAATTGTTACTGCTACGGTAATAGTAAGAATCAGTAAAGATGCCGCTCCGCACAGTAATGGCAATAGATCTCCGATAGTCTTATATGCGGTATGTTTCCGATCTGATAAAGGAAGCTCCGCGGTCAAGACTTTGCCGTGATCGCTATCCAAATCGTTCATTTCTGCGACCTTCCGACCCTTCGAATCATATACCGCACTCATTCCGGCATGTGTGACGCGCAGAACTGGCATCTGATTTTCGATCGCTCGAAAAGCGCTGATTTCCGTATGATAAGGTGTAATTGACTCCCAGTCGCTGGATGGAATAATGAGTATATCAGGATTTTGCAAACCGGCTTCGCGAATTCGGTGTGGGAAATCTGCATCGAAGCAGATCGCTGCCGCAATTTTCCCTATGGCTGTCTCGACAACTGGTACCGCCTCTTCCCCTTTACGGAAGTAGCGCTCCTCCCCTGGTACTAAAGAGAATTTGGAGTATTCCGCTATTATCGTGCTATCTGCATCAATAATAACCACTTGGTTGTCCATCTTAGCTCCTTCCGGTGCGTTTATTCTCACATATCCTGCAACCAAAACCGCTCCATGCGCTGCCGACAATGACTGCAAACGCCGCAGAAATGCCCCTTCCTCTTGTTCCAGCACAATCGAAGCTCCCTCCGACCAACTGATCAAGCTGCTGCCACGTTCGAGCTCCTGCTCAGTACGGAGGAACAAGCCTTCATTTATACGATTTATCTGTTCGATTAAAGCGGGCTGTTCCGCTAGTTGATCATAAAATCCGGTCTTTCCCCATTGGTCGAATAATTGTTGTATTGTGTCATCCCATTTCATTCGTTCAGGAGTAATACCTGTCACCTTGATCGTTTCTGCCTGATTCTGTCCCGATTCCGGCACGATGCCTCCTCCGACAACTAGTAATAATACCGTTACAGTAATGAACAATAGCCGTTTATGTTGTCGAACACCATCGCGAAATCCGGATTGAAACGTATATGACATCAGCGAAGCGAACAAATACTGGATAAATATGATCCCCCATATCCCAAACACAGATGCCAACATCGCAATGGGTCTTATCGCCAATTGACTGTATGCAGCAGAATTAAATGTCCCGAACGCATTCCCATAGCTTGCAAAATATTCAAATGATGTCATCAACAACGGAAAAAATAACAAAGATGCTACATGTCTGGTTTGAGTGACCACCCATTTATTTAACAACAGCAGCACAATCAACATAACGGTAGAAATCAACACCGTGATTGAGTCAACTACGAGACCACCCGGAATGACACTTCGATTGGAAATGATCATCACGACACTGACGAACGCAAGTGCAATCGGGACTGATTGTTTTACTCTTTCTCTATACATATAGATCAGCAGCAGGGCTGGCGCTAGCCAAGCCGTCAACATATAGAGATTCGAAGTAATTGGCATCAAATAGAATAAACAGACAACAGCTATTAACCTGACATTCGAATTAAAGCGCACATCATTCACTTCCTTTCATTCTTGCCTTTACTTTAGCAAGAAGTCACAGGTCACGTTTGACGTTTATTGCTCTCATTTACAACATATAGAGAAAGGGCTACTGAACCGAAAGGTAAATTTCCACCTCCGCATCGTCTGAGTAAGGAGATTCAAATGTAGGTAAATACTTTTCAAGCAGAAGCTCGCCTGTCAGTTTCGCATTTGAAGCAGGAATGCGGTATTGGTACAAAAAATGGTAGGTTGAGAGAATGTTGTCCTTATTCGTTTGAAACAACTTGCCCCGATGTACGAACTTCATCATGTTCAGCCCGTTTAATTCGATTTGCATCATTCCTGACGGGAGAATCCCCAACTCCTTCACTTCAACCGCAACCATTTCCTTAAAATAAGCTGTTTCGCCGATGTAAGAAATGTCGTAGCACAGACGGAATACAGTATCCGATTTCCGGTTAGAAATTCCTTCAGCTTGTTGAATGAACGATTCGATAAACGGAAAGATTGTGCTCACATTCTCATCGCACGACAGTCGTTCCATGCCGACGAGCTGTATATTTTCAATCTTTTCATGATGGTCAGTTACGAGCACATGGCCATGTTTTGCTTGAATATCCAACCAGATCGATTCTATATCGATTCTCGATGACAGTTCACCCAATCGATGATCCTTGCCTGCATACATTGAACGATATTTTGCGGGGGGAATCTGATACATTTTTTTGAAATTGCGGCTAAAAACCTCCTGTGAGCCAAAACCGTATTTAACTGCAATATCCAAAATACTGCCGCGAGCTTTTCTCAATTCAGCAGCAGCACAAATCAATTTCCTCTTCCTTATGTAATCGTATATCGTTATACCGACCACTGCTGTAAAGAGACGATAGAAATGGAACTTCGAGATATAGGTCATTCCAATCAAACGGTCAATGTCGATTTGTTCCTCGATATGCTCTTCCACTGAATCAACAAAACGCTGAATCGCCTGTAGATAATCCATCGTAAACCCCCCTTCTCAACATTATTATGATTTCATTCCTTAGGCATTCCAACAATAAAACAGAAAACCACGTCCTATGGACGTGGTTGATTTGTTTTATTGGTGGAGACTAGCGGGATCGAACCGCTGACCTCTTGCATGCCATGCAAGCGCTCTCCCAGCTGAGCTAAGCCCCCAGAATCAATCTAGTGCTGGTATTCATCTTCTGAGCATAAAAGCATTTACTCTTATTTGCTCTAAATAACGACAAGATTGAGTTTAGCACAGGTTGGCTAGAATTGTCAATCCTTATCTATCATGCCGTTAAGCGGATGTTTGGAGAGCAAGCTGTTAAGCTCCTTCATGAACATATCGATGTCCTTGAATTGACGGTATACGGATGCGAAGCGGACGTAAGCGACCTCATCGACAGGATAGAGCTCATTCATGACAATCGAGCCAATATCGCTGCTGTCAACCTCGGCATGCGCCGTTGTACGCAGCTCCTTCTCTACCTCGGACACAATAACCTCCAGCCGCTCTACTGGCACTGGACGCTTCTCGCAGGCGCGTATCAACCCACGCAAAATCTTATCGCGGCTGAACTCTTCGCGGCTTCCGTCTTTTTTGATCACAATTAGAGGCGTTTCTTCAATCATTTCGAAGGTCGTGAAGCGACGGCTGCACTTCTCGCATTCACGGCGGCGACGAATTGATTTGTTTTCATTGGCGGGCCTGGAATCTAATACTTTGGTTCCGGCATAGTCGCAATATGGGCATTTCATGCTGCGTTGCGCCTCCTTTCTTCATTGCAAAAGCCTTTGAAAACGGCTCTTCTCAAATAAATTTTAATTTCCATGTAATTCCTGTAATGAACTTTTGATTTTTGCACATAATACTTTTACCAACCGCAAGGAGGTGAACATACATGAGCGCATCCCGCAGCAGTAACCAATTGGTAGTGCCACAAGCGACAGCTGCCCTTGACCAAATGAAATATGAAGTTGCTCAAGAGCTAGGCATCGCGATTCCGCAAGACGGATACTACGGCAACATGGCTACAAAAGACGCAGGCTCGATCGGTGGATACATCACTCGTCGCCTGGTGCAAATTGCCGAGCAATCTCTTGCTGGTCAATACAAATAATGCTTTATTACTTGTTGTATGAATAACGGAAGCTTTGGATCTAGCCCGCCCATGAAGCGGCGGGCTTCCAAGGCTTCATTGTATTTTCGCATTTGGTGTCGTTCCGTATTTAGAAGCTCGGATATAAATCCTTGTACTTATTATAATAATAGAACACCCGCTGTACATAATGCCTGGTCTCGCCAAATGGAATCTGTTGTACAGTATCTATTGTACCGTCCCATACTCCCGAGTCAAGCCACTTCCGAACATTACCTGGACCGGCATTGTATGCGGCTACGGCTGCGATTTTATTTTGATCGAATTGCTGATCCAAAGACTTTAAGTACCAAGCCCCTACTTCGATGCTCACATCGGCCCGATGCCGAAGCATGTCCTCTGTTACTTCAGCAAAACCAGCCTTCTGAACAACCCAATTGGCCGTGTCCGGCATAATTTGCATCAGCCCGAGCGCGCCCTTCTTCGAATCCTTACCTGTTTGATAATTGGTTTCGCTACGAATAATCGCGGCAACCAAATGCGGCTCTACGCCGTAATTTGCGGCGCTTGCGCGAATATCATCCTTGTAATGCACCGGATACATCCACTCCGCAAGCCAATCGGACTTTAGAAACAAAATCGTAATCAGCGCCAACAGCAACACAAGCAGCACTCTTTTCTTTAGCAGCACTCTCATGGCAATCTCTGGCTCTTCCAAAATTCGTTGATCTGCCGCTTTGTTTCCTCTAGCGTTCCGCTGTTGTCGATGACCCATTCCGCTTTCTGCCGCTTCAGCTCAATATCCATTTGCAGCTCTACACGCCGCTTCGCTTCTTCTTCCGTATACAGATTGCGTGCCATTAATCGGGAAATCTGAACCGCTGCAGGCACATACACCACCATAATGCCTTCATATAAATGCGCCTGATTGGTTTCATACAACAAAGGGACGTCTGCAATGACTAGCCGATTAGGGAATTGCTCGGCATACTTATGTATCCGCTCCTGCATGAGGGTTCGAATTGCCGGATGGGTAATGGCTTCAAGCTTCGCTAATGAAGCTTTATCGCGAAATACGATTTCGCCAAGTGCCTTCCGATTGAGCGAGCCATCCGCTTCAAGTAAAGCTTGTCCGAACGTAGAGGCAATTGCCTCTAATGCTGGTTCACCTCGTTGAACGACTTCCCTTGCGACTCGATCGGCATCGACCAGCAGCGCACCGCGTTCTACGAGTAAGTTTGCGATTGTGCTTTTACCGCTGGCAATACCGCCGGTTAATCCGATTTTCATCCATTTCACCTCAAATTATAACAGCTTCATGATTCCCATTACGATTAATAATAGACCTGGCAGCATGGACAAGGCTTGCATGCCCTTCCAAGCTGAGAAACGAAAACCGAACCGAATGCCTCCCACAAGAAAAATCGCGCTGGCTGCCATTATCGCAATCGAAGTCAGCAACGCAGGCAAACCAATCATGGCCGCGCCTAGCCCTGCTCCGAAGGCATCTAACGATAACGCAACGCCGAGCATGACCGCCTCTGAAGCGGAAATCGTACCCGATTTGTCGACGTCAGCCACTTGCGGAGTTCGAAGAATTTGAATGACGAGGCCTAAACGCTTTAGTTCAACCATCACAACTAACGCCGCGGCAGCAATATCTCCGGTTGGCAATTCCCTATCGGCTTCGATTTCTGTACCCGATGGTCCTTGGCTGTCCGCACTCTCTTGATTTTGCCTTCCGCGCCTCCATTGCAATAGCGCCCAGCATCCAATCAAAATCAGAACGCATGCCCCAATTAGCCTCGCCACAAATTCGGTGAGAAAGCCGGTCAGCCAGCCGCCAACCTGCATGGATAAGAAAATAATCAATCCTGAACAGCCCGCGATGATGATGACAGACAGCAATGGAATACGAATTCTGCGTAGCCCATACGTAATGCCAACACCAAATCCGTCTAAACTAACGGCAAAAGCAAGAATCAACAGCGAAGCAACATGCGCGAACAATCGTAAAGTCCCTCCCCGCACGGCGGCAGCCCAGCTCACCATCATGGGTGAGTAGTCATTCGCCTATTGTTCGTAACACACTTATCATATGCGGGGAGTATTTGTCTGTGCATGCACAGCTATAAATGCTATTTCTTCCTAGCCCTTCGTTGACAACGACAGCGGCTGGCATTTGCTGCATATATGGGTGCCTCTGCCGCCAACTACGAATTTGTGTATCGGTCTCTTACAGGTCGGACAAGGCTCATCCTTCTTGCCGTATACGAGCAGCTGATGCTGGAACATGCCCATTTCACCCTGTCCGTTCACGTACGATTTAATTGACGATCCGCCTGCATCTACGGCATTGCCGAGAGTAGTTCGAATCGCTTCGTATAATCGTTTCCATTCCGCTGGCTTAAGCGTATTCGGCGTTCTCTCCGGATGGATCTTCGCTTGAAAGAGCGCTTCATCCACATAAATATTGCCAAGCCCAACAATATGCTCTTGATTGAGCAGCAACGGCTTAATCTTAGAAGCGCGTTTCTCCAGCTTGCTGCGCAGCGCATCTACGGTAAACCCAGGCTCCAGCGGTTCAATCCCCAGCTTGTTCAGCGGCGGAAGCTCCAGCTCATGTCCCGTTTGGAATAAATGCATCGTGCCAAACTGGCGCACGTCCTTATAGCGAAGATCCGTACCGTCCTCGAAATGGAAAATCACATGCGTATGCAGCTCGATCGGCTCCTCCGATGGGAATACACCATACCGTCCCTCCATGCGCAAATGCGATACAAGCACTAAGCCATCCAACATAATTCGCAAAAACTTGCCACGGCGTTCCACCGTTTGGATGGTATGTCCGACAAGGGCATCCGCGAATTGTTCAGGTTCTGCAGGACGCTGTATAATACGCGGGAGTCTAACGGTAACCGCTTGGATTCGTTTACCCGCTACTAGTTCAATTAACGTTCTTCTTACGGTCTCTACCTCTGGCAATTCAGGCATTTCTCCTCACCTCAATAACCATTATACCTGAAAACGGCCGAAAATGGGCTATTTCGCTTCATACCAATTGTCACCGAAACTCATATCCGCTTTGAGCGGCACATCCAATTTAAGCGCTCCAGCCATCACTTCCGGCACCAGCGTCTTCATCAGCTCAAGCTCGTCCGCAGGAACCTCGAACACGAGCTCATCGTGTACCTGCAGCAGCATGCGGCTCTTCAGCTTGCGCTCGCGCAGGGCGGCGTCCATATGCACCATAGCCAGCTTGATAATATCCGCCGCAGTCCCTTGAATCGGCGTATTCATCGCCGTTCGTTCCGCAAAGGAGCGCAAATTGAAGTTCGAAGCGTTGATGTCGTTCAAATATCTGCGTCGCTCCAGCAGCGTAGCCACATAGCCATCCTGCCGTGCTTGCTTCACGATGTCGCTCATATATTGACGGACGCCTTTGAACACTTCCTTGTAGTCGTCAATAAATTTCCCGGCCTCTTTACGCGTAATCCCTAGGTTCTGCGATAGGCCAAAATCGCTGATTCCATAAACGATGCCGAAGTTGACCGCCTTTGCGGAACGGCGCATATTCGAGTCCACTTCCTCTGCTGATACACCGAACACGTCCATAGCCGTCTTCGTATGAATATCCATGTCGTTGATGAAGGCTTCCTTCATATTCTCATCATCGGCAATATGCGCGAGCACCCGCAGCTCAATTTGAGAGTAATCGGCTGCAAGGATGGACCAGCCCGGCTCGGACGGCACGAAAGCTTTACGGATTTGGCGCCCTTCCTCCAGGCGGATCGGAATGTTTTGCAGGTTAGGGAACTGGCTGCTAAGGCGCCCGGTAGCCGCTATCGTCTGGCGGTAATACGTATGCACCTTGCCCGTTTCCTTGCGCACCTCCTTCAGCAATCCTTCCACGTAAGTAGACTGCAGCTTGGAGAGCTGGCGGAAATGCAAAATAAGCGGAATGATCTCATGGTATGGCGCGAGCTCTTCAAGCACCTCGGCATCCGTCGAATAGCCGGTCTTTGTTTTCTTCTTAGCCGGCAGGCCTAGCTTCTCAAACAGAATCTCGCCAAGCTGCTTCGGCGAGCCAATATTGAACTCCGTCCCTGCAAGCTTGTACACGCTGCTTATGATCGTCGTCAGTTGGCTCTCCAAATTGCGGCCGAGCGCTTCGAGCTCCTCCGTTTTCACCTTGATGCCGAGAAACTCCATACCGGCAAGAATGCGGGACAACGGATGCTCCATGTCAAAATACAGCTTGCTCATGCCCGTCTTGCTAAGCTCCTCCGTCAACAGAGGAACTAATTGGCGGACGGCTTCAGCCTTAAGCGCCAAATGACGGTATAGCGTCTCTGCCTCCGGCACTTTAAATCTTGCGCCTTTGCCGTATACCGATTCATCGGAAGGCAGCGCTGCGAGTCCCTGCTTGTCGTTAATGCCGCTCAGTGTTTGGCTTGCTTCCGTCGGGTCTAGCAAATAAGCGGCAAGCTGCACATCAAACGCGGCGCCTTCAAAGTTAATTCCGCTCCACCTGAGCGCAAGCTCGACCTTATGCTGGTCAAAGCCATACTTCGGCTTGTCCGCCTGCTCCAGCCAGTCGCGAAGCTTCGCTGCGAAAGGCTCCTTCACAACGGAATAAGGTAGAGCAAACACCTCGTGCTCCGTCGCAATCGCAAGACCGATCAGCTTGGCTTGATGCGGATTCTCGCCGATGGCTTCCACGTATAAGCCGTTTTTGTCCGAGTGCCCGAGAAGCTCGATCAGCTTATCCAGCACAGCGGCATCCTTGTCCGATTCTATTACATGAATATTCAGATCCGCAGCCGCAGCCTGCGCCTGCTCCTCCATATCGCCAGCATCGTCGCCTAGCTCCAGCCGGTCGATCAGAGATTTGAATTCCAGCTTGCGGAACGCCTCGGCCAGCTTCTTGCCGTCATAGCCCTCGTAGCGGATTTCCTCGACGCCCTTCTCCATCGGCACCTCGCGGAAAATCGTCGCCAGGCGCTTGCTCATCGTCGCGTCATCCTTGTGGTTCTCGATATTTTCCTTGAGCTTACCTTTCAGCGTGTCGAGGTTGTCCAGAACGCTCTCCACCGAGCCATGCTCATGAAGCAGCTTCAGCGCGGTCTTCTCGCCGACGCCCGGCACGCCAGGAATGTTGTCGGAGGTATCGCCCATAAGCCCTTTAAGATCAATTATTTGCATCGGCACCAAGCCGTATTTCTCTTGAATCGCCTCTGGCGTATAAAGATCTACCTCGCTAACGCCCTTACGGGTAACCGCAATGGTCACCTTATCCGACGCCAGCTGCAGCATATCCTTATCCCCCGTGACGACGAATGCTGGTACGCCCTTCTCGTCGGCAGCTTTAGTCAACGTGCCAATAATATCATCGGCTTCATAGCCGGAAAGCTCATATTGCGAAATGCCGAATGCATTCAGCAGTTCCTTAAGCACCGGAAATTGCTCAGACAGCTCTGGCGGCGTCTTTTGCCTGCCGCCTTTATATTCGGTATAGCCTTCGTGGCGGAATGTGATTTTGCCAGCATCGAATGCGACAAGCACATGAGTCGGCTTCTCTTGCTCAAGCAGCTTAAGCAGCATGGTCGTAAAACCAAAGATTGCATTCGTGTGCTGCCCCGCCGAATTGGTTAGCGGAGGCATGGCGAAGAATGCGCGGTAAGCAATACTGTTTCCATCAATAAGCATCCATTTTTCCATGGGAATCAACACCTTCTTTATGTAGCATACATACCTCTAAGTATACCACAAAAAGGGCTTTTCCCAAGCATCGCCGCCGTAGGAAAGCCCTCTCTCTTCGTCATAGGTCCGTTTACGGGAAAGCCGCAGGCCTGCCGAGCAAATAACCTTGTGCATAGGCAACGCCTAGCTCCCGTACCTTAGCCAGCTCTTCTTCCCGCTCAATCCCTTCCGCAATGATGGCGATGCCCATTTTGTCCGCTAGCTGGATTAAGGTATACAGGATATGCTCCTTCATCTCGTCCAGATCGATGTTCTGAATAATGGACCGATCCACCTTCAAATAATCCGGACGCAGCTCGATGATCGACTGCAATGACGAGTAGCCTGCCCCCACGTCATCGATCGCGATTTGGTAGCCTTGGCTGCGATAATGCTCCAGCACCTTCTTCACGGAACCAAAGTCGGCAATCGAGCTTCTTTCCGTAATCTCAAACACCACATTATGCGGCGACAGCCGATGCTGCTCAAGCAGGCTGAGCGTCTGTCCAGGCGAGAAATCCGGGTCTTCCATAATTTGCGCCATGACATTGATAAACAGCTTCTGTCCCTGTCTCAGCGGGATGCACCCGTCGATCGCCTTCTCCCTTGCCAGCCTATCGAGCGAATAAGTCAGGCCTTCTTGCTCTGCGAATTGAAATAGCTCCATCGGACCCGGAAACCATGTCCGATCCGCTGTCCGGGCTAAGGCCTCATAGCCGAAAATCTCTCCGTGGCTATGCAGCGACACAATCGGCTGATAGACGGGCTCGATCAGCCTCTCCCCGATTAAGCGGTCCAATGCCCGGCGCATCAGGCTGCGCTTCATCGCTCCGGCGGATTGACCGTGCAAAATCGCTTTTTTCATCACCTCATACCAGATTAAGCCATCCGATAGCCCTGCCCCAGCTTCAACCACCGCAACGCCTACGTGCAGCTTTCCTTTGGGCAGTAACTGTTTCTCGATCTCCCATTCTTCCGCAAACTGCTGCTCCCAAGCCTCCGTATGCTTATGCGCGAAATCCAGCAGCCATTCCTCCAGTTGAACCTGGCTGCCCGCTGGCAGGCGCATATGTATGAATAGGTCATCCTGCATCCATTGCAGCCCCTCATAAAGCATCGAGCTGCGAAATACAGATTCTGCTTCACGTTCTGCAAATTGATGCCATTGCTCTTGAAAAGATGCTGTGCTGCTCCTCTGATTAGCAGCCGTATGGTGCCAAGACAAATAAATCATACCCAAATGGCCCGAACATTCATTTTCCGCATCTGCTGGCTGTCCTAACTCCCGAAGTTGTCTCACGTTCACTTTCGTTCCTCTCCATGATGCATTCCTATTATTTGGTCCATGACATAGACGCTTCCTTTGCGGGCCTTTGCTTGCTTCTTCAGCTTAGCAGCAAGGCGCGGAATATCCTCCGCCGCAAGCGGGACTTCCCCATCCCACAGCATCAGCGACAAGGAGAGCGTCACGCCTCCCTGTTCGACGGGATTGCCATGCCGATCCTCAACCGTCGTAACCTCCACGCCGCCATAGAAAGCTTTGATGCCTTCATCGAATCTCTCAATCAGAGACTGGCATAACAACTCTGCGTATTCCGTACCCGTAACCGCAATGAAGTCATCTCCACCGATATGCCCGATGAAATCGCCATTCCCGTCAAAGCGCTCACGCTCTCTGCGCAATAAGTCGGCAACATAACGAATAAGGTCATCACCCAGTCCAAAGCCAAAGAAGTCGTTGTACCATTTAAAATAATCCAAATCGGCATAGATGACAGCAAACGGCTTCTTTAGCGCAATACGCTGCTGCAGCTCATGCTGAATCTCCTCGTTGCCAGGCAATCCCGTTAGCGGATTCGCGGTTCGAGCAGCCTCTGTCCGCAGCGTAGTAATGCACTCCAGAATGGAGCGGATGGAAGCCGCGCCGGCCATTTGGCCTTCTTTTGTAATAAGAACGACGTCATACAGCTGGGAGAAATCCCTTGCCATTGCTAGTTGAGATACATATTCAACGGGAAGCTGCTCGTCGACAATGAGTGGTTGGTTATTCATAATCCGATCTACCGGCCTATTCCAGTAGAGAGGCAGCCCGAATTGTCCCGCCAGCATTTGATGGAGCTTCTCTTTCATCAATATCCCGATTGGCCGGCCTTGGTCAACGATGACTGCGCCCTGTGCTTTAGCGTTCGTATCGAATAGGTAAGCAACCTCCGATACTCTGGCCCGTGCTGGAAAAATGGGAAAAGGAACGGCAAGCGTACCTATTCTTACACTCTTCCCCTGCAGCTGCGGTTCGATCGTCTGCGGTTCAATCGCCATGCCCGGATGGCCGTTTTGTCTCCCGATCTCATGATGCTCCGTCCCAATCGGAAGGTTATAGGCGCTCTGCTCCATGGCATCCATGAGCATCCGGAAAATAACCGTTTCCGAGGAGCGTCCCGTTGCGGGCGGAAATGCCACCGCCGATCCAAGGCTGACCTCCACATCCTTATCTTCTCCTGGCTTGCTTGCCGCTTTGGCCCAGGCCGCCCGGAGCTTGCTGTTCAAGCGCTCCTGCGCTTTCTCGATCAGCTTGTCGATGGGCTCATCCTTCGGATGCCTGGCGAATAAATAAAAATTTTCCCATTCCAAGCGCTGGCGCCATATCATTTTCGGTTCTTCGCTCTCCCAGAGCTGCAATACAGACTCGGAAGCCGCGTTCCCTATGCGGAATCGAACATAAATGACGCCAATGCCCCCGTCATGCCAGCGCTGCTTAATGCTGCGGACCATTTCCCGATTGAATAAACCAATCCCAACCTCATCCATCCGAATCCCCTCGATTGACAATCGTCTATTTCCGTTGCTTTGTGTATTACTTTACCAGCTATTTGTGAAGTAAGATGCATAAAAGCATTAACTTTCGGTAAAATTCGACATTTTTTTAGTTCTTTCGTCATATATAAAAAAGACCATCTAAGTCGATTCTCTTAGATGGTCCTCCATTTGGGCGTTAATGGCTATACATTCAAATCCGGCCTATTCCCGGTAACGAGGTATACGACGCTCTCGCCGATGTTCGTCGCATGGTCGCCAAACCTTTCCAGGTAACGGCCAACGAAGCTGAGCAGCGAAGATTGTGTAATATTGCGGGGATTTTCCATCATAAGCGAATATAGCTCGCGTGTAATTTGTCCATACAGCGCGTCGACCTGATCGTCGTCCTTCGCCATCTTATAAGCCAAATCCACATTTTCTTGAATGAACGATTGAATGGATTCGTACGTCATCAGCTGCACGATCTCCGCCATGCGCGGCAAATCGATAAGCGGCTTAATCAGTTCCTGCCCTTCGAGGCGCAGCACAACTTTGGCGATATCCACCGACAGATCGCCCATCCGCTCCAAATCGCTGGCGATTTTGAAGGCAGACAGTATGCGGCGCAAATCCTTGGCCACCGGCTGCTGGGTTGCGATCAGCTTCGAGCCGATCTCGGTAATTTTTTCTTCCATTTGATTGAGCGACGGATCATTCACAATCACTTGCTTCGCACGGGCTACATCAACGGATTTTAATGCCTCCATCGATTCAACGAGCGCCTTCTCCACGAAAGTTCCCATATCAATGAGCAAATTATGAAGATGTTCAAGTCCAAGATCAAATTCTTTACGGGTGGTCATCACAGCGGCATTCCTCCTAAAGGTTGGTCAAGCGCGCTTGCAATCTGTTTGCAAGCCTATCATTGCTCATGCGTACATACGTGGTTTGAATGCCGTCCTATGATGCCTGAAGTGCGGCTGCTCAGCCGAAGCGTCCGCTAATGTAATCCTCGGTGCGTTGATCGGTCGGGTTGGAGAACAGCTTTTCCGTATCCGAATATTCAATTACCTCTCCATTGAGGAAAAATACTGTTTGGTTGGATACGCGCGCAGCCTGGTGCATATTGTGGGTAACCATAACAATGGTGTACTTGTCCTTCAGCTCTTGGGCAAGCTCCTCGATTTTCAGCGTGGAGATCGGGTCAAGCGCGGAAGTGGCTTCGTCCATCAGCAAAATATTCGGGTTTACCGCAAGCGCGCGGGCAATACACAGCCGCTGCTGCTGTCCACCGGACAGTCCGAAAGCGGAACGCTTCAAGTGATCCTTTACCTCTTCCCACAGTACGGCCGATTTCAAGCTGGTTTCAACGATTTCATCGAGCTCGCGCTTGCTTGTAATGCCATGCAGGCGGGGGCCGTAAGCCACGTTGTCATAGATGGATTTCGGGAATGGGTTCGGCTGCTGGAATACCATACCGACTTTTTTGCGAAGCGTCTCTACGTCAACCTCATTCGAATAGATCTCTGTTCCGCCAATGGCAATGCCGCCCTCGATGCGCGTGCCGGGAATCATGTCATTCATACGGTTCAGCGTCCGAAGCAGCGTTGATTTGCCGCAGCCGGAAGGCCCGATAAATGCCGTGATGGCCTTCTCCGGAATCGTTAGCGTTACATCCTTCAAAGCGTGGAAAGCGCCGTAGAACAAATTCAATTTGTTAATATTAATAAGTGCTTCCATTTCGTATTCCTCCTAAAATGTGTGGGCTTCCGCTTGCTATTTTCGTTAAACGTTCTTCTGATACTTGTTGCGAAGCAAAATAGCCGAGAAGTTCATCAGCAGCAGAAGCGCGAGCAACACGATAATACCGCTGGCTGCCAGCTCCTTGAACTCAAGCTGAGGCTTGGAGAGCCAGTTGTACACTTGAATCGGAATAACGGTAAACGAATCCTTGAGGCCATCAGGCAGAAAGGCAACGTAGGTCAAAGCTCCAATCATAACGAGCGGCGCCGTCTCGCCGATTGCGCGCGACATCGCCAGAATGACGCCCGTCAATACGCCCGGCAGCGCGGATGGCATTACGGAACGGTATACCGTTTGCCACTTGGTTGCCCCGAGCGCAAACGAAGCATCGCGACGTGATTTCGGAACCGCGCGAATCGCTTCCTGCGCCGATACGATAATAATCGGAAGCACCAGCAGCGTCATCGTAAGCGCGCCGGCAATCAGGCTGCGGTCAAGCGAGAGTAGCCGCACGAACAGCGTTAAGCCCAAGATGCCGTACACGATGGAAGGAACGCCAGCTAGCGTACTGATATTGAGCTGGATGATGCGGGTAAGGCGGCCCTTCTTGGCGTATTCCTCGAGATAAATCGCTGCTCCGACGCCAAAGATAAAGGAGATTGGCGCCATGATCAGCAGCATGTAGATCGTGCCGACAAGCGCGGACTTCATCCCCGAGCCGTCCGCCTTGCGGGACGGAAAGTTCGTGAACAGTTCCGGCTGCAGGCGGGCAATGCCATCAACCAATATATCTACGATTAACGCGCAAAGCGCGAGAACGCCAATCGAGGTAGCAATGACGAACAAAATATGGAGATACCAATCGGTTTTGCGCCTATTTGCGATTTGCTTACGGTTCGCATCTTGAAATATGTTCATCCTAGTACTCCTCCCTGAATTTTCTTGCAATGTACTGGGCAAGAATATTGAGCAGGAATGTAATGACGAACAGCGTCATGCCGACCGCAAAGATCGATCCGTACTCAATCGTTCCGTGCGGCGTATCCCCGAGGCTCACCTGTACGATATAAGCCGTCATCGTCTGAATGCTCTCCAGCGGATTAACGGTCATGTTCGGCGTCGAGCCTGCGGCTACCGTTACGATCATCGTCTCCCCGATCGCACGGGAGAACGCTAGCACCGCCGATGCTACGATACCCGAGAATGCAGCGGGCACAACGATTTTCAAAGCAACCTCAAATCTTGTCGCGCCAAGCGCATAAGCGCCGTCCCTTAGGCTGCGAGGTACTGAAGACATCGCATCCTCACTGAGCGAGGAAACCATCGGAATAATCATGATGCCGACAACGATACCGGCGCTAAGCGCATTAAATACTCCCGCGCTGTGAAAAATACTTTGAATAAGCGGTGTTACCAGGCTAAGCGCAAAGTATCCGTATACGATGGTCGGAACGCCGGCAAGCACCTCAAGAATCGGCTTAACAATCTTGCGTACCCGCTTTGGCGCATATTCCGATAAGTAAATGGCGCTCGCTAGACCGAGTGGAATAGCGACTAGGCAAGCGATAAACGTAATCATAAGCGTGCCGGAAAGAAGCGGAAGAACGCCGAAGCTTTTTGGCGGGATTAACGGTGACCATTTGGTCCCAAACAAGAAATCAAAAATCGGTATTTTCTGAAAAAATTGATACGTTTCCGAGATGAGTGTGACGACAATTCCTATCGTTGTAAGCACGGAAACCGAAGCGCATAGAAACAACAGGACGGGCATCACTTTATTCATGATGCTTACGCGTTTATTTTTGAAATCATAAATTTCCTTGCTAGCTGTTTGAGCCTTGCTAACCGTTTGTAACCCTTGGCCTGGCATTGCGGCGTCCCCCTTCTTGCCTTTACAATTCGTTTACATATGTGCCGAGAAAAATGTGATGTCCCTCGAGACACCACATTTTTTTCGTCCTGCGTTTTGCTGCTTATTGGATTTTTGCCGCTTCCGTAGCGTATTGCTCATCTGGAAGGGAAACATAACCAACTTCGCCTGCAAATGTTCCAATGTTGTTGATGTAGTATTTTACGAATTCTTTCACTTCAGGACGCTCAAGCTCTTTTTTGTTAACGTAGATGAAGAGCGGACGGGACAATGGAGCGTAGCTGCCATCTTTAATAGTGTCGTAAGTTGGTGTAATCGCGCCTTTGCCTGCTTCTACTGGAACGACTTTCAATTTATCTTGGTTTTCTTCGAAGTAAGCAAAACCGAAGTAGCCAATGCCGTATTTGCTGCCTGCTACGCCTTGTACAAGCGCGTTGTCATCTTCGGAGAAGCTGATCGCTTTATCGTTACGGATACCTGCTTTTTCAAGAATAGCTTCGTTAAAATAGTCGTAAGTTCCGGAGTCAGCGCCTGGCGAGAACATAACGATTGGCTCAGCCGGGAAGGAATCACGAACGTCTTTCCAAGTTGCAACCGTGCTGCCTGTTACGAAAATTTTGTTCAGCTCTTCCACTGTCAAGTGGTCGATGAAGTCATTGTCTTTGCTAACGACTACCGACAGACCGTCGAATGCTACCGAAAGCTCCGTGTACTCAATGCCCGCGGTTTGGCAAGCTGCTGCTTCTTCATCCTTGATCGTTCTGGATGCATCTGCAATTGCGATCTCGCCTGCGCAAAATTGTTTGAAGCCGCCGCCCGTACCCGATACGCCGACAGGAACGCGAACGTCTTTGTGTTCTTTATTGAACTCTTCCGCAGCTGCTTCCGTTAGAGGAAACACGGTGCTTGAACCGTCAATTTTAATTTCGCCCGACAATTTAACCGCATCATTCGTTGGTGCGTTTGTAGCTGCGTTATTCGTAGAACCTGTATTTTCTGAGCCTGTATTTCCGCCATTTGTATTATTACCGCATGCAGCCGCAAATGCGAGCAGCACCACCATCGACAACATCAAGATCCCCTTAAAGCCTTTCTTCTTAAACAACTCTACCACTCCTCTTATTTTTCTCTTAGGGTCAGCCCCTGTGCCTCTTATACTACTAGCCGTTTGTAAACCTCGTATTCTGTTTTTGTAAACTCCATGTTAAAAATAAGATTGCTGCAATTTTTTCATTTCTCCTGCGACATGAACCGATTGCTGATGCGCTTGCTCGGATAACGTACCAATCTCCTTCGCGCTGTTCCGGTTGTCCGCTGCCGCTCGGAACAAGCGATTGAATGCCTCAACAGCCTCGTTGACATGCGCTTCGCTGGCTGCCGTCTCGGAGCGTCCAGCATGCGCAAGCGAAGTCGTTTGCGCGATCGCCTCCAGAATCGTTTTGGTCAAAATCGTAATCTCATTGGCAAACAGCTTCGTTTGGCTGGCCATCTTCATCACTTCGCCAGCAACTACCGCAAATCCGCGACCGTGCTCCCCTGCGCGAGCTGCTTCAATAGAAGCATTCAGCGCAAGCAGGTTGCTTTGCTCCGCCAGCTCTTTAATCGATTGGGATACCTTGCTGATCGAACCCGCTTCCGCTTGCAGCTTGGTCATCCGGTTTTCTTGCTCCTCCGAATGAGCCGCAATTGCGCCAAAAGCCTTTGTCACCTTATCCAGCTCATTCTTGCCTGAAAGCGTCAAGTCCACCATCTCAACAGAAAGCGTCTCGCCCTGCGAGGTGGATTCCCGAACGCTGCTCACGGCTTGTTCAATTTCATTCACGCGCTGCTCTGCCGAACGAATAACGCTCATTTGCGCATCGACGGCCTCCTGCTGCAATAAGCGAGAAAGCTTCAGCATATCGGAGACGGTCAAGATGCCCGCAAGCCGCTCGTTTAAAGTAACGATTACGCAGTCGTAAAGGACGCTATCATGGCGGCTTAAGGCACTATCGATCAGCTGCTGCGGAGAAAATTCATAATCCACCATCAACGGACTTGCATCCATCAGCTTCGTAATCGGCTTGTCGTCATAGAGGTCTGCGCTGAAGCGATGGCCTAGCTTCAAGAAGAAACGGTTGCGCATCATAAGGCCAATGGGCTCCCGTTTCTCCCCCGTAACGATCAAGCATTCGCAATCCGGATGCTTCTTAAAGACGCCAATCGTTTCCCGGCACGTTTGCTCTGCTGTGATCGTCGGAACCTGCCGCAAGAAATGCTGCAGCTTCGCCCCCTTGCCTGCTTTAGGCCGATCATCCATTTGAGTCGCCTCCCCTGGCTTCTCCATGATGGCTTGTCCATTCTTAGCTGATGCTCCGGCTGCACTTCTAATCTCCGGATTGGCTTCCTGTGATCTTGCTCCGCTAGACGGTGTGTTTGCTTCAGCATTCTCTTGCTTTGCCATGTCCGTGTTTTTTTCCTTTTCCAGAACAGTCGCTGTCACTCAGCTTCACCCTTCCTTCTTTTTCCTCTTGCAATCACTATAGGTCCGAAGCATCAACAGCAATGTGCAGAATTGTTATCGCAATGTTAAATTCGACAATATTTTATAAGAATTCAGTAAATGAAACCGAACTCTGCATCCCGCAGCAGGGCAATCAGTCCTATAGGCGCAAAAAAGCCGATCGAGGCGTAAAGGAACATACGCTTCAATCGGCTTTTCAGTTTAATATTAGAAAATAAACGGACCGTTATGGCATTCCACCAATTTCATGGTCATTCTTCGTTCCATTCAAGCTTTTTTCTCTTCGAGATTATGACTGGGATGCGCGTTTCAGAATGCGAACGCTGTACGCGGCAAGCTCAATGCTTTCAGCTACGGCATCGCTCGTCAACAAATCCATATAGCTGCGCCCGTCAAGCTTGAGCGCTACCTCATTGCCCGTAAAGTTGGATACAAACACAAAATCACTTGTGCCATCCGTACGCATTTGAGCAGTTACGCCATCTGGCAGATCGGTTTCTATTACGCGCTTAATACCCTCTTGCTTCACCAAGGCGGATAGGAAATCGTTCGTGAACACGGCATCGTTGCGGGAAGCTACATAATACGCTTTGCCTTCGCCCAACTTGTTAACCGTTAGCGCTGGACGGCCTGCATAGAAATCCTCGCCATAAACCGCAAGCGCCTCCGCGCCTTCAAGATGGATAAGATCGCATAGCTCGCGCGCCGTATATTCGCCGCCAAGCCCCAATGAATTGCCGTCGTGCATAACGACGCGATTCGTATCGTGGTCATGCAGCGAATCCATTTCCTCCGACCAGATGCCAAGCGTCTTGCGAAGCGGCCCTGGGAAACCGTTCAGGAAGCACAGATCTTTGTCATCCACGATGCCTGTCCAATAGGTCGCCACAAATGTCCCGCCATTTGCGACAAAACGCTCGATGCGCTCGCCTACGCCCGGACGAACCATATAAAGCATCGGAGCCACGAGCAGCTTGTATTGATCAAACTCGCATTCCGAATCAATAATATCAACCGGAACGCCAAGATCCCAGAACGGACGGTAGTGGCGTTTGACCGTTTCTTCATAATGAAGGCCGCCGTTGCGAGGGCCTTGCGAGTCCTTCACTGCCCAGCGGTTCTCCCAGTCGTGAATGATAGCAACCTCCGGCTTCACGGTTGTGCCAACGACCTCGGTTAGCTTCTCAAGCGCTGAACCCAGCTCCGCTACGTCACGGAAGACGCGTGTATTCTCATGACCGACATGGTCTACGACCGCGCCGTGCAGCTTCTCGCTTGAGCCTCTGCTCTTGCGCCACTGGAAGTATTGCACCGTATCGGAGCCATGCGCTACCGCTTGCATCGAAGAGAGCATGTGCATGCCTGGGCGCTTCAGCTTGCTGATCTGCTGCCAATTCGTCATGCTAGGCGTGCTCTCCATAAGCATGAACGGCTTGCCGCCGCCAAGCGAACGGAACACATCATGGTTGAATCCGATCCAAACCGCAAGCTCGCTATCGTCTAAGCCGTTGTCATGCCAGGTTGGATAGGCATCCCATGAAATGACATCAAGCAGCTCAGTGAATTTCCAATAGTTGATTGGCTCGTAATCAAGCATAAAGTTGGTCGTAATCGGAAGCTCGCTGTTCGCTGCGCGAAGCGGCTCAATTTCTTTGGTGCAGAAATCAACCGTTTGATCCGTGACGAATCTTTTCCAGTCTACATTCTGGCAATGAACCGCATTCTCGCCGCGAGCCGTTGGCGATTCAATCTGGCTCCAATCCGTATACGTATGGCTCCAGAACGTCGTCCACCATGCATCGTTTAGCGCATCGATCGTTTTATATTTATTTTTCAGCCAGTCGCGGAAAGCTTCCTCACAGTAGGAACAGTGGCATTCGCCGTTAAGCTCATTTGAAATATGCCAGCCAATCACAGCAGGATGCTGGGAATAACGTTCCGCCAGCTTCGTATTCATGATCTTCACTTTCTCGCGGTAGACCGGAGAGCTGAAGCAATGATTGTGGCGGGAACCATGCAGATTGCGAATGCCGTTAGGCGCTACGCGAAGCACTTCTGGATATTTCTGCGACATCCATACCGGGCGCGCTCCGCTTGGCGTAGCGAGCAGCGCGTAGATGCCGTTAGCCGCAAATTTATCAAGCAGCGTGTCTAGCCAGTCAAAGGTAAATACGCCTTCTTCTGGCTCAAGCGCCATCCATGCGAAAATCCCAACGGCCATCACGTTGCAATGCGCCAGCTTCATTAGGCGAATATCTTCCTCCAGCACCTCCGGATACTTCTGCCATTGGTCTGGATTATAATCTGCACCGTGCAGCATTTGCGGTATTTTTCCACTAATCGGGGGGAATTTCAAGCTCATTTCAACAACCTCCAGTTTCATCTTGTATGCAGCCTTCATTGGTTATACTATAATGATATTCATATTATAACTCGTTCATGTGATCAACAATATAATAGTATTTTCGCATATCTTTAAAAATATGAAACAGGAGGTTATCGTTATCGACACCATGGTATTTCCCACGCTAAGTGAGACGGACACGGCTTTGCCGGTCTATTTGACCAGCATCGGACATTGGAGCAACCAAGAGTCGATTGACCGGCCAGGCGGTTATCCTCATTTTCAATGGCTTCAGGTGCTGGCTGGTGCTGGCGAGCTTCGTATAGGGGACCAGAAAATGACCGTCCGGGCTGGACAAGGCTTCTGCCTTTTTCCAAACGAGCAGCATGAATATTATTCCACCCAGGAGCCTTGGGAAATCATTTGGATGAGCTTTAGAGGCGATCTGACCGAAACGCTATTTCGGCAGGCTGGCATTACGCAATCGGGTGTTTATTCCACGGCTGATCATGATATGATTGTTACCCATATGAAAAATATCTATGCGATGACGCAATCCGGCCGATCCTTTCTCGGACTCGAATGCTCAAAGCTGGTTTACATGTTTTTGCTCGATTTGATGAAGGTTATTCTTGTCAGCTCACATTCCGTGGAGCAAAATTATTTGAAGCTGCAGCCTGTCCTTCATTATATAGAAGCAAATTATCATGGGCTTATTACAATAAAGGACCTCGCCGCTTGCATTGATGTCACGCCGCAATATTTATGCTTGCTGTTCAAGAAGGCTTTGAAAATGCGGCCAATGGCGTATGTGAACCGTGAGCGCGTCAATCGCAGCAAGGAACTCATGTTCCGCGAGAGCGACATCCGCATGCATGAAATCGCCCATCGCGTCGGCTTCGACTCGCCCAGCTATTTCAGCTCCGTTTTTCGGCAGCTTGAAGGGCTCAGCCCTGAGCAATTCAAGAAGATTCACGGCATGCGCTAACTGCATTGTAATTTGCGCTTGCAGACTATTAACTATATAGAAATGAAAAATTACGTTTGGTCGCTGCGCGAGTAGATCATTATTTAAGTTCAACTTAGATTAAGTTCAACTTAGAACAACTTCTTAATGCTTTACGTTTTAGTCACTGCGCAAGTAGATCATTCTTACGATCGCGGTTGCAGCCAGATTCTTTGATTGACTAAGACATGTAAAGGTAAGAATCTGACTGCAAAGGCGAGCACTTCGTTTCTCCAGAACGATCTTCTCGCTTCGCTTAAACTTCAGTTTCGAACACACATCATACCGGTCACTGTAAGAACGCTGGTGCGCTTACAGACCACTAACTAGTTACTTTCGACGGCTGTAAGAGCATATAGGTGCTTACAGACCAGCAATTAAGCTTGCGCCTCCATCATCAGAGTGCTGTAAGAGCACTGGTGTGCTAACGGACCACTAACTAGTTACTTTCGGCGGCTGTAAGAGCATATAGGTGCTTACAGACCAGCAATTTCGCTAGCTCGTCCGTCATCCGGATGCTGTAAGAGCACTGGTGTGCTAACGGACCACTAACTAGTTACTTTCGGCGGCTATAAGAGCATATAGGTGCTTACAGAGCAGCGATTATGCTTGCTCCCCCATCTTCAGGGTGCTGTAAGAACGCTGGTGCGCTTACAGACCACGAACTAGTTACTTTCGGCGGCTGTAAGAGCATATAGGTTCTTACAGCCCAACAGACAGACTTGCGAAACCGTCGGCTGAGTACATACGAACTCTGATCCAGCCATTGCGGCTCTCAACTCATGTACTCACAGTTGCACCTAAATTATAGCTAAATAACAGGAGGTTGTTCATAGGATGACACCTAAACAGCTCATCTTTAAAGAAATAGATCACTACGCCGAAGCTTTCCGCATGATCTCACGCGAGGTGGGCAGCCGCCCGGAGCTAGGGCATGAAGAGTTTTTCGCTTCTGAGCTGCTATGTACGGAGCTGGTCAAATATGGCTTCGAGGTAAAACGTGGCATTTTGGACATCGAAACTTCCTTCATCGCCGTTTATGACACAGGCAAGCCAGGGCCTACTGTTGGCCTGTTATGTGAATATGACGCGCTCCCTGACATCGGACATGCCTGCGGGCATCATTTGATCTGCTCGATGAGCGTAGCCGCGGCTGTCGGATTGAAGGCTGCGCTGCAAGGCAACGGTCTTGGCGGAAAAATCCGCATCTATGGCACGCCTGCGGAAGAAACACGCGGCGCCAAAGTGCCAATGGCTGCGGCAGGGTTATTTGACGATTGCGATTTTGCGCTCATGGCGCATCCTTATCATACTTATGAGCGTTCTGGAGAATCGCTTGCGCTCGATGCGCTGCAGTTCGAGTATAGGGGACTTGCCACGCATGCTGCCGCTAGCCCCTATGAAGGCATAAATGCGCTCGACGCGGTGCTTCAGCTGTTCAACAGCGTGAACGCACTTCGCCAGCAGACGCGCAGCGACGCCCGCATTCACGGCATCATCGATAATGGGGGCAAAGCGCCAAATATCATTCCCGACTATGCATCGGCAAAATTTTATGTCCGTTCCGCTTCCCGTACCTACACGAACGAGCTAACCGCTAAGGTGCTGCGCTGTGCTGAAGGAGCTGCCTTGCAGACCGGATGTACACTGACGACCAACCATTTTGAATTTTCATATGATGAGCTGTTAACGAATGAGGCCTTATCCGAGCAATTCAATGCGAATCTGATCGAAGCCGGCATCCCACCGGAACAAATCGAAGTAGGCAAAGACCATGGCTCGCTAGATCTTGGCAATGTATCCGTCCGCTGCCCGGCCATCCATCCCTTTGTCAAGGTGGTACCAGATCGATTGCTGCTCCATACCGAAGCGTTCCGTGATGCGGCCATGACCGATTACGCACTGGACGGCATGCTCTTCGGCGCCAAGATGCTCGCCGCAACGGCTTATGATGTCTTTGCCGACTCAAGCCTGCTCGCCCGTATTCGAACGGAGTTTGAGCAGCAGTTCAAGTCTAGCTAGCGACCGTTCGCACGCTCAAACAAGGGGGCAGCCACCATGGAGAAGAGTATCATCAACAGCCACGAAATTACGCAAATCTGTTTGCTCGCGGGGAAAATCATTTTGCAAAACGGCGGTGAAACCTACCGGGTCGAGGATACGATGGTACGCATAGCTGCAGCATACGGCATCGAGAATTCGCACAGCTTCGTTACGCCGACAGGAATTATATTTGCCATTGACGGCTCGTCACAAATGACTAGGCTTATCCGGATTTCCGAACGCTCGACCAATCTGCTCAAAGTCTCCTTAGTGAACGATATCTCCCGGAAAATAAGCACAGGCACACTTGCGGCAGGCGAGGCTCACCGGCTGCTGCAGGAGATTGATACAAACGCGTTCGTTTATCCCGTTTGGCTAAAAGTTATCGCAGCTGCTATCGCCAGTGGCTGCTTTCTCATCATGTTTCAGGGAAGCTGGCGCGACTTCCTGCCTGTTCTGTTTATAGGCGGGACAGGCTATCTATTTCTCATGCAGCTGCACCGAGTTGTACCCATTAAATTTTTCGCTGAATTCATAACCGCCTTGCTTATCGGTACGTTATCTGTTCTATTTGTACATAAAGGCTTAGGGGTCGACCTCGACAAAATCATAATCGGGTCGGTCATGCCGCTCGTCCCCGGTCTCCATATTACGGCTGCGGTGAGAGACTTAATGGCTGGGCATCTCGTATCGGGACTGTCCAAGGGAGCTGAAGCCTTCCTCACCGCCTTTGCCATCGGAGCCGGCATCGCTGCCGTGCTTTCCTTCTATTAATCTAATCGGAGGTGCATCGCCTTGATGATGCTGGAACAGCTATTCACCAGCTTTATAGCGTCGGCAGCCTTCGGCCTCATCTTCAATGTGCCGAAGCGGACGCTAGCCCACTGCGGGGCAGTCGGCATGATCGGTTGGCTCATTTATATTTGCTGTACCCAACTCGAGCTGGATGCCATACCCGCTACTCTGATCGCCGCTTTTGTCGTGACCGTCATTAGCCAGCTCTTCTCAAAGCTCTACAAAACACCCATTATCGTCTTTAGCGTATCAGGCATCATTCCGCTCGTTCCCGGTGGTCTGGCCTATGACGCGATGAGAAATGTTGTGCTTGATCATTATGATATTGCGGTGCAGCTAGCCGTCAAAGCGTTTATGATCTCGGGAGCAATCGCCATCGGCCTTGTTTTCTCTGAGGTCATTAATCAAATCATTCGGAAATCGGAACGTTAGCTGCTGGAATCAACGGCATTGGGTCCTAAGATATAAAGCAGGGAGGATTGTTTATGCAAGCCATTTTCAAGCCAAACGGAGAAATTGACGAAGCCAAAATATGGCGCAGAGAACCCTTGTATAGAGGAATGAACGGCAGCGAGGTTCAACGTATTTTTATGACCCCCTCGGCTACCGCTATATACAAACCATTGACGAATAATGAACAGCTTGGCAAAGAAGTATGGGTCTACGAGAATATCCTGCCTGCTCTCCCGCCCGTATTTCCACAACTGCTTGCACAATCACAGCCAAACCGTTCATCAACCCCATGGCTGCTATTAGAAGACTTGGGACCGCTCAACCATGTTTTTGATGAAACGACCGCATCCGCCTTACTGGTTCATGTCGCGCAATGGCATGCACTGCCTACCAGGCATTTGCAGCACGCCCCGCTACGCGGACCAAAGCCTTATGCCGATCTGCTTCAAGCCGAGCTATTTCCGGCTGGTACGCCAATGGACAAGCTTGCGGAGCAATGGCCCAGCCTACCTGACTGTATTCTCCACGACATGCTTAGGCAGTTGCGTGATGCAAGCTTTTCGCTGGATGAGCCCGTACTCTCGCATGGCGATCTTCATCTAGGCAATTACGCGCTCGTTGGCGGACAAGTGAAGGTGCTGGACTGGGAGCATGCCCATTTGAACAGCCGATACTGGGATTTGTATCATGTTATCGATCTTTCCCACCCGACATTTCCGAAAGAAATGACCATCGCCGTGCGTGAACAGCTGCTTGACCGCTATTTGCTGCTCACTCAGCCCAACCACACCCCTGCGGCTGCCGCTTCTTTCAAGCGCGGCTATTATTTATATTCATCCTTGTTTTCACTTTGGATGCTGAAGCTCATTGCTAATGACATTCAAATGGATAAAGGCATCTGGCCGTTGAACCATTTGCAGCAGCAGCTCCATGAAGCCGAAGCCAACCTCAATCAATGCGTAGTGAGCTTCATGCAAATTCATTCCTGAATGGCATATCTTTCCCGCAGTACTTTGGACATGGCTAAGATCTGTTCGTGGGTCGGCAGCACAAGCTTCTCTTGCGCTGCTGCCAGTCCATCCTCTGTTTGCTGCGATGTGATGACCTGTTTGATCGCCCGGACGAAAGCCTGTCCCGCGGTTTCTCCAAGATTGGTCAGCTCCTGCAAGCTGGCCGTGCTCTCATTGGTCACGGCCGGATAATCCAAGCTGTCTGCCCCATGACCCGCTTGCTCATAAAACTCCCGCACCTGTTTTGTCCGCTCTTGGCCTGTGCCCTCAGCCACAATAAAGGCTTGCACAATAAAAGCATGGGTCTGGCGCCGCTGCGCGATGCCGCAAAACTTATAGCCGTTTATGCTCAAATCATATTCTCCCGGGCAGTACGCTCCCCGAATTTCCCCTTTATCAACCTGGCGGCCCGTTTCCTTCAAAGCCTCGCTGATCAGCCCATACATCCGTTCAAAGTCGTTGTGAAAATGAAATGAGTCTACCGAAGCCTTCGGCATAATTAACGAAATATTGATTACGCCCAAATCCAGCGGCACCGCAGCACCCCCTGAATTTCGCACCGCTGTCGACCAGCCCTGTGATTGAAGGTAGCGTTCCGCCTCGGCCGCTCCCGGCAGGCGGCTATCCTTTAAACCCATAACAAAACCGCGGGGGTGCCGCCAAATATGGCAAATCGACGGCCCTCCTTTTCCCGTGCTTCGGCACAGCAGCTCATCCAGCGCAAATGCATACAGCATGTCCGGCTCCGCGAGCTCATTCGTCCGATCAAGAAGCAGGATATCAGCCAGCTCCAAAGCCTTCCATTCTTGCTTGTCCATCCCTATCCCTCCAGCCCTCTCCTGCTGACCTGCCGCATATTGTTCTTTGTTTTATTTTAGCGGTTCGCAAGCAATTCTGCACCCTCTTCCCTCACTTCTGGCAAAATACAAATTAACCATTACTGCGTAACGATAATTTTCAAACCGTTATCTCGCTCCCCTTATTGCTAATGGCGAACGCTTTCACTACAATAAGGATATTGTCATGCAGCGCCAAGGGGGAGCTTTATTTTGGAAGTCATAAATGAACAAGTCGCATATGAGAACCCGTTGCTGTCGCTGCGAATTTTTCAAACGATGCGTAATTTGGACGGATTCACGAATTGGCATTATCATAAGCAGCTAGAGCTGCTTCTTATACTCGAAGGAAATCTGGACGTCTACATCGATGAGGAGTGCTTTCATCTCACCTCGGGAGATGTCATGCTGATCGGTGCCTCGGAGCTTCATCGCGACCGCAGCCACGACTCCCTGGATTATATTGTGCTTCAATTCGATTTGGAGCCTTTTTTCGATCAAAGTACCATACCTTATATGCGCTATTTCTCTGAAACACAAATGCCGCTAAGCAAAGCGAATTATATTTTCAAGGAAAACGATGTAGGCAAGCAGCAAACCGCTTCTTATATCCAGCAAATTCTTAACGAAGCGACGAACAAAGAGACGGGCTATGAACTGGCTGTGAGCGTCCTGATCAAGCAAATTCTGCTGCTCCTGCTTCGTCATGACACCCGGAAAGTACTGATCGAGCAGGATAATTTCGACCGTATCCGGCTGAAGCCCGTGCTGGATTATATCGAAAACCATCTCACCGACCGGATTCAAGTAGAAGAAGTATGCAAAATCGCCAATATGAGCTACTACTATTTCGTAAAATATTTCAAAAAAACGATCGGCCTTTCGTTTACGGAATACGTGAACTACCGCAAGGTAAAGTGGGCGGAGCGGATTTTGCTGACGAAGGATTTAAGCATATCGGAGGTGGGCGAGCGGATCGGCATGCCGAATATGGCCCATTTTTATAAAATGTTCAAAAAATACAATGACTGCTCACCGAAGCAATTTCAACGAAAAATGCTGACGTGGAACCGGCAATAGCGCTCCTCAATCAGAAAAAGCTCGTCTACCCTATACTTTCGGGGTAACGAGCTTTTTTGGCATAACGAGTTTGTAGCCTACGCCGCGAATGGATTCAATCTGTACCGATTGCTGGCCAAGCTCCAGCTTTTTCCTGAGTGAGCTTACATGCACATCGACCGTACGCTGGCCTCCGATATAATCAAAGCCCCACACCACGTTCATAAGATCATCGCGTGTGATGACCATACCCGGGCGCTGTACCAGATATAGCAATACTTCAAATTCCTTCGGGCGAAGCGGTATCGTATCTCCGTTTAAAATAACCTCGTACTTCTCCGGATAGATCGACAAGTCGCCGGCAGTAATGACCTTCTCTGTCGATTCAATCGGCTTGCTGTCATCCAGCTGCGTACGGCGAAGCACAGCTGATACACGAGCGAGCAGCTCGGCAACGCCAAACGGCTTTGTAATGTAATCGTCGGCGCCATGCTTCAGCCCCTGTACGACCTCTTCCTCTGCATTGCGGGCGGTCAAAATAATGACCGGCGTTCTTACGCCATTTTGCCGCAGGCGATTCAAAATTTCGAACCCATTCATGCCCGGAAGCATGATATCGAGAATGACCAAATCGAAATTGCGCTGCAAAGCGGTTTGCAAGCCTTCCCCGCCATGATCGATAACGGTCGTTTCATAGCCCTCTTGGGTCAAATTGTACGACAGCAGCCTAGCTAGTGTCGGTTCATCTTCAATGACGAGCACTTTATGCGACATGTTACCTCCAACCTAGCGAACGGCGGCGCCTGAAGACACCGCATCCGCTTATTTAGAACTTTTAAAGCTAGTTTATCATGGTTTCGTGAAGAATAGGTAAATCTTTTTTTCTATTGGAGGACAGGCAGCTCAATGATGAACGTTGAACCGACGCCAACCGCACTATTTACTGAAATGGTTCCTTTATGAAGCTCAACGAGATGCTTGACGATGGAGAGGCCAAGCCCTGTGCCGCCTGAGCTCCGCGACCGCGCTTTATCAACTCTGTAGAACCTCTCGAAAATCCGCGGCAAATCCTTTTTCGGAATGCCAATCCCGGAATCGCTAATTTGAATTCGAATATAATCGTCTCCGATGCCCTCTACGTTCAATGAAACTTTGCCGCCCTCCGGCGTATAATTAATCCCGTTGGAGAGCAAATTCATGACGATTTGCCTTAAGCGGTCTTCATCGGCCTCCACATACAAGCCCGGCTCGATGCTCATGCTAAGCTCAATATGTTTGCGGTCTGCCTCGGATTGCACCAGCTTGATCGATTTGTCGATGAACGTATCCACTTCCACAGGAGAGAACACAAGCGGAACGCGGCGCGATTCAATTTTGGACAGCTCGAGTATATCCCCAATCAACCGGTTCAGCCGGTCACTCTCATCAAAAATAATTTGCAAAAACGAACGAGCGGTTTCTTCATCGTTTACCGCGCCGCCAAGCAATGTTTCCGCAAACCCTTTGACCGCCGTGATCGGCGTCTTCAGCTCATGCGAGACGTTGGCGACAAACTCGCTGCGCATCCGCTCCAGTCTGCGAATGGCCGATACGTCCTGCAGTACAAGCAATACGCCAGAGAATTCATTGCCCTCGGGCTGAATCGGTACCAAATTGAGCTCAAGCAGCCTCTCCTCCGGAAAATAAAATGTAATCTCCTCGCGCAAATGCTCCTTGCTTTTAAGCCCCTCTTGGATCATTTGGGACAGCTCATACTGCTGCTTCGCTTCTGCAAAATGCCGGCCGACCAGCTCGCGGGCAGAGAAACCAAGCACTTCCTCGGCACGCCTGTTCATCAGCACGATTTTGCCGCTGCGATCGATCATCACAATGCCGTTAATCATATTATCAAGCACACTCTCAAGCTGGTTCTCATTTTGCTGAATCCGTGTCATTTGAACCTGAAGGCTGTCTGCCATTGCATTTATAGCGTTGCCAAGCTCGCCGATTTCATCCTGCTTGCCTACTTTCACCCTTGCGCGGTAGTCCATGTTTTTGATCCGCTTGGCAACCTTTGTAATTTGCTCTAGCGGACGTGTTAAGCCAAGTGCAAGGCGGTAGCAGATTAACGCCGCAATAAGGAACAAAACGAGCAAGCCAAGCGCTAGCACAGCCGTCAAATTGCGTATGCTCTCGTCAACCTCCTGCAGGCTCATGGCGAGCCGAATGACGTCCGGTGCTTGTCCCGGTACAACGGTAACCGGTATCGCAACATACATCATATTTTGCTTAATCGTATCGCTCGCCCGGATTGCTCTGCCTGTACCCGAATCTAATGCTTCTTTTATTTCTATCCGGTCTAGATGGTTGTCCATGTCCTGCGGATTGCCATCTGAATCGCCGAGCACAGCACCGTCATTGCGAATAAACGTGACGCGCGCACCCGTATAACGCTTAAGCTCCTTAGCCTCATTGCTATAATACCCATAGAGCGAAGATAAATCGCCTGACTTCCATTCCATTTTTGCCGAAATGATCTGCATCTCGCGTACCATATTATCCTCAAGGGCGTTGATATGGTTTTCCTTGAACGTTTTGACCATAAATAACCCTGCTGCACTCACCGATAAGGCGATCATCGCGATCATTATGAGCGTCAGCCTGGTGCGGAAGCTATTCATCCGGCTCACTCTCCCCGTGTTATTACGTATCATCCAGCCCTAACTATCCTATGCTGCAATGCTGACATCCAACGTTTATCGTACATGCGGCACCGCACTTTCGCCAGCCTTGTGTTTGTTAAGTTTTTGTAAAACATAATGATGAACCGTCGCAAGCGGCTGCTGAATGAGAATTGAAAGCACCACGGGAACAGCCGCAAGCGGACTGAAGTAGCCAAGCGCAAGCACAATGCCAAGCGAAATATTTCTCATCCCCGTTGCATAGGATACCGTCACTTGTTCTTCATAGCGAAGTCTCGACGTTCCGATATAGCCGAGGGCATAACAAAGGCCAACCAAAACCACCACTAGCGGCACAAGCTTCATCATATCCTGCTTCAACTGCCCAAGATGCGGGGCAATGGCCGATGCGTTCAAGGCAACGACGGCAACGAAGCAAAACTTGGAGATTGGCGCTGAATAAGGAGCTACCATGCCTTGCACACGCCCTCGGCTCATTTGATTCAGTGCGACGCCGATCACGGTTGGAAGCACAATAATGACTAGCAAATCGATAATAATCGGACCAGCCTTCACTTCGACCGCCGAGTCAAAAAACAAATGAATGCCTGCTGGTACTACAAGCGGGCTAAGCGCGGAATCCAGCACTACCATCGCTAGCATAAGGGGCACGCTGCCGCCTGACATCCCTACCCACAGCACCGTCGATACGCCAATGGGAATAATCGTGAATAACACCAATCCAACCACATAGGGCGAATCAGCGCCAAAGATAAGCGTGCCAATGCCGTATGCGGCTAACGGAGATAGGACGTGGGCAATCACAAAGGTAAGCACCATAACGCCAGGTTTCTTCATCACCTCTCGCAGCTGTCCCAAGCCGCACCCAATCGCCATGGTCAGCGTCACGTAAGCAAATAAATAAGGCACCCACTCAATAAAGCGTTGAAGCGAATTGGCAAATATAAAGCCAAGTATCAGGGAGCCTGGAATAATGATAAACATCCATCGTTCAAAATGCCGGTTAAAAGCCAATCCAAATTCACGCATGCGTTTTCCCTCATTTGCTCCATCTAGTCGTTTTTGTACATAAGCTTTATAATAGCATAGTCACTCCTGCACATGAACGAAAACTCGCCAAGCGAGGATAGCAAAGGAGCCAAATGAATGAAGAATGGTAAATTTACGAACACAATTATCCGGATGCAGTATGTGCCCAGGTGGAGCGAGTATGCTCCTCGTTTCGAGGACAATGCGTCTACGCACAGCTTCAGATGCGCCGCATTGTCGATTTTAGTAGGCATTATTGAAGAAAAAGTGCTCGGTTGTCCGCTGGACAAGCTCAAGCTGCTCGGCAGAAGCTTGTGGGGAGATCTCAAAAACACCGGAACCGGCTCGATTAAGCACGTAACCAAAAAAGAATCCCTCGTCATGAATCATATCCGCGACTTCGAGATGGAGCTCAGCAAAGATATCGTGTCCTATCTCTCCAAGTCGCTGCAAGCCCACGCCTTTGATTACATTGTGAATGCTCAGGATGATACGCATATCGGCCGCTTGGTTGATGCGATCGACACGCTCGATGCTTTTCTTTATTGTCACCGGGAATCCAGACATGATACGAATCCATTCTTTCATGCGAAGCATAAGGAGCTTAAGCAGACGCTAGTCGATACTGGGCTTAAGTCCATCCTCTGGCTGCTGGAGGAATACGACAAAGAAGATGGGTTCTATGAATTCATCCAATACATCGTCAACCTGGATACCGTAAAAAGATGGAATGGCAGCTATAACCTCGTGCCCGACAATGACGCAACGCATTCCTTCCGCGTCGCATCGCTGGCGCTCTTCAACGGACTGCTCGAAATGGAGCGCTTCGGTAATAAGGGCATTGATCTATACAAGCTGCTTGCAAAAGCCACGCTGCATGACCTGCCCGAAGCGTTGTCCGGCGACGTCGTTTCCAATTTCAAGCATAACAATCCGGATATCAAATTCGCATTCGAGCAATACGAGAAAGAAACGGCACTTTATATGATTAACAAGCTGCCTGAGCTCTTTCATGAGGATATGATTGAGTTCATTGCCCATAGCAAATCCGACGACTACGTTGGGGAGATGGTCGACATTGCCGACAAGCTTGACGCCTTGATCAAAGCCAGCCTCGAAATGCGCAATAATCCGCATTATGCGGATACCTACTACAATCAGCTCGTCAAGGTTCAGCACAAATATGAGAATCCTTGCGTCATCTTTTTCTTGGCTTACATTTTGCACGATCTGGCCTACTCTAATCTGATCGGGCAATAGAGGGCGAACCGATTAAGGCACGGACCGATTAAGGATCGAGACCTTTTTTATAAAAAATAGATGGAATTTATCCCGCTAAAATAGCGACTCTCACCAGAAATCAGAAATAGCTGGAAATTGTCCCGTTAATTTCTTCGATTTCCGTGAGTTTCGGCTGATTCTTCGTAATTAGAAGGACAAATTCCATCTAATCCCACAAAAAGCTCAAAATAGCATGAATTAGAAGGAGAAATTCCCTTTAACTTAAAAAACAAGGTTAAGATACTCCGACTTTCATCCGTTATTCATATAAAGGAAATCAAAAAAAAACAGATTGAGGAGTTTGAAGAGAAAGACAAGCTGGGCTTCATTGCTGCTTGCACCATGAGGTCACGCTTGTGGCAACGATGTATCGGAGGAAGAGAGGCTTGGAAGTCAGTAATATCTTAGCATGTCTCGGTTTCTTAGTAGGTAATCGGTTACTTTGAATATAGCAGCTTGTTTGTAAACAACAGTTACGTTAAAGGTAGCAATTTCTTTGAGGATAAAAGTTACGTTAACGAAAGCAGTTTCTCTTAAGACAACAGTTACGTTGAAGATAAATTGCATGTGAAAAATACTATACATGTTGAACTAAAGAAATGAAGTCTAAGCGAAGCGAGAAGATCGTTCTGGAGAAACGCCGTGTTCGGCTTTGTAGCCGGATTCTTACCTTGACACGTCTATGGAAATCAAAGTATCTGGTTACAACCGCGATCCTAAAGAAAGATTTACTCGCGCAGCGACCAGAACGGGAAACTTTAGTTCAACTTATGTAGATAAAAGCAAAGCCATAAAGCCAACCCCAATGTCTGGGTTAGCTTTATGGCTTGAAGCGGCGTCTCCGTAGTGAATATCACAAGAAAGACAGCCTCTCTATTTAAATTAGCTGCCGACGTTGGCACTCCAGCCAAACGGATAAGCAGCGGATATTTCTAGAGGCAGCTTGCCCGTTGGGACCAGATCACCGAGCAGCACTTTCGCTGCCGAGGCGAGGGCCAGTGGTCTGCACTCGTAAACAGCGATATATGCTTTCACCTCTGGAAAAAGCAGTAAATCAAGCGGATTGCGCACCGAAACAACGACAGTGCGTTCAGGTGCAAGCCTTACTGCCTCGCGAGCGACTTCCCGTTCGATCGGATGCTTAGAGGCATCATAGGTGACAACGATGACTTGGGTGAAGCTGTCTAAACCCGCAAGCGGGCGATCTGCGTCCATTTGACGTTCAGTCACATTTGCTCCAAGCCCTTTGAGGAAGTCGCCTAATGTGCCGTCCCCAGCCAGCATCTCATCGGCTACCGACACCGGTACAATTTCCGGCCAGAGCACCAGCGTGTTTTCCTCCTTGCGTAAAGGGAGGAACTGGCCGCCATTTTTGACCAGTGTGACCGAAGCCTCGCTCCACGTCTTCGCTACCGCTTTGCCGGTTTCCGTACCAATACGCGTAACCACCTGCTCCCAAGGCAGCAAGAGCTCATCCAGCTCCAGCTTCACCTTAAGTCCCATAATTCGGTCTAAAGCTTCATCGATACGGGTTTCAGCAAGCTCCCCGCTCTTCACCGCAGCAACGACTGCTTCAAGTGCCGCAAGCTGCTTTTCGAACGTATGGCTAATGAGTACCATATCCGCTCCAGCTTGAAGCGCTTGAATTGCCCCCAGCTCTGGACCATAATGCTTATCGATCGCGTCCATTTCCAAACAATCCGTGACTACGATGCCATCGTACCTAAGCTCTTTGCGCAGCAAGCCCGTAATAACCGGCTCCGACAAGGTGGATGGCACGCCAGACGGATCAAGTGCGGGCAAGCACACATGCGCGGTCATAATGCAGTCTGTTCCTGCTTCGATTGCCGCACGGAATGGCTTTAGCTCGATCGCTTCCAGCCGCTCGCGGCCATGAAGCAGAATAGGCAGCGCATGATGGGAATCCACTGCCGTATCGCCATGACCTGGGAAATGCTTAACGGTAGCGGCAACCCGCGCAGCTTGATAGCCTTCCACAGCTGCGGCGCCAAGCTCAGCCACTACATCCGAGCGGTCGCTATAGGAGCGCACATTAATCACCGGATTTTCCGGATTGTTGTTTACGTCTATGCACGGCGCATAATTCATCGTTACTCCTAGCAGGCGAAGCTCCTCGCCGCATACGCGTGCGGTTTCTCTCGCTCCCTCCGCAAGTCCCGCAGCGCCAAGAGCCATGTTGCCAGGCATTAGCGTTACGCCGTCCACAAGCCTTGCTACCATCCCGCCTTCTTGGTCAATGGCAACGAACAAAGGAGGCTGTCCTGCTTTCCTTGCGATATCTTGCAGCTCGCCGCTAAGTTTATGCACCTGCTCCGCATCCTTCACATTTCGCGTGAAATAAATCGTGCCGCCAATGCCGCCATCTTCAATCAGCCGCTTGATCTGTTTTGTCGGCTCATAACCGTGGAAGCCAAATACGAAGAGCTGGCCCACCTTTTTCCTTAAATCCCATTCCTTCCACTCTTGCTCCATCTTCACTGGTTTCCCTGCCCCTTCCCATGTTTAAACATCCATGCATCTGCTAAGACAAATCGTCGCAAGCCTGTGCGCCTTCCTGCCGCTTGCTGCGGAACTCAGTTGGATTCTCGCCTGTATACTTCATAAATACTTTCGTAAAATAACGACGCTCCGCATAGCCGACTTCCTTTGCAATCTGCGCCACGCTCTTTGGCGTGTCGGCAAGCATAGCCTTCGCCCGTTCCATCCGTTGCCGCGTAACATATTCGATAAACGTCTCCCCAAACGTTTGCTTAAATAACAAACTAAAATAAGAGGTACTCAGGCCAACATGCGTCGCCGTCTCCTCCACGCTCAAATCACGGTAAAGATTGCGGTCCAGAAACGACTTCGCCTCCGTCATCGACCGTTCTGACTGTTTCTTCTTATCCATCGATTTCTCGGAAACGGCATGTGTGACCTGCCTGATGACCGATAGCAGGTCTTTAATGCCAAACCGGCGGTCTAATCTTCGCCATAGCATATCCTCTTGCTCACGTGTGAAAATGCCCATTTCCTTCATCTCGCGCATAAGATGCAAAACAAAAAAATGAAGCAGAGGCTTTACGCGATCGACCGTAGGCTCATTCATGCATTGGAGCTGGTCTGTAATTCCTTGCAGCTCGTTATCTACTCCAGTTGTGTCTCCGCGTTTAACCGCTCCTATAATTTTTTCGGCTGTATCCCAAAACGCTTGGTCTGCTTGGGAAGGCTTTTGCTGATCCGAAGGGTAAATGGAAATCATGTCATGCACCGCGCTCAGCTGCATGCCCTGCTGTACCAGCTTATAGGCATTGGACAAATTAGCTACTGCCGCAAACTCGCGGTATATGCCTGCAAACAAGGAAAGCTTTACATGGCTTTTGATGGCTTCCAGCAGCATTTCCGCCCAATCTTTAACGATGCCTAGATCAAAGACCGAAGCTTTATCCGTTTCAATCAGCACGCACCATTCACCGTCACGAATTTGAATGACAGCATGATGCAGCCCTTTCTGCTGAAGCTTCTCCCGAAGTACGTTACATACGGCAAAATTCCACAGCTTTCTTTCCTTATCGGACCAATCGCGCCAATCCTTCGTTTTCTCCGAGCTGACATCTAGATCCAGCACAATTAGCACAAATTGCTGTTCCTTAAGCTGCTGCTCATCACCTGTAAGCAGCCAGTTATCAGCCGTAACATCCGTATAATCCATAATAATATCGTATAAAATTTTCTCACTGGCGAGGTCAATCATTCGGCCCAGCTTTTGTTTCTCTTCCTCCATCAGCTTCTGCTTGCTGCGCTGGCTGGACATGATTCTTGCAATAACGCCCGTAAGCTCATCATAAGGAATTGGCTTGAGGACATAATCATTTACACCGAATTGGATAGCCGTTCGAGTATAGGCAAAATCCTGATAGCCTGACAGCATAATAATGTCGCAGGCCATCGACTTATCCCGAATATGACGAACAAGCTCCAAGCCATCCATTACTGGCATCCGAATATCGCAAAGCAGTAAATCAAACGGTTGATTCTCCATCAGTTCCAAAGCCTCGACGCCATTTTTGGCTGTGCCGCCGACTGTTAGCCCGAGCATTTCCCAGGGAATAACTTTCTCCAGATTTCTCGTTATATGTGCCTCATCATCAACAAGGAGCACTCTTCCAGTCATAGCTGATCACCTCTGCTCTTCGGAATTACACAGCGAATTACGGTACCGCTGCCTTCTTGACTGCATATCCACATGCCAAATGCCGGCCCATAATGAATACGCAAGCGATCTGCTACGTTTCGCAAGCCTAAGCCTCTGCTTTCGCCAATCTCCGCAGCATTGGATTGCTTGCTGGACGGATTGGCTCCTGCAGCCAGCCTTGTTAATACACCCGAACTCATCCCGCGTCCATTATCGCGCACCATAATAACGATTTGATGAGGCTCTGCGGCCACGTCAAGCGTGATCATGCCCTGACCGTCCTCATAGCCTTCAAAGCCATGCTGAATGCTATTCTCAACAAGCGGTTGAAGCGTCAGCTTCAGAATTGTGAAATCCAGTGTCTCGGGCGCAACGTTTAATTGATAAGTAAACAGCTCCTCGAAGCGGTACTTCTGAATTTCCAAATAACTTCTTACATGCTCAATTTCCTGTTTGATGCTGATTTCCTCGGAATGATGCATGCTTGTGCGGAGCATTACGCTTAAGCGGCGAACCATCAGCATAATTTTGGCTCCTTCATTTTGCGCGGCCAACGCATTGATCGACTCCAGCGTATTGAACAGGAAATGCGGCTTGATCTGAGCTTGCATCAGCATCATCTCCGCATGCTGCTTGCGGGCCTGCTCTCTGCGAACCTCGCTAAGCAGGTTCCCGATTCGCTCAACCATACTGTTGAAGCTCCGCGCCAGCAGCACGGTTTCATCCTTCCCCTGCGCGGTTACGCGAATATCGAGCAGTCCTTGTTCGACCAGCCTCATTTTCCTTACCACTTTAATGATGGACTTAGCAACGCGGTTCACAAAAAAAACGTTGAACAGCACGGCAGACAACAAACCAAGCACCGTGATCATGCCAATCCATTGCACAAAACGAACGTTTTCATTGGTAAGCGAGTTCCACGGCTTTACCGATACGAGCGTCCACTCGTTGCGATCCAGTTGGTAAGAGGACACGAGACTGTCAACGCCCTCGAATTCCACCCTTGAACTGTTATAGCTGTTTGTCAGCTGCGGCAGGGAATCGGTCTGCTCGTTAATGTTATGCCCGTCGAACTTGCTTTTGCTGTCCAGCATAATTAAACCGGATTTATTTACGATTAGATATCTTGTCTCCACGGCATCCGCCTGCGGATTTTGAAACGCTTTGAGCATACTGGAGATTTCTTCTGTTTTATACTGAGTTACCATCACACCGAGATCATTTAGTGTCTCCATATCCCTGACTACTCGCAATTGCGTAAACAAAGGCGGATCTACGTTGGTCAGCTCACGTTGCTCATAAGGGCCAATCCAAAGCGGACGTCCGCCTAGCCTTGTCACTTCTTTGTAGAGGGAATGCTGCTTGAGCATATCAAAGGAAATCGGCTTGAACGTAATCGGATCATTGCGGAAAGAACGGAACATCGTCCCGTCCTTCGCGTACAAGACCACAAAGCTTACTGCCGGATGCTGGAACAGGATTCGCTTCATTTCCTTCTCCGCTTGGTTGATCGCAATCAACGTGCTGGCATCATTGGTTGTGCGAGTGCTGTATTTCAAGGTGTCCTGTACTTCAGAGCTCGTCAGATTCCCATCGGAGAGCTGGTCCAGCTCACGGAAGAAATAACGGATGTTTCCTCCCACCGCCCTGAGCGAAATCTCGGTTTGCTCGCTATATTTTTTCTCCAGCAATCTCTCCGAATTCAGGAAAGAGAAGATGCCGAGACCGATCATCGGAATGATGATCAGACATATAAAAGCAAGCATCAATTTCGGTCTCAGGTTCATCTAGCAGGCTCCTCTATAGGTTTATCCCTTTACGCTTCCCGCTGTCATGCCCTCAATAATCTGCCTTTGCAGGAATACATACACCGCAAGCACCGGAATAATGCTTATGATGACAGCCGCCGATAAAGAAGCAAAGTTAGTACGATAGCCGTCATTAAAAGTAGCCATCCCTGTAGGCAATGTTTTGAGCGATTCTGACGTTATAAAAAGCTGGGATAAAATATATTCGTTCCAATTGGATATGAAGTTTAAAATAAATACGGTTACGAGCGCTGGCAGCGAAATCGGGATGATGACTTTGAAAAATAGGCCCGTTGCCCCAAGCCCGTCCACAATGCCCGCTTCCTCCAGCTCGTTTGGAATCGATAGCATAAAAGCATAAATAATAAATACGGTAATAGGCAATGCATAAGTGCAGTATACCAAAATAAGCGACCAATGCGTATCATATAACGGTTGGCCAAACAGTTTAATTCCTTGAACCAAACGGTATAGCGGAATAAACAACGCGCCTGGCGGCACGATCAAGCCGAGCAAAATAAATTGGTAAATCGCTTTGTTCGTTTTTTTGTATTTCATCCGTGCAATGGCAAAAGAAGTCATCGCAGCAAACAGCAGCGTAAGCACACAGGCAATGACCGTTACGAACGTGCTGTTCCAGGCATATTTTCCAATATTCGCGGTTTCCCAAGCTGCAATATAGTTATCAAAGTTAAAGCTTGTTGGCAAAGCCCAAGTATTGACCGTTATCTCGCGGTTCGTCTTGAACGAGGACATAAACAGCCATAGCAGCGGGAAGAGCAATACGACGACATAACCCATAAGAAACAGATGCATCCACCATTGCGGGCTCCGGGAACGTTCCATTAGTACTGCACCTCCTCGCTCTTAGTGATGCGCTGCAAAATGCCCGTCAGCACTAAAATAATAATGAACATCGCTACGCCGATCGCGCTGCCGTAGCCAAGCTCCAAGGAACGGAAGCCAACCTTCAGCATGTACGTCGACATGACCTCCGTGGATTGAAACGGGCCGCCGTTCGTCATAATTTGTACGATATCAAGCACCTTCATCGTTCCCGAAACCGTGAGCAGCAGCATAACGAACATAATCGGTCTAACCAGCGGCAAGGTGATGGACCAGGTTTCCTGCCAGCCGTTCACGCCGTCAAGCTTCGAAGCCTCAACGATTTCTTTCGGAATATTTAGAATCGCCGCCAAACACAATACAATGAAGAATCCGATATTTTGCCAAGCGTTGGCAATTAGAATGGAGAGCATCGCCAGCTTCGGATCAGACAGCCATTCCCTAGCCCAATCCTCCGGTGCCACGAGCCTGATAAACTGATTGATCATGCCGGAATCATAGTTGTAAAGCACCCCGAACAAGATCGCTACTGTTGCTGTAGAAATAACAACCGGCACGAACACGGCCGATTTGTAAAAGTCACGCATCCGTCTTACTTTGCTGATAATAATCGAAATCAGGAAGACGAGCGGAATGTTCACGATTAAGGAAAACGCCATAAAGTAAAAATTGTTCAAGAGTGCTTTTCTAAAAACCTCATCCTGCCACAATCTTACAAAGTTATCGAAGCCGATAAATACCTTCTCGGTAATTCCGTCCCATTGAAAGAAGCCGTAAAAAAAGGAGACAATGACGGGATAAACGAAAAACAAAGCGTATAAAGCAAGCGTCGGAATGATGAACGCCACGTAAGTAATCGGGTTTTTGAGTGCTCTGTTCATAATGTCCTCCTTTTCTCCTGGCGTAGAAAGAGGGTGTCCTCCTGGAAGGAAGGACACCCTCTCGCCCATCAGGATCGATTGTAATGTCTGGCGATTACTTAGCCGCGTTTGCTTTGTCTTGCGACGCTTGCACTTTTTCCGCTACTTTCTCAGGCTTGCTCACTTTACCGATTAGCTCTTGGATCCCAACGTTAATGTCAGCGCCAACAGCCGGTTGAACGATTGCATCGTAGGCTTTCCACGAGCTTGAAGCATTAGCCATAACCGTCAAAATTTCAGTTGTCAGCGGGTCTACGCCGGACAGATCGCTAAGCTTCATCGAAGGCAGCAATTTATCTTCAACCAGCGTACGTTTTTGCACTTCTTCCGTGTAGAAATTAGCGATAAATTTCTTAGCTGCGGCTACTTGATCTTCATTCAGGTTTGCAGAGAAACCAAATCCGTTCGAGTAAGAAGCATTGATCGATGTTTGGTCGCCTGCTCCGCCTTCGATGGACGGGAATGCGAAGTAACCGATTTGGCCTTTCAGGTCGCCAGCCTCGTCACCGGAGAAACGGTTGGCATCCCACGTGCCCGTAAATACCATTGCCGCTTTGCCCGAAAGCAATTGAGCGCCTTGATCCGCATAAGCAAGGCCAAGAGCGCCTTTAGTGAAATAATCCTTGTTCACGAGCTCTGCGTAGGAAGCAAAACCTTTAACAAAGTTTTCGTCCGTCCATTTGGCTTCGCCGGATACGACTTTGCTAAATGCGTCGATGCCAACGTTGCGCTCCATAACCGTATTCCAGAGCATGCCGTTAACCCAGCCGTCTTTGGCTGCTAGGCCAAATGGCGTGTATCCAGCCGTTTTGATTTTTCCCGAAACATCGAGCAATTGTGCCCAAGTCGTAGGAATTTCTAGGCCAAGCTCAGAGAAAATTTTCTTATTATAGAAGATCGCTTCGCTGTAGCCGCCGAATGGAAGGCCGTAAACCTTGCCATCTACCGTAAACTCATCCAAGCTGGCAAATTTGTCTTTCAAGCCAAGCTCATCAATAATCGGCGTGAGGTCTAGCATGCGGTTTGCTTTGACATACAGGTTAAGGTCAGCACCGCCGAACACTTCGAAAATATCAGGAGGATTGCCGGCTGCCATCTCTGCTTTCAGTTTTTGGTCGCGGTTGACGATCTCGTCAATGCCTTCAAGCTTGAAGGTAAGCCCTTTGTTCTCTTCCTGCGTTTTCGCAACCACATCTTCAAGAATTTTTAGGCGGGTTTTGCTTGTTTCTTTAATTTGGGTGTGGCGGAGAGACAGCGTAACATCCTTGGCTTCTACTGGCGGGTCCGTCGCCTCAGCGGGCTTATTCGTACTATTGTCCGTCGCTGGGGTATTCGTTGCCTCTGTGTTGCCGTTCGAGCCGCAAGCGGATGCGACCATCATAATCGATACCAATAGTGTGGCAATGATCGTGGATCTCTTTTTCATCTAGAAAGACCTCCTCGTTTATGGTTGTTGCTTGTTTGCCTCGCACCTTTATTATAGTCGGCCCTCCATGCAACGTAGGAGGTCCAAATAACGACGAGTTAGGGATACTATTCTCTTATTTTACGGAGGAGGGATAAAAATATATAGCCTGCCGGGTTATTTTCCCCGACAGGCTATGTGAGTTATTCTTTTGAATTAGTATCGCATATTGCTAGTTATCTCTTTAATGACGGAATAAAACTTCTGCCATTCCGCATTTGCCGACGATAACTCGGCATGTTCATCGGCTTCTGCGTGTTCTGCCTGCGGACTTCGGCTCGCAAGCTTCACCTTATCGTTCTCGAGCTGAAGCTTTTCCTGCTTCGCTCGCAACCTCGCATCATCCATTTATATCCCTCATCCCTTTAACCAGCTTTTTCGCAAAGCAAAGAGCTCTCTTAAATCGTCCGTGGACATTTCCGTAATCCATTGCTCCGATTGTCCGACGACTTGATCATTAAGCGACTGCTTGCGCTCGATCATCTCGTCGATTTTCTCCTCCAGCGTCCCGAGCGTAATAAATTTGTGCACATGCACCTCTTTCGTCTGCCCGATCCGGAAGGCACGGTCCGTCGCCTGATTTTCCACGGCGGGATTCCACCAGCGGTCAAAGTGGAAGACATGATTAGCAGCGGTCAAATTCAGTCCTGTACCGCCGGCCTTCAAGGAAAGCACAAACGCACAGCAAGGCTCTTCGGGATTTTGGAACCGTTCAATCATCTGATCCCGTTTCACCTTCGGTACGCTGCCATGCAAGTAAGGCACAGGCAAGCCAAGCTTTTCTTCAAGCAGCTGCTGCAGCTGCTGACCCATCTCAATATATTGGGTAAAAATCAGGCAGCGCTCGCCTTCGGCTGCAATTTCCTCGCACATTTCCAGCAGCCTTACCACTTTATTCGATCGCTCGATATCCCACAGCTGCAGCTTCTCTTCGCTCGCGAGCAGTGACGGGTGATCGCATAATTGCTTAAGCTTCGTTAAAGCGGCAAGAATCAAGCCCCGGCGCTGCATTGGACCCAGCTTATCTAGATTTTCAAGAAGGTCGGCTACTAAATTCTCATACATGGCACCTTGCTCTGCGGTCAGCGTCATGTAGGTTTTCGACTCATTCTTATCCGGAAGCGACAGCTGAATCGATGGGTCCTTCTTGATCCTGCGCAGCATAAACGGTTTTACCCAGCGCTGTAGCCCGGCAATAAGCTTCTCATCCCGCGTCTTCTCTATCGGTGTAACGATTTCCTTGCGGAACTCGTTGATGTTGCCCAAATAACCTGGGTTAATGAAATCATAGATGGACCAAAGCTCTGTCAGCCTGTTCTCCATCGGCGTTCCTGTAAGCGCGATCCGGTGCGAGGCAGGCAGGCGCCTAATGGCTGTCGATTGCTTCGTATATATATTTTTAATATTTTGGGCTTCATCGAGGCATAAAGCATCCCAATCGACCAAGCTCAAGTCTTCTTCATCCAGCTGCGCCAAGGAATAGGAGGTGATCACCAAATCCGCCTCCGCTACGGAATCACGTAGAACCTCTCCCTTATCCCGCTTGTTACCATAATGGAGCATAACGCGAAGCGAAGGAGCAAACCGCTCCAGCTCCTTCTCCCAGTTGCCGATAACCGACGTCGGACTGATCAGCAGCGACGGGCCGCCCGTTTGCAGCTTTCGTTCCTTAATGTAGACCAGGTAAGCCATAAACTGAATCGTCTTGCCAAGGCCCATATCATCCGCAAGCACGCCGCCAAGCCCAAATTTCCTTAGAAACAGCAGCCACGATACGCCTTCCAGCTGATAAGGCCGAAGCTCTCCCAAAAAAGCGGCCGGGATCTCGGCAAGCGGGATTTCGGAGGTGTGCTGCAGCTGTGCCAGCCAAGCCGTCAAATGCTCATTTAGCTCGACCTCTGCCTCCAAATCCGAATCCAGCTCCTCGCTGTCATCTAGCGGAATGCCGCCCTTCAGATGCATCTCGAGCACATCTCGGAAAGACAAGCCTTTGCGCTTGCCCATCCGTTTCAACCATTGCTTGATTTGCGTCACATCCTGCGGGTCCAAATGGACCCATTCGCCTCCGATATTAAACAGCCGCCGGTTCTGCTCCGCAAGATGAAGAAATTCCGCTTCTGTTAAATTAACATCGCCGAGAGCAAGCTTCCAATCAAATTGCACGATTTGGTCCAATCCGAACATGGGCTGTGCCGCCGAGCCTACCGAAGACTTCATTTTCGCCTTCAAACGAAGCTTACGTGAGCGCACCGCTTCCCACCAGCTTGGAAGAAGTACGGGACAACCCGCTTCCAGCAATTTCACGCTGCCCTCTTCGAGGAATTTCCACGCTTCATTATCGGTAAGAGTCATCTGCAGCTGATTGGGTTCTGCTTGATCTGCAAGCTCCGGCAATGCTAAGATCCATTTCAACTGCTCCTTGGCAAGCTTGGCTTCGAGATACGTCAGCCATTCCTCAGGTATGCTCCGTTCATCCTCGGTATCGGCCTCCCAGCCCTCTTCCCAGGCACCTGGCCTAATCGGAAGCCAAGGCCCGCCCTCTCGATCCTGCAATGCAGGACGAAGACGCCACTCCGGCGAAACATGCGGCTCTACCAGCTGCAGAGCAATCCGGAACGGCAGTGCATCCTTCCGCAGCCCGATGGCAATGAGCCAATCCTCTTCATCCGCTGCCTTTCTTCGCAGCACCGCTTCGCCTGACGCAGCCGCAATCGCTTTCCAAGCCTGAGCCGCCTGTTCGTTTTCCTCCAGCATTTGCTCGATCGCACCGCTTAGCCATCGTTCAATTCCTTTATCGCCATGTGCCGAGGCCGCAACGGCATTATCCTGCCACTGCTGCGCGAAGTCCGTCTCCTGCTCAGGAATTGCGATTCGCCAGCTCCGCCGCTCGTCAGCCCAATGCTCCCAGTCTGGCATAAACCAGCCCTTTAGCAGAGCCGTTCGAATCTGCTCTGCCATTCTCATTAAGACAGCCATGCGATCTGTCCACTCCAGCTGAAGCAGCCGGACATGCTGGGGCGAGGATAAATAATCGACTGCAAGCAAAGGCGGAATGCTGAGCAGCTTTCTTTCACCTAAACTGATCTCTTCGATATCCGCTCCGTACCATGAAGCTTTATGCCACGCAAAAAGAAGGTAACGCAGCTTGCCGTCGGCTGCATCCTTCCGATCGACTGCGCTAACCAGAACCGAGGCACCGTTCTCATCCTCGTTCCAAAATCCGTCTATCATTAACTTTCGCGCGCCAATGTATGTTCTCATGTAACCAATTTCCCTTTCCACAGCTCTTCCTGAAACGCTCTAAGCCGCTGATGCTTGCGTACGAGGCCTTCAAGATATTGCTCCCACCGAGAGGCATCCTTGTCTGTCTTGTATAGCTTCTCCAGCTTCTTCAACTGCTTGACGGCGATGCGGTACCCTTGACGGTTGCGTGTTTGGATAGATGCTTCTACCGACTGATGGTACAGCGGCATTAAGGCACGAGGGGCCAGCTTGGCAATCTCGCGCAGCGCATGCGCGCCCACGTCCTCGGGTCGGGCTCCGACAAGCATTTGCAAATCCGCCCACTCCTCATACCGTTTCTGATCGAGCCAATGGTCAGATAATTCAGAATAGGAATGAGGCAGCAATTGCGTCATATAATCGGTCCAGATCCGAAGCTCGGGACGGTCCAAATCTGCCCTGCGGCATAAGGTCACGAACGGGCCGACCGATCGGCCGTTTTTCACATGGTTGACCCGCTCGAACAAGAAGCTCATCCATTTCTCCACAAGCGGCCATTTCTCCTCCTGCATCCGCTGTGCCGCGCATGGATACATGACCTTCTGAGAGCGCTCGAAGCTTGTAAGCTCAAAATGCTCAATCGCCTGCTCATCACGCGTATCAAAAAAGTACATCATGCCGATTGCCGTGTGCAAGAACGCATGGTTAACCTCTTCGGCCGGCTCCTGCTTGACAAGCTCAAGCATCGCAGCAAGCTCTTTGTCATACCAGCTTCTGCTTTCCGAAAGCTTCTCGCAGAAAGCCAGGTACATGTATTCCCAATCAAAGAGCTGCCTTTCCGTACCGGATGCCCAAATCTTCACATGCGCAATCAATCCATCTGCCCATGCCTCTTCTTCCGGCACCATTTCCCCTGGAGTCAGCTCCGAAATCAATGTATATAAATGCTCCACCCATGGCTCAGCCATGCGGATAAATGACATCTCATGATAATATCTGCTAAATGAATCAACGGTATTTATCGCTCTTTCCGCCTGTTCCAACACAAACAAAATAGCCGTTGACCAATGCAATCGCTGCAATGGCTTCTTCCAATCCTTGGATAGCCCTTTCAAGGAAGACAGTAGCGGCTGCAGAGCATGCAGCGAGTGGCGGCATTTGCGCCAAACCTCGCCATGCGTGGCCTGCATCCAGTCGAGCCACTCTTTAGCTGTACCTGATTCGCCCGGATCTTGGGCAATCGTTGGCACTGGCGGCTGCCCTTCCGGCTCAGCCGGTTTGCTTTTGAGCAGCGTACTGGCTGAGGAGAGTCCTAGCAATTTGAAATAAGACCGTTCCGCTAACGAATGTCCACCCTCCTGCTGACTGCAGTATTGAAAATAAACGGCAGCCATATGCTTGCAAAAACCCATATAAGGACAGGTACAGGAGCTGTATCGCAAATTGCTGGCATCTAGAATGACTGCATAAAGGTCCGTGCCTTTGACGACGCCATATAGATGATCATGGCTGCCTTCATTAGCGCTGTCCACCTTTCCTTCCATGTAATATTGCCAGCCTCGCTTCATGATCGTCGTCTCGACATGTGAGTTCAATTGTTGTTCAATCAGCGCTTGCAGCTTTTCATTGAGGTGCATTACAGACATTCACCCGCTTCCTTTCCGTTCAATTGCATTCCTTCTATTATATCAAGCCGACACGGCTGGTGCCATCATTTGGCGTCAAATGCTACGATTGGACCAAAATAAAAAGCCACACCGACATAGTCCTTTAGTCGGCATGGCAAAATGGCTTATTATAAGGGCATTTTTACGATAAACGTTAATTTCCCGGCTGGCTCTGCCGTTACGTAGACATCCCCTTTATACTGCTTGGCGATGGATTTGACAATCGATAACCCCAAACCTTGGTGATCCTGCTGCTTGGTGGAATATCCCGCTTCAAAAATCGGCCGGGCCAGCGCGCCTTCGGCGTCATCACACGTATTGGTAACCGTAAACTCCAGCGCATCGATCGTTTGCTTGCCAACGAGCGTCACATGCCTGCGGTCTTCCGAGTATTTAAGCACTTCATCAAAAGCATTGTCAATCAGATTGCCAAGCATCCGGTTCACATCGAGCGTCTTCACGCCCATTTCCTGCATATTAAGTCCCGTAAAAGAACAGCTAAAGCCAATTTTATTGCTCTCCGCTTGTGAAATTTTGGAGCGGACCAGTGCAGCTATCGCAGGATTCCCGATATTAATAATATCGTTCATCATTCGGATATCGCCAGTCAGCTCTTTGGTGTAGCCGATGAGCTCCTGCGATTTGCCGAGCTCTGCCAAGGAATGAATCGTTTGCACATGATTCAGGAAGTCATGCCTTTGCGCCCGGATGGATTGGAACATCTGGTTAATTTCCTCCACATACGTTTCCTGGGTCACTTTAACGACCTTGTCGCGCGACTGCCTGTAATAGCGCATGGCTACAATGGCAATCAACAGGCTGAAGGCTGTAACGATAATAATGATAATGCCCAAGTTTAAAAATTGCGAATCCAGCTTTTCCTGGATGATATGATAATCAGAGGTCAACATCAGCACGTAGCTGTTCATCGGCTGACCATCCCGATCCGTAATATTGATCCCTTTTTCATTTACAAAAGTGGGGATGTACATTTTAAACATTTCTTTGCCATCAATATTTTCCCGCAGTGTAACCATTTCTTTGGAGAAATAGGCCTGGCGCACCAGCTCCGTATCCCGCTCCGATTTGATTGTGTAAGAACCATAAAATATGGGCTCCTGCACCTTATGCCCTTGTTCAAGCCCCTCGGGGTTGATTGTCGTTTCCCCGTCAGGGAACGTTTCGGGATTGATGAAAGCAATCTCCAGCAGCGATTCGCTGCTCTCAACGGAGTTTTCAATCATTCGATGAACGCCCGTCGCGCTCTCATACTCTTGCTGCTGTTCATAGTCCACATAAGGATCGATAATATAATTGGTTGCGCCATCGTAATAGTAGCCCCACTTATTCAGCTTGTCCACATCCGTCGTAGACACCTCGAACGGGCCGCTCCAGAAATTCGGCAGCGATTGCCCGAGCCAGTCCACCGAAGCATTTTTGTGCTCGAACAACTGGGAGAATACCTCATACCACGGTACCCATGACTTTGTGCTTGTATTCAACTGATTGACATTAGAGGAGCGGTACAGCACAATATCATCCGGCAATTTCTTCAATAGCGTAATGTGGCTCAGATCCAGCTTGTCACGAAGCTCCATGAGCTGCTCTGTCGTTACCTTCTCAATATCCGGGTCCAATGCATACTGAATGGCGATCGAAGCCGTACGAAGCTCGCGCCCGATCTGGTTCTGAAATTGCTCAGACCCTTCACGCGATTGCTCCAGTGAAATTTGCAGCCGTTCAGCATGCGCCAGAAGCTCTTCTTCGAAAGAGTCTTCCAATGTTTTTTTCGTAAGAAAATAATAGGCCGTGTTATTCACAAGCACCATAACGACGATTACGCTAATCGCCACAAGCCAAATATTGCGTTGCATCTCCTGCATCTTGCCCTTCTATCTATTATTGCTTTCATTATGTAACATAACGCCCCAAACGACAATACTGCTTCGATTAACAAATGATAACAATGGATACGCTGCGCAAGATCAACAATAGGTTTTAAAGCAAGGCTTATGGCTCCTTAACCTTTGACCTTCTTGAAATATAAACGAACGGCCCATTTGCGCTCTTGCCGCTTCTTATAACGCGGAAGCATACGGTATATGCGCAATCCTTCGTCAATCGCACTTCGTGCTTCCTGATTATTTCCAAGCTTTTTGTAAATCGCGGCAAGCTGGTCATATGCCTCGCAGGAGGATGAATTGATGGTTTGAAAATCTCGGATGTAAGCAAGCGCCTGCTCCGCTCGTCCATTTGAATAATAAGCTGCAAGGCGCAAATACGGCGCGCCGTATTTGACACGCGGATTAAGCTTCAGCCCATGGAGCGTGCTTGCGGCAAAACGTTCCTCGTCGCCATTATGCAAATAACCGATGCCGAGGTCATCCCAGTATTCCGCGGAATCCTCCAGCGTGTTCTGTAAAGGCTCCAGCCACTGCAAAGCCTCCTTGTATTTCTTGCGTTCAATCAGCAGCCTGGCAAGCTCGTGTTTTGCGGAAACCTCATTCGGCGATTGATTGATTTGCTGCCTCAGCTTCTTGATTCTCGAAATTCTCTTCAGGGGTTTAACGAAGCTAGGCGTGATCCCCACAAAGCGGCGATCCAGCACATACAGCAGGATAAGCAAAACTAGGATAGCGATAAACGGGTTGCCGAACAACCAAAACAGCATGACAAATAGACTAAATTTTAACATCTTATCCCCCTGTAAAATAAAAGATTACACTTTCTGTCGTCCATCAAACGTACGATTTATTGTTGAAATATGGTTCGATTATACCATAATTCTACCGTTTATTGATGAAAACTAGCATTTTTACGTCTTTTCATTATATGAATAACAAATAGATGTATGACTCAAACTATGCCTACGAGTTTACATTTATATGCCATTGGAGGATGAATTCGTCATGACCGCAAAGGACAACACCGAACAAGAGCTAACTACCCGCCAAGGGCATCCGGTTACCGACAACCAGAACATTCGCACCATTGGGAATCGCGGACCTTCAACGCTGGAGAATTACCATTTTATCGAGAAAATATCCCATTTCGACCGGGAACGCGTCCCTGAGCGCGTTGTACATGCACGCGGAGCCGGCGCTCACGGTTATTTCGAGGCTTATGGCAAGCTTGGCGATGAACCGATAGCTAACTATACCCGAGCGAAGCTTTTTCAGGAGGCTGGCAAGCAAACGCCTGTTTTCGTTCGCTTTTCAAGCGTCATTCATGGCGGCCATTCCCCCGAGACGCTGCGTGATCCGCGCGGCTTTGCTACCAAGTTTTATACGGAGGATGGCAATTGGGACTTGGTGGGCAACAACTTGAAAATCTTTTTCATCCGCGATGCGATGAAATTTCCCGATATGGTGCATGCCTTTAAGCCTGATCCGGTCACGAATGTGCAGAGCATGGAGCGATTTTTCGATTTTGTGTCCCAATCGCCTGAGGCGACCCATATGATTACGTTCCTGTTCTCGCCATGGGGAATTCCCGCCAATTATCGGCAAATGCAAGGCTCCGGCGTCAATACATACAAATGGGTAAACTCCGAGGGAACGGGCATCCTTGTGAAATATCATTGGGAGCCGCTTCAAGGCATAAGGAACTTGACCCAGAAGGAAGCCGAGCAGCTCCAGGGCAAAAACTTTAACCACGCGACGCAGGATTTGTACGAGGCGATTGAGCGCGGCGATTATCCCGAGTGGGAGCTTCAGGTGCAGTGGATGAGCGACGGGGAGCATAGCGAGCTGGATTTCGATCCGCTGGATGATACGAAGCTTTGGGACCCCGAACAGTTCCCCATGCTGTCTGTTGGCAAAATGGTGCTGAACAAAAACCCGGAAAATTACTTTGCCGAGGTTGAGCAAGCCGCCTTCGGTACGGGCGTGCTGGTGGATGGACTAGACTTTTCCGATGACAAGATGCTTCAAGGACGTACCTTTTCCTATTCGGATACGCAGCGCTACCGGGTTGGGACAAACTATCTTCAACTGCCGATCAACGCGCCAAAAAAAGCGGTCGCCACCAATCAACGGGATGGGCAAATGGCCTTTTACATCGATATCGCGCCCGGACAAAATCCGCACATCAACTATGAACCATCCACGATGGGCGGATTAAAAGAGGCTCCTCCTTCAGGAGAGCCCCATGAGCCGGCGTATTCGGCCAAACTGACCAAGCAGCCGATCGACCGCCAGAACAACTTCAAGCAGGCGGGTGAAACCTACCGCAAATTCGAAGCTTGGGAGCGTGACGAACTTATCGAGAATCTAGTCGACGCATTAAGCACCTGCAGTCCGGTCATTCGGGAGCAGATGCTCCAGCATTTCGCCGAGGCAGACAGCGACTACGGCACACGCGTTGCCGAAGGGCTTAAGCTGGCCGACCAGCGCGGCATGAATTCAAACCATGTTGGCACTACACCGGCAAACGAAGGAATGGAGATGTCCGCCGAGCTGGGGCATAATACGGACGGCTACTAGCAACAAATATGAGCCAAGCAAAGTCTGTCTTCACCCTTTGCAGTAGTGAGGCTGACGATGCTTGGCTCATTATTTTCACGCCTATCGTAGCTTGCAGTTAAATGGTTATGCGAATGAGCACGTTGCTGTTCTCATATTCAAAATGAATTTGCCCATTATATTTTTCTACCGTTCGTTTGACAATCGAAAGGCCCGTCCCCCGCCAGCTTTGATCTTCCCCTTTAGTGGTAAAGCCTTGCTGGAAGATGCTGCTTTGTTCTTCCTCGGAGAGCACGGCAGGATTCACTACCGTAAAAATATATTTCCCTTTCTCGACCGTACAGTAAACTCGGATCACCTTTGGCAAATCACTTTCATTTTCTTCAACGGCTTCAATCGCATTATCCAGCAAGTTGGACAATAGCTTGGCAAGATCCATCGATGAAATGCGATCAAACGCATGGAAATCCGTTTCGTAGATCATTTGGATATTTTTGGAATGCGCCCGTTCCCACTTGCTTTGAAATAGTACCATCAGAATTGGATTTTTAATGCTTAGAGACAGATTCAAGGTTTTGGATTCCAGCGTTAGCTGCTTCAAATAATCATGGGCTTTATTGTACATCTTGAGATCCATCAGGCCATTTAGCACCTGAAGATGATTCATGAGATCATGCCTGCTGGATTTAATCGTATCTACAATTTTCCCCAGCTCGGATATATATATTTTCTCCGATTCCTGCAAATCCCGCTTCAAGCGAGCCTTATACCATTTGTTCAGCAAATATACGCCAGCAAGAAGAACAAAGGCAAACAGAATATCCATGCCATAAATAAATAGATTGTTTTTGATTACATGCTTGCTGATATAACCCAGATCTTCTGCAGCTATATCAATGCCTACCATGCCTAGCATGTCGCCGTTGTCATCAAAGATAGGAACGCCAATCGACATGTAGGAGCCGGTATGCTCATCGTGGATAACGTCTGTGTAATAATTTTCGGCTTGCTTGGCAAGCCTCACCTGTTCAGGAGGCACTGTACACGGCGAGCCAATAGGCATATCATCGACTTCAGGCGGGAATGCCGAAACCATCACCTTGGATACCTCGCTGTCATCAAGCAGAAGCGTATAGACGTAAAGGGCATTGATTCGTTCGCGGTACTCCTCTAAGTATCCTCTTATATTCTCGTAATGCTCATCGTTCGTTTTGGCTAGTAAAAATTGTTTATATTCTTCCTTATCCATGCCCTTTGCAATGACCAGCGCAATATCGGTGTACTGCTTGGCAAGCGTTATCTCTGCTGATTTCACAGTGGAATGATAAGAAAATACTAATTTTGCTCCGGTGAGCACGCTTAGCGTTGATACTGCGATAACAATAAAATAAAACATTCTTTTTTGATTGTTGAGACGGCTTGATTTCATGGGTTTGATTCCTTTTCATCACATCAGTAATAGATAATTCTCTATGTGCGGCTGCCATCCGCTAATTGGCAATTACGGTCTGGTTTCTTCCTTGATGCTTCGCCTTGTATAACGCTTGATCCGCAAGCAGGAACAGAGCTTTTGCAGTCACCGACTGGGTAGGGAAATGGGCAAGGCCAAGCGATATGGTAACCCTTTGCCCCAAATGATTGTCGCTTTCCTCCATCGTCATTCGAATCCGTTCTGCCATGGCAAAAGCCTCCTTTACCGCTGCATGAGGCAGAAGTACAACAAATTCCTCGCCTCCATACCGGCTGCAGACATCGCCTGGATTAACGGATTGCTTCACAATGTCCGCTAAATGCCGCAGAACGCGGTCCCCCTCTTGGTGTCCGAACGTATCGTTAATTAATTTGAAACGATCAATATCGAGAATAAGGAGGGCATAGGGCTTTTGCTCCTCTGTCCAACGGTTCATGATATCTTCCATGGTCCTACGATTGCTAAGCCCCGTGAGTGGATCTGTCATGGCTGCTTGCGTCAATTGGTCGGTCTGCGCTTTGATGCCGTCCATGGCAAGCCTGAGCGTCTTGGTTAACAAATCCGCTTCCCTATTCCAATGATGTCTCTCCGGTGGGAGCGGTACCGTTTCCTTCCCTATGCTGCTGACGACATCAGCCAACTCGACGAATGGCTTGGCCAATCGGCGGGCAAACCAAATCGTGACAAGCATCAATAAAATAAAAGGGACTAACGTGTACCAGAGAATCGCCATTAGATGACTGTTTAGCTGCTCTTTGATAATGCTGATCGGAGAGAGCACCGCAATGCCCCATTGATTTTCAGGTACATAAGAATAACCCGCCAGCTGAGTGATCCCTTTAATATTAACGGTTAGCTCATAACCGCTCTTCCCCTGTAGAAGCTTATGTACAATCGGCAGTTGATGGATATCGGTAGCGATTCTATTTTTGTCCGGATGGTATATCAGCTTGCCGTCGGACCCGACAACATAAAAGTAGGAACCATTGTCGTGCAAAATTTCATTGCCATAGATCATATTTAATATATTATTTTCCTGCAAATAGATCGTTCCGCCAATAAAGCCCCGATATACCCCATCACTGTCGAATATGGGCTCGCTTATAAATACAATCAAACGTTTCGTAGTTGCGCTCATATAAGGCTCGGATATAAACGGTTTTTGCAGCTCTAATGCTTTTTTGGTAGCAACTGTCGACACCTGTTTGCCTGCCGTGCCTACCGACTTCGGTGAGATCATGCTGATCATTCCGGTTTCATCGACCACAGCGATAGAGTTAAAATAGTTGCTGCTGTTGCGAATCAAATCAAGATATTTCTCCGAATCCTCCGGAAGCATGGGCCGGTTTAAGCTATAGAAGTGGGCTGCATTTTTGAGGCTGCTGCGCATCGACTTAAACAGGGAGTCCATCGTCTTGCTCATATTGGAGGCGGTCGACAGATTCAAGGTCAGCGTTGTTTCATATAAGGATTGTTTCTTGGATTGATAGGATGCGAACAGTAAAATCGTTAACATGAGCAGCACCGAAATCGAGACTAAGCCTGTCAATAAAGTCGCCAAACTGATCTGTCTTTTTCTCCATGCTTGCATCACTCGTGCCGCTGCCATATGAAAAAAACCTTCTTTGCTATTGTGGTAACCTTTATTATTCGACGCAATTCGACAAATTCCTTTTCCTTATTTGGTTTAATTTCCAATATTAGAGCACAAATTGTGGAAGTACCCTAAAAACGATATCCAGTCTAATAAAGAAGCTCGTTCAGAGAACAAAAATATTCAGTTGAAAGGTACGCCAACGTTACAGTTAACTGCTTGAATCGATACCCATTAATGATTGTCACCATCACCCAATTACACGCTACCCTAAGAACAAAAAAATAAGACAGCATATCGCTATGCTGTCCGATTATCTAGCTATGTTAGATTTGTAATTCACCAAGCTTGATAAGCTCGACAACCGCTTGTGAACGACCTTTTACGTTCAGCTTTTGCATGACATTAGAAATATGGTTGCGGACGGTCTTCTCGCTGATGAATAGTTGCTGCGCTATATCTCTTGTTGTCTTATCCTGTACCAACAGCTCGAATACCTCGCGTTCACGATGCGTCAATAAAAACTTGCTCTTATGGTCGCTACCCTTCAATGTTTGTCACCCCTCCTTGCGCGGGTTTTTATGGTTTAACAAGGTTAAGGGATACAGTCAACTTATACTATGAAGGGGCGATACCATTGGTGCTGTTACGCGGAGAAAATGGGCGCTGCCCACCGCTTACATCTTAGCGTGGATAATCAAGCGGTGGGTCGGGTTTACAATGGGGTCGCAGGTGATCAAAGTGAGCAGTTTGTCTTTGTTATTGTAATTAAGCACGGATACATCGGTTGGCTCTACAATCGAGACTTTATAAACCGTGTAGGTATACGTTTGGTCCTTCGTTTCCACCACGATTTTATCGCCAACGGCAACTTCGCCAAGGCGGTTGAACAGCCGGCCCTTAGCGCGCATCCGATGTCCGGCAATTGCGGCATTGCCTACCTCCCCGATCGCTGTCGTTTCCTTCAAATGGGCAGTGGCGGACTTCATGTTTTTTTGGGTCGCTCCCTCTACAACAGGCAGCTTAAGCTTTATTTTGTCGATCTTTAAAGTAGCGATAGACGCAATCTTCTGCGCAACCGGAGCCGTTGTAGGCGCGTCTGTAGGCGTACTGACAACAGGCACATCCGTGGCTCCGGATTCCTCGTTAAATAGCTCTGTCAGTTGCTCATACTGCTGCTGAGCTTGCTGCTGGGCCGTTTCATCGAAGGTCGCATCTTCCCACTCCGCCATCAGCTTATCCTGCTGGCGGTTGTCATACCATTCGCTTGCTTTCGGATAAAGCAGAATAAGAAGGCCAATGACGACTAAGGTATAGGATAATATTCTCTTCATCTTTCCCGCCTTCCGCTAACTGCTCCCTGTCTGCGGCCTATTCCCTGTAAACACCCATTTTTTGCTTCCATAAAAATTCAGCGCAACGGTAATTACCGTTACGATAACTTTGGAGACGAGCTCGCCCAGCCCCCACCACTCGGTGAACGCAGCGAGAAGAACAAGCGTAATGCCAAGCAATAGGCCATTCCAAACGATAAACCTGATACTCGTCTTGAACTGCTGTGGCTTTGAGTCCTGTAAGTCTTTTTTGCCCTTACCAAAAGTATATCGGCTGTTCAATACGAAGCTGTTAATCATACCGGCGCCATATGCAATCACCTGTGCTGCCAAATAGTAAGTCCCAGCCCATATTAGAATCGTAAACATTAAAAAATCGATCGCCGTATTGAGCAGCCCAACCAGATTAAAGGTTATAAATTGGATCAAGAGTTTTCTGTTGGAGCCTTTAGACATATTCCTTCATCCGATCCGAATCTTGGGCAGAGACTGGCTGATTACCCTCAAGCTCCGAGAAACCTTGAACCTCCCGCACAATATAAAGCGGCCTGTTTTTGGATTCGTCATATATGCGGCCAATATATTCGCCGATGATGCCAAGCAGAATAAGAATAATACCATTGAATAACAGATTCATTGCAACAATCGATGCCCATCCCGCAATCGTGCTCCCCGTAAACAGCTTTTGGAAAATAACGACCAGCAAATAAAGGAAGCTCGTCATCGACAGCGTAAAGCCAATGTACGTTGCGATCTTAAGCGGCTTGTAGGAGAAGGAAGTGATTCCGTCAATGGCAAAAGCGATCATTTTCTTAAGCGGATATTTGGTTTCGCCGGCGAAGCGCTCCTCGCGCTCATATTCCACCATCGTCTGCCTGAAGCCGATCCAGCTCACCAAGCCGCGCACGAAGCGGTTCTTCTCTTTCAAGCCGCGCAGCACGTCGCACACTTTCCGGTCAATAAGACGGAAATCTCCCGTATCGACGGGAATATCCACATTCGTCAGGCTGCGCAAGGTACGGTAAAACAGCTTGGCGGTCAGCTTCTTGAATACCGTCTCGCCCTTGCGCTTAAGCCGTTTTCCGTATACGACCTCATAGCCTTCCTTCCACTTCGCAATCATATCCAGAATCACCTCAGGAGGGTCCTGAAGGTCCGCGTCAATGACGACGATCGCATCGCCCTTGGCGTAATCCATCCCGGCGGAAATGGCAATTTGATGACCGAAATTACGTGAGAAATTCACGAGCCGGACGTTCGGATCAAAATCACAGATCATGGATATCAATTCTACTGTCCGGTCCTTGCTGCCATCATTGACAAATATAAGCTCATAGGGCTCATCTGCACTGTCCATCACTAGCTTCAAACGCTCATACGTATGCTCGATAACCTCTTCTTCGTTGTACATGGGAACGATCACGCTGTATTTCACTGCCACTTGTTTCATCCGAATGCCCCTTTCTTAAAATAACCAGCTTGGAAACCAGCGCAGAACATGCTCCACATACCAACTAGGCACGGTCATACCGGAAAGAGCGGGATAATACAGAATAAACAATACAATAGAACCCGCCAAGAAAAGATTTCGCACGCGACTGAAGCTTGGCTTTTTCTCTTCAATGATTTTAAACATATACACCAGACTCAAAATGATAAATGGCACCATTGCAAAATAGTGATAAAGGAACGTCAAGCGGGTAACCAGCATCCAAGGCACATACTGGGCCAGGAAAGCGATCCAAATGGTATACATCGCTTTGTCTTTCCGCTTGATACTTATCCATATGGTTGCCACCATTGCAAAAATGCCTGCCCACCAAATGAGTGGATTGCCCATTGCCACAATCGTCGATTTCATGCCTTCAGCCATGTTGTCGCCAGAATAATACCACACGGGTCTCTTCATAAATGGCCATTCCCACCACGAGGAGGAAAACGGATGCGTGGATACCAGGTTACTATGGTAACTGAACATATGCTTCTGATAATCAATAAAGCTCTTCACCGTATAGCCTTCATCCATGACAGTTAGAACCGGAATATAGGACAGGGCATAAATCGTGAGCGGAATGACAATATAGAAAACAAGACATACGGCGAGCGTAATCACCGTATAACGCGGGAATACGTTTACGATATGCTGGAGCCTGTCTTTGCTAAAGGCGGGGTCAGGCGTCTTGCCCTTGCGCAGCACACGCTTCGCGGCGGCATATTCCTTGTACCGGTCAAATAAAGACAAACCTAGCATGACCGCTAGTCCTGCGCCTCCATACAACACGATCCACTTGGATGCGACGCCTACTCCGAAGAACAGGCCCGCAAGGAACAGCGGCAGCAGCGTTGTACTCAGCTTTACCTTGTAAAAGCTTAACGAATAATATTTGTGCATGAAATAGAACATCAGCATGATGAAGAATACGCCGTAGACATCAATGGTCGCTATTCTCGTTTGCGTAAAATGCATGAAATCCGCCGCGAACAACGCAGCTGCAAGTCCGGCGTACAGGCTGCTCTTGAACAACCTTCTAGCCATCAAATACATCAAAGGCAGCATGGCGATTCCAAATAGCGTACCCGCGATGCGCCAGCCGAACGGATTCAGGCCAAAGAGCTTGATTCCGATCGCGATAATGATTTTGCCAAGAGGCGGATGCGTATTCTCGTACGCTACGATATGCTCGATGTGCTCATAAGCCGTCCGCGCATGATAGATTTCATCGAAATAGGAACCGTTCATATAGGTCGCATCATATTTAACGAGCTGCTGCTCATCGAAGAGCAGCGAAACGCTGCCTCGCTTGGCTTCCCCTGCTTGCTCTTCATTGATACCGACGATTGGAAGCGGCGTTTTGTTGCCTTGCTCATAAATCGCCATTTCGTGCATCGAGAAGCCAGTCTGAACCGTGGTCAGCTTCACGAACCTTGCCTGGAGGGCAGCCGGCTGGGTATTCCAGGTAAAGACAGCCACATGGCTGCTGTCGACCTCCATAACATTATCCCAATCCGTTCCGTTTTGGCTGAATTCGTATTTGTATTTGCCGGTACCGACACCGCCGAAGCTGTTGATCTTCTCTAGCTGCTTCACCCCGCCTAAGTCAACATAAAAGCTTTCGCCAACCGCCGCCGGCTGCCAGGCCGTTGTCGGTCCCTTCATCTCGCCTAGTTGAAATAGCGCTACGAATGCATAGATAAGGGTCACAGCACCCATCCAAATCCAATCTTTGCGCTCCAGACGCTTCCTCTCGGGCTTCACTCTAGAGATAGCTTCCGCTTTATGGTCCGATAGAGCCTCGTCATCCGCCTGCTTAAGTTCTTCTTCCGTTACAGGCTTGATCAGTACTACTCTTCCTCGTACATATTTATCATATCCGATATAAAACATGTAAAGCATCAGACCAATATTTGCCAACGAACACAATAACACGATGCCGTTAAACGGAACGTTCGTCGTCACTTTGCTGTAATCAAGCACATACGCGATATTAATATAAGTCGTTAAGCTGAATCCGAAATAAACCATCAGCATTCGGCGGTCGAGCGTCTGCAGGAATGCGAAAACCCCAAGCAGCAGCACCGGAAACAGATAACGCTCATGCATTTTGGTGACACCCATAAATACGATAATGATAAGCACCATCGCGATAAAAAACACACGCTTAGACGTATCCTTGTCTTGTTTTCGCAAGAAGAAATAGGCTGCACCCACCACTGCTGCGAGAATGAAAATGGCTCCCCACGTCTGGAACGAGAACAGCAGCCATGTATCGGTAATCGGCTTCCAATTCGCGTTGCTCAGCGCATAAAGATTAAAGGCATTCAAGGTCGCATACGGATACGAGGAGAGCGTCCCCTTGTACAAATGAAACAGTCCGGCGAGCCCGCCATTGCCCCAGAAGAACGGGAGCGCCAGCAAGATAAAAGTAGCAAAGCCATAGATCGCGCTGATCGCCACCTGCTTCCATTCCTTGTAATGCCATACACGGTACAAGAGCCAGAGCAGCAGCACTGGCGTAAAGATGAACGCCTGAGGCTTAATTAGCGCTGCAATCGCGAACCATACAGAGGCTCGTGCAATTTTATTTTCCGCAAGCCCGTGGATAGATAGGACAAGAACGAGCGCAAAGATCGAATCTACTTGTCCCCACGCGGCCGAATCAACGAGAACGGCCGGGTTGAACAAATAAAGCAGCGCAAGCGATAAGGCTACCGAATAGCCCGCTTTTTTCTTCCCGATTCGGAATACCATATACGCCGCTGCGAGATCAGCCAGCATCGCCGGCATTTTGAACAAAAGCATCGCCGCATTAGAGCCTGAATCCAATGACAGCATATTTTTGATAAGGCCTAAAAGATAAAGGATATAAATATAGCCTGGCGGGTAATCTACGAACATGCCCGTATGGTAAAAGCCGGAAAGCCCCTGCTTCGCCGCTTGATCGGCCCAAGCCATGAACAAGGCAATATCATTGGCGTAGCCTTTGCTTGAAACGGCGATCCATAGCCGCACTGCTAACGCCACTACAAAAATTAGAGCAAATAGGACCTGATGCAAATGAGGCTTCTCATCGAGCCAAGTTCGCTCGCGGAGCAATTTTCTATAAATCAAAGCAAAAAACAAGCTGAACAGCACTGCAAATAGAACCAATGGGACAACAGAGACCGTTGTATCGGAAGGATCAGCGCCTTGGCCTGTATCCGTAGCAACCAAACTGAATACCTCTGCGCCCGACGGTGCCTTCGAAACCTTCTCTACGCTGACGTCATCGAAGTATGCTTTGCCTGTATTAATGCTGCCATAGCCGCCAAGGCTGGCTCCGAATGTAATGCTCTTCTGATCCTTCCCTGTTTTGGCGTAGAAGGAAATATAAGCCCACTTCCCACCCGTGTCTTTCACTTCGGGATAGCTGACCGCAACGCCGTCCACAAAAAAATGCGCACCCGCTGCATCCGGGCCGATCTGCTCGGTCTTTACGTAGCCGGAAAGCTTGTATGTAGATTTCGGTTTGACCGTAATCACCTGTGTCCAACGCGAATGGTTGGCTTCCTTATTTTCAAGCACCGCGGAATAGGTGCCTGTATGCGCTTCGGTATTGTCGAGCGTGTACGAAGTGATATGCTCGTCCTTCAAATAAGCGTCATGCTGCCAATCTGCCGGAGCTCCCTCCGTCACGTTTTCAAAGCTGTCATTTTTCAATAGATTGCTAGCGGCATGGCCGATGACCGCTGGCCATAGAAGGGCTAGGAGAAGGATGGTTATTGTAGCGCGACTAAACTTGTTTATCATCGTTCCGTTTTCCACCTCATATTCGAATAAAATTGCCGATTTCATTGCATTCTCTAACTTAACTCTATGTGAAAATAAACGGATGGTCAATGAAAAAAACATTTTTACACCGCTTTTGGAAGAATGCCAAAATACGCTCCTGAACACAAGAAGAAACGGCTTCGCCGTCCTATGCCAGAGGAGGGTATCCGTTTCTCGTAGAAATGGAAGACTATTCATTTAAACGAAGGGTCTGAGTCCTCCCTTCCCGTCAGCAATGCCGACGATTTCCGAGAGATTTCTTATATCGGCAACGACGATATCCCCTTGCTTGCCAATGACGCCTCCCGCGACGTAGTTTCGGCCTGCGATGCATGCGGTTCCCGCAACGTGCTTGATAAAGTGCTCCGTATTCAGAATCGCATCGATCACATAAGAGAACGCAAGCCGGACATCGAGCCGGATAACGGTCAGTCCTATTTGCCTTGCCGCGGCAATGCCATCCTCCTTGACCGTCCCGATTCCGCCATCCACGATAACCGCCTGATTAGCCAGCGAACGCACTTCTGCCTCCCCTATGACAGGGAACCCTTGCGTAAATCCTACCAGAACCTGTGCTTCCTTCACGCATAAAGACAGGTCCGGTTCATTGTAGACCCGGCCCTGGGTATGCCTGGGCATGATTGCATTTAGCGCCTGCGCAATAAGTTCTCCTTTATCGTCTCTTCGGCTGATAAACACGTAAGCGCCCCTCTCCGCAAACGTGAGCGCCAGCTTCGAGCCCAGATTCCCCGCCCCAACGATCGACACTTTTCTTCCCGCCAATGTCGGAGCAAGCTCATGAATTAGAAGGTCGCACGCCAGCGCCGTAATATCGTTCCCTTTATAGGTTTTGATGCCACTGAGGAATACGCTGCTTCTGGCGACTGCGACAAAATCGCCGGCTTCCTTCGTTTTTGCTTCTGCGTCAATAAAAATATAGTCTACTTTCCCGTCTGCGTATGCACAGATCTCTTGCACATATTTTTGCTCGCCGACGATATAATAGCAAGCGACAAACCGTTCGGATTCCCTCGCGGGGCCGCGTAGAAACGGAGGATTGTCATGCTTCGCCGTTGATCCGATAATGGCAATCGACAGCCGGTTGCTTTCTTTTGCTTTCTGTACGCATTCATCAATCCCTGCCTTCACAAAGCATCGCCAGACTCATCACGGTCAGAGCCATATTTCCTGAGAAGGCTTCCGAGTATTTCCTTCACATGGTCCGGCTCTTGAATAAGCGCATCCTTGAGCTTCTGGATATCTGCTTGCAGCTGGCCTTCATCAATCTTTCTTGGGGAAGCGATAAAGATCCGGGGGTGCTGGCTTGGCAAAATTTTCTCCTTTTCATAAAATAACGATTCAGACAGCTTTTCGCCTGGACGCATGCCCGTGAACACGATTTTCATCTCCTTCTCAGGCTCATAACCCGCAAAGCGGATCAGCGCTTTCGCAAGATCAACGATTTTGACCGGCTTGCCCATATCGAGCACGAAAATTTCTCCGCCCTTGGATAGGGCTCCCGCTTGCAGAACGAGATGAACCGCCTCGGGGATCGTCATAAAATAGCGGACCATTTCCGGATGCGTCACCGTAACCGGTCCCCCTGCCGCAATTTGCTTCTTAAAGATCGGAATAACGCTGCCCCTGCTCTCCAATACATTGCCAAACCGTACAATAGAGAACGTTGTCGCGCTATGCTTAGACTTCATTTGTACGATCATTTCTGCCAGCCGCTTCGTCATCCCCATCACATTAACGGGTTCGACCGCTTTGTCCGTGGAGATGCAGACAAAGCGCTGAACGCCGCTTTTCACCGCTTGCTCCGCGACATTCATCGTGCCAAATACATTGTTCCTCACCGCTGCGGACGGATTATTTTCCATGAGGGGAACATGCTTATGGGCGGCTGCGTGGAATACGATTGAAGGCTGGTGACGATGGAATACATGCTCCACCTCAATCGGATTCTGAATGTCTGCAATGACGCTAGTGATCCGCAGGGCCGGATATCGCTCTCTCATGATTCCCTCGATCAGATGAATGCTGTTCTCGCCGTGTCCTAGCAAAATAATGCTCTCAGGAGCGCACTTCGCTACTTGGTTGACGAGTTCGCCGCCTATGGAGCCGCCCGCTCCGGTAATCAGTACGATGTTACCTTTTATATAGCTCTGCGCATCAATTAACGAGTCATTAATCATTTCCCTGCCGAGAAGCTCTTTAACGTCGATTTCATTTACCTTGCCTCCGGCATGCCTGCCGAGCAGCATATCCTGCATGCGGGGCAATATCCTCACTTCAGCTGGCGTTTGCTTGCAGATCGACGTGATCCGGCTCAGCTCCCCGCTTTCTGCCGACGGTATGGCGATCAAGATATCCGTAATGCCATGTGTGCTGACGAGCCTAGGTATATCCGAAGTTTTCCCGAGTACCCTAATCCCATAAATCTCGTAGTTCTGCTTCTTATCATTATCATCGATAAAGCCGAAGGGCGATAATCCCGCAACATCATGCAGGAGTAGGTATTTTGCGGCAATCGTGCCCGCAGCTCCTGCTCCTACAATTAACGCCTTTTTCTTCGAGGGCTTTAAAGCCGGGCTGTGCTCCTGCGGCTTCATCGCAGCAAGGCGAATGCCGCCAAGCAGTACCATAGAGGCTAAAGCAAGCACGATTAGCATGGAAGCTGAGAAACGGCTTTCCGCAAAGAAAACGAGTAATACGGCATAAAGCGCAGTCGATAGCGTAATGGACTTTAACACGCCAAGCAGCTCCAAGATTCCAGCATACTTCCACAGGGTTTTATACGATTTACTAACAACCAGAAAGAAATAGCTCATCGCTATAAACGAGCCGGCAAGCACATAATCTACCGCATTCAGCGACCAAAGCGGCAGCCCGTCATAAATTAAGAAGAAAGCATAGAGCCAGCTTCCGACAAGCAGCATGTTATCGATGATGGATAAGACCAGCATCCTTCTTCTATAGGTCATAAGCCACTCCACCCGCATTTCCAATTTGAACTTCCACAATCGTCAGCTCGGTTAATGCCGCTGCGCTGGAAGCGACGCCTGAATCCATTTCCAGACAGTCTCCGGGAGCAATCGTTTGCGGCTTGCCTTCAATGATCGCTACGCCTTTGCCGGCTTGAACGGTCCAGATGACACGGCTGCCTGGTTTCGACTCCCGCGTGTACTGCTCTCCGGTATGAACGACGACCTTTTTGACAAGTGTCTCTCTATCCCCATCTAATTTGAACAAATCCAATATGCGGTACCAGCCCCACCGAAGCTCCTCATACATGAGCCTCTCATCGATCGGCTGCATCAATTCTTTAATCCGTGGACTCGCTGCTTTATCCGCTACAAGAATGCCGTTTGGGCCTGCAGCTACAATGACATTGGACAAGCCGAGTACCGTAATCAAAATGTCTAATTCGTTCAGTACATGCGTATTGACCGAGTCCTCGCTAATCAGTCCCCGTCCGATTAGCTTCGTATCCATTTCCTCCGTTAAGGTGTTCCATGTGCCAAGGTCCTTCCAGCCGCTTTCATAAACGATTGCCCGAAGCTGCTGCGCCTTCTCCAGTACCTCATAGTCAAAGCTGCGTTTCGGCAGGCGAGCATACTGGCGGCTAAGCTCCTGATAGGTCACAGGAAAGGATCTAGCTTTCAGAAGCGTAAGCAAATAATGAAGCTTGAAGGCAAATATCCCGCAATTCCATAATGCTCCCGCTTCAATTAAACGCTCAGCCTCATCCTCAGATGGTTTCTCCACGAACCGATCGATCACGATGCTGTTGGATAAACCATCCTGCGCCGCCGGATCAGAAACGATGTAGCCGTACTTTCCAGACGGATACGTTGGCTTTGAGCCAATGAGAGCAACTTCTGCGCCAGTATCGTTCAGGACCCGCTCCAGCTCCTTCACCTTGTCAAAAAAAACAGTGTCTACATAGGGATCTACTGGCAGGACACATACAATTTCATCTTTATCCGCACAAGCGATAGAGTTCAAATAAGCGGAAACAAGCGCAATGGCAGGAAAGGTGTCCCTACGCTCTGGCTCGACGATAAGCGGAACATGGTCGCCAATTTGGTTTTTGATTAGATCCACCTGGGAGGAGCATGTTGCAATATAAGTGGAAGACGCAAGGCCAGCCTCCTGAAGCTGTCGCCAAACCCGCTGCACCATCGATTCCTTCTCGCCGTCTACGCCTCTCAGCACCTTTAGGAACTGCTTCGTCCGAGAGCCGTTCGAGAGCGGCCATAGTCGTTTTCCAGAGCCTCCCGAAAGCAAAATAATTTTCATTAGGCTCTCTCTCCTTTGATTGCCGCAAGGTCGTCTCTGACCATTTCCTTCACAAGGGCATACACATCGTATTTAGGCACCCAGCCTAATCTTTCCTTCGCTTTCTCCGGGCTTCCGAGCAGCAGCTCGACTTCCGTAGGGCGATAATATTTCGGATCAACTGCAACAACCTCCTTGCCAATCGGCAAGGCATACAGCGGATTGTGGCTTGCCTTCACGTACCCTACTTCGTTTTCCTTCTCCCCTTTAAAAGCGATGTCCACGCCAATCTCGGCAAAGGCTAGCCGGACGAATTCCCTAACCTCCGTCGTTGAGCCGGTAGCAATGATATAGTCCTCCGGTTCCTCCTGCTGAAGGATCAGCCACATCGCTTCCACATAGTCCTTGGCATGCCCCCAGTCCCTTTGCGCATTCAGATTTCCGAGGTAGACCTTGTCTTGAAGACCATGCGCAATGCGGGCGACGGCCTTCGTAATCTTCCTGGATACGAAGGTTTCGCCGCGCAGCGGGCTCTCATGGTTAAAGAGGATGCCATTCGTGGCAAACATAGCGTAAGCTTCACGGTAATTGACGGTTATCCAGTAGGCATAAAGCTTGGCAACGGCATAGGGACTGCGGGGATAAAACGGTGTTTTCTCATGCTGAGGAATTTGCTGAACCAACCCATAAAGCTCGGAGGTCGATGCTTGATAAATTTTGGTACGGCTGGTTAATCCGAGAATCCGGACTGCTTCTAGAATGCGAAGCGTGCCGATGCCATCCGCATTGGCCGTATACTCAGGCGTATCGAAGCTGACATGCACATGGCTCATCGCTGCTAGATTATAAATTTCATCCGGCCTGACTCTCTCAATCATGCGTACGAGATTCAGCGAATCTGTCAAATCCCCGTAATGCAAAAAAAACGTTTTTTCATAGATATCAGCATTGTCAATCAAATGATTGATCCTTCCGGTATTTGGCAGGGAGCTTCTCCTCTGCAGCCCGTGAACGATATAACCCTTATCTAAAAGCAATTCAGCAAGGTATGCGCCGTCTTGTCCTGTAACCCCAGTTATTAATGCTATCTTCAATTCGTCTGCCCCTTCCCTATCATCACAATTACTATCATTGTATGTTCGACAGCGGAATTGGTATGGACATAGAGGAAGCATCTCAAGCGGCAAGCCACAAATAGGCAATGGCATGCTCACTTTGAGCGCTAGCTACATAATCTGTTAAGTAGAAATAGATATTCAGCTTACTAGGAAACTATAGGAGGTCGGAGGCTTATCATGAGCAATATTAGAGGAAAAACAATTATGGTCACGGGAGGATCGGGGTTCTTGGGTTCGCACGTGGTCGAGCTACTTCTAAAGAGCGGCGCAGGGGACATCATTGTGCCTAGAAGCAAGCAATACGATTTAACGAGGCAGGAGGTCTGTTTGTCCCTCATTCGGGATACCGATCCCGATATTGTCATTCACTTGGCGGCTAAGGTCGGCGGCATCGGGGCAAACCGCGTCAATCCCGGCTCTTTCTTCTACGACAATCTCTCCATGGGCATCCACCTTGCGGAAGCATCCCGTCTGCACGGCGTCGAAAAATTCGTAGCCTGCGGCACGATCTGCTCCTATCCCAAATTTGCAAACGTTCCTTTCAGGGAAGAGGAGCTGTGGGACGGCTACCCGGAAGAAACCAATGCCCCCTACGGTTTGGCCAAAAAAATGCTGCTCGTTCAGTCTCAGGCCTACCGCAAGCAATACGGGTTTAATTCCATTTTCCTGCTTCCGGTCAACCTTTACGGCCCTCGGGACAACTTCGACTTGGAAACATCGCATGTCATTCCTGCATTGATACGCAAATGTCTAGAAGCCAAAGCGCAGGGCTCGGATCATATTGAAGTTTGGGGCACGGGGATCGCTACGCGCGAATTTCTATATGTCGAGGATGCGGCCGCAGGCATTGTGCAGGCTACCGATCAATTCAATGGCGAGGAGCCCGTTAATATCGGCACTGGCCGAGAGATTTCAATCAAAGCGCTGACCGAGCTTATTGCCGAGAAAACCGGTTATAACGGAACTATTGTATGGGACGCAAGCCGCCCCGACGGTCAGCTTCGCAGATGCCTCGACACGTCCAAGGCCGAGCAGCTATTCGGCTTTAAGGCCAAAACCGATTTGCCCGAAGGGTTGGAGAAAACGGTGCAATGGTATATCGGACAGCAAGCCAAAGCTTAAGCCGCGGGAACCCTCTTTTGCCGATAATAGCTTACTACGAGAAGATCATTAACTATTTCTTTAAGTTTGAAATACGTTAAATCTTTATGGTTCAACAAAAAGCCTCAGCGGGAGTCATCTCTCACTGAGGCTTTTTCATTCGGTTATTTAATTTTCTTCTTTAAGATAGCTGGCTTGCGGAGTCCAGATCTCATCAAAGGTTTGCGGGCAAACCCATTTTTAGGCTTCCTTGCCACAAGCGGCCTTGCTTTCTTTCTTCCGTGCTTTGTTATCCATTTAACTCCGCTTTTTCTTCTGCTTCGGCCCTTGTCCCGAGCACTCATCACTCTTCTTTGCCTAACCGCAGCAGGCGCGGCTGACCGCTGGGCTACTGCACGATGGGCAAAATAAAAATTGGACACCTCTGCAAAATAAGTGTTCAGCACGTTCTCGAGACCTTGCGGCGTAAACAGCTTCGACTCATTATTTTTTGCGCGCAGCTTGTCAAACCAGCCCCTTACGCTTTGAATAAATTCATCGGTTGCCCGCAGCCGCCGGTTGCATACGTCCATATGGAGATTGAGCTCTTCATCTGTAGGCAGCAGTCCCATGCGAATGAGCTGGCTGTGAACGATCTTCCTGCCGACCAGCCTCTGCTCCTCGCCATGCTTCGCACCCACTTGCTCCCCGTGAATCCGGTAATGGAGCAGGACATCGGGCAGGTTCGTCACGCGTGTTAAATGAGCCATGCGCGACCAAAGCTCGTAATCCTCCGTATGGGGGGAGTTATAGTCATAATAGAGAGCGTAACTCTTTACGACTGATTTGCGCATCATGACTGTCGGGTGATTCAAGGCGCAATAGAATAGTAGCCCTGCCTTGATATCGTCATGGTCTGTCGGATGCTTCACCCACACATCCTGATGCATATACTTCATAGCTGTGCCGCAGAGCCCAATTTCCGGATACTGGTTCATAAATTCGACTTGCCTTCCAAGTCGGTCAGGGAACGCGAAGTCATCGCAATCCATTCTCGCGATATATTCGCCCTCTGCCAGATCAAGCCCTTTGTTCAGGGTAAAGATCAACCCCCGGTTGGAGCCATTGCTATAAAAACGAATGCGGGGATCAGCGTATGACGAAATGATAGCCGCGCTTTGGTCAATGGAGCCATCGTCAATGAGCAGCAGCTCAAAATCATTGAAGTTTTGATTTAATATGCTTTCAATCGCTTCTCGCAAAAATAATTCACCATTATAGACGGGCATTAATACCGTTACTTTTGGCACCACTCGGCCTCCTTCAATACATCCTCTATTATAGGATGATCGATAGCTGCGGATGGATTGGACAAAAGCCGCGGGGCATATTCACTGTTCTTGCGGTCAAAGCCGCACAGCATAAATGTCGCCCCATAATAAATCAGCCTTCAGGCTGCCCATTCGCCCGCACATCTCCTCAGCCGAACACCAGCTGTCATAATGGAAGGCTAGCGATTCCCCTAGAGAGAGGTTGAAGCGGTAGCGGCCAAGACTCTCTAAATAGCGGATGCACGACAGCGTAGAGGACATGACCTCATCCGAGAACTCAAAGGACAGGGCAGGGATCGGCTTGGATAATCCGCGAAAAACCTGCATCTCATAGCCCTCCACATCGATTTTGCAAAAATCCGGCATCCCATACTGGGCAATCAGCGTGTCCAAGCGAATAACCGGCACGGTAATCGGCTGATACCAATTATAATGGCCGAAGCGTCCGCTGTTTCTCATCGTCTGAATCCACTCTTTATTCATGGACGATATCGTATGCGCGTCGCTGACGATCATTTCCGCTTGCCCTTCGCTGCTTCCTAACGCATAAGGAATGAGCGTAAAGCCCGGCCTATCCTTGAATTGCTGCAGCAGCACCTCCTGACAGCCCGGCTGCGGCTCAACAGCAACGACATTCACGCCCAGATCCAAAAAAACGCGCGTGCGGTTACCTACGTTAGCTCCGATATCAAAATACAAATTGCCCGGACCCTTGAAGGAAGAATAAAAATCAGCCATGGAATCGCTCATGCTTTTACCTCCTTAGATTAATAGAATTGGGGATGGTTATTCCGAATTTGTTGGACGATGGCAGCATGCCGTTGGCCCGCGTCATAGGATAACGAATGCCCATGGCGCCTGTAGAGAAGCAGCGCCTCCGGAATCGCTTCGCCAGGCCACCCGCTCTCGCATAAGGAGATCCAGAAATCCCAATCCTCATAGCCATAAATCATGTTCTCGTTGTAGCCGCCAGCCGCAAGCCACGCCTGTTTGCGGAATAGCGACGTTACGCAAACGATATTCTCGGAGAGCAGACGATTGAAATCGAATACGGGCGGTATCCAAACCCATGAGGTATCGCCGAAATACTCCAAGCCTACCGTTGCGAAGCCAAGTTCCGGCTTGGCTTCCAGCACGCGAAACGCTTTTTCGATTAAAGTTGGCCGCAGCTTATCGTCCGCATCAAGGGGCAAAATATATTTGCCTCTTGCCGCTTTGATCCCTGCATTTCGGCCATGCGGCAGCCCAATATTCGTCTGTACATGGATCACACTCGTCTTTGGTTTTTTCAGCCGGTTCAGCACTTCAATCGTATAAGGGTCGGTGGAGCCGTTATTTACGACAATAATCTCAAATTCTTGGAAGGTCGAGCCAAGGCAGGAGTTAACCGCATCCTCTACGTATCGGCCGTAGTTATAGCAAGGAATAATGATGCTGACCAACGGGTCCATTCGAAGCTCTGTGCCCAGTTGATTCCGTATCATTCGTCTCACCTGCAATTCATCCTTCAGCCAATCATGCCAAAGCTCGTAAAGGCGATGCTCGCTGAACAGATCCGGATGATTATTTGCCACCTGCCGCACTAGCCGGTCGTGCTTGAAATCATCGGAAGCTCCGCCTGCCACACGGTAGGATAAAGGCGTATCCGCAACAATGGCAGCGCCCCACCCTCGCTTTGCGAGCGAGATCCAAAAATCCCAATCCTCGTATCCCTCGGTCATGCTCTCGTTGAAGCCTCCCGCCGCAAGCCACGCCTGTTTGCGAAACAAAGCGCTGCTGCATACGATATTTTGCGACAGCAAATGGCCCAAATGAAAAGGGGGTGCCTCCCAGGTATAATGAATAGCCCCAAACGTTTGATAGCCTGAAGTAGCAAAACCAAGCTGTGATTGGCCCATTAGCTGCTCAAGCGCCTTTCCCATGAAGGCGGGATGAAGCTTGTCATCCGCATTTAGGCAAATGATAAACTCGCCCTTCGCTTCCCGGATTCCCGTGTTTCTCGCATATGAAACTCCTTTGTCTTCTTGTTCTACCATTCGTATATTCGTATGATTCAGTCGTCTGATAACCTCCTGTGCATAGCCGTCTTTCAAACCGTAATCGACCACGATAATTTCAAATGCCGAAAAGGCGGAGTTTAGGCAGGATTCGATGGCTTGCTCAAGATTCCCCCCCTCATCCCGATAAGGGATGACAACGCTGATGATCGGTACCATAAGTTTTGCTCCTTTCATTCCGGGGTCGCTTTTCGATCCGGAAGCAAATAATAATTAAATAAATCCTTCGTTACAGACAAGCCGTATTTTACAGTTAGCAGCGACAACACCGACTGGTCGTAGCGATGCTCGATGAATTCCGGAAAATCAGGAAGACCGCAGATGTTTGCCCCATCCAGCAGCACCGATTTGGCGACACAGAACGAGAGCCACTCCTCTAGCAGCTTTCGGCTGCGCGTATTATTATGAAAAATAAAAAAACCCGCCCAAACCTGCTCGGCATTCCAATAAGCTGGCTCATCGCATTGCATCTGGACGAAACAGTCCCTCTTGGTCCAGCACTTGTTCAAATAAGACATGGTCTTGAAAAAAGCAAAACCGTCATGATCCGCGCAAAGGGAGAGAAGCGGTCCAATCGGCCTGATAAATCGGTTGTCGGCATCCGAATAGAGAATGACCGCATTCTCTTCCGCCTTTGACAGCGAATCCAATAAAATGTAAGGCTTCCAAAGCCACAGCCCGTTCCCCTTCTCATGCTGCAAAAGCTCCTGATGGTCACGGGCGAATACCGTTCCCTCAAGGTCGCTGGGACTATACGAGATTACGCGGTCAACGCCGAACTGTAGCGCGGAAGCATTGAGCTGCTCCCGGTAAGGCTGATAAGCGGCGGAAGCAAAGCTAACTAAATAAATCATGAGTGATCACTGCTTTCTCATCAGGATCTCGATCGCCCCGTACGATGAACCCATGCATAATCCTTGGCTGTGCTTGGCGTCCATCTCGCGTAAAAAATATTCGTATTTCTCTCCATGACATGCTGGAACATACGGCTCATGTCCGAATTGTAGTTGGCCATCGTCAAGGAACGATTCTCTACATCCGCAAGCATGGCATACGCTTTATAGCCGTAGTGTCTTGCCCGAAAGCACAAATCCATATCGTCTTGGTACAGCGGGGCATAAACCTCGTCCAAGTAGCCATACTGCTCCAGAAATGTTTTCCGCAAAATCAGCGGTCCGCGCATACAGGCGTCCACCTCGAACACCCGCGCTGCCAATTGTGGATCTGCCCGCTCATCCTGTCTCCAGTAGACTTCATTAGGCGTACAGGATATTTGGCCTGGCCCCTGCAAAACCGTTCCTCTCGGATAAAAATTAACGCCGGACAAACAGCCAAGTATCGCGCATTTCCGGTTTTTCTCCAAAAATTGCACAGCTTCGAAAAAAAGATCGCGATCATGCACGTAATTATCGTCCTGCACGATTACGCAGTAAGCGCCGGTTGCCTTTTTTAAGCCGATATTGTTTGATCGCGTTTCGAATAGATTAGGCGTCGTCTCATACGCAATGCTATAGTCCGGTTTAATGCTTCCGAAGTAACCTCTGACCTCTTGCTCGCTGCGGTCACTGCACCCGTCAAATAGAATCCGAAGCTCAGCATTCCCGTATTCATTGACGGCCAAATGCAGCTCGGAAAGCAAGGAAACGATGGTCGCTTCCTTATTAAAGACGGGGAGAATTATACTGATTTTAGGGTATAAGCTTCCGTTCATTACATCCGTCACAGTGCTTTCAAGCCCCAATTGGTAGAACAAATGATACTCTTCGAAATAATCGAGCGTCTTTCTCTTCAACGCAACGATATCGGAGTCGGATAATTGCTGGGTTTGAAGCAGCAGCTGCTTCTGTTGTGAATGGTCGACGGGGTCAAACAAGCCAAGCGGAGAGAAGTCGAGGCCCGCATGACGGCTCAGCATCGGTATAACGCCATGGCTGATCGCCTCAAGAAGCAGCGGTTCATGTTTGCCTAACGTGGGATATAAGATAAAATCGCTCCGAGCCAGCAGCTCCGCCCGCTGCGCTATATCTAGCTGCCCGCCATGAAAGAACAGCTTGCCTCCCATCGTTGACTGCAATTGCGCAATGCGGCCGGCAAAAAAAGCATTGGCCGGCTTGCCTGCTATATGCAGCTGTATATTTTCATTTGCGATGATTGATTCAGAGAATAATAGAAACACGGCGTCAAACCCGCTGCTAAAGCCGATCTCAGAAGCCATAAATGTAAAAATCCTTGTATGCCCTGTGTCTTTGCGCCAACGGGATTGTACGTCTTGAGGCGCGGGTCGATGGCTCCGTCCATCAAGCAAGGTCCTGAGCTTCCGTTTCGGTACGCCGTGCCGGATATAAGAGCTATATGTTTCCATATTGCCTGCGCCAATAATATAATCTGCAACCTTCATAGACCGGTTCAGCATATCCGTATCACCGATATCGGACGGTTGGAATGCTTCATCGGGCAACCCGTGTCCAGCCTTCAGCGTGAGCATGCTCTGCATCGTCTCGGCGGGATGCCTCCCAACCGTCAGCAGAAGGCTCTTCGCAAAGCGGCAAATCCCGTTTAAGGCGGCAAAGCACCCCGCAGTTCCGACAAACCAATCATAGTCGAGGCCCTTCAGCTTGCTGCGTTCGTGCTCGGAGCCGTCGCTGACTGTTACGCTGCCCAGTTGAAGCAGAATTTCATAAAGCGCTCCGTCAAAGGGGCCGGAAGTATGCTCCGGTTTGTCATCCGCAGCTGCTTCATACCCAAACAAGATTTTCATGTTCGTCACCCCTTTTAATTTCTTAACTAAAAATGACCGCCCCATTTCATTTTGTCCTTAATATATACCTTCGGGTGAAAAGGGAGATCGACACAATCCGTAAATGCGACCTTATTCATCCATTAGCCTCCTTATTCCCTCCTCCAAGGTTATGGTTGGCTTCCAATTTGGCAGTTGCCTGCCCTTATTCCAGGGAACCATAATTTCACGAGGGTGATAGGGCCTTCCTCCCCAATCAATCTGCAGCGGCAGTCCAACTATTCTTTCAATAAGAGCAGCTAGTTTCTTTAGGCTGACCGGCTTTCCAGATGAAACGGCATAAGTCTCATCCTTTACGGAATCATAATTAAGCAAGCGATGGGCAGCCAGCACATAAGCCTCCACTACATCATCGATGTGGACGAGTTCAATCAGCTGCTCGCCTGGAGACATGGCAAGCGGATGCTGTTCCTTCGCTGCTTTTAGCAGCAGGGAGACAATTTTGGATCTCGGATCGCCTGGTCCATAGTTGTCATACAGCTCCAATGTAATCGCCCGAAGCGGAGTTGACTCGGTATAATAGCTTAAAATATCCTTGAAAGCCTGCTTGGAGGCATCGTATAACGATTTTGGACTGTAGCTTTGATTTCCGTAATGCTGCGAGAATGTGCCTGTATTAATCAATTGGTATACCCGGTGGGCCGCCATCGCTTCCAGAAGCTGTGTCCCAAACACGATATTGCTGTGCAGCATGGGTGCAATTTGTTCCGGCACATAGGTAGCCGTCGCAAGGGAGGCCAAATGAAACACAAGCTCCGGCTCCGCCTGCTGCACGATTGCGAATAGGCTTGCCGTGGTACCTTCATGCCTGTGAATCGTCAAGTTTGCTGCTCGAACCGGCAGGAGGGCAAGACTCGACTTCTCCCTAGCAATGACGTGAACGTTCCATCCCTCTGCGAGCAGCCGCTTAACGACCATTGAACCAATATAGCCTGTCGCTCCCGTCACGAGAGCGTTACGGCTTTTGACAGAATGCTTCTCTTTCATCCGCCATTCACCTCAGCCTGTAGTCATGCTATATTCGTTCAGCTGGCTCAAGCAAACCTGCCTCATCTTCTCCTTCTTCTGATAGGCGAGCGTCCATTCGATCACCTTATCCAGTGCTTGATTCAGGTTCCATCGCGGCTTCCAGCCGAGCAGCTGCTGAGCTTTGGAGCAATCCAGCTTAAGATAATGGGCCTCGTGGGCAAAGGAGCTGAAATCGATGCTGTATGCTGCGCCATCCCCCCATTTCTTGCATAGCTGCTCCACGATCCAGCCGACGGGCTTCGCATCTTGATCAAACGGCCCGAAGTTCCAGCTTTCGGCGAAAGCCATTCCTTCTTCCACCAGCTTCTGTGCTAGCAGCAAGTATCCGCTGAGCGGCTCAAGCACATGCTGCCACGGACGAATCGCGTGAGGATTGCGAATCATAACCTCGCTTGCGTTCATAAAGGCCCGCACGGTGTCCGGTACTAAGCGGTCCTGCGCCCAGTCTCCGCCGCCGATGACGTTGCCTGCTCTCGCCGTCGCCAAAGCGACGCCGTGCTTTCGAAACGATTTGGCGTTAAAAAAAGAGCTGCGGTAAGCTGCGGTGACGAGCTCCGAGCAGGCTTTGCTGTTCGAATACGGGTCATAGCCGCCTAACGGGTCATTCTCCCTGTAGCCCCAAGCCCATTCCTTGTTCTCATAACATTTATCTGTCGTTACATTAATGACCGCCTTAATGTGGATGCCGCTTTCTACAGCCAGTCTTACGGCTTCAAGCAGATTAACCGTGCCCATGACGTTAACATCAAAGGTGTGCGCGGGGTCGGCATAGGAAGGCTTAATTAGCGCTTGGGCAGCCATATGAATGACAATATCCGGCTCTGCCGCGGATAAAGCCTCGCTTAACCTCGCTTTATCCCGAATATCGCCAATTACAGAGTTTACCAAGCTGTCGATGCCACAAAGCTCATATAAGCTTGGCTCGGTTTGCGGTTCAAGCGCATAACCGGTTACTGCTGCGCCCATCGTGCTCAGCCATAGGCATAGCCAGCTGCCCTTGAAGCCCGTATGTCCGGTAATAAACACCTTTTTGCTCTGCCAAAAGCTCTCATTCATTACCGACACTCCCTTATTTTTTCCATGGCGCTTTACCTGATTTCCATAATTCATCCAATACGGTCTTGTCTCTGAGCGTATCCATCGGCTGAAAGAAGCCCGCATGCTTATAGGCCATAAGCTCGCCGTCCTTCGCGATTTTTTGCAAACAATCCGTTTCCAGATTGGTCTGATCCCCTTCAATGTAGTCGAGCAGCTTCGGCTCCATAATGAAGAAACCCGAATTGATCCAGTTCCCGTCCCCTTTAGGCTTCTCCATAAAGTCGATCACCTGGCGATTCTCATTCAGGTCAAGAGCACCGAACCGCCCGCTGGGCTGCGTTGCGGTCACGGTAGCCAGCTTGCCGTGCGACTGATGGAACTCGGCCAGCTTGCCGATATCTACATCCGAAACGCCGTCCCCGTACGTAAGCATAAACGTTTTGTTGCCCAAATAGGGCTGAACCCTCTTCAGCCTTCCGCCCGTCATCGATTCTTTGCCCGTATCCACCAGCGTGATTTTCCAAGGCTCGATCTTGGATTCGTGAATCGTCATCTCGCTGCTGTTCGACAAGTCAAAGGTCACGTCGGAATGGTGCAAAAAATAATGATAAAAATATTCCTTAATGAAATAACCCTTATATCCCAAACAAATAATAAAATCCGTATAGCCGTAAAATGCATAAGTTTTCATGATATGCCATAGGATCGGCTTGTCGCCAATGTCAATCATCGGTTTCGGCCTTGTGAGCGACTCCTCGCTGATGCGCGTACCGAATCCCCCTGCTAATATGACTACTTTCGTATCCTTGCCCAGACTGCTCATAGAACCTTCCTCTCTTCTCGTAGATGGAGTTTGTCATCTTACTATATTTATGCATGCCCCGGTTTGTTGTTCTGATGAATACCTAGAGTGCAAAAATTTAATAGAGATTGATCCTGCCGCGGCAATCGGGCGATCCATTGCTAGATTAATAGAATAGGATAAATATGGCGTACAGCTTTCTATAAGGAATGGAGATGTGATTTATGGTCCAAAAAAATTCCACGGTATTTCTCATTTTCGGAAAAGGCCAAGCTGCGCAGCTGGCTGCCTTGCTGAACTCCACTGCGCTGCACGGACTGGATGCCGCTCAAATGGATGTCCATGTGATTTACGACGCAGCCGAGCCGGCTCAGCATATGCCCTATGAACAGCTCCATGAGCAGCATGGACTGGTGCATTATACGCAGGCTTTGGCATTCAACGATCAGCTCCTCGACTTGTTATCCCGCTACAGCTATGTTCTGTTCTCTGCTGAAGAGCTTCGATTTATTAGCCCGTTCTCGATTGCTCATACTAACCGTCAACTTGAGAAGCATATTGACGCTCTATGCTTCTCTTTGCAGCCGGAGAGCCCGGCAGGCCTACCAGGCGGCGGCACAGAGCAGAAGATACGCTGGGCAGGCGCACTTCAGAAGGAGAATCCGGCTTTGCCTTTGCTGCAATCGGTGTATCGCACGGACGATCTCCTTCGCCTTCTAAGAGCATTTCCTAACAGAGATGCCGCTGCACTAGCCGATCAATGGCAAATAGCTGCCTCGCTGTATGCGGCCGGCAAGGGTTATTATTTAACCTCCTCCTTGCCTTACGGCAACAGCGGGCCGCTTTCAGAGATGCATGCATCCAAGGTATCCGCTTCCGGCATAGAGCAAACGGAGAAGGGTTTGTATTTGCCAAAGCTCGCAGAAGAGACGATTCCTTTTCTCTACGCCAACAATCTCGCTCGCAGCGGCGGGGAAATCCGCCTTCATTTAGGCTGCGGCGAGCAATATTTTCAAGGCTACATCAATTTGGATTACCCGCCCGAGCACCACAACGTGATGAACATTAAGGCCGATGTGCTTGCTGATGTTCTGGAGCTTCGCTTTCCTGTCCAAGCCATTGATGAAATTAGGCTTCATCATGTATTTGAGCACTTTAACCGCGTGACTGCGCTAGGTTTGCTGATCCGGTGGCAGCAATGGCTTAGGGTTGGCGGCGTGCTTCATATCGAAACGCCGGATCTTATGGGAAGCGCCTATACCCTCGCTACGACTGCCTCCTTCGATGTCAAAATGAGCATCGCCAGACATCTTGCAGGCGATCAAGCGGCAGATTGGGCTTATCATGTTGACCATTGGTTTCCCGAGCGTTTCAAGAAAACGCTTGAAATGCTGGGCTTTGAAATGCTGAGCATCGTATCCTATTCATGGACGCATGAGCCTTATCTGTCCAATGTAGAAGTGAAAGCAAAAAAAACGCGCGATCTCTCTTTTGAAGAGCTACTGGCGGCTGCTGATTCTTTATTATGGGAGAGTACGGTTTCTCCTGTAGAGGTGGCCAACTATGAGATTTGGAAACAAAATATACGAATTTTTTTGAAATAAACCTATCAATTGCCCTTACCACTGAAGGGAACTCACATAGAATATAAGAAACACATGTGTCATTCTATGGAGGTGTACTCTTGTCTCGATCAGCAGCCAAGCGCATTTCAGGCTCAAATAAACGCGTCAAGCCCAAAAAAGCATCGCATCGGATAAACCGGAGAACATCGCGGCTTCGGAAGCGGGGCCTGCGTACATCCAAGCGGCTATTCCGAGGCAGAAGAACAGGAAAACGCGGCTTCTTCGCCAGAGCTGCAGTACCGCTCGCGCAGCCGGAGCTGACCGCAGCCCTGCCGCAAAACGAACCGGAGGTGAGTGCCTTGACGGCAAAAGTACCGCTCGTTGGCATTCTGTTCAGCAAGGACCGCGCCTTGCAGCTGGATGCGGCGCTCCGCTCACTCTATCTGCATGCGCTAGATATTTCCGCTGCTCAGATCAAAGTGCTGTATACAACCTCGAACGCTTTTTACGAAGCCCAATATGACCGGCTCAAAGCGAGCTTTCCGCAGGTTCAATTTATTAGGGAAGAGCAGTTTAGGCAACAGATTTTGGCTGCGATTGAAAATTCCCATTACGTTATGTTTATCGTAGATGACTGCCTGTTCGTTCGCGACTTCACCTTGCAGTCCGTCATGAATACGCTGGCGGCGCACGGAGACCTGCTGGGCTTCTCCTTAAGGCTTGGACCGAATATTCGGTACTGCTACACGATGGACGCGCCTCAAGCAATTCCAGCCTATCAATCCATTGAATACGGCTACTGCAAATTCGATTGGACGGCGGCACAGCATGAATTTGGTTATCCGCTCGAGGTTTCCAGCTCGGTTTACCGCACGGACGATCTTCTCCCTCATCTGCAGCAACTCGACTTCTCCAATCCCAATACGTTTGAGGGAATCATGGCTGGCAACGCACGCGGGATTGCGGCTGAACGTCATTACCTCGCCTGCAACGAAGCTTCCCTCGCCTTTTGCAATCCGCTTAATTTGGTGCAGAACGTGTACGCTAACCGAGCGGTGAACAAGCAAGAATATTCGTCACATGAGCTGGCTTTGCTGTTCGAGAACGGCAACCGAATTGACGTTACCCGCTACACCAATCTGATCCCAGAGGCATGCCACCAGCATGTTTCTATTTTCTAACGGCCAGTCAGCAGCAGTGTGCTCTGCTTCCGTTAACGGCCCCCCTCAACTAGGCATTCTTGAGGGGAGCCGTTTTTCTGTTTCTATATGAGTTCAACTTATGATTTTCGACTTAATGAGTTTTTGAAATCCGGATTCAATATGGACGCACTGTCGACCAATGATAGCTATTTATACTTAGGGATTTCCTCCATAAATAACCGTTAATTATACTCCCGTCTTCAAACAGCAGTTGGTGGATCACATTGTTCAATAATCTTTTTAGCGGGGGACGCGTTTGCGCACAAACTTCGGTTGCTTGCTCTCAACGGCAGCTTCAAGCGTATTCATCGTTCAGATATACCAGAGATCCAACCGGTGAAGCCATTGGCCGCACTCGTGATGGTGCAGCTTTGTTCAATATCACGCGTGACATAAGCCACAGTCAGAGCCATCGTCCAATGGTGCTTGGCGGAAACTAACTTCATATGAAAGCTTCGATAGCATCGTCTGCTCGAGAGTCAACCGTTCAGGAGCGCCTGTAGAAACACCTATCACCAAGCTAATCTACCCTTGCATTGATCAGATTGGATGTAAGTGTTCACCGTTAGAGGGTTTCTACGAGTCAACACCTCGATTTCGGTCACTGCATCTGCTGTACAGGATGTAAGTAAATCGGTCGGTTGCGTTCATACATCCGGCGTTTCTTCTGTTATCTCAACCCTTTGTCCAGCTTCTGTTAGTCTGCTGTTCAATTTCCATGGCCATCACTTGTCTCGTAAAGTTAGCAATAATAGCAGGAATGGATGAAATAGATTAGATAGATTCGATAGATGAAATAGGTCTAAAAATAGACCTTATCTAGCCTAGCGACTCCAATTAAACTGGATTTGGCTAGGTTTGGAGAAATAGATCTATTTTTTAGATCTATTCCGGCGCAAATGGCCGAAATGGATAATATAGGTCTAAAAAATAGATCTATTCTAGCTCAGCTGCCCCAAATGAGCCGAATTTGGCTAGGTTTTGGGGAAATAGATCTAATTTTTAGATCTATTCCGGCGCAAATGGCCGAAATGGATAAAATAGGTCTAAAAAATAGATCTATTCTAGCCCAGCGGCTTCAATTGGGCAGCTTATGGAGGGGTTTTAGTGATATAGAGATGTTGAACAGTAGTAATAAAGAATAAGCGAAATGAAAAGATCGCTCTAGAGAAACGAAACGTCGCTTTCCTAGCCGAATTCTTACTTATACATGTCTTAGTCAATCAAATAATCTGGCAGCAACCGCGCCACCATAGAATGCTCTGCGCACGCAGCGACCAAAACGAGAATCTTTGGTTCAACTTATGTAGCAAGGTGAAACGGCTGTCGCCGTCCTTTGGCGGCGCAGCGCGTTTCATTCCGAGAAATATAGAGAAGAGATAGCGAAATGATATCCTTTCCTATATTTCAAAAAAAGCCGCAAGCGCTCGGAGCTCTCCGAATCGCTTGCGGCTTCTTTTCATGTCAGCTTCTTAAATAGTCATGGCCGCCAAAATTGTTTTTGTCGCGAATTAATATTTTTGCCGGGAACGGCAGCTCCGCGCCTTCTACGAATCCGTAAGAAGGAGTCATGACCCTTGGATTTTTATCGGTCAAATATTTATTTAGATGGGACTCATCGTACCAGACGGCATTAATTCCATTGCTCATATCGGCACGTATGCTTTCATCCAGCACGCGGATGAGGTTCATATAATGCTCTGTCCGCCCCCCGTTTAAGCCGCCCATGTAATAATGGGTGCCTACTCCTTCGGGAATATAGGCGAGGCTTTGCGGGTTCTTCTCGTAATCGAGCTCATGGCGCGGCCGATTGTAGAAGCCCGGGTGCTGCACTGCGACGATTCCTTCATGGATGGGCAGAATCTCCTCGCGAACGGCTTCTACGAACTCCATATTCGCGTTGAAGAAATAAACGAAATCGCATTCCTGCTCCAACTGCTGCACCACGTTTCTAAAAATCGCGTAACGTAGCAGCGTATTGCCTGGCCAACCTAAATTATCCTGATATATTCGTTTGACGTTGTCTCTCTCTTCGGCCGCGATCGATTCGGCATCCGTAAACACATAATAGGTTTTCGAATAGCCCGGGAGGAAATAGGCTTCGGCGCTCTGAAAGAAATTTTCCCAGAACAGCTTATACTTCCCTGTGCAAATATACAAAATTCCGATCCGCGCACCCGCTACACTGGCGATATCCGCTTCACTCGGAGCTTGAACGGCTATCTGCGTGCTCCCCTGGCTCGGCTGGCCTGCTTGCTGGGCAGCACCGGGATTGTTCATATAGGCATCTTGATGCGCATCTTCAAAGCCTTTGGAATGGCCCTCCCGGTATCCTTGGTCATAGCCGGAATGAAACGGCCCGCCTTTCCTCCGCAGCCGCGTCGCTCCTCTCGAACGCTTCTTCAGCGTTCCCCCGCGCCGCTTCCCTTTTCTTAGCGTGCTCCCGCTGCGACGGCTCCTGCTCGCGCGGCCGGTTCTTTGCGTCTTTTTGCCTCTGCCTATTCTGCCAACCGTGCTTTTTTTCCTTTTGATCGCCAAAATAACGTCCTCCTTATCGCATACTTATATATTGTCAGCCTTAATGATCGGAGGAGCTATGATCGGCAAACCATCCGAAAACTGTTTTTTGTCGCCCTCCGTTAAAGGACGGATATAACGATGCTCAAGCCCCCATGCCTTGAACGCCTGCTTAGTCGTCATGCGGTGCAGCTTGCCTTCGGTAAGCTGATGGATTTCACCATCCTGCGTAATGACGAATCCCCCTTCGATAATCGCTGTTGTGAGAACGGAGAGCGCATTTATTTTCTGCTGAACGGTAGCTTCAGAAATATCGCCTCCAATTGGCCAGTTCCACAGCTCAAGCTGTGGAAGCCTGACGGCATCATTTCGCGGCGCATTCGAGCTGTGCACGATATACCTAAGCCCATTTTCCACCCAATACAATTTAGAATCGGTTCCGGTTACGAGAATATGGCTGGGGTAAAAATCAGAACCCTTGCGCTGTTGCCCGGAAAATACGGAATCCATCACCTTTTCCAGCCTGCCAATTTTTTCCCAATCGCCCCATTTCTCGAGAAAAAATGCGTTATTAAGCAAGGAAGCATCGAGAAAAGAGCGCATCGTTACGCTGCCGTAATGGTGAATGAACGTATCCTCCGCGACAACGAGATCAAGCCCAAGCAGCCGGATACGGAGATAATAATCGACATCCTCACAGGTGCCAATGACATACCCCTCGTCAAAATAGCCCACTCTTTGCAGGACCTCTCTTGTCAGAAGCAGGCAAAAGCCCATAATGCCCTTCGATCTTCTCCAGCGCTGCGAATCGGAATGATTATGGTTTTGGGCGAAGCTTTGCATCTCTACCATATTTTTGTAATTGACCTCAATTTTCTGGTCATTGGATAAATAATTCGTTACAGGGCCAACCAGCCCAATCGATGGATCGCTTCTCAAGCACAGGAGCAAATTAGACAGCCAGTTTGTCGTCACTAGCGTGTCATTATTGAGGATGACGATAGTCGTTCCTTTGGCCATCATCAGCCCTTGGTTGACACCGCCGGCAAACCCAAGGTTTTTGGAGAAAATTTTGTACCGCACCGTTCCCGAAAGCGATTTTAAATAGGCAGGCGTCCCATCGGTTGAACCATTGTCGATAATGATCATCTCGTAGGGCTCATTCGTGTAGCGCTGAATACTTTCTATGCAGCCGCGCAAGTAACCCAACTGGTTATAGGTAGGAATAATGATGCTGGTACCGGCAAAAGGTTCATGATAGCTGGCGGCTCCCTTCACTCTGCCGTCCCTATAACCTGCTGCGTATCTAGCTTGATAGACGGCTCTATTCTTTTTATGAATAATTTTCGGGCGCTTGCGCTTGCGGAGCGATCGTCTGCGCATATGTCCTCACCTCCCTTTGCGTGTACCGCACTGCTCATGGAAAGACGATTTGCAGCAGCTGGCTTATCCTTTTTTGATACGTGTGCTGCGCTAGCGTTTTTTTGAAGCCATTTAATGCGATTTGCTTCCGTTGCTCCTCATTTTGCAAATAATAGACGATTTTATCCACCAGCTCATTGGCGGAGGAGTAGGTTTCGAGCTCTACCCCCGGCATATAAAAATCGGCTAGATCCTGGCGCACATCCGTTAGTTGAAACGCGCCGCTTGCGGAAATTTCATACGTCCGCGGGTTAATGGACAAACCGGGAAGGTTACGGCTATTTTTGTTGTGCACTTTATCATCATGGGAGCGATGTATATTAATCACAATTTTGGCGCCGTTGTAGTAGCTGGCTGCTTCATCTGCGCTGATCCAAGATACCCGGATGCCTTTGCTTAAGCTTCTGTAGCGACTGAGCCGTTTCCAAAACAAGCCGACGATTCTTGTATCACGGGCGGCCAGCGTTGGAGCAATGCGATCAATCAAGCTGACCCGGTTGAAGAAGGCATTGCCAATAAAGCAAATATCGCTCTGGTACTGGGGAGCAACATATTTGGGCTTGTAGACGGCGGGATTCACTGCCAGCGGCATATAATGAACCTGGCAGCCAAGCTGGCGATAGATCGGAATAGATGCCAGCTCATGCGTAAATAACCATTCGTACTGCGGTGCAATAACGGTGGTCACGTCCGTAACGTAAGGCTCATCGACAAGCCAGATCGCCGTTTTGATGCCGAGCGCACGTATCCCTTGCACCTGGCTTCCCGGCACCTGCGTGCCGTGCATCACCAGCACCAAATCCGGCCTGCTGCGGGCAGCAAGCGCTATAAGATTGTCTGACGGGCCAGCGATGATCAGCTCGCTGACCATACCCCGCAGCGCCTCTGTGACGGCTTGATCCAGGTCAGGGAAGGGTCCTTTAAGACCAGCGCGGACATATAACAAACGGATAGGATGCTGCGCGCTGACTGAGGGAGGAATCTTTTGCTGCAGCGCTTCGCAGGCGCCGACATGGTAACCGTGCTTCCATCCGGCCTGGCGCCCGGCCTCCCATCCGCTCTCGTCTGCTCCCGCTTGTTTTCTTGCTGATATTATGCCCTTGGCTTGTTTCCGAAGCCTAGCATTCAAGCTCTTCTTTCTCGGTTTCTGCTGCAGGATGGTCTCACCTCTTTCTCCACTCGTCTAGCGATCAAGCGTTGCCGACAAGCGCCCGTTCCAGTAAATCTATGCTGCGGTTCCAGTCCCATTTCTGCACCGTTTCGCGGCCGCCTGCAATCAGACGCTCGCGCAGTGCCGGATCGGAAATGAGTCTCTGCACGGCATTAGACGCTGCACGGACATCATTCGGTATGACGAGTCCATTATAGTTGTCGAGTAAATATTCGTCGGTGCCTGTAACGTCAGCCACGACAGGAACTCCCCCGCATGCCATCATTTCGAGTGGCGGGTACAGGAAACTTTCCACTCGGCTCATCTTGAGCAAAATATCGCAGCTGGAGTAGATATGCTTCATCGTTTCATACGATACACTCTCAAAAAAACGGTCACATCGCCAGGAAGCGGCTGGACGGCCTGCCGAGCTTACGCACCAGACCTCGCAGTTCAAATCCCGGACTGCGGCAAATGCATCGCTCATTCCTTTGTAAGGCACGGCGATTGGCCCTTCCAGCAGCACTCTGATTTTGTCCCCTTTAGGGGCAAAAGGCTGCGTCTCGTGCATCAGCTCAACATCAAGTCCATTCGGGATATAAATCGTTTGTTTCTTAAATGTCTGCTCAAGCCAGCGCTGAAGCCAGCCTGCCATCGTCAGAAACGTAAAATCGCTCACTTTGTACGTTTGGTACGCGAGCTTGGATTGCTCGGATGAGGGAGCATAAAACCTAGATTCATCCGATTGGATGAAATAGAACCTTTTTTTCGCTTCGATTCTTCTGGCGGCGTTCAGCGTAGCCCAAAAAGTCGCGATAACAATATCCCGGTCAGACGGAGCGCGCGATTCGGTTACGATCGGCACGTGAACCGGATGCCAGCCGACATGCGTGTTGCCATCCAGAGATACGAGGACAACATCATAGCCGCGCTGCTTAAGGCGATTGGCATGTTGGAGAATGACCGCAACACCGCCGGAGATGGAGCAGCCTGGTATGACATAAGCGATTTTCGGCTTGCATACGCCCGACTGGATCGCAACCCAGCGCCCGTCCCGGTAACCGTCTCTCCAGCCTGCATAATAGCCCTCCTCGCGGCTGCCACTCCTGTCCCCTTGCGGTTTCTTTCGCCCTATGCCGCTCCAGCCGCTTCTTCTTCTGATTTTCCTTTTTGATCGCAAGATCAGCTTAGGACGGACCTTAAGATTTTTGGATTTCATAATCTTTTTTCCTTCCCTTGTATCTGTAATGGCAGTATACTTGGTGACTCTATGCATTCAACCCTATCCCATAGTATGTTTGATCCTTATGACCGCCACGGCATCTGTTACCATGGGAGGCTTGCTCTTCTATTTAGTTGCAAAAAAATAGACTGTGGCACAGATCATGCCCCAGTCTAGCTACCCTACTTAATCGAATTTCTCATTTGCTAGACGCAGTCCCGCTTCCTGCAGCGAGGCGAACGTCCCGGCATCGCACCACCAGCCCTTTAGGCTGCTGTGCTGAAGCGTCTTCCTTGCCGCATAATAATTGTTGACATCCGTAATCTCAAGCTCACCTCTTCCCGAGGGAAGAAGCATACGAATGACTTCGAAAACTTCAGCGTTGTACATATAAATTCCAGTAACGCAATAATCAGAACCCGGTTGATCCGGTTTTTCTTCGATTGAAATAATTTGCCCCTCTTCGATGCGCGGAACGCCGAATCTCTCAGGATCCTCTACCTTCTTGAGCAAGACCATAGCCTCTCCGGCTCCGGATTGAAACTGCTCCACATATTCCCTGAGCGAATCCTCAAACAAATTATCCCCAAGCAATACAACAAAGTCCTCGTTCGGATGAATAAAGCCGGAGGCAAGTGCAAGCGCTTCAGCAACACCGCCGGGCTGATCCTGTATTTTATAGACAATTTGGACTCCAAACACATGGCCGCTTCCCAGAAACTCAAGATATAGCCCTGCCGACTGCTTCCCAATAACGAGTAGAATATCTTTAATGCCGGCATCCGCCAGCTTTCTAATCGCATAATAGATCATCGGATATTTGCCAACAGGCAATAGATGCTTGTTCATCAGTCTCGTCAATGGAGCTAGTCTCGTACCGGACCCCCCTGCCAGTATTACGCCTTTCATTTCGCAACCTCCCTCCTTAGTGCCATAGAATCTCCTTATTATGTATATGATTTTTTACAAGATTAGAGTGGATGCATAACTACGTCTACGAACAATTGGACTCTAGCTTTCAAAGGCGCTTTATAAAGAAAGAAACTCGTACAACTGCCTTTTTATGCAGAGACAAGCTACAAAACCCTATGGTTTTAATAAACTAGAGTTAGAGAGGCAAATGAACGAAGAGGTGATTATATTGATTCGTAAAGCGATTATTCCAGCCGCCGGCTACGGAATTCGCAATTTACCGATAACGAAAGCCATTCCGAAGGAATTGTTTCCCATTGGAAACCGGCCCGCCATCGACTATGTCGTTAAAGAGGCTATTGATGCCGGCATTACCGATATTCTCATTATTTTATCCCGCAACAAAACAGAAATCATGAACTATTTTGACCGCTCGGTTGAGCTTGAATCCCATTTGTATGCCACCAATAAGGATAGCTTGCTGCACAAAATACTGCCTTCTGAAGCGAATATCCAATATATTCGCCAATACGATGCGCTTGGCCTCGGGCATGCCGTACTGCATGGCCAATCATTTGCCGCAGGCGAGCCATTTGCCGTCCTCCTGCCCGATCAGCTTAGCCTGAACCGAACCTCCTTGCTCAACCCTTTGATTCAAAATTATGAAAAGTACAAAACCAATATTATCGGCCTGCAAACGGTAGCGCCCGAGCTGCTTTCCCAATATGGCGTCGCTTCAGCTAAGCAGCTGTATAGCCGCGTCTATGAGGTCGATTCGATCGTGGAAAAGCCTGCTCATCACCCTCCATCGCAGCTTGCCGTCATGGGAAGGTACATTTTGGAACCCGGTATCTTCGAACTTCTGAGGAAGACTCGCCCTGGTATCGGCGGAGAAATCCAATTGACGGACGCCTTGAATCAAATGGGACAAACGCGCAAATCCATCGGGTACGTCTACAAGGAGCGCTGGTACGATACCAGCATCGAGCATGATTACCTGAAAATTCAGCAGCGCGTGTATCAAATGAATAAATACAACAAGCTATAGAAGCTCAAATAAGGATGGCAGCGGCCATCCTTATTTGAGCTTCTCTGCTTGCTGCACCAGATGCCGGTACTTCACCGTTTGTGCGACTTTTTTGGCCCGGAGCAGCTTGATTGTCCGCTTCGTCACCTTCCAGGTATGCGTCCTCTGATTAACTCTTCTTAGGGCAGCAAAATGGTAGGGCCCCGTCGACTCTACTCGAAAGCCATGCCGCAGGCTGTCCCTTTGAAATCGCATATCCGTACCTTTCTTCAAGTTTTTAAAGGCGACTGCCGGATACATTGCTTTTTTGAACAGCATGGTTGCGCCGGCAACACGTCCTTTTCCAGGCATCGTTGCCAACATCAGCTTCGAAGAATGATTGAAATACATATAAAACCTCGATTTTCCGACCAGGTCTGCTTGTGATTTCTCAAACTTATTCATCGCTTCTGTTAAATATTTCCTCGCATAATAATCATCGTCATCAAATTTGGCAATGATTTCGTAACGGGACCGCTTGATGCCGAAATTCAGGCATTTGCCCAGCGTCCACTTTGGGGGCAGCTTATAAACCGAAACCTGTCCTAGGCTGCCAGCCTCTTTCTTGTAGCGCTCTACGCTCATGCTTTTATGATTGAGCAGCACGATAATTTCCTTTACCTTCCACTGCTGCCGTTTGTAGTTGGCGAACAGATTTTTGATAAACTGCGGCCGATTGGTCGCGGTAATGACAGTCACGCCAGCAAGTGCCTTAACCGGACCTGCCGTTTCTTCTTTGGTTGCGTCAGCTTCTTCTATGCCGGATGAAAGGTTTCTGATTTTCCCCCCTCGCTTCACTTTCCACCTCCCCCTAGCGTCGTGATTTTGGTTTTGTCCTCGATCGCTCCGGTCGCATAACGCGTATCGTAAATAAAGGAGGCATGCTCCAGCACGAATGCTAGCGGGAGGCTGGAATGATGAGTAGCAATAATGAAGCAATCGGCTGCCTTCAGCGTCGCTTCGCTCAATTCTGTACTTATCAGCTGCTGCTCTCCCACGAGCAGCGACGGGACATAAGGATCATGGTAGGTCACAGCAGCGCCTTCGCGCTGAAGCAAATGAAGGAGCTCAATCGATGCCGATTCTCTGCAATCGGCGATATCCGGCTTATACGCCGCACCGTAAACGAATATTCGGAGATCCGAAAGCGGCTTCGGCGCAAAATGAAGCTTCAACTGCTGTACGATATACAAGGGCATTCGATGATTAATTGCATTAGACAGCCTTATAAAATCGGATTGGATGCCCAATTGGTTTATTTTCCACTCCAAATAGGAAGGGTCTACAGGGATACAATGTCCTCCGATGCCCGGTCCCGGATAAAAAGCTTTATAGCCGAAAGGTTTGGTGCTTGCTGCCTCTATAATTTCCCACACGTTCAGCTCCAAAACATCGCAGATCATCGCCATTTCATAAATAAATGAAATATTGATAAGCCGATAAGCATTCTCCAATATTTTAGTCATTTCCGCCGTTTCAGTAGAAGAGACGGGATGGACCGTAGCAAACAGCTGCTTGTATAACTCTACAACGCGCTGCAAGCATCTCGCAGTGACCCCGCTAACCACCTTTGGAATATCCTGCACCGAATAATGCTGGTTGCCAGGATCTACCCGCTCCGGCGAGTATGCGAGATGGAAGCCCTCTCCAACTGCTAAGCCGGACTGGAGCAGCAGCGGCAGCAACACCTCCTTGGTTGTGCCCGGGTACGTGGAGCTCTCCAGAATGACAAGCTGCTCCTCCTTCAATCTTGTGCTTATTTCGGCGGCTGCTTGCGTCAAGCAGCTCAAATCAGGCTCTCCCGAAGCGGTCAGCGGCGTCGGAACACAAATAACGATGGCCTCCGCCGCTTGTAACATGCCATAATCGGCTAATGGAACAAAGAGCTGCTTTTCTAAGGCCAATTGCACCGCCTCGTCATCAATATCGGTTATATAGCTTTTTCCCTGCTTCAGCCTTTCTATTTTTTGCACATCCAAATCAATGCCCATCACTTGAAAACCTCGTTGCACGAAAAGCAAGGCTAGCGGAAGGCCGACATAGCCCAATCCTACAACAGCTACTGTTCGCTGCTTGCCTCGATTGCTTATTCTATTGCGGCTGCCTGTATCGTTCATATGCTAATCTCTCGCCTTCTCTCTAGTAAAATAGATTCGTTCAGATAGTATATGAGAGAATCTATTAATCGTTTGGACCCTTTACTAGAAATTATGAGGAGAGGATTGCAGCCCAATTTGCCGCTCCCCTTGCATTCGCCTTATTCCCAGAGCGGTCTCCTGCATAGGATAATGGTGATCTGACAGAAAGCAAATGATTCGAAAGTGGTGAATACATGGCCAGAAAACACCGCCGATCCCGCAGCCGTTTCGATGTCATTATGATGTCTGATTTCCGCTTGCCCGGAGGCACAACCTCATCCAATATCGAAGAAATGAAAGCTCAAAAAAAGGCAGGCCTCACGACGGGCTTATACCAAATGTCTGGACATCCAAACAGCAAAGCCAAACGGCTTAATCCTAAAATCAGGCGTATGATTGACGGCACCCGCATCCGCTTGCTGCGTCCGGCAGCCAGAGCCTCCTGCAAGACGCTCATTATCCGGCACCCCCGCATCCTTCATGTACGAAGGCGCCTGAAACCAAGGATCAGCGCACAGAACATTCATATCATTATCAATCAGACGCCCAAAAAAGATTACGGGGGCAATGGCCAAACCGTCTACCGTATCGGACGCTGCCAGCGCAGAGTCAGGCAGTACTTCGGCAAATCCGGCATCTGGCATCCAATCGGGCCACAGGTAAGGAAGACGCTTCAGCAGTATCACGCCCAGGACCTGAGAAACATTCGCTTGGCTGCAGAGGATTGGGTAAACATTATCAATACTAGAGAATGGAAAAGAAAAAGCCGTCCAGCCAAAAATGGCGTCATCCGCATCGGTAGGCATTCCAGAGACGCTTATGTAAAATGGCCCTCCAATCGAAATGACCTGTTAGCGATCTATCCGTCCTCCTCAAAATATGAGATCCATGTTCTCGGAGGTGCCCGCACGCCAAGAAAAATACTCGGGAAGCTTCCTAGCAACTGGCATGTTCAGCCCTTTGGCGCCCGCGCTCCAAAATTCTTTCTGGCCAAACTTGACGTTTTCGTCTACTTTACGCATCCGGATTGCGTCGAAGCATTTGGCAGAGTCATTTTCGAAGCGATGGCCGCTGAAGTTCCCGTCATCCTCCCGCCAAGCTACAAGGAGCTGTTTGGCGAAGCGGCCATCTATGCAAAACCGGCCGAAGTACAGCAAAAGATCGAAGCTCTCATGGCAGACTCTAATTATTACGAGCAGCAAGTGGCGCGGGCTACCCGCTACGTGGAAACTCATTTTGGTTATACGAAACACAGAGCCAGATTAAAATAAATACAAACATGCACCTGCTCAGGCGAGGTGCATGTTTGTATGGTTCCTTATTTGAGTTACAGCTAGGAGCGGCTGCGCTTTTTGCGAGTTGAGCTTATTTTTTTGCGGGCTATTCTTCTTTTTTTCGCGCGTATGCCTCGATTTGACTTTGAAGCGATCCTTTGGCCAGGTTCGGGAGCGTGTTGCTCCCTTTCCTCTACCGGCTCATCGGCATGGAAAAAGATATTCGATAACTCAAACGGAGATTCGATCTCGGGATTGTCAAAATAATGGAGGCGAAACATTTCCTTGGCTTGATCCGTGATGGCTTCTCCGCTAGTGTAGCTGCCATAGCTCCAAGGCGTATGGTGAAGCCCGCTGCTCCCTAGCTTTTCCACTTCTATACGATATTCATAAAATAAATCACCGTACATTTGGCCTTTATCCGAATCAATCCAGGTGGCGGCGAGCTCGAAACCATGTGAGAAATCGAGAGACCGTAACGGACGATCATCAATAAAGTAGGCTTGATCAGCTCCTTGCCGAATATTCCACCGCTCCATCATATTCCCGGAGCCTACGACATATCCAGGATGACGCAGTGCATAAACATCTTCAAAGAGCGAGTGGGCAAGATCAAGCCACGGCTGGTCGGCATAGCTGACTTGGTTTGTTTCCAGATAGCAGCCCCGTTCGCTCAGCTTGCTCCATGCAGCTATATAACGTTCTGCGACTGGATGTCTGCCAAAAGCGATCAGCCCGGGATGATAGATGCCGCTCTTCCGAAAGCCGGCCAAATCATCCATATTTAGTGAATTGGGATCAATGACCTGCCCTGTCAAAACAATAGGATGGTCCTGTGCAGCAGCGGTGAGCTCGTCAAGCGGAGACACAACCATAGTTTCCGCATCCATATAAACAATCAAATTCTCAGCTTTATAACGGGTATACATATATTGCACCAGCAGAGCCCTGCAGGCACGTAAAGCTTCTTGAAGCTTATATTGGAAAAAAACTTTATGCATATCGGAAATTTTGCCAGTGTCGCGCATTAAAACCACTTCATCGAAATAAGGGCACTGGCTCGCAGCACTTGGCATTTCTTGTTCCATAATCCCGCATACAACCTTGCTGCCGGGCATATGCCTCTTGATCGATTCAGCCAATCTCATTGCTCTCGGCAAATGACTGGCGCTTGAAACCGTTCCGACAACCATGCGGCTTCTCACCATCGATCAGTATATAGTAGTCGATTGCCATTCATAGCGGTTAGACCATCTCCTCTCCTGTCATATACTATGATTGCCTGGTTTCATAGGAAACCCTAGTATCTGTCTATTTATATGTATCTATGCAATCAGAGATAAACATTAGTAGATAAACGAGCCTAGGGACACATGTCACCTAGGCTCGTTTTCATAATAGGATCAACTCATTCTAATCATAAATCATTCTTGTATCCTTGATGCTTCTGCCTTCCATATTATCTTCGCCCGATTGGGCCGGAAAGATCCGCTCGGTCATTGCATTGAACTCGGCAATAAAGCCTTGAATCGGATGCCCAAGCTTTACATCATTCATATAGGCATTCATACGTCCGACAAAATCAGGATTCGCGGATACATAAACATGCTCGACTCCTGGCTTTAAATGACGCACCTCATTTGCAATTTCATCCTTCATTTCGCTGGTAAGCATGTGCTGTCCCGTCGATAAGCTGCTCATTCGCCTACTGGTTGCAGTACCTTCCTTGCCCATATAACCGCTGTTGGTCCTGCTCATCATTCGTGCGTCGAGCTTAGGCTCATCCTCATCCAAAGAAACGGCAACATAAGCATTATGGTCCGTCAGCATGACATAGGATGACTTTACTGAATGCAAATCCGTAATTTGCTTGGCTATGCTCTCGCTCATTTCCATCCGGTAATTTTTGTGTGAGCCAATGACATTATTATTGTTCAATCGACGACCATTAATCCGGTTCTGCTCGTTCATTTGATCATCCGCAAATCGTTTATCTTTTAATAAATTGCCATTCGCGTCATATCGTATGCTGTTTGAACGGATGTCTTTATTCCCAAGCTCCCCGTGATTTTCCATGCAGCCTGCCAGCAATGTGCTTAGCAAAATACCAGCAGACAAAGTTGCGATCTGTTTGCGCATTTAGCTACCCTCCAACCTTATCATATCGTAGGCTTCGGACCCTTACTTAGCGTTTGCGTTTTGGCGTTTTGCTATTCACCGGATTGACAAAGACAGTGGTTTGAAGTAAATTGGTATCAGATACTAGTACTTGGTACTAATAACGAGAGGAAGTGTGCTGCGATGAACGAAAGAAGGATGAGCACGATGCAATCCAATGCTGTCATTACTGCAATTGGCACTTATGTTCCTGAGCGTATATTAACCAATTCGGATTTGGAGAAGCTGGTGGATACCAATGACGAATGGATCGTTCAGCGAACAGGAATCAAGGAACGCCATATCGCATCAGATGAGCAATTCACAAGCGACCTCTGCTTCGCAGCTGTTCAGAATATGATCGATCGTTACGAGGTAAGCGTGGCGGATGTGGATTACATTATAGTGGCCACTTCTACGCCTGATTCAGTATTTCCGAGCGTAGCTTCGCAGGTTCAGGCTCATTTCGGTATTCCTAGCACTGGCTCGACGGACATTCAGGCTGCCTGTGCCGGATTTGCCGCAGCCATTCAGCTAGCGAACGGATTGCTTCTATCAGGTGTGCATCGTAAAATATTGGTTATTGGCGCTGAAACCTTGTCCAAAATTACCGATTATACGGACCGCACGACCTGCATTTTATTTGGTGACGGGGCAGGCGCTTTCCTAATGGAAACCTCCGAGGGCATCGGCGACATTACTGCCGCATATTCCAAAACCGATGGCACTCGGGGCCACCTGCTGTATCGCAGCAGCTTAGCATCCGCTATCAGCGGACATCCTATACAAACAAACGGACTTATCGTGCAAAATGGCCGGGAAGTTTACCGCTGGGCAGTAAGCCACGTCGCCGAGGGCGTGCAGCAATTGTTAGAAAACAGCGGCTTGCTTCCGGAGCAAATCGACTGGTTTATCCCGCACAGCGCTAATATGCGGATCATTGAATCGCTCTGCGAGAGAACCGGATTCGCCATGGAGCAAACCTTGTCCAGCATTCAGCTGTATGGCAACACCTCTGCTGCATCCATTCCGCTGGCCATTGATGAAGCAGTTAGAGCAGGCCGAGTCTCACCAGGACAGCTCTTGCTGCTTTACGGCTTCGGAGGCGGCCTTACTCAGGCTGGTGTCATCCTACGTTGGTCTTTGCCAGCCAATCGCCAATAAGCCCTATATCCAATCATTTTGCTCCGCTAGGAGCCGCTGGCTGACAAAGGGCTCTATGTTTTTTTCATTTAAGGTTTATTCTCATACGCAGCTTGATGCCCATCCTCGAAGCCCTTGGCAAAGCCCGTATTATACCCGTCATTAAAGGTTTGACCAAGCTCGGCCTGCTCGTTTTCTTTCTGGGTCAGACGCTTTCTGTGCATCGGTTTCCGGCGCAGAAGCGTCTTTTTTGCCGTTGCGCCTCTTCGGCCGGCTCGCTTACGCGACCCTTTCATTTGTTCCCCTGCACCGGTGCCGTTTTTTTTCCTATTGCTCAGCAGCTGCATCTCCTCCTACCCTCTGGTTACTGTATATCGTTAGCTTCGGCTGAAGCCAAGGATGCGAAGGCTTTCCTTTGTATCTGACACGCCTGCGCCAGTAAAGACACGTCGCCGCTTCAGCGATCGTTTCCTGCATAGCGGTAAGGGAACTTACGTTGTCTCGCAGCAGCCTCGCTCCTTCAGAAGAACAATCAACGACATCGGCAACACTCTCCAGAATGCGTGCCAGTGCCTGCTGGCTTCTTGCGAGCGAAGCTAATATGGCTATTTTAGCCTCTCGTTCCGTAATCCTGCTGTCCATCAGTTTTTGTCACCTAAGGAGAAGCCTTTGCCGAGCGTTGGCAGCGAATCCCCAAAGTTCTCCGATTCATCATCCTCTTGCTGAAGCACAGCCTTCATAATCGACACAATGCCTTGATTCAGTTTGGAAATGCCGTCAATAACCTCGATGACCTGATCATGCATTTGAAGCGATTGCCCAAGCTGCGCCTCCTGCGTATTAAAGCTGTGGCTGTGTACATGATTGCAAATCCAGCCTCTCATTTTCTCGGCCTCCGCTGCTTTCGCTTCTAGCATGACTGCAATATTCCATTGCATATTCGCTGTCGAGCTGAGCATACGCATATACGCTTGTTCGCGATTCATTGCCAGCCAAGCCTCCTTAGTAGAACATCATTCTTCTGCATCGGCTTCCCTTAACTCCCTAACGACATAAGTGAGTTGAGAAGCTATTGTTTCTTGGAAATCGGCAATGCTATTTAGATAAGCAATGATATTTTGTCCCACTGCCTGTGTATTTTCCATAAGGCCGGACACGCCTCCGAAGCTCGGGTGCTCATCCGGCAGCGCCAGCACAATTTCGGACAAGCGGACCGCGACATGGCGCTCTGCCTCCAGCACACGCGCCATCTGCTCATTGGCATGGGACATATGCTGTATAATTTCAGTTATCATATTTTGCACGGCACTCTTCCCCTTTGCTCCTATAGCATATGCGCCTTATCCAGTGATGGTACTCAAATAAAGGCTATAACGCCTGGTATAGCTTAATTGGCGCAATAATCGGCAGGCCATCCGGCAAAGCACTTAACTCTTCTTCCGAGAGAAATACCTGATTTTGCATCTGCAAGCCCCAGCTCTCTACGGCTAACCTGCTCAAAATCGGACGTTTGCTTCCATCTTCCAGGTAGTAGCTTTTCTTGTCAGGCCCTACACCAATGCGTCCGCCTGGGAAGGCTACGTCTTCTATGCTGCTTTGACTGCCAAGGAGAGCTTGCAAGGATAATGCCTCTATGGATTCGCCAATCCTCCAGTGCCACAGATCAAGCTGGGATAAAGAAATAAACGGATCATTCCACACTCCCGTAATGGGTCTTCGAACGTTGTCTTCAATCCAATACAGGGTACTGCCTAATCCCTTCACGACCATTCTTCGAGGATAAAAAGCCGCTTCGCCAAGAGAATGACTATTTCCCTCTTGTAATGGCCCGAATAGAAACTGATGAGACTCCGCAATAACATCCATATCCGCGATCCTCTCATTCAATCCGCTCCATTTGCTCGCGATATAAGAACTGGATTCGGAAATTTCCAAAGCAGCTGTTTGTTCCTCATCGCTATGAACATATGCGTCCCGGGCATAAACCATAGAGTAACCCTGCAATCTTACTCGCACGCTGTAATCCTTCGCCGCAAATGCTGCATTCTGACATCCTTCATCCCAATATCCGACTCTCTCAAGCAGGTCACGGCGCATAATCAGGCAGCTATAGGATAAATGCTCAGCTTCATGCCACTTGGAAGAGTCGCTTTGGTTATTGACTCTCGCAAACTCATGCATATCAGCCAAATCCTCATATTCCAATTCTAAACGCTGACTGCCGCTGAATTGGTTCGACACTGGACCAACCATACCGATACTGAGCTCGCTATGCAAGCATTGAAGCAAATTATCGAGCCAATTTTCAGTAGGATGAATACAACTGTTTAGAAGCAGCAATGTCGTCCCCTTTGCCATCATAAAACCTCGGTTTGCCGCGCCTATGAAGCCTATCGAGTCCGATAAAATACGATAACGCACTTGCCCGTCCATTTGCTTCAAATATTGCTCTAAACCGTCGCTTGACCCGTTGTCAATGACGATGATTTCATAAGGCAAATCCGTATGGTCCATAATATTTTCGATACAGCTCTTAACGGCTTCCAGCTGGTTATAGCTTGGAATAATGATGCTGGTTCCCTCAAAATAACCCTCATAGCTTTCCAATCCTGCCTGCAGCCCTTCCCGGTAGCCCTCATTCAGGCCAATCCTGTATCGCTCTAACCGCTTCTGGGCATTATTTTGCAAGCCAACATTGCTCTTGAGACGTCGGGTCGGCCTTTTTTTGCGTCTCATCGCTAATCTCTCCAATCTGTCAGATGATCATATAGCTCAACATCATATCCTATGTAAGACGGTCATATCCGCAACGGCGAGCGTACCGCTTATAACGGAATCCATTCGATATTTTGCAGGATAATGCCGCATTAACCACTCATAACAAAGAGCCGCTTCGCGGGGTCGTTTAAGACGTTGCGAAGCGGCTTAATGCTGTTCGTTTATGCTTTACCGATTGCGATCCAGTTAATATGGCCTCTTGGCTCCTGGCTAATTCGTGTTCGGATGATAATGATAGCCGCTTTATCAGCAGCCTTCGAATGAACGACGGCATAACAAGCCGGATTATCAGTGGTCACTGTCAAGACATAACGATTGTCAACGAAAGGCTCATCGAAGGCTATGATCAGCTCGATCTGCTCTGCTTGAACCGCAAAACTATATGGCGTCAAACCAAACTGCTGCATAACGACGCCGCTAGCGGAGCTTGCAATGACTGGAGCAAAACGCAGTGCCGAAAGCTCGATCGATTGCTGCTGAATATGCCTTCCAGAAATCGAGTTATCAGCTAATTGTGTCGCTGAGGCCGCTGTAGCACCATACGAAGCATAATCAGGAAGCAAGCCGGCTGCGAGTTTATCTGCTGTTATGCTGCCTGGGGCAATATGCTCCGTTCCTACGCTTCCAACAGCTAGCTTCGCCGTCGTCACGCTTTCGCTCGCCAATTGATCCGTTCCTACGCTTCCAACAGCCAGCTTCGCTGAAGTCACGCTTTCGCTCGCCAATTGATCCGTTCCTACGCTTCCAACAGCTAGCTTCGCCGTCGTCACACTTCCGGCTCCCAGTTGATCCGTTCCTACGCTTCCAACAGCAAGCTTCGCCGTCGTCACGCTTTCGTTCGTCAATTGTTCCGTTCCTATGCTTCCAACAGCAAGCTTCGCCGTCGTCACACTTCCGGCTCCCAGTTGATCCGTTCCTACGCTTCCAACAGCAAGCTTCGAGGATGTCACGCTTCCGGTGACCAACTGTTCCGTTCCTACGCTGCCTTCCGCTAGCCTCGATGCCGTTACGCTTCTTGCCGATAACTGTTCCGTTCCTACGCTTCCAACAGCTAACTTCGCGGACGTCACACTTCCGGTCGCGAGCTGCTCCGTTCCTACGCTGCCTTCTGCTAGTTTGTCAGTCGTAACGCTTCCTGCCGTCAAGTGATCCGTTCCCACGCTATCTTCTGCGAGCTTCCCAGTTGTCACGCTTCCGGTCTCCAATTGATCGGTTCCTACGCTGCCTTCCGCTAGCTTTTCCGTCGTCACGCTTCCATTCGCGATCTGGCCCGTTCCTACACTTCCACCAGCTAATTTCGCAGAGGTCACGCTTCCGGCTCCCAGTTGGTCCGTTCCTACGCTTCCATCAGCTAGCTTCGCGGACGTCACGCTTCCAGCTACCAACTGCTCCGCTCCTACGCTGTTTTCAGCTAGCTTCGCGGAGGTCACGCTTCCGGCTCCCAGCTGTTCCGTTCCTACGCTTCCACCAGCTAGCTTCACGGACGTTACGCTTCCAGCTACCAATTGTTCCGTTCCTACACTGCCTTCCGCTAGCTTCGATGCTGTCACGCTTCCTAACGACAGCTGTTCCGTTCCTACGCTCCCTCCAGCCAGCTTCGCGGAAGTCACACTTCCTTCTGCCAGCTGTTCCGTTCCTACGCTGCCGCTAGCCAGCTTCGCCGATGTCACGCTTCCTGCCGACAACTGTTCCTCGCCTACGCTTCCACCAGCCAACTTCACGGATGTCACGCTTCCTGTCGCGAGCTGATCCTCTCCTACGCTGCCCTCCGCTAGCTTCACGGACGTCACGCTTCCTGCCGACAGCTGCTCCTCTCCTACACTGCCTTCCGCTAGCTTCGATGCCGTCACGCTTCCTGCCGACAGCTGCTCCTCGCCTACGCTGCCTTCCGCTAATTTCGATGCCGTCACGCTTCCTGCCGACAGCTGTTCCGATCCTACGCTCCCGCCAGCTAGTTTATCCCTCGTCACGCTTCCGGTCACAAGCTGTTCTGTTCCTACGCTGCCTTCCGCTAGCTTCGATGCCGTCACGCTTCCTGCCGACAGCTGTTCCGTTCCTACGCTCCCACCAGCAAGTTTCTCCGTCGTCACGCTGCCAGTTGCTAACTGACCCGTTCCTACGCTGTTTTCAACTAACTTCTCTGACGTTACGCTTCCGATTGACAACTGATCCGTTCCTACGCAGCCTTCCGCCAGCTTCTCCGCCGTCACGCTTCCGTTTGCTAACTGATCCGTTCCTACACTTCCACTAGCGAACTTCTCTGACGTTATGCTTCCAATTGACAACTGGTCCGTTCCTACGCTGCCTTCCGCCAGCTTCTCCGTCGTCACGCTTCCGCTTGCTAATTGATCTGTTCCTACACTGCTTTCAGCTAACTTCTCTGACGTTACACTTTCAGTTGACAGCTGTTCCGTTCCTACGCTGCCTTGCGCCAGCTTCTCCGTCGTCACGCTTCCGCTTGCTAATTGATCTGTTCCTACACTGCTTTCAGCTAACTTCTCTGACGTTACACTTTCAGTTGACAGCTGTTCCGTTCCTACGCTGCCTTGCGCCAGCTTCTCCGTCGTCACGCTTCCGCTTGCTAATTGATCTGTTCCTACACTGCTTTCAGCTAACTTCTCTGACGTTACACTTTCAGTTGACAGCTGTTCCGTTCCTACGCTGCCTTGCGCCAGCTTCTCCGTCGTCACGCTTCCGCTTGCTAATTGATCTGTTCCTACACTGCTTTCAGCTAACTTCTCTGACGTTACACTTTCAGTTGACAGCTGTTCCGTTCCTACGCTGCCTTGCGCCAGCTTCTCCGTCGTCACGCTTCTTGCCAACAATTGATCCGTTCCAACACTTCCGCCAGCTAGCTTCGCGGACGTGACGCTACCGTTTATCAGCTGCCCTGTTCCTATGCTGCCTTCCGCTAGCTTCTCCGTCGTCACGCTTCCTGATGACAGCTGTTCCTCTCCTACGCTCCCAACAGCCAACTTCGCCATCGTCACGCTTCCAAATGCAAGTTGTTCCGTTCCTACGCTGCCTTCCACTATTTTCGCCGACGTCACGCTTCCGGTTGAGAGCTGATCCGTTCCTACGCAGCCCTCGGCTAGTTTTGCCGAAGTCACGCTTCCTGCGGACAGATGATCCGTTCGTACAGAACCGGCTTCCAATTGCCCGCTTCCGATCACGTCCGCCACAAGCTTCTCACGGGTTACTGCGCCATCGTTAAGCTGCTCTGTACGAATACTGTTAGCAGATAATTGCTTGCTGCTGACGGAGCCTTGCTTTAGCTTGCTGCCCAGAATCGTTTCATCGGCTACTTTATCGAAAGAAAGCACATCGCTTGCCAAATGAGCAAAGGTGATGGTGCCTTTACGGATATGGTATCCCTGGATCGTATCCGATTTAAGATGCTTGCCCGCAAGTGACTCCAATTGCACATGCTCGCTGGAAACGGAATCCTGCGCAAGCTTATCTCGCGTTACCGACTCGTTCTGCAGCGCATTTTCTCCAATGCTGCCAACTGTCAAATGGGCAGCATTGACGGATTTCGGTTGAAGCTGCTTTGAGCTGACAGCAAAATCAGCAATTTTGTCAGTCGTAACCGCTCCATCAGCAATATGATTCCCTGTAACCGCTCCATGCTGGAGCGCTTCTGCTCCCACAGAACCATTTTTCAGCTGTACAGTTCCAATACTTCCCTCGCTTAGCTTCTCCGAAGTAATCGATTCATCCGCCAGATGGGCGTTGTGCACGCTGCTCTGTCCCAAATGAATGCCAAGTACAGAGGCAGTGGCCAAATGCCGGCTGTGCACGGCCTCATCAGCAATTTGCTTCGACTGTACTGCCCCGAAAGCAATTTTCGCTGGTGTAACCGAGCCGTCCTGCAGTGCTTCGCTGACGATCGATTGCTCTGTGAGATGGCTGGCAGTAATGGTTTGCGGTTCAATATGCTCTGGACCGATAGCTGCAACTTGGATATGCTCGGCAGTTATTGATTTTTTAGCGATATGGGAAGTGGAAACCGCCTGCGGCGCAAGCTTTACGCTTGTGACGCTTCCATCGGCAAGCTTTGCGGTAGAAACGCCTAAATCCGTCAACTTATCGGTTGTAACCGACTCCGGCGACAGCTTAAGCGAGTTCACAACATGATCAGCCAAGTGATGCGAGAATACAGCTCCTGGAGCGATATAGCGCTCGGTCACAGCTCCTTGGGCCAGCTTGTTGCTCGTTACGGAACTATCCTGAAGCTTATCATTATCAACAGCATCCAGCGCAAGATGTCGTCTCTCGATGATGCCAGACTTCAAGTGTTCGCCTCTCACCGCTTCATCTGAAATGGCTTCCTCGGTAATCGCGCCTGCTGAGAAATGATAAGACCTTAATGATTCCGGCGCCAGCTTCTGGAAGGTCACAATCTCATCCTGCAAGTGCCGCGTTTCAATCGAGCCATTTGCTAAAATGCTGCCGTCAACTGCGCTGTCGGTAAGCTTGCTTCTTGAAACAGAACCATCCGCCAATTGAGGCATGCCGACTGCCTGAGCGCCAATATGCTCTTCTTTTACCGCGCCTGGAGCCAGCTTCTGCTCGTCGATGATTCTATTTTGCAAATGTTCGCGAGTAATGGCGTTGTTTGCGATATGCATCGTATTTACTGCATCGGCTGCCAAATGCGAAAACAATATCTGCGATTCCGCAATTTTGTCAGAAGTGATGCTGACTGGCCCCAAATGGCGATTGAGCACCGATTCGTTGGCAAGCTTTTGGGCATTCACGCTTTGGTCGGACAACTTCGATATGGTGATGGAATGGTCAACCAGCTTAATCGTAGATACGGATTGATCGGCAAGCTTTGAAGAATTGACCAAATGATCAGCGAGATGGTCGCTTGTTATTTGCCCTGCGCCGATGTGTGAGCTTAGAATGGCTGCTGACTGGAGGTGCGACGAAGACACCGATTCGTCCGCCAATTGTACGGCCTCGACTGCCTTTGCCTGCAGTTCTCTTGTTCCGATGGCTCCTGCTGCCAGATGATCGGCTTCGATTTCGCCCAGGGCCAAATGCTTTCCCTGTATAACACCTACGGCCACATGCTCTGCTAATATAACGCCTGGCTTTAAATGTTCAGCGGTTATCGTATCCGCTGTGATCTTCTCGCTGGTAACAGCGCCATTGCGGATTTTGGATTCCGTAACGGCTCCTTCTGCCAGCTTCGAATTATTAATAATGTCATTGGCCAAATTATCCGGCCGAATCGTCCCGCTTTTGATTTTGTCAGCGGTAATCGCTTGATCGGCAAGCAGCTCTGTCGTCACGAGAAACGACTTCAAATGCTTCGATTCAATGGAGCCTTCTGCAAATTTATCCGTGCTGATTGTTCGATCAGCCAGTTTCTCGGACGTGATGCTGCCATCATGCAGCTTACTCCCCGTAATGGAATGATCCAGCAGTTTATCGCCAGATATTGCATTGCTTATTAAGTGCTCGCCTGTAATGGATTCGTTAGCGATTTTGCTCGAGTTGACCGAACCGTTAGCCAAATGTATGCTCTGAATGGCATAATCCGCCAACGCCTCTGCCTGCACACTGCCCGCGGCCAGCTTCGTACTGTCGATAGCCCCAGGCGCAATTTTTTCTGCCGTCACGGTCCAATCCACCAAATCATCGGTATAAATGAATCCCGCTGGTCCTTCAGGTTCCTTCTTTTCTTCGATTTTTTCCAGCTTCTCTTCCAAGCTAAGCTCCTCAATCTGTTCCACCAGCTCATCAATGGCTGCCTGTTCTTCCTGCTCAACGGAGGCCAGCTCGTTGTAGACCAGATCAGCTTCTTCCAACTCCACTGGAGGTTCGAGAACAGACATTACGGCGTTAATACTCGCCTTCGTTTCTTCTTCATCCGGCTTTGTTATGGATGTTTTAGCTGCATTCACTAATGCTGCAGCTTTCTTCTTATTCAAATCATCCAGCCACTTTAACTCGGAAGCATTCGGATTATCAACATAAAAAAGCGGCTTTCGCCCCTTCGGGCTCTTCCCTTTTCTGCTTTTCGTCATAGTCCTCTCCTTCTCCCACCTGAAATGTCATAGGTAATATATGCACCTACCCATGGGCTGGCTACTCGTTAGGATGACATTTATCCGCCCGCAGCCTTGGCAGCAAACCAAGATGAAACGGCTTTGCCGTCCTTTGGCGGCAATGTAGAGAAGGGATAATGAAATAATATCCTCACCTATATTTCAAAAAAAACCGCCGGAGCACACTGCTCCGGCGATTAGAATAAAGATCTATTTAGGTTATTTCGATCGTGATAGCAAATATAAGAAGTAAGGCGCACCAATGACCGCAACGACAATACCCGTCGGAATTTCATTTGGCTGGAATGCCCAGCGTGCCAGCGTATCCGCTACGATAACAAGCAACCCGCCTACGAATGCCGATGCAGGAATGAGTGCCTGATGCTGCGGGCCAACAAGCCTTCTGGCCAAATGCGGTGCAATTAGACCAACGAAGCCAATGCCGCCGCCTACAGCGACGCAAGAACCTGCTAACCCGACAGCAGCCGCAAGCAGCCATGCTCTTTCTTTGTTCACTTCCGCGCCTAGGCCAACGGCCATTTGATCCCCCAAGTTCAAGGCATTCAAGGCTTTCGCCTTATACATCACGAATGGAAAAATAACAATGAGCCATGGCAGCAGGGCCAGGACATACTTCCAGTTGGTTCCCCAAATGCTTCCCGCCATCCATACGGCGAAAAATTGATATTTTTCAGGCGTCAGACGCAAAATTAAAATTTGCATGGCCGCGCCGATGCCGGCCGCTACAGCAATACCAACAAGGATCATCCTTGTCGGTAATAAACCGCGATGCCGTTTATACGAAAGAATAAATATAAGCAATGCAGTGAGTGAAGCGCCAATCATCGCAAGAAACGGCATTAGAAAGATGGAACCTTTTTGCGTAGTAGGATAGAAAGAAATAAACATAATAACGGCAAGTCCAGCCCCCGCGTTAATGCCAAGCAAACCAGGATCGGCTAGCGGGTTGCGCGACAAGCCTTGGATAATGCAGCCGGAGACGGCAAAGCCTGCTCCGATCAGGATCGAAATAACGATACGCGGCAGCCGAAAATCAAAGAGAATCAGCTCTTGCTTGGCAGTACCGTAACCAAATAAAGTTTTGAATACATCGAGTGGCGCTAAACGGATATAGCCCGTATTCATACTAATGATAAAAGAAATAACGATCAATGTGCTGAGCACGGACATCACAAGAACGGCACGCTTTCTTCTACGCTGCTCGGTAGCGGTTATATACAAGGTATCCATGCCTATTCCCCCTTCATTTTCGTAACAAGATAGAGGAAGAACGGCACACCAAGGACAGCGATGATCACACCAATAGCTACTTCCTGCGGCGGATTAATGATACGCCCGCCAATATCAGCCAGCACCATCAGCAGGCTCCCGAGAACGGCCGAGCAAGGAATAATCCAGCGGTAGTCCACCCCAACAAGAAAACGCGAAATATGCGGAATAATCAAGCCAACGAAACCAATGGAGCCAACGGCAGATACAGCCGTACCCGCCAGCAGCAAGACGATAATGACGCCAGCTGCTTTGACGAGTCCAGTTCGTTGACCAAGCCCCGCAGCTACGTCATCGCCTAAGCTCAGCAGCGTGATCGATCGGGATAAAACCATGGCAGCTATCAAACCACCAAGCACCCATGGAGAAACGATTTGGATTTGCAGCCATTTCGTACCTGCTACGCCGCCGGCATACCAAAAAGCCAAATCTTGGCCGATTTTAAAATAGATTGCGATACCTTCCGTAATGGCAAGCAACAGAGCGCCTACAGCTGCTCCGGCAAGAGTGAGTCGCACAGGGGTTAACCCCCCCTTGGCCAAAGAGCCGATACCGTACACAAGTCCCATGGAAACCGCGGCACCAAGAAAACAGACAAACATAAGTCCAAGATAGGATATTGACGGGAAAAACGCAAAACAAAGAGCCAGCATGAAGCCTGCGCCTGCGTTAATGCCAAGCAAGCTGGAATCTGCCAGAGGATTTCGGGTCATGCCCTGCATGACAGAGCCTGATACGGCAAATGCAGCTCCGACTAAGGCGGCAGCAATCGCGCGCGGCATCCGAAGCTCTTTAATAATCTGGTGTTGAATATTATCCGTATTAAAGTGGAAGACAGCTTCCCAAACGGTAGAGAGGCTTATGTCCGCCGCGCCGACCGAAATAGAAACGGCCAGGGACAAAATAAGCGCAGCGATCCCTCCAAACAAAATGATGGTGGCCGTAAGGGGCCTAGTGCGCAGCTTCGTACCAGCCAGCGCTTTTGCGTTCATTGGAGAAGACATCGTTTAACTACCTTTCTGTATGTATACTTGGGATGAATTAGCACCGGGACAACTCGTTCAATTCCATGTTCCGGATGGTAGAGCTCTTTCAAGGCATAAAAAAAACCCCGCTACACTGATAACGATTCTCGTTTTCAATATAGCAGATTTTTATTTATTTTTCAATGAAATAAATAAGTCATTCCAATGACAAGTAGGAACAATTAACTATACATCGTGCTGTCTCTCTCCACTCATTCAAAGCGACAGAAAAAAAAACCGCCCGGCAAAGGAGCGGTCGAAAAGCATCGTCAAGCGCGCAGCGCGTGCTGAGCATGCTCAGTACGTATCGTTTGCATAATATTCCCTATTAACTGAGGTTTCTGCTTAATAGCACTATGCTGCATTTTAAATCATATACCCTCGCTATAATCCGCTTTCCTTAAGCAGCTTTATCCAGCGATCGGCGGTATGCCTCCAGGTAAACGTCTGCTCCACTCGCTCCCTGCTGCGTTTGCCCAGTTTCTGGCGCAGCTGTTTATCGTGAAGCAGCTGATTCAGCCTCTCCCGGAGCTCAGGCTCAACGCGACTTGGATTAACCAAATAACCTGTTTCGCCATTCCGAATAATCTCCTTCATGCCGCCCGCCCGCGTAGCGATGACAGGAATTCCGCAAGACATAGCTTCCACATTTACAAGCCCAAACGCCTCGCGCTGTCCGGATGGAACGACCGCAATATCTGCAGAGAGCATCCAGCCCGGCACCTCCGAATGCGGCACATACGGAACAAACCGCACATGGCCAGGACTTTTGCGTCCAAGCCTCTCAAGCTTGCGGGCATATGCGGTTTTGCGATGCGAGCCGTAAAAAGGGCTTCCGACTATAACGACCATGAGCTCCGGGTGGCTCTTGGCAAGCTGCGGCACAATGTTCAGCAGGTGATGCACCCCTTTAAGGGGAATGAGTCTACCCATAAACAGAACGACTTTTTTGCCCTGGAGGCCTCTCTTTTGACGCAGCCTCTCCCGTATTGCGGCACCATCAGCCGAAAATTGAGAAGGAAAACGTGCGGTTTCAACCCCAGGATAAATGACACGGACCTTCGCAGCCGTTTCAGGAGCTTTTGACACAACGATTCTTCGGAGGAACTCGCTGTTGACAATAATTTTATCCGCTGCCTTAAAGCATTGATGCAGCTTGGCAGGCGAAATATAAGAAGGGGAAATAAAGGTGGAGGAATGCAAATAAAGCCATACTCGCTTGCCTGGATTCATTTTCTTCATCGTCAGCACGAATTGCGGCCGATTCTCCACATCAATGACATGAGGCGAAAAACGTTTAACCGCCTGTCCTACCTCATAAATATAGCGCTGCTTGCTGCCGGCTGAAAACCGTTCACAAACAACGCCATTAAATTGTCCTAAGCGGGGCAGCCGCTTGCTTAATCTTCCAAAAATTCGGGGCTCCGCATAAGGCTTCAGCAGCGGAGCAAACTTTTCCACCACCCGCTCAACGGAACTGCTCCCAGAAGATGGGATAGGAAATGAACCCGGGGTGACAATTGCTACTCTCGTGGGTGCCATTGATTCGAATGCCTCCTATATGAACTGCTATTTTGCAGTATCATACGCTTTGGCCATTCTCTTTGACAGGGCACCAAGAAGCTATAGTTTGAATTTCATCTGGAATAAGCCGGCTTTGCGTGCCGCCATATAAATGATGACTACTAATGGGCCGATAAACACGCCGATGACGCCGACCAGCTTAAACCCTACGTATAAACTGACGAGCGCGGAAAGCGAACCGATTCCGACGGAATCGCCAAGAATTTTCGGCTCCACGATACGGCGAAATACGGTAATCACAATAAACAAGACAAACAATCCAACACCTACGTATGTATCTCCGGTCAGCATCAGGTAAGTTCCCCATGGCACCAACACTGAGCCCGTTCCAAGAATCGGCATAATATCGACGATAATGATCAGCAGCGCGATGGCTAGCGGATATTTGACGTTTAGTACCAGCAAGCCAATAAGTGAAATAATATAGGTAAGTGCACTTAAAATAAACTGAGAGCGGAGGAAACCGAATATCGATTTTTTGAGGTTATTCAGCAATGCGTTCACCTGAGGCTGCGATTTCTCCTCAAACAAAGACAACACGGTTGCCTTCATCGTATTTAGGCTGAAGCTCATCATGTAGACGGCTACCAAAAAGACAATAAAGAAGATAAACATGCCCGGAATGCCAGAGGCGAAAGCGATGACCGAATTGGACAAGCTTCCTACCATCTTCGTCAGCGTGCTCGTTAGCTCCATTAACCATTTCTCTAACGTTTCTATCGTATCCGGCGGCAAATTTTGATAGAGCGATTGGGCTTTTACCATTAAATCGTCAACCATGCCGTTGGCATCCTCGAAGTAATTCGGTACTTTCTTGAAAAAAGCAACGAGTTCCGCGACGATTTTGACGCCCAGCAAGGCAATGAGCCCGATGAGAATGATCGTAAACAGACTGCTTGATATCGTAGCCGAAACGAGCCTGTTCATTCGGAATCTCTTCATAAACAGCTGATTGAGCGGCTCTAGAAAAATAGCTACCACAAGCGCAAGCAAGAAAGGGGCTCCGACCGTAAAAAACAAATAGAGCAGCAGCAATCCCAATGCAACAAAAATAACGGTCTTGATCGACAACATCTTCTCCTCCTCTCTATTACTGTATATGCACTTTAGGCGGCTCTTAAACCTTAGCTCCCCGAGCTTTAATCAAGCACGGCACTGCGTTCGTGAAAATTGACATCTTTGTAGTACATATCCTTGACCAGCAGGTTCGGTCCGCAGCATGAGGCTGCTGGGCAATGGCAGTTCACGCTCTGAGCAAGAGAATGCTCCAGCCATTTGTCGAACAGCTCCTCCAGCTTCGCAGAGCCTATGTTGCCAAAAGCAGGCACATCCGAGAAGTCCGTTACGTATACGTCTCCTGTAAATAAGTTGACGTTAAGCCGATTGCGTCCATCCGGATCGTTGCGAACGGTCACGTTTGGCTCTTGCGATAATCTCCTCAGCATCTCCCGCTCTTCCCTGCTGCTGCTGCAATGATAGAAAGGAAGAGTCCCAAAGAGCATCCATATCGATTGGTCCCTAGCCTTAAGAAGCCGATCGATCGCGCTAAGCATCTGCTCGCGAGAGAGCACCGGCAAATCCTTCGCGAAGGAGCTCGGGTACATCGGATGCACTTCATGACGCTGACAGCCCATATCTACGATAAGCTTATGAATTTCATCAATTTTGTCGTACGTTCTGTAATTGATCATAGATTCCGCCGATACAAGTACGCCCGTTTCACTTAAACGCCGAGCATTTTCGATCATGCGGTCGTAGAGCTTAGTTGCCGCTTCAAGCGACACATGATGACCTGCTTTTGCAAATCCAATCTGATGGAAATCCTCCGGCGAGGTGTAGTTAAACGAAATATGCATAACATCGAGATAAGGGGCTAATTGCTCGTAACGTTTGTATGGGAGCGTTACATTCGAATTAATTTGGGAGCGAATGCCGCGGCTGCGTGCGTATTGAAGCAGAGGAACCATATAATCGCGTACCGTACGGTCGGAGAAAGTAGGCTCGCCGCCCGTAATGCTGATCGTCTCCAAATGTTCAACCTCATCCAGCCGATCCAGCATCTGCTTAAGCGGCAGCTTGGCAGGCTCTGAGATGACAAGTGTATCTCCTACGGCGCAATGCTCACAGCGCATATTGCAAAGGTTGGTCACTGTCATTTCAACACTTGTTAGACGATGTCTTCCATATTGCTGGAGCGACCGAATCGGATCCCACGGATCATTCGTCGGCGACAGCACAGAAAGCGGTCTTGTTGTTTGTTGCAAATCGATTGTGTTCATTTTTCTTCAGCACCTGACTTATGATCTGGAATGAATCATTCTGTTTTTATTGTAATCCTAGGCTGCAAAGGAAGCAAATAAAACGGCAAAAAAAACAAGCAAAAAGGAGCCATCGCGGCCCCCAAGCGTCTAAACCTTTAAATACCTGCTGCTCTTTGCACTTCCGTCATGTCCTCGTTCACGCTTACGATCATCATGGTAAGCTGTGTCGAGAGATCGATTTCGTATGGCGATTTCAGTTCCTCGCCCGCTTCGTTGTACAACACGCGAACGATTGGACGATGCGGATAAGAATAGTTCAGGTCGGAAACGATGCCTGATTCGCCCGTTTGGAGCTTTACGCTAATTCCAATCGGGTAGATGGCCACCTTATCCCGGAACAGCTGGAGCATTTGCTGTTCATAGAGCGTTCCCGTCCCAGCGTAAAGCCGCTCGATGGCGTGATGGGGCAGCATAGGCGAGCTATAGACGCGGTTAGTCGTCATCGCGTCATACGAATCTACCAGCCCGATCCATTTGGCGTAGTCATGGATTTCGTCGCCCTTGATGCCGCGCGGATAACCGCTGCCATCAATTCGCTCATGATGCTGAAACGCACAGTGCGCTACCAGCAGTGGCAGATTAGGCTCATCCTTCAGCAACTCATAGCCGATCTTCGCATGCTGCTTAATGGCATCGAACTCCTCCTTCGAGAGAGAGCCCGGCTTCTTCAGCACGTCGATCGAAATCTGAGTCTTGCCGATATCATGCAGCAGCGCCCCCATGCCAAGCGTAGTCAGCTCTTCTCTAGAGTAGCCGTTTGACATGCCTAGCAGTGTCGTATAAACACAAACATTCAAGGAATGCTGATACAAATAATGATCCACGGAGCTCATATCCATCAGCATGATCATGGCATCCTTGTGGCTCGACAAGTCATCGATGATCATGTTCATCATCTGCTTAAATGGCTGGGCAATATACGGATAAGTCACGCCCTTCTTGCGCTTTGGGCGATCCATCATTTCGCGGAAGCTGGTTCGAATTTCCTTGAGCGCGGTTTTCATCGTTTCTTCCCTAATAAGGGAAGGAGATACGATGTCATCTGTTCTCGGATCTGTTATATAAACATATTGAATTCCGCATTGCTCCAAGCGGAATATTAGTCGCTCAGTCAGCTCTATGTTCTCGCCAAGAAGGACCAAACCCTCTTGCGAAAAAATTTTCTTGGCCAGCTTCATGCCGGGCCTGCATCTCGATAATGGCAACAAACGCATTTTCTCGATCCTTCCCCATAAAAAGATATGCTAACTATTACATCGGAAAAAGCCGTTCGTAATGTTAATGTACGGGAAAATCGCGAAAATCGCAACCATTTTATGCAAAATTTCGACATATGATGTCGATTCCAGCCATATTTCCTACGAAGTGGCGATGTTATTCCATCTGTGCCGATGACAATCTTGAAGAGCTTCTGCGCTTTGCAACTGAACAGCGATCACGTCGCGCAAAAATTCGGGCAAATAATACGTGTATTGAACTGCCTTCGCTAAGGACTCATAACCGGCCTTGAAGCTAAACATATCAATCGTACCAACCGAATATAAGCGTTCATCCGCCAAGGGATCTCCGCTTACTTCAACCGATATCAGCCTGCTGAGCGGCGGACGAGAGGAATCATAAGTGACCGTCATGCCGTCAATTGCGAGCGTACCGAGCACTTCTCCACGGAATCCATAACCTTTAATTGGCTTGTGAATAAATTCCGGCAGTAGCGCCTGCTCCAGCGCTTCCCTTATTTCGGATCCCGCTAGGATCATTAAACAAGGATTAATAGGGGATGGACATAACGCATGCAATTCTCCAGCTGTCACCTCTCCAAGCGCAAGGCCACCGAGCAGTTGCCCCGTATTGACAAGGCTGATCTCGGCATCAGTCCAACGGCGCAGACCTGCGGCCAGCAAATTGGCAAGTGGAGATTCTTGGTCGGCTCTAGTTGGCAGCGGCTTGTCGAGCGTCGCAATGACTTTGTTAAGCCGTTGTTTCGCCGTTTCGCGATATCGGCTAATAATAGCAGAAGCACCTGGGTTCTCCTCCAATGCTGCAGTCGGTATGCAGGCTGCTCGAAACAGAGGACGGGACGTTAACGGATCAATTCCGATTTCCACGCGTCCAATATACTCTCCGAACTTGCCGGCTGCGCAAATCGTCGTTTGGCCGATGATTATCGGTTCCTCCAATAAATGGTGGGTATGTGCCCCGAGAATAAGGTCAATGCCAGACAGTTTCTCAGCCATCAGACGATCGAAAGTCAAGCCCAGATGTGACATGACGACCAGCACATCAACGTATGAGCGCAATTCCGACACTTGCTCCTTTACCGTTTCCATAGGATCTTTAGCCTGCCAACCCAGCAGGGAGTAAAAATCCGTAAATGCCGCCGTCACGCCAATCATCCCGATACGCAGTCCATCTTTATCAATCACCGTATTCGGGAGCAGCCAGTCAGGCAGCTCACCAGTCGCAGCATCATGCATGTTGGCACAAACAACCGCAAAGTTAGCCCGGTTGACGTAAGCGTCTGCTATCGTTTGGAAGGAATAAGTTAAGCCTTCATTATTGCCCAGCGTAGCTACTTCATAGCCGGCATCATTCAACAATTCCACATTGACAATTCCATCGCTGCCTTCCGTTTCTACCCGCATCCGGTCCATATGATCCCCGCAGTCTACGGCGAGGACTCGGTCGCTGCCATAGGTACGCCGCTCTTCTTTAATGAAAGAAGCGATTTGGGCGGCATGTTCGAGTCGACTATGGATGTCGTTGCTGTGAAGGAGCACTACTCGTGTACGAAAGCTATCTGTCAAATCCATGCACGCCTCCTTCTGGCTCTATTGCGAGCGCTGCGAAATATTCTATTTATTCATACGTAAATCTTGGGCAGTAAAGGTATGCTTAAAGCCATAGGTGGCTTCTGACTGCCGCTCAGATAGCTGATGATCAAATTTCAGCTTAACGATGCTTTTAACATTCAAGCATTTGCTGCTCCCGTTAGGCACATACAACCGAATGGGCCCTGCGTTGGTTAAAGGCTCTCCATTCATAGAGAACAATACGGCAGCTTGCCCAAGCTGTTCCCATGGAATAGCGGCCTCGAACGTATCCGCAGCTTCAACAATCAAATGAGAAGGCGTTACGGCTGCCACTCCTTGGCCCGCCATCCGCAGCCACCCGGAATACCAGCTATGCCAATCAAAAGCCTCACCTTTCGCCTCAGGCACTCTGTCAGCGATCGGGAAGCTGGCACCTGCGAGCTTTGCCATCTCGAATGGACGGGTAACAGACAAGCCAAGCTCAAAATGGTCGATATGAATGTCTGGCATGGTTCTCGTCAGCCCCCTATTTGCGACATGCGCCGTTCCGTCGGCACATGGGTTTGCGCGCCATCCGCTAGTTTAGCCGCCATTTCATGGTTCTCCGGTTTAATGTCCATTGCTCTTAGAAGCAGGCGCTGCATTTCTTCTGGCTTACCGAAGGCTTGCTTCACATCGAGTTCATCCACCCAATAAAGACAAGGCTTTATCGAACCGTCCGCGGTTAGGCGCAGCCGATTGCAGTTGCTGCAAAAATGGTCGCTGATGGGATGAATTAAGCCAAATGAGCCGCGTGCCCCCTTCATCTGCCAATCGTCAGACGGTCCGTTGCCATGTACATTCGTTCTGCGGCTAATCTCATAACCCTCTTGCTCGGCTACTTCTAATACCCGATTGAGTGACAAATAATGCTTTTTCCAGTTTTCGTCGGCGTGGCCGATCGGCATGTATTCAATAAATCTAACATGCATCGGCTGTTCATAGGCAAGCCTAAGAAAAGCAGCGATTTCATCCTCATTGACTTCCTTTAGAAGCACGCAGTTGAGCTTGATGGGATTAAAGCCTACCGCAGCGGCAGCTTCAATGCCCTCCATCACTCTTTTCAGTTCGCCTCGCCTTGCAATAAAACGGAATCTTGAAGAATCCAGTGTGTCCAGGCTAATGTTCACTCGGTTCAAGCCTGCTGCACGAAGCGCTTCGGCTTGCTTCGCCAAAAAAATCCCATTAGTAGTAAGTGCTATATCTCGAATGCCGGAAATAGCCGACAATCTGCTAATTAAACCGTCCAAACCTGGTCGAATCAAGGGTTCTCCGCCTGTAATGCGCAGTTTGGTAATGCCAAGAGCCGCGCCCGCTTCCACAACCTCTACGATTTGGTCATAGGATAATAAATTTTCGGATTCTGTGAATTCCATTCCTTCCTCCGGCATGCAATATAAACATCGCAAATTACAGCGATCAGTTACGGAAATGCGTAAATAATCGTGTACCCGTCCAAAACGATCCGTCAATGTCGGCATGAATCCCACTCCCTTTCTGTCTATGTATCAGCATAACATTTTTTCATCAATTATGATATTCTAGAAGCAGCTTTTAACCTATACGATGAGAGGTATCCTACCGTGATATATCAATGGACTATACAATTATTTGCAGGGCTGCCTGAACGGCTAGGCACCGATATCATAAACTTGGAAAGCGTTGAAGGACAGATGAAAGCTGCCGATTTGAAGACAGCCCTATCAACCATATATCCAGAACATCAAGCGATCATCCATGTTTCATTTATCGCTTGCAATCACGCCTATGCCGCCGAAGATACCCTTTTGCATGCCTCGGACGAGCTTGCCCTCCTGCCTCCCGTTTCAGGGGGAGAGGAACTTCCGTTGCCTGCTATAGAGCAAGCGGACCGATATGTTATCACACCGGATGCGATTAGCTCTGATACTGTTCTTGCCAAAGTGATCGTTCCTGAGCATGGCGCTGCCATCGCCTTTGTCGGAACGACCCGCGAGTGGACGCAAGGCCAGCGCACTGTTAGGCTCGAATATGAAGCCTATGCGCCAATGGCGATCGTGACTATGAAGCAAATCGGCGATGAAATTGCGGAGCGGTGGCAAGGGGCCTTATGTGCGATCAGCCACCGCATAGGCGTCGTTGGCTTAGCGGAAACGAGCGTTGTCATCGCCGTCTCTTCCCCTCATCGGAACAGCTGCTATGAGGCGAGCAGATATGCAATCGAACGTTTAAAACAAGTGGTTCCTATATGGAAGAAAGAGATTTGGGAGGACGGTTCCGAATGGAAGGGGCATCAGCTTGGACCTTGGAATCCAACCGATGAACTAATCGATTTTTAAAAGCTTTTCATTCCCTAGCCATCAAAGTTTGCGGGTAATTTTGCGTGACAACAAATCACCCGCAAACTTTTTTGCATCCATCGTCTTTGGTCCTACTGAAAATCGCTTCGTTTTTCATGGAATAATAAGTTCAATCGAAAAACAAGGTCGATTTTTGCTGAAATATTAGGTATTTAGTCGCTATTCCAATATCCTCATATTGCCAATCTGAGCATTCATTGTTACTATTGTAGGTACATTAGTTATTACAATACATTGAGGTGTCTTGATGAGGGTCCATGTTACAGAATTACAAAATGGAGACCAGTTAAGCAACGATACGTTTAACAATTACGGGCTTCATGTACTCTCCAAAGGAACGATCCTTTTTAGTCATGAGATATCAAGATTATTTCAACACCAAATTGAATATGTCGACATCGATGAAAGAAATGCTGCAGAACCTGAGAAGCGCACGTTAGAATCCACGATCAACCCAAAATGGCTTCCGACTGTACAGCCTATTTACGAAAACGCTGTCAAGAGCTTCGAGAGTTTATTTTCCAAAGCGTCCGATCAAGGGGTCATCGATGATTCCGAAGTTTCCTCCATGCTTCAGCCCTTATTAAACAATCTCCAGTTGGAACGAGATGTCGTTTCCATGCTGCTGCTGCTAAATACGAAGGATGATTATACCTACCAGCACTCCGTACAGGTAGGCATGCTATCCTATTATCTAGCCACTTGGGTCGGATATACCGATGAGGATTCTGCTCAAATCGGCAAAGCTGGCTTTCTTCATGATATCGGCAAATGCCGGATTAAGGACGATATCTTGAATAAGCCGGGCAGGCTAAGCGATGAAGAGTTCGAAGAAGTTAAGAAGCATACAATTTATGGCCATGAGATTATTAACAAATCATTTGATGAGCCGTTTGTCGCCATTGGCGCCCTTCAGCATCATGAACGAAACGACGGGACAGGCTATCCCCATGGCATTACGGGCGATAAAATCCATCCCGTAGCCAAAATCATTGCCGTCGTCGATATTTACAGTGCCATGATCTCACAGCGTGTCTATCAGGAGAAAAGAGATTTGTTATTCGTGCTTAAGGAGCTTTACCGTCTAAGCTTTAAAGAGCTGGATCCTTATACCGCGCATACCTTTATCAAGCATATGATGCCTAATTTCATTGGCAAGAAGATCGACCTCGTCAGCGGCGAGAGCGGCATGATCATCATGACGCACCCTACTGAATTTTTCCGTCCACTTATCCAAATCGATGATCAATTTATTGATATGTCGATCGAACGTGATTATGAAATTCAGCATGTGTACATTTAAAAGCAAACCTAATCCTTCACGCCGATCCTGGATCGCTGTGGAGGTTTTTTTCTTGCTGCGCTATGCCGGCATTTAGTTTGAATAGGCCGAGAACACAGCCTCACTAACCTAACTACATAGGAGTGATCCTCCTAAATACAATGGAAGAGAGCAGGGACACTCCCTGCTCTCTTCCATTGTATGCTTCTCTACTTCTACATTTTTGCTTATTCCTCAATCTTGTATTTCGGGCTGGCATTGTCGAAGTTCGGGTTCTCTCCGCAAACCATCAGGCCCTGGCCCCAGTTAATATGTGTGTTTTCCGATGGAAAATCCGTAGCGCTGCGGTATTGGAACAGTACATTGCGCCGTGTCCGGTCACTGAGATTCGCTGGTGAACCGTGAATCGTCAAATAGTTGAAGAACAGAACATCACCGGCTTCTGCCGGGCAAGGAGTGCCCATCGATATCGGATATTCCTTGGCATTCAAGTAATGCTTGCCGATATGAGGAATCTCACCTTGCTTATGGGAGCCCGGAATTACATGCAGACAACCATTCTCTACATTCGCATCGTCCAGATGAACGCTGGCGGCCAGCATGGTATGCTGCTGGTGCGGAAAGTAAGGATGATCCTGATGCATCGGAAAAGCCGCTCCATTCTCCGGCGGTTTGACCAGCATCTTGGAATGGTGCAATTGAACGTTGGGTCCAATAATTTGCGATAGAACGGCTGTCATATTGGCATGGACGATTGCCCGCATGAACGAAGCATCGTGATACTGCACATCGTGAAAGCCTTTAAGCACAAGCTTCTTTAGCTCCTCCTTCGGCAAAAAATCTCCTTGCCACGCATGATTCGTATCCTTCTGTACTTGGGCCGCACGGTCGATGATCTTTCCGACTGCCAACCTCATTTCCTCAACCTCTGTTTGATTAAATACGCCTTTCACCAGCAGATACCCTTGTTCGTTGTAAAAATCGACATCCTGTGCTTTAATCATGATAGTTCCTCCATTTGTTTTAGTTTTGTTAACCATATGTATATTATGACTTGTTGACGTATTCATATCTTTAGCTGATAGAGCCAACCTTTTGTCTTTTTACGCCATCATGAAGAGGAGGATGTATTTTGTACCACTGGATTGAGAGCGAAGCCCGGCTGAATAGGCAAGCCGCACGGATTACAGCTGCCGATGCCGCATTCACGGTTCATTATTGGGGGCTGAACCCCCGGCATTTCAGCAATTCGCTGCATAAGCATTCTTTTTTTGAAATTTGTTACGTCCTGTCCGGTGAAGGAACTTATCTAGATGACGGTGTACTTTATCCGTTAAGTCAAGGGAGCCTGTTCTGTTCGCGGCCGGATATTACGCACCAGATTCAGTCCTTTGACGGCATGCAGCTAATTTACGTAGCCTTCGAGCTTGATGAAAGCAAATGTTCAGATGAAGTTCGCTCAGCCTTCCAGCTGCTGGCCGAGACGACTGATGTCTGCAAGCAGGATGGCGACGAGCTGCCTTCCGCGCTGCTTTGGCGTTCCCTGCTTATACGGTCGGATGGCCAGCCGGCCATACCGGAATCCTCTCTGCCTGATTTAGCCCGTGCACTTCTTTTTTCATTTGTGTCCCTTTTCGGACGAAGAGAGGCTGTGGATCGACCCTCGGTTTATCGCAGCTCCGCGCTGATTCTCAAGCAAGCTAAGCTCTATATCCGCGACAATTTGTCAGATGACGATCTTTCACTCGGCAAAGTTGCCGCTCATATGAACGTGTCCTCTCGGCACTTATCCCGGATATTTTCTGCGCATATTTATGAATCCTACTCGCAATATGTCCGTTTGCAGCGGGTACGACAGGCCGCTCATCTGCTTCGCCATTCTGAGCTGTCGATTAAAGCCGTTGCAGAGGAGACCGGATTTGGATCGGTCCATTATTTTACTAGGACCTTCCGGGCGCTGATGAACACTACGCCAGCAAGATTCCGTGAAGAAGCGACTGCTGGAAATTAGTTACGCCACTCTGCTAGGACTACCAGTATCGAACTGAGCTGCCAAAGAGAATCTATCGTTTCTTCAGAACAATGTTCTGGCTGCGCTTCCGTTTCTTCAAAACAATAGTCTGGCTGCGCTTCCGTTTCTTTAAAGTAATAATCTGGATGCGCTTGTACAGCATTTTTCAAGTTCAAACCGAGTACATGGAATTTCTCCCGCTAAATTAGCGATAACCGCTTCTCAAGTGAAATAGCTGGAAATTTTCCTGTTAATTCACCCCTTTTACTTCATTTCGGACTAGAAATAAGGAATTAAAGGGAAATTTTCCAGCTAAATTGTTCGAAATCAAATAAACCGTCTAAATAGCGGGATAAATTCCAGCTAAATTAATTGCGGAGAAGTTTTAAACCAATAGCTTTAGCTTATATCTCATGAATGATTGAATGATTAATTTGTTAACTAATCATACCAACGGGCAGGCGGACTTTTCATAAATGGTACTCTATTAGCTAACGGAGCTCACTCTATACAAACCTAACAGCAAAACAGTCACCAGCCTCCTAATGGGGGAAATCTCCCGCACCAAACCACCTCAGATAGCCCCGTCCATAGTAGATAGACGAGGCTTCTTGCGTCTTTCGAAACACTTGTGACTTCTACTTACAAACCAAGCATGAATGCTGGGTCACTGACAAAGAACGAGAAAAACGATATGCTATCGTAATTTGAATCTTTGATTAGTTTAAAGTAGTTGGACTTAATGTTAACGTTTGAGTCACTGCGCGAGAGGAGCATTCTTTAGGATCGCTCTTGCCGCCGCCAGCTGCTTGGAATTTAAATTTTAGGCTAGGTTAGGAATTTTGATTAAAATAGGGCAACATTACGAGTTTTGCGGCTGGGGGAGCTGGTAGGTAACAATCTTTCTCGCTGCCACTACAGTGTTAAGCTGTCCGGTTTCCACCTTCAACGTTTCCTGCCATTCCTCAAGCAGATTCGTCCTTCTCACCTCGCCATCCAGCCCTTCTCCCGACACGGTTACAGGCGAATCCGTTTCCTCAACATTATAAACGCGCAGCAGCGGTCCCTTCCCGTCTGTCGACCACTTCAGCGCCGAAACCATGACTTCGCCAGCGACCTTTAGGAAGCTCCCGCTTGCAGGAAGCTTCGGCCGGTCTGCATTCGGGTTGATTTCCATAAAAACCCCTTTATGCATCGTATCCTGTACCCATGCCCTCCCTTTGTTCCATCGCTCCTCATCTAGCGCCAGAAGCTTACACTCCACCCCTTGATGAAATAACTCTGCTTCCTGATACAGACGGGTCGGCGTAACTGAATCCAGCGAGAACGGTCGGAGGGCGAGCTCTACTTCTGTACGGCCCAGACACTGCCCCTTAGGCTGCAAATCCTCTTCCATCCGGGCTTCTTCCCTCAGGTTAATCGTTTCTACACCTCTTAGCATCGTGATCCCTGCCGTGCAGCCCGAATTCGTCATTTCATATTCATGGAGCCCCTTGGCAAATATAGCGCAGCCTGCAGCTCCATGAACAGGAGCCAGCCATTTCCAGAAGGGCTGGGAATTGGCATCGCGCTGATAGCTGCTGCCTGCATCCCACTGGCGCCGAACAACATCAAACTGACCGCCCGCCAGCACCTCATCGGCAGCGCCAATACCATGAAACAGCAATCGTATTCGATGATCCTTAACCCGGTTTTCCAGCTCGACGTTCATCCGAACCTGCCGAGATCCCCGATCCAGCCGGAGCGTCACACGGAAATCGCAAGGAGTGCTCTGTGAAGATCGCCTAATTTGTGAGGCATCTAAACTTTCCGGCAGTTCCCAGGTGAATTCGTATACGCATTGCTCATACAGTTCATTTCTCGTCCAGTCCACAAAAGATACCGCTTCGCTCCAGAACGCTGGCACATCGCCATCCACGTTCTTGAAGACATACAGGTCTCCGCCGTCCCCCGCATCCTGAATACGTCCCTGATCGTGATAAGTAAGACTTGAGAGCTTATCCTGTAGATGGAAAGCGCCAGTCGGCAAGAGCTCCACCCTTAAATACTCATTCTCCAGCACAGGCAGCAACGGCTGCGTCGATAATGAATCGGCCAGCTCCTGAATAACGGCTCCCGCTCGGCCTGGGCGCACCCGGTAAGCAGCATAACCAAGCGCAGGCGCAGCCGGCTGCCATTCAATATCCACGCGTTTTACTCGAAGCACGCCTGGCAGATTAATCGGGCTGATGACCTGCTTGCGCACGATTTCCTCCGACAGGACCCGGTAAGGTATCGCATGGCCCTCTTCGTCTTCGATCGCAAAAGCCGATACCTGATCCTCTTCCAAGAAATACACCGCCGTCTGCTGAACGGCTCCCGAAGGCAGCTGTGAAGTATTGAAGACCACCAGCTTCTGATCCTGAAGATCATAGGCATCGGCCTGTATCTGCCTAGCTAGAATGGTCTTCTTGCGCTCGATGATCTCACCTGCCAATTCCTCCAAGCGCTTAAATCGGTCCATCATATGGTCATGCACGCTGTCCTGGCTGCAGCCGCAGATGCTGTCATGGGGATGATTTTCCATATACAGCTGCCAATAATAATCAATCGTGTCCGCCTCATATGGATCCAACTGCAATTGCTGGGAGAATACCGACAACGGCTCGATCCATTTTTCCACGAGGTCATGGCAACGAACATTCGCCTGCTTCAAATAAATTCGGCTGGACAAGGTGCCCGCCAGAATGCTGTATTCAAAGGCTTCACGCAGTTCGCCCTTTATGGTCTCCAGAACGCCCTCCTGCTGCTCCTGCATGTAGGATTGCACGCCCTTCACATAACTAGGCAGTGTACTGTGGACCACCTCGATTTCTTCGCCTGCAATATCCCGAAGACTCGCTAGCACAGTTGGCAAATCATACTGGGCTTCCAGGTGATCGACGCCGTTCATCATCGCATAATGCCCGGAAGGGTTTACCGCTTCTTCCCGCTCTCTCATGCCCGCGAATACGCTGGCAAGCGCTTCCTTCTCCGAAGGCAGCCGCTGAGCGCTGTTATACCAGAAATACAGCAGCATGCCGTCCACATCCGAGCCATCCGGAGCTTGCCAGCGGAAGAAAGGCAACGGATGCTCCGCAAGGTCGTAGCCGCGTCCAAACACGCAGTTATCCAGTCCCACTTCCCGGAATATCTGCGGCATTTGGCTGATTAAGCCAAAGTGGTCAGGTAGATAGCCAACCTTCATCTCGCTGCCGAGCTGCCGGGACTGGGCTATACCTTTCATCAGATTTCTAACCGTTGATTCCCCGCTTGTAAGAAACAGGTCGTTTTGCTGATACCAAGGACCCACCAATATCCGTCCCTGCCGTATATAACTCTCGAGGCGTTCCCGATGCCCCGGACGCAAAGCGTAATAATCCTCCAGCACAATCGTCTGGCCATCCAGATGAAAATAATAAAATTCAGGCTCGCGGTCGAGCAAGTCCAGCAACCTGTCGATCAATTGGACCAATCTGTAGCGGAAACGTTCAAAGGGCAAATACCATTCCCGGTCCCAATGAGTGTGTGAGATAAAATGATAGATTTTTTTCGGTGCCATGATAGGCCTCCCCCTACAAAAGCCTTTCTACTATAAAAGGCAAAAATCTTGATAATGTTTCTAACCTATGCTTTCCTTGCCGCACATGATTGCCTATCCGTTATCGAAGACAAGGCGCAAGGTAATGATCTGCTTAGGTCCTGCCGTAAGCTTAACGGCATTCCCATTAAACGGCAGTGTCTCCTGATGAGCCTCGTCCAGATTCACTAGCGCTGCCGAGGCCAGCGGACTTGCAAAGGTTAGGGCGGCCTCCTGCTGATCGGACCCGCAATTGAATAAACGAACGATATACCCGTTCCTATCAGCCGCCAGCTTAAAAGCACTGACGATCATCCCGTCGCCCGATAAGGAAAGATAGGATTTGCGCAAGGGAAGATCTTCAGCCCTGCTGTGCGGAGTTTCCTTATAAAGCTTGCCGGATTTACGGTGTGCGGTCTGCAGTCCGGTCACAAACTGCTGATGTTCTCTCCACAACCGAGCCTCGATAGGTTGATCCGCTCCGAAGAAGCCGAGTGCGTATTCAAACGCAAGCGTTCCCAGCAGTTGCCCGCCGTCACTGCCGTCGGTCATCACTTCCTTATGGGTGCTGCGGTACAAGGTTAAAGCGATCGTCCGCTCGGCCTGGTCTCGCACTGCCGCTTCATGCAAGCCTTTGGTGTACACCGCTATGCCTTTGTCCTGATCATGGAGCGCCACGATGCCATTGTGCGGTACTACCTCAAAGGGCTTGCGCAAGTAGTGGGACTGGTCGGCAACGCTGATTGGCCTTCTTACCAGATCAAACGGCGTACTAGTGTAATAATGGTCTGCGGCAAGGCCAGTGGGGAACAACAGCTTAAGTCGGTGATCCCGTGCTGTGTTCATGATTTCGGTGCGGCAATAGAGCACGGGATCATCTTTTTTCAATGTGATATAGGTAACCACCGGTACATCCACAAGCTCCTCGCTGCGCGAGGTTTCCTGCTTATTGATGCTTCGGGGCAACTGAAGCGTCAGCTGAATCCGAATGGTAGCCTGATAAGGCCCATCGTGCTCGGCAGCAACTACCGCCGCAAGGCCAGTTGAACGAAACTTCGCGTTGCCTACCGGCGCTATATGGCTCCAGCCATCGCCAATATCTGCTTCATCCTCAATCAGCAGAAGACCTCTGTAAGTATGATCGCATTGCAAATCCGTCACATCAATCATGCCGCTGGCACCGACAGTCACCTCGACGCGGCCATTGTTCCAGCAGTTCTCCCCCGCTTGGAGCGATCCGGGAAAACGAACCGGTCCGATAAGCTTAGGAGCGCTGTAGGCCAGCGGAGCATGATTCTCAATCGTATATTTCTCCAGAGTAAAGGTCGAGTAGCCCATAGCCGGCAAATCAACAGGCAGCGCAATCCTTAACCTGTCTACGATATCCGCGCGCGGCAGCTCGCGGTAAGGCCTGAACCTGCTTACACTGTTCGTACGCGCGCCAAGCAATTGATAAGGGACTTCCCGATGCTCGTGATCGAAGATGCGGAAGGAGGTTCCCTCCAGCGCTCGCATGGCCACAGCGGCATCCTCTCCCGCTGGAAGCGGAAGCTCTACAGTCGCTATGCCGTTCACCGCAAACTGCGAACCGTTGAACACGGTAAAGGCTTGATTGCCGTTTAAGTCAGCAGCTCGCAAATGATCGACGATGAAGAGGGCCTGTTCCTTAATCATCTGTTCGCTGATGAGGCGGGATTGGTCAAAACGGTACATCATATCCCGGTGAACCTGATCTATTGAGCAGCCGCAAATGGAATCATGCGGATGGTTCTGAAGCAGATGCTCCCATGCTTTGTCGATGAATGCCTTCAGATAGGCGCGCCCTTCCAGCGAAGCCATGACACCCAGTGGCTCTGCCCATTTCTCTAACAGATTCTCACAGTGCTGATTATGCTGCTTGAGATGAACACGCGAAGATAAGGTATTCTCGGGTACCCAATTATTAACCCCGTTTAAGGCAAGAGCTTTTTGCTCGCCTTTGTACACCCGCAGGTCCCCGAGCTTCCCGCGCAGCTCCTCCAGATACAGCTCCAAGCTGGAGTGGACCAGCTCCACATCAATTTCCTCTGCTGCATTAATCGTCTTGAGCAGCCATGTCAGCTGTGGTTCAATCTCCACATGATCCACGCCGTCCATGCCGATGCCAATCGTTGTCGTGCTGCGCTTGTTCTTGTACGCAATCCACTCCTGGACGCGTCTGATCAGCTCTTCCCGGTTCCCGGCATAATCATCGTCTCGATCAAAAAAAGGCCAGCGCACGCTAAAATAAAAGTCGCTGTACGAGCGGTCCTCATCCAGCTTGAGACCCAGAACGCGGCTGCCATCGGCGCCTTCCCACCAGATTTCAGAAGGATCAGCGTCGCCTTCGAAGCCTCTGAACAAGACGGCATTATCGATGCCGAAGCCCTGCAAAATCTGCGGCATTTGGCTGTTGTGCCCGAAGATGTCTACAATAAAGCCTGACTTCATCGGCTCCGTGCCCCACTCCCGCGATTGTGCCATCCCCTTCTGAAGATTCCGAATCAACGATTCCCCGCTGACCAGAAATTCATCCGGCATCACGTACCAAGGACCAATGGCGATCCGACCGCTGCGGATCAACGCTTCCAGCCGGCCGCGATTTTCCGGACGAATCTCCAAATAATCATCCAGTACAATGGTTTGACCATCCATCGTGTAGTATTTGTACTCCGAATCGTTCTCCATATGGTCCAGCAGCTCGTCAATCATATAAACTAGCCGCGCTCTAAAGCCTTGAAAATCCTGGTACCATTCCCGGTCCCAGTGGGTTTGGGAGACCACGTGAATTTTTTCGATTCCTCTGCCTTTCTTGCTCATATAGCCATTCTCTCCTGTCACTTAATGAAAAGCAGCACTTCAGGTAAGACCCTGAAGGCTGCTGCTTCGTTATGAAAAATAGATTTCTTTCCCTTGCTCGGCTGATTCATAGATACCGCATAAAATCTTCATCATTTCCACGCCGTCCTGCACCGGGCTTAGAGGACTGCTGCCCAACAAGCAGCAGTTTATAAAATGATCAATTTCATTTTGAAAAGCGCGGTCAGCATCAAAGCTCGGATGATCGGTCTGGGGCTGAACGACTACCATCGTATTCGATTTCTCCGAAATCAGCGCAATCTCCGGTTCAATTTCCATGCCGCCCTTATCGCCATACAAACGGATTGAAGTTTCATCCTTCCGTGCATGAAGAGTAAAGCTGACATCTACCATTAGCGAAGCTCCGTTATCGAAGCGGATCAGCGCATTGGCCATATCCTCCACCGTATTGTGTTCCGGATTATAATCGGCAGATTTGTAGAAGGAAAGATTTTGCACATGAGAGCGTTGACCTAGTTTCCGGTAAGTATTGCCGCTGATCGATTTCACTTTGGGACGTCCCATCAGAAACCAGCACAAATCAATGATATGCACGCCTAAATCGATTAAAGGTCCTCCGCCTGAACGTTCCTTATCGGCAAACCATCCACCAGGATTGCCCAGTCGGCGCAGGCAGGAAGCCTTGGCGTAATAAATCGTTCCAAGCTCCCCTCCCTCTGTCCACTGCCTAACCATTTGCGCGTTGGGATCATACCTTCGCACATAACCAATTTGCAGTTGTTTTCCACTTCTTCTTACAGCTTCTTCTACCTGAAGCGCTTCTTCTACGGTCATGCACAGCGGTTTTTCCACCAGTACATGCTTGCCGGCATCCAGAGCCCGGATTGCAAATTCCGCATGAGTGTTATTCCACGTACAGATGCTGATGGCATCAATATCCGGATTAGCGATCATCTGGGCAAAATCCGTATAGATCTGCCCAATTTGGTAGAGGTCCGCTTGCGACTTTGCCCTTTCCTCATTGAGGTCGCAGATCGCGTAAAGCTCCGTCTGTTTATTGTTGTGGTAAGCCCTTAAATGAAAATTGGAAATGGAGCCGCTGCCCACGATACCCACTTTGATTTTGTTCATCTTGTTTAAATCCACCTTTGTCGCCTATATTTACGGTTCTAGTTGGTCCGCACGACGCGGATCGCGTTCACTGCCGCCGCATCGCTCAAAGCGGAAAAATCAATATCTAAGACGCCATCGCTCACGGCAACTTTAGTGAATTCATAACGGCGCGCTTTGTCGTGGCCGAGCGTTGTTTTAAACATATCGTAGCCAGACAACGCATTTTTCCCTTCAATGTCGACATTAAACACCCGTATGCCGCTGGAGGTAAATACAATTTCCGCAAAATCCAGACTTACCTGATAAGTACCGTTTGGCACATTGAATTTATAACTGAACGGATTGCCTCCGCTGCCATAACGCTGCGACTGATAAAGCGCAGGATCGCTCGACCCGGTTATGGTGTCTGCCGTGCTTGATGCAGCTGACGTTGAGGTTGTATAACCCCATGTGTTCGCACCGGAATAAGGCTGATCCGCCGCCCATACTTGACCAAGAGAATCCGTATAGCTTGCTGCTGCACCTACGTTTACTCTTTGCTCATAAGGGCTTACGACTGTTATCGTCCACGATTTAGTAGGTCCGAATACCGTTACGCCATCCTGAATCATGCTCGCACTGAAGGTATAGGTTCCGGGAGTAGACGGAGCTTGGATACTGAATACAAAGCTCCTGCGCTGATTAGCTGCAATCGTTTCGTAACCTGGGATGAAAGTCCGTTGGTTAACAGCGCTCAAGCTATAGCCCCCATGGCTAAAATCGCTCCACACAAACTGATTGGTCAAACCGGCTGATAAGCGGTAGAGGCTGCCCTCCGTCCAGTTATTCGCGCCCGCATTCTGCACATCAACGCTGACCTCAGCTTTGGTCCCCGCTGCCATCACCGTTGGAACATCCCAGTCCGTAAATTTGGCATCCCTTGGGCCTGCTACATGAATGGTGAATGACTTTAATACGCCGAAGCTTCCGGTTCCATCATCCATTTGCATAGAGAGCGTGTACGCACCCGGAGTTGTCGGCGCTTGAATAAAGAAGGAGAACGTCTTCGACTGCTCTGTCTTAATTAGTTCATTCTGGTTCATATAAACCTTCTGGTTCGCTACGCCGCTACTAACCCCTCCGTAAGGGAAAGCTGCCCAAGTCAACTGATTGGTGCTGGCGCTTTTCAGCGTGTAGTTGGCTGCCCGTGACCAATCGGCGTTTCCTGTATTTTTGAACGTAATCGCAACCGGTATTTGCTCGCCCGGTGCGGCATATTCAGGAATATCATCATTGAAGCTGACCGCGTTCTTGGCCAAGGCTCCGCTCGGAGAAACCCGTATATCATAAAGCCCCTTATCGCCAAACAAAGCAATTCCATCCTGAATCATTGAAACGCCTAATGTATAAACGCCACGTGTTCGCGGCGCAGCGATGGTGAAGGTAAAGGTTTTGCTCGCGCCCGGTGCGATGGAATCGGTTCCACTGAGGAATACGCGCTGGTTGCCTGCATTTGTGCTGATCCCGCCGCTTGCAAATCCGCTCCAGATGACATCATTCTTGCCGGAGACTGCCGCCAGCCTAAAGTTGTCGGCCGCCGTCCAGATTGCTGTGCCTATATTTTTGACAGTGACCGATACGGTGGAGGTCTGTTCCTCCGTCATCGCAGAAGGCACGCTTACCGCTGTAATTTGCGCAGCTTTGGCTGGTGCGGCTATGACCTGAATCTTCTTCTTCTGCATATCCCCCAGCAAGCCGGCGCCATCGCGGATCATCGACGAACCGAATAGATAGCTGCCCGCAGATGCTGGCGCTTGTACTTGGAATGTAAAGGTCTTAGTTCCCTGCGGCTGAATGCTGTCTCCTGAGGCAAGGAATGCACGCTGATTGCCAGCGGAGAGCGAGTAACCGCTATCCGTGAAATCCGTCCATGTCAGCGTATTGTCAGTCGTTGCCGCAAGCCGGAACGAGCTGGCCGCCGTCCATGTCGCACTTCCTACATTCCGAACAGTGACCGATACCGGGTATTTTTGCCCTACGATCATCGTATCCGGCACTTGGGTGTCCAAAATGATAGCATCGTCCGCCAAGCTGCCCTTGACCTTCTGACGGATCAGGGAGGCATACGTATAAGGATCAACCGCTTCGTAACGGTATTCGGGATGCTCGGCAGCAATTTTCTTCATGACCTGATTGATAAATTCGATGGAAGTGAATGCCGGCTTAATATATAGAAAATTAGGTGCGGAGCCCGGGCTTACCAGAGCTGCCGTTGCATTGTAAATATGATTTGCCTGCCCTTGCACATCACCATTGGCAATGGGAACGTTATCGCCCATCACAACCATATTCGTGCTGCGGACATCAGGCTTAGGTGCATTCAGATTCGGATTGTAGAACAGAGCCAGATCATTGGAGAACCAGCGATAGGTTTGCTCGGCAGCAGCCGTGACTAGACCGGCATTGCCGTTCAGGATGAAACCCGACATGGTGTAACCTGTATTGCGGAACAGCTCTTGGTTCCATTTTAACCAGACCGGCATATCCTTGATGTAGTCAGGATTCGCATATCCCGCTCCAGAAGCGCCTGCAACCAGATAATCGTTCGACGTTGCCGTATCATACAAATACTGCATAATATCCGGTGCATTGCGCGTGATTGGAGCAATGTTCCATGCGATCGGCAGCTTGCCCCGGGCAGGGTCCGAATTCCAGACATAAGGAAATTGATAATGGACCGTGGACGCATCATGGTCGCCCATTCCCCATAATATATACGTTTTGTTCTCTAACACGGGACGGCTGCCCGCCTGAACCGCTGGTTTAAGATTCGTCGCTGCGGGTCCCCACCAATGGACAGACATATTGGAATCGCCCATCGTGTCGATAATGCTGGCAAGCGCGGCATTGTATTTGGAGAAATACTCTACCACTTTCCACTCGCCTTCAAATTCCGTATGACTGCCCTTGCCCCCATACGTTGAATATTTGTCCCACCATGGAAAGAAGCCATAGACCTCGATCATGTTATCTTTGCCATGTCTGTCATAAGCCGATTGTAGAATCGCCAGCATCGTATCCCGATCTTTCCCTAGGGTCTGGTCGGGCGCATCGAAGGCTTTCTCGTCTCCCCACGGGCTGAGGTCGAACACAAAGGCTTTCCGCATAACGAGAATATCCCTGACAGAAGTGTATTCCTGCGAGTGGGTCTGAGGCAGCCGGGCATAAGCATCCTCTATATATCCGAGTACCCCGGCATTGGCAAGCCCGGTGTCCAAATACTGCTGCTTCGCCCATACATAAGCATCCGTCTTGGCGTTGGGACCAGTAAATTGTCCAGCAAGCGAGCGCTTCACAGAAAGGCTGTTCGGTGAGGTGGTTAGCCTTGTATACAGCTTACCTCCCCCCATAACGGCAGGCGCTTGCTCGACGCCGGCAATCGTCGTGGCGACGTTGGCCGTTGCATCGACTTTGGGGTCCCATACGGCAAGCCCCGTCAAGTCTGCCCGGAACGTATTGACCAAATCCTCAAGAGTAGCTAGGGGGGTCACCGTATATTCGCTAAGCCATTGGCCTGGCTTGCGAAAGGTTTCAAGCCATTTCTCGTCAATTTGCCAAGCTTGTCTGGCCGTTATGCTTGGCGTCTGTACGTAGAAAGAATTGTACACATAAAGCCTTGGCCCCTTTTGATTGACGATTCCTTGGAGAGTCGCAACAAACAGCCGGATGTCATAGCTGTCAGCCGTGTTGAAGACGTTTGCAGCTTGACGCAAATCAAAGGTGTAAATGACAGGGAAAGCAGCCGCCTTGAGCGGCGGTGGAGTAGCAGCGAGCCACCCTGATACAACAAAAGCGCAGAGCAGCACCATCTTCAACAATCGGCTATTCAACATACGCAAAGCCTCCTATTTGTTCGCTATTGGATTATATGCGGGCGGCTTCAGACCGCCCTGACTCACTAGATTTACGTGCTAGGAGCACAGCTCTCGCCGATGCGAGGCAATCCTCCGAGGTTAGAATGCAAGGTTCAATTCCCCGTATGCGGCGGACAAAATCCAGGCAAACGCTGTCATGCTGAACTTCGGCTTCCATAACATTGCGATGATTGCCCTCATGGGTGCATAGGATCACTTCACCCGACTTTGTTAGCACCTCGACCGTGCCATCGGTGCCGATCACCAGCATCCTGCAATCCCATGAAGTATTGCGAGGCGTCAGCCAATCGGCTTCCACATGGACGATAACCCCGCTGCGAAGCGTGAACAGAGCCTGTGCAAAGTCGATATAACCTGGCTTATCCGCAAAAAAACGGGTGTGCAGCGACTTGGCTGTCACTTCCTCCAATTCACTGCGGCACATCCATAACGCCAGATCGATATCATGGATCATAAGATCTACGATTAATCCACCGTTGCGGGAAGTGTCATACATCCAAGGCTCTTCACGTTGGGCCGTGGATTCATGCGGCCTCATCATGATGCAGCCGGCAATGTCGCCAATGTCGCCGCTGTCGATAATGGCTTTCGCCTTGACATAAAGCGGATTAAAGCGTTCGGTCAGCAGCACAGAAAATTCCGCAGGGGAAGCCGCAACCTCCTTCTCCAGCAGGTCAAGCTCCTCTTCCGTGATCGAAACGGGCTTGTCGGAAATCGCGTGTATTCCACGCCGCAAGCATTCGATCACCGCAGTTGTCTTCTCGTCATTGGGCAGGCACACGATTGCCGTATTACATTCGACTTCATCAAGCATGGCGCGGTAATCGCTAAAGAAAGGAACATTGTACCGCTCGGCAACCGTGCTCCAGCGTTCTTCCGTCTCCATAATCGCTACCAGCCTGGTATTTTCCGCTTTCAATATTTCTTGGATTGCGTATTCGCCATGAATACGCAATCCGATTGCCACCACATTAATCATCAATGCCAATCCCTGCTTTACTTCGGATTTTTTTGTAGATATTCATCTATCAGCTTGAGCTTCTCTGCCGTAACCTCGGGTTCTCCGATTTTTTTAAAGTTCTCCAGCATATCCTGCGTAATTTTGCGGGCTTCCTGCTCGGATGAAGCAAACATCGCTTTTGCTTCCCATTTGCTGATCTCCGGCCACAAATTCGGCCAATTTTTGTCCCATGCCTGGCCGGTGCCAGAGAAATTAAACGGAATATCCTGCAAGCTGACACCCGGCTGCCAAGTGTCTTGCGCCATAATTAACTCATCGGTACCCGCCATAACTGTTGCTTTAGGAATAACCGGGGCACTCAGCAAATTGTAATAACTAATGCCGGAACGAGTCTCGAAGCTGCGGTCCGCTTTATCCTGCTCCGCCTTCACCTCTGGCTTAGGCTCAAGAAGCCCGTCTGCATTCTTTACATAAAACTCCCCATCTGGGCCTGTGCTTAGAATCGTTGCCCCTTCCGTGCTCATACTCCAGTTGAGAAATTCCATCAAGCGTTCCACATTGCCCGGTTTTTCGGCGAATTTCTTAGATACAACCAAGCCCGTGGCCATCGAGAAGTTGGATTCCTGGTACGTTGGCATCTTCAAGCCGGGAACCTGAAGCGGAGGGCTTGGAATAAACCGTTTGGCTGGATCCTCAGCTTTCAGCACTCCGTTCGCCGTATCCATAGGACCGTTCGTATTGATCGTGAAGCCTACGCGTCCTGAGCTGAGCTTGGCTTGGTATTGCGCAGGCTGCTGCGTAATCGTCTCCATGTCCAGCAAACCTTCTTTGTAGAGCTTGTTCATGAATACCATATATTCCTCGATCTTCGGATCATTGAACCACCAGTGCATGCTCTTGTAGTCCTCTGAAATATTGAACCAGTTGCCCGTCCAGGAATACATCAGAAATTGGCGAAAATTATCGAACGATGCAGGGATAATCGGCTTGCCGTTCACATCCGCAATCTGTTCCTTGAATGCTTTTAGAACCAGATAAAGCTCATCTATCGTTTTGGGCGCATTCATCCCCACCTGTTTCAGCCAGTCCTCACGGATCATGGGGCCTACATTTAATGTCATGATTTCGCTGTTTCCTGCAGGGTTGCCCGGAATCATATACATGTTGCCATCCTTCTTGCTGGCATAAGTCACCTGATTGAAAGCCGGATCGCTGTATTTGAGGAGATCCGGATATTTATCCAGCCACGGCCCCATATCGATAATATAGCCTGCTTCAGCCCATTTGTTGGCAATGCCGTTATTAATGTCATCGGTCAGGATGCTGACAACATCGGGAATATCGCCGCTAGCGAGCATCGTATTCATTTTATCTGTCGGCGTTTTCGTATTCGCAGCCGTAATCTGGATATCGAGGTTTTTGTTCTCCAGCAGCCACTCATGCATCCGATTGTCCTGCTTAGGCGCATTGTCATAAGTATGCATATACATGAGATTGATCTTCAACGGCTCTTCCTTCGTTTCCTCGCCCACCGTGTTTTCTGGCTTGTCGCTCGTTTTTGTAGCGCTTTCATTATTTTCATTTTTAGAGCACGCGGCCAGACTTGCGGCCAACATGCTACTAAGCAGAAGCATAGTAACGAGCTTAATGCTTTTTTTCATTGGACTACCACCCTTTTGTTGTTATAGGTTTGAACGGACCAACCTTACCCTTTTAACGAGCCAATAATCATTCCTTTGACAAAATAACGCTGAAGAAAAGGATACAGCACGAGGATGGGCAGTACGACTACCATCAGCATGGCCATCTTGACCGATTCGGCAGTTACCGTTCTTCTTGACGCATCGCTTAGATTTACCGCCCCGAATGCCAGTGATCCCGACTCATTTTGGTTAATATTCATGACCTTCATCAGAAGCGTTTGGAGCGGAAGCAAGTGCTCGTTCGTCGTGTAAATAACGGCGGTTAAATAATCGTTCCAGTGCCCGACTGCCGAGAACAACGCCATCGTGGCAAAGATCGGCATGCTTAGCGGTATGGCAATTCTAGCAAAAATGATCAGATCGTTCGCTCCATCAATTTGGGCTGACTCCTCCAATTCCTGCGGCAGGGTTCGGAAGAAGGATCGGAAAATAAATACCGCTGCGGCACCATATAAGGATGGAACCACGTACACCCAGAAGCTATTGAGCAGATAAAGCGATTTGTACAGCATGTAGGTTGGAATTAGGCCCCCGCTGAAGAACATCGTCAGAATCAGCATGAGATTGATCAGCTTTCGGCCCTTTAGCCTATTCTTGGACAGGCCATAAGCCATCAGAGAAATCAAAATAATGGAAAGCAGCGTCCCGATTACCGTCCTTCCGATTGAAATGGTATACGCATTCAAAATATCGCCTCTGGAGAAGACTGCGATGTAGTTATCCAGCGTAAACTTCCGAACCCAGAAATTAATGCCGCCGCGCGAGGCATCAAGCCCCTCATTCAGCGAAATGGCGGCGATCCGCCAGAACGGAAACAGAAACGTGAAGCAGAGAACCGTCAGAAACAGATAATTAATCCATTGAAAAATATTTTCCCCGCGTGTGGGTTTCATGATGACCTCCCTAAAAGACCCCGTCTTCTCCGAATTTTTTGACAATAAAGTTCGTGGTCAAGAGCAGCAGCATCCCAACAATGGACTTAAATAATCCGACTGCTGTGGCAAGCTCGTAATTGGCTCGGAAGATTCCGACCTTCATGACATATGTGTCAATAATCTCCGCCTTGTCGAGCACCATTTCATTTTGCATGGCATAAATCTGTTCAAATCCTGCATCCAAAAAATGTCCAATATTAAGAATGAACAAAAGGATGATGGTGGAGCGAATGGCTGGCAGCGTAATATGCCATACCTGCCTCCATCGGCTCGCGCCGTCTACAACGGCGGATTCAAATAATTCAGGGTTTACCGCAGTAATGGCAGCTAAGAAAATGATCGTACCGAAGCCAATTCCCTTCCAAATATCGGAGGCGAGAATCATGCCCCAGAAATAATCCGGATTTCCAAACCAGAACACAGGTTCATCAATAAGGCCCAGAGCCGTTAGCAGCGTATTAATGAATCCGCCATCAACGCTGAACAGATCGTACCAGATCCCGGTAATGACGATCCAGGATACGAAAAAAGGAAGATACGAGATCGTCTGTGCCAATCGCTTGAATACCGAGCTCCGCACTTCATTCAGCAGCAGCGCCAGTATGATCGGAGCCGGGAACCCGAACACCATTTTCAACAAACTGATAGCGATCGTATTTTTGAGAAGGCCTGAAAATCCAGGACTACCGAACAGCTCCTTGAAATGCAGAAGCCCAACCCAATCGCTGCGAAATACCCCTTTAATGATGTCATACTCTTTAAATGCGATAAGCACGCCGTACATCGGCTGATAACAGAAAACGAGAAACCAGATAATGCCCGGCAAAATGAATAAATACAAATACCGGTTGTTCCATACCGACTGCAAATCGAACCTCCCCCTCTTTACTCTCTTCTGCTCCTTAAGTATAGCTTCGGGGGAGGAGACAAAAAATTCAGAATCCTATCATCTTATTTTAAAATTCTACACACTTATCGGGATACGGCGCTAAAAAAAACGTTCTTCACTTAAAGCTGTGAAGAACGCCGGAAATTTCTTCCTATTCAACTAATGGAATCACTACAGTAACCTTTGTCCCTTGTCCCGGCTTGCTTTGAAGAAATACGCCATACTCTGGTCCATATTGAAGCCGTACCCTCTCGTGGACGTTGCGTATGCCGTAACCCCCTTCGACGGAAAAATGCTCCGCACGCGCCGGAGCGCTCATACCGACGCCATCATCCTCCACCTCGAATTGCATCGTTTCGCCTCTCCGATAAGCTCGAATAACGATCGTTGTCGTTCCTTTCCTTTTCTCCGCGCCATGGAGAATTGCATTCTCGACAAAAGGCTGGAGAATCAGCTTCAACGTCATAAAATGCCCGATTCCCGGCTCGATCTCATAGACGACATCAATTCGTTCCTCCAAACGGATTTTTTGTATCTCGGTATAGGCTTGCAAATGCAAGATTTCATCCCTTACGGCAAGCAGCGGCAGTCCCTTATTAAGGGACAATCGGTAGAAGGTTGCTAGATGATCGACCATCCCCATCGTTTTTTGGTTCTGCCCATCCATTGCCATCCACTTAATAGTGGCCAGCGTGTTATACAGAAAGTGAGGATTGATCTGGGTCTGGAGAGCCTTAAGCTCTGATTCCTTCTGTGTCTGCTGGCTGATTGTGAGCTGGTCAACGAGCTCCCTTATTTTGCGCAGCATGCGGTTGTAGCTTCGGGCCACTGCGCCGATCTCATCTCTCCCGTCAATATCAACATGGATGTCCAGCTCAAGGTTCTCCACACGCCCCATCTGCTCAGTAAAAACAGACAGGCGCCTTGCAATCATTCTCGCCAGCATAAGCGCAAGCAGGAGACTGACCAGCAGACAGACCGCTGCCACCGTAATCGTTAACTGACGGATCGCTTTAGCGCCGGCAAACAGCTGATCAACGGGGATAACCCGCAGAAAAAGCCAATTCGAATCGCTCCCCCGTTGATACAGCACCATCGATTGAATCCCATCCTGCACCATGGCAAACTTGCCTGATGGATCGCTCCCGATTTGCGACGACAAGGCCACTGGAAGCTTCGACTGAAGCGAGACCTCTTTTTCATAGCTGCTATACAGAATGCCCATTTGATCATCCGCAACGATAATGTGGTCGCCAGGCAGGCTGCCAGGCGCAATCAAATCCCCAAATATACTGGAGTAGTTAAGAACCAACTCGAAGATGCCCGTTATTTTCTCGTGATTATAAATGACAGGCTTGATGATTCCTACATACAACCCTTCGGTGGTAGCCAGCTTTTCTCCGGCAAGGCCATAATCGGGTTGATTGATTTCATCCGTGACAATCCACATTTTCTTCTTGGACAGCGCAATATAGTCATTAATGGTGTACGATTCCGTGTTTTGAAAAAAACGCGGATACCAGGAAGCCTCCTTCGCATAGCTAATATCGATAAAGGAATTCCCTGATTCCGGAATGGTCGGATTTTCCTTGTATAAGATCAGCTGGGAGATGCTATCATCCTTCTTCGGAACCTCAAAAATTTTGGAGATCGTATTCAGAAAAGCATAGGAATAATCTCCTGGAGACTTGTACGGATAGGAAACGGCGCCTACAAACGGCATGTCCGTGACAAACTGATTTATTGTCCGGTCATAATTGTTCAGCTTGTACTCCGCATTCAGCACCACTTGTGCCAAGGTCTGCTGGTAGGACTCACTGGCCTGCTCATAAATATATTTTTGCATCGTGGAATAAAACACAGCACCCAATACCAGAATGGAGACCAGTACGAGCAGCCCGTAGCAGAACATCATTTTGTGCTTAATCGAAATATCATGAATTCTCAGCCTCTTCATTGCCGCAGCGCCAGCCTTTCAGGGATTCACGGTACTCTTTGGGGCTTTGCCCATATATATTTTTGAACACAACACTGAAGTAGGAGGTACTGTTAAAGCCTGTGCGTTCCGCAATTTCATAAATTTTGCAGGAGGGGTCCTCCAGCAGCTTGGCTGCATGGCGCATTCTGATTTTGGTCAGGTAGTCGATGATCGTCTCACCTGTTTGTTCCTTGAACAGATTGCTAATATAGTTCGGCGTCAGGAAAACGAGTTTGGCAAGCTCATCCACCGTAATGGTTCCTGCATACTGCTGCTCAATAATTTCTTTAATCCGAATCACGGGCTCTGCATTTTTTCTTCCGTTTATGGCATCACCGTTATAGAAGGTCAGATTCTTTCCTACATGAAATCGTTGGGAAACCGCGATCGTTGCTTCCCTGTGCGCTTCCGGCAACTCCGAAAGGGCGGATTTCACCCGGCTCACTCCCGCAGTCACATTCAGATGGAGCGTATCATTCACGTCTTTTCTAAAATGATCGAGCATCTCGCGCGTTCCCGTCTCTGAAGCGCAAACGACCCACAGCAGCTCCTGCTCGTCCGCAAATCCCCCTGCCCAAAGAAAGCGCTTTCCAAATTCCTTTAACTTCATCTGGGCGGTCTGGTAGATTTGCCTCTTATTACGGTCCGAAGAACCGCTACCTGCATTTGTTTCCTCGAAGACCATAATGATCAACGAGAAATCGCCCTCCTCGGGGATGCCCAAATACAGGGCTTTATCCGCAATCGCATGAGGATCTAACAATTGGCCGTAAAGCAAATCCCTGAGAAACTGTCCGGTGACAGCCGGTTTATTGTCCTCCAGCATCCGGCTGAGGTTCTGCCGTTCGCTGTCGTTACGTTGCTCGTCCAGGCAGGCAGCCGCAACAGATCTCAGCACTTCCAAGAGCTCATCAAAGTTAACTGGTTTGAGTAAGTACGCATTTGCGCTCAGCTCAATCGCCGTCCGTGCATATTCAAACTCATTATAGCCACTGATAATAATAACGCGGGTACGGGGATAGCGCTGCCTGACCGCAGCAGCCAGCTCTAGACCGTTCATATTCGGCATTTTAATATCCGTAATCAGAATATCCGGCTGCAGCAAGCCGATCTTCTGCAGCGCTTCTTCTCCATCCTCCGCTGTTCCCGCGATCGTCATGCCTAGCTGCTGCCAAGGGACATGCTTGACAATGCCTTCTCTTTGTATTCGTTCGTCATCTGCAATAAAAACCGACAAGGTCAAGTCAACCACCTCCATCCTATACTGCTCCTTCACACACACTGACGGTTTATCCTTTCGACAAAATTTTCAAAACTCCTCTTCCTTTGGCCAACCTAAATAAACCTATCATTGCGGCTGGACAAAAAAAAGCCCCGCCATATCGGGAGGCCACTGAAAAAGTTCATTTGACGAAGAAAGGCATAGTTACTCAAAAAAATTGAGGTAGCTATGCCTTTCTTCTTGTATAATTTAAGCATCAAAAGAGAGCAGGTGAGTGAATTGATCCAACTGCAGCAAGCACTGGTCATAAGCCCATATATCGAACTCTACAACTTGGTCATCCCCAAAGATAACATGCTGCGGCAAATCAATGAGCTCATCGACTTTTCCTTCGTGTATGAGGAACTCAAACATAACTACTGTCTAGATAACGGGAGAAATGCAATCGACCCGATCCGGTTGTTTAAATACTTATTACTTAAAGCTATTTTTGAGCTGTCCGACGCCGACATCGTCGAACGATCTAAATACGACATGTCGTTTAAATACTTCCTGGGCATGGCGCCAGAAGAGTCCGTCATCGATTCCAGTTCGTTGACCAAGTTCCGAAAACTGCGGCTTAAAGACTTAAATTTACTTGATATGCTAATTGGCAAAACGGTTGAAATCTCAATTGAAAAGGGCATTATCCAAAGCAAAGCCATTATTGTTGATGCCACGCATACGAAAGCTCGTTACAACCAGAAGTCCCCACGGGAAATCCTTCAAGATCGTTCTCGAAAATTGAGGAAGGCCGTCTACAAGGTTGACGAATCCCTCAAAGCCAGGTTCCCTCCTAAAAACACAAATGATGAGCTGGAAGCTGAAATCGCCTACTGCAAGAAGCTAATTGATGTCATCGAATCAGAAGGCGGTGTTTGTGCGTTGCCTAAGATCAGAGAGCCGTTGAATCTGTTGAAAGAAACGGTCATGGATGACCTTGAACAACTACGTATCTCCGAAGACCCGGATGCAAAAGTTGGCCATAAAAGTGCAGATTCCTCGTTCTTTGGCTACAAAACCCATATTGCTATGACCGAAGAACGAATCATTACAGCAGCTATCGTCACTACAGGCGAGAAAAATGACGGCAAGCAGTTGCAGACCCTGATTGAAAAAAGTCAGTCAGTCGGGTTGGAAGTTAAAACCGTAATTGGAGACACGGCGTATTCGGAAAAAGACAATATTGCCTATGCCAAAACGAATGAAATAGAACTTGTAGCTAAACTGAACCCACAAATTACACAAGGCGGGCGTAAGAAAGAAGACGAATTTTTGTTTAACAAAGACGCGGGTATGTACGTGTGTAAAGCCGGACATATGGCGATTCGAAAAGCGAGACAAGGCAAGAAAGACCGCGGTAAAAACCAAGTCGATACGTACTATTTTGATGTTGAAAAATGTAAGAAATGCCCATCTAAAGAGGGGTGTTACACCGAGGGTGCAAAAAGCAAAACGTATTCGGTTAGTATTAAGTCTAGTGAACATACCGACCAGATGACGTTCCAGGAAAGCGAGTCTTTCAAGGATAAGGCCAAGGGGCGCTACAAAATTGAAGCGAAAAACAGCGAGTTGAAACATCGACACGGGTATGATGTAGCGTCATCCTCGGGTCTAGTTGGTATGGAGTTACAGGGCGCTATGGCGATATTCGCTGTGAATTTGAAGAGGATGTTGAAATTAATGATGTAGGTACGATATGGAAAGGGTTCCTGCTTAGAGAAAAAAGACGACCTAAACCCCCACATACTGGGGTTTATAGTCGTCCTTTTTGCATTCACGTTTGCTCTTCGCCCAAAACCACAAGTTTTTCAGTGGCCTCCATATCGGCCGAGGCATTTTTCTATTATTCTGCTACTTCTTCATATTCGTCAACATCAAAGTTAATAATTTTATCATATACCACATATTCGGTCCTGGTTTTGAAAGGTCCTTTGTTCCAAGTTTTTATAAACGCATATCGTTGTGGCCCGCTGTCGTTTGAGAGGTTATCAAACCATGTCAGAAAATTTTCTAACTCAACAACAGAAAGATCATATTCTTTAATTTGACCATTAGCTAAATAAATTGTCAGTAATGTTCCGTTTGCATCCGCTGGCGGTGTTGATGTTGATGTTGGTGTCGGTGTCGGTGTCGGTGTCGGTGTCGGTGTTGGTGTTGGTGTTGGTGTTGGTGTTGGTGTTGGTGTTGGTGTTGGTGTTGTGACTTTACTCATCATTTCCAATTCAGCTATAGCTGTGAATGAATGATAATCATTATTGGCAGTAATATTCATTCGGTATATTTTGTATGCAATGCTGTTGTCAAAAACAAACTCCTTTTTAGCCCCAGAAAGCCAACTGCCTATATTAGTTCTCGTATCAAGAACAATCCACGTCGAGCCATCCCAACCTTCGAAAGTCCAATCTTTTGGAGCTTCATTGATTGTTTCAGGGAAACTTGCACGAGGGAGAACGGTATATTTATTTATCACTTTTGAACTTTCAAATTCATATGAAATCCATCCAGAAGTTGTCCCATTAGTTGCCCATCCATATAGTTCGTCTGCATGGTTAAAGGCACGAAATGCTTTGTGTTGGTTATCCCATTCTGTACTTGCACTAGCTATGCCAGTAGGTGCAGTATTACTTGTCATTTTTGGTATCAGGTTTTCAGAATACTGATCTTCAGCAAAAACAGAAGTTAAGCTGAAAGGTATTAAATACATGCACAATATTACCATACACAAAAATAGTTTAAAATTTCTCTTCACTTTGACATCTCCTCTGATTTAATATACAAATTCTATAACAATAAACAATCAATAAACAGACTGTTTTAAAAAAATATGTATATTATACTGAAAGGTTACTTTAAATAAATCCAAACACTACCATAAATAAAATATTTAACAGCGCTTACTTTAATTAGTTAAGCCGAGACTTTAATCAATTCACCCTAGAAACTTTGTCGGATTAACTTCTTCTCTGCTATAAATAACTCGAAATGTATTTATCCTTCTTTCCCAAAGAACAAATTCCTCTTTGACTAAAGTGTTCCAATTTTTCTGGCACTGCAGTTGTGACTGACGATGTAGTTGACGGCATTCGTAAAGCTAAAGAAATGTTAATAAGCCGAATACTTGAAGTCGAAGAAAAAGGCTGCAACCTCCTATTCCGTCCGAATTCGACGCTATAGAGGATTTGGAACCAACTGATCGAATTGTGTTTGTTGATATATTTGATCCGCCATATCGTGAGGAAGCGGCCAACAAAGCAGTCACAAATAACTGCACGATGCCAAAATGGTTAAAAGAAGCAGGCGAGGATGCGGGGCTGAATTTTTCCCGGATTCTACAAAGAGGGATAAAAGAAGCATTAGGTATAGAAACCAATCGCAAGTAACATTGTGAAAAACAAAATCCTAAACAATTGGGAAAATAGAAAGAGAGCCCACCAGCCAAATTGGTCGAGCCCCAATATTGTAGACAATGAAAAAAGCGTATTATCTGAACTGTTTAATAACAAAGCGGCGGACCAAATTCTGGTCCGCCGTTTCAATCATTGAACTATTATTCACCTATAGCTTAATCCAATGATTGCATATCAGAGGCGCAATACGGATATTAATTCGTTGTTGAAAACTTCGCCATTATCACGGAAACCGAGGCTTTCATACAGCTTTTTGGCAACGGCGTTATCGGCTTTATAAGGTATCCAACAGTATTGTGCTGGCCCGGCTGGAAAAGTGCGGATAAGTTCCAATATTTTTATCATTGTTTCTCGACCGTAACCCCGGTTCTGGTACTGCTTGTCTATCATCAGTCGCAAGATGCAATAGTTGTCAACTGCAATTGAGGGTTCTTCGTATCCGGTAATTCCATATGTCAACATAACAAAACCGACAGGCTGCTCATCCGCATAAATGGCAAACGGAAGTGGATGTCCCCCATTTGTTGCAAGGACATAACACGAAGCGACGCTTGATAGGTTCGACGCTACGAAGCAGCGTTGTTCTTCTGTAACTTCCAGGTTGAATATGTTACGTCGGTTTTCCAACGTAATTTTCCTGAGCGTAATCATTTAGGATTTCTCTCCTCATCATAATTATTAGCTTGCGCCGCGGTCGAATAATTACAATATATGCAAAAAAAGCAATAGACTTATGTTGAATTTTTTTATAGACTATTATTTATCCATGGCATTCTTAGTGAACATCTTTAACCGGCACATAATTGTGCCGGTTTATTGCGTAAATCTGCCAGTTCTTTTGGGTTAATCTCATATTACGAACTGGCAGGATAGTTGAATGATTTCGCGAATAACTTAAGTCATCACGAATTTACGAAGTTCGCAAAAAAGACGTTGTCCGAAAGAAGTTCTTGGTTTTGGAGGAGTCTATATGATATTAGAAAAAGTTATAAATAAAATTGTAATACAAAGTGAATATAAGGATTTTGTTGATAAGTATATAGATAATATACTTACCGAATTTAAAGGTAAGATTCATAGCATTTATATGTGTGGCTCGATTCCAAAAGGAACTGCTAAACCTTTTAAGTCAGATGCAGACTTTACTATTATATGTGTAAATCCCAAAGATATTGATTACGAAAGATTGTCAAATATTAAAGACAGGCTTTTGGAAGAATATCCAGTAGTAACTAAGATTGATACAATAATTTGCTCGATTGATGATGTATTAAGTAAACCAAATGAGTGGGGTTTTTGGGTAAAGATAATTTGTGTTTGCATATATGGTCATGACGTTGGTGAAAAAGTACCACCTATAATTATTTCTCCAGAGTTCATTTTAGACTTAAATACAGAGACCAAGGAGGAAGTAGATCGTATACATAGTTTACTTTCTAATGCTAGTGATAACACAATGAAAACTAGATATATTAAAGGTTACTCTAAGAGATTAATTCGTGCATTATACTCTTTGGTTTTAGAAGATACAGGTGTATGGCAAGATGACATTATTAAGATGAAGAATGCCATATTAAACTATTGTGAGATTGACTCCGCTTTAGTTGATTATCTGTATGCTTGTTATTTGAATAGTAATATACTTGTTGAAGAGTTTCTGGGAATTGCAGATGAAGTATATAGCTATTTTGAGAACGCCTTAAATGCAATGGCTGCTTCCAGAACTTCCTTCGGCTAACACCATATTGACGATCCGGGTCACTCTGAGAAGCGAGTGAGCACGTCAAGCCCCTAAGCCCGTCGGGACGTCACTGCATTAGGTGTTCGGCAAGCCTCACAACTATAAGCAGCGACTCTAATTAAAACTTAAGACTATCGAACTATCGGAGAACGATAGTTGAAAAACACACATGAATGAGCAGGTGTTGCGATGTGCTTATATTTTGAGTAAAAGCTTTCTGAAATACTCTGAAAGAGTTGATAAAATCATGAAGACAGTGGGAAAGGTATCAATATATTTTCTGACTATCGATGAAGGCGGTCAGAGTAATATTCCAGTTAGTAATTTCTCAATACCCATTATCTTTGAAGAAGATAGGGATTTAATAAATGGCTTATGGAGTGCAGTCATTGAATTTCACAATTCTCCAAATATTCAAAGAGAGTCAACTGCAGACTTGTATTTGCTTTTCCATGAAAAAGAAGAAGCACCAAATCATTTAATCAAACCTGGAATGAGATTTGAATTAATGACAAACAGAGTGATAGCCAAAGGGATAATTGAATCATTAAAAAAATAAAGGCCGTAGAGCGATGGGGCGACGTGAGAGCTAATACGTAATCTGAAAATAGAGACTGTTATTCAACGGGACACAATAGTTCAATCAATGAAGAGCAGACCAGATTTTGGTCTGCCGCTTTATCATTTAACAGTTCATTTTATAGGGGTTTTTCGTTGCCTACAATATTGGGCTTGACCAAAATGGTTTTTAGGCTCCTTGTTTTAATCCATTTTATTTATTCTCTCTTCTGTAATTTCAAAATACGTCTGATCCAGTTCAAATCCAATAATTTCACGATTCAATTCTTTTGCTGCTACAGGAACTGGCCCTGAACCTACAAAGAAATCCGCTATCAATTCCCCTTAATACTGCTATTTAAGATAATATCTTTCATCATTGCACTAGGCTTCTCAGTAGGGCGAACCGTTTTATTTCCCGATATTCTAGGAATACTCCAAATGTCAGTAGATGAGCGCGTAGATATTCTCCTCGCCTTGCCCTCGCCTTTTACTGCAATATGATAAACTCATGGCGAAAACGATACTAATGCCCCATCCCCATATGTTGTTTATCCCAAACAATACAGTTTTTAATGATGAAGTCGCAGCGCCTCATCCATAAAACCATTTGCGGATATTTCCTCCAATCAATAAACACATAAATATGGTGGCCGGGCTTTAAAATTCGGTTGGCTTCACGGAGCCATTGAAAAGTAAATCACTGATTATTACGATCGATAATTTATCATTTGCAATAATCGAACACCTCGGCTTCTTAGACTTGGTTTGCGAAGTACCACCAAACCCCAAATTATATGGTGGGTCCGTGACTATTAAATCTACACTTTCATCCTTGATATACTGTTTCGTGCCTATTATACAATCCATGTTATATATCATTGTTATCCTCCTCCAGAACATTTGTTCTTTTTGTTGGTTCATACCTCCAAATAAAAATATCTTTCCATCGTAAACCCCTAAACCAACCCAACCTTTTTATACAGTTGTTGCTACTGATTGCCAACGTTCCCCTCATCCTGTCCGGCACCTATGTGTCTCCTATTTTTTAAAACAAATCGTAGCTGCAAAGCTTTAAAAGCAATGGTAATTTAAACATTTTTATTACCGTTTTGGTATCGATGTTTTATTACCATATTGGTAATGTTATTATTATGGTAATTAAGATAAGGATTGAGGTAGTGCTTATGCTGGAACTTGGGGATCGTATAAAATATCTACGAGAAAAATTGAATTGGACACAACCACAGCTTTGTGAGAGAACAGGTTTAACCAAAGTTCAACTATCTAGATATGAAACGAATGATCGCAAGCCAGATCCAGATGCATTAAAGAAACTAGTAGATGCCGTAGATACAAATGCTGATTACCTACTAGGTCGAACACACGATCCTTCACCTAATAATTCAGCAGTCATTGAATCCAGTTACTCCAATGTCGGACGTGCATTCTTAGGCGGAGCTGACAAATATAGTGAGGAAGAACTGGATCTTGCAAGAGCTGCAGCGAAAGCAGCTGTAGAAGACTATAGAAAAGCACAGAAAAAAAGAGACGCAAAATCGTAGTTATTAGCAACTCCCTCAACCGATGGGGAACCTATAAGGGGAACGGACATGAATTTTATCGCTATTGACTTTGAAACAGCAAACTCATCAAGATCAAGTGCCTGTTCAGTGGGTATTGTTGAGGTAGAGAATGGACAAATAGTTTTTGAGCAATCATGGTTAATTAATCCAAACCAACGGTTTGATGGTCGGAATATTGGTATTCATGGCATTACGCCTTCAATGGTTGAGGGCAAGCCTACATTTCAGCAATTATGGCCACAGCTTCTTCCGTATCTTCAAAACAAAAAAGTTGTAGCGCACAATGCATCGTTTGATATGAGTGTATTGCGTTACTGTATGGATGAGTATTCACTTCAATATCCTACTTTCAATTATTTCTGCACTTATTTGATCGGCAAAAGGCAAATTCCCGATATGCCTTCTTACAAACTTAATCTCATAGCCGAACACTTTGGTATACATTTAAAGCACCACGATGCTCAAAGTGACGCTCGAGCTGCAGCACTTATTTTATTGAAGTTTATGGAACAGGGTCAATTTACAGATATAATCCACATGTCAGAAACACAAGGATATGAAATAGGGGAAATTTATCCGGGCGGATACTCTCCATTTTCAGCACCGGCAAGCAAAGTTCACCGCTCATCTGCTATAGAAATACCGGAGAATCCGATTATTCCTATAGTGGAAATGAAAACTATTAAAAATTCAGGTTTAAAACTTATAAGCGGACAGAAGACAGATATAACAAAAAACCTTGATACGACTAAGTTATTAGTTGAAGTCAACTGGGACTTACTTAATCCCGAGATCGAAATTGACACTTCTGCTTTCCTGCTCTATGAGGATGGAAAATGCCAACGTGATGACGACTGCATTTTCTATGGGAATCCTGATACTCGAAACGGATCAATTTCGTATTCAAAGATTAACTCCAATAAATCACAATTCAAAATTGCCTATGATAAACTGCCTAACCAGATTCAAAAAATCTCCTTCACTCTGACCATCTATGAAGGAGAAGAACAAGAACATTATTTTAGTCATGTTGCTGAAATTACAATAAGTATTATTGACCCTTTAACTGGTAATGAACTTATGAAATTCAGCTTCGGAGAAGACTTAAGTAATGAAACTGCTATCGTCATTGCAGAAATCTATTTGTACAAAGGTGAGTGGAAGTTTAATCCAATTGGAAAAGGTTTTTTCGGTGGTCTTCGAGCCCTATGTGGAGAATTCGGTATTGATGTAAGTGACGAAACAAACGAAGCTGCATCAACTAGCGAATCGATCCCACCCAAAGCAGTTTATGACTACGATGAAGCTTTTTATATTGGTCATAACGTAGAGCGTATCCGCCGAAGTCTAAGTTTCACTCAAAAACAATTAGCACTGCAGATAGGATACAAAAGCGCGAATCCAATATCAAGACTAGAGCGCGGCGAAGTCGAGCGTTTAACTCATGATCAGTTAATAAAGTTTGCTGAATCCTTGAAATGTAATATTAGACAATTATTAACCAAATAAAATGTAGCCTTTATAAGGCTATATTTTTTACTCTATAATAAGAACATGCGTTCTAGATAAGAAGGAATTCATGCCTGGAATTAACTATAATCTCTATAAACCAACTGGATCAAGCATTAAAGATGTATATTTCAAAAATGTAACCTTTGATGAAATTTTCGAAAACCATATCAAACATACAAATCTTAAAGAGAAAACAACACGCAGGCGCCAGAATGAATATAACCTTCATATCAAGCCACGATTTGGACATATGAAAGTGAAAGATTCCAACATCCAACATGCAATAAATTTTAAAACCTCGTTGGAAAAAAAACTTTGTTTCACTTAATAGCGCCATGACCGTGTACAGTAATTTCAAAAAATTGATCAACCATGCAATAAATTTTTCGTATTAAAGATCGACCCTACTTCTGCAGCAGGTTCAATTCAAAGAGTACGACCAAAGATAAATTTTATCAAGAAAGAAGATTTTAAACAGCGAATGATCGAAATAACATCGAATCTCCTAAAACTGCTGGCAGTGTAGGATATGTTCCCTCCCACCATTTATAGCCGATATGCTTAAAGAGATAAAAAAGAATCCACAGAAAAAATCTACGGATTCAACGATTCGTTATATGTGTTCGGTGGATTAAGTTTACGACTGAATGAAAAAAGCCCCGCCTACCGTGATATACATCACAGCAGGCAAGACCTTCCTCATGTTATTATTATCCGATGGAGCCTTCCATTTCGAACTTGATGAGACGGTTCATCTCTACCGCATATTCCATCGGCAATTCTTTCGTGAACGGCTCGATGAAGCCCATAACGATCATTTGCGTCGCTTCTGCTTCGCTCAGGCCACGGCTCATGAGGTAGAACAATTGATCCTCAGAAACCTTCGATACCGTTGCTTCGTGCTCAAGCGTAATGTTGTCGTTCAAAATCTCGTTGTAAGGAATCGTATCCGAAGTCGATTCATTATCGAGAATGAGAGTATCGCATTTGATGTTCGCTTTCGCGCCATCTGAGTTGCGACCGAAGGAAGCAAGACCGCGGTACGTTACTTTACCGCCATGCTTACTGATCGACTTCGAAATGATTGTAGAGCTTGTGTCCGGCGCAAGGTGAGTCATTTTCGCCCCTGCATCCTGATGCTGGCCTTTACCGGCTACGGCAATGGACAATACCATACCTTTGGCTCCACGGCCGCGCAATACAACGGCTGGGTACTTCATCGTCAGCTTAGAGCCGATATTTCCGTCAACCCACTCCATCGTTGCATTTTCATCCGCTACCGCACGTTTCGTAACCAGGTTGTAAATATTCGGTGCCCAGTTTTGAATTGTTGTGTACCGTACGCGCGCATTTTTCTTAGCCAAAATCTCAACTACTGCGCTGTGCAAGGAGTTCGTGCTGTATACTGGTGCCGTACAGCCTTCAACGTAGTGAACGGAGCTGTCTTCGTCAGCGATAATTAGCGTACGCTCGAATTGGCCCATGTTCTCGGAGTTGATCCGGAAGTAAGCTTGCAGCGGAACCTCGCATTTTACGCCTTTTGGCACGTAGATAAAGCTGCCGCCTGACCATACCGCACTGTTCAGCGCTGCGAATTTGTTATCATTCGGAGGAATGATCGTTCCGAAATATTCTTTCATCAGCTCAGGGTACTCGCGAAGCGCCGTGTCCGTATCCGTAAAGATAACGCCTTGCTTCTCAAGATCCTCTTGCATGCTGTGATAAACAACTTCAGACTCGTATTGAGCCGATACGCCGGCTAGAAACTTTTGCTCTGCCTCAGGAATACCCAGCTTGTCGAAGGTTTCTTTAATTTCGGAAGGAACCTCTTCCCAAGTTTTTCCTTGTTTGTCTGATGCGCGGACATAATATTGAATGTCGTCAAAATCGAGCTCATCCATGTTGCCGCCCCATTTAGGCATTGGCATTTTGAAAAACTGCTCCAGCGATTTCAAGCGGAAATCCAGCATCCACGCAGGCTCGCCTTTAATTTCGGAAATCGTGCGAACGATTTCTTCCGTTAAACCTTTGCCTGATTCAAATACGGCTTTGTGCTCGTCACGGAAACCATACTTATAATCTTCCATTTCCGGCATTGATTTAGCCATGGTCATTCACGCTCCTCTTTAATCTCGTTTTAATGTGATTCTTGCTGCTGCTCGATTCCTTTACGCAAGGCGTTCCACGCAAGGGTGGCGCACTTGATTCTGGCAGGGAATTTATTCACGCCCGAAAGTGCGTCAAGCTCCTCATATTCATCAAACTCGACCGGTTCGCCCTTCATCAATGCCGAAAATTTCTCAGCCATGTCCAGCGCCTCATCGAATGTTTTCCCTTTTACCGCCTCTGTCATCATTGATGCAGAGCTCATGCTGATCGAACAGCCTTCGCCGCTGAATTTCGCATCGGTAACTTTGCCTTCAACCACTTGAAGCTGCAGCGAAATGCGATCGCCACAGGTTGGGTTATTCAGGTTAATCGTAACCGAATCTTCATTCATCGTGCCACGGTTTCTGGGGTTTTTATAATGATCCATAATTACTCTGCGATATAAATCATCCAATTGCATGACCGAAGAACTCCTTTGTTTGTAGTAAGGCATCGGCTAAGCGGTCAATTTCATCTTCTGTATTATATAAATAAAAGCTTGCTCTTGCTGTTGCCGATACATTCAGCCAGCGCATGAGCGGTTGGCAGCAATGATGGCCTGCGCGAATCGCAATGCCTTTCGAGTCAAGCACGGTAGCAACGTCATGCGGATGCACGTCTTCCAAGTTGAAGGTAACGAGTCCAACACGGTTTTGCTTCGGACCATATAGCGTAACCCCATCAAGCGAAGAAAGCTTCTCATAAGCATAAGTGGCTAAGCGTCGCTCATGCTGATCGATCTCGTCTAGTCCGATCTCCTGCAGAAAGTCAATGGCCGCGCCTAGCCCAACAGCGCCAGCAATAATCGGCGTGCCGCCTTCGAAGCGGTACGGGATTTCTTTCCACGTTGATTCGTACAAATCAACAAAATCAATCATTTCGCCGCCATACTCAATCGGTTCCATCTTATTAAGCAATGCTTTCTTGCCATACAATGCGCCGATGCCCGTAGGACCACACATTTTATGACCGGAAAAAGCATAAAAATCAACATCCAAGTCTTGGAGATCGATTTTCATATGCGGCGTGCTTTGTGCGCCGTCTACAACCATAACGGCTCCATTGCGATGGGCGATTTGAGTGATCTCTTTGATCGGATTAATAAGACCGAGCACATTAGAAACGTAGGTCACGGAAACTACCTTCGTCTGCGGAGTGATCGTTTTCTCGATATCCTCCAAAGAAATCGTACCGTCAGGCTGCATCGGGATGTACTTCAAGGTCGCGCCAGTGGCTTTCGCCGCTTGCTGCCAAGGAATTAAGTTGCTGTGATGCTCCATAGGGGTAATGACAATCTCGTCACCTTCCCCGCACATTGAGCGTGCATAGCTGGAGGCAACTAGGTTCAACGCTGTCGTCGTACCGCGTGTAAAAATAATTTGCTCCGGTGCTCCGGCATTTAAAAACTTAGCTACCTTCTCACGCGCTCCCTCATAGGCATCAGTCGCCCTGGAGCCAAGCGTATGAACACCGCGATGAACGTTGGCGTTATCCAGCTCATAGTACCGATTAACCGCATCAATGACGGAGCGCGGCTTCTGCGAAGATGCCGCGCTGTCTAGATAAACAAGCGGATGCCCGTTTATTTCTTGATGCAATATCGGGAACTGCTCCCGAATCGCATTTATGTTCATCCTTCTAGCTTCCTTTGGAGCAAGCTCTGAAGCTGACCGCGTACCGCTTCAACCGGAATTTCCGATACAACCGGTGCCAAGAAGCCGTAAATAATCAAACGTTCAGCGTCTTGCTTAGATATACCGCGTGACATCAGGTAATAGACCTGCTCAGGGTTTACTTGCCCAACGCTTGCCGCGTGGCCAGCAGTAACATCGTCTTCATCTATTAGCAAAATCGGATTGGCGTCGCCGCGCGCTTTCGGGCTCAGCATGAGCACCTTCTCGGTTTGTACACCGTTCGCTTTCGTCGCACCTTTCTCAATTTTTGTAATGCCGTTGATAATCGCCGAAGCGGAATCCTTCATAACTGCGCGGGTTACCATGTTGCTGTCCGAGCTTTTGCCAAAGTGAACGGCCTGTGTCGTCAAGCTGTTTTGCTGCGCGTTCTTGCCTACGCTGATAACCTTAGCGTCCGAAGTGGAGCCAGTGCCTTTAAGAATCGATTTCGTGTCTGACAACGTGTTGCCGTCATTCAAATCGCCGATGATCCATTCCATTTGGCCGTCATTTTCTATAACTGAGCGACGGATCGACATATCGACGCCAGTCTCGCCCATATGATGAATCGAGCTGAACCGAACATGAGCGCCCGGCTTCACGAATACTTCAACCACAGATGGATGTACGAATGGAGCGCTGCTAGCGCCTGGCTCAGATACAACGCAATCCACGTAAGTTACACGGCTATTATTATCTGCAACGATGAGAATATGCGGAGCAAATGTCGCTTCTGCATTATCATTGTAGAAAATAGCTTGCAGCGGCAGTTCTACTTCTACGTTCTTAGGAACATAGATGAATACTCCGCCATTCCAAATCGCCGATTGAAGCGCCGTCAGCTTGTCTTCGTCCTTCGCTACAGCTTGGAACAAATATTTCTGAACGAGTTCGCCATGCTCCTTGCATGCGGTCTCCAAATCGGTAAAAATAACGCCTTTGCTTGCATACTCGCTCGCAAATTGATTCCATACAATGCCGGAATTGCGTTGTACTAGCAGGTTTTCAGTACCTTCCGTAACCAACTCGCGAACGACTTCAGGAAGCTCGCTAATGGCTCCAACTGGTGCTGGCTGCTCATATTGGCCAACAGCTGTTAAATTCCAACGTTCAATCCGAACCTTCTCCGGCTTTGGCCAGCCGAGTGTTCCGGCAAGCTCTGCCGATTCTCCGCGCAGTTCGACAAGCCAGTTCGGCTCGCCTTTGCTGCGTGCCAGCGCTTCAGCAGCTTGGCGGTTTGTCGGAGTAGTTAATTGTGTACTCATCCGTTATGCCTCCTTCTCCGCTTAAGCCTGGCCGACCGTTTCGTCTACGATACCAAGTTCTTCTTTAACCCAATCATAACCTTCGTTTTCCAAACGCTGTGCAAGCTCAGGACCGCCGGATTTCACGATGCGCCCTTGCATCATAACGTGTACGTAATCCGGAGTAATATAGTTAAGCAACCGTTGATAGTGAGTAATGATCAAGAAGCCGCGATCTTTCGAACGCATAGCGTTAACGCCTTGCGATACGATACGTAGAGCATCGATGTCAAGACCGGAGTCAATCTCGTCAAGCACGACGATTTTAGGATCAAGCAGCATCATTTGCAAAATTTCATTCCGTTTTTTCTCGCCGCCGGAGAAGCCTTCGTTCAGGTAACGGTGAGCGAACTCAGGGTTCATCTCAAGCTCCTTCATTTTGCTTTCCATTTTGCGGATGAATTTAATCAATGAGATTTCGTTGCCTTCGCCAAGACGTGCATTCAGTGCACTGCGAAGAAAGTCTGAGTTCGTTACGCCTGGAATTTCGCTTGGGTATTGCATAGCTAGGAATAAACCTGCAAGTGCACGCTCATCCACACCCATCTCAAGGATGTCTTCGCCGTCTAGTACAGCTGTACCTTCCGTTACTTCATATTTAGGATGTCCCATCAAAGCGGATGCCAGTGTAGATTTACCTGTTCCGTTCGGGCCCATGATCGCGTGAATTTCTCCACCTTTAATTTCAAGGTTGATTCCTTTTAAAATCTCTTTTCCGTCGATAGCCGCTTTCAGGCCCTCGATGACAAAATGCGTTGCCATAATATGCTGATCCCTCCAAGGTTGGTTTAATTCGCTCAGTCACATCTATATAGAATAGACTTTCTATTATAGAGTGATTCTCAATGATTCTCAATAATCATTTTAATATAGTTTTTGTTATAAATCAATGCGAGAGGCCACGATTAGCTGAATATGTCCTTTTTTCGAAAGGAATTGCCCCTCCTGTCGCCTTACGCGAGCGCCTGCTTGATCTTCAAAATTTCAGCTTGCAGTTTAGTCTCATCTACAACTTGAACCCGTTCTGGCGCGTCAAATCCATCTTCCAGTCTTACCCAAGATTTGCATCCGTTATAAGCGGCTCTCATCGGAATTTCTATCGGCTCACTGAGGCGATACACTCTCAGCACCAACACATGGAGCGGCTTGGTCTTCTTCCAGCGCAATCTTTCCTCTGCAAAAGTATCCGTCCAAATGTGCATGTCACGCAAACGATCCAGCGTTTCCTGATCCGTAACCTCAATATCCTCCACAACCTCCGCGTAAGCTTCAAGCTTAACGGATTCCAGGTTTGCCGCCCCGCCCACAAGCGTATCATCCAATTGATCAGCATACTGTTCTTTCAACAGATGCTTTTTTTGGTGCTCGTAAGCCGGCATCAAGTAAAAATTCGGGCTCATCAGCTGAAAATCTCGTGTTTCTTCAATAATACCGCCTTTGCGCATGACGATTATTTGCTGCCCTTCTGCAAGTGCGCCTACGCTTACCGCCCATTCTTTCAGAGCTATGGGCTGTATGTTATTTTGTGCCATCAGTATGCTTCCTCCATCAAACTCGTTTATAATAGTTCATATTATATCAAATGAGGGTATTCCAAGGCGAAATAATATACATTATACTATGTTGAGATGAATACTGGGCATTGCTGCCCTACTACTATAAACCGGAGGTGGACAGCCATGTCTGCATATCATCCTTTAACAGAACAAGAAGCCATTGAAATAGCGCTAACGCTTGACGGGTTCTTCCCAGAGGGCGCTGCCCTGACAAGCCGTGAGATTGGCGACGGCAATTTAAACCTGGTTTTTCACATCATTGACGCTGCCAGCGGCAAAAGCCTGATTATGAAACAAGCGCTGCCGTATGCTAAAGTAGTAGGCGAGTCTTGGCCGCTTACGCTCGATCGTGCTCGCATCGAAAGCGAGAAGCTGATTTTGGAGGGAGAGCTTGCCCCTGGCCTTGTACCTGCCGTTTATAAATACGACCCGGAGCTCTACCTTACGATTATGGAGGACCTCAGCGACCATGTCATCATGCGGCAAGGACTAATCGGCGGTACGCGCTATCCGAAATTCGCTGATGACATTTCTACGTTTATGGCTCGTACGCTATTCTTTACTTCCGACCTCGGAATGAACCAACAAGACAAGAAGCTGCGCGTAAAAGCCTTTATCAATCCCGAGCTGTGCAAAATTACAGAGGATCTTATTTTTGACGATCCGTATACGGACTCGCCCAATAACAGCTTCGATCCGGCCATTCGTGATGCTGCCGAGGCACTTTGGCAAGATCATCAGCTTCATTTGGAAGTGGCCATTTTGCGCGATAAATTCCTGACGAAAGCAGAAGCCCTGCTTCATGGCGACCTTCATACGGGTAGTGTATTTGCAACGCCTGAATCCACTAAGGTTATCGATCCTGAGTTTGCCTATTACGGTCCGATCGGCTTTGATATTGGCGCGGTAATTGCCAACTTGTTGCTGAACTTTGCTGGGCAAGAGCACTGGATCGCTGATGCTGAGGAACGCATTGACTTCCGTCGTTACTTAACCAATACCGTTCGTGACGTATGGCATCTATTTGACCAGAAATTCCGCGCATTGTGGGATGAGCATGGCATTGACCGCCTCGCTTCTTCGACGCCAGGCTATCAAGATTATTACATGAATCGTTTGCTTCAGGATGCTATCGGCTTTGCCGGCTGCAAAATCGTGCGCCGCATCGTTGGCCTATCGCATGTCGTTGATATTGACCGCATTCCGGACGCAGCCGCTCGCGAGCGTGCCCAACGTCTAGCCCTTGCCATCGGAACGGAGCTCATTCGTACGAACCGTGAGGCACAATCGATTGAGCAAGTCATCGATGCTGCTTATACGGCAGTAAGCAAATGATGAAATGAACACAGAGAGGATTTGACATCATGACAACTAATTATGCTGGCTTGCAATCGGTCATCTGGAACGAAAACAAGCTTGATTTGCTAGACCAACGGCTTTTGCCTGAAGAGATTATTTATTTACCGTTAGTAACCGCGGAGGACGTATGGGAGGCCATCCGCCATTTGAAAGTACGCGGCGCTCCGGCAATTGGCATTTCAGCTGCCTACGGAGTTGTTCTTGGCAGCCGCGATGAGCAATCGTCAGAAGCTTGGCTCGCGCAAGTGAACAAGCAAGCCGAATATTTGGCGACATCCAGGCCGACAGCCGTTAACTTGTTCTGGGCGCTTGACCGCATGAAAGCAGCGGCAGCTTCTTTCGTCGCTCAAGGCTTGTCCCTTGAGGAGAGCAAAGCCGCTCTGCTTACGGAAGCCATTGCGATCCAGAGCGAAGACGAAGAGACAAACCGCATGATAGGCGAGAACGCGTTGTCGCTGTTCAAGGATGATATGGGCGTTCTTACCCACTGTAACGCAGGCGGCCTTGCAACTGCCAAATACGGTACAGCGCTTGCTCCCTTCTACTTGGCATTGGAGCGTGGAATTACGCTTCGCGTCTATGCCGATGAAACCCGTCCCGTGCTGCAAGGCGCGCGGCTGACTGCCTTCGAATTGCAGCAAGCCGGCGTAGACGTCACGCTGATCTGCGATAACATGGCCGGCATGATCATGGCTAAGGGATGGGTCGATGCTGTCATTGTTGGTACGGACCGCGTAGCAGCAAACGGTGATGTTGCGAACAAAATCGGCACGTACAGCGTTGCCGTCCTTGCGAAAGCGCATGGCATTCCTTTCTACGTAGCGAGCCCGCTCTCCACCATCGATCTGAGCACCCCAACCGGTGCTGAAATTCCGATTGAGGAGCGCAGTGCGGAAGAAATTACCGAAGGCTTCGGCAAGCGTACTGCGCCGCAAGGCATCAAAGTATACAATCCTGCATTCGACGTAACTCCGAGCGAATATGTAACAGCGATCATTACCGAAAAAGGCATCGTGCAAGCACCCTACGATGTTAACCTTCGCAAGCTGTTTGAATAATAGGTAAGAAGCATGGATAACGAAAAAGCCCTAACCTCATTTTGCGTGCAATTTTCGAATTGCTGCAACGGGTTAAGGCTTTTTTTGGCGTACTTAAAGCATCAATTGGAGCGCTTCCGAGCCTTTCATGCCTACAATGATACCGTTTGCTTCTGCCGTATGGGTAACCGACTCCAAAGGGGCCGCCATTAGCTCCTCCAGCGTGCGCACACCGACAGCACGGCCAGCTAATATTTCCCGGTCCTTCAATCTCTCGTTAAGCAGCGTAACGTCGAGCGCGCCGCACATAATATATCCTTTGTCCGTCATAATCGCGAGCAGCGTCGTTTTGGGCAGCTTCACTTCAACGCCAAGAACGGTCTCTCCATTTTCAAGTGTGAAAGGAACCATCCGCATCATATAAGGATCCACCCCCTTCGGTTCATGAGTAAGAGGCACTGCAACACCATTATATGCAAATGGTTTTTTCTCAGTGTTGGACGTTTGCTCATTTATGAGGAGGACGGGGCGCTTGAAAAGGAAAATCATAAAGCTCGTGACGAATTTATTTGCTAAGCTAACAAATTGAGCAGGTTAGTGATAGTTTGAAATAATTCTTGATTTTGAATAACCAAGCCATCCAGAAAAAAGGTTCACTTTATTAATTTATTTACATTCAATTAAATCATGCTGGCATCCAGCTTTTGGGTCATCAATCACAAGCCAATTTTTCTCTTTTACGTTTATATGCGCTTCACAATAATCTTCTGCATCCTCAACCGATTCAAACCAGTAGTCTGCAAAACAAGGTTTATCCTCGTGTGTATCATACAAGAATACATACGCTTCTTCATCCGTTTCATAGATCATTACTTTTTTAATTTTGTTCACTCGTTCTTCGAGAACTAGATATTTTCTCATTTATTTCCCCTTAATCAAGTTGCTCTTTTGTCATCGCTCCTCCTGATATTCTCCCCATCCTTTATAATGATAAAATGCTTGTAATGCTGCTCTGTAATTTGGGGCACTTACTTCCCATTTCTTCCAATACTGACCAATCATTAATTGATTATCTATTAATTCTTTTATCTCCTTATTTTCTGCAAATACATAATCATCAATGAAATCGGTAGAATAGTTAATATGCGGCTCCCATAATTCGTATTTAGTCTCTTTATCAGATCTTAGTGGCTTTAGTTCAGTTTGACTATATTTTATTCTTTCCTCTCCTTTTTTCCACCAAAACGAATTATTACCCCAATACATTTCACATGACCAAAATTCAGGAATTCCATGGTACACCATATCACCTTCAATTACTTCTCCCACATTTCTCCAAAAATAATTCATAAGGTTGATTGCTTCACTTTGATTAACAGGAAAGCGACTTATTAAATCAATTAATATGAAACGGCAATATAAAAATGAACTATAATCAGTATTAAACGCCCATACTTTGTTTTTATACATTCCCATGCTCTCTTCACCCTATCTTGATAAATTCTTACTTGCATGATTAGGGAATTCATGCTAACAAATTTCAATTAGAGGGAATTTGTCCCGCTAAAATATCTTTATTTTATCTATTCATAAAATAGATGGATTTTGTCCCGTTAATCTGGCCATTTCCTTATAATTCGAGGTGATTTGTTGAAATTAGAAGGACTAATTCCCTTTAATCTCCATAAAATCATGAATTCATTTAAATTAAAGGTAGAAATTCCAGCTAATGCTGACGAGGATAATTCAATATGTATTAACTTAAATCGAAGGTCGCCCAACCAGCGTCATGTATGTCTTGTTTTAGCTTGGAAAAATTACGATACGGCTTATAGCCGAATATTGTACGCGGGAATTCAATTTTTACTGGAGGATCGCTTAAAAATTCAATATACATTGGTTTTGCTGTTATATCTCGCCAAGCAATCGTTTTGCTTTGAAGTTTTAATTCATTTACTGCTTCAAGTGATAATTGATTTTGTTCAGCCATCTGATCCACAAATCTATTTTTGCAGCTTTCAAAATCAATAAACCGCTCAACTCGCTCTTCGCTTTTGTAAAATATGCCCTTTTCATTGATCCGTACAATGTCTTTATACTTCATAACAATCATCCTTACAATAAGAATAAAATCATTATAATCCTATTTGTTCATCTATCAGAATTATGTTTTTTATTCAAATGAATACACGATCAAGCACTAATTCAACAAACTAAGAAACTGCTCCGCGATCACCACCGGATCGGCTGAGCCAATGATTTCATTTACAACCGTTCCGTCACGGTTAACAAAAAACATCGAAGGAAACCCTTGAGCACCGAGCTTATTGTACAGTTCAGACCCCTCATCCAGTAGAACGGGATACTCAATGTTGTGCTTGGTTATGTATTTTTCGACTTCCTCTTTGTCATCACGAGCTATGACATTGATGCCATAGAGATTAATTTTGTCTTTGAACTCTTGATGCAATTTCACAACTTCAGGAGCGTCTTGATTACAATAGGGGCACCATGATGTAAAAAATAAAAGCACAGAAGGCTTATCGTCGAAACGAACTGCATTTGTTTTCTCGACCATATCCTTTAATTCAAAGGCGTCCAATGTAGTGACCGCAACATTTTTTGTATAATATTTAACCACACCCAGCAGTGCAACTATCGTAATCATTATAATGATTATCGGGAAAACTTTTTTTAATTTGCTCATGTCTTCTCTCCTATGTGTCTCTATTTGGTATTTGCCAGTTAGATCTAAGGAGCAAGGTTATGTAATATTATCACATATCTTTATTCGCTCCCGCGTTATTCTTCCAAATTATTCTAACACGAACTACCCTCGCCAGTCTTCAAAATTAGTTATCTTTACCCTAAAATTTGCACGCTGCGACATAACCTAATATTTAACTTCCTGAGCTTTTACTTTATGCTTCCCTGTACAATTTCTGTGCAAAATTTAATGTTGCTATAGAAGATAAATTCACAGGAACAACTATATGTAATTTCATTTTAGTGGTATATTAGTACTACACTAGACAGTCCGGAGGTCCTATGGAAAAACATTCCTTATCTCCTGATCAATCATCCTTTGTTTTTAACATTGAGGTGCTTGTTGAAGGAAAAAACAATGCTGCTGCATTGGAGCAATTGCTCCATGCGTTGAATAGTGCTAATTTGGTAGATTTTCGAATTTTATCGGGTATCCAGCTTGGCGAGCAAATCGAGCTTCGGACCAAGAATGCTCAATCCGTTCAACCCGTAGCAATACCTTCCAGCTCAAATGTTAGCGCTACCATATCAAGTGCAGCTGCTGAGCAGCAGACTAACAACGAAGAAAAGAACAAAACGAAAAAAACAGACAAACCTGCTGTAGATGCTTATGATACCTTGAGTTATTTCGAGAAGATCAAAGCCATCATGAAAAACAATACTCTCATTAGGCTGATCGTTAACAAGGGGCTTGGCATTAAACTCAGCATCCCTTGCAGAATTATTAACATGGATGAATCCGAAAATATCATTACCGTCTACCATGTGGACGAAAAACAAGTATATACGTTCCGCCTCAACGAGATCGAGGATTTTTCTTACTAGGAACAACAACAGCTACAACAACAAAAAAACCGTTCATTGACTGCCTAACAGCCAAAGAACGGTTTTTTTTATACGTAACCTGGCGATAACATCTGTTCAATATTGTCGCTTGATACGGGCGGGCTCCAGAAGTAACCCTGCATCTCATCGCACTTATGCTTTTTCAAGAACTCCATTTGGGCTTCCGTCTCAACGCCCTCGGCAATGACTTGAATGTTCAAGTTATGCGCCATTGCGATAATCGCAGCCACAATTTCCGCATCGCTTGGATCCTGCTGAATATCGCGAACGAACGAACGGTCGATTTTCAGACGGTCTATTGGAAAGTTTTTCAAATAGTGAAACGAGCTATACCCCGTCCCAAAATCATCCACGCTAATATTGACGCCCAAATCCGTTAAATCAAGCAAGCAACGAGATACATGGCTAACATCCATCGTCATCGATTCCGTAATTTCAAGATCCAAATATTTGGCATCCAATCCCGTTTGCTTAAGCACGTCTGCAACCTTGCTTGCCAGGTCATTTTGGACAAATTGCCTGATCGATAGATTGACGGAGACGGGAATAGCAGGCAGACCCGCATCTTGCCAAGCCTTGTTCTGACGGCACGCTTCTTCCAGCACCCATGCGCCAATCTGCACAATCATCCCGCTTTCCTCAGCTAGAGGAATAAAGCTGCCTGGCGGGATCATACCTTTCAGAGGATGATTCCAACGTACGAGCGCTTCGACGCCGACCATGCTGCCAGAGACCAGATCATACTGCGGTTGATAATGAAGAATAAATTCATTGCGCTGAATCGCGCGGTACATTTCATGCTGGAGGGTCAGCCGCTCTAAGGATGAATTGCTCCAGGTTTCGGAATAAAGCAGGCAATCGTTCTTGCCGCTTTCCTTCACTTTAACGAGCGCCATATCGGCCTTCTTAATCAACGCATAGCTGTCGTCATCTTCAATATTGTTTGTGACCGATCCGATGCTTGCCGTGATATGCAAGGGAAAACCGCTAAGCTCATAAGGCTCTTCTATTGATTTGAGCAGCTGTCTCGACAGCTCAAGCAAGTGCTTCTCCGACTCCAGATTGCAAAACAATAAAGCAAACTCGTCGCCTTCCATACGGGCTGCAAAATCATTTTCAGAGAGATCACGGTTCAGTCTCTCCGCTACCTGCATCAATAAAATATCACCAAATTCGCGGCCGAAGGACGCATTGACCAGCTTGAAGCGATCCAAATCCAAATAACAGATGCCGACTACACGGTTCTCTTCCTTCGCCCTGCCCAGCGTTTCGGTTAGCCTCATTTGGAACAAGGTGCGATTGGGCAACCCCGTCATGTCGTCATAATAAGCCATATAGCGAATGCGTTCGACATTTCTCTTGCGATCGCTCAAATCCTGGCTCAGCAATACAGTACCAATGACGTCACCGTCCTGCAACATAGGCGAGCACGTTACTTGAAGCTCCAGCGGAAAACCGGATCCATGAGTTATATTCAAGTTTGTTTGCTTCGTCTCGCCGTGCAGCGTTCGCTCCAGCGCTTCAAGCAGTTGAGGCTTGCTTGCCGGTTCTACGATTCGTGAAATCGGCTCTCCCAGCATCTCCGTGCGCTGATAGCCAAGCGTACGGCTGGAGGCTTCATTCAGCTCCATCACGATCCCGCTTCTGTCCAATACCGCGAGCGGGAAAGCATCCGACTGAAGCAATGTCTCAACGATAGCCGTATGGTAATGCTGAAAGCTGTACGTTTCATTCCGTTTTATATACACGATTACTGCAGTTACGAACAATGATGCTGCTATTGCCAAAGCAGTCCATTTATACATCGGGTTAGCGATGAATAAGAAGGATACGCTGATCCATACCAACGCAAGTGCTGCCAGCAAACAGCTAATAATCAAAGGTCCTTTTGACAGCTGCTGCTGCTTTCTTTCAGGAAAACCATCCATCCGTTTCGTCACGCACAAACGTCCTTCCTCTATTCCGAGTCAAGTGAGTGTTCGCTTTATTATAAACGATGTAGGCGTTCCGGTATAGAAATATTTACTAAAGCATCTCGTATTTTTGTTGTAAAACAGCAATTTATGTCGCTAACCCTTTTTTTGCCAAATGTTTACCCTAAACTTTTGATTTTTTCAATGCTGCCGTAATCACGCAAACCCAGCCTGCTAGCATAGCAGCACCGCCAATCGGAGTAATCATGCCCAGCTTGCTAAAGCTCGTAAGTGACAATACATACAAACTGCCGCTAAAAATTACTGTTCCCGCTAGAATAAGGCGGCCTCCGTTCATAACGAGCCTGCTCTCGCCAGCCTGCTTTGCAAACAGAGAAATCAGCATAAGCGCAATCGCGCTATACATATGATAGCGGACGCCGGTTTCAAATATTTCAAGGTAATGTTCTGTCAAATGCTCCTCCAATCCGTGTGCACCGAAAGCGCCCAGAGCAATAGCAAGCGCTGCATTAATTCCGCCAATCGCAAAATATTTTGGAAACATGTGGTTTTCATTCCTTTCATTTTTGTGTATAATTTTCCGTAATTAGCAAAGGAGTCGATAGAAATGGATAATGAGCCAAAAAATGATTTTAACAATTCTTCTGTGAACGAACCTTATGCGCCAAGGCCGATTTTCTCAAATGAGAATTCCGACATTTTGGTCGTAAAAAAACACTCAGGTCTCGGCATCGCGGCATTCATCATCGGTTTAATTTGTGTAGTCATCGTAATTATCGGTGGCGTAACAGGCAGTTCCTTAGTTGACCAACTCGCAAACTCAGATCTAATCATAACAGATCCAAATGATACACAAGCCATCCAAGAATCGATAGAAGCGCTTGGTGAAGATGCACTAATAGCCATGTCATTAACGCTGCTATGCCTCGTTGGCGCTGGCATGTTGGCATTCGTTGGCCTCATCTTGGCCATCATCGCCGCCTGCTCCAGCAAACGCCGCAAGATGTTCGGCGTGATTGGCATTTTAGTTAACGTCCTTGTTATCGTAGCTGGCATCAGCTTGTTCTTCTCAGGCATCGCCTCTATTGCAAGCAGCGTGGCCTAAACGGATATCTTTATGCGCTGTGAAAAGTCTGCTTTCTCCGCAATCAAGCGGCGGAAGCAGACTTTTTGTTTGCATGAAACGCGCCGCATCGCGAGCGGGAGACGACAGCTGTTTCATCATGTTCCGTTTACTTTACCGTTATGGATGTGCGACTAAAGCCCTCTCTTGTTTTGACTACCTCAAGGCAAGCCGGGAAAGCCTCCTTCAACTCCTGCACATGGGAAATCACGCCGATCATTCTTCCTGACTTCTGCAAGTCGACGAGCGCCGTAATGGCCTTTTGGAGCGACTCCTCATCCAGCGAGCCAAAACCTTCATCGATCAGCATCATCTCAATGGTTACGCCGCCTAAATGGGACTGAATGACGTCTGTCATGCCCAGCGCGAGGCAAAGCGAAGCATTGAATTTCTCGCCGCCGGACAAGGTTTTCACATCCCTGTTCTGCCCGGTATAACCATCGTACACATCAAGCCCCAAGCCGCTCTGCTTCCCTCTAACCTCGAGCCGGTCGCTTCGCTGCAAGGAAAACTGTCCACCGGAAAGATCGCGCAGTCGCGCATTAGCCGCAAACAAAATCTGTTCCAGAAACTCAATTAGAATGTAACGTTCGAACGAGATTTTAAGCGCATTATCCCCCTTCAGCATTTGGAAAATGTCCATGACTTCCTCCAGCTTTGCTTCCAGCTCTTTTACGTGCTCGCTTGCCCTTCCGATCGACCCCGACAAGCGGCGAGCGACTTCGCCCGTGCGAAGAGCGGTATGGCTTGCTGCTTGCACTTGCTCTAGCTGGAGCTTGCATGCAGCAAGCTTTGCCTTTCGATCGTCCAAATCAACCTTTGGCTTATCGTTCAGCTCGGCGGCAAGCTCTAGGATCTGCTGGGTTACGAGCGACACAGCCGAGTGGTATGCCGCGATATCCTGCCCAAGCTGATCGCGCACCGTCTCAGGGAGCGCTGCCTCCGCGTATTGCTCTGCTGTTGCAAAGCCAGCCTTTTGCAATCCTTCAAGAAAACGCTGCTCCGCAAGCTGCCTATTGCTATTAGACTCCTCTAGCTGCCGTTCCGACTGATCGACATAAGCTCTTTGCTCCGCAAGCTTTGCAGACGTTAATTGCAGCTGCTCCTGGGCTGATTTCCAAGCTTCCGCAAGTGACTTGGCGGCTGCCTGCTGCGCATGGATCCTCGTTTGCAACCGTTCGGGTGTACGCAGTTGTTCCGGTACACGGTCAAGCTCCTTCTGCAGAGCCGATTGCAGCGAGGCCCGCTCCAGGCTGAACCGCTGCTGGGCCTGCTGTAGCTGCTCTTTTGCTGCCTGCGTCTGCTCCAGCTTTATCTCGAGCTGCTCCAATTGCTGCTTAAGCTCCGGAAGCAGCTTGGCTCTCGCCAGCAGCCGATCCGTGACTTCCTTTAGCCTGCGCCACTGCTGCTGCAGCTCCGATCGCTGCTCCTCCAGCCGGGCAGCTTCCAGCCCATACTCCGCAAGCTCGCGCGCGCCTTCCTCTCTTGTCGCTTTCGCGGCTGCTGCCTGCGCACGCGCTTCCAGCCATTCACGCTCTACCGCGCTTAGCTGTGCCTTGGCCTCCTGTAACCGTTCGCGCGAAGGCACTTCCTGGCTTGCGACCGCCTTCTCCGGATGCTCTTCACTTCCGCATACAGGGCAGGGCTTACCGTCATGCAAATGAGCGGCAAGCAGCGTCGCCTGTCCCTCGATCCAGGAAGACTCTAGCCGGTCATGCTCCTCTTTGGCTTTGGCTAAGGCCTCCGCATATTCCTTCTCGAGCTGGGCGTAACGGGACATTTCCTTCTCCACGTCGACCAAACGCTTTAGCTGCTTTCCCTGCTGTTCCACTAAGCGAAGCTTGTCCAGCTTCTCCGTTAATTCGGCTGTGCCCAGTTCTATTTCCTTCACCTGCTGGCCGGCTGCCTGCTTCTGCTCACGCAGCTGCGCAAGCAAGTGATCTGACGCATTCAGCTTCGAAGCAGAATCCTGCTCGGCTTGCATCAGCTTGTCGATGGCCTTCTGTTGACTGGCAAGCGTATTTACGATCGGCGCCATCTCCAGCAGCTTGCTCAGCTCCCGCTCAGCATCCAGTCGCTCATCCTCGCGTTTCGCCTCGGCGGCATGGCGCGCAGCCGCCAGCGCGTGCTCCTGCTCCGCCTTTTCCTTGCTTGCTTGCCTGTCAGCAAGCTGTTTTCGCTTGGCTTCCGCGTCAGCAGCTGCCCGATCGGCCTGCTCTTTGTAAGGCGTCAGATGCGCTGCCTTCTCAGCAAGCGCCAGCTGCTGTGTTTTGAGCTCATAATTCCTGTTCTGGGCATCCAACTGCTGCTTCTGCGCAAGCTTCTTATCCTGATCCTCATGCTTGCTATTCACGGCTATCGCAAGCCGAAGCTTAGCTTCCTCTGCCTCAAGCTGCAAAGCCAAAGCAGCTTTCTCCGCTTCCGCTTGCGCGGCTTGTTTTTGATAAAATTCAAACTCCAGCTCCAGCGCTTCCGTGACTTGGGCGGCGCTATACACCTCCTGCTTGAAGGTACGCGCAAGCTCGCTGTCTTCCCGCTCCGGCAGTGCTTCCTGTACCTGCGTCATATAGGCATTTGCAGTCGCCTTCGCTTCCTTCAGCTGATCCTGAAGCAATCGGTTTTTTTGCTGAAATCGGCCCTCCAGCCGCTCATAAAGCTGCGTCCGGAAGATTTTGCGTAAAATTTCTTCCTTATTATCCGTATCCGATGTCAGCAGCTTGCGGAATTCCCCTTGCGGCAGCATCACAATCTGGCTGAATTGTTCCTTGGTCAATCCGATTATTTGCTCAAGCTTCGCATTCACATCAGAGACGATAAAGCGGTCAACTGCCGGAACGGCTTCGCCGCTCGTCGTTTCATACAGCTCCGCTTTGCCGCCAGTCTCGCTTTTGTTCCCGCCCTTGCGATGCGGCATTTGCCTAATCACCAGATAGCTTCTACGGCCTATCGCAAAATCGAACTGAACAGCCGTATGCGTGTCCTCAGCTGCAAAGTGGCTCCGAAGCATGCGCGGATCGGAGCGGTCCTCCCCGCTTGCGGTCCCATAAAAAGCAAAGCATATGGCATCGAAAATGGACGTTTTCCCCGCTCCCGTGTTACCGGATATGACAAATAAGCGGCGATGCTCCAATTGGGTGAAATCGATCGTTTCCGTATCCCGGTACGAACCGAAGGCAGTCATCGTAAGCTTGATCGGCTTCATATGGCGTCTCCTTCCTCACGCAGCAGCTCGGCATACGTGTCTGCAAACATTCGTTTTTTGGCATCGGAGAGCGCTTGGCCTTTAACCTCGTGATAAAAAGCAGCAAAAAGATCAACAGGATCGGCTTCCCGCCTTCCCGTTCCTCCGGCAGCATCAGCGGCCACACCATCCGCATGGATACCGCCCGTCGGCAGCGGCCTGCGCTCCACGTGAAGCGCATTCGGATAAACCGCCCGCACCTTCTCCATCGGGAATAACACCGGATTTTCATTAAGCAGTGTGACAAACACATAGTCTTCATTAATCGGATGCTTTTCGATTTCTTCAATGAAAGCCGTAACTCGGCGCATATTGCGAAGCGGCTTCAGCTCACGCTTGTCGATCCTAGCGCCACCCGCCTCATCCAGCTCAATAACCAAATACCCTTTCGCGTGGCTTTCTTCCGATATTGAATATTTAAGCGGCGAGCCCGCATACCGAATCGTATCGTTCCGCACAAAATGCGCCTGATGCAAATGGCCGAGCGCCGTATAATGAAAGCCTTCGAAATACGCTGCGCTCACATGCTCCGCACCGCCGACCGACAGCGGCCGCTCCGAATCGCTCGTATTCAGCTCAGGCTCACCTGTTGCCGTAATGAAGGCATGTCCAACAAAAACATGACGGGCTGCCGGATCCATACCGGACTTTAGCTTTGCCGTTATGACTCTCATCGCATCATCATGCGTTCTGATCGACTCCTCACTAAGCTGATAGCGAACTAGCGCCGGATCTGCATACGGGATCAGATGAAAATGCACTTCGCCAAAAGAATCCCGCAACACCACCGGTTTCATCTCATCCTTTAGCTGCCCGACCAAATGAAGGCCTCTGCTTTCCATTAGCTTCGTGCCAAAATTAATCCGATCCGGGCTGTCATGATTGCCTGATATCGCAAGCACCGGCGTGTTCAAGCCGATAACGATGTGTGCAAGAAGCTCGTCGAGCAGCTCAACCGCCTCGGTTGGCGGTACCGCGCGGTCATATAGATCACCTGCAATAATAACGGCATCCGGCCGTTCCAATTCAATGGCTTCCAGCAGCTGCTGCAGCACATAACGCTGGTCTTCCGTCATATATACTCCCTGGACGAGCTTGCCCAAATGCCAGTCCGCCGTATGAAATAGCTTCATTCGCCTCATTCATCCTTTCCAATATTTCAAACAAATCTTCTACCTTTTATATTACCATTTGCCGCTGTGCCGCGCATAGTGCACCATAATCGGCGCCCGTATATATGAACAAATGCCCTTCGTTCATCGTTTCACCCATACCCCCCGCCATCTCAAAAAGCCACAGCCGCATACTGGGCCAGCATGCGGCTGTGGCTATTCGATATCCATTCACTTCATTATTCATCATTTGCTTTTCAACTTCGATATCCGTTATCCATTCCATAGCGACTCCTTAAGAACGCTTTTAAACTCGTAGCTCCATATCGTACGGGAACGGCCATTGCCCAGGAAATGAAAATGCCGATGTGAACGATCCAATAGAAACTAATCCTTGCGAGATTGCTTAATTAGCAAGTTCGCAAAATATTTGCGTGCATCCGCCGTCTCCACCAGCAAAGAGGTCTCATCGCCGCCGGGATGCTTTAGCTCCAGCCAATCGCCGCTTAAGCCTTCCCGTACGCCAGTGATGATATATTCCTTTTCGATATAAGCATCGATTTTGTTTTTCTCCCGAACATAGTGCTCATATGCGGACATGCCTCACCCTCCTCCGCTGCTTTTACGTCTACAACTGATCCAAGCACTGGTCCTTGCTCTGCTCCAGCTTTACTGCTTCACCTTTTGCTTCCCGCCCGCCTCCGACGCTCCGGTGAAATTAATTTCAACCCCATGCTGATAAGGCGTCCTCTTCAAATACCGGCCTGCTCCAAGCGAACCGACGAATTGCTGGTCTTGAATGACAAACTCGCCGCGAGAGAGCACGCTTATCGGCACGCCGGTTACCTGCATTCCTTCGTACGGATTGTAGTCCACATTCATGTGATGGGTTGCAACGGAGAGCGTACGCTCTGCGTGAGGATCGAAAATAACGATATCCGCATCGCTTCCGACTGCAATCGTTCCTTTGCGGGGAAACAAGCCAAAGAGCTTTGCGCTTCGCGTCGATACGATATCAACGAACTCATTTAATGAGATTCGTCCTTTGGTCACGCCCTCTGAGAAAAACAATGAGAACCGATCCTCGATGGTAGGGCCTCCGTTCGGTATTTTGCTGAAATCGCCTATGCCAAGATCCTTTTGCCCCTCAAAATTAAAAGAGCACTGGTCCGAGCCCAGCGTCTGCAATTGCCCGCTCTTCAGCGCACGCCACAATGCCTCCTGATGGGACGCTTCGCGAAGCGGCGGTGACCACACATACTTGGCTCCCTCAAAATCCGGCTTCTCCAAATAAGACTGATCCAGCACCAAATATTGCGGGCAAGTCTCACCCCACACATCCGCGCCCTGATTGCGCGCCTCCGCAATTTGCTGCACCGCCTCCGCGCAGGTGACGTGGACAACATATAGCCTTGCACCGGCAAGCGCTGCCAGCTTGGCCGCCCGTCCGGTAGCTTCGCCTTCAATGATCGATGGCCGTGTCAGCGCGTGGTAAATCGGTGCCGTGTTCCCTTCCTCCAGCGCTTTATGGATGAGAAACTCAATGACGTCGCCATTTTCCGCGTGCACCATAACCATGGCTCCCAGCTCCTTGGCAGCGAGCATCGTGCGGAACAACGTTCCGTCATCTGCCTGAAATACGTTTTTGTAGGCCATAAATACTTTCAACGATGTAATGCCCTCTTCCTTGACGACAGACGGAAGCTCCGCGAGCACCTCATCATTGATCTCTCCAATCATCAGATGGAAGCCATAATCGATTACCGCTTTGTCGCGGGCTTTGTTATGCCAATCCTCAATCGCGCTCTTCAGCGGCTTCCCCTTTGTCGTTAGGCAAAAATCCACAATCGTAGTCGTACCGCCAAAAGCTGCCGCCTGCGTCCCCGTTGCAAAATCGTCCGCCGTCACGGTCCCGCCAAAAGGCATCTCAAGATGCGTATGCGGATCAACCCCACCTGGGAAGACATACATGCCCGATGCGTCTATGGTTTCATCAGCCTCCGAATCCAGCTCTTTGCCGATTTTGGCAATGATGCCTCCTTTAATCAGCACATCTGCCGCGTACATATCGGCTGCCGTAATGATTATCCCATTTTTAATGAGCCGCGCCGTCATCTCACACCGCCTCCTTCTTATCGGTCCCGTCTGCTTCCTTGCCTTTGCCTATGGCTGCAATCGCCGCTTGCCGCTGATTCCAGCTGAGCGGCAGCTCTGTGGACGGCACCTCGATCATTGAGATCGCCCCTTCTACCGGACAAACGATGGAACAAAGGTTGCATCCGACGCAATCCTCCTCGCGAACCTTAAGGTACGCGGCGCCGTGCTCGTCCGTATGGCGCTCGATGCACTGATGCGACGTATCCTCGCAAGCAATATGGCATTTGTTGCAAACGATGCAGGTTTCCTGTTCAATCCTTGCAACTACAGCATAATTGAGATCAAGATCGCCCCAATCCGAGTAACGCTCGACCGATTTGCCGATGAGCTCCGTCACTGAATTCAATCCCTTATCCTCCAAATAATGGTTTAATCCGTCAATCATGTCCTCGACAATGCTGAAGCCGTGATGCATAGCCGCCGTACAAATCTGAACGCCCGTCGAGCCCATTAAGATAAACTCCACCGCATCCCGCCAGTTCGATATGCCGCCAATGCCCGATATCGGAACGCCGACCAGCGGATTGCGCGCGCATTCGGCTACCATATTAAGCGCAATCGGCTTGACCGCAGGCCCGCAATAGCCGCCGTGTGCGCCTTTGCCGCCGACATGCGGAACCGTATTCCAGGTATCGATATCTACGCCTGCCAGCGAGTTGATCGTGTTAATAAGCGAGATCGCATCCGCCCCGCCGCGGACAGCCGCTTTCGCCGTAGCCGTAATATCCGTAATATTAGGCGTCAGCTTTACGATGACCGGCGTCTGCGCAGCCTCCTTCACCCACATGGTCTGCATTTCAACCAAATCCGGCTGCTGCCCGGAAGCAGCGCCCATGCCCCGCTCAGCCATCCCGTGCGGACAGCCAAAATTCAGCTCCAGTCCGTCTACTCCGATCGCTTCAACCTTTTTTACGATCTCATGCCACTTCTCCCGCTTCGGCTCCACCATTAAGGAAACGATAATGGCATGGCCAGGGAATCTTTTTTTCGTTTCATAGATTTCCTTCAGGTTTACCTCGAGCGGACGGTCTGAAATCAGCTCGATGTTGTTGAAACCAGCCACGCGCTGGCCGTTGAAATGAACCGCCGCAAAGCGCGAGGATGTGTTAATAATCGGATCGCCTAACGTTTTCCATACGGCCCCGCCCCAGCCCGCTTCGAATGCCCGCTGCACCTGATATCCGGTATTCGTTGGCGGGGCCGAAGCAAGCCAAAAGGGATTCGGGGAGGCAATGCCAGCCAAATTAATTCGCAAATCAGCCATATCGTTCACTCCTCGCACTAAACCTAGCGTTGATCGCATGCGCAGCAAGCTTGCCCTGCTGGGCGGCGGCTACAACCATTGCTTCGCCTTGGCCTTCCCCGAAGATGACATCGCCTGCCGCGTAAACGCGGGGATTCGAGGTTTGATGCGTACTTGCGTTCACAGTGACGATGCCCCGCTTATGATCAAGGCCTAGCTGCTCGACGAGCGGCAAATGCCTTGATTGCCCGATCGCCTTAATCACAGCATCCACCTCCAGCAGGTAGGGTAGGCCCTCCGGCACCGGCTTCTTGCGTATGCCCTCCTCGGCAGCTTCGAGCCGCATAGGCTGGCATTCAAGTGCTGCGACTTTACCATCCTCATCGCCAATAATTCGAATCGGAGCGCTTAGCCATTCGAACGTCACGCCATCCTGCTTGGCGAACTCAAATTCAAAGTCGTAAGCGGTCATCTCCGCCCTCGTCCGGCGATAGACCATCTTCACGCTCGCAGCTCCGAGCCGTACCGAGCAAGTGGCAGCGTCTACCGCCGTATTGCCCGCACCGATTACTGCCACCCTTTTACCAACGAGGTCCGTCACCAGCTCAGCTTTTGTCGCTTCGACAAAATCAATCGCATCATATACGCCAGTTAACTGCTCGCCCTCAATGCCCAGATCGGGCACCTTGGACATGCCTGCCGCTAGAACGAGCGCCTCATGCTGCGAGAATAGCTCCTCTATGCTTATATCTTGGCCTACCTTAGTGTTTGTCCTGATCTCGACGCCTAGCTGTCTCACCTGCTCGACCTCCCAAAGCGAGATGCTCTTCGGCAAACGAAACGATACGATGCCATACGTATCCAGGCCCCCTGCCTGCTCCTTCGCCTCATAAACCGTTACGGCAAAGCCAAATCGCGCAAGCTCGCGCGCGGCGGATAACCCCGCGGGGCCTCCGCCTATAATTCCGACCGACTTCCCGTTGCTCGCTCCCGCCGCAAACAACGGCTGCCCGCGCTTGATCGCCCAGTCCGTCGCATAGCGCTGAAGCTGCCCGATCATAATCGGCTTGGAGGAATGATTCAGCACACAAGCCCCTTCGCAAAGTTCCTCCGTCGGACATACCCTAGCGCAGGTAGCCCCTACCGGATTAGCATCCATAATGGCTCGCGCTGACCCTTTCATGTTGCCGGAGGCAATTTTTTTGATAAAGGAAGGAATATTGATGCCGGTCGGGCACGCCTGAATACACGGGGCGTCATAGCAGTACAAACAGCGATTCGATTCCTCAATCGCTTCCTTTGGCCGCATCCCCGCCTTCACCTCGGCAAAATTACGCCTCAGCGCTTCAGCGGGAATAAAAGCGGCGTTCACCGATACTCCCATCACAGTTCCCTCCTATAGGCTCACGATTTGGTGATACGTTTCCGGTCTTCACCGTTATTCGCTTAATCTTCTTGCTGTTCGGTACAGCAGCTGGGCGCCTAATTCAATATCCTTCGGAGATGAATACTCCTTCGGATTATGGCTGATCCCCTCTTTGCAGCGAACGAAAATCATGCCGTAGTCACATACATGGGACATAATGAGCGAATCATGGAAAGGTCCGCTCATTAGCTCGGGGGCCGTAAGCCCCAGCTCCGCAGCCTCCTCACGGATAAGCGCCCGCAGCTCGGGTGAGCAATAACGCGGATCGCTCTTTGTATCCTCTCGAATCGTGTAAGTTAAGCCATGCTCCAAGCAAACGGCATTCATGAGCGCAAGCAGCTGCTCCTCCAGCGCATTTCTTCTGGCCAGGTCCATATCACGGAAGTCGACGGTAAAGCTTGCCTTCTCCGGAATAATGTTGCGCGAATCCGGAAAAACCGATAACGAACCAACCGTGCCGACGGTAGGAGCATCCGGCTCCCTCGATGCCAGCTCATGCAGCCCAACGATCACCTTGGCACAGCCGACCAGCGCATCTTGCCTCATCGCCATCGGCACGGAGCCCGCATGTCCGGCAAAGCCAGTCATCTCTACCGTCCACCAAACCGGACCCGATATGCCACTTACGATGCCGACGGGTTCGCCCAGAGCCTCCAGTACCGGGCCTTGCTCGATATGAAGCTCCAGAAATGCGCCGATTCGTCCCTCCTCAAATACATAATGGTCATAGGCTTCCGGATGGCAACCAAAGGACACGAGCGCTTCCCTGCGGCTCACGCCGTTTTTGTCCGTCCGCTCCAATTCGCCCGCTTCCAGCCTTCCTGTCATTCCCCTGACACCGAATAACCCCTTATTGAACCTGCAGCCCTCTTCGTCGCAAAAGGCCACCACCTCGATATTCCTCGAAGGCCGAAATCCGCTTTCCACCATCGTCTGAACGGCTTCGATCGCGCCAAGCACACCGATGACGCCGTCATACCGTCCTCCATACGGCTGTGAATCGATGTGCGAGCCAAGCATTAATACCGGCGCCGCTCCATCACGTCCCTTCAGTACGCCGATGAGGTTGCCGAACGGGTCGATTCGCGCTTCCATTCCCGCTTCCGTCATCCAGCCCCGCACCAGTTCCACGCCGGCCCGGTCCTCCTTCGACAAGGCCAGGCGGCAGACGCCCGTATCGCCGATTTTTCCGATTAGCGCCAGCTCTGCGATCCGGCTGTGCAGCCTTTTGGAGTGGATGCCCGAGTCCCATTTTAAAGTCATCTGAATTCTCTCCTTTCTCAGCCTTCAAAAACCTGAAGCAGCGTGTCGGCGATAAATACGATTTCCTCATCCGTCGTCGACAAAGGAGGACTGAGCGTCAAAATATTCATAAAGCCCGGCACCGTATCGCCGTTTTTGCTAATGAGGAGCCCCTTTTGCTTGCAGCCCGCAATAATGGACGTAACCCTTGCCGCCGCCGCAGGCTCCTTCGTCTGCTTATCCTCTACCAGCTCAATGCCAATTGCCGAGCCAAAAATGCGCAGTTCGCCGACATGGGGATGCGCCTTCAGCGTCTTGATCCGGCGAAGCAGCTCCTTGCCGATATAAGCCGAACGGGCGACCAGCTCTTCCCGCTCCAATATTTCAATGTTTTTGAGCGCAACTGCGCAGGACACGGGATTGCCTCCGAACGTATTCACATGCCGAAAATGGCTGTCCGCCCCCGGCTCCTTGAAGCTGTCATACATTTCAGCCGACACGGCCGTAGCAGACAATGGAGAGTAGGCACTCGTCATCCCTTTAGCCATGGTTACCATGTCCGGCCGGACACCAAAGTTCTGATGCCCAAACTTCGCGCCTGAACGGCCGAAGCCGCATATCACCTCATCTACAATTAATAAAACGTCATGCTTGTCGCAAATCTCCCTCAGCTTGGGCAAATAATGGTCCGGCGGCACGATCATCCCCCCGCCCGTAATTGCCGGCTCAACGATAATGCCAGCGACAGAATCCGCCCCCTCCCAAATGATCGCGTCCTCATAGGCCTGCGCGCATTGCAGTTCGCAGGCTCCCCTTGTCTGGCCAAACGGACAGCGATAGCAATAAGGAGGAGGCACATGGGTGAAACCGGCGCCAAGCGGTTCATACTTCACCTTGCGCTGTGCTTGCCCCGTGGCGCTCAGAGCTCCCATCGAATTACCATGATAGGCGCGGTGGCGGGAGATGAACTTGTGCTTGGTAGCTTTGCCGCGCTGATAATGGTATTGGCGAGCGATTTTGAAGGCCACCTCATTGGCATCCGAGCCTGAATTCGAGAAAAAAATCCGGTACTCGCCCTCCAGCCAATCATTTAGCTTGGCAGCCAGCTCAATGGCAGGAACATGGGATTGTATAAGCGTCGAATAAGCGATCGTTTTCATCTGCTTTGCAGCCGCTTCGGCAATCTCTGCCCTTCCGTGGCCAACGTTGACGCACCATAGCCCGGACATGCCGTCCAAATAGCGGTTGCCGTCCATATCCGTAATCCAGCTGCCTTCCCCCGACACAATGACCATTGGATTCTCATTATGGGGAGAAATATGATGCCACAAAAACTTGCGATCCTTCTCCAGCAGAGCTTCCTTTGCTTCCGAATCCATTGCTGCCTCGTTTGCGCTCATAGCCTGCTTCTCCTCCTTCGCTCCCGCCGCTTCCATAATAGAGAGGAGCGCGGATGAGGTCATTCGCGACCCTTATAGACTAGCGTATGCGGCTACTTGGCCGCATCTTCCAAAATTGTTTTGCCGATGCCCGCAGCGAGATCTGGCTCCTTCTTGATTAGCCCATATTTTTGCGCGATATCCACGGACCGCGTCCCCATATCATCCCCAAACGAGCTTACCTGCGCTTCCGAGAAACCTTCCAGCTTCACTAGCTTGGCCCTTTCCATCAGCATCGTCCTCTGGTACTCCTTCGTCGTGCTGCCTTCCGTTACTGCACTTATCACGCCGAACCATATGCCAGGGAATGGCCCATTCGGTAGTTTGCTAGAAATGGACTTATTTTCCTTCACATAACCGCTCCGCTCTTGAATATATTGAGTAACAGACAAGAAAATAGCGAAGGTTGTCTTTATCGTTTCTTGCATGCCGATTGGTTAATTTAGTGGAATGAGGTGAGGGAAATGGAGTCAGAGCCGCTGTTTATTGTGTCCCGCGAGGACTGGTCGCTCCACCGCAAAGGCTATGAGGATCAAGCGCGACATCAGGAGAAGGTACACGAAGCAATTAAGCAAAACCTTCCCGATCTGGTTTCCGACGAGAGTATCGTGTTGTCCGATGGCAGACGTACGATTAAAGTTCCTATCAAAAGTCTGGACGAATCCCACTTTATATACAACTACAACAAGAAGCAGCACGTCGGACAAGGCGACGGCGATTCTCAGGTTGGCGATGTGCTTGGTGTCGACCCTCAAGCAGCTAAGGGACCGGGCAAAGGACAGGATGCTGGAGATCAGCCGGGCGAGGATGTCGTAGATACCGAAATCAGCATTGATCAGCTCGAGGATATGCTGTTTGAGGAGCTGGAGCTGCCTAATCTGGAGCAGAAGCAAAAGGATCAAATGCAATCGACGGAAATCGTGTTTCACGATATCCGCAAGAAGGGCATTATGTCCAATATTGACAAGAAACGGACGCTGATCGAAAATTTACGGCGCAACGCCAACGCCGGCAAAGCGGGGATTGGCGGCATATCCCCCGACGATCTCCGTTACAAAACCTGGAATGAGATCGTAAAGCCGCAATCAAACGCGGTCATTCTTGCGCTTATGGATACCTCAGGCAGTATGGGCTCCTTCGAAAAGTATTGCGCCCGCAGCTTCTTCTTCTGGATGACCCGGTTTCTGCGCCGAAAATACGAGCATGTCGAAATCGTATTTATCGCGCACCATACCGAAGCCAAGGAAGTCACGGAAGAGGAGTTTTTTAATCGCGGCGAAAGCGGCGGCACCATCTGCTCATCCGCCTACCAAAAAGCTATCGATATCATTGACAGCCGTTACCCGACCTCGAACTGGAATATCTATCCTTTCCACTTCTCTGATGGCGACAACCTAACTTCAGACAACGAGCGCTGCGTAAAGCTGATTGGCCAGCTTATGGAGCGAAGCAATATGTTCGGCTACGGCGAAGTGAACCAATACAACCGCAGCAGCACGCTAATGTCAGCTTACAAACACATTAACCACAAAAAGTTCATGTATTCGGTCATCAAGGAAAAAGGCGAGGTCTACAAAGCGCTCAAAACCTTCTTCTCCAAAAAAGCCAGCGGCACCTGATCAAAGCACAAAAATAAGCCGTCCGATTGGGTTTAACCCCATTTGGACGGCTTATTTTCTACTATTTTGTTCCACGAATCGTGTTCGTACCTCGGCCTTGCTATCCTGCACCTATGCAGGCTAGCGTCTGTTTTATCGCATTGTCAGTTGTCTATCCTGTACCCCGGCAATATAGACACCTCTTTTCGCCTAAGCACCGCTCATATCAGCCTATTCTGATGCATTCATACACTATAGCCGCACGGTTAAAGCAAAACAGGTGCTTGCAAATGCAAATGTGCAGGATAGCTGCACGACTCGGATAGTTAGTCAAGTTAGCAAAGATAGTCTAGTTAGCCCAGTTTGGCATTTGGCATCAGCTTGCAGTATCCGCAGCCTCTTCATCAAGATCAATCCCTTTGGTCTCTTTGCCAAAGAAGAGCACCGTTAGCGCGCCTATTACGATCGTTACAAAAAAGATCATAAATATAGACGAAATCGCAATATGCCTTGCAACCAGCATGCCGACAAGATAAGGTCCGATAATGCCCCCGACACGACCGAAGGAAGCGGCAAAACCCACGCCAGTCCCGCGAACCGCAGCCGGATACAGCTCCGGCGTATAGGCATACATGCCTCCCCATGCACCAAGGTTAAAGAAGGAGAGACAGATCCCCGCCGCGAGCAATACACCTTCCGTTTCTGCGCTGCCAAACCAGAGGGCGCTTCCCGCAGTAAGCAGTAAATAGACGACGAGAACAAATTTCCGCCCAAACTTCTCAATGAAGTAAGCTGCCGTAAAATAACCAGGCAACTGGGCGAGCGTCATAATCAGCACATATTGGAAGCTTTTGACCAAATCAAAGCCTTTCAGCACCATAACCGAAGGCAGCCACAGGAACATGCCGTAGTAGGAAAAAACGACCGTGAACCAAAGTATCCACAGCATGACCGTAGCTTTTCGGTAGCGTAATGACCATAGGGATCTCATTCTGTCACGCAAGCTCAACTTACGGCTCTCCTGTGCGTTGAAGCGCGGCGAGTCCTTAATGGCTCTTCTCAAATAGAGCGCAAACAGAGCGGGAACCGCTCCGAGAGCAAACGCCATGCGCCATCCATAATCCGGAATAATAAAGTAAGCAATCAAAGCCGCAAGTATCCAGCCGATTGCCCAGAAGCTCTCCAGCAAAACGACTGCCCTGCCGCGTTCCTTTACGGGAACCGACTCCGACACTAGCGTTGATGCTACGGGCAGCTCGCCTCCTAGCCCAAATCCTGCAACAAAACGAAGCGCGCATAATACGATGAATCCCCCCGCCAGTGCGGACAATCCACTAGCAATGGAAAAAATAAGCAATGTCCAAAGTAGAATGGCTCTGCGTCCATAGCGATCAGCCAACAAGCCCGATACGGCGGCACCGACAGCCATCCCGATCGAGTTGATTGCCATCAGTAAGCCAACCTGTTGCGCGCCAAGCTGCCATTCTACGGCCAAAGCAGCCACGATAAAAGAGATCATTCCGACCTCCATCGCATCAAACAGCCAACTAAGACCAGCGCTGAACAATAATTTTCTCTGCTTCGGTTCACGCAGCAATGTCATTTTACTCATATGAAAGCCCCTTATCCTATGCTCATGCTCTATTCACTAGGCAGCATTTCCTAATTATGCTCATATCCTACCCTATATTAACACGTTTTCAAAGTTTCTAATCGTTAAAGCTCTGATTCTAGTGTTGCCAAACCGGCAAAGCTTTAGCTCCTCATTAAGCATATCCGTGATCTTATACCTCATAAAAACTAGCTACTCTCACGCTGTAAGCACCTATAGGCTCTTACAGACACTTTTCCACCTCACACATACGCCGCTTTCCTGCCGTAAGCACACCTGTGTGCTTACAGCTCATAAAAACCCGCCACTCTCACGCTGTAAGCACCTATAGGCTCTTACAGACATTTTTACACCTCACACATCCGCCTCTTTCCTGCTGTAAGCACAACTGTGTGCTTACAGCTCAGTCACTCCAGCCCTCGTAAAGTGCAACAAAAAGAAGAGCGAATTCCATGGTTCATCAACCGTAGAGTTCGCTCTTCCTTCAATCAGCACTATTATGCCAAACTTTTATACCTTACCCAAAACAACACGCTGCAGCTCCGCTGCCATCCATTTATGGGCCGTTCGATTAGGTGATTGAAACGGTTAGCTAGATAGGAATGGATATCCTTCTCGCTAGCCTCCAGTTCATACCACACGGAATAGAAATCCACGACAGCCACCTTATGCTTCTCTGCAAGGTCAAGCAGAGCTTCGCGGTATCGCAGCAGCATTCCGTTCTCATGCAATTGAACAAATACTCCATTAATCCCTGGGTCACGCTATCTCCGAAAGAGACATACGTCACAGGAGCAGCATGGACATTGCCTGCTTTCTCAGCCAGCCGCATCCGAGCGTTCGAAGCTACGCGCCGTCATGCTTGGCCTCCACAAGTAAGATATCCCCTTCAATGCCCCATCTAACAAAATGCCATTGCTCACCAAGCGTCAAAGCCGGAGCACTCGGATGATCCGCAAAGTTTCTCACACCTTTAAATTGATCCGGACTGATTAAATGCCGATCACCGTCTCTATGGCGATGTGGACCATAGCCATTATACGTGCTTGGGTACAGAATCAGCTCCAGCTCGTAGCTGCCAATACTCAAGGCTGCCGGCAAAAGCAAGCGCCATGCCGTTCCCCAGCACCAGCCTAGCTCCTTTCCGTCAAGAAAGATTCTAGCTGCATCGGCCTGTACGTTGGCCAGCTGCAAGTAGCTCCCTTCGGCTGCCGTCTTCACCAAACGGATCTTCTTGCTAGCCCGGACAGGCAAGGCAGCAAATGGATAACCAGCGGCAACGAAGTCTGTTCCTTGTACCAAAGAAAACCTCTCTGGTGCAATAACAAAAGGACTCTCAGTTACCACTTGCCGCTCATCCTTATCTGTAAACGGGGTCCACGACAGCACAGCAAATTGCCCTTGAATAAATACGATCGGATTTTGCTCACCGCTGCCAAGCGGAACAATCTTAAAGACAACCGTTTGCTGAATGGATACAAACGAAACAGGAATAGCAACTCGAAATGGCTGGTCACCTGGAGAAGCTGATCCCCACTCCGAAATGCAATGACCATTAACCCAAATCTCCTGTACAGGGTCATGAAGCAGAAGCGACAGCCCTTCCTGCTCGTCAACATTTGCCGGCTTCTCCGGCATTTCCAAACGAATTTCTGCCGATAAGCTGCCATCCTCATTGCGCTGTAGCTCCAACAGCAGCTGATTCAGCTCCGGCGGAACGATCTTCCACGAAGACTGCTCCGGCCGAATCACGCTGCGTCCATCGGCCTTGCCTTCAGCTCTAGAAACCGAAAACGCCTCCTGCCAAGTATCCGTGTAAAGAAGCTTCACGCCAGCCGCACGCAGCTTGTTCTCCTGCTCCTGATCACGCCACAGGCATCCATCCGCGAGGAGCATACAGTCATATTCACGCTGCCCGATCCGCAGCTTCCCGCCTTCAAGCACGCCGTCCTCTTCAACAACCCGCTCCTCCGACAGCTCGTAATGAAGGCCTAAGGCATGACATGCATCCACCAGCTCAAGCAAAGCCCTACTCAAATGAGCAGAAGCATCATCCGGCATCGACGTTCCATTATGCTCATTCATCTGCATCGCTCCCTGCGGGAGAAAAGAAGCCATAATACCGCGTGTTGGCGTAATAATTAATACTTCGGGCGTTTTTCTCAAGTCCGGCAGCAGCGCAGCCTTCTTTTGCAAAGAAGCAAGCAATGCCGGAAAGGCATCTCTCCAGCTCATATGGCTTGGCATAGACGGGGGCCAATCACGGATGGCTTCAGATTTCAGCTTCAGCTGATTCAAATGAAAAACAAATTGATGGATGCCATGCCCTGCCAGCCACAAAACATAATTCTCGAAGGTTTCCGGCGATACGCCCCAGCCTCCGCCGCCCATCGCTTCGACAAGACAGCCTTGCCTGCCCTGCTGGACAGCTACAGAGTGTGCTATTCTCGGATAAAAATGATTCCCCGGAAACCGCTCAAGCGCATCGATGGCAGGCGTCTCGATTCCCTTCAATACTTGAAAGCAGGAGCCGCTGTAGGACAGCTGAAAATACGGGTTTTCTTCGCCCTTGAGATGCGCCGTAAAGCGCTTGCCATAAGCTTCGCACCAAGCGGATATTGGCTCGTAGAAATTTTCCGTAATCGCATCCGTCAGCATCTCCCAGTAGCGCACGCGAACACGCGGATGGCCTTCCCCATCGTTGAAGAGAAGCGGCAGCACTGGAAGCAGCGCTTCGCCATGCTTTTGCTCGTAGATTAACGGAAACTGCTCATCCCAGGGCAAAGCCCCGGTTTTCACTGTAATCCCGTGCCCGTCAAGAAAAGCGACCTCATCGGAGAAGAAGCCGGTGACATAATCAAACGCTGCCGATGCAAGCCCCTTCCGGTAGCCCTCATGCGTAAATGAAATAAACTGCTCTGTCGCCCGGCGGTCGAAAGAGGATACCGCCGTTTTGGAGCCAAACGCGATCTCGCCCTCATCCTCTGAGTTAAGCTTCCACTCCACCCAATGACACCTTGAGTCTGGTAGACGAGCGAGCACTTCGCCTCCGGCCGTACCGGATGGCCAGCCGTTCTCGTCATAAATCCAGAACGTCATTTCAATCTTTTTTGCATACAAAATAAGCTCGGAAACGGTAGCCAAATACTCCGTGCCCATATAATCTGGCTGATTCGGATAGAAACGCGGATGAAAGACGACTCCCGTCATGCCAGCAGCCTTTAAATCATCCAGCTGCCTCGTTAGCTCTTCCAGCCGCAAAGCATCATTAATGGCCCATAGGCTAAGAAATTCCAGCCGATTCAACATGCTTGCCCACACCTTTACTTAATCAAATCATCGCGCAGCGGCGTGAAGGAATCGAGCAGTGCCGAGGCTTCCAGTGCCGTTACCCCGTGCCTTGCCCCGCTTGGTATGACGACAGACTCCCCTTGCCGAATCACTTGCTTCTCGCCGTCAATCGTAAATTCAATAGCGCCCTTTAAGCAATAGCTTAACTGTTCGTGCGGGTGAGCATGCTCATAACCAACCGCACCAGGCTCAAAATGCACCTCCATCAGCATTAACGTTTTGCCCGGCTGCAAAATTTTGCGTGTAACGCCAGGCTCTGCATTTTCCCATACTCCGATATTGCTCATCCGATTTCCTCCTTTAGCTTCTACCATCCCATTTATTCAGCTGGGCGCCACTTTCCGCCCACACCAGTGAGTACTCATCTTGGACTCCATTTGTAGTGATCGCAATTCGGAAGCTCTGATCCGGCATTTCCGTAATTTCCAATGTTTCTGTTTTCACTGCTGTTTCAGCGGTTTCATCCAGCGCTGCCCCTGCGGACACCGCCTCTTGATCCAGCTCATAAACCAGCACTTGCGCAAAAATGATCGTTTCGCCGGTTTTGATCTGCATAATCATGGAGGTCCGGTCCCGATCTGGCGGATTGTCCGGCGTCAAGGCCGAATAAATCTGAGCAGGCTGGGAGCTCCACAAATGCTGTTTCAAGCTTCCCTTCTCCATTTTATAGCGAAAAGATAGCGCTTCTTCGGGAATTTCCCCAGCAGCAAGCCTTTTTTTCTGCTTCAACCATTGCTGGTCAAGCCTGCTTAAGTTGACGTCTGTCGACTGCCATACCTTCTCCTCATCCACTTCCAGCATCCCGCTAAAATGATTCATCCAGCTCACTTCCCGCCGTCCGTTCATGTCCACCTTAACCATATCAAGCAAATAATGCTCAGTCAGCACATTGATTCTTCTAATCGAGGCTCCTCCGTAAGCTTGGAGATCCCACGGACTAAGCTCCGGGGGCAATATAATTCTGCCCTTCATCTCGTACTCTTCCGTTTTCCAATCTACTGCTGTTTCCGTCCATATCCCCCAAGGGAGCTGCTCCAGGCATAGAACCCGCCCATCAGCCGGAGGCTGGTCGGCACCATTCAGGGACACCGTATTATGCGAAAAAGTGTGCTTAAACCACCCATAATGCGCAGGCACACCGTATGCGGTCGTGCCTGGATCAACAAGCAGCGGGATCTCCCCGCATACGACGGACAAGCCCAAACGGTCCATATGGTCATGCTCGCCGCCGAACTTGCTGTGCTTAACGATCACCTGCCAGCGCTTGGCGTTGACCAGCTTCGTAATTCCGCTTACTGGCAGCGAAACCGAACGATGCGAAGCCTTCCACAGCTGTCCGCTTTCCGAAGAGTCTGCCGGCGCAAGCTCACAACCGAACAATAAAGCCAGAACTGAGTCTCGTTCCACTGTCTTCACACCTGCAAACGCGGTTTCCGCCCACGGCGTACCATAGGCTGTATTCAGCAGCGAGCGATAGAGCTCATCACCGAAAATATCCAGAGCTATTTCATAAAATGGCGCATAAGAATGAATGCCCTCCGCGCTCCCCGCATCATTAAACGAAGGCATAAAGCCATTGGGCAATATCCAGTTAACCGGATAATCAAACATCGATTGGAGGCCGGGCGCCTGCCAAATATCCCAAGGCGTGCCTTCGGCCATAAGCGCGTAATTCAGCAGCGATTTGAACGCGTAAAAATGATACTGCACATTGCCCTCGTACCATAGCCCGTCAGCAAAGCGGCCTCGCTGAAGTTGGTCATGCAGTCCATACTCTCCGGAAAGTCCGGCATCGATAATCTTCTCATCGCCGAGCAATATACCAAGCGACGCAATCGCGGAAGTAATCAGCACCGCATGATTATGAATCTGTTCCTCTTTATGTGCGATGAGAAAACGGACGCAAGGCTCCAGCAAGCCTTGACGGATATGCGACTCTTCTTCAGCGGTCAACGATGCCCGGATGAATTGAAACCCTACGGACAAATCAATGATCCAATGCGCTTCGTCAAGTGTCTGGGCAAACAGCTTGCCCGGTCCGTTATATGGAATGTTCCCGTGAATCTCATACCCTCCGTATTCGTCTGCGTAAGACATCAGAAACTGCTTCGTTCGGCGGAGCAGCGCTTCATCCGGCTCGATCGCGTTAAGCAGCGCCATATGATAAACCGCGCGTCCTATATTCGCATGTACAATTGACGTCCATGCGGAGTCAAAGGGCTCTCCCTTCCAAACGGTGCCACACACGGGGCAGCTATGCGCGGATGGCTTCTGCCAATCAAAGGCAAGCCTTGCTCCGTCATGATGACAATAGTAATAATGCGTCCATTCCCCATACTCCGCTGAGCCTATTGCGTACGATATCCGGGATGCTTCTTCGGCGTCCTGCCGCAGCAGCCGCATGGCTGCCTCGAACTGTGGAAGCAACGCATTCGCTCTCATTTTTGCTAGCCGTTTATCATTCATGATGAATGCCTCTTTTCCTACCCTTTCAGTGATCCTGCTGTCATCTGCATAAACGATTTATTAGCGAGCATGTAGACGATAAGCAGCGGTAAAATCGACAAGCAAGCCCCTGCCAGCATATAATGCGTCTGTACAGCCGCCGATGCTCCATAGCGCAGGTAGGAGAGTCCCACCGTCAAGGTCTGGAGCTCAGGCGTATTCATCGTAAACACGAGTGGCCTTAAATATTCGTTCCACGCCCCGCAGAAAGTGAACAGCGCGCCAACTCCAAGACCCGGTCTAAGCAGCGGCAAAATAATTTTCCAGAAGATGCCCGCATTCGAGCAGCCGTCAATCCGTGCCGCTTCATCCAGCTCTCTCGAGATCCCCTTCAAGAAGCTAAGCAGGATGAAAAAAATATAAGCGTGGCCGCTGATCAAAATCAAAATGACGCCCCATAACGAGGTATGCAAATGCAGCTTGATCATCAGCTCGTATTGCGGCCGGATAACGACCGCTCCAATGGAGATAAACATCGTCGACGCCTGAATGGCAACAAACAAAGCCTTGCCCGGAAAATTCATCCGTTCCACGACATACGCAGCCATCGATGCAACGATAAGCGTACCGATCGTTGTCATGCCGCTAAGCATAAGGCTGTTCCAGGTAAAGCGGGAGAAATTCGCTTGCACCCAAGCTTCCGCATAGTTTTCAATATGCCAGACCGAGGGCAAAATATTGCCGCCCGTAGAGATCTCCGCATTGGACATAAATGAGCCGAACAACGTAACGACTATAGGAAACAAGATCAGGAGCGCCGTTGCAATCAGGAAAATCCAGAGCAGCAGCTGCCCGCCTAATTTTCCCGTGCGAAGCGGTTTTGGTTTCTTGTTCGTTTGGACATGGGGTATAACTTCCGTCTTCATAGCATCCTCCCTTATTGCATTTTATTCATACGATTGGACAGCACATGGTAGACTAGCGTGATAATGCCTACAATAACGGCTGTTGTGAAGCCGACCGCACTGCCATAACCGAATTGCTGGTCAACGACCGCACCGGAGGAAGGCGTCGGGAAAAATAGCTTATACACGTATAAGTACATGACTTCGGTCTTTCCAATCGGGCCGCCCTCGGTCAGCACCATAATCGTTTCATAGCCTTTAAGCGAATTAATAATCGCTAGCATAATGACAATTTGCAGTACAGGCCCAAGCATTGGAATCGTCAAATACCAAAACTGCTGCCTTTTGTTCGCTCCATCAAGCGACGCACTCTCATAAACGTCATTCGGGATATTCTGAAGCCCAGCCAAGAACAACAGCATATAGTTGCCCACTGCCCCCCAAATGGCAATAATAATCGTAGTCATCATTGCGTTCTTCGGTCCAAGCCAGTCAATTCGTTCAGAGATAATATGAAACTTGAGCAAATACTGATTCAATACTCCGTTATACGAATTAAAAATAATAAAGAATACAACCGCCATAACCGCGGAGCTGATAATCGTAGGCATAAAATAGATCGCACGCAGCAAATTACGGCCTTTAAGCTTCTGGTTCAAAATAACGGCTAACAAAAGGCACAGCGGTATCGTTACGATCAGCTTCCCGCCTGCGTAAATGAACGTATTCACCACCGAGTCCCAGTACTGGGTATCGGCAAGCAGCCTGCGGAAATTGTACAAGCCGGTAAACCTTGCCTCGCCGTAGCCTTTATAATCATAGAACATATACCGGATGGCCCAGCCTAGCGGATAGATGCCGAGCACAACCGTTAGCAGCAGGCTTGGAAATAAAAAGAGATAAGAAAAACCCATTTGACGCGCTTTGTTCATCGTTTCCACTCCCGTACACTCTGTCTTTGGGGAAAGCAAAGGGTGGAGTCTGCACTCCACCCCGCATTGCCGTTCCTATCGCGAAGCCTTTAGTTCGCGCCCAGCTTCGTTGGATCAAAATCCGGTTTCGCTACCGTTGTCACATCGCCGCTCGCAATCGCTTTATCAAGCGCGGCATTGTATCTCTTATTCAGGTCCTGAATGATCGCATCCAAATCCCCGTCACCTAGCATATATTTGAAGAATGCATCATTGTACTTAATGCCCTCGATCGTAACAGCCGGGCTTAACGGCCATGTAGCGTCATTGTCGTTCGGCAGGAAGCCCTCAATGCCATTGATGTCCGGCTTCGCGGCAACTGCCGAAATCGAAGGCACCATGGAAATGCCGAAGCCTTTTTCATGATAGGTTTTCAAAATTTCGTCGCCGTACATATATTCCATGAACTTCCATGCTGCTTCTTGGTTTTTGGAAGAGCTGCTGAGCGCCAGCCACTGGCCGCCAAGGAACGAGCTCGCTCCTTTGACCGTACCGTCAATCGTAGGAACAGGTGCCGCAGCCCAATCGATTTTCGCTGGGAATTGGTTTTTGTAGACGCCCGGCTCGGATGAGAAGGAAATATACATGCCAAGCTTGCCTTCTGCAAACTGCGCGCGCAGCGGATCAATATCAAGAGATTCCATGCCCGGCAGCGTGCTGCCGTCGTCATACATTTGTTTGAAGGATTGAATGATTTCCTTGAAGCCTGCGAAATCGAATCTTCCGGTTTTAAAATCATAGCCGAAGCCGCCGTAGCCGCTAACTTCAGCAATGACGCGTGCAGATCGTCCAAACGCGCTGTCTGCGTTTTTGAAGTTTTGCGCGAAGCCATATGCGCCGTCTGCCTTGCCTACTTCCGTAATTTTCTTAGCGGCGTCAACCATTTCTGCTAGGCTTGTCGGAGGAGCTGCGATGCCCGCTTTGGCGAACAGATCCTTGTTATACACCAGCCTTAAGGTAGAGCCATAGTTAGGCAGACTGTACATTTTGCCATCGATTTGGTTAAAGTCCTGAATGACCGGAAACTGCTGCTTCATCTGCTCTGTCATCAAGCCATCGATCGGGGCAAGGTAGCCCTTCGTCACGTAAGTCTTGATTGTGTTCTCCTTAACCCTGAACAAATCCGGCGCTTGTCCGGAAGCGAAGGCCAGGTCAATCGCCTGGTCGTAATCATCCGTCTTCACGACCATTTCTACCTCGATGTTGCCCGGGTTTGTTTCATTAAAGCTTTGTACGACCTCCTTGATATAATCCATATCATGGCGATCGCCGGTCCAATAAACGATTTTTGTCTTTTTGTCGTTTTTGGCCGGGGTTGTTGCGCCATCCGTTTCAACCGGCTTGTTGGAAGCCCCGCTCTCCGTTCCTGGCGAATTGTTGTTTGTGCTTCCGCAGGCTGCCAGTGACACGGCAAGGAATGAGCTGAGCACGACCGTTCCGATTTTTTTGTACATTGGTAATCCTCCCTTTGTAGGTGTATCCGTTTGCTTGCTTCTTAACTATAAGAGATCAAGCCCCGATAGGTAATGCGGCTACCTTGCGAATAGGGGCAGATATTTCATGATTTTCAAAAATCGAGCTTCTACGACTTGGACGACCTTCCTAAGGAGATTTCCTTAAACTCCGTCGGCGTCAGGCCGGTCTGCTTCTTGAACACCTCGCTAAAATAGCGCCGATGCTCATAACCAAGCTCCTGAGCGATTTCCTGCACCTGAAAATCCTCGATAAGCATCGACTTCGCCCGCTCGATTTTAGCTTGCGTAACGAATTGCTGGAAGGTTGTACCCGACACTTTCTTGAATAGATTTGAATAATAGCCCCAGCTCAAATTGGCCTGTCTGGCGCAATGCTCCAAAGTCAGGTCCAGCTGCAAATGCGATTTAATATAATCGATGGACCGATAAATAATTTTTTGCGATTCGCTCGCCCTCTCTTTATCAATCAGCCTGCAGCCAATATCGCAAAGCTCCGTCAGCCATTGCCGATAGTCCTGCAGCGACGAGCGGCTTCCGCTTCTCGCCTCCTGTACCTTCGACTCAAATTCGTTCAGGCTGCTGCGCGGGAACTTCTCAAGCAGCACCCTCAGCATTCTAAGGGACAAGCCATGGAAGAGATGCTCGACGTCACTTGGCTCGGGAAGCACGGCAGAGCTCTGCATTTCATCAAATATGGAAGCAAGCCACTCCAGCGTCTTCTCCTTATTGCCTGAGCGGAAGCCAAATAAAAATTCATTTTCGCTCTCGGCCGTATAGATCCATCCAGCGGCGCTGTCCTGCGTCTCCTGCTGGGTACTAAACGCGCCATTGCCTCCGGTATAGAAATGATAAGACAAGGCGCTGAGCGCCTGCTGGTAGCTCTTCGGCAGCTCGCGTACGCTTGAAGCCTCTGGTCCAATACCGATGGAGATCGTAAACTTCGTATAGCTGGCGATATTTTCGCAGCAAGCGTCGGCAATGCGCATCAAGCGCTCCCCGGGCTGCGCCTGCATAATGCAGACGTAGCGGTTAAGCGCCTCCCGGAAAATAACCGCCGAGGCATGCTCCTTCATCGTCTCCTCGACGATATTTTGCAAAGAGAATCGCGCCAGCTCCAGCTCCTTCACGACCAACCCCCCGTATTTGTCTGTGAACTGGTCAATCTGAATGACCATGACAGCAAGGGGAGCCTGCAAGGGCGGCAGGTCCAGAAATGCCCACCACTCGACAAGGTCCGCCTCTTCGGTCTGATGATGGACGAGGAGCGACATATACTCCTGCCGGAGTGCAGGCAGGCTTTCCTTAATCTTTTTCTCCAGCCCTATGACATGCGTACGGTCCCGTTTTTCTTGCTCCCATGCTTCCTTCGCCTTTAAGACAACCTTGATGATATCGTCAATCGCAAACGGTTTTTTCACATAATCCAGCGCGCCGTATTGAATCGCTTTCTTCGCATATTCAAAATCGGTGTAAGCGCTCAAAATAATAATCTTGCTATGTGGCAGCACTTCCACGATGCTGCGCGTCATTTCAAGCCCGTCCATCTTCGGCATCCGAATGTCGGTCAAAATAATGTCCGGTGACGTCTGCTTAATGACCGCTAGTCCCTCCTCGCCATTTGTAGCGCTTCCCACGACCTCAATCCCGTGCTCCGACCAAGGGATTTTATTTTTCAGCATATCCACTACGCTTCTAATATCGTCTACTATGCACAATTTCACCGGTTGCCCCATGTTATCCCAACCCTTCTGTCTGCTTCGGAATCCAAATCTCAATCCGGGCCCCGCCACGATCGTTGTTGCTGATGATCATGCGCTGCTGGTCGCCGTAATACAGCTGGAGACGATGATAAATATTGCGAAGGGCATAGCCCTCATCTATCGTTGTCGGATGAATAATCGAAGCCATTAGCTGCTCGGGAACGAGCCCAGTTCCATTATCCTCGACCGTCAAATGCAGCCATTCCTCTTCCGATTGCGCGTTAATATAAATTTCGCCGCCTGTTTCGCGATCTTGAAAACCGTGTAAAATGCTGTTTTCCACAAGCGGTTGAATGACGACTTTCGGAATCCCGCAGGCAAGCAGCTCCGGCTGCACCTCAATATGGCAAACGAACAGCTCCTCATAGGAAATCTGTTGAATCGCTAAATATTGTCGGACATGATCAAGCTCATCCTCCAGCGTAATTAAGTCTCGGCCACCGCTGAGGCTAAGCTGAAACATTTGGGATAAAGCCAAAATCATCTCATTGACGTCCTTATTCTCACCCAGCACCGATTTGCAATAAATCGTATTCAGCGTGTTGTAAAAAAAATGAGGATCCATCTGTGCAGAAAGGGCTTTGATCTCAGCCTTTCGCTTCTCACTCTCCCGTACCTTGACGTCTTCAATCAGCTGCTTGATTTCGTCGAGCATCCGGTTAAAGCGGAATCCCACCTGCGACACTTCATCCTTAAATTCGCTTTCAAATCGCACATTCAGGTCATTTTCTTCTACTCGTTTCATCAATCGTTGCAGACTGAACAGCGGCTTTAGCAGCAGATAAATCATATTATTGGCGATAAACAAAGACAGGACCATAAAGCCGAGTATGACGTAAATCGTTGCTTTCTTGATCCCGTTCAGCTTGGCCAGCAGATCGCTCTTGGATTGAATCCCGACGATCATCCAGTCATCCTTGACCTCCAGCTTGGCGTAATTGACCAAGTATTCCTTTTGTTTGTCTTTATAAAAAAACGAGCCCATCATTTCATCGGTTAACTGCTGTGTGAACGCTGGATGCTTCGTTAACTGATCCTCCTGGCTCGATCGACTATCCAAATTCACATCCTCGCCCACCGAATCCACAAAATAATATTGTTTCTCCGCGGTCGACAGATTCTCCATAAATAGCTCGTACAAATCGTCCTGCTTCACATTAATGACGACATACACGTCCGAACGCTTCTCGCCCAGCTCATTAACTCCTTCTACAACAAGGGAAATGACATCCTGCTTGTCCATAAAGAATGGATCCTTATGCCCTTTCGTCCAAAAGCCTCGTTTCAATTCCTTAAAATGTGTATACAGCTCCGACTCATAAAAAGAGTACGATGTGTCCCGCACATTGGACGTATGATAATAATCACCGATTGGCGAAGCAATCAGAATGCTGTCAATCATGGAATCATTAAATCTGACCTGCGAGAAAACAGCCTGCAGCGAAGTCCACGTATTGTAATAGTGGTCTCTGTCATTGTTTTGCGCATCGGTCATCACCTGCTTGAACGGGTCGCTGAACATGAGTGACCGAACGGCAATGCCAATGTTCTTGAGCCGTTCATTTACAATTTGGGCAGATTGGTTAACCGTGTCCTGACTCGTTTTGAGCGCATTTCTCTGTATTTCCATCGAGGCAATCCAATAAGCAATCCCGCCCGTTGCCGTAAGGCCGAACATGATTAAAACGATAAAGGTAAACCATATTCGATGCTTGAGTGAAAGAGAATAAAATAGCTTTTTACTAAATGCACCCCAATTTTGTTTGCTGAACATCCTCATTCACCTCTCATCGCCAAAATGGGCTTAGACACACTCTTCTTTATTATAATGATAGTCAAAAATGCTAAACATGCGGTAAAGCACGGAATGAGGGCAGATATTTAAAGGTCTTTACACCGCTCTTGAAAAGCATAATCGTTCGATATAACAAAAAAACCTCAACCCCTGTAATGAGGTTAAGGCTTTTGCTCCTACTTTGCTAGATATTTCATTCACTGCCGAGTTGGTCAAGATTTTTAAATAAGTATCCTTGCCTGCGGGCCTCGTCAATAATTGTGCCAAGCGCCTCGGTATTGTCTTTGGAAACGGAATGCAGCAAAATAATCGCACCGGGATGAAGCTGCTTCACAACCTCGTTGTAGGCATATTGTGATCCCCTTTGCGCATTCACATCCCAGTCCTTGTAAGCCACTGACCAAAATACATTGGTATAACCGAATTGCTTGCTCGCCGCAAGTACTCGTTCGCTGAATATGCCTCTAGGGGGGCGAAGATACTTCATTTCCTTTTGGCCCGTCAGTAGCTCTACCTGCTCCTTAACCTTATCTAGCTCAGTCTTGATATTCGCCTCCGAGAGCGTGGACATATCCGGATGACTCCAGGAATGGTTGCCCACGATATGGCCTTCCAGCACCATCCGCTTCAACAGCTCAGGCTGGTCCTTTACATAATGACCCGTCACAAAAAAGGCCGCTGGCACCTGCTTCTCTTTTAGTACATCAAGAATGCGTGGCGTGTAACCATTTTCGTAGCCGTTATCGAATGTAAGGTAAAGCTCCTTTTGCGACGTATCCCCAAGAAATAAGGCGCCGTGCTTGGTCACAATAGGTTTGAAGCCTTCTTCATCGATGGAAGGCAGCCTTCCTTCCACGCTTTTCTTAAATCCGAAGTGATATACTCCCGGCTGTCCGAATGCCGTAGCAGGGTGAATTAAACCCCATACGATCACGACAAGCAAAACAGCGATACGACCCCTTTGCTTCAACAGTAAAGCCTCCTTATTCAATGAAGTGAATTGCACGCCATCGGCATATTGCGCTTATATTTCCCCATAAACGCATAAAAAAACCGCCATTTCCATAAGTCCAGCGGACTTCGAAAATAGCGGTTTATGTTATCGATCATTTCATTAAAAGATGGTCGGGACGACACGATTTGAACATGCGACCCCCTGGTCCCAAACCAGGTGCTCTACCAAGCTGAGCTACGTCCCGAGAAAAGATGGTGCCGTCGAGAGGACTTGAACCCCCAACCTACTGATTACAAGTCAGTTGCTCTACCAGTTGAGCTACAACGGCACATTGATGATGTCCACCAATGCTGGTGGTTTTTGATGCTTGCTTGATAAGAAACAAGTGCATCTTAAGAAAAAATGGTGCCGTCGAGAGGACTTGAACCCCCAACCTACTGATTACAAGTCAGTTGCTCTACCAGTTGAGCTACAACGGCGTAACGGTTATGTCTACCAAGGCGGTAGTTTTGATGCTTGCCTGATACGAATCAAGGAGCATCTTAAGAAAAAATGGTGCCGTCGAGAGGACTTGAACCCCCAACCTACTGATTACAAGTCAGTTGCTCTACCAGTTGAGCTACAACGGCATATGAATTTTTTGCACCATGTACAGGTGATTTGGTTGCGGGGGCANTATGAATTTTTTGCACCATGTACAGGTGATTTGGTTGCGGGGGCAGGATTTGAACCTGCGGCCTTCGGGTTATGAGCCCGACGAGCTACCGGGCTGCTCCACCCCGCGTCGTTAAAGAAAATATGGTGACCCGTAGGGGACTCGAACCCCTGTTACCTCCGTGAAAGGGAGGTGTCTTAACCACTTGACCAACGGGCCTTATTTGGAACGGAGAGAGAGGGATTCGAACCCTCGCACCACTTACGCAGTCTAACCCCTTAGCAGAGGGTCCCCTTGAGCCACTTGGGTATCTCTCCAAACTTGGCTCCCCGAACAGGACTCGAACCTGTGACAACTCGATTAACAGTCGAGTGCTCTACCAACTGAGCTATCAGGGAAAATATGGTGGGCCTTAGTGGACTCGAACCACCGACCTCACCCTTATCAGGGGTGCGCTCTAACCAGCTGAGCTAAAGGCCCTAAGCATAAACATAAATCTTATGTAAGATCATTTGTTTATAATCAGGTAATCAAGTTGCGCCCTGAAAACTGGATACGAAAGATTAGGCTTGCTGAAGCCTTGTTGCTGCTGTCTACCGGATGTATGGGTCACAGTAAACGTGTTTAGGATAAGC
>NZ_VCIX01000056.1 GCF_006345825.1 Paenibacillus paridis
CAGTTCAGCTCGGTAAAGTGGCAGCAGAGGATGTAGCTACGCTGCAAGCGTGGAGAGAAGATCCGCAATCGTTCGGAAAATAACCATATAGCAGTGTAATGGGAGTTGTTCCCGTAATAAAAAATGGTAGAGCAAGATTTATTTTTGCCCTGCCATTTTTTTATAGGGGATCATTCTTGGATCAAGTAACTGGAGATTCTGTATCAATTACCTTTATAGGCATCAGTTATTTGATAGCGAATGAGATGCAAAAGTGCATCTAATTGAGCTCAAAGCGGCGGGCGATAGCGAATGAGATGCAAAAGTGCATCTAATTGAGCTCGAAGCGGCGGACGACAGCAAATGAGATGCAAAAGTGCATCTAATTGAGCTCAAAGCAGCGGGCGATAGCGAATGAGATGCAGAAGTGCAGTNTAATTGAGCTCGAAGCGGCGGACGACAGCAAATGAGATGCAGAATTGCATCTAATTGAGCTCGAAGCAGCGGATGATAGCGAATGAGATGCAAAAGTGCATCTAATTGAGCTCGAAGCGGCGGACGATAGCGAATGAGATGCAGAAGTGTCTACTTTCTATACAGAAGTCCATTATTCCAGCTAATTTGGGTTTTTCTATATGAAGTGTGGGTTTTTAAAAGAATTAACTTGAGCATATACAGCTAAATAGTCTCTAATAGTATCTTGCGATCAAAATTAGCTGCTGCTTTTCCAGCTAGTCGTTCCAT
>NZ_VCIX01000059.1 GCF_006345825.1 Paenibacillus paridis
GTTCTTTTCGTGAACGCCACCGAGAAATTCACTAAATTAACGCGAAGCCAAAACGAACTAAGTTCACTTGATATCGCAGTGATTCTAAGTGCTTATCAAGACCAAAAAGAAGTTGATCAGTACAGCAGAATTGTATCGATTGATGAAATTTCCGAAAACGAATGGAGCTTACAACCTCTACGGTATTTTGAAAAGGCAGAGGTTAACTCAAGAGTTGGGAAAGTCTTGGTCAACCGTGAGCAGTATGTCAATGTAGATACACAACTGGTCATGCTGAAGGATATTGCCGAAATATCGAGAGGATTTGTTTCAAAAGAGGAAGTAGAACCTGATGATGCTTCACATTACTTGGTTAATCTGAGCGATGTACAGGACGGAAAAATCCAATTGAGTGGCCTTAAGGGGGTTCGACTCGATGGAAAACNTGGAAAACAAGCCGCTGCATACCAGCTAGAAACTGGTGATGTATTGCTCTCAAGCCGCGGTACGCTGTTAAAGTTGGCTGTTGTTTCACAAGATAATCTTTCAGATAAGCCGCTTGCCTTTTCTCAAAATTTCATCCGAATTCGATCTTCAAAGGTTGAGCCGTACTTTATCAAAGCCTTCCTAGAAAGCCCTATCGGTCAGTATTATCTTGAGGCTAATCAAAAAGGAACGACGGCGACCGTATTAAGTCATAAAGATGTGGGTTCAATTCAAATGCCGTATCCATCATTGGAACGACAGCAGGAAATCGCCGAAATTGTCATGAAATCCGAAACAGCCTATGAGGAAGCTGTTCGGGAAGCAAAGAAGTCGCAGGAACAAAATTTGTTGAAGAGCTATGAGTTAATGGGTATTACCGAGTCATTCCAAATTATTGATTAAAGGGGGATGGAGACATAACCCTGAGTACCGAGGAATGTCTTCTTAACCCCGTAACAAGAATTACATTTAATTATTACAGTAACTGCAATAAACGAATTTATTGTATCTGTAATCAAATGTATTATCGGGAAGATTTCCACCATTCCCGTATCGAGTCTTTATACGATCTCTTGCCATATCTGATCTAAATGTCATCTTAGCATGGTGTTCGCTGGTCACATGTTCCCAGCCACCGTCATTGGCCATTTCTCCAAATCCCTTTCTTGCGGTCGGTACGGTAGGGACGTATCTACAGTTATCTTGATGGAACGTTACTGTTTTAGTCGGTTTATCGTAGTTGACCCACATAATACACACCTCCATCATTGATTAACTAAAATATACCAGACAAATAAGAGGGCGACAAACGTGTAGTGTCACGTTAACTTATTAATTCGTTACCCAATAGGATTAAAAAACAAATTTCAAGGAGGAACCCCTAAATGGCTCCAAAAG
>NZ_VCIX01000067.1 GCF_006345825.1 Paenibacillus paridis
CGGTCTAGTAAAATGCTTACTTTATTGAAAAATGAAAAACGATGAGAACGTGAGTATGAAGCAGATAGACTCCATAATTAAGGGGCCGAACCGATTTCTTTGAAATTAACAGGAGGAATTCCCTCTAAATGTATAAATAGCCTAAAATGCATTGAATTATATGGAAAAATTCCATCTAAATTAAATGGAGATGAGTCTGACGTGATTTGCTGTGATTAGTTTAGGGGGAGGACGGTGCTGCTGCGGCTAGTGTATGTCGTGATACGTAAAAACCGGAGTATATCGGATGAGTGAGAAGGAGAGGACGGATGGAGAGGTAACTGGTTTGATTACTGTGATTGTTTCGGGAATGCATTGGTGCAGCAGTTTGGGGGAAACGTTGCTGCATTTGGGGCGTGTTGTGATGCAGTGACGCAACAGCATGCCGGATGAGTGAAAAGGGGAGGACCGATGGAAAGGTAACTGGTTTGATTACTGAGATTGTTTCGGGAATGCATTGGTGCAGCAGTTTGGGGGAAACGTTGCTGCATATGGAGCGTGTTGTGATGCAGTGACGCAACAGCATGCCGGATGAGTGAAAAGGGGAGGACCGATGGAAAGGTAACTGGTTTGATTACTGTGATTGTTTCGGGAATGCATTGGTGCAGCAGTTTGGGGGAAACGTTGCTGCATATGGGGCGTGTTGTGATGCAGTGACGCAACAGCATGCCGGATGAGTGAAAAGGGGAGGACCGATGGAAAGGTAACTGGTTTGATTACTGAGATTGTTTCGGGAATGCATTGGTGCAGCAGTTTGGGGGAAACGTTGCTGCATATGGAGCGTGTTGTGATGCAGTGACGCAACAGCATGCCGGATGAGTGAAAAGGGGAGGACCGATGGAAAGGTAACTGGTTTGATTACTGTGATTGGTTCGGGAATGCATTGGTGCAGCGGTTTGGGAGAGATGTTGCTGTATAGGGTGCATGTTTTGAGGCGTTGGAACCGAAGGATGCCGGATGAGTGAGAAGGGGAAAGGACTCGTAAAACTCGCAAAATATGTTGTGCGTATGACAAGCAAAAAAACGACTGAGCAAGAAAAAGGGATTTGATCCTTTCTCAAGCTCAGAAGCTTTGGGGTGAGATCTATTAATTAGCTTTTTCAGCTAGAAAGCTAAATATGCCATAACAGCTGTCGTTATTCGTGAATATCAGTAAGCAGCTTGCCCAGCGCTTCGAGCGCTTGCTCTTCCTGCTCGCCGTCGATCTCCAGCGTGACTTCCTCGTTGACGGCGATGCCGAGCGTGAGCATGCTCAGCGAGCTTTTGCCGTTAACCTTTTTGCCTTTGTTCAAGACCGTAATCTTGCAAGGGAAGGTGCTGGCGGTTTGGACGAAGGTTTTGGTTGGACGAACATGAAAGCCCGTAGGGTTGAGTATCGTGAAGGTTTTGCTAATCATGCTGAATCACTCCATTTCTTGTGCGTTCTACGAATTGTGTAATTTCATCGGTGCTGCGCATCGTGAGTGCCTGGTTAGCGTGGCCTGACCAGCTCGACTGGTCGAGGCTGCTTATTAACTCTCTTGCCGGCAAAATCGAGCCTGCGCTCATGCTGAATTCATGAAGCCCAAGGCCGAGCAGCAGAGGGATGGCCGTGCTGTCCCCGGCCATTTCGCCGCACATGCCGACCCATTTGCCTTCCTTCTCCGCTGCTTGAATAACGAAACGAATTAAGCGGAGCAGCGATGGATGCCAAGGCTGATACAGGTAGGAGACGGTTTCGTTCATGCGGTCTGCCGCCATCGTATATTGAATCAGGTCATTCGTGCCGATGCTGAAGAAATCGACTTCTGGCGCAAATAGGTCCGCGGCTACTGCCGCTGCCGGAATCTCGACCATCATCCCGATCTCGATATGCTCGGCGAGCTGGACGCCCTCGGCTATCAGCTTCTGCTTCTCTTCCTCAAGCAAACGCTTGGCTTCGAGAAGCTCTTCCAGCACGGCGATCATGGGGAACATAATCTTAAGGTTGCCGTAACGGCTGGCGCGAAGCAGTGCCCGCAGCTGCGTGCGGAACAGATCCTGCCGGTCTAGGCACAGGCGCAGCGCACGCTGGCCGAGGAAAGGGTTGCTTTCCTTCGGCAGCTCCATATAAGGAAGCTCCTTGTCGCCGCCGATGTCGAGTGTCCGTATAACGACAGGCTTCGGATTCATTTTTTCAAGCGCGTATTTGTAGCTGGTGAACTGCTCCTCCTCCGTAGGGAGTGAGCTGCGTCCCATATAGAGGAATTCGGTGCGGAAAAGGCCGATCCCTTCGGCGCCGTTGTCGATCGCCCGCTGGATATCCTCCAGCTTGCCAATGTTGGCTGCCAGCTCGACCCGTTTGCCATCCTTGGACAAGCTCGGCAAATCCTTCAGCTTGCTTAGCTCAACTCTGCGAAGGTCATCCTTCTGCTTCATGTCCTGATAAGTCGCGAGCTCCTCTTCTGTCGGAGCGATGAGAACAACGCCTTGATTGGCATCCATGACGATAAAAGCATCGGCAGGGATGTCATGCACGGCTGCTCCCGCCCCAACGATGGCTGGAATCTCAAGCGAGCGCGCCATAATGGCCGAATGGGACGTACGGCTGCCCACCTCGGTTACAAAGCCGCGTACATAGTCTAAATTGAGCTGTGCCGTGTCTGAGGGGGTCAGATCGCGTGCTGCGATAATGCACTCCTCCGTCATGCCTGCCAGCTCTCTGTGCGGTACGCCGCGCAGGTGGCTCATGATACGGCCGGAGACGTCCTCAATATCGACAGCCCGGCCGCGCAGCAGCTCATCGGACATGGACTGCAGCAGCTCGATAAAGGACTGCGCAATCTCGTGCAGCGCAAATTCCGCGCAAATCGCTTCATCGGCAATCTTCTGTTCAACCGCTTCAATCAGGTCCGGGTCCTCCAGAATCATGAGATGGCCTTCGAAAATTTCCGCTTTGTCCGCGCCAAGCCGAGCCTCGGCTGAGGCGCGAATGGCCTCGACCTCGTCGCGGGACAAAGCGACGGCGGAATGGAAGCGCTCAACCTCTGCAGCCGTGTCGCTAATCGCTTGCTGAACCGGGACGAACCGTTCGGCTGCTAGATGAAATACGCGCGCGATGGCAATGCCGGGCGAAGCGGCTATCCCTTTTAATAAAGTTGTCATCATTTGCTCATTCCTTTCCCTGCCGAGTTAGCTGCAAGTCCCAGCTCTCGATAGTGCCGGACCACTTCCTGATGGAGCGAGTGCTGCTCATCTATGCCTGTATATTTGGTGACTGCAGGTATAAGTCCAATTTCTTGAATGGCTAGCTGAAGCTCTACGGCCTCAGGATCTTCCTCGTTATGAAAATGTAAAGCCGCAGCCATAGCGGTCGTTAAATGGTCTGCCGATATCCCATATTCGTATGCTAATAAGGCCGGCCTAACCAAGCGGTCATTAGGCGACAGCTTGCGGATCGGCGAGCGGCCGATTCTAGAAACCTCATCCAGCAAATGAGGGTTGGTGAAACGCTCAAGAATTTGCCCGATATATTGGCCGTGGTCCTTCTCGTTGAACGAGTAACGCTCGATCAGTACTGCTCCCGTCTCCTGCAAAGCGCCTTTCACTTCGGCAATGACTTCGCTATCCTTCATCGCTTCCTGAATCGTCTCATATCCGCGCAAGTAACCGTGATAAGCCGCGACGCAGTGGCCGGTATTAACGGTGAACAGCTTGCGCTCAATGTAAGGCTCGAGCTGGTCAACGTAATGGATGCCCTCGATTTCGGGCAGCGATGCGAGCAAAGGCGAACGCTCGACCGTCCACTCGTAAAAGGGTTCTACTACGACTAAGAGCGGATCTTCATGCTGTTGAAGCGGAACGATCCGATCGACGGCTGCATCGGGAAAAGCTACATGAAGTTCAGCCTTCGCTTTCAACTCTTCCGGCAAATGCTCATAAACAAGCTGCTTGAGTACAGTGCTGCCGCCGAGCGCATTCTCGCAAGCAATCACTGGCAGAGCCGTGTTTTCTCTAGCAAGCCTAAGCTCTATTCCTTTAGCAACCGCTGCTGCGATATGCTTTAATACCGTAACCCCGACGGCCGTCGTTACGATATCGGCTTCCGCAATTGCTTCTGCGACGAGTGCGATATTTTTCCCATCGATTGCGGTGACATGGTCAACGAGGTAGGTATCACCTTGCTCGTTGGCAAGCCGCACAGCGTATTGCCCTTTGGCTTGCAGCTCGGCGACGAGCGAATCGTTCACATCGACGAAGGTAATCTCGTAGCCGGCGTTATGCAGCAGTAATCCGATGAAGCCGCGGCCGATATTGCCGGCGCCGAAGTGGACGGCCTTCATGATGCCATCCCCGACTCGAAGATCGCGATCAGCTCTTGCTCAGAAGCGGCATTCAAGATACGCTGCATGTCTTCTTCCTCGGATACGAGTACGGCTACGTTGGTCAAAATATCAAGGTGATCGTCGCCAATCGCCGCAAGGCCGATAATGAGCTGTGCGGGCTCCTCGCCGCCAAAATCGACTCCGCTTGGCACGATGATAATCGCCATTCCGGTGGATTGAATCAGCGCTTTGGAGTCATTGGTGCCGTGAGGCATCGCAAGCCCTCCGCCAATGTAAGTGGATAGCGCATCTTCGCGTTCGATCATTTTCTCGATGTAGGCTTGCGGCGCATGGCCGGCATCCACGAGCATTTGCCCGACGAGGCGGATCGCCTCGTATTTGTCTTTGACGCTAACGTTTAGTTTCACTTTGTCTGTAGATAGAATGGTCATTATGATTCTCTCCAATCCAATTTTGTTTTTATATAGGCTTCCAGTTTTTTAGAGATAAACAGCTTTATGCTGGCTGCATGGCCGTGAGCTAAGACGGTAAGCAGTTCTGGGAGCAGCAGCATGGCGCTAATTTCGCTAAGCAGCTCCAGGCTGTAAGGATCGAGCTTCATGGGACCGAGCATCATTAAAGCTTGTTTGGCCTTCATTTCGCCGTCCTCGCTCAGGATAAGCGGCCTATCAAAGCGATATAGGGCGAGCAGCGGCTCCTCGATCCATTCGCTGCGCGTGTGAAGCAAGGCGAGCTCCGTATCGGGAATAACCAGACTGCCTTGGCGCTCCCTTGCGAGCAACTGCTCTGTAATTTTATCGTTATGCCTATCGATGTACGGTTTGTCGAATAAAGACAGCATCCTTGGCAACTGCTCGGCCAGATCAACTAGGCCGTGCTGCATGGCGAGGTCGTGGACGTGAAAGCCGTCCAGCAGCCGCAGAACGACGCCGGAATAAAGCTGAAGCAGCAGCAAGCGGTCCATGGGCGATTGGCCAGAGGCCTCTGCTTCTGCCGCGATGGCAGGATTGACTTTTTTGAGCGTCGTGCCCTCGATATAAGCGCGCAGCTTATTGGTCTCTTCAGGCGATAGCATCGGGCTTAGCTTGATGTAGCGGTCAGGCTTCAGCGGCAGATCAACGGTGGAAATAATCAGATCATAGCGGCTGGCCGGGAGCCTGGTTGCCTCGTACCAGGAATAATGGCCAATCAATTCGATTTGCGGCAGCTCCTTGGCTATTTTGACAGCTAGCAGCTTCGAAGACCCGATGCCGCTCGTGCATACGAGCACCGCTCTAATTTTTCTCGGAAAAGGCTTCAGGCGCTCGAGCGAGGCTCCGAAATGCATCGCAATATAGCCGATTTCCTCGTCTGGCACTTTTATGTGCGCATATACCTCTTGTACACCGCCCCGCACGATTGAAAACAAGGAGCTGTAATCCTTTTTGATCTGAACCAGCATGGGATTTCGGATTGCAATGCCATCAAGTATGCGCTGAAAGGCTGGCTTGATATGCTGGATTAATCCTTCTTCGAGCGAGTGGTCTTCCGTCAGTGTGAGATTCAGATGCTTCTCGACATATTGAATGAGCTGCTTGACGCCTTCCAGCGTTGGCATATCCTCATGGTGGATCAGAAGACTGCTCTCGGGAAAAGCTTCATTGTCCAGCAGTTGCGAGAGATAGCGTTGTTCTTCCAAAGGCAGTTGGAGGTCAAGCGCGTCCATCAGGCTCTGCAGCAAAGGGATGACCTTGCTATGGTCATAGGTGTTTGCAGCTACGAGGCAATGATTCCCGATACGGGTCAGCGCCACGGATAGCTTGATTAGCATTCGGGTGTAATCCGATTCGGACAGCGTGTTTGGCCAATCGTCATTCAGTTCCCATAGCGCTTGCTCCAGCTTCTTGAAATTGTCTTTGCCGATCATATCCAGCAGCTGGGCAGTAATCGGGTGGGTTACGGTCTGGTCTTGGAACTGCCCGAACAGATCGGAATCATCCAAATGGTTGAGGGCGAGCAAGCTGATGGAATGGCGCTTTGCTTCCTCGGAACCGATAATCTCGACGCCATAACCTCTTCTGCGCACAAGCGTCAGTCCTTGCCTCTGCATCGTTGCCTCAAGCTCATCAAGGTCGTGGCTGATCGTCGGCATCGTTACGCGCAGCTCGTGAGCAAGCGAGAAGAGCTTTAAAGGCTCATCATGCTCAAGCAGCCGGCAAAAAATAAGAATTTTACGCTCCTCCGCCGAATATTCGAAGGCATCAGCAAGGTCGAGGCTCTGCTTGAAACGCTCGAGTGTCTGATCGTCGGCTTCGATGCGAATGCCGAGCCCGGCGGTGCGATGGAGCGAGATGCCGCTCGCGGCAAGGAAAGGCTCGATATCGCCAAGCTCCCGATGGATCGTTCGGGTGCTGGTTCCTGCGAAGGCAGCGATATCCGCAGCTGTAATCTCCTGCTTTTGGTCCAGCAGCAGCTCTATAATTCGTCGTTGCCTAGTCGAGGCTTTGATAGGTTATCCTCCTTTACAGAAGAATGGACTTAACGCCGACAGATCTCTGTCAGCGTTAAGTATGGTTTCATGAGCTTCTTATTTGCGTAGTCTTAACTTAGTCTTTGAACGAGCAAGTCATACTCCGGACTCTTAAGAAAATTATCAATCGAGATATGCTCGGCGTTTGGCGCCTTCTGCCGTGCCCGATCAGTTAGTGTCTTATGGGTAATGACGATATCGGCATCGCCCGGAATATCGTTGATTGCCGTGTTGATGACGGTGATTGGCAGCTCGGCTGCGTTTATTTTTTTGCGCAGAATCGAAGCACCCATCGCGCTGGAGCCCATGCCGGCGTCGCAGGAGAATACGATCTTGTTCACCTGCTCCTTCGTCAATTGGCCTGTTGGAGCAGAAGGTGCTGGCGCGGCAGCGGTGCCTTTGGATTCGGCTTTCATTTGCTGAACCTTCTGGGCTGCCTGTTCAAGCTCGTTGTCTGCATCCTCGGTTTGCTTCGTTGTCTTAAGCAGCACGGCAGAGACAAGGAAGGACACGACGGTTGCGACTAGGACGCCGCTGAGCATAGCGAGCATGCCGCCTTTTGGCGTCATCGAGAAATACGCGAGAATACTGCCGGGTGACGGTGCGGCAACCAGTCCTGCTCCGAATAGGGAGAAGGTGAAGGTACTGGATACGCCGCCGGCGATAGCTGCAAGAATAAGACGCGGATTCATCAGAATATAAGGGAAATAAATTTCGTGAATCCCGCCGAAGAAGTGAATGACTACAGCGCCTGGTGCGGATTGCTTTACCATGCCTTTGCCGAACAGCCAATAAGCAAGCAAGATGCCAAGGCCAGGGCCTGGGTTGGACTCCAGCATATAAATGATGGATTTGCCGGTTTGCGTTGCTTGATCCAGCGCTAGCGGTCCCAAGATGCCGTGGTTGATGGCATTGTTGAGGAACAGCACTTTGGCCGGCTCGATCAGCACGTTCACCAGTGGCAGAAGTCCCGTGTCAATCAGCCATTCCACGCCGGTGCTGAGTACTTTGCTTAAAGCTTCAACTATGGGGCCGACACCTTTGAATGCAATGACCGCAAGGCCGCCGCCGATGATGCCGGACGAGAAGTTGTTGATTAGCATTTCGAAGCCGGAAGGGATTTTCCCTTCAATGGAGCGGTCAAACTTCTTCAATACCCATGCCGCAGACGGACCGACGATCATCGCGCCAAGGAACATTGGGATATCCGCCCCTGCGATAACGCCAAGCGTGACGATTGCGCCGATAACGCCGCCGCGAACGCCGTGAACCATTTGACCGCCTGTATATCCGATAAGGATCGGGAGCAAGTAGGTGATCATAGGTCCGACAAGCGTCGCAAGACTTTCGTTCGGATACCAGCCTGTCGGTATAAATAAAGCCGTTATGAGCCCCCATGCGATAAAAGCGCCAATATTCGGCATAACCATGCCGCTGAGAAAACGACCGAATCGTTGAACGGAAACTTTAACACCGCCGGAGACCGGGCTTTCGGATGCCAGTTTACTCATGCTTCAACCTCCAATAATCATAATGTTCACGAACTGAACTTGAAATAATCGTAATGTATAGCGCTTTCATATTCAATGAAATGAAAAGCAGGTTGCGTCATGAGCGTTGTTGCCATCATTTTTCCTTTTACTATTGCCGTTTTTCGGGGATGATGTATAATCACTATTGTTTCTTCTAAATAGGCAAAGGGGGATGTGAGATGCAAGAGCAGACGATCATTCGCTTTGAGCATGTAACCAAACAATATGATCATAACGACGCTCCTGTCCTTAGGGATGTCAGTTTTACGATAGAGCGAGGCAAGTTTTATACGCTGCTTGGTCCTTCCGGGTGCGGGAAGACGACGATTCTTCGTTTAATTGCGGGCTTTACCGAGCCGTCCGAGGGGCAGATTTATTTTAATGGAAAAGTGATTAACCGCGTGCCTGCCAATGAGCGCCAGGTGAATACGGTATTCCAAGATTATGCTTTGTTTCCTCATCTAAACGTGTTCGAAAATGTGGCCTTCGGCTTGCGAATCAAGAAGCTGAAAAACGCCGAAATCACGGCTAAAGTGATGGAGGCGCTTCGTTTTGTCAATTTGAACGGCTATGACAAGCGGGAAATTACGGAAATGTCCGGCGGACAACGCCAGCGCGTCGCCATTGCGCGCGCGATTGTGAATGAACCGGAAATTATTTTGCTGGACGAGCCGCTCTCCGCGCTTGATCTGAAGCTGCGGACGGAAATGCAGTATGAGCTTCGCGAGCTGCAGCGGCGACTGGGGATCACATTTATTTTTGTCACCCATGATCAAGAGGAAGCGCTTGCGATGTCCGACGAAATTTTTGTTATTAATGAAGGAAAAATTCAACAGAGCGGTACGCCAACCGATATTTACGATGAGCCGATCAACCGGTTTGTTGCCGATTTCATTGGTGAATCCAATATTGTGCCGGGCCGGATGGCGCGCGATTTCGAGGTAGAGTTCGCTGGCCGCTCCTTTGTATGCGTTGACCAAGGATTAACCCCGAATGAAGCGGTAGACATCGTTATTAGGCCGGAGGATTTGGAGATTACCTCCCCTGAGAACGGCAAGCTGCAGGTGCGCGTGGATTCGCAGCTGTTCCGCGGCGTTCACTACGAGATTTGCGGTTACGACGAGGCTGGCAATGAGTGGCTTGTCCATTCCACACGCAAAGCGACGGTCGGCGAGCAGATCGGGCTGACCTTTGATTCGGAAGCGATTCATGTCATGCGTCTAGGCGAGACGGAAGAGGAATTCGACAAGCGTCTGGAAGCCTATAGCGAGGCCGGCGATGTTAAATAAATCGCGCAGCTTTTATCTCATCCCTTATTTAGCTTGGGTCGTCCTATTCGTTGTCGCGCCGATCCTATTGGTCGCTTACTATTCGTTATTTAATGTGGAAGGCAGCTTTACGTTTGAGAATTACGTGAAGTTCTTCACGCCAGTGTACATGCGGATGACGCTCAGCTCCTTCTGGTACGCATTTCTGATTACGGCCATTTCGTTGCTCGTTGCTTATCCTACGGCCTACTTGCTGACGAGGACTAAGCACAAGCAGCTGTGGCTGCTGCTTATTATTTTGCCAAGCTGGATCAATTTGCTATTGAAAGCTTACGCCTTTATCGGCTTATTCGGTACATATGGCCTAACCAACTCGGTGCTGGAAGCGATCGGAATCGGGAAGCAGCAAATTTTGTTCACTGACTTTAGCTTTATTTTTGTATCCGTCTATATTTTCATTCCATTTATGATCCTGCCGATCTTTAATGCGCTGGAGGAGATGAATCCTTCGCTGGTGTATGCGGCGCGCGATCTGGGGGCGTCGGCTTGGACGACTTTCCGCCGCGTCATCTTTCCGCTTACCATCAGCGGAGTGAAGGCAGGCTGTATGGCGGTGTTTATCCCTGCGCTATCGCTGTTCATGATTACAAGGCTCATTGCAGGGAATCGCGTTATCACGCTAGGGACCGCGATAGAGCAGCATTTTCTGGTCACGCAGGACTGGGGCATGGGCTCGACGATCGCTGTGTTTCTCATTCTGGCGATGGCAGCGATGATGCTCGTTACCGGCAACCGAAAGCGAGGTGCAGCCGATGCGCGCAAAAAATAAATGGTCCAATCTTTATCTGGTGCTCGTATTCGTTGTACTCTATGCGCCTATCTTTTATTTAATGTTCTATTCATTCAATAGCGGCGGCTCGATGCGCAATTTTGAGAGCTTCACGCTGGATTACTACAAGGAAGTATTCGAGGACACGCGCTTGCTCATCATTGTGCTGAATACGTTCGTCATAGCGCTGCTGTCAGCGGCCATCTCGACGATTCTGGGCGTGATGGGCGCGATTGCGATTCACCATATCCGCAGCCATCGTCCGAAGCAGACGCTGCTCACGCTGAATAATGTGCTCATTGTCAGCCCGGATGTCATTATTGGCGCATCTTTCCTCATTCTGTTCACCATTATCGGCATCAAGCTGGGCTTCGTATCGGTGCTGCTCTCGCATATCGCGTTCAGCGTGCCGATCGTCGTTATTATGGTGCTGCCGAAGCTGCAGGAAATGAGCTCGACACTAATTGATGCGGCGCGCGACCTAGGCGCAAGCTCCTGGCAGGTGCTGACGAGAGTCGTGCTGCCATTTATTAAGCCAGGCATATTCGCAGGCTTTTTCATGGCGCTTACCTATTCGCTCGATGATTTTGCGGTGACGTTCTTCGTGACGGGCAACGGCTTCTCGACGCTATCGGTCGAGATTTATTCGCGGGCGCGCCAAGGGGTATCGCTATCGATCAATGCGCTGTCTACGCTTATCTTCCTGTTTACGATTATTTTGGTCGTAGGGTATTACTTCATTAACCAGCGGAACGCAAAGCCGTCGGCTAAGGAGGGGCGCTAATGAAGCAGCTAGTGCGAATGTTTGCTGTCGTGATGATCGTCTCGCTAGGGCTGATGTACTTCATTTCCTACCTGAATTCTAGCGCAGGGTACAGCGGTGACAATACGCTCACGATCTATAATTGGGGCGATTACGTTGACCCTGAGCTGCTGACAAGGTTTGAAGAGGAGACAGGCATTAAGGTGATCTATCAGACCTTTGATTCCAATGAAGCCATGATGACCAAGATTGAGCAGGGGGGCACGACGTTCGATGTCAGCATCCCTTCCGAGTATGCCATCAGCAAGATGAAAGAGGAGAATTTGCTGCTCAAGCTTGACCACTCGAAGATTCCGAATTTGAAAAATATCGATCCGCGGTTCATGAATTTGTCCTTCGATCCGGATAATGCTTATTCGATCCCTTACTTCTGGGGCACGGTCGGCATTGTCTACAATCCAGAGCTGGTCGGTGACCTGACGTTTGCCAGCTGGAATGAGCTGTGGGATCAGAGCCTGCGCAATCAAATCTTGCTGCTCGACGGCGCGCGCGAGGTGATGGGTATGGGATTGAACAGTCTTGGCTACTCTCTCAATGACACGGAGGAGGCGCATCTGCAAGAGGCGAAAGCGAAGCTGCAGCAATTGACGCCGAATGTGAAAGCGATCGTAGGCGACGAGATTAAGCTGCTGCTTGCGAATGAAGAAGCGGCTGTCGGCTTGGTATGGTCAGGAGATGCCTCGGAAATTATGGGCGAGAATGAGAAGCTTGATTACGTCGTGCCGGAGGAAGGCTCGAACCTGTGGTTCGATAATATGGTCATTCCGAAGACGGCGAAAAATATCGAAGGCGCGCATCAATTCATTAATTTCATGCTCGATCCCGAGGTAGCGGCGCAAAATACGGAATATGTCGGTTATTCCTCGCCTAACCAAGCGGCGATGGCTTTGCTGCCGGAAGAGATTTCAAGCGACGAGCGTTTTTACCCGGATGAGGAGTTGACCAGCAGGCTTGAGGTGTACGACAATCTCGGCAAAAGAATGCTGGCTCACTACAATGAGCTTTTCCTGGAGTTCAAAATGCATAGGAAATAATCCACCTATGCGGGGTTGAGTTGAATTGAGGCTAGGCAATAACTGCGAATAGATGGGGCGAAGAGATTGAATAACAAGTGGATGAATTACGGCGGGCTAATCCTAATCGCAGTCGTGTGGGGAGCCAATTTCGGCATCTCCCGGCTCGCGATGGAGTCGTTTAACCCGGTAGTGTTTTCGTTTTTGAGGTTTGGCCTGGCTATTCCGTTTTTCTTTGTTATTCTAAAGCTGACTGAGGGCAGCGTGGGCATTCCTTGGCGTATCGTGCCGAGGCTTGCGCTCATTGGCTTGATCGGGATTACACTGCTTGAAATCACGGTAATGTACTCGATCAAGTACACGACACTGGCGAACGCATCGCTGCTGAATGTAGCCCCTTGGCCCATCTTCGCTGCTTTGTTCGCGCCTTTGTTCATGAAGGAATCGATAACGCTTCGGCTGATCGTTGGCGGCGCTATCTCAATTGTAGGCGTATGCTTCGTCATTCTTGGCGGGGGTGAGGGCTTCAGTCTCTCTTCTGAAAATATGCTCGGCAACGCTATGGCGTTTGGCGTCAGCATCATCGGGCCGCTCTTTAACCTAAGCTCAATGTCGCTGATGAAGAAATATTCCGCGCTGCGCGTTAGTACATGGACGATCGCCTTCGGTGCGTTGTTCATGCTTCCTCTGTCCTTCGGCTCTTGGGGGCAAACCGACTGGTCTGCGCTGCAAGCCGGGCATTATCTATCGATTGGCTACAATGTGCTGATCTGTACGGTTATGGCTTTTGTCGTGTGGAATGCGTGCATGTTCAAGGTGGGAGCGACGAGGTCAAATTTTTTCCGTTATGCGGTTCCTGCTGCGGCGGTTATCGCCGGTTACTTTATGTTTGGCGAGAAAATCACGCTGCTGCAAATGTGCGGCGCAGGCTGTATGGCGGCGGGGCTGATCTGGATCAGCATCGAGCGCAAGCGGCGTGAGGAGCCTGTGGCGGCGGCGAACGCGGGCGGACACTTAGTATAATCAATAGGAGCATCGTGTCGATGCTGCCCATAGAAGACATGCGCGAACGGCTAGGCTACAGGAGTGACCAGGATGGAGTTGTCCAAAAGAGCGGAAGAGGCTCCGGCGGATAACTCTTTTTTTGTGCAGATTAGAGAGAGGAAGAAATGTAAGCGGTTCATTAAAAAAGGTGGAAATTTTTTTTCGCAAGAAATCAAAGCGTTTGCAAAAATAGCGATAAACCCAGTCGCTGCAAGGGATTCCTCGGTTTTGGCAGAAAGAGGGGACAGGCCCGTATAACGCCATTTGGTCGCTTGCTCGCCTTGACGTAAACTTTTAAAAAATGTTACGGTTTTGTTAGTAAATCTAACATTTAAGCTCTTGAGAGGAGAAGGATGAATGATTAAAGCGATAATTTTTGATTTTGACGGTACGATTATTGACACTGAAACGGCTTGGTACAACGCTTTTCGTGATGCATACAAGGAACATGGTGTAGACCTCACATTGGAACAGTACTCAGGCTGTATTGGCACGAGTCTTCATACCTTTAACCCTTACGAGTATTTGATGACGGATTTGAATCTTCCCATCGATAAGCAGGCGTTCCGCGAGCTAGTTCATCAGCAGCATTCAGAGCTGATGCAAAGCGAGCAGGTACGCACGGGCATTCTAGATTATTTGAACTATGCGCAGGACTCCGGCTTGAAGATTGGCCTTGCCTCGAGCTCGGCTCGCGCCTGGATTGATAAGTATTTGGAGCAGCTTGAAATCGGACATTATTTCGAATGCATTAGGACGGCGGATGATGTGGCCAAGGTGAAGCCGGACCCTGAGCTCTATACGCAGACGCTAGCTGGTCTCGGCGTAGAAGCCGGTGAAGCGATGGCCATTGAGGATTCGCCTAACGGTGCACGGGCGGCATCGGCAGCTGGCATGTCGTGTATCGTCGTTCCCAATACCATTACAAGAAGCCTGTCCTTCGACAAGTGCGAGCGTTCGTATCATGCGGAATCGCTGGCTCATATTGATTTTCATGAGATGGTTGCAGGTGGGCTGTAATAGGCAAGTGATACGGCGTTAAATTCGGATACAATGTGAAACGTAAAGCAGAAGCTTTTTATAACACAATAAGTCAGAATATTCTGTCTAATTAAAGACGACACCATCCAAATTAAGGGGGTTCGGACGATGAAGGCTGTTCATTTTGGCGCAGGCAATATAGGTAGAGGCTTTATTGGTCTTCTTCTGTCCAATGCGGGTTATGAGGTTACGTTCATTGCCCGCAATGAGAGGAAGGTTGAGCTGCTTCAGCAGCAGAAGAAATATGCAGTGACGCTGGCGAACGAAGCTAGAGACACGGAAATTGTGAGAAACATATCGGCCATCAGTGGAAAAAATAAAACGGCCGTGACTGAGGCGGTGGCAACAGCGGAGCTGATCACCACGGCGGTCGGCGTAACGGCACTCAAGCATATCGCTGAGTCTATCGCGAGCGGGCTTGAGAAGAGGCTGAAGGCACGCAATTACAAGCCTCTGCATATTATTGCGTGCGAGAATGCAATATCCGGAAGCTCGCAGCTGAAGCGGCGGGTGTATGAGCATTTGGCTGTAGAGTGGCATGAGGCGGCGGATCGCTGCATCGCTTTTCCCGATACGGCGGTAGACCGGATCGTTCCCGCGCAGGAGCATGATGACCCGCTGAAAGTGACCGTAGAGCCGTATTTTGAATGGATTATTGATCGCTCAGCCATGCTCGAAGGCTTTCCGGAAATTGATGGCGCAAAGTATGTCGATTCCTTGGAACCTTACATTGAACGTAAGCTGTTTACTGTGAATACAGGCCATTGCACGGCTGCGTATCATGGTTACCTCGAAGGATATGCAACGATTCAAGAAGCGATGGAGGATGATAAGATCAAGGAGGAGCTGTCGAAGGTGCTTGGAGAGACGGGCAGTATCCTAACCTCTAAATACCACTGGGACGAGAAGAAGCATAATCGCTATATTCAAAAAATGCTGCTGAGGTTCACGAATCCGAGGCTGACGGACAACGTGATTCGGGTAGGGCGCTCGCCGATCCGCAAGCTTTCGTTAAATGATAGGCTGGTGAGGCCTGCCTTGCAGGCGCACAAGCTGGGTATTCCAATTCCGCACCTTACATCGGCGATAGCGGCGGCGCTGCTGTTCGATTACGAGAAGGATGAAGAGGCAGTTTTGCTGCAAACGGCAATCCGCCACACAGGCATCCATGATGTGATTACCTCCCATATGGGGATTCCTCACAAGCATGACATTCATCAAAGCATTGTAGATAGCTACAGTGCTTTAAAGGAGTTTTATGCGATGACAAAATGAGCTTGGGAAATAGTTACATCGCTGTGCGCGATTAAGAACAAGAATGGCGAAAGAGAATTGATGGGAGCTAGACTCCCGTCAATTCTCTTTTTTTGTTGTTTTTTTGCGGTCAATGACAGCTGTAAGTCGCTTTAATCCTCAAATCTATGTCACTGTTACTATCATTCAATGAAACCTAACATGACAATGGATAAAATCGCTGAATATTTGTACTTTTTAGCGAAAAATTTCTTTTAAAATACTATTGAAAAAGGTAAAATCAAAAAAGCGGCTTTTCAATGGATTGGGAGTCGAACTCTACGAAGAAGGAATGAACCCGAAATGACAGTGAGTACAGTGGAAGAAACGTTAAATCCGTACCAAATCGCACAGCAACAAATTGATACGGCAGCAGCGCATTTGCAATTGCCTGAGCATGTTACGCAAATCTTGAAGCAGCCAAAACGTGTGCTATCGGTTAACTTTCCCGTTCGTATGGACGATGGAAGCGTTCGTGTATTTGAGGGATACCGTTCCCAGCATAACGACGCGATTGGACCCACTAAGGGCGGCATTCGCTTCCACCCGGATGTAACACTTGACGAGGTTAAAGCACTTTCCATGTGGATGAGCTTCAAATGCGGCGTAGTAGGACTGCCATATGGCGGCGGTAAAGGCGGCGTTATTTGTGATCCGCATCTTCTTAGCAAAGGCGAGCTTGAGCGTGTCAGCCGTGCTTTCATGGAAGCAATCGCTGATTTCGTAGGACCGGACAAAGATATTCCAGCTCCAGACGTATACACGACTCCGCAAATTATGGGTTGGATGATGGATACGTACAGCAGACTGAAGGGCGTTAACTCCCCAGGCGTTATTACAGGCAAACCGCTTATCCTAGGCGGATCGAAAGGCCGTAATGAAGCAACAGCTCAAGGCTGTGTATATACCATTCTAGAAGCGCTTAAGGATCTGGACATCCCCGTTCAAGACGCTACCGTAGCTGTACAAGGCTTTGGTAATGCAGGTCGTATCGCAGCTCGTTTGCTTAGCGAAGCAGGCTGTAAAATCGTTGCTGTCAGCGACTCCAAATGTGGCATTTTTGACGCGAACGGAATAGATATTGAAAAAATCTCCACACTAAAGGATACATCTTCCATCCGCGAGTACGGCGAGTCGTTCGTAATCTCGAACGAGGCGCTGCTTGAGTTGAATGTTGATATTTTGGTGCCTGCTGCGCTTGAGAATGTCATTACAGCGGCTAACGCAGACCGTATCAAAGCGAAGATTATTGCAGAAGCTGCTAACGGCCCTACAACGCCTGAAGCGGACCGCGTATTGTTCGGCAAAGGCATTACGGTTATTCCAGACGTACTTGCAAATGCAGGCGGCGTAACGGTTTCGTACTTCGAGTGGGTACAAAACCTTGCGAACTACTACTGGAGCGAAGCGGAAGTGCTTGAGAAGCTTGAAACGAACATGGTCCTTTCTTATGTAGCGGTTCGCGACCTTGCTAAAGAACATGACGTAGACCTTCGTACGGCTGCTTACATGATTTCGATTAAGCGCATCGCAGCAGCCATGGACGCTAGAGGCTGGATCTAAGCTTGAAACCATTTTAAAGGAAGAGGTGGCGGCATCATGACTGAACAAATTCGTATCGGTATCGTTGGTTACGGCAATTTGGGCCGCGGGGTAGAGCTTGCGGTTAAGCAAAACCCAGATATGAAACTAGACGCTATCTTTACCCGCAGAGACCCGGCTTCCATTCCGTCTGAGGTGAAAGCCTACTCCATTGAAGATGCAGAACGTTTTGTGGGTGACATCGACGTAATGATTTTGTGCGGCGGTTCTGCAACGGACCTACCGGAGCAAGTGCCTGCTTTCGCACGCTTGTTCCATACGGTAGACAGCTTTGACACGCATGCGCGCATTCCTGAATTTTTTGAGCAAGTGGATGCTATTGCGCAAGCAAGTGGCAAAGTTAGCGTTATTTCTACAGGCTGGGACCCGGGCTTGTTCTCGCTGAACCGCCTGCTGGCTGAATCGATTTTGCCGGAAGGCAAAGAGTATACGTTCTGGGGCAAAGGCGTGAGCCAAGGCCACTCCGATGCGATTCGCCGCGTCAAGGGTGTTAAGCATGGCGTACAATACACGATTCCGAGCGACGAGGCAGTAGGCCGCGTGCGTGCGGGAGAGAATCCGGAGCTTACTACGCGCGAGAAGCATGTCCGTGACTGTTACATCGTAGCGGAAGACGGGGCAGACCAAGAGGCAATTGCGGAGGAAATCCGTACGATGCCAAACTATTTTGCCGATTATAATACAACTGTGCACTTTATAGATGAAGCGACGATGAAAGCTGAGCATTCCTCGATGCCGCATGGCGGCATGGTGCTACGCAGCGGCAAGACGGGCGAGAACAGCACGCAAATCATCGAGTTTGGCTTGAAGCTGGACAGCAATCCGGAATTCACAGCCAGCGTTTTGGTTGCTTATGCTAGAGCAGCTTACAAGCTGGCTCGCGAAGGCCAAGCTGGTGCGAAAACGGTTTTCGACATTCCATTTGGTTATCTTTCGCCAAAATCTGCAGCAGAGCTTCGCAAAGAGCTTCTGTAGCACTGAACAATTTCTGAAAAAAGCCTTATATTTGACATTTTTTAACTAACACTTTTGGTAATTGTAGGATATAATGAAGAAAGTTATGAGTTAGAAACTGTCGAAATATAGCGAGAAGTGCTGATTCTTGCAGCTTCATGTGATAGAATTGAGATCAGAAGTGCCTATCAAGGGCGATTGATCAAAATCTACCAGAAAGTGAGATCAGCATGATAGACATCCATACACATATTTTACCCGGCTTGGACGATGGTGCAGCGAATTGGAATGATGCTTTGAATATGGCCCGGGCAGCCGTATCAGAGGGAATTACAACCATCATTGCAACTCCTCATCACGCCAACGGGACTTATACTAATGCAGCAGTAGACGTAGCCGAGCACACTCACGCCATTAACGAACAGTTAATCGCTGCGGGTGTGCCTGTTACTATTAGGACCGGTCAGGAAATCCGTGTCCATGATGGTCTCCTTGATGCCTGGTATAGGAGGGAACTGCTGACTTTGGCGGATTCTAGCTATGTATTGATTGAGATGCCATCCTCTCGTATTCCGAAGACGATGATTGAGCTTATTCACGAGTTCAATGTCTTGAATCTCAAACCTATTATTGCTCATCCGGAGAGAAACGCGGAGGTTACGCAGCATCCGGAACGTTTGGCTGAACTGATCGACGCGGGGGCTTATGCCCAGATGACTACGCACTCCTTGTTAGGAGGGTTTGGGAAGCGCATCGAGCAGCATGCCTGGTCACTTATGAAGAGTGGGCACATTCATATTGTTTCTTCCGACGCACACCATGTGGAGCGCCGCGGATTTCGCATGGGCGAAGCCTATTCGTTCATTGAGAGGCGGATGGGAGAACAGTGGGTGAACTATTTCAAGAGCAATGCAGAAGCTGTTATTCATGATTCTCCATTTCATAATCAACCACCGCTTGCCTCTGCTTCAGAGGGGGCTGTGCGTCGTTTTCTTTCCTATTTTTATAAAAAATAGGGGATGCTAGCTTCGGTGGGAGCAATAGTAAATAGCTACATACATAATGGTAGAACGATTGGCGTTATTAGTCATTCATCTATTAGATGGGTGCAACTATTTCTTATATAGGAGTGAATGAGAGTGACATTAAGAAAAAAAATTGCAGTATCTACGATTGCTGCGAGCGTAGCCCTTACGGCTTTCGCTGGAATTCCGCTAAGCAACAAGGGTCTTGCGGACAAGCTAGGACTAAATGGGGTAACTTATGCCTCCTCAGCTTTGACTGACTCTGCTCTGGTAACCGAAGCGAAGAAGCTTTACGACGCTTTGGTTGCTACAGGAGGATGGCCGAAAGTACAAGCTCTTCAAACTGCTCTGGATGGTCTTGATATCCATGTGAAAGGCGATATCGTTGATCCGATCGTCGACCGTTTCAATCCAACCGATGCAGAAGAAACGCAATTGGAAGGTTTGTTCTTCGCGGCTGTATCGTTGTCCTACAACCCTTCAGTTGAAGGCCTTGACAACCTGCGTATCCAATACGGGCCTCTTCTTCAATCATTTGCTACTGAAGCTGGAGTAGAAGATCTGACGGTTGACGATGTTGCCGAATATTTCTTCGATATTCAGAAAGAGCTTGTTGCGCAAGTGAAGAACAAGAGCTTATCCGCGCTGCTTGATCTAATGCAGAACAAAGACAGCGTTAAGCAACTTATGAGCGATGTGTTGAATGCATTGTCGGGGAAAAATTATGCGGTGCAACAAGTGTTCACTCATTACGAAGTGAAGACGGCTGACGTGCTTGAAGTGCTAACTCGCTCAAGAACGGCAGTAAACAAAGACAGCTTGTTTACGGAAGCAGCCGTTGCATTGTTTACGGCCTATGAATCTCTTAATCCACCAACGACAAACCCTGGCACTAATCCGGGTACGGTAACGCCAGTCGTTCCGCTACCGGTATCCACGGATAAATTGCTGAATGATTTGAAAGCGGCGCTTGATAAAGCGACGGAAGCAGAGAAAGCAGCTATTATTACGAAATTTGTCACCGATGCGAAAGCAGAAATCGCGACGCTTGCTGCAATCAGTGCTTCAACTAATGTAAGCAATGTTAACGGACAAGCAGTTCTTCAACTGAACGAAACGAGCTTGCTCTCTGCCATTGCAGGTATTAGTGCCGTTTCCGATAAAGTGAAAGAAGTGGCTCCGGCTTCGGCGCTTGCAAAAACAGCTTTGATTATCAACCTGGGAGCAGTTACGCAGAAAGATGTCGTACTTAACCTTTCTGATGCAGCTGTGAAACTAGCGGCAGCTGGAAGCGTTTCTGGCGCTACCTTCGTTGTTGATAAATTTGAAATAACGATTCCAGTTGGCGGCACATTCTCGTCAGCTATTGCCCTAACGATCAAGAAAAGCGATGCTACTGCAGAAGTAGTTGGAGCTTTGAAATCGGCTTCGGAGATTTATGATTTCAACCTGACCGTTGGCGGTACAGCAACAACATCGTTTAACCGTTCGATCGTAATTAGCATTCCGCTTGGCGATACGACTGGCCTGGATAAAGAGCTTCTTTCCGTAGCGAAAATCGTAGACGGCAAGCTAGTATTCCATGGTGGACGCGTATCAGGCAGCTCGATTATCGAATCGCGTGATTCCTTCTCTTCTTATGTTGTCGTTGAGAACAAAGTTTCGTTCAGCGATATTGCTTCCGTAGAAGCATGGGCTGGCCGCGAGATTCAAGTGGTAGCTGCCAAAGGCGCTATTGAGGGCAAGGCAGAAGGCAAATTCGTACCGAAGGATAAAGTTACTCGCGCTGAATTCGCGAAGATGCTGATCCGTGCTCTTGATCTTGAGAATGGTTCGGCAGTAGAGAGCTTTGATGATGTTAATTCTTCTGACTGGTTTGCTCCTTATGTGGCTGCCGCGGCAGACCTGAAGATCATCAACGGCCGTTCGGCTTCGAAGTTTGATCCTAATGCAACGATCACTCGTGCTGAGATGGCTACGATGATCTCTCGTGCTTTGAAAGTACAAGGAGCAGCTGATGTAACGGATGTGAACGCAGCTCTTAAAGGCTTTGCGGACGCAGCTAAGATTAACGCGACCTTGAAAGAGGGCGTAGCATTTGCAGCGACTCACAAAATCGTAATTGGCGATGCAGGCAAGTTCTTGCCGAATAACAATGCGACTCGCGCAGAAGCGGCTGTCATTATTTACCGAGCACTAAATTTCGACAATTAATCAAACAATAATGTAAATATCTTCCTCTCATGTAGATGGGAGGAAGATTTTTTGTGAAAAATCTGGTGTATTGTAATAATATAGATTATTATGTATTAGAATGTAGTTCTTTAGGATTATAAGATGATTCTATATGACTATATTCGATGGAGGAGAATTGAGTGTCTAACGAACTAGATTTGCGACAGTATATGGCGATCATCAAGAAACGCTTAGCCTTAATCATTGTGTTCGTAATCATCTGTACGGCAGCAGCAGCTGTAGTAAGCATGTTTTTCAAAGATCCGGTTTATGAGGCATCCACGAAGATTATCGTAAATCAGACGACAGCACAGATGGCGACCGGACAGCTGGATATTAATCAGATCAATTCCAATATCAAGATGATTGATACATACAAGGAAATTATTAAGACACCGGCTATCTTGGATAAAGTAGCTTCGAAATATTCAGAGCTGGGATTAACGACAACCGAGCTTTCACGCAAGATTCAGGTAAGCTCTGTGAATAATACGCAAGTCATGACCTTGATCGTGCAGGACGTGGATTATAAGCAAGCGGCTCAGATTGTGAATGCAGTGTCTAAGGTGTTCCAAGAAGAGATTCAGCATATCTTCAAGGTGGAGAATGTATCGATTCTGAATGAAGCGGTCATTGACGCACAGCCAAGTCCGGTATCGCCTAACATTCCACTTAATATCGCTATCGCTTTTGTCGTTTCATTAATGATAGCCATCGGCATTACGTTTCTGCTCGAGTACATGGATGATACGATCAAGACCGAAGCGGATGTATTGCAATTTTTAGGCCAGCCTACGCTAGCCATGATCTCAAGAATGAATACGGAGGATGCTAATTCTAGCCATAGCAGCAAAGCCAACCAAACCTACAAGGCAGGTGAATTAGAGCGTGTCTCGATTGAAAAATAAGCGTCAGATCATTACCGTTACAAATCCGCGGTCGCCTATCTCAGAATCTTATCGCGCGCTGCGCACCAACATTGAATTTTCATCCATTGACGAACAGCTGCAGGTATTAATGGTTTCCTCGGCGGGTCCCGGTGAGGGCAAGTCGACAACCATAACGAATCTAGCGGTGACGTTCGCGCAATCCGAGAAGAGAGTGGTGCTGATAGACGCCGATCTTCGCAAGCCTACGGCTCATCATACCTTCTCTATTTCGAATCGTTATGGACTTTCTTCCGTGATCTCTCAGCAGTGCTCGCTGGAAGAAGCGATTCAGATGTCAGATATTCCTAACTTAGATGTCATTACATCCGGCGCGATTCCACCAAATCCGGCTGAGATGATGAATTCCAAGCGAATGACGCTAATCATTGAGAAGCTAAGGCAGATGTACGACATTATCCTCATTGATACGCCGCCGCTGCTTGCGGTAACCGATGCGCAGATTGTGGCCACCAAGAGCGATGGCGTCATTCTGGTGGTTGATCAAGGCAAGGTGAAACGCGAGATTGCAAGCAAAGCTGTGAAGAACCTGGAGAGCGTAAATGCAAAAATTTTAGGTGTTGTCCTTAATAATGTGAAGCGCAAGGCCAATGAAGAGGCCTACTATTATTATTACGGTGTGCAAGACAAGTAACCCAATTCAAAGAGGTTCGTTTTAGTGGAGGGATGAATAAAGTGAGCAACAGAAATAGAATGCTAGTTATTTTGGTGGTCGATATTTGCATTATATGGGTAGCGATTGCGATATCCTATATGTTTCGGTTTGATGGAAGTATCCCTCCCTTCTATGAGAACCAGATGCTAGTATTTGCGTTATCTACCACCTTGATCTGCGGCAGCAGTCTAGCTTTTTTTCGTATGTACAGACGAATGTGGCAGTATGCGAGCATTGGGGAAATCATAGAGTTGGCGAAAGCCATTATTATTGGACTTGTTCTTTCTTATGTTGTGACTTATGTATTGTTTGGGAATCGCGTTCCGCTCTCGATCGCATCCCGAACACTGGAGCTTATGATTATATTTATGGGGGGCTCACGCTTCCTTTGGCGCTTAATCCGAGTAAACAGAACAAAAAAGACAGAATTAACAAATAATGTATTAGTTGTAGGCGCAGGCGACTGTGGAGCATTGATCGCAAAGGAAATCATGACAAGCAACAGCTTCTTAGGCAATCGAATTATTGGCTTTATTGACGATGATCCACATAAACGAAATATGCAGGTCGTAGGCTTGCCGGTACTAGGTACACGGATGAACATTGAAGAGGTTGTACATAAATATCAAATCCATGACATCATTATCGCCATGCCTTCCGCTAAGCGGGTGCATATCAGCGATATTATCAATATTTGCAAGCTTTCCGGGGCAAAGGTGAAGATCATTCCTTCCATTAACGATTTCATCAAGGGCAAGCTGGCCGTTCGATCGTTACGAAATGTAGAGGTCGAGGATCTTCTGGGCAGGGAAGCGGTGATGACCGATCTGGAAGGCATCGCGAATTACGTATCGGATAAGGTGGTTCTCGTTACCGGGGCAGGCGGCTCGATTGGCTCGGAGCTATGCCGGCAAATCTCTTCTTTCCAGCCCACCTGTCTTCTGCTTCTGGGACATGGGGAGAACAGCATTTATACGATAGAGATGGAGCTTAGAACCAAGTTCCCGCATCTGAAACTGGAAACCGTTATCGCCGATATTCAGGATCGCAGCCGAATGGATGATGTGTTCCGTAAGTTCCGGCCCCAGGTGGTCTTCCATGCAGCGGCCCATAAGCATGTGCCCCTCATGGAGCGTAATCCATCGGAAGCTGTGAAGAACAATGTATTCGGTACCCGTAACGTAGCCGATTGTGCAGATAAATACAAAGCAGAACGATTCGTAATGATTTCCTCCGATAAGGCAGTTAATCCATCCAGCATTATGGGAGCAACGAAGAGAATTGCAGAGATGTACATACAAAGCATTAACACGATTAGTGAAACCCAGTTCGTAGCGGTCCGGTTCGGCAATGTACTTGGCAGCCGTGGCAGCGTAATCCCAAGATTCAAGGAGCAGATTGCAGCAGGCGGTCCAGTCACCGTTACCCATCCGGATATGGTTAGGTATTTTATGACGATACCAGAAGCCGTACAGTTGGTCATTCAGGCCGGTGCTTTCGCCAAGGGAGGAGAGATCTTCGTACTGGATATGGGCAAGCCGGTACGTATACTCGATCTGGCACAGGATCTTATTAGACTCTCCGGCTATGAACCGAATGTGGATATTGAGATTAACTTCAGCGGTATACGCGAGGGTGAGAAATTGTTCGAGGAGCTGCTAACCGATGAGGAAGCGGTAACATCGACTCAACATGAACGAATTTACATAGGCAAACCAATACATATCAATAGAGTAGAGTTAGAGCTGCAATTTAAGCGAATTGAGAAAGTCATAAGTGAAGATCAGCATTCGATCAAGGATGTTATCGAGCATCTTGTTCCTTTTTATTCCCATGTATCGTAAGCAAACAGTCTATCTTAGCGGAGGCGAATAAGATGAAAAAGTGGAAAAAGGTATTGATTTGGGTTGCATCAATTATTGTGATATTGGGAGTCGGGGGCTTATTTGCAGCAAACTATGCTGTGGATAAGCTTATTTCTTCATTATCGGAGAGCCTTGAGAATGAGATCCTAAATGAAACGATGAATGAGACTGTGGATGGTGCAGTTACGGAAGGAACTGATCCAGTAGCAGGGGCAACGGATGCCCCTGTAACAGATGAAGGCACTCAGGAAACGGATACAGCAGGGGAACCATCTACGAGCCCTGAAAAAACACCAGATACAAACAACGGTACTTCTACAGGTGAGGTTGCTAAACCGTCTGACGGAGGTTATAAAGCAGAAGTTAGTATCGATAAAGCGAAAGATGTTCAGGAAAAAATTACGGTTGGCGAGAAAGCTCAGCTTACATCTGTGTTCTTAAAGGAATTAAGTATGTCTGATATTAAGGAACTACAGGGCTTAGCAAGTGGTGGGCTCAGTGTCGAAGATAAGAAAAAGGCGAGAAGTATCATTTTGGATAAATTATCGCCTGAACAATATGATGAACTCATTCAGATTGCTAAGAAGTATGGATTAAGTCAGGGTAGATCATACGAACAAGTAGTAAAAAAATGAAATTAACATTGTATATAGCTTATGTGACGAAATAGGGGGAGATAATAATGATTGTTCGAAAAGCTATTATTCCAGCTGCAGGGTTAGGAACAAGATTTCTACCAGCAACTAAAGCAATGCCTAAGGAAATGCTTCCAATTGTTGATAAACCTACGATTCAATATATTGTTGAAGAAGCAATTGCGTCTGGGATTGAAGACATAATAATTGTCACTGGTAAAGGAAAAAGAGCAATTGAGGATCATTTTGATAACTCATTTGAATTAGAACAGAATTTATTCGAAAAAGGGAAGTTTGAACTGTTAAACGAAGTGCAGAAGTCATCAAAAATGGTGGATATACATTATATTCGTCAAAAAGAGGCGAGAGGGCTCGGACATGCGATTTGGTGTGCAAGGAAGTTTATTGGAAATGAACCATTTGCAGTGTTGCTAGGTGATGATATCGTGCAAGCTGAAAAACCTTGTTTGAAACAGATGATTGAGCAGTATGACCGGTATAAGTCATCAATTATAGGTGTGCAGAGTGTTCCGATGAACGAAGTATCTAGATATGGAATTATAGACGGGAAAGAGATCCATAATCGTCTTTATAGTGTGAATAATTTAGTAGAGAAGCCTAAGAAGGAAGAAGCACCTTCAAATGTTGCAATAATGGGACGCTATATTCTAAGTTCAAAGATTTTTGGCATTCTTGAGAATCAAAAACCAGGTGCTGGCGGAGAGGTTCAATTAACAGATGCCATTGCGGAATTGAATCGAGTAGAAGCGGTGTATGCTTATGACTTTAAAGGTGTAAGATATGATGTCGGTGAGAAGCTCGGGTTTATTAAAACAACGATTGAAATGGCGCTGCAAAATAATGAATTGAAATTTGAATTATTCGCATTTTTAGAGGAAATTATTGAAAAAAATAAAATAGAAAAATAGATAACGTAGGTTCTATTTCATTTAAAGAATATTATACAGATAAGATGCTGCTTTTGTAGTGATTAGATAGTTTGATAGTAAAATCATAAGCAACTAAGCTGACTAGGAAATTCAATACAGTTTAACTCTAAAAGCTTACATATGAATTGGTTTAAATGTTAATTTTTATTAAGTTTAGTTACCACGTCCTAATTAAGATTTGATAAGTTGCTGCCCCAAATATAAACCTTCGTTGCGGGAAAACCGAATACAATAGTCCTTTGATGTATGTGTGGTAGGTCGCAGGTGAGCGAGGCGTGTCTTTTTATTCCAGCCCTGCTCTTTTTACCGATGGATGAAAAAAGGGTCGAACTCATTAATACTATTAATGAGTGCGTCTTTTGGGTTTTATTTTTTTAGGTATTAAATTAATTGAAAAATATTAATTCTCTAATACTTGTTTTGTTAATTAAATGAACTTGCGGGGAATGAACAGTTACAAGTTAAATTAATATAGAAATAATCAATGAATCTAATTGGATAATAGGGAGAACTGTATATCGTAGTTAGAAGGTACGCTAGATACATTGTGGGAAAGGGATTTGAGGTCTTTTTAGTGAGATTTATAGATTGATTGAAAGGTTTATATGATAGGAAGAAATTCTGTATAGGGTAATTAAATCAAGAATATTTATTCCGCATTTGGTTGTTAGATTGAATAGATATTCGGAAGTGGCTATGAGAAGTGGATACAATTTTAGTGGTTTAGTAGTTGGTTGGAAAGGTGAATGATTTCCAATTAAGTTCTAACTTACTAAATAACTTTCAAGGAGTGTTACAGGCATGTATATGAAAATGAAAAGATTGATAGATGTTATTCTTTCTTTAATTGGACTTATAGTATTGTCATCAATTTATTTATTTCTAATTGTTGCTATTAAGCTAGATTCAAGAGGCCCGGTGCTGTTTAGGCAAAAACGTATTGGCATCAACAAGACACATTTCAATATATTGAAATTTCGAACCATGAGAATAGATACACCGAAGGACACTCCAACTCATTTATTAGATAACCCAGAGCAGTATATCACAAAGATGGGGAAATTCCTAAGAAAAACCTCACTTGATGAGCTTCCTCAGATTTGGAATATATTTGTGGGACATATGAGTATTATTGGGCCAAGACCAGCACTATGGAATCAGTATGACCTGATCGCTGAACGGGATAAGTATGGTGCCAATGATATCCCCCCCGGTTTAACTGGTTGGGCTCAGATTAATGGAAGGGATGAGCTTCCTATCGAGTTTAAGGCAAAGTTAGACGGCGATTATGTTGAGAAGTTTAGCCTTTGGATGGATGTTAAGTGTTTCTTTTTGACCATTGTAAGTGTTTTGAAGAGTGATGGGGTTGTTGAAGGTGGAACTGGAACGAAAAAAACTGATATAGAGTCAGTGAAACAATACGTGGAGATCTAAAAATGAACATTACAACTATGATTCATAAAGAGAAAGATATGTCATCGCATAACTCTCCTAAGGTATCAATTATTGTAGCAACATATAGACGAAAAGAAGCACTGAAAAAAGCTTTACAATCTTTAATTACACAGTCGTACTCTAATTTTGAAATTATCGTGGTTGATGACAATGCTGATGTTGAATGGAATACTGAAATCGATAATATTGTTAACAGTATGAAGATCTCAGACAATGTGGAAATTATATATATCCAGAACAAGAATAATAAAGGGTCTGCAGAAACTAGAAATATAGGAATTAAGGTAGCTACAGGCGAGTATGTAACTTTTTTAGATGATGATGATATTTATTTACCCGACAAATTAAGGAAACAAGTTGAGCATATGTCTAAAGAAGGTGCAGACTTTTCACTCACAGACTTATGGCTCTATGATGAAAAAGATAAGCTGATTGAAAAACGTATTAGAGACTATATTAAAGATTTTTCATCAGAAAGTTTGACGAGATATCATCTAATGTATCATATGACAGGAACAGATGTCATGATGTTTAAAAAGAAATATCTGATAGATATTGGGCTGTTTTCTCAAATTAATGTTGGAGATGAGTTCTATTTAATGCAGAAGGCAATAGACGGGAAAGGGATTTTTAGTTATTTGCCTGGATGTGAGGTTAAAGCTTATGTACACAGTGAAACAGACGGGTTATCTAGTGGGGATGGGAAAATAAAAGGCGAGAATCAACTTTATGAATATAAAAAGAAATACTTTGATAGACTAACACAAAAAGAACAAAGGTATATAAAAATGAGACATTATGCTGTATTAGCTTTTGCGGAGCTCCGAAGGAAAAGGTATTTTTATATGATTAAAAACTTAAGTCTTTCTTTGATATTTTCCCCTACAAAACTTATAAATCTATTTATAAATAGGAAATAGCGAAGGTACGCTAAATATCATTTAGTAACACAACTTTCTCCACTTGTAAAACTTGAAATTAGCGTATTCTGTTGAATTGCTGAATATTAAGTAATGCATCATACGACCGAAACAGATACTATGTTATTTTTAAAAAGTATCATACGGAAAATGATGGATTAGATGCAATTGACGTTGAGGTGAAATTTGATTTAATGTTAAAGGCTATAGAGACAGAGGCGAATTCTCTTATCTTCCGGAATGAGATAGTGCATACAGGCGAGGGTGCTCTATCATGCAGAGATGGAAAAATAGAGGGCAATAATCAGCTATTAAATGCAAATAATTTTTTTGTTGAATTGATTGTCAAGAGGAGAACGTTATGAAAAAAATTGGAATATCTACTGTACACACTGGATTTAATTATGGTTCGGCATTGCAGGCATATGCAAGTAAGGTGATCTTGAATGAACTGGGATATCAGGGAATCAATATTTCATTAATAGGTAGTCTTATCAAAGGTAGGGATGTAAGACTAAAGAAAGTCGCTGTTATCGCTATTAGGCTTTTGAAACAACCTCATAATATTAAAAAAAGAGTTAACGTTTATAGTGATAACATGAGTAAACCCTATTCTGAACACTCAAAAGAGTTATTCAAAACTTTTAGACTTAAAAAAATTCAACCATATTACTGTACATGGAATCAATTAAAGCGCCTTGCAAAGAGTAATGATTTTAAGGCGTTTTTGTGCGGAAGTGATCAGATTTGGAATGCAGAAGCATTATATGTAGATCCTCAGTATTACTTAAGATTTGCGCCAAAAGAGAAAAGAATTGCATTTTCTCCAAGTTTTGGAAGAGATAAAATTGCTGATTACAATAAGAGTATAATCACAAAATACATTTCAGATATCCCGAATCTTTCAGTGCGAGAAGAATCTGGTGTTTCTATAATTAAGGAATTGACTAATAAGGATGCTGCTCATTTGATTGATCCTACGTTGTTGCTAGATGGAACAAAGTGGGATAAATATTTGGAATTAAATGAAGACGTGTCAGACAGTGAACAGTATATATTAGCGTACTTTTTAAATGAACCATCTGATTACGCAATAGAGTGTATCAAGAAATTAACCCAAAATAATAAACTGAAGGTAATAGCCCTTCCTTATCAAAGAGAAATGACCGATTGGTTCGATATTGCACCGGATGCCGGACCTGTTGAATTCGTCCAGTATGTTAAAAATGCCTCTTACGTTTGCACGGATTCGTTTCACGGGACAGCATTTGCCGTTAATTATAGAGTACCTTTTTACACATTTGAAAGACAATATGGCTCTGCTGGAAAACAATCATCCCGATTGGTTTCATTTCTGAAATTGGTGTCATTAGATGAGCGATTTAATCCAACCATGGAGTTATTAGATTCACCGATTGATTTCAGTAATAGTAAAGTTGTCCTTGAGAAAGAAAGGATGAAATCTGTGGAGTTCCTTGTAAATGCTCTACGGTAGATGGAGGGGGAAAATGGTAGGTAATCATGATAATGAAACTTCAAAGTTCCTGGTTTCAATAATCATTCCAGCATATAATGTGGGGAAGTATATAGAAAAGTGTCTTTTATCCGTATTAGATCAAAGCTATACAAATATTGAAGTAATTGTTGTGGATGATGGATCAACAGACAAAACAGGACAACTTATAGATTGTGTTTCGCAACAAGACAGCAGAGTTCGTGTTATACACAAAAAAAATGCCGGGGTTAGTGCTGCAAGAAATAGTGGCATTGAAATATCGACGGGAGATTATTTGGTTTTTGTGGATGGAGATGATTATATTGCACAGGATTATGTTGAGTACATGCTTAGTATAATTGAAAATACAGGCTCGGAATTCTGCCTTTCAAAATGTTGCTATACCAAGAGTGGTGAAAAGCAAACTGAAAGCGAATATATAAAGAAATTACAATCAGAAGATGCGACAGCACTACTTATATCACCAGATGTTATTGTGGGGTGTTGGAATAAAATTTTTAAACGAAGTTTAATAGTTAACAACAATTTATGGTTTTCGACTAATTTATTTTATGGAGAAGGACTGACCTTTATTACCACTGTATCACAAATATCTAAATTTGTTGGTGTAGGAAATCGCAAAGTTTACTATTACAGACGAAACAACGAAGCATCAGCAACAACAAAGTTCGATATCAATAAGTTATATAACGGTGAAAAAGCATTAGTCAACATTAGAAAGCAAGTTATATTAAACAGTTCGAAAGTCAAGACAATGCAAGATTTGCACCTCTGTCTTTTTTACTTAGGGGCTATAGTGAAAATTAAGAAATACGATTTGGAGAAGAAACATCAGAAAGATTATAAAAGATGGAGCTCCTACTTAAGACGCAATACCTTTAGACTCATGACAAAAAGGGAAATATCACTTTATAGAAAAATGATGTTGCTTGGTGGTTGTGTAAGTCCTTGGATAATGATGAAACTAGATACTTATAGAAGGCACCAGATATCAGAAAAAAGCGTTGAATAGATGTGAGGGTGAAAAAAATTTCAACTTATTTATCTGAAGGTAAAATAAGGGAAAAATTTGGAGGTGCATATGCTATCAATTCAAATATTGGTATCAACGATGAGACAAAAAGACTTTTCGTTGATTGAGAATATGAATATACAAACTGATGCAATAATTATTAACCAATGTGATCACTATGAGTATCATGAACTTAAAAAAGACAATTTTACAATTAAGTGGTTTGATGTGGCAGAAAGGGGACTTTCTCGTAGTAGAAATGTGGCACTGTCAAAAGCAACGGGAGATATTTGTCTTTTAGTTGACGATGATGAAATATTGAAAGATGGGTATGCTGATATTATATTATCCGAGTTTGAAAAAAATCCGATGGTCGGACTATTTACCTTTAATCTTAAATCAATAGGTAATGTGAGTAAGCGGTATATTAATAAGCAAAGGAAAAGATTGCGTTTCTTCAATATTATGAGATACGGATCTGCAAGAATAGCCTTTAGACGTTCGTCAATTATTAATAGAAGGATATGTTTTGCACCAAATTTTGGGGCTGGCGCCAATATTTCGTGCGGTGAAGACTCTTTGTTTTTACATGATTGTTTACAAAGAGGAATAATTGCACATTCATCGCCTGAATATGTTGCGGATATAGATGATGGGGATGGAAATTCAAGTTGGTTTACAGGCTATACGGAAAAATATTTTATCGATCTAGGAGCTGTTTATGCAGCTATGTCTCCTGGATTTTGTTACTTGTGGATTTTTCAGTTCGTAATTCGTCACAAATCCAAAACTAGCGAATTAGGATTTTATAAGTGTTTGTCGTTGATGCTGAAAGGCAAACATTTATATAACAGAATGATTATTGACGAGGTAAATAATATATGATAACAGTATTGACTCCAACGTACAATAGAGGCTATATCCTGAAGAATGCTTATGAGTCTTTATGTAGCCAAACAAATAATGACTTTGAGTGGGTGATTGTGGATGATGGATCAACCGATGAAACTTCACAATTAGTAGAAACTTGGATAAAACAAACACTTGATTTTAAAATTCATTATTTTAAGCAACCTAATGGTGGAAAGCATAGGGCTGTTAATTTTGGGGTTTCAAAAGCCAAAGGAGAATATATATTAATACTAGATAGCGATGATTATCTTACTTCTGATGCAATTGCATTTGTTTCAAGTCATTTAAAAGAGGTTGCTAGTAACGATTTCGCGGGGATTTCTGGGTTAAAAGGCTGGAGTAATAGTCCTAGGGTAATTGGCGATCAAGATAATGATGATACTTTTATAGATGCTACTAACATAGAAAGAACAAAAAAAGGACTAGAAGGTGATAAAGCAGAAGTGTATAAGAGAGACATTTTAATAGAGTATCCATTTCCTGAGTTTCAGGGGGAAAATTTTTTGAGAGAATCCGCATCATGGGATCGAATTGCTTTGGACGGATATAAGATACGCTGGTATAATCATGTGATTTGTAAGTGTAATTATTTAGATGACGGATTAACCCAAAAAAACAATGTTGAAATGTATGTCAATAACTATCAGGGATTTATTTATTGTACTCAGTTATCACTAAAAACTGCTAGTTTTCCTTATAATTTGATAAAAATAGGTCAGTTTGAAGAAGTGGCAAAGGCCAGTGGTAACTCAAATGGTGAAATTTGTAAAACTTTGAATATTGGTTACTTAAAATTAATAAATGGAATTATATTGTTTAAAACTAGAAGGATAATTATGACAATCTTAAATAAATAATGCGAAATTATTGGTTACTTAAAATTACTAATTAAAATAATAGCCACGATTTGTTTTGCGGTTTAATTCGCCAGTGATCTTGCATGTAATCTGGACAATAATCCAAAAGGTTGATTCAATTATGAAAACAGATAAAAGTATAGGTATAATAATTATGTACATTCTTATCATTACACCTTTTATTGGAATTGGCGGAATAAATATTTTATTTAGCAGTGCTATTTTAGATGGATTTAAAGTATTATCAGTTTTTATTTCTATTATATTACTGTTTCGCAAGGGAATTATAAAGTTTGACTTCTTTACAATCTGTTTTGCGTTATATCAAATGGAAATATTTATGGTAACAACATACAATCAGGGTTTTAGCTTCGGAGTTATGACGTCGTGCCTGGCTGCTTCGTTATTTGTGTTTTTAATGATTAGGGATTGGGAACACATATTAAAAGCTATTTCTGCTATTACTGCTGTAATAGTTATTATAAATTTTATTTCAGTTCTACAAATTGGTAGAGACGATTATGCAATGTATTTTGTTGGTACAAAGAATAGACTTTCTATGGTTCTGATTCCCGCGATGCTTCTTCGGGTTGTCTACTCAATAAACAAGTATGGTAAGATTAACCATTTCACTATAATACTCTTTATTTTGGCGGCACTTTCAGTAATTATTGCAGGAAGTGGAACAGGAATAGTTGTAGCAGCAGTAGCTGTTATCTTAGCCTTACTTTTTTATAGATTTAGAGTAAATAAAATGATTGTATTATACGGTACTTTTTCTTTTTATTTTCTATTGCTAGTGTTTACTAGTATTTTAGCTCAGAATCAATACTGGATTGAGTTTACTACGTTTTTGGGCAAAGATAGCAACCTAACTTATAGGACAGTTATTTGGCAAGGTGTTTTTGATTATCTAGGTAACAACCCATTATTTGGGTATGGAAGAGGTGCGGAAATTATATTTCCGAATGCTTATGGCGGATATAATATTGTTACGGAGGCCCATAATTTTGTTGTGGAAATTTTTTTAGAAGGCGGAATATTGGCTTTCCTTTTGTATATCCTTGGATTTTTTAAAGCTATAAGCCATATCAATATAAAAGATTTAAAAGGGAAATATGTTTTATTAGCTGTCGTAATGGTACTTGTTAATGGATTAACAGAATCAATTAATAATCATATATTAGTTGTTCTCACAATAGCGTTAGCGAATAGTTATGTGTATGTGAAATCAAATGATACTGGACAGTCAAAAGTTCTAAGCATTAAGAGGCTAGCGAATCAGCGTGGCTATCAGTGATTTCCTGCTATGCTTGAATTATTTGGAATATGGATAAATGCGGGTTGCGAGCAAACAAACGAAAAATAGATTTGCGCAAATAAACCATGACTATTGCTTCGGAAACAATGGTGTTGGAAGGCGTTCTCAGATATCGGAAAAATAGGCTTGGAACGAGGGACGAATAACGTACTGTCACCAGTTGCAACAGACCCATGGCAATGCAACTGCACATGACGTAGCATTTAATAGCTTTGACCGTTAATCGAAAGTTTTCCTTATCCCGCTCATCGGTTACGGACTCCAGAGGATGAGGTTCTCCCTTTCTCAAGTAGCGCATCAGCTTCGGCATAAATTTGCTCCAGAACTGGTAGCTGAATCCGCTGATTACCTGTTTCATTTCACGGAATGTGCATTCGATCCTGAAGCGGTATCCGTACAAGCGAATGATGTCCGTCCCTTCCAAAGTCAGGTCGGTACTCACGAGGATGGACAACTGGTCACCAAACCGAACCAGGACAAAACGCAGTTCCTGGTGCAGCCGCTGTCCCCACAGCATATCTAGACACATGTATTGGATGGTTTCTTCCTTCCCATAAATCGTCACTGTAGCTGTTTGAAACTCTGCAGCACGGCTCTGAAACAGGGACTTCAGTTGGACGGCAGCTCCCTTTTTTCGTGAGCTGCCTCGTTCTTTCTTCTCTTTTGAAGGATGCTCATACGCGACTGCGTTTGACTTGTTTTTCGAAACGATGTGCGTCCGAGTCTCCAGGCGCGTTTAGCTCGTTCAAGCGCTCCAGCGCAGGAACGGACAGGAAATAGCGATCCAACAGGAACAGGGCTTTCCCGAGTGTCTTGGCAGCCGAAAAGCCCTGTTCGATCATCTGTACAACAAGCGAATGCTGGGACTCAGAGGGTTCGTTCTAGCTGAATATGGTTTTCACGTCATTTTGCAGATTAATGAACAACGGCAAGCAAAACCACTTTTGTGGTGTTCCCATAAGAATGCCAACAGCGCCAAACAGATGACCAAAGATGTATTCCGCCTTGGAGAAATTCTCAGATTCCTGATGAAGTTTCTTGACACCAGGCATCCGCCGAGCTTCCTTTGTCTGCTTCATCCCATCGCCGATAAGTACAGCCGTTTCGTTAATATAAAGGAGTGAGGCCATTTGCATCACGACCTGAAGCCAAGTTAACCGAAGAGACTCCAAAGACCACGCTGAAGAACAAAAGAAATGGATAAGGCTCTCACAGTAATGGGGCTGCAAAGACAAATCACGGATTAAGGAGGTCATACCCAGACGATCTGAGCGCAACATGAGGCCGATGGTGGTAACAACAAATCATAGGTAAGCAGTTCCTCTGTAGCAGCAAGGGCGAAATTGATGCAAGATAGAATCGATATATTTTAACACGGTTTGGTGAATCGCTTAAGAATCAGGTGAACTACTAAATGTAATCTTTTCGGCGATTGATCTCGTTTTTTGGTGTGGGAACCTTAGGTTATCATGTCTTCGCTTGATTGGGTTATTTTTCTATGAGAACTTCCCACTGTCCAGAAAAAATAGTAAACATTATGTTTAGATTCCATTATGAGCATTTAGATCACATTAATAGTCTAAGTTATAGATTCTACTGAAACAAGCTAAAGGGAAAGGTAGGTAAAATATTGAGGCTTAAACGATTTATAAAAACCGCATTGGTTTTTTTAACTGGTAATGTTCTTATTAAGCTTGTTTCATTTTTGTTATTGCCGTTATATACAAATAATTTAAGTCCTGATCAGTTTGGATCCTATGATTTTGTAATGACCATTATCAATTTGATTGCACCTATCGCTTTCTTTCAAATATGGGATGGGATGTATAGATATGCGTTTGATTACGACAAGAAACAAGATAAACAAAATGTAATTACTAATTCAATTGTCGTATGCTTATTCGGTTGTGTTATCTATTTTGCTTTATTTTCTTTGGTACAATATTTTTTTGAATTTCAGTATTTTGAGTATATTATTATTTATGGTTTGTTGTATGCTCTAAATTATTTGTACACATACACAGCAAGAATATTCTTGGCAAATAAGCTATTTGTGTTTTCAGGTGTTATTGGAACATTAACAACAGCCTTGCTGAACATAGCGTTTATTGTTGGCTTAGGTTGGGATATTAAATCTATTTATGTTTCATCAATCATTGGTATTATTATTCAATTACTCATAATAGAATTGAAAGTTGGAGTACTGCGCCATTTTAGAATAAGCAAAACGGATTATGCACTAATAGTGCAAATGATTAAGTTTTCATTCCCCCTTTGTATTGCAACGATTTCATACTGGCTTTTGAGCGGATATACAAAGTTTTTAGTCATAAATTTTAATGGAGATTCTGCAAATGGTATATATGCAATAGCAAATAAGTTTTCATCTATGATTACACTGCTTGTATCCGTTTTGCAATTTGCCTGGAATGAAACTGCGTATTTAATGACAAATGAAAGTGAACGAAAAAAAAATTATCCTATATTTATAGATATTATGACAACGGGTGTGGCATATGGAGTCGCAGTGTTTATCCTTGTATCTAAAGTTATTTTTCCGTATGTGATAAGCGATCAATATCACGAGGCTATATATCTAGTTCCTGCAACTGTGATAGGAGTAGGTGCAAATTCTTTGGCAGGTTTTTTAGGAACATTATTTATGACAGAAAAAAAAACCAACTACATCCTCATAAGTACACTACTTTCAAGTTTGGTTAATATTATATTAGGTTATTTTGCTACCAAGTATTATGGCGTTTATGGAGCTGCCGTGGTGTTAGCTTTAAGTTTTGTTATACTTATGGTTCTTAGATTGACTAAACTAAAAAGGATGTATGATATAAATCTGAAAGTAGTAAAATTAGCATCGCTACTTTCGGTAATTGCTATTTCAACATTGGCATTCTTCTTGTTAGATTCAAATGTAGAAATAATAGTAGTAATTCTCATTATTATATTAATGTTTGTTTTCAGTATGCGTGAATACTTCAAATATATTAAAAATTTGATTTTACCCAATAAAAGGGGGGAGTAAAATATGTTAAGAGATATTAAAAAAATGATGAAATATATTATAAAGGTTTTTTTACTTTCAATATATAACAGAAAAGCAGGAACAAAGATTTATAGTACTAAAGCTAGTCTTAAAGCAACATACGGAAAAGGAGTATTGATAGCAGAAAATTCTATAGTTACTGATGATGTATCAATAGGAATGAATAGTTATATAAATAAAAATTCAAGTTTAGAAAACTGTGAAATAGGTAACTACTGTTCAATTTCCAGTGGTGTATATATTAATCCCTTTGAACATGATCTTTATAAAAGAACAACGCATCCTTTTGCTGGGGGACCTACAGAAAAAAGAAATAAAGTTAAAATAGGACACGATGTGCTGATTAGTCTTAATGCAATTGTGTTAGAAGGAGTAAACATTGGTAATGGAGCGGTAATAGCAGCAGGCGCAGTTGTAACTAAGGATGTTGAGCCGTATGAAATTGTAGGTGGAGTACCATCTAAGCACATTGGTTGGAGATTTACTGAATTTGAGCGCAATAAAATCATGCAAACGAATTGGTGGTTTGATGATATTGAAGTGTTAGGAAAGAATTTGGAGTATTTCAACTGTAAAATTAGTGATTTTAAGACTAGGATATAGTTGTAATAATAATATACGAAGATTATTCTATTAGTTTTGATGTGTTTTGATAGTTGAGTGCTCTTTACAAAAATGGCGGGAAAATGATTCGGAGGAGAGAAATTGATACCTAAGATAATACATTATTGCTGGTTTGGTGGAAATCCATTGCCAGAAAGTGCCTTAAAATGTATCGAGAGTTGGAAGAAATATTGCCCGGATTATGAAATCATTCAATGGAATGAGACAAATTATGATGTTACCAAAAACAGATATATGTATGAAGCTTATCAAAATAAGAAGTACGGATTTGTTCCGGATTATGCAAGATTAGATATAGTCTACACCCATGGAGGTATTTATTTAGATACGGATGTTGAATTATTAAAACCGTTTGATGACTTGCTGAAATTGGACGCGTTTTGTGGAGTAGAACAAAATTCTAAATATGTTGCGCTTGGACTTGGTTTTGGTGGTACCATTGGGAATAAGACACTAAAATGTATGTTGGATGCATATAACACGATGAGTTTTATTAAGGATGGGGAGCCTGATTTGACTCCAGCCCCTAAAATTAATACAAAAGCATTGTACTCCTTAGGATATAACTATAAGGAGGGTGTGTTTAATTGTGGAGAACTAACAGTATTCCCTAGTGAATATTTTTGTCCACAAGATTTTGAAACGGGGAAATTAACTATTACTGCTAATACGCATACGATTCATCACTACGATTCTTCATGGTATTCTCCTGTAGAGACATATGCTTTTGATTTGAAAAAGAAAATTCCGAAAATATTACCGAAACGTTTTTCTGGTTATATGGCTCATTTCATTGCACAATGTAAATATAATGGAATAACTTACGCATTTAAAAAGGCGATAAAAAAAATAGTTGCTGGGACCAGATTAAGAGGTCATCGTTGACATGAGGTTTGCCGTGATATTGCCGTGTCATAAAGTAGGTGAGATTCCCGCTGAAAAATGTTTAACAAATAACTCATAGCGAGTCTTGGACACCATCGTGTAACTTTTGATGTTAAGCTTTGAAATTAGATACTAGACGGGAAGCGTAAATGACTAGGTGCTTTATTTGCTATGGGAATTCTGGGCCCTTGGTACAATAACGTATTAAAGTGCTAAGCAGTAAGTTTTTTGAACGGGGGGATAATTTCATGAATATATTAGTAACCGGCGGCGCCGGATATATAGGGTCACATACCTGTATTGCTCTTTTTGAAGCAGGACATTCAGTGATTATTGCCGATAATCTTTGCAATAGTAAGCATGAGACTATAATGAAAATCATGGATATAGCTGATAGAGAAGTTACTTTTTACGAGATTGATGTAACAGATGCAGAAGCTGTTGATATTATATTCAGAAATTACAAGATTGATGGAGTTATTCATTTTGCTGGCCTTAAGGCAGTAGGTGAATCAACAGAGAAGCCTCTGGAATATTATTACAATAACATCGTAAGTACAATGGTTCTTACAAAAGCTTGTCAAAAATATGGTGTAACTAGATTTGTTTTTAGCTCATCTGCAACAGTTTACGGGGATAATAAAGTTCCATTTGTCGAGACTATGGATCTTCTACCAACGACTAATCCTTATGGTGAAACGAAAGCAATGATTGAGCGAATCTTAACTGACATAGTCAAAGCAAATCCTGCTTTCTCAGTTTCACTCCTACGATACTTTAATCCAGTAGGAGCCCATGAGAGCGGTTTAATTGGTGAAGCTCCTAATGGAATTCCAAATAATCTTATGCCGTATGTAACTCAAGTGGCGAAAGGTAGACTTGAGAAATTACGTGTGTTTGGAAATGACTATCCAACAGTAGACGGTACAGGAGTTCGTGATTATATCCATGTAGTGGATCTGGCTGAAGGGCATGTTGCTGCATTGGAAAACCTAACTGAAGGTGTCCATGTTTATAATTTGGGAACCGGAAAAGGTACTAGTGTACTAGAATTAGTGAAAGCTTTTGAAGAAGCTAATGATATTGAAGTCCCTTATGAAATCGTGGATCGAAGACCTGGGGATATTGCTTCATGCTATGCAGATGCTTCAACAGCAAAGCAGGAACTAGGCTGGACAGCAAAGCGTGACATTATTGCTATGTGTCGGGATGCTTGGCGATTTGAAAAGGGATATGGGGAGTAGTGTTTTTTATTATATTACCCACTGGGCTGTATTATTTGAAAGCTTGGCTTGTACTTTTTCGTCTTTATACTTCAATGCATTAATTTACTTATGTAAACTAACTGAGATTACATATTAATCATAACTTTGAACAAAAGTAAATAGATTGATAAGTAGGGGGCAGAATAATATATGACTCAATATCCTACAACATTATATTTAATAGGTAACGGTTTTGACCAGCTCCATGAAGTTAAATCCAGCTATTCTATGTTTAGGGATTATCTCAAGAAGCGAGATAGGGTACTAAGCCTCGAAATGGATACTTATTTCGAATGAGAGAATTTTGGGGTAATTATTTTATTCTAGTCCAAAAAGGAGAATCATAAGAGGCCATTGTTCGTGCAATCGTCCTTATGAAACCAACACTATGAAAAATCGAAATAAGTATCTGTTTATTTTAGCAGGCGCACTCGTAATCATTGGAGTCATTATTTATGGCAGTATGAGCTTGTTTTCCAAGATAAATCAAGTAGAAGAGTTGAATGGGCAGTTGGAGGAATCCGCGGAGGGGAATACGGGAATCGTTTCTCCATCGCCATCGCTGTCTCCAACAGCATCTAACGATGATCAACCGGAAGCGTCTATGATTAATGAGCCGACACAGACTCCGGAGATAGTGCCTTCTACTCAGCCCGGGGATGCTACTTCTAGCCCGATTGCAACTTTGACACCAGGACCAACGTCTGATAACGTAGAGAAGGACGATAATTCCAAGGGTGAATCTACCAATTCGGAAGAAAAGTCCCGGAAGAAGAAGAAAATTGATGCTTCAGTCACGGCCAAGCTGGGCAGTCTGAAATCTTCCTGCCAAGCAACAAGCAATAGTCTAGTGAAGCAGATCGCAGGTGAATTGAGCAGTAATAAGGATACTACACTTGCGGATATTCAGAGCAAATACCTGAATAAGGTTTTTTCTGCGGAGTCAGATTGTGATGCTAAGTTTAATGAATTAATAAGTAATGCCAAGAGCGAGTATAAGGCCGCCGACCTTGGGGATCAAGCTTTCCCTGATTGGAGCTCGCAATACGAGAGCGCGAAGGCCCAGGCCAGAGCCGATGCACTGGCTGTTATTGCAGAATCGATTAAGTAATCAGCTCTACGATATCAAGGAGGATTTATGAAAAAGTCACCTGTATTATCTGTTTTTCTAGCCATGATGATGCTTTCTTCTTTATGGACGGCTGCCGCTTCGGCAGCAACGACAACGATTAAGACCAAGACTCAACCGGTTCAACTGAAATTTGACGGGCAGTCACTTAAGCTGCCGGATGGTCAATATGCTTTTATCTATGAAGGTCGTACCTACGTACCTATTCGTTATATCTCCTACGCACTTCAAAAGACTGTGAATTGGGATGGCGCGACAGCAACAGTATCAGAGCCAACAGATAAGGAGCTAGAGGCGCTTAAGAAGCACCTACAGTCCGCAACTTCTGGGACACAGAAGCCTCAGGCAAGCGTAGAGATCACGATTCAGCCTGTAAAGGCTAAGCTCGTATTTGATGGGAAAGCGGCAGTTCTGCCGGCTGGGCAATCACTCTATGGTTACAAAGGCTCGATCTATGCGCCGATCCGTTTCTTGTCGGAGTCGGTTGGCACACAAATCGGCTATGATGCCGTGACGAAGACGGTTAGCGGTGAATCAGCAGCTTACCGGGCGGAGCAGGGCGGTGGCGGCGTTGTTCTTCCAGGAACAGGCGGCGGCACTGGAAATACGGGCGGAGGCAATACAGGCGGTACCGGCGGAGGTACAGTAACGCTAACATATGAGCAAATTACGGCTGAAGCAGAAGCCAAGCTTGCGGCGCTAAGAGAGAGCTGCAAGACGACGCTGCTAGATATCGGCATGAAGTATGTGCTGGCGAGCGATGCGGATAAGGTGAAGCTGAAGGCGAAAGGCATTCAAGAAGTGGATAATTGCTCAGCGAAGTTCGAGACGATCATGTCCGACACAACGAGCAAGCTGACAGCGAACGGATTCAAGACCGATATTATCGCTACTTATCGCGAGGCATTCCAAAAAGAGCTTGCTGATGGAAGAGCTTTGGCAGAGAGCATGGCCTAATTCCATAAAGTCAAAGGGAGAGCAGGAAGTCATCATGACTTCCTGCTCTCCCTTTTTTTGTTCTATTTCGTTTAATGGCCGCTATAAATGCGGTAAATGAGTGCAGCCGCTTCGGCTTTCGTTGTTGTTTGTTTTGGCTTGTAGGTACCATCCTCGTAGCCTGTAATCAGGTTCTCTTGTTTGAGTAGGGCAACGCCATCTTTGGCCCATACGGCAATGGAGGAAGCATCCTTAAAGCCTTTCAGCTGATTATCCCTAGTCGTTGCTGATAGTTTCTTGCTATTGTACGCTTGTAATGCTCTTGAGAGAAGCGTAGCAATTTCTTGGCGAGTAATCTCAGCCTTTGGCTCGAATGCTGCTGCTGATTTTCCTTGGATTAGGCCTTGCTCATAGGCAACAGCTATTTCATCATAATATTCGCTGTTCTTCTCTACATCTGTAAATGGTAGGCTAAGGCCAGTACCATCCAGACCGTAAGAGCGAACGAGCCAAGCTGCAAATTGTTCACGCGTCACTTTCAAGCTTGGGCCAAACGATGCTGTTTGATCAAGCACGCCCTTGGCAAGAAGGGTGTTTACGGCAGTAGCCGCCCAGTGTGTAGCTGCAATATCCTTGAAGCTTACCGTTGATTTCATTATGGTGTATTTGCTAAAATGGCCACGTTTGACGTTTACGGTCTTCGTTACCGGATCATAAAGCCCGCCTACCGGCTCCCATGTCAATGTTTTTTCATTCAACAGATATACAGTAAGGTTAGCTAGATCAGCCTCAGTGTACTTGGAAGTATCGATAGCTGACACGTCAAAGGTCACCGGCATCGGTTTTTGGAACGCCTCAACCCTCTTACCGCCTATGGTTGCTTGGAATTCCATGACTGGAATGTTCGCTACTTGTGATGCAGAAGCCGGCGCTGTAACGGTTAGATTATGGACCGTCTCAGCTGCAAGCGTAATCGTTTGGCCGCTTGTCACGTTTCCGAATGTATCTGGCTCAACGATAAAGCCAATATTGCCCATGCTAAGCTTCAAGCCTGCGAGACCGCTGGCTTGAACAGCCTGATAGATCTCGGAAGGTAAGTCGGCTGCCAGCTTCGTCACATTCTCGCTTTGTTTAGGAATATGAATTGTAATAACTGGGTTAATGCTAGCAGCTTTATCCGCTCCAACTGCTGCACTTAACTCTTTTACCGTTTCACTCAAAGCTATTTTTGTTGTTTCCAGCTGTTGAGCAATTTGTTGTGCGTCAAGTGTAGTTGTTAAGGCATTGCCTTCAACTTTGATGTTCTTGCTATCAAGTGTTATGGAAGCTGCTTTCTCGACTGCTTGTTTGCTAAGCAGAACAAGCGAATTTTTTAATTCATTTAATTGAACAGAATCTGCGGTGCCTAGGCTTTGCAATACTGCTGTTGTATCTTTGATGATGGATTTCGCAAGCTCGATCGCTTTCGGCCCATCTTCAATTTGCTCGAATGCATATTTTGTGTTGTTTACCATTTGCGTAATGGAGGCAGTAATCTTTGCCTTCTCATCTGCGGTTTTCATAGATTCAAGCAGCTTGGAAGCAGCCGCAAGCGTTGACGATACATTTTGTACAGACTTCTCGGCTTCCTTCGCATCTTTGATCTCTTTCACTGTTGCTAGCACGCTGTTAATGAGACCTGCAGCTTTGTCAGCTTTCTCTTTGTCTGAGTTACTGTTCTCTAATAGCTCTTGCAGGCCTTTGTCAGCCGCAGCAGCTGTTGGAGTTGGAGTAGGGCCGCCGCCGCCAGTTACCGGACCCGTGCCTGTGCCTGGTGCAGGGGTTGGGGAAGGCGTTGGACTTGGTGTCGCACCTGGGTTTGTTCCAGGATCAGTACCTTCCTCTTCGGAGAAGACAACTTTAATTTTTTTATTCAGAGTAAAAGTTTTTCCGTCTAGAGTAAGCGTTGCTGTTACCGTATATTCTCCGCTTTGTTCCACATAGAAATATTCAGGGAAATAATACAGTTGATCTCTTTCTTCTATAACATTGCCTTTACTATCTTTAATGGTTATTTTAACGCTCTCGGGTAGGATGTCTTGAGATCCAATGCCCCATGATCTGTTGAATACGAGCAGCTTAGGCGTCGCATATTGAGTAATGCTATCGCCATGTTCATTGACAAGTCCTAGCTGAATCCATCTTCTGTCAGGAGGGAGCGTAAGCTTGCCGGATGAATCTAGATTTAATATGTCAATTCCTTTCAGCGGTGACAAAGCGATATCGGTTTGCTGGCCCGCCTTAAGCTCATCCTTGGTCAATAGCATCTCATAATAGTATTGCCTTGAGCCGTCAAAGGCGCTTAAAGATACCCGAATATTTCCTGGCGTTACGTTAACAAGCTTGCTTTGGTAATTAGTAGAACCGCGCAGATGAGATTGGTTATCTGTCACGTAAGTGATGGAATTAATGTAGGCATCCCCAACTACTTTAATAGTAGCAAGCGAATTGGAGTTGTTAGGGATATCCAGCGCATTCACATCTTGATTTAATTCAATATTTTCTAAGTAAATGAGATTTCCTTCTATTGTTCTTGCGAGTACATTGTAAATGCCCTTTGTTGCGTAAAATTTGTTCTGGTCTTCACGATAGCCAGAAAGAATATTGCTACTGTCGTATACACCAGCGAGGTCTTTACCGATAATGGAAACCTGGCTTACTCTTTGGCTTACGTTAACGGTAGAAACTTGCTGTAAAGGCTGGCGTGCATCTAAAACTAGGTTGTAATTTTTACCAGGTTCTGTGTTTACATTACCTATCATGTAATAACCAAAAGGTGAGCTGCTGCTATTGTTATACCAATCATTGCTGCGAATAAGATCGATTTTCACTTTAGAAGGCGATGGAACAATCATATAGCTCACGGTATCATTATTGTACATAGAGCTCTGCTGCCATGTCGTTGTAGTGCCTTCTTGAATAGTGGCATACACGGAGGCGTTTTGCATAGGTATGCCGCCAGGAACATTCGACTGATCGCTTAATTCAGGTTTATCAAGTCCAGAAACCCTGACAATAGCTTCAGTCTGTGGATCGATTCCATAGAAATGAATGCTTTTGTCCAAATATCCCGATTTACTAAATGTGAACTGGTTATGACCGTTTAAATAAACATTTGCTAGCGTTATTTGTCCATTGTCATCGGAGCGTGTAGCAATCCCATCGTATTCTAGGAGGGTAACGCCTGCGACTGGATTACCTGTTTGGCCTGTGACATGCTCTTTGACTGTGATTTTTAATTGATTAGAGTTGAAGTCTGTAATATATGGCTTGTTTACTAGATCAATAAGATTACCGTTTTGATCACGAATCTCGACATCCAATTCACGTTTGGGAGCGACAATGAAGCTGGTGCTGTTTTGCTCAGCCCATTGGTACTTATCATTCATTTGCAAAAGCTTAATCGAATAACTACCTACTTCTGTTGGCAGGAAACTGTAATAGTAGTATTGATCTAAAATCCCGCTCTCACTACTGTAAGAACTGTATAAGTAGTTATTGTCAGAATAGACTTCATTGTTTTTATAAATAACTAACTTAGTAGCGCTGTTAGGATCAAGAGCGTGACCGTTCTCGTCTTTATATCTGGCATTCAGTTTAATGGATTCTCCCAAAATCAGCTCATTTCTTTGTTCTAGCTGACCTTGCTTTTCTACCCCTACCTCGACAGTAGTAACTACTGATTTGCCGGATTTAAAGGTATAGCTGCTTTTTATTGGAAGAAAATCAGCGGCAATAATCGCTTGATCCCCTGCAGCATTAATTGTGGCATTCATTTTGTAAATGGTTTTATTCGTTTCCACAAAAACACGCTTATCCGCTGCAAGCTGAGTAGATAGTTGATAGTAGTTGTATTTGTTATTTACGTACGAGACCAGAAGAGTAGCGTCTCCTTTGGCATTTCTATAGTCCGCATCCATGCTAATGGCCGAAAAATGACCAGAGTTAAGGTTGTCAGAGAAGGTAAGGGTTGGTTGCATTGTGTCAATGACATTGCTTACAACCGCTTTATCTCCATTTGGCAGCTCAAGTTCAGCCGCAAATTGAAAAGTTTTTCCTTTAGCCATATATAGTGTTTCTACATTTTCTAGCTTTGCGTTCTCATTCTTGAAAATTTGTCTGCTGCCGCTATTATTATTCAGTATGAGAGACTTCACACGGACAGGCTGATCATCCCACTTATATTGAAAGGAGACTTTGCTATATTCCGCTGCATTCAGAATTAGTTGTTTAGGTTGCCCATCTAATGTAGGCGCAAGCTCTTCGGCGCTCAGTTCATAAAGATAAGTTTCATTGCTGATTGATGACTTAATGGTAGATCTGAGCGTGCCAAAGCTGCCATTGGTTAAGTAGACGCCCACGCCAGCTGTTTTAAAGGATTCGTAGTTGCCTTCATTATTCTCAAAGGAAGTATTCATGACTTCTGAGAGCAGTCTGCTGTCTTTATCCAAATAGTGCAGCTCGACCGTTCTGTGGTTTTCATAACGGCTTTCGAGAATATCCTGAACATAGAGAGTTTCAACCGTATAAGAAGGTAGGTTCTCATCTACCTGAAGAAACAACACGGGATTCCAGCTGTTATGAATAGGAACTCCGTTCTGACCATTCAGCTCGATTTGTCCGTTTTCATTTGTAGTCAGCTTAATGCTGTTTAGGTAATTGTAATAAACCATGCTGATGGACTTGCCTACGGCTGGTTTGCCATATTCATCAAGTACTGTAACAGTAATGTTCTTGTCATCTGTACGAATGGTTGCGTTCGTAACGAGGGTAGCATTTCCGCCTTCTTTCGCCGTACGTTCAACTTTGAAGGTATATGCGGTTGGCAAGATATTAACCGTTTGTTCCCATTGAAGCGGTCGAGTCTCACTATGGAAGGCTGCTTTTAGCTTATAGGCCGTACCAGGCTTCAAGCCTTCAAAGGCAAGGTCTGTAAACGGAATGGAGTATGTAGATCCGGTAACACTAACCTTATGTTCTTCGATTTGCTTCTGGATGGCAGGGGCGACTATTGTATTGTTGGCATCGACGAGTGTGAATTCAATTGATTTACCACCCATAAGGTAAGCATAATCCTCTTTTTCGACATCAATGACGCTTTTCAAAATAACATCTTTTGAACCGTTCTGCTGGTTAACTGTAGATACAATGTCCACTGTTGTAGCGGCCATAGCGGTGAAAGCATGGCCTAGCGCTAGTAACAGGGTCATTAGCAGCAAAAAGCTGCGTTTGAACGTTTTATTTTGCAATGTTAGCCTCTCCTTGCTTCAAATGGTTGAATCTTCTTGAAATGTATATATTATCTCAGGACCCCTACCATAGTACCAGAATTTACATTAATCGAATAGTAGAATATACCTTAATTTCATGATGAAGAAGGAAGAATGTGGCGAAAACCTGTCTTTTTTTGTTCGTTTTTCTACTCGAAAAACCTAAAAAATCTATACTGCAAAAAATTGACCTACCCTAGCACAGAGTTTTACTTTACAATATCTAGAGGTGTATTCCTAAAAACATACATCTGTAGGAGATAGGAGGGACTTAAGTCTCTATTAATTGATTTATTAGCATTTGCTGTTTAATTTTCTATTCAAAGGTATATATATTTGGAAGTAGAAGAGGCTTGGCCATCAGTGCCGAGCTTAATATATGTTTAAGGGAAGCAGCTACTCAGTTATTCTGTAAGCATGTCGTTTCGTCGTCGGTAAAATAACTGAGTACTGCTGCGATAGCGTCGCCGGGTGGATTAGATTCTGGTTGAGAGAGGGGAGAAGTTACATTAATAGGGATATCGCGTTGCATAAAATAAAGCTGGAGCAAAAAATCGAGCTGCTGCGTCAAGAGATGGTTGAGAAGCTATTAATGAGCCAATCCTATCAATCCGACGATGTATTGGGGGCGAGTCAGGCTTTGGATCGCGTGTTGAACTGCTATGACTGCTTGCGTTATGAGAGAGCATGCGACAAGAAGCTGAGCTGTGAATCGCTTGTATGCTCGCCAGCGGACTATATGCTTATTTAAACATTCGTTTGCGTTTATTACTTTTAAATTTATACCAAAAATGTCCGTCCTCGTCTTTAAATAATCGGATGCCGAATATTTTGAGAGGAGTGGAGAGCTCGGTAAACATTAAATAGCTAGACATGGCAACCTCCTTATTTGTGTTCCTTTTAAATATAATACCAAACTTAAGACTTATTGACTATATAAAAATGGGACTTATATACTGTATTCCCTCATTCAGAGAATTGGACTAAGGTCCTTATTGTTCTTATTTCTGCATTTACTCGTTTACTCCTCGTTCCTTTCGGGACCTCATTTGTTTGCTGGCCTCCACTCTAGGTTATACGCCAATTTTGTTTGCGAGTTTTGTTTCAAGTATGATAGAGGGATCACAGTTTGTTTGGCAGGAGGCGCAAGATGCAGTGAATCGTTCATCAACTTGGATCTCAACCCTTGTATGGGGACTATTGTTTGCGGGATGGCTGACGCTCTTGTTCGTATTTTCTTCTCAGACGTATGATCAGCAGAGCATTCAGCCTTTCCTGCGCAGCCACTTTAGTGCTGACCAGCTTGTGCGATGGCTGCCGGACGTTACGGTTAAATATCGGACGAGCGTTATCAACGCACATGAGCGGCCGTATGCCTTTATTGAATTTTTCTTTCGCAAAGGGGCACATTTCTTCGTATATGCCACGTTTGCTGCGATGCTGTTTATGTTCCTGCGCGCGCTTAGCCGCGGCCGGTGGTTCATTTCAATTGTAATCACGCTGCTTGCGGCTGTTGCGATTCCCGCTTTGGACGAATGGAATCAGCTTAGCTCGGATGAGCGGACGGGCAATGCGACGGATGTTTTGCTTGATTTTATCGGGGGCTGTACGGGCTTGCTTGTGTGCTTGTGCTTGCTTGGATTGGTGAAGCTCTGGAGGCGCGTACGGCCTTCGAACCGTCTCAAAAAATAGTTGCGGACAAAGCAGGCCGCTATCCCTTATAATCGTTTTGTTACTTTAAAGATTCGGTAAATGTGGGGGAGTCGCGGCGTGCAGCGCTATGAGGAATTGGATTCACTAAGAGGTTTGGCCGCTCTTGCGGTTATGGTTGGTCATTTTTTGATGGTATTTACGCCAATCGTACAAAATACATCAGGCCTCGGCTTGCTGGATTACCCACTTAATTTGTTAAAATATACGCCATTGCATGCGATTTGGGGCGGCCATGAAGCCGTTATTATGTTCTTTCTGCTTAGCGGCTTCGTGCTCTCGCTGCCGTTCTTCAGCGATCGCCAGCAGAACTATACCAAGTATGTCATCAAGCGAATTTGCCGGATTTACATTCCGTTCATCGTTGCGTTGTTCATTGCGATTGCGCTGCGGGAAATTCTCTTCGTTTCGAAGCTGACGGATTTAACAACTTACTACAATAACCTATGGGTAGCTCCGCCGGATATGAAGTCGATCCTTCATCATTTGTTGTTTGTAGGCAATTATAATACGACGAGGTATGATCCCATTCTATGGACACTTGTTCATGAGATGCGCATTTCGTTATTGTTTCCGTTTGTTATGCTAGCGATTGTCAAAGGCGGCTGGAAAATCGGACTCCCGCTCGCAATCGCCCTATCCGTAGGCGCAACGGTAATGCTGGATATCTTCGAGACGCGCTTCATGACCAATTTTATCGTGTCGCTGCACTACGCTTCCTTCTTTATTGTGGGAGCGCTTCTGGCGAAGTATCAGGGCAAGCTGAGAGCCATCTTCGCTCGCATGAACAGCTGGTGGGGAGCGCTGCTTCTGATCGTTGCGCTGTGCTGCTACAGCTTCAAGTGGATTGGCTACGGTGAAGATTTCCATGATATGTTCATGCCCCATGGCGGGGATTGGATGACGGCGCTCGGCGCATCGATCTTCATTATAGCTGCGTTATCGTCCGTTCGTTTATCACGTCAACTGCAGCGCAGACCGCTGCTGTTTCTGGGCAAAATCTCATATAGCTTGTATCTATACCATATGATCGTTTTATTGTCTCTTATCCACTTGCTCAATGGTGAAATGGATAAGACGTTTATCGTGGTAATTGCCTTTGCCGCTTCGTTCGGAGCGGGGGCGCTCAGCTATTATTTTGTTGAGCTGCCATCGATTCGTTTGGGCAAATGGCTGACCGGATTTAGGAAGAAACCAGCATTGGCAGCCGCGAGTGGCGGGGAAAGAGTTGTTTCGGAGAGCTCATAAACGGGGTACTCGATGAATAGGAAGCTTTATATCGCGGCATGAAAGCAACGACAGCCATGGACGGGAAAGTAACGTCCATGGCTGTCGTTGTTTATTTAAACCTTTGTACAAGCCCCCATTTTAAACATGGCTACTTTGGCTTTCCATCCAAGGATGATAAACTGAATAGAGGCAGAAAGAATAGGTTGGTGAATCGATGAACGGAAAAATTATGGTCATTGAAGATGAACGAAAAATTGCGGATGCAATCGCTTATGCCTTAAGAAGAGAAGGATATACCGTCGAGGTTGTCGATCATGGAGCTTTAGCTATCGAAAGGTTTTATGCGTTTCGTCCAGATGCGATTATTTTGGATGTGATGCTTCCCGGCATGGATGGCTATGACATTTTAAAGAAGCTTCAGGATAAAGGGCGCATCGGCGTCATTATGCTGACTGCCAAAGAAGATATTGTTAATAAAATTTTAGGGCTCGAGCTGGGAGCCGACGATTATATCACAAAGCCTTTTGATATGCGGGAGCTGCTTGCGCGTTTAAAGTCATTGCTAAGAAGAATGCAGGCTGCGGAAGAAAAGCCAGAGCTTGATGAGATTAGGCTGGGTGCAATCGTGCTGCATATAAATAAACGTACGGCTTGGGCAGGCGATGAGAAGCTTGACTTGACGCCTAAAGAATACGATCTGTTGGCTTTGTTAATATCCAGCCCCGATAGGGTATATACCAGGGAGCAGCTCCTCGATTTGGTCTGGGGAATGGAGTATATAGGCGGTACGCGCACCGTGGATATTCATGTTCAGCGGCTGAGAAAAAAGCTGGGGCCGGACATCAGTGAAATGATACAAACCGTTCACGGTATCGGATATAAAGTCTTGGGAGGTTACGGTGAGAATCAGCATAAAAATTAAATTCAGTATTTTTTTGGCTGCGCTATTGCTTCTTACTGTATTTGTCCTAAGCTTGCTGGTGCTCGAGGGAATTAAGCAAAATCAACAAGCAGAGGTTGAGCAATACTTGGCCCAGCAAGCGACAACTGCAAACGTCTATTTTATTCAGACCCTTATGGCTGAGTCTAATAAGGTGCCTCAAACGTTCCTGGCATCCAAAGGTAAGGAGTTTGCCGGGCAATTGGAATTAATCAGCGGACAATCGGTCGTGCTGTATGATCAGCAAGGAACCGTCGTGAATAAGGATAGATCGCCTGCTACCTCCGACAGCATGAAAAAAACGTTAGCCTTTGCGCTAAATAATAAAACGGCCTATTTGACGGCTAAAGATTCGTTATTTTACATGACGCCATTAAGAACAGGCAATGAGCAAGTGGGCGTTGTACAGTTCAATTACTCGCTATCGAAAAACCTTGCCTTTTACAATCAGATCAAGCAGTTGTTTATCTATATAGGCACGGGTGTATTTTTACTCAGCTTTGTTCTGGCTTATTTATATTTTAATGCGTTTGCCAGCGGCATCATCAGGCTTAACCAATCGGTGGGCAGGATTCGGGAAGGGCATTTTAAGACAGAAACGCTCTCGCGTAAGGATGAAATCGGTGAACTAAGCAAAGGCATTCGCGAGATGAGCGAGCAAATGATGAGAACGATGCGGGATAAGGATCAAGAACGGGAAAAGCTAACACTGGCGGTTCATAAGCTATCCCTGCTAGATCAGCAGCAAAAGCAGTTTATTGGCAACGTCACCCACGAATTTAAAACGCCGTTAACATCAATCAAAGCCTATATCGACTTGCTTGACATGTATCCAGATGATGAGAAGCTGCTGGAAACAGCCAAAATCAATATTCAAAGTGAAACCCAGCGGCTGTATGAAATGGTTGAAAAGGTGCTGCAACTCGCTTCCTTGGAAAAATATGATTTTGAATTTAATAAGGAAAAGGTCGATGTGCAGCCGGCTATCCAATTGGTGCTGAACAGCCTGAAAGGTAAAATGGACAAGTTCGGGATACAGCTGGAGACCGATTTAACCGAGGCTTATGTGGAAGCCGATAAAGATATTTTGACCATTGTGCTTGTGAATCTCATGGATAATGCCATTAAGTATAACAAAGCGCAGGGCCATATTTTTGTGAAAAATGATGTGAAGGATGGCCTGGTTACGATTGAAATTGCCGATACGGGCATTGGCATCCCGGAAGAAGTCGTTCACAAGATTTTTGATCCGTTCTATACGGTTGATAAAAACAGATCCCGAGAAAACGGCGGCGCAGGGCTTGGGCTTTCTCTAGCTAAGCAGTATGCGGAAACGCAAGGGGGTTCTATCGCTCTTGTAAGCACAGATGCGGCAGGAACTGTATTCCGAATCTCTTTTCCAACTTATAAGCCAGTGGAGACGAGTGCATGATGAACAATTTCGATGCTTTTGTTTACATCTTGGAAACATCCGTTTGTATTTCTGGAACAATTTCTTGATATTGTAGGTATCGAGGAGGCGAGCAATATGAAGAAAACAAAAATGGTGATTAAGGGGTCTATTGCAGCAATGCTTGTATTTGTCACAGCTTGTAGCTCGGGAGAGAATGTTGACAAGGTGACCATCAAAGAGCCCGGTGAAACGATAACGGTCATTGATAATGCAGGCAAGGAAGCCGGCGACCCAAATGTATCCGTGGAAAAAGTAGAATCGTATGAGAAGGTAGAAATGACGGATTGGCTGGATGAGGAAACTGTTATTGTGTCCAAAGAAAATACGTCATTAGACAAAATGAAGCTGGCAGAATTGTCGGATTCATATCCTAGAAGCCTGTATTTGTACAACATCAATACCAAACAATACAAGCTGCTAAAAGAACAGGATAATGTGTTTTTGGGAGGCGCAGCCTTATCTTCGGATAAAAAGCATTTGCTGTATCATGAATTCGATTTAGGCGACCCTGTTTATTATGTGTTGAACCTGGAAACGCTCCAATCCTTCGGTATCATCGGCAATAATATTGGCGGAGCGGTCAGTGCCAAATGGGCGGATGAAGATACGATTATTGGCGCAGCTTACAGCGGTGGCGCCTATACGGCAAGTACGGGTGGGAGCATTGCTCCATTAGCCGAATTGAGTGAGGAAGCTTTGTTTATCGTTGAAAAAATGAAGGATACGGTTTATTACAATACCAATTCCGATGAATCCTTAATGGCGCTGAACCTCACTACCAAGGAAAAGACTAAATTAAAGTTTGACCATGTTTACAAGGTAGTACCCTCGCCGGATGGGAATCAAATGCTGGTCATGCAAACCAACGGCTCCAAAAGCGTGATGATTCTTTGTGACGCGGATGGGGGGAATTCGAAAACGATTGCAGAAGGGACGGAGCTTGGCGGTGTTTCATGGTCGCCGGATCAGCGGATGATTGCATACAACGAGAAGGGCGATGCAAACGGAATAACCGTTAAAGGGATTTATGTCTATGATATGTTAACAGGCAAGTCTACTCAATTAGCAGCAGACGTCGAAAATGCAGTAACCTCTTGGAGTCCTTCCGGCAAAGCGCTGGCTTATACGGAATGGAATGGCAGCCAATCTAATAGCAAAATTGTTCACTTAAAGTATTCGCTACAAAAATAAAAAGGTAAGCTATTCGGAGGTTCTCGCCCAGGTACATCATCAGCGCTGGGAGGTGTGCTTCCGTTAAGCAGCCAAATGTGCCAAGCTTGACGGGCGCTAGAGCGTTCGCAGCCCAATCAGCCTCACCGTTCACTCGGTGGGGCTGTTTTGGCTGCGATATTATGGAATGGCCCATTTATATTATAATCAGCCTCAACCGTGCGAGAAGCGCTGACGGTATTTGCGCGGTGAGATGCTCTCGTATTTTGCGAAGCAGGAGGTGAAGTAGGCAGCGTGGTTAAAGCCGACCTCTTCCCCAATCCGGGCGATAGGAAGATCCGTCTGAAGGAGCAGCAGCTTGGCGCGCTCGATGCGGAACCTCATCAAATAGTCGAATGGGGCGCAGCCGAACTCCTTTTGCATGCACCTTGCGATATAGACGGGATGGAAGTTAATGCTCTCGCCCAGCTCCTGAGCGGTTATATTTTCACGGTAATGCTCCCGCAAATAGGAGGCTGCCTGTTCCGCGCAGAGGGCGGAGGGCGAGGGTCCCTGCATCTCCATCGAAGCGGACAGCTGTTCAATCACCTCCTGAAATACGAGCTGCTGCTTCCATTTCACGCTTGGGATATGATCATTCATATTGAGCTGGACGAGCTGCCGCAGCAGGCTGTCCAGCTTGGAGGGCTGCAGCAGCTTGGCGAACTGGGGCAGTTGTTTCGTGAAGGTTTGTGTTGTGTAAAAACTAGCAGAAAGCGCTTTCTCTTTGGACGGCTCCGCTTGCTCTGGTACAGCAGCTTGGTCAGATACGCTCCAGGTACCTGTGGTCTGAAAGTGAACCCAATAATAAGTGGTCTGTTCTTGGCAGGCAAGAGTGGCGTAGTGATGGGCATCCGGCCGCAAAATAAGCGAATGCCCCGCTCGCACTTCGTAATGCTGCTCTTCCTCGCCCATGTACAAGCAGCCGCGCGTAACCACAAGCAGGTCAAATACTTCGATATTGCGTCTGCTTGGATGTTTCCGCCCCGAGGGAGCAACCGTATAACCTCCGATTATATAGTGGGGGAGCGGAGGAATCGTCATATGAATGATCGTCATGGCCTGGTTTGCCCCTTGCTCTATTGAAGTTTGTATCGTTATAGTTTCGGTTGTAAAAGTGATACATCAAGCTCAGTATAGCATCTATAATTTGAAATGACGATGGATGATCAAACAACGGATGCAGGCAGCGTTAAGGCGGTCTGCGCAGGGGGACATGGGGATGGCTTTAGCTAACAAAAAATTATCGCTCTGGATGTTGGCATGGCCGATATTTATTGAGCTTTTCTTGCAGTTTTTGCTGGGGGCGGCGGACACCTTAATGGTAAGCCGAATTTCGGACGACGCGGTTGCGGTGGTCGGATTCTCCAATCAGCTGTTTCAAGCATTAACGACACTATTTATTACTGTGGCGAGCGGGGCGGGGATTCTCATCGCCCAAAAAATCGGCTCGCGCAACGGCGAGGACGCCCGCACCATCGCCATTATGGCGGTCAATGTAAGTGCGGTAATCGGCCTTGCGCTCAGCGCGCTGCTGATTCTAATTCCCGAGCAGATTGCGGCTTTGCTGCAATTGCCTGAGGATTTGCTGCCGCTAGCCAAAACGTACATTTCTATTGTAGGCGGCGGCATGGTGTTGATTGCCTTGATGTCGGCGCTTAGCACCTCTATTCGGAACACAGGCAACACGAAGGGGCCGATGTATACCGCGATCGGCATGAATGTCGTACACGTATTGCTCAACTATGCGTTTATTTTCGGGGCATTCGGTTTTCCAAAATGGGGCTTGATGGGCGTAGCGATCTCGACAGTCGTATGCCGCTTGCTGGCAACGGTTGTGCTGTTCATTATGTTTCTCAGCTCCTTCGAGCGGACCATTGGCTTGCGCGATCTCAATGTGTTCAATCGCAAGCTGTTCGGTGAAGTCATTCGCATCGGCTGGCCGCTTGGCGTGAATATGTCCTGCTGGGTATTTACGCAGCTGATTATCTTCAGCTTTCTGGCGATGCTCGGCTCGAATGAACTGGCGGCGCGAACCTATATGAATACGCTCGAGTCATTCTGCTTCCTGCTTGGTTATTCGATTGCGCTAGCGGTCCAAATACAGATTGCGCATCTATACGGTGCAGGCCGTGTCAAGGAGGCTTACGGGCTCGCTTACCGCGCGATGTTGATTGGATTGGGCGTGGTCACGGTGAATGCTTTTATCATCTTCCTATTCGGCAAGCAATTGCTAGGTATGTTCACGGAAAACAAAGAAATCGTGGCGCTGGGCGTATCGTTGCTTGGCATGAACTTGATTCTGCAGCCGGGCAAAATGATCAATATGGCGCTAGGGAATGCGCTAAATGCGGTGGGCGATACCCGTTTTACTATGTGGACCTCGGTATTCTCGATGTGGCTGGTCGCAACAGCCCTTGCGTATTGGGTTGGCATTGAGCTCGGCTGGGGGTTGATCGGCATTTATGCCTGCATGATCCTGGATGAGTATATACGTGGCACGCTGTCGCTTATCCGGTGGAAAGGCCAGAAGTTTCTGCGCAAAGCGGAACGAATCGAGGATGAAGCCAAAGCCAAGGCATCCTCCGAGAATAACGGTGGAGCACTTCATAAGAAAACTGCGCTGGAAGTGTAAGAAATGTTTAGAATTCGAGCTTGATGCTAGAGAAAAGCGTATAATAGAAATAGGAAAAGACAGCGGCTTAGTTAGTAGAGGCTGCTGTTTTCCGTATTTGGGGTAAGGGAGCGATACTGGAATGGCAGCATTGGTTGTTATGAACGAAAAGATACGCGCCTCCGAGGTGCATTTGACGGGATTGCGAGGCGAGGATCTAGGCATTGTCTCGCGCGATGAAGCGCTGGCTAAGGCACGTGAGCTGAAGGTGGATTTGGTCTGCACTTCGCTGATGAGCAGCCCGCCGCCTTGCAAGCTTGTAGCCAAAGGGCAGGCCAAGCAGCAGGCGGGCCAAGAGAAGAAAGGCGCGAAAGTGCAGGAGCAGCCAAGTAAGGTGAAGGAGCTGCGTCTCACTCCACATATTGAGGAGCATGACTACGATACGAAGCTGCGGCAAGCAGCGAAGCTTCTTGGCTCCGGCAACGCCGTGCAGCTTGTCGTCCGTTTGAAGGGCAAGGAAGGACCGAAGGCGAAGGAGCTTCTAGAGCGTATGCTGAAGGATTTGGCGGAAAGCGGCAAGAAGCAGTCGGGCATCCAAGTCAGCGGCAAACAGGCGGCTGTGCAGGTTTTGCCGATCTAGGAAGAGAATAATAAAGGGGGAGTGTTCGGCCAGCATTCCCCTTCAATTTGTTTCCTTACTTCTACCGCCTGCAGTGCTATACTTGAAGGAAGTGGGAAACGAAGATGGTTTGCTGAGGCTGCTGGTTATTTAGAGTAAACTTGATATAGATAGTAAATTCTGATGCGAGAAGATGCGTTTTCCTGGCAGTTTTCTTTTTTCAACCTTCTCCTTCATCTGATCCTGTACCGTTTAGCTAGATGACTTCTCTCCATTGAATTAAAAGGAATTTATTCCGCTATTTTTAGTGATTTTTTACTTTTGAGGCAATTAGATGGAAATTTTCCCTATAATTCAAGATTATACGCCGAAAATGACATGGGACGGCTGAATTAACGGGAGGAATTCCATCTATTTCACACATTCATTGAATAACGTTGTATTAGAGGGAGAAATTCCTTCTAAATCATAAATAACCATTCTATAGTCGTCACGTCGATCCCATCAACCGAATAAAAGTAACTCCTTTCGTACTATTATTCTATAGTCGTCACGTCGATCCCATCAACCGAATAAAAGTAACTCCTTTCGTAGTATCAAGCAGTAGTCGTCACGTCGCCCCATCAACCGAATAAAAGTAACTCCTTTCGAACTATCAAGCAGTAGTCGGCGCGTCGCCCCATCAACCGGATAAAAGTAACACCTTTCGTACTAACATGCTGTAGTCGGCAAATCGCCTCCATCCGACGGATGAAGTTATTCCTTCGTAACCATCATAAGCTCACTTTATCTCGCTGAGACTTTTCCGACAGTAAAAATCCCGCATTTATGTATGCGCTTTCTTGACTGCTAATGGGCTTCAATAGAGTGTTAAGCAAACGTTCCATAATGATCATTCACGAGGTGAATCATTGATGAAGAAAACGTTACATACGGGGCCGATCAAGCTGCCGAAGCGACCAGATCCGAAGCTATGGGTCAGTAAAGCGCCGTTTGGGCTCGGTCGAATTAAGCCGCATCATATCCGCGATACGATTAAGGTGATGTGGGATAACCGGGACAGCCTGCCTTACGCCTACCGAATTCTTACTCAAGGAGTATGCGATGGCTGTGCGCTTGGCGTATCCGGCTTATACGATCAGACGCTGGATGGCCCGCATATTTGTACAACGAGGCTTAATGTGCTGCGTTTGAACACGATGCCTGCCATCAAACCAGCCATTCTTCATTCGGACATTGAAGAGCTGCGGAAGCTAGATAGCGCGCAGCTGCGCAAGCTGGGCCGGCTTCCGTATCCGATGATCCGGAGCAAAGGGGAGCGCAGCTTTCGCCGAATCTCTTGGGATAAGGCGCTGGACCGCATTGCGGCAAAAGCAAGGGACATCGATCCGAAGCAACTGGCCTTTTATTTAACCGCACGCGGCATTACGAATGAATCGTATTATGTGGCTGCGAAGGCGGCGAGGCTTATTGGCACGAACAATATCGATAACGCTTCGCGCATCTGCCATTCACCGTCCAAAACAGCGATGAAACGCTCCATTGGCGTGGGAGCCTCTACTTGCAATTACAAGGACTGGATCGGGACGGATGTACTGGTGTTCTGGGGAAGCGTCGCCGCTAATAATCAGCCCGTATCGACCAAATACATGTATGCTGCCAAGCGCAGAGGGACGAAAATTATCGTCATTAATCCTTATCGCGAGCCGGCCATGGAGGGCTACTGGATTCCGTCTATTCCGGAATCCGCGTTGTTTGGCACGAAGCTGGCTGACGATTTCTATCAAGTGAACATCGGCGGGGATATTGCGTTCATGCATGGCGTCATGAAGAGCTGGTTTGAAATGGAGGAGAGGGAGCCGGGCTCGGCGATCGATCACGCTTTTATACAGGAGCATACGAATGGCTTCGAGGAGCTGAAGGCTCATATCCTCTGCCAAGAATGGGCTCAGCTGGAGAAGTCCTCCGGCCTCTCCGCCGAGCGGATGCGGGAATTCGCTGCCTTGCTTGCCGCCGCCAAATCCGGCGTATTCGTCTGGAGCATGGGGCTCACGCAGCATCGCTTCGGGACGGACAATATCTCGCAGGTCGCGAATCTCGCGCTGCTGCGGGGTTTCCTCGGGCGTGAGCACTGCGGCTTAATGCCGATTCGCGGCCATAGCGGCGTGCAGGGCTCCGGTGAAATGGGCGCTGATCCGTTCAGCTTGCCAGGTGGAGAATTTAAAGGAGCTGACATTTCCCGAATCGAGAACGTATGGGGATTTAAGCTGCCGGATTGGCAGGGAGATATCGTTGGCGTATCGCTTGAGAATGCGCTGCTCCCCGAGCGGCATGAACGCAAGCTAAAGCTGTTTTACACGTCGGGCGGGAATTTCATCGAAACGATGCCGGACCCGGAATTTGTAAAGCGCTGCTTGGAGGCAGTCGATATAAGAGTTCATCAAGATATTGTACTGAACAGCTCTACGCTCCTTGATGCGAAGGAGGAGGTTATCGTGCTGCCGGCCATGACGCGCTATGAGCAGCCGGGCGGCGGCACATCTACTTCGACGGAGCGAATGGTTTATTACTCGCCGTCGATTGAAGGCCCAAGAATCGAAGAAGCCCGCGCGGAGTGGCAGATTTATGCGGACCTCGCAGCCCGCATTCGGCCGGAGCTTAAAGCTGCGATAGCCTTCGAGGATGCTGCGGCGGTTCGCAGGGAAATCGCGGCAGCCAATCCGCATTATGAGGGGGTAGAGCTGCTCAAGAACCAAGGTGACGTGTTCCAATGGGGAGGAGCTTGGCTATGCGAGGGTGGCTTGTGTCCGACCCCTGATGGACGGGGCCAGCTGCTGCCGATTGAGCTTCCTGAGCTGCGCATACCGGAGGGGCATTTCTACGCCACGACACGGCGTGGCAAGCAGTTCAACTCGATGATTTACGGAGAGAAGGATGCTTTTAATGCCGCGGGCCGCTATGACGTTCTGATGAATGAAGCGGATTTAACCGATCTTGCGCTTACTGAAGGGGACGCCATTGTCGTCTATAATCGAAGCGGGAGCTTCCATGGGCGAGCCAAACGGGAAGACATCGCTCAAGGGAATATCGAGCTTTACTGGCCGGAAGGCAACAGCCTGTTCTCGAAAGGGGTCTACGAGCCGCTCGCGGGAATCCCTGAATACAATACGTCGGTGATCGTGGAGCGAGCTGACACATATCATGCGTTTAAGGATACTAAGTATATGGAGAAACGGATCGTTGAGCTGGAGATTGAACCGCCGGCTTGAGCATGAAGGCTGGATGGCTGGACGCGAACTAGCTTGGTTTGCAGCACATTGCGGGAGAGGGGCATGCGAGTGGAGCTTTCCAACACGACAACATGGCGCATTCTCAAATATGACGGCAGCATGGCATTAGAGAAGGAAGACGTGATTGCGGCAGAGTTCCCGCTTACTTTGAAGCTTGATGGCGAAGAGTTTGCTACGTTAGTCTGCTCGCCATCGAATCTTCAGGAGCTGGTCATCGGATTTCTGGCATCCGAAGGTGTGATTCGTGCGGCAGGTCAGGTGAGAACGCTGACGATCGCAGAGGATACAGGCATCGCCTATGTCGAGCTTGAGCATAAGCATACAGTGAGCCAAGCTCATTATGCGAAACGCTTCATCGGTTCTTGCTGCGGCAAGAGCCGGCAGTTTTATTTTCACAATGATATGCTCACGGCCAAGACCATCATGACGCGTACGCGAATAACGGCCGACCAGTGCATCCGATTCATGCGTGAGCTTCAGGAGAGCTCATCCGAGTTCCGCAGTACAGGCGGCGTTCATAATGCGGCTATCGGCACTACAGCGGAACTGCTTGCGGTTAGAACGGATATTGGACGACACAACGCGCTGGATAAGCTGTTCGGCTACTGTCTACTGAATCGGCTGCGTACCTCGGATAAGGTGATTGCGTTCAGCGGCAGGCTGTCCTCGGAGGCGGTGCTGAAAGCGGCGAAGATTGGCTGCGGGATAATGCTCAGCAAGTCGGCACCTACGGATCTGGCCCTTCGTTTGGCCGAGGATTTGGGCATCACCTGCGTCGGCTTTATAAGGGGCGGAGAGATGAATGTCTACACTCATCCTGAGCGAATTGATTTTGGCATTTGATTGACAGCCTGATAGTGTTTGTATATCATTTTCATGAAAATGATGATCACTACAGGAGAAGAAGGAGTCTACGATGCTTTTACGATTTTTTGCTTATTACAAGCCATACAAAAAGCTGTTTCTGCTCGATTTCTGCTGTGCGGTGCTGCTGGCTGTGCTAGAGCTTTGCTTCCCGCTGGCGGTCAGTTATGTGATTGATACCTTGCTGCCGGACGAGAATTGGGGATTGATTTTATCGGCGTGCGCGATCTTGCTCGTTGTTTATGTGATCAATACGATCTTATCCTATGTCGTTACCTACTGGGGTCACATGCTTGGGATTAATATCGAGACGGACATGCGCAAAAAGCTGTTCGACCACGTACAGAAGCTCTCTTTCCGTTTCTTCGACAATACGAAGACGGGGCATCTGATCTCGCGTCTGACGAATGATTTGTTCGAGATCGGGGAGGTCGCCCACCACGGGCCGGAGGATATGTTCATCGCTGCGATGACGCTGGTCGGGGCGTTCGGCATTATGGCGTATATTAACTTGGAGCTGGCGATTCTAACGTTCGTGATCGTTCCGATCATTATCTGGCTGGTCCTTATGTTTAACGGTAAAATGACCAAGGCGGCCAATCGGCTATTCTCGGACATGGCTGATTTCAACGCGCGCGTGGAGGATACGGTCGGCGGTATTCGCGTCGTACAGGCATTCTCGAACGAAAGCCATGAGAAGAAGCTGTTCAAGGTGAACAATTTGCGTTTCCGGGAAGCGAAGCTCATCTCTTACAAAATCATCGGCCTGAACTCTTCCATTACGTACATGCTGATGAGACTCGTTTCCGTGTTTGTGCTCATTGCGGGCACTTGGTTTGTTATTAAAGGTGACTTGAAATATGGGGAATTCATCAGCTTTGTCTTGCTGACAAACATCTTCTTCAAGCCGATTGAAAAAATCAACGCGGTCATCGAAAGCTATCCGAAGGGCATTGCCGGATTTAAGCGATATGTACAGCTGCTGGAGACGGAACCGGACGTAGCGGACAAGCCGAATGCGATTGCGGTTAACCGATTGAGCGGAAACATTGAATACCGGAATGTGACTTTCGGCTATGAAGGCGAAGCGAAGGTGCTGCAAAATATCGATTTATCCATCCGTGCAGGCGAGACGATTGCTTTCGTAGGCCCATCCGGCGCGGGAAAAACAACGCTGTGCAGCTTGCTGCCGCGTTTCTATGAGATCAACGGAGGAAGCATCTCGGTGGATGGCTACGATACGCGCAATTTGAAGCTGGAATCGCTTCGGAAGCAGATCGGTATCGTACAGCAGGATGTTTTCTTATTCGCGGGAACCATTCGTGAAAATATTAGCTACGGCAAGCTTGGCGCGTCGGACGAGGATATTTGGCAGGCTGCGCGCAGGGCGAAGCTGGAGGAGTTCATCCACGCTCAGCCTAATGGGCTGGATACGGTTGTTGGCGAACGCGGCGTGAAGCTGTCCGGCGGACAGAAGCAGCGCCTTGCGATCGCGCGGATGTTCCTCAAAAATCCGCCGATTCTGATTCTCGACGAAGCGACCTCGGCGCTCGATACGGAAACGGAAGCGGCGATTCAGCAGTCACTCGCGGAGCTATCGGTCGGCAGAACGACGCTGGTCATCGCCCACCGCCTAGCAACGATTAAGAACGCGGACCGGATTGTCGTCGTTACGGAGCAAGGCATCACCGAGCAAGGCCGCCACGAGGAGCTCGTCACGGCGGGCGGCATTTACAGCCGTTTGCACCATGCTCAGTTTGGGAACAAATAGATTGTAGTTAGTTGCAGTTCTATACAATAACGAAAACGGATGCCGAATTAATCTCGGCATCCGTTTATTTGCGTACATTGTGTTGCCCACATCATTCTTACTTCGCGTTACCGCTTCCCGCCTGCACGAGCCTCAGAAGCTCGCGAATATCACTTGCTATTTTATCCGGCGACAGGTTCGTTGCCAATGCATCCGTTCGAATTTTTTCGATGGCTTTCACGGCGCGTTCACCCGTGACAGTTAGCACCTTCACATCGCCGCCCATGAGCTTCTTAATTTGGCTAGCGGCCATCGACAGGTTGTCGTGGCTGCTGGTGTCTTTGCCGCTAACGCCGCCGAGCCCGTCCTCAGGCGAATAGCCTTTGGCGGACATGCCTTCGGTTTGGTTAAGCAGCTTCTTCTGAACGCTGTCGTACGCGGAGCCTGAAGAAGTAAGCTTTTGCGTAGCGAGAATCACCGTATCGTCGAAGACGAATACGCGCACGTCGGAAATGCCAAGCCCGCTGAGCCGGGATTCCAAATGGGCAGAGAAACCGTTCGAATGCAGCCCGGAGCTGCCAATTGTGCTGTAGACGGAGGTACCCATTCCGCTTGTCGTCTGGCCATTCTTGTTCGTCGTGTGATGCTTGATTCCGTTCTCGCTTGGAATGACAGAAGGATCATGAAGCATATGGGCTTCTTCCTTCGTTAACGCTTTGGTTTGCGGGGGATTTGGCGCTGCGCTCGCACAGCCGGAAAGGGCGAGAACCACGGCGGACACGGTCAAAATTTTGCTGAAAGCACTCATCGAAGAATCATCCTCCATAGGGTAACATTTTGCTTTTAGCATGACCATTTCCATTGCATGAATATTCATGACTTCTTGGAAAATAATAAAGGGGAAAGAATGAGATTTCCAGGAGGTGCAAGTATTGGATCCTAGTGATAAACAGCAAGAACCAGGCAAAGGCTCGGTTGATGGAAACTCGCGTCGTAAGTTTCTGGTCAACTCAGGTTACGCGCTGGGCGGTCTCGTCGTGGGCGGGGCGCTTGGCTCTCTGATTAAGAAAAAACCGGCTGCAGAGCCGGCGCCTCCGAAGACGGATGAAGGCACGGCAGCGGAGCCCAAAAACTACAACCGGGCGCTAATGTTTTTTACGCAAGAGCAGTTCCGGATCGTCGAGAGTGCCACGGAGCGGATTTTTCCCGAGGATGAAGCCGGACCGGGCGCAAAATCGCTTGGGGTCGCTTTCTTCATCGATCACCAGCTAGCTGGAGATTGGGGCTTCAATGGCCGAGATTACATGTCGCCGCCATTCTTTACAGGTGAGATGACGCAAGGCTACCAGGGACGGCTAAAGCGTCGGGAAATTTTCGAGATCGGGCTGCGCGAGCTGGAAAACTACAGTATGACGAAGTTCCAGGACAGCTTCGTGGCACTAACGGGCGAGCAGCAGGATGAGCTGCTGAAGGGCTTTGAGTCAGATGAAGTGAAGCTGACGACGATTTCCGCAAGCAGCTTCTTCAGAATGCTGCGCAGCAGTACGCTTGAGGGAGCATACAGCGATCCGTTATACGGAGGCAATATGGATATGAACGGTTGGAAGATGCGCGGCTATCCGGGCAATCAGATGAGCTATTTAAGCATTATCGAAAAGGATTTTACGAAGCTTGATCCAAGCAGCCTGCAAGACCATCTGGTGTCACATTAGCGAATAGGGAGGATATTATGGCCAAAACATTACCGAAAACCGATGTTGTCATCGTAGGGGTCGGTTGGGCTGGGGGCATCATTGCTGCCGAGCTGACCAAAGCAGGCTTGAACGTTGTCGGGCTGGAGCGGGGCAAGGAACGGAAGACCGAGGATTATTTTATGGTGCATGATGAGCTCCGTTATGCGCTGCGTTACGAAATGATGCAGGACCTGTCGAAAGAAACGATTACGTTCCGCAGCAATGAAAAAGTGCGCGCGCTGCCGATGAGACAGTACGGCTCCTTTCTCATTGGTGATGGACTCGGAGGATCAGGCGTCCACTGGAACGGGCAGACGTATCGGTTTTTGCCGTATGATTTTGAGATCCGCAGCAAGACGATCGAAAAATACGGAAAAAACAAAATTCCAACGGATATGACCATTCAAGACTGGGGCATCACGTACGACGAGATAGAGCCTTATTACGACAAATTCGAGAAAACGGCAGGCATTTCAGGCGAGCCTAACCCGCTGGGCGGCAAACGCAGCAGTGAATATCCAACTCCGCCAATGAAGAAATCGCCAGCGATGAAGATGTTTGTCGATGCGGCTACCCGTCTGAAGCTGAATCCGTATATGATGCCTTCGGCCAATCTATCCGAAAACTATACGAATCCTGATGGCATAGCCCGTGCCGCCTGCCAGTATTGCGGTTATTGCGAGCGGTTTGGCTGCGAATATGGGGCAAAAGCTGACCCGGTCGTCACCGTTATTCCGGTTGCCAACAAAACAGGCAAGTTCGAGATCCGCACCCATTCGAACGTTCGCCGGGTGTTACATAAGGGAGGCAAGGCGACCGGCGTCATGTACACGGACGTGACGACGGGGGAAGAAATCGTTCAGCCCGCTGACATTGTCGTTTTGACCAGTTATGTATTCAACAATGCCAGGTTGCTGCTGCTTTCGCAGCTCGGCAAGGCTTACGATCCGGTTACAGGAACGGGTGTGATTGGCCGGAATTACGCCTATCAGGTGGCGAAGGGCAGCGCGATTGGCTTCTTCGAGAACCAACAATTCAATAACTTTGCGGGTGCAGGCTCGCTAGGTGTCTCGCTGGATGATTACAACGGAGATAACTTTGACCACTCTGATCTGAATTTCATTCATGGCGGCGTTATTGCGATTGGCCAGTCCGGGTCCCGCCCGATTCAGAACAATCCGGTTCCGTCCGGAACGGCTTCATGGGGCTCCGAATTTAAGTCGAAGTCGGTGCATTACGCGAATCGGACGCTTGGCGTAGGCGCGCAGGGATCGTCGATGTCGTTCAAGCACCATTTTATCGATTTGGATACGAGCTATAAGGATGTATACGGCGATCCGCTCCTGCGCATTACGTTTGACTTTGAAGATCAGGACCGTGAGCTTGCGAAATTCATGGCGGAGCGCTGCTCTCAGATCGTCAAGGAGATGGGGGCGGATAAGGTCGATTATTTGAAAGAGCTTGGGCCCTACGATATTATGACCTATCAGTCGACGCATAACACAGGCGGAGTCATCATGGGGGCGCAGCCGGGAACCTCAGCAGTTAACACGTACAGCCAAATGTGGGACGCGGATAACGTGTTCGTTGTCGGGGCGAGCTCTTTCCCGCAAAATGCCGGGTACAACCCGACGAATACAGTCGGGGCGCTCGCTTATCGCGCAGCGGAAGGGATATTGAAATACAGAGAAAAGGGCGGCCTGCTGGTCTGACGGCAGCCAAGAGCCCGGCAACAACAAAAAGGGCCGCTCCCGAAGCAATCCGGGAACGGCCCTTTATTCCGTTGAGTGACGAAGAAACGCTGGATTATAGCAGCTTCTTTACTTCGTCCTGCTTATCTGCGGGTGCTGCAGTTGGCTCCTCATCCACAATGCCGCGAGTCGAGCTGCGGAATTCGCGCAGCGTATCGCCAAACGCCCGTCCGAGCAGCGGCAGCTTCGCCGGCCCAAACACGATGAGCGCGATTAGCAAAATAATAACAAGCCCTGAAACGCCGATGTTGTTTAACATGTGATAGTCTCCTTTGTTGGGTCAAGTTGGGGAAGGAACGGCTGATACCCGTTTGGCGTATCTCCTTGTCACGAGCACGCTGATCTCAAAGAGCAACAGCAGCGGTACCGTTACGGATAGGTGAGATACAAAATCGGGAGGGGAGATGCAGGCCCCTACAACAGCCAGGCTAACATAAGCATATTTGCGAGAGCCTTTCAGGCGCTCGGGTGTGAGCAGGCCTAGCTTCGTCAGAAACAGAATCACAAGCGGCATCTCGAAAGCAACGCCAAGCGGGAATACGACACTGAACAAGAAGCTGAAATACCGATCGATGCCATACGTCTCTACAGCGCCGACATTTTGATTCATCTCCATCATAAATCCGAGCATCATCGGAAATACGAGAAAGTAGCTGAACGAAACGCCGATCAGAAACAGCAGAAAGGACACGGGCACATAGGCTAATGTGCCTTTGGCTTCGGTTTCGGTTAGTCCTGGCTTCACGAATGCCCAAGTTTGGTAAAGCAGCACAGGCAGTGTGAAGAGGATTGCGAACAGGAAAGCACAGCGCAAATAGATAAACAATCCGTCCGTAAACGAGAATACATTCCATTCGACGGATTTGGCGGTCAAACCGGATTTGATATACCGCAAAATGATCGGGGATACATAAAGCCCGCCGCTCATTGCGACAAAAAAACATGCGATAACGATGATCAGCCTTTTCCTAAGCTCGGTCAAATGGTTGACCAGATCACCTTGTAAATCCACGACATCACCCCGCGATACAAGCTGCTATTTTCATCTGCCATGACATTTTTTTAGGATAACCAGTTCGCGTGCGGTTATGCGTGCATTGCCTTTTCTGAAAATGTTTGGCATGAGCTGCATACGGATGCCGAATTAGGGAAACTTAACTACAAATCTCCCTACGATAGGAGGCAATACAATGATGCTTAAGAACAAAGGATTGTTATGGATTGCAGCTCTTGCGCTGTTGATTGGACTAGCCGCATGCGGAGGAAATAAAACCAACAACGGTACGAATGAGCAGCCGCCAACGAGCAATACAGGAACCAATAATGGCGGCGCTACGGTGGACACGGCCCAAGCCGAAAGCTTGTACGGCAAAAACTGTGTCAGCTGCCACGCCGTTGATCTGGCTGGCGGCGTTGGCCCTAACCTTCAGCATGTCGGCTCGGAGCTGTCGCTAGATCAGATTAAAACGCAGATCAGCAACGGCGGGAACGGTATGCCGGCTTACAAAGGGCAGCTCAAGGATGACGAAATCGCGGCTCTGGCTGCTTGGCTTGCTGATCACAAATCCTAATCAAACGGAATACGGAAGGGAAGGAGCGGCTGCGGCTGCTCCTTTTTTTTTGTTGTGTTTTGCAGCCCTGTGTAGGGCTAGTTGACGTCAGTTTCTCCTGATGCTGAGTGGTTTTCTTCAGTTTTTAGAGAAAATATGGAGGCTTTCATGTTAAAATGGCTCCTATATTCATTACAACAATTGGGGAGGAAGAGAAGATATGGGAGAGATGAGCAGCATTGAAGCTTTGCCGGAACCAGCCAATTTAAAGAAGCTAATGAAGGCGCAAGCCGCTTTAAGTATCATTTTGTGCGAGGAGGAATGGCTGCGTTACCATAGCTTTGAGCCAGCATGGAGCGATCACATCGCTATGGCCAAAATTGATAACGGAGCAGGAGACCATTTGTTCATTCTATTTGCGCCGCACGGCACGATCTTGAAAGGCTTCGACCATGAATCGGAGTTGAGTCCCTATGCAAACGATGAACAGGCAATCGCACCAGGCATTTATGAAGCTGTTCCAAGCGCTCTCCTTCAACTGCTCGATGATGAAGCGATCGAAAGGGACGATGCTACGTTCTGCATTTGGCGGGAGAACAGCGACGCCGCATGGCAGAAAGGAAACGTTGAGGCATCCGAGCATGTGGACGGTTCTGCTTTCCTGCTTGGGGCTATTCATCAGACGGCAGAGGATTACGTGGACTTCGCTAACAGTTATTTTGAACAAGAGATCCCGGTTCAGCAAGTATCCGAGATTTATGAAGGGCAGGCCATTACGGCTGAAATGATTCATATATTAAATCCCGAACGCAAGATAGAGGAAGTGATGAAGGAGCTGGAGTCTCTCGGTATAGTTGCAGATTAAGAAGGCAAATAGATACTAGCCGTATTCGCGACATGAAAGCTGGGGCTTTCAATGAAAAGGAGACGATACAATGTGGAAGTACTTGTTTTTTTTCATAGCCAATTTTATAGTCGCTTGCTTTATCTACGATGAGCCTACTTTCGTTAAGCCTTTTTTGCAATCCTTTCTGTTATTGATCCTAATTGTCGTTATAGATGTAGTGAATCACTACCGTAAAACGAAAAAAGAAAACCAATAGAGTTAGGACACATAGTCTTCGTCCGCTAAAAGTGCTCCTGTGTTAGGTTAGGGCACCTCGTATTCACTGATGGTCATCGCCGGCTGTGAGCCTAATCTCATCATTTCGCCGTTAATGGTTAGGGGACGGATTTCCTTTCCCTTCTCGTCCACTAGTGTATGCCGTATGCCTCTGGGAGGCCGCGGGCTCGAGGTTTTATATATGCCGTCCTCCGGAATTGAAATGACTTGATATCCTTTGATCTTGGGGATAGGCGGGTAGTCAGGCACGCCGTAATGGATGCTGACCGTTCCGTGGAAGCTTTGCGGAATTTCGTGAATGGTGGGTCTGCTTTTCTCCGCTTCGGCTGCTAGTGTCAAGCTGGGATAGATGATCAAGACCAGCGCTGCAAGCATGAATAACAAGTAGCCTCGTTCTTTCAAGGAGACCAGGGAGCCTATCGTAAATACAATCGAAGAGCTAGCAAACAGAATGGCAAAAGCCCCTATCTCTGGCGAGAAAAGATGGCTTAGCTTACCAAACCCGAAGCCGATCAGGAACGGAACGGACGCGGCAGCAAGGAAGCTTAATCCGATAAGCAAAATTATCCGCAGCCAAATCATTGCCCTGCTCCAGCGGAAGAGGAGCGTATAGCAAGGCAAAATGAGAAATAGATAAGGAGCTAGCGTCCAGCCAATAAGCAGTTTGGATTCGCTGCCAAGCCCTTGGTCGTAAACGATCGACAGAAATGCAAGATAAGCCGAAAGCCCGCCAAAGTAACTGGTCACAGCGACCAAAATATAGAACAGCATTCGCTTGAATTGTTTTGGTTTGGCTTCCGTAGTTATCGCTTCATTGGGTACAAAGTTCTTTAGAATCAATATGCTCATCCATCCTTCCTCGATCAGATTCTATTCCCTCTCTCATCATAGCCCAAGCAGCAAACCGGGCAGTAGTTCTATCTTTTGTAGTACCGGGAGTGGAGCTGCCCCTAGATCTTGCGGAGCATATGTAAGCTGGATGGGTGAAGCACATGAAAAAACCATCTTCCCAGTGATGTAGGGATAGATGGCTTTTGGTTTTTCTAGCGGTTGTGGCCTAGATTTCCTTGCGTTTAAAATAAAGCAGCCCAATCACAAGGAACAAAGTAAAGCTTCCTGTCACCGTAATGAGCAGCGTTTCAAGCGGCAGCGCAAAGGCGCCAAAATCTTGATCGCTGAAGCTTAGCATCGCCAGCATCGGCTGCGCCCAAGGATAGTAGGGCCCGATTTTGTCGGAATTGACGATAAGCATGTTCGGAATGGTCAGCATCACGTTGATCACCAGCGGAGCGGCAAAGCTGCTCCAACTGATGGAAACAAACAGCTGCAGCGCTGCAAGCGGAAGGCAGGCCAGCCAGCCGCTTCCGATGCTGGTCAGGAGCAAGCGCCACGGAAGACCGTCGATGATGTCATGCGAGGCTGCTGCAGCAATGACGGCAATAAGAAATAACAGCTGCGTAAGTGCCAGCAATAGGGCGATGACGCTGAACTTGGCCAAATAAAGGCTTACCCGGGATACGGGAAGCGTCAGAAGCTGTTTCCAGCCTCCTCCGGCATGCTCGTATCGGCAGACGAATGCGGATAGAATGCCCGTAAGGATGGGCAAGAACAGCATTGCATGGAACGAAGACATGGTGGAGGCCAGTAGAGCGTATTCCTCAAGCCGATTGGCAGCGCCAAAAGATTCAAGGGATAGGAAGACACCGATCGTGAGCGACAGGAGCGGGCTAATCAGAAGCAGAATCCAGATATACGATTTGGATAGCTTGAGCCGTTCAGAAGCAACTAATCGAAGGAAGCCCTTCATTTCAATTCACATCCTTTTTGATGAAATGAAGGGTCCCCATGAGACAAATGACGCAGCCAGCTGCAAAGCCGGCGGCGACAAACAGCTCTTGCCGCGGCCCAATATAGCCGAACATCGGCCAGTTTAGGGGCAGCATTTTGGATAAGGTGCCTGAGATCAAGCTTGTAAATACAGAACCGATCGCAGCTAGCACGCCAAGCGTGATGGGAACAGCCTGGTTTTTGAGAAGCATGCACAGCCATAGGAACAAGGCCAGCGCGGGAAGGGAAGCAGCAAATGGCAGGAAGCTGAGCCGCAGGATAGACCCTATAGGCATCGTTTCCATGCCGAAACGCAGCGATAGCCCTAGCGCAGCCACGCCTATTGCAAGCACCATGCAAGACAGGGTAAGCAGCAGGAAGCTGATGGCGAATTTGGAGAAAAAGACTGCGTTTCGCGAGATCGGCAGCGCGAGCAGCTGCTTCCACGCATTTGTCTGATGCTCAATATGGGCAAGCAGCGAAGAGACGAGCGTAACGCCTAGAAAGAGCGAGATGGGGACAAACATTTGGATGTCCGCAAGCAGCGTTTCCCATAGCCTGCCCGCGTATCTTTGCGTCAAATAGTCATATCGAAGCCCGTAGTTGAGCGCCTGCATGGCGATGATGCCAAGAGGCCCAAGGAAGATCAGAAACCAGATGCCTTTGCCTCTTATTTTCAAAAAATCAGATGAGAGCGCCTTGAACATCATAGCTGCGTTCCCTCCCCGACAATCTGTAGGAAAAGCTCCTCCAGCGTCTTCCGCTTCTCCTCGACCCGGTAAATATCATGCTTGCGCTCCACAAGCGTTCGCACGATACGTGCAACCGTATGGTCACTCGTTTGCTCTAGCAGCAGGGTTTTTCCACGGTGAACCGATTCGATGCCGTGCTGCCGCAGCGTAATATGAGCTTGCTCAGGATCGGAGACGACAAGGGACATGCTGCCCTGTGCTTGCTGGTGCAGATTCGCAATCGTATCCTGAAAAACAAGCTCTCCCTGCCGTATGATGCCAACCGTCCCGGCGGTGAGTTCAACCTCGCTAAGCAAATGGCTCGAGATGAGTACGGTGATGCCATGCTGCTTGGGCATTTGTTTAATTAACTCGCGGATTTCCAAGATGCCGGAGGGATCGAGGCCGTTGGTTGGCTCATCGAGCATGAGCAGCTCTGGATTGCCTAGCAAAGCGCTTGCGATGCCAAGTCGCTGCTTCATCCCGAGAGAGAAGCCTTTTACCGGACGCCGGGCTTCCTTCGCTAGCCCAACAATGCTTAGTACCTCCGAAATTCTGGATTTGGGCGCTTCGATAATCCGGCGTATGGCTTCTAGGTTATCCGTGGCGCTCAAGTGCCCGTAATAGGAGGGGTATTCAACAAGCGAGCCTACCCGGCGCAAAATGGAAAGTCTCTCCTTGTTGAGCGCTTTTCCGAAAATATTCACAGATCCATTGGATGGCTTGATCAAGCCAAGCAGCATGCGGATCGTCGTTGTTTTGCCCGCGCCGTTCGGTCCCAGAAAGCCGTAAATATCCCCTTTGGCAATTTTCAAATTCAGATTGGAAACGGCATAACGTCCTTTATAACGCTTGCTGAGCCCCTTTGTTTCAATAATCCATTCATTCACGTTAATCACCTCTATAGCTAGATTAACGGACGAAGGTTAAAGGAAGGGTGGCCCAAGTTTAAATTTCGTTTAAAAAATAGAGCGGCATCGCCAATCGTTACTTATTCAAACAATGATGAATATGCTTGTACCCTCAGAGCTGCTCTCCGTATGCCAATCAAGCTTCATCTCCTTCAGGAGGTAGTCGACGATGGCAAGCCCAATGCCATAGCCTTTGCTGGCCGACTCCGCTTCAAGCCCGCGGCCGTGGTCGCGTATGACGATGGCGGTTCTCTGCTGGAATAGCTCTACCGACAGCCCGATAAAGGCTCCGCTTGCGGCATGTCGGGTTACATTTTGGAACAGGTTATCGAATACGCGGCGAAGCGCGGCTTTGTCGACAGCATGGAGCATAGGTTCATCAGGAAGTTCAATCTCTGCGGCAATGCCCGCCTGTTCCCAAAGGGGATACCAAGAGGCAGCGCTCTCGCGCAGGATGCGCAGCACGTCCTGCTCAGTGAGGCTGAGCGGGTAACGCCCGCTGGTCATTAACGTGTAAGAGAGCAAATTTTCAATCAGGCTGTCAATGCTGGCGATTTTTTGTCCCAACTGCTTGACGGAAGCCTGCCCGCTCGGGCTGAGCGTTTCTTTTTTCAGGGAGTACAGATGGCCGCTCATGACCGTCAAAGGTGTCCGCAAATCATGCGAAAGGCTCGAAATGAGCTGCTTGCGAAGCTGTTCCTCTTCGTATTCGCGTTCCTTGCTCTCTTGCAGCTGTACGACCATATCGTTAAAGGCCATCTCCAGCTGTCCGATTTCATCATGTTTTTTCAGGATAATGGGCTGCGGGAGACCGTTGTCCCCATGAAGTGACATCGCAGCCTGCATACTAAGCAGCCGCTTGCGAATGCTGCGGAAGAACAGCAGCGATACAAGGAAGAAGAAGGCGAACATCATAATCAGAAAGGCAATATATAAAGGCGTACCGGTTCCAAGCGGCCGCTCCATCTGGATAATGGACCGCGGCAGCTGCAGCACCATGAAGCCGGTCTCGGAATGGTCAGGCCCAAAGAAGGACACGACGGTAAAAGGGTCCTGATTAATGCTCGCTTTCATAAATTGAATAGCATCCGCTGCGTTCCACTGGAGCTGCAGCTGCTTCTGCGGCGGCAGCTGCAGCCTGGTTTGGCCTGCAGAATCGACCCAGAATAAGGAAGCCTCCGGATACGTTTGCTTCAACTGCTGCAGCGTGCGGTCGATCAGGGCTGCGTCGTTTTCTTGCAGCTGGCTGGCCTGCTCATGCCACATGGCGGCAAGCTCATTGCTGCTCCCATACTTCAGAAAGTTTTCATCTGAAGCCTTTGTATTCTCCTGAATAACGACATAAAGAATGGAGGCAATGGGGAATACGATTGGGATAAATAAAAAGGCAAAGAGAATAATGAGCAAATAGCGGGACAGCAAGGTTTGGCGGAATCTCATGGCACGGGAACGCTGTTTCACCTTTTTCACTGGCGTACCCGATAACCGATGCCCCGTACGGTTTCAATCACTTCGGGGGCAGCAGGATTCCGTTCGATTTTTTCCCGCAAATACCGAATATGCACCATCAGCGTTTTATCGCCCTCGATGAAGGCTTCTCCCCAAACAGCCTCGTAAATTTGCTCCTTCGTCAAGATTTGTCCCATGTGGCGAAGCATATAGCTGAAAATATGAAATTGTTTGCCCGTAAGCGTAATTTCTTCGCCAGTATCCCTGTTTTCGACGCGGTTCTGCTCCTCATGCACGAGCAGATGCTTGACGACTAGGGGCTCAGCACTGCGGGAGCCTGAACGGCGAAGCAGCACTTCAACGCGAGCAGTCAGTTCATCGGGATGAAACGGCTTGGTCAGATAGTCGTCAGCAAACTGCAAGCCTTGCAGCTTGTCATCGATGGAGGTGCGGGCAGAAAGCATGAGGATCGGGGTATCCGGTGCGGACTTCTTGAGCCGCTGTCCCACGGTAAAACCGTCGAGTCCAGGCAGCATGACATCGAGAATGACAAGCTTGCAGCCAGCCGCAGCTTCAACAGCGCCTTCGCCGCTTTTTTGCCAACGGACGTCATAGCCTTGATCTTTCAAATGCTGGCAAACAAAGCTACCGATTTCTTGGTCATCCTCTATGTACAGCAGTGGTATATTCATAGATAAAGGCTTCCTTTCTTGATGGCGATTGTAAGCATTATAACTAGAGGAAGGCATGGATAAACGGGAGAAATTCCTATTCATCATACAAATGAGACAAAAGGTTTTTTCCATATGTTACTTTATAACCGTGTAGAATGCCAATTCCGAGTGATAAAGGCAGCCCCTATTGATTTGACAATGATAATGGTTATCGTTTACGATTCTAAATTGTATTGGTTTTTGCAGCTGCAAGGGATCGCAGGCTATTGGATTTGGGGGGATTAACAGTGAATTGGGAAGAATACATCCAAATGTGGGACACATCGTGGATTCAATTGGCGGACATTCGGCAACATGTGATACGTAGACAGAGGAAACAGCAACATTTACTCCCAGCGAGCAGTTTTATTTTTGTCGTACAAGGACAAGGTACCATCTGGTTGGATGGTGTTCGGCACCCCGTAGAACGATTTTTTATCCTGCATGCAGGAAAAGGCAGTACCATTAAGTTAGAGGCTGGGCATGAGGACGTCACTTACTATTACATTTTATATAGAGGCAGTATCCACACTAAAGCTAGCAAAGCCATATTGAAGGCTTATCATATCAACAACCCCTTTCAACTGCAGTATGCATGCAAGCCTCATGCTCCGGTTGTTCTGTATCGTCATATGGAATCGATGTATGAGGAATGGAATCGCAGACAGATTAAGGAACGGTTCCAAGCGAAAATTCAATTTTATCAGTTCGTATATACATTGGTAGACCAGTTGCAGCATCAGGGAGTTGCCCCTAAAGAAACGGATGTAGTGGAACAGATCGTTCAATACATTCACCAACATTATCATGAACCGATTTCACTTGAAACTATGGCAGAGGTATGGAATTATAGCATTCAGCATTTATCGAAGCAGTTTAAGCGCCGTACGGGAAGAAGTCCTATTGAATACGTCATCCAGACGAGGATGGCTAAAGCGAAGGATCTGCTTATTCAAACCGATGCCACCGTACAGGAAATTGCTTTAAACGTCGGTTATAGCGACGTCTTTTATTTTACCCGACTGTTTAAGAAACAGGTGGGAACAACGCCTATTCAATATAAAAGTAAGGTAAAGACTGGCCTGATCGTTTCAGATAGTCCATGGGAAGAGTTCTTATCCTCCATGGGCAAAAATACTTCCGCTTGCTATATTGATTATGATAATCATTATCGAATAAAGGGCGAAGGGGATACACAGATGTTACAGGGGACTAAAAAGACAATAGGATTAACGCTAATGCTCGTGCTTACGCTGCTGCTTGCAGCTTGCGGAAACGGGAACACTAGCAGCAACAATCATCCGTTAACGGAGTCGACACAAAATACGCCATCTAACCAAGCGATTGAGCAAACAGGTTTACGGAAAATAGCAACGGTCATGGGAGATGTTAACGTTCCGGCCAATCCCGAGCGTGTTGTTGTTGATTGGGATTTGGGGCCAGTCTTAGCCGTTGGGGTGACGCCAGTTGGAGCATCGAATACTCAACTGGAGTATTCTCAGTTCCTCAAGCCTTTCTTAGATGAGACGGTTCAAGATATTGGGGCGGAAGGAAGTATTTCTTTCGAAAAAGTAGTAGAGCTGGCGCCAGACATCATTATCACTTGGAATAAAGATGCCTATAGCAACTATTCTAATATCGCTCCAACCGTAGTATTTGATACAAGCCAATACGCAACGATTCAGGAAGAAATTACAGCGATGGGCGTAATTCTTGACCGAGAAGAAGAGGCTAAACAGTTTGTGGCCGATTTTGAAAAACGGAAAATCGCTGCCCGCGAAAAAATTAAAAATGCCATTGCGAGTGATGCAACGATTTCGATCGTTGATTATATCACGGTAGATAAATTTTTAATGGTCATTGGCGACATGGGGGAGCGAGGCGGCAGAGCTGCTTACGATATTTTGGGAATGAAGCCTACTCCTAAAGTTCAAAGTGAAATCATCGATAAGAAAATGAGCCGTGTTGAAGTCTCTTGGGAAACGGTAAATGATTATGTAGGCGATTATGTTATTATCCTTACCGTAAATGGCAAGGAACCGCCTAAATTACCAGCGACATGGACATCTTTGGAAGCAGTGAAAAACAATCGGATTATCGAAATTGATATGGAGAAATATTTTGCAGCAGATTCCTACTCCTCCTTGTTACAAGCGGAGGATATTGCCGACAAAATATCGAAGCTGGTCTCAACTAAATAATATAATGATCAAATGAAAAGTGAAGCTTACTGAAGAGTGTTAGAGTACAGAGAGTGAAGTTCTCTAATGGGAGGAAATGATAGAAAAGAAGTATGGCCATAAACCATGCTTCTTTTCGTGTTCCAGTTAACTAAATAAGTGTAGAAGTATCAGGCATCGCCACAACTCTCAACCGAAATAAACATAATCCAACTGCGAAAAAGGCAGCTAATAGCCGAAATGAACATATTCAGTCTTCTAGGTAACTAATAGTTATTTTAAATTAACCTTCCTCTTACTGCTTATGCCCTTTATTGATAGTGATTCTTCATGGAAGTTTGAATTAGTGCCAGAACCATTCCAGAACCAGAACCAGCCTTCCCGTTTGCCTCGTTTAGCTCGTTTGGACAACCGTAGATTGCCATATACATACAAAACTCGAGTAAGTTTCTCTGTTTTACAACCTCTACTGTACCACAAATCCTTGCTTCGAACGCTATGCTCTTATTGCGAAAAACTGGCGAGATAAGCGACGTCGTACACCTCGAAAAAATGTTAAAGCTCCAGTCATGTAACATTTTGTTTAGGATTTCTCTTCAGTTCATGTCAGAAGAAAATAAGGTGTTAGACTGACGCCCGTTGGCTAAGCTGACGGGCAGAATAACTTGGAGTAGATCTAAGGTATAAGTTTACAATATTACTTTAGCGCGTTAATATAATATAGGATAAAGTGAGATGAATTTGAAGTGGCATAGATTAATTGGATATGAATCGAGGGGGCATAAGTATGGCTATTAAAGCAGTGTTCGTGGATTTCTATGGCACTCTTGTTCATGAGGATGACGAAATTATCCCTATTGTTTGTGAACGGGTAAGATCTTCATCAAACACACATTGTGAAATCAAGGATATTAGTAAATTTTGGTGGAAAACATTCATGGCTGCATTCAGTAGTAGTTGTGGCGATATGTTTCAAACACAACGAAGCTTGGGCATTTCCTCGCTTTCAGAGACCATACGGAACTTCAATTCAAATTGCGTAGCGGAAGACATTATACAGATCCAATTCAATCATTGGTTAAGACCCAAAATTTTTGATGATACACGACCTTTTCTTCAATCGTTGCATGGTTTAACGACGCTGATTCTATCTAATATAGATACAAAAGATATTGATGAAGCAATGAGATATCACGCTATCCAGGTTAATGGCGTAATAACGAGTGAGGATGTTAAGTCGTACAAACCTAATCCTGAGCTCTTTCAAGAAGCGCTTCGAAGATTAAATTTAGATCCATCAGAAGTAATCCATATTGGAGATTCTTTATTAAGCGATGTACGTGGTGCGCAGAATGTGGGGATCAGAGCAATTTGGCTGAATAGGTTCAATAAAACAAAGCCTGAAGACATAACCCCAGACTACATATGCTCAGACTTGTTTCAAGTTAGTGATGTTTTGAACAATTTAAACTGACTGAGAATATTAGGTCAACAAAGCAGCGACAGTCTAAGACTTTATTTTCTTTCAACAGTTCACTCTATTTAATTTGAATTAGCTGGAATTTCTCCCTCTATTTCAAAGGATTTTGGGCTTCGGAGGCATTTAAAAGGAATTTGTCCCTCTAATTTTAGGTAATATGCTGGAAACTCCCCGAAACGGCTGAATTAACGGGAGAAAATCCCACTATTTCACTTGTCCAGCGAATCAGACTATTATAGTGGGAGAAATTCCTGTTAAATCATGAGCTGACCATAGTCGCCTTATAGAAAAGGCTGAAAATGACCACTTTGTTTATCGCCTTAAGTTTGTTTTATATCGCACAACAGTGAAGGAGCCATAGGATGAATAAGACGTTTATTCAAAACCGATTAAACAACGCGCTTAGAAGGCTATATCATTTTGATAAGGAGATTATAGCTAATCATTCCAACGAGCGATCGATATGCCACAGATTAGCGGTACATCTAGGAGTAGTTTTTTATGAGTGGGATGTCGACGTGGAATACAATAGAAACCTAGGTGATAGAAAAACATTTGGTTTAGAAATAATGAGCATGCTGAATGGGATTAGTAAAGAAGATTTGCTGAGTGGGAGGAGGTCTGTCTATCCAGATATTATTGTTCATAAGAGAGGAACAAATCAAAATCTTATAGTGATAGAAGTGAAAAAAAGCACATCAAGCCAGAGACTTGATACCTTCGATCAAGAAAAATTGAAGGGCTACCTGTTAGAAGAATCCTTACAGTATCAATATGGTGCATTTATAAAGCTTGGCGAAACGAAAGCAAACCAATTAGTTTTAAAAAGCAAACAAGAAGTAAGGGAGGAAGTAGCGAGAGGGGAACTGGATTTTGGGTGAGAAAACAATTGAATAGAGAACATAGGAGAAATACATAGGATGGAATGAACACTAGTAGAGAACGAGGAATGGAAAAGGCCAGATCTTTTTAAAAAAGGTCGTTACCCTTTTGAGGGTGAGGGCTATCCTGCACTTTTGCACCAACTTGCTCTTATTTAAAGGTGATCATCGCTCTATCCTGCACATATGCAGGAGAATTACTTGAAAAGGGGACTGTTGGGCTGCTGGAGAGCTGCTACGTTGTAAGGGGCGGCCAGGCCCCCTAAAACCGGAGTCTTACCTAACAAAAATGGTTCATTCTCAGGTAAGCTCTTTTTTTCGGGCGGTTACACCTTCCTATGGA
>NZ_VCIX01000061.1 GCF_006345825.1 Paenibacillus paridis
GAAATATAATCTAAGTGTTGTTATATTGTCAATATGTGTTTCACATATTTATAATATTTGAGCGGAGGTAGTTCTGAAATACCCTGAGGTGAACTTATGTACAGCCAACCTCAGGTGAATTTCAGGAAAATGACCGCTAAGATTTTCTGATGAACTAACGTGTAATTAATTGTGTATAACTTTAACTTAAAAAAAGTATAGACAATACACTTGACTGAGTTTGGTGGAGTATGGTATATTTTTATCAACGGTAAAACAAACAAAAGAAAGGAGATGAAAGAATGAGAGTTTATTGCATGGGTGAAATTGGTTGAAGCCTCTGCCCAGATAGGTGGATAGCACATAAACACTGCTACATATTGATGAGGTCAACTTGGATATATAAATCCGATTATTTAAAAAATGAATTNTAATGAGACGATATAATTAATAATAATTAAAGAGGTGAATTATTTTGCGTGATACTTTGATAAACAATGCGGAAAAAGATGTATGGATAGTATTCGATATATTACGTGCGACCTTAGAACAGCGCCAAGTTAAAAATGTTTTAATGCCGATGATAACATTAAAGTATTTGTCGGAAAACGATGATCATGGATTTAATATACCCGAAGCTTCAAGGTGGGACCGTGTTACCGCTATAGGGGTTGATTTTGGGGAAAGATTACGTGCGGCCTTTCAGCATCTAGAATATGAAAATCCTAAATTAGTCAATGTTTTTACGGATACTTTTATTATGCCAAGAGACGAAATGAGCCTTTTTAAGGTGGCGGATTCCGTTTTAAATCGTTTGAGCTTTAAACGGTCCTTACTTCATAATCCCGATCCTTTGTTCGGAACATTATCAGTCTATATAGAAGAGGTTTGGAATCAAATTTTATCCAGAGAAGGCGCCTTGGGCAGCAGTGAGATCTTAAGTCCTAAAAGCATTACAACTTTACTCTCCCAATTAATTGATAAAAAACAAGGTTTAATTTATGACGGAACATCGGGGTTGAACAATTTCCTCATTGAGTCATATCGTTACGCGGT
>NZ_VCIX01000069.1 GCF_006345825.1 Paenibacillus paridis
GAAACTTGAAAGTTTGTGAATTATTGAACAAACTTAGATACCTACAAGACTAGGACAGGTTTAATGCAACGCTAGTGGAGGAATTCCATCTAATTTGTAACAATTCAAATGGATTTCCAGAAAATCACCACACTTGTCCTTACCAGCTATCAGCCTGTCATTACTAACAACACAAAAAAGGCAGCGATTATTCGCTGCCCTTCCTCATTCCCTTGCTGCCTTTACCCTGATCTTGCTTTTATACAGAAGCCGGTAAGGTGGGCTCCATAGTGTCGTTTTTCATTTTGCGATGAGATAGAGTGAAGTAAATATAGGACAAGAATGCGAACAATAGCGCAATTCCCGCCAGAGTTGCGTAATAACCGCCCATCGAGCTGTAATCGCCGCTTGAAATAATGTCCCTGAAGCCAGCCACCGAGTAAGTCATCGGCATAAATGGCGATATTTTTTGCATCCAGCCTGGGACAAGCTCAATCGGGAACGTACCTGCGGAGCTCGTAAGCTGCAGAATCAATAGAATGATCGCTATAAAGCGGCCAGGGTTGTTCAGCGTCGCCACAAGAAACTGAATGATCATCATAAAGGTGATGCTCGTAAGAATCGTAAAGGTGATAAACAAGCCCATGCTCTGAACTTCAAGTTTGAGCAAGAATAACAACGCCGCATCGGCGATTAGCGCTTGAATTGTACCGATCATCACCAGCGTTAGCGCCTTGCTCCAGAACCAGCTCCAGCCATTCACCGGGCGTACCGCCGGCTCGCGCACAGAGTACACGATAGTCAGCATCATCGCGCCGACATATAGGCCCAGTGACAGGAAGTACGGCGCAAGTCCCGTTCCGTAATTCGTTACCTCAGACACCTTCTCCACGTCAAGCTTGACCGGATCGGCGAACATATCCACCATGCTATCCGTCAGCTTAAGGTCAGCCGTTTTGTCCGAAGCGTCACTCAGCTTGCCAGACAGTTCCTGCGTGCCATCCTCCAGCTTCAATAGCCCGGAAGCAACCTGTTGCGCGCCATCCTCCAACTTAACTGAACCATCTACAAAAGGCGTTACGCTGGACGAAAGCTGCGAAAGACCCGCAGTGAGCGTTGCTGCGCCGTTATTGAGCTGCTTCGCTCCTGTTGCCAGCTTTGCCCCGCCTGTACTTGCCTCGGCCAGCTTCTTGCCAAACTCGGACATGCCGTTAGTGAATTTCTCCGCGCCCGCTACAACTTGAGCCCCGCCAGCGCCAAGCTCTTTGCCGCCAGCCGCCGCTTCCTCAACCTTCTTATCGAAGGTGCCCAGACCATCAGCAACTTTAACAAGGCCTTCGTTCAGCTTCGTCGCCCCTTCACTCAGCTGCGTCTGCCCAGCCGATGACTTCTCCAAACCAGCCGCCAACTCGCGGCTTGCGCTCAGCAGTGCTGCAAAGTCCTCGCTCTCCGCCAGCTGCGGATTCGCCTGGCCCAGCTTCGCCAGCCCGTTCGCCAGCTGCGCGGCTCCTGCTTTCAGCTGCTCTTCGCCTGCAGCTGACTCCTTAAGACCGCCCGCAAGCTGCCCCGCAGCCTGCTGCGCGTCAGAGGCGCCTTCCGCCAGCTGTCCGCTCGCTCCGGCCAATTGCCCCAAGCCGTCGCTCAGCTTCACCGCTCCGGCTCCAAGCGAGCCCGCGCCTTTGCCTAGCGATGCGGCTCCCGCGCCAAGCTGCTGCTGCGCCGCCTGAAGCTGCGCCAGGCCGCTGGCCAAGCTTGACGTGCCTGCGCTAAGCTCGGCACTGCCTTTTCCAAGCTCCGCTCCGCCATTGCTAAGCTTCGTAACGCCTTCCTGCAGCGTCATCGATCCGCTAACGAGCTTCGCCAAATTTTGCTCGATGAGCACCGCTCCATCCTTAGCCTTCGTCGTGCCGTCGGCAATTTCGCCGGCACCGTCGCTGGCTTGGCCGATGCCGTCAACAAGCTCCTCCATCTGTTCGAAAACGGTGCGAGTATACGCTGCCGTCACCTCTTTATTCAGCTCCATCTTCATCGTATCGACAGCTTTGCTGCCGATTTGGGAAGCCAGAAAGTTGTAGCTTTCATTCGCCAAATACGTCAGCTGGGCCGGCGTCGGCTCATCAGAGGTCAATGAGGTCGTTTTCTCAGAAAAGTCGGCTGGGATTTCGATGGCTAAGTAATAGCTATGATCCTCGATCCCTGCCTGTGCTTCTTCCTTGCTAACAAAATGCCACTCGAACTTTTCATTTTCCTTTAACTGTTCCTCAAAATCATCGCCGATATGCATCATCTCATCGTTATACTTGTAACCCGTATCCGCATTGACGACCGCCACCGGCATCTTATCCAGATTTCCGTACGGGTCCCAAAATGCTCCCAGAAACATCGAAGAATACATAACCGGAATCATCATGACGCCAATCACCGAAATCAACAGCATTTTGTTGCGGGCGATCCCGGACAATTCCTGACCAAATTGCTTAAATCCACTAAACTTCAAATTGTCCACGCTCCCCGTCACTCATTGACCATTTTTGTCATTTGGTCATTTTTTAGTGTAAAAAAAGGCATCCAGCTTATTCCGGAGCCAATCCTACTTGCATATAGAATCGCAATTGCTCCGCTACCTGTTTCTTATCCAGCGGTTCATGCGTCTTCTTCCACTCTACCGTAAGCGCCATGTATAAGCGCAGCATAACGAATGCCGTCATCTCGGGATTGCAAGGTTTAATCTCGCCTTTGTCCATAGCTAATTGCACCTGCTGCTGGATGTAGCCGACAACCGCACCCTCAATCTGCTGCATGCCTTCGACCGCCATCGGCGTGCCAATCTCGCGCACCTCATGCGATAGCTGAAGCGCAAGCTCATGCTGCTCACGGAATTCAAGCAATTGCTCTAGCACCGCATTCAAATTATCGAAAAACGTTCGGTTCGGATCAACCACCCGCTCCGCCACCTGCTTCATTTCAATAATCAGCTTCTTCATAATTTCGTGGAATAACTCTTCCTTATTCGTAAAGAACGTATAAATCGTCCCTTTGCCCACGTTCGCAATCTTAGCTACCTGATCCATCGTCGTCGCCTTGTATCCAAAAAGCGCAAAAGACTTGCCTGCCGCTTCTACAATCTGCTGCCGCCGATCAATCGCCATTCCATCACCTCCGACCCTATAAATGACCAGAAAACCAAAACGGTCATTTCGACAAAAGTAATCATATCACGCGCCATTTTCAAATGCAATACCTGAACCGAATCCATTATCAAGTCGTTTTCATCAGGCAGACAGCAACCCAATCTGAATCCAAGCCCACGCACAACCTACGCCACACGTATAAAGATGACATCACTCGCCAAAAAGAGCTATAATACACTTAGAGCTGTAACAATCATCTGCACAGCAGAATAAAAAGGAGTGTTTCCCTATGTCGTACAAAGAAATTACTACCATTGAAGAATGGAACAACGTTTACGAAGCTTCCGCCACTCGCCCGCTCGTCGTTTTCAAGCACAGCACTACTTGTCCGGTTAGCGCGAACGCTCACCAAGAATTCAGCCAATACCTTGATGGTACACCAAGAGAAGATGTTGACTACGTACTTGTCAAAGTCATCGAGTCCCGTCCCGTATCGAATCAGATCGCTGAAGATACGTCCGTGAAGCATGAATCTCCACAAATCATGTACATCGATAAAAAAGAAAAAGTATGGTCAGCTACTCACTGGTCCATTACGAAAGCTCATATCACAGCTGTTCTTGACTAACTCACTTCACCGACTATACCTTTCCAAAGGTTAATCATAGCTCTCAGCCTAGCGCCTCGTGCGTGAGGCTGAGAGCTTTTTAGTAGGCTTGTTTCTGTAAAAAAAGATATAAATGAGGATTACCGTAGATTAATATTATGCTCCGTTTTGTTCGTTATTGTTCTCTACTAATCGTTTCGAATCTATTCCTCTGCTACCTCGTTAACGCAGGTTACTGCGTTTTACGTTAAACTACTGCTAATCATATCCATTTTATTTTACATCCAAAATACCCCTCTGTTATCGCGCTCGGCTCCGTTTACAATTGTATTTTCTCCAAATTCTAAACCACCCCTGCTTAAAGGCTCACAGCATTTAGAACTAGATGAAGACACATTGTTGCATCATTTAGCCCATTCTCAATAACGCATAAATGTGGTTATCTAGAGAATGTCGGAATATATCGATTAATCTATCGCTTAGATCCGCAATCGCTTGTAATAGGGGGATATTTTTTATGAAGCGCTTTGCCATTATCGCAATCGCAGCCACGTTTCTGTGGGCAGGATTATCCAGTCCGCTAGCCAATTCGCTGGCAACGGCCGCTGCCTCTGCGCCGGTTTTTAAAGATATAAAGGGTCATTGGGCGGAAAAAACCATCACCGATATGGTAAAACAAGGGATATTAGATGGATATCCCGATGGGACCTTTCGACCACAAGAGCCTGTGAAAGTCGATCAATTCATCAAAATGCTCGTTCTTTCGTACACGGACCTGCACCAAAACGGAGCACGCAGCTGGAATACCCAATTCCTCCAGTCGCTGAGCGAAGAGAATCAAGCAATTTTAAAGCAAGATTACCGCTATTTCGACTTCAAGCCAAACGCGGCCGGATACTGGGCGAAGCAGTTTATCGATGTCGCGAGCGATCTTCATTTTTTGAACAAAAGCAGGTACAGTGATTTCCAAGCTGACTTGAACCGCGAGAACGTTGCGGAAATCGTCTATTACACCCTGCAGGAAACGGAGTTTCTGGAGGATGGCTTATTCGGCCAAAAAATGGCCCAAGCTTACGGCGATCTCATGGGCGCTTCCGAGCGCGAGCAAAAATTCATTGCCGAGACGCTGGTCAAAGGCATTATGCAGGGATACCCGAACGGCTTCTTCGGCGTCGGCGATACTGTGACCCGCGCGGAATCGCTTGTCATCCTAAACCGCCTCACAGACAAGTCGAAGCGCCTTGCCATCGCCGTATCTCCCGACAAGCTCGAACGTGTGGTCCCAACCGCTGGCGGCGGCAAAAAAATTATCATTTTCCCAGATAAACGAATGTGGGATGCCTACGAAACGCTGATCGCTGCCGGGCAGCTGCGCGGCTCCAACCACGATTTGTACGAGACGACGCTTCGCCTATTCAAAGACCAAGCCGAGAAGGACAGCGTATTAAACCGCCCATCAGGATCATCTACTATTAACGAGGAAGCAGCGGTATGGCTGGACCCGCAATACAACACATACGGCATCACCATACGGCTTCGTGAGGGCACTCTTGCCCGCAATAAGGAAGTGGTCGAGCAGTTCGCCAATCAGCTGTTTGGCTACAACGCCTCTTTGTTCAAAGAGCTGTTCAACGACATTAGCAAGCGTGTGGAGGCCGGAACGAAAGTAGCCGCCCAGCAGAAGCTGATCGGAACCGATAACGTCAACATCCAAGTTGACGCCGCGAGCAAAACCGTTATCTTCTCTATCGCTACCAAAAAATAGGCGTTTTTGTTTAGAACAGCTGCTCAGTGGTTAATAGCCAACAAGCAGCTGTTTTTTTCGGCCAAGTCGATATTAAGTCACTTTTACACTTTTAAACCATGCAATAATCAGCCCGTTATCACAAAGGAGGACTACCTATGAAACGAATGAAACCAGCTTTAAAGGCTCACCCTAACATGCCAAAAAAGATCGCCGCGCTCGTCACTGCCGCATTGCTAGTTGTTTCGACTCCCGCGGTGGGAGGGATTGCCGGAGGCGTTGCTGCAGCAGCGGAATCGCAGCAGTTGAACGTCACTTCTCAGCCTTATAATATTAACGGCGTGCTGTCTAATGTGCCCTCTGCCAATGTGGAAGGAAACACGTACATCGGCATTCGCGTGCTGAATGAAACGCTTGGGCTTGGCACGAGCTGGGATCCCAAAACAAGGTCGGTCACAGTAACGGGACGAGACCGTACGTTTGTCGCTTCCCCGGATGATGGCAGCTATACGTTGAACGGCCAAGTCATCTATGGCAATCCTGCCATTATCGAGAATGACACGGCCTATCTCCCTCTTCGTTTTGTGTTGGAGAGAATGGGCTACGGCATTTCCTATGATCATGGCAGCAAGACGGTAGGCATCGATACTATTCAGGAGAACGCCTTATCCATCGAAACGAGCACTATCAACAAAGTTACGCAGGAGCAATCCTTGATCATTCATTATCCCGTAATTAGCGGGTATGAGAATGCCGAGTCGCAAACCAAGGTTAATGACTTTTTGAAAAAAGAAGCAGAAGCTTATGCCGTGACCGGCCAACAAGCGCTATCCCAAGCTCAAAAGGATGTTAGCGAGCTGGAAGACGCTAATCCGGATTTGGCAATGCCACCCCTTTCTTTCGAAGGAACGTATACGATTACGTATAACGAAGATAACCGCTTAAGCCTCTACGTCGATTATTATACTTACTTAGGCGGTGCGCATGGCATGACGGAGCGCGTTTCCTATACGTTTGATCTTAAAACAGGCGAACAGCTGTCCTTAAGAGAAGCCGCGAATAACCACGAGAATTATCTCAACATTATTAACGCGTCCATTCGTGAGCAAATCAAAGAACGAAAATTGTTATTGCTCAATCCGTTTGAAGGCATCGCATCCGACCGACCATTCTACCTCAAGCATGGCGCGGTCGTTATCTCCTTCGGTCAATATGAATATACCGCTTACGCCGAAGGCATGCCGGAGTTTTTGACTTCGTTCCTTGCTTTTAGCGAATAACGTTGTTGACCTGCCTATGCGGAATATGTAGGATTAACTATAGACGAAGAACGTCCATCTGCCATTAGGCATGTGGGCGTTTTTTTGCGTGGACATAAAGGAGGAGATTAGGCATTGGATACATTTGAACGAGCTCATACCGTCTTTATTGAGAAGCATTTAGATGCCAGAAGCGGCGAAAGAAGGGCACGACTGCTGAGAGGCCATGGGTTTGGGGAGAAATTATTACTAGAAAACGTATGGTGGCCCGTCTTCGGTCATTTCGACCATCTCCATCCCGAATTCGAAGTGTACGATCGCAATCGCAAATCATATTTTTTAGACATCGCCTATACTCCGCCTTTTGGGTTATTCAATGTGGAATGCCATGGTTATCAATCTCATATCAAGGACATGGATCGCGAGAAGTTTAGCTATTCGCTAAATCGGGACACCTTTCTTACAGCCATAGGCTGGAAAATGCTCCATTTTTCCTTCGACGACATCAAGGACCGTCCCGAGATTTGCCGCTCGCTGCTCAAACTCGCCCTTGGCCCCTACCTATTGCGCAAAGACGATAGGCATTCATTAACCAAAGCGGAAAAAGACTTATTGCTGCTCGCATGGAGACTCGGCAGGCCGATCCGCCCTATCGACCTTTGCGAAGCCTGGAAGCTGAATTTCCGCACAGCCCGCAAGCTATTAACAGGCATGGTTCTTAAAGGCTTGCTCCAGCCTATCTCGAGGGGAACGACCATAAGGTACTATGAGTTAAAAAAAGAAACGCTCGACTTATTGTTCTAGCCTTAATCTAAGGCAATTTACTTCCACTAAGGGAAAACAGTGTGGGCATAGGAAAAATCAACTCCCCCACCGCCAACCTATATTGTACGCTCGCAGGATAGAGGCCGTTTTTCCGGTAGAAGCAGCTTCTTTCCTGAACTCCATACAACATAGACACCTATTCGGCTCAGCTCAGCCTCATAATCGGCGCATTCTACTGCATACGTGCAGGATAGGCTCACCTTTCACACTAATCTGGGGTTAGTTACTGCATACGTGCAACATAGCGACGTTTGTGGGCTACTAGAGGCTAAGCTTATATAGTTACGAACAACACCCAGAGACCGGACGCGACTTCGAGCGTGCAGCACACCTCGGAGCAACAATTCACTCCCCCACCGCCAACCTATATTGTACGCTCGCAGGAAAGAGGCCGCTTTTCCGGTAGAAGCGGCTTCTATCCTGCACTCCATACAACATAGACCCCTATTCGCCCCCGCTCAGGCTCATAATCAGCGCATTCTACTGCATACGTACAGGATAGACTCGCTTTTCACACTAATCTGGGGTTAGTTACTGCATACGTGCAACATAGCGACGTTTGTGGGCTACTAGAGGCTAAGCTTATATAGTTACGAACAACACGCAGGGACAGGACGCGACTTCGAGCGTGTAGCACACCTCAGAGCAACAATTCGCTCCCACCGCCAACCTATATTGTACGCTCGCAGGATAGAGGCCGCTTTTCCGGTAGAAGCGACCTCTATCCTGCACTCCATACAACTTAGCCCCCCTATTCGGCCCACCTCAGGCTCATAATTGGCGCATTCTACTGCATACGTGCAGGATAGACTCGCCTTTCACACTAATCTGGGGTTAGTTACTGCATACGTGCAACATAGCGACGTTTGTGGGCTACTAGAGGTTAGAGGTTAATTACTGCATATGCGCAATGCAGTGTCGCTGTACCTACATCCCATAAGCCGCCATAGCTGCTTGGAGCGCGCACCCCGCTTTCAGCTCATGGCCGTGGCGAAGAAGCACAGCTTCAAGCGCGCCTAGCGTGAGCAGTACGTTGCGTTTGCTGCAGCTGTAGCCCATCGTGCCGATACGCCATATTTTGCCCTTCAGCGGGCCGAAGGAGCTGGCGATCTCAATGCCAAAATGGTCGAGAAGCATCGACCGGACTGATTCCCCATCTATGCCATCAGGAATTTCGACGCAAGTGACAACCGTCATCTTGCAGGCAGGGTCGCCGTACAGCTGTAATCCCATCGCTTCCAATCCCGCCACGAGCGCTGCCTCGTGCTCGCGGTGCCTAGCAAAGCGCGCGTCAAGCCCCTCCTCCAGCACAAGCCGAAGCCCTTCCCGCAGCGCATACAGCATCGAGGTCGCTTCCGTATGATGGTTCAGCCGTGCCGGGCTCCAGTAGTCCTGCAGCTGGCTTAAATCCAAATAGTTGCTCTGAATCGGACGCAGCAGCGGGTCCTCCTCACTATCAGCCATGAGCAAGCCTCGTTCAATCTTTTTACGGCTTTGCAGCTTGGATTCCGCTCGCTTATTGTACGTAATAGGCGCCATTCCAGCCGGTACCGATAGGCATTTTTGCGTCCCGCCGATCACCGCGTCGATGAGCAGCCGATCGGTCGCCACCTCGATTCCGCCAATGGTGGCGACCGCATCGACCACGAATAACGCGCCCGTCTCGCGACATGCCTGACCAATGCCTTCGAGCGGCTGCATCCGTCCCGTCGACGTTTCCCCGTGAACCAGAGCCACGAGTGCAGGCTTATGCTGCCGGATTACAGCGGCGATTTCCTCCGTTCCGAATACGCTGCCCCATTCCTTCTCCAAAGTTACCACTTCCGCGCCGCAGCGCTTGGAAATCTCAGTTAGCAAATGGCCGAAGCGCCCATAGATCGGCACCAATACTTTATCGCCAGGCTCGATCAAGCCGACGAGCACCGCCTCGATGCCGGATCGCGAAGTGCCATCCACCGGGAATGCCCATTCATTTTCTGTCTTGAACAGCTGCCTAAGCATTCCCATCGTCTCATTCATCAAAGCTGTGAACTCAGGGTCGAATTGCCCTAGTATCGGATACGACATGGCCCGCAGCACGCGCGGATCAACCTCCACCGGACCCGGCGTCATGATCGTTCGCGGCGATGGCGCCAAATCTTTATATGCCTTCATAACTCTTCCCCCTCATACCCTAATCGATAAAGCAGCTCCGTTAGCACAAGCACGCCTACCGCGAGATCGCGCGGCTCCGTATATTCTTCCGGAGAATGCGATATCCCCCGCCTGCTCGGAACAAACAGCATGGCAGTCGGGCAAATATGTTCGAACATCTGGGCATCATGCCCCGCTCCGCTGATCATTCTTTTCGAAGTAATCGCCATACTGCCGCAAACCTCGTCCATATGCCGCTTAAGCCCCTCATTCATCGGCACCGGCTCCTCCCGAAACCACTCCGACCCCTGAATACCAAGCTGCCGTTCATCCGCAAGCGCGGTAAACTCCTTCATCACCCAGCGGCAAAAGCGGTCGAGCGCCTGTTCATCGGCATGACGCGCATCCACCGTAAAAACCACCTTGCCCGGCACCACATTCGGCACATTTGGCTGCACCTGCAATCTGCCCACCGTGGCTACGAGGGGAGCACCGACTCGGATCGCTTCCTGCCGCAGCGCTTGAATCATCACGCTTACGCCCTCCAAAGCATCCCTGCGCATGTGCATTGGTGTCGTTCCCGCATGATTCGATTCGCCGATCACTTCGAATTTCAGCCTCCGCTGGCCTGCAATCGTCTCAACAATGCCAATCGCAACGCCTTCCTTCTCAAGCACCGCTCCTTGCTCGATATGAACCTCTATAAACGCTCCAATATCGCTGCGCCTGCTGTCTCTCGCCAGTCCCTCGCCAAAGCCGCACCGGTGCATCGCATCCGCGAAAAACACCTCCTGTGAATCCTGCAAATGAACAATTTGCTCAAAGTTCCGCTTGCCGACGATACTTCCCGATCCCCAGTAAGCCATCGGGAATCGGCTTCCTTCTTCCTCGCACAGAGACACAATTTCCAGCGTCCGCTTCGGCTTGCCATACTGCTGCTGCAAATATTCCAGCGCGAGCAAGCCTGCCGCAATTCCATAAGCCCCATCATAAATGCCGCCTTGCACGACCGTATCGATATGAGAGCCCGTTATAATGGATGGAGCGTCCACATTCTCGCCCAAAAGCTTTCCAAATAAATTGCCCACGTTGTCAAACTCCGTCAATAAACCGTTGCTTGCCATCTTAGCCTGGAGCGCCTGCTGCGTCTCCAGCCACCCCTCGGTATAAAGCAGCCGCGTTATGCCGCCTTCTTCATCCGGACTAAACGTGGCCAGCCAGTTTAATACCTGCATCACCTGCGTCTCAAAATACGATAATAGCCGTTCCCTCTCTTGCGGATGAGGAAGTACGCTTCGCTCCATAACTGCTCCTCCTGTCTCCTTGGCAAAATAAAGCTATCTAACCCATGCGCCCCTCTTGCTCTCGCTTAATCCTGCAGCTTCCTCATATACCCTTTGGCCCCGCAAATAAGTCGCATTGATTTGGCAAACCATTTCCTCTCCGATATAAGGGCTGTGCTTATGCTTCTGATAGAGACGCTCTTCCCCTAGAACATATCGTTTGTTCAAATCAACGATCGCGAAATCCGCATCTAAGCCGATCCGTATCTCGCCTTTAATGTCCTGCAAGCCAAACCGCCTTGCCGGACCGCCTGCCAACAGCTCGCTAAGCTGCGTTAACGGCAGCCCCCGCTTGACATGCCCTTCTCCAATAACCAGCTCCACCGAGCTTTGAGCTCCGGCAATGCCTCCCCAAGCATCAAAAAAATGGGCCGCTTCTTTCATCGAAGCCGGGCAAGGCGAATGATCCGAAGAGATCATATCGAACAGCCCTTGCTCAATCGCCGCCCACAGCTTTTCTCGCTCTGCTGCGTCCCGCAGCGGCGGGGAACACTTAGCGACCGCCCCCTTGATATCCAGATCCGCAGCCGTCAGAGTCAAATAATGAGGACAAGTCTCTACCGTAACATCCATTCCTCGCTCAGCAGCCTGTCTAATTGCATGAACCCCAGCCTCGCTGCTAATATGGACAAAATGAAGCGCACACCCCGTCTGCTCCGCATAAAAGAGAGCCCGGTTAATCGCTTCAAGCTCGGCAATAATGGGCCGTGAAGCGACATAATCACTTGGCGTCAAACGCCCTTCCGACCGCGCGGCCTGCCCCAGCTTAGCAACAATCGGCTCGCTCTCTGCATGGAGCGCGAGCACCCTGCCGAGGCTCGCAATAATCTTCATCCCCTCAAGCAGCGTATAGTCGTCTACCTCCCGAAAAGCATCTTCGCTCGGATCACCGGGCGAGGACATAAACGCTTTGAAGCCGACAACTCCCGCCTCATGAAGCCGCTTAAGCTCATGCAGCTTGCCCGGCACCAGCCCGCCCCATAGCGCATAATCCACATAGGAGCGGCCTTTTGCGGCAGCCAGCTTCAATTCCATCGCGCTAAGCGTAACCGTAGGCGGAATGCCGTTCAGCGGCATATCCACATAAGTGGTGCAGCCTCCTGCCGCGAGCGCAGCCGATCCCGTCTCGAAGCCCTCCCAATCGCCGAGGCCAGGCTCGTTCAGATGCACATGGACATCAATCATCCCCGGCATGACCGTCAGTCCAGCCGCATCCACTACTTCGGCCGCAAAAGCACTGTTCAGCGCCTCTCCTAGCTGCACAATTTTTCCCGCTTTAACTCCTATATCAAGCACGCGCACTTCGTTGCGCAATACGACGCTTCCGTTTTTGATGAGCAAATCCAGCTTATCTTGTTCAGCCATCCCGTTCTCCGCCTTTCCTTGTGTAGGTGATGCAACGTTTTATTCACCTGTATGCTCTGATGCATTCTATGAGATTGTCAGCTATATAAGTTAAAATTTTTTTTCATTTGGTCGCTACGCGAGCAGCTCTTTCTTTCTAAGCGTTTATTCAGCAGCAACCACCTTCCAAGCCGCTCCCCCAGTTAAACAAGCAGGCCGCGGACAACGAGGTCCGCGGCCCGATTAAGCTTCTAACTTTCCTTCATTCGACTTCACTTGCCTGGCCGTCCTTTACTCTTCGCTGTTATTTAAGCTCCGTTACGATCAAGCTAGCATCTACTTCCTTAAGCAGGCTTAGATCATGGTAGGAGGCTGGTGCCGGAATCGACTTGATGTTGCCGACCGATTTTAGATACTCACCAACCGCAGGGCCATTGCTGCCATTCACATAAGTATCGCCAACCTCCATGGAGTACACATTGCGGGACATGATTTGCGTCAGCTCTTCCTCGGTCAAATGCAGCTCGGGAGCCAGCGTCTTGATCGCTTCCTCACGGTTGTCGTTGATATAATTCGTTGCTTTCTTCAGAGCGCGAAGCACCGCTTTGAGGGTATTCGGATTTTTCTCCAGGAACGAATCCGATACTTGAATCGTCGTATGCACGCTCATCCAGTCCACGTCGCCAACCTTGTCAGGCAGTTCGCTCTTCGTGCCGCTGAATAGAAACTTGCCGCCGCCTTGAATCGCCTTTGTAATGAATGGCTCCCATGCCGCAAGCGCATCGATATCACCTTTCTCTAATGCCACTACTGCGTCGCTCGGCGCAAGGTTGACGTATTTGATTTTGCTTGCATCAACGCCAAGCTCTTTCGCCATGTTGTTGATTGCAATCGTCACGTCAGCGCCGCTCGGAATACCGATCGTTTTGCCTTCCAGATCCTTCGCGCTCTTCAGCTCCAGCTTGCTTGACCCTACTACCGCTTGCGTACCCGCAATTTGAGCGAGCGGCGCAATGATTTTGACCGGAATGTCCGTCGATTTCAAAATAATATCCATAAAGTTCGTTTGAATGCTCACCGGCGCGCTGCCGCCCGCTACCATCGGACCGATATCCGGGCCGCTCTCGATGAGCTGGCTCGTCACGTTAAGCCCTTCTTCCTTGAAGTAGCCAAGCTTGTCGGCAATGATTTGCTGCGAGGAAATTTGAGCGTCACGCACGCCTACCAGCGTCAGGTCGACGGTTTCCAGCTTCGTTGAAGCTTCAGTGGATGCCGGCGTATTCGATGCGGAGCCGCCATTCGTTGCCGCAGGCGCATTATTGTTGCCCCCACATGCTGCAAGCACAAAAGTTAGTGTCGTAAGTACAAGTGCCGATTTCAACCAATTCCCTGTTTTTTTCATCGATATTCCCTCCACTTTTCTCTTTGTAATGGTGCTGCGCCTTGCTCTCTTCACCTTCGCTTGCTTCCTATGCCTTCGCGCACGGCGTTACTTCTCGATAGCATCGCGAAGCCCGCCCTTGCGCCAAACCATAACCCTCTTCTCAACCAATTTCAGCAAATAAGAGAACAAGCTATATTCGAGGCCAATCAGGATGATGGCAATGAACATATTGGATATTTTAAAATAATTCCTTGCGTCTACTATGATGTAGCCGAGCCCCGACTTTGCGCCCATCATCTCGGAGACGATCAGAGCGGAGAAGGACAAACCCAGACTCACCTGCGCGCCAACCAAAAAATTCGGAATCGCCGATGGCAGCATCACTCTCGTAAAAATCTGACGCTCCGTCGCACCCAAGCTAAGCGCCGAACGAATAAGGGTGGACGGTACCGACTTAAAGCCATCGAGCGTATACACCAGCACCGGAATAAACGTCGTCCACGCTATTAGCAGCACCTTCGGAAACTCGCCGATTCCGAACCAAATGATGAACAACGGAAGAAGCGCCAGCGTCGGGATCGGTCCGACCAGATTAAGGATCGGTGAAAACCAACGCTCTACCGTCTTGAACTTACTCATAATGACGCCTAGCCCTACCGCAAATACGCTTCCGATCACGAAACCAAGTGCAATCCGAATCGTGCTTGAGATCAAGCTGTCCGTAATAATCCCCGTCTTCGCAAGCTCCCAGCCCTCCTGCAGCAGCACGGTTGGAGCCGGAAGAAAGTTAGGATTAAAGAACTTCGCCGTCTCGTTTACTCTGGAGAACAACTCCCAGAAGACGAAGAACAGGATAGAAGGCAAGATATTGTATTTTTGAAAAAAGCGGCTTACCGCAGAGGGACTTTTGCCCCTCACCTGCTTGTTCATGACGGGCGATCCCACCTGAGTCGATGCGCATGAACCGCCGTCCTTTACCGCTGTTATTTTTGCTCCGTTCATTACGACCCCACCTTTGCTTGCGCTAGCTCCAAGTGCTCCTCATCCATTAGAACCCTTTCAATGCGGCTCATCATCTCGCCAAACCCAGCGGAGTGCGAGGAACGCGGATGCTTAATGCCCACCTCGAAAATTTCCGCAATCTCGCCATGCTTCATGACCACTACACGATCAGCCAGATAAACGGCTTCGCTAATGCTGTGAGTCACGAACAAGATCGTCGGTTTCAGCTGGCTGCAAATCTTTTGCAGCTCGACCCGCATCGTCTCTCGCGTCAGTACATCCAGCGCGCCAAACGGCTCATCCATGAGCAAAATATCCGGCTTGCTTGCAAGCGCCCTTGCAATGCCAACCCGCTGCTTCATTCCGCCTGACAGCTCGCCCGGATAATGGGAAGCGTATGGCTCCAGCCCAACCAGCTTCAGAAACTCCATGGCTATCTCTTTCGCTTGGGCCTTCGGCACTTTCTGAACCTCCGGTCCGAAAGCAATGTTGTCCTTGATCGTCATCCAAGGGAAGAGCGCATGATCCTGGAACACCATCCCCCGCGATTTGGAAGGCCCTTTAATCTCATCCCCGTCTACGGTGATGGAACCCTCATCGGGAAGCAGGTAACCTGCAATCATATTCAAGAGCGTCGATTTGCCGCATCCGCTATGGCCAAGTATGCATATAAACTCGTGTGAGTGGACTGTGAGATCTACGTTTTTCAAAATCGTTCTGCTTCCAAAGCTTTTGCCGACTTGATTCACTACTAATTTCATTTTCCCAACCCCAATCCATTTTGTTGTAAGCTTTTATAACATGTATCGGTGATGTGTAGCTACATCATAATCCGAATTCGGCCTGCTGTCATTGTGCACATTAACCAAAAATAGACGATATTCATTGAATAACCTATACAATCATACATTTACAGTACGCTGCATAGCTGATATATTTATGTAATATTATCTGACATTAAACGGATTGGTGGTGCCTTTATGCTGCTTAAAGAGCTGGTTTCTCTGCCTATTTATGCGAATGCCAAAGTGGTTGCCGGCATGGACGGCATGACAAATAGCGTCCAGTCGGTCAATATCATGGACGCTCCCGATATAATTCATTATTTAAAGCCGCAGGAGCTGCTCCTGACGACCGGGTACGCGATGAAGGATCATCCCGAAGCGCTGCTTTCGCTTGTTACCCACATGGCCAAGGTCGGCTGCGCCGGGCTTGCGATTAAGACCAAGCGCTTCCTCCAGGAAGTGCCTGCCGATGTGCTGCAATGCGCGGAGAAGCTTCAATTCCCGATCATTGAGCTGTCGCTGGAGCAATCGCTAGGCGATATTGCGAACTATTCGCTTAGCCATATTTTGGAGAAACGTACGGATGAGCTGAACTACGCGCTGACTACCCATAAGCAGTTCTCGCAAATGATTATGCAGGGCAAGAGCACGGAGGATGTGATCGAGGCGCTGTCCACACTTATCGCTTCACCCGTAATGCTTATGAATCAGCATGCCGGCCTGCTCTTTCGCTCCAGCTCGATGACGGAGTCGCTCTACGGTGCACTTCCTCCTGAGCTGTATGCAAAGGCTGCTGCCGTGTCGCCGCATGGCTCCTTTACAATGGAGCTTCCGCAAGCTTTTGCAGCGAGCACCTCTTATTTCACCGCCGAGCTTCACCCTATCGTTACCTTTCAACTGGAAGGCTATTTGCTAGCCTTGACGAGCGACAGCGACCAACAGCTCAGCAACCTCACTAAACATGCGATGGAGCAAGCCGTTAATGTAATCGGGCTTGAACTCATGAAGAGGCAAGCGGTCAAGGAGCGGTCAAGGAGGTATAAGAACGAATTTTTTTCCGACTTCGTCGATGGATTGATTACTTCCGAGCAGGAGCTGCTTCACCGCAGCAAAAACTACGATCTGCTTAATCATCCGGTCTATGTCAGCGTTGTGGCTAAGCGCGATACCTCATTCGACCTACTGCGTCCCTCCAGCGCGCTCGAAACGGACGGACGCTTCATATCCGAGCGTGACCGCCATTACAACCTGCTCAAAAGCGAGTTTTCAAAGCTCGATCTGAGGTTTGTCCTTTTCACCAAAAACGATTATTTCTGTTTTCTCATTGCGCTCCATGCCAGTCAAGATGTTGCTGAAGGCAAAGAAAGCAAGTTTCTGGAGCAGTTGAAGCAAATGGTTAGCAGCCTAAGCGCGGTGCACCATATTCCGATCTCCATCGGAATCGGCAATCCCGTTTCCAAGCTATCCGATGTACCCTTGTCCTATAAGGAAGCCATTGAAGCATTGCAAACCGGCTACGATGCACGCAAGAAACAATTTGTTCAACCCTACCACGCCAAAAACTTCAGTAATTTACTGCGGATGATCCCGAAGGAAGAGCTGAAGGAGTATTACGAGGAGACGTTCAAAGATTTGCTGAGCATTGAAGGAAAAGAGCGAAGCGACCTACTGAAGACGCTTAGCACCTTTTACGATACCCACTGCCAGCTGGCCGAGACTGCCAAGCAGCTGTTCGTTCATCGCAACACGGTCACCTATCGTCTCGACAAATGTGAAAGGCTCACCGGCCGCGATCTACGCGATCCCGTCGAGAGCCTCCGTTTCCGCACCGCCTTCTCCATGGAATCGCTATTCGCAGCGGAGTGAAGTAATAGGCTGTAAGCATCTTACGCGCTTACAGCCTACTTTCGAGCTAACTCCACCGCCAAATTCGCTCCATAAGAACCTATACGTTCCTACACTCCACTAACCTAGGTTACTTAGACGTTGTAAGAGCTTATTTGCGCTTACAGCCTCGTTTCAAGCTAACTCCACCGCCGATTTCGCTCCGTAAGAACCTATACGTTCTTACAAGCCTCTAACCAAGGTTACTTGGGCGCTGTAAGAGCATATTTGCACTTACAGCCTTCTTCCGAGCTAACTCCACCGTTGATTTCGCTCCGTAAGAACCTATATGTTCTTACAAGCCACTAACCGAGGTTACTTAGGCGCTGTAAGAGCATATTTGTTCTTACAGCCCTCTTTCGAGCTAGCTCCACCACCGATTTCGCTCCGTAAGAACCTATACGTTCTTACAAGCCACTAACCGAGGTTACTTAGGCGCTGTAAGAGCATATTTGCGCTTACAGCCCTGTTTGGAGCTACCTGCACCGATTGTAGTCCGCGCTTCGCTTTTTTACAATTGAGCGCATACGTTCTGCCGTAGCGTTTGCCATAACGAATGATTTTACGGAGCATGGACTGGTCCTCAAGGAGCGTAAACGGACAAGGGTCCGGCACTGTGTTTACCTCAAGAATCCACGGCTTCAACCGGCGGTCAATCGCCAGATCCAATCCGATCTCTTTGATGCCGGGATATGCCCGCTCCAGCTTCTTGGCGGAACGAACGCCCAGCTTATCCATGTAATCCAGCATGCTTTTGAGCTCAGCAGCCTTAGTATGCTTGCGCAGCAAATACGCCGTCGGATAGATCGTTCCGCCCTGGCTGCCATTGGTTACGATTTTAGCCGGATGAGCCACTCTGCCTAGAGTCCCGGTCGCTTCCCAGCCGCCGCGCGGCGCCCGCTGCACGACAACACGAATATCAAACGGACGACCCTGGTGCCGGAGCAGATGGATACCTTTTTGCACCAAATAATCTTCCCCTCTTGCAGCCTTTGCTATCGATCGATAAAACGCCTCATAAGTTCCGAAGGTCCGCTTTGCCGTTCCCAACTGATACGTATAGCGGTGACTCGATTTCGCCAAAGCCTCTCCTGTATGAAGCTCCGCCCGCATCACGCCATAGCCCTGCGCCCCTCTTCTAGGCTTCACATAGACCATGCCCCATTGCCGCAGCATGCCAAGCAAGCTGTCCTTCGTCATTCTGCTTGTGGCAGGCAAATGATTTTTCAGCATGGCATCCTTTTGATACAACTGCGTTTTGGCCCACTTATCCGCCACACTCCGAACACGTTTCGATGCAGCCCCTCTTTTCTTCCTCATGAATATCCCTCCGTTCCCGATCTCCTCTCCTTAGCATACGAACCTTTTGCAAATTGGATGTAGGCAGCTGTCCCCATAACTCGAACCTGTATCCAGCAGCAACATATGCTTTAGTAACCCAGATTACCGAGATATTTGTCCGATAGGAGGTTGACATTCAAATGGCGCTATCCCTTCCGCTTCACTCTCTCATACGGCGTACTTGCCAGTTTCACCCTTGGTACAGCACGCTATTCCCCCAACAAGGAATCGCTCCCGACCTCTGTCAATCAACGATCCTGAGCGAGCTTCCGCTAATCACCTCCGAACGACTGGAGCAGCATTATTACGCTGAAGCGGCTAGAAACGAACCCGGGCTATCGATATATAAGACCTCCGGAACCTCCTCGGGAATTCGGAAGTCGATCTATTACTCCCCAGAGGATGACGAGCGATATATCGCAGCAAAAAAAGCCTCCTTTCAAGAATGGCTCGACGCCAAAACCACCGGGCAGCAAGCAGCTCCCCCCATCCGCAAAGCGCTGGCGGATATGGGGACCGGACACGCGGCAAGCACCGCGATGTCCATCTTTGCGAGCCTTGGCTATGAGGCGGATTCCTTGTCCTTCGCCCTCCCTATCGAGGAGCATGTCCGTAAGCTTTCCTCCTTCAAGCCGGATCTGTTCTACACGATGCCGTCGATTTTGGACGCAATTGCTTCTGCCGCGGATGATCCCCAACAATTTGGCATCCGAAAAATCATTCTCGTAGGCGAAATGGCTCCTCTGGATTGGCAAGCGAATATCGCCGCACGCTTCGGGATTGAGCCTACAAATATTTTGGATACCTATGGCTCCATTGAAATTGGAGCGATCGCTTCCTATTCCCACACCTATGGCCGGTACCTGTTCGCGGAAGGCATTTATGCGGAAGCCTTGCCGGCCGAGCAAATCGATCCACGCTTCGAACCGCTGCCGGCAAGCGAAAGCGTCCTCGTGCTGACTTCCTCCAATCGCACCCTGTTTCCGGCTTTGCGATACGTCACCTATGACGTCATTCGTGATTTCGAGACAATCTTGGTTGATGGACAGGAAAGGCAATCTTTCCGGTGCATTGTTAAGCGGATCGGCAGCGAACTCAAGCATGGGGAAAAAATCAGCCTGTACGACATCGAAAGCGTCGTGAACCGTTTTGTACCCGATGCCGAGCTGCGTGTTAGCCTGCGCAATAACAGGCTGTCCGTTCATATCCGCAGTAAAATGCTGGACGAAGAGCGACTGGCTGATATTCGGCATGCGATCGAGCATACCATTGGAGAAATTGGGCAAATGATTGAAAATCGTATGCTCGAGGGCATTACAGTGACACGTGCTGCGGATAACGAACAACTGGAACGCGGGGCGGTGAAATCCAAAAAAATTTATTTCTAAGGAGAATCGTCGATGGGAAGAAATATATTGTCTATCATTGGGAATACGCCGCTCGTCCAGCTCTCCAAGCTCTTTGCCAATGATCGCGGCATCTCCGTCCACGCCAAGCTGGAGCTACTTAACCCCGGAGGGAGCGCCAAGGATAGATCCGCCGCCCGAATCATTAACGCCGCTTGGGAGGAGGGATTGATTGGGCCCGGCTCAGTCATCATCGAATCCAGCTCTGGCAATATGGCAATTAGCCTTGCAGCCATCTGCTCCTATTTGGGCATGGGCTTCATTAGCGTCATTGATCCCAAAGCGACGCAGCAAAACATTCGCATCATGCAAGCCTATGGCGCACATATTGAACTGGTTCAAGAACCCGATCCGCAATCGGGTGAATTTCTGCCAGCAAGGCTGAGCCGGGTACGGCAATTATTAGAACGTATTCCGAATAGCTTTTGGCCGAATCAATATGCCAACAAGAACAACTATCTCTCCCATTATGAAGGAACCATGCGCGAAATTATGGAGGAGCTTGGCCAAGTCGATTACATAATCGGCGGAGTCAGCACCTGCGGAACCATGCTCGGCTGCGCCCACTATATTAAAGACCATAAGCTTGCGACGAAAGTGATCGCCGTGGATGCGGCGGGCAGCGTCATCTTTGGCGGGGCGAACGGCAACCGGCGTTTCCCCGGACTTGGAGCCGGCATCGTCCCTCCATTTGGCGAGAGGCCATTTACAGATCAAGAGATTAAAGTCACAGACGAAGACATGGTAGTTGGCTGCCGACTGCTGGTCAAGGAGGAGTCACTGCTTGCCGGACCTTCCTCCGGCGCCGTCATTCATGCCTTAAAATCGATGGAACAGGAGCTTCCCGACCATTCCGTCTGTGCTGTTATTTTGCATGATCGCGGAGAACGCTATATGGACACCGTGTACAACGATGAATGGGTGAAGCAGCAATTCGGCCAATCTTTTAACGCTTAAAGCGCATCAACAAAGGATGCTTTATCCTGCCATCGAAAGGAACATGTCTGTGTTATATCTCGGTGAAGAGCATATTCGCACGATCGGCCTGCACTGGAAAGAGCTCGTTGACAGCATGGAGGCTGCGGTACACATTCTGAATTCCGGTGATTTTGTGCAGCCTATTAAGCCTTACTTACGTTACGGCAATCCAGATAATCGAATTATCGCCATGCCTGCTTATGCGGGAGGCACTGTGCAGACAGCGGGCATCAAATGGATTGCGAGCTTTCCAGGCAATATTAATGCCGGCTTGCCGCGAGCACACAGTGTTACGCTGCTAAACCACGCCGATACCGGCATCCCATATGCCATAATCAACTCGGCGTTGCCAAGCGCGGCCCGCACAGCCGCCGTCAGCGGCTTGCTGCTTCGACATTATTTGAAGGCACAAGGAGAGAAAAGACGGCTGAGGCTCGGCATTATTGGGTTCGGACCGGTCGGACAGCTGCACTACGAAATGTGCGGCCAATTGTATAACGAACGAATCGATGAAGCATATATTTACGATTTAAGGGGATGCGAGCTGAGCCACCCGCAACTCGCGGCTGAGGACCAGCCTCTGCGTGCGCGTACTCGGGTGGCGGACAGCTGGCAGCAGTTATACGAAGCTTGCGATCTTATTATTACCTGTACGGTAAGCAATCAACGCTATATCGATCGCCCGCCTTCCCCAAGCAGCCTGCTGCTGGACGTGTCCTTGAGAGACTATGCAACCGCGGCAATCGACCGCATCCAAGCGATTGTCGTCGATGAATGGGAAGAGGTTTGCCGCGAGAATACCGACATTGAGCAGCTGCATCTGGAACGAGGCTTAACTAAAGCGTACACTCTTTCTTTGACCGACGTGGTGTGCAGGGGAGCGCTAGCCTCTTTTGCCGAAGATGAACCCGTCTTGTTTTGCCCGATGGGGATGGCTGTCTTCGATATGGCCGCTGCCCGTTATTTCGTTGAACGAGCCAGCGCTCTGGGCATTGGATTACAGGTCAAATAAGGCCGGATAGACTTCGCGCTTATGCTTTCTTCCTCACTGGTATCCATATTTCACTTTTGAAAGTTGCCGATCCGACATCCTTGCTCTCATTCCAAAGCATCTCGGGGCCTTCCATTTGTTCATAGTGCGAGGAAGGGAACCATTCCGAATAAATACGGCCCCATATATTTTGCAATGTTTCAGGGAATGGCCCGATGGCTTCAAAGACCGCCCACGTACCGCCAGGCACTTCCAGCGAGGTTAGGTTTTCCGGACATGGCTTGGATGTTGCAGCGCCTATATAATGATCCAGCTCCCCTTTCTCTTCCATTCTGCCCTCAGAGAAATTAGTCGATGCGCTAATAAGTCCCACCGGATCAACATCCGAAATCCCCTTCAGCTGAGCAATCATTTCTGCATTCAGGCTGCTCCACATGGCTGCAATATGCGGGTTAACCCCCTCAAAAATAATCGGAACTCGCTTGTGCAAGCCAACGACACGGAAGGCCTCCTTATCTACAATCCGATAGTTCATCTCGCTTCCTCCTTTGATCGATAATTGAAAGGTCATGCGCGGATAAGCTTTGACCGCATGACGGCCGCCCCTAACTTCAGAAGGGGTAATGCCATGCAAGCTTTGAAAAGCTCTTGCGAAAGAATCCGGCGAGCTATATCCGTATTGAATAGCGACATCAATGACCTTTACGGTACTGTCATTCAGGTCAAACGCTGCAAGCGTCAGGCGCCTGCGCCGGATATATTCGGACAATGGAATGCCTGCAAGGAACGAAAACATCCGGTTAAAATGGTACGGGGAGCATAAAGAGCGCCTCGCCACTTCCTTGGGATCGATTTCATTCGTCAGATTGTCCTCTATATAACTCATCGCTTCATTCATATTTTTGAGCATATCCACTTCGATGACCTCCTTCATTTACAGATTAACAGGAACCAAAGCGAGCGACCCGACAAATCCGGCACCTATTATGCGGGGTCTAATCATACAAAAAAGGATAACACCAGCACGCGCTGGCATCATCCTTTTTCTCATTGCTATTCTTACTATACGATCAGCTCCGCTAATCTTAAGCAGATTGGCCTAGCCGATTAACCGGAAATGAATATATATTCGATTTGTCTCCCGCTTGAGCGGCAGCAACCTCGCTTGCTTTTCGTGTGTTGGTCAGCTCCATAAACCAGGCCTCATCCCAAGTATCCAGTGCCAAGTTGATTGAGTTTTGAAAAAGCTGGCCATCATCTACAGCAATGTCGGATACGTTTTTGAGCCAGGATGAGCGAACAGCAACGATTTTGCCAATCACTTCCTCGTTATCCGACTTCACAACATTCACAGTTACAAAGCCCTGTAAAATATCGATTGTTTCGACAAATCCGTGAATAAGCTCGCCATCTTTTGTTTTCCCTTGTACCCAGTCGCTTATGTTGAATTTCATCTTCCAACACCACCTATCCCTAATAGTTAGACTAGCCCCTTAACTTAACTGTAACTCTTTTCATTACACTTACTGTAAAAAAGTAGACGCTGCACATTCGATTTCTCAAGTGACGTCTTATGTTGAACTTCCATACTGTAAGTTTAATAGTTACAGTTATCTTTGTCAAGCCGTTATGCTAAAATGGACGATACACGCTGGTGCCCGTTTTTTTGCCTAAAATGCCATGCTTGCCGCTAAAGGGTTAACTCCAGCCCCAGAAAAACCCGTCTCTCTCCCAGGCTGCTTTCCCTTTATGCAGCTTGCGAAAAACTTTCTTTACTTCTTTATCGATGGAAGCATTGCCGTGTTCATTTATATAGATGAACGATTCGCCAAATTGGCTTTTAATATGCTCCACGGCAGCACTTTGATGTAAAATTCCTTTTTCTTTTAATTCATTCAACATCCATTCTGCGACTTCATTCGCGGTATGCGACATCCTTCTCACTCCTTCATGAATAAACGCTGTAACTATAGCATAGATTACGGTCTCTCTTCAATGAGAAGGCGCCTTGCGCCCGCATTGACAGCTTAGTGCCGCTTCCACTATATTGTATTTATAACAATTTAATTTTACTAAATTTAGATACAGGGTACAATACCTAGCAAGCGAGTATTCTAATCGTTCAACAAATTCACCTTCCTATGGAGGACCACAACATGGACAGCAATGAGATTTTAAAATTAGACAACCAGATCTGCTTCGCCTTTTATGCTTGTTCTCGGGAGATTACGAAGCTGTACCGCCCGATGCTGGAAAAGATTGATTTGACCTATACGCAGTATGTAACGATGCTGGCGTTATGGGAGCAGGACCATGTGACGGTCACTGCGCTTGGCCATAAGCTTTTTCTCGATTCCGGCACCCTGACTCCGTTGCTCAAGAAGCTGGAAGCCGCCGGCCACATTACGCGAACGCGTGACCGGAATGACGAGCGCAGCGTTCTTGTTGAGCTGACGGAGCAAGGAAAGGCATTGAAGGAGCAAGCGCTTGGGTTTCCCGAGCAATTAGCCTGTATGCTTGATGCCAAACCAGAAGAAGGCGCTGAGCTGCTGGGACAAATGCATCAATTCCTGCAACGGATCCAACAGAACGCAGCCAAAGAATCGTAAGAGAACTCCAACCATCCATCATCTGATCAGGAGGTACCAACCGTGACTCCAAGCTTTCTTCGTCCCTTTGGCCCTACGAGCCTGCAGCTATCCCCACTGGGCCTTGGCTGCTGGCAATTCAGCAACGGCACTGGGCTTGTCGGCAAGTTCTGGCCCGTTCTTCAAAGCGATATGATTAATGAGATTGTCCGCACGAGCTATGAAGGCGGCATCAATTGGTTCGATACGGCCGAGATCTATGGCAATGGCCAATCCGAGCAACTGCTCGCGCGCGCGCTCCGCGAAGCGCTTCCTGCTGACAGCAACACGTATATAGCCACTAAGTGGTGGCCGCTGATGCGAACTGCAAGCAGTATAGGCAAAACCATTGAGGAGCGTATTCGTTTGCTCGAAGGACGTACCATCCATCTGCACCAGGTCCATCAGCCTTTCTCCTTATCCTCGGTAAGCAGCGAAATGAAGGAGATGGCCAAGCTTGCAGCCGCGGGTAAAATTCAACATATTGGCGTAAGCAATTTTTCGGCCAAACAAATGCGTGAAGCTGACCGCGTATTAAGAGAGCATGGCTTGCGGCTGGCCTCCAATCAGGTCAAATACAGCCTGCTGGATCGCCGCATTGAGCAAAACGGAATACTGGACACTGCCAAAGAACTCGGCATTGCAATTATTGCGTATTCTCCCCTCGAGCAGGGCATATTAAGCGGAAAGTTCCATCATAACCCTGAGCTTGTCAAAGCGATCAGCGGACCCCGAAAATTCAGTACGCCTTTCCGTGCCGAGGGACTTCGGCGCTCGCGGCCGCTCATTGATACGTTGGAGCTGGTTGCCGCCAGACATCAGGCAACAGCTACGCAGACGGCACTGAACTGGCTAATTCATGCACATGGGGAAACGGTATTTGCCATACCCGGCGCGTCCAAGATCCATCACGCCGAGCAAAACGTGAAGGCCATGCGCTTTCAGTTAACTGCGGATGAAATCGAGGAAATAAGCAAGGTGTCATTGTTTGCTTGCCGATAGAAGCCTTCGATTCAAACCTCGCAAACTAGGGTATATGAGAATGTAACCTCATATTTGCTTAATAGCGAGAGGAGGGCTCACCATGAAGGTGACCATCGGTATTTTTGAAAAAGAAGAAGGCGTATTGGAAGCAATTCAAGCTTTTCAATCTACAACTACAGGCAACCACAACTTGCGAATTTTTGTTAAAAATAATGAAGCTGCCCCTATCCTTGCAGCACAGTCTGACGTACCCGTTGAAGAGGTATATGAGATTCGAGATGCGCAAGGGCAGCGCGGCGAACGAATCGTACCAGCGATCGGTGCAGCGCCAATTGCCACAGGAGGCTATGTTGCCGGAGGACTTGGCGTCGGAGCAAGTCCCGGCGTCGTTATTGGATCGACGGATCCAGATGTGGATGAGCGTGCCCGTACTCAGGATGTGCTGCATGATATTGGCATACCAGGCAGGCTTGTCGAAGTATGCGGCGATGCCATTGAGCAGGGAAAGATTCTTCTCTTAACCGAAACGGAGACCGAAGCCGAAGCAGACGTCTTGCTGCGACGTGCCGGAGCATCCAATATCATCCTTGAATAAACGGTACTATTCGTACAAAACTAAACGATAATCACCAACTTCTGCCACAGCGGCAGTCGTAACCGATAGAAGAGAGAGGGTGTTCCTTTGGAAGGAGGACAGCCTCTCTCTTCTTTTCGTTTGACATTTCTTTTTATATTGCGTAAAATTAAATTATACAAAATATAAAATGAATTCGTGGAGGTTTTTCTTATGTCCATATACGATATTGAAGTAAAGACGATTAAAGGCGAATCCCAAACGCTTGCTCCATACAAAGGAAAGGTCATGCTGATCGTGAACACGGCTACCAAATGCGGCCTTGCTCCGCAGTTCAAGGGACTGCAGAAGCTCCACGACAGCTATAGCCAGCAGGGTTTTGCCGTTCTCGGCTTCCCTTCCTCCCAATTTGCCAATCAGGAGCTAAGCGATAACAGTAAAGTAGCAGAAGCCTGCGAGATCAACTTCGGCGTTTCCTTCCCTCTGTACGCGAAGATCGATGTTAACGGCAGCACCGCACATCCTTTGTTCCAGCGCTTGACGAATGAAGCACGCGGTTTCCTTGGCACCAAATCCATCAAATGGAACTTCACGAAATTTCTCGTCGACCAGAATGGCAAAGTGGTGAAGCGCTTCAGTCCGAAGGATACACCCGAGCAAATCGAAAGCCACATTCAGAAATTGGTGAAAGCTCCTACGCACGTTTGATTCATAAAAAGGGAAACCCTGCAGCAATCATTTGCTGCAGGGTTTCCCTTTTGTCTGTTAAATGACAATCAATATATGTCCAGATTCCCAGTCTGCTGCCATGCTCTCGATTTAGCATCAATTAAACACTCGGACTGTCTCTGAAAAATATCATCCGACATATTTGTCCGCAATCCGGTAGAGCAGCTCATCCATGCTCATGTCCCGCTCCACCCACTCCTCCATATCCTTAAGGCGCACCATGCCAGCCTTCCATTCGGTCTCGCCAACCAGCACCGCATAACGGATGCCGCTGTTGGCAAGGGAGGCCAAAATATTTTTCAGCTTGCGCCCGCTCGTATCCAGTCTTACCCGAAGGCCTGCGGCACGCAGCTCTGCTGCCGTTTGCAGCAGCTCTACGGCACTCACGCCAACCGGAATCAGCACAACCGGAGCTGGAACGGCCTCGTAAGCTCGTTCTTCAAGGAGCGCCATGATCGACTCTATACCGAAAGAGAGCCCCACTGCGCTATATTCCGATTCCGTATCATCCTTGCCGACAAGCTTGCCAATAATGGCATCATACCGCCCGCCGCCACCTAAGCTGGAGGCATATCCGCCCGTTGCATCAAAGATTTCGTATACGGTGCCCGTGTAGAAAGAAAGGCCTCGAGAGAGAAATAGATCGAAGACGCATGTCTTCTCTAGACCAAGCTCCCTCAAAATATTTCGTACCGCGAGCACTTCGAGCGCTCCCTCACTGCCTTGAAGCCCGTATTTTAAAACAATAGCCTCCAAGCTTACATCCTCGAGCTCAAGCAATCCCATAACGCCACGCGTGGCGTTATCGCTGAACCCTTTTTCCAGCAGTTCCTCCTTCACGCCGATAACCCCGATTTTGGCAAGCTTATCCAAGGTCAGCATAACCGATGACGTATCCTCAGCCTGAACACTGACCGCCTCCAGCACTTCCGCCAAAAAACGCCGATTGTTCCATTTCAGCACCACGGCAATATCTAGCGCACCGAATACATCTACCGCCAGCTGCATCAGCTCGACTTCAGCCTCTGGTCCCCTTACACCTACCATATCGACATCGCATTGCAAAAACTCCCGCAGCCGTCCCCGCTTAACCGGCCCATCGCGAAATACTTTGCCCATCTCATAACGCTTGAACGGCAGCTCGATGCCCGGGTTTAAGGCGATCACCTTCGCGAAGGGGATCGTTAGGTCATAGCGCAAGCCTAATCGTCGCTTCCGTTGATCGGTCAGCTGGTACATTTCCTTCACAATTTCATCGCCGCCTGCATATTTGGAGGTGAGGAAGTCAAGCTCCGTCAGCTCGGTCGTGACCATCTCGTCAAAATCATATAGCTCAAATTTATTACGAAGGATGTTCTGGATTTGTCTTCTTCTCGCTTGTTCCCTGCCAAAATAATCATAAGTCCCCTTCACATTTTGCATCACGATCATCCTCTCCCGTTAAATTGGAATAAAAAAAACGCGCAGGACCTCTTGGTCCTGCGCGCATCGTATGCTGCAGGGAGGCCAACGCGAGAAGCGCTAGCCCGCCCTGAGAAAAGTTCAGGGGTGCTAACGCTTAATGAAATGATGAAGCTGATTCAATTGGAATGTGTACATGATACCCAATCCCTTCGACTGAATTAATGTGATTATAGCGAATCACCGCTTGTTTAGCAACCCCACTCCAAGAAGAGAATTGTTCACTCTCACAAGATCATTTTTTTTCACATAAGTTTGTTATGTTCACTTGTAAGCGTTTACAATATTCGTTACATTCTGGATGAGATCCAGATTCGCAAGCTGCCCAGACTTTTTTTCCTCAGGACAAGATAACGGCAAATGCTTTTATCTTATTGATGAAGGATCATCCATCGTTTACGGGAGGGAATTAAAGTATGCGTATTACCCGAAAAAGATTGTCCACGTTCATCACCATGTGCTTACTTATGGTTTTAGTGTATGCAGGAGCAAAGCTTGAACACGCGGAAGCAGCGAATGTTAGCATTACGAATGGCACCGAGTGGCTGGATACGGCAGGCAACCCCATTGACGCCCATAGCGGCAATATTTTAAAGGTGGGGTCCACCTACTACATGTATGGCGAGAAAGCCGTAAACTGGACGTTTGACAGGGTTAACGTATACACCTCCACCGATTTGAAAAATTGGACGCTCGGCAACAGCATTTTAACAAAAAGCTCTGCTCCCGAGCTGAACTCCAGCAAGATTGAACGGCCAAAGGTCATCTATAATGCCGCCACGAACAAGTACGTGCTATGGATGCATTACGAGAACGGCACCGATTATTCCCTGGGCCGCGTCTCTGTTGCCACAAGCAGCACGCCAGACGGAAATTTCACTTACCAAGGCAGCTTCCGTCCGCTCAATTATGAATCTCGCGACATGACGGTTTTCGTCGACACGAACGGCACCGGCTACTTAGTGACTGCATCGAAGAAAAACGGCGGTACGAACGACACCATGGCGATCTTCCAGCTGAATGCCAGCTACACCGACGTCTCCTCCTTTGTCGGCTGGGTATTCGAGAATGGATACCGCGAGGCTCCTGCCGTCGTAAAGAAAAACAATACCTATTACTTGTTTACCTCACAGGCCTCCGGCTGGTATCCAAACCAAGGCGGCTATGCTACGGCAAGCTCCATGACAGGCACATGGTCCTCCTTGTCCCCCTTTGGTGATCCTGCAGCCTATGGGTCGCAGATCCATAGCATCGCAACGATTACTGGCAGCAGCACGACCTCCTATATTTATATGGGCGATCGCTGGAATCCGCTCAACCTAAGCGACCATCATTACATCTGGCTGCCCCTTACGTTAAATGATTCGACTGCTACCGCTTCGCTGAATTGGTACAGCTCCTGGAGCATCGATGCCGCTACCGGGACCGTCAGCCTGCCTTCGCTTGTGAACCATGCGCAAGGAAAAACAGCGACCGCGAGCTCTACGGGCTCATCCTCCTCTGCAAGCAATGCGAATGACGGCAATGCCCAGACCAGTTGGGCCGCTTCCAGCAGCTCCTGGCCCGCTTGGTGGCAGGTTGACTTCGGCACTCCGAAAACGATTACAGAAGTGGACATCTCTTGGTTCATGTACAAGGGCTCCGAGGCTTACTACAAATATAAAATCGAAGTAAGCAACGATGGGATCAACTATGCAGCCATCGATCGAACCAGCAATACGAGCTATGGCTTTACGACGGATACAGTCCGCTTTACGGCTCGTTATGTGCGCATTAACCTGGTGAATGCCGTACTCTTCAACAACCCAAGCAATTGGTATACGCCGACGGTGCATGAAGTGCGGTTGCTCGGGCCTGCAACTGCCGACGCGACTGGCTATAGCCGGCTTGAATCGCATAATTACTCTACCCGTTATGTTCGCCATTATAATTATACGGCCCGTATCGACGAGAACGTCTCGCCCGCCTTGGACTCTCAATTCCGCATCGTACCAGGACTTGCCGGCTCATCTGCCGTCTCGTTCGAATCGATGAACCTGCCCGGCTACTACTTGGCACGCAACGCCAGCAACCAAATCGTACTGCAGCAATATAGCGGAACGAGTGCGTTTAAAAATGATGCCACCTTCAATCAGGTTGCAGGCTGGGCCGATAGTACAAAAGCATCCTACGAATCCTACAGCCAGCCCGGCTATTTCATCCGGCATTATAACTACGTGCTGCAGCTCGCTGCCGTCAATTCAGCCAGCGCAACAACCCTAAAGAGTGATGCAACGTTCAAGCGCTTTAACTACTAGCAATTAATATAATTCCGCAGGGGAGATGGGCCTATGCCTATCTTCCCTTTTTTTGGGGGTATGCGCCTTCCTTTTCCCCCTCCAAAATCCCACTTGTACCGAATCGATAACGCTTATGTTAAGATAGTGCTGTTCTCGCTCTCGCTGTGCAAAGGTGGGCAGGCGGAACGATTATCGCCGCATAGGAGGCTTCTAGCGTATGGAATCTGTCCATCGCTTTTCATTAATTAGCTCGCTCAAAGGCAGGCTCGCTGTCATCTTGGCGATCGCCACGATTATTCCTATTTTATTGACTGGCTATATCTCGTATCGTTGGATATATATCGTTCAGACCGAAAAAATCGAAGCGGAGTGGCTCGACAAAGTTCAGCGTGAGCGCGACGAGCTTGACCGGAAACTTGACGAGCTTGGACGCGTGTCGCAGCTTATGGATATCGAGGGCGGCATAGGCCGGGACGTCGTGAACTTCATCACGAGCAGCAATTCTTTTGAGCGCGCGATTTTATACCGCAACATTAACCAATCTGTCGCCAATGTCAACTTTTCCAACCCTAATCTGGGCGTCATGTTTTATTATGCTCCCGAGCAGGCAGAGCCCCTGCTGTTCCCAAATGCCAACGTGAAGCTCCAGTTCCAACCCGAAGATTTGCATGCCTTCTTCAAGCAAAAGCTGTTTACCTATTACGGGCCGCATGAATCGCTGGACGTTGCCAATCAGGCCGAGCCCGTATTCTCCTTGCTCCGCAAGCTGAATTATGGACAAGGACGCTCCCTTTATGCTTACATCGAGACCAAAGTCGTTGGTCTCGATGCGATGTTTGCTAAGGCGAGTACGGCAGCAGCCAGCCATGCGGAATCACCGGTCTATCACGTTTTAACCACGCCTGCCAAGCAGATTGCCTATACGAATATGCCAACCGGCCCGGATAACCAGCACACTGCCTTCGAACCGCCTGATCACGCTTACAAAGTTTTTGAGGCAACCGGGCAGCAAGGCTGGACCTTATATCAACTCATTCCGAAGGATGATTATAACCGCGAATTAAACAAATGGCTTTCGCAGTTCATCTTGTTTGCTTCGCTTTCCTTCGGACTGGGCATCATTCTCGCCTGGCTAATCTGGCGGATGGTTTATCGCCCCATTCGGATCATCAACCGAGAGATTACCCGGTTCAGTTACAATCCATCTCTTACTCAGGTGCCCGCTACAGGGCTGACAGAGTTCAACCACATCATGAACAATTTCCATCAAATGAGCCGGCGCATATCCGAGCTGATTACCGACGTAGAGGACAAGGAGAAACGGCGTGGACAGCTGGAGGTAGAGAAGCTGCTTGTCCAAATTAATCCGCATTTCCTGCATAACACCCTGAATACCATCCAGTGGCTGGCCCGCATCGAAGGCCATACCAATATCGCCCGGCTGGTCTCGATTTTCACAAGGGTGCTGCATTATAATCTGGGCAAGAAAAACATTATCGTAACAGTACGCGAAGAGGTCGATGCCGTTCGAGATTATATCGATTTGCAAAATATAAGATACGATCATTCTTTTAACGTTAAGCTGAGCATTGGGCCGGAATGCTTAGACGTTCCGATTCCGCGCTTTATTCTTCAGCCATTAGTCGAAAACGCGCTGTACCACGGCTTCGATGACGATGACCGAGGGGAAATCGAGGTGGCGATTACGCGCGCTGACAGTTCCTTGTACCTTCGCGTAAAGGATAATGGCAAGGGCATCCCGGAGGACAAGCTCCTCGCGATGCTGGAGGAGGAGGACGATCAGCTCCGCAAGTCGGGGCTCGGAATCGGGCTGCGCTACGTCAAAAAAATGCTGGACGTTTATTATGGCACAGAAGCACAATTAACGATGGAAAGCGGGACAGGGATCGGTACAACGATCGCCATTCGTCTCCCGGATACCATAAAAGGAGTGGAAGCCCTTGATTCAGGCCCTCATCGTGGATGACGAAAGCTTGGTACGCAAAGGGATGCGGCTCATGTTCCCTTGGAGCAAGTTTGGCGTAGAAATTGCAGGAGAAGCCGCAACTGGCGAGCGGGCCATGGAGTTTTTGCGATCGCACCCCGTTCAGCTATTGATGACGGATATTACGATGCCCGGCATGTCTGGCTTGGAGCTGATGAAGAAAGCACAGGAGCATGATCCCGCGCTGAAAGTCGTTATCCTCACCTGTCATCAGGACTTTGAATTCATTCAAGAGGCGCTTCGCCTTGGGGCAATTGATTATATCGTCAAAACACAGCTGGAGGAATTAGATCTCGATGTGACCATGGAGCGGATACTGAAGGCCGTCCGGCAGGATACATCGAGCAACCATTCGGCCAAGGAGAAGCTTGCCCTCGCCCGCAAAGCGGCTGCCGAAGCAAGCTCAGATCTGCAGTGGGTCATGGAAGACGACAGGTTCAGCCTACTATCCCAGGCGATGAATGAGCTGGAGCAAGCCGGCGGCAGCGAAGCCCATTCCATTCTGTCCGTTACTGCGGAGCGCTGGAAACGCAGCTTTCCGATGTTTGACTGGGAGCGGTGCCCCTCCCTGCCTAGTAGCGGCGGCGCCGCCAGCTGGCTGCAAAGCATACGATCGGAACTCGCCGCATGGCTGAGAAGCTCCGCCTATTCGGAGGATGTCATCCGAGCGGTCGTCAAAGCCGTCGATCTGATTGCAGAGCACCCCGGCCAGCATCTGAAGCAAAGCGAAATCTGCCAGCTCGTTAATCTGAGCAAAAGCTATTTCAGCACCAGCTTCCGGGATATAATGCGGCTGACGTTCAGCCACTTCCTTCAGACCGCAAGCCTCCACGCCGCGAAGGAGCTTCTCCTGTCCACCAATCATCCGGTCTATCTTATCGCCGAAAAATGCGGTTTTATGGATCAGCGTTATTTCAGCAAGCTGTTCAAGGAACAAACCGGCATGCTGCCAAGCGAATTCAGGCAGCTGCATACGGAGCGTCCCTAAACCGAAGAGGCCCGAAAGCGGCTAGCGGCATCATCCGCTGCGCGCGTTCGGGCTTCTTACCGTCTACCGAAGCAGCAACCTGGAGAAAATATTCCTCATATGGTGCGAGGGAAATTTTCTGATGGCTCAGCAAAGCGGAAAATATTCTAACTACCTTCAAAATTGAACCACTCACAGCCTAGCGCAAGCGTTTGCTATACTTACGCTGCAAAGGATTACAGATAGCAGAAAGGGGATGTCTGCACGATGAAAGGAAAAAAGGGAATAGCGCTTTTACTGTCTTCATTTCTCGTTCTTTCGCTGGCTGCATGCAGCAGCGGCAACAGCAATAACGGAGGCACTACACCTGAAGAAAGCGCGGCTGGCAGCAACACGCCCAAGGACACCGCTTCGATAACGCCCTTGGGGAAATACGATCCTCCGATTGAAGTAACGGCCGTTCGGGGAATTACCGAGGGCACCAAGTACAGCGAAGGAGAATCCATTGACAACAACGTGTGGTCGAAGGCCTACGAGAGCGAGCTTGGTGTGAAGGTGAAGTATTTATGGACAACGCCGACCGCCCAATACGATCAGAAGCTTAACATCGCCATCGCTTCCGATGATCTGCCTGATATTACGCCGGTCAGCGCTTCCCAGCTGAAACGGCTGGTCGAGGATGACGCTCTTGAGGATCTCACCTCTCTCTACGAGAAGTACGGCTCGGAGCTGACCAAAGGCATTATGTCGCAAGACGGAGGCAATGCCATTAAATCCGCTACCTTCGACGGCAAGCTGTACGGTCTGCCGAATATGACCTCCGGGCTTGGACAAACCCATGTCCTCTGGGTACGTACGGACTGGCTTCAGAAGCTCGGGCTGCCTGAGCCCAAAACGATGGACGACGTGATCAAAACCGCCGAAGCTTTCGTTAAGCAGGACCCGGACGGCAACAATAAAGCCGACACATACGGCCTTGGCATTAATAAAGATATCTTCGGCTTCTACGCCGGCATGCAAGGCTTCTTTAACGGCTTTCATGCCTATCCAAACACATGGGTGAAGGATGCCTCAGGAAAACTGGGCTACGGCAGCGTACAGCCGGAAACCAAAGCAGCATTGCTGAAGCTGCAGGAGCTTTATAAACAAGGCCTGCTTGACAAGGAGTTCGGAACCAAGGACGCGACCAAGGTAAGCGAAGCTGCCAACGGCGGCAAGCTGGGTTTGTTCTATGGCTTCTTCTGGAATGCAGGCTGGCTGCAGGACGGAAAAAATGCGGACCCTGCGATGGAATGGAAACCGATCTCGATCGTCTCCATCGACGACCAGCCTGCCAAAGCACAAGTGCCTTTTGCCATCAACACGTATTATGTGGTCAAAAAAGGAGCGAAAAACCCGGAAGCGGCCGTTAAGGTGCTGAACTTCGACTTCGAGAAGCTTTGGGGCGAAACAGCCCAGCCGGATGTTTATAGCGTCAACAACAATACCGCCATTTTCGAATACGCGCTCCTCTATGGCGAAGCGCCGCGCAAAAATCTCGACGCCTATCTCAACGTAGTCAAGGCATTGGAAGCGAAGGATTCTTCCAGCTTAAATACAGAGGAGAAAGGTTATTATGACAATATTTTGGCCTTCCGTGCTGGAGACCATAAGCTGTGGGGCAATGAACAGATGTACGGGCCAGCCGGCTCCTTATCGGTCATTGACGGCTACTCCAAAAACGCGCAGCTTGTCGATGACGCTTACTTCGGCGCCCCTACGCAAGGGATGACCGATAACAATGCTACGCTTCAAAAGCTGCAGTTAGAGGTATTCACCCGCATTATCATGGGCGGTTCGATCGACGAATTCGATCAATTCGTAACTCAGTGGAATGATCTTGGCGGCAATACGATTACCGGAGAAGTGAACGCTTGGCAGGCTTCCCAATAAGGGATGCCTCTCCGGCAAGAAAGAGGCGAATAACCAATGAAACGTAAGACCATCCGTGAGCTGCCCTTTCATCTGATGATTCTGCCGGGCTTTCTCCTGGTATTCATTTACAGCTACGTGCCGATGGCTGGCATCATCATGGCGTTCGAGAGACTGGTTCCGTCCAAGGGGATGTTTCGGTCCCCCTGGGTCGGATGGAAGAACTTTGAGTATATGCTGCATCTGCCCGGGACGCTTAGCGTCCTCGGCAACACCTTCTTCATCGCAGGCATGAAGATGGCCGCCGGCATTGTCGTCCCCGTCCTGTTCGCGCTGCTGCTGAATGAAGCGCGCAATCGGCTGTTCAAGCGCAGCATCCAGACGATCATTTATTTTCCGCATTTTTTGTCCTGGATCATATTAAGCGGCATTCTTATCGATATTCTCTCACCGTCTACGGGTCTTGTGAATGGATTGCTCGGCTCGTTAGGCATTCCGTCTATTTATTTTCTCGGCGATCCCGACTGGTTCCCGTTCACGCTCGTATTGACGGACACCTGGAAAGAGTTTGGCTACGGAACCATCGTTTATCTTGCTGCTTTGACCAGCATCAATCCGGCTTTATACGAGGCGGCTTCCATGGACGGAGCAGGCAGAATGAGGCAGACGCTGAACGTCACGCTGCCCGCCTTGCTGCCCATGATCGTCCTGATGTCGGTGCTAAGCCTAGGCAATGTACTCAACGCTGGCTTCGAGCAGGTGTTTAACCTGTATAGCCCCCAAGTGTACAAGACCGGTGACATTATCGATACGCTAGTATTCCGCATCGGGCTTGAAAATGCCAATTATGGCGTCGCTACTGCCGTCGGGTTGTTTAAATCAGTTGTTTCCTTCGTCATGATCGGCGTTTCCTATATGCTTGCTTACCGGCTGACAAACTATCGGATTTTTTAGGAAAAGTGGGTTGACCATGAATAAACACGCTTCGATAAGCAGACGGACGTTTCTCGCGTTCAACTATTTGTTCTTAGCCGCCGTAGCCATTGCCTGCCTCTTCCCCTTGCTGAATGTGCTGGCGATATCGTTCAGCTCCAGCGCTGCCGTAAGCGCGGGGAAAGTAAGCCTTTGGCCCGTCGACTTCAATCTTAAATCTTATTCCTTCGTGCTGAGCAAGCCTGAGTTCGGGCGGGCGTTCCTGATTTCCTTGGGACGGGTGGCCGTTGGCGTTCCGCTTAATATGCTGCTGACCATCTTGATTGCCTACCCGTTGTCCAAACGAAGCCATGAATTCCGCTTCCGCAACGCTTACGCCTGGTATTTCGTCGTGACGATGCTATTCAGCGGAGGCCTGATTCCTTGGTACATGACCATCAAGATGACCGGCATTATCGACACGTTCTGGGCCATGATTTTGCCTGGCGCCGTACCGATCTTCAACGTTATTCTGCTGCTCAACTTCTTCAAATCGCTGCCTGATGAAATTGATCAGGCCGCCCAGATCGACGGGGCTAGCCGGTGGCAAACGCTGTGGCAGATCGCCGTGCCCCTTTCCGCTCCGGCAGTCGCTACGCTGACATTGTTCTGCATTGTAACACACTGGAATTCGTGGTTCGACGGATTAATTCTAATGAATAGGCCGGACAACTACCCGCTGCAAAGCTATCTTCAAACCGTCATCGTCAATCGGGACTTGTCGCTTATGGCAGCCCAGGACATATTGAAGTGGGCAGAGGTATCCGATCGCACGTCCAAAGCAGCTCAAGTGTTTGTAGCCGTGCTCCCCGTGCTGTTCGTCTATCCATTCCTGCAAAAATATTTTGCGGAAGGCATCGTCATGGGCAGCGTTAAAGGCTAACTGCGAGACATCATTCATTTCATCATCTAACAGAGGAGTAGAGAGAAACTATGGCAAAAATCGCATTCATCGGTGCAGGAAGCACCATTTTCGTCAAAAACGTACTTGGCGACTGTATACTCACGCCAGCGCTTGCCGATGCGCACATCGCTTTGCATGATATTGATTTGGAGCGCTTGAAGGAATCGGAGAAGATGCTGATCAACTTAAATCAGAATCTGGGCGGCAAAGCAACCATCAAGGCCTATGCAGACCGCAGGGAAGCTCTTAAGGGCGCAGATTATGTCATCAATGCCATCTCCGTCGGAGCCTTCGAGCCCGTCATTCGCAGCGATCACGAAATGCCGCGCAAATACGGCCTGAAACAAACCTACGCCGATACGCTGGGCATGGGCGGCTTGTTCCGGGGGCTTCGGACGATCGACGTCATGCTGGAGTTCGCACGGGATATGGAGGAGCTCTGCCCTGACGCTTGGTTCCTGAACTATACGAATCCGATGGCCATCCTGACAGGAGCGATTTTGCGGGAAACAGGCGTCAAAGCAGTAGGCTTGTGCCATAGCGTTCAGGTTTGCGCGAAGGAGCTGCTGGAGGGCCTCGGCATGAGCGCGGAGGATGTGCGCTGGCGCATTGCCGGCATTAATCACCAAGCCTGGCTGCTCGATATTACACGCGGCGGCGAAGATCTGTATCCAGAAATCAAACGGCGGGCAGCAGCGCGCAAAGGACCGCATGATGACATGGTCCGTTACGAAATTATGAACACCTTCGGCTATTATGTAACCGAATCCAGCATGCACGGGGCCGAATACGTCCCTTATTTCATCAAGAACGCCTATCCGGAACTTCTGGAGCAGTACAATATCCCAACGGAAAATTACAAGGGCTGGGGCGACAGCAACAAGCTTTATTGGGAGCAGGCGATGAACGGATTAGTTAACAATGCTTCCGTCACACACACGCGTACTCATGAATATGCCTCTTACATCATGGAAGCGATGGAGACGAATATCCCGTATAAAATTGCAGGCAACGTGCTCAATACCGGCGGCCTTATCTCGAATTTGCCGGAAGAGGCTTGCGTAGAGGTATCCTGCATCGTAGACAGCGAAGGCGTGACGCCTACCCGCTTCGGCGCGCTTCCTCCGCAGCTCGCGGCGCTTAACCGCACGAACATCAATATGCAGCTGCTCACGATTGAAGCAGCGATTACTCGCAAGCGCGAGCATATTTACCACGCGGCGCTGCTAGACCCGCACACAGGCGCAGAGCTGCCTATCGACAATATTAAAGCGCTGGTGGACGAAATGCTTGATGCCAATCAATATTTGCTTCCAAACTATCGCTAATGCATGAATCAAAAAAGCAGCTATCGTGCCAATTACGATAGCTGCTTATTTTATTTGTTTAGGCGCATACGCTCGTTCGTTTCCATTCGCATTTAAATCGTCCAATATGCTATTATACAAGTTGGACAAACATTAGCGGCTATCGTCATTTTCTGGTCGAAGCAGCTCGTTTTTTGCTGAAATATAAGAATGACATTACGTTATAACGATGAATTCATTCTTATAGTTAAACCAAGTTGAACGTTAGGCTCTCCGAATACTGAGGAGCCGCGATTGCGTTCGCCATTTTGAGGAGGATATTGGAATGTTATTCAAAAACAAACGTCTGGGAATGATGCTTCTTCTTACACTCACGCTGCTTGTCGTATTATCAGGCTGCGGCGGCGGCAGCAAAGGAACGGGCGGCAGTAACAACCAAGGCTCAGCTGGCGGGAACACAGCCACTACGCCGCCTACGGAAACGCCTACAGAAGCGCCTGTAGCGGAAGATGGTCCTGAACTGCTAGGTTCGGACAAGCACCCCGTGGTTACGATTGAGCTTAGCAATGACCAAATCATCAAGCTGGAGCTTTATCCAGAGGTCGCTGCCAACACGGTTAACAACTTCATCTCGCTTGTGAACAAAGGATTTTACGACGGCGTTATCTTTCACCGGGTCATCCCGGGCTTCATGATTCAAGGCGGCGATCCGGACGGCACCGGCATGGGCGGTCCCGGCTACAGCATTCCAGGCGAGTTCAGCAGCAATGGCTTCGAAAATAAGCTGAAGCATACGCGAGGCGTGCTTTCCATGGCTCGCACGAATGTACCGGATTCCGGAGGCTCGCAGTTCTTCATCATGGTAGCTGACGCTCCATCTCTAGATAATGAATACGCAGCATTCGGCAAAGTAACTGAAGGAATAGAAGCCGTTGATGAGATCGTAAACCAGACCACAGGCGCAAATGATCGCCCTACGGACCCGATCTCAATGAAAAAAGTTACCGTAGACACGCTGGGCATGACTTTTGAAGAGCCCAAAAAGGTAGAGTAACACTGCAAAACCAATCATCCTTCGCACTGGTTCTCCTATTCGTGTGAGCTCATGCAGTAGCAAGGTATAAAAAAGCGTTCAAATTCACTGTAAAAGTGGATTTGAACGCTTTTTTCATCTGAGTATCTACCTTCCCTAGCCTTATTGCCATTCTAGAATATTCAATTATAGCTCACGGAAACCTATGCCAAATCATCCGACTTCTAAAAAAATCGATGGCCATGTTGATGCGGCTCAACCTTTCTGGTAAGAAGGTCGTTTCCGGGTCACCTTTTTTTTCTAAGCCTGTTCCTGCTCAACGAGATGCGCCTTACGGAAATGATGTTCGCTCGGACGTTCCAAGCCCAGATGCTCACGGAGGGTATTGCCCGTATAATCCTTGCGGAACAATCCGCGGTCCTGAAGAATCGGCACAACTAAATTGACAAAATCATCAAGTCCACCGGGCAGTACAGGCGCCATGATATTAAAGCCGTCGCAGCCGTATTCCTCGAACCATAGCTGGATTAGGTCCGCCAGCTGTTCGGGCGTGCCCACAAATTGCAGATGCCCCCGCGCTCCGAGTATTCGCCTGCCCAAATCACGCATAGATAGCTGCTCCCTACGCGCCAGATCCATGATTAGCTGTACGCGGCTTTTCATGCCGTTGGACGCTCCGACGGGATCGGGAATGTCCGGCAGCTGCTCGTCAAGCGAGTAGCCGCTAATATCAAAGCTGAGGAAGGCCGATAGAAAACCGATAATCGCCGATTCCGGGATAAGCTCCTGCAGCTCCTGGAAGCGCTGATTCGCCTCTTCCTCCGTTGCTCCAAGGATAGGCGACAGGCCCGGCATAATCTTCAGGCTTCCGCGTTCTCTACCATAATCGCCCAGCTTACTATTCACACTTTCATAGAACGCCTTGGCCGACTCCAGCGATTGCTGCGCCGTAAAAATCACCTCGCCCGTACTCGCGGCAAAATCTTTCCCCGGCTCGGACGAGCCCGCTTGGATGAGCACCGGATAGCCTTGCGGCGACCTCGGCACGTTGAGCGGCCCCTTTGTTGAATACCATTGTCCGCTATAGTCCACAGGCTTCACTTTTGCTTCATCAGCAAATTGGTTTGACTGGCGATCAAGCACAAGCGCCCCATCCTCCCAGCTATCCCATAGCCGCGTAACGACATCCACGAACTCGCGCGCCATCTCGTAACGAAGCCCATGCTCCGGATGCTCCGGCCGGCCATAATTATGAGCCTCAATATCCAGCTGCGAGGTAACGATATTCCAGCCTGCGCGCCCGCCGCTAATATGGTCAAGCGAAGAAAACTTACGCGCTACGTTAAACGGCTCGTTGTACGTCGTCGAGACGGTTGCCGTCAAGCCAATTTTCTCGGTAGCTGCAGACAACGCGGATAACAGCGTAATTGGCTCCAGCATGCCGGCGACCGCTTGGCCCACATTCGTGGCATACAATAAATCCGCGAAAAAAATCATATCCAGCTTGCCGTGTTCGGCAGTTTGTGCCAGCTCCCGATAAAACTTCACGTCGAACATGCCCTCGACGCCTGAATCCGGATGCCGCCAGCCCGCATGGTGATGCCCCGCATAATAAATGAACGCTCCCAGATGGAGTTGCTCGTGCCGTTTCCCCATAATTGATTACCTGCCTCTCCCAACCATCGATGTCCTTACCCTTTATACGTATCGCGCCAGCGAAGCCACCGGGTTTCCAGCAGGCGAACCGCTGAATCCGACAGCTTGCCGACAACGGCAAAAATGATAATGCCAACAAAAACAATTTCCGTCTCCGAGTAGGCTCTTGCATCCTGAATCATATAACCAATGCCCGCGCTCGTGCCCATCATTTCCGCTACGACCAGCAGCAGCCAGGAAACGCCAAGCGATAGCCTTACGCCAAGCAAAATATTAGGAAGAGCGGCAGGAATGATGAGCTTCGTCACCTGCTGTAACTTCGTGTATTGAAAAATCCGGGACACCTCGTACAGCTTCGCATCGGTGCTCCGTATGCCTAAAAATGTATTCACGTAAACCGGGAAGAAAGCCCCCAGCCCGATAAGCAGCACCTTGGAAAACTCACCGATCCCAAACCACAATATAAATAGCGGAATAACGGAGAGCAAAGGCACGGTGCGCAGCATTTGCAGCGATGGGTCAAGCGTCTTCTCCACGACCTTGCCAAGACCCGAGGACAAGCCGAGCAGCAAACCCAGCGTGCCTCCCAGAAAAAAGCCCATGCCGGCGCGGTAAATGCTGATGCCCAAATGCTCAAACAATTCTCCGCTGGCGCCAAGGGCCGCAAAGCTCTTTAGAATGGCAAGGGGAGAGGGCAATATGGTCTCCGAAAGCAATCCCATGCCGGTGGACGCCTGCCACAGAGCAACGACCACAAGCGGCACAATCCAGCCATGCAAGGGCTTAGGGATACGGCTGAGCCAGTCTCCTCCTGCCGCACGATCGGCTGTCTTCTTCTCCACCACTTGCCCACTCATGATGCGTCTCCCCCTTTGTAGCTATCCTGCCATCTCAGCAGTCTTCTTTCCAGCAGCTTAACCAGCGAATCCGTCAGCTTTCCGACCAGTGCGAATACAATGATGCCTACGAACACGACCGATGTAATCGAGAAATAACGCGCATCGTTAATCAAGAAACCGATCCCTGAGCTTGAGCCCATCATTTCCGCCACGACCAGACCGAGCCAGGCGACACCGATGGACAGCCTCATGCCGAGAAAAATATTCGGGAGTGAAGCCGGCAGCACCAGCTTGCTGATCATCTGCCAGCGGCTGAACTGCAGCACGCGTGCGACATCGAACAGCTTGCCGTCTACTGAACGGATGCCAAGAAACGTATTCACGTAAAGCGGGAAAAACGATCCTTTGGCGATCAACAGAATTTTGGATGTCTCGTCAAATCCGAACCACAAAATAAACAATGGCGCCACCGCCAGATGCGGCAGTGTGCGGAGCATTTGCAGCGATGGATCAATGAGCCGCTCCGTCTTGTAGGAGAAGCCCACCCAAAGGCCTGCTGCAAGACCGAGCCCGCCGCCGAGCAAGAATCCTAGCAAGGCGCGCCAGGTCGATACGCCAAGATGACGAAGCAGTTCTCCAGAGGCCACCAAGCTGACAAACTCCTGTACGATCACGCCTGGCGTAGGCAGCAGCGTCGGGTTGAGTTTGCCCATCCATCCCGCAATTTGCCACACAGCAAGCAGGATGACGGGCAGCAGTACGCCTAGCAATAGATTGACCGACTGTATGGAGAAGCGGCTCGGTTGCCTGTGCTTCTCCGCGCGAATGCGCCCGGGCAGTACCCTTTTCGTTTCTGCTTGCTGCATAACAAACGCCTCGTTTCTTTATCTTTTTCAGACTGCTTACTTCTGTGCTTCTTCAATAAAACGGTTGTCAAAAACCTCGGATACGTCAATTTTCTTGCGAATCGATTTGATCTCATATTGGAAATCGGCCGTTTTCTGCTGCTCGGCAATGATTTCATCCGAAACTGGAATGCTGATTGATTTCGAACGAACGAAGATTGCCTCAATCAGTGCTTTGGGAACGCTGCGTTCCGCCGCATAACGGTCAAGCGCTTCATCCCAGTTGTCATTTTCCCATTTCAGCGTTTTATCCAACACTTTCAGATATAGGGTTACCAGCTCAGGATACTCATCCGCAAATTGTTTTCTGGCAATGTAGAACGATGGCGACAATACGCCAAGCTGCTCGCCGTCGGCCAGCACTCTTGCTTTGTCTTGCAGCGTGTTCAACGTAATATTCGGGTCCCACGTTGCCCATGCGTCAATCTTGCCTGATTCAAATGCCGGCTGCGCTTCATCCGGCTGCAATGGAATAATTTCCAAATCCGAAGACTTCAGTCCTGCGCCTTCCAAGCCGCGATACAAGAAATTGTAGGCGTTGCTGCCTTTGGCTACCGAAACCTTCTTGCCCTTCAAATCCGCAATCGTTTGAATTGCACTATCTTTCGGTACAATAATCGCCACATTGTTTTTGCCTTCCAGCGCTTGCGAAATGACGGTGAATTTAATGTCGGCCGCTTGTGCCGCAATAATTGGCATATTGCCCAATCCCGCAAAATCAAGTCGGTTGGAAGCCATCGCCTCCGTCATCGGCGGCCCGCTTTGGAATTCAGCGAACTCGACCTTCACGCCCAGCTTGTCGAATTCCTCCTCGAACCATTTTTCCTCAATGGCTTTACCGAACAAACCGCCGCTGCCTTGATAACCAATCGTTACCGTCAAGCCTTTATACTTATCGGAACCAGCCTCTTCATTAGAAGACTTCTCATTGCCTGCTTTGTTGCCGCTTGCGTTATTGCCGCCGGACTTGTCATTTCCGTTCGCCGCGCAGCCGCTGATAAACACCGCCATAATAATCATTGCTGCCGTAAGCCACCGTAATTGCCTCTTCATTCTCCATCTCTCCCCATCGCCTCTATATAGTGAAAAAACGAATAAACCGATTAAATGCCCGCGCCTTCATCAATGTCGGGCCCCTCTACCTTCTCAAACTCACTCAGCACCTTATGGCGCAGCTCTTGAAACGCACTTCCCGACCTTTTCCTTGGATAAGGCAGATCAATCGGCAAAATATTTCGGATATGACCTGGCCGCGGATTCATAATAACAACCCGTTCGCCCAAAAATACCGCTTCATCCAAATCATGCGTGACGAACAGCATCGTCGTCCGGTTCTTCTGCCAAATATCAAGCAGCACTTCCTGCATATGCGACCTAGTGAAAGCATCCAACGCGCCGAACGGCTCATCCAGCAGCAAAATATCAGGACTGCGCAGCAGCGCCCTTGCAATCGCCACGCGCTGGGCCATCCCGCCGGACAGCTCACGCGGATACGATTGCTCAAAGCCCTTCAGCCGAACGAGCTCAATGAGCTCATCCACACGCTGCCTCACCTCTGGCTTGCGGAGTGAAAGGTTTGCCGCAATGTTCTTCTCTACCGTCAGCCAAGGGAACAGCCGAGGCTCCTGAAAAATAAATCCCTTCTCGATGCTCGGACCGTCAATCGGCTTTCCATTCAGCAGCACCGTCCCTTCATAACGCGTATCGAGTCCGGCTACAATCTTAAGCAAAGTGCTCTTGCCGCAGCCGCTTGGACCGATAATCGTAATAAATTCTCCTTGCTTCACCTGAAGCCCGATTCGATTCAAGGCAATGACATCGCCCGATGGTGTCGCAAACGTCTTGTTCAGCTCCTGCACGACAAGCATCTCTGCAGCCATAGGAAAACTCCTCTCCAACATACAATATTATTCGCACCCGTTTACTTGGTTTTATGTTAAAATAAAAAGACTTAACGTCTCGTTTGCGAATGGGGCTGTATCCGTCTCCTATTGGCAACGGCAGCCGTTTCGCGAAGATCAAGAAGCACTGCATATAGGCAGAGGCCTATCCTGTGTCCAATCTCCAAAAGGAACGTTAAATCTCCAGCGGTCTGGTCGATTTGTCCATACATATGCGGTTTTCACAAATTGAATATTAATTCGGTTTGTTATGTTGCTTATTTTGCCGCACCCCTCATGCTTTGTCAACTCTTTTTTTCGCTATCGGTCTGCGGCCTTCTTTCACCTCGAATAACCGGATCATCGCGTCGACATTCATATCGACAGGAACCTCATAATCAGGCGGCCTTTGCAGCGTCAAGCCTTGGATTAAGCTGACAAAATAAAAGGCCAGCTGAAGCGGGTCCTCATCGACAATGACACCCTTCTCTATGCCCTCCCGCATAATAGCCGCCACGGGATTCAAGTTTGTTGTAAACCGCTCCGTGATTGCTTTTTTGATATCCGGTGGCGTTGCTTCCGACAATCTTGCCGTATGCATCAGAATCGTAAACGCCCAGTTGGTTCGAATTGATAGCCATGACGACATAATGACCCGCAGCTTCGAAATTGCATCTATATCCATCGCCGCTATCTCGGATACATACTTGCCGTAGGTCGTCTGTCCCGAACGCAGCACTTCGCTAAATATTTCTTCCTTCGATGTAAAATAATGATAAACGTTGCCGACGCTGACATTCGCTTCCTTTGCAATATCCTGAATGCTCGTCAATTGGAAGCCGTTTATCGCCATGACTTTCAGCGCACAATCCAAAATATGCTGCATCCGCTTCTCGCGCATGAGCTTGTCTTTCTCCACGTTTCTTGGCGACATGCTGCTTCCCCTCGTTTCCCATCGCTTTTTTTGTTTTCACGGCCTGCCATTTTGCCATTATACCGAAGCATGCCCACATTCATCTACAGCTTTATCAATGGAAATGACGATTTCCATCCTCCAAGGCAACTGTAACAAACGGATACAGCTATGTTATGGTATGCTAAAATAGTCCCCAAATTAGTCTCAACCTTTATGAAGGAGCCTTCCTATGTTTTTGAAAAAAAGCACCGTAACCAAAAATGGAAAAACCTATAGCTACTACAAAATCGTCGCCGCTTATAAAGCTGAAGATGGAAAAAATAAGCATCGCCTAATCAAACATGTGGGCCGCTTATCCGATCAAGAGGCAGAGGCTATGCGGCTCGTCCTGAAGGAGCAGCAGCGCCAAAGTAAGGCAACTTCGGGCCTCAATGAAAAAATAAGCCGCGAGCTGCTGGAGTCCTCCCTATTTGTACCAAAGGAAATCCAATCGCTCATCTACGCTCCGTACTCGCAGAAAGAGTGGAACGTTGCCGATTCAGACACGCTGATTATGGTACGCCAAGGCAGCGGCATGCTCTATATGAACGGGCGCAAGCATGAGCTGAAGCAGGATACAGCCTTATTCTGCCATGCAGGCAGCGGCATGCATTTATTTAACGAAAATAACCAAACGCTTGAGCTCGATAAAATCACTTTTGACGTCGTCGGCGAGACGGCAACCTTAAGCACAGAGCGGCAGTACTTTCGAAAGAAACTGGATTGGCCACAATTCGGAGAAATCCGGTTATCTTCCGCCTACCGTGCACACCAGCTTGTAAAACAGCTGAAGAAAGCGGCCACAGGCGAGCCGTATCGCCATTTGTTTCAAGCACAGCTGCTTTTCTACGAGCTGCTTCACCTTATTTTCCAAGAGGAGAGCTCCTCGCACCCGTTCGACAGCAAATCAACGATCGAGCACGCTGTTGCCTATATGCGAGAGCATTACCGGGAAGAGCTGTCTAGGGAACTTCTGGCGAGAATGCACAGGGTTAGTCCCTCCTACTTCTCCCGCATGTTCAAGAAAGAGAAAGGCACAAGCTTCGTCGAATATCTCACCCGTCTCCGCATTGAGAAGGCTAGAGAGCTGCTTCAGCTATCGAACGCCACAATCAGCAGCATCTCCAAGGAGGTTGGCATCAAGAACGAGTACTATTTCAGCCGCAAGTTCAAACAGCTCATTGGCGAGTCTCCTTCCGCCTACGCTAAGCGCCCTAAACAGTTTGTATCGCTTATCCCGAACGCGACCTCCTGTTTACTCACGCTTGGAATCGTACCTAGGCTCGGCCATATCGATCCTTGGATGCTTGAGCATTACGGAAAAAAACTTTCGTTATCCGAGTTTCAACGCATCGACTGGTGGAGCCAGGAAAGCGAGGAACTTGTCTCTCACGCAAAACCCGATCTTATTTTGTGCTACATGGAGTCCCAAGGACTGGAATCGCTCCGGGAAATCGCTCCAGTTCTTCCCTTGGCATACGATCAGATGAATTGGCGCGAGCAGTTTCGAATGATTGCCGACGCTGTGGGGAAACGCGAGTCGTGCGAGGGATGGCTTGCGCAATTCGATAGGCAGCTCGAAGATGCCCGCAAACAATTGGCTAAGCGAATCGGCGACTCTGAGACAGTAACCATTTTAAAGATTGTATCCGAAAAAATATACGTATACGGGGATTTGCGAAGCATGGGCGGACCGCTCATCTATCAAGGGCTGCAGCTTAAAGCGCCATCCATCGTGCAGGCGAATATCATTAATCAACGCAAGCTGAACGAATGGATTCCGCTTCAGGACTTGCCCGAATATGCCGGCGATCATATTATTTTGCATCATTATCCTTCGCACTGGGTGGAGCCCTCCGAACAGTTAGCCCATTCCAGCGTTTGGAAGTCGCTTCCTGCCGTCCAAAACAACCGGGTGTACGAAACAAACGCGGATATTTTCTACGGCTTCGACCCGCTCTCCCTATCCCTGCAGCTCAAGCTGCTTTTGGAGCACTTCACGTCACATTCATCGTGAATATCCGCCAGTATTGTGCATGGACGATGGGAAGCCTAGGTTGATACTATTCTCGTTGAGAATGATTATTAATCACAGGGAGGATCATCATGCTTCATTTAAAAAGAACAGTTTCCGCGAGTCTTATCCTTATCTTAATTCTTGCCGCACTAGCCGCTTGCAGCAGCAATTCTGACAATAACGAGGGAACCACCCCGTCAGCTTCGCCAACCGGGACCGTTAACGAAAGCACAAATAATGAGGAAGCTGCCGCTCCCTCCGATACACGCATCGTCCAAACAGACAAAGGGGACATCACTGTTCCTGCCAATCCGCAGCGGATCGTCTCCGCTTATTATCACGGCACCTTGCTTGCTCTTGGCTTACAGCCAGTCGGCGCGAATAAGGAATGGTGGATGGGCAGTCCTTTTCTTGTAGAACAGGAGAAAACGATTGAGGATATCGGAGCGCCAACCTCACTGGAGAAAGTGACCACTCTGGAGCCCGATCTCATTTTAATCAATGATTTTGACGTGGAAATATATGACCAGCTTGCCAAAATCGCTCCAACCGTGCATGTTCCTTACACCGCCTATAAAAATCCTAAAGAAGAAGTGAAGCTGTTCGGCGAGCTTCTGGGCAAGCAAGAGGAAGCTGCAAAATGGCTTTCAACCTATGAACAAACGGCTGAAGCCGGCCGGGAGAAAATCAAGGCAGCCGTAGCTCCGGGTGAAACGGCGGTACTGGTCAATGTGAGGGAAAAGAAACTTTCTATTCTTGGCGACAACTATGGCCGTGGAGGCTATGCGATTTACGATGCTCTACAGCTCAAAGCGCCAACTATCGTACAGGAAGAGGTCATAGACAGCGGGCTTCAAATTAAAGAAATTTCGCTAGAGGCTCTCCCGCAATATGCGGATGCCGACCATATCTTCATCTGCTTCAATGCAGGAACGGCACAGGAGGACATCGATAACATCCTGAATAACCCCGTTTGGCAAAATCTCCCTGCTGTTAAGAACGGAAATTTGCACATTCTGGATTACGACACCTATCTGCACTACGATCCGATCTCCATCGTTGGACAAATTGATTTAATAGCGGATATCCTCATCAAATAAAAGAAAAGGGCGATTCCTCTAGGTCTTTGCAGACCTCTTGGAATCGCCCTATCCTACTGTTGCTTGTTTATTTGCTATGAAGCAAGTTCATAATAACCGTAATCGCATCCGCTCTCGTAGCTGTTGCTTTTGGAGCAAAGACATTGCCGGTACGGCCTTGAATGATGCCTTTGTCACTCACAGCCTTAATCGCGCCCATCGCCCATGCAGGAATGTCCTTGTTATCGGCGAAGCCTGTCGTTGCATTTGGATCCAAAGTCAGACCCGCGCCGCTTGCAATCATCGATACCATTTCCATTCTCAAAATGTTGCTGCTTGGTCGGAAAGTGCCATCCGGATAACCGCTAATAATTTCTTCTTTAACCGCACGCGCAACGGCTTCCTTCGCCCAATCCGCGATTTTGGCATTATCGGTAAAGGCAAGCGCAGCACCCTCGCCTTCGGCCTTCAATGCGCCCATCAGCATGACAGAGAATTCTGCCCGCGTTACCGTGTTGTTCGGTTTGAACGTTCCGTCTACATATCCCTTCACGATACCTGCAGCTACCGCTTCTTTAATCGCGGCCTCTGCCCAGTGTCCTGAAATATCCGTAAACGAGATCGGATCAACCTTCTTCTCTACCGCGAATACCGCGAACTTCGTGAAGTGATCAGAGGTAACGGTAATGTGATTGCCGTTAACGGTACCACCCATCTCAACCCATTGCTTCTTCGTTTCATCGTAGTAGAATACGGAAGCCGTTTGGCCCTCCTTAATCAAGGTCGTATCGAACTTAAAGGTCAGCGTAGCCGGAACCAAGAAGTTCGCTGAAATCGTCTTGAGAATTTCGAAGATCGGCGATAACAGCAGGCTTGTCGAATCTACGATGCCGCCATTGCCTATCAATTTCTCAATGGAAAGCTCCATTTGCTCCTTCGTAGCACCAGCCGGTATGGATACCGTCACACTGTCATCAAGCCCCAATGTGCCGGAGTTTCCTGCCCCAATCGTCACTTTGCCAGGAGTTGATACGCTGCCTCCCGATCCGCCTGTCGGAGGCGTCGTAGGCGGTGTTGTCGGAGGCGTCGTTGGTGGCGTCTCTTCTGCATCAACCGTAATATCCTGTGTGCCTACCGTTTCAAACCAGCTCTTCACTTGATTGAAATCACTGGAGAATGCAAGCGATAGCATCAGCATAATGCGGGCATGCTGCGCGTTCAGGTTGTCGCCGGCAATAATGCCATTGCCGCCGCCCGTAATGGTGCCTGAACCCGTTCTTGTCGTGGAGACGAACGTTACGCCATGGTCTTTAATCGCCGCAGAGCGCGCAGCGCTCATTTGGGACGAAATTCCTGCCGCACCGGTTCCTGCAGTAACGATACCCTTAGCTCCATCTTCTACCGAGGCACGGATGGCTCCGCCGCCAGCTTCCTGATAGCTGTACACAATTTCAACTTTCGGAAGGCTGTCCTTGGAAATTGTCTTCAAGTTGAAAGGCGTTTTCCAGTCAGCTTGACCCGCTTTCAATGCACGAGCATTCAAGCGGTAAATACGCACTCCCGGATCATCCACATAACCGAGTGCTCCGAACATTGGCGTTTCAAATGTGTCCATACGGTGGGCATTTGATTTTGTCACTTCACGCGCTGCTTGAATAACATCATTCAGCATAACGACCGTGCCGTACCACTTTGTCTTGCCGCTGCCTGCAACCTTGATCGCTTGATAAAGGTTGGCTGGGCCATCTGTGCCGATTACATCCCAAGGTCTCATCGCACCTGTGACCACTACCGGCTTCTCGCTTTGCACCGTCAGATCCAAGAAGTAAGCAATCTCTTCCATCGTATCGGTACCCGTAGTAACAACAGCACTATCATAAATTTCAAGCGCTGCGTCAACCGCTAGAGATAAGTCGTAAAGCTCTTTCATCGAATAGCCGCCGGAGCCTTTGTTGCCGAATTGGAACGTGGATACGTCCGCAATTTTTTCTTTACCCGGCAATTGGGCTACCATGTCGGCCATCAAAAAAGTTCCTGCAGCATAGTTCTGAAAGTTCGTTTTATCATCGTTTCTAGCTTTGCCTGCAATCGTGCCTCCCGTTGCCACAACAATTACATTCGGCAGCGGTGAGGTCTTATGCTCTTCCGACAAGGCTGGAATATTGAAAGTAGGCAGCTCCGGTGCTGCTACCTCAGCGCGGACTGAGCTGGCATAGCCAGTCAGTATCGTGCTGAGGAGCGCCACTATGAGGAGAGGAATGAAAATTTTCTTTGTTGTATTTGAATGGCTTGTTTGGGTCATAACCGTACTCCTCTCAAAAATTATGGCGTCACCGGTGCTGTTTCAGGTGTTGGTTCTGTCGTCACAGGCTCTGTTACGACATCTGTTGCCGCTGGAACCTCTACTTCAGGAGTCGGCTCAGTTACAACAGGCTCAACAATCGGCTCTTCAACCGATGTGCTCAGTACTGTGTTTTCATCAACCGAAATTTCAACATCTTGCGTACCAAACGTTGTGAACCAGCTTCTGATCTTACTTACATCGTTAGTGAATGCAAGTGACAGCAACAGCATCATACGGGCATGTGCCGCATTCAAGTTGTCTCCGCCAATTACGCTGCCGCTTCCGCTATCATAGATAGAACCAGAGCCCGTTCTAGTCGTCGATACGAATACTACGCCTTTATCTCTGATTGCGGCTGTGCGAGCTGTACTTAGAGCTGACGAAATACCGCCTGCGCCTGTACCTGCTGTTACAATTCCTTTAGCGCCGTCTTCTACAAGTCCGCGAATAGCGCCGCCGCCTGCTTCTTGATAGCTATATACGATTTCGACCTTAGGAAGGCTGTCTTTAGAAATGGTTTTAAGATCGAATGGTGAAGCCCATGCTGCTGTACCTGCTTTAGCTGCTCTTGCAGGAGCACGGTAAATACGAACAGCTGGATCATCTACGTAACCAAGTGCACCAAACATTGGAGCATCAAAGGTATCATTGCGGTGAGCGTTTGTTTTGGTAACTTCACGAGCCGCATAAATCACGTCGTTAAGCATAACTACTGTGCCAAACCATTTTGTTTTCGCGCTGCCTGCTACTTTAATCGCTTGATAAAGGTTGGCAGGACCATCTGTACCGATAACATCCCATGGTCTCATCGCACCCGTAACTACGACTGGTTTTTCGCTGCGAACCGTAAGATCAAGGAAGTAAGCAATCTCTTCCATCGTATCTGTACCTGTTGTTACCACAGCGCTGTCGTAAATTTCAAGCGCAGCGTCAACAGCTAGCGACAGGTCGTAAAGCTCTTTCATTGTGTATCCGCCTGATCCTTTGTTTCCGAATTGGAAAGTCGAAACGTCGGCAATTTTATTTTTACCAGGCAGTTGGGCTACCATATCAGCCATAAGGAAAGTTCCCGCTGCGTAGTTTTGGAAATTTGTTTTATCATCATTTCTTGCTTTACCTGCAATTGTACCGCCAGTTGCAACTACGATAACATTAGGAAGAGCGGAAGTTTTTTGCTCATCTGTCAGAGCAGGAATGTTAAAGGTAGGTAATTGTGGCGCTTCCTCTGCGCGAACAAAATCCGTTCTCGCCAGCACTCCAACCATTGCTGCTAGCAGTGAGAGTACTAATAATGGAATAAGAACCTTTTTCGCCATCTCGCTTTTTACCATTTGTGTCATATTAACTTCTCCTCCTGTGTTATATATTTCTCTCTGTCTATTCCATAGTCTATTTTATGTTATATAAGTTAACAAGCTAAAAAACGGCGAATAAAGCGTTAACAATAGGTTTTATCTCTATAAATCTCTTTATAACACCCTCTCACTCTCTTTATTGCAGATTACAAATGTTAGTTTTATTTACACAAAACCTCTCTAAATCTAATATATTGTTTTCCATAATGATACCTAAACATAATAAATTTCCTGACCACAAACTGCAGTTACTCCTTTATTAAATCAGATATATATTTTAAAAATCCGATCAAAATACGAACGATTAAAACTAAAAGTATCGATTAATTAAAATATTTCAATTCTATTATTCATTTTTTTACATATAGAATAAAATCCTCTTCGTTACTCACGGATTATGACTGCTTATGTCCCTCCGCCAAAATCTAACATGGAAACTATCGCATATCCCCCTCGTGTAAACTTTCCACACAAACTCTTCCTTCGCTTAGCGCCATTCCAGCCAACTTGTACCACTTTTCATCACGCAAGCAAAAAGCTCCATTTCGCTTTATTTATGCCGCTGCGCGTCTTTTTTTGCATTCAAGCTTGGTTATGCAACTCCCGTAGTTGACACTCACAATTCCCAATGCTATGGTGGACGTGAAAAGGCATTCCGCTACTTTCGCGGGGTGCCTATCTGTCTATTTGGCAAGGGGGTGTGATCAGCATGATACAGGTAAAAGAGTTTATCGATACGGATACGGTATTTGCAGAAAAAAGGGCAAACGAGTTTCTGGCGGAGCTCAATGACGATCAAGTCATTAATATTTGCTACGGCTCCATGATCAAGACTGCAACATCCGGCAACACCTACCAACGCAGCACGATTCTGGTCGTTTATAAGCAAAACAAAGAATAGGATTAAAGAAAGCGGGTGATCCACCATTAAGCCCCGTCAGGACAATCTGGCACCACCTTCGAAGAAGGGGAATGAGGCAAAGGACATTCGAGGCACTAAAGTAGATAAGTGGGAAGTTTTCTTCCATGTTCTTTCATGTACGGCAACGATCGCTATTATTGCAGCAGCTATCGGATATACCGTTTACCTATTGGTTAAGCAATAAGAACAGCTGCGCATTGCAACCGTTATCACTTATTTAGCACGGAGGTTGATCATGAACCATTTTACTAACGATCGATTGTTTATGTTAAAGAGCGGAATATTCACAAAGCCATAGTCCTCCTCCCCCTGTCCCATCAGGAAATCAAAGAAGCAAGCAGCCTGCCGGGTAACGGCGTCAGCTACTTGCTTCTTTGCGTTATATCCTATAGTTGTCCTTGATTTCCATGCTACTTCACACCCAGACGCATGCGATAGCTAAACATAACCTCAAGTGTCCGTCCTGCAAAATAACGCTCAACACTGCTCTTAAAGGCTTGAAGCGTCGAATGAAGCTCTGACGATCCGAGCTTGAACACAGCCTGTATGCCGCCTTGGCTAAGCGCCAAACCAATATACCGCTCCGCATCGCATGTCTCCATATTGTGGAACACAATCTCTTTGGCAAACTGAAAATGTCCACTCTTCCTTATCTGCTCCAGATGTTGTTCCTTATCCCGCTTGCTTGCCCGATTTTTCTCAGGAATTCGCTTGGCGATAATTTCTTCAGTGTGGTTAATCAACTGCTGGTACTCCGCTTCCACGCTCCAATGCAGCGTTGGCGGCCAATCGCAATCGTAAGCGGCAAATACGCCTCCCGGCTGAAGAACCCGGGCAAACTCGCGTAGCGTGCTGACCGGCTCCATCCAATGAAAGGATTGGGAGCATGTAACAACGCTAACGCTTTCTCCGTCCAGAGGCAGCTTGTCCGAATATCCCTTAACAAAGGAGATATGCTCCGCTCCCGTTATCTCAGACAAACGAGAGATTGCCTTGCCTCTCATATCATCATTAGGTTCTATGCCAATGATACGCTCAGCATGCTCACGCCACACAAAGGAGGAGAGGCCCGTGCCACAGCCTACATCCGCAACGAGCTCAGGCGAGCGGCCCAAATAACTAGTAAGAATCGTTATAACGGCCGTCGGCGCTTTCGGTCGATGCTGATCATAATCATTTTCAAATCCGGAGAAACGATCAATATTATTTTGCGAATGGCTTCCTTGTGTCATTGCACAGCCTCCATCCAAAGGATATTGCTAAGCTTATTACTGCCCGCTGCCTATAATAATAGCATTGTATTCCGTATCCTGCACAAGCACTAATGAGGCGGCGTCCGCCAAATGGTTAGCCTCTATATAAAGGGCGCCCTTCACCAACACGACAGTTTGCTTCGCATTTGCTTTAAGCGCAAGCTTCCAGTCGCTTTTGGTCAATAGAACCTCCTTGGTTGCCGCGTTCCATTTGATTTCCGCTCCCCACGCTTCAAACACCGCACGAGCCGGAAGATAGGTCTTATCCCCGCTTTTGTAAGGCTTCTGCTCAGCAGCAAACTTAACTTGCTTGCCATTTAACCATACTTGCATATCCTTGCTAGCTGGCAAAAGCTCCGTGCCCGCAATCAAATCCTCTACAGTTTGAATAGGTTTAAGCGCCTTTGGATCAACCTCAAGCGTCTTGACGCCGTTGTTCAACGTATCGGAAACGTATAATTTCCCCGCCGTATAAAGCAGAGCAGAGGGCTGATTAAATTGAGCTATTTCCGCTGCGCCTACCTTATCTCCAGGCGCAGTCTGGCCTGCAATGGAGATAACCCCTCCGTCAGCTTGTACGGCGCGAATCCGGTTATTCAAGCTGTCTGCAACAAACAGCACGCCGCCCGCATAAGCCAGGCCGCGTGGCCGGTTGAATTTAGCATCCCCACTCTTGCCGTTTACATAGCCGCCCGCCATATAACCGGTCAATGCATCTACAGCCGTTGGTTTGCCGGCGATTGTCGTCACCTTGCCATCACGGATGTAACGAATCAAATGGTTGCCGCTATCCGCTACATATAATCCGCCCTTCTCGTCGAATACAAGGCCCGCAGGCTCGTTAAACAACGCTTCAGAGGCACAGCCGTCCTTATAGCCGCCAGCCGCATTTGCCACTCCCGCAAAAACTGTCGTCACGCCTTCAGGAGAGATGACGCGAATGACGTTATTCAGCGAATCAGCGACATAGACATTATCCTTCGCATCAACCGCCAGTCCAGCCGGTGCATTAAACTGCGCCTCTCCGAATTTCCCGTCCTTATTTCCTGCTTTGCCGTTACCAGCAGCCGTATACACCCGATCATTTACGATTCTGCGGACGACATGGTTATCTGTATCGCTGACATAAATAACGCCTTTACTGTTTACTGCCGAGTAAGAAGGATGGTTAAAGGTTGAATTCGCGGCCGTACCGTCAAAATATCCCTGCTTCGTCAGCGCCGTTACTGGCGTAAGCTTGCCATCTTGCCATTTATTGACTTGATTGCTGCCCGAACTGACAACAATAATGCCGCCATCCGCGGCAGCAGCCAGCCCCCAGGGCTGACTGACCTTCTCAATAACTCTCACAACCGCCGTTGCATCGACTGTATTAGCGGCAGTGGCAGTAGCTTCCGTTGCCGCTGCGTAGGCCGTAACATTAACCGCGACAAGCGCGGTAGCAAGCGCCGTGCTCACTGCTAGTAATCGCATTTTCTTCATGGGAGTGCTCCTTTCGGCTTCTCATATTTTATAGAGGCGGCGGACTAACCCAAACAATTAGGTAAATTCCATCAATTTGTTCACCGTTTTGCATAATAGGGATGTAGAGTTCATACCAACCAGGCCTAACATAAGGCTGATTAAAGTAAGAGCCTAACAGAGTCAGCTCGCGAGTTGCCCCATCGCCTGTCAATCGATAAACTTCATCCTCTAATCTATAAGGAGGCTCAAATCCTTCACAGGACCCAGCAAATCCATAGCAATACATTCTGATTTCTCCGATATCATATCCAAGCGTATGAATCGTGACTTTTTCGTCCGTTTGTTCCAGGCCATCATAAAGGAATTGAACGTAATAAGGTTGCAGAGTAGCCGCACTTCTTAAGTAAAAGTTGTGTTCTTCTTTCTGTACATCCATGGTTTCCGGATTTAGCCATGCCCACGGTTCAACTACAACCTTGATATTCGCTCCGTATTCCATAGGATTAGAAAGTACCACGATTAATTGATCGGCGCTCTCAGGGTCCACAGTTACGCTATCAACGCTAACATTTGTGCATGGCTGGTCACCTTCATTTTCGCCACCCTCGACTAGCGGAGGAGACTCTCCAAAGTCGCAAACCTTAACAGCCAAGCCGTCTCCAAGCACAGAACGCAACTTTACAAGCGGCGTAGTAAACGGCAGAACCAATGTTGAAGCATCACTCATATACGCGGATTCGCTCAACGGTTCCGGCGGAGCAGCCCTGCGTACATTTGCGTAGATATCGATCGTCCCTTCAACGGGATTATCATTTCTATCGACGGGATGAATGCTTATTTTATATAAACCAACATCCAAATCCTCGCTAGCAAAATAAGAACCAAATAACGTAACACTCAAAATCGTTTGGTAAGAGGGAGAAACGCTAGTGGAAACACTCATAATATCATTTAAATTATATACATATTCTGGCGGACATTCATCATCAGCAGAACAGATCCTAGTCACCTCAGCATACTGCATATCGTACTGGTAACCGAGAGAACTAAACGCTGCCATCCAATTTACCTGTGAATCAGGGTCCCCATGAATATAATCAAACTGGGTGTAATCCTCCTTGAATTTGAATTCAAAACCCTCATTCCCCTCTTCATTTACGGTAACTTGATCCAAGTCTTGCACAGCGCCAGTATCAGCATTTTTAAGCTGGTTAGCGTAGACGGTGATTCGAATATCAGAGCCATATGCAACAGCTTCTCGCAGTTCAATAGACATCCGGTCAGAAAAAGATGAATCGATGGAGATTTTATCTACCATCTCGGTGCGATCAATATAACCCTCGGTTTCAGGCTGGAAAATCTCAAATTTGATGACTTGAGAAGCATCAGCAGGAGTAATATCATTTATGTTGTTGAGAGCAATATTTGTTGTAAAAGGTAAAATAAAAACTTTATCGTTTCTCATATACGTATACAGATTGCTATAAAATTCCGAGGCATCCAGCACAGGTGGTGCCAGAGGCAATTCAGTCGGCATAGGCGACGGCACTATCGTCGGTGTCGCAACCGGCCCTTCCGTAGGCGCGATTGTAGGCGTTGCAACCGGTTCATCCGTAGGCATCACCGGTGGTGTCGCCGTTGGCGCCACAGTCGGCGTCACTGTAGGAGTCGGCGTCGGAGTAGCTGTCGGTGTAATTATACTGCCGCCACCGCCAGTTTGACCTGTTTTATCCTCGTATACGATGGTGGAGTCGGTCGTCGACCCCACATTCTCATTAGCAGCTGCAGCCGCTTCTTCTTTTTTCAACTTTTCAATTTGCTGCTTCACCTGGCCAATTAACGTTTTGTCTGATTTGGCATCTTTCTCCAGCAGCTGCAGGTAATGCTCCAATGCGATAAGCGGGAGGTCAAGATAGTTTAACTTCTCTTTCTTCCCTTCTCCCTTTTGGTCCAACCGCAGCTGTTCATTAGGGTTCACAAGGGTCTCTGCCGCACGCTTGTCACCATGCTTAGTTTTCACAGCGCCTTCAAAGACGCCTACATAGCTTTGCTCATCCTCATAGCGGACAGTAAACTGCGTACCCATAACGCCCATGATCGCCGTCGGCGTCTCAATCTCAAAACGAGAGTCGCCATCCAGCTTCTTTTTAATCGAAATGACTACCTTGCCCTTCAAAAGGCTGAGGCTTGTCTTGCCGCTAAGCGCTTTAGCGCTTTTGACAAGCTCACTGACAACCAGCGTCGTATTCGTGCCGATGGTCACCTCTTTGTCACTGTCCAGATCCATCGTTATCTTACCGTCACTACCCGTCATAATCGTATCGCCCTGCGTAATGGCCATCCCTTTAAAAGCATTAAACTTCTTGGAGCCGCCGCTTTTTTTCACTTCCGCTTTGCCCTCTACAGCCGTCACTTTCCCCGCTTTATCCGTGTCCTTCGCAAACACTGCCGTAGGCAGAACAAGCGCCATGACGAGCAAAGAAATGATGATCAACTTCAATGACTTCATTGCAATCCCTCCAATTCATAGATCGTAATGCCTTGCTCTTTCCCTTTAACCTTGATCTCCCCAAGCGAACTCGCCTTAATTCGATCCTTAACCGCTTGATATACCGCATCGCTCAAAATAATTTGGCCCGGCTTTGCGTTGCTCTCCAGCCGCGCCGTCGTATTGACCGTATCGCCAATGGCTGTATAATCCATCCTGCTTTTTGACCCAATGTTGCCGAAGACAGCAGGACCCGTATGGATGCCGAGGCCAAACTTCACGCCAAAGCCAAAACGTTCAATTAGCTTGCGCTCCAGCGCAGCCGAGCCTTCCTTCATCGCCCAAGCAGCCTGAACGGCGCGCATCGGATGATCCTCGAGCAGCAGCGGCGCGTTGAAAATAGCCATGGCCGCATCGCCAATGAACTTATCCAGCGTTCCATCAAACTTAAAGATGCAATTGGCCGCCAGATCGAGGTACTCATTTAATATTTCAACGATTTCCTCTGGCTCCGCCTTCTCCGAGAGAGGCGTAAAGCCGCGGATATCGACAAACAAAACAGTTAGTTCCCGGCGCGTTCCGCCGAGCTTCAGCCCTTCGTCGCCATTTTTCAAAATCTGGTTAACCACTTCTGGCGCAACGTACCTCCCAAATATATCGGTAACTCTGCGTCGCTCCAGCAGTTCCTCCACATAATGAAAGCCAACGACCACAATACAGCTGATAATGAGCAGCGGCACGGCATATCCGATTGAGACAATGATTCCCTTGCCATACAAGTAGCTGCTTCCCACTACAAAAACCACAATAAGTACCGCAACGGACAAGAAAGAAATCAGCATGTTCCACTTTCGGAATAAATAATAGGCCAGCGCCGCCGCGATAAGCAAAATAAGCGCGTTCCATTTCCAATCAAGTTCATGCTTCAAGTGACGATCCATCAGCGCCTGAATAATGTTTGCATGAATCTCAACCCCGTACATGGGATTCTTCACTTGCAACGGAGTCAGATAGTCATCTTTAAACCCTGTCGCATAAGGCCCAATAAGAACGATACGGTCTTTAAAATAATCCGCTGGCACATCGCCGTTCAGCACGGCAGAATAAGAAACGGCTTCATACTGCTCGGGCTTGCCGCTATAAGCGATATGAAACCGCCCAAATGCGTCCAGCGGCAGCATTTCCGCGTCGACCGAACCGCCCGCGCGCTCCATAAACATTTGATAAATGACCCAAGAAAAACTCTCAACCGTCTCCCCCTGGTACTGAAAGCTGTACAGGGAGTTCCGGACAACCCGATCGCGATCAGGGATCGTATTAATATGGCCGACCGCAGCGGCTGCCGCCTTTAGTTCCGGGAACGGTTCCGACATCTCCAACGCTTCAATCGCCCCCTGTTTAGCAGAGGAAGCAAACGTGCCATATACCGGCATGATCACATTGCCCGCTTGCGCTACAGCAGCAATCAACGCTTCATCTGCGGAAGTATCATCCGCCGAAGGCGCAGGAAACGTAACGTCAAAGGCAATGACCGCCGGGTCCCCCTCGGCAAGTGTATCAATAAGCTGCGCATGAACATTGCGGTTCCAAGGCCAGCTCCCATATTCGTTTACACTCTCGTCATCGATGGCGATAATAGCAATCCGAGTGTCAATATCGCTTTCTTTTTGCATAAATCGGTCTTGGAAGAAATAATCCATCGTATCCAGCGATCCCCTATACATCAGGAACACCGACAGCGCCGTTAATGCGGCAATGATATGGATAAGCTTAAGCTTCATAGCAGCCTCCTTTCTTTGTTGATCCATTTAATTAATCAGATGGAGCCACTTCCAGTAGGGAACGCAAAGCAAGGCGACCAGAAAGACCGCAAGCCCGTACCCCAGAGCAACCTTTTGCGCTTGCCTGTGGGTAAACGATTTGCCCTCCGTGCTATAGTAAGCCGTTAAATAGGTTGGAGATTGATAGGTAAAGAAGAACGGGTCTGTTGCGAGCAAAATAATAAACACCAGCACCCACGGATGAATACCCATCGCTTCACCCAAAGGAACGATAGCTGTTACCAGCAATATAACGGCAGGATCATCCCGAATTACAAGCGTCACCACAAACGAAACAAGAATAACAGCTGCCAGGAACAACGCAGGAGACGTATCAAAAAAAGACAAATGCTCACTCAAAAAACCTGACAGCAACTCAGCGATTCCAAGCTGCCCAGCTACACCCGCGAAACTAAATGCAGCTCCAAGGAATAGCAGAAACGTCCAGTCGATGCCCACAGAGACGGTCCGCTTATCCAACACGCCGCTAATCACTAAAGCAGCAAAGCCAAGCAGCATGATCCACGTGCTGTCTATGCCATGCATCGGCTGAAGCACCATCAAGCCAATGCAGCTAATTACGGTCCAAAGCGATACGCGTTCGTCCTTGGTTAGGGGACCGAGCAAACGAAGCTGCTCGTTCAGAACTTCCCCCGTCACCATCTTAGACGGCTCTATTTTACGGAACATGTATAACAAAATAATTAGGAGCACCGCACCAAAAACAATAAAGGCAGGCAGCGCGTACAGAAACCATTGCAGCCATGACACGGAACGCTCGGAGGAAGCAAGGCCGTAAGCCATAACATTGGTGTAAGAGCCGGTGAGCACAAAAGGGGCGGTAAATCCGAAAAAGACCATAGCCACCAATCCGAGACCCGCCGCCCCCTCAGTCTTCTCCCCATAACCCATAGACTCCGCCAGCGTTTGCGCCATCGGCACGCCTAGCGATGCTTTGGCTGATGAAGAGGGAAGCAGCGGATTAAGCAGAGCCCCTCCCGCAACAATTCCCCATAACTGGCCCCGGTAACTCGCAGGAAACCGCTTAAGGGCATGCAAGGCAAACCGATAGGAGATGCCTGACTTCGTAATAACCGCGCTCATCGCCATAATAAAAATCATAAATAGCCAAGAGCTTGAGGCAAATCCGGACATCGCCGTCTCAGGCGAGGCCACGCCTCCAATTACCCATAACATGATCATGCCAAGCGCTACCACATAATCCGGCATGACCGGCACTATCCACATGATGACGGCCGCAATGGCTATGCCAACAAAACGCATGCCCGCTTCCGACAACCCGCCAATCGGGTCCATAACAAAGGACAACACAATACAAAGCAGCGCAGCACCGATAGCCGCCGCTTCACCTGCACGATTGCCCTTTAATAATTGTCCAGCGCTCCGCACAAGCACCTCACTGCGCTTCCTCGCGAGCTTCTGCTTAGCAAGCCCATACGCACGATCCGCGCGGATCAACTCCCCTTCAGTTGCGGGATCGCTGCCCGCCGCAGCTTCCGCCAGCTTCATATACTCCAGTGCCTGATTGTTTCTGCCTAGCTTCCGGCACAGCTCTGTTCCCATTTCGTACAAGAACAAAAGCTCAACGGGTTTAAATTCATACGTTCGGTTCAAAGCCGTCTCTATAACTGCGATGCCTGCTTCTGGTGAGTGGTTATCGCAGTAAGGGAGATAGGTTTCCAAAACAGAAAAACGCACGGCAAGCTGTTCAAGCGGGCAACGGCCAAAAATAAGCAATACTTCTGAACGCTGTTCATCAGTCAGCACTTTCCCTTCGCGCGCATAAGTATCCAGTGCCAGCGGCCAGTTGCCTCTATCAGCCTGAATAAAAATCGAATCCGCCCATAGCCCCTGCGACGCATACCAAGCTGCCGCCTGTTCTGCCCAACCCGCCATTTCGTCATAGCCGTAACGTTCTTTGCTTATATCATCTAGCACTGGTTTCAGTCCGCTCGAGATGGTGAGCCACTCAGATGTCATTGGATTTTCTTGAAAGCATTGCCTAAGGAAGGAGTTTTTCGCAAATGCTGTTTCTAGTGTGAGGGTAAAGGTCTGCTCTGCAAGCTTCCTGCTAACAAGCGGAACTTGGGCGCACCATAGCAGAAAGTGCGCAAGCTGCTCCGGCAATTGTCCAAGCTCGCGGGCAACACGCTCGGATTCCGCCTTCTTCGCTGCTTGAAGACGGTCATTCGTTGCCATTAACCGCTGTGACAGAAGTCTGATAAAATAGGTGGAAAATGTCGTATTATCGTTAACTAGGCGGTCGAATGCGTTGCTATCAATGATATAAAGCACAGTATCTTCAGAAGCAACGGCCTCCGCAGATCTGGCTTCGCCAGTAAGCAGCGCCATTTCGCCCACAACCTCGCCTTCGCCTAGCAGAGCCAAGGAACGCTTTGTGCTATTTTCCACGCTGGAAAAAAGCTCAATCGTACCGCTTTCAATAATAAACATATAGTCGCCAGCATCACCTTGTCGGAACAACGGAGTGCCAGCAGCAAACTTCCGTTTATCCAACATGCCCAAAAGCTTGGCAAGCTCCATATTGGATAGGCCTTTAAACATTTCAATCCCAGTAAGATTCACCTATTAATCTACCTCTTGTTTGGAAATTAGTTCTTTAGTTGTACGAATCTATTATATATGAAAAGCAAATTAAATAGTAAGTTGTCGAAAGTTATCACATAAAAAAATTTGATGCCTTACATCCGACTATTTTTATTTTTTAAGATCACTCAGAGTCTCTTGCCAAATCATAAAGAATTCACTACTATTAAATTAAATAAATCCAATAAGGAAAGTTGGTTTTGTTCATGAAGGAGATCCCAATCCCGTACGTACGCAGTAATCAGACCGGTATTGTCGTTGTACTTCTTATCGCCATAGGACTTCAATTGCCATGGCTCATTGCTGCGCTATGGATCATTCAGGTGACGGGACTTATCTTCGGCCCGAAAGCCAATATATTCATTCGCATTGCCCGCCCGTTCCTCACCCGTTATGTCGCTTCATCCCAGACGGAAGCAGCCGAGCTGCAGCGCTTTAACAACACGCTTGGAGTAGGCTTTCTCACCTTTGCTTTGCTAAGCTTCGCACTCGGCTGGCAAGTAGCTGGCTATATTTTTGCAGGCATGATGGGCGCTGCCGCGCTAGCCGCCATTCTCGGGCATTGCATTGGGTGCACGATATATTTTCAATTCAAGCAGTTTCGCGCACGCCAGCGACTGAACCGAGAATCATAATTAAATACCGGCTTTTGCGAGGATGAATAAGGCTGAACCCTCTATAGAAAAGGGATCAGCCTTATTCACTGCTGAAATGTGGAATCAGCCGTTGCTGCCCACTACAGCCTCACTATTACCCGGCCGCTCGACCGCCCTTTCAATAACGCAGCCACTCGCTCGCTTACCTGATCCAGCGCAATTTCCTCGCACAGCCCCTCCAGCTTCGCCGGCTTATAAGCACCCGCCAGTTTCTCCCATACTCGAATACGCGTTTCCATGCTTGCCATGACCGAGTCGATGCCAATGAGACGAACTCCCCGAATGATAAAAGGGAAAACCGTCATAGAAAGCTCCGAACCCCCAGTTAAGCCGCTCGCAGCAACAACACCACCATACTTCACCTGCGGCAGAAGCGAAGACAAGGTTTCACCACCGACACAGTCGATGGCTCCAGCCCAAAGCTGCTTGTCCAGCGCTCGCTTTGATCCGTCCGCAAGCTCTTCGCGGGATAAAATTCGCTTCACGCCAAGCGCTTTTAAATAATCATGCTTATCGAGTTTCCCCGTGCTAGCAACCACTTCATAGCCAAGCTTGGCTGCAATTGCAGCTGCAACACTTCCAACGCCTCCGGTTGCTCCCGTCACCAGTATCTCGCCATCCTCCGGGCGAACCCCATTTTGCTGAAGCTCATAAACCGACAGCGCCGCTGTAAACCCCGCCGTCCCCATAATCATCGCTTCTTTTAATGAAAGGCCGCTCGGCAGCCTAACCGCCCACTCCGCCGGTACGCGCGCATATTCGCTATAACCTCCAAAATGGCTGACGCCAAGCCCATACCCGGTAATGATGACCTCATCGCCAGCCCGGAACCGCTCGCTCTCACTCGAGATAACCGTTCCGGCCAAATCAATCCCGGGCACGAATGGATAACTCTTCACAACGCCGCCGTTCGCCTTAAAGGCCAACGCATCTTTATAATTCACACTGGAATACGCTACTCGGATGAGCAAATCGCCCGCAGGCAAATCACTCCTCTCTAACAGCTTCGTTTCTGCAATGATTTCGTTATCTATTTGATTAAGCACTAGCGCTTTAAACATTGACATCGAAAGACCTCCACGCCTTACTAAAGGCTATAGTCGAGAAGCAGCACAGCGAGCAAAGGCTACCTCCTCGCACGATCCCTTAGCTTATCCCCTCCGTATCTACATTACCAGTTCTGCTTTCAGAATGCGACTTGGCCCTTGAACGCAAAAAAAAGGCCAGCCCAAACGTCATAGCTTCCCTAATCATGCAAAAGACGCCCCGGCAGCCTATTCGGCTCCAGGACGCCATCCTTTATTCAGCTGCGCCAACTTCCGCGAAAAAATGCGGCAAGTAAACCTTATTTTGCTCCAGCATTTCCTCCAGCATCGCCTGCGCATCATTCACGGAATCAACCAATGGATGATGCGCCAGCGCCACCAAGGCCGTATCACGGTTGCCAGTTACCGCAGCCTCGATTGCCAGTTGCTCATACACCTTTACAGCTTGGATTAACCCTTTGGCAGCAGCCGGAACAATGGCCACAGGCTGCGGAATCGGTCCATCCTTCGTCACGATGCAGTTCACTTCAATGCAAGCATCATCCGGCAAAAAATCAAGCACTCCCCGGTTAGGTACGTTCAAGGTTTGAATGTCGCCGCTATCGTTATACAACGAATTCATTAGCTTCACCGCCGCTTCCGAATAATAAGCGCCGCCGCGCTGCTCCAGCTGCTTCGGCTTCTCCGACAGGTTCGGGTCCTTATAAATCTCAAACAGCTCGTCCTCCAGCCGCTTAACCGTCTCCGCCCGCGTCTCTCCTTTGGCCGCGGCAGCCTTCTGCTCCTCCAAAATCTCCCGCTGCAAGTAAAAATATTTTAAATAATACGAAGGAACTGCCTTCAACGAGCGAAGCAGACTGCCATTCCAAGCGTATTGCGGCACATTCTTAGCCGAATAGCCATCCTGATTATTCAGCAGCTCATCAAGCTTGGATTCGCCGTTCACCTTAATCGTGCTGATCCAATGCAAATGGTTAAGACCAGCGAATTCGCAATAAATGTCTTCAGCCGGAACCTGATACACAGCGGAAAGCCACTTATAGGCGGCAATCGGCGAATTGCATAACCCTATCGATTTAATGCTTGAATGTTTATGAATAGCCTCCGTGACCATGCCGGCCGGATTCGTAAAGTTAAGCAGCCAGGCATTCGGGCAAAGCTCCTCCATGTCCTTGCAAATCTCCAGCAGGACAGGGATCGTCCGCAGCGCCTTCATCATGCCGCCGGCACCCGTTGTTTCTTGGCCAATCATATTGTATTTGAGCGGAATCGACTCATCCCACCCGCGAGCTTCGAGCCTGCCAACGCGCATTTGCGTCGTGACGAAGTCAGCGCCCGCAAGCACCGAACGCCGGTCCAGCGTCAATTTCAGCCTGATGGGAAGACCTGACTTTTCAATCATGCGCAGTGCCAGCTCACCTACAATAGCAAGCTTATTTCGCCCTTCAGCGATATCAACAAGCACGATTTCCGTTACGGGAAAGGTCGCATAGTTCAAAATAAAACCTTCAATTAATTCCGGCGTATAGGATGACCCGCCGCCAATTACCACTACTTTCAGTCCAGCACCCATTCCACAGGAGCCTCCTTCACAGATAAGCGCTCATTTAAACTCTCGTATACAGACTCCTCGATGACCAAGGTCATCTTCTCCATCGCCAACAATAAAGCGCCCGCGACAGGCTCCATCGTAAGAACCGCCAGATTGCAGCCAGGAGCTGCCTTCTTCACCTGTTGTTCAAGATAAGGAGCAATGTAACCATTATCCCCGCGGGTAAGCACGCTGCCGACCATGACAAGATCGAATTCATCCCCGTTCATCCCAAGCTTCTGAATGACAGCGCTTGCCGCCACCCCAAGCTCTTCCCCCTGGCGTCGCAAGATACGTCGTGCAACACCATCCCCCTGCTCAGCCGCTTCAAACAGCAGCTTCGCAAGCAAATGCGGAATGGCCTTCCCATGGTCCAAATAATCATGAAACATTTGCTCTACCGTTTCATATCCGAGCATTCGAAGCGTCAAGCCCGTCAGCAGCGTAGGCTGCTCCCTGCCTTCCCAAGCACGAATCACCGATCGAAACACTTCCACCGCAAGATTGCTGCCGCCGCCAAAATCACCAAAGGCGTAACCAAAGCCGCCGCATTGCAAACTCTCGCCCCGCTTATTGATACCAAAGCTGTTCGTGCCGCTGCCGCATATGACGACAACGCCATCCGCTTGTTTGGTCCCAGCCCGCAAACCAATGACCGTATCGCACACAATCTCATGATTTCGGAAGCCTAGCTTTGCAATCATCGGTCTTAAAATTTGAAAGTCCGCTTCGCGGTCGGCACCCGCAAGCCCAAATACCGCGTAAGCAATCTCTTCCTTTTCCACTTTCGCTTGCAGCATTGCATAGATAACAGCTGCCTGAATATTGCTTCTCGCTAGCTCCACACCCAATTGATGATTTCCGCAGCCGCTTTCGCCTAGCCCAAGAACACGGCCCGCTTTATCGGATACAACCGCTATCGTCTTACTGCCCCCGCCATCAACACCCAAATAATATGTCAAATATAATCGCTCCCATATGAATGCTTGGTTTTGGAGGCCGTTTTTCTCAAGTCCAAATTACGGCCTCCTAGCCCGCTGCAGCAGATCGATTTTTGCGCTTTACCCGCGCTTTATTTTAGTTTGCTGACATTCTCTTGCCATTTCGTCGTTTTGTATTTCAACAACTTCTCATAACCAGCCTTCTGGGCGTCGGCTTCCGCTTTATCCAGAATGCTTGCCACTTCCTCATCCGAAGCTGCATTCATAATCGCTTTAGCCCTTGCCTTCTCATAAATATCGAAAATGCTCTGTGCCACGATCCCCTCATCGGTATCTCCTGCCGGGTCCAGGTTCACGAACTCCGTCGTGTCGTACTGCGTTTTCCATGTAATTTCCGACTGCCAATACGTTTCCCAGCTCCGTTTCTCCGCTGGAAGCGTTGACTCGAACTTCATTTTTGAATCGTCGACATATACGGTATTGCCGTTCCATTGGAAGTTGACGGTAGCTGCCATTAATGCCTCGCGGCCTTCAATGTCACTCGTGAATTTCTCAGTGAACTGCGGCGCTTCTTCCGCATCCGTACCTTCCCAGTAAAGCCCTTCCGGTCCCCACATAATGATGCGTTGACCCTCAGGTCCGGTAAACCAGTCAAGGAATGCGAAGACCGCTTCCGGATCTTTGGCCGCCTTCGTAATTACGCTGACATTCCAGCCCAGCTGTTTGTAATCGCCAGGGAAAATTTTGTTTTTATCAAGCCCTGCCTTATGCACCGGCCACACCATAATGTAGCCTGCATCCGGGTCATCCGCCTTCAGCAGCGCATTTCCTTTGGCCCCGAACTCCGTCGGGCTGGATGCTGCGAAAACCGCGATTTTACCCGTCATGACCTTCTGCTCCACCTGCTCCAGCTTTTGCGTAAAGGAATCCTGGGAAATCAGCTTCTCACGATACAGCTTGCTTGCATATTGAATCGATTCGCGGAACGCCGCATCCGTAAAGATCGAGCCGAGCTGGTCGCCTGTCGGCACGGCTTTCATAGCGTTATACGTATAAGGACGGTTTTCGGCGAAAGCCGATACCAGCACATCGATACCCGACGCACTTTGTCCTACTTCAAGAGGCACAACATCCGGATATTTCGCCTTCACTTGCGTCAAATAGGCATACAGATCATCCGTCGTTTCAAGACTCGGCGAGCCTAGCTCTTCATAGATTTTTTTGTTGACCAAGTAGCCGGCATTGCCGTTCGGCTGCGTCGTATACCAGTTCGGGAACTGATAGAGCTTGCCATCCGGAGAGCGCAGCATGTCCAGCGTCGCCTCACCGGCCCATCTTTTCAAATTCGGATATTTATCCAAATAATCGTCGAACGGAACAAGTAGTCCTTCCGAACGAAGCTTCTCGACATCCGCGTCACGCTCCATCCAAATCACATCCGGAAGCTCCTGCGATACGATCATCGTATTCAGCTTCTGCTTGGCGCTGCCTCCCGAGCTAATTGGCACCACATTCACTTTTTTATTGTCCTTAATCCACTTTGTTGAAAGATCTTCGCCCCAAGGCGGCATCGTATACCAGTCATAGTGCCCGTAGAAAGAGAACTCAAGCGGCTGTTCGCCCAAAACGAACGATGCTGTGTCGGCATTTGGACTACCGTTCGTCCCTTCCGTCGTCCCTGCATTCGTCTCCTTATTGCTCGAGCACCCCGCTAATACCAGAACGAATACCAATGAGACTGACAATGCTGCGTGAAAAGCTTTACTGAATGTTATCATCGCCCAAACTCCCTTCCGCATGTTTATCTATGGTTAAAGCTAACGCCTTGAACCCGTGGTTATTCCTTCAAGGAACCAATCAGAACGCCTTTCACGAAATACTTTTGCACAAAAGGATACACGCATAAAATAGGAACCGTCGCAACCATCATCGTGGCCATCGACAGCGATTTCGTCGTTACAGCCCGCATCGAGCTCATGCGTCCCTGCGCCGCGGAATCCATTTGCGACATCTGCTCCAGCATAATGTTGGAGTTCAATATTTGCTGAAGCTTCGTCTGGATCGGCAGCAAGTCAATATTGGAAATATACAGACTCGGCGAGAACCAGTCATTCCAGTGGTAAACCGCCGTAAATAGCGATAGCGTGGCAATGACAGGACCCGAAAGGGGAAAAATAATGCGGAATAAAATTCCCCAGTTGCTGGAGCCGTCGATTTGCGCCGACTCCTCCAGTCCGCCCGGAATTCCCATAAAGAAGGTCCGGAAGATAATCATGTTCCATACGCTAATAATGCCGGGAATAACCATGACCCAAAACGAATTCATCAGGTCAAGCTCACGGATAAGCAGGTAACTCGGAATCAAGCCGCCGCTAAAATACATCGTCAGCACGCAAAAGATCATGTAGAACTTTTTGCCGATCAGATTTCGCTTAGTCATGCCGTAGGCGAAGATCGCCGTTGCCGCTATGGATAACACCGTACCTACAACCGTCCGCAGCACCGAGATGACGAAGCCGTCGATCAGCCGCTTGTCTTTAAACACCACCTCGTAATTATCGAGGGAAAATACGCGCGGCCAAAACGTGATGCCGCCCAGCATCGTGTCCGTTCCCGCGTTGAACGAAATGACTGCGGCATTCCAGAAAGGATAGAAGGCAGTAAAGCCGAGTAAAAACAGTAATAAATAGTTGACTGTCACAAAGGTTTTGTCACCAAAGGATAATTTCATCGCTGCATCTCCCTTCTCTCCTTACCACAAGCTGTTGCCCGACCGGCGTGCCAAGTAATTAGCCCCTGCCAGCAATCCGACGCTAATGACAGCTTTGAAAAGGCCGGCTGCCGTCGCGTAGGAGAATCGGGAATTTTGAATGCCCACCCGGTAGACATACGTATCGATTACGTCGCTGACGTCACGCAGCACAGGGTTCCCCGCAAGGAGCAATATGTCTTCGAATCCGGCGTTGAGCAGATTGCCTATAGCCAAAATAGAGAAAACGACGATAACAGGTAAAATGGACGGAATCGTGATGGAAAAGATTTGCCTCACCTTGCTCGCTCCATCAATAGACGCAGCTTCATACAAATGAGGGTTTATGCCGGCGATAGCAGCCAGATACACGATAGAAGCAAAGCCAATTTCCTTCCACACGCCTGTCGTAACGAGAATGGCCCAGAAATACTCCGGCAGTGACAAGAAATTGATGGGCTCTTTGATGAGATGGAGCGATTCAAGCAAAATATTCAAGCTGCCGTTGTCGGTCGAGAGCATTGATACCACAAATCCCGATACGATAACCCAAGATAAAAAGTGAGGCAAATAGCTGATCGTTTGAACGATTCTTTTGAAGATGCGGTTATTGATCTCATTGAGCATTAATGCCAGGATGATCGGTGCCGGAAAGCCTACGCCCAGCTTCAGCAAGCTGATCACAAGCGTGTTGCGCATGACGGTCCAAAATTCCGGTGCATGGAAAAACATTTCAAAATGCTTGAAGCCTACCCAAGGGCTATTCATGAATCCTTTGAAAATACTGTAATCCTGAAAAGCCATGAGCACGCCGTACATCGGAATGTAGCTGAATACAAAGATAAAGAGCAGCGCTGGGATGACCATCAGTTGGATGTCCCATTGCTTCATGAATCGCTTAGTCAGCCCTGGCTGCTTAAACACATGCTGTGATTTTCTAATATTGGTTTGCAGCATGGTCACCCTCCTTTTATGTTAGGTTTACTAACTCATTGCGTCATATGTTTTATATCTCTATTCTAGCTTGCCAGACACGCCCATTCTCCTCCAAAATGCTTGATAACCGACACTATCTTACTGTTTTCAGCCGGTTCGGCTTTTTGAGGATTTCGGAGATGTACCGACATGTTTCTTGAACAGACGATTAAAGTTGGACAAGCTTCGGAAACCGCATTCCAGCGCAATATCTGTAATTTTCATCTCGCTCGTTTCCAGCAGCATAGCCGCGTGCGCCAAACGGATGTGGATAAGATATAGCAATGGCGGAGTGCCTACCGCGCGCCGGAACAGGTCGCTGAATCTGGACGGACTTAAATATACAAGCCCCGCCAGCTCTTCCAGCGTCCATGGATGGGCGAAATTTTGCTCCATGTCATAAATGACCTTGCGCATTTTCTCCAGCTGCCTAGCACCGATGCTGTCCTTTCCCCGAGCCAGCCCCTCCGTGCGAAAATGTCGGTTGATGCATACGAGAAAACGCAGCATATTCGCATAAACGATGGACCCGAAAGAATTCTCTCCCTTGTCATGCTCCTCTTGAAGCTCCATCAACAAGGTTCTAAGCTCTATGATTTGCGGCTTGTCCCGATCCAACAAATTCGTGAAATGCACGCCCATTTCTTTAAACGGATACAGAATTTCAGGATCAAAGCGCATGCTGTTCATAAACCAATTGGCATCAAAGGAAATGACCTGCATGACCAGATCCTTCGTCTCATAGGCGCAGTGCAGGTCATTCGAATTGATGAGCAGAATATCACCCTCTTGAAATTCAAAGGTTTGGCCGTTGATGATGTAATAGCCGGTCCCCGATTTGATCAAATTGATCTCAAGCACATCATGCCAATGCAGCTTCTGATAGTAGGCGCTTACCCCAATGGTATCCACCACCTGTATCGGATAATGCTTGGCCAAAACAAGCTTTTCTCTCGGAATATCCGCGTTTCTCGCTGCCCTCATAACAACCTCTCCTCTTTGTAAAAGAAATATAAATCCTCATAATACCTAACACATACATAACTTAAAAACACGTAAAACTATTCGTTTTCTATATGCTAACTCATTTAATGTCAAATAACATTACATAATTTTCAGTTAATTAGAGGAAAAGCTCATGTTATTATGTTGAAAAAATGGTCGAAATTATGGTCGCTGCCGCAAGTAGATCATTCTTACGATCGCGGTTGCAGCCAGATTCTTCGATTTCATTAGACATATAAAGGTAAGAATCTGACTGCAAAGGCGAACGCTCCGTTTCTCCAGAACAATTTTCTTGTTTCGTTTCCCATTCACAATAATTAAATCAACTTTTATAGTTATTTTAAAAACCACTTTAACGACTGATAGCCGCTTATGCTTCTTACATAAACGTTTCTTTATCCCTCAGCGGGCAAGCAACTCGACAGTGACGTACCCAAGAAAAACCACCTGCTTATCGCAGAAACTACCTGCCCCTCCACTCTGACATGTCGAAAAGTAACCTCTATTTATAGCAGATATGAGCAGCCTTTCTGCGCCGATTAATACATGCCTATAAGTAACTCAACAGTAACCAGCCTCAATAGCACACTATTTATCGCAGATCCCCGCTCCCCCTCGCTTAGTATTAAAAACTAACCTCTATTTAATTGCGGATACGAGCAGCCGTTCTGCACCGGTTAATACCTACCTATAAGTAACCCAACACTAATGAACCCCAATAGCACCCTATTTATCGCAGATTCCCACTCCCCTCGCTCAGTATCAAAAACTAACTTCTATTTAATTGCGGATATGAGCAGCTATTCTGCACCGGTTTATACATGCTTGTAAGTATTTCAACAGCAACCAGCCTCAATAGCACCCTATATATCACAGATACCGCCCATTCCCCTCGCTCAGTATCAAAAACTAACTTCTATTTAATTGCGGATATGAGCAGCCGTTCTGCACCAATACATACCTGTAAGTAACTCAACAGTAACCAGCCTCAATAGCACAATATTTATCGCAGATACCGCCGATTCCCCTCGCTCAGTATCAAAAACTAACCTCTAGTTAATTGCGGATATGAGCAGCCGTTCTGCATCGGTTAATACATGCTTGTAAGCACCTCACTTGTGTAGTTACTCTATGTCGCTTAAAACACAACTGAAGTAACTTGTTCAGGCAGCTACTTTGCAACGTTTAACGGGAATTTTTCCTGTTAATATTGACTCAAACGGTACTCTGATGATGTTTAACAGGATTTTCTCCCGTTAATATCATTCAAATGACCTTTCGAACGTGAAATGGGCTAATTTAACAGGAGGTATTCCAGCTAATTGATTGTGGAGTAGACACATTGATCATTTAGCGGGAGAAATTCCACTAGCGTTGCATTAAACCTGTCCTAGTCTTGTAGGTATCTAAGTTTGTTCAATAATTCACAAACTTTCAAGCTTCAATTAAGTAAAAAACAGCTCCACCTAAGCGTAGGTAACCGAGTCCCAAAAAAAGTTAAATATACTTTTATCTGTTTCTCTTCTTCGGCTGGCGTATGATC
>NZ_VCIX01000062.1 GCF_006345825.1 Paenibacillus paridis
ATTGATGTGCTGCCATCCAATGACGACATGGCCTTTTTTGAATTGGATGTACTTACGGAGAGAGAAAAGTACCCAAAGCCCTTTTTCTTATTAAAAGATGCAATCGAACCACTTAAAAGCCAATATGATTATATCTTAATTGACAGTCCTCCAAACATGGGGCTGACGACAGGATCGATTCTTACTGCAGCGAATGGGGTCCTTATACCCTTCCAGCCAGAATCTTATTCTATGCGTTCACTATTGAAAATCATCCAATCGATTGAGGATTTTAAAAGCAAACATAATCCAAGCCTCTCCATTCTTGGCGTAGTGGCCACACTCGTCGATACCAGAACCATTGTACATACTCAGGTATTACAAGAATGCAGAAAGTTCTGCCATGAAAGAGGAATTCGTCTATTTGATACAGTCATTCCTCGATCCGTTCGTTTTGCGTCTAATGTAGCGTTTGAACGCCTGCCATCGACGCTAGNCCTGCCATCGACGCTAGCAGACCCGAAACATTCTGTTGTTTCTTGTTACTTTGATTTAGGGAAGGAGATTAATGGAAATGGCCAGAAAAAATAGGAGCATCGCAGGATTTGAAGATGTAGCAAACGTTGTTAAGGAAAATGTGAATGTTAATGTTAATGATAATATTCTTGTTGAAGAAGACGATAAAAAACGTACGGAACGTGCAGAAGAGAAAGAAGATATACAAGAACGTTTTCTAGACCGTGTGATTGAAGGAAACCTGAAAAAAAATAATCTTGTGCTGGTAGGCGTATATTTAGAGCCTCAAATTGCCGAAATTCTTGATCGTTTAGGTAAGAAAGCTGGGCGAGGCGCTAAGTCTAGAATTGTAAATGATGCGCTGCGTGGTGATTTTGGGAAAAGAGGGTTATTGAAGTAATAAAAAAGAGGCATTTAATGCCTCTTTTTTTATTACCTCAATAACAGAAATG
>NZ_VCIX01000063.1 GCF_006345825.1 Paenibacillus paridis
GGCAGAGAGCCATTATGAAGGATCCGTATATTACAAAAAGCAAAGTAATTGAAGATTTGGCGAAAGATGAGTTAACCATTTTGGCAAAAGAAGGACGGCATACGGGATCCGCCTATCTAAGATTATGTTATATGGATCGAGCAGGTCTCCTCTAATACCGATACCGCACCCTCAAGCAGATGACAATGTCATCTAGGAGATTTTGGACAAATGCCTTTGCTATTCCTTATTTATGTTCCTTATTGCTATTTATGCAATATGAAACGAGGCACGGGTTTCACCCGTGCCTCGTTTTCATTTCTTCTCATCTTTCTTCGGGTTGCGGAGATTATCGCCCCATTTATCAATCATTTCTGCCTGCTGCTTGACCTGCTCGCGCAGAGCTCCGATTTCTCCTCGTACCTGAGCTGTTTCCATTTGGGCTGCATGCGCCTTTTCTTCAGCCGCTTTCACCGTCTGCTCTGCTTTTTTCTCAGCTTCTTTTACCGACGTTGCCGCTTTTTCCTCAGCCGCTCTCACTNTGTCTCCGCTTTTTTCTCGGCTTCCTTTGCCGTTGTCGCTGCCTTTTCCTCAGCCGATCTCACTGCCTGCTCTGCTTTATCGGCTGCATCATTGGCCGCTACTGTTGCTTGGTCACGCGCTGTGTTTGCGCGCTGGAGCTCGGCTTTAAGCTGCTCAATTTCCCGCGCTTGCTCGTTAATTTGGTTCCCCGATCGTTCCCGATCTGCCCGACTCCGCTCGTTAATTTGCTCGTTCATTTCCTGGAGGTCCAGAACCCGCTGCTTTTCACCGTCAACTTGCGTCCGCAGCTTCACATTTTCGCTTTGCGCTGCCGAGAGCGCCTCTTTTGCCGTGTTCTCGGCTTGCTGCGCGTCCGCAAGCTCTTGTTTAATCGATGTTGCATCGCTTTGGAGCTGCTCAATATCCGAAGCCATCTGATCCGCTAATTCGGCCGTTTCCTGCTGTTCTTTTTCCGTTTCTACTCTTGCTTTGTCCAGGGCTTCACGTTCCGCCTGGAGACGGTCATTGGCGATCCCGACTGCCACATCCCAAACTTGCGCGGCGAGATCGTGCAGACGTTCCAAAACAGCCGCTGGAGCAGCTTCACGAATCGGTACCGCC
>NZ_VCIX01000086.1 GCF_006345825.1 Paenibacillus paridis
TTTTTTATTTATTTGAAACTTGAAAGTTTGTGAATTATTGAACAAACTTAGATACCTACAAGACTAGGACAGGTTTAATGCAACGCTAGTGGATTTTCTCCCTTTAATTCCAGATAATATGCCGATAATGACTTGAAACGGTTGAATTAACGGTAGGAAATCCCGTTATTTCATATACTCGGCGAATAACGATCATTTAACGGGAGAAATTCCTGCAAAGTCATAAAAACTTTATACTCGCCGCACTCCTAATCGGATGCACTTATTTTCGAAGCGAAAATATCGTTTTGGTTGCCATGCATATCGTCAAAACCTAATATAATTAGAACATTTTTACAGGAGGCCTGAAAAAATAATGAGTATTCAAGCATCGGAACGGTCGAGCAGGCGGCTGCGTAATCCTTTAGTCGAGCAGCGTGCGGATCCATGGGTGTATAAGCATACGGACGGCTTTTATTATTTTACAGGCTCCGTACCGGAATACGATCGGATTGTGCTGAGAAGAGCGGAATCGCTTGAAGGTTTAACCGAGGCCTCCGAAGTTGTCGCATGGAAGAAGTATGAGGAAGGCGCGATGAGCAAGCATATCTGGGCGCCGGAGCTTCATTTTATCAACGGAAAATGGTATATCTATTTCGCAGCTGCCAGACAGGACGAGCCGTTCCGGCATCGGATGTACGTGCTTGAGAATGAATCTTCTAATCCGCTTGAAGGCAGCTGGACCGAGAAGGGGCAGATCGTGACCGGCTGGGACTCATTCTCTCTTGATGCGACCAGCTTTGAGCAGAGTGGCGAGCAATATCTCGTATGGGCGCAGCAGGATCCGGCCATACCAGGGAATACGAGCTTGTATATCGCCACGATGAGCAACCCTTGGACGTTGAAAAGCAAACAAGTGCTAATCACCAAGCCTGAGCTGGATTGGGAAATGATAGGGTTTATGGTGAACGAAGGAGCAGCGGTGCTTAAGCGGAACGGAAGGATTTTTCTGACGTATTCAGGCAGCGCCACGGACCATAATTATGCGATGGGTCTGCTGTCGGCGGATCAATCGAGCGATCTGCTTGATCCTGCTTCGTGGGTGAAATCGCAGAACCCGGTATTTGAGAGTTGTCCGGAGACAAGCCAGTATGGACCGGGACATAACAGCTTTACGGTGACAGAGGATGGCGAGCAGGACGTCTTGATCTACCATGCTCGCAGCTATAAGGAAATCGTAGGCGATCCGTTATTTGATCCTAATCGCCATGCGCGTGCAAAGGTGTTTACGTGGAACGTCGATGGGACGCCGAATCTCGGAAAGCCGCCTGCGGACACGGTATAAAAGAAGAGCTGCCCTTGTGTAAAGGGCAGCTCTTCTGCGTTTGATTAGGATTGTACGGCCTGCAAATGCTCGGAGAGACGATCCCAAGTTTCGGTAATCCCTTGCTCCATTCCCATCTCCATGACTTTCTTGAGCTCGTCGGCAGATGCGTAGCGTGACCGGCTGATCAGCTTCGTCTGTCCATCCTGCTCCAAAAAGGTGGTCGTAACATGAGCAGATGGCATCGTATCCAGTTCATTGCCTTCCGCGTCAGAGAAAAAATCGACATAGACGATTTTTTCGCCATCTACGATCTCTTTATATACCGCTTTGCCCCAAGACTCCATTCCATAAAAATCTCCCTGATTCTTATCCAAGCATTTCATACAGTAATGCCACACCCCGCCCTCCTGGAAATCAACGGTACAAGCGGAAAGCGTCCAGCCGCGCGGCCCCCACCAATGCTTAAGATGCTCTGCTTCCGAAAAAGCTTTGAATACGAGCTGGCGCGGCGCATGGAAAACACGCTCCAGAATGAGCTCTTGGCCCTCAACTTTGGATATCATTTGGTTTGTCATAAAAAATGCCTCCTTTAATTTTCGTTATTTGGTTTATCGCTACCGGATTGCAGCTGCTGAAGGTAACTATTTAAGCTATCAAATCTTTCTTCCCATATGCGGCGGTAGGCATTCAACCATGCGTCCATATCTTGAAACGGCTGCCTGTGCAGTTTATAATTCCGTCGGTTGGCGACAGCTTCTACTTCAACAAGTCCAGCTTCATGCAGCACCTTTAAATGCTTGGAAGCTTGCGGCTGCCGAAGCTGAAGCTGCTCGGCAATTTCACCTACGGTCAAAGGCCCGCTGCGAAGCAGCTCTACTATGCGTAATCGGTTAGGCTCGGCAAGTGCGCTAAAGGTTGTTGTATCCATCATTCAGAATTTCTATCAATGAAAGTAATGTTTGCTTTACTTAAGGTGCAGCCAATTCTGTCAGTCCCAGTCAACGAAAGCCACCTCGCTTCTTCGGAAAGTGTCTTGCTTCTGAAATCAATATACCTTATTAGGAATATTCCTGTCAAGGAATATTGTGATGTTATTTTTAATAGAAAGAAGCTTGAGCTAACGGACTAGCATTGTACGGGTGTAAGGAAAGAAGGCGAAAGGCAGCATAAGCAAATGAAAAAGAAGCAGCAGAGCCACTAGGAGGGGGGCCTAGTAGCTCTGCTGCTCGTTGCTAAGAAAGAAGGATTGTGGATCTGGTAAAGCTGACGTTACACTGCTTGCAGACCGGCTTGGTTAAGCAGATTCCACGGCTTGTTGTAATGCGGCTGGAAGAAGAAATCGACGTAGCTTAGTTCGTCCATCGTCATGCCGTTTTGGATACAAACCGAAAGGGTATTGATCGATTGGGTCAGGTCGACCTTCGAGAGCACCTGCGCGCCGACAATTCGGCCATTGTCGGCTTCATAGACAACCTTGAGCGTAAATTGCTCGTAGGTTGGCATAAACTCTGGACGGTAGTTGTCGATGATTGTGACATTTTTCACATTCATTCCCGCGGCAAGCGCAGCGGCCTCAGTTAAGCCTGTCGAAGCAATATTGTAATCGTAGATTTTAATTCCCGATGTGCCCTGTGTGCCCAAATATTTGACTGTCGGTTTCATTAGGTTTTTGGCAACCAATGTTCCCATGCGTACGGCGTTTGTTGCCAGCGGGATATAGGCATTTTGTCCGGTTGGATTATAGTGGACGGCACAGCTGTCGCCAGCGGCAAAAATATCGGGTTTGCTCGTTCTCATATATTCATCGATCAGGATTGCACCGTTAGGAAGCATATCGACCTGTCCTTTTAGAAGCTCCGTATTAGGTCGGAAGCCTATGCAAAGCACGACGAGGTCAGCTTCGTACTCCCCAGCTGTCGTTACTACAGTCGTAACACGTCCCTCTGTGCCCTTGAACGAAGTAACCGTTTGGCCGGTAGCGATGGTAATACCCTTCTTAAGCAGCGCTTGCTCGGTTACGTCCGTAAATTCTTTATCCAAGTATTTGAACAAAATGCGTTCCATATTATCGATTAGCGTAACCTCTTTGCCAAGCTGCTCAAATGCTTCCACTAGCTCAATTCCGATATAGCCTGCTCCGATAACCGCAATACGATTCGCTTTTTTTGCTTTTTCAATAATCGTTTTCGAATGGTTGTAATTTTTGCAAAGCACGATATTTTCCAGGTCAATGCCATCCATCTGAGGTATGATCGGCCACGATCCGGTCGTTACGACAAGCTTGTCAAATGTATCGGTAAAATCCTCGCCAGTGATCAGGTTGCGGACTTGTATCGTTTTGGCATCCGTGTCTACAGCGAGCACATCATGACGCATATGAGTGTGTACGCCTAGCGCGGCGAGCTGCTCGGGCGAAGCGTAGAACAAATCTTCGGCATTTTTTACAACGCCGCCGACATGCAGCGCGATTCCGCACGATAGAAACGAGATATTGTCATTCCGTTCATATACCGTAATCCTAGCCTCGGGGTAAAGCTTGGCCATTTGGGTAATCGCAGCCGTACCTGCATGTGTGCAACCAATAACAGCAATGTTCATCGTCATCATCGAACGCCTCCTATTGTATGTGTAAAGCGCGCTTTGTTTGCGAGCAGCGATCTTCACAACGTGAATTATTTCACAACCCAGATTATTATGTGAAAACATTCACAACCTTTTCTTGCTTTTATCATATGCTTTTTAAGTAAGGTTGACAAGGGCTATTTGCAAAAAATGTTCATTGATAATTAAATTTTCAGTTTATTTGACACGGCTTAGCCACAATTCCTCTCAAGGGGGCAGAGAGCCCGGATTTTCTTTTTTTCAGCGGATGAATTACACTTTTAGGAAAAGCATTAGGCGAAGGAGGACATAAAATGAAAGCAGATTATACGGAAAAAAGAGTGCTAATTACAGGTGCAGGAGCCGGAATAGGGAGAGCATTGGCGCTTGCTTATGCGGAGCAGGGGGCCTTGTCCATTTTAGCCGATAAAAATGAAGCTGGGTTGGAACAAACGGCAGCCCTGCTGCAGGAAGCCGGTTATGATTCGTTATCCTTCGTAACGGATATGAGCAAATCGGAGGAAGTGGTTCAGATGCTTCGGGATGTGGAGACGCTGGCGGGAAGACTGGACATTGTCATTAATAATGCCGGATTTGGCATTTGGAAATCGCCGTATGACTTATCGCTAGACGAGTGGGACAGCGTCGTTAATACGAACTTAAGAGGGACATTTATATGCTCCAGGGAGGCAGCAAAGCTTATGAGATCAACCGGCGGCGGAGCAATCGTCAATATATCATCGACAAGGGCGATGATGTCGGAGCCTAATTCAGAAGCGTATGCCGCCTCCAAGGGAGGCATTCTGTCGCTCACCCATGCGCTGGCCGTTTCACTGGGTCCTGACCGAATTACAGTCAACGCGATCTGTCCGGGCTGGATCGAAACCGGGGATTATAGCCAGCTGCGTGAAGCGGATCATGTCCAGCATCCTTCCCAGCGGGTCGGCAAACCGGAGGATGTGGCACGTGCCTGCCTATACTTGACAGATCCGCTTAATGATTTTGTGACTGGGTCCCATATTACGCTTGATGGCGGCATGACAAGAAAGATGATTTACGAGGAATAGCGGGATCACCCAAAATATATCTATGAAAAACTTAATAAATGTCCATTGAGCACAGCAATGGGTTAGGCTACACTGAAGAAGTTCTAAATGAGAACTGTTATCATAGAGGGGGAGAGGTTTGATGTTTACCGTGAAGAGAGAGCGGAAAATGCTACTGTGCAGCATTTTATTGCTGATCACCGTCATGCTTAGCGCTTGCGGGACTGAGAATGCCAACAACATTCAGGCTAATAAACAGCAGGAGCCCACGCCGACTGCGAACACGCAAACCGATATACCTGACATCCGTACTTTTACTGACGCACTGGGACGGAAGGTGGAGCTGCCGGCCAACCCGCAGCGCATTGTGGCACATTATTATGCTTCAGAGATGACTGCGCTAGACATTCCGATGATCGGCACAAATTTTCAAAATGCGAAGCTTGTATTGAACGAGGAACAGCTGAGCGGCTTGGAGGATATTGGCGGCCAAGAGACGGTTCCTAATATGGAAAAGGTGCTTTCCGTCAGCCCAGACCTTATTATCGTGCCTGATTTTATTGAGGCAAAGGATATCGAGGCATTGGCAAAAATTGCGCCGACGGTTGCGATTAGCTATAGCGGCGATATTTTTAGCCGATTGCGTACGATAGCTGAAATCGTGGGCAAGCCGGAGCTTGCTGAAGGCTGGATTCAAAAATATGAGGCGAAGGCAGCAGCTAAGCGGGAGGAACTGAAGCCGTTTTTGAAAAAAGGTGAAACGGCATCGGCATTCATCGTCTATTTGGACAAGCAGCTGTATGTGTACGGCCCGCAAAGACTGGGTCCAACGATGTATGATGCGCTTGGCTTTGTGCAGCCGCCGAAGGTTGCAGAGCTATTTGAGGGCAAGAAGGATTCGCTTTGGGAGACCATTTCATTGGAATCACTTCCCGAATTTACAGGGGACCGTATTTTCCTTGTAACGAAGGATGACAGCGAGGAAGCAAAGCAGGCAGTGGAAGAAATTATTAACGGTCCAATCTGGAGCAAGATTCCTGCCGTACAGAACGGTCAGGCTTATGTCGTAGACAAGCGATGGTCGTTAAACGATCCACTCACCCTAGACTATCTCCTTGACGAAATGACGAGCTTGCTAATCAAAAAGTAAGCATTCATTTAACGAAAAGCTTTCAACAACGGAATGTTGTTGAGAGCTTTTTTTTCTTAATGAAATCCAATATAATGAAATATATGATAATCATTATCACTTAGGAGGGGCAGCATGAACAATTTGGAGAAGCGCTATATATTAGAGCGGCCCCCTTCCGTTTATTTATATACGATTGAAAGTTTGTCTTATAGCAGCCGTTTGAGCCATCGCGATTCAAGGTTTTGGGCGAGGAGGCATATGCTGCTTGCAGTATCGGACGGTCAAGGCGTCATTCTCCTTAATGGTCAGCGATATGTGGCCGCAAGAGGGAAATGTTTACTACTCCCGCCGAATACGGCCATTGAGATAAGAAACGATGGGCAAAGCACGATGCGGGTCTACCAGCTGACGTATGAGGTGGAGCAAGATGCTACTGGCTTGTTTACGCCTATTATGGAAGTGGTATATACTCCTCACACAAAGCTGGAAAATAAGCTTCAGGAGCTGCTGTCTGCAAGCATGTTCCAGAGCAAGCTGGATTCGTTTCATCTGCATATCCGCTTTCAATCTACCTTATATGAGCTATTGCAAAGCTATTCAACCGTTGAGCACAATGCAAGAATAGCTGTTGAAAATACGATTTCTTTTATGCATCGTTCCTTGCACGAGGAAATTGCCGTTGGGAGGCTGGCCGAGGAAGCCAAGTTAAGCAAATGGCAATTCGGCACGATGTTCAAAGCGTTGACGGGCTACACCCCTATGGAATACTTGACGTTGCTGCGGATTGAGCGAGCGAAGCTGCTCATGCTGGGGGCCGGCGTACGGGTAAGGGATATTGCAGCCAGCGTCGGTTTTTCGGATGAGTATTATTTTAGCAGGCGCTTTAAGCAAACAACGGGCATGACACCTACCGAATATATGCAGAGCAAGCAGACGGGTCAGCGGATTTTTTCGATTCAATATTTGGGTGAGCTGTTGGCACTAGGAATTCAGCCAGTCGGAACCAATCGGGCAATGCTTGATGTTATTCAAGGGGTATCGAGCCGAATAAAAGGGGTTGATGAACCGCTTGATGCGCAGCAGGTGCTGGAGCTAAAGCCAGATATGATTTTGTTCCCAAGCTTTATGCAGGCAAGTTGTGTAGATCAGCTCTTCAAAATTGCGCCCGCCTTTGAGATTAGCTGGCAGGATGATGTTTATTCCCGGTTGACCCATATGGGGGAGCTGCTTGGGCGGAGCAAGGAGGCGGGAGCCTGGATTTCTCGATATGAAGCAAAAGCCGAGCGGACTAGAGCACGGCTAGGCGAATATCTCAAGCAGGGAGAGACGGCAACAGCGTTCGTTTACCATGCGGAGGGCTTGTACGTTTATGCTGGCCACCATTTTGGGCATACGCTTTATCAAGGATTGGGCTTCGAGAAGCCCGATAAAATAAAGCAGCTCATCGCTGCGGATAAGCAAATGAAATGGAAGCTGATCAAGCTAGAGGAGCTGCCGGATTATGCAGGAGACCGTATTTTTCTGGCTTTGGCGGAAACGGGCGTTGATGCCTCGCAAGGAAGGGCTATATTGAGGCATCCAATATGGAATAACCTGCCTGCAGTGCAGAACGGACGCGGCCATGTTGTCGATATAGCTTGGGGAAACTATAATCCGGTTACGCTGGAAAGACATCTGGATGAAATGGTCAAATGGATCACCGAGGTTCATTTGGCGTGAAACAGGCAGATGAGGCTTCGACAGGAGAAATAGAGGAACGAACTTAGCATAGCGGTAATGCTAACCGAACATAATAGTCCAAACAGCTATTATGAACAGGTTAGGAGCTACCCCATGCATACAGAAGCGGTATCGATTGTTGATCACAAAATACAAGTCATTGAAAGTGAAAAAGGCATTATCTATTTAGTGGGCCCCATCTCGCTTCCTGTTAAGCTGGAGGATGGCGAGGCCATCTTTCAGTGGTATTGCTGGCTGCTCTGCAAAGAGAAGCTAGAAGATGCGGAACAAATGATTAAGAAGCTGTCTGCGAGCAATTTGGCTGAAATGCAGCAATCGAGTGTGCTGGTTTACGGCGATTTTGCACAGGCGGAGGAAGCTTGGATACGAATGCACAGCATTTGTCACACGGGCGATATTTTTGGAAGCAAGCGCTGCGACTGCGGCTATCAGCTGCATGAATCGATGCGGATGATCGTCGAGAAGGGTGCTGGCGCTTTATTTTATTTGGCGAATCATGAAGGAAGAGGCATCGGCTTGTTCAGTAAAGCGATGGCTTATCTGCTCCAAGAACAAGGATATGATACGGTTGAGGCTAACGTTGAGCTAGGCTTCGTGGACGATGCCCGTAATTATAGTGATGCGATTCGCGTGCTTAACACGCTGCGGGAGAAGCCTGTTTCGCTTATCACGAATAATCCGAGAAAACTTGATGCCATGAAGATGGCAGGCCTTGACGTCGTAGAGCGGATTCCGCTTTGGGGGGACCGTTCAACGTATAACGAGCGATATTTGGATACGAAAATAAACCGGTCGGGCCATTTAGCCGCTAGCGGATGTCCTAACGAATAGGGCCTATAAAATTGGACAGGGCTGTCCTTCTAACACCAGAATGTGTTAGCGGACAGCCCTTTTGTGTAACTTATATTTAACCGGACCTCTTCATAAATGAAAGGCCGTTGGGAATCCCCTTGTTAACAGCAAACAGCATGTGTACCAAGTTGAAAAAAACTCGCATCCTAAAACAACGAAAGCCCTACCTCTCTTCCGTCCTCGCGGCTCCGATGACCGCGCCAGTGTGAATCAGAAATACATCACGTAACAGGCTTGAGAATTAACAGCAAAGAAATCAAAATCCGTGGGAAAAAGTTGAATCTTACTGGGGATTGGATGAGGTTAAATATAATACATTCTTATTATCTTACTATAGGACAATTTAAATAGCAAGCTTTTTTCAAAATTTGTCAGATAGCTTAAAGAAAAGGCAAACATAGGAACCCTTTAGCGTTGGAAATTGGCCGACAAAATGCTGCTAAGCTAGATGCGTGAAAGTAACTAATACCACCATTGACTAATTTCCCATTCAACCAGCTTTTAGATGGAATTTATCCTGCTAATATGAAGATGATGAGTTGTAGAGGTTTTTAAAGGGAATAAGTCCCGCTAATTCAAGTCAATTAAGCGCTTAGGCAGTTTTGGAGGCAAATTAACGGGACGAATTCCTTCTAAAGTGGATAAATGAAGATTTATGCTTAAATTAGCGGGAGATTTTCCTTTTATTTGGCAGGGTTGAGGAGATGGCGGGCAAACAAGTCTACAGTTGGCGGAAATTGAGCCTCGAGTCACTTAATATTTTACTATTTCTAACTATATTCAACGTCTGAAATATGGTAAAGGGTACAAAGAATGCCGCCTGTCCCGCCAATCCGCTCTCGCAAGAGCTCCTCTTTAGGAATCTTCGCACATAGCACAATTTTAAACCGAATGAGAAATGCCTTTCTGGATATTCTAAATTTGGAAGGGGGATATTTAACATGCCAAGCTGGTTTGAAATTGTTCTGAGAACATTAGCAGCAATCGTTATATTATTTGCGCTTACAAAGGTGTTGGGTAAGCGCCAAATTTCACAGCTGTCCCTATTCGAATATATAACGGGTATTTCGATAGGTAATATTGCCGCCTACATTTCACTTGATCTTGACAACTTATGGTTTCTAGGAATGGTGTCATTAGGCGTATGGGTCAGTGTCTCGGTAGCTATGGAATTTTTGACAATGAAAAGCAAGAAAGCACGTGATCTCATTGACGGCAAAGGAACTGTACTTATTAAAGATGGCCAGCTTCTTAAGAAAAATTTACACAAGGAGCGGCTGACCCTAGATGAAATGCTTGAGCAATTGCGCAAAAAGGATGTTTACCGAGTTGCGGATGTAGAATTTGCGGTGATGGAGTCTAGCGGCGAGGTCAATGTTATGCTGAAGAAGGAATATCAGCCGATCACGCCGGATGTTCTTGGCTGGCAGGTAGCCAATGAACGAGAAGCGCTTACGGTCATGATGGACGGGGAAATACAAGAGGAGGTTCTTGTAGAGGCAGGGCGTGACAGAGAATGGCTGCGGCATGAGCTGGACAAAAGAAACCTGCAGCAGGAAGAGGTGTTTTTCGCACAAATCGACAGTAACGGAGAACTTCTGCTTCAAACGGGAGAAGAGTCGAAACAGCCGCAAAACAGCCAAACGAAACCGAAAGAACGGGTAAGCATGCTTATCGAGCAATTTGAAGCCGAGCTGGTTCGCCTCGAACGGTTATCTCGTAATGAAAGCGATCGGCGCGTTTACCAGACAGCCATCGACCGCTTCCAAGCGAGCACGAAAACATTGCCAGACAAAGCTATTAAACCTTGAGTGAAGGTTTCGACTTAGCAAGCTCTAGGTCCAGCGGGCTGACCATAGTTTCATTTCTTTTAAAATGTGATGCAAATCCTCGCCTTTTGGCGTTAGCGTATACTCAACGGTTACCGGAACGGTAGGAAATACTTTGCGTTCAAGCACGCCCTTGTCTTCCAAATGACGGAGCGTGCTTGTTAATGCGCGCGGGCTTACGGCTGGAATGAGCCGTTGAATTTCACCGAATCTTTTGGTGCCGCAAAATAGCTCTCGCAGCACAAGAAACGCCCATTTTCCTCCAATGACATCTAACGTCCTCTCAATATTGCATTCGATATGCGTGGGTTCCTTAGGAATATAATTATGAGCGCTCATCTGGTCATTCTCCTCTCTAACTGCTACTATCATTAAGTATAGTATATATACTAAAGATAATAAAATGAAAAAAGATTCACTACTTTAAATAAAGAACGAACTGCTATACACTACTACAAGAGAGCAGCGTGATATGAGTCGAAGGAGCGATTATAAATGAAATATAGGAAGCTTGGCAATAGCGGGCTAAAGGTTAGTGAAATCGGACTTGGCAGCTGGTTAACGTATGGAACGGCGACAGAGGCGCAAACCGCTCAAGAATGCATACATAAAGCATATGAGCTTGGCATTAATTTTTTCGATTCGGCAAATGCTTATAATAACGGGGAAGCCGAGAAGGTTATGGGCGATGCCTTGAAAGCGTATACGAGGAGCAGCTATGTACTGGCTACCAAAGTGTTTTTCCCGATGGGCAAAGGCCCTAATGACCGCGGATTGTCCAGAAAACATATCATGGAGCAATGCGAGGCAAGCTTGAAGAGGCTGGGCACCGATTATATCGACCTTTATCAATGCCATCGCTTTGATGCCGATACGCCAATTGAGGAAACGTTACGGGCTCTCGATGATTTAACGGCTCAAGGTAAAGTGCTATATACCGGAATCAGTGAGTGGACAGCCGTTCAGATTAAGGATGCAACCGCAACGGGAAATCGTCTTGGTTTGCGGCCATTAATTTCAAACCAGCCGATTTACAATATGTTTGAACGCTATATCGAGCAGGACGTAATACAAGCATGCGAGCAGGAAGGATTGGGACAGGTCGTCTTTTCCCCGCTGGCCCAAGGCGTGCTTACCGGCAAATATAAACCAGGCCAAGCAATTCCGTCAGATAGCCGCGCAGCGAATGACAAAACCAATGGCGTGATTAACAGCTACTTACGCGAGGATGTGCTTCAAGTAGCGGCGAAGCTTGAACAGCTGGCTTCAAGCATCGGCGCATCGTTATCGCAGTTCGCGTTGGCTTGGGTGCTTCGTCAGCCGAACGTAAGCTCAGCGATTATTGGTTCGAGCCGTCCAGGTCAAGTGGAGGAGAACGTGAAAGCCATCGACTTCGAATTGACGGACGAACTGTTGGCTCAAACGGAGGCTATTCTAGCAGAGGTTAAACATTTCGCACCTATGCGTTAAATGCAAATAAAAGATATTCAGCATAAAAAAAGGCCCTTCGCTTGAAGAGCCTTTTTTTTGCTATATATAATAGGAAGCGATTTTTTTATTGATCCATTTGAGCCTCAGATGGGCTATAGGTTCCGGGCTGGGTAATCGGTTTTGGCATCTCTTTTCCACCGGCGAAATGATATTTAACGACCGTATTAAATTGGTCAATCCAAGGCATAAGCGGACGCCCGCCCCATGCTTCCTTGGCAAATTCATTGAAATAATTGACGAACTCCATATTGGCGGAAATATGAACCTCCTGAACGGTCGGGGCAAGTTCGCGTACCCTGAGAGCGACAGTCTGCTTGAGCTCATCTGACAGGTTATTGATGTCGTTGACGGAGAAATAAGAGTTATAAGGCGAGACGAGCGTTCGGCTGTTGCCGTAAGGACTGCCTGTGTCATGGTTATAGACGCCATCGTTCGTACCGGTATTATCCTGCTCGCTTTTGCCGCCTGAATTGCGTGTGCCCACAGCTGTCCAATCCGTCATTAAACCAACATAAGCATTCTTGTCCGTCAGCATGACAATAGCAGATGCTATCCCATTTAGATCGGTGACCTTGCGAGAAATCATGGAGCTGTATTCGAAAAAGGCATTATCATGCTGGTGCGGATTATTCGACATTGGCCCGTACGACTTGCCTCCAAGCATCTTCGGATCATTAGCCTGGCGGCTGCCGTAATCGGTATCGCTGTTCTGTGCCAGCTGCTCATAATTACAGCCAGCTGTCGCAGAGAGGACGAAAGCGGAAAGCAGCAGTGCGGCCATTCGTTTCAACATTAAGATGGGACCCCCATTCCTACGATAATGGCTTTAGTTTTTGTTTTAGCTCCATAAATATACGTTTTCGGAAGCATACATAATTGACCATGGGTTTGGTGCACAATGTAGGGTAGAGGGAATGCTGTTTCTACATAGCCGAACAATGTGGCTTCACATGCTTAAAAACGTTGAATTGATGCGTTTTTGACAGCTTTGAGAACAATTTGTGAACTCTCTGTGGAACATTGACAAATAGGGGCTTCAACTTTATATTTAATAAAGTGATTTAAGTTGCAGGAGTTGTAAAAACATCTGTGAAAACACGCAGCCAGCCGCATGCCACGTGAAAATCAGGCAGCTGCGAAAACGTCAAAAGTGGGGTTGATTAATGATGAAACGGTGGCGATTTGTAAAACGGCTTGCGCCGCTTATGGCCATGATGGTATTGGTGCTGGCGGCCTGCGGGCGGAGCGATTTGTCGACGCTGAATCCTCAGGGGCCTGTAGCGGAAGAGCAATTCGGTCTGATGAAGCTGGCAATTGGCATCATGTTAATCGTGATTGTTGCAGTATTCGCGATTTCTTTGTATGTAATTGTTCGTTTTCGCAGACGTAAGGGCGACAAAACGATTCCTAAGCAAGTGGAAGGGAATCACAAGCTAGAGATCATTTGGACGGTTATTCCGATCATCATGCTTATTATTTTGGGTGTTCCGACCGTACAATCCGTATTTAACTTAGCTAAAGATTACACTAAAGATCCGGAAGCTGTTCAAGTTATCGTTACTTCGCACCAATACTGGTGGGAATTCGAGTATCCGGATTATGGAGTTAAGACAGCGCAGGAACTTATCATTCCAAAAGGCAAAACGATATCGGTTACAGCGAAATCCGCAGACGTGCTTCACTCGTTCTGGATTCCTTCGCTTGCAGGTAAAATCGATACAAACCCTGGAGCTAACGTAAATAAAATGTATTTCTCGGCTCCAAAAGAAGGCGTTTACTTAGGTAAATGCGCCGAGCTTTGCGGACCTTCGCACGGATTGATGGACTTTAAGGTCAAATCAGTGGACGAGTCTTCATTTGATCGTTGGGTAGCAGCGCTTCAAGAGCCTGTGGCACTTCCAAGCGATCCGGCAATTGCTAAAGCTTTCGAAAGCAAATGTCTGTCATGCCACGCTGTTGGCGATCTTGGCGGACCGGCTTATCCAAACCTGACTGGTATCGGTAGCCGTGAGACTGTCGGAGGTATACTTGTTAACACCGATGATCCGCAATATTCAAACGAAGGTTCAGTTTACGATAACCTGCACCGTTGGATCAAAAATCCGGACGAAGTTAAACCGGGCAACCAAATGGGCAAAATCGATCTAACTGAGCAAGAACTTGAAGGTATTGCTAAATATCTATCTGAATTGAAACTTAACTACGAATAATAATTTATCGGTGATTGAAGGAGGTACCTACTTTGGCTCATGCGCATACGCATCCGGTCAAACGTTATAGCGGTCTGATGGACTGGCTTACAACGGTTGACCATAAAAAAATTGGAATATTGTATATGATCGCAGGCGGATTTTTCTTCCTTGTCGGCGGTTTGGAAGCAATCCTAATCCGGGTTCAATTATGGAAGCCGCTTAACAACTTTGTTAGTGCGGATACATACAACGAGCTACTGACGATGCACGGTACGACCATGATTTTCCTTGCGGCCATGCCGCTGTTGTTCGCCCTTATGAATGCGGTCATACCGCTGCAGATCGGCGCGCGCGACGTTGCTTTCCCTTTCGTTAACTCGCTAGGCTTCTGGACGTTCCTGTTCGGCGGTGTCTTGCTGAATGTCAGCTGGTTTACAGGAGGAGCTCCTGATGCGGGCTGGACGTCTTACGCACCACTGGCTGGAACCACGTACAGCGGCGACCATGGCGTAGATTATTACGTACTGGGTTTGCAAATCGCAGGTATTGGTACTCTAATCGGGGGGATTAACTTCCTCGTTACGATCATCAATATGCGTGCTCCTGGCATGACTTTCATGCGTATGCCAATGTTTACATGGGCTGCATTCATTACGTCGGCGCTTATCCTGTTTGCATTCCCGGCACTTGCTGTCGGACTTGCAGCACTTATGTTCGACCGATTGTTCGACGCAAACTTCTTTGATCCTTCGGGCGGCGGTAATGCTGTACTATGGGAGCATATTTTCTGGATATTCGGGCATCCTGAGGTTTATATCCTCATCCTGCCGGCCTTCGGTGTTATTTCCGAGGTAATAAGTACATTCTCTCGCAAGCGTTTGTTCGGTTACAGTTCAATGGTATTCGCGACTATCCTGATCGGCTTCTTGGGCTTCATGGTTTGGGCGCATCACATGTTCACCGTTGGCCTTGGACCGGTTGCGAACGCATTGTTCTCGATTGCAACGATGTTGATCGCTGTTCCGACAGGGATTAAGATTTTCAACTGGCTATTTACGATGTGGGGCGGCTCCATCAAATTCACCTCAGCGAACTTGTTTGCTGTTGGATTTATCCCAACCTTCGTAATGGGCGGCGTTACCGGCGTTATGCTAGCCGCAGCGCCAGCTGACTTCCAGTACCATGACTCCTACTTTGTCGTAGCGCATTTCCACTACGTTATCGTTGGCGGATTGATTCTCGGTATTTTCTCGGGTCTACACTACTGGTGGCCAAAAATGTTCGGACGCGTTCTGAACGAAACCCTTGGTAAACTTACCTTCTGGACGTTCTTTATCGGTTTCCACTTGACGTTCTTCATCCAGCATTTCCTTGGTTTGCTTGGAATGCCGCGTCGTATTTGGACTTATCTGGACGGTCTAGGCTTTAATGAAATGAATATGATTAGTACGGTTGGCGCATTCTTGATGGGCTTTGGTACAATCTTCTTCCTGCTCAACGTTGTTATTACAGCTTTCAAACCAGCGGATGCTCCGGCAGATCCTTGGGAAGATGGCCGTACGCTTGAGTGGACAATTCCATCACCAGCACCAGAGTACAACTTTGCGCAAACTCCGCTTGTACGCGGATATGACGCTTATTGGAAAGAAAAAATGGATGGCCACAAAGGCATGACGCCTGCGGAGCCGATCGGCCCGATTCATATGCCGTCTCCATCCATTCTTCCATTCTTCATGGGAGCAGGATTGTTTATTGCCGGTCTTGGCTTTATGTATTCGCATGATTGGGGCGAATTGTTCGGCTTGATCAAAACAGGCTATGCAGTTGGAATCGTCGGCTTGCTGATCTTGTTCACCTGCATGTTCTTACGCTCTGTGATTGATGATCATGGCTTCCATATTGAAGAAGAAGAAATCCTTAAAGATTTGGGGGGGAAAGCATGAGCGCGCATTCGCATGTAGAGGGGCAATTGCCTCATGAGCCCGAAAAGGCGACCCTCGAGGGACGCAATAAAGTATTAGGCTTCTGGCTTTTCCTTGGTGGCGAGACCGTATTGTTCGGAACGTTATTCTCCGCGTTCCTGGCACTGCGTAATCAAGTGCTTGACGGTCCGCCAGCACATGAGTTGTTCCAGCTGCCGCTCGTTGCTCTTGCAACGGCGCTGCTGCTTACATCCAGCTTGACCAGCGTTTTCGCTGTTCATGCATTGCACACGAACCGCGTTAAAGCTTTGATTAATTGGTTGATTGTAACGGTTCTTCTAGGCGCTGCTTTCTTGGGTCTAGAGATTTATGAGTTTGTTCATTACGTACATGAAGGTCACGGTTTTACTACGAGTGCATTCAGCTCCTCGTTCTATACACTTGTCGGCTTCCACGGTGCTCACGTAGCATTCGGTATTATGTGGATTACGCTCATCATTATTCAGTTAGCCAAAAAAGGCTTGACTGTCGTTACTGCACCTAAGGTATATGTTGCCGGTATGTACTGGCACTTTATCGACGTTGTATGGGTATTCATTTTCACCGTCGTTTACTTGATGGGAAAGGTGGTTTAATCCATGGCAAGCAATCATACAGCCACAGAGGAAAGCCCCAAGCGTCATAAGGTCGAAGGACCGAAGAAGCATATTATCGCATTTATTTTCTCGGTTTTGCTTACCTTCATCGCATTTGCGACTGTAATCAGCGGAGAGATTAACAAAGACTTTATTTACATCATTTTGATTGGCCTTGCAGTATTGCAAGTGTTCGTTCAAATGGCATTTTGGATGCATATGAAAGATCGTGGTCATACATTCGCGATTATCGGAATCTTGACTGGCGTATTTATCGTATTCACCTGTGTTATTATGGCCGAGTACTGGGCTTGGTGGTAATTCACCATTTTGTTGGAGGAGAGGAGGGTCCCAAGGGTTGGGTCCCTCCTCTTTTGTAGAAAAAGGCTAGTGTTATTGAAAGGAGCTTCCACGATGCTTGGCTTACAATATTTTCGCTTCGAGGAATTGTGGACCCCGATGTTTCTGTTCGGAATGGCGGCTATAGTCATTCTATATTTCTACCTCATTGGTCCATGGCGAGAAAAGCATGATCCGCAGGCGCCGCCTGCGACAAGGCTGCAGAAAACGATGTTTGTTTCAGCTGCTGTTATGTTGTATTTGGTACACGGTGGTCCGTTTAATCTATTAGGCCATCTCATGTTTACGTTTCATATGATCAATATGTCTGTTTCCTATTTAGTTGTTCCTCCGCTTGTTTTACTAGGCATTCCAAGCTTTCTATGGATCAAAATGTTTTCCGCTCCATTCTGGAGAAGGTTTAGTTTTATGATGCACCCTATTATGTGTCTTGTGTTATTCAATGTATTGTTCTCTGTTTATCATGTCCCTATTGTCCATGACTATGTGATGACGCACTTTGCGGTGCATCGTCTTTATTATTTGATTCTCCTCATTACTTCCTTTATGATGTGGTGGCAGATTACCGTTCCGGTTCCGGAGTGGGCTAGACTGACGGATTTGAAGCGGATGGCCTATGTTTTTGCAAATGGTATGCTGCTTACGCCGGCATGCGCGCTCATTATTTTTGCCAAATCATCCATGTACGCGATCTATAGCGATCCGAACGTTTGGGTAACCGCGATGGGCTATTGCGTGTCAGGTGATCCGGCAAGATTGCTGGAAAGCTTCAGCGGACCGCAGTTTTTTAACTTGATGGATGTCGTAGAAGACCAACAGCTTGGCGGGATTGTGATGAAGTTCGTGCAAGAAATTATGTACGGCATCATCCTGATCTATATTTTCAAGCAGTGGTTCAAACGCGAGCACACGGAAGACGAATTGCCAAATTCAAATCCGAATACCGGTACGGCTTAGCACGTACTTATTATTATGTTAACAATAGGTGGGGTAACATTGAACAGTTATAATATTATGCCAACAATCAGCACCTTTTTTATCGTGCTAAGCGCAGTACTGGTAGCCGTAGGCTGGAGGCTGGCGATCAAACGCAGACTGGAAGAGCATCAGAAGGTTATGTTCTATGCTGCGGTAGCCGCAACGATTTTCTTTATCGTGTACGTTTCACGGACGATATTCGTTGGCAATACGTCATGGGGCGGACCAGATGAATTAAAACCTTTTTATCTTGTTTTCTTATTGTTTCATATCGTGCTTGCCACAGTTGCTGCTGTGTTTGGTATTACAACCTTGACGCTAGGCTACAAGAAGAAGTTCGCCAAGCACCGCAAGTGGGGGAAAGTAACATCCATGATTTGGTTTGTTACAGCAATCACAGGTACGATGGTTTATGTGCTGTTATATCTCATGTATCCAGGCGGACATACGAAGCCGGTTATTGATGCCATTTTCGGTTAACATAGAGACGCCATTATAAGAAGCTATGCTAGTGAAAGAGAACACTCTTTCAGAGCATAGCTTTTTTTGTTGGAAAGGGTTGACAACATTATACACAGTGAATATACTGTGTATAATGATATACACAGTATAATGACCAAAGCTTGGAGAGGAGTTACTATCGTGGGCGAATGGAAAGGTGCCTGGTTTTTAGCAAAGCACGAGCTGGCTAAAGATCGTTGGAATAGTCTTTTTACCTTATTGATGATTGGTTATGTCTTGCTTTTTACGCTCCCATTATTCCGAGATGTCATTAATGGAGAAAGCGAGGGATTGTCCAGCTTCGCTACAGATTTTATCTATTTGACGATACTGCCTGTGTTCGGATTCGTTATGAATCAAACGATGATGCGATACTGGAAAGACAACTCCTACACGAAGAAGATGGCACATTGGCGTACATTGCCCATTTCTTCCAGACAGATCGCATTAGGGCGGATCATTCAGCTGGCGATCGTATTATTTGCTGCTCAGCTTGTCTTTTTCCTACTACAATATATAATGGCTCGGAATTTAGGCTCGGAAATCTCGGCTGGAAGCTTTGCACTCTACGCCTTAACCTGGTTCGGTTACTCCTTGACCATGGCCATTGGCTACGTCTACTGGGAGGTTGGCCACTCTGGCAGAACTTATTTCTTCTTTAATCTCATCTATCTTTGCGTTATGCTGCTGATCGCACTTGGAATTTCCCTAATGAAGATGGACAACATTGTGATGAACTCGCTGCAAGCGATTGAAGGCGGAAGCTGGTGGCTTCCACTCCTCACGCTTTCAATAAGCGCTGCAGCGTTCTGGATAGGGGTTAATCGAATGGAGAACCGATTAGAGAATCGAACATATAGAGCTTAGTCAATAGGGAACGGAAGAAGGTGTGGCCCATGCGGCTGCCGATACAAATTAACGAGCAAAGCGCTGAGCCGCTCTATCATCAAATCGAGGTTCAGCTTCGTGCCTTAATTGTTAGCGGCCAACTTACAGAGGGAACGCTCCTTCCCTCGATCCGCGAGCTGGCGCAAACTGTCAAATGCAGCGTGATTACGGTAAAGCGGGTATATAACGATTTAGAAGCGGAGGGGCTCTTGCGAACGCGCCAAGGAACCGGTACCTATGTTGCTGAGGTTTGCGAAAAGGAGCGAGACAAGCATAGGCTCGGAGCGGTGATGGATGCGTTGGAGCAGGCAGTAATTGCAGCGAAACGCGTACAATGCACGGAGGAAGAGCTGCAGAGTATGCTCAAGGAAGCGATAAAGAGACATTTTGACTAAAGGATGGGAAGCAAGATGAATGAATCTGCGATTCAACTGAATGGAATTGTACAGAACCGTTCTAATTTCAAGCTGGGGCCGCTTCATCTGGACATTCCTCGTGGCTATATTACAGCGATCGTTGGTCCAAACGGCTGTGGCAAGAGCTCGACCTTTCGGATGATGCTGGGGCTCGATAAACAGGATGAAGGTTCGATTCAGCTGCTTGGACAGCAGGTTGAGCAGGGGCTGGACACGGAGCTTAAGAAACGAATTGGTTATTTGCATGATCAGTCTTCCTCGCATGAGGAGCGCATGAAAGGAACGGAGAAGGCCGCATTCCACAGGTTCTGGTACGACCGCTGGGATGTGAATAGATACCGTGAGCTGCTGCATATTCTTGAGGTAGACGATAATCAGGTGCTTGGCAAAATGTCAAAAGGCATGCGCCGCAAATTCGAATTCGCGTTGTCTCTAGCTCATAACCCAGAGCTGCTGCTGTTAGACGAGCCGTCCTCCGGACTTGATCCGCTCGCGTGGAAGCTGATGATCGAAATCCTGCATCGGTATATGGACCCGGGGGACCGGACCATATTGATGACCTCCCATATTATTGAAGAGGTGAAGCGGCTGGCCGATTATATTATCTTTATGGCTCAAGGAAGAGTGCTTGGCGTATACGAGAAAGATGAACTGTTCAGCAGCTGGTTCACCATATTCGTAAGCGGGGCGGGGCTGAATCCGAAGATAGCGGCTGCGATGCCGGGACAATGCGGAATTGAGCATGCGGGTGGTACCACTTACCGAATTACGACAAATAAGACCGGCGAATCTGAAGAATGGTGCACAGCACAAGGGTATCAGATTGTGAGCAGGCAAGCGCTTGAGCTGGATGAGATTATGAGCGCATTACTTATGCAAGACCGATTAAGTACAAGAGCGAACTAACTGAGGGGAGCATGAACATGAATCCATTAAAAGTAGAAAATGTAGTTAAACAGTATGGGGAAAAAACAGCCGTTAACGGAATCAGCTTTGAGGTAAGCGAGGGAGAAATTTACGGCTTGCTCGGCGCCAATGGGGCCGGGAAAACGACAACGATGCGGATGGTGCTTGGCCTGATCTACCCGGACGAAGGCAAGATTTTGTACAACGGGAAAGGCTATAGCAATGATCAGCTCAGCAATCTTGGGTATTTGCCGGAAGAAAGAGGCTTGTATCCAAAGGTGCGCATCAGCGATCAGTTGGTCTATCTCGGTCAGCTGCGCGGCATGTCGAAGAGGGATGCGGAGCAAAGCTTGAAGAAATGGCTGGACCGTTTTGAAGTGCCGGAGTATTACAATAAGAAGATTGAAGAGCTCTCTAAAGGAAATCAGCAGAAGATTGGATTTATCGCGAGCGTCATCCATTCACCGAAAATCGTTATTTTGGATGAAGCATTTAGCGGTCTTGATCCGGTCAACGTAGAGCTGCTGAAATCAACGGTTAAGGAGCTGCGTGACGCAGGAAGCAGCATTTTGTTCTCCACTCACCGGATGGAGCATGTCGAGGAGCTGTGTCGGAACATTACCATTTTGCATCGCTCGAATGTGGTTCTGAAAGGCAACCTGAAGGACATCAAAAAACAATTTCCGAAAGAGCGTGTGCTTCTTAATACGCCTAAGGAAGTAACGGGGCTAGAACGAATAAACGGCGTTACAAACGTGATTCGCCATGAGTATGGCTATGAGATCGGCATTGCCAATGAAGCTGCAGGCGCGGACATTTTGCGTCATGCGTTAACACAGACCGATATCACAAGATTTGAGATCAAGGAACCGACCTTAAACGAAATTTTCATTAAAACAGTAGGTGGTGATAGCCATGAATAAATTTTGGACGGTTGTTGGTTTTACGTTAAAAAACAAATTCAGAGGCAAAGCATTTTTGGTTACAACGCTCATTATCGCATTGATTATGACGATCGGCATTAATCTTCCTTATATTTTCTCTCAATTCAATAGTGGCGACAAGGTAACAAGCATCGGTTATATTCAATCCGCGCAATCGGAAGGCTCAGCGACGGGAGACCAGCTTAAAGCTTATTTCGAAGCGCAAGAGAAGCCGGGCGTAAAGCTGGTTCCCTATGAAGACAAGGGCTCTGAGGCTGAGAATGAAAAGCAGCTGAAACAAGCGATTACTGATAAAGATATCAAAGGCTATCTGGCTTTCGGAAAAATGACAGACAGCGGTTTCCCGGAAATGACCTATAAATCCGAAAAGCTGCTCGCATTTCAGCTGACTAGCTCTATCCAAAGCGGATTGCAAGTGATTCGCCAGGGAACCGTCTTAAAAGACGCAGGATTAACCTCCGAGCAGCTAGCCTTGCTAAACGCGCCGATTGAAATACAATCCGTACAGATTTCGGCAACGGAAGGCGCAGGCAGTATCGGCGAAGGGAAAACACCGGAAGAGCAAGCGGTAAACATGGGCCTTGTGTACTTCATCGTCATTCTGTTGTTCATGGCTATTATGATTACAGGTCAAATGATTGCATCTGAAATAACGGCAGAAAAAAGCTCGCGCGTCATGGAGCTGCTCATTACAAGTGTTTCTCCGCTGAAGCAAATGTTCGGTAAAATCGTAGGAATGTTTTTGGTGGGCCTTATCCAAATCACCATCTATGTCCTGGTTATTATCATTAACGTAAAATTACCGCACAATAGCGAAACGCTTATAAAATTCAACATTGATTTGTCCCAAATTGATCCGATGCTTCTCATTTATTCGGTACTGTTCTACTTGACGGGTTACTTCTTGTTTGCAACCTTATTCGCTGCGGTTGGTTCTATTGTCAGCCGTACGGAGGATCTCGGCCAAGCGGTATTGCCTATTACGATGCTCTCGTTGGCTGGTTTCTACATCTCGATCTTCAGTATCTCGAGCCCAGACAGCATGCTGGTGAAGATTTCTTCCTTCATTCCATTCTTCTCGCCATTCGTTATGCTGCTGAGACTCGGACTAACCGATCCGCCAGTATGGGAGATCATTGCATCAATCGGCCTTTTGCTTGTGACGATCTACATTTCGGTATGGATCTCGGCAAAAATCTATCGCACAGGCGTACTTATGTACGGCAAGCGTCCTACCTTTAAAGAGCTTCGCAAAGCGATGAAGGCTTATAAGATTTAAAGTGGAGTAGAAAGAACAAATGTGAGTAACGGTTATAGTTGAGACTGATTACGGTAATAAATGAGATGAACAACGTCATATATTTGAGACAAACATAAAAACCTTGATGACCATATTCTTTGGTTTATCAAGGTTTTTATGCTGTTGTTCAAAATATCTTCATGTTTATTGTACCTAGAATTTGTCTATACATGATAACATGAAAATTGCTGTTTTTTTGGATAATAATTGATACTTATCGGAGGACTTATATGGGTTATGATTGGTCAAACATGGATTGGAAGCTACAGGATCACCTCTACGCTTCTAAGCGGAAGGTAAATAACCGAAATAGTCACCAGCATCCGCATATTATCGGGAGCTTCTATAGTCACAGAATGGAACGAACCGTAGAATATGAATCCTTAGGGGAACGTCTCTTTTATTACTACTTGGAGTTGGATCATTCGGTTGTTAGATATTATGTTCAGCCCGTTGAAATTCTTATACATAAGCAAGGTGAAGAGTCATGGAAGCATACTCCGGATATCTTAGTATTTCGTGAGAATACGATTCCGTTTCTTTACCAAGTAAAGCATGAACCCGACGAAGAGAAAGATGAACGATTGGAACAAGTGAATTATTTCTGCGAGGGATATGCACGAAGCCAAGGTTGGGAATACCTTGTGATCTACCCTAAAATGATGCCTTCTGTTCTCATACGTAATATTCGGTTCCTAAAAGGCTTTCTTAAGGAGAGGTCCTATTATTCGGAATGGATTGATAAGGTTGTTTATCGATTAGTTTGTTTAGAAATGAGCACAGTAGACAATCTAGCTGACTGTTTTAGTGACGAATACCATCCATTACTAATTAAACCGTTAATTTATCATTTGATTGCAAGGGGGCTGATTCATACCGATGTAAACCAAAATATCGGTTCAAATAGTTCCATAACTGTTAACCAACTTACGAACATTATTTCAGATGAAAAGCAGGTATTAATAGATGTCCATCAATCAACTTAAACTGTATTCGGAGTTTTTCCTATATGGAAAGAAACATAAGATTGTTTCTATTGAGCCACCGTTTGTACGAATTAAACGTCCGGATGGCGAAGATATTCAAATGAAATTCATTGAAATCGTCTCCCATTCAACATTTCAACCTGATACATCGATGAAGGTTACCAAAAAAGAACTTGTGGCATACGATGTCCTCGCGAAGCTCTCTGAACCAAAAAGAGAAGAAGTGAGCGAACGGTTTGAAGTTATACGCCCTCTGATATTACTGGAGGAAAGTAAAAACAATAACTTGAGATCTATTCAAAAGTTCATGGATCAATATCAATATCTGTTAAAAGAAAGAGAAGAACTTGCAACTATTCATCAAGAGACACTCATTAATCGCATTAATGAAATGCGCATTGTTCAGAAAAAGAAAAGAGTATCTAGATCAACTATTATGCGCTATATAAAAGCATATCGCGAATATGAAAATCAACAAAACAGTCGCGGGATAGAGGGTCTAGTTTCTAGAAAAGGGCGAGGATATACTGGACGAAAAGATACTAAAATACTTGAAATCTGTCATCCTCAAAAGCCTGAGATCGTATTGGATGTTCTTCAAGTTCGTTTGAGCAAAGAACTGATACCCATAGTGAAATCAATTATAGAAAATGAATATTTAACAAAATACAAAATATCAAAAGCTACTGTATGGAGAGCTATTAAACGTGAATGTGTATACAAACAGCTCAAAGAGGTCAGCTACAGCACGATTTCAGATATCATTGATAGAATTGATAAGAAAGCAAGAGAACGGTTTCGTAATTTGAAGCAAGCACAAGCAGTATATGATGATGTTGCTCGAGGATATGCGGATCGAGATGCCCTACACCCGCTTGACATTATTCAGATCGACCATACTCGATTAGACATGCAGGTTATCGATGACCAAACAGGCCTGACCGTCGATCGACCTTGGATTACCGTGGGAATCGACGTGTATAGCCGTATGCCATGGTGCTTATATGTCTCGTTTGAAGCCCCTAGTGCAAATGTGGTTCGAAAAGCGATACAACACGGAGTCTTCTTTAAGAATACCAAGAAACATTATGGTACCGAATCAGAATGGGAAGCTTTTGGTATTCCAAATGTTATCTACGTGGATAACGGAATGGATTTTAAGAGTTCGGATATCAAACGTCTTGTGAATGAAAGTTTAATGTCCGAAATCATGCATCGTCCTGTTAGAATTCCGAAATATGGTGCAATAATCGAAAGACTATTCCGAACGATAAATGACGAATTAATTCATAATATTTTGGGTACGACGAAGAGTAAGTTCGCCGATTTGGGTGAGATAAAGCCTGAACAAGAAGCTTGTCTTACATTAAATCAAATTAGAAAAATTATTACAATATATATGACGGATATGTATCCTATTCGTGATCATAGGGGCTTGCCTGTCTATAGTAAAACTCCCTTGAATCGTTATCATGAGGGCTGTAACGAGGCTGGATTTCCTGAGTGGATTGAGAAATCAGAAGAAGAGCGCTATAAAATAGAATTTATGCTGACCCTTATGAAACCTTATACGAGAGACGGAGTTCGTTTTGGAAACCGTATTTATAAGTCTGAAGAATGCAACGATATTATTGGTAAAAAGGAAACGAAGTACGTTGTTAAATATGATCCTGATGATATTTCGCGTATCTTTCTGAAACATCCCAAAAAAGAACGATTTATTGAACTGCTGGCTGTTTCGCCATCTTATGAACAACTGGCTGGAGTCAATGCATATACGTACTCAAGAGTCTTAAAGATATGGACTGAGGAGGGGGAACGTAAAAAGAAAAATATTCCCGGAAATGAGCAGTATGCTCGGGCTTCGAAGAAGATTCAAGATGAGATCAATAAGGGATATTTACAAAAGAAGAGTACACGAAAGACAGTTGCACGAATGACGAATGAAGGGCAAAGTGTGACTGTTACTTTCCAAGGTCAGCAGCCAAAACATATTGTGAATAGATCTAGGGAAGAAGAACTATTTCTGGCAGCTAAATTAGCTGAAGAGAAAAGGAATGAGAAACTATGAGTAGGGTAGAGGCGAAGCAATTTGCAAATCGGATAGCAGATTTGTTTATCCACCATGAAGAAGTGAAACGAATTTGGGATCGTTTTGATTCTCTTCGCGTTCATTTGAAGGCAGGAAACCAGGAACATGATCCTAATCATTTAATGCTAACTGGTATTTCAGGTGTCGGAAAGACACAACTGGCAACTCATTATAAAAGGCGAAATCCTGTTTATACATATGTTGATAGGGACGAAACGAAAATTGATATTGCTCCAGTATTATATATAAAGCTACCGTATCCTTTTACCGCTTTGGATTTTTATAAAAAAATATTATCAGGATTAGGAACTAAAATTCTTCGCTCTGATATGCGAGTTGGATATGCTAAAGACCAGGCTTTATATTTGCTTAGAAAACAAAAAACAGAATTAATCATCTTCGATGAATTGAATTTTCTGACCCGCACTAAAAGATTTGACGATCAAGATGGAATGGAGATGTTCAAAGATTTATCCAATGAAGGAGTTTCTCTGGTGTGCATGGGAACCCCAAAGGTTGAATACCTTTTGGATATGGAAGATGAGTACTTCCGTCGCTTTAAACTTGAACGAATTAAGCCATTCGAAGAATGTGATGATCGTTTCTGCAAATTACTGAAAGATATCGAAACTGCAATTCAACCTCCTAGATCATTACAACTTGGAGAATTAGAATCAGGATTACCTCAATTGTTACATGATTATTGTCAAGGAAGAATTGGTTATTTACACGCTATATTAATAGAAGCATATAGGTTACTAGGAGTCTTTAAAGATGATTTCCGAGATATTCACCATGCTCATTTGACAGTTACCAAACTTAGAGAAGCTAAAGAAAGCTTTTTTGGACAAACATTAAGATAATATAGACTTTGATGACAGCAGGGAAGTGCAGAGTGGTTAACCATCAATTGACGGTAAGACCTACTCCTAAATCTGGAGAGAGTCTTACCTCTTTTTTATTTCGGGCAGGAAATTTAAATGGTTGTGATGAGATGGATATTTGGAGAGACATTCATGCTGGGTCTGATCACATGATAAGATCAAATCTATTTTGTCGGCTAGATTATGATTTTTGCTTAATTAATCCTAGAAGATTGACTAGGCTCTTAGATATCAGCTTAGATGACATTGCTCAGCTTACCTATTTTACAGTATGTTCTAAGTTTTTTGATAATCCATATCATGACTATGATCGTGCTATGGTTATGATTCAAATGGCTCTTGATAAGAAATCTAAAAGATTTTGTCCATCCTGTACTAAACAGGAGAATGTGTATATGCTTATTTGGCAGTTGAAAGATATAGATAAATGCTACATTCATAATATTAAGCTAGATTCAAATGTGAAGTTGGTTGATATTCCAGAGGTCGAAGCTGATATTAAAGACTTTAATCAACAAGTAGAACTTTATCGGCGTTGGCAATTTCTATTGACACCAGGACAAATGCTCACAAAGAAATATGGGAACTTGAACATGGAGAGGTCATTGGCATTAAAAACTTTATTCGTTGCTCAAAATCAAGCAACAGTTTATATTCGGAAAGACATAGTTGGGTTTTCTAAAAATCTGGTGAAAAGTCTTGTTGCATTTGTCAGGGGTACCTCGGTGATTAAAAAAGTAACTCAATCGATATTGTTTGAAGTGTTGGATTATGCCAACATGACTATAGAGGATTTTGTCAAGCTTGACGTTCCAAAGTTATATTTGAATAGCCTATTAACAGTGAAGAAAAAAAAGACAGCAGGTATTTGTGAAACACCTTGGTGTTGCCATCGTGAACGCAAAAAAATGATTTATATAAATGAAAGAGTTGAACCTAGGAAAAAGGGGATTCGGTATCCCTATTATTTTGTTTGCGAAGGATGCTTTATGAGATATGCATATCAACCTGAATCTAATCAGTGGCAGGAAATTAACGGGAAAATAGAATTAGTATCCTTGATAAAAAATCTAGCTGAAGTTGGAATGACAAGAGCAGAAGTTTCTCGTAAACTGAAAATCAATCTCTTTCGAATAAGTGAAATATTTGGGTATCTTGCTTATCATCGTTTGTTACCTGACTCCATAAGCTCTTTATATGCTTATTCAATTGTACCGGAGAACCTTGTTACTTTATTTAATGGTATTCCATATAATTGGAATACCTATCCAGAGTCCAAATATAAGAAAATGAGAGAACGATATGGCTGGAACTTGAAAATGTTCAGCTATTATTACGCTCATTCTGAAGTGCAGCTTTATTTTATTCATAAGTCGTCAGACTTGAAAAAACCACTAAAGAAATATCTTGATCTCTCTATTAGAGCTGAACAGACTATCAATGATTTAATTTTTTCTGAAACTCGATTATCATTTTCTCAAGTGGCAGTTGCTCTCGAATGCTCCGAGAGAACCATACATTCGCATAGCATCACAACCACTATTCAAAAGGCTAAGGAAAAACAATTATCTATAAGGCAACATAGCGAAGAAAAAGAACTTCGAAGAATATTTGATAATTTAGTTACCGATTATGATGATAAAGAGTTATTGTTAATGCGGACGATTTATGAAAGACTGGGAAGAAATAGAGATTATATAATACTAAAATACCCCGGATTCATCAGTTACATGAATGCTTCAATTAAAGAAGTCAATAAAAAGGTTAAAGACTATCAATTAAAATTACTTGTGAATCAAATAAGGGAGGCTATACTGCAGCATACTAAATCACAGATGAATCTATCTGTTGCAAGTGTGGCAAGGCAATTAGGAATAAAGTATATCCATGTGAAGGGTTATAAGTCAGTAAAAGATATTATTAAACAAGAGATTGAACGTTATTCATTTGGTCATTTAAATAGTTAATCTATTGTGAGCCTGTATGCTTTTTTTTCTAGGGGGCAATAATACTAATAGTCCCTAGAAGAGGAGTGAAAAGCATGTTTTCAGTTCGTATAAAACCGATGGATGATGAATCCCTTATTAGCTTTTTTACTAGATTTGCAACTGAAAATGGGACTAAGATGCTTTCTATCTGGCACGATAGCAGTAAAAATAAGAAGATAAATCCTCAGAAGGCCGATGCACATTTGCTTGAACTCACACCTGAGGTATTTATAAATCTAGAAGATTTGGCGGAGTCAACTGAAGTATCGAAGGATAAGTTAATAGCTATGACATATTACAACGTCCTAGTGAAGTTCTGTCACCCTAGTGAGATTTCGTTTTCTCGTATCCTAAAAGGTATGATTCGTGATGAGCTACATTTCTGTCCTCTTTGTATTCAAGAGAAGGCGTATATCAGACTTAAATGGAAAATAGATGGGGTCACATGTTGTGTTAAACATCAAATATATTTATCCAAAAGTTGCAGTCATTGTTGTAACTCTATTAAATTAATTGATGTTGAGCACAATGAGATTTGCCCTTATTGCTACTTTGAATTAAAAGACACTCCATCAACTATTGAAAAACTAAATGTGGCTGAGTTAGAAAAAGAAAAATGCGTTGAATGCATATGGGGCAAATTATTATCTTATAGTGGGAAATATAGAAGTCCATCAGAGGTTGCTGTAATTCTATTGTATTTATTAAATAAGGAGAATCCTTATTTCAATAGAGACGTCGTGCAATTTAATGCTGTTGTCCTCAAAATTCATCTTCCGTATTTACTACAGATTGCAAGAAATACATTTTCTAAGAAGAGAACAATACACATTAAAACTCTTTTAAATGTAATGGCATCCTTCAACATTGATTATGAATACTTTGAAAAATTAGAAATACCAAAGAGCTTTCAAACTTCAATAACTACTTCATTAAAAAATAGTCTATTCGAAACCATGAGATGCACGGCTCCATGGTGTATATACTTTCAAAAGCCCGGTTCTCTGGTGAAAACCGGAACTACAACAAAACGCCATTCAAATGGTTCGTTGTTTCGTAATTATGTTGCATGTACAGCTTGTGGCTGCAGGTTTGCTTCTATTGTTGATGGTAGTATGGTTGAAAAAGATGGATTCATAAAAGGGTATCACCATTTAAAAGTTATGATGGAAGAAAATGATTTTGTAACAATAGAAGAATGTCCAAGGCCAATTAACTATAACAAGGATTGGAGAGGAATTATTGCGTATTTTAGTACAAGGTTTGTTTTTGGAAAAGTTGAAAAACTTGATGATAGTCTAATTTTAGCATTTGTTCAAGCGGTCCAAAAAAACGCAAACATGAATAACATTCACAAATGGAAGTGGTGGGGCTCCTATCGTAACTATCTGCTTTATAGATACCACATCGATGTAATGAATGCCCAGGTTTATTCGCGACGAAAAGTTCCAATGAGACATAATATCGAATCATATCAAGAACAGATGATTGACTTATGTCGGGAAATGATAAAGAACGATGAAGACATTTCTATGGAGCGAATATCTTTATTTCTTAAAGTATCAGCAAATACAATTAGGACTTGGGGATTTCAACATTACATAAAAGACATGAAGAAAGAACAAAGGAAGAAACGCTTAGATGAAAGGAAGAATCTGTTGGTAAATAGAGTGGATCAATTTTTTGAGCAGACGAAGAATCGACGCATTTTATCGAAGGATATCTACAAATTTATCGGAGTAAGTCAATCGCATCTAAATTCAATAGCACCGGATCTAAACGAATATATACGAGAGCAAAGGTATCAAAATCTTGAAAAATAACTTTTTGTTTATTTTTCTTGTAAAGTTTTCTTTTTCTTGAAGAATCAGCGCTTCGCCTTGAAGCCATAGTATGAATTCAGTCCTGTGAAGAACACATACTCTCGTGAACCGTTGTCGATAAAAATAAAGCAAGCGAATCTGAAGATGGAATGATTCACTTGCTCTACCTTTACCACCATTTGTAACTGTTACGCTCTAGCCCCTTTTGGTCAGAGTTCTTTCGGTGATCACGTTTCCCGAAAAATTCGTCTTCCCGGGCAATCGTTGGGTCATACCAGTCTGCCTTGGCTTTTGCCCATTCAATCCATTCCACTGTCTTTGGATCAAGGTTTCCAGATGCCTCAACTGCGGTAATGTAACGTCTTATTTTGCAGGCGTTATCGTAATCCTCCGATAGATTTTCCAACATCAGTGTTTGGCTGACTTCTTCATTTACACGCTGACGGTGTTCCTCTTTTCGACGTTCCTCTTCCTTACGCTTGCGTTCGGCAGCTTCTCGGGCCTCGCGCTCTTGCCGGAGTATATCTGAAGCTTCGTAAAACGAAATCATTAGGTCGCCAAGGCGGTCTTCAATGACATATGATTTACAATCTCGGAAGCTTTTTGAGCTATTCACCGTAATGGTAATTCGGCCATTGTAAAAATAGTCATACTTTCTGATTTTTGGCTTTGAAGCCCACGAATGGCGGCGTTTGTCTTCTTCATACTTTAGTAGTTTTATATTTTCTTCTTTCGTAGGAATATGCTGAATTTCGTCCTTTGCTTCTGTTACCGAGACAGAGACGGTTTCACCGTTGACAACAAATTTTAAATCGCTAGTTAGGGAGCATTCGAGCGGCTCCATGGCTTTGATTAGCGCATCAAAGAGATGCAACACCCTAGGCAAGGATTCTTCAGAAACCGTGTCGGCAAGAAACAGAGGAGTATCCATAGCTCTTCTATTATAACCTTTGCTTTCTTGCTCCCTATGTTTTCTCTTCCAATCAATGACTGATTTTCGGTGGGCTACAATTGTCGGATGCATTTTGGCGTTCACATCGGGCAGTCTGATTTGCGTTGCAATAGAGAGAACAACACTTCTATCTTCTTTAGTTAAAAAGCTGAGTGTCTCTTTCTCAAGTGGTGGACTGTAATCTGATCCGGTTCGTACCCCTGATTTTTTAGTAGGCTTGTTGGTTATAGGTAACGGAGTACGGGTCACTCGCTTGCCTGCTCGAAGCTTGGCCCAATACCCAACTGGAGGCGTGGGGATATCCAAGGACTGGCATACCTTGCGGATTGCGACATCCGAGACAGCATACCGTTTAGCTATTTCGGTTACGGGAGCCAACCATATTTCATTGTATAGAAGCTCTCTGTCATAAATATTGAAGGTTTGTCCAGATTGCTCATATGTTTCTGGTAGGTCAATTGTTTGAGCGACCTCGCTGGCATCATCCTTCATTGTTGTAGAAGGGAAGGGAGCCTGCTCCTCCACTGGTAATGTAGGAGCTTCGAGTGCTGTTGATGCTTCAGCGATGCCTGCTTCCAACTCGGCTTTGCTGTAGCTTTCAATCGTTAAGCTTTGCCGCTTCTTTTTAGGAGTAGAAGGGCGGGAGTAGGATAACAGAATGATTTCGTCTGCCGGCTCCGGTAATTCAAGCTTGGTTACAGGCTTGTTAAAATTGAGCTTCGTCCAGTATCCAGACGGAGGAATCGGAATGCCCGCGTCTTTAATCTGTTTCATAAGGTGGGTATAAGGGAGGTTGTATTTTTTGGCTACTCCGGCGACTGATATTTCCCAGATTTCCTCGTATAATTGCTTTCGAGTCATTTCAATATTCGAATACTCGGGCAAAGCACTTCCCTCCTCTCCTTCACTTGACGAGCTTACTTCAATGATGGGAACAACTGCAGGTTCAATTCTAGTTGGTTGCTCTTTTTGTGCGACTTGTTGAACTGCTTCTTTATCATCATGAAAGTCAATTGCAGTGTGTTTACCCTGCAGTGTGTGATTTACCTGCGGTGCAAGGAGTGCGTCGAATTGTTTGATTCCTCCAATCCCTCGTTTTCGCTTAATAGAAAAACCAGATCCCGTTTCATTTCTTCGAATTGATCAATGATCGTATTCAAGTTTTTTTCAATATTCTCCACCTGAATTGCATTGATCTTGCCGTGATTATAGGCAATAAGCCGTTCCGGTACGATGGTATAAGACCAACTCTCCCTATATCGATCTTCATTACGAATTGCAAAACCAATGGGCAACAAGTCATTTCTCATGCCGAGTGTCAGCATGTTTGGGGATATGCCCAGGTAATCTGCTGCAATTTTAATGGTAATTTTGGACATGCCTCTGATCTCTTCATCCGAATACTTCGCCATACGTTCACCTCCTTTATTAAGGCGTATTTCTTCCTGATTAATATCGCTGGTTTCATTTTTATCATACTACATAGTAGTATGCCGGGCAGTAATTTTTCAGTGTTCAAGCAATGTTATCAAAGCAAATTTTCCACATAGAAAATCATATATTCAGACAAAAGAGCCATATGGCTGTAAGGGATGTAAGAGATTTAATTATGATGTGACTCCATCTTTAGGCAGTAAGAGGTAGAAGGATACGATGCCATTACTGTCGAAATTTATATAAATGCGTCGATAACTGGAGATGGCATAAGGCCGAGTATTAACAAGCCTATTGGCGCAAGAGTTTCTATTCTAATGAGGGAATGTGTGACGAGTATGAAATTGTTCGACATTATTCCGGATCGACTGTTTACGTTGCTTGCGGGCTCTAATAAGCACATCTATGCTGAGGCTCTTTTGTTGCTGTACGATCAGGCACAGACAGAGCGCTTCGGCATTCGTTTTAACGTCATGCGGGATTTACTGCAGGAGATGCTCGATACCCGGCGCGAATTGGGTGAGGATATTGCTGTATTGGATACGGAAGATGAGGCGAGCGTGCGTGGTGACGATCTGAGACAGATCAATATGGAAGACCTTACGAGAGCTCAAGCGAATGCAATGTTGCGGCGACTGGAAGAGCGGAAGTGGATCGATGTGGAGAGCCGAGCTCAGTTCGAGCGTTTCATTGTATTGCCCCACTATGCTAGTCGGCTGATTGGTGTGTTAAAAGAGCTATGCGATGCGAGGACGGTTGAGTACCAGCGGTTTGCTTTTTTGGTCTACCAATCGCTGACCGGAGAAGGAGCTCGGCTGCAGCCATGTTCGGCCGTTATGAGTGCGGCGGAAGTAAGTGGACAGTTTCGACAGGAGCTTGTGGGGCTTTACAACAATATGAAGCACTTGATGGAACAGGTTGTTCAGAAAACATCAATACAGGATGTGCTGGACCATCATTTTGATCATTATAAAACGCAAATTATTGACAAGAGTTATCACCGACTGAAGACATCCGATCATGTTGCCCGTTATCGGATGCAAATTCTGAATACAATACAGCAATGGCTACTGGATCGGCCACAATTGGAAGAGGCTGCACGCGACGGGGTGAAGAGCGGATTATACGCTGCGGTAGACGAGGCGGGGCAGGCAGTTAAGCAGGCACTCTTTTTCATTGAAGAAACGTTTAACGGACTGGATGAGTTGTTCTACCAAATCGATTTACGGCACAATCAATACTTGCGTTCCTCTTATGATCGTGCTCGCTATTTGAGTCAGCAGAATGAAGGCATAGATCAGCAGCTTGCACGTTTAATTGAACGGCTGAGCAAAGACTTATCAATGGATGCTACGGAGTCCTTGTTCGCACTGCGCCAGACCCGCGCTCTTTCTGAACAATCCTTACTGCCGCCGCGCCGCAAGCGGGCGCCTCATCAACCTGATGTGCATGTAGCTGTGGAGATGCCTGATCATCTACTGGAGGAATTGCGAACCAAAAACCTAGAACGAATGCGCAAGGCGATTACCCGAAAGAAGGTCGATGATTATGTAACGAATCGTTTGGGTGAACGGGCAGAGATGGAGATGGCGGAACTCGCACCCGAGAATGCGGAGCAGTTCATTATGCTGGGCTATATTTATTTGTATGGATCAGATGGGGGCTCGAACTTCCTGATTCGGCGAAGTGATGGCCGTAATATTCTAACGATTGGCGGTTATCGCTTCGATAACCATACAATTGTTAAGAAGAAAGGGGGCTCGAAAAGATGATGTTTGACGAATTGAGTGAATCTGAGCAAGCCAAGGTTCGTCATGTATTGAATCGGCTATTCGAGGTCAATCTGCTGGTTAGAGACAAGGACCGTGAAGCTTATGCCATCATACGGCGTCATAGTCAGGCACTTGAAGCCTACTTTCAATTTCTTGGTTGGGAACTAACAGTTGATGAACGTCATGAATGCGTCTTTCTTCACCTTCCGGATGGACGGCTCCGCAGGCGGCTGGATAGGGAACAGACCCTTTGGCTACTTGTGCTGCGGCTTCTGTATGAGGAGAAGCGACAAGGCTTGTCGTTAGCTGATTATCCGATGGTGACGTTGCATGAAATTCGTAGTAAGTTTGAGACGTTTCGGATTGAATGGGTGGGACGGACAGCGCTGGACAAGCTTATTCGGTTGTGTGCACAATTTCAGTTGCTCGAAGCGATGGATGAGGATCATAGAGCGGACGATGCTCGGTTCAAACTATACCATACTTGGATGTATGTTGTTCAGGCTGACGAGATCGCTCAACTTACGGAAAGACTGGAACGCTACGATGCCGCAGAGGAAGGAGGATTGCTGGATGAAATGGATGACACGGCTCCGGTTGATTAACTGGCACTACTTCAAGGATGTAACTATGGAATTTGGCCGACAGACATTAATTACAGGACAAAATGCCGCCGGTAAATCGACGATTATTGACGCCCTTCAGGTGCTGTTTGTAGTTGATCAGCGACTTATCCGCTTCAACGCAGCGGCTCACGATGAGGCGAAGCGCAGTTTTGAGAATTATCTAATGGGTAAGATTGGAAGCGATGAGCGTTCGTACGTTCGGGACGGGGATTTTACGACCTACATTATTGCTGAGTTCCTAGACGAGGACAAGAAGGAATCGTTTGTTATTGGTGCAGCTATTGACGTGTACCGCGACCGTTCGTATGAGGAAGAGTATTTTATATTGGCTGCATGCAAGTTGGATCAGCTTGACTTTATTAATCCGCAAGGGCAGTTGCTGAATCGGGAAGCGTTTAAACGACGATATGGAGCCGGTGTTGGAGAAGGAGAACTGTGGCCTGGTGTGAGACAGAGTACAAGGGGGCGGGCCCTGTTCGAGCGTAACAAGTCCAACTATCAGAAAGCGTTGTTGGCAAGACTGGGTCAACTGCAGGATCGATTTTTCCATATATTCACCAAAGCACTGTCGTTTAAGCCGATTCGAAATATCCGGGCGTTTGTTTACGACTACATCCTGGACAAGCGTGAATTGCAGTTGGATTTGATGAAGCAGAATTTCGAGATTCATGAGCGCTACAGACAGGAACTTGAACTACTTCAGAAGCGCAAATTACAGTTGAAGGGAATTCGAGATGGCTATCAGGAGTATGCCCGGCTCAAAGAAACAATCAAAGAGCAGGACTATGTTATTCGAAAATTAAAATTGTTGTATGAAGCAGAGAATCTTGAGCAACAGGAGCGTTTGAAGCATCAAGCGGAGGAAAAGTTGGCTAACTTACAGGAAAGTGCTGGATTGGCAGAGCGTAAGTTGAATGAGGCGCGTGAACAGTCACAGTTCGCTTACCAGCGCTGGCAGAATCATGCGGATGAAAGACGCAAGCAGGAACTGGAGGCTGAAATCCAAGAGCTTGAGACGAAACGTGGGGAACTGGAGAAATTATTGTCCATTTACTGTACCAAGCTTGATCGGGAGAGACAATTGCTGGAGAACTTCTCCACCTGGCCGTCCGGGAAATATTGGTCGTGGGAAACAGGAGAGCGGGAGCAGATTGGACAATATGCGGAGCATCTAGCGGGATTGCTGGCGATTGTAGACAAAGGCAATGCAGAAGATTTGGATGAAGAAGCATGGGCTTCGAGGCTTGTTGCGATTGGCGAAGCTCGATCCGGTTGGTATGAACGGCTGTTGATTGGCGAAGCTCGCTTATTGGAAACACTGAAGACGGCGAGGGAGCAGGCGACCGAACTGGAGAGCATTATCCGTGATCTTGAACAGAAGCGGCGCAGCTATGCGGAGCCGGTCAGACAGTTGAAGGCATTGCTGGAGGAGCGGTTAAGGGGACGTTCTGCGGTCTGGATTTTTTGTGAAGAAGCAGAACTTGTTGACGAGAGCTGGCGGGATGCGCTGGAAGGTTATCTGAATACGCAACGATTCGATCTATTGGTGGAACCGGAATACTTCGCGGAGGCGCTAGGCATCTATGAACGAGAGAAATGGACGCAAAAGCTCGAAGGCGTGGGTCTGGTCGATACTGACAAAGAACGAAAATATTTAGGTACGGCGGAGCCAGGTTCGCTCGCCCATGAGCTTATTGCCGAGCATCCTGTCGTTCGGGCTCGAGCCGAGCATCTGCTAGGCAGGGTGATGAAAGCCAAGGACGAGCAAGAGTTGCGGCGGCATCATACAGCCGTTACGCGTAGTTGTATGGTATACAACAATCTTGTGGCCAGACAAATCCCGAAAAAGTATTATGAAATTCCTTATATCGGAACAAAGGCAATTGCTAGCCAATTGGAGATACGTAAGTCGGAGCTTCAGGAGGTGAAGGAAACAATCACCAGACTGCGGGAATTGGCGGATGGCTTCCGAGAGTGGATGGATCGGCTTCGGGACAAGGATGCTGTGTATAACGGCTTATCCTCTCACCTCGCATTGCCGCGAGAGTTGAAAGCTTGCAGGTGTCGTCAGGAACAAGTGCTACTAGAATGGGAAGGACTCAATCTGGAGGAAGCCGAACGCCTTAAGGCTGAGTACGAGCATTGGCGCGAGGCGGAGAAGCAATGGAGGGAAAACTGGGGGGGCCTCTTGCAGGATAAAGGCACGGTTGAAGCCGAGTGTAAGCAGCTTGTGGGAGCTTTGCTCGTTCACCAGAATAAAGTACGAGATGCTGAATTCATCCTTGAGCAATGGGTAGGTGAGTATGGTGCTGAGAGTGAGCAGCGAGCCAAGCAGCGTTTTGAGGAAGCGGAGCGATCAACGACAGTCAGTACGTGGCAAAAGTTACAAAACTGGGAACGTAGCTCCAAGGGACTACAGACCAAGCGTGATGACCAATTCAACTATGTTGCCAAACACAGGCAAAAGTACAATGTTGATCATGCCTTCAGCGGTGATGCGAACGATTCCGAGAATGATGCCTATGACCGTCTGCTTGATACAATCGAGCATCTTAACATTCCAGAATATCAGCAAAAGGTCGCAGAGGCGCTTGCAGAATCCGAGGAGGAGTTCAAGTCCCACTTCGTATTCAAGCTGCGGGAAGCAATTGAGATGGCGCGGCGTGAATTCCAACAATTGAATTATGCGCTGCGCAACTTCCCCTTTTCTGACGACAAGTATCACTTCGAGGTTTCGCCGAGCGAACGGTACAAGAAATTTTATGAGGCAGTGATGGACCCGCTTTTGATGGAGAAAGGTTCTCTGTTCGACCTGCCGGAAAATGATCGGACAGCAGTGCTACATGAATTGTTCGAAATGCTGGTGCGTGGAGAGGCCGGGCAGATGGAGGAGTATGCTGATTACCGGCAATACCTGGACTTTGACATCATGGTTTCTTCGAGCAGCGGGGGGCGCTACCGGTTCTCGCATGTGCTTAAAGAGAAATCCGGCGGCGAGACACAGACTCCCTTCTATATTGCCATTCTGGCTTCGTTTCATCATTTGTATTCAAACAAAAGCTCACGTCTAGTTGTCTTCGATGAAGCGTTCAACAAGATGGACGAACAGCGTATTCAATCCAGTTTACGGCTAATTAAGCAAATGGGACTGCAATTGGTCGCCGCTGTTCCGGACGAGAAAATGCAGCATATGGCACCCGAAGTGACGACTACGCTGTTCGTCAGTAAGCATGACTACCAGTGCTTTGTTGATATGATTGACCGCTGGGTCCCAGACGAAGCAGAATTAGATAAAGACATGGCAGAGACGAGCCCTACATTTCACAATGTTGAAGCAATCGAAAAGTCGGTAGACCTTAAGCAAGATAAATTTCCCGATGCAGACTCATCCTCGTCCAAGTTCGGGGAAAGCGCAGTGAGTCCTCCGTTTGAAAGTGAACGCCACGGGGGGCAAGGCACCTTGTTTTAAATCGGCAGAGAAAGGTAGGACTTGCGTATGGAAGCAGATGAAATAGGGTTTAAGCAGAAATTTGGCAGGGAGCTGCTGACCCTGTTTTTAGACAAATATGAGCAAAGCCAGTCATTTGCCACAGGGACTCCAGGAAAAATACGTCCCCAACTCGTAATTGGGAAGAGTCCTTTTGCTCGGGATTACAATGATGAGATGGACTTCCGAAAGCGCCATTGGATGAATGAAAGTCTACTAGAGCTAGAGCGAGTGGATGTTGTTGAACTTGCAAGGACTATATATCGTTCAGACGAAATAGAGAAAGTATACTTGCAGTGGAACGCTGTAGAGGAGGCGTACCGAATTTCCGGTCGGACTCCTTTGCGCGCCAAACTGGAGCAACTGCGGGCTTCTCTGGTCCCGCTGGGCTTTCATCCGTGGCGTTGGGTTCAAGAGTGGCGAAAGGAGGTGGACGACACGCTGGCGCAAGGCAAGACTGCCCGCCTCGATCCAGATGACGTGCAAGGGACGGCTGATCTAGTTCGCACGTTGAACGAGTTGCCGCTGCTTGGGGATCGCGCAGTACCGATTCGTATCTTTAGCCAGCAGTTGTTTCGAGATACGAAGCATCTGGAGCGTCAGACGCTCAAACGGCTGATTGCTCTGGCGAAGCAGGCTTCCGGTGAGCAGCGGGAGACAGAGGAAGAATGGCTGGATTACCTTGGTCTTACCCGTAATCCTCAGAGTGTCTCTTTATGCGGCCCGCTTGTCTTTCGAGCCCGTGACGGCAAGCAGGCTGACACCAGCGCATTTCCGGGCGGTCTTGGGCTTTCTGGTGAGACGATTGAAGCGATGACGCATTTCTTTATACCTGCTCGTCACATTCTTACCATAGAAAATTGGACGAGTTACCATCAGTATCTGGAACAGCCTTCGGTTCGTGCTGGCGAGGTTCTTGCCATCTACACAGGAGGGTACCCAAATCGTGTCCTGCAAAGCTTTCTTCGAAAGTTGAGTCAGGTAGTAAGTGAAGCGTCGAATCCGCCAGAACTGCTCCACTGGGGTGATATAGACCTTGGTGGAATCCGCATTTTTAAATGGCTTCAATTCAATTTTTTTCCCAGGCTTCGACCTTATCGGATGGGAGTGGATACGCTACTTCAGTACGAAGCACAAGCAGCGCCTGTCAGTGAAGAGTATGCCAGTCAGCTACTTCATGCGTTGAACGAACCAAGATATGCGGATTGGCTTCCGGTGCTGGAAATCATGTTAGAGCGCAGGATTCGTCTGGAGCAGGAATGTATCAATGAATGAGAGATGGATGAAATAAAAGCTTGCAGTGTATTGGCTGCTATTTCTTGGGTTGAAGCTTTTAAGCAAGGATCAGTAGATTAGGTTGCTGACACCCTATGAAATTAGTAGAAAGGAATAAATAATAATGAACTTTGAATTTAACTTCACGGGACTAAAAGATATTTATAATAATGCAGTTGATTCGTTCGATAAGACTTTATTGTTTGAATTAGAAATTAATAAAGGTAGATTTTTATTTATGATGTTTTTATCTGAAGAAGATGTTGAATCATTAGACTTATTATTTGTATATTTACGAAATATAAATCAAATTGTACAAATTAAACTCTACGGTAACCATAGAAAGGGGGATTTTAAGGTTTATTTAAAACCTGATCAAATAAGACTTATTATAGAAGAACTAAAATTAGGACAAGGGAGTATTGAATTTGATTTTAGTAGATTAATTAATCAAATGAATAATATGATGCCAAAATCAATTAGCCCTGAAGAGAAATTAACACAAATGAGAGAGAATAAAACAATCATGAATACAATTAATCCTGTTGATGAACCTAATAAATCAGTATTAATTGGAACAAAGAGAGTACCTCAAGGACAAACACCAAGAGATAAAACGTTAAGGAAACTATATTTGTATACTGAAGGCAGCTCAAATGATATTGAAAAAATCATCGAACTACTGAAAAAAGTGAATCACACTGTAGCATGGACCACTGAAGATAAAAGAAAAGAAGCAAAGAGTATAAATAAATTAATTTCAGATCTAGGTTGATCATTTGGGTTCATATAGTAAAAGCTCTGGCGGATAGCTTCCCACCGAGGGGGGCATAAGTGAAATTACATAAATTTATTGTCAGACTCATATAACCGTTATTTGCAATGATTTTCTCATCCCATTTTAAGCCTCGCAGCCTCAACTTTGAAAATATAATATATTGGGACTAGACTCGAGACCCAATATACTCTTAACACTAACACGATGTGCACCACTATGCGACTATGTTCCTGGTAAAATTATGATATAATATGAAGAAACTTAAAAAAGAATGAGGTCGAGATATGTCGTCAAATACAAGGTTCATGGAGAAAATTGCTGAAACACAAATTTCAATTATCTCTAAGTATTTCGACAAGATTAGAGAGCGCTATTTTGTTATTAAAGAAGTAAAGAATTTAGATCATTATGCTAAGATTTTCTTCGAAAGAGAAGTAAGCGCCCTTAGAAGGTTGAATCATAAAAACATCGTTAAAATGGATGAATATGAAATAACGCCTCCGCTCGAGGGTAAAGTTTCTGGAAAGATTTATTTGGAACATATCCCTGGTGAAGAGCTTTTAACTATAAATCGATCACTAATTGAACCTAGTGACAAAGTGAAAATCATTATTCAATTAGTGGATGCAGTAGAGGCAGCTCATAGTCAATCTATTATACATCGAGATATTAAGCCTTCAAATATAATGATTATTGATTATAAACAGCTTAAATTAATCGATTTCGGGCTATCAAAAATTAAAGGAATGATTACAGGAGATACCATCTATAAATATGGATCTAATTCCTATTCTGCTCCTGAAGTGGGATACCATCCTGAAAATGCTTCGTATCAAAGTGACATCTACTCTGTTGGTGCAACAATTTACTTTCTATTAACGGGGAAAGAACCAGATCTTCCAGAATACTTGATGGGTTCTATTGAACAAAACTCGGACGTCACTCCGCGTCTTAAACGATTGCTACTAAAGGCAGTAGAACCTGACTTGAAAAAACGATATGAAACAATTACTGACTTTAAAAGAGACTTAAATATGATAATGGTCGAGCTATTATCTGAATCAAGCTTTGCGATTGGTTTTCCCTTAGAGTTACTTAGCAAGGCGAAACGTCAAAAATATGTACCTGCTAACATAAATATTCATCAATTTATATGTAATTATCTAGATAAATGGTTCGGACAAGAAGTCTATGGCTTTATAGACTCAAAGCTGGAAACTGCAACGCTGCAAAATGGGGAGACCGTATCCTTTTATTGCCCTCACGGTTACCTCCTAGAATGTATTTATAAAGATGAGGACGAACGCTTTATTATTAGTGCGCTTAAGTACATTCAACCTAAATATAGAAACGCTACTCAGAAAAAGTATTTACGAATAAACGGGAAACCTGTCTTCTTTCATTCCATGGGATATCAACAGAAGGAACAATTTAAAACATATGAGATTGTTAATGAGTTAGTTGATCATAGGATGGATTATCAATCTGATGAAAGCAAGCAGACCGAATTTGAACGTTTTTTTGGACTCTGGTCCGATTATCTTGATAAAGAGAAGGAATTAATTATTTCGGCTGCTGAAAGCGTGGAGTACACAGATTTTAATTATAGTCATTCAGATAAAACTATGGAGTTCGAATTGATGGATTCTAATGTTGAGGATTTAGGTTTTACCAATGAAACGACTATTGTTTATGATCCGGATTTTATGGAACCCGAAAGGGGCAAAAGGTCAAAACCCGTAGTTATCGGAAAGTTTAAAGAAGTTGTATTTTATGATGAAAAGATTTACTTAATCGTGAAAGTAACAAACCGAGTACAAAATCTTCCTCAAAAAGGTATTCTTGTGGAAGATTATCGTATTAAGTTTGGATTAATTGATAAACAAAAAAGAGCCATTCGTGCTTTAAGTAACGATGAAGCGTTATGTAATGAGAATTTAAAGGATATTATTCTTGGTTTTGAAACACCTAAGTCTCTGGATAGTTTTAATTCAATTGAGTTTTTTAACCAAAGAATAGATTCTAACCAGAAAGAAGCTGTAAAAGTAGCTCTAAATACATCTTCAATTGCTCTTATTCAAGGACCACCGGGAACTGGTAAGACAACAGTGATCAGAGAAGTTGTAAATCAAATATTGAGCCGTAATGCTTTAAATATTTCACAAGAAAAATATAAAACCTTAATTGTTTCTCAGTCGCATACCGCAGTGGATAATGTGATAGAAGGACTACATTTCCCACAAAATCTTAACACAAAAATCATCCGCATCGGTGCAGACGAAAACATCTTACCAGCAATTCGGGATCAATATAGTGTCAATAATGCCAGGAATGTTTGGGAAAGAGAAACCAAAGAAGCATCTACCCAAAAAATGAGACAACTTGCAGAGCACTATGGAATTGATTTGTTTGAATTAGTTAAGTATGTTGATTTGAAGTCAAAGTTGCAAAAAACTGATGAAGAACTCTTGATTGTTCAACAAATTGAAGCAATGTATAATAGTGACCTCGAAAAAGCACGTATTTTAAGAACTGCAATGATTCAGAATGATTGGATAACTAGATTGGGACTGGCAAAAGATTCAGAAGCACGATTAATAGAAAACGCAACTATTGTAGCAGGTACTTGCACAGGGTTTAATTCCAATCCATCTACAAAAAATATGAGATTTGACTATGTTATCGTGGATGAAGGTGCTAAAGCGAGTGTGCCAGAACTATTAATACCGCTATTAAAAGGAAGTCGATTGATATTAGTAGGTGATCATAAACAGTTGCCCCCTGTTTTAAACATCGAAGCAATTAAGCGAAGTACCTTAGGTAAAAGGGAAGACTTTGAGAAAGGAATGTTTAAGCATTTATACGATAATTTCCCTGATACGAATCGAATCCGCTTGACTACTCAATATAGAATGCATCGAATAATTGGTAATATGATAAGTAAAGTTTTTTATGGCAACGAAATTCAAACGGGAATTGATGATTCTGAACGTTTGCATTCATTGAACTTATTCAAGGAAAAACAACTGATATGGGTTAGTACAAGCAAGCTTTACAATCGCAGAGAAACCTATAATTCCAAAAATAAAGCATTTAAAAACCACAAGGAAATTCAAATAATAAAAAAGATGCTCTTGGATCTTGATAGAGAAGAGTGTACTCAAGGATATGAAATAGCAGTAATTACGGGATACAATTTGCAAAAAACAATTATCAAGGATTTTGTTAACAGAACGGGATTTAAAAATATCAGGAATATAGAAGTCAATACAGTAGATTCATATCAAGGGAAGGATAAAGATATTGTCATCTATAGTACCGTCCGGAGTAACACATTCAGAGATATTGGATTCCAGAAATCTGAAAATAGAATTAACGTTGCTTTATCAAGAGCAAGAAAACTGCTTGTTATTGTAGGCGACAAAGATCACTTTATGAATAATACAGAACCCACCAATAGACTTCCCGATATTATTCGATATATCTCTCAAGCTGCGGGATGTGAAATCATCGATTATAAGGAGCAGGCACATGCGAGAAAATGATCATATATTAGACTTGAGGGCAAAAATACCGCCTCAATTAGAGGGGAACCGTTTCATTAAGTCAATTACGATTGGTTTACCTTTTGTACGGATGAAGTTGAATATCACTACACGAAGGGAGTATCATGTGCCTCTGGCACATGAAGCTGTTCTACGTTTAATAGAGGAAAAATGGAATAGCTACGATCAGATCCGAGAGATTTTAGGTATAGATCAGGATTATTTTGACAATATACTTTTGGAACTTGGCGAATCTGATTATATTACGCACCTAGGTAGAAAACTAGCGTTATCGGATGTAGGAAGAAAGCTTCTCACGGAACTAAAATCGATTCGGATTGAACCGGATTTTATGGAAAATGTGCATGTGAACATGCTTACAGGTGAAATTATTAAAGAAGAGAGTGAATATTTTTTTAAGTATAGAGAAAGGGCAAAGTGTGAGGTTTATCTTAATAACAAGATAGATCTTTTAGGTAATTTTCTTGTCAACCATGAGCAAGAGATCAGGGAACTTTATAATGTAAGAATCGGTGAGGATAGAAGTAAATCGATGAGCGATGACACTGTGGGAGAAGATGAATTGTATCGTGTCATCAATATTGAAGACTATATTGTTGTTTATGAAGAGCTCCTTGCACATGTATATTATTCAGATGAAACACAGAGACTCAATTATTACTTGGCAAATGAAGATGATGTGAAAAATGAATTGCATTATAGCTGCCTAAAAGATCAATTACGGGATCATCCGAAATCTTTTGATGGAGTATACAGTACTCTAATGTATAAAAAGCATAAAGATTCCAACTTGTTTAACTGGTACTCTGGAGAAAAATATTCTATGCCAGCCCTACAGCATAAGCGAGAAGAGTTAGCATTGCTTCTATCAAATACAGACATTCAACTTGATCAAATTAGTAGCCGTTACTACACGGACAGATTGTTGATGTATCGGGAATATCAAGAAATACTCAAAGCGCTTACTATAATAACACCTTATGAACTTGTAATTATTACAGATCAGTTTTATGATTTGCAAAATAGTGAATATAATTTACTCACTCTTATAGAATCTTTGTCCCAAAAAACCAAAATATATATTGGTCATAGTTCTTCGTCGAGAACTGTTATATCGAAAATCAAACAAAAGAATGTAAAAGAAGTGCGTTTTAAAGAGCTTTCAGATATTCGGGGCACACGAATAATAATTAATAACGAGTATATGATTGTAATTCATCTTGAGCCTTTCCGTGTAGGGAGCGAGTATATAATTGATGAGATTGGAATACTGACTTATGATCAGGAACAGATCTCGATTGTCAAAGATCTTTTTCAAGAACTCTTTCCGGCACCAGTGTCCGAGAAAACCTAATTTTGTCGATCCTCTACATAGGTCAGTTAGAAGACGATTTAATGATCTAACAATGTATATCATTTTTACTGATAATCTAATGCATTGGTGGCATGTTAAAGAGAGCCTATTAATAAGGCAGATATATTAATAGGCTAATATGAAATTAACCTATAATCGTTCTGAAATTATTAATATCTAACATCGCCTAAGTTCATTAGTTGTAAAGTTACAAAACAGCAAGCAAACAACTGAAGTTCTTGAACTTGCAAGTAAACTTGAAGAACAGATCTTTCATTATAATTATGTAATAAATGGCTTGAGAAAAGAGAACAAAGTAATCACTGAATATAGCCTGTGCAAAGGATTCAATGAAACCGTATATTTTCTTAATCAAATAGAAAGAGAATTATGTTGATCTGTAAGCTTGCTATACAGGTTGAGGGTCAGATTGGAAGGGGAGACTTTCACTGTACATTGAAGTTCGGGGAAGAGGTGACTCATATGGCTAAAATAATATCTGATGTATGGGAGATAATTGAGAAGTACCAATACAGTAGAGAATTGCGTAAATATGCGGATAAGCATTTCTTCAACGATAATTCGTATTTTCGTAAGGTCAACTCCAATCAGGACGTTGAACGGGCGAAAGCAGGTATTTATAATCGACTTGAGCAATACAAAAAAGTTTTTCCACTCGTCCAAGACGATATTATAGATTTGGAAAGAGCGGCGGCACAGTATGAAATAGCTGTTAAGAAAGTAATTCAGTGTTGGGACAATCCTCATACTGACTTTAACTATTCCGTTGAAGAGTTTCAGGGGCTGATCGAATTGGCCTTTGAGTGTCACGACAAGGTGAATGAGCTAGTTTACAGAAAAGCGATGCAAGATTAAATATATTCCATACCCGACCACCGCAAGGTGGTTTTCTTTTTCCATTTTAACTGTATATATTTGCTTATTGCATTTGTTATAATAAGAGCAATTATGTCGAAATATTGGGCCCTGCACTTAGTTTAGATCTATTAGAGGGAGAATTAAAGAAGTACTAAATCCAAATTAATATTGGTTAAGAGAGGAAGAGAATATTGCCCACACCTTTTATCTCAAGAGTAAGAATCAAGAATTTTCGGAATTTTCACGATATAGATGTTGAGCTAGGTAAGAAACAGGTCATTATAGGGGAGAATAACGTTGGAAAAAGTAATTTCTTAAGAGCAATTCAATTAATTCTTGATCCTCAATTAAACGAAGAAGATCGATATTTAGAAGTAACTGATTTTAATAATGGTTTAGAGGCACCAATGGAAAAGGGAGAAATCATTGAAATTTCAATAGAAATAAAGGAGTTTAAACATAACAAAAACTTGTTATGTCAATTTAACGGAGCAGTTATAAAAACCGATCCTGATACAATGAGACTAACATATCGATATTATTCCATCCCTAAAGAAGAAGGCGGGTTTCGATATGATTATATTATTTTCAAAGGGGAAAATGAAGAAAGTGAATTTCGTCATAGTGATCGAAAATATTTAAATTTAAAGGTCATTAAGCCTATTAGAGATGTAGAAAGTGAAATGAAAAATTCTAAGAAGTCTCCTTTAACAGCTTTATTAAAGGATTACAATATCGATATAAGTGATCTTGAATTGATAGCAAATAATATTAAACAGCAGAATGATGAGGTGCTCAAATTAGGGGAGTTAAAAAACCTTGAGCGGAGGATTAACAATAGGTTTTTAAAATTTGTTGAACTTCAACCTGATTCAAGTGTAGAAATGAGCACCAATGAGTATAAAACGAATCGTATACTTCAAAGTTTAAAACTTATGTTAGGGGAAAGAAGCGTCACAGAGACTAGTCTAGGCCTTACTAATATTTTATACATGACTTTAATCTTATTAGCTATTGAAGATAAAACTATTATTCCATACTTCAAGAATGATAAATTTTTAGAGCTACAATCAGTTGATTCAACAGGAGTTTTAACGAACTGTTATGAACAAAATATCTCGGGACATTGGGAACTGAAAAATAGTTTAGAGGAATCACTGATAATTTCATTATATGAGTTTCTGGATTCTAATAATCCTAAAGACGAAGGCATAACACTGTTAGCTATTGAGGAGCCAGAAGCACATTTACATCCTTCAATTCAAAGAGTTATCTATAAAGATCTCTTTCAGCGAAATGATGCATCTGTTTTAATGACAACTCATTCAACTCATATAACTTCGGTTGCACCTATAGAATCGATTGTTCATTTATATAGATCCAAAGCGAAAGGAACTAAGGTGAATTCCTCAGTTAATTTGATTTTAGATCCTGATGATATTGAAGACCTGGCCAGATATATCGATGCCAAAAGAGGAGAAATTTACTTCGGTAAGGGAGTTGTTTTGGTTGAAGGTATAGCCGAGGAGTATTTAATTCCCCAGTTTGCTGAATTACTTGAAATGCCATTGGATTATAAAGGTATCATTGTTTGTAATATAAACTCGACAAATTTTGAGCCGTATGTAAAATTTCTAATTTCACTCGGTATTCCATACGTTGTCATAACAGATGGAGATTATTATGAGGTAGAAGGTGAAGAAAAGAAATTTCATAGAATGTTGCATGATGAGGCTGAATCAATTGGTTATTATGGACAAGAGATAATAAGTCGGATTATCGTAAATTTAAATATCATTGATGCAATTGATTCTGATTGCTTGCCTACAGACTTTAACGAACTCGATGAGGTTTTTAATGAAAACGGATTTTTTGATGGTATGTATACTTTAGAGGTAGATATTATGGAGAAAGCAGCAAAGAGTAAAGGCGCTCTTGAAGTTCTGAGCAATATCTTTAATTGTCTGACTTCAGGGGGCAGCAGGCAAAAACAGAATTTTAAAAAATCGCTTGAATCGGGCAGTTATTGGGATTGCTTACGTAAAATTGAGGCTTCGGGGAATAATATCGGAAAAGGACGCTATGCTCAAAGGTTGGCCACTGAATGTACAGTTCATCATGTTCCGGGTTATATAAGTAATGCTATTAATTACATCTATCAGAAAGTAGATGAACAGAACTGATGTCTAAGTATGAAAGCAGGCTTCTTAGAATAAAAAAAGATCCACAGCAGTATACTGCTTTGCTAAGTAAAGGCAATACTACCGTTCTTGCGGGTCCGGGTAGTGGTAAAACAACAGTATTAACAATGAAGATTGTAAAGTTGTTAAATGAGGATATTTTAGCACCTCGAGGGTTAGCTTGTGTAACCTTTAGTAATGAGGCTGCAAAAGAATTTCGCTCTAGATTAAAAGAGCTTGGTCTTAAAAAAAGGGACAATGTATTTTTAGGAACAGTTCACTCATTTTGCATTTCTGAAATCATCGTGCCATTTGGACATCTTTATCCAAAATATAATATTCCGTTGCCATTAAACATAATCTCTTCTAAAAATAAGAGTACTCTATTCAAAAACGTCTTAGATGATTTAGGCATTGAATATGAACAAGTAAGCATTTTAGAAATGAATAAGGAACGTTACCAAAATTTAAATGGAAAGACAGCGGTTAATATACCTAGTTATGATCTTGCATTAAGGGTAGCAACTGAGTATGAGAAAAGATTGGTTGAGTTGGGTTTTGTGGATTTCGAGATTATTATTAAATATGCAACGTTATTAATTCAAGAAGAAGATTTTGTTAGAAAATGCTTAGAAGCAAAATTCCCGTGGATTTTAATAGATGAATATCAGGATTTAGGCAGACCCCTTCATGAAATGATTCTTTCATTGATAGATAGTACTGCAATTAAGATATTTGCAGTAGGTGATCCTGACCAATCAATCTATAGTTTCAGTGGGGGTATTCCAGACTATTTGCTCGAACTTTTCAATTTTTCGAACATGAATAAAGTCAGTCTTAAAACAAATTATCGCAGTAATCAAGATATCGTCGATGCTTCTGAACTTGCTTTGAATGTTACAGAAAAGAGAAATTATATTGCTGGCACTCGTTTTGGGGAAATGGCAGAGTTTTCGTTTATCACCTGTGAAGATGGCATGGATGATCAGTATAAGTATGTTTTGAACACACTGATACCAGACTGTGTTAAAAGAGGCACTTCTCTAGACGAAATAGCAGTCATCGTTGCTTCAAACAAAGAAGCTAGTGAACTAAGCAGACTTTGTGATGTGAGCAGTATTCCAAATTATATTTCTAAACACGATTTTGAAAGATCAGAGATAGTTGTTTGGATGGAACAATGCGCAACTTGGGTCCATGATCCAACGGCTGTTTCATTTGAAGATATTTATAGCTTCTGGAGAAAAATACAGAGTGTTCATGGTCTAAAGACTCTAAAGATATTAGATATGGAGAAAAAAAGGGCTTTGTATGATATATTAACGGACAGCACGAGACATAAAAATAGCCTGGGATCATGGATAGCATTCATTCTAAATAAAATAAATGTCAGAAACTTATTAAAGAATTCGAGTGCTTACCCTGATGAACTTACAAACTTGGAGAAATTATATAAGCTTTCGATAGCTGGTAAGTTTAGCCGATACAACATCAGTATGTTTAGTAGACTTGGCAAACCGCAAAATCAAATTACAATTACTACAAGACATTCCTCTAAGGGACTTGAATTTGAGGTAATAATACTATTAGGTATGGATGAAGAACGATTCCCGAGTTTTGCAAGTCTAAGCAACGAACGAAAACTTGCAGAAGAACATCGTATTTTCTTTGTTTGTGTAAGTCGCGCTAAAAGTAATTGTTATTTACTTAGATCTAATTACTATAATGTTTACAGTAAAAAATATAATAAGTCCTATCGAATCCGTTACTATGAATCAAGGTTTTGGTCGACAATATATACATGGTATTCAGCCTCAAGAGTGGCTCCTTTTCAATAAAATAATTATTATTTTTTTGTCTCACCTATAATTGCAAAAACGGTAACTTATCTCATTTATAATTATTCATTGTCGCAAATATAAATTGTAAAAATAGCTTAATAAGGCACTTTTTAGTCTCAGTTATAACCGTTACCCACAACAAACTCAAACTTACATTAAGATTCCCCCGTGGCTATTACAGATCATCTGTATTCACGGGGGGATTTTTATAGTACCATGGCTATGATCAAAGCATTGCTAAATGTGCAGCCGCAATCTTTTTTTGTGCTCTTGGAATCAAGCTGCGGCGGAATAAAAACGTTTCAACGGTCTTTTTCATATTGGCGGCGCTCAGTCTTTATCTAGCATGGAGGCAGCTATAAGCTTGTGAGTTGACGTTATGAACAGCAGAAGCATTCACGCGGGAACATCTTCTTTTTTTGTGAACGTAAATGCAATACTCCATACAGACCAATAACTCTAATGCCAGGTAAGCCTCCCTTTTCATAAGGATGCTCACTTGGCATTTTTTATCATTTCACTATAAAACTATCTATCTCTCTCCAAGTGAAGTCTTTGAACATAGTTTTTGTCGAAGTTTGTCATTTTGCTGTCATTGAGAGTTGATATAGTTATTGTAGCTATGATGAAAAATAGTAATTTATACATGTAGGAGTGTATGCGATGCCAGGTAGTCACGTACTTGTACCAAGAAACAAAAGGTTTCAAAGCTTTATAATTAGATTGACGCTGTTTGCAATACTGCTCACATTATTTCCTTATCCCTACGTAGCGAAGGCAGAGCCCGTTGCGAATGGAAAGCCGGACTTATTGTCAGGAATATCGGTCAATTACATTCAGAATCTGTCTGCTTCTTATTTGGCTAATGTCAATTACGCGACGGACGGGGACGATACGACCTCAACGGATATGGGCGCGGGTAATTATAATTCGTATTCGCTTACGTTTCCTTCTCCGACCAATATCGGGAAAGTGCGAATCGTTGTTAACGATTATTCCAAGCTCTACTATAAAATGATCCGTATGTGGCACCCGGACGGCTCCTACACGGACCGTAATCTGACGCAGAATACGTATACGGATATTTGGAATATCAGTAATGTAACGATGATCCAAATTCCGTTGGTGCAGGTGGTTAGCTCCGATGATCCGTTCAAATTATTCACGTTCGAGGTTTATGAAATGAACCTGGTCCCCCCTACGGTACCGGAGTTTACGATGACGGCAGCGGGCAATGGTGAAGTTAGCCTGAACTGGACTGCATCAGAGGACAATGAGAATGAATTGGCAGGCTATACCATCTACAAAGATGGCAGCTACCTGGCGAAAGTGTACGGCAATACGACGAGCTACACAGCAACAGGTTTAGCCAATAATGTTAGCCATACCTTTCAAGTGTCAGCTTTTGATGTCTCGAACAATGAGTCAGCTAAGAGCACAGCGGTTGCGTTGACTCCTATCAATGCGGATGTGCCTTCAACCCCAACTACTGTAAAGGGAACACCTGAAGAAGGTGCTTTACTTCTCCAATGGGCAGCTAATCCGGAGAATGATATTGCGGGCTACAACGTCTATAGAGATGGCGTAAAGGCAAATACGTCATTGGTGGTTGGCTCAAGCTATTCTTTCAGTGACGTGATCGCAGGCGTATCCTACGGGTTTGAAGTAGAAGCGGTTAATACTTCGGGGCTTGTTTCAGCGAAGTCAGCTATTTGGCAACTGGTATATCAGAAAAAAGATTTGCTTAAGGGCATTTCTCCTTCCTATTGCTCGCCCGCAAACCCAACGTTTGCAACGGATGGAGATGATACAACCGCTTTAGGAGCCCATGATCTATACGGCAATTGTAATTTTATATTTACGAATGGTGCAAAAGACATTGGCAAAATCAGAGTGCTTGTCGATGACTACCGTAAATTCTGGGGTGTAGCCATTCGGATTTTCTACGAAAATAATCAATATTACGATTTGATGGTGAACACGGATATTAGGTCCAACGAGTTCACCAAATATGTGAATTTGCGTGGGGTAACCAGAATAAACTTTGGTCCCAATTCAGGTTTGTCCCCTGAAACGGCGTTAAAGCTATTCAGCTTTGAAGCTTACGCTATCGATGATGTACCGCCTTCCGTGCCGGCTATTGTGTCTTCTGCTGTGGGCAATGGTAAAGCGGATTTCACATGGTCTGCATCTACCGATAATGAAGGTTTCCTAGCAGGCTATAAGATTTACAAAGACGGCCAATACTTGACGAGCGTGAACAGCAATACGACAACCTACACGGTAACAGGCTTATCCAATAAGGTCAGCTACAATTTTGAGGTATCCGCGTATGATTCTGTGAATAATGAGTCTGCCAAAAGCGCAGCCGTGTCATTGACGCCTACGAATGAGGTAGCGCCAACTGCTCCGTCTGAATTTAGGGGAACCGTTCAGAATGGATCCATCGCGTTGAAATGGAAGGCTAATCCAGAGAATGACTTGGCAGGCTACAACGTTTACCAAGATGGCGCGAAGCTGAATACCATGCCAATCATTGGCGAAAGCTATTCCATTAAAAGCCAAACCTACGGAGTTCCCTATGACTTTTATGTGGAAGCCGTAAATACTTCGGGACTCGTTTCGGCAGAATCGGATACGATTCGGATTACACCGTACTACAGGCCTGATTTATTGTCAGGATTATTAGTGAATTATATCCAAAATGCGTCTGCTCCTTATTTGGCTAATGCCAATTTTGCGACGGACGGTGACGATACAACCTCAACGGATATGGGAGCGGGTTATTATAATTCGTATTCGCTAACGTTCCCTTCGCCGACCAACATCGGGAAAGTGCGAATCGTCGTTAACGATTATTCCAAGCTCTACTATAAAATGATTCGTATGTGGCACCAGGACGGCTCCTACACGGACCGCTACCTGACGCAGAATACGACTACGGATATTTGGAATATCAGTAATGTAACGATGATCCAAATTCCGTTGGTGCAAGTGGTTAGCTCCGATGATCCGTTCAAATTATTTACGTTCGAGGTTTATGAAATGAATCTGGTTCCGCCAACTGTACCGGAGTTTACGACGACGGCAGCGGGCAACGGCGAAGTTAGCTTGAACTGGTCAGCATCTACGGATAACGAAAATGAATTGGCGGGCTATGTCATCTATAAAGATGGCAGCCTCTTGGCGAAAGTGGACAACAATACGTTGAATTATACCGCGACAGGGTTAGCTAATACGAAAAGCTATAATTTTCAGGTAGCGGCTTTTGACGCATCAAATAATGAGTCAGCTAAGAGCACAGCGGTTTCATTAACTCCTGTCAACACAGCAGCGCCTGCCGCTCCTACAAATATTGAGGGCACGTTTGAAGAAGGGGCTATTCTTCTCAGATGGGCAGCTAACTCGGAAAATGATATTGCCGGCTATAACATCTACAACAATGGAGTAAAAATTAATGCGTCGCCGATTGTTGATCTAAGCTATTCAGTTAGCGACGTAACAGCCTCTACTTCCTATGGCTTTGAAGTGGAAGCGGTAAACACTTCCGGATTGACATCGGCCAAATCGACTAAGCTAAATCTAGTCTATCAAAAGCCAAATTTACTGAAAGGCATGTCGCCTTCTTATTGTTCAACCATCAATCCCACGTATGCGACAGATGGGGATGATTCCACCGCTCTAGGAGCTTATGATTTATACGGCAACTGTAATTTTGTTTTTACGAATGGTGCCAAAGACATTGGTAAAATTAGAGTGCTTGTCGATGATTATCATAAATTTTGGGGCGTAGCCATTCGGATTTTCTACGAAAATAATCAATATTACGATTTGATGGTGAACTCGGATATTAGGTCCAATGACTTCACCAAATACGTGAATCTGCGTGGAGTAACCAGAATAAACTTTGGACCAAACTCAGGGTTAACTCCTGAAACGGCGCTGAAAATTTTTAGCTTTGAAGCTTATGAGATTGATCGTATCTCTCCCTCGGTACCTGAGATTGTTTCATCTGTACCGGGCAAGCGAAAAGTAAATCTGGAGTGGACGGCATCTACAGACAATGAGGGTTTCCTATCGGGCTATCGGATTTATAAAGACGGCAAATACTTGACGAGCGTAAGTAGCGATACGACAACCTATACGGTTGAAGGCTTATCGAATTTGGTGAGCTACAATTTCGAAGTAACCGCTTATGATTCGGCTAACAACGAGTCTGCCAAAAGCGAAAGGGTTTTCGTGACACCAATTAATGCTGTAGCGCCAGCTGCTCCTACAGATTTAACGGGAACTCCAGAGGATAGGGCTATTGCTTTGAAGTGGACGGCTAATGCCGAGGATGACCTTGAAGGCTATAACGTCTACCAAAACGGTGAAAAGCTTAATACAGTGCCACTTCTTGAAGAAAGCTACGACATCGACGGTTTAACCAATGGTATTGTATACAACTTCCAAGTAGAGGCGTTAAATGATTCGGGCATTGTATCTGCCATGTCGAATACGGTAAACATCGTTCCTTATGATACAGTGGCTCCTTCTACGGTTAAAGGAATAAACGTTGAAGTCGGTGTTGCTTCCGGAACAGCGAAATTGACATGGGATGCCAACTCAGATGCGAATCTGCAAGGGTATGTTGTGTACGTTAACGGGGCTAAGAGCAACTTGGCGACGATAACGGATACATTTTATCAAGTGACTGGTCTTGTCAATGGAGCGGAATACAGCTTCCAAGTATCGGCAGCGAATGGCTCGAACATAGAGTCCGAGAAGAGTGAGAGTATCTTTAAAACTCCGCTTAACCCTGAAGCGCCTGCTGCTCCAGCAGCAGTAACGGGGACGCCCGGAGATCATCAAGCAGTGATTTCATGGACAGCAAATATAGAAAGCGATCTGGCCGAGTATAAAATATACCGCGATGGGATTGAAGTGGGAGTAGTGGATAAGAACACCACTTCGTTTGCCGCGCTGGAGCTGCCTAACGGCATCAGCAATGCCTTCACAGTATCCGCCAAAAATACAAGCGGCTTGGAATCAGATCAAAGCAAGCCGGTTACGGTTACTCCCGCTTCCTCAAATGCAGCTTTAAGCGATTTGGCTTTAAGCAACGGACAAGCACTAAACTCGGCATTTGATGCGGAGACTGATCATTACACGTCCAATGTGGGATACGAAATGACGAGTTTAACGGTAGTGCCAACTTCAGCAGATGAAGCCGCAACGATCACAGTGAACGGATCGGCTGCAAGCGAGCCAGTCAGGTTGAATGTTGGCACCAATGAGATTACGATTGTCGTAACGGCGCAAGACCAAACGACGACAAAGACCTATACGGTAGTGGTGACGCGTGCGCAGTCATCTAATGCAAGTTTGAGCGGCTTGGCCTTAAGCGGCGATACAGAGCTGAATGAGACCTTTGCACCGGAGACGGCAAGCTATACAGCTAATGTGGGCCATGACGTTAACAGCATAAAGATCTTGCCGACTGTAGCAGATGAAACAGCGACGGTCTTGGTCAATGGACTAGCGGCAAGCGAGTCCGTCAACCTGAGTGTTGGTTCAAATGTGGTTACTGTTGTTATAACAGCGCAGGATGAGAAGACAACAAGGAGTTTCACGGTAACGGTGACACGGGCAGCGGCAAGTACGCCATCACCAACACCAGTAACAACGCCGTCTGCTTCGCCAGCGCCGGTATCAACACCAAGTCCAGCACCAAGCACTACACCAGATGTTACGCCAACTGCTGCGCCGCATGCAGCTGTGCAGGTAGATTCTAGCGCTAACGTTGTAACAACAACTACAGGTGCAGATGGCCATGTCACAACTGTTGTGACTCAAGATGCGGAGAAGCTTGCAGATGCATTCAAGCAATTGGAAAATGAGGCAACCCATAACGGCGAAGCGCCAAAGATTAGCCTTTTAGTCAATAATCCTGCTGGTACAGCTACTACAGTGAAGCTGCCGTCATCGGTTCTTGCGGATGCTGCGGCTAAGACGGCAAATGCAATGATTGAAATTCAATCCAACGATGGCACTTATTCGTTGCCACTGAGTATCCTTGATTTTGCTGCCATTGCCGAAAGCTTGGGCACAACAGTAACGAATATTAGCATCCAAGTGAACATAGCGCTGGTTGAAATGGATTTAAGCGGCGAGCTTGGCGATCATGCAGTGATGCTAGGAAGCGCAATTGAATTCTCGATTACTGCAACGGGCAACGGACAAACCATTGAACTGAACAACTTTGGATCAACCTATGTTGAACGCAGTGTTCAATTGGCGACTACAGTTGACGCAGATCATACGACAGTTGCACTTTACGATCGGACAACGGGGAAATTTTCTTTTGTGCCTGCCTTATTTGAAGAACAAGCAGACGGTACGACTAAAGTTACCTTCAAGCGGAACGGCAACAGTATCTATACCGTTCTATCTTCAACCAAAACGTTCAATGATGTAAGCAAGCATTGGGCAAAAGCAGATATCGAGCTTCTCGCCTCCAAGCTGGTCATTGGCGGGGTGAGCGAGAGCAGCTTTGCTCCTGAACGTTCGATTACAAGAGCAGAATTCGCGACTATGCTGGTACGTGCTCTAGGGCTAACGGTAGAGACGGCTCTAGTATCATTCACAGACGTCAAAACTGGTAACTGGTATTCCGGTGCCATTGGAGCAGCGGTTCAAGCAGGCTTGATTGCCGGCTACTCAGACGGAACCTTTAAGCCGAACGAGCCCATTACGCGTGAACAAATGGCCGTTATGGCAGCGAGAGCTGCCGAAGCCGCAGGCGCGAGCATCGATGTTTCAGGTGTAGAAAATGAGCTTTTGGCTAATTTCCAAGATAAAGCATTCATTGGCAGCTGGTCACAAGCGTCTGTCGCGAAAGCTGTGAAAGCAAACCTCATAACGGGGATCACAAAGGATACGTTTGACCCTGCAGCGAATGCGACAAGGGCGCAGGCCGCAGTCATGCTGAGAAGACTCATGCAATTCGTTCATTTCATCAATTAACAGGCTTTTACAAAAAAATGCAATGATCAAGAAAGTGTTAACCTTCGGGTTAGCGCTTTTTTGTTATCGATTATGAAGAAAATAAAGAAATAGCGACGTTTGTAACAGATTGGGAAGAAATAGAATCGCCAAAGCTGCGGATGAAAAAACAAGCTTTAGCACATCTTAGAGGAAAAGCGCCAAGGGAGTGCATCAAAATGGCAAGAAGACGACGGTATGCAGTGCCGGGCATTGAACAAGAGATGCGGAATTTCAAAGCGGATGTCATGAGGCGTGAAGGGTACACTGTCGACCCTAATCGTCCGGATGACGTGAAATATGAAGTGGCCAAGGAGCTTGGCGTACCGCTACAGCCTGGCGACAATGGTCATTTAACGACGGAATCAGCTGGCCATATTGGCGGTAAAATTGGCGGTTCCATGGTTCGGGAAATGATCCGCCGAGCCCAAGCCCAGCTTAGCAAGGAAGTTGAATTGTAAAAGTAAAAGGTTGAATTCGCCTGATTTTATGGGACGAATTCAACCTTTTTTCGTATAACGATGAAGCAAAACCGAGTTATAATACATGTAGGCAACCTTTCGAGAGAAAGATTTTGTATCGCGGAATTGAAGCGGAGGAGCTTACTTCTTTCTATCATAAGACGTCGGGGCGACAGAGCTGAAATTCTCGTCGAATAAATAACGCATAGCCGTACATAAGGTTCATAACAGGATAGAGGTGTTGAAAATAAGTACTCCAAAGAAGTTAACCAGCTTTAGCAAGCTCAACGCTTTTATGAAATTCGGCGGTTTTATGGAACTGCCAGAGAATCGCGAACGAACACTTCGCGATTCTCTGGCAGATTGTCAGGCTAGTTTTAGAAGCGAACACGACATCGCCATAGAGTACGAGTTCCGGCATTGCGACTTGACCGTTATCTATGTGAACAATGGCTATTACGGATCGCATATCGATTTTAGTCGTCTTAAGCAGATAAGCAGCAAGGAACGGATCGTCAAAAGCTGTGCAATCAACTTTTGGAGTCATTTCCAAGGCTATGCAGAGGAACTAGGTCTGATCATCGTCACTTTTACGCAAACCAAAAACAGCATCAGAATTATACTAAACAACGGAGTGCGTTTAGCTTTTCGTTATTCGAAAACTCATGATGATTTTCTCATAAATGAAATAACCAGCCGCTATAGCAACAGAAGAAAAATGAGTTTCATTTACGGGAAGCCGTGCATCCTTGATATGGAGAGCATGGGCTTTACGGTCATCCAATATCTGAAACATGGCGGCTTCTTTAACGTACCGGGTAATCAGGAATGTCGATTCGAGGATTTGCTCATGAATTGCACGACCAAAGAAAGCCATAGCAGCATAACGGGCACTATATTGGGATTCCATTTTAAAGCTTGGCTTTTGGAGGTCTTTTATGATGAGGAACTGCAATTCATAGGCGAAAATATTAAGTTTTTAGGTGATAGCCATTGCAAAAACAAGGACGAAACGAAGCAGGAAACGGACATCCATGTTTGGGAGGGCTTTAAAGATTTTACGCAGCGAAATGGTATACAAATCGTTGAAATATGCAGGAGCCGTGACGTGATGATCGTCTTCTTAGATACAGGTTCCAATGTCCATTTTAATTATTCCGAGGAATACGGAGATTATGTAATTAGCGTGATGGAAGGTGACGGAGTACGCTTTCGTGATAGCTACAGGAAAATTTATAAGGACTGATTGTAGTTAATAGGGTTTATTAGAAAAGCGCCTGGGACGTCTTTATGACGATTCAGGCGCTTAGGCTGTCGAGAAAATCTCGGCAGCTTTATTTTGTATAGCAATGCTTGTTCTTGAGAATTAAATGATGTTTCTGTCCATCGCCTTGACGATCAAGGTCGCAAACAAGCTGTTGGACCAGGCAAACCATTCGCGGGAGAAGTCTGCCGGATTATCCGGGTGGAAACCCTCATGCATGAAGCCCGTATCGGCGTCCGTATCCAGCAGCACTTGGATCAGCTCTTTGATCTCCGCGTCATTATCCGAGGTTAATGCCTGCATCGAGAGTGCCATATGCCATACATAGCCGCCAGGGGTATGGGGGCTGCCAATGCCCTTGGCATGCTTGCCCTCAAAGTAGAACGGATTATCGAAGCTAAGGGCAAAGCGGCGCGTATTCTGATAAATCGGATCGTCCGTGCCTACATAACCGATATAAGGGATGGAGATAAGCCCTGGTGTCCCCGCGTCATCCATTAGGCAATAATTGCCGAAGCCATCTGTTTCGTAGGCATAGATAGGACCGTGAACCGGATGATTCACGATACCGTAATGGCGGATGCCGAAATCAATCTCTCTACGGAGCTTGTCAGCCCGTTCTGCAAGGCGCTCATCCTTATAAATCTCGGTTGCGATTTCAATAATATGGCCCAGCACAACGACAGCGAACATATTGGAAGGGATATTATAGCCAAACACATTGGCATCATCGCTTGGGCGAAAGCCAGACCATGTCATGCCCGTGTAGTTAGCAGGCATGCCGCGTCCATCGTTTGGCAGTGTTTCGGTTTCTTGCTTGGTCTGCCTGATAAAATGGTAATTGGAACGCTCTTGATGATGTTGCTCCGTAATCATGACTTCGACGATGGAGGTCAGGGCCTGGTAACATTCATGGGTGAATATATCGGTTTGTCCCGCTTCCTTCCAATAGGAGTATAGGAGCTGAACAGGAAAACAAAGCGAGTCCAGCTCGTATTTGCGCTCCCACATCCAAGGATTCAAATGGCAGTCGTCGGTGTCGCGATAATGGCGGTCATTGGCCGTTTCATTAAAAGCATTGGTGTACGGGTCAATATTAATATAGAAGATTTGTCTGGCGATCAGGCCGCCGATGATGCGCTGCAGCTGCTCGTCATTTTTGGCAAACGGAATGTAATGGCGAACCTGCTCGGTAGAATCGCGCAGCCACATGGCCGGGATGTCTCCAGTGAAGACAAACGTCGTACCGTCATCCAATAATTTGGTTGTTGTTTCTAACGTGTTAGGGAACGTATTACGAAATAATTGCTGCAGCTTGGGACGATGGGCCAGACGCTTGTCGGCTTCCTCTAGAAAAGTTGTAATCGATTTTGGCAATGTCATGGTATGGGCCTCCTGAAAGTTGGTCATGTCCTAACTTGATCTATCCAACAGGATGTCACAAGGCCGTCAGATCGGCAATATGTATAATATGCAGTGCTGAATCTAGGTACAAAAACAACACAAAAGCGCTTACAACGCATTGCTGCAGGCGTGTCAAATTTGCTTTGGTATAGCGGTCAAACCCAGTATTATCAAGGGTTTGGCCTTTTTTTGCCGCATGCTTCAAATACGACATATTTAACCTGCCCAGCTAGACGCCTATAATTTGGAGCAGAGTGGTACAGGAACAGGAAAGGGGCATCAGAAAATGAACGGTAAAGGACAGCAGGCACTGCAAACGCCTCCGCTGCGAGCGTCAAGCGGGATCGCCAAGCGAATGATGCAAAACTGGGAATTGTACTTATTTATGCTTCCCGCGGTTGTATATTTTGCGGTATTCCACTATGCACCGATGTATGGAATTCAAATTGCATTCAAAAATTTCATTCCGTCCAAAGGTATTTTTGGCAGTGACTGGGTCGGCTTTCAACACTTTGAACGTTTTTTTAATTCGCATTATTTTTGGGATTTGCTCTGGAATACGCTGAGCATCAGTTTCTATGAGCTGGCTCTCGGATTCCCGCTGCCAATCATTTTGGCCTTGGCATTTAATGAAATTCGCAACGGTTATTTCAAGAAAAGCGTGCAAACGATTACTTACGCGCCGCATTTCATTTCGATTGTGGTCATGACCGGGATGATTATTTCATTCCTTTCTCCATCAAGCGGGATGCTGATCCGCGGGCTTGAGGCGCTTGGCATCGATGCGCCGCAGTTTCTTAACGATCCTGCTTGGTTTAAGACGGTCTATGTCATTTCCGGCGTATGGCAAAATACAGGGTGGGGAACGATCATTTATTTGGCAGCGCTATCAGCGGTTGATCCGCAGCTGCACGAAGCAGCCATTGTGGATGGGGCAAGCCGATTCAAACGGATGCTTCATATTAACCTGCCAACCATTATACCGACCATTACGATCCTGCTGATTTTGAACACGGGCAATATTTTGGGTGTTGGTTACGAGAAAATTTTACTGCTGCAAAATTCGTTGAATCTGGAAAGCTCAGATGTCATTTCAACCTTCGTTTACCGATCAGGTCTCGTAAGCGCGCAATACAGCTTCTCGACTGCCGTTGGGTTATTCAATTCGGTTGTCAATGCTCTCATGCTGATTACAGTGAACCAAATTGCCAAACGTACAAGTGCAACAAGCTTATGGTAAGGAAAGGAGAGGTTTAAGATGGTGAAGTCGATGAGGGAATCCACCTCGGACAAGCTGTTTCTGGCAGTAAACTATATTTATTTGGCCCTTGCGCTCATTGTTGTGCTCTATCCGCTTATCTATATCGTCAGCGCTTCAATCAGTACGCCAAAGTTCGTCAATTCGGGGGAAATGTGGCTGCTGCCGAAGGGCCTGACATTGGATGGCTATAAGCTTGTTTTTGCGAATCCCAAAATATGGAACGGCTATGGCAACACTCTTCTTTATACCGTAGTAGGAACCTTGCTGAACCTGGCAGTAACTTTGCCGGCAGCCTATGCCCTCAGCCGCTCCGATTTTGTGGGACGCAACTTTTTTATGGCGATGTTTCTCGTCACGATGTTTTTTAATGGCGGCTTGATCCCCCTATACCTGACAGTCAAAAATCTGGGGCTGATCAATTCAATGGGAGCTTTGATTCTCCCTGTTGCGGCATCCGTATGGAATATCATAGTGGCCAGAACCTTCTTTCACTCCACGATTCCGAAGGAGCTGCAGGAGGCTGCGCATATGGATGGCTGTACGAATTTAAGGCTGTTCTTCCAAATCGTGCTGCCATTGTCCGCTCCGATTATTGCCGTTATGGCCTTGTTCTATGGCGTCAGCCACTGGAACAGCTACTTTCCGGCCCTTATTTACCTGAATGATGAAATGAAATATCCTCTGCAAATGGTGCTGCGCCAAATATTGGTACTGCAGGAGATGTCTGCGGAAACGACGGGGGCGGCGATCAGCGGCGATATTGCCCAGGCCATGAACAACAAGGCTGAGATTGCCTCATTGGTCAAATATGCCGTTATCATCGTATCTACCCTGCCGGTTGTCGCTTTATATCCGTTTTTGCAGCGGTATTTTGTGCAAGGGGTCATGATCGGTTCGGTCAAAGGCTAGCATCACCGTAACTAAGAGGTAATAGATGCATGCGGGTACGGGTTCGCCTTGGTGAACCCCATGATTTCGCAATCATTTGTTATAGCGTTATGATTATATAAAAAGGGAGGATTTAAAATGCGGAACAAGAAAAAAGGTACGGTAGCGCTGTTGTCTGCGGCTCTAGTGGCAGGCTTGCTGGCGGGCTGCGGATCGTCGAATGACAAACAAAAGGCAGAGGTTGAGGTAGAGGTAGCCAAAGAAGGGCTTCCCATTGTAAACGAGCAGATTTCGTTAACGCTGACAGCGCCTGATGTCGGCATTCAGAACTGGAAGGACATGGAGGTCCTGAAGGAAATGGAGAAATTGACGAACATTAAGATGGTTTTTAACAATGCGCCGAAGGAAAGCTTTGATACGAAGAAAAACCTTATTTTCTCCAGCGGCGAATATCCGGATGTATTTTATGCAGCGGGGCTTACCCCTGCGGAGCAAATGAACTACGGTGAGCAGGGAATTCTCATCCCGCTTGAGGATTTGATTGAAAACTACGCGCCAAACGTCAAAAAGGTATTAGAAGATAATCCAGAGATACGCAAGTCCATTACGGCGCCAGACGGTCATATTTACTCCTTGCCGGTGATTGAGTTCAATCAGCCATGGTACCGCAATCCGATGTGGTATAACGGTGATTTTCTGAAAGCGCTTGGCTATGACAAGCTGCCGGAAACAACGGAGGAGCTGTATACGTACCTCAAGCGCGTAAAGGAAGAAGACCCGAACAAAAACGGAGCTGCCGACGAGGTGCCGTTGTCATCCGTCAATCTGCGTGATATTCGCACTTGGCTGCTTGGCGCCTACGGCATTTACGAGGAAGAAATTTATGTCGACGATAGCGATGTCGTTCACTACACCCCAATTGAGGATGGCTATAAGGAGTATTTGATCTTCCTGAACCGGCTTTGGACGGAGGATCTGCTGGATCATGAAACGTTCTCGCAAACGGCGGAGCAGAAAAAAGCCAAAGCCCAAAACAATCAGGTCGCGCTGTTCTCCGATTGGAATGCCTACATGACCTTGGGCGGCGAGCCGAGCACGGATGATCCTATGTTCCTGCCCGTCAAGAGCGAGATGGTGGACAAGGCTGTCATCGCCAAAAGCAAAGGCGTAACGACAGGAGCCTTTGCCATCTCGAAAACCAACTCTTATCCCGAAGCTTCGATGCGTTGGGTGGACTACATTTACGGATATGAAGGCGCGATGCTGTTCAACAAAGGGCCTGAGGGCGTTTTGTGGGAGTACACGGACCGCGACAGCTTGACCAAGAAATATTTGCCGGTTCCGGGCGGCGGAGACCGCGAGGATTATCGCGCAACGCTGACGCCGAACTACGGTATTCCGGCACCGACGATTTCGATTCCTGAAATTCAACTTGGACTGACTACCGAATTTGATGAATGGGTTATGAATGAATCCAAAACCAAGCTATTGGATAACGGCTCGCGGATCCCGTACCCGACATTATTCCTCACAGCAGAGGAGCAAGCAGAGGTAACGACGCTGACCTCGGATCTGACGACGTATGTACGTCAAATGGAAGCCAAATTCATTACGGGCGCCGATACCTTTGACAACTGGGATAAATATATTACTACGGTAACCAAAATGGGCGGCGACCGGATGAGCAAAATCTATCAGGACGCTTATGACAGATGGAAGCAAAGCTAACGATCCGAGCATAAACCGCTATTTTAAGTGAACCAAAGCGATCAGATAAGTAAATAATCAAGATGGATTGCATTCGCCGGCTGCGGCATCGTCCGCAGCCGGCACATGGCATGAAATCTGATCATTTAGGAGAGGTGTGCTTCCAGGTGGACAAAGATAACAAGCAGGCTGAAGCGGGGAGAAAGGCACAGGAGCTGCTTGCTCGCATGACGATTCCCGAAAAAATCGGGCAATTGATACAGCCCTTTGGCTGGAAATGCTATGAGAAGCAGGAGGATGGAAGCATTCGCCTGACAGACGAGTTCAAGGAGCAGCTTCGGCAGGGCGCGGTTGGCTCGCTGTACGGCGTGCTGCGGGCAGATCCATGGACGGAAGTTACGCTTGCCACGGGACTGTCTCCCGAGCAGGGGGCCAAGGCAATCAATGAAATTCAGGAGTATGCGATGCAGCATTCCCGCCTCGGAATTCCGGTGCTGTTCGGCGAGGAATGCTCGCATGGACATATGGCGATCGGAGCGACGGTATTCCCTGTTCCGCTTCTGCTTGGAAGCTCATGGAACGTAGAGCTGTACAAAGAGATGTGCCGTGCGGTTGCCCTTGAAACACGCAGTCAGGGAGGCGCAGTGACGTACTCGCCGGTGCTGGACGTTGTCCGCGATCCACGTTGGGGCCGAACAGAGGAATGCTTTGGGGAGGACCCTTATCTCATCGCCGAGTTTGCGGTAGCGGCTGTTGAAGGCTTGCAAGGCGAGGATCTTGCCGACGAGAACAGCCTGCTTGCAACGCTCAAGCATTTTGCAGGTTATGGCAGCACAGAAGGCGGACGCAATGCACAGCCCGCGCACATGGGGCTGCGCGAGCTGCACGAGGTCGATTTGCTGCCTTTCCGTAAAGCGGTTGAGGCTGGCGCGCGCTCCATTATGACGGCTTACAATGAAATTGACGGCATTCCATGCACGAGCAATCCTTATCTGCTGAATGATGTGCTGCGGCAGGAGTGGGGATTTGACGGCTTTGTCATTACGGATTGCGGTGCGCTGGGAATGCTTGTGAACGGGCATAATGTCGCAGCCAGCGGCGAGGAAGCGGTTAAGCTGGCGCTGGAATCCGGAACGGATATGGAGATGTCGGGGGAGATGTTCAGCAAGCATTTGCTGGCTGCAATTGAACAGGGGCTATTGAGCGAGGAGACGCTGAACCAAGCGGTTCTGAGAGTAATTAGCTTGAAGTTTGAGCTGGGATTGTTTGACCGTCCCCTGGTCGATCCCATAAAGGCAGCGCAGGTCATCGGCAGTCTGGAGCACAAGCAGCTAGCTCGCCAAATGGCGGCAGAAGGAATTGTACTGCTCAAGAATGAGCGGAAGACCTTGCCGCTGAACAAAAATATTGGCAAGGTTGCTGTGATTGGTCCCAATGCGAATGCTCCATATAATCAATTGGGAGATTATACCTCCCCCCAAGAGGAAGGGCAAATCGCCACTCTTCTGGACGGTGTGCGAGCTGCGTTAGGCGGGGAACGGGTTCTGTATGCTCCCGGCTGCCGCATTAAGGAAGAAGCGCGGGAAGGCTTCGCGACTGCGATCGAATGCGCACGTCAGGCTGATGCCGTTATCGTGGCAATCGGCGGCTCAAGCGCCCGGGACTTTGGCGAGGGTACCATCGATCTGGTGACGGGAGCGGCTGTAGTGACCGACAACGCCCTAAGCGAAATGGAGTGCGGGGAAGGCATTGACAGAATGACGTTAAACCTGCTCGGCTCACAGCTGGAGCTGGTGCGAGAATTACGGAAGCTGGATAAGCCGCTTATCGTTGTTTATATCAATGGACGTCCGATTGTTGAGCCGTGGATAGTAGAGCATGCCGATGCGATTGTGGAGGCTTGGTACCCGGGACAGGAGGGCGGGCATGCGCTCGCCGATATTCTGCTCGGTGACGTGAATCCATCCGGCAAACTGACCGTGAGCATTCCTAGACATGTCGGACAATTGCCCGTCTACTATTACAAACGCCGTACTCGGGGCAAACGTTACCTGGAAATGGACTTTGAAGCTCAATATCCGTTTGGCTACGGGCTTAGCTATACAAGCTTTGAATATTCGGAGCTGCAAATTGAGACTGCCGCCGCGGGCGAAGACGGTTATGCGGCGGCGGTTGTAAAGGTGCGCAATAGCGGCAAAATGGCTGGTCACGAGGTTGTGCAGCTCTATGTGACAGATCATGCCGCTACGGTTACGCGCCCGCAAAAAATGCTTAAGGGCTTCCATAAAATTTGGCTGGAGCCGGGAGAGAGCAAGCCGGTACGCTTCGTCATTGGAAGGGAACAGCTGGAGTTTGTTGGCCAGCAGCTTCAGCGAATCGTTGAGGACGGCGATTTCACGATTATGGTCGGGTCCAGCAGCGTGCATTATCTGGAGGCGCCGCTGCGCGTCAGCTTGGAGGGGAAATGACCGTGAAATCCGTTCATCGTTTCGTCCGCTGGCTGGAGCAGCGGCAATGGGTAGAGCAGATTCAGCTAACCCACTGGCAATTAAATAAGCTGCGCTATATCGAGCCCGGCGTTTATGAGCCTATTTCGGAAGGCTGGGAGCTAACCGATCTTGCTGGGCTTAATGAAGGGCATGGTACAACCTATATGCTGCGCCATCAGGCGGCATGGCCTGAGAGCTGGCAGGCGGGAGACGCCGCCTTACTGTATCATGGTGGCGGCGAAGGCTTGCTGCGACTGGGCGGAGCGCCCTATCACGGCCTGGACAACAATCATTGGTTTGTGCCGTTGCCGCAATCTTATCAAGCGGGAGACGTGCTTGACCTGGAGATTGAATTGTATGACCCCATCCCTGAGCCGGTAGATCCGCTTAACCGGCAATCCAAACAAAAGCCGCCGATCAACGGCGTTTCGGTGTCGCTGGTAAGGGTGAATTGGCCGGTCTACCAGCTGCTTCATACCGTACGCGTGGTGCAGGAATCGGCTGCATTGCTTCCAGAAGGAAACCTGCAGCGAACCCAGCTAATCTTGGCGCTGGAGGAAGCAATCGCGAGTCTATATGAGCCTAGCGGAGATGCTTCCATTGATCTGCCAGCTTGCCAGCAGGCGGACGCTGGGCTGAGAATGGCGGCGGAGGCTGCACAGCAAGCAAGCGGCAATAACGGCCTAATGCATATGGTTGGACAATCGCATATTGATATTGCTTGGTTATGGCCGATTAAGGAAACCGTCCGCAAGGCAAGCCGCACCTTCTCAACCGTCTGTGCGCTGATGGATCGTTATCCTGATTTTTATTATTCGCAAAGCCAGCCCATTCTGTATGCTTTCGTTAAGCAAAACTACCCGGAGCTATACGAAAACATCAAGAGGCGGATTGCTGAAGGACGTTGGGAGCTTGTAGGCGGCATGTGGGTGGAGCCGGATCTTAATCTACCAAGCGGAGAGTCGCTTGTTCGCCAAATTTTGATTGGCCAAAGGTTCTATGAGGAGGAGTTCGGTCGGCGCTCCGGAATCGAGTGGCTTCCCGATACTTTCGGTTACTGCGCCTCGCTACCGCAGCTGCTTAAGCAGGCCGGGATCGATTATTTCATGACGTCCAAGCTTGGCTGGAATGATACGAATGAATTCCCGCATACGCTGTTCAACTGGGTCGGCATTGACGGCACCAGCATTGTGGCTTATCAGAATCACGGTTTGAACGAGCATACTCGTCCGCAGGATGTGCAAGAGCATTGGCAAGCTTATAAAGAGAAGGACCAGCATGACGAGCTGATGCTCTTGTATGGCCATGGAGATGGCGGCGGCGGAGTCACGCATGAAATGCTGGAGTACATCGAGCGCTCTGCCTGTATCCCCGGGCAGCCTCAGGCGATATACTCGACTGCCCGGCAGTTTTTTGACGGCATAAGCAGCAGCGGGGTTAAGCTGCCCGATTGGCATGGCGACTTGTATTTGGAGCTGCATCGCGGCACCTACACGACACATGCCAAGAACAAACGAAGCAACCGTCAGGCCGAGCAGTTGTATCGCGCTGCCGAAATATGGCTAAGCCTCTCCGGCCTGCTTGACCCTCAGCGCCAAAGCGAAGCGGGAAAGCGGCTGGAAGAGGGCTGGAAGCTACTGCTGCTTAATCAGTTTCATGATATCATTCCCGGCACATCTATTCCCGAGGTGTATGAAACCTCATCCAAGCAGTATGAAGAGATTATGTGGCTGGGCAATGCTGCCCTAGAGGAAGCAATGCAGATGCTAGCCGGCCGTATGCAAACGGAGAATGAGGGAGCTGCCTACGTGGCGTTTAATAGCCTTGGATGGGCAAGGGATGGATGGGTTTATCTTCCGATTCAGCCAGGCATGGAACAACTGGCGGCATATGATGCGGCAGGAGAGCTGCCATGTCGTATAGAAGCCCCATTGCAGCCGGGAGAAGCGAGGCAACTGACTGTACGGACGGGAACGATTCCTGCATTCGGCTCCAAAACGTTCTGGCTGCGCCGGGTGAATAGCGATTCTCAGGAGCTACGCTCCGGTACGGAGCAGCAACACGTTGCGGAGCAGGCTATGGAAGCTGAAAAATTGACCAGTATCGGTATATTTGAAACTGATTATTATACGATTGAACTGGACGAGCAAGGGCTTATTAGCCGCTTGTACGACAAGCCTTGCGATCGCGAGCTGCTGCAGCCAGGTCGGCGCGGCAACGAATTGCAGCTATTCCATGATACGCCACTGCTGTGGGATGCATGGGACATTGCGCATGACTACGAGAGCAAACGCGCTGACGCGCAGCAGTTGACGGGCTGGAGCATATTGGAGCATAGTGCCGAACGAATCGTAATCGAGCTGAATTGGCAGCTAAGCCAGTCGCGGATCAGGCAGCAGATGATCATCCCTATTCATGATCGCTGCATCGAATTCCGCACTTACGTCGATTGGCAGGAGAACCACAAGCTGCTTAAAGCTGCTTTCCCGCTCGGGCTGGTAAGCGGCAAAGCGACCTATGAAATTCCGTTTGGCGCATTGGAACGCACAACCCATCGCAACACGAGCTGGGAGCAAGCGCAATACGAGGTATGCGGCCACCGCTGGGCCGATTTGTCCGAGCATGGGTATGGCGTAAGCCTGCTGAATGATTGCAAATACGGCTATGACATTAAGGACGCTGTCCTGCGGCTTTCGCTGCTGCGCGCTCCGGGCTGGCCGGATGCGGGCGCCGATCGGGGCGAGCAGGTGTTCACTTATGCGCTGTATCCGCATGAAGGCAGCTGGCAACAGGCCCAGACCGTTCGTGTCGCAGCCGCGCTCAATGAGCCATTGCGGACGATCAAGGCAGATTCTGCTTTCGTTACCGCCAAGGAAAGCCTGGGCTTTGAGCATTCCTGGATTGATTTGGCAAGCGAACAAGTCATTCTGGATACGGTGAAGCCTGCGGAGGACGGCACTGGAATCGTATTGCGTCTATATGAAGGAGCTGGCGGCCGCTCGGATGCGGTTATCGGCTTGAGCGGAAAGCTGCTTGCCCCAGGTGAACGGTTCGCTGTCACTGAAGTCAATATTTTGGAAGACCGACTCGGAGACTTGGCGATGAGCGGCGATAGACTCTGCTTAAGCTTCAAGCCTTTTGAAATCAAAACGATTAAAATAACGACAACATTATAACGTGGCGACCTTCCCCAAAAAAGCGGTGGTCCTTATGGGCTACCGAGGGGAGAGCGCCTGGCAGGAGGAGAACAATCATGCAAATTACGAGACATCCAAACAACCCGATTGTTGTGCCGGGGGGATATGACTGGCGTAAGGTAACGGTGTTTAACCCGGCGGTTATCATTGATAATGATAAATTTTATATGATCGAAAGAACCGCGGAGTCGCTGACGCCGTGCAAAAACTTTTTGGGCTTGCTGGAAAGCGAGGATGGCGTGAACTTCACCCATGTGAAGGACGAGCCGATTGTAACGCCGGATATGCTCGGTTTTCCTTATGGCAGCGTACAGGACCCTCGTCTGGTCAAGATTGACGGTACCTTCTATCTGAATTATGCGCTGCGTCCGTGTGCGATGAGCTATTATCCGACAGGCGCGGGCGTGCCTGCCAGATCCATTCCCGAATACCCGGATGGCTGGGGGAAGGAGGAGGGGCATTGGCTGACTCGCTCCTCCATTTTGAAATCGCAGAATCTGCTGGATTGGGAGTTTGTTGCCGATACTACGCCGCTTGATATTAACGATCGAGACAATATTTTGTTCCCTGAGAAAATTAATGGCAAGTTCGTCCTGCTTCGCCGGCCGGAGGAATACGTAGGCGAGCAGTACGGGACTGAAAAAGCGGCTATGTGGATTACCTATTCCGAGGATTTGATCCATTGGGAAGAGCCAAAGCTCCTGATCAAAGGGGAAAATCCAGAGTGGGAATCCCGCAAAATCGGCGGCTCCACGCCTCCGATTAAGACTGATAAGGGCTGGCTTGTGCTGTATCATGGCGTGGACGAGGAGATTGTGTACCGTGTTGGCGCAGTTTTGCTTGATCTGGAAAACCCGGAGAAGGTGATCGCGCGTACCCGTCATTACATTATGGAGCCGGAGGCTTATTATGAGAAGTTCGGCTTTCAAATTCCTAATGTCATCTTTCCGACAGGCAATGTCGTCAAGGATGGGCTGTTATACATTTATTATGGCGTGACCGATACGGCGATTGCACTGGCCACCGTGCCGCTGGATGAATTGGTAGACTATATTTTGAACGAGCCGGCGCAATAACAGGAAAGTAGGGGCAAGTGATCCGGCTTTGGCCATTCACTTGCCCCTGGTCTGTTTTGGCTGTTAATAGGAAGGAGTATTGCTCTGGCAATGCTGCTTGCGGAATTGCCCCGGGGTTAACCCGCTGTCCTTCTTGAACTTGCGGATAAAGTTAGGGGCATCCAGATAGCCTACCTGCTCGATAATAATTTGAAGCGGATCGTTAGTAGCGATAAGCAGCCTTTTCACTTCGTTCATGCGCAGCAGCCAAATATAATGGGTAAAATTAATACCCGTTTTTTCTTTGAAGCTGCGGCTAAGATAAGAAGTGGATACGGAAAAACGCAGGGCAATGTGCTCTAGGCTCAGCGTATAATCAGCATAGTTCTGGTCCACGTAGGCAACCAAATCATCAATCAATGAGGGCTGGCTGGTTTCCGTCTGATGGTTGGCCTGCCTGCAAACTTCGACTGCCAGCATGGCCAGCTTGTTCTCAAATTCCTCCAGCGTGTCAAAGGATGCGAGCGCAGGCACGCGGCCAAACACGTCGCCCATGCTCAAATCGGCTGCGGTTCGTAAAATCGTGTTGAGGATGTCGAAGCATATCAGACGCAAGATAGGAACAGAAAGCGACTCCTGCTTGATTTCCTGCACCATGCTGGACAGCATAGACAGCGCTAGCGGCTCGTTTCCTTGCTTTAGGCTTTGCTCCAGCTTAAGGATCGTTTTTTTGGACAGCCAGAATGTGGTTTGCGACACGGCCTCCTTATTTTGGAGCTGGTCAAAGAAGGTAATGCCCGGCTCTCCCGGCTGCCGATAATCAAGGGCGGTAGAGGCTTCAATAAAGGACTGGTTGATCTTGGACAAGCTCGGATAAATGGTGCCTACGCCTATATGCGGCAGCGTATCCGTCTGCTCCAGCAGCATCGCCCGAATGTTCTCAAACAGGCGATTAACTGCAGCCTCTTGCAGTTCAGGCTCTTGGTCTGGCAGCAGCACCATAAGCGCAAAACGGTCGCGTACGGAAAATTCAACGCCGTATACTTGAGCGCCCAGCTCTGGAAATGACAGATGGCTGAGCAGCTCCAGCTGCAGCATATGATCCGGCTGCTGAGGCTCATCTTCCGGTGGAGAATCCCAAGAGAGCACGGCTGAGAAATAAACTACTCCCGCATCAGGCGGCTCAAGTCCCGTTTCCATAATCATCCGTTCGATTTCGGGATCGTTTGGTTTGCCATGCTTCAGCAGCAGCATTAGGCACTGATTGCGGACGTACGGCGTCTGCCAGTGAATGCGGGCCTTATAGTCGCGAAAGGTTTGGGTGATCCATTCCCATTCGTTGCGCACCTTGAGCGCTTCATCGCGGCTGTCGGTTTGCAGCCTGGCGAAGTCTATTAGATTTTTGATCGGATGATACTGGCGTCTCGCCAAAATAATCGCTACCACAATACCGGTCAGAGCCGCGATAGCAAACACAAGCATGATCAGGGTTTTGATGTGAACTACACTCTCAAAAAATTGGTAGGTTGGCATAGTGGTCGCGTAGCTCCAGCCGTTTTCGGTCGATTTCACTATGACGACGGATTGTGCCTCGCCATCCAGACGGATGCTGTGTATGCCTGTCTCAAGCACTGCAATGTCAGTCAGAGCTTCTCTAGTAAGCGGTGTTCCGATCGTATTGGAAGTCAGCACCTCGCCTTCGGGGGACAATATGTAGCTGTTGCCCTTGTACTGGTTGAGTATGGTGTCCATAAGGCCGGTAAGTTTGGCTTCTTTGAGCAGAAACATGACCGACCCGTAGGGGTAGGGGTCATTGGGCTTGATCGGGATGAGCAATGTAAGCAGAGCTTCCTCCCTCGAATAAATGGAGACGGGCTCGGCAGGACGAATAAGTGGAGCAACGGACTCGTTAAGCGCTTTCAATAAGCTTGCGCTGCTCCAATTATGATAGGCATATACCTTACTGAAGAGGGTTGTTGGATTGGTCATACCTTCATAGGAATAAATTTCATTCCTGTCATGGTAATAGAGAAAAAGCTGCTCCACAATGCTGCTGTTGGCCGTGTAGCTCGCGAGCGTGTTAATGCCTTCCCGGCTGCGATAGGGATCGCTCATCATATAGGGAGTCAAATGCTCGTCATAGGATATGCGGCTGGCGATTTCGTAGAGATCGGACATATGGCCGTCAATCGTCAGCTTGGCTTGCGTCAATTGATTAAGATTGGCGCGTTCAATTTCGGTGCGCAAATTGTAGGCTGCATTTTCATAAATAAAGATCGTTACGACTGTAAGCGGAATCAGAAACATGAAAATGTAGGAAGCCGCATATTTGAACAGCAGGCGAGACTTGTATTGGCTCCAATATTTGCTAATGAACTGGGTCAGTGTAGTTGCTTTTATTTTGAAATGATGCACAGGAACGCTCCTTTTTCTTGCAATATAGGAAGTATATCCTTAGGCTGTACATTCGCTATATTTCTCGGAATGAAACGCGCCGCGCCGCCAAAGGACGGCGATAGCCGTTTACCTTGACCTTGATCCATATAAACATTATAACGTTATATTTATTTTGATGCTAGATTGTGTTAAGCTGTTTTTGAAAAAAAGTTTGGAGCAGCTTTTCGAATGGGCATGGTTATTGAGCCAGAGAGGGGCAGAGATGAAGTGAAGGATTTTATTTTGCACAATGTCAGGCTATTGTCAGGCGAGAAGACGGCGATTGTAGTCAGCGGCGGGCGAATTATCGATATAGCGCCACAGCTCCCGGCAGATGCGGCAGGCTGCAGAATGGATGGCAGGGGAGCCTACGTTTCCAGTGGCTGGATTGATTTGCACGTTCATGCGGATGCCGCACTGGAGCCGTACGGAGATGAGATTGATGAGATTGGCATTTCGCAGGGCGTTGCCACGATTGTAGATGCGGGCAGTTGCGGAGCGGATCGCATCGGCGGTCTGCATGCAGCAAGCGAAAAAGCGCTGACCAACGTGCTTGCCCTGCTGAATGTATCGCATATCGGCCTGACACGGACGGATGAGCTCTCGCAGCTGGCCTGGTTAAATGAGCAGCTGCTGGGTGAAGCGGCTAAGCGGTATGGCGAATTTATTGTGGGCTTAAAGGCAAGGGTGAGCAGCAGCGTTGTCAAAGAGCAGGGAATTGAACCGCTGCGCCTGGCTCGAGGCTTTGCTGATCGGCTTGACTTGCCGCTAATGCTGCACATCGGCTCGGGGCCGCCTTCCATTACAGAGATTCTGCCTTATTTGCGCGGCAATGATATGATTACGCATGCTTTCAACGGCAAGGCTAACGGCTTATTTGATGAGCATGGAAGAGCGATTCCCGAGCTTGTCGCTGCAAGGGAGCGAGGCGTGCTGCTGGATGTCGGACATGGCACGGCAAGCTTCTCGTTCAAGGTAGCAGAGCGTGCGCGCGCGGCCGGAATTGCACCAGACACAATCAGTACGGATATCTACCGCGGCAATCGCTTGCATGGGCCTGTGTACAGCATGGCGCATACGCTTGATAAATTTCTTCTTCTTGGTTATTCGCTTGAAGAAACGATTGCACGGGTGACTAGCAGGCCCGCAAGCTGGCTGAAGCGCCCGGAGCTTGGGCGGATACAGAAGGGCGACATCGCCAATTTAACCATTTTCTCAGTGCAAGATGAAAAGGTGTCCCTGACAGATTCAGAGGGAGAAACTCGTGTGGGGATGCAGCATATCAGACCGGAAGGGGTAGTCGTAAATGGCAATTACATTGCAATCTAAATATGGCCTTAAGCGAGTTGTGAATGCCAGTGGGCGCATGAGCATTCTTGGCGTATCCGCTCCGACGGATAACGTGATGGAAGCGATGAAGCAAGGCGGCCAGAGCTATGTTGAAATCGCAGAGTTGGTAAAGCGTTCCGGCGAGCATGTCGCTTCAGTGATGGGCGCGGAGGGAGCGGTCGTTGTTAATTCGGCTTCTAGCGGCATCGCGTTGTCTGTTGCGGCTGTAGTGACAAGAGGCTCGGAGCGTTCCACCCTTCGGCTTCATCAGGATTCAATAGCGAAAAATGAAATCATTATGTTCAAGGGCCACAATGTCCAATACGGGGTGCCGGTCGAAACGATGATCTATTTAGGCGGAGGGAAACTGGTCGAGGTTGGTTACGCCAACGAAGGACGAGCGGACCATCTCGAGCAAGCGATTGGCGAGCGTACGGCGGCTATCCTATTCGTCAAATCCCATCATTGCGTGCAAAAAAATATGATAGGCCTGGAGGAAGCACAGCAGGTAGCCAAGCGTCACGGGGTACCGCTCATTGTGGATGCTGCGGCGGAGGAGGATTTGTACAGCTACGTTAAGCTGGCGGATTTGGTCATTTACAGCGGCTCTAAGGCTATCGAAGGCCCGACTTCGGGCATTGTGGCCGGTCGCAGTCCGTATGTGGATTGGGTGCGCATGCAGCTTCACGGAATCGGCCGAAGCATGAAGGTGGGCAAGGAGGTTGTTTTTGGCCTGTTGGCCGCTCTGGACGAATATCTCGTCAAGGAGGATAAAAGCGAGCAAGAGAAGCAGGCACTGGAAAAGCTGAAGGTGCTGTCGGATTTGCCTGGAGTGGCTGTAGCTATCGTACAGGATGAAGCAGGACGTTCCATCTTCAGAGGCCGGATTCGGGTAGATGCATCTATTGCGGGCATTGGCGCGGGTGAAGTGAACGATCAGCTTCGTGACGGGGATATTGCGGTGTATACACGGGATTATGGCGTGCGCCAAGGTTACTTTGATCTGGACCCGCGTTCCCTTCAGGGAGATGATCTTGCAGTAATCATTGAGCGGATACAACAAATCGTAGGAGGGACAACACATGTCTAAGCTGGAGAAACGCCTATATAGAAATAGAGCGGCACTTAACGTGCTGACAGGATCATTGGAAAATACGAAGCGGGTTTTCGCTGCGGCAGAAGGGCATGTCGTGGTTGGCATTTTGTCCAAAAGCTACAGCACGGTCGAAGCAGCCGTGGAGGCCATGCGTGTTCATGGATCGCATATTGAGGACGCGGTATCGATCGGACTAGGCGCAGGCGATAACCGCCAGGCGGCGGTTGTGGCTGAGATCGTTCGGGCATATGAAGGCGCGCATATCAATCAGATTTTCCCTGCTGTAGGGGCTACTAGAGCTAACCTTCAGGATCGGGCGGGCTGGATCAACGCACTTGTATCTCCATGCGGTAAGGCGGGCTATGTGAATATTTCAACCGGCGTCCACAGTGCGCCTCTGGAGCAGAAGGCGATTGTGCCTGTAGAAGCAGCCATTGCGTTGGTCCGTGATATGGGCGGCAATGCCTTGAAGTACTATCCGATGCATGGGCTGCGTTACGAGGAGGAGTACCGTGCCGTGGCGGCGGCCTGCGCCGAAGCGGGATTTGCGCTCGAGCCTACTGGCGGCATTGACATGGACAATTTTTCCGCTATCTTGGAAATTGCGCTGGAGGCGGGCGTGCCTCAAGTGATTCCGCATGTGTACACTTCGATCATTGATTCGGCTACTGGCGAAACAAGGCCTGAGCAGGTGAAACAGCTGCTAGAGACTCTTAAGCATTTGGTGGATAAATATGAGTAAAATTGCTGCGTTCGGCGAGGTCATGATGAGGCTTGAAACCCCTGGCTACAGCACGCTTGCACAGGAAAATCAGCTTAAATATTCGTTCTCGGGCACCGGTGTCAATGTCCTTTCAGCGATGTCCCGGTATGGCCATGAGGCTTATCTCGTTTCTGCGCTGCCGGACAATGCGCTCGGCGAGGCGGCTATAGCGAATTTGCGCAAGCTGGGCTTGTCCACCCGCCATGTTATGCGCTCGGGTAAATATCTGGGCATGTACTTTTTGGAGAAGGGCTTTGGCGCAAGGGCAAGCAAGGTAACGTATAACGACCGCTTAGGGAGCAGCTTTAATACGGCAACGTTTGGCGATCAGCAGCTGGCTGCAGCGGTCGCCGAGGCGGAGGTGCTCCACTTTTGCGGCATTACGCTGGCGATGAACGATCAGGTTCGCGGCAGCATGCTCCGCCTTGCTCATGAAGCCAAGCGTCAGGGGCGGAAGATTGTATTTGATTGCAATTACCGCCCTTCTCTGTGGGGAGAAGCTGGTTATGAGCGGGCAAAATACCATTATGAGCAGATGCTTCAGCTAGCGGATATCGTGATGATGAACGAAAAGGATGCCATGCTAGTGCTGGGTATGCCGACAGCTGCGCTTGAACGGGAGCAGCAGTTAAAGGAATTGCTTCCAGCAGTAGCGAAACAATATGATATCCAGATCATCGCGGGCACTCATCGCCGCATTAACGGAGACAATACTCATTCTCTAAAGGGATTTATATTCAGCAAGGACCGCCTCGTTATGGGCAGGGAGCATAGTTTCTCTGTGCATGATCGCGTAGGCGCGGGCGATGCGTATGCCAGTGGCATTATAGACGGCCTATTGCGAGGGCTTCCTTTGGAGCAAGTGGTTGAATTTGCAGCCGCAGCTGCAAGGCTGGCTCACACGATTCCGGGGGATACGCCGCTATCGACGCGCGAGGAAATTGAGAAGGCCATCCATAACGAGACAGGTGATTTGGAAAGGTAGGGGACTTTCGGTGTCCATTTCGCGAAAAAAAGGTCCGCTCTATTTGCAAATCAAAAAAATTATTAAGGATCGGATCATGCACGGCGTATACCCGCTTGGGACTTTCATTCCAGCGGAGCCGCTCTTGGAGCAGGAGTTTCAAGTGAGCAAGATGACCGTGCGCAATGCCATCCGCGAGTTGTCCACGGAAGGCTACGTCGAGAAAAAGAGCGGGGTAGGCACGATCGTGCTGCGCAATACATCCTCCACCAAACTATCCAAGGGCAAGCGCTTCACAGAGCTGCTAGTGGAGCAGGGACATCGCATGGAGAAACGGCTGCTCGGAGCAGAGATGGTGAATACGAAGGCTGACCCCGAACTGCTGGAGCTGTTCGGAGAGAGCTGCCAACGCATTGAACGATTGTATTTGCTGGATGAGCAGCCTTATATTCATTTTCAGCATTACATTACGCCGGGCGTCGCCATGGTGAAGGCTGAGAACGATAAAGGTGCCTTATTCTCTTCCTTATATGAATGGCTGGAGGAAAAGGATATCACCCTAGACAGCTTCCGTGATCGTTTTCTGGTAGAGTCGGCAGCGGCGGAGACCGCAGCGGTTCTAGGGCTGGAGCCGGGAGCGCCAGTGCTCAAGCGGTTGCGGCGCTCATATGACAGCGAAGGCAATCTCATTGAATACAGCATCGGAATTTACAACACGCAGCTGCACCCCTACTTAGTTAGCTATGATGCGTGAGTAGAGTTCGAAGCCTGCGCCTTTGTTCCATACGCGGAGCAGCAAGCTGGCTGTAATAAGGAAGAGCTGCCGTAGAGCACATTTGCTTTGCGAGAGAGCTCTTCTTTTTTTGTAAAAGTGTTTACTGCCAGCGTTGAACTGGTTGCAGCAGAGCGCCTTATTTACGGCGGGGCATGAGAGAGGGCGATACGCCTTCTCTTTTTTTTGCTCAGCGAGCCCAGAAACGCGCTGCATCTAGTTCGTGAAAGGCCAGCCGAAGGAGGGGCAAGCCACCTGCCACGCCGTAACATGAAGTGAATTCTTCAACGTCGTCAAAAAAGCCTCGCAAGACCGGCTAATGTTAGACAAAAAGGCATGGAGTCGGCCTTAAGCTTGTCGGAAATAAGCGGTGCGGGGGTTTGAATATTTTGATTATCGGTTTCGAAAATCGTACTTAAGAAGATAACGGAGATCGTTAATCTCCAATTGTTTCTAAGGGTGTTTATTTAGGTTTTTGATGTGTTTGAAGAATTAGCTGGAATTTCTCCCTCTAATTCAGCATTATTTAATTGGTAAATAAAATAACAGGAATTAGTCCCGTTAATTTAGCCGTTTCGTTTAGTTATCCGCTATTCTGAAGGAATTAACAGGAAAAATTCCAGCTAAGCGTCAATAAAAGCTGAAAGGGTTCAAATTAACGTGACAAATTCCCGCTAATTCAAATGGAGAGGTGCCGCAAACAAAGAAGAAGCGAAGATGGAGCGAAGGAGGAATTTTGTAAGGTACCGCTTGTGCTGCATGTAGCCGGTTTTGTATTTCCGTCAATGAGAATCATCCGATAGGCTATTTATTAGTAAACGAGCCGTGTTGGATTTTATAGGGAGAGGCTGTTAAGCATAAAGAAAAGTTCCGGGTAAAGCCTGCGCTCCCCGCTCGCTCTGCGAGCATAAAAGGGAGATGGGCTTTTTTTTTCGTTCCCTTATTCAAGCATTATAATTTCATTCTTTTGAAAATCGTTTCCTATAACAATCGTTTTCTCTCGTATATAATAAAACAAAATGGTATTTTAAAGACTATACAGATCATCCACTCATTGAGTATAGAAGACAGAAAGAGTAATCACGAACTGAAAGTTAAGATCTGGAGGACAAGCTAGTATGGAAATAGATCAACTAATCACCTATTCCTTTCCTAAGGAAATGCCAAGAAACGCTGATTATACGGTACGTGTGCGGAGGCCAGAGGGGGAGTGGGAGGAGCTTGACACCCTTCTAGTTAAGGTGGATATGCACCAGGTTAGGGAAGCTTCTATGTCACGATTTGATTTTGCCGGCGTGGTAGATATCGAGGTTACCTGCCATAGGGAGTCGATCGAGCAAGTCGAGATTCGGCCGTTATCATCAGCTTTAATACCTGTGGTTGAAGGGGAACGAATTATCCGATTCAGTTTGGATCGCCCCCAAAAACTGTCCATTGAGATCAATGGCGACCGTTTTCATAATTTGCATCTATTTGCCAAGGCTGTAGAGGAGGGACCGCCTGATCCGACGGACCGAGGCGTTGCCGTCATTGAGCCAGGCATACATCGTACGGAAATATTATTTGCCAAATTAAAGGACCAGGTACATACGTTATATTTTAAACCAGGCATGCATCATATTGAACAAGTGCTATTAAGCATTCCTTCGAATATTTCCATTTATTTAGCCGGGGGATCTGTCCTTGTCGGATCTATCGTTTGCGACAGGGTGGAGCATGTGAAAATTAGCGGCAGAGGATTAATCTATTTATCGGACTTTGGAAGATTTTCCGCATTTCGTGGAGTCCGTATCCAATACTCGAGTCATATCGAAGTTTCAGGAATTGCCGTCATTGATCCACCGCATTACAGCATTTACTTAGGACAAGCTGAGCGTATTAAAATAAATGACTTTGAATCATTCAGTACGCGCGGGTGGTCGGATGGGATCGATATGATGTCCTGCTCCTATGTAGAAATTGATAATGTGTTTATGCGCAATTCGGATGATTGTATTGCAATCTATGGCCATCGTTGGGGTTATTACGGGGATACACGATATATTGCTGTTAGAAATTCGGTACTATGGGCAGATGTTGCTCATCCAACGATGATCGGTACGCATGGCGATTATGATGCAAACGGGGATATAATTGAAAATATTTTGTTTGAGAATATCGATATTTTAGAACATCATGAGCCGCAAGAAGGATATCGCGGTTGCTTAACCATTAATGCAGGAGATAAAAATATCGTTCGCAATGTGGTTTATCGCAACATTCGTATCGAACCATTCGAGCAGGGAAGAATTATTGATATTCGAGTGGTCTGGAATAAGGATTATAACCCGGTACCAGGCAACTGTATTGAGCATGTGTATTTTAGCCAAATTCAATATGCAGGCAGCGATACGCCAGCTTCATCGATTATCGGATTCGACGAGTCCCGTATGGTAAAGGACGTATTAATCGAAGAGTTTTATATGAACAAACAGAAGGTGACGGATGCTGAAGCGGGGAAAGTGAACATTGGAGCATTCACAGATCATATTCGTTTTCTTTAGGGAGCACGATGCCTAAGACATCTGTTTTCTCAGAGATCATAAACAATGACTAAGCTTCTGTTCACTAAATAACAAATCTCAATCATCTAACTACGACTTGGAAAGTGGGAATATAAAATGGAATATGTGAAGCTAGGAAATACCGGATTGGATGTCTCGCGTCTCTGTCTTGGATGCATGAGCTTTGGCTTAGCCGAGCGGTGGACACATCCGTGGGTACTTAATGAAGAGAATAGCCGTCCAATTATCAAAAAGGCTTTGGACTTGGGCATTAATTTTTTTGATACGGCTAATATATATTCAACCGGATCAAGCGAGGAATTTGTGGGAAAAGCGTTGAAGGATTATGCCAATCGGGATGAGATCGTCATTGCGACGAAAGTTCATTTCCGAATGCATGAAGGCCCTAATGGTGCAGGCCTTTCCCGAAAGGCAATTATGAGTGAAATCGATAAGAGCTTGAAGCGGCTAGGCACTGATTACGTTGATCTGTACCAGATCCACCGATGGGATTACAACACGCCGATTGAAGAGACGATGGAAGCTTTGCATGATGTAGTGAAGGCAGGGAAAGCAAGATACATCGGGGCATCAGCCATGTACGCATGGCAGTTCCTTAAGGCGCTGCATGTTGCCGAGAAGCATGGATGGACCCGATTTGTATCCATGCAAAATCATCTTAACCTCATTTACCGTGAAGAAGAGAGGGAGATGATGCCGCTTTGCGCGGAAGAAAAAATCGGTGTTATTCCGTACAGCCCTCTTGCTTCAGGAAGATTGGTACGTGATTGGTCCGAAACCACACATCGTTCCGAAACCGACCAAGCTCAGAAAATGAAATACGATGCAACGGCAAATATGGACCGATTGATCGTAGATCGTGTAACTGCGATCGCAGAAAAACGCGGCGTTCCTCGCATTCAAATTGCACTTGCCTGGTTATTGCAGAAAAAACCAGTAACCGCACCCATTATCGGTGCTACGAAATTGCTCCATCTCGAAGAGGCGGTAGGTGCTCTTGCGATTACGTTAACGCAGGATGAGATTGCGTCGCTAGAAGAGCTATATGTTCCCCATCCTGTAGTTGGCGCGCAGTAAGAAGGAAAGAAAAGAAGGAATTATTCGCTCTACACCACAATAAGCCTGAGCTAAAGAGTGTTGCTGTTATCCTAACCGAAGATGGACCAACTAAATGAATGAGACAAGGAGATTAAAAAATGAATCAAGCAAAAGATTTATCGGAAAGCGTGATCTTCCCGAAAGGCCAAAAAATCACAAATAACTATTTCGTTGGAGGAGCTTGGCTGGAGATGCTCGTTCCTTCTGATTCTCCCCTACATTGCCCGATTGGCAATGTAACGTTCGAACCTGGCGCAAGGAACAATTGGCACAAGCATCCAGGTGGCCAGATTCTGCTTGTTACTGGCGGCACGGGATATTACCAGGAAGAAGGCAAGCCAGCACAAGTGATTCGTGAAGGCGATGTCGTACAAATCCCTTCGGATGTGAAGCATTGGCATGGAGCGGCAGCGAATAGCTGGTTTACACATATTGCGATAAGCACCAATATCCATATGGGCGATACCGAATGGCTGGAACCTGTATCGGATGAAGCGTATGGAAATTTATAATGACAGGCTGAATTGACGGGAGAAGGGTAGGAGGCGGGAGCCATACAGGAATTAGGTTGGAGGACAGTGTCAGATATAGGTGGGATTACATTTGCATGAGGTGATTTGGATATGGAATTTATTCACGAAGATGAAGCGCTGGCAGTAACCGTTACGAGAGCAATTCACACTGGCGATATTCCATCGTTGAAACGACTTCTTGCCGAGAATCCGGGCTTGGCTAAGGCAAGAATTATCGGCAAAGGCAGTAACAACGACAATAACGTCAATAGCGGTGAAGCATCCCGAACCCTTTTGCATATCGTGACCGACTGGCCCGGCCACTTTCCTAACGGCTCTGCTACTGTAAATGCATTAGTCGAGTTTGGTGCGGAGGTGAACGCTCGCTTTACGGGATCACACGCCGAGACACCGCTACATTGGGCTTCGAGTTGTGATGACATTGAAGTGCTTGATGCGCTGCTTGATGCGGGTGCCGACATCGAAGCGGCAGGTGCAGTGATTGCAGGCGGCACACCGCTAGACGATGCAGTAGCGTTCGCGCAGTGGCGGGCAGCGCGTAGGTTGGTTGAACGTGGAGCGCAAATCGCACTCTGGCATGCAGCTGCGCTTGGGCAATTTGAAGCAATTGAGGCCTACTTCGCGGGTTCCAAGCTTTCAGAGCGTTACCCTTGGGGAGCAAGCCGCTCTTCAACTCCGGACAAGATTGCCGTCGCTTTCTGGTGTGCTTGCCATGGTGGACAACGGCGTTCGGCAGAGTACCTTCTTGGCCGTGGTGCCGAACTGAACTGGATCTCCGCTTGGGATGGATTGACCCCGCTTGATGCAGCGAAACGAAGTTCTGCTGCCGAACTTGTTCATTGGCTGCATAGTCAAGGCGCCAAATCTGCCAGCGAATTGTGAAGCATGAATGATATGCAAGGCACAGTGTATACTGGGATCTAAATTCATCGATAAAGGAGTAGGGTTATGAGCCATATCGATCAAACAAAACCAGAATCTGATTTGCCCAAAATCGGTCAGCCTGCACTACGTGCACTCTCCAACGCAGGCATATATAGACTTGAACAATTTACGAAAATAACGGAAGCAGACCTATTGAAGCTGCATGGCGTAGGGCCTAAAGCGGTGAGGATTCTGATTGAAGTGCTCAAAGAAAAAGGACTGTCCTTTGCTAAGCAAGGTTAACAAACGAATAAACGGAAATAGCCCAGTCTTGTGAAACCGCACGATACAACGTAAGAAGAAAGGAGCTTTACACCTCATGTACGAACAGAAAACAAAAGAAACCGACAACAGCGTCATCGAGTTTCTTGATCTTATCGAGAATGAGAAGAAACGCGAGGACGCCTATAAGCTCTTAGCTATTTTCACAGAAGCAACGGGCTACCCAGCCAAGATGTGGGGACCGAGCATCATTGGGTTTGGTTCCTATCACTACCGCTATGACACGGGCCACGAAGGGGATGCACCGCTGGCAGGCTTCTCGCCTAGAAAAGCAAAAGTCAGCTTATACTTTGCGACCGGGGACACGGAAAGGGCTGCATTGCTGCAAAGCCTTGGCAAACATACCGCGGGCAAAGCCTGTGTATATATCAATAAAGTAGCGGATATTGATGTTGCTGTACTGAAAGAATTGATAGGCCAATCGGTTGCCTATCTGAACGAGAGGTATCCGAAGGCTTAAAAGGAAGCCGATGATGAGGGCGCCTTTTTTAACCGATAGTGGTGGTGTCTTCGTCACTTTTGTATTCTAAAATATCGCCAGGCTGACAATGTAAAGCTTTGCAAATCGCCTCTAGGGTGGAGAAGCGAATCGCTTTTGCCTTTCCGTTTTTCAATATAGAAAGGTTAGCCATTGTGATTCCAACCCTCTCTGAAAGCTCGGTTACGCTCATTTTTCTTTTAGCCAGCATTACATCAATATTGATTATGATCGCCATGTTATTCACCTCAGACCGTCAAATCATTTTCTGATTTTATTTCAATAGCTTCTTTTAGCAGCTTTTGGAGAACAGCAGCAAAAACAGCAATGACCATGGAAGCAAAAATGATGACCAATCCAATGACGATGACGCCCGGGGCATCGTCCATTTCTGCGATGAGATAGAAGAGCGGCATGCCTACCGCATATAAGATGCTGATTATGAGTGCGCAATATTTTATATTTTTTAAAACCTGCACAGATAATTCCGAGAAAGCATTGTTCTTGTCAATGTAGCCTAATAGCTTAAAAGCTTGGTACAGAGCAATGTAAAAAGGTATCGCGGACGCATACAGATCGATGAAAACAAGAGATTTGATATAAGTCATATCCGGATACAGCTCTGCTGCAAAATTCGCGATTTCTGGCACCAGAAATATACATAATGCAAGAACTGGAATTCCAATCAAAATAACAGCTGCCTTTAAAAAAAGCGTTGTTCCTCGATTCATGTAAAGCCCCTCACTTATGATTGAATTTGATTTGACTTTAACATGAGTCTTATCGTTTATCAATAATTTTTTTTCTTAATTAGATAATATATTGTTGTTATAAGGATCTTCTCTTTCGAAACCGCATGATAGCCCTTTCCATCGTTTTGACTATCTAGCGTGTAAAATATATAGTTGAAAAACAGGCGTTCTTCAAGAGCCTCTTTAAGCGAAATCCTATTATTTTCAGGAGGGAACAACATGGAAGTATTTGCAGACTATTTAGCGAAAATAGATCATCCGGATCACCAGGCAAGAACGGAAGAGGTATTGGCGTGGGTAACGGAGAAATTTCCGAATTTATTGCCGAAAATAGCATGGAAACAGCCTATGTTTACCGATCACGGCACATACATTATTGGCTTTAGCGTTTCCAAGCATCATTTGGCCGTTGCCCCTGAAAAGGCTGGAATGGCTCAGTTTGCTGATTCCATTGTGCAGGCTGGCTATGATCACACGAAGCTGCTGGTGCGAATTCAGTGGAATCAACCGGTTGATTACGCTTTGCTTGAGCAAATGATTGAGTTTAACATTTTGGATAAGGCAGATTGCTCCACTTTTTGGCGGGAATAAAAATAGGACAGCCCGTAGCGCCTATGGTTGAGCGATATGCATGATCATTTTTATACCATCACAACTCTTATTCCGAATTCCTTGTCATATGGAGCTTTCTGTAGCTCTGGGGGCTTTGCCCATACTTTTTTTTGAAGGCTTTGCTGAAGTAGCACAGCTCGGCGAAGCCTGCCTGTTCCGCCACTTCGGATATGAGCGAGCCCGGCAGCAGCACTAGCTCTTTGGCTTTCTCAAGGCGGATCTGGTTCATTCTCTCCACAATGGTGTTCCCCGTAAGCTTCTTATATTGGCGCGACAGATGTCCGTAGCTCATATGCAGGGATGCGGCAAGCTCAGCTACGCTCAGTCTGCCCCCCTGAAAGTCCTCCAGATAGACCTCCACTTTGCGTACTAGCGGGTCCTGAGCGGTTCTCATTAATTCAACTTGTCCACCGGCCGACTGCTGCAGCAGGCATAGGCTCTCCAGCAGCCGCACAAGCAGGAGCTGAAGTCCAAGCTCCGAGCGGTTCAGACGGGCTTCTTCCAAGAAATGAAGGAGCATCATGCCAAAGCCTGCTTCATCGTGATAAGCGCCGGGTTTCCACTTATGCAGAAGCTCGAGCTGGGCATATAGTGACTCCTCTGGCTTAGCTTCCCGTTCCGGTTCGGCGCGGCGAATTCGCCACCTAAAGCAGAGCCCTTCATGCGGATTGCCGCGGGTATAGGAATGGGAATGGACCATGCCTGGCGGGATGAGGAAGAAGCCGCCCTTCCGAACAGATAGGGAATCCCCGTCGAATCGCGTTTCCATTTTACCTTCGAGCACATAATTAAATTCAAACCAGGTGTGGGCATGCGGCGGGCATTTGCTGGCTGTGCCAATTTGTTCAAAAATGATATCTACCCACTCGATGATTGCATCTTGAATTTGAATTTCCCGGCATATTCGATTGAATACAGGAGGTAGGTTGGCTTTCCAGTCGTTAAGGTCCATATTGATTTAACTTCTTTCCGTTTTTTCTCTCGATTATATCATAATAAGACAAATATCTGCTTGAATTGGAAATGTACTTGGCAACCCTGCGGCCTCAAAATAGATCATACAGATTAGCTATCTTATTGAGGAGGCAGCAATAATGAAGAGATTACATTTGCTCAGCAACGCCCATCTTGACCCGGTATGGCAATGGGAATGGGAAGAAGGGGCAGCAGCAGCCGTATCTACGTTTCGCGCGGCGGCGGAATTTTGCGAAGAATATGACGGTTATATCTTTAATCATAATGAAGTCATTCTCTACAAATGGATCGAGGAATACGAGCCCGGATTATTCAAGCGCATTCAGCGGCTGGTGCAGGAGGGCAAATGGAATATCATGGGCGGCTGGTATTTGCAGCCCGATTGCAATATGCTATCCGGCGAGTCCTTCGTTCGCCAGATTTTGTTAGGCAAAGCCTATTTCAAAGAGAAGTTCGGGAAGGAGCCGACGACGGCTATCAATTTTGACTCCTTCGGCCATACGCGAGGGCTAGTGCAAATTTTGGAGCAGGCTGGCTATGATTCCTATCTCTTTATGCGCCCGGATGAAATGGAGGAGCTCCCTGCCATAGACTTTATATGGGAGGGGTATAACGGCAGCAAGGTGATGGCCCATAAAGTTCAGGGCGGCTATAACACGCTGATGGGCAAGACCCGCGATAAAATAGAGCAGTGGCTGGCAGGCCATCCCGAGGAAGAAACGAGTCTGGTGCTGTGGGGCGTAGGCAATCACGGCGGAGGGCCGTCACGCATCGACCTTGAGCAGATTCGTCTGCTGATGCAGGAGCGCGCGGACTATGAAATTATCCATTCTACGCCGGAACGTTATTTTGAGGATTTACGGAAAAAAGAGCTGCCCGCCTTTGCGGGGGATTTGAATCCTCGCTTCGTAGGCTGCTACACCTCCATGATCCGCATTAAGCAGAAGCACCGCCAGCTCGAGAATGAATTTTTTATGACGGAAAAAATGCTCTCAACCGCTGCGCTGCAAGGGCTGTTGTCTTACCCCGCAAACGAGCTGCATGAAGCGTTATGCGATCTGCTGACGGCGCAGTTTCACGATATTTTGCCGGGTTCGTCGATCCAGCCTGCCGAAGAAGCATCGCTGCGCTTGATTGACCATGGGCTTGAGATCGCAGCACGGCTGAAAGCGCGAGCGTTCTTCGCCCTTGCGACCGGCCAGCCGAAGGCAGCGCTTAAAGAATATCCGATCTTGATTTATAACCCACATCCGTTCCCGGTTAAAGGGATATTTGAATGTGAATTCATGCTGGAGGACCAGAACTGGAAAGAAGAGTTTTCGATGCCGTTGGTATATCAGAACGGAGAGCTTCTGCCTTGCCAGCCAGAGAAGGAACGCAGCAACTTGAATTTGGACTGGAGAAAAAGAGTTGTCTTCGCAGCAGAGCTAGCTCCTTCCTCCATGAGCCGGTTCGATTGCCGAATCGAAATGCTCGCTGCCAAGCCGCTTCCTGAGCTGAAAGAGCAAGGGGGCTGCTATACGTTCGAGACGGCTGAGCTGCGCGTGGTCATTAATGCGCAAACGGGGCTTCTTGACGAATACGTGGCAGGGAATGTATCTTTCTTGCGCCCCAATGCCTTTGCGGCATTGGTGATGAAGGACAATGAAGATCCGTGGCGGATGGATACGAATATTTTTGACCAAATGGAAGGAAGCTTCTCGCTGATGAGTCCGGAAGAGAGCGGCCGTTTCTCCGGTGTGAACGGTTCCCTACCTGCTGTGAGGGTGATCGAGGACGGAGCGGTTCGCACGGTTATTGAAGCGGTATTTCAGTATGGCGGTTCATCCATTTGCCAGGTATATAAGCTGCCGAAGAGAGGAACCGAGGTGGAGATCGAGCTGCGGGTCTACTGGAACGAGAAGGACAAAATGCTCAAGCTGTCCATCCCTACCTCTTTGGAGCAAGGGGATTTCTTCGGCCAAACGGCCTTTGGCGTTAACCCGCTGGACCGTGAGGGCAACGAGACTGTATCGCAAAAATGGATTTCGGTAGAGGATGCTGCTCAAAACCTCGCAGTTACTTGTCTGAATAACGGGATCTACGGCAGCGATTTCCGCCAAGGCGAGATGCGTTTGTCACTGCTGCGGAGCGCCGGATATTGCGCGCATCCGATTGGCGAGCGGCCCATTATGGTTCAGGACCGCTTCCAGCCGCGCATGGATCAGGGCGAGCGCAGCTATACCTTCTGGTTGAATGCAGGAGAGCTTGCCGATCGAAGACAAAAGGTAGACCGGGAAAGCCTGCTTCATAACGAGCAGCCGTATGCGTTGTCGTTCTTTCCTTCGGGAGAGGGGGAAAGCCTCGATTCGTTCCTTACGCTGGAGGATGACGTTATTCAGCTTAGCGCCTTCAAGAAAGAGGAGCAGGGAGAAGGCTATGTGATACGCTTGTTTGAGCCGACCGGCCTGGGCGGCTCGACAACGGTCAGCATCCCCAAGCTTGGCATACGCGAGGAAGTCAGCTTAAACGGATTTGAGGTGAAGACGTTCCGTATCGCGCCGGAGTCCGGAACGCTTGAGGAAGCTTCACTATGTGAAGGCTAATATGCAGTAGGATGAAGTCGCCGAGCGGTCAACAGACCGCTTGGCGGCTTTTTTTGCATCCCCAAGGGACGCAGCGTGGCAGCCTTACCCCATAACGGACAGCCACGGGCAGTTAAGGGATAAATTCTCCTGAAAATATGCAGTAATTATAAAGTTTAAGGGGGCGAAGCCCAAAAATGGCGGTGCTATAATAGCGTTACTGACAGATAAGAAAGGGGCATTACGATGAAATTCGGCGAAAAAAAGTTGAATTGTCTTACACAACCTCCAGTCCAGCGCCTTACCCTAGGCCATGTGACGAAAGGCGGGCGGGGAGTATGAGCAAGCTATCCGCAGCGTCCGATCTAGCGGCCGCGTCCTTGCATCCGAGAAGCCGAAGCTCCTTTTCCCGTTTTTTCAGGAAGTATGGCCCTGCATATTTGATGCTACTCATACCCGTCTGCTTCTTTGCCGTCTTTTCGCTATATCCCATTATGTGGGCTTTGAAGTATGTTTTCTTCTATTATGACGGCGTAATGCCGGAGCGGTTCACGGGACTTGCCAATCTCCAGCGGCTGATGGAGGATCAGATCTATTGGACCAGTCTCTGGAAGCAGGCGCTGTTCTCTCTGAAAATATTGCTAGAGCTTCCGCTCGCCTTTCTGCTGGCTTTGTTCCTTTATTCCCGCCTGCGGGGGAGAAACGTATTTCGGGCCATGTTCGTTATGCCTTATATTTTGCCAGGGTCTACGATGGCTCTCGTTATGTATATTTTGCTAAACCCGTATAACGGCGGCCTTAACCAGCTATTGCTGAAGCTACACGTCATTGACCATCCGATACAATTTCTATCGGGCGGCTGGACAGCCTTCGCCAGCGGCATGTTCATGGACGCCTGGCAAAACTTTGGGATCAACATGCTGTTCTTCCTGGTAGGATTGACGAGTATTCCGAAGGATGTGTATGAAAGCGCCGATATGGACGGAGCCACAGGCTGGAAGCGGATGCGTTATATCTCGATTCCGATGATGGGCCGTATTTTGCAAATGATTCTGTTCTTATCCATTCTTGGTACCTTAAAATCGATGGGCCCGTTCCTCGTGCTGACCAATGGCGGACCTAATTATGCGACGGAGCTGACCTTCCTTTATATTTTCCATCAATTTTTTGGAGGCGAAGCCGGCAGCAATTATGGTTACGGTGCCACTGTAGCGGTTGTGACCGCGCTTATGCTGGTCGTTATATCCGTTGGTTATTTTAAACTGACCAAAAAAATGGACTATTCAAATTGAAATTAACAAGTAAATAATGAAATCAAAGAATTTGGCTGCAACCGGCGACCCTAAAGAATGATCGATTCGCTCAGCGACCAACGTAAACATTTCTAGTTCAATTTATAGACAATGGATAAGGAGGGGCAAGATGAGGCTTATTTTGCAGGCGATGAAATATTTGTTTTTGGCAGCTGCGGCGTTTTTGACACTGGTGCCTGTGCTGTATGTGTTCTTTTATTCCTTTAAAACAAACCAAGAGCTGATTACGGGAGGCAGCCTGTTCCCGAAAGTGTGGACATGGTCCAACTATACCGAGGTTTGGGAAAAGCTTAATTTCTCGTTGTATTTTTATAACTCGGTCATTTTTTCCGTCGTGAGCGCGGGGATGTCGGTGCTGATGGGAGCAATGGCTGGCTATGTGTTTGCAAGAACGCAGTTTCCGGGCAAGCGCGTGCTGTCTATGCTAATTATCGGCGTCATGTTCATCAGCCTCGGTCCCATGACCCTATACCCTAAATTCAAGCTTGCAGTCGATTGGGGTTTGACGGATAGTATATATACGATCCCGCTTGTCGCTTTATATGGACTGGGGGCTAGCGTCTTTTTGTATGAAGGTTTTGTCCAATCGTTAGGCAAGGATATGGACGAGGCGGGTATTATGGATGGCGCAGGTTACTTCACGCGGTTCTTTCGATTGACGCTGCCTTTAATGGCGCCGATTACGGCGACCTTCTTTTTATTGGAATTTATTGCGGAGTGGAACAATTACATCCTGCCTCTGGTCATGAGTATCGGAAATCCGGATACCAAGACCTTGACTGTAGGCGTGATTGAGCTGCGGAATACGGGAACGGGGGCAGCCGCATGGAATCTGCTTTTGGCCGGATCCATGATTTCCGTCATTCCGGTATTGACTGTTTTTATTTTGCTCAACCGGCAAATTGTAGGCGGACTTGCGCAAGGAGCTGTGAAGGGCTGACCGATTGGGGGATGGGGATGTACAAGGTGCTAATTGTAGATGATGAGCATTTCATACGGGAAAGACTGGTCACCATGATCCCCTGGGGAGAGTATGATCTTGAGGTTGCCGGCGTGGCCGAGGATGGAGCAAGCGCCTTGGAGCTGATCGAGCAGCTGTCGCCGGATATCGTCATAAGCGACATTCGGATGCCGGATATGACGGGGCTTGATATGATTGCGCGTGCTGCGGCGCGAAAGCCGGATATTCGCTATATTATTCTGAGCGCCTACGGTGAGTTTGATTATGCGCGGCGGGCGCTTCAGCTTGGCGTGACCGACTATTTGCTTAAACCGACGAGGCCTGAAGAGCTATTGCAGGTTCTTCTTAAGCAGGCGGATTATTTGGCGCAATTGCAGGTGCAAAAGCAGCGTGTCCGGCGCAATCAATATTATGAGGAATCGATCCGCTCCCAGTATATTCAGGAGCTGATTCTTGGCAATCATCCCGGCTATGAGTGGCAGGAGGAATGCGCGAATGTCGGGCTGGAGTGGATGCTTAAGGGAGAGCTAAGGCTGTTTCTAGTGACGCTGGAAGGCCATGCGACGATCGACAAAAGCGCCCAATTTGCCGTTCAGAATGTATTGTATGAGCTATTGTCCGAATACGAGGCCGTATGCGCGATCCGGCTTTCTTTCGGAAAGTGGCTGCTCACCACCGGCGGCAGCGCCGTGGAAGAAGAACTGCTGAGCATGGCGCAGCGGCTGTATGAATCGATCGAACGCTTCACCAAGCAGAAGGTGCATATTATGGTTTCAGAGGCAGGCCAAAGCCCGTTGGAGCTATCCCGGTTGTTCTGGGAAACCGAGAAGATGATGGAATACATGGGAGAAAGCCAGGAGGAGCCGATTCGCTTCCTGCGGCCTTCCAGCCGTGAGCTGGCCTATCTGCAGTGGACTAAGCCGATGGCCGAGCTGATTGAATGGATGAAGGGCGGAGAGACGGAGCAGGTTGTCCGTTGGTTGAATCACCTCACGCCTTCTTTCCTAGAGTGGGAGCTGGGTGCTGCCCGGCGCTGGTGCTTCGAGTGGCTGACTACCATCAGGGAGCATATCCAGACTGGAGAAGAGAACGTTCTGCCGGATACGGAGAATTTGAAGATGCGTATTGCCGGCCAGAACAAAATTAAGGACCTGCTGCAATTTTTCATTCATGACATTCATCATTTGATTCATCAGCGGCACCGGAAAGGCTCGCACCGTCTTATCCGGCTTGCGCTGGAGCGAATGGAGATTCAATATGACCGGGATATCCAGCTTACGACCGTTGCCGAGGAGCTCAGCATATCGCCGGTCTATTTGAGTGAATTGTTCAAGCAGCAGACCGGCGTTACGTTCCGCGCGCATCTGCTTCAGGTCCGCATGGCAGCGGCGCTCAGACTGCTAAAGGACCCGACGCTCAAAGTATATGAGGTTTCTTATAAGGTCGGCTATAACAAGGTGGAGCATTTCGTGAAGCTATTCAAAAAGGAATACGGCATGACACCCTCCGAATATCGGGGGGCTTTAGTATGAGAAGCCGGCGGCTGCCGTTTCAACGTTTCCATCATAAGCTCTTTCTGCTGATTCTGCTGCTCACGCTGGCTCCGATCCTTATTGTCGGAACTGTAAATATTATCGTGACCTCCAATTTATTTACCCGGCAGCTGGAAGAAAGCTCGGATATGATTCTCTCCCGCACGGCCGCTCCCTTCGAACAGCTCTACCAGGAGTTCGAAACTACGGAGCGGCTATTTCTGCATGACGAAGAGCTTGTCCAGGCGATTAACAGCTCGGAAATGTCCGTGATTAAACAGACTGCAGTCGCTAACCGGCTGCTGCAGTACCTCACCAATATTAAATATATTAACGCGGATTTTCGGATTTCCTTTCTCTTGCCCAAGGAGCATTATTTGTCCCATTACGGCCTTCCAGTGAAAGCCGACCCGGCATTTATCGAGGGTCTTTCTTTGGCTTCGGGCGCTCTGGATCAGATTTACAGGTTGACCGGGGGCGATAAGCCGGATGAATTCAAATGGATCGTGCCGATTGGCAGCATCACCCATCAAGAGATTTACGGGTGTATGCTGATCTCCATTCCTTATAGCGCAATTAAGGATTTGCTGGGAGAGCCGCTAGAATCGGGACAGCGGCAATATTTGCTCGCCGATAATGCCTTGGAAGGCCATATGTTTTTGGGGTTTCATGGGGTTGAAGAGGATTCCCAGCTGCGTTCAAGCCTGATGAAGGTTGCCGGAATTACAGGGAATGAGAATACGGGCAGCGGTTTTACGGAAGGCGGAAACTATTATTCCGCACGGCATGTCGGGCAAAACTGGACGCTGCTTGGCATCGTGCCTAGAAAGCATGTACTGTTTCCGCTGTATGAGGTTTACCAGTGGACCGCCGGTGTGATGGGGCTGCTGTTGCTCGCCGCAACGCTCGTATCCAGCCGCCTGGCCCGCAACTTCTCGCGTCCGATCGAGAGGCTGGCTTCCCTGGTGGTTCGCAAGAAGAGCTATGGCGCCCATCTAAATATTCCGCCGCTTGCGCGCGGGGACGAAATTGGCATTTTATATGACGGGATTCGAGAGCTGCTGATGGAAATCCGCCAGGAGCAAATTTTGAAGCGGGAATATCATCTGCGGCTGCTGCAGTATCAAATTAATCCCCATTTCCTATACAACAGTCTGGATACGATTAACTGGAAAGCGCTAGAGCATAGAGATCGCGAGCTTACGGACATGATTGAGCACTTGACCGGCTTTCTTCGGGCAGGACTGGATGGGCACGACGTCGTTACGATGGAGCAGGAATTGAAGCATTTGAACAATTACATCGGCATGCAGCAAATCCGCTACAAAGAGCAATTTTCCATATCCGTGCAAATGGAGCCAGAGCTGCTGAGCCAGAATATCGTGAAGATTTCTTTGCAGCCGCTGGTAGAAAATGCGATTATGCACGGCATGAGCCGTCAGGCTGGCGGGAACCGCATTGAAATCAAAGGAAAACGGATCAGTGAGGAAAGCTACAGGATCGAGGTGTTCGACAATGGCTTACTGCTAGATGTGCCCAAAGTACAGCGACTTCTCAGCGAAAAGGAACCGGACCCCACGTCCTTTGGCATCCGTAATGTCCATGAACGCATCCGGCTGTATTTCGGCGAATCTTATGGACTTGAGCTCAAGCAGCTGGAAGAAGGAAAATGCTTCGAATTACGGCTTCCCTATTCCAAATAACGGAAACCGCCAAAAAAATGAACGGCTTTTGCGCAGTAAATATGAATTTTGAGGGGTTAGCTAGATTCGGATTCCTTTCTATAATCAGGTTGTAAACAAAACAACTTAAGGGGTTGAACATTTTGCCTAAAATGAAACGGGGTAAGCAGGCGATCCTCGCAGCGGCCGCTTTGCTTCTGGTTATCACCGGATGCTCCAGCAAAGGCGATGCCGGTTCGTCGGCAACCGATAAGCCGAAAGAGAAAGTATCAATCGAGGTATGGGCCAACTCGCGGCATGATCTAGAGGTACGGGAGAGCCTGATCAAAAAATTTAATGAAACGAATCCGGACAATATCGAAATCAATTACAAAATATTTGCGGACAATTATGAAGAGCAGCTAAAGCTTGCGCTGAATGCCGGCAATCTACCGGATCTGGCCTACAATATTTCCGCCGATCTCGCCAACGCGGATTATCCGCTGGATTTGAATCCGCTAATTACCGATGACATTCGCAACCGATTTGATGAATCCGCTCTCACGGTGCTTCCTACCGCCAAAAACGGGGAATTGGACCGGGTATTCGAGAATGTGACCACCTTCAAGCTAGTTTACAACAAGGACCTATTTAAGGCATCGGGACTTGATCCTGAGAAGCCGCCGACGACTTGGAAAGAAATGCAGGAGTATGCCAAGCAAATTACGGCGAGTGGAGGCGGACAGAAATTCGGTCTCGGGCTGCCGGTCAAGCAAACGGTGTTTTGGAGATATTATGTGATCCATCCAGCGGCTGTGTCGGGAGACAATAATGGCCGCGAGGGCTGGAATGCAGTGACCGGCCAATACGATTTTGCGCCTTTTGGCAAATATGTCAAGTGGTGGATTGATGTTAACAAGGAAGGCAGCGTGTTCCCAGGCGCAGGAACGTATGACAACGATATGATTCGTGCCCAGTTTGCGGAAGGAAATATCGGCATGCTGTCCGCAGCTACATGGGATATCGGGGTATTCAATGATCAATTCCCAGCCAAAAATGATTGGGCGGTAGCCGACTTCCCGACATGGGATGGAGAGGCTCTGGGCGGTCCTGCTTTTGAGACGGGCAATGGCTTCAGCATCAATAAAAAAACGAAGCATCTGGAAGAAGCGAAGAAGGTATGGGAATTCCTTATTTCTGACGAAATGTTCGTAGAGCTGGCCAAAAAAGGCCTCGGCTCATTCACGAATGCTGCCGCTCAGGACAAAGCGATTCAGCCGACAGACCGCAAAGGGGTCGAAGGCTTCCTCATTGATGACCAATCGGTGAGCTATCCGATGGCTCCAAGACTTGATTATTCGGTCGTTAATCCTCCGCTGAAGGTAGGCTCGCAGGATGTCAACAAAGCAGGCGTAGTGAATGATATTATGAACGCTTTGTTTATGAGCAACCAAGAGCTTCCGGAAATTGAAAAGAAATTGCAGGAGCTCGGCGATGCCTTTAATCAATTGGCGAAAGCCAATGTCGAAGCCGGAACGGTTGACCTGAGCAAATATGAGAAAACAGATTTCAAACCGTTGAAGCCTTAGGCAGCAGTTGAAATGAACCCACCCCGGCCTGCATTACCGCCTAGCAGCCGGGGTGATTTTAACTCTGGAAGGATAGGGATAATATTTTGAAAGCTGAAGAGGAGACGATGCGGAAGGTCTTTCTGCAAAAAAAATGTACGTTAGCTAGGAGGCATTCTGATGAGCGAGCAAGTGATGGATATAATTTTAAAGCATAAACTGGTTGCGATTTTGCGGGGCTTGGACGCTGAGCAGGCCATTCCGGTGGCGGAGGCTTTGTATGCAGGAGGGATCAGGCTGCTGGAAATTCCGTTTAATCAGCAGAAGGCAAATGAAGCTTCGTCGATCATTGCTCTTCTGTCGCAACATTTTGGCGAGAAGCTGTGCATTGGCGCCGGCACGGCGTTGACCCAAGAGCAGGTGGATCTCGCAAGCGATGCGGGAGCAGCGTTCATTCTGTCGCCGAGCACATCCGCAGCGGTGATTGAGAGAACAAAGGCTAGAGGCATGGTCTCCATTCCCGGAGCTGCGACACCCAGCGAAATGGTGGCAGCCTATGCGTATGGAGCGGATATCGTTAAATGGTTTCCCGCCGGAGATTTAGGGATCAGCTACATGAAGTCCATACGGACTCCGCTAAGCCATATTCCGGTGATGGCGGTAGGCGGCATTGACGTGAGCAACCTGCAGGAGTGGCTAGAGGCAGGCGTTTCTTCGGTTGGTGTCGGTGCACGGCTGGTGCAGGAGCAATGGGTAAAGGAAGGGCAATATGAAGCGCTGGCCGATTTGGCCCGGAAATATGTGAGCGTTATCAGTCAGATGCAGCAGGAGGAGAAACGACCATGAACGCAGAGAAGGATTTATCGCTGGAGCCGCCGGACATTTATACAAAGCCGGGAGCCAAGTATTTAAAGAAAAACCGGCAATGGCAGGGAATTCCCGGAATTGAGCGGACGCCAAACGGGAGATTATGGGCGGCCTTATATAGCGGCGGAGATACGGAGGGACCGGATAATTATGTCGCCCTGATCTTAAGCGAGGATGACGGGGTGACATGGTCCGATCCGGTGCTTGCCGTGGACCCCCCAGGTTTGGTCCGTGCCTTCGACCCTTGCTTATGGCATGACCCGGCGGGCAGGCTTTGGCTGTTCTGGGCGCAAAGCTATGGATTTTATGATGGCAGGGCCGGCGTATGGGCAATGGTAAGCAACAATGCCGATGCATCTGTCCCGGCCTGGAGCGAGCCAAGACGGATCGTGGACGGCGTGATGATGAACAAGCCTACCGTGCTGTCTTCAGGCGAGTGGCTGCTGCCCTGCGCGGTATGGGGCTTCCGCGACAAAGAGGGGATACAGGTCGCATCCGATTATAATCATCTTCCCGAGCAAATGTACTCCAATGTCATTTCCTCTCTCGACAACGGAGAGAGCTTTCAATTGGTCGGTCAAGTGGATATGCCGAGCAGAAGCTATGATGAGCACATGCTGGTGGAAAAAACGAACGGGGACATTTGGATGCTTGTGCGCACTTATGGCGGCATAGGCGAGTGCTTCTCCTCGGATAAAGGGAGAACATGGTCAGCTCCTAAAGCCGATGTGCTGGAAGGTCCTTGCTCACGGTTTTTCATACGCCGGCTGCACTCTGGAAATCTGCTCCTGATTAATCACCATGCGTTCGAGGGCAGAAACAATCTTAGCGCGATGGTGTCTCGGGATGACGGCAACAGCTGGGAAGGGTTCCTTCTGCTTGATGAGCGGGATAATGTCTCCTATCCGGATGGCGTAGAGACCGAGGACGGTTTGATTTACGTGATTTACGACAGAGAGCGTTATGCGGACAAGGAAATTTATTTGGCAGTATTTGAAGAGAAGGATGTACTGGCGGGGAAAGGCGTGACAGACAGGGCCCGGCTGAAGGTTTTAGTAGAGGAAGGGAGTTCTACCTTTTAGCATTGGGATGACTCCAATCCAATTAGGGAGATTAAGAGCTCAACTAATATAGATGGAATTTCTCCCGCTAATCTAACTGTTTTTCTCCAATTTCGGTATACCCCTGAAATTAGAGGGATAAATTCCGGTTAAATGCATCAAAAGTCTGAAATTCATCCATATAGCGGGAGAAAATCCTGTTCATTAAATCGGAGAGAAATAAAGCGCTGACAATACTTTGAGGAGGATTGGACGATGAAAAAGATTGCGAGGTTTGTCTCACTTCTTTTAATTATCACTCTCTTGATTGGCGGACTTAACCTGAAGTTTGGCACAGTGGAAGCACAAAGCACGGAGGAGCCTGACTTGGACCAGATCGAAGCATCGTGGCCCGTCGTTTTTGAAGACACCTTCGATCAGCCTGCCGCCAATTGGGATGCGCCTTCCGGGAACTATATGAACTATGAATATACAGGCGGGCGCTTTGCCGCCAAGGATACCTACGCTAGCTCCAAAGCAAGAATCAAGGAAAAATCCTGGTCAACATTTATGCTGACGTTCAATCTGAACATACCGGATGTCTCGGCAGCGGGCGCTTTTGCCAGAGTGGATTTGGGAGATGCAGGCAGCACCGCCTATGACTCGCTTCTGATCAAGCAGAACAAGATTTCCTTCTATAAATCCGGCGTTACAGGGGAGACCACGCTTGCCAACTATACGATACAATCCGGTGTCAGCTATGCTTTCAGAGTGCTCGTGAGTGGCACGAAGGCCACTGTAGAGGTGAAGCCGGCGACAGCAGCTACCTATCAAGCACTTGGTGAGTATGAGAATCTATCGGCGGCGTCCGCAAGAACGGTTACCTTTGGGCATAACCTAGCTAAGCCAAGCCTAGATGACGTTCGAATCTTTTCGGAGGAGAACGATGGTTCGTTGATTCCCGATGTGAACCAGGTAACGGCTTCATGGCCCGTCGTCTTTGAGGACCTGTTTGTGAATCCAACGGCCAAATGGGATACACCCGCCGGAAACTATATGAACTACCAATATCTTGACGGGCGTTTTACGGCCAAGGACACCTTCTCTACCTCTAAGGCAAGAATCAAAGGCAAGTCGTGGAAAAAGTTTCTGCTCACGTTCCAGTTGACCATCCCCGATGTCTCGGCGGCAGGCGCTTTTGCCCGAGTGGATCTGGGTGACGTAAACAGCGCGAATTATGACTCCTTGCTCATTAAGCAAAACAAAATCTCCTTCTATAAATCGGGCATCACTGGCGAAACAAAGATCGCTGATTACACCATTGTTTCCGGTGAAAGCTACGATTTCCGATTGCTTGTGGATGGCAATTCCGCCATTGTGCAGGTGAAAGAAGCTGGAGAGACCGAGTATGAGACGATGGGTCAATATCAAGGTCTGTACAATGCCGTCAAAAGAACAGTTACGTTCGGCCATCATTTGCTCAAGCCGAGTTTGGATAACGTGCGGGTATATGCCCTTGCTGCGGATAATCCTTATACGGGACCCGTGTTAAGCAGCTTGCAATTTCACAAGACAGCGATGGATTTGAAAGTCGGGGAGACGGAGAATCTGAGAGCCATTTACGAGCCAGCAACGGTTGTGCTTGATGATGACAGCGTCATATGGAGCAGCAGCAACGAGCAGGTGGTGAAGCTGACCGGCAGCACGTCCAAAGCCAGAGCCGTCACGGCGGTAGCGCCGGGGACAGCAACCATTCAGGCGGTTACAGCCGACAACAATATTACGGTCATTTGTTACGTCACGGTCACGCCGGCTGTTATACCTGCAAGCGGCAGCGCCACCTTTGCTTTTAACGGCGCTATGCAAGAAATACCCGAGGACTTATACGGCATCAATTATCAGAAGCTGAATGATTTGGGCCGGACCGATCAATGGTACAGCTCAAGAGACATTGCTTTAATGCAGGATATTGGGGTTGATATCTTAAGGGTGCCAGACGGAACGTCGGCCAACTATTATTTGTACAAGGACGGGTCATTGGTCAACGCGAACGATCCAAGATTCAGCGGCATTACGACAGGCTTCGAATATACTTCCGTTAATGGAATTAACAACGGGCTGAACGGCATTTTTATGGATGATATATTCAGGTCGCCAAATGAGCTTGAACTGCCAAGCACCTTCGTGGTGAATGTGGCTTATCAGACGGTTCAAGAGATCACCGAGCAGGTGGAAGAAATCCAAAGCCTCTCCGATCAGCCTGTCCGAATTGAAATGGGCAATGAGTTTTATCTGAACCATTACGGCGATGAATTTCCGTCCGTGACCGATTACGTGGCTAAGGCAGCTTTGGTTTATGCCGCCATCAAAGGAATTGACCCGAATATTAAAGTCGGAATCGTTATTTTGGACAAATGGCAGGAGACGATCATTGTCAAAGATCCGGATTCGCATAAGCCGAATGATCCGCTTGATCTGGAGGATACGGCCAACAACCGTTATGTACGGTGGGAAGAATGGAACCGGACGATCGCTGACCACCCAGATATTTATGACGCCGTCGTTCCGCATGAATATACCGGCGTGCACAGTATCGATGACCTGACGCAGTCGGATTTCATGGACTTTTTGTATGTGAACAACGAAAACCGCTACCAGCTCATCAAAGAGCAGGCGCTGGAGTTTCCAGGCAAAGAAATGTGGATTACCGAATATGGCGGCATCAGCGGACTCATCTTCGGCGGCGAGACCAACACAACGGAAAAAGGCCGTATCCATCTTGGAAAAACGCCAGCCTATTCGATGCATTACATGGAGCGGTTTATGAATTTCATGAAGTCAGGCAATGTGCAGGTGAGCGCTTACCATTGCCTTATCGACAATCAGTTTTTTGGCGTCGTTCAGGATAGCTTTGATTCCGCCAACAAAACGGGCATGGTCGTCCTGCCGCCCTATTATACGTTTAGAGAAATCGGCAAGCTGCTGAGTGAAAACGACTACTACTATGATATGGATATGACCAGCGGCGACTTCCGGATGATGAACAACGCATCGCCTGCCAATTATGTATATGGCAAGGATCTGAAGATTAATGACGTAGGCGCATGGGGACTTGGCGATGCAACGAGCGCAGGCACGGTTGTATTCAGCAACAGGACGAATAAGGAAATTGAGGTTTCCATCCCCGGTCAGAATCTGATGCCGGTCTGGACATATGGCGGCGACCCGGTTCCGGATTATCTCGTCAATGATTACACGATTTGGAGACAGGAGCCCAAAACGAATCCGCTGCCGGTTATTCCTTCCGAAGGATTTGCGGCAACCGTGACGTTGCAGCCCTATTCCATGACGGTAGTGAAGCTGGACGGAAAAACCTACAGCGATGTAAATGCAGCACATTGGGCGAAAGAATACATTGAGAATCTAGCGACGAAGGGATTGGTTTCTGGCGGAAGCGCTACTCACTATTTGCCAGAGGCGAATGTGACCAAAGCGAATTTCACCACAATGCTGGTGAAGGCGCTGCAAATTTCAGCTGATTACTCGGATACGCCAGCGGCATTCGCGGATATTGCAAGCACCGATGCGAACTATCCGGCCATGGCGGCCGCGGCTTGGAAGGGCATTGCCACAGCGGATTCATCAGGACATTTCAATCCGAGTCAGTTGCTTACAATTGCCGAAATGATTGCGATGACGCAAAATGCTGCCGCTGCAATCGGAAAAGAGCCAACGCTGATTACGAATCCAGGATTCGGCGGGACTCCTTCTTCGACAGGCTATGCTACGCGTGCGGAAGCGGCGCGAATGGTTTATGCGCTTTTGGCATTGAATTAAGCGTTGAATGGCAAGACAAGGCGGTCTTAAGGGAAAAGGGATTCGAATTGAGCTGGAAGATAGTTTATGAGGAGTGTCGACATGCGTACAGAGATAGGTATTCTAAATGAACAGGACTATTACCGGATCGTTTATGGCGGCTGGTTGGGCAAAAATATCGGCGGAACGCTTGGCGCTCCAGTTGAAGGCATCAAAGAGCTGCTGCAGCTGGAGTATTACCCCGAGCTGCCAGACGGCCCGCTGGAGAACGATGATCTTGACTTGCAGCTGGTTTGGCTTCATGCCTTGGAGCAATATGGACCAGGGCTCACGGCTGCGCACCTCGCCCAGGAGTGGGTAGACCATATTTTTTTTCCATTTGATGAATATGGCTATGCCTTAACCAACATGCGCAGAGGGCTGAAGCCGCCCATTGCGGGACTCTTTAATAATCCGTTCACCAGCTGCATGGGCTCTCCGATCCGCTCTGAAATCTGGGCGATGGTAGCTCCCGGCATGCCGGAGCTCGCAGCCCGGTATGCCTACGAGGATGCTATTACGGACCATGCGGGCGGCGAAGGCGTTTACGGGGAGATGTTTTTCGCGGCTCTGGAAAGCGCGATTTTTTTCGAGAAGGATCGGGATGCCCTAATCGCCATTGGCATGAAATTCATACCGCCTGACTGCCGAACGGCGCTGGCGATTCAGGATTTATTGCGCTGGCATAAGGAAGGGAAAGAGTGGAAGGTAGCGCGCGAGCTTATTTTGGAGCATCATGGGAGCGAGAATTTTACGGATACGCCGCAAAATATTGCTTTTACCCTGCTCGGCTGGCTGTACGGGGATGATTTCGAGGATGCCATTCTTAAAGCGGTGAACTGCGGCTATGATACCGATTGCACTGCCGCTACGCTCGCTGCTATCCTTGGCATGATACTCGGACCGGAAGGGCTGCCGGCCAAGTGGGTGGATCCTGTCGGCAACAAGGTCGTGGTCAGCCCGCCGATTAAAGGCTTTCCGTATCCTGTGACGTTGGAGGAGCTAACGGGCAGAACGATTGCGATGGGCAGGCAGATATTGGCCTACGCAGGCTCTCCAATTCTTATTCGGTCGGATGCGCCGAGCAAGCTGGATTACCGGGCAGAAGCCGATGAATCATTGGAGCCATTATGGACACGGGATCCGGCCGTCGATATCCGCTACCTGCCTGAAGGCTCGCAGAAGCATGCGCTGCTGAAGGTGGAAATTCGATATGAAGGCAACGACCCATCCATAGGTGCCGGATGTGAGAAAAAGCTGCAATTCACGATTGCGAACACGGCAACCATTTCTCTGGCATTCCGGCTGGAGCTTTTGTTGCCGAAGGATTGGACGGGTGAGGACATGCAGGCGATTACGTTGGCAGCCGGTGAATCTTACATTTGGGATACGACTGTTCATGCCTCTCAGAGCTTGCAGCAAGCGGCGTACAACCTGCAGCTCCAATTCACCCGGCTGCACAATTATTCGGAATGGGCACAGTATCATGCCACCTTTGCTCTAGTTCGGGCTTATGGCTGGTTGGTCTCAGGTCCTGACGGTTCGAATGAGCAGCCTGCTTGGATACCTGGCAACCGTATGCTGCTGGATGAAATTACAGGCTTGCAGGCCCAAGGGTGGTACACAGGGCGGACGATGCTGCATAATCCGTTGGACCGTCGAATTTGCCTCATCGTGTCGGCACCGGGAGCGGTCCGATTGAAGCTGGGTGGCGAGACCGTGCTTGAAACCACTGGAGCCGCCGATTGGCTTCCAGCCTATCATCGGGGAGCAGAAGGACAGCGGGTAGAGCTGAATCTGACTGCCGGGGATCATCGATTGGAGGTAGAGGCTCTTCGGGAGGAGCGGCCTCTGGAACTATATGTGATGATGGTCGCGCCTGCTGATACGGAGGAGCCGGGCTTTTGTTACAACCTGAATGACCTACTGTTAGATCTGCCGCGCAACTAATATAGCACCGAAAGCTTCGTAAGCGCCGAAAGGCGCTTATTTTTTTGAAAGGGAGGCATCCTCTTGTAGTGGAATCGGTGTATACGATTTGGTTGCTGCTTTTCGAAATGTGAGATATGCCCCTATATGCTTCAATAAATATACGCCAAGCCAAGATGACAAAATAATAAACAGCGGCATAACGGTAAAATTGTAACGGTACTCCGGTACGAACAAGAGCCTAATCAGCGACATCACGATGATCACTACCGCCAGCATGACGGCCGGATGCCGCCATTTCCGAATTAGCGCTAGCAGCGGGATAATTGTGCTGTATAGGATAAGCAAGTGCAAATAGGCGACATGCGGGTAAGCGTAATAGACAGGTGAGTGCCCGGAGCCGAAGAACATATGCGTATACGTATATTTCAGCTTGCCGACGGTGTACCATTTTACGTATTTCCAAGTTTGCTGGGTAAAGCCCGCTTTGATGCGCGCCCAAGCATATTCGTTTTGCGACATGCCATTGCGTTCCACAATTTTATCGGTATAGTCCTTGTCCGGATACGTACCTGCACTAAACGGATTGGACTGGGAAGCCGTCAGCACGAATTCATTCAGCGTCACGAGGTTGCGAATCCACCAGGGCAGCATCATCGCGGACAGGCATAGGCCGGTAATGACACCGAGCAACGCGACTTTTTTGAACATCGCGAGCTTGGAGGAATGGGCCTCTTCTTGAGGAGACTTAGCCCTAAACCATTGCTGAAGCAAAAACACGCCGTACAGCGGCACAAATAAAGGCAAAAACTCGGCGCGGACCAGCACGGTAAGCCCGAGCAACACACCTGCAAAGGCGGCGTCGCGCTTCCGCTGCGTTCGGAAAGCATGGAGCTGCATGGATAAATAGGACATTAACAAAAATAACGCAAGCGATTCGGTCAGTACCGCCCCGTTCGTCCAAATAAAAGGATGATATATCGCCGAGATCAATAGCGAGAGGATCGCCACCCATTTATTTCGAGCAGCCTGCATCGCAAGCGTATAGATGAGCAGCATTGCACCAAGGCTAATCAGCAATTGTACCCATCGAATGAGTGGAAACGGCTCAACGGAAAGTTGATCGGCGACCACATACAGGCCAGCCATAAATAAAGGATAGCCTGGCGTTACCCTTGCATTAGGAACTTCTTCTTTGTAAGAATAAATGCCTTGATCGAGCAGCCGGTGCACCATTTCATTATAATACTTCGTGTCGTGTGAGATAGAGTGAGTAACCGAGGTGAGAAAATCAGCCCTTAGCCAAAAGGCAAGCGTAAAAATAAGAACAATCGCTAGCGACCAAGCTTTGTTTTGTTTAACCCATTGCACGTTCTATAAGCCCCTTTCATCTTCGAACAAATAGCGATCCAGCTTGAAACAGGCGGTCCGCCTCATTTGTTTCTTCCTATTCATAAGGCAAGTATAGAGGGCTGTTCTTAATAAGTGTGGGATCATCCCCTTATCAAATCCTTAAGATCTCCTTAACGATGCAAATAGGCTGACTTTGTGGAATGAGAAAGAGCTCCATGCCAGAGGCATGGAGCTCTTTTCAATTAATAGCAAAGTATATCCGTAGACTATACATTCTCTATATTGCTCTGAACGAAATGCGTTGCGCGGCCAGAGGACGGGGACAATCGTTTCACCTTGGTAATATAATTAATTAAGACTCCTCCACAGCGTGCCGCTTGGCTTCCATCGCGGATTTGGATTCGCTGCGCATACGCTGCTTGAAGATCCGTGGCGAGCAATGATTATGCCGTTTGAATAGCTTATAGAACTGGGCGAGATTGGAGATGCCTACCTCGTAGCTGATCTCCATAATGCTGAGCTCGCTGGTCAGCAGCAGCTGCTCGGATTTTTTAATCCGTTTATAATTCACATAATCGACGAAGGAAACGCCCATCGTTTTTTTGAAATATTTTATAAAATAATGATAGCTCAAATTGAGCATGGCGCATGCCTCTTCTACAACGAGCTTCTCATTCAGCCTTGCGTCGATGTCATCAAGCACCGGCCTTAAGCGGCTAAGCTCGCTTTCTTCCGTATCGTTCAGCAGATTGCGCGTATCGCTTCGCAGCAGAAGCAGCAGCAATCTCTTGATCGCAGAGCTGATGGCGATTTCGTAACCTCTCATCCGTGTTTGTGATTCATTGAAGATCTCGAGTATATAAGCATGTGCCTTCTGCTTGGCAGCCGCGCTTTCCGCAAAAATATAGTTTAAAATATCGAGCGGCTGAGTCAGCTCCGAGAAACAATATAAATAGGGCATCGTGCTTTGGTCGAAATGCTTGCCCAGATCGATTTGAAAAACGATATAATGCAGCGCCGTATCGACAGTTGGCTTATGTGAACGATGCGGCTGATAGGCACCTAGTACCATCACGTCGCCAGGGCCGAGAACAAGGTAGCCATGCTTGCTTTGCACGCCTAAGCTGCCCTCAATAACGGCAAGAAATTCGACTTCCTTGTGGCAGTGCCAGGGATGCTGCTCCAACGTGCTGGATTGGCCTGCTTCCCCGCGAATTTCCCATATTTTTAAAAACAGCAACGGGTTTTGGTAGACGACTTCTTCATTTACAGCCTCGAAATAGGCTTCTCTTATGGCTCCGTATACGGACATGGACATGACCTCCACTTTGAGTATAGCACTTTTGAATAATAAATAAGCATCATTTAGCATTACGCGCAAGCAGCGGTTTTTTTATACTGGGATTAACAAGTTTTCGAGGAGGATCTTACAATGGCAAGGATAACGGTATGGAACGAGAATCGCCACGAGAAAATTAATCCGCTGGTGGGACAGATTTATCCCCAAGGCATTCATGGCGCAATTGCACAATTTTTAACGGAAGCGGGCTTTGAAACGGGCACGGCTACGCTTGATGAAGCGGAGCATGGCTTAACCGATGAAGTATTGCACAGCACCGATGTGCTCGTATGGTGGGGACATCTTGCTCACGATGAAGTAAGCGATGAGATCGTTCGTAAAGTACAGCAGCGCGTGCTTGATGGCATGGGCCTGATCGTCCTGCATTCCGGCCATTTTTCGAAAATTTTCAAGCTGTTGATGGGTACAAGCTGCGACTTGAAATGGCGCGAGGCAGGGGAGAAGGAGCGGCTTTGGGTCATTGCCCCTAGCCATCCTATCGCGGAAGGAATCGGCGAATACATTCAGCTTGAGGAAGAAGAAATGTATGGCGAGCACTTTGATATTCCAGCGCCGGATGAAGTGATTTTTACCAGCTGGTTTGAAGGCGGAGAGGTGTTCCGCAGCGGCTGCACGTTCATGCGCGGGAACGGCAAAGTATTTTATTTCCGGCCGGGCCATGAAACGTACCCGACCTATCACAACGCCGACATTCAACGCGTCATCACCAATGCCGTGAAATGGGCGCAGCCCGTGGGACGCCAACGGCCCGTTTACGGCAATGCGCAGCCATTGGAGACGCTAACAGCAAAAGCAGGCGTATAGAGCAATAAGGAAAGCGGAATAGGGATCATTAATTAATATGTATTTGTATTGCTTCATTAATAAAGCAGAACAACCAACACGCTGTAAGGGCATGTTGGTTGTTTTTGTTGTGCCTGTTATTTCACTAATTTGAACGAAAGCGCCGTTGTCTGCTTGCTGTTTGGCCCAACGAAAGCTAGAAATTCACCCGCATCGCTAAAATGCTGAAGGTCGGAATGATAATAGCGAAGCTGGCTTTCGGTTAGCGTAAATTCGATTTCCTGGGTTTCGCCCGGCTGAAGCAGCACTTTACGGAAATCCTTCAGCTCTTTGACAGGGCGTACAACCTCGCCCGAGATGTCGCGAACATATAGTTGCACGGTTTCCTCGCCTGCAACCTTGCCTGAATTCGTCAGCTTCACGGTAACCGTCAGAGGTTGCTCCGCGGTCATTGTATCCGAAGAGATGCTCGCTTCGCTGTAGTCATATTCGGTATAGCTTAGCCCGAAGCCGAACGGAAGCAGAGGCTCATTCGGAATGTCCAGATATTGCGATACATAGCGCACTTGAGCGTCAGCCGCGCCTTGCGGGCGTCCGGTATTGAACGCATTGTAATACACAGGCACTTGCCCAACGCTGTACGGGAAGGACATCGTCAAGCGGCCGGACGGGTTGGCGCCGCCGAACAGCAGCTCGGCTACCGCATTGCCGCCTTCGCTGCCTGGGAACCAAGCTTCTAGAATGGCATCGGCTTCATCGTATACGCCATGCAGGTCAAGCGGGCGGCCATTAAACAAGACAGCTACCATCGGTTTGTTTAATGCTTTCAGCTTGCGGATCAATTCAAGCTGAACTGTAGGTAACTGAATGTTTGCTCTGCAGCCGGCTTCGCCGCTCATATCCGAATGCTCGCCAAGCGCAAGCACGATTACATCGGCAGCTTCAGCCGCTGCGCGAGCTTCCTGCCATTGTTCTTCCGTTGACGACTCGATATCGCAGCCAGCCGCAACGAGCAAGGAGGAAGGCTGGCTTAGCTTGTTCTTGATGCTGTCGGCCAAGCGGACAACGGCATCATGCGAGCCGGTCCAAGACCAAGGTCCAAGCAAATCGCCGCTTTGGGCGAACGGGCCGATAACGGCAATCTTCTGTCCAGATTGAAGCGGAAGAACGGATTCATTTTTAAGCAGCACGCAAGATTTCAATGCCAGCTCGAACGATGCCGCGCGGTGATCATCGCAAAATACGATTTCTTTCTCGCGCTCCGGATTAGCAGCACGGTAAGGATTTTCAAACAGGCCAAGCTTCTTCTTTAATGTAAGAATGCGCATAACCGCTTCATCGATAAGCGCTTCGTCGATTTCATTTTTGGCCACTAAATCAGCCAGGTTCTTCGCGTAACAGGAGGTCATCATCTCGATGTCGACGCCTGCTTTGAGCGCTTTGGCGGCGGCTTCCGTCTCATCGGCAGCAATGCCGTGGGCAATCAGCTCTTTAACCGCTCCCCAATCCGAAATGAGGATACCGTCAAAGCCCCACTCCTCGCGGAGCAGCTTGCGCATCAAATTCGAGTTGCCCGTCGCCGGAATGCCATCGACTGTATTGAAAGAGGTCATAACCATCTCGCAGCCTTCATCGAGTGCTGCTTTGTAGCCTGGCAAATAGAACTCGCGCAATTGACGCTCCGACAAATCAACCGTGTTATAATCGCGGCCGGCTTCGCCTGCGCCATAAGCGGCAAAATGCTTCACGCATGCCGCTACGCGGTCATAATCGCCAGCCAGGTCCGTTCCTTGGAAACCGCGAACGAATGCGCGCGCAAATTCGGCGTTCAGGTAAGGGTCCTCGCCTGTGGATTCCATCACGCGACCCCAACGCGGATCACGCACAAGGTCAACCATTGGCGCGTATGTCACGTGGACGCCGGATACGGCAGCTTCTTTAGCGGCAATCTCGGCGCTAAGCTCGGCAAGCGGCAGGTCCCAAGAGCAGCCGATCGCAAGCGGAACAGGGAAAATTGTTTTAAAGCCGTGAACGATATCGGCCATCATCAGCAAAGGGATGCCTAGACGGTTATTTTCCAAATGCGTGCGCTGTACGTTGATGACGTCTTTGGCTCCAGCCATCCCCAGCACGGAACCGCTGTTGCGGACGGTGTCTTCGGTAATGCCAAGCGATTCCATTGGACCTGTAATCAGTCCGGCATCCTCAGCTCCCTCGTAGAAAGGAACAGCTAGCTGAATGAGCTGCGCAATTTTTTCGTCAAGCGTCATTTTCCCGATCAAGTCGTTCAAAGTTATAGAGTTACCACCGATTTGTACGGTTTGGTTCGTTTCGTTAGACATATATTTTGCAGCCCCTCTAGTTCGTAAATTCATTGCTGTTGAATTGGTACGGCACTTCTATAAATGTGGAACAAAAGAAATGTAGTGTAAGCGAAGCGAGAAGATCGTTCTGGAGAAACGAAGTGTTCGCCTTTGTAGCCGGATTCTTACCTTTAAAGGTCTTAGTCAATCAAAGAATCTGGTTACAACCGCGATCGTAAGAATGATCTACTCGCGCAGCGACCAAAACGAGAAACTTTAGTTCAACTTATATAGTACGGCAACCTATTCTTTTACCGCACCGATAACGATCCCTTTAACGAAGTAGCGCTGCAAGAACGGATAGACGATTAGAATCGGCAAGGCTCCGATAAAGATCTGGGAAGCGCGAATCGTACGCTGCGACATATTCGCTACCATTTGCGGATCAAATTTGGTCATATCCGCTTGAACGATAATCGTTTGAAGGAAGCTCGCCAGCGGCAGGTTCATGGATTCTTTAATATAGATCAAGCCGTCAAAATAAGCGTTCCAATGCATAACCATCGTAAACAAGGAAATCGTCGCAATCGCCGGCATGGAAACCGGAAGATAAATTTGAATAAAGCTGCGCAAGTGGCCGGCACCGTCAATAAAGGCTGCTTCTTCAAGCTCCTTCGGCACTGTGCGGAAGAAGTTCAGCAGCAGAATAATATTGTAAACCGAAACCATAACCGGGAGGATAAGCGCCATCAGCGTGTTCATAAGCCCCAGTTTCAAAATAAGAATGTAGCTTGGGATCAAGCCGCCGCTGAAGAGCATCGTTACGACAAAAAACCAGAGGTATACGTTGCGCGCCCGGAAAATGCGCGAGTCCTTGGAGAGGGCGTAAGCGGCAACCGCATTGACGATCATCGCCAGTGCCGTTCCGAGTACGGTCCGCTGTACGGATACCCACAAGGAGGACAGGAAATTGGCATTTTCAAACGTTTTGGAATAAGCCTCAAGCGTAAAGCCGATTGGCCAGAAGGTAACCATGCCGGCATTGGCCGGCGCAGAAGAGCTTAAGGATACCATTAGCAGGTGAAGCAGCGGAAGCAGACAGACAATCGAGATGATCAACAACGCGGTATTATTTATAATACTGAATATACGGTATGGTATTGTTTTGTGGTACATATGCAGTCACCCTTTCTAGAAGATCCTGTAGCCGGCGAATTTGTACGCGAGTCGGTAGGAGATAACGATCAGTATTAAGCTAATCATGGATTTGAAGAAGCCGACGGCTGTAGCAAAGCTGAATTGTCCGCTGAGCAAGCCTTCGCGGTAGACAAAGGTATCGATAATGTCGCCTTGCTGATAAATGAGCGGGCTGTACAGGTTGAATACCTGGTCGAAGTTGGCGTTAAGCACGTTGCCAAGCGCCAGCGTGGCTACAACGATCAGAATTGGGATCAGCGAAGGAATCGTAATATGCATCGTTTGTTTCAAGCGGCTTGCGCCGTCGACCTCGGCTGCTTCATACAGTGCCGGATTAATGCCGGATAGCGCAGCAAGGATAATAATCGTGTTGAAGCCAAATTCTTTCCAGACGTCACTGGATATAATCGTGAATCGGAACCATGAGCCGTCACCGAGGAAGAAAATCGGCTTAATGCCAAACACGCTGGTCAAGAACTGGTTCACAATGCCGGTTTGGGCAAGCACATCGATCAAAATACCGGATAACGTTACCCACGACAAGAAGTGGGGCAGATAGACGAGCGTTTGGATGGAGCGCTTTAGTCCCATATTGCGTACCTCATTGAGCAGCAAGGCGAATAGGAACGGAATAATCAAGTTCATTACAATTTTGGAGCAGGCAAAAAATAACGTATTCCATGTAATTTGCAAAAAGTATTCATTCTCGAACATATATCGGAAATGCTTCAAGCCGACCCATGGGGAGCCGGATATTCCTAAGCCGGCCTTATAATCCTGAAATGCCATTACAAGTCCCGTCATAGGCAAATAAGCAAAAACAAGGACGAGCAGAACAGCTGGCAGTACCATCAAATGAAGCGTCCAGGGCTGCTTGTAGCCGCGATCTTTTTTCACTTTAGGGGCGACGTTAGGGTTTGCTTGTTGTAGGGTATTAGAGTCCATAGTTCTCCCTTTCCATAAAATCATATTTGTGTATCATGTGAAACCCTGATATAAATAGTAACAAAGTGCGTAAGCTCGAAACTATAAGACAATGTTAGGATTCATAGGTTTTTGTTAGGGAGATCATTTTGGAGGGGTAGGATCATGGTACTAAATAAAAGCATGCCTTTTTTCAAAAAAAAACTAGGGGCAAGGGTCAGTCTCTTTGCCAAAATGAATATATTAATCCTCTTGTTGTTCATTCCGATTATCATCCTTTTTACCTATTCCAATCAGGTGGCATCGCATGTGATCAGCAAGGAGCTGCAGGCTTCGAACATTAAGCAGCTTTCGTTCCTATCGAGCCAAATTGACTCCAGAATCAATCAGACCGTGGACTTTGTCATTACGTTCTCGAAGGACCCGAATGTCGAGAAGTTTAACGGGCTTAATCTTTGGGATGACCTTTATGATAAAATGCAGACTCGGTATGTCGTACAGGAGAAGATGATGCTGCAGTCAGGCGTCATGAATATTTGGCCGGTGACGTACACCTTGTATTCGCAGCAGAACAAAGAAGCGATATCCAATAATAAAGATACCGTCAAATATGACGAGGATTATCTGGAAAATAACATGACAGGGGATTGGACCTACGGGGACGGAAGAGCGGCGACCGCTGGGACACAAAAATCGTTTAATTGGTTTTATACCGATTCTTTTGGTCATCAGGGAACGCTTAAGGGCAGCAATCTCGTCGTGCAGGCGAGCTTCGGACACGAGAATATTCAAAATATGCTGGACACGTATAAAGCAGGCGGACAAGGTGATCCTATCTTTTACCATGAAGGGGAAACGCCGATTCTGAACCGAAGCGCCTCCAAGAAGCTGTCTTCTGAGCTGACGCTTTATTTGGATGGCAAGCAGCTGGCGGATACGAATCAAGAGGTGGTCCTGCTCGATCATAAAAATTATTTGGTAAGCGCAGTCAAATCGCCGCAGCTGGGCTGGTATCTCGTTGATATTGTGCCGCTGGACCAGATGCTTGGGCCGATCTCATCCAGCCGGAATTTATTTTATTTATCGATGGTTTTATTGTTCGTGGTCGGAATATCTGCCTCTGTATTGCTGTACCGCAATGTGCAGCGTCCGATCATCAAGCTGATTCGCGGCTTGCAGAGCGTGCAGCGGGGAGATTTCTCCGTGCAAATCAAGTCGAACGTGAATAATGAGTTTGCCTTTTTATTTTATCGATTCAATGAGATGTCGCGGCAAATTCAAGATCTGGTCGAGAAGGTGCTTGGCGAGAAGCTGCGCGCGCGCGAGGCGACGTTAAAGCAGCTGCAGGCGCAGATTAATCCCCATTTCCTGTACAACTGCCTCGGCTATATAATTAATATGGCACAGATGAAGGAGCAGGAGGCGGTTGTCTCCATGGCTTATAATTTGAGCGCGTATTACCGCTACACGACAAGGATGGAGCGGGAAACGGCAACCGTTGCAGAAGAAATCAAGCTGCTCGTCAATTATTTGGATATTCAAAAGCTGCGCAACGAAAGAATTGAATACACGATCGATATTCCGGATGAAATGCTGAAGCAGCAGGTTCCGCGGCTCATGCTTCAGCCGATCGTCGAGAATGCCGTCATTCACGGCGTTGGCAAGTCGTATTCGTCCGGCGAAATTCGGATTAGAGGCGAAATCTCCGGCGGCTGCTGCCGCGTCTATGTCGACGATGACGGGCCAGGCCTGAGCGCGGACGGGCAGGAAGCGCTGAACCGCAAGATGAAAGAGCCGCTTCAGGAAGAAATGGGCTGCGGGCTATGGAATACCAATCAGCGGATTTACCATCAGTTCGGAGAAGGTTCCTATTTGCATTTTACCGCTTCGCCGCTTGGCGGATTCCGGACCGAAATTATTTGGCAGACGCCTGCCGCAGCAGAATTATCTCAACCATCCTCTCAACCATCAACTCAACAAGGAGATACACTACATGCAAATGATCATCGTTGATGACGAAGCCCACTGGGTAGATAATCTGTCCATGCACAAGCCTTGGCATACACTGGGCATTGAACAGGTGCACAAAGCTTATTCTGCGCGGGAAGCGCTGCAAATTATCGAGACGAATCCGGTTGATATCGTCATATCCGATATTCTCATGCCGGAGATGACTGGCATTGAGCTGATTGAAAAAATTCGCGAATACGACAAACGGATCAAATGCATCATTTTGTCCGGACATTCTGACTTTGATTATGCGAAGGAAGCGCTCCGGCATCAGGCGGTCGAGTACCTTCTTAAACCGCCAACCGATGATGAATTGTTCGGAGCGGTAAGAGTCGCCATTGATCAATTGAAGGAGGAGTGGGAGAGCATCAGCTCCCATGAGCGAACGGAATATACGCTGCGTGAAAATCTGCCGCTGCTGCGCGGACAGCTGTTGCTTGACGGATTGCGCGGCGAGAAGATGGCTGCGGAGGAATGGAGCCGTAAGCTAGAGAATTATAGCTTGCCGATTGTATTCGGAGACTGCGCTCTGCTGCTTGTCCGTATGGAGGATGAATTCAGCCAGTACCGGCATAACGGTCAGCAGTTGATGGAATATGCGATTATTAATATTGCCGAAGAAATTTTTGGGGAATATATGAAGGTATGGGGCGTCAAGGAAGAGCATGGCTACTTGGCTTTCCTGCTGCAATTCAAGGATGAATTCCCGTCAGCCAAGCAGGATTTGCTGCTAGAGAAGCTCGCAGTGCAGCTGCAGTCCAAGGTGAAGCAGTTCCTCAAGGGCTCGTTGTCGATCGTGATCACGGAGCCATTCTTGTTCCCCGAGCAGCTCCACGTCAGCTATAGGCAAGCTTCGTCTTCCTTCCGGCAGATCGTTGGCGATGAGCGTGAATTTGTTATGCGCGTCAGCGAGCTGAAGCAGCATGTATCGCAAGGCGCATTGGATGCTATCCATGCTCCTCCAACACTGAACAATTTGCTGGAGGCCGTACGCTGGGATGCGCTTGAGGAGAAGCTGCAGGGCGTATTTGCCGAGCTGGACGAGAAATGGTCCGATTCTTGGGAGCATTGCATGGAAGCAGGATTTCTCATTGCTTCCTCATTTACTCATTTTGCCCATCGGAACGGGCATACGCTGGCGGAGCTGCTGGGAACGGATATGGAGCTGCTGCAAAGCGGAGAGGCTTTTTCCTCGATAAGCAAGCTGCGCAATTGGTCGATCGGAGTGATTGGCAAGCTGAAAGAGGGGACTGCCAATGAAGTGAATGACATTCGCTCGTTGTACGTCAAGAAGGTTCAGGATTTTACCGAAAAAAATCTTCATCTGGACGTGTCCTTGCGTGTGCTCGCTGATCATGTGAACCTGCATACGACGCATTTATCTAAAATTTATAAGATTGAAACCGGCGAGGGGATCAGCGATTATATTTCCCGGCTTCGGATGGAGCGAGCATGCCATTTGCTGAAAACGACCGAGAAAAAGGTGTACGAAATCAGCACGGAGATCGGTTATTTGGAGCCCGCGTACTTTATTAAGGTGTTCAAGAGACAGTTCGGCGTTACCCCGCAGGATTACAGGCATGGCAACTAACAACATGACAGAGTCCTATGGAAACTAACAAATTCATATAGATGACTTCCCCGACAAGTTGGTAAAGTAGCTTATGTGATCATCTTACTTCAAAGGGGACTTAAACATGAGTAAACTTAGAAAAGCAGGAATGCTGCTCGTTGCTATGGCTTTTATCGTAAGTGCTTGCAGCGGTAATGCCGGCAAGAACGATAATAAGGGCACGGACAGCGGAGCAACTACCGGAACGACGACAACCGCCTCCGATGAGGCATTTGCTAAAGGCAAATACGATCCGCCAATTGAGTTCAGCACGGTTATTATGCCTAAGAAATACACGAATGGCGATACGAAAGAAGACAATGTCCATGACCGCTGGATGCTGGAGCAGTTCGGCATGAAGCACAAGGACACTTGGTACCCTGCTGGCAACGATCAATACAAGCAGAAGCTTCAGCTTGCCATTGCTTCCGGCGAGAAGCTGCCTGATTTTGTATTCGTGCCAACGGATGCGATTTTGACTAACCAGCTGATTGATTCCGGACAGTTCCTGCCAGTCGATGAGCTTTTCGAAAAATACGCGAACCAAACGTGGAAAGACCACGCTGCACAGCATCCGGAATTGTGGTACCCGTTCACGAAGGACGGCAAGAAGTGGAACATTCCGATTCTTGAGTACACCGACAATGATGATACGCTTCTATGGCTGCGTGAAGATTGGATGGAGAAGCTGAACCTTGAAGCTCCAAAAACCATTGCTGACCTGGACAACATTCTCGATAAATTCAAAAACGAGAACCCTGACGGATTGGCAGCTAAGGATGTATATCCGCTAGCCATTTCATTAAAAAACAATACTAACACGTGGATGGGCTCGCTTGATTGGTTATACGGTGCTTACGGCACAATCGAGGAGCAATGGAACAAAGATGCTGACGGCAACTTGGAATATGGTTCCGTTAATCCTGGAGCGAAGCAAGCACTTGCTAAGCTGAAGGAATGGATGGACAAAGGTTATATCCACCCGGATGCGGCTTTGTGGGATGAAGGCAAAACGGCTGAAATTTGGACGAACGGCAAGGCAGGCGTACTGCCAGGCGCGAACTGGGTACCAGACTGGCCGGCACCGGATCTGCTCAAAAACGTAAAAGGCGCTAAATACAAAGCTTACCCTGTACCTGCTGGCCCTGATGGCCAGATCGGCACGAAATGGCAAAACTCAGGCGTAAACAGCAGCTTTATGGTTAACAAGGATGCAAAACATCCGGAAGCTTTCTTCCTGTACTACAACTATTTGCTTGATAACTTGGCTAACCCTGCCGCTGGCAGCGCTTATGAGTATGGTTTTGCTAAGGGATATGACTGGGATGAAGTAGACGGTCAGCCAACGAACAACAAAGATAAAATCAAAGATTTCAACAATGAGTTCCCGTTCCTTACCGGACCGGCGCGTATTCCTGACCTTTATATGAAAACGCTCGTGAAGCTTGCTGACGGAGCGGCGCCTGAAACGCCATATGAGAAAAATACCGCTGAATTCCGTAAACCGGAAAACTGGTACTCTGCGAAAATCGTAATGTCGCAAATTGATATTCGCAAACAAAACTTCTTTACCGGTGCGGCAACAACGACGATGATTTCAAAATGGAGCCTTCTGCGTCAATCCGAGCTGGAGACGTTCAACAAAATTATTTACGGCAAATTGCCAATCGACGCCTTCGACAGCTTCGTAACGAACTGGAAAACAAATGGCGGAGATCAAATCACTAAAGAAGTGAATGAGTGGTTTACGTCGGTATCGAAATAATCTGTAATCGTGTGGAGGATACGCGATAAGGCTGTGAGCAGCAGCTTTGCGGGACATCCTCGATAGTGGTGGGAAAAGGGCTAACCCGAGTTGTCGGGTTGGCCCTTTTTTTGAGCGTCTATAGCTGCCTTTTTAGTATGGAGGCGTTAGGGGGAAGGGGCGCTCTGAAGAGTAGATCTGTTTCATCGGAATTGATTTTTCTAAATTGAACTGAATTTTTTGTGTTGGTCGCTGCGTGAGCAGAACATTCTGTAGGGTCGCGGTTGTAACCAGATTCTTTGATTGACTTACACATTTAAGGTAAGTATCTGGCTACAAAGGCGAACCCTTCGTTTCTCCAGAACGATCTTCTCACTTCGCGTACACCTTATTTTTTAGTTCAACTTATATAGAATAGCCGATTTAGGCCTGAGGTTAAGAAAATAGATCTAAAAAATAGATCTATTCCACCCAAATGGGCTGATTTGGAGAAATAGGTCTAAAAAGTAGATCTATTCCGCCGGATATGATCTAGATGAGCCGATTAAGGCCTGATGTTAAGGGAATAGATCTAAAAAATAGATCTATTCCTCCCAAAGGGGCTCCGTTGGAGGAAATAGGTCTAAAAAGTAGATCTATTTCGCTGGATATGATCTAGATGAGCCCAAATAGGCCCGCTGCAAAGGAAATAGATCTAAAAAGCAGATCTGAAAAATAGATCAGTTCCCCCTTCTTCTACCAAAATGGCAGGTCGTACTGACCCTAGTCGGGTCGAATAGAGCCATTGCATAATTTTTACAATGAATCATAATAAAAAAGAGCACGCTGAGGGTGAATGAGACGGCTCGGCGTGTTCGGTAAATTTACTTGAAAGCTAGGTGCTACATAGATGTCGAGAGTAATTGTTTGGAATGAGGGGAACTGGACGACAGAGCCTGTAGCTTATCGGCAAGAGGGCGAGGGGCTAGTGGTAGAAGCGCTCAAGGGGAGCGATTATTGGCAAAAAACGATGTATGGCTTTGAGCATGATAACGGCCATGCCCTCTTGGCTCCATGGAAAGAGAATGAGGCGATTGAAATCAGCTTTGAATTAAAGGGGTTCACGGAGCTCTACGACCAGGCGGGCATTATGCTCTGGCAGGGCAGGACAAGCTGGATCAAAGCAGGCATCGAGATTAACGATGGCGTTCCGCATATAGGGGCGGTCGTCACGGATACTTATTCGGATTGGTCCCTCTCCCCGGTGCCGGAATGGATGGGAGAGCTTGTAACGATTCGCGCCTCCCGCTCTCAGGATGCCGTTATTATTAGGGCAAGGACGCAAAACCATCCGTGGAGAACGATTCGGGTTGCTCGTTTCCTGAATGAAGGCGGCCAGCAAGCGGGTCCGTTTCTTTGTGCGCCAACAAGGGCGGGCCTAGAGGTGGCTTTTACACGTTGGGCTGGAACGGCGCCGGATGAGGATATCCATATTGATCCGCCCGTGAGTGATTGATAAGCAAAAATGCCGGGAACGTCTCATCAGACGGTTCCCGGCACGAGAATAGCTCTGTTATGCGTTAAAGCTTCATATTGCTGCTATGCCCCGGCGAAAGCTTGGCTGTAGGGTCCAGATAGACTTTGGCGTTGTTGATCGCTGTAGGAGCTTCACCGAAGCCGACCGCGATCAGCTTCAGCTTGCCGGGATAGGTCGTAATGTCGCCCGCGGCAAAAATACCCGGAATATTGGTTTCCATCCGCGTATCCACACAGATCGAGCCGTTTTGAATATCCAACCCCCATTCCGAAATGGGGCCGATCGAAGAAATGAAGCCAAAGCTGACAATAAGCTCATCGCATTCTATTTCATGGGGCTGTTCCGATTTCTCATATCTCACCGTTATTTTCTCCAGATGTTTCTCCCCATGCAGCTCTGTAATCTCCGCCGGAGTCACCACCTTAACCTTGGAATTCATCAGATTTTCCACACTATGCTCATGGGCACGAAATTTGTTTCTGCGATGAATGAGGGTAACTTCTTTCGCAATAGGCTCCAGCATCAGCGCCCAATCCACCGCCGAATCTCCGCCCCCGTTAATAACGACACGCTTGCCCGCGTACACGCTTAAGTCATTGACGAAATAGTTTAGATTGGTTTTCTCAAACCGGCGGGCCTCCGGCAAGTCTAAACGCCGCGGCTCAAATGCGCCTATTCCAGCGGTAATTACGATAGATTTGCTGTAATGAGTCGTTTTATCCGTGATGATCTCAAAGTGATGCTCTGCTCTCTTGATGACTTGCAGTACCTTCTCCTCAAGGCAGGTTTCCACGGGGAAATGCCTCATTTGTTCAGTAAGATTATGAACAAGCTGCTGCGCGGTTACTTTAGGAAAACCCGCAACATCATAAATGTACTTTTCGGGATAAAGGGCAGCCAGCTGTCCGCCAAGCTGCGGCATGCTATCGAGAATTTTGACGCTGGCCTGACGCATGCCCGCATAAAAAGCCGCAAACATACCGGCAGGCCCGCCGCCGATAATCGTAATATCCATAAAGGGGGTTGATTTCTCTGTTGTCACTAACGTTCTCTCCTTTAGACGGTGTAGATGCAATGGTTAAACCATTAAATAAAGATATTTGTTTATAAAGTAACGATAGAGGTTTCAAACCACTTTGTCAACTTTCTTGTTTATAAAGTCAGGAGCCATCTGTTCTCTAAAAAGAAAAACAACCAGCTAGCCGACAATGGCTAAATGGTTGTCATAGGTCTTAGTTAATCGCTTGGCATAAGGTTATAAACCCTCGGATGCTTGCTTAAGCAGCGTTCCCAGCCACTCGTAATCCACAGCTTGTCCTTCGCCAATTTTAATCGTTTTTCGCTCTAGCGGTCCTTCGAACGCATCTTCCGGTAAAGTTAATTCTGCTGTATTAAAAATCGTAAAACTAACTGCTTTTTTGGAAGGAGAGATGACGGCAGCATATTTTCCATTTTTAAGAAAATGAGGTTTTTTGTATTGAATACGTTCCGCAGCATCGGGAATGGCTTGATGAACCATTTGCCGGAGTCCATGGCTGATTTCAACCTGCCATTGTAAGGGGTTGCTCTCAATAAATTCGGTAACTTCCTGATTCATGTGATTACCGCACACCTTTCTCGTTCGGGTTGAGAGCAATTGCTCCCATGGACTGTTTATTATTCTGAATTACTAGCTTCCTTATTACATTAGCATAATTTGGATAACAGCTCAATCCAGCGACAATGGATTTATGGCTAGGAGAACAAGCAGCCTATTGAAGCTTATTTCGTCTTTATGGCCGAAATCAGCTTATTTTCTCCTTTAAGCGTACAGGGCTCTTCAATCTCGGTTTGCTTCTGCATCTTGGAATCGATAAAATCGACGATTTCTTGCAGGGATTCGATTTGGTTGACGATTTTGCTCCGATGGGTTTGCATCATCGCGAATAGCTCAGGAAAATTCCGGATCTCATCGTCATACGAAAGATTAAGAAACGGCTTCATTTCCTCCAGCGACATGCCAGTTTTTTTGAGACAGGCAATGAGCTTCATAGTAGCGATATCATCCGGCCGATAGATACGGTGTTTATTTTCTTTGCGCTCCGCAGGCGGGAGCAGGCCGATTTTCTCATAATAGCGAATCGTATCTTCTGAAATGCCTGTCTGCTCGGCGGTTTCTTTAATAGTAAGGGCTAGTAGCTCGCTCAACCGTTTCACCTTCCTCATTGTATATGTGACTATAGTATATAACTTGGAGTCAGCTCCAAGTCAATCGATTTTGCACAGGAGGCGAAGAAGTTCTAAAAATAGTATGAATTGCGCTTGACTTGGAGTCGGCTCCAAGTTATAGACTGAGCACATTATCGAGAAGCAAAACGAAGCTGAACATATCGAGGGAGGAAATGATAATGAAAAACAAACATACAAAAGGAACGGCGCTTATAACGGGAGCCAGCAACGGAATCGGACTGGAGCTGACGCGCAAAATGTTGGGCGAAGGCTGGCAGGTTGCGGCACTAATACGTTCAGGCTTCCCGGAAGGTGACCCGTTGATTCGTGAGGCGCTAGACCGCAAGCAGCTTAGGGTTTATGAGGCCGATTTGTCCGATTTTGATCAATTAAAGCGAGCTTTATCCGAGATCAAGGCCAAGGAAGCGAAGCTCGATTTGCTGTTTAATAATGCAGGCGGGAGTATGGCAGAGCCAACATTCTCGAAGCAGGGGCGCGAGCTGCATTTTGAGCTGCAAACGGTAGTTCCCTATATGATTTTAATGGAGCTGAAGGAGCTGCTAGGCAAAGGGAATTTGAAAACGATAATAAATACCTCTTCTTATGCGTTCAAGCACCGGAAGGCGTTCGATCCTGACTCATTAGAGAAGCCCGCGGATTTTACAAAGCTATTCGGGCCCTACGCGGCTTCGAAGCTGGCTTTATCGCTATGGACGCAGGAAATCGCCCCCCAGCTAGCACGGGAAGGGTTTGAAATCTGGAGTGTCGACCCAGGTGGGAATAATACGATACGGAAAGGAAAAAAATCAGGCATTCCCTTCTATTTGAAGCCAATCATCAAGCTGTTTTTTCCGCATCCAAGCAAAGGGGCTTCTCTCCTGTATGAAGCAGCCTTCGGGGATCATCAGGCGAAGCCGGGCAAATTTTTTGTAAGCGGCAGGGTGACGGAGCTGAAATTTCAAGAGCATGGGCGCAAAGTGCTGGAGAAAGTAAGCTCGATCTACAAGCAGGCGTTTGCGGAAGATACCGGCAGGAGGATTCAGTAGCGCAAGATATCAACATTTTCACGCAGGAATTCAACACATTTATTGCCTTTGCCAAGCTATAATCAAGAAAAAAACGGTGGAGGCTACAATGATGAGCAGCGCATATTGGAATGAAATCATGGAACGGCTGGATGAAAAAGTAACGCGAACGATTTCGCAAATGGGCGATAAATGTCCGCATTTTGCTGGCGAGGATGGCAAGTTTGACGATATTGGCTCCGACTGGTGGACGACCGGCTTCTGGCCAGGCATGCTCTGGATTATGCACGATATGACGGGCAAAGAGCATTATAAGAACGCGGCGTGGCGCTGGGATGAGGAGCTGGAGCAATGGTTCATTAAGCCAACGGAAGAGATGCATCATGACGTAGGCTTTCAGTTTCTCTCCACAGCGGTCATTAAGCACATGATCACAGGAGATAAGGACGCATTCCGCCGGGGCATTGAGGCGGCTAACTTCCTAGCTGCCCGATACAATCCGGCAGGCAGATTCATTCGCGCATGGAATGGAGAGAGGTATGGCTGGGCCATTATTGACTGCATGCTGAACATATCGCTGCTCTTCTGGGCGAGCAAGGCGACTGGCGATCCGCGTTATAAGCACATCGCTATTGCACATGCGGAAACGACGATGGAGCATGGGATCCGTGAGGATGGCTCGACCAAGCATATTTTATCGTTTGATGCAGAGACAGGTACCTATATCGAGAACTTCGGCGGGCAAGGGCTGTCCGCGGAATCATCGTGGAGCCGAGGCACAGCGTGGGGGCTATACGGCTTCATCAATGCTTATCGCAACACTGGCGATGCTCGTTTTTTGAATACGGCGAAGCGAATTGCTCATTATTTTATCGCAGCTTCTCCTGAGGATTATGTACCGTATTCCGATTTTCGTTTTGAGTCGCTGGAAGGCCGTTACCGAGACAGCTCGGCAGCCGCAATTGCCGCATCAGGATTGCTAGAAATCGCTGAGGTCGTACCCGCAGGGGAGAAAGGCCTTTATGCTGGCGCTGCGGAACGCATTCTTCGCTCGCTTACGGAAAATTACGCAACGTGGGATTATCCTGACCATGAGGCGCTTCTGCTTCACGGGTCTAGCAGCGTATCCGCAGAAGCGGAAGGCTCGCTAATCTATGGCGATTATTATTACATCGAGGCGATCGCCAAGCTGAATGGCTGGAAGCATCGCATCTACTAAACAGCAAGCAGCCTTCCCTGCTAGTAAGGGAAGGCTGCTTTTTTTATCATGGAACAGAACCAAACAACGGCTTTAAATAACGAATTCTTATTCGTTATCTTGCTGTCCTATTCCGGCTTAAGCACAAACGTGCGTCGGATAAGGTATAGTTAGCTTAATGAGTTGGATCGGAGGCAGGACAAATGGGAGGCGTGAAAACAAAGTTTTTTAATTATGGGCAGGAGGAAATCGATACTCTCAAAAGCATGGATAAAGAGCTGGGGACAGCGATGGAGCGGCTGGGCAAGGTGGAACGCTTGATCATTCCTGATTTGTTCACCGCTCTTATGCATGCCATGGTTAGCCAGCTTATTTCGGCGAAGGCCGCACATACCATTTGGCAGAGAATGTTGGACAAGCTGGGCGAAATATCGCCGCAAAACATAGCCGGACAGACTGTTGAAACGATACAGTCCTGCGGCGTGACAATGAAAAAAGCCAGCAGTATGCTTGCCATAGCAGAGAAAATCGCGCAAGGCGAATTCCGGCTGGATGAGCTTCATCAACTGCCCGATAAGGAGGCCATCCGACAGTTGGTGAGCTTGAAGGGCGTCGGCGAATGGACAGCCGAAATGCTGCTCATTCACGGGATGGAGCGCCACGATGTCGTAAGCTGGGGCGATATTGCCATTCGGCGCGGCATGATCAAGCTATATGGGCTTCCTGCTCTTACAAAGGAGCAGTTCGAAGAGTACCGAAAGCGATATTCGCCGCTCGGCTCGATCGCATCTATTTATTTATGGCAAATTTCATTTGAATAGCGGAAGGGGAACCTTAATGGAACAAAGCATAAAAGAGCAATTGCTTGGCTTGGCCGAACCGGATTTTCAGAAATTTACCGCGGCACTCATCCCGAATATTGATAATGTGCTCGGGGTGCGGCTGCCGCTGCTTCGGAAGCTGGCTAAGGCCATTGCGCAGGGGGATTGGCGAACCTATCTGGCCCATGCGGAAAGCGATTATTTTGAAGAGGTCATGCTGCAGGGCATGGTGATCGGCACAGTGAAAGCGGAGATCGAAGAAATGCTGCGTTATGTGGCGGCGTTTGTTCCGAAAATAAACAATTGGTCGGTATGCGACAGCTTTTGCATTGGCCTGAAATTCACGAACAATCATAAGGAAGCCGTATGGGACTTCTTGCAGCCTTATTTAGTTTCTGAACTTGAATATGAAATACGGTTCGGAGTCGTCATGCTGCTCGACTTTTATATTGAAGAGCCCTATATCGAACGGCTGCTTTCACTGCTAGACCAAACGAAACGCGAGACTTATTACGTTCAAATGGCGGTAGCATGGGCCATATCGATCTGTTACATTAAGCTGCCGGGGCCGACGCTTGCCTATTTGGAGAATAACTCGCTGGATGATTTTACGTACAACAAAGCCCTTCAAAAAATAACGGAGTCCTACCGAGTAGATCAAACGTCTAAACAAATCATCCGAGGCATGAAGCGGAAGACCAAAGGAAAACGATAAGTTTGCGGCTAGGTTGATTGGTCTTATAGAGGTTTTAAGGCATGAAAAAACAGGCTGTCCTTATTTTAATTAGGACTGCCTGTTTTTTTGCGATTATAGAAGATGCTGCGTTAGCTGGCGAATAAGCTGCAGTCCGATAGGCGTCAAGGCAACGGAATCATGTTCGAAGTATCCCAAATAGCGAAGACTGGCGAGTGCCTGTTCATTCTCCTTTTTAAAATGGTCCTCTACAGCGCTCTTCAGCTCAGCATCATCCATGACAGCAACTTTTTGGGCGCCAATGTGTTGGATGAGCGGGTAGAGGGCGAGAATATCCTTTAACCCGCCAAACATTAAGCTCCAGCCGTGCTCAGATCCGCTCCGATATTCTTCGAGTGCTTTCGCGATATCAGCCTCTGTCCACCCTTCTTCATGAGGCACGACGATCGTTTGCGTAAAGGTCATTTCGCAGCCATGCTCCTGCGGCGCAATATCTACCGTTAGACGGTCGATCGATTCGCTAAACTGCGGCATCTGAAAGGTGAAGACGATCCGGTTAGGGCGACTCAGCTCCACATATTCGCCGACAGCTTTGTAGTCCTTGCCTTGCCGATGATCGGCAATCGTCCAATGACCGCCAACGCGGGCGTCATTTTCGGCTAACGTATTGGTGGATTCCGTGGTCATGAGCCATTTCTTCATCATCTCCGGACGAGTCCAAGCATCGAAGAGCAGCTCGGCGGATACGGCAAAATGACGCTTCATTTCTAAAGTTGTTCGGGATTCGTTAGCCATGCGTGACATCCTTTCATTTTCTTATTTTGAAAATCGCGCTTAGCTTCAGTGCTGTTAGTATCTTCAGGTTGGCAAGCCTATAATTCCATATACGGTGGCAAATGGCATTAAGGCTCAAAGCCTTGCTGGCTAATATAGATTTGTTCCTCGGGGAATACCTGCTTCAACCGTTCATACACTTTTTGGTAAGCCGAGGGGTGATACCACTCTTCCAGACCCAACTGCTCATAAAGCGATTGAATCGCCATCTGACGGGTTCGCTTGCCGCCGCTTCCATCGCCCATAAAATAGTCATCCAGGCAGACGCGGTCGACGAGCGGGCGCAACAATTCGGAAAACCGTTCGCTGCTCGGCAGCATTGGGGCAATGGCAGCTTGCGTTGGAATGCCAGCTTCGGCAAGCAGCTCGAGTGTCTTTAGCCTAGCGCTGATCGGCGGGGCGTGTGGCGAAAAATGCTTGCGAATATCCTCGCGGTCGGTCTCCACCGTCATGCTTACCCGCACTTTATCGCCTAGTCGCTGAAACAGATCGATATCTCTTCGGACAAGCGGGCTTCGCGTTTGCATCAATAAAAATTCGGGCGGATCATCCGCCATCACCTCAAGCAAAGAACGGGTGATTTGCTCCTTGTGTTCAATGGGCTGATACGGATCGGTGCTGGAAGACATAAAGATCGTGACTGGCCCTTTGGCTTTGGCCTTTTTTAGTTCCTTTTGCAAAATGGCGGCAGCGTCCTTTTTGATATCGACCCACGTCCCCCATTCCGCACCTCTAAACGTCGAAACCGGCATTTTCCGAACGTAGCAATAGGAGCAGGCAAACGAGCAGCCCGTATAGGGATTAAGCGAGTGGCTGTAACCGGACAGAAATCCGGTTCCTTTATTCAGAAGCGTCTTTGGCTGTTTGGTTAAGTAGTCTATGCGCATAAAAAAACCTGTTCAGGGGTTAAGGTTCGAATGACTGACATAGGGTCACCTCCATAACCAGTATACCCTCAATGTGAACGTATGTACCCTTTTTTTGAGTGTAAGAGCAAGATAACGAAACATGAGACAGCTAAGCGGAAAAATGAAACTATAGTGATGAAACAGCAGGAATTCATCCTGTTAAAGTACTGCTATTCGCTTCGCGGTTGATATAGCAGGAATTTTTCCTGTTAAAATAGCGCTACACGCTTCGTAGGTGAAATAGCAGGAATTTATCCCGTTAATCTAACTGTTTCAGCGAATTTCGGCTGTTTTCGTGAAATTAAAGGTAACAAATCCTGTTAATTCACTGAATTAGCTCAAATCCCTTGAATTAAAGGGAGAAAATCCCGTTAAATTTCTAAATAGGCTGAAATCCATTCATTGGAGGAGAAAATGACCTATAGAACAAACGGAGGCGGGCATATCAGCTGAATATTCCATACTACTTCCGAAATGTAAAGGATAGGATTCCAATCGATGCTCATTATACGATAAACTTCTATAAATAGTAGGATGTCACTTTATTTAACGACAGGAGGAAACACCCTTGATTCAGTGGATGAATGGCCATTTCAGAGAAAGCAACCTGCGAACAAGGCTGTTGATTCTGTTCACCGTGCTTATACTGCTGCCGCTTAGCCTGCAGGGCATGGTGACTTATCGCCACTTCTCGGCAACGATGAATGACAAGACGGAGCAATATACGATTGACATCGTCCGGCAGATCAGTGCCAATTTGGATCGGCAGCTTAAGGATTTCGAGAGGCTGTCCCTTATGCCGCTGTACGATCAGATGGTGCTGTCCATTCTGGCCAAATACAACGGGGCAATGGGCTCGGGCACGTGGGTACAATCCGATGATTATATGAAAATGAAGCTTTATACCTCCGGGCAGGCATATGACCGTCCGGAGATCCGCGGCATCCATCTGATAAGCAACAGCGGAGTCCTGTTCTCGAATGTCGATGCGATGGCGATTGATGCCGTATGGGACGGCAGGCAGGATGACTGGTTTACATCGCTTGCAAGATCGGAAGGGGAGTGGAGAATTATCCCGCCGCATAAGCCTTCCTATTATAGCGTTTCCGATGCGGAAGCTTATATCTCGGTTGCCAGAGTGATTCGCGAACCGAAGACGCTGGCCCGGCTTGGTTATATATTGATTGATGTGAAGCTGGAGGCGTTCGGCGGCATTTTATCCAACCTGAATGTGGAGAAGGAAGCGGGGCTGATGATTGTGGATGGCCTGCAGCGACTATTGTATGAGCGAGTGTCGGCGGACGGCATTTCCGCCTATGAGGAGATCATGAAGCAGGGGCAGCCGCAGCAACTCGAAAGCGGGCATAGGAAACGGCTGGGCAGCAGCGACTACCTGTTCGTTCAGCATCATTCTTCGTATTCAGGCCTGTCGGTCATCGGACTGACGCCAATCGCCGTTATTCAGAAGGAATCGCGCGAGATTATGAAGTTCACCTTATGGTTTGCTGTCGTGTGCGTCGCCATAGTTATGATACTGGCCGTAATGCTTTCCTACCGGATAACAAGGCCGTTAATTGTACTGAAAAAAAATATGGCAAGCGTCGAGCAGGGCGACTTCAACAAGCGGGTGACCCCGCTGACCAACGATGAATTCGGTCAGCTCGGACGTGGCTTCAACAAAATGATGGAGGAAATCAATCGCCTCTTTCACGAGGTTTTTGTGCTTGGAATTCGGGAGAAGGAGGCGGAGCTGTCTGCGCTTCAGAGCCAGATTAATCCGCACTTTATTTACAATACGCTGGAGTCGATCAACATGATGGCTGTTCAGCGGAAGCATGCCGAGGTATCGGACATGGTTTCCGCACTCGGCAAGCTGCTGCGATATACGATCGACAAAGCCGGCAGGCTTATTTCGCTGCAGGAGGAAATTGATTTTGTTCAATCCTACGTGCGAATCCAGCAGGTCCGCTATGGGGGCAAGCTGCAGGTTTTTTATGACATTGATGATGAGGTCAACGAATGCCGCATACCGAAGCTGATTATGCAGCCGCTCGTCGAGAACGCCGTTTATCACGGCATTGACGGACAGGAAGAGGGAGGCACTATTTGGATCTCGGCCCTGCGATTTGAGGACGAGCTGCTCATTACCGTGCGGGACAATGGCAAGGGAATGGGCGAAGAGGAGATCGATGCGCTAAACGAGGAGATAAGCAAGCTGCCTTCCTATCAGTCCTTGCAGCGCAATGACGAGGATGAGCTGGGGCTGAACAATATTTATCAGCGCATATTGCTGATTTACGGTGAAGGCGGCAGCCTGACGGTGGAGGGAAGTTTGGGGCAAGGCTTGGCGGTCACGATAACGATACCCTTACAGGAAAAGGAGGCAGAACAGGATGTATAAGGTGCTGCTTGTAGAGGATGAAATGGTCATACGCCAGGGATTGCGGGAGCTGATCCGCCAGTCGGCACATTCGTTCGAGGTGACGGGAGAGATGGCAAGCGGCACAGAGGCGTTAGCTTATTTGAAATCCGATATGCCTGATGTCATGATTACCGATATTCGGATGAGAGAGATGGACGGGCTGACGCTGATGGAGAAGGTGAAGCAAATGTATCCGGATCTGCTGGTCATTATTTTGAGCGGATACGGAGAATTTGAATACGCGCAGAGGGCGATTGCATGCGGGGTGTTCCATTATTTGCTGAAGCCGATCGAGCGACATGAGCTGGTAGCTGTGCTGCAGAAGGCGCGCGTGCTGCTGGATCGAAAATATGGAGTATCTGCGCCACAGCTCGAAACGGAATCAGAAGCTATGGAGGCAGGCAGGGATGCTCGGAAAATTATCCGCGATGTGAAGGAGTATGTAAAGCTGCATCTAGATGGGGATTTGCGCCTGCAGACCGTTTCTTCCCAGGTAAGCCTAAACGCCACGTATTTGAGCCAGCTGTTTAAGGCAGAGACGGGAGTTCTCTATTCGGATTACGTGTCGGAAGCGCGCATTGAACGCGCGAAATGGCTGCTGACGCATACGCAGCTCAAAATTTACGATGTGGCGAGGCTGTCCGGCCATCAGAGCCCTAAACATTTTATGCTCGTATTCAAGCAGCAGGCGGGGCTGACCGCAGGCGAATACCGCAATCAATTTAATCCGCCTAGCAGCTTAAGTTAGATCATATGACAAAGAGATAAATAAAACGAACCTTTCCTGTAATCTAAGTGATTTAAGAGCTGCAAGCTCCTCCGATATACTTAAGTAGTCATCACAAACTAGCGACCGTTAAGGGGGATTTTATGAAAAAGGCAGGTTTGGCTCTCATGGCTACCGCGCTGCTTGTTACGGCGATCGGATGCAGTACGAATTCCGACAAAAACGTAAACAACGCAGCGGGGAAAAAGGAAGATGTTGAGTTGAAGTTTCTCATGTGGGGCAATCAAGGGCATATGGACGTCTACAACAAGCTCATTGATGGCTTCAAACAGGAAAATCCGGGAATTCAGGTGAGGATGGAATCGGTGCCTTTCGCCGAATACCAGCAGAAGATCTCCGTGCTTGCTGCAGGCAAATCGCTGCCGGACATCGCATGGGTATCCGAGCGGATGGTTCCTCAGTTTAAGGAAAACGGAATTTTGGCGGATGTGTCGGAATTTAAAGACGATGCGGATTTTAAGCTGGATGATTACATTCCTAGCACGCTGGATCTGTTCCGCGATGGCGATCAGCTGTTGGGTCTGCCTTTCTCTACGCCGCCCGTTGTTATGTTTTACAATAAAACGTTATTTGATCAAGCACAATTGACCGATCCGAATACGCTGGCTGCCAAAGGCGAGTGGACATGGGAGCAGTTCGAGCAAAGCGCAAAAGAGATTTCGAGCAGCGATGCCAAAAACCGCGTGTATGGCGCAAACTTTTTCCGTGACTGGAAAACTTGGGCGATCCTCTCTTCGTATTCCTGGTCCAACGGCAGCGGCCCGTTCAATGATGATATGACCGCCTTTACTTGGAACGACCAATATGGCGTGGAGACATTCGAATTGCTGGAGCGCATGATGTTCACTGAGCTCTCTCACCCGAAGGCTGGCGAGCAAGTGAGCTTTGATGCAGGTAACGTTGGGATGTTCTTTGACAACTACAGCTACGTCTCGAAAGCTAGAGAAATAACGAATTTCGAGTGGAGCATTGCGCCAATGCCGTCCGGTTCACAGGGCAGCGTGCCTATGCTTGGACAAGCGGGCTATACGCTGTTTAAGGACAGCGAGCATCCGGAGGAAGCGAAGAAGCTGTTGAAATATTTCGCCAGCCAGTCCGGAATCGAGCAGACATCGACTTTCTTCGTACCGCCGCGTACGTCGGTGTTAAATTCGGATCTGTTCCTGAATCAGCCGAACAACCCGCCGAAGGAGCATATTATTCAAGCCGTTATTGACGAAATGCCAAAAGCACGCATTATTCCGGGACACATTCGTTGGCAGGATATCGACAATACCGTGCTGCAGGGCTTTGACCGGCTGTTTGGCCGTTCAGGAACCGCAAAGGACAATTTAGCTAAAATGCAAACCGAAGTAGACGCTGTACTGAAGTAAGCAAAGGATGCGGAATGTCCGGTCCGCTTCGCGGCCGGCTTTCCCTCCAACCAAGCAAAGGAGTGGAACGCAGTGGGGAAATTACAGCAGCGATTGAAAGACCATGAATTATCCTTGTTCATCAGCCTGCCCGCGAATGATGCAGCGCTGGCTAAGGCAGCACTTGAAGAAGGCGCCGATGCGCTTAAAGTCCATTTTAATGTGGGGCATCGCGCAAGCGGTACGCACTTTGGTTCGCTTGATGAATACGAAGCGGAATTCCGCAGCATCCGCGAACAGTTCGATGGACCGTTTGGGGTTGTGCCGTCCGGCAGTCTTGAGGGCGTTTCCAAAGAAGATATTATGCGGCTCGCGCCTCTAGGCTTTGATTTTTATTCGATTTACGCGCATCATCTTCCTTCGTTTATGCTGGAGAACCATGGGCTTGACCGGACGTTTGCCATCAATGAGCAATACGATTTGGACCTTGTACAGTCCGCCAGCGATTTTGGGTTTACGGCATTGGAAGCTTCCATTGTGCCGGGGAGCGAATACGGCACGCCGCTCAGCTTTGCGGATGTGATGAAATATCGGCATTTGGCGAAGCATTCGGGGCTGCCCGTCGTTATTCCTTCGCAGCGGCGTTTTGTGCCTGGCGATATTGCGGCGCTTCGGGATGCGGGCGTGAAAGCGGTTATGCTGGGAGCCATTGTGGTTGGAAAGACGGAGGATGAGCTCCGGAGAGCAGTAAGCGAGTTCCGCAATGCAATGGATAGACTGAGCTAGAGGGCGGTGTACCTTAATGAAGAAAACGGGCAAAAAAAGAAGAGGGCCGCTTGCCCGGGAAGCGCAATGGACCGGCTGGCTGTTTATTTCGCCAATGGTATTGGGTTTTACCTTGCTGCTGCTGTTCCCTATGGGGCAGGCACTTTATATGAGCTTGACGGATTGGCCGCTGCTAGGCGATCACAAGTTTATTGGGCTTGAAAATTATCGGAATATTGCGACAGATTCTATGTTTTGGAAAATATTCGGGAACACGGTCTATTTTACGGTGGGCCTGGTCCCGCTAAATATTGTGCTGGCACTGCTTCTTGCCCTACTGCTATCCAAAAGCATGAAGGGAATCGGGCTGTTCCGCACGGCGATTTTTGTACCGGTTATGACTTCTCTGATCGTATGGTCCATTGTCTGGAAGTATATGTTCGCAACAGATTCGGGCTTAATCAACCAGCTCTTGCTGCTGCTGGATATTAAGGGACCGGCGTGGCTGTATGACGAGAAGCTCGCGATGCCGGCGGTCATCGTAACGAGTGTGCTGAAAAATGTCGGGCTCAACATGGTGCTTTTTATCGCCGCCATTCAACAGGTGCCGCGTTCGCTGTACGAGGCTGCGATGCTCGACGGCGCAGGCAAGAGCAAAAGCTTCTTTAATGTGACGCTGCCCATGATTACGCCAACGGTGTTTCTAACCGTAGTTATGACCGTAATCGGCTCACTGAAGGTGTTTGGCCAAATTTATGTCATGACGCAAGGAGGGCCGAGCAACAGTACGAAGGTGCTGGTGTATTATATATGGGAAAAAGCGTTCAAATTGTTTCAGATGGGGTACGCCTCGGCGCTCGCATTCGTTCTGTTCTTTGTCGTGCTAATCTTGACACTGCTGCAGTGGCAGCTCAGAAAGAGGTGGGTGTTCAATGAAAGCGACACCTAATTTGGACAAGCGCAGGCCGCTTGAGGCGATAGGCGTGTATGCCGTGCTTAGCGTTATCGCGTTTATTATGCTCGTGCCATTTCTGTGGATGCTGTCCACCTCCTTCAAGGAGCCGCAGGACATTTTCACCTATCCGCCAGAGCTGATCCCATCCACGTTCAGGTTTCAAAACTACGCTGATGTATTTCAACTGATCCCGTTTCACCGGTTTTATTTCAACAGTGTATACATCGCATTTGTTGTTGTAGTCGGCACCGTGTTTTTTGCATCGCTGGCTGGCTATGCGTTCGCGAAAATTCCGTTTAAGGGCAGAAATCTCGTATTTCTGATCTTGCTAAGCGCCATGATGATTCCACATGAGGTTACGGCGATTCCGATGTTTCTATTTATGCGTGAATTGAATTGGATCGATACGCATCTGCCGATCATCCTGCTGCCGATCTTCGGCGCAGGCGGCGTGTTCGGCATTTTCGTCATGCGGCAGTTTTTCATTACGGTGCCAACGGAGCTGGAAGAAGCGGCGATGATCGATGGCTGCAACCGCTTCCGGATCTATGCGCAAATTATGCTGCCGATCGCGAAGCCGGGCCTTGCGACACTGACCATCTTCACTTTTGTGACGGTATGGAATGACTTTTTTGACCCGTTGATCTTTATTAATTCACGAGAGCTGATGACGCTGCCGCTTGGCTTGTCACTGTTCACGGATGAAGTAGGCACATCCTGGCATTATTTGATGAGCGCGACCGTCATGGCGACGGTGCCTTTGTTAATCGTATTTTTTATGGCGCAGCGGCGCTTTATTGAAGGGGTAGCCATGACGGGGCTTAAGGAATAAGAAGAGCAGTGAAAGGAGAAATTTGCGTGAACAACACAATAGAAGCGGAAGTCGTTGTCGTTGGCGGCGGTCCTGCTGGGATAGCAGCGGCAATTGCCGCTGGACGGCAAGGCGTCAAGACGGTTCTGATTGAGCGCTACGGCTTCGTGGGCGGTATGTCCACTGCCGCGATGGTTTATCCGTGGATGACCTTTCATACCGATAGCGGCGAGCAAGTCATTAAAGGCATCGCACAGGAAATTGTAGATCGGCTGCAGGAGCGCGGCGGCTCGCCGGGACATCTGAGGGATACCGTCGGCTTCGTGCATACGCTGACCCCGTATCATCCGGAAATTTATCAGGTGGTTGCGGCCGACATGCTGCGCGAGGCGGGCGTAAAGCTGCTGCTGCACAGCTTTGTGGACGAGGTTGTCGTTAAGGAACAAGTAATCGAGGGCGTGTATGTCACAAACAAGTCAGGCCGATCGCTGATACGTGCCCAAACCTTCGTTGACACGAGCGGCGATGCGGACGTTGCCCACCTGTCCGGAGCCGAAACGCTGCAAGGGCGCGAGGGAGACAATCAAGCGCAACCGATGACGATGAAGTTTCGGATGCGCGGCGTTGATCTGGCTAAAGTGAAGGATTATATGATTGAGCATCCGGAGGAGTTTTACAAAAAGACGCCCATTGCAGAGCTGCCTCACCTGCCTCTGACCGGTGTAAGCGGCTTCTACTCGCAGTGGAAAAAGGCGAACGTGCCGATCAACCGTGATCAGGTATTGTTTTTCACTGGCCCTGCCGATGATGAGGTGCTTATAAACTGCACCAGAGTGCAGGGGCTAGATGCGACCAGCGCCGAGGATTTGACCGAAGCGGAGCAGGAGGGTCGCCGCCAGGTGCTGATGATGGCCGAGTTTTTGCAGCGTGATGTGCCTGGCTTTGAGCGTGCTTCGATCTCCGTAGTCGCCCCGCAAATCGGCATTCGGGAATCGCGCCGGATTGTCGGCCGCTATTTGCTGTCGAAGGAAGATGTGGTCGCAGGCCGGAAGTTCAGCGACGTGATCGCCCGCAGCGGCTACCCGATAGACATTCATGATCCTTCGGGCAAAGGCGTGACCGCCGCTTTTATCTCGGGAGATGGCGCATACGATATTCCATACGGCTGTCTGTTGTCGCGCAATATGCGCAACTTGCTGGCAGCGGGGAGATGCATATCGACCTCGCATGAGGCGCTCGCGACTACCCGGTTAACGCCAAGCTGCATGGCCACTGGCCAAGCCGCGGGAACGGCGGCGGCCCTAGCGGTGCTAACCAAGGTAGATCCTGCGGATGTCGCCATTGCCAAGTTGCAAGAGGAGCTGCGCAAGGAGAAGGCAGCTATTTAGCAAGATACGTAAGAGCATTTGGATGCAAAGTGAAGGAAGTCTAGAAAGCTAAAGAGAGATAAAGAGAGAGAAAGATAAAGAAAAAGAGTATAAAATCGCTTTTAATCATAGCAACGACAAGTAGACCGCTCATATAGGCGGTTTATTTGTTTTTTTATGAAGAAGGATAGCAATAGGCAATGCGGCATCAAATGAAAATGAAACCAAAGAATCCGACTAATGCCGCGACCCAGTTTGGCTAGTGATTTCAGAAAATATTGGCTGAGAGGGAAGTATGTTAGCTTAAATCGTTTGAAGGAGTGCTGGCAGAATTATCGGGAAGTTCTCATGAATTAGCTGGAATTTCTCCCGTTAAAATCTTATTAATCAATTGATATATGAAATAGCTGGAATTTGTCCTGCTAATTTCCTTGATTCGCACCATTGTAGGTTGATTCCTTGAAATTAACGGGAGAAAATCCATCTAAATTCCAATATAAGCTCAAATCCATCAGATTAGAGGGAGAAAATCCTTCTAATATATGTTGAACAAAAGAAATGAGGTGTAAGCGAAGCGAGAAGATCGTTCTGGAGAAACGAAATGTTAGCCTTTGTAGCCGGATTCTTACCTTTAAACACACTAAAGCAGCTTGCTGGGCAGGGACAATTGGAGGATGAACATGGCTGAGCAACTCGTGATTACCCGCGTGCTTCATGCGCCGCGTGATTTGGTATTTAAAGTATGGTCTGCCGTTGAGCATTTGAAAAAATGGTGGGGGCCAACGGCGCTGACCATTGACTATGCCAAGCTGGATTTCAAACCAGACGGCAAGTTTTATTATAAGATGGTATCGCCGGAAGGCGATGAGTTGTGGGCAGATTCGTATTTAGCGAAATCATTGCGCCGGAGAAAATCGTATTTGTCAATTCGTTCTCGGATAAAGAAGGCAATGCTGTTCGTGCGGCGTTTGATGAAACGTTCCCTCTAGAAATCGAAAATAAGTTAACTTTCGAAGAGCATGACGGCAAGACAACGCTGACGCTTCGCGGCGGACCAATCAACGCCACTGAGGCAGAACAGCAATTTTTCTTGGGCATGTTCGATTCCATGAAACAAGACTTTGGCGGCACATTCGATCAGTTGGAAACGTATTTGGCGTCCGTGCAAGGAGAGTAAGGGAAGCAGGTAACAGGCCTATGCCCTTAGAGGCTCATCATCATCATCATCATCAAGCTAAGAAAGATCCCCGCTGACTCAATGCTGCGGGGTCTTTGCCGCGTCTGCTGAGCAGAGAACGGACTCCGTTTGCCCGAATTCAGAATCGACAATGACCGCTATACATTTTGCGCCGAACTCGCTATGTATGATCGATAAAAAATAGTTCCGTTCAGCGATAGTTTCTCTTCTTCGTTATAGTTCTTCGCCCTCCCGAAAATAACTCCTTTAATCTTCGAAAGCTAAAACAAGGCATGAGTTTGGCTGACGTATGATGGTCATTATGGTAACCTTAAATGGTGTAAATTGGAATTTTTTACGAGAAGGGAGATGCCTATGTTTCAGCTTATTTTTCCATTCATCATTGCCTCAATTGGGGTTGCTGCCGTAATAACCTTTGCGGTAAGAAAGAAAGGGAGCTATCGAAAACTAACAGGGAAACAAAAAACGGTCTTTTTTACATGTCTCATTCTGAATTTGATAGTTATAATGGTTCCGTTCAAAGCAGGCAATCTGCTGGCAGGAGCATTCATTGCATCTAATATTTCCATTGGATTTGCGCTGCTAACGATGTTTTTGGTTTATTTTCAAAAAGAGAAATACTCGTACGTCTGTCTTGCTGCAGCCACTATCTCAGGTGCTGCAGCTATACTATTAAAGCAGCTTTGATCAAGCAGCATGCCATGGCTGCAGAGCAGGTATGCTTATCGGGCATGACTTGGATTGGCACTCTAGAAGTCGCCGTTTCTATTCTTAATGGATTCGTATTATGACGGCTATTCTGGCATAATTACTTAGCGAAGGTATATGATATGGATATAAATTGTATGGGAGGATGAAATCACCGATGAGTTATAAAACTTATTTTCAAAACATAAGGGAACAACAGTTGGACGAGCTGAAGCAATGGTTGTCGATCCCGAGCATTTCTGCCCTGTCCGCGCACACGGCGGATATGAACAAGGCAGCGGAATGGCTTGCGGACGCGCTCACCCGCGCGGGACTCGAGAATGTAGAAGTGCATCAAACCGAAGGCCATCCGATCGTGTATGCCGATCATCTGCATGCTCCCGGCAAACCTACCGTGCTTGTTTACGGCCATTACGACGTGCAGCCAGTCGATCCGCTGCATTTGTGGACGACGCCTCCCTTTGAGCCGGATATTCGTGACGGCAAGCTATACGCGCGGGGAGCGACGGACGATAAAGGCCAGGTGTTTTTACATATTAAAGCGATAGAAGCCATATTGCAGCAGGAAGAGCGGCTTCCGGTTAATATCAAGCTGTGCATCGAGGGCGAAGAAGAAGTTTCCAGCCGGAGCCTCCCTCCTTTCTTGACGATGAATCGGGACAAGCTGGCTGCTGACGTCATCTTGATTTCGGACACCTCGCTGCTCGAGCCGGGCAAGCCCGCTATCAGTACGGGACTTCGGGGATTGTGTTCCCTAGAGGTTACCGTGAACACAGCAAATACTGATTTGCACTCCGGATCCTATGGCGGAGGCGTTCCTAACGCGCTTCATGCCCTCGTCTCATTGCTTGCGACTTTGCACGATGATCAGGGCCGCGTAGGCGTTGACGGATTCTATGAAGGCGTGCCGGAGCTTTCGCCGCTCATGAGAGAAGAGTTCGCCAAGCAGATGCTGGACGAAGATGGATTGAAGGCAAGTCTTGGTCTTGATGCGTTGTACGGCGAAGAAGGCTTCTCCTTTGTGGAACGCGTCGGTGCGAGGCCAACGCTTGAACTGAACGGCGTTTACGGCGGATTTCAGGGAGAAGGCACCAAGACGGTCATACCGAAGGAGGCGCATGCCAAGATCACCTGCCGCCTAGTTGGAGACCAAGACCCACAGGATATTCTGGACAAGATTAAACAGCATTTGCAGAAGCATATTCAGCCGGGAGCGAAGCTGCACATCCAAGACGGCGAGAAGGCTCGTGCTTTCAACATCGATCCTTCCGACCAAATGCTGCAGTTGGCTGCGGATGCTTACGAAGATGTTTATGGCACGCGAGCGCTGTTCACGAAAGACGGAGGGTCGATTCCGATCGTTGAGACTTTCTCCCGCGAGCTTGCGGCTCCTGTCGTTATGATGGGATTTGGTCTTCCGGACGAGAATCTGCATGCGCCGAACGAGCATTTTAATCTGTCCAATTTCGACCAAGGGCTTCTGACGATCGTATCGTTCCTGAAGCGGCTATAGGGATGGAGAATCGCGAAGCAGCTGGCTTCGCGATTTTTTTTGGATCATAAGGGTGTTCAACGAAAATAAAGGGTGAGATCGGTATTGTTATGGACGTTGTTGACTAGAGAATAAAGCTTAGGCTGGAGAATGGCACCCAGCTAGGTGGAAGTTAAAGTTAATGAAGGGATTTTACGGGGCTCCCCGAAATTCTTTACACCAGAAGACGGGGCATTTGTGGCTCCGCAGCTGAGTTGGATTCGATACGAGCATACGGAAGGCCGAGAAGAGAGAGAGTACGTTTAATGTAAGCCGGATAGCTACAAATTTGATGACAGACAGGAGCTGGATATGATGATAAAAGGTTTTGGAGGAATATTTTGGAGAACTAAAAATCTTGAAGCAACAAAAAAATGGTACAGCGAAGTATTAAAAATTGAAATAAACAATTGGAATGGGACTGTAATAAAACCCGAGTTAGGCAATGAGACTATTTTTTCTTTCTTTACCGAGAATGACGATTATTTTCCAACAGAACAACAGGTGATGCTGAACTTCCAAGTTTATGATCTAAACGAGACGATTCAGCATCTTGAACAAATTGGCATACCCCTTGCGAAGAAAAAAGAGGTTAGTGATTTTGGCAAGTTTGTTTGGATTGAAGACCCTGACGGTCGACTGATCGAGCTTTGGGAGAAATAAGGGGCACATGTGAAAAAAGTTCTTATCATTGGAATTGTAGCAAGCGGCAAAACAACCTTGGCGAGGCGATTATCGGAAAAGACGAATATTCCTTGGCATGAGCTGGATTCTATCGTTCATCATCAAACGGCGGCTGGACGAGTTAAACGCACAGCAGATGAACAGGTCGAGGTCATTTTGGAAATGGATAAAGTCGGAGAGTGGATATTTGAAGGAACGGACCGGGCATCCTATCAATGCTTATATGAAATGGCGGATACGATCATTTTTCTGGATACACCGTTATGGAAACGCAGAATCAGAATATTCGTTAGGTTCATGAAACAGAAGCTGGGTATGGAAGCGTGCCTCTATAAACCGGATATCCAGATGTTGAAAATGATGTATACATGGACGAAGGATTTTGAGAGAGACAGAGACAACTTTGAAGCCAAGCTAAAGCGATATCAAAATAAAGTGATCAGACTACACGATAGTAAGAAGATTAACTTTGAAAGTTAAATGAGCACGCGTGTGCAAAAGTTATGATTTTTTTTCGAAGGGTGCTGTCGATATCAACGGAAATAGTCCTCGCTAAACGTAAGGTTACTTTTTTGAGGTAAAGGAATTGGTTACTGGAAAGCTATCCTGCACGCATGCATTAACTTTACGCAATTTAGACCTTGTGAGGAAGCTATCCTGCATGAATGCAATAGAATGTCCTTTAAATCCAGCAAAGTAGACATTAACGGATAGCTATGTTGTATGGAATGCAGGATAGGCGGCGAAATATTCGATAAAGAGCGTTTATCCTGCGTGAGTGCAAGATAGATAGCTATGATTACTCAGCCAGCTGCAAGTAACAATACAAACTCCATAGATGAGGACTCCCATGCAACCTTGAATTGGCCTTTACCCATAAACAAGCGATATACTTAAGCCATAGTAAGCTATTCCGTAAATAGAGGAGATGTAAAATATGACGTCACCGCTTGCACCGCAGTTAGACCGCAGCTACATATCTAGCCAGCTTGAGGCTTTGCTGAACATACCGAGCCCGAGCGGCTACTGCATGGATATAATGAAATACCTCGACTCGGAGATCAGCAGGCTTGGTTATACGCTTGAGACTACGCCGAAAGGAAACGGAATAGTCACGATACCTGGAGAACTGCCAGATCATGTCATTGGATTGTCTGCTCATCTGGATACGCTCGGAGCGATGGTGCGCTCGATTAAATCAAATGGCATGCTGCGTTTTACGCCGATCGGCGGGTATGCCATGCATACGGTAGAGGGAGAGTATGCGGTCATTCATACGCGTGACGGCAGGAAGTATGAGGGAACGGTGCTTTCGACGAAAGCCTCCGTTCATGTTCATGCGGATGCGAAGGATTGGAAGCGCGAGGAAGCCAACATGGAGATTCGAATCGACGAGCTGGTGAAAACCAAAGAGGATACCGAGAAGCTGGGCATTTCCGTCGGGGATATCATATCTTGGGAGCCGCGAACCCGTATTTTTTCAAACGGCTGGGTAAAATCGCGTCATTTGGATGATAAAGCAAGCGTAGCTGCCTTGCTTGGCTTGTTGGAATGGTTAAAGCGCGAAGGAAAAACGCCTGCCCATCCGATCAAGCTCATCTTCTCTACCTACGAGGAGGTCGGGCATGGCAGCTCGCATATTCCAGCGGATATCACGGAGCTCATTGCGGTCGATATGGGGGCGCTTGGAGATGACCTATCCGCGACGGAGCAGGACGTATCGATATGCGCCAAGGATTCGAGCGGTCCCTATGATTATCAAATGACAACGAGACTGATTGAACTCGCCAAGCGCGAGAAGCTGGCTTATGCAGTTGATATCTATCCGTTCTATGGCTCTGACGCGACAGCAGCGCTAAGAGGCGGAAGCAATATCCGAGCAGCCCTGATCGGGCCGGGAGTACACGCCTCTCATGGCATGGAGCGGACTCATCTGGATGCTGTGGTTCATACGGCGGCTTTGCTGCTTGCTTATATTATGGAGTAAAGCTGGCTTGGAAGTTAAGAGTTTGTTTCTAAATAAGCCCCTGCGCGGCCGATATTCATTTCGGCGGTACAGGGTTTTTTTTGCTATCTAAGCGTAGGGGAAAACTTATTTCTTATTTGCTTACTAAGGTATGATTTAGAGATCGCCGAGGAGAGCGAGCAGCAGCTACTTGCCCTTATTCGTCAAAATAAGCTGTTCCTAGGACGTTTGGAGAAGCGCCGCACCTAGTCATTTAGGGATAACATGGCATGTAATGTTGGTCCATTTTCAGGGCTTTTGGAGCTTTATATTTATCCCGATTCATGGGTTGAAATCCTGACCGCCGTCATGGGGAACTTGGCCAAAGAACATAAATTTCTTGCCTGAATCGTTTGAATGTCCGCTTTTAGGCCGAATTCAATGCTTTTTTTTCATTAGAATCCGTTTATTTTTCTTATTTTATTGTAAAGATAACGCTCTCAAAGGTGAAAATGTACAGTTAAAAGGCCTTCGCGAAATATGTCGAACAGGAAAAATGTCCTGCTTAGGTAGGATGCTGGTCAATAGTCCCTTCTTTTGATCTGATAATATCGTATTTTTTGCCAAAATTAACGTGGAATACGACTGTCCAATTTGACAAAAACCTAGGATTTTAAAGGGAAAAAAGCGAATTTTGCTTTCGGGTTTATGAGTCTATAGTGGGATTCTCTCAGAAAATTCATAAAGCGCTTCCAATTGTCAGAATTATTAAATTCTGCAGTAAAAAAATGCTAATTTATATCCCACTATTCGCATCAATTAGGAGTCCGTACTTATGAAAACGGTCCTGAAAATGAGTAGGAATGTCTAATCCGCACCATGTCTTTATTCCCTCAAGAATTATGATCGATTGTGTCATACTAGAGTGCAACGAGAGAGTACGATGGTTCCAGGATTCAAAGTGAAAACTCAAGCTGATGAATGGAGGTTTCAAAGATGAACATTTCAAATCAGGAGCAGAAGCGAATCAGGCTGAAGCAATTTTTGAAAATACTATCCGAGGATCCTTCTCTATTACAGCAAACCGGCGAAACTGAAACACGATCGCTTCCTGAGCTCCTTATGGCGACCGGTTACCGGTATTGCAATGAGCCCTTAGATATGGCCGAGTTAATGTCGCAACTGCTTGGCAAGCTGGGCTTGACCCCTTGTTCCGCGCAAATGATGGAGTTTATCATGAATGGCGGAACCGTGGATGATTTTATGAATACAGCCAAATCATAGGTTCCGTCCTTGTCATTGGTATGCTCGCAAGGGATATTCCTAACCATAATCAATGCCCAAAAGGTCGCGTTTTGAATAATTAATAAATTTTAATATTCATTTAGAACAACTTTTGCGACCTGCAAGGACAGATGACATTACAAGTAACGGAGGAAATCATTTGGAATTAAAACAGTATTGGCTCATCGTAAAAAGAAGGCTATTGATGATTGTTCTATTAATTACCGTCAGCTGTCTAACCATAGGCATTTACTCCAGCTATTTCATCAAACCACAGTATGAAGCATCCGCGAAATTAATCGTCAACCAATATAAGGACAGCAGCTCACTGCTGCCAAGCATCGATGTTGGGGCGATCAACTCTACGATCGGACTTATAAAAACCTATAAAGAAATTTTGCGAACGCCACGAATGATGAAGAAGGTCGTTAAGCAGTATCCGGACCTAGGCGTCACCTACAGCGAGCTTATCGGAAAGGTAAGCGTTAGCTCCGTAAATGAAACGCAGGTCATGTCCATTTCGGTAAGGGATGATTCGTATGAGCAGGCGGCACTGATTGCCAATGCGATTGCGATCGTTTTTCAAAAATCGGTTCCTGATCTGATGAAGGTGGATAACGTTTCTGTCCTCGATCAGGCCGATCCAAAGGAAAGCCATGGGCCAGTTGCGCCGAATGCCAAAATGAACATCGCCGTAACCTTCATGCTCGCTTTGATGGTAGGAGTAGGGATTTCCTTCCTGCTTGATTACTTGGATGACACCGTGAAGACAGAGGAAGACATCGAAGCGCTGCTTGAGGTGCCAGTACTGACGTCGATTCCCAAGTTTGAGGAACGCGACTCTATGGAGCGAAGCAGCAATGCTCCATTAACGAAGATAGCTGGGAGGGAACAAAATGTCTCGCTTGATTCCTAAATGGAACCTGATTACGGAGCTGAATCCGAAATCGCCGATATCCGAGGGCTACCGCATGCTGCGGACCAATATCGAGTTCTCTACGATCAATCAGAAGCTGCAAATCATAATGGTTACCTCGTCCAAGCCAAGCGAGGGCAAAAGCACGACCTGTGCGAATATGGCAGTTGCGTTTGCTCAGGCCAACAAAAAGGTACTGCTGATCGATGCAGATTTGCGCAAGCCGTCGCAGCATCATATTTTCGGCAAATCGAATCGGAGCGGCTTGACGACAGCCTTATTAAACCAATTGGACCTGAGGGATATTATTCAGTTCACGAATACGGAAAACCTCTCGATTATTCAAGCCGGACCTACGCCGCCCAATCCATCCGAGCTGCTCTCGTCTGATCCGATGGCGCTGCTTCTAAAGCGGGCGCGAGAACAGTTCGATGTCATCATCGTAGATACTCCGCCGATCATGTCGGTGACCGATGCCCAGATTGTTGCCACACAGAGTGACGGGGTCGTGCTCGTCATCGATTCGGGCAAGGTGAAGAAGGATGTTGTACTGAAGGCAAAAGCGTCGCTGGACCATGTGAAAGCAAGGCTTATCGGCGTTGTACTGAACAAAATCAACCGAAATCATTCAGATATCTATTCCTACTATTACGGAGAGAAAAACGACGCTTAGGCGTCCAGCTCTTGCCGCTGAAAGCATCGGATAGATTAGGTAATGTCTCCTGCACCTCTATCACCGGAGGCACTCGGTCATGCTGTGGGTCAGCCGACCTTAGACGTTAATCGTCAAGGGTGTGACGTGAGGAGGGGTTAGATGCCCCTTATAAAAATAGATACAACCAAAATATATAGGATAGGGTGAAGTCAGATGAAAACAGTGAGAAAAGCCATTATCCCCGCCGCTGGACTCGGTACACGGTTTTTGCCAGCAACGAAAGCGATGCCCAAAGAGATGCTTCCAATCGTCGACAAGCCTACTATTCAATACATTGTGGAAGAAGCGATTGAATCGGGCGTTGAGGATATCATCGTCGTAACAGGAAAAGGGAAGCGGGCGATTGAGGATCATTTCGATATCGCGTTTGAGCTGGAGCACATTTTAGAGGAAAAAGGCAAGCTCGACATTTTGGAAAAAGTAAGAAAGTCATCCAATGTCAATCTTCATTATATCAGGCAAAAAGAAGCTAAAGGGCTTGGCCACGCGGTATGGTGCGCCAGAAACTTTATCGGCGATGAGCCGTTTGCCGTATTGCTTGGCGATGACATCGTCGAAGCGGAGGTTCCTTGCACGCGGCAATTGATCGAGCAATATGAGAAAACCGGCCGTTCCGTCATTGGCGTTCAGACGGTTGGCGTAGATCAGACGCATCGGTACGGAATCGTAGATCCGGGACAGCGGCTGGATAATTTATATGAGGTGAACCGCTTCGTGGAGAAGCCGCCGCAAGGCCAAGCGCCTTCCAATCTGGCCATTATGGGCAGATACGTGCTGACGCCGGAAATCTTCGAATATTTGGGCCGGCATGAGCGCGGCGCGGGCGGAGAAATCCAGCTGACGGATGCGATACAGAAGCTCAACGTCGATCAAGGCGTATATGCTTTTGATTTCCAAGGCGTCCGTTACGATGTCGGCGAGCAGCTTGGGTTTATTATGACGACGCTTGATTTTGCGCTTCGCAACAATGAGCTTAAGCATAAGCTGATGTCCGAGCTGGAAGAATTAATGGAGCGCGAGCTTGCCAAACGGCTATTGGTCGGAAGAGGTGAGAGATAATGACGCCTCCACAATATCAGGATGAAGCGGTAATTGGCGTATCGGATTATTATTCGGCACGCGGCGAGCGTAAAGAGCTTAGCATGTATTCCATTATGAAGCGCACGATCGATATTACGGGCTCGCTGTTTGGCTTGTTTCTCCTCAGCCCGCTGTTTGTTGTCATCGCCATCCTCATTAAGTGGGAGGACCCGAAAGGATCTGTTTTCTTCTATCAAACGAGGATTGGCAAGGACGAGAAGCCGTTTCGGATGTACAAGTTTCGCTCCATGCTTACGGGAGCGGAAGACAAGCTGAAGGAACTGCTTGATAAGAATGAGATCAGCGGCGCGATGTTCAAGATGAAGGATGATCCGCGCATTACAAAGATCGGCAAGCTGATTCGCAAGACGAGCATCGATGAGCTGCCGCAGCTGCTGAACGTGCTGAGAGGCGAAATGTCGCTGGTCGGCCCAAGGCCACCGCTTCAGCGGGAAGTAGCCGAGTATACGGAGTACGACAAGCAGCGCTTGTCCGTTACGCCGGGCTGCACGGGCTTGTGGCAGGTGAGCGGCCGAAACAATCTTTGTTTCAAGCAAATGGTTGAGCTGGACATCACCTATATCGAGAAGAGATGCATCTGGTTCGATATCAAAATTATGTTCCGGACGGTTAAAGCGCTCGCCGGCTCGCAAGACGCTTTTTAAATGCGGAAAGTTCATGCTTACGAAGATAGTTTTGCTCCGCAAAACTTTAGGAGTTGATAAAAAAATGGCAAGAGTCCTGCATATTTCGGAATTTACCAAGGGCGGCATCGAAACCCATCTGAACGAAGTGCTGAGCTATCAATCGGGCAGACATGATATTTATCTTATGGCTTCCGAGCAGAACTCTCGTCCGGATACGCTGCAAATTAGCGGGGAACGCCTTCAGCTTTATCCTTACAAGAGGAAGCCGGCCTATTTCATCAAGGCAATCAAAGCGATACAGCGCAAGGTGAACGAGCTTCAACCGGATATCGTCCATGTCCACGGCACGTTCGCAGGAGTTTTCCTGCGGACGTTGTTTTTTTTCAAGAGCCGCCGGCCCGTCGTTATTTATAATGCGCATGGCTGGGCGTTCTTGATGGATACGAAGCCGTGGAAACAGCGCGCCTTTGCTTTCGTGGAGAAGGTGCTGGCGGTGCGTACCGATTACATCATCAACATCTCGCAGCATGAATACGACAGGGCGATGCATTACGGGCTTCCGGCCAAAAAGTCAGGCGTCGTCTATAATGGCGTATCCGATACGCTGCCATCCAGCGGCGCTCCCTTTGCTACTGAGTCAGACAAAATCAATTTGTTGTACGTCGGGCGCTTTGACCGCCAGAAGGGGTTTGATCTGCTGCTTGAGGTGTTCAATGAGCATAAGTTTGAAAATGTTCAATTATATCTTGTCGGCGATACGGTCCTCGAGGAGGTTAGCTACGTTTTTCCGGAAAATACGGTAAAGATTGGCTGGGTCGACAACTCCGAGATCGATCGTTACATGAGAGCTTGCGATGCAGTCATTATCCCGTCGCGCTGGGAAGGCTTCGGCATTGTCGCCATTGAGGCGCTGCGCAATATGAAGCCGGTCATCGCGAGCAACCGCGGCGCACTGCCGGAAATTATCCGGCATGGCTTGAACGGTTATATTTTCGATTTTGAGAAGAAGCAGGAGCTGGCCGATATTATCAAGCAGCTGGACAAGCCAACGCTTGCGGCGATGGGGCAGGCCGGACTTGCTATTTTTCAGGAGAAGTTCCACTCGAGCCAAATGAACAGCCAAATCGAGCGGCTATATGAGGAAGCCCTCCAGAAGAGGAGCGATTCTTATTCGGCAGCAATCAAAAAATATGTCTAGCCTAGCAGGGCTGGAAGCCATGAACCTAAACCAGCCGATCCGTCCGGTCACATGGGCAGCTGCGGGGAAAAAAGCGAAGACCGCGGACAAGGAGCAAATTTTTTTAGCCTTGTATCTTAGTTTGCTTCTGATCTTGACCATGTATCAGGATTTTCCGCTGGTCAACATGATCGGAGAGATCGGGCGCACGCCAATTATCCTGATGCTGCCTGTATTCGTTTTTTGCGAAATTGCGCTGCTGGCCAAGCATAAACGGGTCATGCATGGCTCGATGCTTCAAAAGTATATTTTCGGCTTTATTCTCTATTTAAGCTTGGTCACAATTTTTTATTTGCTCGTTCAATTTCTGCAAGGAAGCTACAGCTTCGGCTCGGAGAGCCTGCTTGGCAAAGGCATCAAGGTATTGATTTATTTTGTGCTTATTCTGCTTTACATCCGGCATATGCAGCTGGTGTTCGCCAATATCAAAAGCTTTAAAGTGTTGTACGGCTGCTTTTTGGCCGTAATCACGCTGCTGCTCGCTATTATGATTCTTGAGCTGGCGAGCATGCCCAATGCCTTTACGTATTTGCATTCGGGGAGCCACCCCTACTGGCGCGTAAGGATGCTGACCTCGGAGAGCAGTACGACGGGCTCGATCGTCGTTGTTTATTCTGCGATCCTCGTGTATTTAACCAAATATTTGAACGGTTTTGCCAGGACGCTGACGATCGTATATGCATCAGGGTTCTTTTTGTTTTATTTGTTCATTACCGGCTCCAAAGGCTTTATGATCATCTGCTTGCTTACGCTGGTCGTAACGATGATCAAATTTCTTGATTTCCGCAAGAAGAAAAACTTTATATTGCTTATTTCCGTCGTTCTGGCCATGTACATGTTCATCACCAATTTTTCTGCAGGGCTGGTCAGCTCGTTCAGCAATGACATCGAAAACTACACATCTTCCTACACGCGAATGGGTACGATCATTATTTCGCTGATTACCGTCTTCCATAATCCGCTAGGGGTTGGCACGGGAGCCTATCTCATGTATTTCGATAAATATGTGAATGACTCGATCAGCATGATGTCGCATTTCTATTACAACGTATTTGGCATTAGCCAAATTAATGCGGGGGAGCTGTTGCAATATTCGGGCTCGGATAAAAACCTAGGCGTCAAATCGGGCTTTTTCCAGTGGGTGATGTTCGGCGGGCTGGTTGCCGTCGCGTTCTTCTACCTGATGGCTAAGAATCTGATCATTAAGGTGAAATCCAGCTCCATTTTATTCTTGGCATTAATCTTTATCTTGTTTTCTATGCTTCTTGTTTCATTGGAGATTAAATACGAAGTTTGGCTGTTGTTTGCCTTCATTAGTCTCTTTCTTGGCAAGAACGAAATGAACCAATCCAATAGGCCGGGGGTAACCAAATGAGAATGCTAGTCGTATGCAGTGATTTTCCGTATCCCGCCGACCATGGCGGAAGAGTCGACACCTGGGGCCGCATCAAGGTGCTGGCTGAGCTCGGCTGGAAGCTGCATTTGCTTGTTTGCGGGAAGCAGCAGCCTTCTAAGGAAGAAATGGACGCCGTGTATGAATACGTAGAGGTGATCACGCTCTGCGACAGGCGGAGCAAGCTGGCGGATCTGATTCACGCCGCACCGATGCAGGTTCGCTCGCGCAGCAGCCTGCAAAATGTCGAGCTGGCAGGCGATTATGATTACGTGCTGCTTGAAGGCGATTATGTGTATCCGGTCTTGCAAAATCCGAAGATCAAGCATGACACGGTCATCCTGCGGGTGCACAACGATGAAGCGGTCTATTTCAAGGCGCTGGCGCGCAGCACCAAGAACGTCGCCCACAAAATGTACTATCACATGGAGAGCAGCAAATTTGCGGCGCTGCAGAAAAAGATGCTGGAGAAGGTCGACAAGTATCTGTTCATCTCCAGCAAGGAGTTCGAAACCTTCCGGAAGCAGAATCCTTCAGCCAAAAGCTTGTTTCTGCCTCCGCCGGTGACGAAAGGAACCTTCGAGGCGAGCGATTTTCAGAGCAAGCATGTCGTGTTTATCGGCTCGCTGTTTATGCCGAATAACCGAGAGGCAATTCAGTGGTATCTCGCGCATATTCATCCGCTGATGCTGAAGGAGCCGGGCTACAAGTTCATCGTGGCCGGCAATAGCAGGAAGCAGAGCCTTAGCTGGATGGATGCTTATGATTTGACCAATGTGATCGTGCATGATACGCCGAAAACACTTGATGACATCTACAAGAGCGGTTATTTGTTCGTGAACCCGATGCAGAACGGCGCGGGCGTCAAGCTAAAGACGATTGAAGCGATCCAGAACGGCTTGCCTGTCATCTCGACCTCGATAGGTTACGAGGGGACGGGGCTAGTGGACAATCAGCATATTATGGTCGCTGACCGGCCGGAGCAATTTTACGGGAAAATCAAGCAGCTGTTCGATAACCCGCAGGCAGCAAGAGCGCTGCTCGAAGCGTCGCAAAACTTCCTGCGCACCCATTACAACCATAAAGAGGTGCTGCGTGAATATATGCAGTCCTTGAATGCCAGTTACCCAGTAAAGCAGGTGCTCTAGATGACCAATCGGAAAATTAACGTTTTGTTTGTTACCCATGCGGACAAGAAAGGCGGCGCGGAGCAAAGTCTCATCCATCTGATCAATTATTTGGACAAGACGAAATATCGGGTCTTCTTGCTTAGTCCCGGCGATGCCGCCTATTTGGATGAGATCCGTGCGGACTACACCCATTTCCCGCTGCAGCTTCAGAGCATTAAGAAGAAGTTTGGGCTTGGCTATATACAGACGGTAATGAAGATCAAATCGTTTGTCAGCAAAAATAAAATCGATATCGTCCATGCCAATGGCTGGCGGGCGCCATGGTATACCGCACCGCTGAAGCTGCTCGCGAGGAGCAAGCTGATTTGGCATCATCGCGATTTTACGCATCTGCGCATGTTCAACCAGGTGCTGCCGCGGTTTTTTGACCAAGTGATCTGTATCTCGCATTTTGTGGCGAATTCGATTCAGGGCAGCAACAAAACGATTATTTATAACGGAGTTGATCCGGAGCTGGCGCTGACAGCGAAGAGTCGCTCCTTTATGGAGGACGGGACGCTGGTCATCGGCACATTCGGCCGGATTGTGGAATGGAAGAGATATGACCTTATGATCGAGGCCGTGAAGAAGCTGGCCGACAGCAACCGGATGAACTGGAAGCTGCTTATTGTGGGAGACGCCTCGGTAGACGGCTCGGATGAGTACTATAACACGATGATCGAGAACGTGCTCTCTTACGGGCTGGAGCATCATGTGGTGTTCTACGGCTACAGCAAGAAGCCGCTTGACGTCATGAAGGAATGCGATTTGACGATCAACTTCTCGCTCAATGAACCCTTCGGGCGGGTGATCATCGAATCGATGCTCGTCCAAACGCCCGTAATTGTCGCAGATTCCGGCGGGGCACCCGAAATTATTCATGAGACGAGAGGCGGCTTTATCGTCAAGGACGGCGATGTCGAGGAGCTTTACCAGACGATTCAGCGCGTATATGACAATCAAGTGAATTATGAAGAAATGTCGAGCCGCGGGTATGAGAGCGTCATGAAGGATTTTAACATGAGCACGATTGCCAGGAAGGTGGAGAACACCTACCGGATGCTGCTCACACCAAGCTTGAAAGCGGAAGCGGCGGGAGGCAAAGATGAGTACCTCATACAGTCAGATTAGCTTCGGCAAGGTGCTTGCCGTCTTGAAGGGGGCCGCTGTGCTGCCGATCAAGACGAGCGCGGTCGGGCGGCTTGGGCGCATATCAGGCAAGCTTTCGGTACGCAACAAGGGCCGGTTCTATGTGGGCAGAAACGTTTCGTTTCATGCGAAGCCGCTGCCCTCATCCATTTCGGTCGAGAAGCAGGCGGAGCTGTGGGTAGGCGATAATGTATTTTTTAATTATGGCCTCGACATCGGCTGCACGACTTCGATCCGAATCGGAAGCAATACGATCATCGGGCCAATGGTCAATATTATCGACACGAATTTTCATCCGGTCGATATGGATGACCGCTCGCAGGGCAAACGCATCGTGATCTCCGATAATGTCTGGATCGGGCGCGGAGCCGTCATTTTGCCGGGCGTAACGATTGGCGCCAATTCGGTCATTGCGGCAGGCAGCGTCGTGACGCGGGATATTCCGGCCAACGTGCTGGCGGGCGGAACGCCTGCCAAGGTGATTCGCGAGCTGCGAGTCGCGGAGGAATGGATTCGCAGATACAACTAATGGGTCAAGCAGCAATGATTCTGGCAAGGCTAGGGAGCGTAGGGCGATGAAAGTATGGATGTGGCCAAAATCAAGCGAATTGAACTTTTACAATGATTTGCTCACGAATTCGCTGAGCGGCGCAGGAATAGAAGTAAAGGATTTAAAGCATGGCAAGCTGCTGCTGCAGGTCGGCGGGGCGAGAGCGGGAGACATCGTCCATATTCACTGGATGCATCACGCTTATCAGAACAGCAATCTGCTGGTGTTTATTGTGAAGTCGATCCTGTTTATTATGACGATGCTGTATTTGAAAGTACGACGCGTGCAGCTAGTATGGACGATTCATAATCTTTACCCGCATCAGGTGAAATATAAACGGCTGGAGCGCTTCATGCGGACCGTTATTTGCAAATTTTGCAGCAAGCTGCTCGTGGCTTCGGAATCGATCAAGCGCAAGGTTATCGCTGAGTTTGACGTTCCGGCTAGCAAGCTGTTTGTCGTCAAGCACGGTCATTACCTTGGGGTATATAAATCCAAAGGGGTCGATTGCAGAAAGGCCTATGGGATAGACGCGGATGCGGATATTTATTTGTTCCTCGGAGCGATTAAAGCTTACAAGGGCGTTGAGGATTTGATCGAGGCTTTTAATGCCATGAAGACAAGGCAGTCCTATTTGATCATTGCGGGCAAGGCGGATAAGCAGATGGAGGCTTATTTAAAGCGAGTCGAGGATAAGGAAAATATTATTTTGGATCTTCGCTTTATACCGAATGAGGATGTGGCCGATCTCATCAACGCAGTTGATGTAATGGTTATGCCGTATAAGGAAATTACAACCTCGGGCTCGGCGATACTTGGCCTCTCGTTTAGGAAGCTGATCGTCATGCCGGACAATGAATTTATCGACGAATATTTCAAGGAGGACATGGTCGTACGGTACAACCCGAACGATTATAACGGCCTTGAGAACGCGATGAAATCGGCGTTGAACGTGAAGCGGGAGCAAAGGACGCCTCCGTATGAAGAGGTGCTGAAGGAACTCGAATGGAGCGCGATTGCGCAGAAGATCAAAAACGTTTACCAAGGATGGGGATGAAGGATGAAAGTATCGGTAGCCATCTGCACCCATAACCGGGCCAAGGATACGGGAGAAGCAATAGAGAGCGTACTCGCGCAAGACTTTGCGCAGGATCAAATCGAAATCGTCGTCATCGACAACCGGTCGACGGATAATACCGCCGACGTCGTTGGCGCCCAAGTGACGATTCACGGCTCAAGGGTGCGTTATATTTTGGAGAACAAGCTTGGCTTATCCGTAGCGAGAAACCGGGCGATCCGGGAGGCAAAGGGCGAATTCATCCTGTTTCTGGACGATGATGCGCTCGCTTCCCGTCAATGGGTGAAGCAAATCGTGGAAGTCTTCGAGAGCGATCCAGCCATCGGCTGCGTAGGTGGAAGAATCGATCCGATCTGGGAAGCCGCCGAGCCGGATTGGATTCCCGAGGAGCACCGCTCGGTGTTTACCATTCTTGATTATTCGGATGCGGTGAAGGAAATGCCGGCGCCTGCGATTCCTTACGGGGCGAACGTGGCCTTCCGGGCAAGCGTCTTCAATCGCTACAAGCCTTTCCGCGAAGATCTCGGCCGGGTGGGAACAAACCTGCTGTCGAGCGAGGAGAGCGAGCTGATCGCAAGGATCAGGGAGAGCTACAAGGTGTACTATACTCCGTTTGCTCCGGTTCAGCATAAGATTGCCAAGGAACGGACGACCAAGAAATGGTTTTTGAAACGGATCTTTTGGCAGGGCGTCAGCGACGCGGTCAAGCGGCAGGATCGAAGCCTATTTGCTATCGTGAAGCATGTGATTCGGATGGTACAGGCGATTGGAACGTCGCTGCTGACGATTTTTAATTTCAAGCGATTTATTCGCCAGGTTGTGAAAATATGTTACCGCAACGGATCGCTGGTCGGCATCCTGCGTTATAACAGTAGGGGTTGACGGACAGCTATGGCACAGCTCGCTATTCATAAAGCGTGGAGGGGCAACGGCCTCGTTCAAACGATTATGCGCACGAGCGCAACGAATCTTCTTGTCATGGTCATCAGCACGCTGACCTCGATCGTCACGGCTCGCATGTTCGGCGTCGTCGGAAAAGGCGAGTTTTCGGCAATTTTATTTTGGCCGACGCTGCTTGCGGGGCTTGTCGGGTTTGGCCTGCCGACCTCGCTTATCTACAACATGAAGCAGAACAAGGGCAGCGGCAGCGATTTTGTGAGAGCGGGCTTTCTTTTTCAAATTCCGGTCAGCATCATCGTCGGCGTCGTTTCTTGGACGTGGCTGCCCGTCTGGCTGGGAAATTATCCGCCGGATATCGTTCAAATCGCCAGATGGTACACGGTGCTGATGCTGCCGATTTTGCTTGCCATTAATTTAATTTCGGCCCTTGCGCAGAGCACGGGCCGATTTGGCGTCTACAACGGCGTGCGCTTATGCGTTCCCTTATGCAACCTGCTCGGGCTGATGGGACTCTGGGCGGTAGGCGATTTAAGCCTGCATAATGCCTCTCTCGTTTTCCTTGTCACCAGCGTGCTCGTCATTGGCTGGTCCTTATACAGCATAAGGGATGCGCTTCGCATGAACTGGCTGAAGGGACTCGGCAACAGGGTCGCGGCCAAAGCGCTGTTCGGCTACGGCAGCAAAGTGTTTGGGGTGGAGCTGCTAGGCACGCTGTATTCGCAGTTCGATAAAATCATTATTTTATCCATGCTTACCGCAAGGGAGCTGGGGTTATATACGGTCGTTTACGCGTTATCCCGCGTCTTCAACGTCGTGCAAATGGCGATAACGAATGTCGTTTTTCCGAAGGTTACCGGGATGGAGAAGTCAGCGATTATTGCTACGGTAGGCCGGGCCTTCCGGTTATCGATGCTGCTTATGACGATCGTCGTTATTCCGAGCATGTTCATCGGGCGGTTCCTGATGGGCATTCTGTTCGGGGCGCCATTCCTTGAAGCAAGCGGTGCGTTCTACTTGCTGTCGATTGAATGCATTCTCGGCGGCGGCTCTTGGATTCTCGCTTCATCGTTTAATGCGATGGGCAGGCCGGGACTGGTGCTGATGCGCCAGCTCATTGCTTTGGCCGCCACGATCGGCCTGTTTTTCATCTTCACGCCGCTGTATGGACTGAACGGGATCGCGCTTGCGTTATTGATAGGCGCAGTTATCCGTTTGGTCGTAACGATGGCGTCGATGCGGATTATTTTCCACGTGAGCCTGAAGGGCATGCTGTTTGATAAAAATGATTTCCGGTTTCTGATTAAACGCTTGAAAGCCAAAAAACAACGTAAAGGAGCGCGCTGATATGCTAGTGGAATCGAACGTACACCCGATGGAGGGCTTGAAGAAGCAGCTGCTCCAAATTTTGAAGGTGATCCCGCCAGGCTCAAGCATTTATTATATCGATTATCCCGTGTACAACAACGGCGGCGATCTGCTGATCATGAAGGGGGCGGAGGCGTTCTTCAAAGATAATCATATCCGCGTGACGGCGCGTTACAGCGTTCTTGATTTTCCGGACAAGCTGAGCATCCCGAAGGATCAGGTGATCGTTCTGCAGGGCGGCGGCAATTTCGGCGATTTGTATCCGGTGCACCAGAAGCTGCGGGAGAAAATCGTCATGGACTATCCGCATCACCGCATCGTGCTGCTGCCGCAAACGATCTTCTTCAAGAGCGAGGCGGAATACGACCGGACGGCACGTATTTTCAACGGGCATAAGGACGTCCACCTCTTCGTGAGGGACACCTTAACCTATAGCGTGGCCGCTCAAAAATTTGATCGTTGCTGCGTCTATTTGTCGCCTGACATGGCTCACCAGCTGTGGCCAATTTTGCCGAAGAGCGCTCCTGGCAAGGAGCTGCTCTGCTTCTTCCGTACCGACATTGAGAAGACGAGCGAGCAGGAAAGCTTCGAGTCGGCGGGGCGCGGGGATTACTTGGACTGGGCCTCTCTGTACAACAAAGTGGAGCGGAAGTCGATTAAGATGATCGGCCAAATGATGACAAAAAGCGGCGTGCCGCTTCCGATGCAGGCGATCTGGGGCAAATATTCCGACTATCTGGTGGACAAAGCGGTCAAGCGCTTTAGCGGCTACCGCGTTGTCCAAACCTCCAGGTTGCACGGACATATCCTATCCTGCCTGATGGACAAGCCGAACACGCTGCTCGACAACTCATACGGCAAAAACTCCAACTACTATAATACCTGGACCAGCAGCATCAAATCGGCCCAGTTAGTGATGAAGAAGTAAGGTTCAGATTAACAAGACGTCATGAACGAATAGGAAAAACTCCCGCTCATGTGCTGGAATGATGCCGAGTAACTTGATTATAGTACCCTTCGAATGAACAGAACTGGCGGAACTGGCAGAACTGGAAAAACTAGCAAAACTAAACGCTTCATCAGCACGAATGGCTGTCATTAAACTACCGCTCCAATTAACAGGAAAACCTCCCGCTAATGAGCCAAAATATTGATAAGTAACCTGATTAGTGGGAAAAACTACCGTTAATTTAGCCGAATTGGCGATTTGAGAGGTAGGTTGGCAGAATTAGCGGGAGAAAATCCCGTTAAGTTAAATAGTTGAATCAAGTTAGACGAATTAACGGGAGCTTTTCCCGTTAAATTACAAGATTCACGTGGCGGCGGTGAGTTTGGTAATGTGCAGACTAATGCTATTTGGCACCGTCAGTTGCAGCAATTGGCGTGGTACAAACAAGCGTAGCAGTAACGTTAATAGCATCCTTAGCAAGAACAGAGCATGCAGAACTAGCAGAACTAGCAGAACTAGCAAAACTAAACGCATCATCAGCACGCATGGCTGTCATTCAACTACTGCTCCAATTAACAGGAAAACCTCCCGCTAATGAGCCTAAATAATGATAAGTAACCTGATTAGTGGGAAAAACTACCGTTAATTTAGCCGAATTGGCGATTTGAGAGGTAGGTTGGCAGAATTAGCGGGAGAAATTCCCGTTAAGTTAAATAGTTGAATCGAGTTAGTCGAATTAACGGGAGCTTTTCCCGTTAAATTACAAGATTCACGTGGCGGCGGTGAGTTTGGTAATGTGCAGACTAATGCTATTTGGTACCGTCAGTTGCTGCAATTGGCGTGGTACAAACAAGCGTAGCAGTAACGTTAATAGCATCCTTAGCAAGAACAGAGCAAGCAGAGCAAGCAGAACTAGCAGAACTAGCAGAGCATGCAGAACTGGCACAACTAGCTAAACTGGCAAAACTAAACGCATCATCAGCACGAATTGCTGCAATTAAACTAACGCTCCAATTAACAGGAAAACCTCCCGCTAATGAACCGAAATATTGATAAGTAACCTGATTAGTGGGAAAAACTACCGTTAATTTAGCCGAATTGGCGATTTGAGAGGTAGGTTGGCAGAATTAGCGGGAG
>NZ_VCIX01000090.1 GCF_006345825.1 Paenibacillus paridis
GGAATGGTCTAGGTAACTCTTCTAGATGAGTATTTACTTCATGGCTTACTTTTTATGAAGTCATCATTTTACACAATTATATGGACTCAGCCCTAATTGGAGCGACTGGGCTAGTTTAGATCTATTTTTTAGCCCTATTTCATCAGTTTGGGCTACTTACGCCAGAATAGATCTAAAAATTAGATCTATTTCCCAAAAACCTAGCTATATCCTGGCTAATTGGAGCGACTGGGCTAGTTTAGATCTACTTTTTAGATCTATTTCATCAGTTTGGGCTATTTACGCCAGAATAGATCTAAAAATTAGATCTATTTCTCAAAAACCAGCCATAACCCGGCTAATTAGAGCTGCTGGCAGGAATGGACCTGCTTTTTAGCCCTATTTCATCCATTTCAGCTAATTTTGTTAAATTTACGAGACAAGTGATGAGTAGGGATGTCGAAACAGCAGACCACCAGGATTTGAAAAACGGGTAAGTTTACAAAATACAAAAAACGCCGGAAATACGACGATATTCAACAACTGCTGTTTGAAGGCAGCAGTATGGCCAGCAAATTTTTGGGATAAATAACCAATTACTAATCGACTATCCTTGCTAAACGATTGAACGTCCGTATGGACGCCTACTTTCAGAATTTCATGGATTCTAATTTACAGGGCAGGAAACAAAAAAAAGGAGCAGCACGCTGCTCCTTTTCTTCTTACGAAATGACGAATTTTACGATTACAGCAATGGCGAAAATAACGGTCATAAAACCGAGCATGCCACCAAAGCCGAATACGACGTCCATCAAGTCATGGCGAGGCTCTTCGTTAAAATGCTCGCGCGGGTCTCTAACGTTATCCATCGTTGACGTCCTCCTTGAAAAAGACCGATTGCTTCAATTACAACCTAAAGCGGTCGTCTTTATGTAGTATCGGTTTATTCAACTTATATTAGTATACCCAAACAGCCAAAGAGTTGTAAAGCGGTTACCGGTGACAATTGTAAAACAAAATAGCGTTCATTTATGCTAAAATGTGTACAGAATCTTTAGGCAGTCGGAGGCGAGAGCATGGATCAACAACAAACGGATCGGGAGCTGGCGGAGCAGCAGCTTGCAGTGGCAAAAGAAACGATACGGAACAAGCTAGCTTTGCTCCCCGACCAATCAGGCTGTTACCTCATGAAAAACAGCGAAGGCGTCATTATATATGTAGGCAAGGCGAAGGTGCTTAAGAATCGCGTGCGTTCGTATTTTAACGGCAGCCACAACGGGAAAACGCAGCGGCTCGTATCGGAGATCCGGGATTTCGAATTTATCGTTACGTCCAGCAATATGGAAGCACTCATTCTTGAATGCAATTTAATTAAACAATATCATCCCAGATATAATGTCCTGCTTAAGGACGACAAAACCTTTCCTTATATCAAAATAACGAACGAGAAACATCCGAAGCTGGAAGTAACGAGACGGATCATTAAGGACAAAGGGAAATACTTTGGCCCTTATCCGAACGCTTACGCGGCTCAACAGACGAAGAAGCTGCTGGACCGCTTGTATCCGCTTCGCAAGTGCAAGACGCTGCCGGATAAAGTGTGCTTGTATTATCATCTTGGCCAGTGCATCGCGCCATGCGAATTCGAGGTGGAGCAGTCGGAATACGACCGGATGACCCAGGAAATTTCGCGTTTCCTAAACGGCGGGCAGGATGTGGTCAAGATCGAGCTGCAGCGCAAAATGGAAGAGGCGGCAGAGAAGCTGGAGTTCGAGCGCGCAAAGGAGCTTCGCGACCAGCTAATTGCGATCGACGCGGTAATGGAGAAGCAGAAGATAACGATGTCGGATGCGCTCGACCGGGATATTTTCGGCTTTGCCGTCGACAAGGGCTGGATGTGCGTGCAAATTTTGTATATGCGGCAAGGCAAGCTTATTGAACGCCACGGAACGACCTTCCCGTATTATGGCGAGGCTTATGACGACTTTATGACGTTCGTCACGCAATATTACAGCGACAACCCCGCACTGCCGAAGCAAATTTTGCTGCCAATCCCACCTGAGCTCGAGCAGCTTGAGGCTGAAGGCAAGGCAGCGGAGGATGAGGCGGCAGCCACGCATGCAGACGATGTCATTGCGTCCCTGCACAGCTGGCTGAAGGTTAAGGTGCTTATGCCGCAGCGCGGCCGCAAGAGCGAGGTCGTAACGATGGCGACGAACAATGCGAAGGTCATGCTGGACGAGAAATTCAGGCTGATCGAGCGGGATGAGGAGCGGAGCGTTAAGGCTTCGGAATCGCTGGCCGACTGGCTCGGGCTTGATCAGGTTCGGCGGATCGAAGCGTTCGATAACTCGAACATTCAGGGGACGAACCCCGTCTCTGCGATGGTCGTATTCACGGACGGCAAGCCGGACCGCAAGGAATACCGCAAATACAAGGTGAAGACGGTAAAGGGACCGGATGATTACGAGACGATGCGCGAGGTCATACGGCGCCGTTACGAGCGTGTGTTGAAGGAAGAGCTGGCCGCTCCGGACTTGATCGTCGTCGATGGCGGGAAAGGGCAAATCTCTGCGGCGCTGGACGTGCTTGAGAACGAGCTGGGGCTGTACATTCCGGTTTGCGGCCTAGTCAAGGATGCCAAGCACAAAACGGCACAGCTCATGACCGGCGACCCAGCCGAGATCGTACCGCTGCCGCGCGACAGCCAGGAGTTCTATTTGCTGCAGCGCATCCAAGACGAGGTGCATCGCTTCGCGATTACGTTCCACCGGGAGCAGCGGGGCAAGTCGATGGTCGAATCGAAGCTTGACTCGATTCCGGGTATCGGGGAAAAACGCCGGAAGCTGCTGCTGAAGCATTTTGGCTCGGTCAAAAAAATAAAAGAGGCCTCAGTCGAAGACTTTCGGCCTCTATCTATTGGGGATAAATTAGCTACGCAAATTATAGCTTCTCTAGCGGAGGAGCCGTCGTAACCGGCGGCTTCTTTTCTTTTTTAACGCTAAAATATTTGAGGACGAAGGCAATAAGCACCGGCAGTACCGAGAAGACGATTGCCGAAATGATATTCTCCGCCTTCCCGATCGTCAGCAAGGATATGCCGACGGCGACGCTGTTGAAGATCGCATGCGTGAACATCGATGTAATGAAGCCGTATCTGACAAAAATAAAGCTGAATGCGAGCCCGATAATCATCAGCTCAATCAACCGGGTCGATGACGGGTAGAATGGATACATGACGTGCCCAAGCGCCCAGAACAAGGTTGGCAGCAGGGCTGCGGCGAACGTGTTTTTAAACCATTTGCGGAACAGCCCGATGCCGAAGAAACGGAAGACGGCTTCCTCGGAGATAGCGGCAGCCCAAGCGAGCACGGGCATCAGCCACAGAATGCTCATATTGTAAGGCGACTGCGTGACGTCCGAAGTGTCCCAAGTGCCAATCGACAGCCTCAGGGCGATAAAGATGATGGCCTGTACGGCGAACAGAATAATCGCGAACATATACGATAATCCCATGCTGCGCCACACGTAATCGCCATAGCCTTTTTGCCCGAAGCGCGGCCATAAGGAGCGTCCCTGCGCCTTCCAGAGCGCATCGCCCGCAATGATAGAGAAGTAAATGGATGCAGCCATCGGAATGGTCAGAAGCACCGTGAAAATAGCCGTAATCGTGGTGGCTTGGCCGGCAATTTCGTTCTCGCCCAGCGAAGCCCGAATGCCATCAAGCACATTCAAGTTCATAATCATGTAGGTAATCAAATAAACGACGGTTAAGATAATTCCGTATTTAAACGAAGTCAATCTTCGGTAGAGCACCGCGTAAATAATCGCAAGTATAAACAGCACAATGCTCATAAAGAAATAGCCGAAGCCGGTCAGGAAGCCTGCGAGCTTATCTTGTTTGGTTACATAGCTGATATAATCATCGGGCGCGATGAAAGCAGGCTTGTACTTGGTTATGATTGTACGCCCGTCTACGCTAAGCGCTTCAATCTCAAGGGAGAGCTTGGCATCCTTGATGGAATATAGCCCAGACGAAGTGCCCATCCACTCGCCGCTTTCGTTTATTTGCCGTTGCTTGAAATCGTCGGGACTCAAGCTTTGTGCGGCCAGGAAAGCTTCGATTTGCTTCGTATTGTCCACATCATTCAATGGTTCTCCGTCGACAAGCAAATTCCACGCAACGATTTTTTCGCTTTGCATATGTACGTAAACGAAGCCGCTTCCGCCGCCCACGAACTTCAGATCGACCTGAAAGGTATCGGTGGGAAAGCTCGGGTCATATTTATCGCTATACGTTTTAATCAATTTGTTTTTGGATAAATAGCCGTTCAAAATTTTATCGGTTTGATGCACGGCTTTGGCCGACTTTACTTCGAGGCCGGTCTGCTTTTGCGCAAAATCGGATGCCCGCTCTTCCGCTGCAGACTTCTCGATGACCTTCGTGTTCATGTCTCCGGAGACGATAGACGCAATCATTGGGCCGATCTCTACCGCCGTATAAATGACGAAGCATGCAATTGCCGCCCATAGAAAACGTTTCCATTCAAAAGGCTTGATAGAATCAATCATTCGTTCACCTCAACTGTCTTTATAATGAGTAGCTTCTTTCCTTACCTTAACATACTAATCCCTGAATTATCCAATGAAAAAGAGCAATTGCTTTCAATAACGAGCGAAATAAAGATGTCCGTCAAGCTTAATGAGGGCTGTATTCACCCCATGCCCTTTTTTGGTCTAAAATCGTCTTTAACGTGCCAAACCCCTCCTTTATATGTGGACTGCTTTGGGATTATAATCGTTAACGTCATACTAATTGAATAGCAAAGCCGAATTTCCTATGGAAAACGGGGGAACCATAAAGCTGTCAGAAATCGTATAGCCAGAAAGCGCTCTGGTCATTCCGAAGTGACAGCATGGGGTGAATTTTTGCAGCCGGACATCGTCCTGCTGCGAGATAGGGCTGCCTGTCCAGGCCCGAATCCGTCAGCTAACCTCGTAGGCAAACTGGAACAGGACTCATCGCACAGAGCACTTGAGTTTCAGTGCTTTTTTTTATGCTTATATATAACTAGATTGGTAAAGACATAACGGAAAAAGAGGCTAGGGAATGAAGGTTGATTGGAATGTGCTTAAGTGGTCGCCCCCGCGGATATTAGTCAGCGGCTTTGCTCTTATTATATTGCTGGGGGCCTTATTATTATCCATGCCTTTTGCTTCAGCAAACGGCGATCGCCTGCCTTTTCTCGACGCACTGTTTACGGCGACGTCAGCCACCTGCGTGACGGGGCTGGTCGTCGTAGATACCGGAACCTATTTTTCGGTACCGGGCCAAATCATTCTCATGTGCCTGTTCCAACTGGGCGGACTTGGCTTTATGACCATGGCGACGCTGGTGGCACTTGTGCTGCGCAAGAAGATTTCGCTGCGGGAGCGGCTTCTGCTTCAAGAAGCGATGAACCAATCGAGCATGGAAGGCATCGTGCGGTTGATCCGGCGCGTCATTGTTTATTCATTGTCTATTGAGCTCGTGGGTGCTGCGCTATTTGCTTCAAGGTTTGCCTTTGATATGCCGATCGGCAAAGCGATTTATTTCGGCGCATTCCATGCCGTATCCTTGTTTAATAACGCTGGTTTCGATATTTTTGGCAATTATCGCAGCTTAACGCAGTATGTATCGGATCCGATCGTCAACTTAACCGCCATGCTGCTGATTATTACCGGAGGTTTAGGCTTTGTTGTCATGTCGGACTTAATGGAATATCGCAAAAACCGCAAGCTTTCCTTGCACAGCAAGGTTGTCCTGTCGATGACGGGAACGTTGATTGCACTAGGGACGATCGTCATCTTCATCTTTGAGTTTTCTAATTCGAAGACGCTCGGCTCACTGGATTTTGGAGGCAAGGTGCTCTCTTCCTTCTTTCAATCGGTCACGCCGCGGACCGCGGGGGCGAATACGCTCGACTACACAGGGATAAGGCAAGCGACGATGTTTTTTACGATCATCTTAATGTTTATTGGCGCATCGCCCGGATCGACGGGTGGCGGTATTAAGACAACGACCTTTACGACGTTGGTCGGTGCCGTGTTTGCCATGATTCGCGGACGCGAGGATATTGTGTTTTTCCGGCACAGGCTCGGGAAGGACCGTATTTTCAAAGCGCTGACCATTACCCTTATATCGCTAGGACTTGTCATTATCGTAACGATGATCCTATCGATGACGGAAACGCAGCCGTTCATTCATTTATTGTTCGAAGCGACCTCCGCATTCGGTACGGTAGGCCTGTCGATCGGCGTGACGCCGGAATTAAGCACGGTTGGAAAAGTGGTCATTGCATTAACGATGTTTGCCGGACGGCTCGGTCCTTTGACGCTGGCTTATGCGCTGGGGCCCCGCACAGAAAAAGAATTGTACCGGCATCCCGAAGGCAAAATTACGATTGGATAGGAGATACAGCAGGTGGGAGCAAAAAAGAAGCAATTTGTCATTATTGGGTTAGGGAGATTCGGTTCAAGTTTGGGCCGAGAGCTGATTGAGCTGGGCAATGAGGTACTGGGCATTGATAAGGATGAGGAAGCCGTACAGGAGATGAGCAGCGTGCTCACCTACGCGGTATCCGCGGATTGTACGGACGAGGAAGCGCTCCGCTCGCTCGGCGTCCGAAATTTCGACTGCGGCGTGGTCGCGATCGGCGACGATATTCAGGCCAGCATTCTGACGACCATTTTGCTCAAGGATTTGGGCGTAAAGCAGGTGGTCGCCAAAGCGATGAGCGAGCTGCATGGGCGCGTCCTTGAGAAAATCGGCGTCGACCGTGTCGTTTATCCGGAGCGGGATATGGGTATCCGCGTGGCGCATCAGCTTGTTTCGCCAAACCTGCTTGATTACATCGAACTATCCAAGGAGTATACGATAGCGGAGCTTGCGGTTCCGCAATGCCTAAACGGAAAATCTTTGCATGACCTTAACCCTCGTGCTAGATTTGGCTGCAGCATCGTTGCGATCAACAAACCAGGCGGCATCATCATTGCTCCCACGGCTACAGACGTGCTGGCAGAGCGCGACGTGATGGTAGTCATTGGCACAAATGAACAAATCGAAGAATTTGAGGCAACCGTTATACGTTAGGCGCATAAGCAGGCGGATTTAGAAGCGTAATATTGGAAATGCTGAGGACAGCGGCCTTATTTAGAAGCTGCTGTCCTTTTTACCGGGAAAACGGGCGGCGAGTTCGTTGATCCATAGCCTGACCGAGGGGCTGAGCGCCGCTGCATCCGCATGGATAAGCGAGGTGGTGCGCTTCGTATCCTCCAGCTCGCGAATCGGGATAACGGCGAGGTCATTATCCTCGAGAAGCTGCTTGCGCATATAGGAGCGCGGCAGCAGCGTCGCGGCCCTGCAGGTATGAAGCAGGCGAAGAATCGCTTCGAACGAATCGATTTCCATACGGACATCGGGCTGGAGATGGTACTTGTCGAAGAGCTCGTCCGTAAGCAGCCGGTACCAGGTGCCTTTGGAGAAAAGGATCATCGGCATGCCGGTCAAATCCTGAATGCCGAGCGTCCCTTTGTCCGTAATGACCTGATTACGGGGCAGGACGAGCGACAAATGGTCTTCGAACAGCGGTATGCAGCGCAGCGTCGAATCTTCGATACTGGAAGCGACAATGCCGATATCGGCTTTATTGTCGCGCACAAGGGACACGATTTCATGCGTTTTGCCCGTAATCGCCTTGATGTCGATTTCAGGATGGGTCGCTGTCAGCGTCTGAATTAAATCAGGCAAAGTGGTCTGCAGCGTCGTCAGGCTGGCCCCAATCGTGAGCGTCGTATGTCTGGCCATCGTAAACTCGGAAACCGTTTGCAAATACTTGCGATGCAGCTGGCGCAGCTCCAGCGCGTATTCGTACGTCATTTGCCCGATTCGAGTGAGCTCCAGGCGTTTGCCGATGCGCCGAAACAAAGGGGAGCCGATCTCCTGCTCAAGCTTCGCAATTTTGCGGGATATTGCCGGTTGGGACAAGTTAAGCAGTACGGACGCCTTATTCATGCTGGATTGTTCGACAATTACGGTAAAGACATGCATTTCTTCATTCATGGATGAAGCTCCTTATGTCATTTTGTTATAAGAAATTATAAAAAATAAGCAATTCCATTATAAGCTGAAAAGGAGTAGGATGGAAAGTGTGGCTGATATGTGTCGACTTTTGTTGACGGGGGTACATGCTGGGGTTACAATGTAGAATGATTTGCCAAGCGTAAACTGCTATGTAAAGCCATTGGCGGTATAGCGTTCGTTTTGCGCTGAAATATAAGCAATGTATACAGGATAACCGAAACATTCTTATATTTTAAAATGAAGCATGCTAGCACTCACAGTTTTGAAAGGAGAAGGAATGACATGAAAGGAAACTCGTATTTCTCGCGCAAGCTTCACTCGCTGCTCGGAATCATTCCGCTCGGCGGCTTTATCGTCGTGCATGGACTGACCAACTACCAGGCGTTTGAACGCGGACCGGAAGGCTTTAGCAACGGTGTGCATTTTATCAACAGCTTGCCCGTGATCCCGCTGCTCGAGATTTTCGGCATTTACCTCCCGCTTTTGTTTCATGGTATTTACGGCTTGTACGTCGCTTACCAATCGAACACGAATACGGGACGCTTCAAATACGGACGGAACTGGGCGTTTACCGCGCAGCGCGTAACAGGGGTACTTACCTTTGTCTTCGTATTCTGGCACGTATACCAAACTAGGATTCAAGTTTATCTGGGCCACATCACACATGAAGAGCTTGGGTCAACGATGAACCTAATCGCCAGCAACCCTACTTATTTTGTACTTTATGTCATCGGCGTGCTTGCTGCTGTGTTCCACTTCAGCAACGGTCTATGGGCATTCCTGATTAGCTGGGGCATTACGATCGGCCCTAAAGCTCAGCGTATTTCTTCTTACATTTGCATGGGCATTTTTGTTATCGTTTCCGCGCTGTTCATTCTTTCGCTGGTTGCGTTTAGAGGCGATGAATTCAAGGAAGCTGCAAGTGCGGTATTGACACTTACGAATATCGGTTAGTTTGTAGACAAGGAGCGAAGCGTTATGGCTAAAAATAAAATTATCATCGTTGGCGGCGGTCTGGCCGGCTTGATGGCGACCATCAAAGCTGCAGAAGCTGGCGTGCACGTTGATCTCTTTTCACTGGTTCCGGTCAAACGTTCCCACTCGGTATGTGCGCAGGGCGGCATAAACGGCGCCGTAAACACAAAAGGTGAAGGCGATTCTCCATGGGAGCATTTTGACGATACCGTATACGGCGGGGATTTCCTAGCAAATCAGCCTCCGGTAAAAGCAATGTGCGATGCGGCGCCTGGCATCATTCACTTGATGGACCGGATGGGCGTTATGTTCAGCCGTACATCCGAAGGTTTGCTCGACTTCCGTCGCTTTGGCGGCACGAAGCATTCCCGCACGGCATTCGCGGGCGCAACGACGGGCCAACAATTGCTTTATGCACTTGATGAGCAAGTTCGTCGCTGGGAAGCTGCAGGCCTAGTCAACAAATACGAGCACTGGGAATTCCTTGGCGCTGTTGTAGATGATGACGGCATTTGCCGCGGCGTTTCTGCGCAGGATCTGCGCACAATGGAAGTACACACGATTCGTGCGGATGCGGTTATCCTTGCATCAGGCGGTCCTGGCATTATTTTTGGAAAAACAACGAACTCGGTTATCAATACAGGAACTGCAGCTAGTGCGGTGTACCAACAAGGCGTAAACTATGCGAATGGCGAGTTTATCCAGATTCACCCCACGGCGATCCCAGGCGACGACAAGCTGCGCTTGATGTCTGAATCGGCTCGTGGTGAAGGCGGCAGGATCTGGACATACAAAGACGGCAAGCCTTGGTACTTCCTTGAGGAAAAATACCCAGCTTACGGAAACTTGGTTCCGCGTGACATTGCAACGCGCGAGATCTTCAGCGTATGCGTCGATCAGAAGCTCGGCATCAACCAAGAAAACATGGTTTACCTTGATCTATCCCATAAAGATCCGAAAGAGCTTGATGTTAAGCTTGGCGGCATCATTGAAATTTACGAGAAGTTCATGGGCGATGACCCGCGCAAGATCCCGATGAAAATCTTCCCTGCAGTCCACTATTCGATGGGCGGCATGTGGGTCGACTACAATCAAATGACGAACATTCCTGGTCTGTTTGCAGCCGGCGAGTGTGAGTACCAATACCATGGAGCTAACCGTCTAGGTGCAAACTCCTTGTTGTCCGCTATTTACGGCGGCATGGTTGCTGGTCCGAAAGCTGTTGAATACATCAAAGGCTTGAAGAAATCGGCAGAAGACGTTGCATCCTCTGTATTCGACCGCGAGAACAAGCGTCAAACGGACAAGTACAACAGCATCATCAACATGAACGGCAACGAGAACGCGTATGTCATTCACAAAGAGCTTGGTGAATGGATGACGAACAACATGACCGTTGTACGCTTTAACGACAAGCTGGAGCAAACGATCCACAAGATCAAAGAGCTCAAGCAGCGTTATGCGAAAATCAACATTAATGATTCCGCGCAATGGAACAATGCCAGCGTGGCATTCACGCGCCAGCTTTGGAATATGCTTGAGCTTTCGGAAGCGATGACGCTTGGCGGATTGCTTCGTAACGAGAGCCGCGGAGCTCACTATAAACCGGACTTCCCGGACCGTGACGACGATCATTTCATGAAATCGACGATTGCGAAATGGACGAAAGAAGGTCCGCAAATTTCTTACGAGGATATCGACGTAAGCTTGATCAAGCCTCGTAAACGCGATTACTCGAGCGACAAGAAGAAAGGAGAATAATGATGGCTGAAACGACTGTAGCTACAAAATCGGTTAAGTTTATCATCACACGTCAAGATACTCCTGATTCCAAACCTTATACGGAAGAGTTCGAAGTTCCTTACCGCGCGAATATGAACGTAATCAGCGGCTTGATGGAAATTCAACGTAATCCGAAGAAGGCTGACGGCGCGAGCACAGCACCGGTATGCTGGGATTCCAACTGCTTGGAAGAAGTATGCGGCGCATGCTCGATGGTCATTAACGGCAAGCCGCGTCAAGCTTGCAGCGCTTTGATCGACAAGCTGGAGCAACCGATTCGCCTAGAGCCAATGAGCACGTTCCCAGTTGTTCGTGACCTTGTCATTAACCGTGAGCGCATGTTCGGCGCACTGAAGCGCGTTAAAGCATGGATTCCGATCGATGGCACGTATGATCTTGGACCTGGACCGCGGATGGCTGAAACGAAGCGTCAGTGGGCGTACGAGCTTTCCAAATGCATGACTTGCGGCGTTTGCCTTGAGGCTTGCCCGAACGTGAATGACCGGAACAGCTTTATCGGCCCTGCAGCGATATCCCAAGTTCGTCTGTTCAATGCTCACCCTACGGGCGAGATGAACAAAGAAGAACGTCTGGATGCACTCATGACCGATGGCGGCATTGAAGGCTGCGGCAACTCGCAGAACTGCGTTCGCGCATGCCCGAAAGGCATTCCGCTTACGACTTCAATTGCTGCAATCAACAAGGATACGACTAAGCATTTATTCAAAAAATGGCTAGGCATGTAGTGCTAAGCCCGCTTGGAAACCCTCGACTAGTTCGGGGGTTTCTTTTTTTACTTTTTTGATATTGATTATTATTATCAATGATAGTGGATGGACATTCCTTTGTCAATTGGGCATTAAGCGCTATTGATAAAAATGTTTGCTCGGATAAATGCGATAGGATATGGTTTCTGGCATGAAGATTGAATGAGGCGAATCATAACATTCAGCATAAATATACTACTAATCGTACAAATCAAACATGCAGCAGCGAGGCTATGCTGCACATATGCAATAACAATCTACTGTTGAGTGTGAAGGGATGATGCTATCCTGCACCTCTGCAGTAGAATGCGTTAATACAGCGCCTGAGCGTGATGATAAGGTGAACTATATTGTATGGAATGCAAAACATAGCAGCAGAATCTGGCGAAGAAGCGGCTCCTATCCTGCGTGTGTACAACTTAGCCTGGCTAAGTGGGGGAGAGTGAGGGGTGAGGGTGAAGGGGACCAATCAGCAAAAGGGGAAAATAAAAAAACCGCCTCAGCGGTTTCTCATTTTACATCCATTGTTCGCCCCATTTTTGAATGGATTCGATGACAGGCTCAAGCTCCCGTCCCTTGCCAGTCAATTCGTACTCAATGCGTACGGGCATCTCAGGGTAAACCTGACGTTTAATAATCGTTATTGATTCCAGTTCTTTCATCCGGTCCGTCAGCATTTTGTCGCTCATTTCGGGAATTTGTTCCTTGATCTCTTTGAACCTTTTCGGTCCTCCAAGCAATACCCGAATAATTCTGCCCGTCCACTTTTTACCTAATATGTCGGCTGCGGCTTCATACTTTGGGCACATTGTCGAATAATCCAACCGTATCACCCCGCTTTTTGTAATCCTATTGTAGCATATGAACGAACTAAAAGTAAGTTCATAACAGTGGGAATACGTGATTTTTTTAAAAAATATATATTTACTATATAAAAGTTAGATTCGTGGCGGTTGTTGCTTTCAAGCGTTATAAACGAATGATTATCAGACCGGCAAGCGTGCAAGCAAAGGCTGTCCATTGCAAGCCGGTAAGCTTCTCCTTATAAAAAACGATAGCGCCTGCGGCTACAACAAGGCTGTTTGTTGCGAAGATCGGCGCAGCCAAATTCGCCTGCCCGGTAGCTAGAGCCACCGCATAAAGCTGCAAACCGCCGTAGGAGAACAGTCCCGCGATAATGCCGAGCCTCAGGCCGGTTCGCTGGGCGGCTTTCTCAGCCTTGGTCTTGGATGGGATAAGGAACCAGCCGAGCGAAAGGGCATAGGCGATAAATAAAATCGGGGCGCTGGGCATGCCGAGTTCTTCGGTTACTTTCAGGCCGCCATTGCGAAGAGCGAACATGACAATAGCCACTCCTACGAGAAGGAACCAGCGTTTCTCCGTAATCGTGAGCGGTTCTTTCCTCTTATGGGCGATAAATACAACGGCAAGCAGGAGGAAGGTGATACCGACCGCTTCATAAGCGCTAAGTGGCTCCCTGTACCACCATGTCGCCAGGGCAATCACTAATATGATATTCATATTGGTAAGCGGAGACGTTAGGCTGGCCGGGCCAAAATGCAAGGCCTTCATAAATAAAGCATTGCCCCAAGCCGATCCAGCACCGATAATGATGCCTGCGATCCACACCTTCGGATTGCCAAGCACACCAATCGTTCCCTCAAGCGCTGCATGTACGCCAAAACCTAACGTACCGGAAGCGTATAATCCTAGGAGGAGTGTTCGCGTTGAACCGCCGCGCATTTGGGATACTTTCATCCACCAGCCTGCGAGTCCGAACAAAAAAGCGCTGCTGATGGCTGTTATGAGCCACATGGATGTTCATCCCCTCAAATTTGTTACACAAATGAAATAGTTCTGTTATCGTCTCATCACATTAATGGGCTATTATAATAAACAAGACCCCCTTTTTTAATATATCTTTTGGGACCTGCAGCGTGCAGGTCCACTTTTTTTGTCCATATCCTCGACTATAACGATACCACTACCGGCTGGCGCTTGCGGTAAAACACCCACTGCTTAAAGCCGATCTCCTTCAACCTTTGCTGAACCCGATCCCAATCATCCCCGACCCGGCTTGGCAGGTGGGCATCCGAACCGAACGTTACATTTACCCCAAAGAATAGGGCACGCTCCAAAATCGCGTCCGAAGGATACCAGCCTCCAACGTATTTGGTGCTGCCGGACGTATTGATCTCGATCGCAACGCCATTTTCAGCGATGACCTTAAGTGCATCGTCAATATCCGAGTCTGCTGGGATATCGGAGAACGATGGGTAGTATCCTTTCATGGCATCGATATGACCTAAAATTTCGAACATGCCGCTGCGTGCGGATTGCTTGATAAGCTCGTAGTAGCTTTGCTTCACGCTTACATGCTGTGCCTCATCTAAACCCTTCCAGCGGTTACGATTGAATATGCTGACACCGCCCACCTGATGGACCGAGCCAATCAGATAATCGAACGGAACGCCGTCGTACGCTTTGCGGTAGCTGTCCAGATACTCAGGGAAAAAATCCGACTCCATGCCAAGCAGCACTTCGATTTTGCCTTCGTATTTCTCCTTCAAGCGAAGCACTTCATTGACGTAGTTGGCAAAGTCGCTTCTGGCCATGGCAATTCCCGGAGACGGCTGATCTTCCTCGTGGTAAAAGTAAGGCGAGTGGTCGGATATGCCAATCACCTGAAGGCCGGCATCAAGCCCGGCAAGTATGTAATCCTCAATATTTCCGTCGGCATGGCCGCATCTGAGATGATGGGTGTGCAAATCGAATTTCATCTTAATCTCTCCTATTCTATCTGTAGGTCGTCTTATTCGCTGCTGATGAAGTGATGCTCGGGCATGCCTTTAAGATCGCTTAGAAATTGCTGCAGCGCCGTATTGATGTAGCGCCCGGACTTATAGACGACACCCACCGGATGGCTGGTTTCCAGCTCGTTTACTTTGATCATTTTTAGTGTGCCCATTCGGAGCTCGTTAGCGATAGAAAGCTTGGATACGACGGCGGCGCCCAAATTAATTTCGACCATGCGTTTGACTTCCTCGCTGCTGGACACCTCCATCACAATATTCGGCTGTATATTGTACTTACGGAATATTTTATCGACGAACTTGCGTCCAAGCGTATCGGGAGCGAGCATGATCATTGGGATATCCTTGAGCGTATCGACGGTTGTATGCGTAAGCCGGCTCATATGGTGAGAAGGCGGGACAACAAGCTCGAACGTATCGTAGTAAAGAACAGAGGAGGTGACATTCGGGTTTTTTTCGGTTAGGTAGGTAATGCCGATATCGACGGATCCATTTTCAACGCTGGCCATGACTTGGGATGAGGGCATGGAATGGATCGTTGTTTTAATCAAAGGAAATTGGTTTTGAAAATACGACATGACGCGAGGCAAAATTTGAATGGCGATGGAGGATGTTGTGCCAAGCAAAATGTGACCTTGCGGCGTTAGGTTCAAATCGGACAGCTTATGCTTTAATTCCTCAACAATGTTAAGGATTTGCTCTGCGTGCTCCAGAAAAACTTGACCGTGGTCGGTTAAAGTGACTGGTTGATTACGATCGATAAGGACCGTCTTGAACTCATCCTCCAGACTTTTGATTTGTGCCGATACAGCAGGCTGGGTCAGGTTGAGAAGTTCGCCGGCTTTTCGGAAACTCATCGTCTTGGATATCGTTTGGAGTGTTTCAAGCTGGCTGATGTTCACGTCAATCCCCCTCTCAAAAATACATAATGCTCAAATGCTTATTATACTATTATAATGGATACCCCTTGGTTCAGCAAAAAAAGGGCCGCCTCCGCTTTAGGCAAGATGCCAAGCAGGTGCAGCCCTACAGGCGCTATTCGGAGCAGGCGGCTATAGCCACTCCTTCTTGCGGAAAATAAAGAACATGCTTATGCCGAGCAGCAGCATGATGCCGAGCAAAATATATGACCCCAGCCGCAGATGCAAGCCCGGAATAAAATCGAAGTTCATTCCATAGATGCCGGTAATAAAGGTGAGCGGCATGAAAATCGTCGTAATGGCGGTAAACACGCGCATGATTTCATTGGCGCGGTTGGATACGCTGGATTGGTAGGCCTCGCGCAAGTTGCCCATTAGATCGCGGTACGTATCGAAGGACTCGGCGATTTTCAAAGCATTTTCGTATATATCGCTAAAATATTTTTGGAGCTGATCGTCGATCAGCTTTAGATCCTTTTTGTTTAGCGTTGCAATGACATCGCGCTGCGGGCCGAGCACTTTCTTGAGCCAGAGAATTTCCCCGCGCAAACCGATAATTTCATTCAAATGCGACTTCTTGGTATGCATCAAGATATCCTCTTCAAGCGCTTCAATGCGGTTGTCGATTCGGTCACCGACGAGGAAGTAATTATCCACGACGATATCGACAAGGTGATAAAGGAAATAATCGGGACGGCTGACTTCCTGTTCCCATAGAACAGGCTTTAGGGAACGCAGCTCGTTAATTTTTTGTTTCGTAACGGTTATAATAAAGTGGCGGCCGAGAAAAATGTTCAGCGCCCTGAGAAAAATCTCTTCGTCATCAAAACGGATGCTGTTTATAACGATAAAATAATGGCTTTCGTAAATTTCGATCTTTGGTCGCTGTTCCTCTTCGCTAAGGCAATCCTCAACGGCCAGATCATGCATGCTGAACAGCGGTTGCAGCACGGCTAGGTCTTCAACATCGGCATCTATCCAGTAGAAGCCTTCTTTCGACGGGACAAGCGTTTCATTGATATCATCAATTGTGGTAAAAATTCCATTGCTAACGAGACGTATTTTCATCCGGAGTCACTCCTTAATTTCAATTAGAGGAAACTGCCGGCTGAATTGGACTTGGCCGGCAGTAACCGTATTCGACTGTTTTCAGGCTTAGGTCTGTCGCCTTCCATGTCCTTTGCACCCCTTATTCGTGGAATTTGTCGTCATAATTCTTGTCTAGTATACTCCTGCACCAGCTTTACATTCAAGCATAAAAACTGCGAATTTCCGGCTATTTCTTCAGCGTATGCAAATGTACTTCTTGACGCGATTGACAGAATGCATTAAAGTTGAATTGAAATGTAACCGCGGAAAATTGAATAGACTACTTTCTTATCAAGAGCAGGCGGAGGGACTAGCCCGATGAAGCCCGGCAACCGGCGTATTATACGCACGGTGCTAATTCTTGCGGAGACATTTATGTTTCTGAGAGATGAGAGAGGCGGATGGCTTATTTACTGAGCATACGACCTTTTCTCACAGCAGAAAGGGTCTTTTTCATGTTCAAGCGGTCATACTGCCTAAAGAGGAGTGAAAATCATGCCAATTAAAGTACCCGATAACCTTCCGGCCAAAGAAATTTTAAATCACGAGAACATTTTCGTCATGGATGAGAGCGTCGCTTATCAGCAGGATATCCGGCCGCTCCGCATTGCGATCCTTAATTTAATGCCTACGAAGGAAACCACAGAGACGCAGCTGCTGAGGCTGATTGGCAACACGCCGCTGCAAGTTGAGGTTGTATTGCTGCACCCTAGAACGCATACGTCCAAAAATACATCGGCCGACCATTTGGAATCCTTTTACAAAACGTTCGATGAAATTTCGCATGAGTATTATGACGGGCTCATCATTACGGGCGCCCCGGTTGAGCATATGCCATTTGATCAGGTTAACTATTGGGAAGAGCTCAAGGAAATTATGGACTGGAGCACGAGGCGCGTAACCTCAACCTTCCATATCTGTTGGGCAGCGCAGGCTGGCCTATACCACCACTACAATGTTCCTAAATATAATTTAGATGACAAAATGTTTGGGGTTTACCCTCATACGATCGAGAAGCGCAACGTGAACTTGCTGCGCGGCTTCGACGAAATGTTTTTTGTGCCGCAGTCACGTCACACGGAAGTTCGCCGTGAAGATATCGAAACGATTGAGGAGCTTGATATCTTATCGGAATCTTCGGATTCTGGCGTGTACATTGTTGCATCGAAGGACGGTCGGCAAATCTTTGTCACCGGCCATTCCGAATATGACCCGACCTCGCTCAAGTACGAATATGACCGCGACCGGGCCAAAGGCCTTGAAATCGCTGTGCCAAAAAACTATTTCCCAGGCGACAACCCGGCTGGCGCACCGCTGTCCACTTGGCGTGCCCATGCGAACCTGCTGTTTTCGAACTGGCTGAACTATTACGTATATCAACAAACGCCGTTTGATTTGGGCGCAGGCATCTAACCATAGACGAGGGAGTGCGATTTAACCATGAAAATTGAAAGCCAATTAGCTCAAATCGGATCTATTAAAGAGCCTGTAACCGGGGCAGTGAGTTTTCCAGTATATCAAGCTACCGCATTTCGCCATCCCAAGCTTGGAGAGAGCACGGGATTTGACTATGCGCGTACAAAAAGCCCGACAAGAGCCGTTCTTGAAGAGGCGGCAGCACAATTGGAAGCTGGCGATGCAGCGTTTGCCTGTAGCTCCGGCATGGCTGCACTGCAAACGATTTTCGCTCTGTTCAGCCAAGGCGATCATTTGATTGTGTCGCTTGACTTGTATGGAGGCACTTATCGTTTGCTGGAGCGGATCATGTCCAGATTTGGCGTTACGGCTTCTTATGTAGATACCAATGATATTGATGCCATGTCCACATTATGGACGCCTAATACCAAGGCGGTACTTATCGAAACGCCAACCAATCCGCTCATGATGATTACCGATATCGAACGGGTAGCGGCATGGGCAAAATCAAAAGGCTTGCTAACGATTGTTGACAATACGCTGCTGACGCCGTTTTTCCAGCGCCCTATCGAACTTGGAGCAGACATTATCATTCATAGCGCGACTAAATATTTGGGTGGGCACAATGATGTGCTGGCAGGGCTTATCGTTACCAAAGGCAAGGAATTGTCCGAAGAAATGGCGTTTCTGCATAACTCGATCGGAGCGGTGCTCGGACCACAGGATTCATGGCTGCTCATGAGAGGCATGAAGACACTGGCTTTGCGCATGGAGCGCCATCAGCATAACGCGACTGCGATTGCCAATTATCTGTTAGAGCATCCAGCTGTCGAGGATGTTTATTACCCAGCCCTTCCGCATCATCCGGGCTACGATATCCAAAACAAGCAGTCGTCCGGCAATACGGGCATTTTCTCCTTCCGCTTGAAGGATTCACGTTATGTAGAGCCTATTCTGCGCCACATTAAGCTTATCGCTTTCGCAGAGAGCCTAGGCGGCGTGGAATCCTTGATGACTTACCCGGCGGTCCAGACTCATGCGGACATTCCGATTGAAATCCGCCAGGCGATTGGGGTAGATGACCGTTTGCTTCGTTTCTCTGTCGGCATTGAGCATGCCGACGATTTAATTCATGATTTGGCGCAAGCGCTGGAAGCGGCCAAACAAGAGATTGGGGAGGTACTGTAAAGGATGGGTCACGATAACGATAAGATTGCACCGCAAGATCGCCGCTTTGCGACTAAACTGATTCATTTTGGTGCTGAAATCGATGAACATACAGGCGCTTCTAGCGTTCCGATATACCAGGCTTCAACGTTCCACCACCATGATATTTTTAATCCGCCGCAATATGATTACAGCCGCTCGGGCAACCCTACTCGCCAAGCGCTGGAGGATTATATCGCACTTCTCGAGGGTGGATCACGAGGCTTCGCATTTGCATCCGGGATGGCTGCCATATCCACGACATTTCTGCTGCTGTCCGCTGGGGAGCATGTCATTGTAACCGAGGATGTGTACGGCGGAACGTACCGTTTGCTGACTTCGATTCTAGATCGTCTTGGCATTGAGTCGACTTTTGTAGACATGACCGATTTTGAAGCGGTCAAAGCGGCGCTGAAGCCGAATACGAAGGCTGTATTTATGGAAACACCTTCGAACCCGACGCTTAAAATCACCAACATAGCGGAAACCACTGCGTGGGCGAAAGAGCATGGTTTGCTCACCATGCTCGACAACACGTTCATGACGCCTTATCACCAGCGTCCGATCGAACATGGCGTAGATATCGTGCTGCATAGCGCAACGAAGTTCCTTGGCGGTCATAGCGACGTGCTTGCAGGGCTTGCAGTAACGGCCGATGAAGGGCTTGGCAAGCGGCTGAAGCAGCTTCAGAACGGAATGGGCACTGTGCTTAGCGCGCAGGAGTCATGGCTGCTGATGCGCGGAATGAAGACGCTCAAGGCGCGGATGGAATATAGTGAACGCAGTGCCCGCAGACTTGCGGAATGGCTGTCGGAGCACAAGGAAGTTACAGCTGTATATTATCCTGGTTTGGAGAACCATCCAGGCCGTGCTATCCATGAAAAGCAATCGCTTGGTTACGGAGCTGTTGTGTCCTTTGATGTGGGCAGCGGAGAGCGTGCCAAGTCTTTGCTTAGCAAGGTTCAAATTCCTCTCGTAGCGGTTAGTTTGGGTGCAGTGGAGAGCATACTCTCGTATCCGGCCATGATGTCGCATGCCGCTATGCCAAAAGAAGTGCGTCATGCCCGCGGCATTACTGACGGGCTTGTACGTTACTCGGTCGGCCTTGAAGATATTGAAGATTTGCTTGAGGATCTGGATCAGGCACTTCGTGGCTAATTAGGACAAAATGAAAGAAAAACACGGCTGGTCATGCAGACACGCCGTGTTTTTCCTTATTAAAGGCCGAGAGGGCAGCATATGGCAAGTGACTTAGGCTGCTCATTTATGTTAGGATAAAGTCATTGAATGTTTACCTAGAATGGAACTAAGGAGGTCTTGCGGAATGGGAACGTTAGACCATATTTTGGATAAAGCGTTGCGCGGCGAGCGAATAGGGCTCGAAGAAGGCATGGAGCTGCTCGCTTCCGATCAGATTGAGAAAATGGGTCATGTTGCAAATCAGATTATGTTAAAACATCATCCGGAGCCAATTACGACGTTTGTCGTTGGGCGGAATGTGAATTATACGAACGTGTGTGATGTATATTGCCGTTTTTGCGCGTTTTACCGTGCACCGGGCTCGAAGGAAGGTTACGTCCTGCCGGATGAAACGATTTTGAGCAAAATTCAGGAGACGGTGGACGTTGGCGGTACCGAGATTTTGATGCAGGGCGGTACGAACCCTAATTTGCCATTTACGTATTATACAGATCTGCTTCGCAAGATTAAGCAGCAATTTCCGGACATTACGATGCACTCGTTCTCACCGGCAGAAATTCAGAAAATGAAGGTTGTATCCGATGGGCTCTCCTTAGATGAAGTGATCAAAGCGCTGCATGAGGCCGGACTCGATTCGTTGCCAGGCGGCGGCGCTGAAATTTTGGATGACCGCACCCGCCGCAAGATCAGCCGGATGAAAGGATCTTGGACCGACTGGATGGATGTTATGAAGTCGGCACATCGCCATGGCATGAATACGACGGCGACGATGGTATACGGCCTCGGCGAGACGGTTGAAGAGCGCGCGTTACATATGATGCGCATCCGCGATGCCCAAGACGAATGCATTGCGAACAAATATGATTCGACAGGCTTCTTGGCGTTTATTTCTTGGCCATTCCAGCCGGACAATACGAATCTAAAGCTGGAGAAAGCGAAGCCTGAAGAGTACCTGCGCATCGTGGCTGCCAGCCGGATCATGCTCGACAACATTCCGAACTTCCAATCATCGTGGGTAACGATGGGCCCTGAGATGGGTAAGCTGTCGCTGTCCTACGGCTGCAATGACTTCGGAAGCACGATGATCGAGGAGAATGTCGTTTCCGCTGCGGGCACTACGCACAAAGTAAACATCGAACTTATACTTGAACTTATCCGTGAAGTTGGCAAGATTCCTGCACAGCGGGATACGAAATACAATATTTTGAAGATGTACAACGACACCGACAAAGCGGAGCTTGATTTTGTTATGCAAAATTAGCCCTTTTCCGTTGCCAAATAGGCTAAATGAAAAACGTCTGCAGATCTCCTTTCCATGGAAAGGGACGATTCGCAGGCGTTTTTTTGTCTTTATGCCAGCGTATGGACAGCTCCCTTACATTCCAATGTCTTCATCGTATATCCCCGTACGCCGCACCATATACTGATAAGGAAAGAAAGGGGTGAGCTCATGGAGCTATATACAGTATCGCTGCCAGCAAGCCTGAAGGCGTCAGCGGGCAAGTTAATCCAGCTGTTAACCGATCAAACGAATGTTGATTTACATATGGGTTCAGATGAGGCGCAACCAGCCGTCGTTGAAATGATAGCGATATCGGAGCAGGATGTGCAGTGTCAGGCGATATTTCCGCATTTCCAATTGAAGGCGCATGGCCCGGCTACCTATAAGGCAGCAGCGGCAGCTATTGCCGAATTTGTGGTCAGTGAACTGGAGCCGGGCATGCTGGCAGCCATCATTCGCAAGAAATACAAGAATCATAATACAAGCGAGACGGCTGCTATTGAACGGTACTGCCATGACTTGCTGCACGGAAAAGAGTGGGACGGCTTAGGGGCTAAATTTCATGACGCGGACCGATTAAGGCGCAAAAATAAAGTGTTGGCAGAGGTCGAGCTTTTTTTGGAGGAAAATACGCAGCTTAATATAAATGGCTTCATTCGTTTCCGGCTGGAGCCCTACCGCAAGGAATTGGCTGAGGTTGTGGAATATGCGCTCGATGAGTATGTGCTCGACAAACAATATCAGGAGTTTATTTCCTTATTGAAATATTTTGTTTTTCTGCAGGATACGAAGCTGCCTATGGTTCATCTGCTGCATAAAGGCGGCCATGACTTCATGCTGTACGATGATGCCTTCGAGCTGCTGGACCCGAATCCGCCGGCCGATCGCATCGTAGCGGAAATGCTGGAGACGGAAATGAATATTGAGGATATGGTTATCAGCTCGCTAATTGCCGTATCGCCAAAGCATATCACGATTCATACGAGGCAGCAGGATATGCAGGTCATTCGCACCATTGAGACGATATTTGACCAGCGGGTAACCGTATGCGTCCAGTGCGCATCTTGCAGCAGCAGCCTTGATGAGCTCGTGCAGCCTTAAGCAGGCGAAGGCAATAGCCTTGACCAAATGAAGGAACGGGGCTATAATTATTTTCATACGAAATCTAATCGGCAATGACAAAGATACGTATCTGCTTATGATACTTGGTCCAGAGAGAGGAAACATGGCTGCAATTTCCTTCCACAATGTCTGCAGGTATACCCCTTTGAAGCTGTATGGCCTAACCCGTAGCTTGCTCTAGATAGAGCAGAGCTATGAAAGTAAGCTGTACCGGAAATCTCCGTTAACAGATAATACGAGGACTGCAGCACTAATGCTGAGCATGTTGTGCCAGTCGAAGTAGGGTGGAACCACGAGCACACAAGCACTCGTCCCTTTTTAGGGATGTGTGCTTTTTTTGTGCGCTTTTTTTTGAATGCTTATACACAAATTGGAGGATGCAGGAAAATGACAATTCAAATCACTTTGCCTGACGGCGCGGTAAGAGAATATGCCGCAGGCACAACCATTGAAGAAGTAGCGGGCTCGATTAGCACAGGCCTGCGCAAAAACGCGATTGCCGGTAAAATCGACGGTAAGGTCGTAGACGTCTACACGCCGATCGAAGGCAATTCGGCTATTGAGATCGTTACGCTTGATTCGGCGGATGGCCTTGAGGTATACCGCCATAGTACGGCTCACTTGCTCGCTCAAGCGATTAAGCGCATTTATGGAAATGAAAAAGTGAAGCTGGGCATCGGTCCCGTTATCGAGGACGGCTTCTATTACGATATCGATATGGAACAATCGCTGACGCCCGAGGATCTTATTAAGATCGAGAAGGAAATGGAAAAGATCGTTCAGCAAAACTTGGATATTCGCCGCCGAGTCGTAAGCCGTGACGAAGCTTTGGCTATCTTTACAGAGCTGGATGACAACCTGAAGCTAGAGCTCATTCGTGACCTGCCTGCGGATTCCGTCATTACGATGTATGATCAGGGCGAGTTTTTTGACTTGTGCCGCGGGCCGCATTTGCCGTCCACTGGCCGTATTAAAGCCTTCAAGCTGCTTAGCGTTGCGGGTGCGTACTGGCGTGGAGATTCCAAAAACAAAATGCTGCAGCGGATTTACGGAACGGCGTTCCCGAAAAAAGCACAGCTTGATGAGCATCTCCATTTCTTGGAGGAAGCGAAGAAACGCGATCACCGGAAGCTTGGCCGCGAGCTCAAAATGTTCACGTTCTCCCGTGAAGTGGGACAAGGCCTTCCATTATGGCTGCCAAACGGCGCAAAGCTTCGCAGAACGATGGAGCGTTATATCGTAGATCTTGAGGAAAGCCTGGGCTATGAGCATGTATATACGCCAGTTTTGGCTAACGTAGAGCTCTACAAAACATCGGGTCACTGGGAGCACTACAGCGAGGATATGTTCCCGAAAATGATCATGGACAACGAGGAGCTTGTGCTTCGTCCGATGAACTGTCCGCATCATATGATGGTGTTTAAGAGCGATATGCGCAGCTACCGCGACTTGCCGGTAAGGATTGCCGAGCTTGGCACCATGCACCGCTATGAAATGTCAGGCGCGCTTACTGGTTTGCACCGCGTACGTGCGATGACGCTGAACGACGCTCATATTTTCTGCCGTCCGGATCAAATCAAAGAAGAATTCGCTCGTGTTGTTAATTTGATCCGTAAGGTTTATGAGGATTTCGGCATCAAGGAATACCGTTTCCGCTTGTCTTACCGGGATCCGAAGGATACCGAGAAATATTTCCAAAACGATGAAATGTGGGAGATGTCGCAGCGTATGCTGCGCGAGGTTGTTGAGGAACTGGAGCTTCCGTTCTTCGAAGCGGAAGGCGAGGCGGCGTTCTACGGTCCGAAGCTGGACGTTCAAATTAAAACGGCGCTTGGCAAAGAGGAGACATTGTCCACAGCTCAACTAGACTTCCTGCTTCCAGAGCGCTTTGAGCTTGAGTATGTAGGGGAGGACGGCAAGAAGCATCGCCCTGTTGTCATTCACCGCGGCATCATCAGCACGATGGAACGGATGACGGCGTTCTTGCTTGAGAACTTTGCAGGCGCTCTGCCTCTTTGGCTGTCTCCTGTTCAAGCGAAGGTTATTCCGGTATCGACAGCATATGAGGGCTATGCCCGCAAAGTGGCTGAGCAGTTGCAGCTAGGCGGCATTCGCGTCGAGAGCGATTTGCGGAATGAGAAGCTTGGGTACAAGATTCGTGAAGCGCAGCTGGAGAAAGCGCCTTATATGCTCGTCGTAGGCGAGAATGAGATGCAAGCGGAAGCGGTATCGGTCCGCAAACGCGGAGAAGGCGATCTTGGAGCTATGCCGCTCGCAGAGCTGGTTACGCTGCTTAAGAAGCAAATTTCCGACAAAGAACAATAAAAGATTACGCATAAAGCTTGTGCCATCGGGGCATTATTCTTCTGAGGAGGAAGTCATCCGATGGTCACAAGCTTTTTTGATTGGAGAAAAAAAATTACTGCTTTGGTGCTTTTGATTGCACTTGCTTTCGGTCTTAATACAGCGAGCCGTCCAGTGCAGGCAGAGGCGGCATCCCCAGCTCCAGGTAAAGAGGCAATCGATGCTCTTGCTAGCAACCGTTCAGATTCCTTGGATTCCGCGGCCGGTTCGTCGAAGAAGGCGAAGCCGGATACTGTAGAGGTTATAGCGACCGGCTATACGGCTGGCGTGGAATCGACGGGCAAGCGTCCCGGCCATCCGCAATACGGCATTACGTACTCGGGCGTTAAAGTGAGAAGGGACCAGGTATCCACGATCGCGGCAGATACGAAGCTTTTTCCGATAGGCACCTTGCTCTATATCCCCGGGTATGGATATGGCGTTGTGGCGGACACGGGTTCGGCAATAAAGGGAAAGAAAATTGATTTGTATTTTGAAACCATTAAACAAGTTTATGAGCAGTGGGGCAAGCGTACGGTTCAGGTAGAGGTGCTGCGCAGAGGCACGGGAAAGCTTTCGCAGGCTTGGCTGAATCAGATCAATCTGGCGATTGAAGCAGGAAAACCGATTCCGCAGACGTATTTGGAATCGTAAAATACTCGTATAATAAACGGCAAGAATGCCATACTATCATTGACACGGGGAGGTGAATACAATGGCTAAAAACAAAAATAACAAAGCCCAAAACAATCAGTACAATGCAGAATTCGCTGAAGAATTGAATCAAAATAACGCTGCTGGCAAACAAGCGGCGAACACGGCTCAACAAAAAGCCGAGAAGTAACATTTTTGCTATGCAATAAGAAGAAATAACGGAGGAGCCCTAGCGGCTCCTCTTTTCTTTTGCCTAAGGCTGGGATATAATTTAGGAAAATTTTGTATCCGTATGCGAGAGGGGAAAATATCCTGACATGAGTGCCACGTCCCGATGGTTTTCACGCGATAACAAAGCTGGAGCAGCTGGATCTGAAACCGGCGAGCACGCTCGAATGACAATTTTGCTGAATGAATCTGTTGTGATCTCCGATCAACTCCATGCAGCGGTTGACGAGGTGGAGCAAACCACCCGCCATTTAACCGAAATAGCGGATCAATCCGCTTTGCAGGAGCAGAAGCTGCGAACAAATAGCTCGCTTGCGGTAAATCGCATTGAAGAGGCCTTTTCTGCCCTTCAGGAGGTCGCTTCCGCCGCAGAACAAATCAATGATACCTCCGCTCACCTGAATGCCAGGAGCAAGGAAACGAAGGAAGTCGTGCTCGATGTGTGCCGGTCCTTGACAAGCACCGACGAAGTTATGAATGAGCTGAGCCAAAACAATCAGACGATGGAGCAGCATATCAGGCAGCTCATTGAGCAAACCTCTCACATTAATGAAATCAACCAATTTATTCAGGAGATCGTGTCGCAAACTTCACTGCTTGCCTTGAATGCTTCGATTGAAGCGGCGCATGCGGGAGAATATGGACGGGGTTTCTCTGTCGTTGCCCAGCAGATCAAGAAGCTTGCTGAGCAGAGCGGAGAGGCGGTCAAGCGTTCCTCGGCCATCGTGGAGCAAATCGAGCGAGGGGTAACGCAGGTTGTACATGCGGTGGACGCCGAGAAAAATTCGGTAGAGCGCGGAGTAGCCGAGATGGCAATCAACAAAGATCGTATGGACGTCATATTTGCAAGGATTAACGAGGTTGATGGACTTGTAGAACAGACAAGCATGGCGAGCAAGCAGCAGACCGAGCATATGAGCGAGTCGACAGGGATGCTCAAGGAAGTAGTGGATTCGGTTAATGAAACGCTGCAAAGCGTGGATAGTACGCTCCAAATGACGAAGCTTCAGCGCGAGCAGATCGGGAATTTGAACCGAATTAGCCGGAATCTTCAAAGGTCATCTGCGGATTTGTCGGTTGCAATTGAACAAGTGGGTGTGAAGAAGAGCGTGGCTAAGGATGTGAAAGTGAATGCAAGCTCTGTGCAAGAGTGGCTGAAGCAGGCTGCTCTTGATGCCCATTTCATTTCGATGGAAGAGAGCTATCATGAAACGAAGCTAAGCTCTATGCTCATAAGCAAGGTGGACGTAGAGGCTATTTGGTCGAATCGCATCGATGGGTCTTTTATATTCTCGCTGCCGGAAGCCGGATTGCTGAACGCTAAGGGAAGAGATTGGTGGAAAAAAGCGATGACGGGGCAGGTTTTTCAATCCGATGTCTACGTATCGGCGATTACTAAGCAGCACTGCGTGACCGTCTCTGTTCCCATACATAATGCCGACGGCAAGGTAATCGGCGTTTTGGGCGCAGATATTTCCATTTCATAAAAAATAGTTTTCAAATGACCCTGGTTTGTTGTATGATAAGACATGTAAGAAATAATAACATGACAAGACAGGTGAAATCTCATGACAGACCCAATCATTCATTCAGGCTTTGTAGTTGCTGCCCATCATCGGAAAGCGGGCGAGGTTTTACCTTTCATAGATGCCTACGTAGCGAAGAAAGAGCAGGAAATTGCTGAAATTGAACAAATGGTTGAGCGTTATGAGAAGAGAAGGATGGCTGAGGAACGCGCTTATCAATCCAAATCCACTTTAAGAAGAATGCTGTCGGGCAAGAAGCCGGATCATCATTTGGCTGTAGAGTATATCCATTTTGTTAGAAAGCCTATGGAGAAGGTTCGCGCGCTGCGACTTGAAATAGAAAGCGCCCGCTCGATTAAGAACGTCTCCGCTCCAACGGACATTGTGACGGTATCGTATGAGCTTGCCAGTGAAATGAACAACTAATTCACGTAAATATTCAACATAAGAAAGAACCGCCCAGGCTTATCTGCCAGGACGGTTCTTTTTGTTGTAGCGTTATTTGCTATTTTTTAAACGGTCGATGTCCAGGAAGTCATGCTCCTGACTATAAGCTGGAACGCCGTGTATCCCAACGTCAAGACCGATTAGCTCCTCATCCTTGGAGACTCGGACAGGCATTACTTTGCGAATGAGCCACAAGGCGCCCCATGTCAGCAAGAAGCCCCATACGCATACGGTAACAAGTCCAAGTGCCTGAACGCCAAGCAATTGGAAACCGCCACCGTAAAATAGACCGTAATAACCTTTGCCAACGTCAGCGGTCAATTCAGGAAGAGCGAATAATCCGACGGCCAGCGTACCGATGCTGCCGCTGATGCCGTGGACGGCGAAAGCGCCGACCGGATCATCGACTTGCTTGCTCTCCAGCCATTCGGTTACAAGCACCATGGCAATGCCGGATACCGCGCCGATGCCGATAGCGGCAATATCGGATACGAAAGCGCACCCTGCCGTTATGCCGACAAGCCCTGCTAGCGAGCCGTTAATGACCATGGGCGGGTCAGCTTTCTTGTAGCGGAACATGGTGAACAAAATACAGGTTGCGCCCCCGGCTGCGGCAGAGAGCATGGTCGTAATGGCAATATGCCCGATCGAGCTGTTGGTTGCGCTGAGCGTACTGCCGGCATTAAAGCCGAACCAGCCAAACCAAAGGATAAAGGCTCCGACCGATGCCAGCGGCAAATTTGAAGGAGGCACGATGTTAACTTTGCCATCAGCGCTGAATTTGCCGATTCGCGGCCCGATGAAGATGGCGGCCGCAAGGGCGGAGAAGCCTCCTAAACCGTGAATAACTGCCGATCCTGCAAAGTCGATCATGCCGAGCGAGCCAAGAAATCCGTTTGCCGACCATACCCAGTGCCCTGCGAGCGGGTAGATGAAACCGGTCATGGCAATGGTGAGCAAAATATAAGCTCTAAAGTTAATGCGTTCAGCAACGGCGCCGGATACGATGGAAATAACGGCAATAACGAACGCGCATTGGAATAACCAAAAGGTTTCATGCGTAATATTTAATGCGATGTGAGACAGGTCCCCGTTTATTAGAAAGCCGCTTGTTCCTATGATACCGCCGGCGTCTTGTCCATACATAAGTGCGAATCCGAAAAAATAAAAAACGAGTGCTCCGAAAGCGATGTCCACAAATACCTTCATAATGATGCTGACGGCATTTTTTTGCCTGACAAAACCAGCTTCAAGCAAAGCGAATCCACCTTCCATGAGCAAGATCATGGCTGCTGTCAAGACGACCCAGATCGTATCTAGCCCTCTTGACAGTTCGTTAATGTCCATTGCTTCATCCCCTGTTCCCTTTTTAGGTGAAAGCGTATACCCGCTCTCTTAAATATAGGAAGGAATATCATTTCGCTATCCCTTCTCTATATTTCTCGGAATGAAACGCGCTACGCCTCCAGAGGACGGCAACAGCCGTTTCACCTTGAAATATAAGACTTTATATGTTTTATCCGATAAAGAAGTCTTATATTTCATCGTCAAAGCTCCTTGAGCGACCAAAGGTCGCTGAAGGTGTTTTTGCTTGAAATATAGGAAAGTATATCATTTCGCTATCCCTTCTCTATATTTCTCGGAATGAAACGCGCTGTGCCGCCAGAGGACGGCAACAGCCGTTTCACCTTGATCCGTTCATCATTATAAATAGTACAAGTAAACAATGTCAACGCTGTACGTGATGTTTTATGACGTATGTTAGGTTTGGATTGGGTAATATCAACAGTTCCTCGGTCTGCAGACCGATGTAGATTTCAATCGGCCGTCCCTTTTTCTCTTTTATGTTGTCCGGTATACTAAGATTATCAAACGACGATGGAAGCGTAAGGAGCTGGAGCCGCATGAACGGTAATTTCGCAAGCCGGTTGTTCACCGGATTGGTAATCATTGCAGTTGGCCTATTGTTTTTGCTAAGGCAAACAGGTCATGTGACCTTTGATATTGGCGATCTTTTCTCTACCTATTGGCCTGTTATTCTTATTATAGTTGGAATTCGCGGCTTGCTTTCAAGCCGATCGAACGGTTCGGGCTCTAGCTGGTGGGGAGCGGTCGTTCTGTTGATCGGTTTTGTCTTTCTCGGCCGCAATCTGGAATTGTTCTCCTGGTCTATTGGGGATATCGTTCCTTATGTTTGGCCAGTGGCCGTCATTTTAATCGGAATTAATCTCATCTGGAAACCCAAATCTAAGCGGTATGAGCCGCCTGAGGATGATTGGAAATCATACCGACCGTTTGCGGAAGATGCATCGGTTCCCCCGGCACCTCCGCTGCATCCTGACCCTACAAAAGAACCGGTAGGCGCGCAGCATCAAGAGGGGAAACAAACAGGCGGGAAATCTAACGGCTATGAGGGCATTCATTTAAAGAAAAAAGATTATAAGGAATGGAAAAATCATTATAAGCAGGAATATAAAAAAAGCTCGCAGGAGTGGAAACGGAACCACAAAGAGCATGTCGAGTGGTGGAGCCATGGCGATTCGAATGTGCAAACCAGATCCGGTTTCATTGGCGATATCCATATCGGCCAGGATTATTGGGATTTGAAGCCGCTGAATATCTCGCATTTCATAGGCGACACGGTGCTGGATCTGACGAAAGCACAAGTATTTCCGGGCGAGACAAAAATTCATGTGTCTTCTTTTATCGGTGACGTGAAGGTTTACGTGCCAAATGATTATGAGGTTGGCGTGCAGGTCATTTCAAGCGCGTTTATCGGTGACGTGAAGATTTTGGGACAGAAAGAGGGCGGCATGTTTACGAATATTAATATTCAATCGCCTTCCTATCAAGAATCGGACAAAAAAATCAAGCTGATCGTCAGTACGTTTATTGGTGATGTTCGTGTCACGAAGGTAGGGTGACCACACATGATGGTTCGGTTGCTACGGAGCGGGAAATGGGAGCTCATCGGAATGTTTGTCATTGCCTCGGTAACCGCATTTTTTCTCGGGTTAGTGGCATGGAATGGATTCGCGGCTGATACAGGAAAGACGGAAGTGCGCCTTGTGGCCGCCTCCGTCTTCCTGCTTGTGAGCGCGGCTTTCGGCTATTGGGCAGCGCAGCGGATCGGGCGGCGGATCGATACGCTGCATTTGTCGCTCAAGCAGGCGTCCAATGGCAATTTTGGCGTGCGGATCACAGAAAGCGGCCATAACTCGTTTGTTGAGGTATATAGGGAATTCAATGAGCTGGCAGAGCAGATGGAAGACAAGATGAAGTGGCTGCAAATGCGCGGCGAGGAATATGTCATGACCGAGTCCGCTTCCAACGAAGCGGCTGTTCTTGAGGAGCGGAAGCGGCTTGCGAGAGATTTGCATGACACGGTAAGCCAACAGCTATTTGCAATTCATATGTGCGCTTCGTCGCTTCCGAAGCTTCAACAGGTCGATCGCGAGCGCGCGGATTCCGTGCTGGAGCAGCTTGTGAATATGTCGAACCTGGCACAGAAGCAAATGAGAAATTTCATTGCGCAGCTGCGTCCAATGGAGCTTGAGGGAAGGACATTATATGAAGCGCTTGATAAATGGTTTCCGGATTATTGCCGGCAAAACAACCTGCAGGGCGAGCTGGAATGGCGGATGAAGGAGCATTTGTCAGAGGCGATGGAGCATCAGTTTTTCCTTATCGCGCAGGAAGCGATGGCTAACGTTGTGAAGCATGCGGGAGCTTCCGGATGCACGCTTTCGATTGCGGATAATGAACGGCAGGTCGTCATGATATTGCAGGATGACGGCATTGGCTTTAAGGCCGACGAGGTCAAGCGCGGTTCTTACGGGCTTTCAACGATGCAAGAGCGTGCGCAGAAGCTAGGCGGCGCGGCGGAAATATGGAGCAAGCCCGGAGGCGGGACGAGAGTAAAGGTAACGATACCTAAAATGTTGCGGGGGAGCATGAGCCATGAGTGAGACTGAACTTATAAAAATTATGATCGTGGATGACCATGATATGGTAAGAACGGGGCTTCGCACCTATCTGATGCTGGAGCCGAAATTTGAGGTTATTGCCGAAGCAAGCAACGGACAAGCGGCCATCGATCTGCTGGCAGAAAGTACGGAAGAGAAGCGGCCCCAAATTATTCTGATGGATTTGATGATGCCCGGAATGGACGGGATTGAAGCGACGAGATCGATCGTTGCCAAGTACCCTACCATGAAAATTGTCATGCTGACCAGCTTTCTTGAGGATGACAAGGTGTACGGCGCGATAGAGGCGGGAGCGGTCAGCTATGTGCTCAAAACCGTGTCTGCGGAAGAGCTTATCTATGCGATTAGCGGGGCGTTCAAGGGCATGCCGGTCATGACTGCCGATGTATCGCAAGCATTAACCAGAGGCCTGAGGCAGCGCACGGCGCAATCTGGCGATGAGGGACTGACGGAGCGGGAGAAGGAAGTGCTTCTGCTTATTGCCGATGGGCAATCGAACAAAGAAATTGCCGAGGAGCTCCATATTAGCGTCAAAACGGTAAAAACCCATGTTAGCAATTTATTGATGAAATGCGAGCTCGACGATCGTACGCAGCTTGCCGTCCTTGCTCACCGCAAGGGCTGGGCGAATCGCACATAAAGGAAATGCTGGCAGGGTAGACTAGCTACTAGCGATACAAGAAATAGCTTATAGCTAGTGTAAAGGAGCAGCTGTCATGATACCGATCTCGTCCGTGCTGGAGTCGCGGGAGCAACATTTTACGGAGATGAAGGAGCTGCTGGAGACGCAGCAGTTTACGCTGGGCGGCAATTGGGAATACGATGGAGGTTCCTTTGACCGCTCGCTTGATGAGGAACATAAAGTATGGCTTCGCATTCCGTTTGAAGTCATCGCCGGTCATATTGACAATGAAGAGGCCGACGATGAAGCTACGATAAAGGTTGGCACACCTTATGTTCTGAAACATTTATATCGGGAAGGCAACGACCCGGAGGCTTCCGTTCGCGTCGTCGGCGCATTGTTTGACCAGTTCCAGTCTCCCTCTAATCCAGATGCCGAGGTTGAATCGCAATGGATTGACCGAGCGAAGCAAGCGCTTAATGAGGTTGAACAGCTTTTCCCACATTAATCGCTTTTTTAAGCATAATCGCGTAAAAAAAACGTGCCAAAATTCCATTTGGTACGTTTTTTTTATTTCTGTTTAAATTCCTTTTAAGTTTGTTTTAAGGTAGAATGTGCATGATAGAACTATATCAAATGAACATGCGCCTAGGCACGAGCGGCTTTTGGGGCATGATGGAATAAGATTCAAGGAGGAGAACGTACATGGACGATCAGAACAAAAAGGACTTTGATGATTTTTTTCGCAAAAAAGACGAAGAGCTTGGTGGGGCTGAAAACAGCGGAAACGAAATGAAAGCGGACTCGGATCTGACGAAGGAGGCTGCGGACCAATCGGCTAAGCCCTCTTACTACTATTCTTATGGCCCGTTCAAAGCCAATTCGCAGGAGAACGGTGCTTCTCCCTCGCCGGATCATGAGATTGAAAGACCTAAGCTGATTCAGGACCAGCCTTACGGCAATACAGGCAGCTCTGCTTCTTCGTCCTTCAGCCAAGCGCCCGAAGGACAAGATGAATCGTACAGCGAGCCGGCTCAGCCAGCGCCAAGAGCGCCGCAGCAGTCACAAATCCGCTCGTTTACGCCATCCCCGGCATCCTCCAAGGGGCCGTGGCAGGTACGTGAGCCTAAACGGACTTCCTTTAAATCGATGTTTATTTCGTTTCTTGCAGGCGTGCTGCTTGTAGGATCGCTGATGTATACGGCCGATATCAACAATTGGTTTACGAAGGAGCAAGCATTGACGGCTAATTCGCAGTCGAGCGGAAGCGGCGCTGGAACTGCGGCTTCCACGGGAACAACTAGCAATGGGGGAGCGGCTACCGTTGCTGCAAGACCGGATAACATCGCGCAATTGTTCGAAACGGCAAGCCCTGCAGTCGTGAAGATCGAAACTTTCGTCAATACGGCGAAGCGCAGTAATAGCGGAAGCATGCTGGACGACTCGTTTTTCCGCCAATTTTTTGGCGATAGCTACCCAGGCACTCAGCAGCCGGAGAGCGGTCAAGGTGAACAGGGGCAAATGCAGCAATCAGGCATCGGTACCGGATTTTTCTTCGACGCGAGCGGCTATATTTTAACGAATCAGCATGTGATCGGTGAGTCGGATCAAATCAAGGTCATCGTTCAAGGCTATGATGAGCCATTCACTGCCGAATTGCTAGGCTCAAGCTATGATTTGGATTTGGCTGTTCTCAAAGTAACAGGAGACAAAGCGTTCCCTACACTTCCGCTAGGAAATTCCGATAACATTAATATCGGCGATTGGGTAGTAGCGATCGGCAACCCATACGGATTTGACCATACGGTAACGGTAGGCGTACTTAGCGCAAAAGAGCGTCCAATCGACATTCAGGATTCGGCGGGAGAGCGCAAATACGAGCACTTGCTGCAAACAGATGCTTCTATTAACCCTGGTAACTCGGGCGGTCCGCTGCTCAATGTAAACGGCGAGGTTGTTGGCATTAATACGGCAGTCAGCTCGCAGGCACAGGGCATTGGCTTTGCCATTCCGACAAGCACGATTCAAGAGGTATTGGAGAACTTGAAAAACAACAAAGATATCCCTAAACCTGCAGTACCGTTCATCGGAGCTGAGCTGAGAGATGTTACTGAAGATATCGCGAAGCAGCTGAGCATGGATAAGGTTGAAGGCTCGATTGTACAAAATGTTTACTATAATTCACCGGCGTATCTAGGCGGCTTGCAGCAGTTTGATGTCATTACAGGCATCGATGGCAAGAAATATGCCAATACGCAAGGGTTAATCGATGGAATTAAGGAAAAAGCGGTCGGCGATAAGATTCAATTGAACGTTATTCGTAAAGGCAGCGCCGTGAATGTCGAGGTTGAAATCGGCGACAAGAATACGTTTAATGCCGGATAAGGCGTAACATTAGGAAGACATGTATGAAAAAAACGCAGAGAGACAGCAGGCTCTGCGTTTTTTGTTGCAAATCAAGGGGGACAAGCAGATGAGACAGCATATTGTAGTGGTCGATGACGATGATAAAATTATTTCATTATTAAGAAGAAGCCTTGCCTTTGAAGGCTATGAGGTAACGACGGCTTCCAATGGCATGGAGGGGCTTAAAGTGCTCCTGAAGACGGAGCCGGATTTACTTATTCTCGATGTAATGATGCCGCAGGTGGACGGCTGGGAAGTGTGCAGGCGCGTCCGCGAGAGCGGCAGCACGGTTCCGATCATGATGCTTACGGCCAAGGATGATGTCATTGACCGGGTGAAAGGTCTTGATCTTGGCGCCGATGATTATCTGGTTAAGCCATTCGCGCTCGAGGAGCTGCTGGCAAGAGCGCGCGCATTGCTGCGCCGCAAATCCGATAAGATCGAGCAATCGAGCAATCAGCTGCTTTACGAGGATTTGATTCTTGATATGGATGCACGTGAAGCTATACGGTCCGGACGGCGAATCGAGCTGACGTCTAAGGAGTATGACTTGCTGCTCCTGTTTATGCAAAACCCTCGCCGCGTGCTTACGCGCGATGCCATTATGGAAAAAATTTGGGGTTATGACTTCAGCGGGGAATCTAACGTATTAGAGGTCTACATCGCGATGCTGCGCCAAAAGGTAGAGGACGGAGGCAAAAACCGGCTTATCCAGACGGTTCGCGGCACCGGCTATGTGCTTCGCGGAGAGGCAGGTTAAGCATATGTCCATTCGGCTTAGGCTAACGCTTTGGTATTCGGGCTTGCTTGCGGTTACGATGATCGTTTTTGGAATTTGCATTTATATCTTTGTGAATTGGAACACGTATGCGGAAATCAAGCAGCAGATTCGGACCCAGGATAGTAAAATTGAAGTTATCGGGGCTACCAATTTTTACGATCAATCGGTTTTGGTAGTAGGGCCTCAATTTCGGCTTGATAAAAAAGACATGTTCATTCAATTGGTAAACTATAAGGAAAAAGCAATATCTCAATCCGATAACTTTCCATATGATTTTACAATTCCCTATCCCGATGCCAAAACAAATCCAAAAGAGCGTTTTGTAAAAACCCACATTGAACTTAATGGTAATAAATATGCAATGCTTACTTATCAACGACCTGTTTATTTGGAAAAGGACAATAGCTTATTAGGCTTGGTTCAGATTGGCGTCTTTTCTTATAATGAGGAACGATATCTTACCGGGCTTCGAACCATTCTTATATTTTCATCCTTGGTCGTTGTCCTAATCGCCTTCACCGTAGGCCTCTTTATTGCGCGCCAAGCGCTTCGTCCGATTGAGCGCGTGATTCGCTCTACCGAGCAAATTGAGAATGGCGCTGATCTCAGCGTACGGATACCGGCGATGGGACCGAAGGATGAAATCGGCAGGCTTGTCAGCACGCTGAACGTCATGCTAGCCCGTCTGGAGATGGCCTATAACGAGCTGGATGAAGCGTACAAAGCGCAGCGCCGATTCGTATCCGATGCTTCGCATGAGCTGCGGACGCCGCTCACGACCATTCGCGGCAATATTGAGCTGCTGGAGCGGATGTGGACGAAGGTGAGGGAGACCAACGAGAACTCCAGCATGGGGGAGTGGCTGCCGCTCGATCTGGACCGCTGGGAAATGTCCAAGGAATCGATGAGCGATATTTCGGCTGAAGCGACGCGCATGAGCACGCTGGTCAATGATTTGCTAGCGCTTGCGAGAGCCGATGCGGGTTATACGATGGAGAAAACGCCGCTTGATCTTCTTCCGCTTACGGAAGAGGTTGTGCGCAGAGCGCATTTGCTTCCGCGTACGGCTGCGTGGAATGTGGGCGATCTGTCGGCGCTGGAGGAAGTTCGCGTCAACGCCAACCACAATTATTTGCAGCAGCTGCTGTTTATTTTTATTGAGAATGCCTTTAAGTATACGCAAGAGGGTTCGATCGAGCTTAGTGCGATTCGGAAAGAAAATCAGATCGGCTTCGTAGTGGAGGATACCGGCATCGGGATGAACCCTGAGGAAATTCCGCATATCTTCGATCGGTTTTACCGCGCGGACGAATCCAGAGGCGTTACCGTGGGAACCGGGCTTGGATTATCGATTGCCAAATGGATTATTGACGAGCATCAAGGCTCGGTAGAAGTGACCACGCGGGAGGGTCACGGGACGAAGTTTACGATCTGGCTGCCAATAACCTTTTCTGACGCGTCTCATTCGTCTATAATAGTAGCAACGGATGAAATGAAGAAATTATGATTATGACGCATATCCGGTCAGAAAGCAGGTGCAAGGAATGGAAATCGTTAGAATATCACCGCGCGGCTATTGCTATGGCGTCGTCGATGCGATGGTGCTGGCTTTGCAGACGGTCAAAAACCTGGAGCTGCCCCGCCCTATCTATATATTAGGCATGATTGTTCATAATGCCCACGTCACTGAGGCTTTCGAGAAGGAAGGCGTCATTACGCTTGATGGCGCCAACCGACTTGATATTTTGGATCAAATCGAGCAAGGCACCGTTATATTCACGGCTCATGGCGTATCCCCTGAGGTACGCGAGCGCGCTCGCGAGAAGGGCTTGTCCGTTGTTGACGCCACATGTCCGGACGTAACCAGGACCCATGATTTGATTCGCGCAAAATCAGCGGAAGGCTATCATATTATTTATATTGGCAAGAAGGGCCATCCGGAACCGGAGGGTGCGATTGGCGTTGCGCCGGATCAGGTTCATTTGATTGAGCGTGAAGAGGAGATTGCTTCGCTTAGCATCCCGGAAGGGAAGATTTTGATTACAAACCAAACGACCATGTCGCAGTGGGATATTCGCCATATTATTAGCCAACTGCAGGAACGTTATCCGACAGCAGAGGTGCATAACGAGATTTGCCTAGCGACACAGGTTCGTCAAGAAGCGGTCGCCGAGCAGGCTGGCGAAGCCCAACTCTGTATCGTTGTCGGCGATCCGCGCAGCAACAACTCGAACAGGCTAGCCCAGGTTTCTGAGGAAATTGCTGGCGTGAGAGCATATCGTGTATCCGATGTATCCGAAATTGAGCAGGAGTGGCTAAAAGGAGTCGATCGGGTGGCTGTAACATCCGGTGCTTCGACACCAACCCCTCTGACGAAAGAAGTCATTACGTATTTGGAGCAATATGACCACAACAATCCTGATACTTGGGAAATCCGCCGTACGGTGAACATGAATAAGCTGCTCCCGAATGTTCGGGTCAAGTCGGCAAGCACGGACTCCACTACTGCAACGGCAGTGAAGCCGGAATAGTTGAGGCTGAAACGCAGGAGGGGAAATGTAGGTTTGCATGAGAGCAGATTCATGCGGAATACGTTTTCCCTCTTTTTTTTGGCAAATGGGTTGACGGGACTCGCATCTTCTTGTATATTTACTTTAGTGGTTAAAAGCATAAAAGCTACGAAGCATAAAAGCTATAAAGCGTATAAGCGTTGAAGCGCGAATAGGAAACATAAATGGATGCTTGAAAGCTAAGCCTTGCCTCATATGACCAAGCCTGTACTTATGAAATAAGCATAGTATTACAAAAAAATATTAGGAGTGATCCCTATGATCGTTATTACGAATGCAAGTATTGCTGATGAGCGGATAAATGAAATTGTTGCCCATATTGAAAGAGCCGGCGTTCAAGCCCATGTATCGAAAGGCACAGACCGTACGGTAATCGGCATCATTGGCCAGGCTGAGCCTACGCTTGCGGAGCATTTGCGCCAGATGAAGGGCGTTGAGAATGTAATTAAAATTTCTAAATCCTATAAACTTGCAAGCCGTGACTTCCATCCCGACGATACCGTAATCGATATTAAAGGCGTAAAGATCGGCGGAAGCAACCTCGTTATTATGGGTGGCCCGTGCGCGGTGGAAACGCCGGAGCAAATCGATGAGATTGCCCGTTTGGTGAAAGCGGCTGGCGGCCAGGTATTGCGCGGAGGCGCGTTTAAACCGCGTACAGGGCCGTACAGCTTCCAAGGCGTAGGCGTAGAAGGTTTAGTCATGATGGCGGAAGCAGGGAAGAAGCATGGGCTTCTGACGATCACGGAGGTTATGACGCCCGAATATGTCGATGTATGCGCGGAATATGCGGATATCCTTCAGGTCGGCACTCGCAACATGCAAAACTTCGATTTGCTGCGCAAGCTGGGCACGATCCAGACGCCTGTTTTGTTGAAACGCGGATTCAGCTCTACGTATGATGAATTCCTAAACGCTGCGGAATACATCCTTGCCGGCGGAAACCCGAATGTTATGCTTTGTGAGCGGGGAATCCGAACGTTTGAGACCTACACGCGCAACACGCTCGATTTGTCAGCTATTCCTGTGCTGCAGTCGCTCAGCCATTTGCCGGTCATCTCGGATCCAAGCCATGGTACGGGACGCCGAGAGCTGGTTGAGCCTATGTCCAAGGCATCGGTGGCTGCCGGTGCGAACGGCTTGATCGTTGAAATGCATACGGACCCTGACAACTCGATGACAGGAGACGGGGTGCAATCGTTGTTCCCTGATCAGTTCGCAAACCTGCTGAAGGACCTTGAACAGCTTGCTCCAATCGTTGGCAAGCAGTTCGATACGCCTAAAGCGCCAGCCGAAGCCTTCAAAGAATGGAAAATTTAATCAATCTAACATCAAAGAGCCCTGCCATCGAAAGATGGCGGAGCTCTTTTTTTCATTTGGCAGCATGGCCATGTAATAGCTTACATGGAAAAAACCGCTAAACCCTAGATATGCAAGGGCTGCGCGGTTTTCGCCCTTCCTTTATAGGCGGAATTGTGAACAACTGTTCAAACTTGTAAGTATAGCTTACATAGCTACAAAAAATACCTTACATAGCTATTGACGGAGATTGAAGGCTAGTTTTATAATAACGACATGGATTTGGAGCAATAATTGAACAATACCTGTTCAACACTACGCTAATGTTCGGAAATGGAGGAAATTATTAATGTCAGTTCAAAACGTATTGGACAATATTAAAGAAAACAGCATTATGTTTGTAGATTTCCGCTTCGTGGATCTTCTAGGTCATGCACACCACATCACGCTGCCAGCAGCTGAGGTAGATGCAGATACTTTCGTAAACGGGGTAGCTTTTGACGGTTCTTCCATCCACGGCTTCCGTGGTATCGAGAATTCCGATATGGTTATGATTCCAGATACAGAATCCGTATTTATCGATCCTTTCACAGACCACCCTACACTGAACATTATGTGTAATATTCATACACCTGAAGGCGAACGCTATGACCGCGATCCGCGCAGCATCGCTCAGAAGGCTGAAGAGTTTCTTCAAACGACTGGCGTTGGTACGACAGCATTTTTCGCACCAGAGCCTGAATTCTTTATTTTCGACGAAGTTCGCTATGAAAGCTCCATGAATGCATCTTCTTATGTTGTTGAATCGGAAGAAGCAGGCTGGAACACGAACCGCAAAGAAGAAGGCGGCAACCTTGGCTCCAAAATTCCGGTAAAAGGCGGTTACGTTCCAGTAGCGCCTGTTGATTCCCAACAAGATATCCGCAGCGAAATGGTTCGCCTTTTGCAAGAATCGGGTCTTCGCGTTGAGCGTCATCACCATGAAGTAGCAACAGCGGGTCAAGCAGAAATCAACTTCCGCTTCGATACGTTGACTAAAACAGCAGACAACCTGATGAAATTCAAATATATCATTCATAACACGGCTCGCCAATACGGCAAAACAGCAACATTCATGCCTAAGCCGCTTTTCGGCGACAACGGTAGCGGTATGCACGTTCATACTTCGATCTTCAATGGCGACGAGCCTTTGTTCTACGATAAAGGTGCGTATGCTAACCTTAGCGAAATGGCAATGCACTACATCGGCGGCGTGCTTTACCACGCACCGGCTCTAATCGCGATCACTAACCCAAGCACAAACTCGTTCAAACGTCTTGTGCCTGGCTACGAAGCTCCAGTTAACCTTGTGTTCTCTAAAGGTAACCGTTCGGCAGCGATTCGTATTCCAATCGCGGCTGTAACGCCGAAGGGCTGTCGTATCGAGTTCCGTACACCGGATAACACGGCTAACCCTTACCTGGCATTCGCAGCGATGCTTCTTGCTGGTCTTGACGGAATTAAGCGCAAGCTTGATCCAGTCGCTCTGGGCTATGGTCCTTTCGACAAAAACATTTATGAATTGCCGGAAGAAGAGAAAAAAGAAATTCGCAGCGTGCCTGGTACGCTTGACGAAGCGCTTAACGCTCTTGAAGCAGATTCCGATTTCTTGACAGAAAGCGGCGTGTTCACGAAAGATTTCATCGAGAACTACGTAGCAATCAAACGCCAAGAAGCGAAAGCTGTTGCCATCCGCATTCATCCGCACGAGTTCAGCCTTTACTACGATTGCTAATCTAATTGTTAAGAAATATAAGAAACGGGTCCCTCAGGGACCCGTTTCTTTGTGTATTGTAAACAAATGATGAACGAAAACCGAATGTTTAATGTTAATTTTTCGACATACGTTCGACTTTTTGTTGTCAGATATGCGAAATACACTTGATGCGAACCTTCAAAATTGCTATCATAACCATAGCATATATAAAGAAACAGAGGTGGGTATCCAAGATGACACGAGCATTTAACTTTAATGCAGGACCAGCCGCAATACCGCTTGAGGTGCTCAAGCAAGCCCAGGAGCAATTTGTAGATTATCAGGGCGCAGGAATGTCGATCATGGAAATGTCTCACCGCAGCAAACTGTATGAAGCGGTAAATAATGATTCGCAAGCTTTGCTGCGCGAATTGTTCGGAGTTCCGGACAATTATGATGTGCTTTTGCTGCAAGGCGGTGCAAGTACGCAATTCGCTTTGCTTCCACTGAATCTTTTGCAGCCTGGCAAGCCGGGCGCTTATGTGATGACAGGCGCGTGGGCGGATAAGGCGTTGAAGGAAGCCAAGAATATTGGTGAAACCGTCATCGCTGCTTCGACCGAAGCCGACAAGTTTATGCGCATGCCGACATTGTCCGAGATTCAAGTGCCTAGCAACGCTTCATACGTTCATCTTACTTCGAATGAAACGATCGGCGGAACGCAATTCCAGGAGTTTCCGGATACCGGCGACGTGCCGCTTATTGTCGATATGTCGAGCGATATCTTAAGCAGGCCAGTGGATGTAAGCAAATTCGGCGTGATCTATGCCGGCGCACAGAAAAACCTAGGACCATCAGGTGTAACGGTGGTCATTATTCGTAAAGATCTTGTCGAGAACGGTTCGAAAACGATTCCTTCCATGTTCCGTTACAGTACGCATGCGAAGAGCGGATCGCTATATAATACACCGCCATCTTTCTCGGTTTATATGATGAAATTAGTTCTTGAGTGGATCAAGGACAAGGGCGGCGTTGCTCAGCTTGAGCAATACAACCGCGACAAAACAAAGCTGATCTACGATGCCATCGATCAAAGCAATGGCTTCTACATCGGCTGCGCGCAGCCGCAAAGCCGCTCCCTGATGAACATTACGTTCCGTATTCAAACGGAAGAGCTGGAGAACCTGTTCGTTAAGGAATCGGAGAAGGAAGGTTTTGTCGGCTTGAAGGGCCATCGCGATGTTGGCGGCTTAAGAGCTTCGACTTACAATGCCGTGCCGCTCGAGAGCTGCCAAGCGCTTCAGCAATTCATGGTAGACTTCCAGAAACGCAACGGCTAAATAATTGCTTTGCTCGTTTTCTTGCCATAACCGAAATGGCTTGCAAAAAAACCGCCCTTGCCTTCTAACATAGAAGGAGGGCGGTTTTTCGCGTGCTGCATTCGACCGGTGTTACTTGACGATTATGCTTGTGCGACCGAGCTTTCAGCCACATGAGGACCATTTAGCTTATAGCCGACATTACGAACAGTCATAATGTATTCCGGTGTCCGGGCGTTTTTCTCGATTTTATCCCGCAAATGGCTGATATGAACGTCGACGATTCGAGTGTCGCCAAGAAAGTGATAATCCCATACCCCGTGCAGCAGCTGCTGGCGGCTAAGCACCTTCCCTTTGTGGCGGCAGAGGAACAAGAGCAGTTCAAATTCCTTTGGCGTGAGCTCGACGGGCTTTCCGTCAATGAATACTTCCCGCTGCTCGACCCTGACGTTCAGGCGGCCAATATCAAAGGCGGTGTCGTCTGCACTGCCGGGCAGCGACTGCACACGGCGGAATATGGCTTGAATGCGCGACACAAGCTCCTGAGGGCTGAATGGCTTTGTCATATAGTCATCTGCGCCGTTATCTAGCCCAGCAATCTTATCGGTAACGTCTTGTAGGGCGGTCAACATAACGATGGGTACGGCATTGCTTTGTTTGCGAAGCTCGCGGCAAACTTGAATGCCATCCATTTTAGGCAGCATAAGGTCAAGAACGATTAAATCGGGGCGAAAAGGTTTCAGCATGTCGAATACGGCTTCGCCGTCACCTACGCAGCGAACATCATAGCCTGCCAGTTTTAAGTTGAATTCTATCAGCATCGATATGGATGGCTCATCATCAACGACCAAAATCTTTTTCCGCATGGTTCAGCTCTCCTTCATCTGTTTCCGCCTATTATGTTTCCTATTATGAAGGTGAAAATTATGCTTGAGATTAACGGTACGTAAAGTGGGTGTAAAAATATTCGCTATTTTCGTGTATAATAGGCAAAATGAGAGGTGAGATAGAAAGCCATGCCATTTCATATCGTTTTGGTGGAACCGGAAATTCCGGCAAACACAGGCAATATTTCGCGGACCTGTGCTGCAACCGGTACAATTTTGCATTTAGTAAGACCGCTCGGCTTTGATACGGACGACCGTACCTTGAAGCGGGCGGGACTCGATTACTGGCATTCTGTCCATATTGAGTATCATGATTCTTTTGAAGAAGTGCTTGCCAGCTATCCAGAGGGCCGCTTTTTTTATGCCAGCACGAAAGCCAGACATTCTTATTCGCAATTCGAGTATAAGGACGGAGACTTTTTTGTATTCGGCAAAGAGACGAAAGGGCTGCCTCAAGAGCTTATAGACGCTAATTTGGAAAGCTGCATTAAAATGCCGATGACCGATACGGTGCGATCGCTTAATTTATCCAATTCAGCGGCTATCGTTATCTATGAAGCGCTCAGGCAAAATGATTTTCCGGGACTAAAGTGATAATTTATGCATTGTTTAACTTTTATTGGTATTTTATCACCGGAAAACTAAAAATTAATTGCAGGATATTAAGAATTTATGAATGAATGAAGGAAATGCGGAAGTACCATCGAAACACTATAACGCAGAGGTTTCTCAAAAATGACTTGCGAAACCAGACACAGAAGAGGTGAAAGTGATGAAACCAGCAGGTGTAGTAAGGAAAGTGGATCAACTCGGCCGTATTGTACTTCCAAAATCATTGCGTAAACGTTATTTGATGAACGAGGGCGATCCCGTGGAAATTTTCGTCCAAGGTGACCATATTATTTTGGAGCGTTACCGTCCAAAATGCGTGTTTTGCGGCTCTATGGTTGAGGTACGTGATTTCAAGGATCGTTATGTATGTGGCGTTTGTATGGAAGAAATGGCAGAGCTGCAGCGCTAATCAGCGCTAAGGCCTGCTATTTTAACGAAATGAAGCTTCCCGAAATGAGCAAATGCGCTCGGCGGGAAGCTTCGTTTGTTTCATGATAGCAGGAAGCAGGCGACATGGGCCACGCTTCCTTTCTGTTGATTGGCATACGGACGAATGCCTGAGACAGGATTCAGCCATATGCATTTACCGTAAGCTGGCAGATGCGCGCTTACAGGCCTTGCGTTTTGTCGTCATTGTAGGAGCTAGTGAGCATCGCCGTAATGAACAATGCAAACACAGTCATAACAATAATAAAGTTCATCTGTGGGACACCTCCAAATAAGCTGTCTTTATTATAACCAACGATGGCAAAAAAGAAAACTTTAAAAGTTGTGAACACATTGTTAACATAGAGAGTATGAGCATAGCGGGCATATCAGCTCGCGAGGAGGAGCATAGCATATGAATTATCGTTTTTCATCCAGAGTATCACAGTTGAAATCGTCAGTCGTCAGGGATATCCTGAAGCTGACACAAGGAAAGGATATGATATCGTTTGCAGGTGGGCTTCCAGCAGAGGAGCTGTTCCCAGTGCAAGCGATTCGTGAAGCGGCAGACCGCGTATTTACGGCTGGAAAAGGGGCACTGCAATATGGGCTCACAGAAGGCTACATGCCGCTTAGGGAGCAGCTGTGCGAGCGTATGGCCGCGAAGCAAATGCATGTGAATCCGGATCAAATGATTCTAACGACCGGATCGCAGCAGGCGATCGATTTGCTCGTTGGCGTGCTTACGGAGCCCGGCGATACGATCTTAGTCGAGAAGCCTACCTATTTGGCAAGTCTGCAGGTATTTGCTTTGCATGGTCTAAAGGTTGTTGCTGCGGAGAGCGATGAAGACGGCATGATTCCTGAAGAGGCCGAGCGGCTTATTCGCGAGCATCGTCCGAAGCTGCTGTACGCGGTGCCGACCTTCGGAAATCCGACCGGACGCGTATGGAGCTTGGAGCGCAGAAAGAAGCTTCTTGCGCTATGCAAGCAAAATGATATGCCGATCATTGAGGATGATCCGTATGGTGATATTAAATTTGACGAGGGCGAACAATTTCCAACGTTATTTTCACTGGAGGGTCAGGCTGAGGGCGGAGCTGTATTCTATACGAGTACCTTCTCCAAAACCGTCGCGCCTGCACTGCGTTCGGGCTGGGCCATCGGGGACAGCACGGTTATCGGGATGGTAGCTAAAGCAAAGCAAGCCGCTGATCTTCACTCCAGCGCCATCGATCAGCAAATTTTGAGCCAATTGCTGAAGGGGTTTGATTTGGACAGCCATATCCGACTAATATCCCAATCCTATGGAGAGCGCATGGTCGAGATGCACGAGCTGCTGAAGCGAGAAGCGCTTCAAGACGTGGTGTGGGTGAAGCCTAAGGGAGGCATGTTCCTGTGGCTGGAGCTGCCTGACGGACTTGATGCGGAGGCGCTGCTGCGCTGTGCGGTTCAGAAGGGCGTGGCTTTCGTACCAGGAAGCGCCTTCTACGGCGATCACCCGCAGCGAAACACCGCCAGATTGAACTATACCTATAATACGGGTGCGCGCACAGAGCAGGGCGTGAAACGGTTTGTGGAAGCGCTCGGCGAGTTTACGGCGCGGAGCTAAGCGAGGCTGTCCAATCGGCAATGACATCCCCGTATTGGGCAAGCGCGGCTGCACCATCCGGGCGCAGGCTGTATTTGCCCCGGCCAATGCGGTCGAACCAGCCGTAATAATTGTTGCGCATGGTTTCGCCGCTGCGGCTGTAGCCGGTGATTGCTGCAACTTCGCGAGGAGCAAGCGGGCCGTAATTATGGAGCGCATAAGCGCAGCGCAGCGCCTTCTCGCGGTATGCGGTAACCAGCTTGCGTCCCGTGCTGCCGCCGACGTTGTAATCGCCGCTGCGCTCCCTGAATTCGGTAAGCAGCTGAGACTGTTTTTTCCTTCTCACCCCGCGCTGAGGGGGATCGCCTGCTTGGCATAGCAGCTCGATGACCGGCGGTTTGGTTTTGTAGAACGTAACCGTCATAAACCCAAGCCCCAGCATCCGGCACAGCTCGGTCAAATCGCCAAACCGTTGGTTGTGAGCGCCGCTTTTTTTGCGGTTCCGTTCCACGGCAAGCACGACATGGTTATTTATGCGAAGACGTTCAACCCCTTGCAGCAGCAAGGCGAGATTGAACGTTTTTTTCATTTCGACAATAACGGTATCGGCTTGTTCGGGATGAATAGCCACTAAATCACAGTGGAGCACTTCGCTTTTTACCGTATAGCCAAGCTGCTCGTAGTATTTTTTGATTGGATGATAAAGCTCCTCTTCCCGTGCAACTGCCACTTCGGATTACTCCTTCCCATTTCCGTTTTACGATGCTTTTGTTCCCATTATAACAAAGGATTCCATGAGCTTGTCGTAATTTGATGGATGATGGACAAAAATAGTGTGCAATTATCTTCCCGAATAAGCATAGGATTGTTATATCTCAATAAAAGTTGGCACCACTCGATAGAGCGTCTAGAGACAAATCCCGGGCGTCGAATGATTAGTGGAATGCGGAAGCGATGGGAGGAGGCACGGTATGGACATTTTCAAGCGAATATCGGAGTATCAGGCTGAGAGCGAGAAGCTTGCTTGGACAGGAACATTCAAGGAGTATATTGAATTGCTGAGGAAGGACCCGTCCCCGGCCATGACAGCACATTCACGCGTTTATGAAATGATTGAATCTCATGGGGTGGAAGACGTTGGGGGTCAAAAGCAGTATAAATTTTTTGACCAGGAGATTTTTGGGCTCGATCGTGCGATTGAGAAGCTGGTGGAAGAGTATTTCCATTCATCGGCTCGCAGGCTTGAGGTCCGCAAGCGGATTCTTCTATTGATGGGACCCGTCAGCGGGGGCAAGTCAACCATTGTGACGATGCTCAAAAAAGGGCTGGAGCGTTTCTCCAGAACGGAGCGAGGAGCCGTTTATGCGATTAAAGGCTGCCCAATGCATGAGGACCCCTCGCATCTCATTCCCCATGAGCTTCGTTCTGATATTGAGAAGGAGCTTGGCGTTCGAATCGAAGGCAATCTGTGCCCATCGTGCCAAATGAGGCTGCAAACGGAATATGCCGGCGATATTGAGAATGTGCTCGTGGAACGCGTGTTTATTTCAGAGGACAATCGTGTCGGGATTGGAACATTCAGTCCGTCTGACCCTAAATCGCAGGACATTGCCGACCTGACGGGCAGTATTGATTTCTCGACGATTACCGAATACGGCTCCGAATCCGATCCGCGCGCCTATCGGTTTGACGGCGAGCTAAATAAAGCCAATCGGGGGTTAATGGAGTTTCAGGAAATGCTGAAGTGCGACGAGAAGTTTTTGTGGAACCTGCTATCATTGACGCAGGAAGGCAACTTTAAGGCCGGACGATTTGCTTTAATATCCGCTGATGAGCTGATTATCGCTCATACAAATGAATCCGAGTACAAATCGTTTATCAGCAATAAGAAAAACGAAGCCCTTCACTCCAGGATGATCGTAATGCCTGTGCCCTACAACCTCAAGGTGTCTGACGAGGAGAAAATCTACAAGAAGCTCATCGCGCAGAGCGACATGCGCCATATCCATATTGCTCCGCATGCGCTGCGGGCAGCGGCGATCTTCTCTATTCTAACGAGGCTCAAGGAGACGAAGAAGCAGGGCATGGATTTGGTGAAGAAGATGAGGATGTACGACGGTGAGGAAATTGAGGGCTTTAAGGAAGCGGACTTGAAGGAGATGCAAAATGAATACCTGGAGGAAGGCATGACGGGCATCGATCCTCGTTATGTCATTAACCGAATCTCCAGCGCTTTGATCAAGCAGGATACACAATGCATTAATGCGCTTGACGTACTGCGTGCACTTAAGGAAGGGCTCGATAGCCACCCTTCCATCACGAAGGAAGAACGTGAGCGGTACTTAAATTTCATTTCGGTTGCGCGCAAGGAATATGATTTATTAGCGAAGAAGGAAATTCAAAAGGCGTTTGTTTATTCTTATGAGGAATCTGCCCGCACGCTGTTTGAAAACTATTTGGACAATATCGAATCTTACTGCAATTGGGCTAAAATTAAAGATCCGCTGACCGGCGAGGAGATGGACCCGGATGAGCGCCTTATGCGCTCGATTGAAGAGCAAATCGGCGTATCTGAAAATGCGAAAAAAGCTTTCCGCGAGGAAATTCTAATTCGCATATCGTCGTACTCGCGCAAAGGGAAAAAATTTGATTTTACGAGCCATGAGCGGCTGCGTGAAGCCGTTGAGAAGAAGCTGTTCGCAGATTTGAAGGATATCGTGAAGATTACGACCTCTACCAAGACACCGGATGAAAGCCAATTAAAACGGATCAATGAGGTCACGAAGCGGCTTATGGACGATCACAAATATTGCTCGGTCTGCTCTAACGAGCTGCTTCGTTATGTGGGCAGCCTGCTGAATCGTTAATTTCCCGGTTTGGGTATTGGAAAAGCTGATAGACAATCGTCTATCGGCTTTTCTGTAATGCTCCCAGGTTTAAAATAAATTTATCAGGACCATACTGATTTGTGTATGTTTTCCGATATAATAGGTGGTAGTGGATGACTATTACACCGAAGGAGTCGGACGAGTTGATTAATGTATCAGCAGAACGCAAGAAACAGCTTGAGTATACAGGCATTATGGATCAGGATTTGATTCTTCTGGCACAATACAAGCCTATTTTTCAAAAAATCGTCGATGAAGTGGTTGACCGTTTTTATGATAGCATCGGGCAGCAGCAGGAGCTCGTTGCTTTGATTTCGAAGTTCAGCACGATTGAACGCTTGAAGGAAACACAAAGGTGGTACTACATATCGCTGACCGAGGGGGTCATCGATCAAGCGTATATTGATAATCGAATAAAGATTGGCGCCGTCCATTCCAATATTGGATTGACAACGGATTGGTATCTGGGTGCTTATATGACATATTTGGATATTTCAACATTAGTGCTTCAACGCGTTCTTCCCGAGCACTGGCAGGAAGTCGTGCATGTATTGACGAAATTGTTTAATCTGGATTCCCAGTTCGTTCTCGAAGCGTACAATCAGCATGAGCAATTGAAAATCCAAGAGCTTGCAGACAATCGTTCAGCGATGCTGACTACGGTTACCGGTGCAGTCCAGGAGCTTGCTTCGCTTATGTTTGAATTGGACGAGGGTGCTCAATCGATTGCAGCTACCGCAATTTCAACCTCGCAATCACAGGATAAGACGCATACACTATTGGGAGAGCTTCGCGAGGAGCTTGACGGCATTAATGAAATGGGTACGTTGATTCGCGGACTTTCGGACCAGACACATCTGCTCGGACTGAATGCAGCTATTGAAGCAGCGAGAGCCGGCGAGCATGGGCGCGGATTCGAGGTCGTTGCGAATGAAGTACGCAAGCTGGCCACTTCCTCACGAAATGCGCTTGAAGGGATACAGTCGAAGCTTGAAGAGATTGACAAGAAACTGTCAGCGGTCCGCCAGGAATCCGAACAAACCTCGGTCGAAGCGCGCAATCAGGCCGCCCGTTCCCAAGAGCTGGCTTCGTTCGTGCAAATGGTCGATAAGGTGACTAAAGATTTACAGCAATTAAACCAATCCTAGTATCATACGCAGCTTAGAAAAAGCAGGAATTCTCTCAACCGAGGGTTCCTGCTTTCGCGTTATATAAGTTGACACAATTTTCAGTTTTTAGTATGATAATCCTAACATTAAGATGCAATTCCGTTACAATTGTTAAGTTTTTTAACATAAATATAACATAATTGATCGAATGTTTACCCAGCTCGTACCAAATTGGTGCAGCGCCCATCATGAAGGAGGCGGTTGTCATGTCGACGGCCAAACAGTCGCAATCGCAATATTATGATTCTCAAACCTTTTACGATGAGATGTTCGAAAAGGATTTTTCCGTTCGAGCCCATTATGACAGCGTCCATCGTTTATTCGGGAGAATCAAACCGGCAGAGCTTGCGATTCGTCAAAATGCGATTAACCAAAGGATGATGGAGGAAGGCATCACGTTCACGCTGTATAGCGAGGCGCAAAACGAGCCTCTGGAGAGGACGATTCCCTTCGATTACATTCCGCGTGTCATTCCGAGGCATGAATGGGAAGTGGTTGACCGGGGAGTGAGACAGCGGATCCGCGCATTGAACGCTTTCATTCATGATGTTTATCATGGTCAAAAGATCGTAGCAGACGGTATCATTCCTCGGAGGATGATTGTATCGAATACTTATTTTCGTCCAGAAATGGCTGGTCTACATGTACCCGGCGGTGTATATATTACAGCATCGGGCATTGATTTAATCCGCGACGAAAAAGGCAGGTACTACGTGCTGGAGGACAATTTGCGTTCGCCCTCAGGATTTTCTTACTTATTTAAAGGCAGGACGCTGATGAGCGAGCTCTTCCACGACCTCTATTTGTCTAGCTCGGTTCAAAGCATTGACCGGAGCTTGAACTGCTTCCTTAGCTCGCTCCGTGCCCTTTCCCCTAACGGCAAACGAGATCCGTTAATCGTTCTGCTGACGCCAGGCGCTTTCAACTCCGCTTATTACGAACATACTTTTTTGGCGCAGCAAATGGGCATTCATCTCGTAGAAGGCAGGGACCTTGTCTACAAGGACCATAAAATTTATTTGCGCGATTTACGCGGCCTTCGCCAAGTGGATGTGATCTATCGCCGCATTGACGACGATTTTCTTGATCCGCTCGCCTTCCAGCCGGATTCGGTGTTAGGCGTTCCCGGCTTGATGAACGCTTACCGTGCAGGCAACGTTGCTATCGCCAATGCGCCAGGCACCGGCGTAGCTGACGACAAAGCGGTGTATGCGTACGTCCCGGATATGATCCGTTATTATTTGGGCGAAGAGCCGCTCCTCCACAATGTGCCTACCTATATTTTATCGCGCAAGGAAGAGCGGGAGTACGTGCTTGAGCATCTGGACCAGCTTGTGGTGAAGGAAACCTCCCTCTCGGGCGGCTATGGCATGCTGATCGGACCAAGCGCTACCAAGAGCGAACTTCAGGCGTTTGCCGAAGCGATTAAACGCGAGCCGGAACGCTACATTGCGCAAACGACGATGAAGCTCTCGCGCGCTCCGGTCATGGTAGACGGGGGCATGACGCCTCGCCATATTGATTTACGGGCCTTTGCATTGATGGGAGAAGAGACGCATGTCATTCCGGGAGGATTAACGCGTGTAGCCATGCAGGAGGGCTCGCTCGTGGTCAATTCTTCACAGGGCGGCGGAGTCAAGGATACGTGGGTCCTTAATCGATAAATAATTTGGAGGGAATGCGATGCTGAACCGGAATGCAGAGGCATTATTTTGGATTGGTCGTTATATGGAGCGTGCTGAAAATCATGCCAGGCTCATTGACGTTCACTATCATTTGCAGGTAGATGAGGATACGGCTGGCGCGGAAGGGAAACAAGGGGCTGAAACAGCCGAATCCTATTCCAAATGGGCCAGAATCGTTGATGCGCTGGGCAGCCGCGAGGCCTATGAACAGCAGTACGGCAGTTACAACGAGAGAGATGTGTTGTTCTATACAACGCTTGACCGCGACAATGCGAATTCGCTGGTCTCCTGCGTCAGCCATGCCCGCGGCAATTTGCGTACGCTGCGCGAGAAGGTGCCGAGCGAAATGTGGGACGCCACGAATGGATTTTATTTGTGGCTGCGCGAGAAACAGCCGGATGACCTGCTTCGTGAATCCCCGCATCTCTTTTTTGGACGGATCAAGGAATGGACGGCGTTGTTCCAAGGCGTCAGCCAATCGGTTATGCCAAGGGAGAACGAATGGCATTTTATTGAGTGCGGCCGGTTTCTAGAGCGTTCGGAGAACACGCTGCGCATCATCAAAGCGGTCGGAAACGCAGCTAGCGGAGAAGGGTTTAACAACGCGAACGCCTACTCCTATTTGCAGGCAGTTCTCCGCTCCGTTAGCGGCTATCAAGCGTTTCGCCGTTATTATGCGGATGGCATATCGGTGGAATCGATTATTGAATTTGTGGTTCTCAATGACGCGTTCCCACGTTCGCTCCACTTCGCGCTGCACTCCCTGGATGACCATATGCGAGATATCGAACTGCAGGACAAACAGCTTCGAACGGCACATGAACGTGTGCTTCGGCAGGTTGGGAAGGTGAAGGCAGACCTCGCTTGCTTGGAACGGGAAGATATGGTTATTGACCGGAGCGGGACTATCGTGGCGCATCTGCTTGATGCTTGCCAGCAGCTTGGGATGGCGTTTGCGAAAACCTTTTTTCGCATGGGGGAGGCTAGCGCATGAAGCTGAGCATTTCTCATGTGACGCAATACGAATACGCAGAGACGGTTACGGACAGTGTCAATGAAATTAGGCTCACCCCCAGCACGAATGAGCGGCAATCCTGCTATCAGCAAGCCATATCCATTGAGCCGAATGCATCTTTGTTTACGTATGAGGACTATTTCGGCAACCGTGTCCATGCTTTCTCCGTCAACGGTCCTCATAAGAAACTGACCATTCGCACTCAAATGACGGTGGTTACGAAGCAGGCGCCTTCTTCAGAGGAGAGGGCGCAATATTTAAGTAAGCGTCCCGTTGGCCAGGCGTGGGGCTGGCTGAGGACGGAGGATGCGGCAAACCGGTTTACGGAGTTTTTGCTCACGACGGAATATACAGCCGTGACCGAAGAGGTTGAGCGCTTCGCCCGCGAGATAGACGAGTCAAGCGGGACGGGGCCTTCCAGCGTATTGGACTGGCTTAGCGCGCTCTCAACCAAAATTCGTACGGAGTTCATTTATGATCCGGAAGCGACGGATGTGAAGACGAGGGCATCGGATATGTTTCTCAGCAAAAGGGGAGTATGCCAAGACTTTGCGCATTTGATGATCGCCAGCTGCCGAGCGTTCGGCATCCCTTCCAGATACGTGAGCGGTTATCACTTTGTAGGCGATTTACAGGGAGGCAGCGCCGACTTTGAACAGGCTTCCCACGCCTGGGTCGAAGCTTTCGTGCCAGGACTTGGCTGGTGCAGCTTTGACCCAACGAATATGGATCCCGTGGGCGAACGCTACGTAAAACTGGGGCATGGCCGTGATTATAAGGATATTGTGCCCGTAAAGGGTGTCTATCGAGGCACAGGGGAGCAAATCCTGCATGTAACGGTCGACGTACGCAATGTTGAGGATTAAGAACGGAATAGATAAGCATTCAATGGACGGCGAGCCGCGAACAGTGGCTTGCCGTTCTTTTTATTAGGAGCACAATCATTTTTCCATGTATGAATGGCCTTGTTTAGCACACCTTATAAGCATCAAACAGGAGGTGCTATGAAGTGAAAAAACATTTAAAACCCGTAATAACATCTGTAATGGTTCTGGCAATAGGCTTTTCCATGTCCGCTTGCAGCCAAAACCATACCGTAAAGCAGCAATCGATGAAAGCCAGAAACGAAATGCATCGCATTGAATCCAAAGCCGTACCTTACGGTACAAACATGACGGATCGCCGGATTAATGAAATGGATTACCGTACACGTAATTCGACGTACAACGGCATGGATAACATGACGGGCAATAACCGTATGTACAACAATATGAACAATGGCACTGGCATAGATAATACGATGGAAAACCGGATGGGCAATTCCACTTATAACCGAATGCATGGCATGAATACAAAGCAAAGCGCCGATCAATTGGCCAGCCGAGCAAGAAGTGTCAGCGGAGTGAAAATGGCAACGGTTGTTGTGCATAATAACGAAGCGATCGTCGGACTAGATATCGATAATAAAGGCAAAAAAGCAATCATCGAAAAGCAGGTTTATGCAGCATTAAAGGGTCAATATCCTGCGTATAACATTCATGTTACTTCCGACCACGCCATGCATCAAAAAATACAAAAGATGAATGCAGGCATGTCCAGCAATCATCCAATCAAAACGTTAGCGAACGACGTAACGATGATGATTCGGGACATTGGCAATGCGGTAACTGCTCCGCTGCGTTAATGGATATTAGTTGGGCTGGCAGCTCCTTTTTGGAGCTGCTCGGCTTTTCTTATTTTTACATACGGCTGCGCTGTTAGGAGGAATTGCATTGTTCATGCTGAGAAGGAGTTTGCTGTTGCTGATAATGGTCTTTATTTTGGCAGGGTTTGGCATCCCGATAAAAAAGGACCGTTTTTTTTATGAACAAAGAGGAGAAATTGTATGGGAGGTTCCTACGGACGATAAGATTATTGCCTTAACCTTCGATGATGGCCCATTTCCTAAAACGACGGATATGATTTTGGATTTATTGAAGAAATACAATGCAAAGGCTACCTTCTTTGTGCTTGGCAACAAGGTTGAACGTTATCCGGAGACGATTAAGCGGGAAATTGCCGAAGGGCATGAGGTAGCCAATCATACGTTTAATCATGTGTACTTTCAGCGTTCGATCAGTCAAGCGACCATAAGGGAAGAAATCGTAAGAACAGAAAAGGCATTAGAGGCGCTAACAGGGAAAAAGCCGCAGCTGTTCCGGCCTCCCGGAGGCTATTATAATGAACATTCCATTGCAATCGCCAAAACGCTTGGATATACAACAATCATGTGGTCCTGGCACCAGGATACGAACGATTGGAAAAGTCCTGGCGTAAATAAAATTGTGAACAAAGTACTCAATAATGCGCGTAACGGCGATATCGTATTGCTGCATGATTATATTCCGGGATCGATGCAGACGGTTAAAGCGTTGGACACAATTTTGGATGAGCTGACCAAGCGGGGATATGCATTCGTGACGGTAACGGAGCTCATGAATACGATGATGAATGTCCCGACACATTAGCAAGCTTAGTATAGAGTTTGGGATGCAATAGCAATAGATGCAGGGAGCTCTCAGTCGCGAGCTCTCTTATTGGCATATCTGAATGTCGAAAACATTCATATAGACGATTTTTGGGCATGCTATGGACGATTTGCAGGATATTTTGTGTTTTGGCTAATGGGCTTGACCTTGTTCTGGCCTTGCAGTAATAATTAGCGATATGACCCGCATTTGATTATATTATCGTGATGGAGATGAGCTCCTTGGCGTTCCTTAGAAAACTTTCTATTCGCTCCCAGCTCTTAATATTGGCTGGATCCTCCATTGCCGTCATCCTGATTATCATTTTGCATACGTATTCAATGATGTCGGGAATGATTACGAGGAACCATGAGGAATACGTGAGGCAGACGGTTACTGAAATTCATAAAAACGTGATTTCCAACAAAGACGTGGTTAACCGGCTGATGCAAAATATATCGTACAACGAAGAAGTGCAGAGCTTTCTCGTAGAGCAAAATCCACTGCGGCGCTATGAAATGTTCAAAAAGTTAAGCCAGCTGATCACTAACCAAAAGGAGCTGAAGGATGGTGTCCTTGATATCGTTATTTCGGGCAATAATGGCGGCTGGGTCGATATTAACGGAGGCAATCCCTATGTCGCACCGATGATCAGCAAGCTGCCTAAAACGAAATTTAATGCTTATTATGTGGGGATGCAGACGTTTGGCAGCTCATACGGCTCCGCTGAGGGGCTTATATTCGCGACATCGATCACTTATATGCAGCCTGGGGAACTGTTTAATACGAATGTTGGAACGCTCTTTTTTATCATCAGGCCGAAAGCGCTTGCAGGCGAAGAAGAATATGCCATGAAAAATACGAGCACGCAAATTTATTTGCTGGACCGTGACCATAAAATTATTACCAGCAATACGCCGAACCAAATCGGAACGGCCTTGCCGAAGGAACTCAACATTAGCGGGAAAAGCAATGACCAGCAAACGGTGCAGTGGAAAAATAAATCCTACATCATGCAAGCCGACAGCTTGCCCGATATCGATGGCGTTATTCTAAGCATGGCGCCGAAGGATGAATTGCTGCGCGACCTAAGGAAGATTCGCGAGGTAGAGCTTACGATTTTAGCCATTTGCCTGCTGCTGCTGGCTGTTCCGTTTACGTTTATCATTAACAATATTTTGCGTCCGCTCAAGAAAATGATGTTTTTCATGACGAATGTCAAGCGGGGAACGCTGTTTGAATTTCAAAAGAGAATTTCGCTCCATGGTTATCTTGAAATCAATGTGCTGGCCACTCAATTTAATCAAATGCTCGATGAGATCGAGCAGCTGACCCAGCGCCTGCTGGAAGCAAACAGCCGGATCTACGGCAGCGAGCTGGAGAAGAAGAAGGCGGAGCTGGCTTTTTTGAGAAGCCAGATCAACCCTCATTTTCTCTACAACACCCTGGAGGCTATTACAGGCATCGCAGTCGTGGAGAAGCAAACGAAAATCAAAACGATGACCAGATCCCTATCGAATATTTTTCGTTACAGCATCAAGGGCGCCGATGTTGTGCAGCTGCGCGATGAGATTAGAATGATAGAGTCGTTCATTCAAATTCAACAAATCCGCTTTGCGGAGCGGTTCTCCGTGGAATACGATTTTTCGGAGGAAGCGATGGACTGCCGCATTCCCAAAATGATCCTTCAGCCGCTCGTCGAAAATGCGATTTACCATGGCTTCGAGCCGACGCTGAAGGTAGGGAAGCTTTCATTGCGGGCGAGCGTGGATGAGGAAAACGCTCTTCACATCGTAATTGAAGATGACGGTGTAGGCATAGAAGCCGGCCGCCTAGCGCATATTCGCAGCATGTTATCCGAAGAGTCCACAGCGCCGGCAGCGGACGAAAACGTGAAGAGCATCGGGCTTGGCAATGTAAATAACCGGATTAAGCTGATTTATGGGAATGAATACGGGATCCAAATCGATAGCGTAGAAGGCCGGGGTACGAAAGTGCAGCTTAAGCTGGCGGAGAGGAAGGAACAGGATGCATAAAGTATTTCTTGTCGACGACGAGAGCTGGGTTGTGGAAAGCTTGAAGGACTTGGTGGATTGGGGCAGCCTCGGCTTCGAAGTCGTGGGACAAGCATACAGTGGCATTGCGGCACTTGAAGCTATTGGGCAGTGCAAGCCGGATGTTGTTTTTACAGATATACGAATGCCAGAAATGAATGGGCTGGAGCTGATTCAGCGAGGCAAGTCCTTTCCGTTCCCGATACAGTTTGTTATTGTAAGCGGCTATGCGGAATTTGCTTACGCGCAGAAAGCGATTAGCCAAGGGGCGTTTGCTTACTGCTTGAAGCCTTTCGATGAAGTGGAGATATCCAGCGTTCTGGCTAAATTAAACAAACAATTGAATTTGTCGAAAGGCTCCTTCGAGCGCTCGCTGCTTCATCTGATTGATGAACCGGGCCCTAAGAACGAGCTCATTAGCGATAAGCTGAAAAAAGACGGTGTGCTGGAGCGTGACGGAGATTCGTTGGTTGCTGTTGTTTCGGTTGGACCGGAAGAGCTGCCGGCGCAATCGCTTGGAGTATCCCGCATGAAGGTCGGCTCTTCCAAAACAGCCTATCTGATGAATGCCCGTCTTGCGGATGCCATTAGGCTAGGTTGGGAGCGGAATAGGCCGGGGACGATACAGGGACTTGGGATTAGCAGCCCGTTCAACGATTTAAATGAAATTAAGCAAGCCATTGAAGCAGCGGATGTGCTTGCCCATCAGTTTTTTATAAACGGTGAGGCTGCATGTGTGGGCATGGCAGATCCATCCACTAGCAGCCCTGAGCTTAACGAATGGCTTTTGCAGGTCAGCGCAGCCATTCAGGAACGGGATTTGGTTGCGGCGCAGCAAGCCATAGACAAGATCGTAGCCTTGTTTCATGAGGGGACGTTAACGATAAAGCATGCGCTCAAGGTTTATAATATGACGGTTTCTTTCTTATTTGAGCTGGGAGAGACGGAGAGCATGCTGTACAGCTATGAGCAGCTAGTAAAATCCTTTAAAGATCTGCCTAGCATGCTGGGCGAGCTGAAGTCGCTGATCACCAAATCTGTAAGCAGCGCAGCGGGCTCATCCGTCGAAACCAAAAATCCGACCGTAAATTCCATTCTTAACTACGTGGCGTTGAATTTTCGCAAGGATATATCCTTGCAAGACCTATCGGAGCAATTTTTCATGAATCCCAGCTATATTAGCCAATTGTTCAAAAAAGAGGTTGGGGAAACCTTTACCGCCCATATCGCCAAGCTGCGGATTGCTTATGCCTGCGAGCTGCTGGAGAGCGGAGCAGGCACGATTCAAGAGATTGCCGAAAAAATCGGCTATCATGACTATTTTTATTTTACGCGGATGTTCAAAAAAATGATGGGAAAAACACCTACACAATATCGCGAGAAACCGCATTCTTTTTAAAATATGGACGATTTATATCATCGCTATGGATTATTTAAAGAAAACTTTCCATGAAGGTTTTCTTTTTTTGTGGAGAGGGTTGAATTTGCAGAAAGAACGAATAGATTGCGTCCATGTACGCTCCTTGGCTGGCGAGCGATAATAGAGCAAGAAGGTGACAACGCTTACAAGGAGGTTTTACAAACATGAATTTATTAGGGAAGGAAATGTACAAACATCGCTTCTTGTATATTTTGCTCCTCCCTACGTTGCTCTTTTATGTATTGTTTCAATACGTTCCCATGTATGGAGTGCTCCTCGCATTTAAGGAGTATCACATCAGGGAAGGAATACTGAGTAGTCCGTGGGTAGGCTTGGCAAACTTTCGGGAGCTCGTGAACCAAAGCGATTTTTGGCAAGCGTTTACGAACACGATTATTATCAGCTGCGGACGGATCATTTTTGAATTTCCGACAGCGATCATTCTGGCATTGCTAATCAATGAGGTTACGAAAGAGAAATTCAAAAAGTTTTATCAGACCGTATATACCTTCCCGCATTTTATCTCGTGGGTGATCATAAGCGGAATTATGTTCAACTTTTTAAGCGAATCCGGCGTTCTCAATCAAATTATCGCCTCCTTTGGCTTTGACAAGCAGACGTTTATGACCGATCCGGGCTTGTTCCGTCCGATTTTGTTCCTATCCAGCATGTGGAAGGAAATTGGCTGGAGCGCGATTATTTATTTGGCAGCGATTGCAGGCATCAATCCCGAGCTGTACGAAGCGGCTCGCATTGATGGAGCCAACCGGTTCCAGCAGCTGATGGCTGTTACGTGGCCTTCCATTCGGGGAACGGCGGCGATACTCATGATTCTGGCTGTAGGCAATGCGATGAACGGCGGGTTTGAGCAGGTGTTCAACCTCTACAATCCAGGCGTATATGAAACAGGCGATATCATTGATACGTATCTGTACCGTTCTGCCTTCGGAGATGGGTTGAGCTTTGGAGTCACGACAGCGGTTGGCTTGTTTAAAGCCGTCTTGAACTTTATCTTACTGTACTCCGCGAACTTTATGGTGAAGCGGCTTGGCGGGGAGGGATTGGTATAATGGCAGCACAAACGGTGAAACGACGCAAAAAAATTAGCATGCCGGATGTGATCATCCATACGATCTTGATTCTGCTTACCATTTGCACGATTTTTCCTTTCTATAACGTGGTTTTGATGTCATTCAGTGATTCGGTAGCTATCTCGAAGCAAATCGTATATTTGATTCCTACGGCTTTTGATTTTTCGGCTTACAGCTACATTTTGCATGAGCCGCGTTTCCTCAATGCTTTTCTCGTCACGATCTTTGTGACGGTTGTCGGAACGCTAATTAATATGCTAGTTACGCTTACGGGTGCTTATGTGCTTTCAAAAAGCGGCTTCCCAGGGCGCAAAGCGGTGATGTCAGGCATTTTGTTCACGATGTTTTTCAACGGCGGGCTTATTCCTTTCTATCTGACCATGAAGAACTATGGCTTGATTAACAATTTGCTCGTTATGATTCTGCCGGTCGCCGTGAATACTTTTTATATGATGATCTGTATCGCTTTCTTCCGCACGCTGCCGGTAGCGCTTGAGGAATCGGCGAAAATCGATGGCGCGAACGAGATTCAAATCTTGTACAAGGTTATTTTGCCCATCTCGAAGCCGATGATTGCGACGATCGCTTTGTTTTATGCGGTAGACCGCTGGAATGAATGGTGGTTCGGCGTATTGTTCATGACGGACGTTAATTTGCTGCCATTGCAAGCGCTGCTTAGGGAGCTGCTTACTAACTATCAACAGCTGCTGACCAGCATTAGCGTAAGCTCGGTCGTCTCGTCGAGCTCGGCTCTTCAGCCGGAAATGCTCAAAATGGCGGTTCTGGTCGTTAGCGCTTTGCCGATCGTATGCTTGTATCCCTTCCTGCAAAAATATTTTACGAAGGGCGTTATGATTGGCTCGATCAAAGGGTAGTAGAAGCTTCATGCTTTTATTATATAAATGTACAGGGGGAACGGAAAAATGAAGAAAACAAACAAAGTTGTCTCATTGACGTTATTAAGCGCATTATTCATCTCAGCTTTATCCGGCTGCGGATCCGCTAACAATGCGCCTGAAGCCAGCAATAACACGGCATCGCCAACGGCTGAGGTGTCAGACAATCCGTACAAGGACCATATGGATATCTCTATTTCCTGGTGGGGAATTGGCGTAGGCTTCCAGCAGAAGGATGAAATATTGCAGCAAGTGGAGAAGGAATTTAACGTCACCCTAAAGCCGATGGATATCGGCTGGGACAACTATAAGCAGAAGGCCCAGGTATGGGCTGCTGCCGGCCAGCTTCCTGATATTATTACCAACAGCATTACGAATGACAGCCCGGCCACGTATAATGAATGGGTCAACCAAGAGCTGATCCATGCGCTTCCCGATGACCTCAGCGCTTATCCCAATTTGGAGCAGGTCGCCAAGGCTAAGGGTGTAGACGGCATCCGGCGCGACGGAAAGCTGTATGCGATTCCACGCATGACCTTCCCGCTTGAGCGAGCGGAAGCGGTATGGGCGGTTGACCGTGCGATCTTTGTCCGTAAGGATTGGATGGAGAAGCTCGGCATTGAAGATCCGAAAAACTTCGACGAATTCAACGCCATGCTGAAAGCGTTTGTAGAGAAGGATCCGGATGGCAACAACAAAAATGATACGACAGGCATTGTCATGAACACGCTTGGCTACTTCAAATCCGTATTTGTCCCTACCTTCCCGCAAATGGGGAATCAGGGCTGGGTAGAAGAGGACGGCAAATGGATTCCGTTCTATGCTTCGAAGAAAATGGACGAGGTAGTCGTTCAAGCCCGCCAGATGTACAAAGACCACACGCTTGATCCGGATTTCGCGGTTGCCAAAGCCGGCGAAGGCAATCAGAAGTTCTACCAAAACAAAGCGGGTGCGTTTGCATTCAAAACGGACGGCATTTTGGGAGCCACAGGCATCAAATCGGAATGGGAGAAAAACAATCCTGGGCTTAACTTCTTTGATCATGTGAAAATTTTACACCTATGGCCAGGTGCGGACGGTACGGTATACCGTCAAGTCAACAGCCCATGGTGGTCAGAAACTATGATTAACGTAGACGTGGATGACAAGAAGCTTGACCGTATTTTGAGAATGTATGACTGGCTGCTGTCTGACAAAGGAAAAGAATTGTTCGATTACGGCATTGAAGGCAAGGATTACACGAAGGATGGCGACAAGTACGTCATTACCCGCGCGAAAGAAGAGAACGGCCAATTCATTGATTTGAAAAAACAATATCCTTCGATGGATATTATCTCGCAATTGGCTGCTTGGAGAAATGCTAGCGCAATCGAAGATAGCGAATCCAATCGCGCGGCTCACGGAGATGCATCTATACAGTTCATTCAAGATGAAATAAAATGGCAAATGGACAATGCTAAGCCAATGCCAACCGCTTTCGAATTTTTCACAATGACTACGCCTGCGAAGGACAAACTGTCTTCGATCAACTTCGACGATGATTTCACGAAGATGATCCTAGGCAAGGATGACCCGGTCAAAACCTGGAGAGCTACGGTAAAAGGCTATGACAGCAAAGGGCTGCAGCAAGCGATTACGGAAGTAACGGCAGAAATGGCCAAACAAAAATAAGAAACATAACAGAGGAAATGTTCTGTCGGAAGCGGCAGGGCATTTCCTATGTTTCTGAAGAAAAGGGAGGAGAAGAAGGATGACAATGCGGCAATCGGAAAACGGTGAGAACCCTGCCGTTCTAAAGCTTGGTGATTATGGCGGCAGGCCTGACTCGGGGGAGGATGCCATGCCTGCCATGCAGCGGGCAATTGAGGCGGCTGCCCAAATTCAGGGCCCCGTCGTGCTGGAGTGCGCTTCAGGGAGGTATGATTTTTTTCCCGCACACGCGACGAGAAAGCCTTATTATATTTCAAACACGACCAGTGAAGTGGAAAATCCGGATGTGACGAAAACGATCGGACTATTCTTAAAGGGACTGCGGCAATTTACGCTTGACGGAAAAGGTTCCTTATTCATTTTCCATGGGAAGCAAACGATGTTTCTGGTAGATGAATGCGCGGACATTGAAATCCGCAACGTCCATGTGGATTACGAGCAGCCGACCGTCGTAGAGATGACTGTCGCAGAAGCGGGATCGAATAATCTCGTGCTTGCCGTGCATCCGTCCTATCGCTATGAGATCAAAGAAAATAAGTTAGCTTGGATCGGCGATCATTGGCGTTTTCTAGTAGGCCCCATGCAGGAGCTGGACCTGAAGGAAAACCGCACTTGGCGGATTGATAATGTATTGGAGAACGCGGTGAAAGTGGAGGAGCTGGAGCCCGGGCGGCTGAAGGTTCATTTGAATCATTCGCCGGATCAAGCGGTCGGCAATATTTTGCAGGCTCGCGACGGAATCAGGGACCAGGTTGGCGCTTTCGTTAACAGAAGCAGTGAGGTTCGTTTTACGAATGTGGGCATGCATTTTATGCACGGCCTCGGAATCGTATGCCAGTTCAGCGAGAACCTCACGTTTGAACGCATGGATATGACGCCGCGCAAGGAAACGGGACGCACGGTTACGGCATTTGCTGATTTTATCCATGTCTCAGGCTGCCGCGGGCTTATTAAAGTAAATGACAGCCGGTTCAGCGGCGGGCATGATGATCCGATTAACGTTCACGGCACTTATTTGCGCATTGTGGAGCAGCCTGCCCCCAATCAGGTAAAGGTGAGGTTTATGCATCATCAAACCTATGGCTTCGAGGCTTTTTTTGCAGGAGATGAGATTGAATTCGTCAGGGGCAAATCGTTGATGGCCTATCATAGCAGTAAAGTGATTTCTGCCGAGCTTGTGAATCCGCGAGAGATGCTGCTTACGCTGGAGCATTCGGTACCGGAGGGCATCGAGCACGAAGATGTCATTGAAAACGTGACCTGGACCCCCGAAATGGAAATCACCGGAAATTCGTTTGAACGAGTGCCGACACGAGGGGTTTTGGCAACGACCCGGCGCAAAGTGGAGATTGCGCATAACCGGTTCGAGAAAATGACGATGAGTGCGGTCTTCATCGCAGCTGATGCCGAGAGCTGGTATGAATCCGGCCCCGTGCAGCAGGTTTTGATTCATGACAATACGTTTATAAAATGCGGAAACGAGCAGCATCCGATCATCTTTATTGCCCCGGAAAATAGGCAGGTTAGCGCGGAGCATCCGGTGCATAACAACATCATCATTGAAAATAATAAATTCGAAACTGAAAATGCAATAGTGCTTTCTGCTAAAAGTACGTGTAATATAGGCTTTATGAACAATGAAATTGTAGCTGTGGGCGGTCAAAACGAGTTTCACGCGCTTCAGGACGTTGTTCGCTTTGAGGCGTGTACCGCTATTTCGCTCACGGCCCATTCATTGATCAGAGAAACCTGACATGATGGAGGACTGGATAAGAGAATGACAAGCATCGAGAGAGTACATGTCGTGTTTAAGACCCATTTGGACATCGGCTTTACCCATTTGGCCCAGCATGTGGCTAAGCAATACCGCGAGGAGTATATTCCGAAAGCGATTGAGCTGGCTGAGAAGCTGGAGGCGGAGGGCGGCCGGGAACGCTTTATCTGGACGACGGGCTCATGGTTGATTCGCCATTATTTGAATCATGCAACGAAAGAGCAGAAGGCGCGGATGGAGAAGGCGATCAAGAGCGGGCACATCGCTTGGCACGGCCTGCCGTTTACGACCCACACGGAAGTGATGGATGCCGAGCTGTTTCGTTTTGGCTTGTCGATCAGCCAAGAGCTTGATAAGGAATACGGCAAGCAAACGATCGCTTCGAAAATGACGGATGTTCCTGGCCATACGCTGGGCATGATTCCGATTATGCAGCAATACGGGATTCAATATATGCATATCGGCGTTAATCCAGCATCGAAGCGTCCAAGCGTGCCTCGTCTATTTCGCTGGCAAGCGGAAGACGGCTCGGAGCTTATCGTGAACTATGCCGGCAATTACGGCGAGGTGCTTGAAATTGAAGGCTTGCATGACGTTCTTGTATTTGCCCATACCGGCGATAATTGCGGACCGCCAAGCGTGGAGGATATCCGCCATCAGTTCGACGCGATTCAGCAGCAGTACCCGAATGCGCAAATTATGGCTTCCACGATGGATGCGTTCGTAGCTAAGCTGCTTGAGGTGCGCGACCGTTTGCCGATCGTGCGGGAAGAAATTGGCGATACCTGGATTCATGGCGCCGGGACAGATCCGATGAAGCTGGCAAAGCTGCGTGAGCTTGGCCGTCTAAGAACCGAATGGGTCAAACAAGGCCGCATGACGGAAGAAAGCAAGGAATACAAGGACATGAGCGAAGCGATGCTGCTTGTTGCCGAGCATACGTGGGGCCTTGACGTGAAGAAGTGGCTGCCAGATTTCCGCCATTACGCCAAACCGGATTTCCAAGCCGCGCGTCTGCGTGACGAAGTCGACGTGAACGATATGCCAGCCAAATTTGCTTATATCGGCGCTTTTGCCATGGATGAATTCGACAAGCACTCGAGCAGCCTGTTCGAAGGAGAACAGAGCAAGCGTACGTATTCATTGATTGAGCAATCATGGGCTGAACAAAGAGCCTATACGGATCAAGCGATTTCCGGCCTTGAGGCAGACAAGCAAGCCGAGGCTTTGGAAGCATTTGAGCAACTGATTCCAGTTCCGGCTAATGTAAGCGGCTACGAAACCTTCGAGCCACTGGAGCGCTTCCGCAGCGGCGGGTACGAGCTGGCATTCGGCGAGAATGGCGCACTTACTTTCCTGAAGGATGAGAATGGAAAGCTCTGGGTCGATGAAAGCCACGCTTTCGGTACTTATGCTTATGAGACATTCGGAACGGACAATTACGGCGAATACTTCAGAACGTATATGGAAGGCCTGCCCGTCACGCATCCATGGTCCGATGCGGATTTCAGCAAGCCGGGCTTTGAATTCGTTAGGCCGCTTCCGAGCCACCAGCTCTTTAGTCCCGTGGTTACCGGGCGTTTTGTCAAAAAAGGCGCCTCCGAGGATCGTTATTTGCTTAAGCTTCGCATGCCTGCTCTGGCACATGAGACGTATGGCGCTCCGAAGACGCTTGAAGTGGAATACACGGTTCATCATACGAGCGGTACGATCGCGGTTAGCTTGCAATGGTTTGGCAAGGATGCGAATCGCCTTCCCGAAGCCAGCTGGTTTGGCTGCACCCTGAAGGTGGATAATGCCAACCTATGGACCATGGACAAGCTGGGTGCCGATGTTTCCCCGCTTAGCGTCGTTTATGATGGCAACCGAAATCTTCATGCAGTCGGACAAGGAGTATCCTATAGCGGAGCGGATGGCTCTGCAGTCATTGAAACGAAAGACGCAGCGCTTGTTGCACCAGGTCAAAAAAGGCTTCTGCAATTCGATAATACGTTTGTGTCGCTTGATCAAGGCTGGCATTTCAACTTGCATAACAACATCTGGGGAACCAACTTCCCGATGTGGTATGGTGAGGATGCGAAATTCCGCTTCGAGTTGAACTTAAAATCCAACCTGAAATAAACCGGTTTAATTTTACGCATTTCGCTTGCAGGATTAAGCGCTTCACTTCATAATGGAGTTAATAAAGGAATACGGGATGATAAAAAGAGAGGTGCGAGCATGAAGCTGCAATATAAGAAACCTGCATCCGTCTGGACAGAGGCTCTTCCTATCGGCAACGGGCGACTCGGCGCGATGATCTTTGGCGGGGTAGAGAAAGAACGGATCGCGCTTAACGAGGATACGTTATGGTCGGGCTACCCGAAGGATTGGAACAATCCAGGGGCCAAGGAGGCGCTGCCGCGCGTCCGCAAGCTGATCAAGGAAGGGCGTTATGCGGAGGCCGATCAGGAAACGAAAAAAATGATGGGTCCGTATACGCAATCCTATCTTCCTTTCGGCGATCTTCACTTAGCTTTCGAGCATGGCAATAAATACGAGAGCTATCATCGGACGCTGGATTTGGAAAATGGCTTGTCAGGCGTAGAATACGAGATCGGCGGGGTTACCTACAAAAGAGAATTGTTCGCATCCCATCCGGATCAGCTAATCGTGCTGCATCTTGAAGCTAGCGAGCCTGGCGCACTGACTTTCCATGCGCGAATGGACAGCCCGCTCCGTTACAGTACGGAGTCGGATGGGCAGCGCTATAGGCTAAAAGGACAAGCGCCAGAGCATGTCGCGCCCAGCTATTTCAAGGATAAGAATCCGATTGTATACGGCAGCGGTTCTGCTTCGGAGGCGATGGTCTTCGAGGGTATGCTTGCCGCCAGGTCTGAGGACGGCATTGTCGTAGCGGATGGAGACGGGCTTCATGTCTATGGCGGAACGCGGGTTTCTCTCTATTTTAGCGCGGCAACGAGCTTTGCTGGCTATAATCGGCTTCCCGGCAGTCAGGGCAAGGAAGCAGCTGCGGCAGCGGTTTCCACGCTGGAGCTAGGCTTGCAGAAATCATACGAACAGCTTAAAGCCTCGCATCTTGCCGATTATCATGAGCTTTTCAACCGTGTTTCCTTACGGATCGGTGAGGCACTAGCGCCCGCGGATATGTCAACGGATAACCGGATTACGGAATATGGCGCGAAGGACCCGGGATTGATTGAGCTGCTCTTTCATTATGGGCGGTACCTGATGATTGCCAGCTCGCGCGGCGGCACGAAACCGGCAAATTTGCAGGGGATTTGGAATGAATCGACCAGGCCTCCTTGGAGCAGCAACTGGACGCTGAATATTAATGCGCAAATGAATTATTGGCCTGCAGAAACCTGTAATTTGGCTGAGTGCCATCAGCCGCTGCTTGCGTTTATCGGAGAGCTTGCTGCGAATGGCTCGGAAACAGCCAGCACGAATTATGGGGCAAGAGGCTGGGTAGCTCACCATAACGCGGATGTTTGGGCGCAAACCGCGCCGGTTGGCGATTATGGAGACGGCGATGCGGTTTGGGCGTATTGGCCAATGGGTGGGGTTTGGTTAACCCAGCATTTGTGGGAGCATTTTGCGTTCGGCAAGGACGAAGAGTACTTGCGCAATCAAGCCTATCCAATTATGAAGGGGGCAGCAATGTTTTGTCTCGATTGGCTGATTGATGATGGACAGGGACGCTTAATTACCTCACCATCCACCTCTCCGGAGCATAAATTCCGGACTAAGGACGGATGCTTTGGCGTTAGCGAAGCGACGACGATGGACCTTGCTTTAATCTGGGATTTATTCTCGAATTGCATAGAAGCATCGGAATATCTAGACATCGATGAGCCATTTCGGTCGGAGTTGGCAGCGGCCAGAGCTCGTCTGCTTCCATTGCAAATTGGCAGCCATGGGCAGCTTCAGGAGTGGTCGCAGGATTTTGAGGACGAAGACCAGCATCATCGCCATGTGTCGCATTTGTTCGGCATTTACCCAGGCAGGCAGTTGACGGCGGAAGAGACGCCTGAGCTGTTTGAAGCGGCGAAGCAGTCGCTGCTTCGGCGCGGCGATGACGGAACCGGCTGGAGCTTAGGCTGGAAGGTTGGGCTATGGGCAAGGTTCCGTGATGGAGACCATGCTTTGCGGCTGATTGATCAATCGCTTCGACTTGTAAAGGAAACGGAAGCGGAACTTTATGATCATGGCGGCGTGTATGGGAATTTATTCGGGGCCCATCCGCCGTTCCAAATCGATGGGAACTTTGCTGCGACGGCGGGAATCGCTGAAATGCTGCTGCAATCGCACCAGTCGTACGTGGAGCTGCTTCCAGCATTGCCTGCCGCATGGCAATCGGGCGAGATTAGAGGGCTGCGGGCACGGGACGGTTTCGAAATCAGCATTCGCTGGGAACAGGGGCGTCTATTGGAAGCTGAAATTCGCTCGCTTCTTGGAAAGGACTGCTCGTTACGGACAGAAGCTTCATGGGAAATCACTTCTACGGAAGGTAATTCCGTTAGCCATAGCAGCTCTGAAGCGAACATCGTACGCTTCGCAACCCGTGAAGGTCAGGTATTCCGAATTGTGAATAAGGGGAAATGAACGCAGGAAACGGTTGATTAGAAATGGGGGAGGCAGCTGCATGAGTGAGAAAAAACTGATATTGTTTTTGGATAGTGGCGATACGATTATCGATGAATCGACGGAGGTCAGGGATGAGTCCGGCATCGTTATTCGCGCTAACGTTATTCCAGGCGCCGATCAGATGCTTAAGAGCTTGTACGAGAGCGGCTACACGCTTGTTCTGGTTGCTGACGGAGAAGCGCAGTCCTTTAAAAATATGTTTATCCAGCTAGGAATTTATGATTATTTTACCGCTATGATCTACTCGGAAAATATTAAGGCATTAAAACCGAGTGCCCGGATGTTTAAAGCTGCGGCAGGCGCGATTGAGCTTCCGGAAGCGGAGTTTGGCCGCGTTGCCATGGTTGGCAACAATTTAAGCCGTGATGTGAAAGGGGCTAATGCGCTTGGCATGACGAGCGTGTTCCTGAGCTGGACGCCTAGGTACCCGCATGATCCGGCTGATGAGAGCGAACGCCCGGATTACACGATTGCCGAGCCGCTCGCGCTGCTTGAGCTTGCAGAGCGATTAAATGAAGAGCTTGTGAATCAACCGCAATAGCAAGCAGAACGAGTAAACCGACTTCCTTTGGAGTCGGTTTTTTCTCTTTTATGGAAAAATTCAGCCCGGTGGGATTGAAAATGCGCATTTGTCCGCCCGAAAAGACGGATGTGTACGTTAATGGACGAAGATGTCCCTATTCAATGAGCGCTGCTTTTGGCTATGATCAAAGCTGTAGAAAGCGCAATCATTAGGGTGTGCATTATTTTGACTACAGTGGAGGCAGAAGAGTGAATACATTGGAGAGAGTGCGGAAGCATTCGATAACTTATGATCGTCCGGCTCCGGCTTTTTTTGAAGGGGCCTTGCTTGGCAATGGAGGGCTTGGGGCGGTCGTGACCACACGTCCCGATGCTGTCGTTATTCATTTTGGGCATAACAATGTGTGGGATATTCGTATAGCGGAAAACCATCAGGATCAAATCGGGACCTTCGAGCAGCTGTTTGCCAAGCTGAAGGAGGTGCCGGAGCACTATGCTTCGCTGAGCGACGAAGCCTGGTACCGTGAATACGTGGCCATGACGAGTGAAAATTATGATTTTCCTTATCCGCGGCCAATGCCCTGCGGCTCTCTGCTGCTAGGCTTTGACCGTCGCAAAGCTGAGGTGCTCGGCCACTCGCTTCAGATGGAGAATGGCCTGTGCGAGGTTTATTTTCAACTGGAGCAGGGGAGTGCCGTCGTTCAAATCTTTGTCGACCAGCAAGCGGACCGGTTATGGATAACAATGAAGGAAAATGATTTGCAGGCACCGGTGGAGTCGCTCTTTAATCGAATCAAGCTGATTCCGGATCCGAACACGCCGGAGGAGCTGCCCCTGCTTAAGTGCGAAGTCGATCCCCATGCAAAACGGCTATCCTTTCGGCAAACGCTTCCTTTCTCCTGCGAGGAGGAAGGAATGAAAGCTGGTCACGCCAAGGACCGTGCTTTTCGCTTGACTGCAAGCGTGCCGGCTTCGTCCGTCTTTACGGAGAACGGAAGCTTGCTGTCGGCAAAGCTGGAGCTGCCTTCAGACTTTGTGATATGCGTTGAATTAAATGAAGGAAGCGATGCAGAGGTACCGAAGGAAATGCCCCTCTGCGAATATCTGGATAAGCCTGCTTTCGCTTCGGCCTTTAATGGCTCCTGTCAAAATTGGAGCGACTATTGGTCACGGTCAGGCGTTGCGCTGTCGGATGAATTTTTAGAACAAATCTGGTATCGTAATTTATATTTCTTCCACTGCTCGGTGAAGGCGGAAGCGACCTGTCCCGGTATCTTTGCGAACTGGAGCTATGGCAAGATTGGCTCCGAATGGCACGGCGATTACCATATGAACTATAATACGCAGCAGCCTTTTTGGGTAGCGTTCTCAAGCAATCACGTTGACAAGCATTTGGCTTATGTGAATATGGTGGATCATGTTCTCCCGATCAGCCGGAAATGGGCGAAGGAATATTACGGGCTAAGAGGCGCTTACTACCCGCATTCCGCCTATCCGGTCGAGATGAATGTCATGCCCTATCCTGTGCCGCATTGGGGATGGGAAATTTGCGAAACGCCATGGACCGTTCAGAGCCTTTGGTGGCATTACTTGTATACGATGGACAAAACGTTCCTTGCGGATCGCGCTTTTACACCAATGAAGGAAGCAGTGTTGTTCATGGTGGATTACATGAAACGCCCGGAGGCCCATGGCGAGCAATGGGGGGATGACCGCTATCATATTTTCCCGACAGTCGTGCCGGAGCTCTACGAGCTGACGCCTGGCTTCAAGAAAAACAGCGATTGCCTTGTCGATCTGACGCTGACGAAATTTTTGTTTCATGCATTCGGGAAAGCTTGCGAAGACCTTGGTTGTACGGGATCGGAAGCGGAGCTGCTTGCCGAGGTGAACGAGGTGCTAGCCAGATTCCCGGACTATCCGACGGCTGAGTCGGGGCGAGGCAAAGTGTTTGTCTCCGTTCCAGGCGAAGATGCGGAGGTTATCTATAACGTGCCCAATGGCGTTACGACGGTGTTCCCGGGAGAAGAGCATGGGCTGCATTCATCCCCGGAGGAGTACGAGGTGGCTGTGAATTCCTATCTCAACCATCGAAATGAAGGAGGCAATGAGCTTGTTTTCTACCATTTGGCAGGAGCAAGGCTCGGAAAGCTGGATTTGGAGCGCTTCAAGCGACAGATTTCTTATTGCATGCTGCCAAACGGCACGTGTACAGATAAGCTGCTGGAAGCGGGCGGGCGCTACTCGGACACAACCGCATTTGATTATATGGCCCCAATGGGCATCTGGTTCGAAAACTTCGCGCTGCCGGCGGTTATTAACGAATGCCTGATGCAGAGCTATAACGGAGTTATCCGCCTCTTTCCGAATTGGTCATTGGAAGAGCGGTCGGAGTTCACGACGCTGCGGGCCGTCGGTAGTTTTCTGGTCAGCGCAGCAGCCTCAGCAGGAGAAGTTGAGTGGTTGGAAATCTCGAGCGAAGCGGGCGCGAAGCTGAGCTTGTACAACCCTTGGCCGGGCAAAGAGGTGAAATGCAGCGGAATTGGCGGAGAACGCTGCTTCTCCGGCGAGATGATCACGCTAGATACGGTGAAGGGCGAGGTGCTGCGTTTCGAGCTGTACGGATCACGCGCAGAGTGATCGATCCTTAGGATAGCAGATAGCTTAGGTCCGTTCTTATGAAACGATTGCGGATACAGCGGCCAATGTACGATGATTTGCGCTTCGTCGGCTTCGATTATGTTAACTGGCACTTTTTAGGTGCAGGTAGTTGTAGTACAGGATGGGCTTGTTAGAGCACTCAGCTCGGGCCGCTACACAAATGCGAAGCTGAATAGGCGGCTAATCGTTGCGATTACAGTTTCATCACAACTACAAACGCAAGCACAAGCACAAACACAAACACAAACACAAACACAAACACAAACACAAACACAAACACAAACACAAACACAAACGAAATGACAGTCTTAATGCGAAAACTAACCTGTACTCTGACAAATTAGTGTCTATTGAAAGTAGATAATACGTCGCATAAACAATTACCGTAAAAGAACCTTCTACCTCGCCGAATGGTGTTGATGAAGGTTCTTTGCTTTTTAGGACATATTTTCTGTTGAATATATGATAGGCGGTGCTTTGGATTGCACTGCCCTTTACGATTCAAGTAGCAGGTTTCGAGAGTCCTGAGTTGATCTTCTCGTGTGTGAATTGAAACGGAGATTAGATGGAATTTCTCCTGTTAAAATAGCCTTATTTGATTGGAATAGAAAATAGAGGGAATTTGTCCCGTTAATCGAGCTGTTATTATTGAATTCCGCCTGATTCCTTGGCATTAGCAGGAGAAATTCCATGTAAATCCCAAAATAAGCGGAATTTCTGAAGATTAGAGGGATAAATTCCAGTTAAATTAACTGGAGAGTAGCGATAAGCAAAAGGAAAACCGTGCGAACTAGGTGGACGAAAGCGAATTAGGCTTGCTGAGTGAAACCGTGCGAACTAGGTGGATGAAGGTGAATCAGGCTTATCAAGTGAATCTGAGCAGACTAGGTGGTCGAAGGCAAATTAGGCGTAACGAGCAAAATTGAGCAAACTGGCGGACGAAAGCGAATTAGGCGTACCGAGAGAAGCCGATCGTACTAGATGTGCGATGGAGAAAGGGCGAAGGAGAATTAAGCGTACGGTGCGTTCCAGTGGAAAGGTGGGGAACTTAAAGCAGCAGAGTGATTCTAGATTATTTTTGATAATGAAGCGACAAGATGGTTTCCGGTGTTCATACCCCAAAAAAATCAAAGGAATGCCCTAAGGAATCTAGGGTGAATAATTGAACTCAGCTCTATATAATGAATAGGCAATAGCTTATCTGCGCTGCAAACGTTGGACAGGCGTATTCACCTGAAATTCTGATTTCAGTTTCTTCAGCTGCTCGTCCAACCAAGTCATATAAAAAGCAGGGATATTATGCAAAAAAAATTAGCTATACCTTTCAAGCCGCTGACCGGAAAGCTGTTATGGCTTTCTATTTTTGTGCTTGCAGGTATGGCAGTTCTTATATTTCCGGCATTGCATTTGTCAGAAGCGAAGTTATTTCCTGGGCTGGTTTATTCTATTATGTTGGTCTCTCTGCTGTTTGCCCTATATGGTGCGGGCGGGCGTTCATCCGCCATGGACACTACGGATATTTGGAGAAGGCTGGCTGGTTGGCTAGGGCTCGCTTTTCTCGTACATCTAGTCTTGTATGCCGCCGTTCTTGGTTATATTGGGTTCGCATATCGCAACATTTCGTTGGAAGGCTTGAAGGTTACTTTCATCTATACGTTATTATGCTGGTGTATTCCTTTCTTCTACTCCGCCATTTTGGGTTATGTCATTTATAGCTGGCTTCCGTGTTATTATGGCTATTGCTTGATCATAGCCGTCTGGTTCTTGACTACGCCTTACAATTCAATTCAGGGTCTCATTCCGAAAAAGGTTGCCGGATGGTTGGTGAATGGGGACCCCAATATCCGTGAAGTTTTTTCGTCGCAGCTGCTGGAGGGCATAGAGGTAAACAACGGCTATTACGCGCAGCGGATGTTTATGTTTCTTATTCTAATTTCTCTATATATAATGGCGAGCTATAGGCGCAGCTTGCAAATAAACGGTGCTGCAGCAGTTTTGCTAATTATAGCGATGACAATACCGCTGGTCTCTCCGTTTGTTCCTTACATAGAAGGAAAAGATGAACCGCAGCTTGCCGTTTTTCGCCTGCCAGACGGTACGGATGAGGTCCAGAGCGATTATACGATCTCCAAGTATGTCCTTCATATTCGTCATGGCAGAAGCAATCATGACCTTCGCTATACGGTGGATATGAATATTGTTTCGACGTCTAACCGAATCCAAATGGCGCTATTAAACGATTTTCAAATCCGTTCAGCTAGACTGGATCAGACTCCGCTAATCGCCGAGCAGCGGGATCAACTGGTAATGCTTGATTTGCCTGAGAAGCAGGGGGTCCTGCATATGGAAATCGAAACCCGTTCTTATCATCCCGTAGGGCCAACGACTGCGCAATTGGTGGCAACATCGCCTTGGTATCCAATGAACCCGCTTGAGGCAGAGAATCCGTATGAAAAAGCGACCAAAGAGCAATATGATATCTATTGGAGTTCGCCTGCGCCTAATGAAATCCGCAGCAATTTGAAGCAGAAATCCAGTCTGCATTGGAGCGGAGAAGCGTATGGCCCAACTTTGTTAATGGGGCGGTTCAAGGAGAAAAGGAAAGTGGTCTATCCCCATTACAAAACGGTTGGGCAAGCGAGCGGCATCAAGCAAAGAATAGAGAGCTTTGTTTATGATCGGAATGCCAAATATCGAGCGTCGGTAAAGCTTCCGTCCAATCTTTATTATGTATCTGCCTTCCGAGGTGTGCAGGCGAACCCGGACGAAGCATATATTTCTGCTGAGGCTAATTCGTATGAGGATATTGATCGGATATTTTATCGAAAAATAGATCCTTCCAAACAAAAGCCATGATTGAAGGTCAACAATGACCTTAATCATGGCTTTCTTTTGGCTATGTTCCCGATTAAGTACGGACGATCCCTTTGGCCCGCGCATCTTTCAGCCACTGCGGGTACTCGTCGAACAATCGATCATACAGATCCTCGTCGCTAACTCTGTCCAAATCATCCAGCGCGAAGAAATCGGCATTGTCGAGGACACGGCCTCTTAAATCATCTAGCTTGCGCAATACTCCAAAATCGGCATTGCCAAGACCAACAAATTGCCAGAATATATTTTTGTCGGAGCTGTCGATGAGCAGCTTGGATATTTTTTTGGTCTCATAAATGCCGCCATCGCTAAAGAAGACAACGTAGGTCGGCATGCCGGAAGGCTCTTCCTTCGTATATTTCTTAATGATATCAGCGATAACCAGAGGCTCGTTGTTTCCTGCGCCAAGCCCTCCAAATAAGCGGGGATTCGCATAGGTGTTTTGGACGTAATTCTCAAATTCGTTTTCGTTGACGCTCTTCATGCGCTGGCACTTGGAAGCAAAAAACCACACGTCCATCATGCCGTCGTCATCCATGCTGGCAGCTACTGCGAGTACCCGCTCGAAGGCACGCTGTACGACGCCTTTTTGATAGAGTCCATACATAGAGCCGGAAGCGTCAAAAATGACCGCGACCCGCGCTTTTTCTTGCTCAATATTTTTTTTGCGCAGCGAAATAGTCACCTTTTGCTTTAATAAATCAATTTTATTTAAATTCAGCTTGGCAGGGGGAGCGCCTGCGGCAGTGCTTGCAGCCTGGGAGCGCGAGGTATCCATAGCGGAGGAAGCATGCCGGCGTGCCTGTTCAGCCTGAACGGTTGGGGCTGCAGGTGCAGGGCTGCTGCTTTCTTCTTCTGCGACATTGACGCCATGAGCTTCCGCAAGAGGTTTTAAACCGCCATGGAAGCCTCGGCCAACCGCCCGAAGCTTGAAGCCGCTTGAATGGCGGTACAGCTCGGCCAGCACAAGCGAGGTTTCCGCATTGCCTTCGGTTATTTCATAGATGATTTCGTTCATCGGGGTTGCAGCAGTGATCCGGCAACCCGCTACATCGGCGAACGTTCCCGGCCCATCAAGGGTAATCGCAAAAACGCATTTTTGAATGGGGGATGATTGCAAGGCCGAAAGATTAATGATAAATTCGCTGTTCAGTTTATCCTTTGGAACAAATTGTACGATGCGTCCGGGATCTGCAGGTTGATTATAGAAAACAAAATAATCATCCGAGGATACTTTGCCGTCAGATCCTACCATAAAGCAGCTCACGTCAAGCTCTGCCGGCGAATGCTTGCACGAAACGGTAACTTTCACCGTAGCCGCCTCGCCGAGTGGGGCATTCGCGCCCGTAATTAAATTAATCGTAGATGAACTCATACATTCACTCTCCTTGTCTCATCATGAGATTTGAAGGGATAACCTGTATATTATGGAAACCCTACAACGTAATGGTTGCATTATATCATAGGAATACGTAGAGAACTATTTTCATAGGGATTGGAAGCTTTAAGCTTGATAGGCAAATCTTTGAGCCGGATTATCCCATAGGGTAATCCGGCTTTTTGAAATATAGAAAAGTCTAGGAGGCTAGGAAGCGGCGACGGATGAAATTATACGCTATCTCCGTATTTGTGTTAAATAACATAACATAAATCACTTATTACTGTGATTTTAACAAAATGAGTCCATGCTTTTTTGTAAATAACACAAAGACAGAGTGGTTTTTTTGTAATATAATATGACACAAGAAGAGAAGATATTTAAAAGAGTTAGTAAATATAACATCAATGAATCGGTTTACGATCGATCATGCCGAAGAGCTTGGAGGGGGAATGAAGGATGCAAATTACAGCAACGCCTTACAGTTGGCCCTATGACGGAGCCATTGATCCTATGAAAACCGCTTTAGTTATTATTGATATGCAAATTGATTTTTGCGGCAAAGGCGGATATGTAGAACAGATGGGCTATGACCTGTCGTTAACGGCTAGGCCCATCCAACCGATTAAGGAGCTTTTGCATCGCGTGCGGCAAATTGACGGATTTCATGTCATTCACACGAGAGAGGGCCATAAGCCGGATCTGTCCGACCTGCCAGCAAATAAGCGATGGCGCAGCAAGCAGATTGGGGCAGAGATAGGCTCCGCGGGACCTGCCGGACGTATCTTGGTCAGGGGAGAGCCAGGCTGGCAAATCATTGAGGAGCTTGCCCCCATCGAAGGAGAAGCCATTATAGACAAACCGGGGAAGGGCAGTTTTTATGCAACGGATCTGGATTTGATCTTGAAAAACAAAGGCATTACCCACTTGATTTTGACGGGAATAACAACGGACGTGTGCGTGCATACAACGATGCGGGAAGCGAATGACAGAGGGTATGAATGCCTGATCCTTGAGGATTGCACGGGTGCAACCGACCCTGAAAACCATCATGCGGCGCTCAATATGGTCAAAATGCAAGGCGGCGTGTTCGGAAGCGTAAGTAGTTCGGCGGAAGTCATGAAAGCAATCGCCCATTATTAAGCAAGCGAAAAATAGATATAGAAATAGACAAACCAACAACATCGGAGGAAACCATATGTGGAAATTATCCAGAAAATCAATGATTATCGTCATGTCAGCCCTTTTACTTGTCTTATCGGCTTGCGGATCTAATAGCAAATCCAATTCGGAAACAGCAGGTGGAGAAACGGGCGAGCTGAAGAAAGTCGTCTTGCGATTGAAATGGGTTCATCAAGCCCAGTTTGCCGGATTTTATACAGCGGTAGAGAAAGGCTTTTACAAGGAAGCGGGCTTGGATGTTGAAATCAGACCGGGCGGCGCAGACTTCCCATCCGTACAAATGATTGCTTCGGGAACCGAGCATTTCGGGGTAACGGGCGCGGATCAAATCTTGATGGCAAGGGAAAAAGGAGTTCCGGTGACAGCACTTTCGGCCATTTACCGGAAAACGCCTTTCGTGTTGTTTAGTTTGAAGGATTCCGGCATTACGAAGATGGAAGACCTGGTTGGCGAGAAGATTGGCGTCAAGCTTGGCGGCAATGAAGAGCTAACTTACCGTGCAATGGTGAAAAATGCAGGCATAGACGGCTCGAAGGTGGAAGAGATGCCGGCTAAATATGACCTGAGTCCGCTGCTCAGCGGCCAAGTGAAAGCATGGCCTGGTTATGTTATCAACGAAGTGCTTGCTGTGCAGGAGCTAGGCAATGAAGTGAACATCATTCAACCAAGCGATTACGATATTAATTTTTATGCAGATACATTGTTTACGACGGAGGACATTATCAAACGTGATCCGGAAATGGTGAAAAGTTTCGTTCAAGCTTCCATGAAAGGCTGGAGCTATGCGATCGAGAATCCGGAGGAAGCGGCTGAATTTGGATTGAAATACGGCGATAAGCTGGCGCTTGACCACGAGGTCAGCATGATGAAGGCAAGCATTCCATTGCTTGAGCCGGAAAATCTGCCCCTTGGCAAAATGGATACCGAAGCTTGGGATGTACTGCAAAAAAACTTGATTGAATTGGATTTTCTGAAGAAGGAACAAAATCTTGACGATGTATTTTCGAACGAATTTATCGAATAGGGTGTGATTTTATGCTAACAACGGCCAGTGATCTGGGGAAAGAAGCTTCAAGGCTGCAGAATCAAGACACTACCATTTCTTCCAAGAGCGAAATCGCGGTTACATTAAAAAATTGTTCCCTATCCTTTGGCGATGTGCAGGTGCTGAATAATGTGTCACTTGATATTTACAAAAATGAGTTTGTCTCGATTCTTGGTCCGAGCGGCTGCGGCAAATCAACGCTTTTGCGCTTAATGCTTGATCTGCTCCAGCCGAATGCGGGAGGGGAGATTATCTATCCGTCGAAGGATCTCTCTCTTGGCATGGTGTTCCAAAAGCCGGTCTTGATGCCGTGGTTGACGGCGATTCAAAACATCGCCCTGCCGCTCACGATCGGAGAGAAGAAATTTACCAAGAAGGAAGCGAAGGAGAAAGCGGAGGGGGCGCTGCGGCTAGTTGGGCTGCAGGACTTTATGAATCATTTTCCGCACCAGCTCAGTGGGGGAATGCAGCAAAGAATCGCAATCGCCCGGGCGCTGGCTGCTGATCCAACGGTACTGCTCATGGATGAACCATTTGGCGCATTGGATGAATTTACACGAGAGAAGCTGAACTTCGAGCTGCTGCGCCTATGGGAGAGTCCTGAAACGAGCCTCAGCACGGTGGTGATGGTTACCCACTCCATTCAAGAATCTGTGCTCATGTCCAATCGCGTCATCATGATGTCGCCAAGACCGGCAGGCGTGGATGATATTATTCCGGTTCCGCTGCCGTCGCCAAGAGAGGTAGGCATGGAGGAGCTTCCGGCCTTCCATCAGACGGTCAAGGAATTAAGAAAGCGGGTCAAACATCTATGAAAACAAAAATAACAGACGCCTTGTACCCTGTCGGATTTGCCATTGGTTTTCTCATCATTTGGGAGCTTGCGGTACGCCTGCTGGACATACCGATCTATCTGCTCCCCTCACCTACGGATATTGTAGCTGTCATTGACAGCTCGCTGTGGTCGCATATGCTGGTTACGCTGCTGGAAGCCTTAACGGGCTTCGTATTCGCTAATATTCTCGGACTTATTACCGCTATTATATTTGTTCATTCGAAACCAATCGAGAAGGGCGTATTCCCGCTGGCGATTGCGCTGAAAACAACGCCGCTTGTCGCTCTCGCGCCGCTTCTGGTCGTTTGGATGGGGACGGGCTACTCCTCTAAAGTAGTAGCCTCGATGCTCATTTGTTTCTTCCCGATTCTCGTTAACAGCGTGAAAGGCCTGAAAGCGATTGAGCATGAAGCGTGGGAGCTCTTCTCCACTTATAAAGGCACAAAAGCAGAGATTTTCTGGAAGCTGCGGCTGCCAACGAGCTTGCCCTACGTGTTCTCCGCGTTAAAAATTTCGACTTCGCTAGCGATTGTCGGTGCGATCGTTGGTGAATTCGTAGGCGCGAATAAAGGACTCGGCTACGTCGTGTTGGTATCTTCTTACCATATGGATACGCCGGTGATGTTCTCCGCTATTATCGCTTCGGCCTTATGCGGTCTCGTTCTCTTCTGGGGAATTAGCCAGCTGGAGAGAAAAATTATTTTCTGGCAAAGGACGGATGACCTATGATGAATTGCTCTGTGATACGCGTTCCTAGCCGGTCGCCAAATGATGTGGCTGCGCTAGAAAAATATATTGAGCAAGGAAAGATTGCTCCGCAGGATGTGATCGCCGTACTTGGCAAAACCGAGGGCAACGGCTGCGTGAACGATTTTACGCGAGGCTATGCGGTGATGGCTCTGAAAAACTTTTTTGCGAATTATCAAAAAGAGACAGCTTCCCCAATTTCCTACGTCATGTCGGGTGGTACCGAGGGCATCTTAAGTCCTCACTTCACGGTGATAAGCCGCAAGGGAGCATTTAGCAAGGATACGGCGAAGAAGGAGCGCAAATCGCTTGCGATTGGCGTTGCGAGAACAGCCGATTTCCTGCCGGAGGAGCTTGGCCGACTTGCTCAAGTGGATGAGGTGGCGTCTGCGGTAAAACATGCGATTGAAGAAGCCGGCATCGCGTCTGCGGCAGACGTCCATTTTGTCCAGATCAAGTGTCCGCTGCTAACGGCGGAGCAGGTTCAAGATGCTTATGGCAGATCCCAAAGCACTGTGACGGAAGATACGTACAAGTCGATGGGCTACTCGCGGGGCGCATCGGCGCTCGGCGCAGCGGTCGCCCTCGGAGAGGTTGATCGGGAGACGCTGCAGGAAACGGATATTTGCGGGACCTGGGAGCTGTTCAGCAACGTCGCTTCAACCTCCGCAGGCAGCGAGCTTTCGTACTGCGAAGTAATTGTCTTCGGCAACTCCGCCTATGCGGAAGGTCCTTATTTCATAGCGCATGACGTCATGAAGGATGCGATTGACGCGGCTTCTCTGAGGCGATTGCTGGATGCGCACCTAGATTGCGAAATGGTACAGGTGCTGGCTAAGGCGGAGGCCGATCCAACGGGCTATGTCAGAGGCAGCCGCCACACGATGCTGGATGATTCGGATATCAATCATACGAGGCATGCCCGCGCGGTCGTCGGCGGCGTACTCGCTTCCGTATGCGGCGATCCGATGATTTACGTATCGGGCGGGGCAGAGCATCAAGGACCTTCGGGCGGCGGGCCGGTAGCCGTCATCTTTAAACGCAGCGAATAAGCAGAATAAATCATACAACTATACAATAGCGATTAATGGAGGAATGCCATCATGATTACAGCGAAAAAAACAGAGGTATTAATCGGAGAAAATATGCCATGGGGGCTAATGCCGGACCATATTCATTTGTATCACCGCGAGATTGTATCCGCGGCGCAGGCGGATCAAATGGGTTTTCAGACCAGCTCCGTTCTATGGGAGAAAATCGGCGTTGGCGGGCAGGTATTGCCGCATTACCATGACGTTGCCGAAATTATCTACATTACGGTTGGCAAGGTAAAGCTGCTCTGCAATGGCGAATGGCAAAGTTACAAAGCAGGCGATACGTTCCACGTGCCGGCAGGCGTTGTGCATTCGGTTGCGAATGACGACGATCAGCCGACGGAGCAGATTAGCATCTTCTTGCCGGTAGGGGAGGATACGCCGGTCAACTCGTTTTTTAACACGACGCTTGTGGAAGATGTGTATTCCACCAAATTGAAATAGACAGGCGGGATATGCGATGGCAGATAACAATAAGGCAGGATTCACGTGCAGCGATGTTTTGCTGATCCCCGACTTTAAGGAAGCTGTCGTCTTGGCTGGCGCAAATGGCATGCAGCGAATCATTAACCGCGTCAACGTGATGGAAGTGCCGGATGTTATCGACTGGGTAAGGCCGGGGGAGTTTCTCATTACGAGCGGCTTCCCGTTCCGGGACCAGCCGGACGCCATATCGGATATTATTCCTCAATTAGTAGAGAAGGGGGTTTCGGCCCTCGGCATAAAGACCAAACGCTTCATTGATAAAATTCCTGCCCGTGCGCTGGAGCTGGCCGATCAGCTCGATTTTCCGATCTTCGAGCTGCCGTCCGCGACCGTATTCTCGGATGTCGTCCGGGATATTATGGAGCGTGTGCTGGTGCAGGAGGCAAGGGAGCTGTCGCTGCTGCAAAGCCGCTTCCAGAAGCTATCCCAGCAGCTATTGTACGGTAAAGGAATAGAGGAATTTTTGCAGACGCTGGATGGCATATTGAATAACCCGATCGTTTTGCTTGATGATTCCGATCATCTGTTTCTCTCGCCCCAGGCTGAGCTGTTGGAGCAGGCAGATAATGCAATGCTGTGGGCGCATTTGCGGGAAGAGACCAATTTGGGTGTGAGCTTCATTACGCTCGGTGAGCGCCGTATCCGCGTGTATGTGTCAGCGGTTAATGACAAGCAGTATGATAAATGCCTGCTCATTCTTCTGGAATGGAACCAAGAGCATTCCGTTGTCGATCGGCTGACGATCGACCGCGTTGGCGTATTGGTGGGGCTTGAAATGATCAATGCCAATGCGAGGCGTGAAGTGGAGCTCAAATACGTCGATCAGTTCGTGCAGGATTGGGTGACGGGCCGAATCGTCACGATAGAGGATCTGAAGCTAAGAGCGGAGGCATGCGGGTGCCCGCTCGGGGACGAGCGGCCGCGCTATGTCGCGCTGGTACGTTTTCTGAACGGGAAACCAAGCATTAAGCAAATGCAGCAAGCCATCAAACGGCTGAGAACAAAATCATTAAGCGAGGATCTGCAGGCAACGATACTGGAAGGCGAGCTGATCGTTCTTTTCCCAGAAGCGATGCAGGGTCAACGGAATGCGGCAATCGAAAGGATCGCTGCAGATTTGAAGGCGGTTTTTGCAGCAGAGAGCTATTCTCTTTGTATCGGCAACCGGGTCGATAAAGCGGACAGGGTGTACGAGAGCTATAGCGATGCCAAAAAAATTCATTATATTAGCACGATTTGCGATTACCGCGAGCCATATGTCGATTACAAGAAGCTGGGTGTATTCCAGCTGCTTTACCATCTTCCGGACACGGAGGAGGTTAAGGACTACCGCAATCATTACATTATTCCTTTGATCGCGTACGATGCGAAGCATAACTCGCAATTATTCGAGACGCTGAAGATTTATTTTAAGCATAACCGAAATGTGAAAAAGACGTCAGCGGAGCTGTTCACTCATTATAATACGGTCGCTTACCGGGTGGAGCGGGTGTGCGAGCTACTCGGCATCAGCCTCGATAATGGCGATGATATATTGCAGCTGCATCTAGCGGTTAAGCTGAATGAGATGCGACCGGCATAACGGGCTGGAAGGCAAAGGAGGAGAAGCGCATGAGTAGGCTGAATATTCCGCGCGAGCTTACGGTTGCGTGGCTGCGCGAGAATTATGGGAGCAACAGGCTTACGCCTGAACAGGTCATCGAAGAAATCATTCATCGCGCTCGCGAAGACGAGGCGCTGAATATTTGGATTACGCCACCGGCGATGGAGTGGATTAAGCCTTACTTGGATCGGCTACAAACGATGGATGCATCTTTGCCGCTATGGGGCGTGCCATTTGCCATTAAAGACAATATTGATTTGGCGGGTACGCCTACAACGGCAGGTTGTACCGAATATGCCTATCTGCCTGCTGAGAATGCAGCTGTTGTCGAGCGCTTGCTTGCTGCCGGCGCCATTCCAGTTGGCAAAACCAACCTGGACCAGTTTGCTACTGGGCTTGTTGGAACAAGAAGCCCTTATGGCGAGACGCATAACGCGCTGCAAGGCGATTGGATTAGCGGAGGCTCCAGCTCAGGATCTGCCGTCGCGGTGGCGCGGGGCCATGCGGCTTTTGCGCTGGGCACCGATACCGCTGGCTCCGGGCGGGTCCCGGCCGCGCTTAATCGGCTTGTCGGCTATAAGCCGAGCTTAGGAGCTTGGCCAACCAAGGGCGTCGTACCCGCTTGCGCGAGCCTCGATTGCGTGACTGTTTTTGCCCACAATGCAGAGGATGCGTGGACAGTCGATGATCAAGCACGTGGGCATGAGCAATCCGATCCGTGGTCACGCAGCATTCCCCGCTTGCAAGCGAAGCTTCCGAATAAGCTCTATTTGCCGTTGAAGCCGCTGGGCTTCTACGGGCCGCTCGCTGCCGAATACAGCAAAGCATGGGATAACGCAGTGGAGAGAATCAAAGCGCTGCCGATCCCAATTGAATACATCGATTATGAATTGTTTGCGCAAGCGGCTGCTCTCCTATACGATGGTCCGTGGGTTGCCGAACGTTGGGCGAGCGTAGGGGCGTTTGTGGAGGAGCATCCGGGCGTTACTTTCCCTGTAACCGAGCAGATCCTGCGCTCGGGCGCATCCGGCAAGCATGATGCGGCTTCCGTATTTAAAGCGATGCATCAGCTGCAGGAGCTGCGCATGAACAGCGATGAGCTTATGCAAGGAGCAGTTCTTGTTATGCCGACCTGCGGAGGAACGTGGACAAGGGCGCAGGTGGCGAGCGATCCGATTGCCACGAATTCGGATATGGGACGTTATACGAATCATTGCAATTTGCTCGATCTGTGCGCAGTGGCAATCCCTGCGGGGGATGCCGCGCCGGAAATGCCGTTTGGCATTACTTTATTCGCGCTTTCGGAAAACGAGCATTTGGTGCAGGGGGCCGCTGCCTTGTTTCTAGGAGCGGAGCTGCCGCAGAAGGAAGCAGCAACAAGCGATAAAATGATGGTCGCCGTTTGCGGTTTGCATATGAGAGGGTATCCGCTCGAGAAGCAGATGCTGGCGTTTGGCAGCCGTTTCGTACGTGAGATGCATACTGCGGCGAAGTATCAATTGGTGAAGCTGCCAACCGTGCCGGCTAAGCCTGGCTTGCTGAAGAAACAGGACGGCGGCCGCTCGATCGAGCTGGAAGTATGGGAAATGCCTATCGCTTCTTTCGGCGCCTTCGCAGCGCTTATTCCGGCACCGCTCGGAATCGGCAAAGTGGAGCTGGCGGATGGGTCAGAGGTTTCCGGCTTTATATGCGAGGGCTACGCGGAAGCGGATGCTGAGGATATTACCGCTTATGGCGGCTGGAGGCATATACGGTAGATAGGAAGAAGGCTAGCCCGTTTGCTGCGGGCTAGCCTTCTTTGTTCCTATTGTAAGCGAAGAAGATATTCCGAATTGCTTTGTCTTTTGATAAAAGCACATAACTATTTTTGAATCCGCTAACGATTAATCAATCAGGATCAAATATCTTCCAGTTCACTAATGTCATGCTCAATCGTATGGTTCCAGCCGCTGCCCATTCTCCAGGTTACTTCCACATTTCTGCTTGAAACTCTACGCACGATGCCTGCTTTGAGGGGCCTTGGATTTCCTCGAAGCCTTACTTTGTCGCCTTCTTTCATCGTAAACCTCCACCGTTACTCAATTTTGGCCAAATCCGAGCAGTTTAGGCTGCCGGAGCAGACCGGAATCGGTAAATTCAAGAGCGGATACCCGGCAGGGGAACGGCACGCTTAGCCATGCGACATCAGCCTTCTTCATTCCGGGCGTTAGCACAGAAAACGGACATTCTCCGGGATGCTCCTGTATGAACTGCTGGAGCACGGTTTTGGAGGCGTTGTCCAGACCGGCAACATGACCGATATACCGGTTGTCGTAGCGGAGCACGAGACTGGAAACTTGCCCGGACTTCATTTTTACGCCAACGACATCAGCAACAAGGCGGACCTCTTTTCTTTTTTTGAACCAGTCCTGGTGTTTCTTCCCCTCCGTATAGGGGCTGTCCAGCCGCTTGGATATAATGCCTTCCCATTCCCTCTCGTTCACCCAATCCCACAAGGCGGGCCCGTCATAAAACAGATCGGTAACAAATAAACGCGGCTGCTTCTCCGGGAATTTTGCGGCTAGCCGAGCATAACGTTCCTTGAAGGGGAGTGAACGAATATCTTCTCCATCGTCATAGAGTAGATCGAACATAATGTAAATGAGAGATTCATCGAATTTTCTCTTTTGCACGCCGAGCCGGGCACGTTCGAACTTCGGCCTTGTCCCGTCAAAGTATGCAATTTCCCCATCGATGAGCGAGCTTCCTATTTGTACAGGTTTAAGGAGTTCCACGATTTCAGGAAACGTATCGTTCCGGGGCTCCATCCGCTTGGAAAAAATATGTACACCGCCGCTGCCATCAAAACGCACAGGAGTGCGAACGCCGTCCCACTTGATTTGGTAGCCCCATTCCGGCCCAATGGGGATGTCCGGGGAAGTGATAGGGGCCATCGGCACTTTAGGGAGCCCTGTCGCTATCATGAGACGTTATCCTTCGTTTTGCCCGTGCTCCGTTTGCGCTTTGGAGCAGCAGGCGGCTTTGTCGTTGCATCGAGGCTCGCTTGCAAAGCAGCCATGAGATCAATGACATTGGAGCGACCTTCCGCATGGGGAGCCGATACCATATCGATGCTTTCCCCGGCAATTTTTTGTTCGATGAGGTCGAGCAAAGCAACGCGGTAGTCGTCGGTATATTTTTCCGGAACAAAGCTTTCGCTAAGCTGCTCGATTAACGTTTTCGCCATCACAAGCTCTTTCTCATTGACTAAAGTTGACGCGGGCAGGTTAGGAATCTGGCTTAACGAGCGGATTTCATCCGGATAATGCATGGTTTCCAGGCATAAGCAGTTGTCCACTACTCTAATCGCGGCGAGACTGCTTTTGCTGCGGATCGATATTTTGGCGATGCCTATTTTACCCGTTTGCCTAATGGCCTCAAGAAGCAGACTGTAGGCGCCAGCGCCTCCCATATCAGGGGAGAGGTAATAAGGCTTCTGAAAATATAATGGATCGATCTCCTGAAGATCAACAAAATCGAGGATTTTGATCGTTTTGGCAGATTCATCCTTGATCATGTCGAGTTCTTCCTCCTTCACGATTACGAATTTATCCTTCTCGTATTCAAAGCCCTTCACGATCTCGTCCTGGCCAATTTCTTTATTGCAGTGCCTGCATGTTTTTGCGTAAGAGATCGGCATCCCGCAATCCTTATGCAAGCTCCGAAAATGAACATCCCTGTCCTCGGTGGCCGTGTACATTTTGACCGGGACATGAACCAATCCGAAGCTCACTGCGCCTTTCCAGACTGTATGCAAAATATCCCCTCCTTATATGGAAATATGTTGCTCAAACTGAGGATGGATTATCCAGTAATAGTTAAGGGGAAAAGATCGTTGAATTGAAAATATATATGGTAAAATTAGAGAATCAAGTTGCTGGCTAAATCTACTGCTAGTTTCTGGTCAGGAGGGAATAAACGATGAGGGAATTAAAATTCACAATAATGATGTACATAATATCCTTCTGCGTAATTGCGTTAGCTGGCCTATTAGCATATCTCCATGTGACAAACAACGGTAAGATTTTATTGGAAGAAGTGATGGCAATGGAATCAACTGAAAATCTATCCGGCGACTGGTGGTTTAGCGTTTCAAACAAAGACAGCAACAATTTGACCGATCACGGGATTGTGATTAACAATTTCGATTATGAGAATAACAACCTAATGATTTCGAATGGACGAAAAATAGAAAAAATGACGTTCGTTCGGTCTAAGGAGTTTCCTTATAACAGGACTCATTTTGTTAAAACGGTTCTAGGCAATGAGCTACATCATACTTGGTTTGTATACAAAATAAAAAAGATGGATGTGTATGTGGACGAGCGCTATCGTAATGGAAATATTGAAATCCGAACCTGATTATTACATGTATATGGATATAATTTTAGGGGAACGAATGGATAGGTGATTATTATGGCAGTTATTCTAGAGGACATTTGGCAATTGATTTTATGTATGATTCTCGTCAATTTAGTTGTTGTTTTAAGGCTGGCCATGTTTTCAGGTTTTAAAAAAACAACATTAATTTATTCTCTGTTCGTGGTGAATGTTGTTTTAATCCTCGCTTATATTTTTTATAAAACAGGTTTAGTGATTTCAAAGGATACGATAGTCATACTGGTCATTATCCTTGCAATCATAAGCTTCGTGTTTTTTTACATGCTGGAGAACAGGAAAAAATAAAGCTAGGAACCAAGCATTTCATGATGATTATAAAGGGTTTACGTTTCGAAACAAATTAGATGGATTTCCTACCGTTAAAATAGGCGCATTTGATTTTGTTGTGAAATAACGGGAATTTGTCCCATTAATATAATCATTTTGCTAGAATATTGGCAGAACTCATCGAATTAGCAGGAAGATTTCCTTCTAAATGCCAATAAATGCTGAAATTCTTCAGATTAACAGGAGAAAATCCATCTAAATCATCTCAAGGGGAATCATAACGAAAATCAACACATGGATGTAATGAAGCCATGTGTTTTTTTCTGCACACCGCTAAAAAATCATAACCAAACAGCCTCATTGGATGATACGCCTACCGCTTTGCGCCTCACGATAACGACGGCCGCTTAACAATTACTGAACAACGCCAGATAGGCTTGTAAGTTATTCCGTTTCAATTTATCATGAAGTGCACATGAGCACGATCGGAGAGGGGAATTTCCCCAGTGAAGCTAATGATAATATTGAAACCATTGAAGCTAGTAAGGCTATGGAAGCTAGGGAAGGACCCATTTGCAACGGGGTTGCTGCTGATTACGCTGGCGGGAGCTTTGTTTATTGCTTGGCAGATCGGGCAGCACAGGGAGGCTCCTGCCATCGAGAATGGCGTGCTGGATTTGGCAGGCTGGGATTGGGAAGCGAACCGTATCTTTCCGCTTGATGGGGAATGGTCCTTCTTTCCCAACCAATTATTGACGCCGGAGAAAACGAAGCACGAGGCTGCGGCGCTGCCTACTATTCAGGTGCCTGGCAATTGGGATGGCTGGCATGGCGGAAGCGATGAAAAGATGCGGGGACAAGGATACGGCACTTACCGTCTGCTGCTCCGCAATGTTCCAACCAACCAGACGCTGGCGATAGGCAAGCCTTATGTTCGCTTTGCGGACAAGCTTTATGTGGATGGCCAGCTTCTGGGTTCATCGGGGAAGACCGGTATTTCTAAAGCGGACTATGAGCCGCGCAATGTTCCTTACACTGCTTATTTTCGCCCTTTAAGCAGCGAGGTGGAAATTTTGCTGCAGGTAGCCAATTATGATTTTCGCAGTGGGGGAATATTTGAGTCCGTTGAGTTAGGGATGGGGAAGGACTTGGAGATTCGCAGTCAATTGCGCGCGGGATTTGAATTAATGTGCGTCATGATGCTGCTGCTCTTTGGGTTATTGTTTCTATTCTTGTCCTTTCGGTTTGACCGCAACCCCTTGATGCTCTTGCTTTCAGCGTTTTCATTCTGTTTTAGCATAAGTGTCATTACGAATGGGGAACGGCTGTTTCTGATGCTTTTCCCCGATATTCCCTTTGAGTTAGCATTCAAAATCAAATACATTTCGGTATATATGGGCCCGGCCCTGTTGTTTTTTATTTCATGGAGGCTGGCCTCCGTAATGTGGCTGCGCAAGTTTTTGTTATTATCGGTTTGGGTTCTATCGGCATACTGTACCGCTATTCTATTTCTGCCTTTTTCTATCTATTCTCATGTTCAAGAAGCTTTATATGGCTACGTTTATCTCGTCTGCGCGACGCTTACGGTTGTTCTATTCCATTTCTATTTGAAAAAGCGGTTTGGCTCGCTCGATACGCGCCAATTTCAAATCCTGCTGGCAACCGTGTGGTTATGTTTGATGGGAAGCACTGTCGTTATTTTGAGCAATATGCATCTCATTCCCCCTACCTTAACGAATTTGACCAGTCTGATGCTGCTGTTATTTATCTCGTTTTTTCTGGCTTACCAATACATAGGCGTCTACCGTTCGATGAGAAAACTGACAGAGCGGCTGCAAATCGCAGACCGTATGAAAGACGAGTTTTTGCTCGTTACTTCGCATGAGCTGAATACGCCTCTGAACGGCATTATCAATATGTCCGACTCGCTGCTGGCTGCATTGCCCCTAAGTTTGCGGCTAACGGAGGCAGAAGAGAAGCTCAACCGGATACGAAATATCGCCTACCGGATGTCTAATATGGTTAAAGATATTATTGATGCTGCCCATATGAAGGAAGGCAGTCTAAAGGTCGAAAGCCGGACGGTTGATCTAGCGATGAGCATCTCGGTTGTGATCGAGGTTTTTGATTTTTTGGCAAGAGGGAAAAACACAAGCTTTATTCATCAAATCAATCCCGATGCCAGGTTTGTATGGGCCGATGAGAACCGACTTTTGCAGGTGCTTATTCAAGTTATTCATCATTTATTAAAAAATCAGAGCGGCAAGCTTGTGTCCATTGAGAGCATAGGGGACAAGGAAGGCGTTCGAGTTATTTTTCGGCAAAAGACAGCCGAACTTAAGGCGATAGACGAGGCGCGGCAAGCACCATGGGAGGAAGAGACTCATAAGGGCTTTGCAATGGGAATGTCTATGGCGATGGAATTGATTAAGCTGATGGGCGGACAAATGGTCATAGATGATGCAGCGGATTCGGTCACGCTCCTGTTGCAGCATGCTGAAGCAGAGCAGAGTGGGCGGTCTGTATCTCTGCCTATTCCGAACGCGGAGGCTTCTCGCCGGCGGCGTCTGAGAACTGCGGTTCGACCCGGAAGTAATGCGGAATCCACCATTATGATCGCCTCGGCGAATTTGGTTGATGTGGAGCATTTGTACGGCATGCTTGCGATGGAAGGTTATCAAACGATCAGTGCTGGGGACAACGGAGAAGTTTACTCGCGGATTGTGACTGAACGCCCTGATTTGGTTATCGTGGATGCGCTGCTGCCGAATTCGAACGGTTATGAGCTGTGCAGGCAAATTCGCCGCCGTTTTAACCATGCTGAACTGCCCATTTTATTGATTGGTACCCGAAATACGCCTGCGGATATTGAAGCGGGAATAGCTGCGGGCGGCAGCGATTTTATTACGCGACCATTTGATTCAGGAGAAATTTGGGTTCGAATCCATACGCTGCTTTCCATGAAGCAGCTGGTACAGGATGCCGCGCGGAGCGAAATGGCTTTTTTGCGATCCCAAATCAAGCCTCACTTTTTATATAATACGCTCAGCACAATTATGTCGCTTTGTTACACAGACGGGCCTCGGGCCGGCGAGCTCCTTAGCATTTTCAGCCGGTATCTTAGAATTATTTTTCATCAGGATAATACGGAGGATACGGTTCTGCTCAGCAATGAGATGGAACTGATCAATGCTTATGTGGAAATCGAGCGTGAACGGTTTGGGAGCCGGTTAAGCATCGAGTTTGATGTGGATGAGAGTCTGAACGGCATACGCATTATTCCTCTGACGATTGAGCCGCTCGTGGAAAATGCGATCAGGCATGGCGTATCCAAAAAGGTGAAAGGCGGCACGGTGCGCTTATCGATTCAACAGGAAAACGGTTTGGTAAAGGTCGAGGTTGCCGATGACGGAGTGGGGATGGCCAAAGGTCAGGTACTGGCGATGCTTGGGCCTGATTCGCCAGAGCAAGGAGTTGGCTTTCGAAATATCAGAAGGCGCGTGGAGCATCTTACCGGAAAATCGCCGGTGGTGGAAAGTGAACTTGGCATTGGAACGAAGGTGACCATTTGGCTGCCGATCTCGTATTTAAATGATTAAAAGCAGTAAAGGGGGGAGCCGCATGATTAAAGCGTTTATCGTGGATGATGAGGAGCATGCGTTAAACATACTAGAGCTGTTCCTTGTCAAAACGGGCAAGGTCCAGGTCATCGGAAGGTCAAGCAACGCTTTTGATGCGATAGCTGCATTTGGCCATATGCTGCCGGATGTGTGGTTTCTAGACATTGATATGCCTGAAATGAATGGAATCGAGCTTGCGGACCGGATCCGCATGAAATATCCTAACGCCGAGATCGTTTTTGTTACCGCTTATAATCAGTATGCGGTCAAAGCATTTGAGCATGCCGCTATGGATTATTTACTCAAGCCCTTGGAGATGAACCGTCTCGGGATTACGATCGATCGATTGAGTAAGCGATTAGAAGGAAGCAGGCCACTAAGCGATGGCGATGACGAACAGCTGCCAGTCAAGCTAAATATTCGGATGCTCGGAACCTTACAGGTTTTTACCGAGAGCGGTGCGAGCCTGAAGTGGAGGACGACCAAAGAAAAAGAGCTGCTTGCTTTCTTGGCGCTGCAAGGTTTTGTTCCGGTTCATCGCGACCGGATTCTGGATAAGCTGTGGCCCGATGACCCTTATCAGAATGCCAAGGTTTATTTTCATACGTGCGTTAGTTTGCTTCGCAAACATTTCAAGGAGCTTGGCGTTAGCCGCGTACTGAACTACGAGAATGAAAAATACATGTTGGACGCAGGTCAAGTCGAGGTGGATGTTGAGCAGTTTAAAAGGGGTTTAAAACGATGGAAAAACGAGGAGGAAGCTCCGCTAGAAGAACTGGAGCAATTGATGGAGCTGTATCGGTTTAATTTTTTGCAGGATGAGGATTATCCCTGGGCCGTTCAAGAAAGCATACAAATGGAGAAAATGGCGATGCAGTGGTTTGTTTGGCTAGTTAACCTTTACATCGAAAAGGGAGACTACTATAAAGCAATCGAAACGGCTGAGCGCGCGATACAGCTATCCCCGTGCGAAGAGCCTTTATACCGCCTGCTTATGCAAGCATATGTAAAGCTAGGCAATCACGCACAGGTACAAAGGGTATATTTTTTGCTCGTGGAAAGATTGGCAGAGCTTCGAATTCGGCCGGCAGATGCAACGATCCAGCTGTATAAGCAGATAAAGGAAATCAAAACACTGCATAATTAGTGGGAGCGGGAGGAGCCCTCCGAAGAGGGCTGTCTCGTTGTGTGGGCTAATCTTGTTTTATCAAGTAGAGAAGGAAAAGGATACATTGGCTGATTTGGAGCTAAGCTTTTGTCCTTTGGCAGACAGGAAGTAGACCTCAAGCCTAATAGTTTGGCTGTCGATACCGGCAGGCTTTAGAATGGGGATCGTGAATTTTCCTTCTTCGTTAATGGCATTCGGGTAAGCGGTCCCGGCCTCAATCAAGTAACCCCTCGTGTCAAACATTTGATAGCCTACCCAGGCTTGATTTATTTTCTTCTTGGAGCTGCCATGGATCTCGAATACATTCGTATTCAAGTTGTGAGTCAAGCGATCAACCGAAAACAGCTTGCTGCTGAACGCGGTTAGCGGTTTCTCCAATAGGCTGTCCCCATCCGTTAATTCGCCTTCTACCCGCCAGATGTCATACGTATATTCAGGAATCGTGCTTAATGCCGAGCCCGCCAAGCTAACCGTAAAATAAACCTCCGTTTTTGCGGGATTAGGAAGCGTGCCATACGGCGTTCGGAGGAGTGCCGCATTATGGTTGCGCGGCTTTCCGGAAATGGCGCTGCCTAGCGCTCCTTCGACCTTCCATGATCCGCCGCCGCCCCAAACAAAGCTTCCCTCGATGCTAACGACCTGCAGGCTGGCACTGATATAAGCTGGATTATCGCTCGGGAAAGGGCGCTGATCCCGTACGGCGAAGAAGCGATCCCGCGTCGGATCATAAACCATGTCAAAGTTGTTAAGCCAGTCCGGATTGCCGTTGCTGTCGGTTAATCCGCTATTCGTCAATTGCAGCGAGGTGCCAATCACAGGCGCGCTCATGTCGCTTAGGTTTAATTGGACGCGGTAGCCTCCCGTGGCGCTTGGATCGCCTTTCGTATAAAACAGCAATAGCCCGCCTTGGCCGTCAATGCTGGTAGCGGAAGGCTGCCCGACTCCCCAATAGCCATCGTTGGGGTATTCGATAATAGGCGAGGGATATTTCACCCATTCGCCGGATAAGTCGTTCGAGAAAGCGACGCCAATCTGGTTGTGGTAGCTGGCATTCACATCATTCCCCAAATAAAACAACGCGTAATCGTACGTCACCCCTGAATAAAGAAATTGGCCAGCGACGATAGCGGGATCGCAAACATGGTAGCTGTCCCAAGCGCCTTCTGGCCCTGCCTCAAGCACGGATTTGGATTCAATCACGCTGCCGTTTACGATTTTGGTATAAAAAATATGGTCCTTGACGACACCAGCTTGCGCATTATGGCAGCTCCACATATGCTCCGTGCTGCCGTCGCGGATAACCGTCGGCGCATAAGCGTAGGTATTGCCGGCGGGATTGTAAACCTCCGCTAACGTTGGCGAGTTCCACAAGACGGCTGCCTTAGCGGTCTGAAGCGGCAAAACTGCGAAAATAAGAACAAGAACCAGCAAACCAAATGCTTTAAGCTTCCCCATACTATTTTCCCCCTGACGAATGTGTACTGTGACCCTAGCTTGGGTCTGTTTAATCATAGCTATTTCATCAAATAGTTCGCTACTTCGATATCTTGACTGTCTTTTGTTTACTTGCCAGGGAAGGAAGAGGTAAACAGAAGACAGAGGAGTAGCGTTCGTGCTACAGAATAAGTAAAGGAGACCTTAATCGATAGGGCAAAGGGAAGCGAGTTGGCAGCGATGAGATTACGATTTTTCAAAAAAATCCCGACCACAGGCATCAATCTGTTCCAGAAGCTGATTCTTGTTTTTTTGATAGCGATCACCCCCGTCTTTATTGTTAGCGCGCTTATTAACCGTTCAGGTGAAGCGGCGATTTCAGGCGAGATCACGAATTCGCTGAAATCGAATGCCCATTTTTATTTAAATACATTCGAGCTGGAAATGGAAAGATTGATCCGGATGAAGCAGAAATACATTCTGGACAGCTCCGTGCAAAATTTAATGAGGTACCACACCATTTATTCGGACAGCGATATTATCTATGCCAAACAGGATATTGAGCGAAGACTGCAGCAGTTTAAGGATTCCAGCTTATTTGTCCATAAGATCAAGCTGATGCTAACGGACTTGGAGACGACGATCCATAATGATCTCATTGAGCAGCAGGTAGAGGAAGCAGATATCGAGGAGCTTCAGGGGCTTTACCTTTCGCGGAAGCACATCGCCTCCAATCAAGGCGAGCTCATCATGGGCGAGCATTATCCCAAGAAAGAGATGCAGGAGGGTACTCCGAAAATATGGCTGGAGATCATTTTGTCCAAAACAAACATGGAACGCTCCTTGCGGGAAGTTGCGACCTATAATGGCGGCGAAGCGTTAATTGTTGACCGGGAGGGCAAATGGCTGCTTGGCTCGCTGCCCCAGGAGGGGATGAATAATGAGGAGCTGCTTAGGCTGCTGCAGCTGGGCAAAGCGGAGGAAGACGCCAGCGGAATCGGAAGGTTTATGATTGATGGCAGCGCTTACGTTTTTGCTTATGAATCATCCTCCTTGCTGGGTGCAACGCTTGTCGCTTACGTACCGGAGAATAGCTTTCTGGGCCCTATCAAATGGTACAAAAGGATTTATTTCATTTTGGCGGCGACATCGCTATTGGTTATTATTTTCTTCTCCACCTGGATTTACAGTCTCATTCATAAGCCGATGATTCGGCTGACAGGAGCTTTCCGGCGATTGGAGAAGGGGGTGTTCAATACGCTGCTCGAATCGGACCGCAAGGATGAATTCAACTATTTATATCAGCAGTTCAATAAAATGTCCGGCAGATTGGAAGGATTGATCAATGACGTATATGAGCATGAGCTGAGGCTGAACCGGGCCGAATTAAAGCAGCTGCAGGCTCAAATTAACCCGCATTTCCTGTATAACATCTTTTTTCTGCTGAATCGGATCATCCAGCTTGATGATATCGAAAACGCCAAGCGGCTGACCAAATACTTAGGCCAATTTTTCCGGTTTATTACGCGCAACAAGGAAGATGAGGCTCTGCTCAAAGAAGAAATGTCGCATATTGAAGCTTACATTGGCATTCAGAGCCTGCGCTTCGGAAGCAAGCTGGCCGTTCAAATCGATCTGCTTCCGGCAGCAGCAGAACAGCTTATCGTACCGAGGCTGATTTTGCAGCCCATCGTAGAAAACGCTTTTGAATACGGGCTAGAGGATCATCACGAGCAGGGAATTTTGCACATTTGGTTTGAGCTGGCGGAGGAAGAGCTGCTCATTCACATCGAGGATAATGGCATCGGCTTGACAGAAGCGACGGTTGAGAGCTTGCAGCAGCTGTTATTGTCCCAGGGCAGAGACATTGAGACCACAGGCATTTTGAATATCCATCGGAGAGTCCAGTTGAAGTTTGGACAAGCCTATGGATTGACGATTGGTCGGAGCAAGGACGGCGGGCTGCATGTCATGCTGCGATTGCCGATTCATTCCAGCTAACTTAAGGAGGAAGCCGAACATGTACCGGTTATTGATTGTAGACAACGAAGAATATGTCGTGAATGGCTTGGTGGAGCTGTTTAATCCAGCCCGGCACCCGGAAATCGAGGTCGCAGGCGCTTATTCAGCGGCGGAAGCCTTGAATGTGCTCATGACGACCCAAATGGATATTGTAATTACCGATATACGGATGCCAGGCATGAACGGATTGGAATTGCAAAAAATTATGGTTGCCCGATGGCCGTATTGCAAGGTTATTTTTCTATCGGGCTACGACGATTTTAATTATGCGCAGGAGGCCATTCGGCAGGGCTCCGTTAATTATATTTTGAAGACGGAAGAGGATGAGGTCATTGTAGCGGCGGTTTATGCGGCGATTAAGCTTGTTCAAGGAGAACAGGAAGCCAAAACCCTACTGGAAGATGCAAAAAAACAAGTGAAGCAGGCGCTTGGGGCACTGCAAAGGGAGTTTTTTGAAAGTTTGCTCCTTGGCGATAAAGTGGCCTATAAATCTTTGCCTCAGCAGCTTGACGAGCTGCAGATCCCATTGCTGCCAGAGAAGCAACTGTTCGCGGTAATCGCTAAAGTGGATGAATGGGAGCAGCCTTATTCGCAGTACGATCGCTCCTTGCTGCTCTACGCGGTTCAAAACATTGCCAATGAATATTTATCGCTATCGATGATTCATTACTCCTTTATTTACGACCGTTCGAAAATCATATGGCTGATGCAATCCAAAGCCGAGCCTTGGATCGATCATACGCAAATTGCCAGCACGATGAATATGACGTCCCATTTTGTCTATGGCACCTTTGAATGCATTCAATCCTCTTGCCGGGATTTGCTTAATCTGTCGATGTCATTTGCCATTGGCGGCCATCCGTTTGAATGGCCGCAGCTAGGCGAGCATCTCGACCAATTGAAAAATAACATGACCTCTTCGATTAAGAAGCAGCAGCTTGTACTGGATGAGCGGCAGCGTTCGGATCAAGCGGGGGAGAGCAGAAGCTTTCCGGATCGCTTAGAGATCTTTAAGCATTATGAGCATTTAGCCTATTGTCTGGAGCACAAAAACAAAGAGGAGTTTCATCGGGTATTGGAGCTCTTGCTTCATATTGGAGAGCAGGCTTTCCATGGTCGGCATACGATCGTCTGTTTGCAAATATCCAGCTCAATCTATGCTTTGCTGCTTGCCTATTTGGAGAAGCTTAACCTTGCAGAAATGCCGGTGTGGATTTCGGAGCTGCAAGCCAGCCTTGAAACCGGCTTAGCGAGCAACTGGGATTGGCAGATGGAGCAGCTGCAGCGATTGGCAAGATACATCTTGGAGCAGTGCCTGCCTGCGGAAGAACATGAGGAAAATCGCGTCGTGCAAAGCATTCATGCTTACCTGAGTAGCCATTTAGGCGGCGATTTATCCCTGAAGACGATGGCCTTTGCCATTGGCCATAATCCTTCCTATTTGTCGCGATTGTACAAGCAGAAGGCAGGAAAGGCATTATCAGAGACGATTAACGAGTTGAAGCTGGCAAGAGCCAAGGAGCTGCTTGCGGAGCCGCAGTACCGAATCGGCGATGTCTCCAAAGCGGTCGGTTTTTTGTCCGAGCATTATTTTTACCGCTTCTTCAAGAAGGCTACCCAGATGACCCCGCAGGAGTACCGCGAACAGCTGCAGGTAAACGAAAGATAGTCCATCAGGTAACAATATCAAAGTAGATGGCTCATTGGGTTTCCCCATACAATGGAGCTACGGTTATAGGCCTAGCCAATCAAAAACAGCAATGAGCATATTAGGGGGTTACGCAATGAGAAGCAAGAAATGGATGTTGACCATGCTTCTATTCCTATTCGCGGCCATGACGGTTTTGCCGGCTTGCACCGGAAACGATCGCAACGAGGAACAACAAGAAGGAAACACGAACGGAACGAATCCGCCAGCACAGGAAGTATTGGATATCGATTGGTACGTGAATTTGTCCTGGTGGAAATATAGCGGCGATTATGGCAAGGATAAATTCTCGCAGCTGATTCGCGACAAATTCGGTCTTAATATTAATTTCATTACGCCGGCCGGAGATGGCTCGGAGCAAATGTCAGCCATGATCGCTACCGGGCAAATTCCGGATATCATCACGGTGGAGTCTTGGATGGATTACAAAACAAGCCTAGCGAAGGGCGGCTATTTGATCTCTTTAAACGAGCTGATCGAGAAATATGCCCCAGACTTTAAGCCATATGAGGATATTTTCAATTGGTATAAGGAATCGGACGGCAATACGTACGTCTTGCCTAACTTTGCTTATTCCAGCTATGCGTTAAAGCCCGGCGAGCAGCTTGAATCGAACAGCGCCTTTACGCTAAGAAGCGATATTTACGAGCAGCTGGGGCGTCCGGATATTTCTACAGCAGATAAGTTTCTGGATGTATTGGAACGAGTGAAAAATGAAGTGAAAACGTATGACGGCAAGCCGGTCATTCCGCTTCAGCTCTATGAGTTTACTTCAAACGGGAATAGCTCGCTCGACTGGCTGGTCGAAAATTTTGCGATTCCATATGAGAAGGAAGACGGAACCTACAATAACCGCAGGTATGATGCAAAGTATTGGGATACGCTGCGTTTCTTAAATGATGCTTATAACAGAGGACTCATTTCCAAAGATAATTTTACAGATAAGCGGGACCAAATTAATGAGAAAATCGCGAGCGGCAGAGTGTTTTCTAGCTTGACTTCGCCACAGGATTTTACCGATTCCATGCGTACGCTGTATAACAATGACGATGCCGCGCAATTTGAAGCATTTGCTTTGCGGAATTATGCAGGCGAGGATCCGGTTCTGACGGATATCCGCGGCTTCGGCTGGCTCGTTACGATGGTGGGCAAGGAATCCAAGGCGCATGAACGGATTATTAAGCTCATGCAGTTTTTGAACAGCAAGGAAGGCCAGCATATCGTCCATTTTGGCTGGGAGGGCGAAACGTATACATATAATGCGGATGGCACGATTGCATGGACGGAGGAGTATACGGAGACACTCGCCAAGGGAGACGGGTCGGAGAAAAAATGGGGAATGGGCTTCAACCTGCTGATGGACTGGTATTCGGTAAGAGATTTGTTCCCGCAGCCGGATAAACCAGTGGACAGCTACCTGGCCGAGTCGAACATGAAGAAACCGTTAATTCCATACAGCTACGATACGAGCGCTTCCGGCGGCAAACCGATCCCGGATCATCCAGGCCGCGACAAGATGCTGGAAACGGGCAACCGGCTCTCCTTATTTTGGGGCAGAGAGCTGCCGCGGATTATCATGGCTGAATCGGAGGAGAAGGCACGCAGCATATATGAGGATACGCTTGCGAAGCTCGATGAAATGGGCAGGTCCGAATATGATGCATACACGAATGAGCTGTTCCAAAATGCAAAAGAAGCACTCGGTATCAAGCACTCCTGGCCGCTATACAAATAACAACCGATAACATAGGCCTGTGCGTCTGCCGGATTTAGGCGCACGGGCGCTAATGGGGACAGGAGGAGGCACTTCTCATGCAGCAAGAAACCGCTTTGACCAAGCTTCGACCGCAGCCCAGTTTGCCCAGACGTTTATGGAAGCAGTGGCAAATCCAGTTCATGGCGCTTTGCGGCATCGTTTTTATACTGATCTTTAATTATTTGCCGATGTTCGGCATTGTCATAGCGTTTAAGAAAGCGGATTACTCGGTCAATCTCATGAAGAGCGTAGTGGAGGCACCATGGGTGGGATTCTCTTATTTTAAGGAATTTATTAACGATTATCAATTTAGAGATATTTTGTTTAATACGATTGGACTGAATTTGCTGCAGCTGTTAATCAATTTTCCGGCACCAATTATTTTTGCCATTTTGATTAGCGAGATCGTCCACAAGCGCTACAAAAAATTCGTGCAATCAATCACCTATTTTCCGCATTTTATTTCCTGGATTGTCTTTGGCGGCATCGTCATTAACATGCTGTCCGTAGAGTCTGGCGTTGTCGTTCCGATTCTAATGAAGCTTGGTTTCATTGACGAGCCAGTCGCGATACTGGGGGAGGCAACGGCCTTCTGGGGGTTAATCATCATCACCTCTATTATTAAGGGGTTGGGCTGGGGCTCGATCATCTATTTGGCAGCAATTACGTCTATAGATCCCACTTTGTACGAGGCAGCAACGATTGACGGAGCGGGAAGGTTTAGACGGATTTGGCATATTACGCTTCCATCCATATCGGGAACGATCATCGTTTTTTTCCTGCTGTCCGTCAGCAATCTACTTAATTCGTCCTTCGATCATATTTGGGTATTCCAAAATCCGTTGAATCTGGAACGCAGCGAAGTTATCGATACCTTTGTGTACAAAATGGGGATCACCCAGATGCGTTATTCCTATACGACAGCGGTAGGGCTGTTCAAGTCCCTGGTAGCGCTGGTGCTGCTGGTGGCCGGGCATCTTCTTAGCAAACGCATTGCCGGCCGCGGTATTTTTTAGGAGGGGAACAAATGGTTACCAAACGGTTCGACTGGTTTATTGTGTTGAATTACACCTTTCTGGCACTCTTTTGCGTCATTACCATCTATCCGATTTATTTTGTGCTTATTGGATCTTTTAACGAAGGAAGCGACTATATGCGGGGCGGGGTATTTTTGTTTCCGCGGGAATTCAGCCTTGCTAACTACGGCGTTGTGCTGCAGGACGAGAGGTTGTACGTGGGGCTTAAGGTCAGCATCCTTCGCACCGTCATCGGCACCTTAACGAGCATCCTGTTTACCGCGATGGTGTCCTATGCCATGTCACGGAAAAATTTAATTTGGCGCAGCCCTTATTATTGGCTCCATCTGATCACCTTGTTTTTTGGCGGGGGACTCATTCCTTACTTTCTTGTATTAAAAAACCTAGCGCTGATTAACTCCTTTTGGGTGTATATTATTCCGTCTATGTTTTCTGTGTTTAACATGATTATTTTCAACTCGTTTTTCCGAGAGATTCCGGAGGAGCTGCATGAGTCGGCAACCGTTGACGGGGCCAATGAGTTTCGCATTTTTCTGTCTATGTTTATTCCGCTTTCTGTGCCCGTGCTGGCCACTGTCGGGCTGTGGAATGCGGTGTATCATTGGAACTCGTTCTTTGATGCGATGATCTTTACGACCAAAAGGGATTTAATGCCGCTGCAGCTTTTGTTGATGAAAATGATCCGGGAAGCGGACGTCATATCGAACAGCCAATATATCCCTCCGCAGGTACAGCGCAAGATCAGCGTACAAACGATTCGGATGGCAGCTATCATGGTGAGCACCGTACCGATTTTATGCGTCTATCCTTTTTTGCAGCGATATTTCGTTACGGGCTTTATGGTCGGGTCGCTTAAAGGATAACTCAAATGGAACATTGGAGGGAAATCGATGCCTAAAGCTGGGGTTTATCAAATGTTTGACGAGGAGGAGGGCATCTATAATTACTGCCCTTCGCCCGTGTGTACCGATGAAGAAACGATGTACATTTTCTTTTGTGCCAATACGTGGCCAGGCCTTGTTATTGATGACATTTATGCGCGAAAAGGCAAGCTTGTGGACGGTACGTGGCAATTTGGGGACAAGTTCCGCGTGCTTGAGCCTTCTCGGCTGGGATGGGATAACATCCATGTATGCGATCCCGATGTCATCCAAGGGGAATTTCGGTATCAAGGTGAAACCTATCCATGGATGATGGTTTTCTTAGGCTGCGATATCCATTACAGCTACCATAACCAAATCGGGATCGCTTTTGCCAAGGAGATCCAAGGGCCTTATGTCAAATATGATGGCAACCCCATCGTGAACTATGAAGAGGTATTTCATTGGGGTGCGGGGCAGCCTTGCGTAATATCGCTGGATGGCAAAGGGAAATTCCGCATGCTGTATACGCAATCCGTACATGAGTACGAGAGGCGCCTGATCGGAACGAGAACTTTTTGGCGAGACTTTGACCTCTCGGATGCGGACCATCCAATCATAACGGAGGAAGTAGCGATGCATGAGGGAGGGATAACGAACAAGGATAAGGAAGGTGCGGTAGCCGTATTTAACCCGTCGCTCATGTGGGACCGGCAGCAGGATCTGTACTATTTGACGAGGGAAGGTACGCCCTTCGACCGCGAGCGCGTTCCTGGCTTTATCTCCTCCTATTCTCAGGTTTGTGTAATTTCTAGACAAAACTTTGAGCGGAATGAAGGCGGCTGGCAGGTCCTGTACAACATCGATCAAGGAGATACGGGTTTTCCCCGCAATCATAACGCAGGTCTAATCAAAGACGCGTTCGGCTGGCAGCCGCAGGGCAGAGTGCCTCAAGTGGCTGTCACGGTCTCCGAACTCATGGATCAAGGTTTTTTATGGACGTATAGAATCTATTATACGGAGATTCAAGTAGAGGAACAGTCATGAGGAGGAACGGCCATGTCTAGAACCTATGTGCTTCAATCGCCGGGAATCGCGATAGCTGCGGCAAGGATGAAGGCGGATGCTAATTATATCGGCATCGCTGACCAAGCGCTGGTAAGCAAGCTTGCCCATAATCATGTATTTCTTTGCGAAGCATGGGAACAAGGCCCGATAACGGAACGCAGGCTACAGCGTTTATATCACCGGCTGATGCCTGGAGATTCGTTGTTTATGGAAACAAACCTGCCGGAGCCGTTACTGAGAAAGGCGTTAAGCTATGCCAAGGAAGCCGGCGCGACAACTGTGCTCGTCTACATGAAGCCCGACCTGAATAAATATGCCATAGCGGGTTCGCAAGCGGACATTCTCATCTTACCGGAGAGCAGCGTAAATATGGCGGCTAATCGGGTCATTACGTTTGGTGAGCACGAGCATGCGGAGGCACTGGCCGGAGCATTTGCTTTGGCACTGATGAACGGTTTGGATGAGAAACAAGCCGAGGCATTTTATCGCAGGGCGGCATTATCGAAGGATCTGCCTTGGTATGATGAAGTTGCTTACGGATAAATAACAGAATAATGATGAGATTTAGGAGGGTTATACATGACAACATTCCCGGTAATTTCTCCCGAAGAGATGGTTAAGCGCCTGGCGCATCCCGGTAGACAAAGCAGAATGGTGCTGGATACGGACACCTTTAACGAAATCGATGATCAATTCGCCGTCACGTATGCGCTGCTGTCCGCAGACAACCTGATTGTGGAAGCCTTTTATGCGGCGCCATTTTTTAATGAGCTGTCTACCGGCCCAGCCGATGGCATGGAGAAAAGCTACCAAGAGATTCTGAAGATCAGGCGCATATTGGGAAGAGAGGATGTACCGGTATTTCGCGGTGCGACCTCCTTTCAGCCCGCTGCCGATGAGCCTGTTGACAGCGAAGCGGCACGGGATTTGGTGAAGCGTGCGATGGCGAGCGATCCATCCGATCCGCTGTATGTGGTCGGTATTGCAGCCATTACGAATGTCGCGGCTGCCCTGCTCCTAGAACCGGCCATTATCGAACGGATTGTCGTCGTATGGCTTGGGGGCAATGCGCTGCACTGGCCCGATACAAGGGAATTTAATTTGCAGCAGGACATTCATGCCTCGCGTCTGATGTTCGATAGCGGCGTGCCGCTCATCTTAATGCCGTGTGTTGGCGTAGCCACACATCTGCAAACCTCGCTCTCCGAGCTTCGGGATTATGTGAAGGGGCAAGGCGAGATCGGCGACTATCTGTATGAGACGTACGAGAATTGCTCCTCCGACCATTTTGGCTATTCGAGAGTCATTTGGGATATCGCGGTTATCGCTTGGCTGAACAACCCTGAATGGTGCTGGAGCACGCTGGTTCACAGTCCGCGCTTATCCGATGATTTCCGTTGGAGCGTGGATACGAACCGCCATTTTATCCGCTGCGTCCATTTTATCCGGCGGGATGACGTCTTCCGGGATCTGTTCCGTAAAATTCAGGAAAGTGCCCGTCACTGATGGAGCAGATAAGACGGAGAAGGTCGCCGCGTATCGCCATTGTCGGCAGCCTGAATATGGATTTGGTCGTGAGCGCAGAGCGAATGCCTCGAATAGGAGAGACAATTTCCGGAAGCTCCATTCATTATGTTGCCGGGGGGAAGGGGGCTAATCAAGCGATTGGCTGCGCTAGGCTTGGAGCGGATGTGCAGATGATTGGAGCTGTCGGAAACGATGCCTTCGGGCAGCGTATTCTTCGCGAAATGAGCCAAAGCGGCGCAAACACCGATGCCGTTGCCATACTGGACAATAAGGCGACAGGCATCGCCGCAATCACCCGGACGTTAGACGATAATTCAATCATTATTGTGCCTGGGGCAAATGCCGAGCTGACCTCGGAGCGGGTGAGGCAGCACCGATCTGTAATAGAGCAGGCGGACCTGCTTCTGGTACAGCTGGAGATTCCGCTGAATGCTGTGAAGGAGGCGCTGCAGCTGGCGCGGGAAGCGGGGGTGACGACGGTTCTTAATCCGGCGCCTGCGCAGCAGCTGCCAACCGCTATATTACAGCTAGCCGATTATATAACCCCGAATGAAACGGAGTTTGCTCAGCTGGCGGAGTATGCGGAAGCGGCTGGAGAGGATGCTTGGATCGCTGCACTAGCGGCCTGGGAGAAGACGTATGGCCAGAAGGTTGTGTTGACGCGAGGCAAGCAGGGGGCAGCCATGATGCTAAACGGGCAATTGCATACCGTGCAGGCTCCGCCCGTCGAGGTGGTAGACACGACCGGAGCAGGAGACTGCTTGAACGCGGCTTTTGGCTTTGGCTTGGCTTCTGGGTGGGATGCCTTAAAGTCTCTTCGCCTAGCTGTAACGGCAGCCTCGATATCGGTAGGGCGATTCGGCGCGCAAGCAGGCATGCCGACCTTGAGCGAAATCGAAAGCGCAGTGGATGCAGGGAAGAGTGGCATCGCTTCTCTGCTGTAATCCTATAGGGCGGGGAATCAGGCAGCTCCTGATTCCCCGCCCCTAGCTATGCGTTTGCTTGAAATATAGGAAAGGATATCTTTTGGCTATCCCTTCTCTACATTTCTCGGAATGAAACGCGCTGCGCCGCCAAAGGCCGGCGACAGCCGTTTCACCTTGAAATATAAGAATTTATAAGTTTGTTAGTTTATATAAGGCTTATATTTCACCGTCAAAGCTACTTCAGCGTCTAAAGTACGCTGAAGGCGTTTTTGCTTGAACAAATTCAAAATCGTCTCGACGACAAGCTCAGGCTGGTCGTGAATGACCATATGACCGCTATTTTCTGCGATAATAAGCTCGCTGTCAGTGGAGATGTCCAGCATGCCGCGCTGGCCCGCTTGCCAAATCGCTTCTAGCTTTCTTCCGCTATCCGCCGAGAGGCCGGCCTGTGCATAGTTCTGCGGCAGCCCCCGCGCAATAATTCGTACCGGCAGTGCCCCCAAATGCTGTCCGCGGATGGCGTCCTCCGTCGTGTAGGCAAGCACGCCTTCTTTTTCCTTGGCATCAAAATAACTGGGTTTGGCGATTACATTTATGAACTGCCCGCGATCCTGCTCCTCAACAAGCCCTTCAAGCAAGAAATCCTCGAATAACCGGAACAGACCTGAGTTTTTTAGCAGCTTGAGCGCTGAGGCTGGCGGATTTCCACTGAAGTTTTCCTGCTCCAGAATCGGTTTGGTATCGCGCTCATCGTTTTCAGGCCTTGCGTCGATTAGCACCAGCCCGGATACCTCCTGGGGATACGTTTGGGTGAACAGCCTAGCATACATGCCGCCCAGGGAATGGCCGACGACAAGGTACGGACCCGCTATAGCTTCCTTCTCTAGCGCGCTGTGCAGCTCCTTGACAATGTTCGCTCCTGTTCGTTCTTCGTCCGCTTCCTCGCTCCATGCATAACCAGCGCGGTCATAGCTGACGACTGTCGCGTGTTCTGCGAGCTGCGCGGGAATATCGCGCCATGATAAGCTTGTTTCACCGCTGCCGGCTTCCAGCAAAATGGTGGGAGCTCCGCTGCCTATTTTATTGATGTGCAGCTTGTACCCGCCAATATCAACCATTTCGCCAGGTGCCGGATAGTGCTTAATGGCTTGCTTTGAAGCAAGCCATTCGTAAATAAAGCCTGATCCGATCAACAAAATAATGGCGCTTAGCCCAAACAGCAGCATTCGTTTCCAGACGCTCCTCTTGGCTCTTTCGGGGGAATTAGCAATCTTGCGCATAGGGGTCAACTTCCTCTCGTGATGGTCAATCTCCATCTCTTTTTTAATACACTGTATTAATAAAAATCATTATAGCACGGTGTACTATAAAAAGAGAAGCGGGTATAATAGAGCCATGCCAAAAATCGTAGACCACGAAAAACAAAGAAAGCTTGTCGCCGAAGCAGCCATGCGGGTAATTGGAAGGTCGGGACTAGAGCATGCAACCGTGCGAAATATTGCGGAAGAGGCCGGCTTATCGGTCGGCTCCATGCGCCATTACTTTTCTTCGCAGGCCGAGTTATTTGCCTTTTGTATGAATTTGTTCGTGCACCGTATTGAGAAGCGCGTAGCGGCGTTTGTGCCGGAGGGGCCGGTATTGCACGACATGAAGCGCCTGCTGCTGTTATTTCTGCCAGTGGATAATGAGAGAATGATGGAAATGGAGGTATGGTTTTCCTTTAACGCCAAGGCATTAATTTATCCGGAGCTTAAGAGACTGAGCGAAGAAATGCAGGACGGCTTGTTCAAAGCCTCGCAATTCGTAATTGGAACGCTAATTGAGCACAAGCTGGCCGAGCCAAAAATAGACGCGCGGCTGGAAAGCGAGAAGCTGTACGCGCTGGTCGACGGGCTGGCGATCCACCAGCTTATGCAGCCGGGAAGGCTTACCGTAGCCGAGGTGGAACGGATTCTGAATCAGCATCTTGAGCTGTTATGTTGCAAAACGATAAATTCCGATGAATAGCCAATAGAAAAAGGATGAGCTCTGTATACAGGAGCTCATCCTTTTTTGGTTTCACCTCATGAAGCAAATAGGAAGCATTGAAGAGGCTATTTCGTATGACTCCTTTCCAATTTCAATCGCTAACCGTATTTGCGTAATCGTTAAGGCTGATGCTTGACAAACTGGGATTTAGGAATGTTACCCTATAACCACAATGCGCATAAAGGATGAATGTGAAGAACTAACGGCTGCAATGGCATGATAGGTAGTATCTCTTTCCGTTTGTTTATGCTCTTTCTACATTGGTTTTAAAAGGAATTCCTCCTGCTATATTAGCTTGTTTTGAGATTTTCAGGCATTTAGAAGGAATTTCCCCCTCTAATCCCAGATCATACGCATCGAATGGCAGAAAACAGTTGAATTAACGGGAGGAAATCCCTTTATTTCATATCTTCAGCTTATTCCGCTAGTTTATCGTGAGAAATTCCAGTTAATCATGAGCACAAACTACAGCTATGGTCCAAAATCGGATGGAAGCACTCTAACGACCCTCATTCCATCAACCACGTTTAAATTAGGCTTTCTTTTATTCCTGACTATTGTGTATAGTAGTTTCGATAAAGGAACGATAGAAAGGATTGTAGCTCTTGAAGAAGCTAGGGCAGTTGAATACGCTGCGCAACCAGATATTAATTGGGTTTATGCTTGTTATGGTTATTGTGCTGGCATCGGTCGGCTACTTTACGTATGGCCAGGTATCCGTGCTCCTGCGGAACAGCGCAGAGAAGCATATTCAACAGACCGCCGTTCAAGCGATGGGCAAGCTTGATGTGCTCCTGGGACAAATCGATACGCTGACCGCGCAGGTGGCTACGAACGCGTCTATCCAGCGATTATTGACGCAGGAAATTGATGGCAAGCCGATTCGCTTTGAGGAGCGCCAGTCGCTGCAGCAAGAAGCACGTAAATATGAGGCGTATGTCACAGGGATTCGGGCGCTTGAAATGTACAGCAGCGATTATAAAAGGCTGTTTCCGTTAGATGATATCAGTCTGGAAAGCCGGGTGCCGAAGGATTGGATTGACCAAGCCGATAGCGGCAAAGGACGATTGGTTTGGCTTGGCTTTGACCCGCAGGATGCAAACGTTGTCATCGCGATTCGCCATATTCGGTTAGTAGACCGTTCGTTCATCCATGCAGGCTATTTGGTCGTGCATATTGAGAAAAGTTATTTTGAGCTAACCGATGCCATGGCGGAAAATAACAATGAAACGCGGGAGCATATGGCTCTTTATGATGGAGCGGGCCAAGAAATTTTTTCTGATTTAACGATGGATGCTAGCGAGGAAAATTTTCTTGACCATGCCGGAGAAGCCATTACGGTCGGCAATGAATCGTATATTGCAATAGAGCAGCAATCGAAGGAAACCGGGTGGAAGCTGACGATATTGACGCCAGTCAATTATGCAACGGCGGGAATTTCAGTGCTGCGTACTGCTATTTTAGTTTCCGGCGCGGTCGGTGGCTTGCTGTTTCTGGTATTGACCTTTATTTTGTCGACGATGATTACTAGACCGATATTAAATTTGATCAAAGCGATGCGCGGTGCTCGATTTGGCACGTTGAAAGCGAACCCCAATACCTCCTCGACCATGGAAATCAATGAGCTTAACAATACGTACAACCAAATGGTCGATTCCTTGAATGAGCTAATCGAGGTTGTCTACCAGAAGGAAATCATACAGAGCCGAACGGAGCTTAAAGCGCTGCAAGCCCAAATTAATCCTCACTTTCTGTTTAACACCTTGGAAGCGTTTTATTGGGAGCTTGATGATAAAGGAGAAGAGGAGCTGGCCCAAATCGTAGTCGCCATGTCAGGCTTGTTCCGTTATGTGATCAACCGGACCGAGGATGATGAGTGGGTTACGATCGGGGATGAATTGGATCATGCGGAACGTTATTTGAAAATCATGGAGATGCGGATGGTGGACAGGCTGTCATGGCAAATAGAAGCTACGGAGGCGTGCAGGGCTGTACCGGTGCCCAAATTATTAATTCAACCGCTCGTTGAAAACGCCATATTGCATGGCATTGAGCAGCGGGTCGGGCCGGGGAAGGTTGTCCTGCGCGCCGAGCCATCAAGCCGGGCAGGATTTACAAGAGTGATGATTATCGACGATGGACCAGGCATGGATGCCGACGCAGTCGAGGCGCTCCAAGCCTTCATGAAAGAAGGTTACGTGGGCGGCTCCAAAGGTACGGGCGTTGGCGTGTCGAATGTGGAGCGCAGATTGAGGCTTTATTATCATGCGGCAGGAAGCGGGCTGAATATTCAAAGCGAGCTAGGTCGCGGAACTTTCGTTACCTTTGAAATACCGAATAGACTTGAAGGGAATGGCGGCAATGAAGACCATCTTAATCGTGGATGATGAACCTAGAACAAGGCAGGGGATTCGCAAAACGCTGGAGGCATGGTCCTACGGCCGGCATCGGATCGAAATGGCATCCAGCGGAGTGGAAGCGTTAGCTTGGTTGCAGCAAAATGAAGCTCATCTGCTCGTAACCGATATTAGAATGCCTGAGGTAGGAGGACTGGAGCTGGTCGAACGGTTAAGCGCTATGTCACCGCCCCCGGTTGTGATTGTCATTTCCGGGCATCCTGAATTCGACTATGCGCAGAAAGCGCTCCAGCTTGGGGTCGTCTCTTATTTGCTTAAGCCGCTGGTCAAGGAAAAATTAGTGCAAGCAGTCGAGCTGGCGTTGAAAAGGGAAGAAGAGATAAGCCGGCTGGTCAGAATGGAGAAGCTCTTTGACCCCAAACTTCTTGAGACGGTGCAAGAGGAGAAGCAGTACAGCGTCCAGGTGCGTGAAGCGCTCCGCCACATTGATGACCATCTGAGCGAGCAGGTCTCCATGCGTGCGGTTGCGGATCTATTGCATATGAATGCGAGCTACTTCAGCGTTTTGTTTAAAGAACAGACGGGCCTCACCTTCAGCGACTATTTGAGCCGCAGGCGAGTGCAGCGGGCTAAGGAATTGCTGGTTAATACGAGAGATTCCATCGCGGAAATTTCAGAGCAGGTGGGCTACCAGACAGCCAAATATTTTGTCAAAGTGTTCCGTTCCATAGAAGGCACTAGTCCGGGACAATATCGTCAAAACGTCTCTGATTCAGAAAAAAGCATCCAATAATTATGGTATTACTCCCAATGCTTATGTCCTTACGACTTGCGAACGATGTTGCTACAATCTAATTAAAGCGGTTTCAGTACGCTTACATTAGAATCAAAGGGGATGTAAACGTGTTCAACAAAAAAGGATTAATGCTCTTATTGGCGATCTGTCTGGTTCTGGTAGCAGCTGGCTGTGGTAAAAACAACAATGAAGGCAACAGCGGCAGTAAAGAAAACGCAGGCGTAAGCGGAGAAAAGGTTACCGTTAACTTTATGCATTTATGGCCAGAGGGCGTGTCTGCAGGGCAGAACAAAATCGTGAACCAAATTATAAAAGCCTATCAGGCTGAGCATCCGAATGTGACAATTAAGCAAGAGGTGCTCGATAATGAGCAATATAAAAACAAGCTGAAGGTGCTTTCGGCATCCAATAAGCTGCCGGATGTGGGAGTCACGTGGGCCGCCGGATTTTTGCAGCCGTACGTGGAAGGAAAGCTGTTTACACCTGTAGATGACTTGCTTAGCGGCGAATTGAACGGCAAGTTCGTATCCGGTACGACAGAGGCCTATGCGATTGACGGTAAAACGTATGCGCTTCCACTCGAATTCAACATCGCTCCTGTTTACTATAACAAAGCCCTTTTTGAGAAATACAACCTTGAAATCCCGCAAACCTACGAGCAATTAAAAGCTGTTGCAAAAACTTTGTCCGAGAATGGAATCGCGCCGATTGCGCTTGGCAACAAGGACCGTTGGACGGGCTCGCTCTGGTATATGTATTTAGCTGACCGGATTGCAGGGCAGCAGACGTTATCCGGTGCGATTAACGGCGATGGCTCCTTTATGGACGAAGGATTGCTGAAAGCAGCAACTGAAGTGCAGACGCTGGTAGACAGCAATGCATTCGTGAAGGGTTTCAATGGATTGTCCAATGAAGAAGCGAAGTCGGAGTTTTTGAACGGCAAAGCCGCGATGTATATGATGGGCACCTGGGAGCTGCCGAACTTCACGACCAATGAAGATATCCCGAAAGAATTTCGAGACAGCGTTGGCTTCTTTAAATTCCCGACAGTTGAGGGCGGAAAAGGAGACATTAACAGCTGGGTTGGCGGTCCAGGCGTTGGGCTATTCGTAGCCGAAAATTCCGCGGTAAAAGCGGAAGCGAAAGCATTCGTCGAATACTTTGTCACCCAGTGGGGAGAGCAAGCGGTAACTGGGGCGGGTGTAATTCCAGCGACTAAAGTGGATACATCGAGCATGGAGCTGCCGCAGCTTTATATCGATTTGTTTAATGAAATGAATCAAGCAAGCAGCATTACCTTATTTGCAGATGTTCAAATGCAAGCCAGTGCAGCCGAAACTCACCTGAATATGATTCAAGCTCTGTTTGGAAAGGCAGCGACGCCTGAGAAATTCTCGGAGGAGCATGATAAAGCCGTTTCCGAAGGAAAGTAATTGCTCATGAGCTTGAACGGTGGAGGACATAGATGCGGGCAATGCCCGCATAGGTCTTCCGCCCATTCATTATGAAGGAAGGAGTCGGCCCATTTGGACAAAGTGCTTTCGAACAAAAAAATCATTGCTTTATACGTGCTGCCGTCTCTGTTATTGATATTAGCGATTGTTTATATACCGATTGTACTGACCGCCTATTACGGCTTGAATGAATGGAACGGCATTGGTGCGATGACTTTCGTTGGGCTGGATAACTATCTCGCTTTGTTTAAGGATACAACTTTTTGGAACAGCGCATGGCATTCTCTGCTGCTTGCCGTTTTCTCGGGAATAAGCCTCGTGCTCTACCTTATCGTTGCAATGGTGTTAGCCGCGCGGATTAAAGGAGCTAATCTATTTCGCAAAATCTATCTCATTCCTATGCTTCTATCATCGGTAGCGATTGCTCAGCTTTGGCTCAAAATCTATCACCCAACTAACGGCGTGCTAAACAGCGTGCTGGAATCACTTGGTTTTGCCAACCCTCCCGCATGGCTCGCGGAGTCATCTCTAGTATTATTTGCTTTGTTTATTCCGATTTTGTGGCAGTATGCGGGTTTTTATATTTTGATTTATTATGCGGCCCTGAAGAACATCCCGGCGTCACTCGAGGAAGCGGCCAAGATTGACGGGGCGAATGCCCTTCAGATTGCTTGGAAGATCAAGCTGCCGCTTGTGATGGAAGTCATTAAAGTCACGATTGTACTGGCTGTTGTGGGCTCATTAAAATATTTTGATTTAATCTTCGTTATGACAGATGGCGGTCCTAATGGGGCAAGTGAAGTTATGGCGTCGTATATGTATCATGAAGCGTTTCGAGCCTACGATTTTGGATATGGCAGCGCAATCGGCTTTTTCCTGCTGGTTATTTGTCTGGCTGTCACTTGGGTCATTCGCAAATTAACGGCCTCAAAGGATACGATCCAATACTCGTAAGGAGGAACACTTCATGGTTACTGGAAATGTGAAAATTCGGAATGATCTGTCGGAAGCAAGACTGGGGATCAGCTCCAAGCTAGGTTACGGTTTATTGTATGCCGTTTTGATAGTGGTCGCGGCGCTGCAGCTTTTTCCTCTTGTCTGGCTTTTGTTTTTCTCTCTTAAAAACAATCAGGAGGTATTTAATCTCCCTCCCTTGTCGCTGCCGATGAACCCTCGATGGGAAAACTACGAGAAAGTTTGGAGTGCCGGGAACATCGATGTTTATTTTTTTAACAGTGTATGGATTACCGTTGCGGCAACCGCTATAACCGTGATATTGGGCAGTCTAGTCACTTATGCCGTCACTAGAATGAAATGGAAGGGCAGCTCGCTGGTGCTCGGCTTATTTATGGTAGCCATGATGATTCCGGTTCATTCCACGTTAATCCCGCTGTTCAGCCTGTTCAATAAAGTGGGGCTGACGGATCATCCTTTGTCGCTGATTTTAGCTTATGTCGCTTTCAATATGCCGATAACGATCATGATTTTGCTCGGGTTCTACTATGCGCTGCCGCGCGAGGTTGAGGAAGCTGCGATTATTGACGGCTGCTCGGTTAACCGTATGTTCTTCCAGATTGTGTTCCCGATGACAAGCTCCGTGCTTGCTACAACGGCGATCATTAACATGATTTACAACTGGAATGAATTTATTTTCGTAAACACGTTTATCAGCTCCGATGCTTATAAAACATTGACTGTCGGCGTGCAAAATTTTATTGGTCAATATACAACGGATTGGGGAGCAATCGGAGCCACTCTCATGATCAGCATTCTCCCGATCTTGATTACGTTTCTGTTTCTCAGCAACCGCATCGTTGAAGGGATTGCGGCTGGCTCAGTGAAAGGGTAAGTGACAAATTGGGTCTAATGGGTAAAGAAAAATGTTCAAGCAGGAAAGTATTTCTTCTTTCCCGATACTGAGACTTTACTCTCAATTTCGCATGTTTCATTCCCTTTTTGAAGGATTTTCCTCCATTGCTGTCGAAATTTCGTAGAACAAGTTTCTGAAATGGAGGAAAGTCAGCTTTGAGATTACGAAATCAACTAATCGGTGGAACCGTCGCATTGGCCTTATTATCCGGAGGCGCAGATGCTGCATATGCCTCAATCCAGAACCTGACTGCCAGTAAAGCAGGGGCTCAACCATACGCACAAAGCAAATCAGCTGTTGCCAATATTGTAGATATTACGAATTTACGCAAAGGGCCGGGGCTGGATTATGATATTGTCGCCAGGGCGAAGGCAGGGGATTCCTTCCCCATAGTCAGCTCCAAAGGGGACTGGTATCAAGTCACTCTCTCCGGGGGCGGAACGGCCTATGTTGCGAATTGGGTTGTGGAAACGGTTGGAGCGAGCGGTGGCCAAACCTCAACGAATAATGGCCAAAAGCCGGACAGCGGCAAACCGCCCGGCAGCAATCAGGATAAGGAAGTCATCGTAAACATTGTGGACACCACTAATTTGCGCAAAGGACCAGGGCTGGATTATGAGATTGTTACCAAAGCGAGGGCAGGCGAATCGTTTCCGGTCGTTTCCATTAAAGGTGACTGGTATCAAGTATCACTGCCAAGCGGAGGAACCGCTTACGTTGCGAATTGGGTCGTAAATACAGGGGTCGCCAGCCAAAGCGGAAGCAAGGTATACATTTACCATACGCATAATCGCGAGTCTTGGAAAAATGTATCCAGCAGCTCAAAGGGCTCTTCGGTGGATGATCCGAAGGTAAACATTACGCTGGTCGGCAAGCAGCTTGCGCAAAGCCTTCAGAAGAAGGGAATCCCCACGATGGTGGAGGAAACGGACTTTACCGCAAGGCTGAATGAGCAGAAATTAAGCTATACGCAAGCTTATAACGAATCGCGCAAAGCGGTCGATAAAGCGATGAAATCCCATGCTTCCTTGTCTTATTTCTTCGATATCCACCGCGATGCGGATGTTCCGCGCAGCAAAACAACGGTTACCATAAACGGGAAAACGTATGCGCGAATTATGTTCGTGATTGGCGACGCCAATCCTACGTACAAGGAAAACAAAAAGTTTGCCGATGCTTTGAATGAGCTGCTGAATAAGAAGTATCCAGGCATATCGAGAGGCGTTCTGACCAAAAGCGCCCATCAAGGGAACGCCGAATACAACCAATCCGTCTCTAATGGAAGCTTGCTGCTCGAATTCGGAGGCATCAACAATACGCTGCAAGAAAACCTTCAAACCGCAGAAGCTTTTGCGGATGTATTTGCCGAATATTATAAATCAATCAAATAGCTTTAAACAAAGAACGCAATGCTTTCTGCTTATGCAGAAGCCATTGCGTTCTTTGTTTTCTAAGAGGATATACTATTCGTAAGAAAGCTTTTTAATAATCATTTCACCTATAAAGGGTTCAATTAAATTTTGCTCTTCGTGCAGCCATTTTTCTTCAAACAGCTGGAGCCTCATTGCTTGATAGAAATCCAGCAGCGCTTGCTTCAAAGTCATATTATGCTGCAATAGCAATTTGGGATCTAATAGCCTTCTTAATACGACATCCATCTGGATCAGGATGATCTCAGAATTCATTTGGTGGAATACGCCAAGCTCCATCCCTCTGTTCATATAGGCGACTAGCCTCATCTGACAACGCTCTACCGCCTGAGACAGCGCTGCCGATAAATCGGGATAAGCGGTGTTTAGGTCTTGCAGGAGAATGTCGCTCAAATAAAAGGCCATTTTGAACGATTGCTTGAATACTTTCGCAAACGACTCGCCGTAAAGCTTCAAAGCCTCATGGGACGGGAGCGTTTCGTTGGCGGGTATTAGGTTATATGGATCTACCTCGAACATAAGCGATTCGGTATAGTTTACGCATTTCTCAACTAAACATTCTATAATGTCATCTTTGGATGAAAAGTATTTATACATGGTTGCCTTGCTGATATCCATATATTTGGCCGCATCGTCCATTTTAATCGCGCTGAAGCCATGTTTTTGAACAAACGGTAGTATTTTAAGTATAAGTTTCGTTTTGGTTGATTTTCTTTTCTCTGACATCTGGTCCGTTTCACAATCCATCATACAGCTACGCCTCCTGCCTGCATGATTTAGTATAACGCAATTTAAGATTTAATTAAACCAAACTATACAAAGTAAACTTTTTTAATCTTTTTAGTTTACTTCGTTTAATTATTATGCTATCTTCATTTCAGGAAAGCAAAAAATGAATTTGAAGGAGCCAGCTATGAGTACAAATACAGGATTAACTGAGGCCAATCCGACGACCTCTTTACGTGCGCTTGTTGCCCCGTTGATTGCCATTATTATCGGATTGTTCATGGTTATTTTAGATACCACGGCCGTAAATGTAGCCATTCCTGTGCTTACAGCCGACTTCAACAGCTCGCTAAGCGTTGTCCAGTGGACGATTACCGCCTATGCTCTTGCTCAGGCGGCAGTTATTCCCTTGGCTGGATGGATGTCAGACCGGGTTGGAGCGAAACGCGTGTTTATCATTTCGATTATTTTGTTCACCGTGGGCTCGATTTTGTGTGCCTTTGCTACGACGGCGGAGCAGCTTATTTTCTTCAGAGTGCTGCAAGGGCTAGGCGGCGGCATGGTGATGCCCATTGCCTTTGCCATGACGTACCGGCTCAGCCCTCCAGAAAAAGTAGGCATGATTATGGGCTTCATGGGCGTGCCCGTGTTGCTCGCCCCTGCGCTAGGACCGATCGTATCCGGTTATTTGGTTGACTATGTGAGCTGGCAATGGATTTTTCTGATTAATGTTCCCATTGGCATTATCGGCGTCGTAATGTGCTTGATTGTGCTGCCGAATTTTGCGAAGAAGGTTTCCGCTTCCTTGGATTTTTGGGGAATTATGCTGGCGCCGCTTGCGTTTGGAGGCCTCTCCTATGGGCTTAGCGAAGGAGGCACCAGTTGGACTTCTGCCAAAACGATCATCGGAATTGCCATTGGCGTTGTTGCCCTGATCTTGTTTATTATCGTTGAGCTCACTCGCAAAAATGAGCCATTGCTGGAGCTTCGGGTGTTCCGCTCGGCTCAGTTTACCCGAGGCATTCTGGTGCAGTGGATTTTGCAATTTGCCATGTTTGGCGTAATCTTCACCGTACCGTATTTCATGCAGCAATTGATGGGGATGAGCGCATTCGAAGCAGGCTTATGGACGCTACCTCAAGCGGTTGCCGCCGGAATTATGATGCCGCTCGGAGGTCGTTTATTCGACCGTATCGGCGCAAGGCCATTAGTGATTTTAGGATTAACCTTTGTCGCTATCGGCGCTTTTCTTATCTCTTTCATTGATCCGAGCAATACCCCTTGGTTATTTTTCGTGCCGCGTGTCCTGCTTGGCATGGGAATGGGCTTGTCGATGCTCTCATTGAATACCCATTTGATTCAAACGGCGCCAAGAGACCTTGTCGGGCGAGTCACTTCCTTAACCAGCGCGGCTCAGCAGGTAGTCACTTCATTCGCGGTAGCCGGGCTTACGACGTTTCTTGTCAGCCGCACAAGCCATTTTGTAAGTAAAGGCGAGGCTCCGGTACCGGACGCGATGACGCATGCCTTTCATAATACCTATCTATTGCTAGCGGTGCTGGCTGCGGTAGGGGTGCTGCTGGCGACCACACTCAAACGGTCTGCGGGTGAGAGTACAGCAACCCAGACCCACGTAGTCGATGAAGGCTCCATCCTATCCTAACCGCGTGTTGAACTATCCATTTCATAGAGGTTTTCGATTAAGAAGCAAAAAACCGGCGAGCCCTAGGCTCGGCCGGTTTTTTGCATATGAAATGCAGCTTGCCTTAACGGAAGCTTAATTCGTTTCGGACGGCCTGCTATTTAAGTAAGGAAGCGTTAATAAAAGGTTTCATTACAGTTAAGGCGTTTCTGATACAATGGAGTCATGGGTCTCTATGGTCGTTTCGGATAGACTGGATTAGGCACGAAGGCTAAACGAAAGAGAGACATGATGAACGGGGGATTAATTATGTTTGAATGGATTCAGCAATCAGAAGGGATCTGGCAGTATATCGTCTTATTTTTACTCGCGGCAGCGCCGTGGCTGGATGTTTTTCTTGTCGTGCCGCTCGGCATCGTTGCGGGAATGTCTCCTGTTGCCGTAGCTATAACTGGTTTTGCAGGAAACTTTCTAATGATATTGCTTCTGGGTGTCTTCTTTAATCAATTCACTAGCTGGAGAGAGAAACGTAGGCTAAAGAAGGGCATTACCGCTCCATCGAAGAAAGAGACCAGGGCCAGGCAAGTGTGGGACCGCTATGGCCTTCCCGGACTTGCGCTGCTTGCTCCCGTTATTGTCGGTACGGATATCGCCGCTTTGCTGGCGTTGACATTCGGTTCATCAAGAACGCGGGTCATTCAATGGATGGCGGTCAGTCTTGCGTTATGGACGATTGCGATGGCGCTCGGCTCCGTTTACGGATTTGGTTATATGAATTTGATATAATTTAGTAAGTACTAGATAAATGATGGAATGAAATTGTTTGGAATCGCGCACAGGATGGAACTGAGCGTGACAAACCCCGACCGGAGCAGGTCGGGGTTCTTGTGCTTGTAAAATGAATTCGCAACCGATAAAACCCTTTCCCGTATTTATGATATAAAATGGTTCTGATGAATTCTTAACAGCTAATGGAGAAACCTCATCCTCCCATAAAATCTATTCCAAAAACCACAATAGAAGTTGAGGTCATATACCGTATGAATGACGAATTTATAATTCATGCCGATACCTGTTATCGGCTGGCTGAGCAGAAGGCCACTCGCTACTTTGCTGCGTTATTTGAGCAAATGAAAGAAAAGCGGTATGTGCCTGCCCTGTCCGAGGATTTCCGCGAGTGGAAACGAAACCATATTCATCGCCGGTCATGGCTGTCTTTTCTCTCGCGAGGAAAGCAAAGCGTCGCTGCTGGGGACTATCATCGTTATATTCAGTGGCTGAGCCATACAGGCAAATTGGACGACTATTTGGACCGAAGCGTCTCCTATATCTACATGAGAGACCTGGGCAAGGCCATGGACTCTCCCGATACGCAAGCAAGGATTCAGCGTGTGGCTGCGGACATCAAGCATCGTTTAAACCCATCCACTGCAAATGGAAAAGAGCAGCCAGAGTTTATGAGTTTAGCAGGATTGTATCGGTGGGCGCAGACGGAAGGCGTTGAAACGGCAGTCATATGGGTAATCAATAAGCTCAAGGAAGTATCGGTACATCTTCCGAAGGAAATGAATGCCGAGCATGCGCAAAGGAAACTGATTAAGATCATTATTGGCGTGGTTTTGCATGCGATCGAAGAAATGACAGATGTACGATTGCCTTCGGAACGTGCCCGAAGGCTTGATGAAGCCATCAGGCTCGGTTATTCCTATGGCCTGACCTATCCGTTCATTGATGATCTACTGGATGCGAGAGTTCTAACCCAACAAGAGAAATCACAGTATTCAACGATTATTCGAGCTGCGCTGCTTACCGGATCGGTGCCGGAATTGGGAGAGTGGACGGGATCCAATCAGGTCCTGATTCAATTCATTCACGCTGAGCTTGTAGAGGCTTTTGTTTACATTAAGTCTTATCAGGGGCTGGAGACAGAGCAGCTGTTTTTCGAGCAGACTTATGTTTTTTTTCATTCGCAGGAATTGGACCGGGCCAAGGAGCTTAGCTATGCCGGGTACACAAACGAAGAGTTGTACATTCCAATTATTTTAAAGTCTGCCTCATCTAGGTTGATCGCGCGTTCCGTGCTTCATGCTTCTATGGACGAGGACTTTGAGAGTCGAACGTTCTATTATGGCATATACAATCAGCTGGCCGACGATTTTTCGGATATGTTTGACGATAGGAATGACGGGGCGGTTACTCCGTACACCTATTATCTCGCTTACCGCGAGCAGCGTCCGGATCTCATTAATCCCTTTGAACTATACTGGACGGTTATCTTTTATCTAATCCATCACGTATATCATTCCGATGCCAAGGCTCGCGAGGTGATTCTGAATCGTGCGATCAACGGTTTAAAGCGTTGCAAAGAACGTCTTGGCGTTGAAAAATACGACGGGATTATGAATATATTTGCTTGCGGAGGACCAGAGTTTAATCGGCTAATTCAATATCTGGTTCAAAAAGCCGATGACGTGGATTTCTTGGATAAGCTGTTTCGGGACCAACTGGTCACTTTTCTTAAAGAAGAACGAAAAGAGAAAGAAAATTTCTTGGAGACCATTAAAACAGCCCGTGAGCAAATTAATAATACGCTGCGGATTGCCAAGACAGAAGGAATGCCGCCGATGAAAGAGGCCTTGATCGATGCGGCAAATTACAGTCTTGAAGGGGATGGGAAACGTCTGCGTCCCATCCTGACTTGGGTCATGGGCGTGCAGGAATACGGACTGCAAGCCACGGCGATCGTCCCTTTATTGAGATCCTTGGAGTATATGCATACGGCCTCCCTGATTTTCGATGACTTGCCGTCCCAGGATAATGCTGCTAAGAGGAGAGGCCGCCCTACGCTCCATCAGGTGCATAATAGCGCGACTGCGGAAATAACGGGCTTATTGTTGATACAGAAGGCAATTCAGGAACAAGCGTCACTAGAACCGTTCAATGCCAAAACCGTGCTGGCCTTGATAAAATATTCAGCCGAAAAGGCAGAGGATATGTGTATGGGGCAAGCGATGGATTTGAATTCCAAAGGATTAGCATTGACATTAGAGCAATTGAATACGATCTGCTTCTACAAAACGGGAATCGCGTTTGAGGCTGCTTTGGTTATGCCAGCCATACTAGCCGAGGTTGGCGATAAGGAAATCGCCGTTTTGAAAACCTACGCATACCATGCAGGCATTGCTTTTCAGATTAAGGATGATTTGCTAGATTTGGAGGGGGATGAGCGTTTGCTTGGCAAGCCCGTGGGCAAGGACGCGGCAAACAATACCTCTACCTTTGTATCCATCCTCGGGAAGGAAGGCGCAAGCAAAGCCATGTGGGAGCACTATTGCATCGCCATGGAAACGCTGAAAGCGATGCCGCGCCGTACTACATTTCTAACCCACTTATTGAGTTATATCGTTAACCGGGACCGTTAGGCGAATGCGCAAGAGGCAATTTTCTATATCCAATGCTGCCTTGGCCTGATGTACTGGAAAGCATTCCGTAGAACTGCTCTTTACTCACTGACTACGGGTAGAGTCCCCCTGTAACGCTTCATGTTACGGGGGATATTTGCTGTATGGATAAATCAGATGACGCAGCAGCAACTGGCGGAGAAGCTAGCGTGACCACGCAAATTTTGATTACCTCCAACCGTATGAATTAGCGGGAATTTCTCCCTCTATTCTAAAGGATTTCAGCTTTTATTGACGATTAGCTTGAATTATTCCTTCTATTTCCTGAAAAACGTCCGAGAATCTTTTGTAACACTTTGATTAACGGGACTATTTCCATCTAATGCATGTACCCAACGAATCATGTTATTTTAATAGGAGAAATTCCATCTAAGTAAGATAAGCATACGAAAGTCCCTCAAATTCCTCTACAGAAACCTCTACAAACACCTCCGTAAACACCTCGGAAAAGTGCCTAAGATAACTTCATATCCGTTTATGACGACAAATTGATGAGTTTAATTTGTTACAGGCATGGCAAACTTTAATAATAGGACATGATGCTGTCCAGTATAGCGTTATATAGTGAGAATACTACTGGATCTTATAGCTAAGGATATAGGCGTAGAGGAGAAGTTGTTTTTACATTTTGATAAAAGAAGAGGTATACGATGAAAGATATAAGCTTTAATGAAGCGGTTGATCGGTCCGTTCAAATTAGAGAGCTGTACCATCAATTGGAACGGAAGCATCACGAAAAAGAATGGACGGTAGAAGAGGATGCTCTGGCTTTTCTTACGGATGCCGGTTTGGTTGGTCGTTTGACGATGTCTCAACAAGGGCGCTGGACGATGAAGGGAGAGACCATGCCCGAATTAGAGCATAAGCTCGGCGAATGTGTATGGTGGTTAATTATTTTGTCAGAACGCATGAATATCGATATCGCGGATGCATTGGACAATTTCTTATCCAAAACTGAAAAAAAGCTGCAAGCATAATCTATTATTCTATGAAAATTTTTGTTAAATGATTGTGTTGATTTTCAAAGAGTAATGTTTTTCTATATGAATGCCGCTCCGCATTAACCTCTTTTTTATTAAATGGTTAGTAGTCTACTAGGTTGCTAGGTATACGTCCGTTCAACAATAAGCATCTCAGCGTAGGATGAATCAAATCCCAAGGAGGTGCTGTGTTGAATTGTTTAGCAAATAAGCATAAGAAAAGATGCCATAAAAAAGTGGTAGTCGTATGTAAACCTAAGAGTATTAAAAAGAAAGATTGTATTAAAAAGAAAGATCACCATCAAAAGAAAAATGTGATTATAAAAAAGAAAATCGTAAAGGTAACCTGCCCGCGTCCCGTTGTTAAGGTCACACCGGTGCCAGGGCCTGCGGGTCCACAAGGCGCACAAGGACCAACGGGTCTTCAAGGAGTAGTAGGGCCTCAAGGAGTAGCAGGACCTCAAGGGGCAGTAGGGCCTCAAGGAACAGTAGGCGCTCAAGGAGTAGCAGGACCACAAGGTCCAGTAGGACCGCAAGGAGCAACAGGAGCACAAGGACCTGCGGGAGGCATAGCCGATTTTGCTTTCCTCTGCAGCGACGAAGAGCAAACCATTGAAGCAGCACCAGCTCCAGGCGGCCAAGGTGGGGCGGTAACGTTTAATAACTCTCTTATCAATGCAACAGCTCTTTCGTTCGCTCCTCCATCCAATATTGTGATTAATACGGCTGGTATTTACAATATTAGCTGGGAAGTATTCCCTACAGCTGGCAATAGTGCATTTGGATTGTTCTTTGATCCGGCGGGTGCAGCGCCTGCAGCGCTGGTTCCATGCAGCAATTACGGTTCGGGAGCAGGGAACAACCCTTACCAAGGCCAAGTTGTGGCCCAATTATCTGCTGGCGGTATTTTGACATTAAATCGCATCGATAACACAGGTGCACAGACGTTGCAAAATGACATTGGCGGGGGTACGCCAACCATTAGTGCTTCTATCGTCATTGAGAAGTTAGCCTAGTTCAGGCTGACTCTCCAAGAACATTGAATAAATTTGCTTTTTTAAAATAGATTATAGGATAGGAAAGAGAAAAATAAATAGCATCTATAAGGGACTGAGGAGAGAGAAGCTCTAGTCTCTTTTTTTTTTTTTTTTTTGCCCATGTATGAATTTAAAAAGCTAGAATCGTTATCTTATAGGAGACTGAGAAAAGCGGAGATAAGTCTATACGCTGGAAGCCGAAGCATGGAAATTTTTTGTATTGCTTTGGCAAGGAATGGGGATAATTGAAACAAACGAATGTCAGGGGGAGCAACCATGAGGAAGGATACAACGAGCCAGGAAGGGAGAATCCTGCAAGAGGATTTTTCCATAGAGGACATTGTAGCCGCGTTAGGCAATCCGCCCGATCTCATTCATCACCATTTTGCGAATAACCCTGATATTAAAGGGCATTGCCTGTTTATTGAAACCCTTGTGGACAAAAATAAAATCGAAGATACCATTCTGAGGTTTATTTCGGAAGGTATTGGATCGCTGCAAATAGGGATGGACACCGTTGAGTATTTGAGATACAAAATTCCTATTGCTTCGACTTCAAGCATTTCAGATCTGCATGCCTGCTTGGAGGCTCTTTTGGATGGAAGATGCTTATTAATCATTGATCATTGCAACGAGATTCTTCAGCTGGATGTAGCTATGTCCTATCACCGTTCCATTGATAAGCCCGAGACGGAAGCGACCGTTCGAGGTCCTCATGAGGCTTATAATGAAGATTTGGCCACGAGTATTGGACTATTGCGCAAAAGAATCCGCACTACCGATTTGCGATTTGAACAATTTATTGTTGGCACAAAAACGGAAACAAGGGTCGTTATTGTATATCTGCATGATCTTGCGCCTGATGATGTCATTGGACAGTTCCGCAGTAGAATTAAGGCGATAGACACCGATAGCATATTAGACACATCCTATGTGGAGGATTTGATTGGGGACAAAACCTACTTTCCGATCCCTTTGATGATGAAATCCGAAAGACCCGATGTTACGGCATCTCATCTCTTAGAAGGGCGAGTTGTCGTTTTGGTGGATTGCAGCCCGCTGGCGCTGATTGGGCCTGTTACTTTTTTTCAGTTTTTTTCATCGCCTGAGGACTATTACCAAAGACCGGACATCGCTACCTTTATGCTTTGGATTAGGTTTTTTTCCTTTTTATTGGCCATTTTTGTTCCTGCGCTCTACATAGCCGTTACGACCTACCAGCAAGGTCTGCTGCCTCCTTCCCTATTGGTGAGCATTGCGGCTCAGCGTGAAGGCGTGCCTTTTCCATCCTATGTGGAAGCTTTTTTAATGGCCGGCATTTTCGAGGTTTTGCGGGAGGCTGGCTTACGCATGCCACGGATTGCTGGACAAGCGATATCGATTGTCGGTGCGCTTGTTCTAGGCGAAGCGGCCGTTCAGGCAGGCTTAGTATCTGCAGCTATGGTTATTGTCGTTGCTGTGACTGCAATTGCGAGCTTCGTTGCGCCTAATTATAATTTCGGCTTATCGCAAAGGTTCCTGCAGTATTCCTACATGGTTCTAGCCAGCTTCTTAGGCTTGTTCGGCATATTGTGCGGAGCTTTGTTTACGATCGTACATTTCGCTTCCTTAAGATCCTTTGGCATTCCGTTTTTCGCCCCATTGGCACCTACGGTCATCTCGGATTGGAAGGATATACTGATGCGGGTGCCCCGTTCCAAGCTTAAGACGTATCCAAGGATGAACAGGACGAAACGGAAAAATAGATTTTAAACGAGAACACGAAGGGTGGCTCTCATGAAGGGTAATCAGCAGGCGTGGAAAATGAAAGTATGCTGCAGTTTGGTTATGTGCTTCTGCTTAACCGCATGCTGGGATTTAGTGGAGGTTAATCAGATGGCTATCGTAAATTTTATCGGAATGGACATTAATCCGGAAGAGGGGGGAAGTACGTTTTATTACCACATCGTAAATCCTTCGGGAATTGCCGCGCAAAAAACTTCCGGGATCAATGCGCCTGTCTATACGTTCCGCGTCAGCTCAAAGCTTGCCACAGAGGTTCCGTCAAAGCTGCTCGACAGCATTCCGAAGCGGCCGTTTTTCGACCATTCCGAAGCGATGGTGGTAACGGAAAGAGCAGCGAGAAAAGGAATCGTGGATCAGCTGAATTTTATGGAGAAGCAGCGGGATCGGCAATCTACCATCAATATGCTAGTTACGGATTCACCCTTATCCGATTTTATGCAAATCTACACCACGCTTGAAAGATTGCCAGGCAATAATGTGCGTACCATTATTGAAAATCAGTCCATGGAATCCGGAGAAGCGAGCTACCGCTCGCGAATAAAAGATGTGGTTGAAAATCTAGATACCAATACATTGATCGTATTGCCGCTTGTTAGCGTCTCCGGCTCACGCGAGAGTTCGACTACTCAAAGATATGAGCATATGGACGCTAATGAAGGAAGCTTTATACTAAGAGGGGGGGCCCTAATTAAACAGGGGGCTATGATTGGGAAATTATCCGCCTACGAAATGCCATTTTACAACTTGCTGAACGGTGAAATAAAGATGCTTCATCAAATCGTCCATTTAAATGAGGGACATGTTGATCTTTGGCTGAAGGATATTTTAGTCAAAAAGAATTTAGTTCAAAAATCCGGTCATCCGGTTATCAACATTCAAATCAAAGCTAAAGTCCATATCGATGGCAATACGCAAGAGACGAAATTAACAGCTGATAACTTAGATCTGATTATAACTCAGCTCAGCAAACAGGTCGTAGAAAGATCCAATCAATTGTATGAGAAAACGAAAGCAAAGCATTGGGATATTATGGGCATTGAGGAGATGATAAGCCGCAAGCGCGGGAGCACCCGGAAGAAGCCCATGGAGGGCAAGGGGAAATGGGAACAAACTGAGCTTGCCGTATCTGTACATTTTGTCATCCAAACCTTCGGCAATACGTTAGATCCTTATAAATCAGGTGATGTCGATGGTTAAAGAGCACATTAGTGGATGGCAATTTTATTTGTTAACGGTGAACTATGCCTTAGGAACTGCCTTTTTTATACGGCCGGGCAGCGTGATTTCCTCAACCAAACAAGACGGATGGATCATTCCATTGGTTGCGGGTGCTTTTGCCATTGTGATTGCTTGTTTATGGTTGCTATTGTCTAATGCAAATCCGGAATTAAGTATCGTACAAATCGCTCTAGCTGCTGCAGGCAAGCCGATCGGCGGGTTGATCGCGATCGTTTACATTTGGTATTTTATACAAACGGCAAGCTGGGTGACCCGCAATCTTGGTGATTTTATGAAGACCATTCTCATGCCAAATACGCCCATATCGGTATTTCATATCATGTTTTTGGTCATTGCTTGTTATGCTGTCATCAGAGGAGTCGAGACGATAGCAAGAACGAGTGAGTTTCTTACGCCATTTGTGCTGCTTGTCTTATTTGTGATTTATATTTCTGCACTTAATGAATGGAACTGGGAACGATTTGAGCCTATGTTTCAGGCCTCGTTTATGAAATTGATCAAAGACTCAGCGCCGGTCATCGGTTTTCCCTATCTGGAGACGGTAACCATCATGATGCTTGCCCCGTATGTCAAAACAAGACTCAAGTCAAGCTTGCTGCTAGGTCTCGCCACGGCAACGCTATTATTAAGCGGAATTGTTTTTGTGACTATTGGTGTGCTAGGCGCAGCACGCAGCTCGCATCTTCTGTATCCTCTGTATACCATTGTAGAGGAGCTTCGGATCGCGGAATTCATTGAACATTTGGAATCTACGATCGTTATCGTTTGGTTGATTTGGATTTTTCTCAAGCTTTGCATTGCCTATTATTGCGCAGTGGAGGGCATTCGCCAGCTGTTTCAAATGAAGGAGAGAACGTGGATCGCTATTCCGCTTGTTCTTCTTATCTCCGGTATCGCGATATCGTTAAATGATAACGTAGTTGAGAACATTGACTGGGACCGAAAATATATTTTCGCGTATTCCTGTTTGTTTGGTATCGTTTTGCCCTTGCTGCTCCTTGTTTTATCTTGGATTCGACAGCGCACGCGAAAGGGGAAGGAGGCATCGCCATGATTAGATTTATTCTCCTTTTTTCACTTGCTTTTGCAGGTGTTATTGTATTTTTTATTCATCGAAAAAAAACAATCAAGGATGTAATCGTCTTTGTGGTGCTCTCTCTTTTCTCATTAATCATTTGGATCGACATTATGAAGGAGCATCACTTCAACCCTAATCTATGGATTAGCTGGATGTTTGATTGGGTTGGTTTTTAGAATGATTTAAGAATGCGAGATGAAACAGTGCTTAGACGAATTTAAGCTTCATGAAGTTCAGCAACCAACGATAAAGACCGCCCTATTAAAAGGCGGTCTTTATCGTTACAGGTGAGTTATTAATTGATTAACGAATTGCTCCAAGTAGTGCTGGTCAATCTTGTCAAACCGATCTAGCGATGGACTATCAATATCGAGGACGCCGAACAAATCGCCGTTCATGAGGATGGGGATAACGATTTCTGATCGCGACGCGGAGTCGCAAGCAATATGCTCCGGAAATTTATGGACATGATCCACTCTGACCGTCTTTCTTTCGGTAGCAGCTTTACCGCATATGCCTCGGTGCAGAGGGATACGGACGCAAGCCGGGAGGCCTTGAAACGGCCCTAACACAAGTTCTTCGTTTTTGTACAAGTAAAACCCAACCCAGTTAACATCGTCTAAAAATTGATTCAGCAGCGCTGAAGCATTGGAAAGGTTTGCGATCACGTCAGACTCTCCTGCGAGCAATGCTTCAAGCTGGCGGATGACTAACTCATAATTTTGCTCTGGGGATCCTTTGTAGCGTTCTGGCTGAAACATAATCGGGCTCCTTTCGCGTGAGGGACAGATGCCTAGAAATGCTTTATTGTTCAACATAGTTTAACATATCAACGTTCATTTTCGAAATTAGCCTGTCGCTCAAGTTGAACGCTGCATGCTCTATTTTTCTCTTTCATAAAAGATGGATAACCGCTATTCTGATATAAAACAATTGCTCAGGGAAGGGTTCTGCTTCATGAACAAAACAGATCGTATGTTAGCCATAGTGCTTGAGCTCCAGCGGAACAAGATGCTGCGAGCAGAGGATCTGGCAGCTGCTTTTGAAACAAGTGTGAGAACCATTTACAGGGATATTCAGGCTTTGAGCGAAGCAGGCGTACCCGTGGTCGGGGCGCCAGGGCAAGGGTACTCCTTAATGGAAGGGTATTTCCTTCCTCCAGTTAGCTTTACGGTGGAAGAAGCGGTGGCTTTACTTATTGGGACACAATTTGTCGAGCAGTGGTTTGATGACCGTTATGGCAGGAAGGCTCAAGCTTCACGGGGGAAAATTGAAGCCATTCTTCCGGAACCAGTGTGCAAGGAGGCTTCCCGGATTCGAGAGAGCTTTCGTCTGCTTGCTTCCGCTGGAGACGTGACGCGGATACAAGAGAAAGCCTTCATGGAAGTGGTTCGTCGCGCGATATTAGAGGAAAGGAAAATAAGATTCCGATATTCCAAAAGAATCGCCGAGGCTGATGGAAACCGGCAAAGTATCCGTACGGTTGCTCCTTATGGTCTTGTGCTCCATCAAGGGTCATGGGTACTGATCGCAAGGTGTGACTTGCGGCAGGATATCCGCCATTTCCGGCTATCCCGGATGACAGAGCTAATCGATCTGGAGGAGCCATTTAAGCTGCCGCCAAATTTTCAATTGGAGGAGTACCAGCCACCAGATGATCGCAACGTTCTTGTGCGCCTATCGGTTCAACCTGACATTGCCGATAAGGTAAGGGAGTCGAATAACTTTTACACAGAAATCATAGAGGATCATCCGGAAGGGCTGCTGGTGACCTTGCGCGTTCGGCAGCCTGAGGAGCTGCTGCAATGGGTGCTCGGCTGGGGAGGCGGAGTGGTGGTGCTCGAACCGGAAGCCTTTCGGCAAAGGATTAGAAACGAAGCGGAAAAAATGTTAAAACGCTACTGACATGATGGTGTCAGTAGCGTTTTTGTATAGTTAGATAAAACGGAAACTAATGGAGCAGTTAAAGCAAGAATCGGTTCGCTAAGCACCGTAGTTTTTTGGATAAACAAAAAGGGGGAAACAAAGGATGAAGCTGGATGAAATAAGCGAGCAAAGCCGCTTTTGGATTGGAGTCGTGTCCGAATCACATGTGAAGATCGGAGAACAGGGAGGATTCGCACAGCTCTGTCACGGCAAGTCAGCACATTTACGAAAGATGCGCGCAGGCGATTGGTTGATATACTATTCCCCACGCACAGATATGTCAGTAGGGTCACCGCTACAGGCATTCACTGCGATCGGGGAAGTGATCGATGATCAAGTTTACGAATATCGGATGTCTGAATCATTTGTGCCGTTCCGCAGAAATATTAGCTATCTCCCATGTCGGGAAGCTAAGATTAGATATTTGCTGGAACAGCTTAGCTTCACGCGCGGGAAGCGAAATTGGGGCTATTCCTTCCGTTACGGTCATTTTGAGATTGAACGGGAGGACTTTCTGACGATTGCGGATGCGATGCTGAGCCATGAGGCGATCGGGAGCTGCCGTTCAGAAGCGTGAGATAATCGGCTGCGACCATGCCCTCTTGAATAAAAGTAAAGCAAAGGCCAACCAGATGATGATCGGGTTGGCCTTTGCTTGTTATGAATATCCAAGTTTTTGAGAAATTAAATTAGTGAGCTTTACGAGGGTTAGTCTTGATGTCCACTGCACCTTCCTGTGCCTTCAGCTGTGCAAGAAGCTTATCGCCTTCGACATCCAGGTTCGGCAGCAGGCGGTCTAACCATTTTGGCAGCCACCATGCTTTGTCTCCAAAGATGGCCATGACTGCTGGGACGAGCGCCATACGGACGAAGAAGGCGTCAATCAGGATGCCGATCGCCAGCGCAAAGCCAATCTGCTTGATCATAATATCATGAGCAAAGATAAAGCCGGCGAACACCGAAACCATAATAATCGCTGCGGCTACGACGACGCGGCTAGCTTGATCGTAGCCGTGAATAACGCTTTCCTTGCCATGATGACCATGAACATAAGACTCGCGCATCGAGCTGACAAGGAACACTTGATAATCCATCGCGAGCCCGTAGAGGATGCCGGTAACCATAATCGGCATGAAGCTGAGCAGCGGGCCACCCGTGTCGAAGCCGAATAGGTCATGTACCCATCCCCATTGGAATACGGCTGTTGTTATCCCAAATGTGGCAAGTATGCTGAGAAGGAAACCAACCGTCGCTTTGACGGGTACGATGATCGAACGGAATACGAGCAGCAAAATAATGATCGAAAGAATGACGATAATGACGACGTATAGCGGGAACACCTCAGCCAGCTTTGACGACATATCGATATTGATGGCGGTAAATCCGGTAACGCCAATCTTAACGTCATGCGACTGCGCCATGCTGGAGTCGTTGGCGCGAAGCTCTTGAACCAAGTCTTTCGTCTCTTTGTCCGTTGGCCCTGTCTTTGGGATGAGGCTAATAATAGCCATATCACCGGTTTTGTTAACGCCCATAGGCGTTACTACTGAAACGTTGTCATGCTGCTGAAGCTCCTGAACTAGTCCGCCCAGCGTCTCCATTGTAATGGCGCCTGAGGAGCCTTGGGGCTCGGCGACTAGGAGCAGCGGACCGTTGAAGCCCTCGCCGAAACCGTTAGAAATCGCGTCGTAGCTCTGTCTTGCTGTTGTATCAAAGTTGGCTGTCGCACCCGACGGGATGCCCATTTCCATCTTTGCAGCCGGGATCGCAGCTGCTCCGAGAATAACGATGACGGCAACTACGATAACCCAGCGGCCTTTTACGACTCCCGTTACCCAGCGATGCGCGAACCCATTTGAATTGTTGTTGGTTTGGCTGCTGCTCTTCGTGCGAGCTTTGGCTGAACAAATGCGTTCACCGACGAGACCGAGTAAAGCCGGCAGCAGCGTCAGCGCGACCAGCACATTGGCAAGAACGGCTACAGCGGCAACAAGCGCCATTGCGGACAAGAAGCCAATACCGATAACGACCATGCCGCATAATGCAATAATAACGGTCAAGCCGGCAAAAAATACAGCACTGCCAGCGGTACCCACAGCTCTGCTCGCGGCTTCCCGAGCGCTAAGTCCCTGTTCGAGAATCATGCGGCGCTGGCGGTTGACGATAAACAGGGAGTAGTCAATACCGACGGCTAGCCCGACCATAAGCGCAAGAACAGGCGTGAGATCGGTCATATGGAACACGTTCGAGAAGGCAAAAGCACCTCCTACGCTTACTCCTACTCCGATAAGCGCGGTCAGAAGCGGCAAGCCTGCAGCAACAACTGAACCGAGTGTCATGAAGAGCACAACGGCGGCGACGGCAATGCCGATGGCTTCCGTCGAGCCAATTGCAGGCTTAGTAGATAGCGAGTCGCTCGGCAAGGCCGTAATTCCGGTCTTCTCGACAGTCATAGCTGCATCAATTACCGAATCTGGGACCCACTCGGGCAAGGACATTTGCTGAACCGTGAATTGAAATTGGAACAAGGCGACGCTGCTGTCCGAAGCGATCATAACGCCCGGAACAGGCATGCCGTCCACCATCATCGGGCCGTAAGGCGGCAATTCGCCAGCCGCTTCTTGCGTAGACCCAGTAGCTGCTTCGCCTTGTGCTGACTGGTTGCCTTGCGCAGCAGCGGCGTCGCTCATCGATGCTCCGGCTTGTGCGGCGAGTTCAATCGGATTAATCACATACTCAAGTTGATATACCTCGTTAACAGCTTCGCTAATTGAGGCCAAACGCTCCGGCGTATCCAGACTCTCGCCCTTTGGTGCCGTGAACACGATGCTGGCTTGTCCGCCCGAAGCTTCGGGGAGCTCTGCCGTCAGTTGATCTAATACCTTTTGCGATTCCGTGCCCTCGATTTTCATATCGGAAGTAACATGGATGCCGTTGATCCCTAGAATGGTGAGAACAATTCCGAGAATCGCGATCCAACTGACAATGAAATACCATGGTTTGGTATAAGCCGATTTGCCTAATCTGTACAGAAAAGTTGACATGCGTTCATAATTCTCCTTTGTATGTGGGAATAACTTGTGGATATGGGCTAGAAACCGTTTCGTAAATAACCAAACATTTTATCTAAATATTGATCGAGCGTAATAGTCTCCGGGGTTTCTGCTGCTTTTTGTCCTGGAAGCAGTACGTTTAGGCTGCCGTCAAGCAATGGAAGGACAGCCCCGTAAACAGCTCCGACAAGAAGGTAGATATATCCTTCAGGATAACGTCCATGAGATAATTTGCTTAACGTTTCCTGGGCGGTTATTTGCAAACGGTGCAATCCGCTCAGGATGTACGGCTCAAGTGATGGGTACTGCTTCGAGAGCGATACAAGCTGCTGCAATTTCACAAAATGCTCTGCTGTAAGCTGCATCTTCATTAAATGGTACAAAATCTCAAGAGGAGGAATATCTTCATGTAGACCAGCAATCCAATTTGCAATTTCATCGGCGCCTTTGAAGATGAGTGCTGAGGAAGCTATCGCTTCCTCTTTGCAAGAGTAATGGTTAGCAAACGTTCTTCTGGAGTATCCGGCGCGCTGCACGACATCCTCCACAACGAATCCGTCCATTCCCTTCTCCATAGCAAGAGCGAACGCTGCATCGGCAAGCGCATTCCCGGTTGCTTCCCTTTTCATATCGCGTAGGTTTGGTTTGTTCATCATGTAACGCTTAAGCGTTCACCTCTCTTTTAGATAGAATGGCAGTATCTTCAAATATAATTCCTTATCTATATTATTGCCCAATGGGCAATAATGCACAATGAGCAAGTTGTTACGAATTTGTGGCGTATAACATCAAAGATTATTTTTTTTATTCAAAAGTCGGAAAAGTGCTAGTTCAATAGTCGTAATTATGTTAGTAGACTAACAAGTTTTGTGATAAAATGAGAAAATACCTGAAAATGAATACTGAAAAGGGGAAGGTGAAATGAAATCAGATCGATCGATTGCGCTAGAACTTAGAACGCTAAGAAATATGCTGCAAAGACAAGTGGACGGATTTATGAATCAAAAATATGGCGATCAATTAACCGGCATGCATGGATGGGTGCTGAAGTACTTTGTCGATAACCAGGACAAGGAGATTTTTCAACGCGATTTCGAGAACAAATTCACCATCCGGCGTTCGACGGCAAGCAAGATTTTGCAATTAATGGAGAAGAATAACCTTATTATCAGGCAATCGGTTCCCTATGATGCCAGGTTAAAGCAAATCATCCTTACGCCAACTGCGCACGAGTACTATGAGGCTATTATTAGTAAATATGCCCAGATTGAACGGGAATTAAAAAAGGGGTTATCGCAAGAGGAACTGGACAATTTTTTTAACGTCTTGGATAAAATCAAAAGCAATTTGGAGTAGCAGTCGCCTAAGTTGTTTTAGCGGCTTTTAATATTGTAATATAGTTAGTAGGCTTACAGTTCTATGGCTAACAACATGGCGAAGGAGCGTTTGATAAATGCTTAAGATTTTGAAGTATTTTAATCCCAAAAATGTTTGGTTTATCGTCATCAGTACCGCATTTATCGTGTTCCAGGTATGGCTAGACCTCAAGCTTCCTGATTATTTGGCGGAAATCACCAAGCTGGTGCAAACGGAAGGCAGCTCCTTAAGCGAGGTATGGGAGCCAGGCGCCTATATGATGCTGTGTGCTATCGGAAGTTTAATTGCATCCTTTATCGTAGTCTATTTGGTCGCGAAGAGCGCCGCATCGCTGGCTAAGCGGCTTAGGGGCTTGCTCTTCGATAAGGTTGAATCATTTTCCATGGCCGAAATGAACCAATTCTCGACGGCGAGCCTCATTACGCGTTCCACGAATGATATTACGCAAGTGCAAACGATTGTGGCGATGGGGCTGCAAGTGATGATTAAAGCGCCAATTCTGGCAGGCTGGGCCATTGTGAAAATCTCCAGCAAGAGCTGGCAATGGACGCTTTCATCCGGCGTTTCGGTTGCGCTGCTTCTTCTCATGATCGCAATCGTTATTTTGTTCGCTATGCCAAAGTTCAGATTGATTCAAGGGCTGACGGACCAGTTAAACCGAGTTACGAGAGAAGGGCTGCATGGCCTGCGAGTCATTCGAGCTTATAATGCGGGACCAAGCCAAGAGGCGAAGTTCGATCACGCGAATCGGGATTTGACCGATGCGAATCTGTTCACAAGCCGATTGATGGCATTGATGATGCCGGTCATGAGTCTGATCATGAGCGGACTCAGTTTGGCGATTTATTGGATCGGCGCCTATCTGATTAACGGAGCGGATACCGTGGCTCGTCTCGGCTTGTTCAGCGACATGGTCATTTTCTCTTCCTATGCGATGCAAATTGTTATGGCCTTTATGATGCTGTCGATGGTTTTCTTCATGCTGCCGCGGGCGTCAGTCGCAGCCAAGCGTGTCATGGAAGTATTAAATACAGAACCAAGCATCAAGGATGGCCGTTCCAAATCGACGAATACCGCAAAAACAGGCGAAATTGAATTCCGAAATGTCAGCTTTAAGTATGCGGATTCGGATGAATATGTACTGAGGGATATCAGCTTTGTTGCACGCAGGGGCGAGACCGTAGCATTCATCGGCTCCACGGGCAGCGGCAAGAGTACGCTGCTTAACTTAATTCCGAGATTTTATGACGTGTCGGAGGGCGAGGTGCTTGTCCAAGGGTTAAACGTAAAAGATTACGAGCTGAGGGATCTCCATAACAAGCTAGGTTACGTCCCTCAGAAAACCGTTCTATTCAGCGGAACCGTGACATCCAACGTTGCCTATGGCGATAATGGCCGAGCGGCAGGCTCGGCGGACGATGTGAAGAAAGCGGTAGCGATCGCCAAAGGCCAAGAGTTTGTTGAGAAGCTGGAAGGCGGATATGAGGGCAGCGTCTCGCAAGGAGGCTCGAACTTGTCCGGCGGCCAGAAGCAAAGGTTATCCATTGCCAGGGCGATCTACCGCAAGCCTGATATTTATATTTTCGACGATTCCTTCTCTGCGCTTGATTATAAGACTGACCGTCAGCTGCGTTCCATGCTGAATCAAGAAACAGCGGGCGCTACCAACCTCATTGTGGGGCAGCGCATCGGAACGATCAAGGAAGCCGATCTCATCCTCGTTCTCGACGAAGGCAAAATTGTAGGAAGAGGCACGCATCAAGAGCTGCTTCAGACCTGCGAAGTATATCGTCAGATCGCGAACTCTCAGTTATCGAAGGAGGAGCTTGAAATTGGCTAAACAACAGGTCGCAACTAAGCAAAACATCGATTTCAAAGGAACAATGGGCAAGCTCGTCGCTTATTGCAAGCCGTACCTTCCTCTTATTATCATTGCTTTGCTGCTATCCGTCGTGGGCACGATCTTTACGATTATCGGGCCAGGTAAGCTGAAAGACATGACGGATTACATTACTGAGGGACTAATGGGCGAAATCGACATGGACGCGGTCACCAGCATCGGCATACTGCTTGCCGTCCTATATGGATTAAGTGTCATCTTCTCGTTTTTCCAAGGCTATATTATGGCTACTGTAACGCAGAAGGTGTCGAGAAGCTTGCGCACCCGCATCTCCAAGAAGATTAACAAGCTTCCGCTAAAGTATTTCGATTCCACGAGCAATGGCGACGTGCTGAGCCGTGTTACGAACGACATCGATACGATTGGTCAAACGATGAATCAGAGTGTCGGGATGCTTGTTACATCCGTCACCATGCTGGTCGGTTCATTGGTCATGATGTTCTATACCAACGTGTGGATGACGTTGACGGCGATCATTTCCACTTTTTTAGGATTTGGCTTCATGACGGTGATGATCAAAAAATCGCAAACGCATTTCGTTCACCAGCAGGCAAACCTTGGTGCGATGAATGGCCATGTCGAGGAAATATTTTCTGGCTACGATGTCGTTAAGGTTTATAATGGCGAGCGGAAGGCGAAGGAAACGTTTAATGAAATAAACGATAAATTATATGAAAGCTCCTGGAAGTCGCAATTTTTATCCGGCTTGACGATGCCGCTCATGATGTTTGTCGGAAACTTTGGATATGTAGCGGTATGTATTGTCGGCGGGGCATTGGCGATGGATGGCCAAATTTCGTTTGGCGTTATCGTTGCATTCATGCTCTATGTCCGCCTGTTCACGCAGCCGCTAGGGCAAATCGCGCAAGCCGCGACAAGCTTGCAATCGACTGCAGCCGCAGCCGCGCGCGTTTTTGAATTTTTGGAGGAGAAAGAGCTTGAGGACGAGAAGCATAAATCGAAGGTGCTTAAGGATGTTAAGGGGCAGGTGGAATTCCGCAATGTTACCTTCGGCTATGATCCGAATAAGCTTATTATTAATGACTTCTCAGCCCGCGCCTTGCCCGGCCAGAAGATCGCCATCGTTGGGCCGACAGGTGCGGGGAAAACGACGATTGTCAATTTGTTGATGCGATTCTATGAGCTGAACGGCGGGGAAATTACAATCGATGGCGTTCCTATCCATGAGCTTCCTCGGGAAAATGTGCATGAGCAGTTTTGTATGGTGCTTCAGGATACGTGGCTATTCGAAGGGACGATCAAAGAAAATATCGTCTTTAATAAGCAAGGCGTTACCGATGCCGACGTGAAGGAAGTCTGCAAGGCTGTCGGCATTGATCATTTTATCCGCACGTTAACGAATGGCTACGACACGGTATTGAACGAGCAGGTGAACCTTTCTGCAGGCCAGAAACAACTGATCACCATTGCAAGAGCGCTCATTGCGAACGCCCCGCTGCTCATCCTCGACGAAGCGACAAGCTCCGTCGATACGAGAACGGAGCTTCTCATACAGGAAGCGATGGACCGCTTAATGGCGGGACGAACATCTTTTGTTATCGCGCACAGGTTGTCTACGATTAAGAATGCCGATATTATCCTTGTTATGAAGGACGGCGATATTATCGAGAGCGGCAATCATTACGAGCTGCTTGCGGAGAACGGCTTCTATGCCGAATTGTACAATAGCCAGTTTGAGACGGCGGAAGCGGCTTTGTGAAGACAATAGAATGATTTAAGGACTTAGCCTATAAGTCCATTCTTTAGACGATCACTTTTCCTGCATTTTGGGAGGGGTGATCGTTTTTCTTGTTATGGAATTTATTGGTTGGACTCTTCCCGATAAAGCGCGGATAATACCAAAATGCCGCACTTATTCCATTAACCTGCTGCTAGGCAAGTGCTATAGTTTGGGAGGAAAGATAGACCAAGCAGGGGAGGAAATACAATTGAAAAGTTGGAACAGGCCGATTGCCAAGCGGGTGTACACCATAATGCTGGCAGTCCTAGTCATGATGGCAGGATTGCCCGCATTATCCGTTAAGGCGGCAGAAGAGGTTGCCAATGCCCGTTTTATTGTAGAATCGTATCCATCAGAAAGTATGGATAAGGAAATGACTTACCGCATTTATTTGCCGGAGGGGTATGCGGATAATGAGCAGCGTTACCCGGTTGTCTATTTGCTGCACCAAGAGGACAGCTCAAGCCAGCAGTTCGCCGATGCGGCTGTAGACAAGAAGCTGGATGAGTGGATGGCCCAAGGGCTGATGCAGAAAATGATCGTCGTTATGCCGGATACAAGCGGAGACAGCTGGTTCGTTAACAAGGCAGACGCTCCTTGGGAGGATATGCTTGTAAGCGATCTCATTCCGCATGTCGACGACACTTATAGAACGATTCCGCTGGCAAAATTTCGAGGCATTAGCGGTGTTTCGATGGGCGGCTATGGCGCTTTTGTGCTTGGCCTCAAGCACCCCGAGCTGTTCAGCTCGATTGGCAGCCACATGGGAGCGCTCGACAAGAAGGTAGAGGGACTGCAGCCGCTTGAGATGATTAAAGCGATAAGCGCAGCGAACCAGAAGGCATATAAATACTATTTGGATGGCGGAACGGAAGATCCGAGTACGTATGCGGACGGTTCTACCAATGATATCCATGCCTATTTCCGCGGGGCGAAGGTCGCTCATGAATACCAAATGAGGCCAGGCGGCCATACGGCAGATTACTATCTGCGTTATTTGGATCGTTCGTTTATGATGCACAGCAACAATTTCGGAAGCAGCCTAGTGAAAGGAAGCTTCACGGCAGCCCCGCAGGCCATTAACGTAGGCCAGCAGACGGTGAAGGTTGATTTTACAGTCAATCTGGACCGAGCTAGCGCCGCAAATTATGTACTGAATCAAACGACCAGCAGCAATTTTCATTTGAATACCCTTGTCCAGGTCACCGATGTAAGCGGAGTGGCGCTGTATAGTGATTCTGTTGATCTCGGCGATGTGATCACGGGATCTGCGCAGGGCAGCTTTACGGGAAGCTTTACGATTCCGGTAACAGCTCTTGGCCAGGATAAAAGCTATAATGTCACACTTAGCGCACGTTTGCTAGGGATGACCTATGCGCTCGGAACTAAACCTCTTATTCAGGTAACACCAATGGGGACTGCGGCTGAGGATGTTCAAATTGACTTGCTTGGCGATTGGTTCTTCACGAAGGACACTTTCCCCAGCAGCTCGGTGAATGGCCTGACTCCTGATCTTCAGAACGGAGATTGGCGCACAGTACAGCCAGGCTTGGACTGGTGGACAGATGGCTTCGGAGGCTACAGCGGACTCAATAATTATTACGGCGCCGCTTGGTATTACAGGGAGTTTACAGTCCCGGATGATTTCCCGGATCAGGATTTAACTTTGCTTGCAGGCAAAATTGATGACGCTGACCAAACCTATATTAATGGACAGCTAGTTGGCAAAACAGGCTTTAATGATAATGGAGAGTATACAAGCTCATTCTGGGCAGCCTCCAGATCGTACAGCGTGCCTTCAGGCCTCCTGAAACGCGGCGAGACCAATACAATCGCGGTTCGTTTGTACAACCAGAACGGCGGCGGCGGCTGGTATTCCGGGCCCATTGGCATTTACACGAAAGCAGCGCTTCAAAAAGTGAATAAGCTTCCTTCTAAAGTGCCTAGCGAAAGCGTTGTTGCCGACGTTAAAGCGCTGGCTGTGAAGCAGTTGAATGCCATTAGCAGCCAAGAGATGCAGGCGTATCGAAATACGCTGTCGGCTGGCTATTTCGAGAAGGGGTATGACAAGCTGCAGCGCATCGATCAAATAACCCAGCTTGTTAAGGGATACACCAATGTAAAAGCGCAGGTTGAAGGGGCTTATGTATTTGAGCTTGATGGCAAATATTTATATACCGCCAACGTGACGCTTACAGGCAAAAACGATCAGGATGAGACGGTAACGATTAAGCAAGCGGCTGTCTCGCAGTATTACAAGTACGAGAATGGCGCAGTGAAGGAAACCGGCGATCAAAAGCTGTTCTATGTCACGGAGTTTTTCTCCGAGAGCGCTAACCGGATGGTCAAATACCGTGTATATTTGCCGCCTAGCTATCTAGATCAGCCAAGCAAACGTTACCCGTCCGTTTATTTGCTCCACCAGTTCAATAGCGACAGCGAGTCGTTTGAAATTGACAAGATTGATCAAATTTTGGACAAAGGCATACAGCAAGGCTCGATAAAGGATATGATCGTTGTCATCCCTGACTCCAGCGGCACCAGCTTCTGGGTTAACGGCGCCGGAGCGAATGGCGTGAAATGGCAGGATATGGTGACCAAGGATTTGGTGCCGCTTGTCGATACCCAATATCGCACGATTGACGATGCCCGTTACAGAGGCACGACAGGAGTATCAATGGGTGGTTTCGGCGCTTTCGTAATCGGATTCCAGTATCCGGACCAGTTCTCGAGTGTGGCCAGCCATATGGGTGCGCTAAGTATGACGAATACAGGCCAGTTCCCGGTAAAAATCGTAACCGATTATCCGGTAGAAGCGTTGAAGAGTTATTCGATTTATTTTGACTCGGGCAATCTGGATGTGTACAGCTTTGACCTTCCAGTCAATACGCTGCACAAATATTTGATGAATGCGGGAGTTCCGCATTATGCTGAGGTGCGCGATGGTGCGCATGACAGCGCATTTTATACCAAATCGATTGACCTGTCCTTTGCTCAGCATAGCACTCATTTCCGTTCGGCGAGCGTGGGCAATGACGTATTGAGCGGCAAGGTTAAGGTGGAGGCTGTTGGGGAAACAACGGAGCTGACCTATGAATTGCTCAGCACCGATGCGCTTGCAGCTTATGCAAATGAAATTCCAGCCTCCGCCTATGTGAAGGATCAACATCCGGTACTGAAGCTGCCGGTTACGGTGGACTTCTACAACAAGACTAGCGGGGAGAAGCTTTATAGCTATCAAACGGAGGAATCAACGAAGGGAGCCCAGGGCTTCACTGGCACATTTATTGTACCGCAAGCTATGACAGCAGGGACATATGAGGCTGTTCTGACATCGGCTGTCCTGGATCGCAGCTTCGAGCTTAGCAGATTGACGTATACCGTTTCTTCTGGCGATGGCGGACCTGTTACCGAAAACCCTAGCAACGGAGGCGTAGTTACGCCGCCGGCGAATGAGTCGAATGTTGGCGTCGTGGGCATTGCCGATATCCAGAAGGCATTGGCAGCGCAAACGGGTCTTGAGCTAAAAGCTGGGGATAACAGCAAGCTGGAGATCCCTTATGAAACGCTGAAGCAGCTAAGCGAATCAGTAGGCTTGGAGCAGCTGAAGGAGCTGGCTTGGAAAGTTGACCAGTTGTCTCAGGCTGATCAGTCTGCATGGTTGAAGCAGGCCAGTTCGCAGTGGACTGGACAATGGGCATCCGCAGGCAAACTCGTGGATTTCCAGTTAACCGCCGTTATGAAGAATGGAACAGCACGTCCATTAAACGTACCATTCACGAAGGCTGTACGAGTAAGCCTGAAGGCAGACGCTAATGCCGATTATGAGCTAACTGGCATATACCACTTGACTTCAGATAATAAGCTGGCGTTTATTGGCGGCACTTACGATGCTGCAAGCGGCATGATTCAGGCCGACCTAGCGCATTTCAGCGCTTATGGCGTGCTTTCGTTTACGAAAGCATTCAAGGACGTACAAAAGAACCACTGGGCTCATCGGGCTATAGAGGTACTGTCAGCCCAGCATGTTGTAGTGGGCACAAGCGACGAGGTATATTCACCGAATCGCCAAATTACACGTGCGGAATTTGCGGCACTGCTGGTTCGTTCACTTGGTTTGACTGACAATGGAGCGGAGCTTCCATTCCGGGATGTGCCAGCGGATAGCTGGTATTATGCACCGGTTGCGGCAGCTTTCCATACCGGTCTTGTTCGCGGGATGAGCGAGCAGGCATTTGTTCCGCATAGCACGATTACTCGCGAGGAAATGGCAGTAATGCTCTACCGCGCATATCAATGGAAGACGAAGCATGAATCTTCCCAAGCGGATAAACTAGGCAGCTTTAGCGATGAGCCGCAGATTCATAGCTGGGCACGCCAAGCCTTGAATGAGATTGTTGAACTTGGTCTGATCAAAGGGACAAGCGACACAACGCTGGCCCCGCTTAGCCAAGCGACTCGCGCAGAGGCGGCTCAGATGGTTTATCATTTGACTCAAGCCGTGCGTTAAGCAAGGCAGGCGATTAAGAAGGTATTAGAAGATGCCCCATGAGCCAATGGCTTTTGGGGCATCATTTTTTTAGCTGGAACGTTTAGGATTTGTTCTTAATATAATCCACCCACTGCGCATGCAGCTCTTGCTCAGAGCATTGGAAAATCCCTTTAAAGCTAGTGGGATTTCGAATCACTTGATTTAAGGCACCCAAGCCAAATTTTTCAATGACGAACTCGACGATTAAATAAGAAAATTGAAAGCCTTTCATCGTTTCAAAATCCCAAGTATCATTATTGAGCTCATGGAAGGACGGGATAACAAGCTGATCAATGATATCTAAAGTGCTATGCTTGATGAATTCCTCACTCATTCCTCTCGACTCATATCCTCCAATGCCCTGACGGATCCATTTAGGAGCAAGCGGATTAATGTCTGTAATGAGCCACATCGTGAACAGGTGGATGGTGGAGGTAAGGATGGACTGGTACGTATGCTCCGGTCCGGGATTCAAAGGGGACACAATCTTTAAAATATTGTCCTCAAACGTACCCATGAACCAGTTGGGAGCATTTTGTTCTCCGACAGCCTGATGAAAGGTTGGTAGATCACGATAAATTTCGATGATAATTTTTTTGGAGGGCTGGTGATTATATTTCAATGAAATCTTCTCTACATGCTGCTTGAGCTCATTAAACAAGTCTTGTTGAACCTTCTGCAGCCGTTCATTCGTGTCATTGGCGTCGCTTTTGTTTACGATGGATATCCTATCCAGTATAGACATAATGGCAATGTCACCCCATTCTTTTAATTCACTTCGTAATTTCTCCAATGCTCGGTACAAGCGGTTTTTGACCGCGCTCTCACGCATTCCGACGATCTTGGAAATGTCCGACAAGGTGCAGTCCACAAAGAAACGCAGTGCTATGATCTGTTGATCGAGCTCATTTAGTTTTTTTAATGCTGCGCTAATATCAATACGGATTTCAACATATTTCGCAAAATCAAGAGACACAGACTGTGATTCGTAACTTGTATAATCGTAGGCAAGTTCTTTTTTTCGTGATGCGCTTCGATATTCATTTTTCGCGATATTTTGAGCGATCTTGAAAATCCAAGTGAATACGCTGGCATTTTCTTTAAAGGAATGAATATTTTCGATAGCCTTTAAGAAAACTTGCTGGGTTAAGTCTTCCGCAGCCAGCGGATTTACTTTCAATGAAAGATATTTGCAAATTCGATGGCGATACTGATTATAGGTGATTTCAAAGTTTTTGATTTGTCCCTGTTTATCCGGATAAACAGGGAGTTTGTCATGAGCTCCTGACATGGTAAGAACCTCCTCTTGACCTTACATTTCATTAGACACCGGAGGGCGGCAAAAAGCCACATGCGAAATGAAAAATATGAAAGTAAAATGGGGGTAAAGGCCTTTTATAAAAAATGAGCAACCCCAAAGCTATTTGCTTTTTCAATCGCTGTAGATCGGGATAGTAGGTTGACGTTAGAATAGTTGTATAACACCACGGCAGTGGGAGAAATAAGGTGAGATTGGTTATGTATTTAAAGTATTTCGAGTTAGACTTGCCCTATGTTATTAATAATGAAAAGATAAAAGTAATGGTGGATGAGAGAAATATTGATTTTTATGACGCAAGTAAATCTGATTATGAATTAAATTGGGCTGGAAAGAGACGTTCTTTTACACTAGAGACTCGTTGTATTACTGCAATGTTTGAACGCTTGTTTAATAAATTTAAGACAGAAAAAATTAGGAAGATTCTCGTGGAATGTGTAGAAAACATTGCTGATGAAAGAATTATTAATTATTCTGGGATAGCAACAGTACAAGTTAAATTTGATTTGTTATATTTTAATTCAGCAAATGAAACTACGAAAAGAAAAATTACTCTCAAACTGTTGATGAAAGGTATAGCAAGAATATGTGAACATGAAAATTGGGATTGTACACCATTTAGAGCAGTGTCAAATATAATAGAGGAATCATCCTATATAAATGAATGGATTTGGAAGAAAACCATAAAAAGCCCCAATAAGATTTTCAAAGCTAAAGTAATATGCCATCACTTTGTTGAAACAATGGATATTTTCATATCTATTATTCAACAAGATGGAAAGGAATTGCTTTTGGAAAAAGTCATAACAGAACTTCCGCACGAATTTGCATATGCTAAGCATTTAGGGGAACTTAGGTGGATTTCTAATTTTGAAGTTGCTTTAATAAATAATAAAGGCGATGGGATGGTATCAGTAACAATACATAGTATTAGTTAAATTCTAGAACCTTTATTGGCTTCGTGCCTTTCAAAGTTTCTTATTTGGTGGGGGTTGTCATATTCTACACGAAGAAACAATTCTTCAAATACCAAAACCAAACGGGAGTGAACTATGCTCAACTTGTAAGAAAAACTGAATGTGACTTCCCATTCTGGACAAAATAGAGTCTGGTTATTGATCATACTCTAGCATAGACTAACAAGAAAATACTTGGGAAAATCATATAAAAAATCAATAAATAATGATCAAAAACACAAGATTAGAATATCCGAGTTGTAAGAAGTGGAAGAAATAGGGGGCACTTATTTTCTGGATTCATTTCATGCATTTAATTGCGTTGGTGATGTATCGATTATTCAGGCGTGGCTAATACCAATAACTTATAACGAAGCGAATTTCATAAAGCAAAATGGATGGGAAGAATTCGAGGATATGCTAGTGAAAGTAGATCCTGACTTAATTAATTTTAAACGTGCAAGTATCATTATTTAAGAGAGCAAAAACTTCATTAACCTTGATTGGCTTAATGCCCTTTAAGGTTTTATTTTATTTGGTTGGCATTATACTTTACCGAGTATATTCTTGTCGAGATTTGTATATTTTACTTTAAAAGTTAATGTTAGAATAAGATGAACTATGGCGCTGTTCGTTTTTTAGTAGTTTGAAAGGTTAATGGAGGATTGGGAACGTTGCCGCAAGAAGAGGGAATTAAGCTAAAAGAATGGCTAAAAGGGACTCCGATAGAAGTTATGGCCTTTTTACATATAGCTATATCCATTACGGAACAGGTTCATATGGCACATAAGCAGGGCAGTATCCTAGGTGATTTAAATCCTGCTCATATTCGGATTGATTCGGAAACCCATTTGGCTGTGATTGAAAGTAAGCGTGAAACGGATTACGTCTATATCTCACCAGAACAAACCGGAAGACTTAACCGTTCGCCTGATGAGCGCAGCGATTTATATGTGCTGGGCATAATCTATTATGACATGCTTGCAGGGAAAATACCGTTTCAAGCTGATAGTACGGAGGAATGGTTACATGCTCATCTAGCTATTATTCCCACCCCCTTGATCGAGCTTCGCCCTGAGCTTTCTGAAACGCTGGGGGCTATTATTATGAAGCTGCTGTCGAAGTCGCCAGGGGAACGTTATCAGAGTGCATATGGGCTGCTAGTCGATTTGAAAAGATGTATTTCTTCATTAGTAGATAAAGGTCATATCGTATCCTTTGACATTGCTCATGCAGATGAGGCAAGCCGTTTCCGCTTGCCGGGAACACTATTTGGGCGTGAGGCGGAAGACGAGCTGCTTCGTGAGGCTTACGAACAGGTTCGTTCTGGCGAATCTGCATTCGTTATCGTTAGCGGTCAGGCGGGAAGCGGTAAAACTGCACTCATCCGGCAATTTGAAGTGTCTGTTACAAAGATAGGCGGTAAGTTCGCAGCCGGAAAATGTGAACTGAAGAATCGGGATATCCCACTGTCACCCATTCTTCAGGCGCTTCGTTGGCTAACTAAACAAACCATGAGCGAAGCACCAGCAAGGTTGAACTTGGTGAAGTCTAGATTAGCGGAAGAATTAGGGCAAGGAGCTGGCGTTATTACAGCTCTACTGCCGGAGGCGGAAACGCTTTTTGGTGAAATTCCTTCTGTAGAAGCACTTCCACCTGCTGAAGCCTCCATACGACTCCGCCGCCTGCTTCCTATTTTCATCAAAGCCTTTGTAGACAAAGAACATCCGCTTGTTTTATTTCTAGATGATCTCCAATGGGCGGATTCGGCTACCGTGGAACTTCTTCGTACCTTTTTGCAGGATAAGCTGCTGCATGGATTGCTCCTAATAGGCGCTTTCCGTGAGGAAGCGATGTCAGAAGAGAGAAGCGATGGGGAGACTCATACTGCTGCAGCATTTTGGATGGAACACTCCCTGTCCTTGAATGTGGACGAAACTCCGATATCCTTCCATCATATCGCATTGCCCCTATTATCCTATATCGATGTGAGACATTTTGTATCGAAAATTCTAAACGAAAATACGGCTAGGGTCCGTTTGCTTGCGGAGTCGCTTTACCATCGAACGGGTGGTAATCCCTTATATTTGCACCATCTTCTAGACAGCCAATATAGGGAGCGCAAGCTCTATTTCGATGAGGAAGCATCGATGTGGGCTTGGGAAGCAACTATTGTGACACAGATGCCTGAAGATCCCGGTATCCTTCATTTAATAGATGATCGTATTCGGAATCTCGGAGCAGAAATGATGGAGTTGCTTGCCATTGCGGCGGCTATCGGACATCGATTTCGTCCTTCTATGATTGCACTAGTAAGCGATTGCCACGTCAGCCATACAAAAAACTTATTACATTCTGTCGAGGCAGAAGGTTTATTGTATCAAGAGTATGACGCTAATGGAACGGATGACGGTTATTATACTTTTTTACACGACAAGGTACAGCAGGCAGCTTATAAGTTAGTTCCTGAACCAGCGAAAGCGGGCCTGCATCTCAAGATTGGACGAGTGCTGCGGATCTATTCACCTAATCAGCTGGAACAAACGATTTTCGATATGGTTTATCATTTGAATTTGGGAAGCCATGAGATAGCGGATGAGGCGGAGAGAAGCGAACTAGCCGAATACAATCTTCAGGCAGGGTTGAAATCGAAGGCTACGACTGCATTTGCGGCTGCTCTGCATTATTTTAATATGGGCATGCGCTTGGTTCAAGATGACGGCAAGGGAACGCATTCACTTACTTATCGGTTGATGCTGGAGATGCCCGAGTGTGAATATATGTGCGGCCGCGCGGGTGTTGCGGAAGAACTGCTAGAGCGGTTAATGCTGCGTACAACAGATGTGGTTGAGCGCTCTCGTATTTATATGATATGGATTGGCATGAATAGTTATTTAAAAAGAGATGATATAGCCGTAACTATTGGGCGGCGGGCGCTTGAGGAATTCGGGTGGAAGCTACCGCTGAAACCTTCTAAAGCAGTGATCGCCAAGGAATTAATGCTGGTACAAATCGCGCTGCATAACAAACGTAAGGAGCTTGCGCGTTTACCCATAAATCGTGACCCTCATTATAAAGCGTTGTCTGATCTCGTAATGGCTATATCGACGTCAGTATTTACGTTGAGCTTGGAATTGACTGCCGTTTTGTTTTCAAAATTCATTCGCTATGGTCTGAAGCACGGAAACAATGAATCATTTGCCTATTTACTGGCTGGCTACGGCTTGGTCATTCTTAGAAATAAAATATCTTTGTTCCATACCGGGCTATACTATATCGATACGGCAATCCTTCTCTCTGCCTCATTTGAAAGCGCAGACTTGCAATGCCGACTGAACTATATCAGGGGACTTGCTAGGCTTCAACAAAATCCGGAAGAAGGCGTCGAGCATTTTGAAAAATCGATTCGTTATGGGATGGAATCCGCCAATTTAACTTATGTGAGTATTGCTATGCTGACAAGCACGACAACCCATACGGGTGATTTATATGCGTTGTCTGCGCGTATTTCAGATTATGAAAAAATCTCTCAGATGCTTGTAGATCAGGTAACGCACAACATATTCCGGATCGCAAGAGATTATGTAACGAGACTGCAGGGCGAGGACAAGGAAAGTGATGAAGTTGCTTTACCTTTACAGAGCGTGCGCTCAGAGGAGACGCTGAATCATGAAGTCTATTATATTTGTACGGGCCAAATCGAAATTGCGTATTTGGAGAAGCGGTATCGCGACGCGCTTGACTGGGTAGAGAAAGGCCGTTTTAACACGTTTAGGCAAACACGGATGCAAGTTCGCAAGCAGCATATTTATCACTCTTTAACGCTTGCTGCTATGTATAGGGATTCGTCGAAAGGGGAGCGTAGGGGCATTCGTCTTAAGCTTAGCAAACAATTGTATGCCATGAAAAAATGGACCGGCTATTTCGGACAGGCATCTTCGGCTTATCTGCTCATCAGAGCAGAGTTAATGCATATCGATGGGAATCTATTAGCAGCAACAAAAGGATATGAGGATGCGATTCGTGTTGCACGACTAGAGTGCCAACCATTAATGGAGGGGATCGCTTTAGAGCGGGCTTCGTTTTTCTATAGAGAAGCGGGTAGTGCGATCGGGGCAGATACGCTTATGGCGGATGCCTGCGCTGCCTATTTAAAGTGGGGGGCTGTTGCCAAGGTCAGGAAGCTGAGAGAGACATACCCCGGGCTGCGATCGGAACCTGTTGAACCGCAGGCACCACATAGGACGCTAGAGAAGATTGATGTTGAAGCGTATGAAATGGGGCGGAAAACAATGCCCTTATTCGGTGACGAGAGGTCGCTCTTACAGCAAATTTCTGTTTGGTCCCGTAGTGAGGGAAGCCAAACGGTAGTAAATCGTTTTCTTGAAACCGCTCTTCGATATTCTGGCGCAGAAAAGGGATATGTACTGAATAGTGATGAAGATCGTTTTTCTATTATCGATCACTCAGGTGAAGTGGCAAATGCTGAAGAGTCCTTGGTATACGCAGGGCCTATAGCTCGTTATGTGATCAAAACTGGCGAGTCGATTGTGCTTGCAGATGCTTCGCGCAGCTCCTACGCCGCAGATCCTTATATTCGTCGAAATGAGTCGAAATCTGTTCTTTGTATGCCAATTCTTATACCAGGCGGAACGTTGCTATCCGTTCTTTATTTGGAAAACAACCTCATCTCCGGCGTGTTTACCGAAGAGGTAGTGGATATGCTAGGCCTAATGATTAGCCAGATGGTCTACCTAAAATCTCTAGAGGAATCCAAGGGACAGATAAGTACGGTAAGTGTTGCAGAGCTTAATCTTGAAACTGTTCCTAACGAGCAACGGGAGCAACAGCCAGAGCAACAGACAGAGCAATTGCCAGAGCAACTGACGAAACGTGAAGCAGAGATTCTTTACGCGCTGACGGATGGTTTGTCCAATAAGGAAATCGCCTATCGATTTGGTTTAACAGAAGGAACGGTAAAAAGTTATGTTTTTCGAGTATATGGAAAGCTAGGGGTGAAACGTCGTGCGCATGCAATTGTGCGAGCAAGAGAACTTCAACTCGTAGATTAATCGTATTGAATAGATAGTCGAAAAAGCCAATATTAACGCCCTAAAGCGTGCTAATATCGGCTTTTTCGACTTTATTTGCGGAATGCTAACTTTAGTTAGTATATTTCTTTAAACCTTAAGCCTATGATTAGGTCTTTGGGCAGTGCTTTGAAAAATCATTAAGCGGGAGTGAAAGAATGGTATGGTACAGAGAACAGGAACAGATAAGAAAAGGGGAAAGGCTAGTCTAATAGGATTACTGTGTTTCGTAATAATAATTTCATTATTTGGTCCTACGACGAATCCTTCTCAAGTGTTTGCGGCGTCAGATTTTAGTGGAGGAAGCGGAGTGATAGGCAATCCTTACATTATTACGACTCCTGATCAGTTAAATAGAATTCGTAATTATTCGGGTAGCCATTTCAAGCTCGGAGGAAATATTGATTTAACGGATTACCTCTCGGTAGCGGGTGCTGGGTATAATGGCGGGCAATATTGGGCGCCTATTTATTCATTTAGTGGCACACTCGATGGTGATGGTTATGTGGTTAAGGGATTGAAAATAAACAGGAATGTAACCTTTCTCGGTTTCATTGGAGAACTAATGTCAAGCTCAATTATTAGAAATATTGGGTTTGTAAATGTGGATGTAGTAAATGCTACGTATTTTACGGGTGCTATTGCAGGTACTCAAAGGTCATCTTCAACGATATCCAACAGCTATGTGACGGGTAAGGTTAAAGGAACCGATTATACAGGAGGCATAGTTGGATACCAAGATAATGGCAAAATTCTAAACAGCTATTCAACTGCTAATGTTACCTCGACAGCAAGTAATGTCGGTGGTGTAATCGGACTTGAATATAAAAGTTCAAGCACAAATAGTTATGCTGCAGGTAACGTTACAGGTAACTATAACCTAGGCGGATTTGCAGGAGGCACGTATTTTGGTGAAAATGTTAGCGTACACGTTAATACTTTTTATGATCGCGAGGTTTCAGGGCAAACGGATAATTCCGGAAAGGGAGCTCCGAAGTCAACTGCTGAAATGAAGACACAATCTACATTCTTGGGCTGGGATTTCGACAATGAGTGGTTTATAAAAGAAGGCCACTATCCAGAGCTGCAAGTTTTCTTAGCAGAAACGCCTACAGCAGATATTGAAGGCGGCTCTGTTGTGTGGAATTCAGAGATAGAGCTTAGCAGCGAGACGATAGGCGCAGCTATCTATTATACGACAAACGGCGATGAGCCCACGTTGAACAGTACACTTTACCATTCGCCTATCGTGGTAACGGATGATATGACCATTAAAGCTATTGCGGTTAAGGGAACGGTTTATAACGAAGCAATGGTTGAAAGCTACACAGTAACAGGAAGAGCAGCAGCGCCAACAACAGGCAGTTTAGTGCCAGGAACCAATGTAGACACCACACAATTACACGGTGTAACGGATGCGATGGAATACAAAGTTAATCATGGCAGTTACGTTGCTGTTGCAGCAGGTGCTACTTCTGTAGATAACATTAGCGTACAAGTTGGAGATACAATATCCGTCCGTACAGCAGCAGGATCTGGTTATCCAGCAACTGATGCGCAAGTATTAACGGTTGGTCAAGCAGACATTCATCCCAAAAGCACGGTGTCAACGTTAATCTCGACGATTGGAACCGTTAGCACAGGCGGAACGGTGAATGAAACGATCAAGGACATTCCGTATGAAACAACGTTAGCTGTGTTTAAGGATGCAATTACACCGGCAGCGGGCGCGACTTTTAAAGTCTATGAGGCGAATGGAATAAATGAGGCAACATCATTAGCAACGGGCAATAAGGTCATTGTTACAGCACAGGATCCAACAATGAAGACCACATACGCAGTAACCATGCAAGAAGGTTCTCCAGCAGGTTATTTGTCACAAGGAACAGATGCTGACACCACAAGCTTAAATGGCGTTACGGATGTGATGGAGTACAAAGTCAATAACGGGAATTACGTTGCAGTTACAACGGGGGCTACTACTGTAGATAACATAAGCGTACAAGATGAAGATTCGATTACCGTCCGTACAGCAGCTACTTTAGATCATATGGCATCTGTTGAACAAGTATTAATCGTTAGTTTAGAGGATATCAAGCCAAAAAGCACAGAGTCAACGTTAACCTCGACGATTGGAACAGTAAGCACAGGCGACACAGAGAATGAAACCATAACGAAAATTCCATATGGAACAACGTTAGCAGCGTTGAAGGCAGCAATCACACCAGCAGCTCATGCCACATTTGAAGTTTATGAGGCTAATGGAATAGACCAAGCTACTACTTTAGCAACAGGCAACAAGGTTATTGTGACAGCGCAGGATGCAACAACAGTGACTACTTACACCTTAACGGTTCAAGCGGGTCCTCCTGCGGGGAGTTTAGCTCCAGGAACAAACGTGGATACTACGCGTTTGAGTAATGTTACGGATGCAATGGAGTACAAAGTCAATAACGGCAATTACATTGCCGTAGCAATGGGAGCCACTTTTGTGGATAACATTAGTGTAGAAGAGGGAGATACGATCACCGTCCGTACAGCAGCTACACTAGATCATATGGAGTCTTTTGCACAGCTTTTAACGGTTGGACTAGCGGACATTCATCCGAAAAGCACAGCATCTATATTGACCTCGACGATTGGAACAGTAAGCACCGGCGCAACAGGGAATGAAACGATAACGAATATTCCTTACGGAACAACGTTAGCTGCGTTTAAGGCAGCGATCACCCCAGCAGTATATGCGACGTTTGAAGTCTATGAGGCCAACGGGATAGACCAAGCGGCTACATTAGCTACAGGTAGCAAGGTCATTGTTACAGCGCAGGATGAAATTACGAAAACTATCTACACCATAGCGGTGCAAGCAGGTCCTCCAGCGGGGCAACTGACACCAGGAACTAACGTTGATACTACGCGTTTGAATGAGGTTACAGATGTAATGGAGTACAAAGTAAATAACGGGAATTACATTGCCGTAGCAACGGGTGCCAATTTTGTAGATAACATTGGTGTAGAAGAAGGAGATACGATCACCGTCCGTACAGCAGCTACATTAGATCATATGGCATCTGTTGAACAAGCATTAATCGTTGGTCTAGCGGACATCAAGCCAAGAAGCACGGCGTCTACATTGACTTCGACCATCGGCACAGTAAGCACCGGCGCAACAGGGAATGAAACGATAACGAATATTCCTTATGGAACTACGTTAGCTGCGTTTAAGGCAGCGATCACCCCAGCAGCCCATGCGACTTTTGAAGTCTATGAGGCGAACGGAGTAGAGATAGCGACTACATTAGCGACAGGCAACAAGGTCATTGTTACTGCGCAGAATGCAACAACGGCAACCACTTATACCGTGACAGTGGAAGCAGCACCACTAGTGCCAACACCGACGGCACCAACAGGACCGACACTAACGCCAACCCCAACGCCTGTTGTAAACAAACCGATTTACAATGACAAAGTGGATAAAAAAGCAGTTGCTGAAATTAAGCTAAAGGCTGAATTAGCAAGTTCAACAACCTTTGCAGATGTGAAAATGAATTCATGGAGTTATGACGACATTGACTTCGCTACTCGTGCTGGAATTGTAAAGGGATATGCAAACGGGACATTCCGCGGTGAGGCGAAAGTCACTCGTGGGGAATTTGCTCAAATGCTTGTAAAAGCACTTGGATTTACAGCTACAGGAACTCAAGTGGTTACAGATGCAACGGGCCATTTTGCTGAAAATGCCATTAGAGCCCTTTTAGAGAAGGGGATTATGACAGGTTATGCGGATGGAAGCTTTGAACCTAATCGTGTCATTACACGAGCTGAAATCGCGGCATTATTGGCTAGAGTGCTTGATTTAGCACAGTTAGATACAAACGCTAAATTTGAGGATATTAATGGCAGCTGGGCGAAAGATCAAATTAACGCTTTAGGCAATGCCGGTATTATCAATGGCAAAACAGAGCATGAATTTATTCCAAATGCTAACGCTTCTAGAGAAGAATCGGTTGTTTTGATCGTTCGACTTCTCAAGCTGGTATCAACGGAATAAATAGCAATTAGTACAATAGATACCAAAAGCACACTGAAGCACCGTTCCCCAAAAGCATGCTAGTCATGCTTTTGGGGCGGTGCTTATTTTTATTTTAATAGGAGTGAGGAAATGGAAATGAGGTATAATTATTGAGGGTCATTTGAAACAATACGATTCAAACTTCAATAATAATGATGATCGCGCTTGCGCTCTCTTGCCTCTAGCGTAATATCGTTTAAAGCGAGGAACATATGAAAAAAATAAGCATGAAACGGACGCTGCCCGTCGTTTTTACTATTATTATGATCATGATCAGTATCATCATTTTAAAATACGATATGTATGAACAAAGAATTCTGAGTTTCAAAATCACAACGAGTTTTTTGGTCTGCTATATACTGTTTTATGAATTTCAATATATTGCGTGGTACGAGATTAAGTCTACTTTGAAAAAAATAAATAAAATAATTTTAATTGGATTGTATTTGTTTTCACTTTTTTTAGGAGTGGTTACAGCAGTAGAATTTGGAAATCTTTTTGTGGATACATTTTTGATTAGTTACCAAAGTAAAGAAATTACAGTGTTAAGCAGCGAATCGAGATACAGGGATATGAATAGTGTTTTGGTCATCATAGATAATGAATTAATGAAATTCTCTTTAGCACCAGGATATGTACAAGTAGAGGATAACTCAAAATATCTCGCCCATGTGTTTGTCAAAAGCAAAATAGTTATTCCTGTAGAGGGGCCTCTGAAATAGCTTTTGAACTACATGATCATATATGCTTGAACTAAGCAGGAGGTTGAACGTGAGAAAATATTTATTTGTTTCTCAAAAGTAACGAATAGCACACAAATAAGAATAAGCAAATTTTCAAATGATTGCATTTATATGAAAAATAGAAACGGGCTTGTTCCATATTTACGTACCTTTTGGCCAAAAGAAATCGAGGGGTAAAACGGAATGCCTAACTAATTAATCCGCAACCATAACAGGTTACGGTTTTTTTTGCATTTCTTAGCTTAAGTAAGAACCACGTATGCTCATAGAATGCTCTAATTCATATAATTTAATTTCCAATTACAGGAAATAAACTCGATTGCAATTTAAATGAATAAAATATAATTTCTTAATACTTAAAGAGATTTAATTTTACAATGCGCTGATATAGTAATCATAGAATAATAATTTCACTACGGGGAGCAGGAAAAATAATGAAAGCAAAAGTATTTCGTAAAACAATCGTAATCGCGTCAATAATGTCATTGCTAGGTGGAGGGTTACAAACTGGATTTGGTCCCAATAATCATGTCTACGCCGTAGATGGTTCTACGCCATCCGCTATCGTTGAAGATTTTGAAGATGGAATCTCAGATGTAAAATTTAACCCTAAACGCATGTATAATGCTACGCTGCATCTGGAAGATAACAAGAAGCTTGTAAGGAATGGACAATATTCAGCTAGAATTGATTACGATATGATTGGCATCGTAGATAACCCCTCTCAAATTGAAGTAGGGTACAAAACGGGAAATATTCTAGTAACCGGTTACCCTACTAAAGTAGGCATGTGGGTTTACGGGAACAATGAAGGACATTTGCTAACGACGAAATTCAGAGATGGTGGCGGATCTTCATTCCAAGCAGAATTTTATGATCAGAATCAAATGGGCATAGACTGGTCTGGATGGAAATATATCGAGGCGGCTGTTCCGCAAGGCAAGCCAGGTCCGATTGTCCTTGAATTGTTTTTCCAATTGAAACAATCGAATATGAGCAAGAAAAATAAGGGCTCTATTTGGGTAGATGATATTACCTTTATCTATCAAGAGGTTGATGAGGATAAAGATGTTCCCACCATTAAACCTATATCGCCTATCCCAAATGAAGTATTGAGCACTCCGCTTGACGAATTAAAGGTTGAGCTAGACGATAACGGATCAGGTTTGGATTTGGATTCATTATCGGTTCTTTTGGATGGAGCGGATATTACGGATCATGTGCAATATTCTGAAGGAACGCATTTATTAACTTATCCTGGAAAAAATGTAGACGGCGGTTATCATGAGCTAGCTATTGAAGTGAAGGATAAAGCGGGGAATCCGGCAGGAAAAACATACGCCTTCACAGTGAATGCCGGAGAACGTTTGTACATGAATGCTGCCAAAGAAGCTGTAAGTAATGAAATTTATTCTGTTAAAGTCGGTATCAAAGATTACTTGAATGCAGACCAGGCTGAATTCGCATTAAATTATGACGCGAGTACGCTTCAAGTTGAAAGCATTACTCAGGCAACCGGAGTTGTTCTAACCTCAGAGGTTGATAATGTGCACGGAGTTGTTCAGGTAGCACTTCATAACGTAACGGCAGCAGCACAGGAGGTCGTGACGGTTAACTTCAGAGTGAGCCCTCATGCTGCGTTAGAGCGCGGTGAATATTACAAATCCGTAACCATGAGCAATACAAATCTTACAGCTGGCGGAATTCAGACTAGCTCGCCATTAGCTGCTCCTATTCACTATACAATCGCATTTCCATACCAGGTGGAAATGGCGGGAGTCGGTTTAGGCACGCCTTCTACTTTTACAGTAGTAGACCATGAGGGCAAGCCTTATGAAGGCGCCGATATTGTTTTCATTGGATTGTTAAAGCAAAGCTCTGTAGTTACGGTTAATACCGTAACGTCTAACGTATATGAGGATGACGATACGTCTTCTCCTGTAGTTATGGTTGCAAAGGCGGGTGAACGTTACTATGCTTCAGCAGAAGCTGAGGACGGATTGTTTGAGATTATTTTTGCAGATGGCAAAACCACAGGTTATATCTCTGAATCAGACGTTAGCAAGCAGCTATTGAACGGCAGCCTAGGTAAAACAGATGCTAAAGGACAATTAACGACAGACCTAACGACATTGGCACTTGGAACCTATCAGGTTCAAGCAGTCAACGGTGATAAGAACAGTAAGGTTGTCAATTATGAAGTCGTAGAGCAGTACGGTACAGATACACCTCAAAATGTTCAAACTTACGTGGCAGAAGATCTGTCTTCCGAGCTAAGCGCTGCTTGGCAAACAAAGCCAGACCAAACCATTACTTATCTTCAATACATTGAAGCTAGCGAGTGGGGAACGGGTGTTAACCCTGATATCGATCATGTCAAACAGCATGAAGCTGAGAGTGAGCTTCAAGTGCTTAGCATGAAGGAAAATGGAACGAAGGGCGAAATTCGGTTTCATAATGCCTTAATCGAAGGCTTGAAAGCAAATACTGCATACAAATATCGCGTAGGCTATGAGGGCAATTGGTCGGAGTGGCATGAATATTCGACAATTGACCAAGATAAAACAACACCGACCTCATTCTTGTATGTTACCGATTCTCATACGAATCAATCGCAAGGAATTAAAGCGTATCAAGAACTTATGACGAGTGCATTGAAACAACATCCATCCACACAGTTTGTTATGCATGGCGGGGATATGGTTGATGTTGGCGGCGCATTTGAAGAATGGGAAAAGTTCTGGGAAGCCTCTTCGGTCTATGCAACAAAAATTCCAACTGCTCTAACATTAGGTAATCATGATGTGAAGAGTGAGGGGAAGGAAGTATTCACCAAGGGAGCAAATTTTCCAACGAACGGGCCAGAATCTCAGCTTCAATATGCTTACTCTTATGAGGTCGATGATACCCATTTTGTCGTATTAAACTCAGAGGGTACAGAGGAACAAATGATTGAGCAAGCAGCATGGCTCAGAGACGATTTAGATAAAAATGATAAAAAATGGACGATCGCTATGTTCCACCGTCCTGCCTACCATACAGAAAATGGTCGAGAAACGCTGGTGGAGTATACGCAAACGTATTTTGCGCCAATTTTAGAAGAGAAGAAAGTGGATTTGGTTCTCGTTGGCCATGACCATGTGTATGCGCGTACCTATCCAATGCAAAATGGAAAGCCCAATAAGGCTACAAATGAAGGCACCGTATATCTAGATGGCGGTGCTTCGGGCTGGAAATTCTACGATGGTACTCAGTATAATTATTTGAATTATATTTTTGATGAAGACGTGCCGGTATATTCCGCTATTGAAATTTCTGAGGACGGAATCCATGTGGAAGCACGCACGAGTGCAGGAAATAAGATCGATGAGTTTACTGTCGTGAAAACTACCGAAATTGAGCCTACACCAACACCAACACCGACAGCAACGCCGTCACCGACACCAACAACGTCACCGACACCAACAACGTCGCCGACACCAACAACGTCGCCGATGCCGACAACGCCGACAACACCGACAACACCGAAGCCGACAGCATCACCAACACCAACACCAACGCCTACAGCGACGGTGACACCGGCGCCAACAACAACACCGACGCTTTCGAAGCCTGTCTTCAATGATAAGGTAGATATGGACGTAGTTAAGGCCATTGTGGAAAAAGAGAAATCTGCTCCTGCCGTTAGCTTTAAGGATGTTCCAGCGTCTTCATGGAGTGCTTCGGTAGTGGAACGCGCTGCTAAGATGGGAATTGTAACGGGTTATAGTGACGGCTCTTACCATCCCAATGAGCAGGTCACTCGCGCTGAGTTCGCTACAATGCTTGCCAAAGCTTTTGGTCTAAAGGGTTCAAGCAGTTCCGCTTTCTCTGATGCACAAGGGCATTGGGCATCAGAAGCGATTGCAGCATTGCAGGCTAACGGGATAATCACAGGTTATAGCGATGGTACTTTCCATCCCAATCAAGCTATTTCCCGTGCTGAGATTGTGGCTATGCTTGCTCGATTGACGAACTATGTTCCTAGCGCATCCAATCTCTTCTCGGATGTAGTTACGAACTGGGCTTCTGAACAAATCAACGCATTCGCAAATGCAGGCATCGTAAGCGGCAAAGGCAATGGATCGTTCAAACCGAATGAATCTGCATCCCGTGCGGAGTCAGTTGCGATGATCATTCGTTTGTTGGATAAATTGCTGGAGCAATAAGTGAAAATTTAAAAGAGAGCAGTTAACCTAAGAGGGTGTCCCGGAAGCATATGGCTTTCGGGACACCCTTTTATCTAGGTAGGATTCACTACAATGCTCTATTCCATCAGAATCCCGTTAACGAACGTCATCGTTTTGTCTTTAAATTCAATGATAAAGGTGTTGGGGCTCTCCATCTCGTTATTCAAGTGAGTACCTACCATAACCTCATTTCCTACGTTATCCAAAGGGTTATGAAGCAAGCCTCTAGGCGTGTAGCGACTTACGTAACCGATGACATTGCCTTCCTTATCTTTGATAAATTCACTTTTACTCGAGAACACCAGATCTTGGCTTTTCTTCTTCAAAGTCAAATTTATTTCCAGAATTCCGTTGTTCTTCTCGTAAACGATGTTTACATCTTTAGACGACACTGGGAAACCAATGACAAAGAGCCCAAGTATGGAAGCAGCCAATACGAGTACCGCAGCGATGGAAATTACAATCGCCTTGGTGTTCTTTTTCTTAACCTTCTTTAAGTAATTTAGTTTCTCCACTTCTTCGTTATCAACGACGGGTAGGGTAAGACCAGTGGTTTCAATCATTTCCTTATAAAACTGGTGACACTCTTCACAGGTTTGCAGATGCTTTTCGATTTCTTCGTTACTATGATTGGAAGTTAGCTTTTCAATATAAGAAGGCAATAAATCCCGTACAATATCGCATTTCATAATGATCTTCCTTTCATTAATTTTTGTTTTCCCCTGTAAAAGGTTACTCTTGCCCATGTCTCATCCTTGCCAAGAATTTCGCCAATTTCCTTAAAGCTGAATTCACCGGTCATGCGCAGATACATGACTTCTTTCGTATGGGGATCAAGCAAATGAAGCCTTTTGAACAAATCCATTTTATCCTGAGCTAAAATAAATTGTGATTCCGTGGAATCAGAGTCCACCAAGGCGGTATCTTCTATATTGTCGTGCTGCCTCTTGTTCTGCTTGTCCAGCTCCTTGTACCAGACATGCTTGGCAATTTGGCAAAGCCACACGTATACTTTGCAGGTACCATCGTATCGATGTATGGACTTTATGGCTCTATAAAAGGTTTCTTGGGTTATTTCCTCAGCCAATAAATGATTATGGCAAAAACTAAAGACGAATTTATATACTTGGGTCGAATATTCCCTGTATAATTCCTCGGTGTCCTGCATCTGTTCACCTCCTCACGCTATATATCCGAAAATAACGGTAAACGTTACAGCTTGCTTTAAAAATATTTTTGATTTTAACCAAAAGGCATCCGTTTTTCGATAGAATTTAAGTGACTGTAATCATTGAATAGGAGGATTTTATCTAAATGGCATATATTGAAATAGGTTTAAAACTAGCAGTATTTATAATCGTTATTTCACTATTCTATAGCCTGGTACGTTTCCTGGTCCAAAAATATTTAAATGACTTCTTTCAAGGTTTTTATAAAACGATACTAAAAGTTATGAAAAGGATTTTTCGTAAAGCAGGCAGATACTAGAGTCTACCTATTGAGGAGCCGCTCTGCGCCAAGCATATGTCCGTTAATGCTTAGTATATAATAAAGCGAAATTTTGGATTGTTTATTTTGATTTCTTTTGTAGTTGATTGAAGATGAGCAAATGATCTATCTTAACGGAATACTTCACTTCTAATTGTCTGTGACAGCTTTTAAATAATTCTACCAATTGGCAAAAACTGGGCACATATGTAGCTGGAGACGTGGTAAATGGCACGGAGGCATGGGAGCATTATCAGAAGGTAAAGCCTGATATTGTGATTACAGACATTCGCATGCTAGAGAAGATTACAACAAATTTCCGGGTCTTCCATCACGGTTCGTTTTTAGAAAAATAGATTTGATAGAATGTAGTAGGCAAAAGGGCAAAAGTAAGCAACGTAAGGAGAACCTGTCGGGGGGTGCTCCTTATTTTTTTATTTTTAGGTTGTATTCATACCTGACTGAAACTTTTCAATGGCTAATTGCATTTGAATGATGTGGATTTACCATCGCGTGATGACGCTATAAAGTTAAGTAACATATTGAATACCAAGTCGTACATGGGAGCGTGAAGGGTAAATATGAAAATGGAAGTAGCAGCAGCTGAATGTGCTGATAAAGAAATGAAATTTATAACGTTTATGGTTGAGACTTTAACCGATAGTGACATTCGAGTTCTTCAAATTTCTTTGAAATCGGCATATATGAATGGTTATATACATGGAACAAAAGATACCAACGATTTCAATAAGCAGTAATATAAATTGAGTTTCTCATTAATCTCGTTTCTCGTTGTTTGTTATCAATTAACAGAAAAAACCGCCTTTTCAAGACGGTTGGTTTAAGATGACTGAGTTATCGTTCTTACGTTAGTTGAGTAACCTCTACTCTAGAGAAATGTATGACCAGCATTTTCTAATACTGATTTTGCTTTACCTGTGGAATCAACTTTAATCAACAAATAGTCAGTATTAAAAGTTGACATAGCAAAAATGCTTATATTATTTTCCGCCAACGGATTGGCCAGAGAAGATAATATACCTGTTAATGCAAAATCTAATACTCCCACTACTTTTATGCATTTCCAATCATGTTCAACATTTTTTAGTAGTTCATCGGAAACATTTGAGGTAGGACATACAATAGAAAGTTCTTCATTTGTACGTGTAATTGAAAAAAATTCTCCTTTTCCCGCCCAGGAAGGGATTGCTTCTGTTGGTGACAATTTCACAACAGAGAACTGTGTGTCCAAAATAACTAGATTCATAATGGTCTCCTTGTATTAGAGTTTTGTATTCTGAGGTATTATGCCCCAACTGCTTAAGAAGAATTATACCATTGAGCAAACATGCTCGCTCGTTAGCTTAATGAAGAGAATTAACATGGAAGTTAAAGGAGACCTCGAATGAGACGATTATAGGTATGCTAAATCATTGTCGGATGACAAGAATATGTACCGATTGCCGATGAATAAGGAATCCAGATGACAAAACGGTTGTACTGAAATGTAAAAACTCATGTAAAGGTTAGTAGCCGGAGTTTTTTTGCATACAGATCAACAATCAAGCGCATTTTGCATCATTCGGGGCAGGCGTTTTGGAAACTCGCCGGTTTCTTCGTAAATGTGAATATCATCTTCACATTCTTTAATTCTTGGAATGAAACCAGGTGCCGACGCAATGATTGATGAATGTCTCATAAGAATAGTCGAAGTATCATTAGCCAATACAGATGATTATAAAGCCCTTAAAACCAGTAATGATATCTCGCTGCAAGTATTGACGGAGTTCGCTTATCCAGCTGATTTTCATCTGATTAAGTTTTTGAAAGAGCAAGGAGATATGAGCTTGCGTGAGTATCTTTCGATCAAGAACAAGGAAAAGGAAAAGGTATCTTTAGTGGAATATGTACCAAATCCGTTCATTGATCCGTTGGCAGATTAGTGAGATATTGTCTCAATATTCCATGTAGCGGCTTATTAACTTAATATTAGTTAATCTAAAATATACATTATAATAAGTAACCATAATACTTTCTGGACTTTACCTATTTTTGAATTTCTAGGATATCCTCGTAAGCGTACATTGTCTCCATCTTTCATATGTTAAGCTTCACCCCAAAACCAAGCAGTTTGGGTTGCCGTCAGGGAAAGATTCAACGTTGCAAAGCGTAAATCGAAGTAAAACGATACAACATATTGAATATTGAGGAACTTGTGGTGATGTATAGACACCACCGCGCATCGAAATTTTACCGCTTTTTCTTTTTGAATACACCTAATAGCACCGCGAAAATTATAACAACGATTAAGAAACCACTCAATGATATCACCTCTCTTTGGAATTATAGCATGTTCTGCCTGATGGAAGAGGATAAATATAGGATCATGAATTATATCATGACTCTTAGGGAGTTGAACAAAATTGGTTAAGCGATTTTCATGTTGTCGGTAACAGGACCATAACTAGATTAAGTACAAATTGGGAGGAAGAACATGGATATACTCTATAAAAAAATACAGCAGATGAGACAAAGACCAGGAATGTATATAGGGAAAAAATCTTTACTTCTACTTCATGCATATCTGAATGGTTATATAGCCTATCATAATGAAATAAATAAAGAACCTAATTGTTTTTTTCTTGCTGAATTTCAAGAATATATTCAAAGGCGTTTTAATTTATATACAACTCATAGTTGGGCAGATATTATTATCTCTTTCTCTCTTAATGATGAAGAAGCATTTGATAGGTTTTATCAATTATTAGATGATTTTTCTCTGAAAGTACAGAGTTATTGAATAGGGGCACTAACTAAATCGAAAGAATTTTATTTAACCAAACTGCAGATTACAATGGTAGGAATCTTATTGATTTATTTGAATTGAGTAATTTTATAAACGATTGTAGATCAGGTAGCTGTATTCATAATCAGGAATTGTCCGATGAAATTAGTAAAGGGTATGTTGAAAAAGGGAGTTATTAAAATAATCTAAGGAGTGATTGTCACGAAGGGGAATTTTAATTTTAAGACAAGCTTAGAATCAGAAATATTTAGTCTAATGATAGCGCAGCTTATGGTCGAGCAGTTCCAAATTTCTGAAGATGAGGCGATAGGTCGGATCAGTCAGTTTTGGGAAGGTTTAGATTTATCAAGTAGTGAGGATATGATTTATCATGAAACTTGCGAATTCTGGGCAAATCAAATTTATTATGATGATGGACTGTGGTGGAGAGTAGAGGATAAAACTCAATTAAGTGTTCGAAAATATCCCAAAGAAAAGAAAAAAATATCTAGCGTTACAACCACATGTGAGTCCGACATGTGATTTTTTTTTGTACTTTTGGCGGTTGATAGCATTTGGTTCAAAGTATCTGAATGATAGGTTGGGATCATAAACGACTGAAACTAATAAAGCGCCGTAAGGGCTACGGCGCTCGTTTGATATTATCGCGGTGGATTAAGAAAAGCTCTACATGTTATAACTATTGCAGACGTAAACACGTACAGTATAACCTCAAAATTAGTTATGGAAATCCCTTTGCCCCTTCATATGGAGGGAACTGCTGTTTTATTTCATTCATCCTAGCTCTAATTACAAATACAGGCTCCATAATTGGATCCGATCAATTTTTGTTACCCGTATTGGATGTGCCTCGCAGAAAGATTCCAACCACTTCTTTTGCCAATGCCCTATTGGATTCGTATTTTAGAAGGGTGTCTTTTTGATTCCCCAGCAGCATCATCGCGGAGAAGGTTTGTGCCAGAAGCATAGGATCGTTGACTCTAAGCACATGGTTGTCCATTGCCGTTTGAAAATGTTCCGCTAATAACTGGTAGATGCTATGTTCGGATTGTCTTATTTCCATTAGTTGTTCCTCATTTAAAAAGGGCTCGGCTTCTCTCAGCATCGTTTCGATTTCGGCATGGGGATTGGTTAACCGCGCTTCGGCTACTGTAACCAATCCGTCTTCGAGGTGTTCGGCCTCCTGTAGAATACGAGATATATGTCTATGGACTTGATTTAAGACGGTTGTAACTGCCACTTTAAATAATTCCGGTTTGCTAGTGAAATGATAATAAATAGCAGGCTTGGACACTTGGCATTCTTCGGCGATTTGCAGCAGCGACACAGACTCGTACCCATACTCCATAAAACGTTTGGATGCAGTCTTAATAATCATTTCCCGTATGGAAGGATCATCTTTTGCATGTTTGGGTCTACCTGGCGCACGTTGCGAGTGTTTTTTTATCATAACTACCTCCATGAATATTTTATGACAATTCATCATTTTAATCAAAAGCATCTTGATAATTTACCTACCGGTAAATATAATTAATGAGATCAAAGTATCTCCTCGATGAAAATGGTTATGGTTGCATCAAGAATAGGCAGGTGAAAAATATTGGCAACGATTACTCGGTTGAAATGGCTTAGTTACGCAACAACGCTGTTTATGTTTTTCGCGACATTTGGAGGTGGCATCGTCACCAGAACAGAGTCCGGTCTGGGATGCGGCACGGAATGGCCAATGTGTCATGGGAAATTTGTTCCCGCTCATACGCTAGCTTCCGTCATCGAATACACGCATAGGCTGGTGAGTACGACAGCAGGCATTTTGGCCGTGGCTACTCTCCTAACTTTTTTAGTGTATTTAAAGCAGCGAAAAGATTTGCAATTTTTTGCAGCATTAACACTGGTTTTTGTCATTATTCAAGGCGCAATGGGGGCATTAGCAGTCGTATTTTCACAATCTCCCCCCGTGATGGCGCTCCATTTGGGCTTCGCCTTTATCGCTTTAGCAAGCTCTTTAATGACGAGTCTTGGCTCGAGACAAGAACAGAAAGCACGGGGACTTGCGAAATTCGAGAAAATGCCGAGGACAAGCAAGGCATTTCGCTATTTTGTATGGTGCTTGACCGTATATTCGTATCTGGTAGTCTATACCGGCGCATTTGTTAGTCATACCGATTCGGCAGGTTCCTGTACCGGATTGTTTTGCACAGGCAGTCGGCTGCCGGAATTGGCAGGAGGGATAACGATTGAATTGACTCACCGGATCGCCGGTATGCTGCTGGTTTTGCTGGTTGTCATATTGTGGTATTGGATTTACAAGTATTACAAGAGCAATCGGGAATTGATGATGCAAGCCCAGTTTGCTGTTGGTCTCATTTTGTTCCAAGTTCTTACTGGCGTAGGCATGCTGTATACGCTTAACCGTCCGGAATTATACATGTTCGTTGTACTAGCCCATATGACCACTATTGCTGTACTATTTGGCATGCTTGCCTACATGAGTTATCTGACATGGAGGCTTTCCAAGCCTACAACAACTGAAAAATAATAAAAGTTATTCAAAGGAGAGCTGCTCAGTGACAAAGACAAAACGAAAACGTATATGGCTGCGCATCCTGCTCGCGGGCTTCGTCCTCATCGCGCTTGTTGCCGCCGGATCATTCCTGTATCTAAAATCTCAAACATACGCACCAAGCACTAAAGCGGAGTCGGCATTGCAAAGCAACAGCGAGGTAAACGTAACAGAGGGGAAAGACGGGTATACATTCGAGCCTGCGGATGGAAGCATCATGCAGCCCAATATTATTTTTTATCCTGGCGGCTTAGTTGAGCCGGGCAGTTATTCGCCGTTTGCAAGCGAGCTTGCTAAGTTAGGTCACCGTGTATACATTGCAAAAATGCCGCTTAATCTGGCTATTTTCGGGCAAAGCAAAGCCGATTCCTTCGTGAAGGAGCATCCGGGCGAATCCTTTGTCATCGGTGGTCACTCGCTTGGAGGCGCGTTTGCGGCTAGATATGCTTCAGAACACAGCGATCAACTGGCAGGCATCTACTTCTTAGCTTCGTATGCCGATGAGAGCGGAAGCCTTGCCGATACTGACCTTGCGGCGCTGCAAATTACAGGTACTTCTGACGCGGTGCTCAATCTTGAGGTATGGGAAAGTTCAAAAGCCAATCTTCCCGAGTTAACGGAATATGTTTCAATCGATGGCGGGAATCACGGACAATTCGGATCCTACGGCCCGCAAAAGGGAGATCGTGATCCTCAAATCGGAGAAGATGACCAGTTGGAGAAGGTTATTGATGCCATGCAGAATTGGATGGAGCAATTTAAAAATAATTAACACAACCTAAAGGATATGTGCAATAACGACATGGAGGCAGCCATCATCAATCGGCTGCCTTCATGTCGTTTAGTTTTTCAATCTATTGTTGCCTTGCTTCCAATAGACCATAATGGTCAGATTTATAAGGTTGAAAGTGATTTTTTAATTAATATCAATGTGAATTTTATGCCTGATTATGAGCAATAAACGATAGTAGATAGAATTGTCCATTTATTGAAAGTTTTCCCGAAGTTTCAATTTCCTCATATCCTAGTTTGTCATTATTGAACTCACTATCAGAATTTTTGAGATAGGTGAAACACTGCTAATAATTGGGTAATACTTATCAATCACCCGATCATGTCACTCAACCTGATCTCACGGTTGTTTGTTCTAAGAATTTTAAAGATTTACAAGTGCCTATGAATACGCTATTCAGTCTATAATAACAAACACAATTAGCCGGCGAGACATACTCTCGACCGGTTATTTTTTGTGCCCCGAAACCTAAGCACTTTGGCGATACGAAGCCCAGCCCTCATACATGATTTTAGTCTCGATTTGCGGCCAGAAGTAAAGCATTTCATCCCGCAGCATCGACAGAATATCACGCTGCCAATCCTGCAAAGTAGGCGAATATTCCTCAATGATCCAGATGATCTCCTTCTCCGGACAAGCATCAGCAGCCTGCGATTGCGCCTTAATTGATCATACATTGATAATACTTATTTTTTATTCAAAAACAGATGGTGAAATGCTATTACTGCGCGGTGACGACAGGAGATTTATCTTTGCACCAGATAGCAGATTGTCTTCGAGGATTAGAAAAATTTCACAAGTAGCTTCATGCGCTTACCCCCACAAACGACATGATAATTTCGAAACTATTTTATAACGAAAGTGAAGGGAGCGGCTCATGAATCACTCGAAAGCGGTAACGCTTATAAGCCGGATCTATCAAAGCCAACATCCGTTATTTGATTCTGAGGAGATGGCTAAAGCAGCAATTGACGATATCGATATTTTTCAAGTCGCTCCCCAAGTTTATTATTTATTGAAGAGCGGCAGTTTATTGGAAGCCTTGCCTTCCGAGTACCGAAGCAGGCTTAAATCTGGCGTGGATGCTGTCTTGTTTCAAAATATGCTGATTCGCTCCGAGATGTACAAGCTTCTCGACGCGTTTGAGCGTTCAGGAATTCAAGTGATCGTGCTGAAGGGTATTCGTTTGTCTGAACGTTTTTTTGGACATTTTTCGGGCAGGGGAACATCCGATATCGATTTGCTTGTACGCCTAGAAGATTTGGATAAGGCGGTTGCCCTATTGGAGGGCCATGAGTTTATCCGGTATATCGAAGACGATGCAGACCATTTCCATATGCTGTTGAATAAATTTTATGCGAATGAGGATTTCCCGCTGCTCGGAGTGGAACTGCATTGGAATATATTGCGCGAGCATGTCTCGGATACGGACATGAGCAGCTTTTGGATGGATGCAGAACTGATTTCTCCCTATCAGTTGGTGAAGGAGCTTTCGGCTAAGGACACCTTTTATTACCTATGTCTTCATGGCTATAACCATAATATGCTATCACTGAAGTATGTTATCGATATTGTGCATGTCCTGAGATGCTGCTGCGCAGAAATAGACTACGGCCAGCTCTTTGCTCAGGCAAAGAGCGATGGGAACTATGCCAAAGTACTAATTGCGCTGACCATTGTCTATGACTTATTTCCCGAGCTGCATGAAACCAAGCCGCTGAACATACGGAGACGCTGGCCGTTTTGGAATATTGAACTGATGCGAAATGCCCAATTCGGGATCAGAAACTGGCGATTTTATGGCTTTCATCTGTTTTCTGCCTTTGTCGCCTACGATTCGGTTAAACAACAGTGGGCACATCTGCGTTATTTACTGTTGCCGCCAAGAGATTATGCCTTGGACCTATTAAAGTATGTGAATAGATCAGACGTCCCGGATTCGAATGAGCCGATGAGCAAAATTTATGCCAAAATCTATAAAAGAAGACTTCAATTATGGATAAGAACCATTCGTGCCAAACAAAAGAAGAATTAAACCGAATATTCTTATGTTATGTATTAAAAAGCAGGTATAAATATAGTTTTTCATAGTATTATTTTACTAAATTTTATAAGTATCATTGACTGCCGCTATAATATGGCATAAATTCCTTAAAAGGAGGTGAATGAAATGAAAAAATATGAAGCTCCTAAAGTGCTTACACAGCATACTGTCGAATTTGGAACAGCTAGACCAAGCGATAAAGTCGGCGGCTACGAATGGTGCCAAAAACGTAATTTCAAACCTATGTTTTGCAGGCATTATATCGGTGGCTAACTAGAAAATAATGATAGGTCTTATCTGGGAAGCGGAGCTAACGATTGTGTTTGCTCCCTTTTTCTTCTCAGGAATAACTTCTGAAGAACGGGCGGTGCATAATGATGTACACATTGCATACACAGGTCGGCAGGAGTTCGATCGCTTTTCAAATTCAAACGACTTTTTTATATGATGAATTGTCCGCGCGTTTTCGTTCCTTTGAAGCAAGAGGAAATCTTGAAGCACCTGACATTCAAGTAGAGGTTTATGACTTTTACGGTAAGCCTTTTGACGATGGTCCGGTTGTGATTCAAGAGAACGGCGGCGAATATGTATATCTCCGTGCGGACTATAAGCTGGTCACAACACCAAATTACAGCCAAGCAAAAATTTTTGTTCACGATGACCTTGCACTTAAGCACGCCTTAATTAATCTCTACAGCGCCTGGCTGATCCATCGGTGCGCAGGACTTCTCATCCATTCGTCATGCGTGGTGGAGGGTGAACGCGCTTGGATGTTCGCCGGTCCTTCGGGAGCAGGCAAATCGACGGTAGCTGCTCTTTCCGTTCCCCGTCCCATTCTTTCCGATGAGGCAACGTTCCTGTTGTTTGAACCGAATGGTTCAATCACCATCCATGATTCTCCATTTCGAAGCGAAATGGAAGAAGCTTGCGAGTTTCCAAGCAGCCCTTTGGCAGGCATTCATTTTCTAATTCAATCGCAGGATGTAAAACGAGTAGGTATCCGCAAAGGCGACGCAATGATTTCGTTGCTGGATAAAGTTTTTTATTGGGAGCATAACAAGCTGGAAACGGCAAAAATGATTGCGCTTTGCAAGCAGGCGGTAGAAGGCGTACCGGCTTACGAGCTGTATTTTCAGAAAAACGATACCTTTTGGGGAGTGATATCATGACGATACTGGCAGGTCAAACATTGCTGAGACGGGAAAATATTGAGACTGCTGAGCTCGATGGCGAGTGGCTGCTGCTGAACATTGATACCCACGCCATCACGAAAGTGAACGAGCTTGGAGGCTTCATATGGTCGATTCTTCCTGAATATCCAACTATCACTGAGTTGGCCGAAAAAGTACATACTGTTTATGGAGTTGAGATAGAAGTTGTCCTTGATGACATTCAGGCGTTTGTTGAGACGTTAATTGAGGCCGGACTGCTCATACATGCATGATTTGGCAACAGTCATGTCAGCAGTAATCCAGCGTACCGGAAAGATCGAGCTGCCCTCAGCGGGTATTAGCATGTATCCTTTAATAAAGGAAGGTAGCGTAAGCACATTCCAATCCGTGCAACGGGAAGAATTGAAGCTTGGTGATATTTGTTTATTTGTTACAGACCAAGGTACTTTAATTGGACATCGACTGTACACCGTAAAGCTGGACGGCTTAAAGGAATTATTTATCTTCAAGGGAGATACATGCTTTGAGACTGATGATCCCGTACCGTTCACAAACATTCTGGGACGATGGTCAGGCGTTCGCCGCAACAGCCGTTTTCAAGCTGCGAATCACTGGAAATCCAGGCTGCTTGCCGCACTGGCTTTGCGTGTACCGAAATGGCACAAAGTGATTCGATGGTGCGCAGAAAGAAACGAGCATTACATGTAACTGCCGGAGAGTGATATTGACAAAGGAGTATTTTAAATTGAAAACGGAGAACGCGAAGCAGGAAGCTGGTAAACCTGTTAACGGCGTCGCAGTCAAGCGACAGGATACGGACAATTCATGGCTCCGTTTAAGGGCGGATGTGGATTTCACCCTACGAAGATTTTGGCAATATGAGGTTGTTTTTAAAAAGTTGACTATGGAAATGGTGGACGGGCACGGGAAAACCATCATGACCTTCCATAAGAAAAAGATAATCGATGTATCCGTTCGCGAGGCTTTCGGCGGAGCATCGTTTTTTATTATAACCGGTGAAGGCGAGATAGAAGCTGCGAGATTCTCGCTTCCGTACATCGAGTCTTTCCGACAGGCGGTTCCCACGATTAGGGACTGGCTGGCGGAAAGGGATGAAGCTGGAGGTCACACCTTCCAAGCTATAGAAGAAAGCACGGAATCGAATAGATGCTCAAAATGCCACAAACCCGCCTCTCCCGGTACAAGCAGATGCTTAAACTGCAGAAGCAGTAAATGGACTATGCTGCGCAGGCTGGCGGCGTACTGTACCCCCTACCGAAGCCCCATGCTGGTAAGCGCGCTGCTGCTTGTTTTATCGGTATTTATTGAAGTAATCCCCCCCTATTTAATCAAAATGATTGTGGATGAAGTGGCCAAACCGTCAGGAAGCTTGAACATGCTTTTTGCCTTGGCGAGCGGTTTGGCCCTTGTGCAGGTATTATCTGCAGCGATGCATGTCGTTCGAAGCTACCTTGGCGTTCGAATAGGAGGGAAACTGGTAGGGGCGATCCGCCGGGATATGTTTGGCGCTTTAATGAAGCTTTCGATGCGCTTCTTCGATCACCGCCAGGTTTCTCAATTTATCGGCCGCATCCAGGAGGATACCGATGAATTGAAAGAATTTTTGACGAACGGCATGGTATATCTAGTGACGCAGATGCTGCTCGCCGTAGGCATCCTGTTTATGCTATTCCATCTGAATGGGCAGTTGGCAGCGATGATTCTGATTCCGACCCCATTCTTGTTTGCCGGATTTTATTGGCTGTGGAAGAGGTTGAGCTCGCTTTGGTATTCGCAATGGCAATCCGCTTTGCATGTCAACAATGTAATTGGCGAAGCGCTGCAAGGCATTCGGGTCATCAAAGCCTTTGCGCAGGAAAATGCCGAGAAAAACCGCTTTGACAAGGTGAATGATCATTGGATCAATCGTACGATTTCCTTTGGTAACCTGTGGCTTGGCGTTTCTCCAATTTTTACGGTACTGACGGCTGTGTTCGGTATCGCTGTGTGGTATTTGGGAGGACGATCGGTCATGTCTGGCACCATGTCTATTGGAACATTGACTGCTTTTACGACCTATTTGCTCATGTTCTTCGGGCCTGTTCAAGCTTCCGGGCAGCTATTAAGCTGGCTTAACCGCTCGCTTGGCTCGGCTGAACGGATTCTCGAAATCATCGATGCAAAGGTTGATGTCCCTGATAAGCAGGACGCGGTGGAGCTTTCTTCCGTTTTTGGCGAGATCCGCTTTCATGATGTACGGTACGGGTATGAGGTAGAACGACCGGTGCTAAAAGATATTAACCTCACCATACGTTCCGGTGAAATGATTGGGCTGGTTGGCCGCTCCGGTGCAGGGAAAACGACTCTCATAAACATGATATGCCGGTTTTATGACCCGAATGCTGGAAGCGTTGCGCTTGACGGACACGACCTGAGAGATATCCGGCAGGAGAGTCTACGGAAGCATATTGGCGTCGTGCTTCAGGAAACGTTTTTGTTCGACGGTACGATTGCCGAGAACATAGCCTACGGCCGTCCGGATAGTCTACCGGAGACCATTATCGCAGCTGCCCACGCCGCGAATGCACACGATTTTATTTGTCGTCTGCCGGAAGGCTACGACACGCGCGTTGGGGAACGCGGACACCGCTTATCGGGCGGGGAGAAACAGCGTATCGCAATTGCGAGAGCGCTTCTGCTGGATCCGGAGATTTTGATCTTAGACGAAGCGACGGCATCTGTTGATACGGAGACAGAGCGGCTAATTCAAGAAGCTTTAACTCGCTTAATCCGGGGAAGAACCACCATCGCGATTGCCCATCGCCTATCCACTCTACGCCATGCAGACAGGCTTGTAGTCCTCGACCAAGGCCGCATTGTTGAAATGGGGACGCATGAAGAGCTTTACGCGAAACAAACACATTATTATCGTTTGGTAGAATCGCAAAAACAAACGGCGAAAATACCATCGGAGGTCGTATAAGATGAACCCGTTGTTCTTTTTAAGCCATTCGGAGCTGAGTAAAATCCGTTTGTTCCGAGCTTCTGACGGTAGTTTGCATTTGGAGCAGGAAGGTAAGGGTTTTGTCCGCGTAACGCTTATTCGCAGTTTTCCATATTCAATGCCCGATAGGTTCATCTCGGTTCGCTCTGCGGAAGGGCATGAAGTTGCAATGATACAGGATGTGAAGCATCTCGCGGAAGATAGCTTTCAGGCGGTACGAGAGGAGCTTGACCGATATTATATGATCCCGAACATTACACAAATTCTGGCCGTTAGAAAAAGAGGCAGCGAGTGGCATTTGCAGGTCGATACGAACTATGGCCCGGCAGCATTAGTCATGGATACCCTCCATGAAAATATCCAACCTGTAGCGGACAGCCGCTGGATAGTAACGGACAATGAAGGACGTCGCTTCGAGCTGTCCGATCCGGAGCAGATGGATGCCCAAAGCCGTGAATATTGGAAGAAGCTGATCTGAATAACATAGAGCGAAATAAAAAATGATCATTTACTAGAGAATTACTGCCAATTAATTGAAGTGGAATGGATGCGCTTAATAAAGACAGGAAAAGTAGCAATTCTGAAACTGTTGCTATAATTAGATACATAAGGGGAACTTGCTCAGTAACGCTTATCAAAGGAGGAAAAAAAGAGTCTTTAAGAAGAAGGTTTTGTATGGATAATGTACTGAGAAAAAAATCTGTATATAAAGGGGGACGATCCCCATCGCCTCCATCATCTCAATCCACTACCGCATGAGGTAGTGGATTTTTGCTGTTTTATGAGTTCTTTTAATGGGTGAGCTTCCCCTGAGGATACAAATTGACTCTAGAATATTAAAGAGTACCACAGCTTGTTGATTAGGTTCTTATCTGACTGGGTATCATGTTCAATTGAAAAGTTCTTTATGTGGGGTTTGATTTTTAGATATACTTTCCGTTTATATTTTTTTATAAAACAAAGTGATTTTTAATTGTTATGTTACTTAATATCTGTTAACCTTAAGTTAAGTAACATTATTCGGAGGGATTCTCTGTGCAATTTGTTAATCCAATTCGGGACTTAGAAACCATACAAGCGATGAAAGATGAGTTGAGAAAACACTCTGTAAGGGATCTTTTGCTTTTTGTATTGGGAATTAATACCGGGATTAGTCTTCTTGATTTGCTCAATCTTACTGTACAGGACGTTTGGGATGGCCAGAATGCTAAGCAATATCTTTATATCAAGGATGAAAGGACAGAAGAGGAAAAGGCTTATTACCTAAACAGCAAGGTTGGGGAGATCCTATTCGAGTATTTATCAAATAATGATTGGAAATCAGAGGATTATTTATTCAAATCCAAAAAGGATTGTCGTCCGATTACCCGTCAGCAGGCGTATCGAATTATTAACCATTCGGCAAGGGAGGTAGGAATATTAGAGAAAATCGGCACCCATACGCTAAGAAAGACGTTTGGTTACCATGCGTATTATAGGGGGGTTGCCATCTCCATCCTAAAGTCGATTTTGCATCATCATTCCACAGCGGAAACGTTAAAGTATCTGGGAATCGACAAGACGGAGAAGAGAACCGTTAAAGTGGATGTAAATTTATAAATGATCTGTGTTGGAACAACAAAAAATCTCCACATTAACATGCAGAGAAGGTTAGTTGCTTTATTCTCTTTTAATTATTAGAGTCGTCAAGATTCATCGCTGCATGAATATCTATGTTTTTTAATTCAGTTACAATTCCGTCAATAACTTGAACGTGTAAAGTTGCAGCATCTTTCATAAACCGGAAAAGTCCGTTATCGAAATCAGTATCGACTTCTTTGAAGAAGATGCCTTCATAATCGGTTTGCTTCTCATGATTGAAGCTTAGCTTGTATTGCTCCCCATCTTTAATCAAATAGGCTCGAATTCCTTTTTCATAAAGACCTTCCTCATCCCGAATATAACGGGCAACGGAAACAATATGCAAGTCGACAAATGGGATCTCGCGAACTAAGGAATTAATGATAGATCCCTTCGTTATTTGTTCCCATCGGCTGTGTGCCGTCTGACCAAGAATAATCTGTGTAATGTTGTTATCTCTGGCCACTTCTGAAATGACCTTATAGACAGGGCGGTTTTCATTGTCCTTCATAACAAACTGGGCCGTAGTATGTGCGTGGGCATATTCTTTCCATTGTTCGATATAGAACAATTTCTCAGCATCCAATTCGTCGAATGGCTTCGGATCAATGGTCAGTATATAAAGTGGAGCTTTCATCAGATTGGCAATTGCACAGCCACGTTTGATTAATCTTTCGCTATTGGGACCATAATACACGCAAACAAGAATGCTCTCATTATAAACGTTGTTATTCATTTTAAGTATTTCACCTCAATGCATTAGTTGGACTCGATTAAACTATGTAAGACTATAGTGGATGTTTCGTAAAGAGTCAATACGCAGGTAAAGAAGCAGAATTCTTAAACAAGGAGGAGTGCGCTTCACTATGTTCTATACCTTTATTTTTCTCCCGTTGATCAGTGCATTGTTTGTTCCCTTACTGTATAAGTATTTCAACCGCTTGGTGCATACGGGATGGTTCGTTTTAGTTGTGCCTCTAACTATTTTTATCTATTTATTGCAGTATATACCTGGCGTAGCCGCTGGTGACACCTATAAATACACCTTATCTTGGATTCCTTCTCTTGATATGAATATTGTTTTCTATGTGGATGGGCTTAGTCTGTTATTCGGTCTGCTCATCAGCGGTGTCGGTGCATTAGTTATTGTTTATTCAATATATTACATGTCTAAGATTCGAGAGGCTCTCCATAATTTCTATATTTATTTGCTGATGTTCATGGGTGCCATGCTGGGATTAGTATTCTCGGATCACCTCTTAGTCCTGTATGGGTTCTGGGAGTTAACCAGCGTTTCTTCCTTCTTGCTGATATCCTATTGGTACGAGCGCAAGAGCTCGCGCCAAGGCGCCTTAAAGGCGATGTTGATTACTGTCCTTGGCGGATTCGGTCTGTTAGCCGGATTTATTATGATGATCATGATGGCGGATACTTACAGCATTCGTGAAATACTTGCTAACCTGGATGTCATCCAAAATCATGCGTTGTTTATTCCTGCGATGCTTTGCGTTTTGTTGGGTGCTTTCACCAAATCAGCGCAATTTCCATTTAGCATTTGGCTGCCGGACGCGATGGAAGCACCAACTCCGGTGAGCAGCTATCTTCACTCGGCTACGATGGTCAAGGCTGGCATTTATTTGGTTGCTCGCATGACTCCGATTTTTGGGGGCAGCTCCGTATGGTTCTGGCTGGTAGCTGGAGTTGGACTCATTACGCTGCTTTATGGCTCTTTGACAGCGCTTAGACAGACTGATCTAAAAGCGATGTTAGCTTATTCTACGATTAGTCAATTGGGATTGATTATGTGTCTGCTAGGAGTCGGCTCATTAGCAGTCTATTTTGGAGCCAGTGACAGCGGCACCGTCTTTGGGGTAGCTGGATTTGCGGCGTTGTTCCATTTGTTTAATCACTCGACCTTTAAAGGAAGCTTGTTCATGGTCGTCGGTATTATTGACCATGAGACAGGTCGGAGGGATATTCGCTACTTAGGCGGTTTGATGCAAGTGATGCCAATCACGTTCACAATCGCTTTGGTTGGCGGATTATCAATGGCGGGATTACCGCCGTTTAACGGTTTTTTGAGTAAGGAAATGTTTTTTGCGGCAGTAAATGAGGTATCCCAGGCTGGAATTTTCGGCTTGAGCAAGATTGGATTGCTATTTCCGATCATTGCTTGGATAGCTAGTATATTTACTTTTGTGTACTGCATGATTTTTATATTTAAAACCTTTGGAGGAACATATCGTCCCGAAAAACTGACGCGAACTGTGCATGAAGCGCCTTGGGGTATGTTGTTTTCTCCAATCATTCTAGGCTTGCTCGTTATCTTCATTTTCTTCTTCCCTAATGTATTGGGCAAATACATTCTTACACCGGCATTAACCTCAATGTTGCCGATGACGGAGATGTCTTCCTATGACCTGAAAATTAGCGTATGGCACGGGTTGAATCTAGAACTCGTGATGACAATCGGTGTTATTGTTGTCGGTCTCCTTTTCTTCAAATCATCGAAGCGATGGATTCAGGCTATGCGTAATTATCCACAAGGATTAACGTTGAACCATTGGTACAATAAGGGCTTATCCGGTACGGAGAGATTCTCGACATCCTTAACGAATGGATATATGACAGGCTCGCTGAGGAGTTATCTGATTTACACGTTTGCATTCTTTGTCATTGTATTGCTAAGCTCGCTTTTGCTGCTTTATGGTATCCGGTTCGATTTTTCTAATGATGCAGCCATTAGTGTTTTTGATGTAGGACTAGTGCTTGCCATGGTGATTGCCGCTGGTACGGTCTTGCTTGCCGGCAATCGAATCGTGGCTATCGTTGCGCTCGGCGCGGTAGGCTATATGGTTGCGATGTTCTTCGTGATCTTTAGAGCTCCAGACCTTGCATTGACGCAAATGGTGGTGGAGACAGTGAGTACGCTGCTGTTCCTGCTGTGCTTCTACCATTTACCGAAGTTGACAAAACAGATCGAACGGATTCCTTTCAAGTTGACGAACCTGATTATATCGATTGCGATGGGTTTAACGGTGACCTTGCTTGCTTTGTCTGCGAATGGACATAAAATGTTTGAACCGATTACCTCGTTTTTTGAAAATGCCTTTGAGCTGGCGGGCGCCAAAAATATAGTTAACGCTATATTGGTGGATTTCCGCGGCTTCGATACGATGCTTGAAATATCCGTGTTGGCCGTTGCAGGGCTAGGTGTATATGTACTAGTTCACCAGCGTTCCAAAGGGAGGGAACAACATGAAAACGAATGATGTGATATTGAAAACCGTAACCCGAGTAGCTGCTGTGATCATATTGACCTTTTCGATCTATTTATTCTCGAACGGTCATCATCATCCGGGAGGGGGATTCATCGGGGGACTGAGCATGTCATCGGCTATTGTCCTGTTGTATCTTTCTTTCGGAGTCGATAAGGTCAGGGAAAATATACGAGTTGATTTCAAGAAGCTTTCAGCGCTTGGCGTGCTGATTGCGATTGGAACCGGAATGGCTGGCGTAATATTCGGCAAACCTTTTTTAACTCAGACCTTCGGTCATGTAGATTTGCCGATCTTTGGAGATACCGAGCTCGCATCTGCTCTGATTTTTGACACTGGAGTCGCTCTGGCTGTCATAGGCACAGCCGTCAATATTATTCTAAGCATAAGTGAGGATCGTTAATATGGAGACATTAATGGTCATACTAGTTGGTATTTTAATTTCTATTGGAACCTATTTGATTCTATCTAAGCAGTTGCTGCGGATTGTGCTCGGAGCGTCGATTGTGGGTCACGCAGTTAATTTGTTGATCATTACTTCTGGCGGGCTGAAGAAGGGGAGCGCCCCGCTGCTGGGAGAGAAGGCCGCAGGCTTTGCAGATGCAATTCCTCAAGCCTTGGTATTAACTGCGATCGTCATTAATTTTGCCGTAACAGCATTAGTACTCGTTCTAAGTTACCGTGCCTATAAGAGCTTCGGGACGGATGACATGGAGCAATTAAGGGGAAATGAGCATGAATAATTTGTTGATCGCACCGGTTATCATTCCTTTGATGACTGGTATGGTTCTTATAATATTCCAGAAAAATATATATCTTCAGCGGATTCTTAGTCTAGTTGCCTTGCTAGCCACTGTCGTCGTTGCCATTCTACTGATGAATCAGATCAAAGATAGCGGTATTCAAACGATTCAGCTAGGCGGCTGGGAAGCGCCTTTCGGCATTAGCTTCGTGGGTGATATGTTCAGCGCCTTACTGCTCTTGGCTACTTCAATTGTCGCAGTAGGCTGTCTGATCTATGCCTTTTCCTCGATTGGTCGAAAACAAGAAAAGCTTTATTTCTATCCGTTATTTTTGTTTTTGCTTACAGGTGTCAATGGTTCGTTCTTGACAGGGGATTTGTTTAATTTATATGTATTTTTTGAAATGTTTCTGGTTGCTTCCTATGTACTCATTTCACTAGGGGGAACTCAGAAGCAGCTTCGCGAATCGCTGAAGTATATATTTACGAATATTATTGCGTCAGCGTTCTTTTTGATTGGGATTGCCTATTTATATTCGATGACGGGCACATTGAACCTCGCCCATTTATCACAACGGATCGCAGAGATCGGACAGGATGGGCTAATTACGACCGTCGCCTTGTTATTCCTGATTGTATTTGCGATGAAGGCGGGCTTGCTCCTCTTCTTCTGGCTGCCAGGCTCCTATAGCGTACCGCCAACGGCAATCGCCGCTATTTTCGCAGCGTTGCTCACTAAGGTGGGAATATATGCTATTTTCAGGATGTTTACACTTATCTTTTATCATGAACCGCAGATTACCCATCTGTTTATCGGGATACTAGCTGCAATTACGATGGTTTTAGGCGGACTTGGAGCGATCGGTTTTTGGGATTTGAGAAAAATTTTAACCTACAACGTAATTATAAGTGTCGGATTTATAATGGCTGGACTCGTCTCTTTTACAACTACAGGCATAACGGGTTCCATTTATTATTTAATTCATGACATCCTGATTAAGGGGCTTATATTTATAATTGGGGGAACGATTGTTCATCTCACAGGTACAAGCGATTTGAGGAAAATTAGCGGCTTAATTCGGCTTCACCCTCAATTAGGCTGGATGTTCTTCATTGCAGCTTTGTCTATGGTTGGAATTCCGCCGTTAAGTGGTTTCCTTGGTAAAGTATTTACGACGCAAGGCGTCTTTGAATCCGGTTATTATTGGCTGGGTGCAATTGGGCTGTTGGCCAGCTTGCTCATCTTGTATTCAATGATCAAATTGTTTATGAACGCTTTCTGGGGCGAAACGACTCTAAGTGTAGATGAGGAGAAGGGGACGACGAAAGGCTTGTTGTTTCCGATCGCTCTGTTGACGCTGGCTAGTGTTGCACTGGGAGTCGGCGCGGAGGCGATTACGGGTTACGTAGACCAAGCTGCGGAAGAATTGTTGAATCCAAGCTTATATATTAAGGCCGTGTTTGAATAAAGGAGGAAACAGCCATGCCCGTTCAGGTGCTACTCAACATATTCATCGCCTACTTGTGGATGTTTCTGCAAGAGGATATGAGCATATTAAACTTTATCAGCGGTTACTTTGTAGGTCTATTTATTTTATTGTGCATCCGCCGATTTTTTAAAACATCGTTTTATCTGTTTACGCTAATCGCAATTGGCAAGCTGTTCATTCTGTTTATCCATGAGCTGAATATTTCTGCGATGATGGTCGTGAAGCATGTTCTCCGCCCTAAAATCGATGTTAAGCCGGGAATTTTCAAGGTAGAAACGGATTTGGAGGGGGATTTGGAGATTACGCTCCTATCCTTATTAATTTGCTTAACGCCAGGTTCAGTCATTATGGAGGTAAGCCCTAATTCAAAGGTACTGTACATTCACGGTCTGAACATGCCTGAATCTAAGGATGCTGTATTAAAATCAAAATCTATTTTCGAAAAAGCGATAAAGGATGTGACGAGAAAATGATATTTAAGACGGTGTTGGTCATTGCATTATGTATTTTAGCGTTGGCCATATTAGCGAATTTATATCGGATTATAAAAGGGCCTTCCAGTGCAGACCGCGTTCAAGCGTTGGATTCTATCGGTATTAATCTGATAGCCAGTACTGCCGTTTTCTCCGTGCTTTTGCACACACATGCCTTTTTTGACCTCATACTACTGATCGGAATCCTTTCATTTATCGGAACAGTTGCCTTTGCCAGATTTATTGAAAGAGGTGTTGTTATTGAACGTAAGCGGTGAAATAATCGGGGCCGTCCTTATTCTCATAGGAGCCATTTTCAGCTTGTTCAGCGCGATTGGAATTGTGCGGTTACCTGATGTGTACACAAGATCTCATGCTGCATCTAAAAGTTCTACGCTTGGCGTGCTGTGTGCGCTCGTTGGAACATTGCTGTATTTCTTAATTTCTGACGGTTATTTCAGCATCCGCCTTATCTTGGGAATCTTCTTTGTGTTTTTGACAGCTCCAGTGGCCGCCCATGTGATCACTCGGGCTGCTTATCGTGACAAGGTGCCGTTAGCAGAGCAGAGCGTCCAAGATGAATTGAAGGACTATTATATGGAGAATGAAATCGCTCGGATAGAAGATAAGGTCGAAATAGTTAATTATCAGACAAAATGAAAAAGCATGCGTTAGCTAGGCAGGTTGCTTTGCGAGAGTTGGCTGCCTTTAACGCCGAATGCTTCTAAGCGCATGTTGTATGCCTGAGACGTATATTGGAAGCCTTGATCCGAGTGGAGAACGGCTTCTGAAACGTCTCTTTTTCTTGTCCACTCTTCGACTGTATCCAGCACGAGTTGCACATCGTTGCGCGTAGACAACTGCCAAGCGACAACCTCATTGTTGAATAGATCTTGAATGACAGAGAGGTAGTGGAAGTTCGTACCGTCGGAAATGTAGGTCATATCCGTGACCATTTTTTGTGAAGGTGCTGTGGCATGGAATTCGCGTTTAAGACAGTTCGGGTACACGACCGAGGGCGTGTAATGCCATGCAGCCAGCTTAAATTCTTCTGTATATTGCTTAAATGTTTGTCCCTTTTTAGCCATAGAAAAATCCCCTCCAAGTTCACTCTTTCCTTCATGATAACATGAGGTTTTTTTTGAGTGTCTACTTAAAGGGGATAATACCATGAGATTGGGTTCTTTGTATTAACATTATACATGGTATCTGTTAAAAGCAGAATTTAAGAAGCACTATCCTCGTAACTCAAACAAACTTCCGACTCGTCTTCTTCCCATCACAGCTAAACACGATCTTCTTATCCTCTACAAAGGTCTCCAAATGAACGTTTTTCCCCCAAAGCTGAACAACATGAGGAAGCGTGCGCTCCACGTATTTCAGATCAAGCTCCATACCTTCATATTCATGAATGAGATAGAGCTCGCCTACACGATTGAAGTCCCCATCTTTAACCATAAGGCTGGGAAAGCCGCCGTTGACCTTGGAATAGACGAGCTGGTCGCGAATATTCTCCCAAGATTTATCAGTAATTTTCCATTCTGGTCCTTTTTTCTCGAAAATATAAAGATCCAGATCGTTGACTAAATCCTTGGTTAAGTAATTGCGCAGGAAGGAGATGTCGGAGTCGAGCTCCCGAACCTCGAACATCTTTTCTCTGCCTTTACCGGGAACGCGGCCGAAGCGGCGCTGCTCTTCAGCAGTAGGATTGTCAAAGCGGCGCTCGATATCCTCGAATATTTTCAAACCTAAATAGTAGGGATTCAGGGTATGGCGGGACGGCTGTACGACGGAAGAGTTGAGCTTGGCGAATTCGATAGTTTCCTCGCTGGTCAAGTCCAGCTCGCGAATGATGCGCTGATGCCAATACGAAGCCCAGCCCTCATTCATGATTTTAGTCTCGATTTGCGGCCAGAAGTAAAGCATTTCATCCCGCAGCATCGACAGAATATCACGCTGCCAATCCTGCAAAGTAGGCGAATATTCCTCAATGAACCAGATGACATCCTTCTCCGGACGAGGCGGGAAACGCTTAGCATCAGCAGCTTGAGATTGTGCAGCAGCCTCGGCTGCAGCTGTTCGGTCAGGATCTAGATTCCATAAATCATCATACTGAGAGGCCGGGATGTTCCATTCTGAGCGTTGGCTGTCTTTTTGTACCATTTCGATATATCTTTTCTTATCGAGCTGGTAGGGCTTGATCAGTGTCGGGTCTACATGCTCCTGTATTGCAAGGATAGCGTCTATGAACTTCTCGACGGCTTCGGTGCCGTGATCCATCTCATATTGATGAATCCGATCGGCGGTAGCAGACATGCTCTCGACCATATTGCGATTGGTCACGCCGAAGCGGGCGTTATTTTTGAAAAAATCGCAGTGTGCGAGCACGTGGGCGACGATGAGCTTGTTTTGGATCAGGGAGTTGCCCTCCAGAAGAAAGGCATAGCAGGGGTTGGAGTTAATGACGAGCTCGTAGATTTTGCTAAGGCCAAAATCATACTGTAATTTCATTTTATTGAAACTTTTACCGAAACTCCAATGACTGAACCTCGTCGGCATGCCGTAAGCGCCAAAGGTATAAATAATTTCGGCAGGACAAATCTCATAGCGCATTTGATAAAAATCCAGTCCAAAGCCTTGCGCGATTTCTGTTATTTCATCGATGGATCGCTCCAAAGCACGAATCTCATCTTGGGTCATCCGTCATCCCTCCGCATTCGAAAATACGATTCATACCATTTGTATGTAGGATTGGCCAAGGTTATGACGATAGAGCACAAAGCATCCCGCGAATCGAACGGCAGCATTTTCAGGAAACATTCAGCTTCCATTCAGCTTTATCTCAGTACTTTCCATTAACCTATAGGAAGTGGATAAGCATAACCCTTCAAAGGAAAACATCATTCACAATGATAAAAAGGAGGATATAGATGAAAAACAAGAAATTAATTTCGTTGGCAGCGGCATTAATCATTGTTATTGGTGGAGCTGTTTATTTTGTTTATGACGGATTGACAGGCAATCATGTGGAAATTGAAAGCGTCATTGCGCAAGCTCCTGCTGAAAATAACAGCACTGAGGTGTCTGGCAGCGGGGAGTCTACAACTGATGAGGCAACGCCAGCATCCAATGAGGCTGCGGACGTTGACGGTGAGTGGAGCATTGGTTCAGATTCAAAGGTTTATTTTTCCGTAACTACCTCTAGAGATACCGTAAACTATGAGCTTGCTAAGGTAACAGGCAGCTGGAATCTTAATTCGAAGGATGCTGCGCAGACTAAAGCGGAAGGAACTGTTGAAGTGACCAGCATGGACTCGGGAAATGCACAACGAGATCAGCATATTTCGGAAGCGGAATATTTGGACACGGTGCAATTTCCGAATGCGACCTTTGTGGCTAAGTCCTTCGAGGGTCTTCCAACAGAGTGGAATACGGGTGAGGTATACGATGTGAGCATGACAGGTGAGCTCACCGTAAAAGGAATTACGAAAGAGGTTGTCTTCACGGGTCAGACGGTATATGATCAGGGCTCACTTAAGCTTGAGGCAAGCACGGTCGTTACCTTTGATGACTTTGGCATGAAAAATCCCCATACCGTAGTCATGGATACGGAAAACAACTTAACGGTCGAGCTTCGTTTATCATTAAGCAAAGGATAAGACGCGTTTGAAAACAGCAACAAAAGCGAAGGGCTTCCTGCAGAGGAGGCTCTTTTTTTTAGCTATGCCTTCTAGCGGATAAGCTCAAAAAAGGGAAACATTAGGATCTCCCTCCTTAGAAAAGGGAAATGCGGAATAACGTCGAATAAATGTAGGAGAATGTCGGTTTTCACCGTTGTAATGGAATGATTCATTTCAGAGAGGAACATCATCGTGGTTCAATCCGTCCTTTTGCCTGTTATCCATGGCTTGCTTTATATGATTGCGGCTTGTCTTCTTTTTCTTGTCATTAACCCAAAGTTTATGTTTGACGGCCAGCGGCGCAAGTTGCTTTTTTTGGCTATTCTGACTTTATTGAGCTTTATCTACCTTGGGTATGAGGAACATAACCCCATGGTCTATGCCCTGCACCTTATTCCTATATCCATAGCGCTGGCTTCTTTATATGAGGGAGCCGTGCCTGGCATTGCCACCTGGGCGGCGTTTGTCTTTTGCGGGATCTTCGTCGTAGAAACGGAGGGGCTTCCTACTTTGCTTGCCGGCACGGTTATTCTAGGGCTTGGTCTGTTTGTTCATTATAAGATGGAGAACAGCTCTCATAACCGAATGTCTTTTTATACGATCAGTCTCGTTATGATCTATTTACTCATTTATTTAAGTACGCATTGGCTGCAAGGCAGGTGGGAGGATTCTCGCTTGGTCACCGTCATCGTAACGATGACGTTAATCTCTTCTTTATTTACCAATTTCATTTATTTCTATGTGAAGCATCAGGAGCGATTTCAGAGGGAGCTTATTCTCTCGGAGAAATACCAGCTAATCGGGCAATTGGCTGCCTCTCTCTCGCATGAAATTCGCAATCCATTAACGACGACAAGAGGATTCTTGCAGCTGATGGGGAATGAAAATGTTAGCAAAGAGGCGATGGAGCGCTACCGTACTTACGCCTTTGAAGGCATAGACCATGCAAATAGTATCATTACGGATTATTTGAATTTTTCCAAACCTTCACTGGAAGAGCCGACGCTGCTGAATGTAAGAGAAGAAGTAGACGGTGTCATTTCGTGGCTGCACCCGTTCTCAGTCGTGGCGAACATAACGATTAATGTCCATCATTTAGCGGACACGTCCTTGCAAATATGGGGAGAACCCAAGAAATTTCAACAATGCCTGCTGAATGTGATGAAAAATGCGATTGAATCGATGCCCGAAGGCGGCTCTTTAACCGTACATACGAGGCTGAAGCTAGAGATGGTCCAAATCATTATTCGCGACACAGGCGTAGGTATGAGCAGCACGGCAATAAAAAGAGTAGGCCGTCCCTATTTTACAACAAAGGAAAGCGGCACAGGACTTGGGTTGATGGTCGTTGTAAGCTTAGTGAAAGCAATGAATGGGAAAATTTATTTCAGAAGCAAACCAAATGAGGGTACGATTTGCGAAATGCATTTTGGACTCATCACGAATCAATAAGAACCTTTGGGGTGAAGCCGTCCGGATAGTTACTTTTGGACAGAAGAGGCTGGCTTAAAGGTTCTTTTCGTTTTGTTTGATTCCGTACATCGCTTGATCTGCATCGCTGATCAGTTCCTTCAGGCTGCTGCCTGCCCCATGCTTGGCGCTAATGCCGACGCTTGCTGAAATGGAAATCGTATGGCCCTCTATCATGAAGGGCTCGTTGATGGAGTCTTTGATCTTTTTTGCAACAAAATCAATATCTTGATTGTCAACGAGATGCTGGAAACAGATGACGAATTCATCACCGCCATATCGAACGAGGATATCGCTTTTCCTGACGCTTTGTTTAAGTCTTGCGGCAATCTGCAGCAGAAGCGCGTCTCCAAAGTCATGCCCGAAGGTATCGTTAACATCCTTGAAATCATCAATATCAATAAACATGACGCTAAACTGCTTGTCTGAGCTATTTTGATATAAATGAGACAAGTAGCGCCGGTTGTACAAGCCGGTCAAACTATCGGTCACGCTTGCATTTTCCAAATCCAAAATATAACCAAAAAATGCCGCCATGGATTCGAGAAAGGCGAGCTGCTGATCTGTGAACCGGATAGGCTCGTGATGCCAAGCGCAGATCGCGCCTACGGGGTGATGGTCAGAGGTAGATACTGCTATGCCGATAAATGAAGTGGCTTCAAGCTGCTGGGTAATCGGAAGAGAGGCTGTACGCTGATCATCGTGTATGTTCGGAATGCTGAGTAAAGGAGCGGTATGTTGTAGGACGAGGGTGCTATAGTTTTGTAGCAAAGTGATTTGGGTACTGTTTGGATTCGATATCTCATGGCGACTGAATGCCCGGAGAATTCGGCTTCCCGTACCATTGGCCATTGCAACTGCAAGGGTGTCTACATGAAGAAAGTGCTTCAGGGTATCAATGATATGGTCGGCTGCATCATCTAGTGAGCGTGTGTTACTGCTCATGTTCTCAACTCCTGCCGTAGTGTTGAAACCAAGGGATTACCTTATAGTTCCATAGTAGTCTAAAAGACGTGCCAACTCAAGAAAAAAGTAGTTTATTTAGGGATATTGAACTATTTCCGGTGAGAAAACTCTGCCTTTTTCAGATAAAGGCGAATCTCTTAATCAGTAAAGCGTTTGAAGTAACGAATGTATTATTTCAAAACACATAAAATTAATACTTGAATTAACTATGAAGCTGTAGTTAAATATATAGTAACAGCGCTTGTTAAGGAATAAGTTACTGAGTTAATGAATATATTAATTAATGATGAGGTGGGTAAGCATGGCAGACAAGGCAACGATGATTGTGGATAAGGATTTTCAAATTGGCGAGGTTGATAAACGTATTTACGGTTCATTTATAGAGCATCTGGGTCGTGCGGTTTATGGAGGAATCTATGAGGCCGATCATCCGCAAGCAGACGAACAAGGATTTCGCTCCGACGTGCTTGAGCTGGTGAAAGGGATTGATGTGCCCATCGTTCGTTATCCGGGCGGAAATTTTGTATCCGGTTACAACTGGGAGGATGGCATAGGTCCGGTAGACAAACGCCCGAAGCGGTTGGAGCTTGCTTGGCGAACAATCGAGCCGAACTGGATTGGCTTTAATGAATTCATGGATTGGTGCAAGAAGGCGAATACAGAAGCGATGATGGCTGTTAACCTAGGTACGCGCGGGATTGACGATGCCCGTAATCTGATTGAATATTCTAACCATAAGTCAGGCTCTTATTGGAGTGACCTTCGAATTGCGCACGGATACAAAGATCCGCATAACGTAAAAACCTGGTGCTTGGGCAATGAGATGGACGGACCATGGCAAATTGGCCACAAAACGTCCGTAGAATACGGACGGCTTGCCAACGAAACAGGTAAAGCGATGCGCTGGGTAGATCCGACCATTGAGCTTGTTGCCAGCGGAAGCTCGCATATCGGTATGCCGACATTCCCAGAATGGGAAGCAACCGTCCTTGATTTGGCTTATGATACCGTTGACTATGTATCTATTCATCAATATTACGGAAATTCACAAAATGATACGCAAAACTTCCTTGCACAGTCTATGAGCATGGATTCTTATATCAATACCGTAATTTCAACTTGCGATTACGTTCAGGCGAAAAAACGCGGCAAGAAAAAAATCAATCTTTCCTTCGACGAGTGGAACGTGTGGTTCCATTCGAACGCGCAAGACAAAGAGCTGGAGCCATGGCAAATCGCGCCTCCTCAGCTTGAGGATGTGTATACCCATGAGGATGCACTTGTTGTCGGATGTATGCTGATCAGCATGTTGAAGCGTGCAGACCGTGTCAAAATGGCTTGCATCGCACAGCTGGTAAATGTGATCGCGCCAATTATGACCCAAAACGGCGGACCGGCATGGAAGCAAACGATTTATTACCCTTATATGCATGCCAGTATTTTCGGACGCGGAACGGTGCTCGTGCCGCTCGTGAAATCGCCTAAGCACGATACGAAGGATTTTACAGATGTTCCGTATTTGGAGACGGTTGCTGTCCATAATGAAGAGAAAGAGGAAGTGACGATCTTTGCGGTTAACCGCAACATCGAAGAAGCGCTGCCTTTTGAAATCGATCTTCGCAGCTTCGGGGAGTTCCGTATTATTGAGCACATCGTGCTGGAGCATGCGGATTTAAAAATGACAAACACAGTTGACGCGCCAAACCGCGTAACCCCTCATACATCCGGCAATGCTGCAATTTCAGACGGCGGTAAGATTCAAGCAACGCTTGGCAAAGCATCTTGGAACGTGATTCGCATCAAACTATAAGAAGAACTAACAGGGGGATCCGGAAGCCGCTATTGCGGCTTTTGTGATGCCCTTCTATTATTAAGAAGTATAGAAAGGAGAGGAACGTATTGATCAATGCAAATACAGACGAGGCATGGCTGCCTTTATATGAAGCGTTAGCGAGCCCGGTAAGGCTCTCCATCATAAATTTGCTTGCAACTAACATGATGAACGTGAAGGAACTTGCGGAGGCCGTTGGGCTGAGCAGCGCGATTGTGACGATGCACATTCGGAAGCTGGAGAAGGCTGGCATCGTTCATACGAAAATGGTGCGCAAGCAAGGGGGCACGCATAAAATTTGCTCGCTCGCCGAGCGTTCGATCGCCATCGAGCTGCCGCATCCCACGATGGATTTGCGGAAGGTGCATGATGTTAGCGTGCCTGTAGGCCATTTTACGGAGTTCGAGGTATTCCCAACCTGCGGCATCGCAACGGTAGACAAGCTGATTGGACAGTTTGATGATCCGCGCTTCTTTCTGGAGCCGGAGCGGATGAATGCTGGCATTTTGTGGTTCGGCAAAGGTTATGTGGAATACAAGGTTCCGAATTATTTGCTCTCGGGACAGCGGCCCGTCGCACTGGAAATTACGTTGGAGCTGGGTTCGGAAGCGCCGGGCGTAAACGAAAACTGGCCATCGGATATTGATTTTTCATTGAATGGCCTGGATATCGGAATGTGGACAAGCCCTGGCGATTATGGCGAAGTTAGAGGGCGCTTCTCTCCAGCTTGGTGGGGAGATCGGGTCAATCAATATGGCCTGCTGAAGGTCATTCGCATCCAAGAGGATGGCACGCTAATTGATGGACAGCATATGTCGTCCGTCAGCATTAGCGAAATTGGACTGGAGCGCAATTTCTGGACCTTCCGCATTGGTGTCAAGGAGGATGCTGTCCATGTGGGCGGGCTGACCTTGTACGGCAAAGGCTTCGGCAACTACAACCATGATATTATGTTCCGAGTCTTTTATGAGGATATGCGCGGCGTATAAGGCAGCTTAGCTGCCTTTTGCTGTATGTCCTCCCCCATCTTTCTAAACCAGAGGACCCCGAAGGCTTCCTTTCCGCTGCTTAATTTTTTTAGATCGACATGCCATTTTTAAAACAAGTAGATATAATGGGTAAGACAGGTAATATAAGCCAACCTTACTCGGAGGATTAAAGATGCTGACCATGTTCGCCTTTCTCAAAAAGTATCGTTTTGCCGCCTATGTTGCTCTTCTTCTTATGTTAATTGAGCTGATGGTGGAGCTTTTGCAGCCTTATATCATTTCCAAAATCATTGATGACGGCATTGGACAAGACAACCTATCTGTCGTACTGAAATGGGGCGGTTTCCTCATTGGTTGCTCCGTCATTGCGTTTGTCGTTGGTATCCTTAGTTCTTTCTACGCCTCCCATGTCAGCCAAAGCTTCGGCTTTGACCTGCGAGAGAGGCTCTACGAAAAAGTGCAATCGTTCTCATTTGCAAATTTTAACCGCTTTCCTGAATCTTCACTGATAACAAGATTAACCAATGACGTGACGCAGCTGCAAAATACGGTGTTCATGGGACTGCGCATTATGCTTCGCGCTCCCCTGCTTGTCATCGGAAGCATAGTGATGGCCTTTATCGTCCATCCAAAGCTCGCAATATGGGTTGCGGTGGTTATCCCTTTCCTGGCTGTATTTCTGCTTTGGGTGCTCAAGAAGGGCGAGAGCTTATTCCGTTCCGTTCAGCAGCAGCTCGACCAAGTCAATAGCGTGATGCAGCAAAACCTAATCGGGATGCGAATCGTTCGCGTGTTTGTGCGGATGAACCATGAATCTAAGCGCTTTGCGGGAGCAAGCGGTTTTCTGATGGATCGCACGATTTCTGCCCTTCGCTTGACGGAGGCGACCATGCCGATCATCCTGCTCGTGATGAATGCCAGTGTGATGGCAGTGCTTTGGTTTGGCCGCATTGAGCTGGATACGAATGGCGCTTCAGTCGGCGAGGTCGTTGCCATTGTCAATTACGCGACGAGAACAACGGCGGCGCTGTCCATCATGTCGTGGATTGTGGTCAACTTCTCTAGGGCACGCGCATCGGCGCAAAGAATTGAGGAGGTCATCTTGACCGATATTGACCTGACGGATACGAAGGAAAGCGATAAAGCTGCAAGGCTTAAGGAGGGCGGGGTTTCCTTTGACAAGGTATCGTTTCAATACCCGGAATCCGATCGCCGTATTCTGCATCAAATTTCGTTCACGGCTAAGCCAGGCGAGACGATTGCTATTATGGGAGCAACAGGCTCTGGCAAAACCTCATTAATCCAGCTAATTCCCCGGCTTTATGATGTTCAGAGCGGGGATATCCGGGTAGATGGAATGGATAATCGCCATTTGAAGCTGGCGCAGCTCCGCAAGCAAATTGGCTATGTACCGCAAGAAATTATGCTGTTCACAGGTACAGTCCAGGAAAACATTCGCTGGGGCAAGGAAAATGCAAGTTTTGATGAGGTTGTAGAGGCAGCGAAGCTGGCGCAAATTCATGACACGATTATGAAGCTGCCCGAGCAGTACGATACGATTGTAGGACAGAAAGGCGTCAATCTGTCCGGCGGGCAAAAGCAGAGGCTGACCATTGCGCGCGCGCTCGTCCGCAAACCGGTGATTTTGCTGCTGGATGACAGCACAAGCGCGCTTGACGTGCAGACGGAAGCATCACTGCTTCAAGCGCTGAAGCAGATGAATTGCACAACTTTTCTCGTTACGCAAAAAATCAGCTCAACGATATCAGCAGACTCTATTCTTCTGCTAGATGAAGGCGAGCTGCTAGCGCAGGGCACACATGAACGATTGATCAGGGAGTCCAGCTTATATCAGAAAATTTACGAATCACAGTTCGGGAAGGAAGGTGTATCCCGTGCTTAGACAGCTCAAAGAGCCATTTCAATACCAAAGGCCTGACAAAGCAGCGGAGGCTCCGGCAAGCGAACAGGCGGCAGGCAAAGGCAAGAAAAAACCAAGAGCTCAAAATGCTTCCCAGACGCTTAGGCAAATGTGGAGCTATTTAATCGGATACAAAGGCAAGCTGTTTGCGGTTATGGTTATGATCCTGCTCAGCTCTGGCTTCTCCTTGCTGGGTCCGTACCTTGCAGGGACGGCAGTCGACCATTTTTTAGTGAACAGAGACAGCGGCTTCGTTGTATTTCTAATTGGGATGGCTGTCGTATATGCGCTCCATTCCATTACGATGTGGCTGCAAAGCATATGGATGATCACGATTTCGCAAAAGACCGTATACCGCATGCGGGTACAGCTGTTTGAGCATCTGCACCGGCTGCCGATTCCTTATTTCAGCAAAAGGCAGCATGGTGAGCTGATGAGCCGGGTAACGAATGATATCGAGAATGTAAGTTCTTCCCTGAACAGCTCGGTTATTCAGGTGTTTTCAAGCGTGCTGCTGCTTATCGGGACGGTTAGCGTGATGCTCTCGCTTAGTCCGCTTTTGACCTTGTTAACATTTCTTGTTATACCGCTCATGCTGCTTGGGATGAAATGGATTACCAAGCAGACCGGCCGTTTGTTTAAAGCGCAGCAGCGCAATTTGGGCGATTTGAATGGTTATATAGAAGAGACGCTTTCGGGCCAGCGCATTGTCAAAGCGTTTTCGCAGGAGGAAACGGTCATCACTGCGTTTAAGGAGCGGAATGAACGCATTCTCGTTTCCGGCTTTTGGGCTCAAACGATCTCGGGCTTTATTCCGAAGCTGATGAACGCACTCAACAATTTAAGCTTTGCCATCATTGCGGGCATCGGCGCGGTGTTTGTTTTAAATGATGCCATTACGGTAGGGGTAATCGTTATTTTTGCCGAATATTCCCGACAGTTCACGCGTCCGTTGAATGATCTGGCGAATCAATGGAACACGATGCTGTCGGCAATTGCAGGCGCGGAGCGGGTATTCGATGTGCTTAGCGAGGAAGAGGAACGCACGGATGAGGCGAATGCTTCAGAGCTCAATGAGGTCAAAGGGCATGTCGTGTTCGATCATGTCACCTTTGCCTATGAAGGACGTTCGGCGACGATTAAGGATGTAAGCTTTAACTTAGCGCCTGGCGAGACGGTTGCGTTGGTTGGTCCCACTGGCGCGGGAAAAACGACACTTATCCAGCTGCTATGCCGATTTTATGATCCTAGCTCTGGCAGCATTCGGATAGACGGACAGGATACGAAGGAGATCAAGCGCGAGAATTTGCGTTCTCATATGGCTTTTGTGCTTCAGGACCCGTTCCTCTTCGAGGGTACGATAAGCGATAATATTCGTTATGGCAAGCTTGATGCTACAGATGCCGAGGTGGAGCAGGCGGCAAGGCTTGCGAATGCCCATAGCTTTATCGTTCGGATGAAGAACGGCTATCATGCTATTCTGAAATCAGACGGCAGTGGCATCAGCCAAGGGCAGAAGCAGCTGCTTGCGATCGCGAGAGCTATTCTTGCCAATCCATCGATATTGGTGCTGGATGAAGCAACGAGCAGTATCGATACCGTCACCGAGATCAAAATACAAGAGGCGCTGCAGCGGTTGATGCAGGGGCGAACAAGCTTTGTGATCGCCCATCGCCTGAATACGATTCAACAAGCAGACCAGATTGTTGTGCTGAGAGATGGCGCTATTATAGAGAAAGGCTCTCATGCGGAGCTGCTGCAGCAAAAAGGGTTCTATAGTTCGCTTGTAGGCGGACACCTGCAGAGCAGCTAAAACCTTCTTGCAACTATTTTCGCCGATGAGCAGTATTACTAGGTACAAACGGTTTCATCGTCCTCAGCAAGTAGAGGGAATCTGTTTTTTGTGGAAATAGAGACTACATCTTTTATGAACTATAGGAATTGCTACATTTCAAACAAGGAGGCGGGTAATATGGCAAAAGTGGAGTGCGCCAGCTGTGGACTCCATCATGAGATGGATACGGACAAGCTTATGGCTGCCGTTTGTTCCTCATGCGGCGTGAAGCTGGTTCAAGAAGCCATACCTTATGAGGTGACGGATGAGGAACTACAGGCTTCTATGAATATAGATGATAAAAACAAGCCAGAGGATGTCGACATTCATAAGTGGATAGGGAAAATCGGGGATCACGAGAAGCAAACCAAGTATGTGGAAGAAGGGTTCTGGGCAAAGGTGAAGCGTCATGCGGCAAAAGTACCGTTCGCTAAGGAAGTCGTGACGCTGTATTATTGCTCGGCAGATCCGAAGACGCCTTTAGCTACTAAAGTAACGGCAATCGGAGCGCTTGCTTACTGGATTTTACCGATTGACTTGTTTCCCGACTTTATCCCGGTAGTCGGCTTTGTTGATGACGCCACGGCCATATTTGTGGCTTATAAGGCAATCAGCGGACAAATTACGGATGAGCACCGCGAGAAGGCGGAGCAGTTCTTTATCCTTAACAAAAGTGTGAAGCTGGTAAAAACTCAGCCGTAAGCTTGTAGAATATCCCTTTGAAGGACGTCCGCGTTGATGAAACATGCGGGACGTCCTTTAATTTTGCCGATGGATCAGCCGCTAAAATAAGCTCCAGTCAAAGGTCTGTGACATTTGTTCAAGAAGGGCAACCCCTGCGATGCTGTTTCCTTTGCGATTCAGGGACGGTCCGACCAGACCGATGCCGTAACGTCCGGGTACCAATGTCAAAATACCGCCGGACACACCGCTTTTGGCGGGCAAGCCGACTTGAATGGCGAATTCCCCTGATGCGTTGTACATGCCGCATGTGGTCATAAACGTTTTGGCAATCTGGACATAGCGGCGTGGAATGAGCTCTTCTCCTGTAATCGGGTTCGTGCCGTTATGGGCGAGCACCAAAGCCATCTGGGCGAGATCGGTGCAAGTTACACAGATGGAGCAATGCCTAAAGTAGACATCGAGCACATCTTCGACAGCACCCTCAAGCACTCCGTTATCTTTGAGGAAATAGGCCATGGAACGATTCAGGTTGGCCGTGTCGGATTCGGAGCGGTATACGTCCAGATCGTAATCTAGCGAGCGGTTATTAGAGAGAAGGCGGAAAAATTCCAGTACCCGTCTCGACTTTTCAGTCGGACTTTCCCCTGCGATCAGAGAGGATATTGCAATCGCGCCTGCATTAATGAGCGGATTAAAGGGAATGCCGGGCTGCACCAGCTCCAGCTTGAGCATGGAGTTAAAGTTGTCACCTGTTGGCTCCATGCCTACTTTGTCAAAGACACCGGATTCGCCATTATCCATCAGCGCCAGAATTAAGGTAAATACCTTGGAGATGCTTTGCATGGTGAACGTAAGCTCCGAATTCCCCGCGGAGACGGAATTTCCCTGTGCATTGATGAGATGGATGCCAAGGGCGTCGATCGGGGATTTAGCGAGTTCAGGTATATAAGAAGCGACCTTTCCATTGGCGCACAGCAGCCGGTTCGTTTCAACCCATGTAGGCAGAAGCGTTTGAAGACGTTGGATTTCAGTAAGGGACATAGCGCAGCTCCTTCGAGTGAATCTGATATAGATAGATGATGTGTTTATTTTATAATAGGCGAACGGACTTTATATAGTGTCAATTCTGAAAAATAGAGCTGGTACTGCTGAAATATTCCCTATTTTATACGGAGAAATAATAATAAACGATGATTTTAAAGTTTTTTTCGAAAAAGGCTTGACCATTTGTAGGATAGCATGATATATTCTAATTCCGGCCGAGAGAAACACGCGGACGACAAGGAAAACAAGCAACACGAACGAAAGAATAGATTGCTCTTTGAAAACTGAACAA
>NZ_VCIX01000080.1 GCF_006345825.1 Paenibacillus paridis
ACCTTTACAATGGAGATTTTTTTTGTTTTTGTCCATAAAATTCAGATTTTGATTAGTTATTAGTAAATGGTCATCCATGCTTTTTTCTATGTTTGTGTTGATGCAACGCTAGTGGAATTGTTCCCGTTAAAATAGCGATTCTCGCTCGGAAAAGCGAATAACAGGAATTCCTCCCGCTAATTTAACCGTTACGAGCCTTTTCCGGCAAAAGGTCTTGGATTATAGGGAGAAATTCCAGTTAAATCGCCCAAAACGTTAAAACCCTTTAAATTAGCATGACATTTTCCAGCTAAATGAAACGAAGAGAAGCCAATAACATTACTCGCTAAGCCAAACAAATAACAAGAATACATCCCGTTAATTTAATTGTTACGAGCTTTTTTCGGCAAAAGGTCTTGGATTATAAAAAGGCGAAATTTTATCAGGAATTTTTCCCGTTAAATAGGCGATTCTCGCTCAGAAAAGCGAATAACAGGAATTCCTCCCGTTAATTTAACCGTTACGAGCCTTTTTCGGCAAAAGGTCTTGGATTATAGGGAGAAATTCCATCTAAATGGCCTAAAACGTTAAAATCCTTTAAAATAACGGGACAAATTCCAGCTAAATTATAATGAAGAGAATCCATAAGTAAAAAACGCGAAGTTGAACGAAGAATTAGATATAAGCAACAAACGTGAGGTTCTACGAAGGATAAGTCTTAAGCAACAAACTCGAGGTTCTACGAAGGATCAAACTTAAGCAACAAAAGTGAGGTTCTTCGAAGGATAAGCTTTAAGCAACAAAGCAAGGTTCTACGATGGATCAGCCTTAAGCAACAAACGTGAGGTTCTATGAAGGATCAAACTTAAGCAACAAAGCGAGGCTCTACGATGGATCAGTCTTAAGCAGCAAAGCGAGGTTCTACCAAGGATAAGCTTTAAGCAACAAATGCGAGATTCTACGAAGGATCAGCTTTAAGCAACAAAGCGAGGTTCTACGAAGGAACAGCCATAAGCAAAAAAACAGCGCGAAGAACCTTGAAGTAAAGCCTAATGGGAAATTAGCAGCTAGGTGCACGGGGCTTTGCTCAAATCAAGCCGGTACTTTTAAAAATTGATTCTATTTAAATATATGAGGATGATTTATGTTAGAGGCGCTGTTGGGTTGGCCGATCTCTGGAAAGAACAAGACGTTCCTGCTGGCGAAACTGCAGAAACGCCTCCTTTCTTTTAACCTTTGACAGCTCCCGCGGTCATCCCTTTCATCACTTGCTCCTGTAGCACAAGGTAAGCGAGAATGGTAGGAATGACGGCAAGCGCCATCGCTGCCATAGTCAGCTTATAATCGGTGGAATAACCCGTTGCAAAAATCGAAAGGCTGAGCGGCAGCGTCTTCAGCTTCGGATCGCTAATAAAAACGAGCGCGAACGAAAAATCGTTCCAATATCTTAAAAAGGCCAGAATGCCAACCGTTGCCAGTGCAGGAAGGGAAAGCGGGAGCATCATGCGAAGAAAAATGCCCCAGTAGCCTGAACCGTCAATCATCGCAGCCTCTTCAATTTCTTTGGGGAAGGTGTTCATATACGCCACACATACGAAGATCGCAATCGGCAGCTCAAAGGCAGTATAGGGTAAAATTAAAGCGGCATACGTATTCAAAATATCGACTTTGTTCATTAATATAAACAAGGGAACGAGTGTGCTGTGAATCGGAATCAGCATGCCGAGCATAAAGGTACCCATGACGAGCAGCTTGCCGCGGAATTGGAAACGCGAGATGACATAAGCGCACAGTGCGCCCATGATCAGCGTAATTGCAAGCGCCAATAAGGTGACGATCGCCGAATTCATAAAAGCCGTGCCCATATCCGCTACTTCCCACGCGCGGGCGTAGTTGCTCCAGTTCCATACATCCGGCAAGCCGAATGGCCGCGAATAAAATTCTTCGTTTGTTTTGAAGGCGCTAATAAACAGCCAAATGAGCGGGTAAAGCGTAACCAAGGCATATACGGTTAAGCCAAGGGACAATATGCCCCCTTTCAGCTTGCGCGTGCCTGCTCCAGCACCTGCGGAGGAGGCTGGGTGAACAGCGCTTATCGATGGCGTAGTCATAAAGCAAATCCCCCCTCCTTTATTTTTTGGATTTCATCAGGTACTGGCTTCCCGCTACAAGAACGAGGCTAATAATAATAATCATCGTGGATACCGCGCTGCCATAGCCGAATCGGTAAATAGAAAATGTATTATTGTACATGTACGAAGCAAGCAGCTCTGTCGAATTTGCCGGACCGCCGCCAGTCATGACGTATATAAGGTCAAAGGCTTTGAGGCTTCCCGATATGCAAAGCACAACCGCTACCTTAATCGTATCCCAGATCATCGGAAGCTTGATCGAGAACAGCTTGCGTGAGCCGCGAGCCCCGTCGATATTGGCAGCATCATCGATCTCGCTTGGAATATTTTGCAGGGCGGCAATGAACATAATCAGGTAGGGACCCACGTTCAGCCAAATGATCGGCACCATGATCGCGTACATAGATACGGCTGGATCGGACAGCCATTGCATTTTCCAACTCTCCAAGCCAAGGCTATCTAGCAAAAAATTAAGAATTCCGATTTGCGGATGATAAATGTAGCCCCAGATAATGCCGACGACGACGGACGAAAGCACCATCGGCATAAAAATGGAAGCTCGAATAAACTTTTGGAACCAGCCGTTCTTAAGCAGTACCAAGGAAAGCAACAGCGCAATCGGTACCTGACCGAACACGGAGGCGGCGACGATGAGCAAATTGTTTTTGAACGAATGCCAGAACAGCCGATCCTGAACAACCTCTTTGTAGTTGTCCAATCCGATGAACTTCATCGCCCCGATGCCCTTCCAGTCAAAAAAGCCATAATAAGACGACCACAGGATCGGCACGATAACAAAAAAGACGAATAGCGCAAGCGCCGGAAGAAGACCGATCGCGATAAAACCTCTGATGCGTAAAGCTGATGACATAATCGTCCCTCCTCAAGGTTTGCGAAGCAAACCTACTTCGTAAGCATAAGCTTGGTTTGCGAAGCAAACCTTCTTCGTAAGCATAAGCTTGGTTTGCGAAGCAAACCTTCTTCGTAAGCATAAGCTTGGTTTGCGAAGCAAACCTNCTTCGTAAGCATAAGCTTGGTTTGCGAAGCAAACCTTCTTCGTAAGCATAAGCTTGGTTTGCGAAGCAAACCTACTTCGTAAGCGTATGTTCTATATGCGATGTTTGCTGGGAGGCCCGGCGCCCATGCATCATCTTCGGGCTGCCTGATCGGTGGCCAGAAGACGATACCGTGCGCCGTATTTCACAGAATCCTCGCTAGCCTATCGCTTTAAACGCAGCTGCTTCTTACTTCCCAAGCGCCTTCGCTTGCGCATCCTGAATTTTTTTGGCGATGTCCTCGGGCTTGCCGCCCATCAGAAGCTCTTGCAGGCCATTATTCACAGCATCCGCTCCGGCAGAGGTTAATTTGCCATCATAGACTGGCGTCATTTTCACTGTATTCACCAGCTCATAAACTTCACTAAAAATCGGAGAAACCTTGCTCTTATCCAGCTCTACTTTATAGCTCACCAGTTGGTTGCTCTCTAGCGTCCGCTTCTGAGCATCTGGTCCTGACATAGCATAAATGAGCTCGAATGCCGCATCCTTTTTCGGTCCGGTTGCATCCTTGCCTAGGCCCATGCCGACGCCGACTACACCCGAAAGTGAATTTGGATCGCCCTTGCCGCCTGGTATCGATGGCAGAACCGTTGCGCCCATCGCCTTCAACGCCTCTTCGGAAGCATTCGAAGCGAGGTTAGACAATGCCCAGCCGCCATCAATCATCATCGCTGCTTGACCTTGCGCAAACATTTGCTCCATTTGCGTATTGTCGATGGCATTGAAGCCATCCTGGAAAGCGCCTGCATCGCCGAGCTGCTGCATATACGTAAGTGCCTGTACGAATTCAGGATCCGTAAATGCCGCACCGTCCTGGGCTGCCGCCTTCAAAAACCATTCCGTGCCCGTTACGCGATCAGCAAGCGAGCTGAAAATACTCGATTGTGCCAGCCATGCCGCTTTGTTGCCAAGAGCGATCGGCGTAATTTTTTTCGCCTTCAACACGCTAATCGCATTGAGCAGCTCATCCCAAGTCTTCGGAACCGTCAATCCATTTGCCTCGAGAATGGTTTTGTTGTAATAGAGAACCGAAGTCGGCGACAACCCCATTGGCGCGCTATAAATGTTGCCGTCTACCGTAAAAGCATCAAAGGAATTAGGCATAAAGCCTTCCTTCCACTCCTTATGGCTGTCAATCAGCTCATTCACCGGTTGAATAAGGCCGCCCGCGGAAAACTCCTGCGTCATCGAGCCGTTCGATAAAATAAACACATCGGGCATCTCATCCGCTGCCGCGACCGTTTTGAGACGAGTCTTGTAGCCGTCCGGCGGAATAGCCTGAATATCCAATGTAATATTCGGGTGATCCGTCTGGAACTGCTCGATAATCGAGCGCATCGTCTGTGCTCTCAAATCATCGCCGGTAAAATTATGCCACAGGCTAAGCTTTACCTTTTCCGCTGCAGGCGTGTTGCCCTCTGTTGTATTGCTCTCGTTGTTCTTTCCCCCGCACGCTGCCAAAATTGAAATCATAAGAGTGACCATAATCGCGATTGTTAAGCTCTTCTTCATGTCATGTTTCCTCCTTGATATTTGTCTTATCTCCGAGTATAGGGAACGGAAAGTGACATGGGCAGGGGACAGAAAGCGGGAATAGGGTAGACAAACTTCAGCTTCTGGAGCGGTACTCTGAAGGGGTGTAGCCTGTACTGCGCTTAAACAATTGGCTAAAATATTTCATATCCGCATATCCTACGCGGCCTGCCACCTCGCTTACCTTCATCGGCGATTCCTCCAGCAACCGCTTGGCACGCTCCATTCTGGCGCGGGTGACATAATCGATGTAAGTGTGTCCCGTCTCCCTCTTAAACACCTCACTAAAGTGATTGGGATTCAAATGAACATGGCGAGCCACCTGTTGTAGGGTCAGTTCCTTGTCAAGATGGTCATGGATATAGGCAATCGAACGCTTGATGTAAGGTATTCCTTCCTGTCCCACCGCTTCACGGTACAATTGCTGAAGATGAATGAGCTGCTTGTACAATACTTTTGCTCTATTGCCCTGATCTGCGACAGCAATTGAAACTGCTGGCCGCGCGGCATCGGCTAGAATCGCTGAGCCGCCAAATGCCGTTATGATCCGTTCCACCCAGCGATGGGCGGATATTTGGACGGAATGGATGAATCGGTCTAGCGAGTCCGGGGTCGCATCCGGGTCGGAGAGCTGGAGCAGGATAAGCTCATCCACCCAGCGCTGCAGCTGTTGTTCCGTCCCATTTTGAAACAAAGCCGTCAGCTCGCCTTCCTCTTCTTGCGAGCATACCGAGCGCCCGCCTCGCCTGCCTTTGATGCTGTCATGAGCGAGCAGGCCATTCTCAGCCACGATTCCTTTAAACAACGAGGCATAAGAGGCTTCCGAATAGGAAGCGCTGAGATGGCGCCAATCCGTTACCACCGAGCCTGCTGCCGCAAACAGCTCGCACTTCAGCTTGCGCGCTACTCGCTCCAGCACCCTTTCTAGCGGACCAAGATTGCCTCGCGGGCTTTCCTGCATTAGCAAAACAACGACGCTATCCTGACGCAAGAGCGCCTCGCCTACGACCAGCTCACTCAGCATATTGTGCACGGCAAACAACAGCAAATAGCTTTGGCTTGCTCCGTTCCCCCAGCCGGATGCTTTTACAATGACTGTCTGGTAAAAGGAAGCCTCTGACAAGCGAAGATTCGGCAGCAGCTTCACCGCTTTCTCGGCCGAGTGGCTGTCCAGCTCGGTGTCTTCAACCAACCGCTCCAGCAACCGATCCCGAAGCTGGTCACGTTTAAGTGATTCCCACTTTTGCAAAATCCGCTGCTTCGCACCGTTAACCGCCTTGATAATCTCGTCTGGCCGGCTTGTTTTGAGCAGATAGTCGCCCGCGCCTTCCCTTATCGCTTGCTGCGCATAGGAAAACTGATCATACCCGGTTAGTATGATAACCTCACTATCCGGCAGCTGGCGCCTGATTTCTCCGGCAAGCTCTAGTCCTGTCATTCCGGTCATTTGAATATCGGTCAGTATAATTTCCGGCTGTTCGGCAGGCAAGCGCTCAAGAGCTTCCTCACCCGATGCAGCGGGCGTAAGCAGCTCATAGCCCAGCACCTCCCATTTGATCACCGTGCTAAGCCCCGTCCGAATAATAACCTCGTCGTCCACGATCAACAGCTTCATCCTGCTCTTCCCCCTTCGCTCAGCATCGGTATAGAAAAGGACACGCGCGTGCCGATCCGATCCGTGCTCTCAATGCGCAAACCCGCTTCCGTGCCATAGTGAAGTTGAAGCCTTTTATGGACATTGCGCAATCCATAACTCCCCCGCTCCAGATGCTCGCGGTCCCGTCTGCGGTCATCCGGTCCGTGCAGCTCCTTATAAATCGTTGCCAGCTTGGCCGCATCCATTCCAATTCCGTTATCCTCGACCGCAAACGCCATAAAATGCCCCTGCTTATGGGCGGTAACTTTAATTTTCCCCGCTTCAGGTTGCTTCTGAATGCCATGAATTAGTGCATTTTCGATCAAGGGCTGGAGCAGCAGCTTCAGCATCGTTTGCTCCAGCAGCTCCGGATCGATTTGGACGCTTAACTCAAATTTGTCCGGAAAACGGATCGATTGTATATTCGCGTAATGCCCCGCATGGGCTGCCTCCTGCTCCACGGAGCAAAATTCCTCCCCTTTGTTCAAGCTGAAGCGCATAAAATCGCTTAAGCTCCCGACCATGTCTGCCGTCTTCTCATCCTGATTCATCAACGCCATCCAGTGGATCGACGAGAGCGTGTTGTACAAAAAGTGAGGGTTGATCTGTGCTTGAAGCGCATGCATATCGGCCTCCTTTTTATAGGATTCCTCCAGCTTCACCTGCTCCGTCAGTCCCTCGATTCGCTCGCTTAGCTTGTTGTAGCTGCGCACGAGCTGGCCCACCTCATCCATCGTTTCAACGGGATAGGTTTGCATCGGCTCCTCAGGATTGGAATGCTTCAGAAACTGCGTCAGCATAATAAGCGGGTTCGTGACCCGTTGAACAAAATAAAGAACGAGCACGGCAACAAGCAGCACCGAAAATACGATCACGATGACCATCAGCTGCAGGACGTAATTATTTTGAGCCTTGTATTCGCCGAACGGCATGATTCCGGTGAGCTGCCAGCCCACATCCGATACCGTATCGTAGAGTATCGTCTGTTTATTTTCTCCTTCGCCGTAATTAAGCGTGCCTGCGCTTCCCTTTATAACGAGGCCCGGCAGCAAATCATCGATGGTCACCGCCGCCGCTCCTTCCTCGCTGCCTGAGAGCACCAGCCCCTCCTTATTCGTCAGCACCACATAACCGCCAGCCGGAATTCCCGCCTGCTTTAGCAGCTGCGCTACCGCCTCCTCGTTCAAGCTAATCACGAGCGTTCCGATTTGCTTGAAGTTGTTGAGGCTCCGAATCGGCCGGACAAGCGAGATCACCTGCTTCACGCCTGCAGCTGTATCCGTTTCATAACGGCTCGTCCACCACTTGACGCTCGATTGAAAATGCCGGACATCCTGTCCCGTCAGCTCGGCCAAGCCGGTCTCAAAAATCGTCGTATTGGACACCGGATGCGATGGATTTAGGGGATAAATGGTGATGTCGGAAATATAAGCTTTGGAGAAAACGAGATTAGACAAAAATTCGATCATCTGCGTCTGCTTGACCGCATTCTCGCTCGTGCTGCTGAGATACTGCTGAACATCCTTTTGCCCGATAAGAAATAGCGACATATTCTCGATATCCTGCACAATAAACTCGAGGTTCGTACCCGTCTGGCGCAAAATGCTCGTTCCTGACTGCTTCGCTTTCTCTTCGGTTGCCGTTGCCGCCATGTTGTAGGCGAATAAGCCGAGCGCAAGCAGCGGAATCAGAACCGAAAGCAGCAGCAAAAAGGACAGCTTGCGCTTCAAGGAGCTGCTGATCCAGCGCATGGTTCATCCCCTCTTTCCTCTGTGATGTCACTTGAAATAATTAAAAACATCCTACCATACTTTTTTTTAGGTTAACAGATTTTTTGTTTGATTTTTCGAGAAAGCCGTAGTACGATGTGGGCAATAAGTCAACAAGGAAAGCAGGACACTCATGGAATCGATAGCGCAGGAATTACTGTTTTTGACGGAGATGGCCAAAGGCATTGCGGCGCAATTCGGCGATCATTGCGAGGTCGTCGTACATGACTGGTCAAAGCCGGTGGACAGCACGATCGTCGTCATCGAGAATGGCCATGTTACAGGCAGAAAATTGGGAGACCCCGGCACCAATCTCGGCCTGGAAATTATGCGCGGCACGTCCGAGGGCGACAACCGCCACAACTACGTAACGCAAACAAAGGACGGACGCATCCTCCGCTCCACTTCAATGTATGTGAAAAACAACACTGGAACGATTATCGGCGCGATGTGCATAAATTTTGACATCACCGATTTAATGGTGGCCGAGAAGACGCTGCAATCGTTGACGGCGAGCGGGCTTCAGCCCGTGCGCGAATCCTTCGTCAGCAACGTAAACGATCTGCTGGATACGCTCATTCAGGAAGCACAGGAGCTGATCGGCAAGCCGCCAGCGGCAATGGCCAAAGAAGACAAAATCAGAATCATTCAGTTGCTGGATCAAAAGGGTGCTTTTCTGATTAAAAAGTCTGGCGAGAAAATATGCAGTTATTTAAGTATTTCCAAATTTACGCTGTATAGCTACCTGGAGGAATCCAAAGGCGGAGAAAGCGAAGGAGGAGCAGCGGAATGAGCGAGCCATTAGCAAGTGGGAAAAATGAACCGCATACTCGTGAAGACTTAGGGCTCGAAACCCCTTGCCTAGTCATTGACAGCAGCGTTGTGGATGCGAATATTTCAGCAATGGCCGATGCTGTGAGCCGCCTCGGCGTCACGCTTCGCCCGCATGCAAAAACACATAAGCTGCCTCAGATGGCAGCGCAGCAGCTCGACGCTGGGGCAGCGGGCATTACCGTAGCAAAAATCTCGGAAGCCGAGGTAATGGCAAGCAGCGGAATCCGCGATATTTTCGTCGCTTATCCGCTAGTGGCTTGGTCCAAGCTTGAGCGGGCGGCACGGTTAAGCCGCTCCGGCGTTCGCTTGATCATCGGCGTTGATAGCATCGAAGGTGCACATCGCATTTCTGAGGTGGCCGTGCGAGAAGGTGTTGTACTTGAAGTACGGCTGGAGCTGGAAACGGGACTGCGGCGCACAGGGGTTATCTTGGAGCATGCGGTACAGCTCGCTGGGCAGATTCATGCGCTTGACGGGATTAAGCTTAGCGGTATTTTCACCTATCGCGGGGCGATGCTCGGCGGCGCGGCAACGCTCAATCTCAAGGCAGCGGGCCATGAGGAAGGACGTCTAATGGCAAGCGCAGCCGCCGCTTTAAGAAGCGCTGGGATTCCGATCCAAGACGTTAGCGTCGGCTCTTCGCCTACGGCAAGGTTTGCCGCTGAAATCGAAGGCATCACCGAGGTACGGCCCGGCACTTACATTTATCAGGACCGAATGCAGGCTGCTTTTGGCCTCTGTGCTTTAGAAGATTGCGCCGGCGTCGTGCTAGCGACCGTTATTAGCCGTCCGTCCGGCGACTTGATCGTCATCGACGGCGGAAGCAAAACGTTCGCCACGGATGTACAGCCGGGTAACCCGCCGCTGTTTCTGAAAGGATTCGGACATATCCTCGGAGATCCAGACGCGGTGCTAGAGCGCATGAACGAAGAGCACGGCATGATTCGGATTCAGCCCGATGCACAATATAAGGTCGGGGATGTCATCCGGATCATACCCAATCACATTTGCAGCACCGTCAATCTGCACAGCTTCGTTTACATCAGCGACTCGTCAGGCCAGCTGGTCAAAACACCCGTAGCTGCGCGCGGCATGCTCGAATAACTCGCATAGGTAGGCATGCCACATGCTCGATACCCTGTTCGGCGCTTTATGTGGCGGATATTACCGCCATTCAGGCAGAATACAGCAACCTTTGAATGCCATTCGATCCCCTTCGGGTATCTCGTATGTCATCATCACCAGCCTTCTTGCGCTGCTGCACCTACTAAACGATTTTTCAAAAAGGAGCCATTATCTTATGTCATTAATCGAAAAACGTCTCGCTGAGCTAGGCATTGTTTTGCCCGAAACGACAAAACCAAAATTCTCCTACATTCCCGTGAACCAAACCGGCAACCTCATCTACACATCCGGCTTCGACTGCCGCATCGACGGCATTCTTATGTATGAAGGCAAGGTCGGCTCTGATCTGACGATCGAGCAGGGCCAAGAAGCTGCTCGCCAAGTGGTTATCAATCTGCTAGCCGCGATGAAAACCCATTTGGGCGACCTGGACCGCGTGGTCAAAATCGTCAAAATTCTCGGCTTTATCAACAGCGCGCCCGGCTTCGGCGATCAGCCATACGTGCTGAATGCTGCCTCCGACCTCTTAATTGAAGTGTTTGGCGAGAATGGGCGCCATGCCCGTTCCGCGATTGGAACGAGCGACCTTCCGTTCCATACCCCTGTTGAAATTGAGCTGATCGCAGAGGTTCGCGACTAGCCTAGGCATGCAAAACCCCCAGGGCTCAGGCACCTGGGGGCTCCCATACTATTTTAGTTTAGTGGAAACGCAAATGTTGACGATTTACAAGTAAGCGTATTTGCCTAGCACCAAGAGCGGGATATGATGACAAGCAAAATGAAAAGTACTAATATAATACCAAGTCCAGTACCTACTCCGCCAACTCCGCAACTAGCGCCTGCAACCGGATAAACGGGGCCGCAGTTTCCTGGACCTACGTTCGCACCTGCTACTCCATAGCTCATTTGTTCATCTCCTTTTTGTTAAGGTACAGTATCCTATGTTTCAGGAACAAAAGCGTATAGGCGATTGAACAAAATGTGCTCCTGCTCATTTTTCAGAGCTTCACGCACAATCGAACGAGGTGCTGGGCTGCTGAAAGTGAAGTCTGGCAGCTTGTCTTTATGCGGAAAATGAGAATCCCCAAGTGCCTGCAGCCTTGGGGATTCTCATTTTATTTTTAGTTAGTGGACATCATAGGCGTCCGACTTGTTTGTAAGCTCCCGTGTGGCGATTACAACCAAGAACGAGAAATGATGACAAGTAGGATAAAGAGAACGAGGATAAATCCAATGCTGGAAAATCCACCGCCGCCGCAATTACTTACACCTGCAACCGGGTAAGGTGCGCAATTTCCTGGACCCACGTTTGCTCCTGCTACTCCATAGCTCATTTGGCCATCTCCTTTTGTTAAGGTACACTGTATCCTATGACTCAGGGGCAAAAGTGCATGGGCTTTTGGCGGAAATGAGCAGATGCCTAAGCAGGGAAAAAGGTCTATTTTGAAAAGGCACATAATCACCTGTAGATCCATTTTTCATGAGGATTTGCTATTTTCGCGAAAGAATAATCGTATTCAACCAAGCCAGCTCCGATAGGGTCAAGGAGCCCTGCTCCGCTTTTTCCTTCCACTTGGCATCTTGGAGCAGCTTTTGTTCCGTAAATCGACCAAGCGTTTCCACTAACAATTTATGCTCCCCGTCAGAGAGGATTAAATCCGACTTTGGAATGTCCATTTTCATTTGCATATTCTCCGATACCTTTATTTTAAAAGCAGCCCAGCCCGTCCATTTGCCTGCATCGTACATTAATCTCGGACAAATTTTCCCGCTCCAGTCATAATGCCGAAAGAGACGCTCCGTCCCCCAGCCAAACTGCTTCAGCAGCTTCGCCGCTAGTTCAGTTGCATTGGCTAATGCTTTCGAGTAGTCTCCGCTCTCGCAAATTTCGATGCCAATCGATGTGCGGTTGCCGCTAGCCGTTCCGCTACCATCACCAGCATGCCAAGCGTTTTCGGTTAGCGGCAAGCACTCGATCACCTCATGCTCGTCCACGACAAGATGATAGGATGCGGTCCGATTATTCGCTGGATTAGTCAGCCAGGCTCGCTCATTTTGCGCCGTGCTTGCCGGATTGCCTGTGTTGTGAATCGTTATCGATTGAGGAATTAGCAGGTGGCCAGGACGGCGGTTGCATGGGGTTGTTTTGGGGATGTGGTTGATGGTGTAGTTAGCGATTGGAGCTCTCTCCTTCCGAATCGGCTCCGCGCTGCGTCGCCCTGTTCACTTTCGCCTTCAGCTCGCTCTCGATATGCTTGATGACCGTATCCGGTATCCATTTCTGCCAGCCAGCACGATAGGCATTCGCAGTAAGCGACTGCCAAGTATGATAGACCAAACCTAGCGTAATCGCGTAAAATAGTAGCCCCGGCGTACCTAGCATCATATCTAGCAAATTGGCCAAAAACGGAAAAGCCAATAAGAATATGGTCCGCAAAATACCATGCCGTCCATATTCCGAGCTGTATGTCTCGTCTCTGAGTGATGCGGCGATACCGGTAATCCAGTCCATGACAATAGCTGCTAGAAGCAGCGTGATTGGAATGAGACGCCCCTCCCCGTAGATCAGATCAATCCACGGGGCAGCTGCTGCTCCTACTCCAGCGGCTAACGTCTTCGCAGGCGAAATTTCTATTTCAAAAATCTGTTTAAACATTGCTTTACCTCCTTTCTTGACTATGAATATTTGAGTTTTTTACATAAAAAAGAAAGCCTTGACGTAGCAAGGCCTTCTCAATATAAAACTTTTTAACATTCCATCATAAATTATTTCGTTTTTCAATTTACTACATATGCTTATCCACTCAAAGAAAAATCAAATATTCTTTTGCGCTTAATTCTTGCTACTTCCGATGTTATCATATAGCTCATTGATTGCTAACATTATACGTATATTATTTTCTTTAAGTTCGTTTATTTCTTCTTCAATTGTCTTTCTTTGATTATCAGTTTTCACATCAAAACTTGACCATGAAATCTCGCCTGTTTCAATAGAAATATGAACAGGATAACCATTTGAAAACTCGTAGGAATATTCACCATAGTTTAATTGAACATAAGAGTAGCTATCTTTTATTCGTTCAGATAGTACGTTAAAAATAGCTCTGTCTTGCTCAGGCAATGTTTCAATTACATTACCAGTCATCTCACTTGTTATCAAAATTACATTTCCTGAGCTATTGTCATAATAAATCTTTCTTCCAATTTCCATAAAAAAAGAACCTCCAATTTCAATTTAGTACCCACCAAATGCATGCCACTTAAGGGAAATGCCCCCCATAGCTGATGAACCATTTAGAACAAATCCGTTACTGTTAATTGAGGCACTTCCTTTATTAATGGTATTAGATGTAGCATAAATATAATCGGTTGTTGATTTAAGTGCATCATATAACATAAAAGTTGTACTCGTATTCCAACTTGAAGCATTTGAAGAACAAACAAAAACTAATTTAGGTATGAAATCCAAGCCAGTTACTGATAATATCCCAGATGATGATGCATACGTTGTTCCCGATGCTCTTAAAATTGAACTTCCCACATAAGATCCTATTTGTCCTAGTATATTTACTCCACTTCTAATATTTGAAGGTGTAAAACTAGGGTCATCTAGCCGTAACCATGAATCACCTTCATAAAGCATGGCCCCTAGATTAGCAGTTGTTGGACGAATAAATAGTACACCATCCCATACTGTTTTATCTACTGGTACATGGTGCCCCGCACCTCGTATAGGAATGGAACCTTGTAATCCAAATATATTTTTATCAGCACGGAAATTACTGTTCACTAAATCAGGTTCTGCATTCTGCAAATGCACTAGAGGAACTTTCACTTCAGCCCCACCGTTCACACCCCCACCATAGTAGCCATTAGGAAAATAAGCAGAAATAGAACCATCTCCCCACTGACCAGCCCCTGTACTTTCTACTAAACCTCCACGTACAGGTATTGTTCCTGTTTGTTTAATTCCACCTTGATAAAAGGTTTTACCGTTTAACACATCTACACTACTTGCAGTTGCATCTTTGCTAATATTTCCAACCTTTGTCGCTAGCGAAGAGTGTGTTTCACTTCCCGATGCGGAGACTCCCATGCCAGTAATCGCCGCCGCAACCGCGTTCTTACCGTTACTGACATTTGTAAAAAGCTCTTGAATCGCACCTTCAACATTCGTAGCCGTAATCACACTCCCCGCATCAGCAATCGTAATCATAGATGCTGCATGCGTAGACGGATGCGTATAGTTATTCGCCCCTGCCGCAATTCCGTCCAGCTTGGCTTTATCCGCAGCGGATTGCAGTCCAGCTGTCGTAGTTGTCGCGGCTGCCGTACTAGCCTTAGCGTTCCACGCCGCTTTTTCCGCATCCGTTGCGAAGCGGTTGCTAGCATCCTGCACGATAATGCTTGCTGGATGAGTGGATGGGTGCACATAAGCGTTGGCACCCGCAGCCACTCCCGCAAGCTTGGTTTTCTCAGCCGCCGTATAATCATTGGCCGATAGTCCTTTTCCAGTCTCTTTATCTACCTTACCCGCTACGGCCGCATCAATGATATCCGCATTGCCGTTTAGATCCGCAATATCTACAACATCTGTTCCTTCTGGCTTTTTCAAGCCTAAGTTTCCTGTTGTTTGCATAAAATCACACTCCCTCGTAAACTCTTAATTCGCTCCACGTCTTGCCTTTGGCTTGATTCCACGTCAAAGCTTTTATCTGATTCCACACCGTATAGGTGTATTTCAAGCTGTAGGCCAAATGAGCCGGCTTGATATCCTCCAGCATCCGAATAAAACCTGCCATATTCGGCGGAATGCCCTTCGTTCCCACAAACACAACCTCGAACCGGCTCTCCGCCGGATACTCGACGACGTTTACTTCCCCGCCCGAAAAAGCAATCGCCGTTTGAATAATCTTAACTCTCGTTGTCGTTCCCGCACCGCGCATTTTGGCAATAATGCTTTCCCTGCGGCGGGCATTTGGCAGCGAAGGATCGCTGGCAAGTCCCATCATTTTTTCCCAGCGCGCTAGCCCCCAGGTCGAGGAATGAACATAGTATTGTGCCAACGTATCCTCTAAAGCTGCTGCCTGCTTCCCGATCTCCTCACCTAACTGCCCTTGAATCAAACGCATCTCCAGCACCTGATGGTAATAAAGCGGCAAATACTTCATCAAATCGATTTCAGTAGGAACGGTTTCTTCCCCACTCTCGTTGTCTGCCCCGTAGGCTTGAACTCCATACAATGTTAAACCATACGACAAAACCTACACCCCCTTTAGCTGGTTCCAGGTGACGCCCGGGCTCAGCTTCCCGCTTGCAAAATCATAGGTTAGCTTCACCGCATTTGCTGTAGCAGCCTGAACCGTACTGATGCTATTAACCGCATTATTGAGCTGGGCAACGCCAGCAGCGGTTGTCGAAGCGGCAGGCAACCGGGCTACAGCCACCGTCCCCGAAGTTAGATCGGAAGCGGCATGCCCATGTGCAGCAGGGGCAAAGGTTGCAGGCTTTCCGCTTACACCTGCCCAAGGTACCGCATCAGCCGCTTCCGCGCTGTCCACTCGCCCGTTATTGTTTGTATCGTAAATGCTTTTGAGCATATCGCCCGTCGCCTGTTGGGCGGCGGCAAGCAGGATATTCCCACTCGACGCTCCTATATATAGTTTTTGAGTATCGGTGCAATATCCCAACTCGCCTGTCTCCAGCGAACCGATGCTTGCTTCGACTCCCCGCCTCAATTGAATGAGTACTTTTCGTGGCATCTGCCCACCTCCTTAGAACGTGCCGCCATCAATAACGGCAACCTTCAAGCTATTTCCGGCAGCCGTATCGTACACAATGCTTACGCCATCAATATTAGCTTCAATACCTGTCGCATTGACCAAAACCCCTTTGCCCGCCTTAGCGCTAACGGCAGAAGCGGCAACGGTAATCCCGTTCCCCGCGCCAACGCTGAGGGTAACCGAATCGGCCTGTCCCCCGCCCGTTAAGCCGTTCCCGGCAGTGATCGTTTGTAAAGCACCTCCGGTTCGAACCCATGCGGAACCATTCCAGCTATAAATTTTCTGCTCGTCATCCACATAGCAGGTCCATCCGACCTGCGGTGCATAAAAATCCCAAGCGACCCCGTTCCATTCCGCGATCTTGTTCAATTGCGATGCCCAAGCACCCGTCGCCCCTGCCGGAATAATGAAACGGTCAAAGGGTAAAGGCGTTGCTGGCGGAGCAGCCAGATCCTTATCCATGACCGACGCTTGCGGCTCAATATTGCGTTTGGCGAGTTCAATTTCGTTACGAATCTTTTGCGCGGACCATAAGTCTGTTACAGATGTGCTCGTATCGTTAATCAGGCGATGCTTGGTCGCATCGTCCAGATGCGTTTTGATTTCGGCTGCGGTCTTAACGTTTACGCCATCGGAAACCTTATTTACATGGCCGGAGGTAATATCCGCTTTTACCACCTTAGCGTACGCAGTACCTTCGGCTACATCGTCCAGCGTTCCAGTTAAATCCGTCAGCTTTTGGGCATTGATTCGTTTCCAAACTGCGCCATCGTCAAAATACAAATAGCCGACATTAGTGCCGCTGCTAACGTAATATAGCCTTCCCAACATCGCTGCGGCAGGCCTCGCTGCTTCCGTTCCCGACAGCGCCCGCCCTACGAAGCTATTTGCCGTTCCATCGCCGATATAAACTTCCTTCGTGTCGGTGCAAAATCCCATCTCTCCCGGCAATAAAACGCCATAAACCGCTAATTGCGCCTTTGTTCCGCGCTTGATTTGAATCGTCTGCGCCATATAAGCCTCCCCTAAAATGTTCCTCCATCGATGTTTCCATTCGTTTTGTAACGTTCCACTTCCATTTGAATGGCCTCAATGCTTCTCTGCAATACGTTGATATCCCCGGCTTCCACCCGGTCGCCAGGCGTTTCATAAGTGACGAAAACCTCATTCACCTGTGAAAAAAGCTTTAAGCTAAGCTTCCATGGGGTTTCTAGCGAGGAAGACAAAAAATAATTTACTACTCTTTCCCCGCTTAGGCCCACTCCCGTATAGATTTGGATGCTTTCCTTCCGAATATCGTCATGGGCCAGCTCGCCCTCGAATACGCCGCTCATGACAGCAAGCTTTTCTTCGATAACGTATAGCTCATTGTTATCCTTCTTGTTCAGTTTTTCCGTAAAACGATCCAGCTCGTCAGGGTATGGCATTCGCTACACCTCCAATTCCACAAGCCCTGCAACGGGCACTTCATCAATATCGAGCTCAATGTTGGCAGTCCCGCCATTTAGCAAAAGCCCGGCGTAATCAATTACCCCAGGAATGCCTAGAAGTAAAGTTCCAAGCTTGGCGATGCTTACATAAATAATTTGAAACGCCGTTTCCTCCAAATAAGCGCTGACCGCAGCGGTGAAAGCGGCTTTGACCTGCTGGATCGTATAGCCCGCAGCGAGGGTAACGCTCGCGGCTGCTGCAATTGGCAAACTGATAGCAGAAACAACCGAAACATCTGCTCCAATTGGCCGTTGCTCGTTTAAATACGCCAGTACTTCTTGCTGTAGCAATTCGCTAGCTGGCTGCTTGTCGGCATTTACAATGACGACTTTTACGGTACCAGGGCCATCCCATAAAGGAAGCACCCTCGCCCCTCCCACACCAGCAACCGACGTCGTCCATTTCATATAATCGGACACATTGCCGCTTGTACCCGGATTTTGCACCTCTGCCAAAAAACGCCGACGAAGCTGATCATCCGATTCTTCGTCCTCGCCGGGCACCAGCACATCAACCAGCTCGGCACGCGCAAGCGAAGGGACATAATCAATTGGGAGCATGTCGCCGAACTGCTGATTCCCGGCTTCGCCTTCCAACTCGCTTTCGAGTATAAAAGAACCGGCGCTTAGCCGTTCTTTGACGACAAAATTAACCATGCTAACCGAATATCGGCTGCCAATGGGGACATCCACAGCCGTTTCGCCAGAGCCATAAAACTTGCCAAGCCGCTTTGCTCGCGTAGCCGCCTGCCTGTTGATACCGAAATCTGAGGTTCGCCTAGTCAGATATTCTCCGCTCGAGGTGTCAGCAAACGCGAGATTCAAATTCACGTCGAGCTGGGCATACAGCTCTGACAGCTCTGCGGCTGCCGGGGCCAGCGCATCGTAAATGATGCTCCCCTCTCGCTTGTCCACATCGCCAGCTACCCGGTCCAGCATCTGCTGCAGCAAATAACTATAGGTCATCTGTTCATACACGTTCCATTACCTCCTCTCCAAAACTGCCGAATTCCGATACGACGGTAAATTGGATGGTCGCAAAATCATTCGTGACCTCAAATTGAAAATCAGTCACGGCGCTTATGCGGTCATCCTGCATCAAAGCCTCCCGGATTCTGCGCTCCAGCTCGGAGCGAACGAAGGAAGGAGCCTCGCCAACCAAGCCCTGCAGCTCAGCTCCATAATCCGCGCTGTAAATAAAAAAATCGAAGCGCTCCGTCTGTAAAATTTTAAATACGGCTTGTTTAACCGCATCTAGACTATCGGTTTTGCCTACAATCCGGTTGTTGATCATATCGAGCTTGTAGGTGACGCTTGTCTCCGTGCCTTCATTCTCCACGTTCTCTGTCAGTCTTGCCCCTTGAGGAATCATGGCTTGACCACCTTATCCAGCACCACGAATTGCTGCCCGCCTTGCACGCGAAGCATAAGTACGGCATCTCCCGCTTCAAGGCCGCTCCGAATAAGCAGCTTCTCCGAGGAGGGCAGCACCGCTTCAAACCGCGTCAAGCTTTCCGGCACAATCAAAAAATCCTCCGTCAAGGTAAAACGTTGATCCACGTTTAGCTCCAGAGGATTAATCTTCGTTACTTTTCCGATCATGACGGCCATCGGGTTGCCAGCGGCATGAGCCGCAGCGCCTGCTTTTTTAATTGAGTCCAACAATGCCATTAAATCACCCTCAATTCCAGCTTCATCGTGTGCGAATCCGCATCAAACTTATGCGTACACTCGTCCACGAGAAAATATTGATTGATATCCAATTCTTTAATAATGACCGGAACGTAGCTGCCCGCCCTGACCCGCAAGTCGCCAATCGCGTCAATGCTGATGCTTCGGCTCTCCCGGTTTTTCAAAGTCATGAGCTGACTGAGCTGCTCCCTGATCTGCGCCTCATTCATTTTCTCGTCTGCCTGCTTGTACAGCTGCAGCCGCCCCCACTTCGCCATATTCGCACTATCCTGCTCGATATGAATATCGCGTTTGCCTGTTTCCTTATTGTCCTGATAAATTTTAATTTTGTTATACGTGTCCCCGTCAATCGAACGCTTTAAACCATAATCGTACAGAAGGCTATAATCCCCAATAACAAAATCGACCTTCATATCCTGAATGTTCCGAACGGAAATCTTGCCAAAATCATCCAAGAGCATAAAATTCCCGCCTTTATGAATAAGCGTCAAATCCAGTGCCTTGCAAATGATATCCAGCAGCTTCTGGTTGTCCTCCACCATCTTCGGAATTTTATATTCCGTATCGGCAAGCAGCCCCGTCTTCAGCTCAAAATCATCCGCGATTTGCTTCACAATCTGCGAAGCGGTGACGTCTTTAAACACATAAGTGTCGTTCATAAGCAGGTAACGAATCTGATCATAGGCTTTAATCGACACGCTCTCGTCCTTGCCAGAGCTGATTTCAAATACATAGCCATAAAAGATATCAAGATTATCATTACGCACCGTGATGACATCGCCGTTGTTCACTTCAAACGAAGCGCTCTGGAACAAGCTTCCTCTAATAAACGTCAGATCAAGACTAGATGCAGATCCGATCCGTTTTGTCTTGTATGTGAGGGACGGGACCAGACTCGTTATATTCCACACCTTGCCGTTTCGGTTATCAATTAAAATTTCCAGCATGTTTTCACCCCGGCAGCTTGAGCAGCATTCCAATCGGCAGCTTCTTCAACTGCGAATCCTTAATGCCGTTCAGCTTCTGAATTTCTTTCCAGCGCCCTTCATTGCCGAGCTGGACCCTAGCCACTTTGATAAGGGAATCTCCAGCGACTAGCTTGTAGGTCTTGGGCGTTGTTTTGTCGGAAGGACGAGCCTGTGGCTTCACGCTGGCTTTATCATTTTTAATAATGACTGGCCTCGCGCCGTAGAAAGCAAATTCTTTTAGCGAAATGCTGTATTCGATGTCTCCGGAGCCAGCGGCTTCTTTCCATTCGAATTTTTCAATGCTCATCGGCAAATTGATATCGAATGTCGGTCCCGTGTAAATAAAGCGAATGGGATACTTTTTCTCCATCCAACCCTTAATGACGATGACATAAAAGGCAGGGTCAATCCACGTTTTACTAACTAAGAACGGATAGGCCTCCGCAGGAAAAAAGCAGTCAAATGAAATATTGGTAAGCTTTGGGCTTTGAATGACATTGATTTCGCCCAGACCGGATACCTCGTACGTTTTGCCGCCTGCAGCATCGCCGAGCTTAATTTCCGGCGGATTGACGGGCAAATGAAGGTTTTGCTTCTGATTGCCGTAGCTCAGCCATATGTTGTGTTCATGATTGCGATTCGTAATCATACGTTGTATGTCCTTTCCGCAGACATCGCAATCTCCTCATTAAGAGAACGCTCAATCCGTCCAATAATAGTATCAATATCATAGCCGTTATTGATATCGCCAGTTTGCACACTAACCGTTGGCTGCAGTGAGACGAAATTCTGAATGTTCTTCATCTCCGCAAGCTCCCGCATCGTCTTTAGGTCCTCACTGGATATATCGACGGTTTCGTTAATGGAGCCTACCTCATTTACTCGGTTGATGTCTGGAGCTACACTCTGGAAGCCTGTTTGTGCAGGCGAGGTCATTCGGCTTCCACTACTCATGCTATTGTTACTGCCATTCATAATTTCATTAAGATCAGGAGAGTTCCCCCACTCTTTAGCTATTGCATTGGGATCAAATTTTGGTGTTGGTTCGAATTCTTCTTGCGTATCCTCTTTTGTACGATTTTTAATAAAATCATTAACACTTTGCTCTCTTTCTGCAGCATTTTTCGATGCTCTTGCATAGGCGTCTTCTTTCTTGGCTTTCATAAAATCGAGAGTATCATCAATAATATTATCCATATTGAATCTAGCTGTTATTTCATAACTCTTACCAGTGACCTTATTTATGATACCTAAAACTTTATTAATTCCTTCAATAATTCCATTAATCACTGCATCATAGATAAAACCTATCTTTTTTGCCCACCAAAATAACGGAGAATACATCCATTCGGCCAGCTGCCAAAAATATGCAGGTAAACGATCTAAAAAGTTAAAGATAGAGTTCCATGCTCTCAAAAATCCTGCAGCAAAAGCATCATTCTTTTGCCATAACGCTATTATGAAAACAATTAGAGCAACAATTAAAGAAATAATAAATATAATTACATTTCTCTTCATCGTAGCATTCAGCGTTGCCCAAGCAGCAGAAAGACCGCTAGTAACTAGAGTTAGTAAAGCAAAAGCTACTGTTCCTGAGGTAGACAGCGCCACCATAAGAGACATATAAGCCGCTATGATAGCTGTTCTGGCAGCGAGAAGTCCAATTATCGCATGCCAGGCGGTTATGCCTGCAACTATTCCCCAAATTATAGGCTCAATTACTGGCCACCCTACTGAAATTACTAAACCCAACCAAGTAGCAGCACTTGCAATCCAAGCTAGTAAACCAGCCACCCAGGTTAATACATTTCCTAGAGAATCAAAAAATGGTTGAAAAACATCAGATCCAAAAAAGTCATTCAGTAACTGAAGCGGCTCCATAAAAGCTGTTACGGCTCCAGTACCAGCACCTGCAAAAGATGAAGCAATATTTTGCTCAAGCATTTGAGCCTGCTTAACCGGTGTATCCATCATTTGCTTCATGGATTCTTTTCCCATATCAGCTTTTTCCAACACCGTATCTAAAGCAGAAATGAAACCGTTCATATCTCCTGATTTCCCAAGAGCTTCTAAATTAGCAGATTGAACTAGATCTGGAGAAATATTGTATTGTTTCGCTAATGAAGAACTATCTCCTTGAGCAGCTGTCATTACAGCTCGAGAAGCGGCTTCATTCCCTCTCTCGGCCGGATCAAGAGTCGCGAGCTGAATAGATAACGCAGAAAGCTCGCTTATTTGTTTGGCATTACTTGTTGCGCCTTTTAAAATTATAGCTCCCTTAGCAGCTTCACTTAGAGCCATACCCGCTTCCAGTGCTTGAGTGCTTAAAGCGTTAAATAACGCACCGCCTTCGTTCTTACTGCCAGTTTGGTTGATAAGCATACCTTTAATCTGTTGCTCTTCAACCGCATTTCGCAATGATAGATCTATGATTGTTTTAACCGGCTCTTTTTTAAGATCAGTAAACTGCTGTTTTAAAGCGTCAATAGATGATTTACCATTATTTAATGTCATTGCTGTTGGTGCAGCGACCGCAGCCTTAGCCGGTTGTTCCACATTTGATATTTGATTTTCTTGAGAAGTAAACTTAGAAAATGATTCGTAAACTGCAGGTTCTACTTTTAAAATTTGGGTTCCAAAAAAAGGACTGTTAGAGCTAGACCTTGACTGGTTAGGCTTAGCAGAAATAGATTGTATCATCTTAGATAAACTTTCGATGTTATCTTCTAAATTTTCTAACGCACCTGCTGTGTTATCAATTGCTGAATTTGTTTTGCTTAAAGCAGCATTGATTGATAAAAGTTGCTGCCTGGTATCCATAAAAGCTCTTGCAACAGAATTACTGTCATTCATTTGATTATTAAAACTTTTAAAAACGGATATGGACTTATTCATAGTAGCAGTCATTAGTTTCACTGCTCTAGTGACATTATTAAATCCTCCAGCAGCAACATTCGCACTCGCCATCTTCCCACCCCCTTCACACGGGCAAGAGCGCCCCCTCATGGGAGCGCTGCCCGTCCTTATTTTCGTTTTGCTTTGGCGCGCTGCTTCTTCTCGTTCTCGATGCGAACATCGATCATCGCGTAGATAGCCGCTTTTTCGCGCTTGGTCATGGCCATCAGCACATGCGGCAGTATGCCGAGCTCGTGGAGGGCGTAGTAAGCGTAATTCGCTTCCCCGTCGCCCTCTTTAATTAGTTTTTTACTTCTTCAGCCAGATCGTTCAGGCTTTGGTTGAAGCCGTTAATTTCCTGTACGCGCTGAACGAGGGACGCATACTCGCCCGGCAGCAGCATTTTGCGCAGCAGGTTTTCGGCGCCTAATGTGCCGTACGATTTTTGCAAATCGGCATCCTTCAAGTTAGGAAACTGAATGCTGCTCACGACGAGCTTGGCGAGGTATTCATCGGTATTGGTTTCCGGTACGAAAACGCCGTTTTTCCCTTTCACCTTGCGGGTGGAGGACTTGCGGCATTCCTCGTTCTCAGCCTCAGTCATGCTGCGCAGCTCCCAAGCCACGGCTTGTCCTTCGGCGTCCTTGAACCGATCGGATACGATAAACGGCTGCGTCGACTCGACTGCCGCATTTTGTGCAAAAAATACGCTTAAATCACCCATTGATAAAGCCTCCATTTCAATCTATGTTAAATTAGCCCAACGAAAGCGCTGTAAAGTGGTCCTGAATATCTACGCCCTCAAAGGTAAACTCGATCTCTTCCTCAAGCGCTTCGCTCTCGGTATCCAGCTTGCCGATGATGACCTTGTTCAAGTTGACCTTATTCAGGACAACCGTTTGCTTGCCTGTCGCAGAGGAGGAATCCTCGTTCATAATGACGATGTCAAAATAAGCATCCACGCCGGTTTTCACGTAATCGAGCATCATTTGGCGGAATTTCGTCGTTACATAATAGATGGTCATCGTCCCTGTACCTGACCAGCCTGTTGCTTTGTGCTGCAAGCCCCGGTGGCCAAGCGTCTTGATTTCCGCCTTTTGCTTCTCGATGCTGGCTTCCAGCGTCTTCACGTAAAACATTTCTTCCTGCGAGTTGTTAATTACCGTAAAAGCCCGGCCTTCGCGGCCCGAAATCGTATCTCCTGCGTTCAAAAATGCCATATTACTTCACCGTCACTTTCATGTATACTTTTTCTACGCTATCTACTGGTTGAATATGAACGTCAATCACAAGGCTATCGGAATCCGTGCCGGCAAGCACCGACAAATCCGCCTGCGAGTCGAAATTTTGAATCGCGCCAAGCGCCTGAATACTATTCAAATACTTCGTGCACTCATTGCGGAATAGACTGCGGCCATCAGCGTTATTATCCACTTTGCCGATATAAAAGGTTTCGAAAATTCGTTTGAAGTCATTAGCAATGCCGTCCAACACGCGAATGACCCGATTTTTCGAGAAGGCCTTTCCTTTTTCGAGCGTATAGCCGGTAAACGTGTTAATATCCTGCTCGACAATGACTCGTCCGCCGCTAACGGTAAACAGAAGCTCACCAGCCTGCAGCGCCGCAACCGTCTGCGAATTCGTATAACGAACATCGGCATCGACTGCCTCCTCATAAGCCTCGTACGTCAGCGATTGATTGATCGCTGCGCCCGCCGTAGCAGCGGCCACCCATACGGTCGCTTTTTGTGCATCGATAACGGTACCGTCCTGCAGTTTCACACCGTTTTTGACGCTAATGACGCCCTCATGGTCCGCAGACGGATAGTTCGCAAGCACAACCTGAATTTTTCGGCCTTCCTCCTCGCGCAAGCGGCGAGCAAAGGCAGCATAGACCGCCTTTAGCGAAGCATCTCCGGATACAAGCGCAACCGTGTTAAAATCCTGCAGCTCGATCTGAGTCAAATAATCGGTGTGGTCCTGATTCGTCACCGTACCGTTAGCGCCGCCTGCAAGGGGAACGCCTGCTGCTGCAGTCAATACCCCTGTACCGCCAAAATCAACATAAGCATTACCGCTCAGTGCTGCTATAGCAGCTACCGACTGCGTATCTACCTCTGCATCAGCAACATAAGTGATGACATCGAACAGCTCAACGTCGTCAACGTTTTGCTTCACGGCAACCTTGATATCATTGCCTCGAACGCCGCCATATTTGGCTGTAAGCGTCAGGCCGCCAATGGTTGCTGCTGCCTTCGTCCCTTCATTAAGACGATATAGAAGCAAGGTTTTGGCTTTCTTGAGCGCTTCACGCACCAGCAAGAGCTCCGGTGTGCTCACTTCATAGCCGAGCAAACCGCTAAGATCATCGCCCGCCTGAATCGCGATCACTGATTTTGATTTTCCCCAATTCAAGGTCAGCGCCGCTGCCACCGTTCCGCGCTCGCCGATGCTGCCCACCGTTTGTTTTTCGCCTACCAGATTAATATATACGCCTGGACGCACCTTATTTTGTGATGTATAAGTTCCTCCTGCCATGTTCTACATGACCTCCTTTTTCAAATAGGCTGTTATCCGAGATAACGCTTGTTCATGAGTGCATCTGTCTTGCTCATCCAATACCGCTGAGAGCACATCCTTCTGTGCTGGCGTATACCGCCTCGCTGCGAGCAATTGCTGCTTGCTGAAGCCTGCCTCTTTCCCAGCATTCTGCCATGCTTTCTGCTTCATCCCATCCATCCTCCGGCTTCCTTCTTCGTTTGAAGCGGCTAACCCGCCTGGCGATCAGCCTTGCCGCCTGCGCACTTTCACCTCAGCACCTACATCACAACCACCTCCTTTCCTTGGCAAAACAAAAGGGACGTTCGGTATAGTCCACCGCTCGTCCCCGGTTATGATCTCTTGCACAATATCATAATATCACGGTTATTTGAGCAAAAACGGACATTAGGCGGACAGAAAGCGGACAACTTCCGCAAGCGCCTTTTGCTTCCATCTTCGAAACGTCCGATCGACGATTCCAAGCTCCGAAGCAACAAACTCTGTAGGCTTTCCTTCTATAAAGCGCAGTCTCAGCAGCCTCGCATAATCGGGCTCATAGGCTTCTAGCGCCTCCAGCGCTTGGTCAACGGTTTGCAGCTGCTTCTCGATATCCTGAAGCTCGCTAATTTTATCGATCACGCCCATGTAGCCTTCGTAGCCTCTGGAGCCGGTACGGGCTTCAAGCACTTTTTCTATCTTTTGCTCCAGCTCTCGCAGCAGACGTTCATCCTCCGGGCTTGCCGCTGCCCGGCTTTTGATGACCTCGCTGAGCTGCGCCCTCGTTCCAAGCGGATATTTGGACAGGTTGGCGTGTGCAGCTGCTTCGATTCGCTGCTCTTGTTCATCTAAGTACATCGATGAGGGCAGCTTGCGCAGCTCCCGGTGCAGCTCCTGCAAATGATCATCCTCGGACATGGTGCTTAATCTAACTCCAGGCCCTACTGAAATTCCCTCAAGCTGTTTCTTTCTCGCCTTTAACCGTTTATAAGCTGTTAATTGGTCAATAATATGCTGTTCCTCTTTCATCGCAATACCCTCCTGTTGGTTATGATTTAAGGTTGAGTATTTAAAATACCGTTCTAATCAAAAAAATATAATGGAGTTCTCGGTATTGACAATACTCTCGAACAAAAATATACTAGCTTTGAAGTATCTAAAATAGCGAATCAACTTTACTGATAAATAGTGATACTGTTCGTCTGATGAATCTCATTGTATTCGGTATTTTAATTACCGTCAAGTATTTTAAATACCAATACTAAAAATGGAGGGTATTTATAATGTCATTAGGAACAAGAATAAAGCAGCTGAGGATAGAGCGCGGGTTAACGCAGCAGGACGTCGCCTCTAAGCTTGAGATGGGCCGGTCAAATTTCGGGCATATCGAGAATGACCGGGTAACGCCAACCAGCGAAGATCTGCAAAAAATGGCCGATATTCTAAATACGACCACAGATTATTTGCTCGGACGCGAGGTTTCTACGGCAACAATACCCGATTGGGCGACGTATAAGGATAAACGGGATTTTAAGAAGCTGCTGGAGGAAGACGGGGAAATTATGTTTGACGGCGTACCGATGAGCGGAGCCGATCGCCAAAGAGTGATGGACGTATTGACAGGCCTGTTCTGGGAAGCTAAGCAAATGAATAAGCACAAAAAAAATACCGAGCCGAAGGATGCGACTCCTGATGATGCCAAAGGGTAGGTGCTGCTATGGATAAAATGATTTTGAAGCTCATCCGCAAATACAAAACCAATGATCCTTTCACCATTGCAGAAGGCCTTGGCATCCATATCCGGTATGCGGATCTCGGCGAAGGCACGCGCGGACTTTACTTCAAAAAGCTGCGAAGGCGATTTATCGTCATCCATGAGACGCTGCCAGACAACTGGCGGCGGTTCGTCTGCGCTCATGAGCTCGGACATGATCGATTGCATCCTGGATTCAACCGTTTTTGGATGGATGAACAATCGTTCTTTAATGTGGGAAAGTATGAGCGGCAAGCGAGCAAATTTGCCGTTCGCCTGTTAACGGCAGGCGATGCCCCTGCTCGCAGCGAGACGCTGGAGCAGCTGCTCACGCGCAACGGCGTGCCTGCGGAGATGCAAAAGTTTTATTTTTGAGATGCTGGCAGTCGTTTCACAATAAAAAAGTCAGGTTCGCCATGAGCGTTCCTTGCTTTTTTTAGCTTACTTTATCGGTTAATCGAGCATCGTTAAACGACCTTAGTAGGTTGATATGTTTAATCATGACATATCATTAAGTACTAGCTGTTTACCTTCCCGTTCTTTTATAGCATCACTAGCAACCGATGAATAGGTCGGGCAAAGGTTTTCAATTGTCTCATTTCACCCAAACTCTCTCCTTCCTAATCTGAATATTTTTGATTGCTCAATACGATGATTTAGATGGAAATTATCCTTCTATTTACGGAAAAATCGGTAGTTTTTAGCATTTAAAAGGAATTTTCCCTGCTAATTTCAGGAATTTGGTTAGAAACCGGCTGATTCTATCAAATTAACGGGATAAATTCCTTCTATTCTATGTCCACTGCTAAAAACGCTATTTTAGCGGGAATAATTCCATCTATTTTATAAAAAAGTTTGTTTGAATGATCCCTTAAACAATCATTGCTCTCGGCGGAAAACCTGACCTCTTATTTCTCCGCATAAGACAAATGATCCGCTAAAAGCAAAAAAGCCCGGACTCCAGAGCAATTGCTGCTCAGGAATCCGGGCTTATTATCTATTCATGGAAGACTGCAGCAGCCTAAATTGCCCAATTGCCGCTGCGGAAGATAGCCTCACTCTTGCCATCCGGGGTGATGCCGTCAATGCTCATGTCCGGCGATCCGATCATAAAATCCTCATGGACGAGGCTTCTATTCGCGCCATGGGAAAGCAATTCCTCTGGCGACATTCCCGTACCTCCCTTGAGATTCACCGGGTATGCTTGGCCTAGAGCCAAGTGACAGGAGGCATTCTCGTCATACAACGTATTAAAGAAAGTCACATTAGAGTTGGAGATGGGGGAGTCATGCGGAACTAATGCTACTTCCCCTAATTGCCGCGCGCCATCATCCGTGTTGAGCAAATTCGAAAGGGCCTCGTAACCCTGTTCCGCGAAATAATCGACGACTTTCCCGTCCTTAAAGGTCAAGGAGAAGCCGTTAATCACCTGGCCGTTATAATTTAATGGCTTGGTGCTGCGAACGGTTCCGTTCACTCCATCCTTCAGAGGCATCGTAAATACCTCCTCCGTGGGCATGTTGGGATTAAACAATACACCCTTCGAATTTGCTTTAGCGCCGCCGAGCCAAATATGATTCTCCGGCAGCTCAATCGTGAGGTCTGTTCCTTGCGCTGTATACTTTAACTGCTTGTAGCGCTTGCCATTGAGCAGCTCGACCATTTGAAGCAGCTTCGCATTATGTTCTTTCCATGCCTGTATCGGATGCTCCAATCCGATCCGGGTAGCGTCAATGATTCGCTCCCAAAGCTTCTGCACCGCTTCTTCTGCCGAAACCTCTGGAAATACCTTTGCTGCCCATTCCGGTGTGGCATAGGAGATAAGAGTCCATGCATTCGTGTGGTTCATTAATGATCCACGGTATCCGCTAAGCGCAGTAGAAGCGACCTTGGATGCCGTAGCCACCCGAGCCGGATCTACGCCGTTCAGCAAATCAGGGTTAGGAGAGTAAATTTGAATAAACGCTGCGCCCTGTTCTACGAATTGCTCCCATGCCTGGGCGCGCCACATCGGATATTCGGTGAAAGCTTCCTCCGGTGCATTTTTGTATTTAATGAGCGAGAGCTCCTCGTCGTTATACTCCACATGCACGTTTTTGGCACCGGCCTCATATGCCTTCAAAGCAATTAGCCTTACAAGTGGTGCAGAACTAATTGGCGCCATTACAACGACGGTCTGTCCTTTCTGTACCGAAACGCCGACATTCACCGCAAGCGATGCATAGTTTTCTAATTGCTGCTGTGTAGGATACATATATGTAAATTCGCCTCCATTTTTTTATATTCGTTGCTTATTTCATTATAATGCTCCTGCTCGCTTAGCTCAAACGAACCTCATATCCAAAAAAGCCCCCGTCCGCTCAACGTTCAAACGGAAGAAGGCTTTGATCCAAACGATGGATTAATAGGGGTTTTCTACCTTCATAATATCCAGAAAAGGGATCTTCGTTACGCTCCCCATATACTCCACATGAACCTTTTTCGTTCTGGAATCGAGCACAGTAATCACGCCTCTTACCTGCTCTTCCGCTGCCCAAACCGTGATCAGCAGCTCCGTTTTTTCCTGCTTGGCCTCCACCAATCGCTCGCCCAGCTCTTCAAGCTCAAACTCATCTCTCGTTGGCCGTTTCGGTCCTTTTGCCATCCTATTCCCCTCCTGCACGATATATGGCAACCCGAATACTCCATAAAAAAAGGGCCCCTCCGCTCCGAGGAGACCCCATCCCTATCTATCTAAGTTACACGAATAACTCTATTATACCATGATGCCAAGGAGTCTGTTAGCTGCGTTTTCGACGTACATAGGACCAGCCTAACAATAACATAGGCAGCAGAAGTCAAACCGTCAAATCAAACATTGACCAGTAGTGCTTGATCATCTCATTATATATGACGATATTAGGCGTGCTAACCACCGAGCCTACCAATAAAATCATCGCGAGCGGAACCGTAAGCATCTTGCTTTCTTTCAACCGAAACAATTGCTCCAGGCTCTTCGTTAGGGCAAAAAAGATCAGCAGCGTTTTAAAATATACCGTAATGATCCACATAAAGGTGAGGATCGCCTCCATCCGTTCGAGAAAATTACCCACCGTAATCTTCTGGGCAAGAATAAAGGTAGGGTAATATTTTGTTTCCATCAGATTCGCACCGAGCACGAGTAAGCATATCAGCACCGTTATGAATAAAAATAGTCCCCCTATGCTAGTGCCAATAAGGAACGGCTTAAGCGGTTTCTTTTCTCCCGATAGATGAGGGACTAGCATCAGAATGACAATCAGCTCCGTAAACGGGATTGCAAAAGCGGTAGGGACCCCTTTTATAATCGGCAGCATCCCGTTAGCCATTATCGGCTGCAGCTTGTCTACTTCAACCTGGGGAATCAGAAGCACAACCATGAATATAAACAACAGCATAAAGAATGGAAAAAGCAGCTCGCCCATGCGGGCAAAGGCTTCAACGCCTAACCGGTATGCGATAATGACGACCGAAATGAATAGGATAAAAATCGCGTTGTTCGGCGTTTCAGGCATTAACTGCGTGGTCATAAACTGGCTCATTTCGCTAGTCAGCGTGATATGAAGATAAACAAAGTACACAATGAATACGATGCTCACCAGGCTGCCAACTGCATTCCCCAGCGATTGCTGTACGAAAGCGATCAGATTGGTCCCCTGCATTCTCATCGCAAGCCAACCGTAAAGCGCACCTACACCAATTCCCATAGCCATACTGATCAACATCGTGATCCATGCATCCTGCTTGGAGGCTGCCGCTATAATCGTCGGAAGGATCAGGATGGAATCGCCGATTGTACATAAAATGATGAGGATCATAAATTGTCTGGCCGAGATTTTACCGTTATCTTTTGAAATGCTCTTGCTCATAATACATTCCCCCTAACCCTAACGCACGATTCAAGACATGATTGGATCAAAAACGGCTTTGATCAGGAGAAAAGGATTCGGTATTTTGGCATGCAAGGTCAGCGCTCCGTACAGCCCCGTACCGATAAGAAGCAGAGCGATGAATAGGAAAATTTCCTTCCTTCTTTTTCGCTTGATCAGTCCCGGCAGCTCCCAGCAAGCAACGCAGACGGCTACGGCTATGACACCAATAAAGGATGACAACGCTTCAGCCTCCTCATTTGATCCATTATTTCATGGTTGAATTGCCTATTGTCCCTATCTTGCGAATATTCACTTTAATATGGTAATGAAGCTTCAACGTCTGAAACCCATCCTCATCCCAATGAGTTCGGAGATTTTTCCATAGGGCAGGATGCTGCCTTTCAACCGCGCTGCCCAATCCGAAAATATCGGACTTTAAGCTTTTCGCCCGTTTTACGGAAGCTTCCGCATTGCTTTTCATCACCTTCTCGACCCGATGCTCTAATGTTTGGATGGCAGCTGGATCGGAGAGATCCACATCTTTGCAGGAACGGTCAACTACATTGGCTTCCGTCTGAAAATAGATATGCGCCTCCGGCATTCCATCCTTCACTTTCATTTCAATACGCGAGTTTGAAGAGGTAATCTCGATTCCCATATATAAGTTCCCGCTGCATCGCAGCTCGACGGACGTACTGTCCAATTTATTCGTTATATCCGTAAAGCCCTTGCTTTCCTTTTCATTAAGCCAGCCGATGAGCTTGTCGTCTTTAAAAGCCGCGATTCCCGTATAGCGGAAGTGGCTGCTTGGAAGAAAGGTTTCCACGTTTTGCTTTTTTTCCGCTAATTGCTGATCGCCAATTACCTGAATGCCCGTGAGCGCGAGCTCCCTCCCATCCTCGGATAAAAAGTCAATTATATCGTCCATCGTCACTGAAACCGTCGGTGCCCAAGAACGCTCGGAGGTTTGCAGGGAACGGAGCATATTTTGAGTAGGCAGCTTCTCCATAGGCGTGAAAATTTTCAAAATATCCTCGGCCTTCATTCCCTTTGCGACAACGACATTAAAATCCATACGTGCTTCATTATCGCGCAGCGTATTATCTAGAAACGAGGAGATGCCCATCCTCGCCAGCTTTTCTCCGATAATAAAAATTTGCATATGGCCAATGTACACCTTCCGTGGCGCTTCCGCTGTTAAGAAACGTGCGGCTTCAAACATCGTTTTGCCTCGGCCTTGATAGAGCGTCCCCGGCGGACGGTCTCCACCTCGCTGCTGGGCGGAAATCTCGCTCGGGTTAACCACCTGAAAGGAAACCAAATATTCGCCATCCTCCCAATCCACCGCAACGCCGAGCACGATTAACAGCTCATTGAGCTCGCGTCTGCTCCAGCAGCCCGTAAGAAGCAGCATGCATAAGGTGATCATTATCGCTTTTTGCAGCATCCCGTACCGCTCCTTTCCCGCTTTCCATCTAGCTCTTTTGCTGTCGGTTGCGGTTGCTTTTTTGCGAACTGCTTGGCCGTTTGAAATAAAGCCACCTCGGCATCCGGATTAGGGCATCCTCCTGCTCAGTTGCAATAAAAGGACTGAGGGGCGCCATATACGGCTCCCCAAAGGAGCGGAGTGAGCATAGATGAAGCAATAAAGTAAACAATCCCATTATGATGCCGAACAACCCAAAGCTAGCCGCCAATCCCATGAATGCAAAGCGAAGGATACGTACTGGAATGGACATGCTGTAGGCAGGCACAGTAAAGGTTGCAATTGCCGTTACCGAAACGACAATAACCATGGCCGCGGATACGATTCCCGCTTCGACAGCAGCTTGTCCGATGACAAGTGTCCCAACAACCGAAACGGCTTGGCCGATGGCTCGGGGCATGCGAAGCCCCGCTTCCCTTAATATCTCAAAGGTTACCTCCATCGCCACCGCTTCAATAAAGGCAGGGAACGGTACTCCCTCCCGCTGGGCAGCAAGACTGATTAACAAGGACGTTGGCAGCATGTCACGGTGAAAAGTCGTAATCGCGATATACAAAGAGGGGAGCAACAGTGAAATAAAGCCGCTAATAAATCTTAAAATGCGGAGCAAGCTCGCATAGACGGCCCTCTGGTAATAGTCCTCGTTCGATTGCACGAAGCTAACGAATTGCGTCGGAACAACAAGAGCGTTTGGCGTGCCATCCACTAATATCGCTACTTTCCCCTCCAGCAGCTGCGATGCAACATTGTCTGGAAGTTCCGTGTTGAATACCGTAGGAAAAACCGAATATTTGGCGTCCTCAATTTGCTCCTCGATATATCCGCCTTCCAGTACGCCATCGATATCGATAGCATTCAATCGCGAGCGGACCTCATTTATGACGGAAGGTTTCGCTATGCCGTTCAAATACATCATGGTCACATCGGTCTTCGTAATACGTCCAATGGCGATGGTCTCCAGCCAGAGCCGCGGGTCCTTGATTTTCCTGCGCACTAGCGAGGTGTTCACACGCAGCGTTTCGGTAAAGCTCTCCCTTGGACCCCGAACCGAGGTCTGGTTGGTGGATTCAGTTACATCGCGACCCTTCCACTGACGAATATCAGCACGATAAGCATGATCGCTCCCATTCAAGAGAATGATGGCTTCACCGGATAACAAGGACTGATAAAGTTTTCCCATTTCATGAACGCTGCGAATCGAGCCTATGCCCGATAACAGCTTTTCAGCCAGCTCCTCTGGCGCTGCTTCGTGCTCGGAATAATCCGACGCGTGATGCATGGAGCGCATTAGAACATCAAAAATAAAAGTATTGATAATAGCCGCATCCGACATCCCATCGATATAAACAACAGCCGCTGCCAGAGCTGTGCTTCCAACGCTTCGGATCTGACGAATGATGACATCGTCGCTGCCGCCCAAATCCTTTAAAATCGTATTTATATTTTGTTCGATGTCCGCAGATAGAAGAACATCCGTCGATATAGGCTGATTCGTTCCATCGGATGCATGCTCAATAGGCTTGGTCATAGGTGATCGTCTCCGGTTCCATTGTCTCTTTCCATTATCACCATCGAAGTTTGCGGTTAAACCCTTGTGACATAGCGGAAGCCATAACAAAAAGAGCTGGCTCGGAAGGAATTATTCCTTCTGTGTCAGCTCCTCCCCGTTCAATTTTCCATATAGAGATTACAATTGCAGTCCCTATAACATCGCATTTTAAATTGGATTACCCCTATAAGTTGAATTTAATTTTTTCGTTTAGATCGCTTTGCGAGTAGACCATTCTTTGGGATCGCGGTTGTAACCAGATTCTTTGATTGACTATGAAATGTAAAGGGAAGCTTCCAGCTATAAAGGCAAACTCTTCGTTTCTCCAGAATGATCTCCTAACGCTGCTTAAACTTCCTTCATTTCTTTCGTTTAACTTACATAGTGCCATTAACTTTTTGGTAGCCCAAATTTGCATCCGCTGAATTGCAGCTACAACACCATTCTAATTCTTCGTATTTGCTTTGTTGTAACTTTTGGGTTCTTTGGGTTCTTTGGGTTCTTTGGGTTCTTTGGGTTCTTTGGGTTCTTTGGGTTCTTTGGGTTCTTTGGGTTCTTTGATTTCTATATCATGCATTTCATCGGCTTAATGACATCTTATGAAAAAGATCCTTGTTCCCCGCTGTTTTCTTTGTCCACCCTATGCATGCGTCTGATCAGGCAACATTGTTGTTTATGACAGCTCTCCATTCGATTTAGCGGGAATTTATCCCTCTATTTCTAAGAAATTTAGGCTTCTGAGGCATTTAGATGGATTTTCTCCCTATAATTCGAGATTATATAATGAAAATAATCTAAAATGCTTGAATTAACAGGAGAAAATCCAGTTATTTCATCTGTCCAAGGAATATCGTTATTTTAGCGGGAGAAATTCCAGTTAAATTGTAACCACTCTCTAATCACTCTTAACGGGCGAAAGGCGCTTATTTCAATAACCACTTAACATTTTTATATCCCACAAAACAATGTTAGATGAACGAAGGAAATCCAGCTAATCATAACCACTCTCATTTCACCCAATAAAACGTAGGAATTTCGCTCATTACATTTCGTTATTTCTATCTCACATGCCGCAAAAAATTACTATATATTAGTGGAGTAAACTCCATTGTAAATAACTCAACAGATGAACCAAAACGCCTTATGTAAGTTATTGAAACACTAGATTAGCTGAGCCTAAGAGATGATGTTACTGTGATGCGAGAAAAACGGTTGGAGGAAATTGGGGGAAACGAAGTGTTCGCCTTCACAGTAAGATTGTGAAGTTAGATACCTAGTACATTTATTGTCAGTTTGTCACTTCAGATGTCTGGCACAATTATCGTTAGATTGTTCCGTTAAATGTCTGCACAATCAAAAAAACCAGCTCCAAAAGTTACTCTAAAGCAGGATCTCCTCGTGCAGTGAACCTAACGTCATATTCCAGATCGATTAATGATTGCTCCGCGCTCCCTCTCCGCTTGAATCCTGCGCTTGTTCTTGAAACAATCAAAAAAAACAAAATCGATTAACGGCTGCTCAGCCATTCACTTCCCTCCGTTTACAGCCAGCGCTTGACCTTAAAACAATTAAAAAACAAAGCAAAAAAAGAGCTGCACAAGCAAGACAAATGTCTCGCTCATGCAGCCCTCTCTATGAAAAATTATGAACGTTTCACACCAACTGTCAAAATCTCGCAAGCGCCAACTGGAACTTGGTAATGTGACTCACCTGCTGGAGCAAGACCGTCGCCCTGCTGCTCGAGCACATCACTCCGATATGCCTGTCCAAGTGACGGTGCAGCCTCGCCAGCCAAGAGCTTAAGCTCCGATGCTGCTGGCTTCATGTTGTACCAGCGAAGAAGGAAGTCGCCTGATTGCTCATTCACCTTCAAGGAGGAGAAGGCTAGGCTGCTGCCTTCCCAGTTGAATAGGGAGCCTGCGGAAGCCAGCTTGCCCTCATGAATGCCGGTTTGTACAACCGTCCAAGGCACTTGGAACTGGTATGCCGATGCATAAGCACCGGATTCAACTCCATCACCGCTATGCGGAAGAATTAACAGGCTAAAGCTTTGCTCGCCTAGGCATTGCGCTTCCGGAGTAGGGAATACGCCCCAGTCGCCAAGCTCTGCTACGGCACGAAGCAGCGTAACCGCAATCGTGTTGCGCCCATCACGCAATACTTCATATTCGTTCAAGCCGAGGTTTGCTACCGTCATCCCCGCTTGCTCGCCGCTCACATCAACAAAAGCCTGCTGATGCTGCGCGTTGCTTGGGTTGATCCATTCTGCTGCCGGTTCGTTATCACGCTGAGCAATTTCGAAGATCGAATCCGCATGATGCACGTTTGCAGCCAAATCCGTTGGGAACAGGACGCGTACGCGGTGATCCTTCGCTTGGTTATTGAAGAAGGATTTCCATTCTACGCCTTGCCCATCACGGCTGAGTCCAATTTCAGTACGGATCGTCAGCGGAACCGTTTGCTCCGTACGCTGCGATTTACGCTCAGGGAAATATACCGCCTCGCGCTTCTCTACTTCAAAATACTCATCAGCCGAAGCTGGCACCGCCCATTCGTGCACGATCTCGAACACTGCATGGTACGCATTGTCCTCTTTCAGACGAATGCTTGCCGGCACGCCTTTCGTCGTTAAGGCCTGCTCGCCTGTAGGCTGCTTGTACATATATTCATTCCCGATATCACCGGTGTTTTCATATATGCCTAGGTCGCGATACACTTGGCCCGTGCGTTTATCCGTGAGCTGGAAAGAGCCATCCTCTGCGAGGTCAACGCGCAGCCATTCATTCTCAAGCGCATGTGCTCCCGCCACGAGCGAAGCTTGCGGCTGGGCAGCCGTTTTCGCATCAAGAACCCAAGCGAATGACGCCAGACCGAGTGCTGCTACCTGCTCTGCTTCGAACGACAAGCGAACTCTGCGGCTCATATAAGGCTGGCGGAACTTGTCATCCGGCAGGTCATAACCGAAATGTAGTCCCATATCATGAACCGAGTGAGCAATCGCCGAACCGTTGCGGTCGACGAGCGTTCTGCCGGTTACATCAATGCCATACATTTTCTGATTCATTTCATTCAGCGTAAAGCCGTCACGGAAATAGATCCGAGCCACATCCAGCTCGACTTCGATTACGCCGCTGCGCTTCCACCCAGTCGTATTGTAAACGACAAACGGAAGGGCATCTCTGCCGTATTGCTCGAACACAGTAGTATCCACCGCAGCCGCAATGGCTGTTTTGCTCTCATCAATAATTGCTTCTGCGATATGGCGACTCTTATCGAAGCGAGTCACCATCTCGCGGTGAACCTCGTCCACGCTGCAGCCGCAAATGCTGTCATGCGGATGGTTCTGCATTAGCGTTTTCCAAGCATACGTAAACAGATGATGCGGATACTCATGACCAAGGGAATAAGCAAGGGAAGCCAGCGGCTCGGCTACCTTCTCCAGCATCGCTTGGCCAAGCTGATTCATTTGCTTCAAGTATACGCGCGCAGAAGCCGTATTCACCAGTGTTGACCAGCCGTCCGTCCGCTGGCTGCGAAGCTCGCCTTTTACGACGGAAAGCTCTCGAGTTAGCGAATCATTGACCGAAGCCAAATAATCCTTGAAATTGGAATGTACAAATTCCGTATCCGGGAATAAACGTCTTGCCGTATCAAGCGCCTCGGACAAATCCTGCTGGATCGGCTGATGATCGCAGCCATTCATAAACAGCAGCTGGCCGGTAGCCGCGTATTTCTCTGCCTCGGCAAGCTTGCGCTCCCAATATTCCTTGGCAGCCGCTTCTTCCGTCGGCACTTCCATTCCGTTGCAGTACCAGTTGGCGAACAATACGCCGAGCACGCGCGAGCCATCCGGGCCTTCCCAGATCAGCTCGGAGAAGGACGATTCATAATCCGAATCCGCAACCGTGTTGTTGAAGCCTGTCGGCTTCACGCCTCGGCCGAACACAGCATTATCAATGCCCGCTTGCTTCAAAATTTGCGGCGCTTGGCCGATATTTCCGAATGTATCCGGGAAATAACCAACCTTCGCAATGGTGCCGTAACGGCTCGCATCCTGATGGCCAATTTGCAGATTGCGAATATTCGCTTCGCTGCTGGTCAGGAACGCATCCTGCAATATATACCAAGGCCCGATTGGAATGCGGCCCTCTTTAATGTAACGCTCCAGGCGCTCCCGGTTTTCGGGACGAACCTGCAAATAATCTTCCAAAATGATGGTCTGGCCATCCAAATAGAAGCTTTTGAAATTGGGATCGGTATCGAGTGTATGAAGCAGCGTATCCATCAATTTTACGAGCAGGACGTGATGCTTCTCATATGGTAAATACCATTCGCGGTCCCAGTGGGTATGCGAGATGATATGAGCGGTTCTCTTTTGGGTCATCGTTGTACACCTCTTCTTGTTAGTGGTCGTTAGAAGGCCGTACCGTTACTTCCACCTGATCTGGCCGATATACGGACAACAATTGTCCCTTGCTATCCACCGCAAATAATACGGAGCGTTCGTTCTCCAGCATAAAGGCGTAACGAATGCCTGTAACTGGATCCTGTACTTCAATTTCCACATCCAAGCTAAATTCGGAGACGAAAGTGAACAGCGCGCCGCCTTCAAAGGTCAGCTTGCGTCCATAAACGCCAGGGAAATGCCCACCTTTTACCCATTTCAGCTCTTCACTGCAGCCAGCGGTTGCAAGCGCATGTTGGTAAATAGCCGATATCGGCTCGATGCGGTCATTTAGCTCTACCGGCAGCGGACACCATAAAATCCGGCCCTTGCCATGCTTGAGCTCAATCAGCTGATCGGCATTCGCTTCAGCGGCGCCAGCCATCGCTTCTTTCCATACCTGCGCAATCCGCCGGTTGCTATAAGAGACGGGCAGCATCCGATTGCCGATGTGAAGCAGCTCCTCGCGGCGCACATTGACGAGCTCTCTCGTTCCAAGCAGCTCGGAATGACGATTTATGGGGCGCCAATAGGCATCCAGACTCGTCGGGCCCGTAATAAGGAGCGTTGCCCCCGACTGCTCGGTATAATCGAGCAAACGGTCAAATGCAGCATCATCTATGTTATGGGCGCTCGGTACGATCACAAGCTTAGCCGGATTCGCTTCCAGCTCATGCAGATGATATTCCGATACGCCGCGGAACGGTTTGTTCAGCTCGTATGCGAGCACGCGCGTCGCTTTGGTTGTTGCATCGAAAGCAAGCTTCCGGTTAGAGAAATCATTTGAGTAAGGGAATACCACAACCGTGTCTTCGAGCTCCCGGCCCGTGAACAAATCTCTGATCTCAGCCATAAAGCTTCCGAAATCATAAGAAACGTCTGCCTCCGGCTTCTCTGTACCATCGGCCCGGAGCGCGCCGATATGGGATTCATTCGCATTGTCCATATAGAAATTCGTATTCCATATCCACTGGACCGCACCGGCCCCGCCAGTAGCGAAAGCATAGGCGTACTTACGCTCGAGCATGCTTCTAAGCTCTTCTTCCGTACGCTTTGCACGGCCCTCAGGCGTCTCGACATACATGATGCCCGTTTCCTGTACAAGGTTAGGCTTGTCTGCCGTCTTGGCAAATATGCTGTCCCAGACCAAATGATCGTTCAGCCACCACGAATGCACGGTCGTATAATCAACCGCTTCTCCATAGAAGAATGGGGAAGGCCTTTGCGCGCCAAGCGCCTCGTCCTGACCGACTGTAACCATATGGTCCGGGCATTCTTCTTTGATTGCCTCGTAGAGCTCCTTCGCCCAGCGGTTATGCATGTCCATCGAGAAAAGAGCATAATCGAGCCAGCGCGTGCCCTTCTTGCCTTGATGCATATCCTGCACGTCAAAGTTAATTTCTTCCGGCTCTGGCGGCAGCGCCGCTTCAAAGCTTGGCAACTGCTCCGGCGTCATGTTCCATAGCTGCTGAAGCCGCTCCACCGATCCGTGGCGCTCCTCCAGCCATGCCGCATAAGCAGCTTTCTCGAAGGGATCGCGCGCTGATCTTGGGCCGTCGGAGAAAATCCGCGGCGGATCGAACATCGAGGGCTCATTGATCAAATCCCAGTCCACATGCTTCGATTGCTTGTGGCGCGAGATAATCGCCCGAATGTACCGTTTCTGCGCTTCGACGCTGCGCGGATCGAGATAAGGGTTCTGCCCTTCCCACGTCTCTGGCGTAAAGGAGAAGAACGTGAAGGTTACCTGCAAATCATGGCGCTTCGCTGTTAGCAGGAACGCATCAATCGAGCGCAATACCTCTTCCGACGCATGCCCATCCACCTGCATCACATTGCGGTAAGCCGTCCATATGCCGGTTCTAATCCAGTTAATGCCCGCTTTGCGCATTTGGGCCATGTCCCGCTCCCAGACTGCTGCATTCGGCAAAAATAAGAACTTGCGCGCGACGTCTGAAGTCATGTAAGTCATGCCGACAACCGGCATCGGACGACCGTCCTTCACGAAATAATCCCGCTCGCTCGTAACCGGACTGCCTTCCGCAAGCAGCCCCTCATCGAAGCCCCAGAAGCCTTGACGAAGGATTCGAACTTCGCCGCTCGTCGATTCCGCTTTACAAGTTGCCTTGTAGTAGCCGCTCACAAGCGTAAGCGGAACGGGAATACGGACGATCTGCTGCTTAGCCGAAGCATCCAGCTTCAAGCTGCTCGTCCATCGCTGCTCCTTGTCGTTGTCGTGCTCGATTTCAATCGTAAAGCTCCAACTTGCAGCAGATGCCGCTTGATCCGCATTGCGGCCAAGCTGCTGCATCTGCAGCGTCAACAGGGCGCGCTCTCCCGGCTCGAAGGAAGCATAATTCGGCTTCAACCACAGCTCCGTAACGCCTTCCGCGCAATAATCCGCCCAGCGGCGAAGCTCATCCGCCCCGCCAGCCTGCCAGAATAATTCCGTTAGCGGCAGGTTGACAAACAGCCAGCGTGCGCCCGCAAACGAGCCTTTCATATTCTCCCATAGCAACACGGGAGCAGCTACCTCGCGCCTATCCGCTGAAATGCCCTTCAGCAGCGGATACAGCTGCGCGTCCATCGGACCGGCCGATCCCATCTGATGCGGCAAATCGCTGCTTTTTGTCACATGAGGCACCAGGTTCCAAGTGCTAGACACCTTGAACATTGCTTCTTTGCCTTGCAGCAAGGAAAGATCGGCATGAGCAGACAATGTTTTGATCGGCGCTCCGCTTACCGGCAAAATCTCATGAATATGAAGCTCCCTGTGGTAAGCGGTTTGCTCGTTCTCGATCTCCCATACTCCGGCTTCATTCTTCGACACCGGGCGCTTGAACGGCGCGCCGCCAATGCTGACAAGGCCGCCACCACGTTTGAGGAACGCCAGTATCTCTCCCCAAGCCTCCTTCGGGAAGAACGGAGCATGCAAATTCACGAAGCTGCCGCCGTTCGCCTCGCGGAGCGCCTTGGCAAGTCCACTCGCACGGACCACGTTGCCCTGCTGAACAAGCTGCCCCTCCGCATCCGCGCTGAGCAGTTCATCTATCGGAAACGAAGAATCATAAAAAATAATGGTGCTCATGCTCATAGAATGTCATCCTTCATTGCCTTGTAGACAAGCTGCGAGAACAAGCTGTTCGACCAAGCGAACCATTTGCGTGTAAATACGGCTGGATCATCCGAATGGAAGCCCTCATGCATGTAGCCTGTATCCCCGTCCGTTGCTTCAAGCATGTCGATCAGCGCAAGCTTCTCTTCTTTGCTTGTTGCTGTTAGCCCCTGCATCGACAAAGCCATATGCCAAATGTAGCCTGGAGGCGTATGCGGACTGCCAATCCCTTTGGCTGCTTTGCCCTCATAATAGAACGGATTATGCTTGCTTAGCGCAAAGTTACGTGTATTTTGATAAATCGGATCGTCCGAAGTCGTGTATCCAAGGTAAGGAATCGACATCAAGCCTGGCGTACCAGCATCATCCATCAGGCAATAGTTGCCGAAGCCGTCTGTCTCGTACGCATAGATTGGGCCAAATTCCGGATGCTGATAAATGCCGTACAACTGAATGCCGTGATCGACATCATCTTCAAGCTTCTTCAGCTCCTTCACGAAGTCCATGTCACGGAAAACCCACTCGGCGATTTCTCTCATTTGGCGCAGCGTAACTACCGCAAACATATTCGCCGGTACGTTGTAATGGAAATCACACGCATCGTCGCTGGAGCGGAAGCCTGACCAGATCATGCCAGTGTAGTTCACAGGCATTCCTAATCCGTCATTGCGCAGGGAATCCGTCGGAATGCCGTTATCGCGAGTGAAGCGATAAGGCGATTTCTCGAAGTGGCGCTGCTCGGTTTTCCATAGCTCAACAATTTGGCGCATCGCTGCTTTAAAGCCGGAATCGAAAATATCGGTCAGCTCTGTCTCTTTCCAGTAGGCATGCGCAAGGCGCATGGAGAAGCAAATGGAATCCAGCTCGAATTTGCGCTCCCATACCCATGGCGACATTTCCGTCTCATCCGTGGTGTTCCAGTGCCAATCGTTAGCCGACTCATTAAACGCATTCGCGTAAGGATCGATTTGGATATAAGAGATATGGCGCTTGATCAGACCGCCGATAATCCGCTGCAAATCCTTGTCCTCTTTGGCAAAAGGAACGTAGTGAATAACCTGCTCCACGGAATCGCGCAGCCAAAGCGCAGGAATGTCGCCCGTAATGACAAAGGTTGTCCCATCATCCATCAGCTTCGTTGTTGTTTCGAGCGTGTTCGGGAAACAGTTTTTGAACAATTGCAGCAGCTTCGGGCGGTGCGCAAGCTTCTGCTCCGCTTCCTTCAGCACGTCTTGAACCGCATTCGGCAGCGTCAGCTCCGGAAGCGGGATTTTCGGTAATCTAAATTGCTCCATATCGTATATGCTCCTTTAGCAATAAGTCGTCGTTATTCCTTAACGGCACCAACCGTCAAGCCTTGAATGAAATATCTTTGGAAGAACGGATATGCGAATACAATTGGCCCAGTCGCAAGCACGACCATCGCCATCCGCGACGTATCCTGCGGCATCGATTGCAGCACGCCTACACTGAGTGAAGCATTTTGCGAGTTTTGCATAATAAACTGCATACTATTTTCAATCCGCATCAGCATCGACTGAAGCGGCACTAAATTCGGCGTATTAATGTACAGCAAGGCGTTGAACCAATCGTTCCAATAACCAAGCGTACTGAACAAACCTATGGTAGCAAGACCTGGCAGCGATAATGGCAGCACGAGCTTGAAGAAAATGCCGAACTCGCCAGCGCCATCGATTTTGCCCGATTCAATAATCGCATCCGGCACCATCGTCGAGAAGAACGTGCGCAGAATCATAATGTAGAAGGCGTTGACCGCAAGCGGCAAAATTAGCGCCCAGATGGAATCTTTAAGGCCCAGAAGCTGCGTGACAATAATATACGTCGGCACAAGGCCGCCGTTGAACAGCATCGTGAAGAAGGCAAAGAAGGCGAAGAAATTGCGGTATTTAAAGCTGTGGCGCGAGATCGCGTAAGCGAAAAGCGCGGTAAAAACAACGCCGATTACCGTACCGATCACGGTAACCATAATCGTAACTCCATAAGAGCGAAGCAGTTGATCTCCGGCTTTGAACAAATAGGTGTAAGCTTCTACGCTCCATTTTTCCGGAAATAGCTGATACCCGTTTCGGGCCAGCGTCGTCTCGTCCGTAAAGGAAATAATCGTAACGAATAAAAAAGGAAATACGCATAGTAGTGCAAAAATACCGGCTACGGCATGAAAAGCGATATTCCAAGCGGTCGTCAGCCTGTGAAAATCACGGCCTTTCGTCGTTTGAGCGGACACAACGATTTTCCTCCCTTCGCAATGCTAGCTTGTCTGGCTGTCTGATCGTGATGACTAGAACAATGCATTGTCTTTGTTGAATTTACGAACGATTCCGTTCGATGTAATAACCAATACAAAACCAATGAGTGACTGGTACAAGCCTGCAGCCGTACTCATGCCGATCTCGCCGGTTGATTTAAGTCCCCGGTATACATAAGTGTCGATAACGTTCGTGACGCTGTAGAGCGTTCCCGAATCGCGAGGCACCTGATAAAATAATCCAAAGTCCGCGTAAAAGATTTTGCCGATCGCAAGCAGCGTCAAGATGGTAATGAGCGGTGTCAGCATCGGTATCGTAATGTTGCGAATTTGCTGCCATTTGTTGGCGCCATCGATCATCGCTGCTTCGTAAAGCGATTTGTCGATCCCCATGATAGCGGCCAAGTAGATCACGCTGTTATAGCCTACTGATTTCCAGAGGAACACGACGACGATAATAATCGGCCAATAGGTCGGATCGGAGTACCAGTTCACTGGATCGATGCCGAACCAGCCTGCTACTTGGTTTACAACGCCGCGATCAAGGCTTAGGAAGCTGAATACGAAATAACCAACGATTACCCAAGATAGGAAGTAAGGCAAGAACATCCCTGTCTGATACACCTTCGCCAATCGTTTGTTCGTAATTTCGGCTAGCATGATCGCCATCGCAACGGCAATGACAAGGCCGAGCACGATAAAGAAGATATTGTAGACTACGGTATTGCGGGTAATGATATAAGCATCATTCGTGCTGAACAGAAACTTGAAGTTTTGCAAACCGACCCACTTGCTTTCAATAATGCTCGCAAGAAAGCCGTCTCTGCTGTACCGGTATTCCTTAAACGCGATAACCATACCCGCCATTGGCAAGTAAGAGAAAAAGATGAACCATAACGTCGCTGGCAGTACCATGATCAGCATTGCCGCATTTTTGTTAATATTTTTGAAAAATCGCCCAAAGGCTCCCACGTGATCACCTCTCTGCTGTCAATTTAATGAGAGAAGGTATGAATCGAATGCCGAGCATTCGCCTCATACCTCCCGCTTTCTTACTTGTTCGCGGCTCTCCACTCGTCTAGTTGGCGCTGCGCTTCAGCCATAATTTTATCCAAACCGGCTGCCTTGAATTTGTCGTTAGCACGGGCAAGGTATGTCTCAGGATCTACTGTACCCGTCATGAGAGCTGCCCAGTATTCTTCCTTCACGTTTTGAACGGAAGCGATTTCTGTCGTTACCTTCGAAGTATCGAAGTTGAAGCCAAGAAGCGGAGCTGGCTTTCCTGCGTCATTAAACTTCTTGAACTCTTCCCATTTGTTCGTAGGGTCAGTCGTGTTAAGGTACGTAAGCATAACATTTCCTAGCGAGAACGTTGGCATATCGTAGTTTTTCGACTCGTCTAGGTTTTCCATCACGTTGTCGCTAGCTTTCTTGTAATGAACGCCTTCGATTCCGGAGTCAACCATGTTGCGAAGCACAGGATCTGTGTTAAGCAGGTTCAAGAACTCCATTGCTTTCTCCGGGTATTTCGAGTTCGCCGAAATGGCTTGCATGGAGCCCATTACCGACCAGTTGTAAATCATTGCATCGCTTGCAGGCGTGGATACAACCGGGTAGCCGTAGCTTGCCGACCATAGGTTGTCCGCGAAAGGCTGTGAAGTTGCGCGGTCCGCGAACCATTTGCCAGTCGTTTGCACGTCTGTCATCGAATCCATTGTAGCGGCTTCTGTTGGGATGTAGCCTGCTTTGTAGTATTTGTGCATCGTGTTCAAAATTTGTTTCATTTCTGGTGTATCCAGTACGTTAACGATTTTGTAATCCGTTGTGTCAAGCGATACCGCCATTGGCAGCTTCTCGATGACGTAATCGTAAGGAACGTAAGGCATTTGGTTTTTGTCTACAGCAAACGGATAAACATCTGGCTCGTTTTCTTTGATCGTTTTGAGCAAAGGCTCCAAGCTCTCCAAGCTGTATACGTTAGAAGTATCCAGTTTGTACTTGTCTACGTATTGCTTGTTGAAACGCCATACCTCTTGAGCAGGAAGCTCTTTGTTAGCCGGGATGCCGTAGTTGTGGCCATCGACCTTCGAGCCTTCCAAGAATGCAGGATCAAGAGTATCAACAATGCCTTGTCCATGCTCTTTGAGCAAATCGTCGATTTGCATGAATGCGCCTTTTCTAGCGTTTTGAACATAATCGAATGCCCATGATGAAGTGAACATAATGTCAACCGCTTCGCCTGAAGCCGTCATCACTTGAAGCTTTTGGGAATAGTCACCCCAGTCGATCATGCTCATTTTTACCGTTACGCCGATTTTCTCAGCTGTATATTTGCTCACTTCCGCCATGACCTTGTCTACATCTTTTTGCGGTGTACCAATGGTGTACCAGATCAGCTCAACCGGTTTCTCGGCTGTGCCTTCGGAGTTGTTTTTGCCGCCTCCGCAAGCGCTTAGCACAATGGACATGGCAAGCAGCAGCGAAAGGGCTACCGTAAAGCTGCGTTTCTTTCTAATCATTAAGTAAATCCTCCCCGTGTTGTGTTTCGAAGCAGAATCCGAATGCGTAAGCATGCGCTTACTTTATTTCTGTGCCCCTCGCGCGTAGCGTTTTGGGGCTAACTTAAAAATACCGGATGTAACGATTTTCAAATAGGCAACAAATTAAAGGTATGGTGTACAAATTAAAGAAAAAAAGACTGCCCTAGCTTGCATTAGAGCAGTCCTTTGTAATCCGTGGGCGAAATGCCAACGTATTTCTTGAATTGTTTATAGAAATAACCGGTCTCCCAGTATCCCACCTTTAATGCGATTTCCTGTACCTTCAGCTGCGTTTCCTTCAGCATTTCCTTCGCTTTGCCGATTCGGTATTTGTTGATGTATTCGGTAAAGGTCTCGCCCGTCTCCTTCTGGAACAGATGCCCGAGATAGACCGGATGAATATTATATTGCTGGCTGAGCGATTTCAAAGAGAGCGCCTGGGCATAGTTTTCATGGACGTAATTAAGCAGCAGCTGAATGATCGGGCTCTTCACATCGCGCATGAGCGAATCCACGGTTAAAGCGGCCGCTTCCTTTACGACTGCCGCTAGCCCTTCAATCGTCTCGGCTTGCATGATTTGCACGAAGCCAGCTTTGTACAGCTCGGGCTGGTCCGCCTGCTTAATCTCCTTCAGCTCCATCTTAAAGCGAATCATCAGCTCGATGGCCATGCTTTGAATATACGCGGGGGTAACGCCTTCAAGCGATTGGTATCGCTCGAACTCTGCATTAATCATCTCCTGCAGCTGATCCAGCTCCTTCGCCTTGATCAGCTTAGAATACGCGGGCCAGTCTAGCGGCTCGGCAGCTGTATTCTCGATGCTGTTCTTCTCAGAGAGCAAATCATAGTCGAGGATCACCGGTTCATCGAGCAGCAAAAAATACTCTTGCGCTTTCTTCGCATGCGAATAGCTTAAGGGAGCTCCCTCCCCCATTTCCTGAACGCTTCCAAGCGAAATGCGCATCGGGCTTGGCGCTAGCCTTTTCTGCATATTTTCTAGCTGGCTCATTGCTTTTATTTTGCCTTCGGCTCGATCTTCCAGCAGAAAGACAATAACGAGATCACCGTCGATATCGACAAACGGGAGCATCGATGAATCCTGCATCGCAAGCCGCTGCGCAGCTTCGTAAGAAGGCTCGAATTGACTCTCCGTCCGCAAGACGGCTGTCACCAAATAGGGCGCATCGAGCTGAATGTCCAGCATATCCGTTCTCTCCAGCAGCTCATTTGGCGCAATTCTCCCCGTTAGCCAGCGATACAATATATTATCCCTAAGAATGCGAATATCATAATCGCTAAATAAACGGTCCGGCCTTGTGGTGTTCAGCTTATCGATCGTATTAGCCAATGTCTCCTGCAGCTCGTCAATGTTAATAGGCTTGAGCAAATAATTTTCCACGCCTAGCTTGAGGCCTGACTTAATGTAATCAAAATCATTGTATCCGCTCAAAATAATGACCTTTAAGTCCGGCCGGAATTTTCGGGCTTCACCGATCAAGGTCAAGCCGTTCATGATCGGCATTGATATATCCGTCAGCAAAATATCAGCCGCCGAACCCATAAGCGCTTCCAGCGCGTCCTGTCCATTCTCGGCAGAACCCACGATCTCAAGGCCAAACGCCGACCAATCGATAATATCGTATAACCCTTCAATGATGAAGGGCTCGTCATCAACTACAAAAACTCTATACATGCACTGCCTCCTCGATGTCAGGGAACTCAAGCGTGACAATTGTTCCCACGCCTGGCGTGCTCTCGATGACAAGTCCGTATTCCGTCCCGTAAAGCAGCTTCAGCCGTTCATGAACGCTTCTCAGACCGAAGGACTCACCAGTCTCCTCCAAGGAATCCATCGCTTCACGAATCGATTCCAGCCGCTCCGGCTCAATGCCAATGCCGTTATCCTCAGCCTGAATGCGAACTCTGCCTTCAAGCTGTTCAATGGTAATTACAATCCGGTTATCCGCTCTTTTTGGCTGCAATCCGTGAACGACGTAATTTTCGATAATGGGCTGAAGCGCCATCCGCATAATTTTACGGCCCGCTAGGCTTTCATCGCAAATAATTTCATAAGACAGCTTGTCTTTGTAACGAATCCGGAACAATTCCAAATAGAGCCGTGACGTTTCGAGCTCATCCTTGAGCGTATTTTCTCCCTTTGGCTGCACGAAGCTCTTGAACAAAACGGACAGGCTATAAATCATTTCGCCAACATCCCTCGCTCCCTGGGAGACCGCCCGCATTCGGATGACCTCAAGCGTATTATAGAGAAAATGCGGATTCACCCTAGCTTGCAGAGCAGCCAGCTCGGTATGCTTTTGCTTGATTTCTGCTTTGTAGACACGATCGATATGACGGGTCAGCTCGTCCAGCATATCGTTAAAGCTTCTCGATATTTGCCCGAGCTCGTCCTCTTTGTCATCTAAAATTCTCGCGGACAAGTCACCGCTCTCGACCTTGCGCATAAAGCGAATAATTTTGTTGGTTCGCTTCGCGAAATTGCTAACGACCAAAATCGGAACGAGCAGCACCATGACGATGCATACTGCGCTAATAATCATAATCGTACGCTTAAGTCCCTGATAAGCAGCAGCAACCTCCGACTTTGGCGCTACGCCAACGACCAAATACCCCGCCTGATTTTGAGTAAGCGTCGTGACATAGGATTCCTCCTCCAACATCGCAGTATTATACAAGGAGTCTATTTTATCAGCATAGGGGTAACGAACGCCATAATAGCGATCCGAGGAATCAAACAGCACTTCGCCCGAAGGACCAAGCACCACGATATAGCCTTTTAATTGTTCATTGTAGCTATCAAGCGCATTCCTAATCCGGTCCGAATTATAATAAACGAGCAGTTGCCCTAAATTTTTGAGCGTGTTTTTATCATTAATGGGCACGCGCATGGAAAACAGCTTCGGCTCATACTGGTTGATCGCGCTGCGTACCCATGCATTAGGTACCGAAACCATCGTATTCTCCAGCGCCATGGCATCCGGGATATAAGAGCGCGAGGCATTGGTTGATACCAAACGGGTCACATGCCCCTGCTTATAGGCAAACAAAAACTGTTTTTCCGAGCTGTACAGCATTAAATTTGCGATATCGGTATCGCTGTCGAGCTTATTTTCGAAAAAATCCAGCCCTTTCGGCACGTCCGCATTCGACTCGTCAGCATATTGGTCGAGTTGGTAATTCATATAATCCTCAAAGGGGTGCTGCAAGAAATAAGCGAGATGCAGCGACAGTGATTCATTCCGGTACACGTCAAGCATAATCGATTGCACGGATTCGTATTTGCGTGTCATATAGCTATTAACGCTTTCCATCGCTTTTTTCTGATTTTCCAGCTCATTGCGCACGATAGATTGCGACATCACATTAAACATAAAATAGGAGAACGTAACGATCGTAACCGTTGTAATCAACGCGAACAGCAGGATCATTTTCATGAAAAGATTATTTTTCACATAGTTGTCGTACAAGCTTTTTCCCTTCAAAATAAACTCCTTCCCGTGAAGCATCGATACTTCCCTACACATGATTTGCGTTACAACGTTTAATCATACTCCACGATGATTTGCGGACACAAGTAGGCAGCGCCTTGCCGAGTTGGTGTCTATATACATTATCGGAAATGAGGTGTGGTTGAATGACGGGGCATGCAAGGCATATAATGGAGAAGTGAGGTAATCAGCAAGGGATGGAGATGAGAGCATGACACTTGGTAAAATGGTACGCCATATTTCAGTGGGACTTCTATTCGGTATACTCGCAATTGGTTTGCTGCCGTTTCTCGTTATTTTCAACTGGGCGGAGATGCTCAATCTCGTTGAGCTGGAAGCCTCGCCGTTATTTTTAATTTTTGGCCGCATGATCGGCCGAACCCCATTAAAGGCTAAAGCAAAAAAGCCGAAGCAGCAACATTTGGATCAGTAATCGAACTTATGCCGACTTATCGTTCGCAATGAACGCCAGGCCCGAAAGGCTGTACCTTGCCAAAGGTGTGCAGCCCTTCGGGCCTTTCTTTCTCGCTTAAAGCGCCATTCTATAGTAAAATAGGGCAAAGCAACACTATACGATTATGAGGTGCTGGAATGTCCATTAGCTTTACAACGTCCATAATAAGCCGGTTAAAGAGAGAAATCTCCGACCTACAAAAACAAGGCGCCGCCGACAAGAGCAAGAAGGATAAGGCGCTGGCCAAAATAAAACAGCTGCAAAAAAGCGTGAAACTCAGCTCCTCGCCCACGGACTTAAGCAGCAAAATGACACAAATAACAAAGCTGAATGACGAAGTAGCTCGACTGGATGCTTCTCAGCTTGCTTTAACCAAGCAGCTTACGGCCAAAAACGCCGAGCTTAGGCAGCAGCAAGCCAAGGAGCAGCCGAAAGGGTAATCATTAGATGGTTTACCGCCAAACGACCAGAGGCAGGCTCGAATGAGCCTGCCTCTGGTCGTTATTTATTAATTCAAGAACCCTTCAAGTGCAATCGTAGGCTTGCCATCCGCTTGCCAGGCTCCTTTGTTATAGCCTCCATTATATCCAGGCGTCGCCTGCGGCTCCCAATAAAACACGCCTAGCCCTTTTCCTCCAGAAATATTGCGCACTTTCGTTTTGATGTCAGTCACAAAATTTTTGGCAGCAGCCGGCTGGTTGTAATCCATTCCGATTTCTGTAATCATAACTGGCTTTCCGTAACGTGTGATCATATTGTTTGAGTTGCTGATCGTTTGCGTAACCTTGCTAGACCAGTCAGTTGCGGTAGGATATAAGGACATGCCGATAATATCGAAAGTTGCTCCGCTTGCGATCAGGCCGCCAATGTTCCAGATAAATAAGCCATTATCGTATCCGTTCGCCAAATGGACAATCGTTTTGGTAGCCGTGCTGATCGACTTCACGGCGTTGTTGCCCGTATTAATTAGCCAAGCATAGTTTTGCATGTTTAGCGAGGCCCTGCCGTCATTCCAGAGCATTCCGTCGTTCGTTTCGTTGCCGATTTGCACCCAATCCGGCGTAACGCCTTTGGTTTGCATTGCAGTCATAACGTCCCTAGTGTGATTCCAGACAGCGTCCATCAACTGCTGAAACGTGTAGCCAGTCCACGCAGCCGGTTTCGTCTGCTGGCCAGGATCGGCCCATGAGTCGCTGTAATGAAGTGTCAGCATTACGCTCATGCCTGCATCCTTGGCCCGCTTCGCCAGCGTCGCCGCCCGCTCCTTGTTCATATACCCATTGCCATAGCTCGAAGATGGATTAACGAAAACGCGAATGCGCACAGAATTGATCTGGTAATCCTGCTTTAAAATTTGAATAATGTCTCTCGTTACGCCATTTTTGTCTTTCCAGCTATAGCCCTGCGCCTCCATCCCAGGAACCCAGCTGATATCCGCTCCTTTGGCGAATGTCGGCGCTGCGCTTACCTTTGACGGAATACCCTGATTCACGCCAAAAACACTCATGACCAGCAATAGTGCGAGTACGACACAACAAATTCTTTTCCACATCGTTTTGCCTCCTTAGACTAGTTTGGCCCATCGTAAATATTATTTTGTATACGTTTCCATTTGTGTGGTTTTATTATAAATTTTACCGAAGTAATCATATAGGATGTAATCCCAATATTTTCAATGTTATTGCAACCGGTTTAGGGCTTCCCACCTGAAGCCTATCATCTGTCTGCATAAGAAAAACGGCGCTGCTGTCATGTTCATGACAGCAGCGCCGTTTTCCGTTCATTATTGAAGAGGCTTATTTTGCAACGCATTTGCTGCCGCTTTGGCCTCTTGAAGCTTTTGTTGTGCTTGCTGAATATCTTGATGCTCTTTCTTCACTTGCTCTTGCGCCTGCAATACATGATGGATCTCCGATTGCAGCACCTGCTCCGCTTCTAGCAGCTCTTGGTTTTCTTCTTGCAGTTGAAAATGCGCTTCTTGCACTTCATGCTGGGCAAGCTGCAGCTGTTCGTTTTCTTGAAGATCGGCAGCGATTTGCTGCAGGTTTCGATTAACCATATCATGAGCCTCCATCATTATAATTATAGTCCGTGATTGACCAACCATTAGGGTGCTCTTATGAACGGTTTTTATGCCGTGTATGGCTGGAAAAAATTTCACTATGCGAAGAAGTTGACGTTTGTTTTCTTCATTGCAAGTTTACTTGTATCGTTGTTTTGAATAAATTTGGCAGCAGCGAGCTTACATTGACTTTTAGAAACAAATACAGTACCTTTATTCAAAACTAGAACACTTCGAGGTGATTCCATAGATGGCTACTGTAAAAATCAACCATGTATCTAAAGTTTTTTCCTCACAGGGGACAGATGTTCATGCGCTAAATGACGTCAATCTGGAGCTGGAGCCCCATGAATTTGTGGCTATTATCGGACCCAGCGGCTGCGGCAAAAGCACGTTGCTCAAGGTCGTCGCCGGTCTCGATACCAACTACGAAGGCACCGTTAAGCTGGACGATGACTCCGTAACAGGGCCAAGTATTGAAAGAGGCGTTATTTTTCAGGAACATCGCTTATTCCCTTGGCTGACTGTTGAGAAGAACATTGCCGCAGACTTGTCCTTGAAGGATCCTAAGGTGAGAAAAGCAGTGGATGAAATGATCGAGCTAGTCAAACTCGGAGGGTTCGAGAAGTCTTTTCCCAAACAATTGTCCGGAGGGATGTCCCAGCGGGTAGCGATTGCGCGTGCCCTCATCCGCAGTCCCAAAGTACTGCTGCTGGACGAGCCTTTTGGCGCCCTTGACGCATTCACGCGCAATCATATGCAAGAAGCGCTGCTCGATATTTGGCGCAGCAACAAGACAACGATGCTGCTCGTAACACATGACATTGATGAAGCCATATTCCTCGCAGACCGGATTGTGGTGATGCAGTCAAAGCCAGGAAGAGTGAAGAAGATCATTCCCATCTCTATGCAGCATCCCCGCTCCCATACTTCCACGACATTCTTGGAGTATCGCAAGCAAGTCATGGAAGCATTGAGCGAATCGGAACAACCAGAACCGGCCTACTCCATTTAACTTTCTCCGCTTCACCCGACAGGGTGAGGCGGTTTTTTATTTCATAGCCCGAGCCGCTCCATTTCCCACTTCAAATATTTAAGAAGCTCCTGATGGGCGATAGAGAAATGCTTGCGCTTGGAGTGGGCATAGCCCAGCGGAATAATATCCTGATCCAGCTCCTTGGCTTCTAACGGAATTGCTACGATGTCTCCGCTTAGAATTAGCGGATCATTCCTAAGATTAAATTCCATAAAGATGCCGATTACATCGCCTTCAGCAATCGTTCTTTTTAGCACTTCCTGATTTGTAGATGTAAACACAACCTGCACAGGACCGTATTTTAGCGTCATTTTTTTCATGAAGAATCGGGAAAAGCTGCCATTCACGCTTACAAAGGTCTGGTCCAATAAATCCGGTATGCCAAGTCTGCTCCTTGCAGCTAGAAGCGAGGATCTATTTACGCACACCACTAATCTCGATTCAACCATCGTCGTCAGCCACAGGTCCTTGGTTTGCTCGGTATGCTCGGGGTGAAAATAGATCAAGCCCATATCGCTGCGGTCATGGCGGATGTCCTCCAAAATCTCGACGGAGTCCTTCTCGGAAATCTCCAGCTTGACGTAAGGATTATTCGCTTTGAACGACATGATAACCTTCGGCAAAATGGCAATAAAATTAGGGCTGACCGATAGACGGATATCCCCATGGATTTGTTCCTGCTGGCCGGATACCTTATCCTTGAACTCCTGCAGCTTCAACAAAATCTCTTCCGCTTTAGCTAGCAGTTCCTTTCCCCTCTCCGTCAGCAGCGTCCCATACCTGGTTCTGCGGAACAGCTCAAAGCCAACTTCCTTTTCCAGCTTCATAATGGCTTTGCTGATTCCGGCTTGAGAGATATGCGAGATTTCAGCAGTGGCCGATATGGAGCCCGTTCTTGCCACGTTTACAAAATATTCTATTTGTTCAATATTCATTTGAAATAACCTACTTCCCATAACTCCTGGTTATACTAGCATTATTCATTGTTATTATACTTGTTTAGTCGGATATAGTATAGTGTTCTTACTTTAGATAAAAAGGAGTCTTACACGATGAACAAAAGAACACTAGCCCTCCTATTCCTTACCATAAGCATGCTGTTGGCTTTAGCTGCCTGCGGCAAGGACAATAATACCGGCAATTCATCCTCCGCCTCTGGTGGCGGACAAGGGGAAACCTCCGCTAAAGAGGTTACCGTCAATATTGGCGTTCAACATGCCGTCCATCCCCTGGTTCTCGCCCAGCAGCAAAAATGGTTTGAAGACGAGTTCGCCAAGCATAATGCCAAAGTCAATTGGGTGGATATCCCAGGCGGACCTGCGCAATTCGACGCGATCCTCACTAACCGCCTTGACCTTGCTGTAACCGGAAATACCGGCGTTATCACCGGACAAATCTCCGATATTCCGTTTAAGGAAATCGCCGTAGGAAGCACCGGCTCCAAAAATGTCGGATTGCTGCTGCCCAAAGACAGTACGATTACAGAGCTCAGTGCTCTGAAAGGCAAAAAAATTGCTGTAGCCAAAGCAACTGCAGCCTACGATATCCTGTTCCGTTTGTTAGACAAAGCTGGTCTTACCGCTAAGGATGTTGAAATCATTCAACTAAATGCGGATGAAGCCAAAGCTGCTTTTGTCAGCGGATCCGTAGATGCATGGGGCATCGGCGAGCCATATCTGTCTACAGCCGTGGTAGATGAAGGCGCCAAAGTGCTCGGCGACGGATCAACGTTAAACTATATTAGCCCTGCTTTCCATATTGCTCGCACCAAGTTTGCCGATGAGCACCCTGAGCTCGTAGTCGCATACCTGAAAGTTTTGCAAACTACGCTTCAATGGCAAGCGGAGCATTTGGACGAAGCCGTGAAAATCTACTCCGAAGGCACGAAGCTAAACCCTGACGTCGTTAAATCCGTCATCTCCAACGTACAGTTCGCAACCGTTCCGGTTTCGGATGATTTTGTGAAATCGCAAGCGGAATTAAACGAATTTCTTCTAAAAGAAAAAGCGGTGAATAAATCGGTGGATGTTTCGACAGTCGTAGATAACACGTTCATTAATCAAGCATTGGAAGAATTGAATAACGATAAATAATACGTTAGGAGCGTCAACCATGAGTACAATTACCATTTCAATTCAAGAGCTAAAGGATATGGGCAAAAAAGTGCTGATGAAGCACGGCGCTACCGAATATGAGGCTGAAATCATTACCGACGATTACTTGGATGCCGATCTGAGAGGGCATGCCTCGCACGGCTTTACTTTTTTCAAGCAGGCGGCAGGCGCATTCGAGGGAAGAGGCAAATATGAGGCGGGACCGTTGGAAGGCTCCTACCTACATATTAACGGAAATTACGATCTGGGCAGTGTTGTGGCTCGCGAGGCCATTGACCTCGCCCTTCCCGCTCTCCCGGATCGTAAAATGATAACCATCGGCATTACTGATGTGTCCCGCTTCAATACCGCTGGCGTGATTGCACGGTACGGAGCGGAACACGGCGCGGTTACAGTGATCTCGGCATACGGCGGAATGAGCGTGATGGCGCCTCCCGGTGGCAAAGGCCCTGCTGTGAACAATACGCCGCTGGCGATTGCCATCCCGCACACGAATCCGATGTTCGTGCTGGATATGGCCATGTCGGAGCGGGCGTGGGGTCATCTCAGCATTGCCAAATTCAAAGGCGAAACGATACCTGAAAACTGGGGAGTCGATGAGGAGGGCCAGCCGACTGAAAACCCTGCGGATGTCAAATGGTTGTCTCCGGTCGGCGGATACAAGGGCTTCGGACTATCCCTTGCACTGGAAATTATTAGCGGAGCGCTCGTCAACGTGCCGATTGGAGCGAAAGGGCTTAAGAAAAATCGCGGAGCCTTTATCCAGTTAATCGATCCGACAATTTTCGGACATACCGTAGAATCTTTCAAGGAACAGGTCTCCGGCTTTCTTGGGGAGCTTGAACATTTTCCGCTTGCCGAGGGGCATGAGGACAAAATCAGGTATCCTGGACAAGCCTCGGAGCAGCGGTACCAAGAAGCATTGGCCTCCGGGCTCATTACGCTGCACCATTCTGCGATTGACTACTTGCGCAGCCAGCTATGAAAAATTACAAACCGTATACGAAATATCTATATGGCAGCCTGCTTCCGATTATAATTTTGGCGGTTTGGCAGTTGATCGGGGAGCTGCATCTGCTGCCTCCCCAGCTGCTCCCAACTCCGCTCAAAATCGGCGAAAGCTTCATTAGCCTGCTCTTCAGCGGTGTACTCTTGTCCAATATTGGCATCAGCATTTCGCGCGCGCTAATCGGATTTCTGATCGGCGGGGGACTTGGCGTCGTCTTTGGCCTACTGGTCGGCTTCTACAAGAAAACCGAATGGACCCTTGACCCTATGCTGCAAATGATCCGGACCGTCCCCCATTTGGCTATTATGCCTCTGTTCATTTTGTGGTTCGGCTTTGGTGAATTTTCCAAGGTGCTTCTGATTGGGATGGGAGCCTTCTTCCCGATCTATTTAAATACTTTTCTTGGCATCCGAAGCGTAGACTCCAAGCTCATTGAAGTCTCGCGAGTACTCGAATTCAGCAAATTCAAGCAGGTAACCCGGCTCATCCTGCCCGCCGCTATGCCCAATCTGCTGCTGGGAATTCGGCTATCTTTAGGTACTGCGTGGCTGAGCCTGATTGTCGCGGAGCTAATGGGAGCAAACGCAGGCGTTGGCTATATGATCTCCGATGCCCGCCAGTTTGCGCAGACGGAGGTCGTGTTTGTCGGCATTGTTATTTTTGCTTCCGTTGGCAAGCTGACCGATTCGCTCGTTCGCAAGCTTGAGATCTACTTATTGCGCTGGAGCGATAATTACAAGGGTTAGAGGCAGGCTCCATCGTCCTCATCCCTTTATGCAATGAACGGAGAACAGGCGCAGCAAGCCGCTTATCGCGGTAGGCTGCGCCTGTTCTTTTCTGCGGCGTCTACTGTATTCACTGCTATTTAAAAGGCCCGAGAATCGCTGTGAATTTTCCGAATATAGGTAGAACCTCAAACTCTCTTCTACCACTCGGCCACCGATCCGTCCTTATGTCTCCAAATTGGATTTCTCCATCGATGCGGGGATTCCGATGCCATTTTACGGACATACTCCTCATTAACTGTAATCCCGAGTCCTGGGCCCTGTGGAATCTTCACATACCCATCCTCATAAGAGAATACGCTAGGGTCGGTTACATAATCTAGCAGATCATTCCCTTGGTTATAATGAATCCCGAGGCTTTGTTCCTGAATGACTGCATTGTGAGCCGTAGCGTCAACTTGCAGACAAGCAGCTAGTGCAATAGGACCCAAAGGGCAATGAGGGGCTACTGCAACATCATAAGCCTCAGCCATCGCAAAGATTTTCTTACACTCTGTAATGCCGCCTGCATGCGATAAATCTGGTTGAATAATATCCACATAACCATCTTGCAATAATGATTTAAAATCCCAGCGAGAGAACATTCTTTCACCCGTCGCAATCGGTGTGCTAGTATGATTAGCAATGTCCCGCAGAGCCTCATTATTTTCTGGAAGCACGGGTTCTTCTATAAACATCAGTCTGTAAGGCTCTAATGCTTTAGCAAGCACCTTCGCCATTGGTTTATGAACACGGCCGTGAAAATCTACACCGATGCCGAAGTTTGGGCCGGTCGCTGTACGAATCGCCGCTATCCGTTCCACGACTTGATCCACCTTATGATAGCTATCAATATATTGCATCTCTTCCGTAGCGTTCATCTTAATAGCAGTAAAGCCCTGCCGTTGCTTCTCCAATGCCGCTAGTCCAACATCACTCGGTCGATCCCCGCCGATCCAGGAATAGACACGCATCGAATCACGACATGCCCCGCCAAGGAGCTGGTAGATTGGGGCATCAAAATATTTGCCTTTAATATCCCACAACGCCTGATCAATCCCGGCGATTGCACTCATCAGTATCGATCCGCCACGGTAGAAGCCGCCACGGTACATCACCTGCCAATGATCTTCAATGCGAAGCGGATCTTTCCCGATTAACAAATCCATGAGTTCATCTACAGCCGCTTGTACCGTATGAGCCTTACCTTCAATGACAGGCTCCCCCCATCCCACGATTCCTTCATCCGTTTCAATTTTCAGGAATAACCACCGAGGCGGTACGATAAAAGTCTCAAACTTTGTAATTTTCAAATTTACCCTCTCCCTATTCTCTAGCTTTCTGAATTTCCTGTCTGAATTTTTGAGCCAAGCTTGTCAACTGCTCGTACCTTTCTTCCACAATCGCTTTCATATCCGTTAAAGAGCTTCCTATGCCTACGGCCACAGCACCTGCGCGAATAAATGAGCCTACATTATCCAATGTAATCCCACCTGTCGGCATCATCGGAATATGTCCGAGTGGAGCCGATAATTCTTTTATATAGTTAGCACCCAGTGAGGAGCCCGGAAAAATTTTAAGCAGGTCTGCCCCGTATTGATACCCCTTCACGATTTCTGTCGGCGTCATGACTCCTGGAATCGAGATACGCCCATAATGATTGGTTTGACGGATCGTCGCTTCATCCAGGATCGGAGAGAATATAAAGTCAGCCCCAGCGTCGATCGCTACCTTCGCTGTTTTTTCATCTAATACGGTGCCTGCGCCAACTAAGGCTTTGCCTTCGTATCTCTCTTTTAATTGAGCAATAATTTCATATGCCCTTTCTGTATCAACCGTAACCTCCAGCGCACCAACGCCACCTGAAACCAGTGCATCGGTAATCTGAATTACCTTGCTATAGGCAGGCTTTCGAATGACTGCAACGATGCCGGAATCTTTTAACCGTAGGAGTTGCTCCTCTTTATTCATGATTCTTCCACTTTCCTCCTCTGCTTTCATCACAACCGACACTTGCTATATTGATCCTATCTATATCAGATACATCAAATTTTAACACATATAGATCCTACCTAATGTCAGATATACACCTATAAAATTTAGATATATTACTTTCCGCCCTTTAAAGATCAGATCTTTATGAGGTTATCATAGTATCTTTATTTTTGGATGTCAATACGTCATTACGATTAGGAGGAGCTTGTACGATTATGTTAATATAGACCTAATATGAAGATACAGCGGGGATTACGATGATGAAAAAAACAACCTTTTCAATAACAATAGAGATCCTAAGACAGAAAATTATTAGTAGAGAATGGCCTCCTGGGTCGCGTATTCCAACACTGCAAGAAATTTCTAAGGAGCTGGCTGTTAGTGTATCTACCGTAAGAGAAGCGCTCCGGACGTTGGAAAGCCAAGGTAATGTCAGCATTGAGCATGGACGGGGAATGTATGTACGTAATGATCCTTTACTGTTAGAAGACCCTACCGCAGACCTTAAGGAACTTGGGGATATTTCTCTCATCAAATTACTGGAAGCAAGACTGCTCATTGAACCCAAACTGGCTGCCTTAAGCGCAGAGCATGCTACACGCACCCAGATTAAGCAGCTTCGCACGCTTGCAGATTCTATGGTTAACCAGATGAAAGAAGGGGGGCCATTTCTAGATACCGATCTTTCCTTCCATCATCTCATAGCGGAATCGGCACAACATCCTGTCCTATTACGCATGCTGGAGTCTATCTCCCCCCTTCTCACCGAAGGCCGCAAACAGACAAACACCTTGCCTCATATGCGTACCAAAGCATCCAATTATCATATCTTAATTGCAATCGCCATTGAGGAACGACACAGTGAGCAGGCAAGACAACTCATGCATAGCCATATTTCCGACATGATTGAAGCATTAAAGAAGTAAGTCATATCTGTCGGCAGGAAAGAAAGGTTTAGACTCAATACAGTAATTGAAACAGCGACAGCCAAGGACGAGAACATAAAGCGGCCTCCGTCCTATGGAATAAAGGACGAAGGCCGCTTAAACTCATTCAATGACTGTCAGAATGAGCTTGGCAGCTTCTGCTCTCGTTGCATTAGCTTTCGGATAGAACTTGTTATGACCTTCTACTTGCCCTTCCATCTTCCGTAATATCCCCACCATCGTTACCCTTCTATTGAAAATATATCTCTAACTTCACCACACACTTCCCCATCAGTATTCCGATATATACTTTGCTGGCATGAGGGAGCTTGTCCACCTGAAACGATGACAGCCACTTCACTATTAATTTCCTTATGAATACCGCTTACCCGCTTGATTTCCTCTTCCCGGTAAAATGGCAGATGGATAAAATTTATATTTTTTATTAATATGCTCCCTTAATCCAGCAAAAAAACCTTTACTATAGGGAACAGACATATGGGTGGAGTAAGCAGGAACAGATCGACAGGTTGCAGGCCCACATCATTGATTCTGTGCATCAAACGAGAAAAAATGATATTATGTATGTTGGGTAAAAGACTTTACTATGACTTTTATCGATTTTTATATATTGCAACAAGAGGAGATATTATGAGTAACGAACACAACTTTTGGCTTGATTTACCAAAGCCGTTTTTTATATTAGCGCCAATGGAAGATGTCACAGACGTTGTATTTCGTCACGTCGTTAGTACAGCTGCGAAACCTGACGTGTTTTTCACAGAATTCACAAGTACAGATAGTTATTGTAACCCTGCAGGAAGAGAAAGTACCCGTGGCCGGTTAACGTTCACAGAGGATGAGCAACCGATCGTCGCTCATATTTGGGGCAATAAACCTATATTTTTCGAACAGATGAGTATTGATATGAAAAAACTTGGTTTTCGCGGTATCGATTTAAATATGGGATGCCCTGTCCAAAACGTCGCATCCAATGGCAAGGGTTCTGGATTAATCCAACATCCTGAACTTGCAGCCGAAATTATTCAAGCAGCCAAAGCAGGTGGATTGCCTGTCAGCGTTAAAACAAGATTGGGTTACCATGAGGTTGACGAGTGGCGCGATTGGTTAGGCCATATATTGAAACAAGATATCGCCAACCTTTCCATTCACCTTCGTACGAAGAAAGAGATGAGTAAAGTTGAGGCGCACTGGGAGCTCATTCCTGAAATTAAAAAATTACGCGATGAAATTGCACCAAATACGTTGTTAACCATTAACGGAGATATTCCTGACCGCGCAACAGGGTTGAAATTAGTGGAACAATACGGCGTCGATGGCGTTATGATTGGCCGCGGCATTTTCACCAATCCATTTGCTTTTGAAAAAGAACCTAAAGAGCATAGCGCAAAGGATTTTCTTCAGCTATTACTTTTGCAGCTTGATCTTCACGATCAGTATTCAAAAGAAGACCTGCCGCGTCCATTCAAACCGCTTCTACGTTTTTTCAAAATCTATGTTCGTGGATTTAGAGGCGCAAGCGAGCTAAGAACCCAATTAATGGAGACCAGGTCGACGGATGAAGTCCGTCGGTTAGTGCAGGCTGTTTTGGAGCAGGAATTAGAGTAAAACAAATAATGAAAGACCTCTCAAAAGTTCAATGAACTCTTGAAAGGTCTCTCATTTTTACTATGTAGTCATTTGTGGAGACGAATCTTTTAAGCAAAAAGCATTCTCTTATGGTTTCTCTCAGAATCCAGCGAGAATGTTTTTTGCTCGCTTCACAGACGCAACGAGTTATCGTTTCTCGGTATATGATATTTGAATCTTCGAGGATGCAAATCAAATTAATCTTGGGCACAAGCAGATGTAGGAGCGGCATTGTCAGCTGGGATGATTCAAGGCCGCAGCAAGGGACAAATTGCCCCTTAGGAATGGATGACTAGAGCAGAGCTATCTGCAATTTTATATCGCTGGCCATTACATACGGATTGTCAATCTTAACCCTTGTATGGTATACAAAAGACACCTAGCGATTAGCTGTCTTCATCCTACAAGTGTCATGGCTCTTATTCCGAAGCCCAACCATCCCACCAAAAATAATAAAAGATATACTCCCTTACCTCGCTTCTTGTTTTTCCCAAACAATGAATACACAACTGCTGTACCAATAAATAACGCAAATCCCCAATAAAATATCATTAATAAAATTAAAGCAAAAATCTCCACTTGGACATCTCCTAGGCAAAGGAACACCACTTATTTCCATTTGCAAATATATTTCCAAGTATATCTCATTTATTTGTCATTGAACATTACGCAAATCGCTAGCTGCACGGCGTTTTATCATGCCGCAGCTTAATCAAAAGTTCACAGAAAGAAACCAAACTGACAAAGAAAAGCTCTAAGGCAGTTTGGTCGTATTCATTTTAAAATTATTCCAACTCTTTAAACCTTTGGAGCATAGTGGCAACCTCTGCTCTGGTTGCAAGACCAGAAGGGTTTAGAGTCAAATCAGAGTTGCCCTTCATAATGCCCTTTGACACAGCCCAATGAATTGACTCTTTGGCAAAGGCTGAAATTTTATTTGCATCTTTAAAGCTAAGACTTGAATTTTCGGTATGAAGGTCAAACCCTTTACCCTGTGCGTATCTATAGAGCATAACCGCAATTTGCTCACGAGTGATTGCATCATTGGGAGCAAATATACCCTTACGATATCCGTTCACAATTTGGTTTTGGTTTGCCCAAATTATAGAATCTGAATACCAATGACCGCTTTGAACGTCAGAGAATACATCTGAAAACTTAACATTTGGTTGATTTTCCATACGATACAATACAGTGGCAAGCATTGCACGGCTCATTTGCCCAGAGGGTGAAAATTTTGTTTCAGAGGTTCCCGTGAATAGCCCCTCGTTATAAGCATACCTTACAGAAAAATAGAACCAATCGTCATGTGCTATATCTGTAAAAGGCGTTTTTCTCGCAAATGTAACAACAACAGTTATGTCACGGCTAACCTCTGGAATGGTGTAAATGTCACGGCCTATAAATTTTTCACCGTTGATAAAGATATATTCGGTTTCAAACCCTTCATCGGGAATCATTCTGATGGTTGCAGAAGTTGTTGCACGAATGGTTTGAGCTTCAAAGCCATCGGCAATTTTGCCATTTCCTCCTTTAACAGAGGCTTTAACAGAATAGTTAATGTTGTTTCCGTCCGAGGCAACCCAACGTTTCGGACCTATAATTTTTGAGTTCTCAAAATTGGAAACACCAATGCTAAGCTTTTCGATTGCTGCTGAGATTTCCGAAGCCAGAGCATTTTCTTTATCAAAAACAGCTTCAGCCTCGGCAATAACATTCCTTAAATTTTGAGCGGATTTTGTTGAATACCAAAAATCCGGGCTATATATGGTTTTGGGATTATCCGCAATAATAACTGAAGCAAGTAAAGATTTTGCAGCAACAATGTCTTCGTATAGTGAAGATTTTGAGGCTTCCTTTATTCCAGAGCCAACAATGATTTGCACATCTTCAAACGGTGTGATATACCGCTGTGACGCATCTTTATTGGTTAGAATGAAGTTACTTAAAGAAAAGTCGAAAGTTCCGTTGTTTCTAGCTTGGAAAACAGCAGTTCCAATATTCTGAAGCATTGAATCATCTTTTCCGCTGGCGGTCATATCCAGATAGATATAGTTGATGACACCATCGGTATATTTCATTGAAATGTCCTTTTCCATCTTAACACTGGTATTTTTCAGAACATAGGAATCAAACTGTAGCTTTCCTTGAAAACCATATACTGGCGCCCTTCCGGCACCAGTATATGAAAGACTTAGTTTAACAAAAATATCTTCTCCAACGTCAAATGATGATTTTGGAGAACCAGAGCTGTCAGTTACTGTGATGTTTACACGATAGCTAAGGTCTGCAGCATCGTTTGCGCTGTAGGCATATGATGGTAAAACAGCCCCTAGAAGCATGATACAAATAATGGTTTTCAGATATTTCATCATCTTCTAAGTGCCTCCATTAGTGTAAGTTGTGCATCTACAATGTCAACAATACCATCACCGTTTTTATCAGATCTCACCCAGTTTTCTGAAGAAGTAAATCCGTTGTAGACATTGTTTAAAATAGCATCTTTTGTTGCCGAAATGTCATTTTCATCAATAACACCATTACCATCGGTGTCTCCACGAAGAAGAATAGGAGATTTCACCGTTGGATCAAAAACAAGGTTGGCTGTTAATTGCTCACCTGTGACAAGCTCCCTTGAAGAACCAATATAGGCTTTCTTAAGGCTGTCATATAAAAGAGTTTGTTTGTTTCCTCCAACCATAACTGTTGCCTTGCCCATGTTTATCTCAGTGTATATGGTGTACAACGAGAACCCTTGTGTTTGACGAACTTCATAACGATAACCAAGATCTTTCACACTAATTTTGATAACGTCTGACAGTTCTTTATAGACCGTTTTCCCATTTTGACCTTCAATTGCAGAAAGTCTATAGCTAACTTTGATTGCCGTTTCGCCGGGAGCTAATGCTTCAATTGTCCCATCTTGTGAAAGGCTGATAATGTTCTGATTATAAAGAACGTGCCACACAACGTCTTCTGCTTTTAAGACGGTGTCGCCAACTGTGCGAAGAGCTTTAACAGAAAGCTGCGTTTTCCCGCCTATGCCAAGCTCGATAGAATCAGGCTGCTCATCGGTGCTTTCAAGGTCAGAGATTAATTTAATGCTTTCAAACTCTGACAAAGCACGATTCACAAGATAAACCTGAACAACCGTTTCGTTTCCAGCACCATCAACCGCTTTAAGAATCAGGGTTTGATCTGGTTCTTCGCTTGAGGTCTTACGATTTACAACGAATGTTCCGTCTGAATTTCTAACAATTCCGTCTGAACTGCCGTCTAAAGTTAATGATGCGGATGGTTCTGATAGACCATGGAAGCTATAGCTTGAGTCCGCACCAACAAAAACAACTTGATTGCTGACGGTGTTGTCAACGTTTTCCTTGTCAAGGCTTGTTTGAACATCTTCACCAAGGAGTAACGTCGGTGCTTTTGTATCAACAGTAAATCCGATTGCACCTGATGACCTGCTGCCTCGAATGGTGTCACGGTTTTCACCAACTGCTAGAAAGTCAATCAATTGCTGGCCGTCTTCAAGACTTTCTTCAAATGACCAAACCGTCTTAAACTCTTGAGGCGTGTTTTTTTCTTCAGTGTTAAGGTTAAATATCATTTTAACAGGCCTGTCGAAGGTATAAGTTGCCTCTAGCTTATCAGTACTTAAATAATATCGTTCTTTTGTTCTGTCAATGTTTGTTTCAATGCTTAAAAGCTGTGGTTTCTCCATTGAAGGCATAACAAAGCTTTGCGATGATGCAAATTCGGTTGAACGATAATATTCTGCATGTTTAAGAGGATCTTCCACAATTCTAGCAGCCTGCACTTTAACAAAATAAGTCTTGCCTTCCTGTAATAGAGGTCGGTTCGTTTTGTCTTCTAATGGTTTTAGAATGATGTCACTGCCAACTTTAAATTGACCAAAGGAATTTTCAACCTCAACACCATCTTCGTCTTGGATAGCAACAAGATAGTGTGTTGCCGTTTTGTCACTTCCCGTTATATCAACCTTCACATAGCCGTCACCACTGTAGACCGCAGAAACAGATTCTGGTTTTTGAGGAAGCAGTGGGTTTGTGAAAGTGAATGTTGAAGAAGTGATTTTTTTGCTCATTCCACCTTGATGGTTAACAAGCATGGCAACAACATGGTATTTCCCTTGAGGGAAGGACTCAGGAAGTGTGAACACATGAGAACCAGATTTAATTTCATCTAACTCTAGGTTGCCAATACTAATTAAAGATGAAGTGTCTTTAATGTTAGTGGATTCAATGGCTTGCATGACTGATGGGTCTTTTGTGACATAGACATTAAGTGCACCCGAATAATTGCTTTGCTTATCCGTTGTCCAAGAAACGTTGATATCACGGCTTGAATTCTCGCTAGTAGAAGCACTGATTCCTGTAAGCTCTGGCATATCGTCAACACTGTTTACTTCAAAGTTGTCGATATAAACATCAGGTGTTTCAACTGAAATGGACCAGTTACCAGCAACAATAAGAGATGGGTCAGTGATTGAAATGTACAAATAATTAACGCCATCTAAAGATTGAACAAGATAGTTTCCGTTACCATTATTATCGTCTTCAACCATTGCCACTTTTTTTCCATCCGGATTGGTGACAATGATTTCTGATGCTGAAGGTTTGACAAATCCACGAAGTGGAATTTCAATGAGAAGTGAATCTTTTGTCGCCAAGCTAATCTCTTTTATAACCCCATTTCCGGCTCTAGTATTAGATATTGCCTTAGTCGTGAGTCTTCTCATATTAGTTCCATACGCCATGGTCGTTGGCACAAGGTTGCCGCTTTCGTCTAGCGCTTCCGAGTGAACATAGTGAACAGCGTTTCCTCTTGAAGACAGGTCGATTGATCCGCCAAAGCTTAGGTCGCCGTTCCAATAATAGATAAAGCCAAGCTTAATGCCAATGACTTTAAAGTTTGCACCCACAAAGTCAGTTGAAACCGCTGCCTCGACTCCTCCAATCTCCTTGCCCCCCACAAATGGGATAGAGTCTGGAATGAACAGTCCTGCGTAAACATAACCATAAAAATAATCTTCCGTAATTTTTATCGTTATACCACCACGTATTATTCCTGCGTGGATGCTGATATCGCCAAATGCATTTAGCTGAAAAGGCGATATCCATTGAACATTCATTCCCGCTCGAATATTAAAGATTCTTCCATCATCGTCTCCATTTAACCGGCCTGTTCCTTCAATTGCAAGACCGGATAGTTTTGCATCCAGCTTAAAATCACCTACAATAATGATATTAATTAAAAGCCTTGTTTGAAGATGGATGGTAATGGGTGGGAGTTCGCCTGCTGGTTCTCCAGCAATGGTATCTGCAAGATTTGAAATGCCTCCGCCAAGTCCTGTAATAAATACATAAGGCGCAACAACAGGTACTTTCGTTGTTTCCGATGCTAAAAAGAATGTGAGTTCGTCAAGCATCATTTTTGGAACTTCGTTAATAGGAACCTTTTTCAGTGCCAATGACCCTTCTACTTCCAGCATGGCTATAGAAACACCTGCATCGATGCTATAAATATCATCAATCGTGTTAATGGTTATTTCGGCCTCTACACCAGCTTCGTTTCCTACTAATGGGCCTAATATATCTTCTGGTAGACCTACAGATAGTGTTGTGTTAACACCAATAAAACCAATCTCGCCGTCTTTACTGCCATAGAGAACATCTTTAACGTCTGCAGTTAGTGAGCCTTTATATTCATCGAATTCTTCACCCTTCGACTTGTCAGGAGCTTTTAAAGGCAATGAGATCTTTCCGCCAAAGCTAATTCCGAAATCTTCATCATCTTGAGTCATAACACCATATTTAATATTGATTAAAAAACCTGCAATATTTTGCAGCATCGTTCCGGCATCTCCAAGCTTAAGTTCAAGTGCCTCAGCATTCTCCTCAGAAACAGCCTCCCGATCCAGGCTGTATTTGGTTCCATTCTTGGCTTCATAATACCATTTATTATGCCAAATATTGACGGAGTTGATCACTTTGATGGTACCATCGCCTTCTAGCTTTGCACCATTATTGTCAACTGTCATCTTAAGGGCTGCGTTGCTGTCATATGCCAAGATGTTGTTAATGGTAATGTCGCCATCGGCTCTGCTAGCAGAGTAGTATTTCTCTGTCCCCGTACCCATAAGCCTAATTTTCCCGCGAAGTGTCAAAAGAATTTCAGTTTTATCTTTTTCAAATCCTATACCTTTATTAAGAAGGCCATCTCTTTTAACGCTGCCAGATACAAATTTTTTCATTACATCTTCGTTTTCAAAACTAACATAGTCATACAACTGTCTGTTGTTTGAACCATTTGTAAATCGAACTAGCGAAACAATACCATAACTTGCACTTTTATCTTTAATATTATTTGTTACATCTAGTGTAGCTGTTGCTTTGATTTTTGTACCAAAGGCATCGATTAGTTGTTGGTTTGTAAATCTAAATTCAATGTCATATTTTCCAACTGCCAACGTTTGATCCGTTGAAAACGCAAGCGTTTGACCTTCTTCAATAAAACTTATTTTTCTTTTATCAATCAGAATAGCCTCGCCGCTTGATGATGAAACAAGATAAAGACTCCATCCATCACTTCCCGAAAGAGCCTCATCCAAAACTTTCATATCACCTGAAACCGTGATATTTTTGTCGCCTTCATAATAAACGGCCGCTGGGAAAACATGCTTCATTGAAACTTCAGGAAGCTTTCCTTCAACGGCAGGAATCAAAATGTTTGTATTCGCACCGTAGTCAACCACTTTATGTGTGCTAGAATCAATAATTTCTGTTGCACTTAACGAAACGACCAAACGTTTGGATGTGATCATAGACTGAGTCTCTGCAATAATTTCAACATTCGGAATATCAAACACAGTTCCAATGTTAAGACCGCCCGAAATCTTCACATTGTATTCTCGTGTATTCGTTGCTGCAAAAACAAGTCCCTCTTCAAGGCTAAGTTTCACGATTGGTTCTATGAGCTCTCTTGCTCCTGTAACACTGTTGTCAATGGTTACCGTTGCTTTAAAAACACCGTTTTTTTCATATCCTTTTTTGTCATTAGTTAGTAAAACGTTCTCGGTTTGGATACCTATTGAAACATGATCCTTTTGTGTTTGGTCAGAAAAATTACCAATACCATAGAGCATTTCAGAAATTCTAACTTGTCCTGGCTCAATTGATTTTTCGTTCCAATAATAAGCAGTTGCCGTGTCAGGAACTAAATATTTGTTTGAATAGTTGGTAAAGTCAACACTCGGGTTTGGTGTATAATCATATCTTGTATTTGCAAGATTAACCCAATGACCAACAATAACTTTATCAACGTCTACGTCTTTGTTGCCACTCCAGCCGGACAACATGGCATAAGCCATCTTGTCCGAAGCTGAAAGAGAATCAACATATCTAATTTGTTGAGGAAGGTTTTCACCGCTATATTCCGTTTCAACGATTGTCGGTTGTCTTGGGTCAACCAAAACGTAAGGTGAATCAATTTCTGAACCAAGCGCGTTGTCTAAAAGAAGACGAATACCCACTTTTCCGGCTGCGGCATTGTTATTTTTCACATCATATGAAATACCAATGTTTCCAGCCCTCGGGTTGCTAGGGTCAATAGAAATGGACACCTTTTGTGTAATGGTATAGCCCTTGATGTCCCATGCGATGGTTAACAGCCTGTTTTGCTCTGAAACGACAGGTTCATGAAGCTTTGTATCTATTCCAAACCAGCCATATTCCTGACCGAAAATAAAATCTTTTCCGTCGATACGAACGGTTGTGAATGATGTTCCATTGCTCCTTGCCGCATCTTCCCTATAAAGAAGCGGTAGGTTGTTGTCGAACGTTTTTTGTGGGTGACCGTCAATCGTTTCGATTGAAAAACCACCCGTTCTTGAATTTATAGAATATTTCATAAACTCGTTTGCAATTGAATAATCCGCACCACTAGCATCAGCACGAATAGGGAAACTTGCAAAAGTGAAAAGCATGGTTAGACAAAGGGCTGCAGCTATGCTGCGTTTTATGGCTCTATGGATAGTCATTGCCTATTTCCCTCCTTGTGTTGGAGCTTTTGAAACATATACAGAAATGTTGAAATAATCACGCTTGTCCGTCTGGATATAAATGGTATACCAACCTTCTGCTACATTATCCATTGTAAAAACTCCATTTTTCTCCCGAAGGACCGTTCCTTTTGTTTTCATCTGACCTTGCGTTAAAATACCTTTTTCATAACGTGCATATGAGATTCCGGAAAAGTTTTTCAGTGAAATTTCAACTTTGTTTCCAAGAACGGTTGCAGTATTTGTGCTGTCCGGCATAACTCCGTTAACAAGGGCTATGGTGTCATAAAGACCCACAAGGCGAATGGTTCGGCGAATGGTGGTTTGATTTCCTGCATCATCTCTTACTGTATAGTCGATATAGTAAGGGTTCGAGCGAACAAATTCATTTGCTGAGATGTTGTCAGGGTCAAACACTCGCCCGCCTACTCCATAGCTGATGGTAACTCGGTTTGTTAGATCAACTTTTTTATTTGCTACCATATCCCATGCTTCGAAGTCGAGAAGCTTTGACTTGTCATATGCAATGGAGGCATCTTTTTTAGGCGTCATTCCTTCGATAAAGATTAGCTCTTCACCATTTTTAAGTTTGAGCACAGGAGGTGTTTTGTCGATTAGACCAATGTTGACACCATACGAGGTATAGTCCCCTGTTCTTCCTTGGAGATTGAAAACATAAAGTCCATTATCCCTATAGTTCATTGACTTATCTTGTTCCCAAACATCGTTTCCGCCAACGAACTTAGCATCTTTGTCAGTGATTACAGTGACTTTGACATCTTGATTTGTTGTTGGGTTTTTATCCGTTCCCACCACATAACCTTCTTCTTTTCCAGATGTGTCAACTCCAACAGTAATCTTGTTTTGATAATCCTTTTCAATCCACTCACCAGCTTGGTTTTTTTCAAGATATTTATAGGACCAACGAACTTCTTTAACCTTTGGTCCTCCTACTTCAATTCCTTCAACCGTCAGTAGAATCTTTTGTGTTATGCCTGATTGGTCTCTAACTTGAAAGACGTGCTCCCCGTTAGTCTTAACGTTGATAACTGTATCTTTATAGGACACAACATCACCGTCTTCATTTTTCTGCTCCGTTAAAAGTTTATATTCATATCCACGATAAGAAACGGTAAGGTCTGTTAGCTTTCTAAGAATGTCCAGTGGAACACCATCACTGTCACGGATTTGGTCAAAGGTTACATTAACGCTCAGCTTATCTTTAGCTAATGCTGCAGTTGCGCTGATTTGCGGCGGCGTAGAAACAATATTTGAAATGGTAATAACCTCATGTCCTTTGTTTCCATAGTCGTCAACAAAGAACATCGTAACCGTACCATTTTTTCTAAAGCGAACCGCTTTTGTGCCAGGGATATGTACGATATCGTTGGCAGTTAGGCTTCCGGTAGGCTCTACACCCGTTACTGTAATGGTTTTAATGTCTTTGCTAAACTGTGTCAACTCAACATTCACACTTTGTGCAGTAATGGTGGTTGGAAGTGTGCTGTAAGTCCTTGATGTTGCAATTGGCACCACTTTATTAATATTTGAAACGGTGATTGGAGTCGTCCACTTGTTCCCTGCGTAGTCATACGCTGTCACATAATAAATGCCTGAGCTGTCAAGCTCAACGACATATTCATTTTCAAGCGGCTCACCTTTAAATGGATAAACCACTTCGCCCTTCTTAACCTCCGCAAATGCGATTTCACCTGAATCATCCGATAAAGTAATCGTTGCAAAGATATTTTGGTTCGTCTTGGAAGTTTTTGATAACACATAGGAGGTCTCACCAATTGTGTTGTCAAATTGGTTATAGCTAACCGTATGAGAACCTGTGTTTCCTGCATTATCCCTAAACTCAAATGTGAATGTGTTAATCTCTTGCGTTAGAGTCCTTGAAAGTGCTGCGTTGTTGTTTGTCATAGAAAGCGTTTTTCCGCCGCCGATAAACTTGAGCGTTGCCATAACCTTTCTATAGGCTCTTCCTTCTTGGATTGGAACCCAATTTCCAAGATAGTTTTCATAGGCGTATTCAACCGTGTAGTGACTGTCTTGCATGATTGGCGTTTTATCAATGTTTGAAACGGTGACTGGCAAGATTGTTTCTATTCCTGCTTTGTTAGTCACTTTGAAATATACTGTTGCATTTTGCTCGAATGTTTCGGTGTGCGAAACAATGGAGTCAATTGGGCTAAAGTTTATGCCGTCATACGAACGTTCAAGTTTTAAAATTCCGCTTTCCGGGTCCGATATAGAAAGTCTTGCGTTAACATTTTGGTTGGTTGACTCCGTGATCGAATAGTCCACATTTGCAACTGGTGCAGTTTCGTCAACCACTGTCATTGCAACATATTCGTCTTCCATCCTGTCGTCTTGAATGCCTTCTGTTGTGTACGCCTCGAAATAAGCTGATTTTATTGTATTGCCATCTCTTAGCGCTTCAAAAACAAGCTTTGAATACGCTGTTCTTCCTTCTGCTTCTGTAAATGAAGGGGCAAGAACACTTAGCTCTGTATTTAGTGCTAAGCCAGACAACACTGCATTTTCAACAAAGAAATATTGTCCAGAATACTTGGGATTGGGAACGACAACATAATAAAGCTTATCGCTTTGGTTATAGGCTATAAACCCTCCGTTTTGGATCGTTTGACCATTTTTCTCTACATACCCTTCAATGTCAAATCCTGTAACAAAATCAACATCAGGGGTGAATTCTAGAACACTATCCCTTCCGGCCTCGTCCTGAATATAAAGGCTGATTGGATTATTATTTTGAATAACAACATCATAGTCCATCGTATATTCAGTGGATGTTGTTAAAAGTCCTGTATAAAGAAGGTTCGACCTTGCCATGTCACCCACAGCATTACCCTGGGCAGGTGCATTAGGCATTACGGTTACTGGAACGTTAAATGAAACGGTAACCGTTGAGGTGGTTTTTGTTGTTGCAGGGTTTGCGCTAGCCGTTACAATGGATGCTTGCGCGTCAACCAGGTCTAGTTTGGAGTCAAAGAAAACTTTTTCAGTAACATTTCCTGATGTGTCAACGGCTTTGATCCCAATGGCATAGCTTCCACTAAGCCCCTTCAATTCAATTTTATAGGTTTTCTGTTTGTTTCCTTCGCCATTAACGATTACCGGACTACTTTGCATGTCCACGGATTGACTTGAATTAAACAACGCATAATCAGCTTCTGTTAGAATATGATTTTCTGTTGGGTCTTTAATAAGTGCGAATGAAACGGTTGTGTCACTCTTGTCTGAAACATCAACGGTGATAACACCATCTTGTCTTGCTCCTTTTGTCACGATTTTACTTGACGCAAGTGCAGATGGCACTGTTTTGTCAATGTTAGAAACGGAGATAGGAACAAGAACTTGATTTCCAAGCTCGTCAGATAGGATTAGGTTTGTTGTTATGTTTTCGCTAATCGTTACGGTGAATGCACCGTTTGCATATGGAGAAACCGTGATTTTGTCTGCATCTTCTGGTGAAACTGTCAGCTTGCTAATTCCCGTACCAACATCATTTGCTATTATTCTTGCTGTCACTGATGCGTTTGTTGGCTGAATGGTGCTATAGTCTGGCAATTCAAAGGTCGGCGCTTGGCTATCATAAAGAATCGTGATCGGTCTTGCTTCTGTTAAAAACTCAGGTTTTTCGTCAGCAGGATAATTGATGAGCCCAAACTGAAGATAGATGGTGTTGACACCCTCTTGAAGCGGAACAGGTGTGTCGAGTGTAAATGTAAAATAACCACCAGAATTATTATCCGCAGTAAACTCAGGCACTAAAACGCCGTTATCTGTTGACGTGCCATCAGTTGTTGCATAATATACCGGTTTTTGATATTTTGATGTACTAGTAGAAGTCCATGCTTTATGGGGTTCACTCAAAGCCGCATAGACACTATATGTTCCATCCGTTGTTGCACCCATTCCGTTTAATGTCTTTGACTGGGTATGGTTTAATTCATCAACTATCGCAGGTCCTGACCTCATGCCAAAGTACGGGGAAACCTTTTTGCTTTCTCTGCCATGCGGGTCTCTTGTAACAACAACAATGCTGTACGCACCTGACGGAAGTCCCGTTATGGTCAAGGTTTGATCAACTTCTACTATGTTTTCACTGTTTGGTGTCAGTGTCAGCGGATAGTCTGGCATATCTGCAATTCTACTTTCTGAGCCTGGCTGAGATAAATAATAATATGCACTTGCAATTCCGCTGTCATCTGTCACTTTCACGTTAAACTGATGTGATGATTTAAAATGATCATGCTGATTTCCGACGGTATAGCTAATTTCCGGTGCATTGTTGTCATAAACGTATTCCCGTGAAAAATCGGTAGTGTTGCCTGATTGTTTATTTGTAACACGATATTCAAGTATATATTTTCCGTTCATCTGCGCTATAGTTCCTTTAATATTACTTTTTTCATCAGCACCAACATCATCGCTCGATTTATATACACTAAAGTTTTGTGTAAAGCTTTGGTCATTGCTCGGATGTGAAATCCACCTATATCTCGTTTCAATGTTTGGATTGCTTATGTCGAAACTGATGTCAAAACGTGGCATTGGAAGGCTATAATCCTCCGTAATGAGTGTGTCAACAACATTTCCATTGAAAATACTCACAGGTTTTTTATAATATCTTGACGCTTGCTCGTTTCTTGAATCGTTTCCAAGTGAGTCCATTGTGAAATAATAGAGAGTTCCATCAAAGTTGTCACCTTTTGGAATGGATAGCATTGCAGTTGCGCTATCACCTTCTGAGTCTACAAATGCCCACATCCCTTGAGTTGAAGCAATTTCTTTTGATGCAGGTTCAATTTGATTGATTGGAGTGTCAGTTGGCGTCGCAGTTCCGTTTATAAAGGTATAATAAGTCCTTGACCAGCCGTTATTGCTTTGTTGAAAGTCGTTCATTTCGAAACGATAATCATTTCTTTTGCGAAGCTGCGCATCTTGCGGATGGATCGTTTCTTGAATGGTCACTCGTGGAGCCTGGCTATCGATTTTGATATTTTCAATTTCTGCATATCCGGCATCTCCGCCTAGTGGATTGTCAGCTTTATCCCATCCATAAAGCCGAAGCTTGAATTCGCCTTCCGTTGGATCGATTGGACTTAGCTTTATGCTGACTCCATTTAAAACTTGCGTGTTAATTGGCGCGGTAACTCTTGTTTTGTTTCCTGTACCATCAAAGTTTGTTATTCTTATCATTGCCGGTTCATAGGAATCATTGGTTTTCTTGTATAATTCATAATTAAAATAGTTTTGATTCAATGTGGTGTGGGCAACATTTCCTTCTGGATAGAGTGTTTCGCTTGAAACCATATAAAATTCATGCATCTTTTGGATCTTGTTTTGAATGGAGTTTTCGCCCACAAGGTCATTTCCACTTTGGTCGGTTACTCTTATGGTTGGTGTTTTTGTGTCAACTTTGTGAGTTGAAAAATAGAAACTTTGAGATGTTGTTGATTCTGGTGTTGGATTTTCCAATTGATAGGCCTGTGTTCGACCATTTTTCACTAGAGAGGTAGACACATTATTAAGCTGGAGCCTTATGCCCTCGCCTTCAACTTCGCTAACATCGAGCGGCACTTTCCCAGTAAACTGAAGTGTGCCGGTTGGTTTTCCGTCATTGCCTTGCAGTTTTGTCATCGTAAGATCAGAAAGCTTTGTTGCAGTACTGTTTCCAAGATATAACTCAGGTGTTGCTTTGAAGTTTGTTATGAGCTCCGTTCTATCTTCTTGCGTCATGTTTTTTTTGTGAATGGAAACCGCGTCAACTGTGATATTAACATCTGTAAATTTTCGATTTAGATATCGATTGTCAGTGCTGGGTGAATAGGTAATCGTTTGATTGATATTGGGGTTGCCAAGGTTATATATGCTACGATAAAACGTATAAGTTACATCTTTATAATAGTAATCCGCTTGCCCTATCTTTGTTGTTAAATAGGTTTTAACTTCGGGATTTCCTGAACTTGTATGGGCAAAAGTCCCTCCAAGGCTTTCAGCGTTGGTAGACTGAGCAAGAAGCGCCACCCTATAGGTTAGTGATATCTCCGCTTTATCTTGTGCAACCATTGCATCGTGAAGCTTATTGCGGTCAATATCCAACTTGAAATTTTTTGTTTTTGTTGGCTCTTCGAATGTTAACCAATCTCTACCTACAGCATCGTCCGAAAGGGTATAGCTGAAAACTGGAGCATCCTCATATTGCATAATGTCATATTGACCATATTGATCCTTAACATTTTTGTCCCAGTTTACACTTTGAGCGCCTGACGAATTAGCATCAAGGTAGAACTCTCCCCCAGGTAAGTCAACGGAACCCATATCTATGAATTTTCTTTTTGTTACGTCGGAAATGTCACGATAAAGTCTGCCCTGATCTTTTGTCCATGATTTTATTGGAATGGTCTTCGCTTGTGTTGGATTTATGTTCCCCCCAATTTGAGGAAGCCACAGAACCACAGATTCACCGTACCAGTCATCACTGCCCACCAGCCAAAAAACGAGTTCATTCATTCTCCATGGTGGAATATTTTGCAATTTAAATGTATGTTGTGGTTCAGACCAAGCCGCCGCGCCGCCAAGATTTACTACATGATCAGAGTTTGCTCCAGGTTCATAGGTACTTACGCCCATGTAAATATCATCACCTGTTCCGCCGTTTTCGTTTCCTCCTGTTTTCACACCAAACACATAGGTGTACTCTGTTGGCACATTCGCATAAACAGGCGCTACTGATGCTAGAAGCGAAAGTACTAGCATCAAACTTAAAATCTTTTTCATAAAATACCTCCTCGTATAATCGTACTTGTAATCGTTCTTTTAAAGTCGCATTCATTTTTGATCTCATAGTGACCTAACTTAGCAGTTATGAACCGTGACAGCCAAATTTCGACAATATTTTTCCTCCATGTTACCATGATTGATAGAAACACTGCTGCTTTATAAAGAAAACTTTAAGTTCCTAGGTAGACTAGACTACGAAGCCAACCAAAACACGCAAAAAAGAGACTCGCAAAAGTTTGGTAAACTCATGCGAAGCCTCTAAGCAGAAACCATCAAGGACTTTGCTGACTACTCCGTGGATGACATTCAGGACAAAGATCAGCCTTTACAGCTAATTTCAGTTGAAAATAGTTGCTATATACTTTGAGCTAAAACCAATGGCTTTTAGCTCTACTTTCATTTCATTTGTGTGTTCGATTTTTTGGTTAGAGACATATAAAGCCACGCCGTTGCGATTTTTATAACCTGCTGAATTTCTTACTTCGAATGCAAGTGCTTGGGCTGCAGCAGTGATTTCTGATGATTTGCCCATTATATCTATAAGATCATATTGATCAAATATCCCTTCGTTTTTGCCTAATAGCTCTGAGTTGTTTGCAAGGTCTGTTAGTGAGAAATCAAATTCTGCATTTTCTATTGCCTTAACCAATAGTTCAGCCTGAGAAAGCTTCATCATTGACATTGTTGTTGGCATAGTAGCTTCAATCCCCGAATGAAGGGTAAAGGAATCTAAAATTAAACGCCCCACTCTTTCCGTGCTAATCTGTGGGTTTCGCTCCATCGCACCTATCCAAGTGGTATAAAACAACCCTGCTGCTGGTGTTGAATCTTCAGAAGCTATGAGATATTTGCCATGGTTTCTAAGGGCATAGGCCGTTTCAACTGTGCCCATAAGACAGGCATCAAACACGATTAAGTCGAAATACATATCTGATGCATCGATTGCCTTCGAGAGCTCCGAAACTTTCATCGTTTTTCGTTCGTTTAGCTCGTCTGCACCAAAGCCCCCCATTGTACCATACCCATGGTCCCATAAAATCAGTATATAACGCTCACTTGGTGCAACGGTTTTGCCCCAAACAAGAAAATCCTTTAGTGTTTTAGGGTCTGATGCGGCGGTTTGGATGTGGCTTTCGTGCTTTTTAAGTTGTCCATTGCCAACTTCAAAGCGTTCTGATGCACCATTAGCCATATATTTGTTGTGATATTTGAGCGTTCCACCTGTTTGAATCAGGATTTTCGTATTTTGGTTTGGCTGACCACGAAAAATTTCTTCCAAGTCATCCGTTAGCCGACCTTGCTGTGATTCAAGGTCAGAACCAACTGCATATATCAAAATCGTCGATGAATCAAGATTTTTATCCTGCTCCCAAAGTGACCTTGCCTCGTTTAAACCTTGCGCTGTGAAAACATCTGTTGCACTGAGGGTTTGACCAAGTGTTGCAATTTGGTTTTTGGGTCTTGTGTTTAAAACATAACTGCTTATTTTCGCAAGAGTTCCCCGATTGAATTCGACTTCTTTTGTAAGGTCTATTCCTAAAACCATTGAGGCGAAAGAAACCGCGGTTTCATAGGTAAAGTCGCCCTTTGTTTCTGAATATCCCAAAATCCTTAAAACCATTGAACAATATTGGTTTAGAGAGGTTGGTCGGTTACCGCCAAAACTAAATTCATTAATTCCGTTAACTACACCCTTTGTATAGGCATACGACACGTAGCGACTTTCCCAACCCGTATCATGAAATGGATTTTTGTAGGTGCTTTTCAGGATCTCTTCTTCCTTCCCCCACAGACGCAGCATCATGACAAGGGATTCTGCTCTGGTAGGCACCCTCTTAAGTTCATATCCATTCCCCGTTCCGTTGAACATTCCCAAGTGGTTAAGCCCTTCTGCATAGCTTGAGCTTTGTGCCGCTGCTGATGGAGTGATTGCAAGAAGAACGATTAAAAAAATGATTAAATTTCGGGTATTTTTCATCAAATTCCGGCCTTTCCATTTGAAAATTTCCTTCTTAAATGTCAAAAATACAATTAGAAACTATTTACATGCTTTTGGCTCATCAGAACATTCAGCCCTTTATTGATCTCAACACCCGCAGCAATTGGCGCTGCTCTCCGTCTTTCGCTTGTTCCAACTCCGCCCAGCTCTTATTCCGAAATGGTATATTACATCATCATCAAAGTTTGTTATTGTATTGATTAAAAGCCTAGAATACATTGTTCTCTTTTTTGCTCTTCAATTAGTTGATTTATCCTATCAAGCTACTACTCTATCATGGCGGATTAGCCCCTGTGTGAAAGTTAAAGAAAACTTTAAGTTCGCACTTGCAGCTCACTTTTGGCAACCAGCGAAAAGAGCCTGATCTCCAGAAGATCAGGCTCTTACATATATCAGAAATCCTATTCAATGAAGTGTTATAAGAATGGATGTATTTTATCTAGGTCACACCACGATCAACCAGCATATAGCCAGTCCCTCGAGCTGTAATAATTGTCTCAGGATTAGCGGGATCTGCCTCAATTTTTTTACGTAAATTACTGATATGTACCGCCACTGTTCTCGTATCCTCTAAACTCTTCATTTCCCAGATGAGCTGGAATAACGCATCAACAGTGACGATACGATTGACGTTTTGTGCCATATAGGATAGCAGGCTGAACTCTTTCTTCGATAAGTAGAGCGATTTACTCCCCATGCTGACAGTCTGCGCATAGTAATCCAGCGTCAAACTCGGCAACTCTAGCAGTTGTTCCCTTCTGCCCGTCGATACTCGGCGAAGATGAGCCTTGATCTTGGCCATGAGTACTCCCGGACTGAACGGCTTGGTTACATAATCGTCGCCGCCATAGGTTAAAGCACTAATTTTGATCTCGTCCTCCTCATGATTACTTAGAAATACGATCGGCGCATTTGTATAGCTGCGTGCGTCCTTATACCAATCTTTGCCGTTGTCATTAGCCAGCAGCATCACATTCAGTACAATCAAATCCGGCTCGAACAATGTAAGCAGCTTCATAGTATCTTCCCCGTTATGACTGCATGCGGATATGAAGCCCTCCCGCTCACAATACGCCTGAACAATCTCGCATATATGGGGATCATCATCGACGATCATAATTTTTTGTGTGTCCATCCTACTGTCACCTTCCTTCTTCTCAATCGACAGGATGTTGGAATTTAACACCTATCTTAGCACGGAAGATTGGACTAGCTATGAAATGTAAAGGAATCTTTAAGATTTTGCTTAATGCACAAATTTAAAGTTTCATTATGATTCGTTTTGGGATACTTTCCTATATCAAAAACTTCGCAACGCTAAAAAAATAGGCTTCTCACAAAGTTCGATATGAACTCGTGAGAAGCCTATTTTTTATTTATGTGGTCAAAATGTGGTCAAATGACGCTTTCTAACTTGAGATTCCTTGCTGGGCAAGGGATTTCAGGTTAGTTTACATCATTCCGCCCATGCCACCCATACCGCCCATATCAGGCATGCCGCCGCCAGCGCCTTTAGGCTCTGGTTTGTCAGCAACAACGGCTTCAGTTGTCAGGAACATAGCTGCAACGGAAGCTGCGTTTTGAAGCGCAGAACGTGTTACTTTAGCAGGGTCAACGATACCAGCTTCGAACATGTTTACCCATGTGCCAGTAGCAGCGTTGTAGCCTACGCCGATTTTTTCGTTTTTCAGACGCTCAACGATAACCGAACCTTCTTGGCCTGCGTTCGCAGCGATTGTGCGAAGCGGCTCTTCAAGGGAACGAAGAACGATGTTTACGCCTGTTTGCTCGTCGCCTTCTGCTTTCACAGCAGCAACAGCGTTGTATACGTTAATGAGGGCAGTACCGCCGCCCGATACGATACCTTCTTCAACCGCTGCACGAGTGGAGTTGAGGGCATCTTCGATGCGGAGCTTGCGCTCTTTCAATTCTGTTTCTGTAGCTGCGCCAACTTTGATAACTGCAACGCCGCCAGACAATTTTGCAAGACGCTCTTGAAGCTTCTCACGGTCAAAGTCGGAAGTTGTTTCTTCCAGTTGAGCGCGGATTTGGTTCACGCGAGCAACGATGTCAGCGGAGTTGCCGCTGCCGTCAACGATGATTGTTGTTTCTTTTGTGATACGGATTTGACGAGCGGAACCTAGGGATTCCACGCCAGTTGATTTCAGCTCAAGGCCGAGCTCTTCCGTAATCACTTGGCCGCCTGTAAGAGCAGCGATATCTTGAAGCATTGCTTTACGACGGTCGCCGAAGCCTGGTGCTTTAACAGCCACGCAAGTGAATGTTCCACGAAGTTTGTTCACGACTAGAGTCGCTTGAGCTTCGCCTTCTACGTCTTCAGCAATGATTAGCAATTGCTTGCCGGATTGTACGACTTTCTCAAGAACCGGTAGGATCTCTTGAATGCTCGTAATTTTTTTGTCAGTGATCAAGATGTACGGGTTGTCAAGGATTGCTTCCATTTTGTCCGTGTCAGTAATCATGTATGGTGATACATAACCACGGTCAAATTGCATACCTTCTACAACTTCAAGCTCTGTAACGAAGCCTTTCGACTCTTCTACAGTGATAACGCCGTCGTTGCCGACTTTTTCCATAGCTTCTGCAATCAATTGGCCCACTTCATCATCCGCAGATGAGATCGATGCCACTTGTGCGATCGATTGTTTGCCTTCGATTGGTTTGGAGATCGCTTTAAGCTCTTCAACAGCAGCTTTAACGGCTTTCTCGATGCCTTTGCGGATAACCATAGGGTTAGCGCCTGCAGTAACGTTTTTCAAACCTTCGCGAATCATCGCTTGAGCAAGAACAGTAGCGGTAGTTGTACCGTCACCAGCAACGTCGTTTGTTTTTGTAGCTACTTCTTTAACAAGTTGAGCACCCATGTTTTCAAAAGCATCTTCAAGCTCGATTTCTTTCGCAATGGATACACCATCGTTCGTGATAAGCGGGCTTCCGAATTTTTTCTCAAGTACTACGTTACGGCCTTTTGGACCTAGTGTAACTTTAACCGCATTTGCAAGAGCGTCAACTCCGCGCAGCATTGCGCGACGAGCGTCTTCGCTAAATTTAATTTCCTTAGCCATGAACAGAAACCTCCCAAAATAGTTTAAGTACAAATATTTTCCGTGTCTTGCTTTCTATGTGACCCGAATCGGGCTGCTATTCAAAAATCGCGTGGATTTCGCTTTCTTTCATAATCAAATACTCTTTGCCTTCGTATTTGATTTCAGTGCCTGCATATTTGGAGAAAAGAACGCGGTCGCCTTCTTTCACTTCCAAAGCAATACGAACGCCATCTTTCAGCGTACCGCTGCCTACTGCGATAACTTTGCCTTCTTGCGGCTTTTCTTTCGCCGAATCCGGCAATACGATACCGCTAGCGGTTGTTTCCTCTTTCGCGATTGCTTCGATCAATACGCGTTCACCCAAAGGTCTGATCATTGAAAATAGCCTCCTTCAAAATTTGTCGCTGCTTTTATTCTCGTTAGCACTCGAAACCTTCAAGTGCTAACAACTATTTTTATCATACTCATTTTCGTTCTTAATTTCAAGTGCTTGGTCTCAATTTTCCGTTTATTTACACAGTGAGGTCCAATCCCTGCTGTAACACACGAAAAAATCGAAGAGGATGCCTCTAAGCCAGCATCCTCTTCTATCATGCATCGCCGTTATTTGCGTTTTAATTTACGGTTGCGGATGAGAATAAAAGATACGCCCGCCAAAATAATAACGACAGAAATGATGGATGACGTCATCCATCGCTTGGAACTCGCTTTCACAGGTTCAGCTTCGCCAATGAGTTCGGCGCTGGCTAGCGTCGCATCTCCACCCACAGAGGCTGTGACGACCTCGTCTGTTTCTTCAGTCGCTTCAGCGGATGGCTCCTCTGAAGGAGCTGTGCTTGCTTCTACCGCAGACTCCTCTTCCGCTTTCGGAGTAGGCTCTGCTGTCGCTTCAGCTGTACCGGCCGAGGATGCCTCGGTTGGAGCAGGCTCATCCGTTGCCTTGCCTGCTTCCGCAGCTGGCGATGCAGCTGCCGTTTGAGCTGGCTTGCTTGTAGGTGCCGCCGTAGCAGATCCCTGCTTCGTCCCTTCAGCTGGAGCTTGTGTCACTTTTGGCGCATCTGTTGCTTTTGGCGCTTGTGTCGGCGCGGCCGTTGCCGCAGGCTTTTCTTCTTTAACAACGGGCTTGCTCACTAGCTTCATGCTTTTCTGATCAAAATCAAAACGAATCGTATAATCATGGTCATAGTCAATGTCCGGCACGGTTACATGAATTTTAGACAGCATCGTGGAGGAAAGGTCAGGCACGCTGAATTGCGTGACTCGGCTATCCTCGGATTTGTTGCTGCTAATCACTTTCGTATTGGCATAGCCGCCGCTGCCATCCGGAGTCTTAAATTCGGTCACCCATTTGCTGTGGTTAACGACAATTTGCATCGTTATTTTCCCGTTTTCTACAATGACCTTGGCAGGCTTCTCCCAGTAGTCATTAGCCATCGATGCTGATTCATCCTCTGCTTTCTTAATCACATAGTCAATCGTATATGTACCGTCCTCAACCTCCGCCGCATGAACGGCAGGTACTGTGAACAGTATAACCAATAAAGCACAAAAACCGATTAATAATGACAGCTTACGCATGTTTTTCTCCGCCTCTCTTCTATATAAATGATGTTTGGGTACAATCACTTATAATGAAATACTTAATGGAATCATATATAAGCCCGTCTCTTCATCCTGTTTCATCACGACATCAACGCCATAGGTTTTCTTAACGACCTCTTCTGTAATTACGGCTTCTGGGGTGCCTTCCGTCACGATTTGGCCTTCCTTCATGACAATAATCGTATCGCTGTAGCGAATAGCCTGATTAATATCATGCAGAACCATTACGATCGTTAAGCCATAGGATTGGTTCAAGGTACGAACGAGCTGCAAAATTTCAATCTGATAAAAAATGTCCAAAAATGTCGTCGGTTCGTCCAAAAACAAGATTTGCGTCTTTTGGGCAAGCGCCATCGCAATCCAGACACGCTGCCGTTCCCCACCGGATAATTGATCCAGCTTAAGCGCCCGCTTCTGCTGCAAATTTGTACAGGTCAACGCCCACTCGATCGCTTGCTCATCCTCCTCCTCTGTCTGGCCGAGGAAGCTTCTGTGCGGCAGTCTGCCGAAGCTAACCAGCTTCTCCACCGTAAGATCGCTCGGTGCTTCATTCTGCTGGTGAACGACAGCCAGCCGCTTCGCCAGCTCTTTGGGCTTCGTCTGACTAAGCGCCTTCCCATCAAGCAGAATCTCTCCCGCTTTGGGCTTGTAGTTCTGTGACATCACGCCCAGCAGCGTTGATTTTCCGCAGCCATTCGGCCCAATAATGGTCGTCACCTTGCCAGGTGCGATTGTACTCGAAATTTGCTTAAGCTGGTCGTTCTTCTTATCGTAGGAAAAGGTGACTTCTTTAATTTCCATGAACGCGATCACTCTTTCTAAGCATGAATATAAGGAAAGGACCGCCGATTACAGTCATAATAATCGAAGCGGGAATCTCCGTTGGCGCGAGAATCGTACGTCCCAAAGTGTCCGCGGTTAAAATAAGCAAGGCGCCGCCCAGAGCCGAGAAGGGAATCAAAACTTTGTGATCCGATCCTACCAGCAAGCGGGCAATATGCGGCACAAGCAAACCAACAAATGCAATCAAACCTCCGATTGCTGTAGCGACAGAGGCCAGCAGCACGGCGACGACCGAAATGAGCAAGCGTGCTCTCGTCACACGAAGCCCCAAATTTTTGGCCGTTTTGTCCTGAAGGCTGAGCATATTGCACCAAGAGCTGAGCAGCAAGGAAAGCAGTAAGCCGACAATGCCATAAATGGCAATAATATTGACATCCTGCCAGGTCTTCATCGTGAAAATTGAGGAAATCGCTTGGTTAACGCTTGTGACAGCATAGCTTCCCCGATAATTAAAGGACTGCCCGAGTCCAGTAAACGTGGCATTTATCGCGATCCCAACTAGAATCAGGCGCAGCGGACTGAGCCCGGATCGCCATGAGAGTGCATATACCAAGTAACAGGCAAACGCGCCACCGACAAACGAAAATAACGGCATCCAGAAAAACAGCCCCGGAAAAATCGTAACGACCAGCAGCGAGACCAGACCCGCTCCGGATGAAATACCGATTACGCCTGCATCAGCGAGCGGATTTTTCATAACCGCTTGCAAGAGAACACCTGACACGGCTAGCGCAGCGCCGGTGAGCATAGAAACAATAATGCGGGGAAACCTTAAATCTTTAATGACCTCAACATGCTCATTCGTTCCTGACAACAAGCCTTGTATAAGCTCGATGGCAGATACTTTAATGCTGCCTGTCATCGCAGATACAACGATGGCCGCCAACAGCAAAATGGCAATAATAACAAAGCTTCCGATCTTCTTAACCATAGCCAACTTCCTTCGTCTAGTGATCGATCTGCAAGCGTCTCTCTATACGCTTAGGGATAAAGCATGCCCATCAAAGCATCAATGGTATCTACCGCAAACAAATTGCCTGTCGTACCGAACAAAGCCTCTTCCAAATCATACACACGATCATTTTGTACGGCCTTGAAATGCTTCCAAATGTCGTTTTTCTGGAATTCCTTGTCGAACATTTTTACAACCTCTTCAGGCATGCCATGAGCGGCGCGCAAAATCACATCAGGATTGGAATTGTGTAAATATTCCGTGTTGGAAGCCAGGTATTCTACATCCTCGCCCTGAGCGATATTAACCCCACCAGCCAAACGAACCAAGTCGCCAATATACGATTTTTCGGTGGCAACAAGGTAACTGCCGGGTACGCCAAGCAAAATGAGTACGGTCGGTTTTTCTTTTCCTTCCGTTGCTTCTTTAATTTCTGCTACCTTTGCATCAAATCTATCTATAATGACTTGAGCCTGCGCTTGCTTGCCATAGGTTTCTCCAAGCTTTTTCAGCTCTTGATTCAAACTTTCTACACTAGTCAGATTAAGAAAATTCGCTTGCATCCCTGCCGCTTCAAATACCGGCTTCAAATCATATTCCAGCGTCGTGACCGACAATACCTCCGTTGGCTTGAGTGACTTCACCAGTTCCATATCCGGGCTCATCGGGTTTCCAACTCGCGTCACATCCTCGTACCGAGCAGGCAGTTCCTTTGAGCTTGTCGGAACGCCTACCAGCTCCACCTCAAGCGCATCAAGCATTTGGGTAATGGCTACTGTCGTGGAGATGACCCGCTGCTCCGGTGCTGCTGTGGCCTCTGGGCTACTTGATGCTTCCGATTGCGTCTGGTTTTTTGTAGCTGCGCTCCCCACATTAGAGCATCCCGCAAGTAAAATAAAAACTAATAGCAGCAAGAAACCATACCATTTCTTCTTGTTCATCCGGACCGCTCACTCCCCTCTATACATCGCTAATAGCATGACGAGGACACCGGGTTTCCGGCATCCTCGCAGCAGCTATCGTGTAGTTTAATTCCTATTGCTCTTACTTTTGTTCAAGCAGTTTCATCACTAGCGTAAGCGCCTCGGCGCGAGTTGCGTTTGCATTAGGATCAAAGGTGTTATTTCCTTTTCCTTGAATGAAGCCCGCTGCAACTGCTGCAGCAACTTCTTTCTTCGCCCAAGCAGGAACCGCACTTGCATCCGCAAAACTTAGAGCCGCATCCTCTTTCGTCTCAAGCTTCGCTGCACGAACGATAATGACAGCTAGCTCAGAACGTGTAATTTGATTGCTTCCGCGGAAGGTCTGATCGTCATAGCCGCCAACTAAACCGGCAGCTACGGCGCTTTCCACATGTGACTTCGCCCATGTTGGTACTAGGTTTCCATCGTTGAACGTTGATGCGGTAGTGCTTGCAGGAAGCTTCAACGCGCGGCTGATAAGTACCGCGAACTCGGAACGCGTAATCACGCCGTTCGGACGGAACTTGCCATCCTCATAGCCTGCAACAATACCTAGGGACAAAGCCTTCGTAATGGCAGCTTCAGCCCAGTGTCCTTGAATATCTTTCAAGGACGTAGCGAGTGGTTCAGTTGCTTCTTCTTCTTTGTCTTTGTCCTCATCATCGTCTGGATCTAACACGCCGCCACCGCTTAACGGGCTAATGCTAGCTTCATTAAATTGAATTTGAATGTTGTACTCGTGGTTATAGCTCATTTCTGGCCAATCAATTTTCACCCAGCCATCCATGATTTTCGATAGATCCGATACAGGGAAAGATACGACGCGCGTATTTTTATCTGCATTTCTGTTTTCAACACTTACATTCGCACCGTTAAACATCAAACCGGTAATTTGTTTATCTTGCTTCAACGTAAGATGAATACGTTTGTTGCCGCCGGTTACTTGAAGCTTAGCCGTTGGAATGATGTAATCCTGCATAACCGAATTCTCATCCGTGCCATACTTCAAAATTCTAACACTGATGCTGTACTGTCCATCCGCTAACCCCGTGCCCGGTGTTGTTGTTCCTGGATCTGTTCCAGGGCCAGTACCCGGTCCTGTCGTTACTTCCGACACGATATTAGCGAGCTGCATAGCGTAACTTACCTCTGAAGTCGTTCCGCCTTCCGTAACATCAATAACGAGAGAGTAAGGAGCGTTAAGATCCTGCACCTTGAATTGAACTGGTGAAGCTATAGCAGGAGATGCAACTGTAGACGCAACTGAGAATAAAGCTGCTGTTTTGGAATAGGCCAGAGTCAATGCTTGCGGAAGCAAAGATGACCCTACCGGTAATATTTCTTCATTCGTATTTCGGTTAATCAACTTTTTAATTTGAACGCCCTCTTTTGGCGTAAAGCTAAGTGTGTTATTGCCATTTCCGATTACCAGACTGCCTGCTGTTTCCAAATGCTTAGCGAAATCCTGGTTAGGTGATTTAAATTGAACCCCATAGCCACCGCTCGCAAAATGTTTGGAAACTTTGAATATATCCAAAGCTTGCTCAAGCTCCTCCGCTGCCTTATCGACTGCTTGCTGGGAAGCAAGCTCCGCTACTGCTGTCTCAGCAGCTGTAATTGCCGTAGAAAGTATCGCTTTCGAGCCGGCAATGTAGCTGCCTGCTTCGCTACCTTCAACCGCTGCAGCATAAGCTGCTTTGGCGGTAATCAGCCCTTGCTTCAAGGTAGAAGCATCAACCTCTATCGGCGTATTTGGCTCTTCAATGTTCTCATTCGTCGCTTGCAACGAGGTTTCATCCAAACTCAGCTGAACATCATATTCGTGGAAATAATTCTGCTCCGCCCACTCGATTTTCACCCAGCCCTCAAGCTTCTCAGACAAGCTCGGCACTACAAAATAAACGACCCGTGTATTGTTCGCTTCATCATGGCTTGCCACTTGAACATTTTGACCGTTGAACTTCATGCCGGTAATTTCTTTGTCCTGTTTGACAGTAAAGAACAGCTTCTTCGTGTTACCTGATACCTTCAATAGGCCTGGGCTTACAACATAATCCTGCATGACAGAGTTCTCATCAGTGCCAAACTTTAAAATTTTAAAATCGATCAAATAATTCCCATCTGGAAGTGCGCTAATTACAGAATCTTTAAAGACAGTAACCGCTGCTTTAAGCGCAACTACTGCGCCATCAATTTGAGTTTGCGTGCTGCTAATATTTATTGCAATTGCGTTAGCTGCATCTATTGCGCTCTGCAATGTTGCCTTGGATTCAGCAGTGTATTCGCCTGATTCCATACCAATCTTAGCGTTTTTGTGCACTTCTTTGGCATCGGCAACCGCTTGGGTTAGTTCGGCCCGGTTAATATTGTTGAAGATCAAACGAATATCATGCGTACGGTCGTAGTTTTGTGCAGGCACGACTGTCCGTACCTTTGCCGCGATCGTTTCGGTCAAGCTCTCCAGCTTGAACTTCACAACTCTTTCATTCACAGCTTCGTTTGTGCTTAAAATTTCCGAATCTACAAACTCTCCGCCTTGCATTACTTTAAACTCTGCAACAGATGAGCTTGATTTGATCGTAAAGACTGCATAAGTCGAGCCATTTTCCTTAAATACTGTAGCTGGTCTAACGAAATAGCTCTCCATTGTGGAGTAAACGTTATCGGTTGCATGCAGCGCCGAGAAATATACTAGTTTGGAATCCGTCTCTTCAATGACAGACGCTTTAAAGGCTGTAACTGCCGCTTTCAGCACAAGTACTGCTTCATCAATTTGCGCTTGTGAGCTGCCAGTGTTTGCTGCAATCGCATCAGCTGAATTAAACGCGTTCTGCAATGCTGCTTTGGATTCAGCGGAATAATCTCCTGATTCCGTACCAACGGTCGCCTTGTTGTGCAGTACTTTGGCATCCGCAACCGCTTGGGTTAGCTCTGCCCGGTTAATGTTGTTGAAGATCAAACGAATATCATGCGTACGGTCGTAGTTTTGCGCAGGCACGACTGTCCGGACCTTCGCTGCGATCGTTTCGGTCAAGCTCTCCAGTTTGATTTTCACGACTCTTTCATTCGCCGCTTCGTTTGTGCTTAAAATTTCCGAATCCGCATAAACTCCGTCCTGCATCACTTTAAACTCTGCAACAGATGAGCTTGATTTGATCGTAAAGACCGCATAAGTCGAACCATTTTCCGTAAAGACGGATGCTGGTTTAGAGAAATAGCTCTCCATTGTAGAGTAAGCGTTATTGGTTGCATGCAGCGCAGAGAAATAGACGGGGCGAGAAGCCGACGCTTTGAATTGATCTATTGCGTTCTGCAAAGCAGCAGTCGCTGTCGTCAATTCTGTTTTGGTTGCCGCCGCATTGCCGCTAACCGATTTGCTGTTTGCTAGCGCTGCTGCTAAGGCTGCCTTAGCGCTAGTAGAATATTGGCCTGTTTGCGTGCCTTCAATTGCTTGGTCATGTAAGGCTTGAGCTGATGACTCCACAGCATTTAATGCTGCCAGCTCTACATCATTAAAGTTCAAGTAAGCAACCTTTTGCTCCGCAGAACCTATCAGGTTGTAATAAACAGCGACAAACCCGCTTGTAATCGCCGTATTACTGCTATTAAATATCAATTGACCTGTAAAGGAGCCAGTTGGACCTTCACTTTTGCTAACTTCACCAAACTTTGATTGCGAAGCGCTAAATGTGAGCAGTCCGGTGTTTCTAGGCTGCAAATAATAAACGCTCGATAGATCAACACCCGCACTATTTGGAATTGTGATATTGGCATATAACTTGCTTCCCGATTTCAAAATGGTTGCTTTAGGCCCGAAAGTGGCTGTTTGCCCCGTAGATACAATCCCTGTTGGGATAATCGCGTCAAGTACCTTAAGTGATACATCGCCTAACGATACGATAGCATCGCTGTAAAAGTTGGTTAAATTATTTTTTAACAAGTAAATCGCCGAATCTATATGATCCTGCGTAGCCAGTTCAGAGTTCAAAACCGTTTCGGCATTAACGATGTAGTCCAAGAAACTATTTTTTACATTGGCAGGATATTCTCCAATAGACCGCACAGCTGTATTTCCGCTTGCATCACCAAATATCTTTGCTTGCTGTTGAATAGCTCTGCTGTCCGTGATCATCTGCTGTAATTTATCTTTTGTTACGGTGACGAGCATTAGCTCGTAAGTTTGTGCCGCTTTGAAGAGTGAGGCATAGGCTGCCTGTATCGCATCATCAGCAGGAGTGTTATCTGCTACTGCTTTGGCGGAAACAATGGCTTGATATAGCGAAACTTTGGAGCCTGGCGCATAATTTCCATTAGCCAGCCCCTCGCTAGTATTGTCATAAACAGATTGCGTTACGGATATCAGCTCATTAAGCATAGCTATATCTGCTGTTGGGGGCTCTTCATTCCCGCCAGACCCTACGGGTATGATAGGAAGCCCTTCTGTATAGATCTGCAATTGAGCATTATACCAGTTGTTATAAGTAAAGTTTGGAATAGTAGTAATATTTATGTGCATAAGAACTTCTTTTTTCATGAGAAGGTTATCAATCGGAATAGCGACCGTACCAAACGCTCCGTTCACGTTCGTAATAGGTGTATAATCCTTAGCTACATACTCATCCTTCTTGTAATCGTCAGCCGATGCATAAGTATAAGGAATGCTTTTCTCTTTCCCTTGTTCTAGATAACCTAGATACTTAAACCAATCATAGCTGCTGAACTCATTTTGAAAAGTAATGACGCCATTTTTGACAATTAATTTGCCTGAATCGGGAACAACAAAATTTTGCATGTAAGAGTCCTTATCAGAGTTATCCGCCAAATATCTGAATTTAACCGGATACTCCCCATCCGCCAGCGTAACCGCTGGGGTAGCTGACACCGCTCCCACATTAACTATGGAAAGCAAGACCACTGCCGCCAATAGCATAGCAACCCATTTTTTAAACTGTATTTTCAACTCTATGACACTCCTCTTTGTTGGTTTGAGAAAGCTAAATCACTAAATTTACAGTTAATGATTATCATTCTCAATATATTGTCAAAAAAAATAACATACTTCTCTGAAGCCTGCCCAACCTCTTCCTTGAACAGCACCGCTTACCTAGCATTGCTGTTCCATGATAGAAATCATCGTAGCCCCATGTCTCTATTTTTTTCTTATAAACCCGCACCTCTTCCAAAAATGTTCGGCTCGTTAAACTCGTTATAGATATTACTTCAAAATTTTAGTAGCCGTCAACCGTTATTAAATTTTTAAATAGTGCGCATTTTCAAGCGTTAGCTATGCTATCCTATATGGAAATTATAAACAGATGATGCGGCAGAAATATATTGACAGAGCTAGCGTCTTTCACTATCCTTATAAATGATATTGATAATCACTATCATTTATTTTGGTTTGGAGGGCTCTATGAAGAAAGGCTTGCTTATTTGCTGTGCTGCTTTTGTATTATCACTTACTGCTTGCAGTGTTGGAGCGGGCGGCTCAGGCCAAGGCGCTAACCAACAGCATGCGCTTATCCAAATTGAGGATTTTGCCAATCGCAAAATCGCTTTCGATCAGGTTCCACACAACATTGTTGCGCTCAGCAACGGGGAGACGGACATTATTTATGCTTTGGGCGGAGAGCTCGTCGGCAGGCCCACCTCTACTACCCCGCTAGCAACACAAGCGGCTGAACAAGTCGAGCAGATTGGATCTGCGCATGAGGTGGATTTGGAGAAAATTACGCTGCTCCGTGCTGACGTCGTGCTTGGCAACAACCCGATGAATACGAAGGATGTGCCTATTCTGGAAGGAGTCGGTACCAAGGTCATTCTAACCAGCGCAAACTCGGTTAACGAAATTGAGAAGCAGATCGAGCTGTTCGGTCAGCTCCTTCAGAAAGAAGAGCGTGCTTCTGAACTCGTTCAGGAAATAGAGAAAAAGTTGAAGGAGTATGATACCGAGCCGGGAGGCACGAAGCCAAGAGCACTGCTCGTATACGGTGCGCCCGGCACTTATATGGCCGCCCTGCCTAATTCACTAAGCGGCAACATTCTAGAGCTGGCCGGCGGCACGAATATCGCATCCGACTATCCCAGCCTGCAAAGCTACCCCCAGTATGCCCAGCTCAATTCGGAGCGAATTGTTGAGGCTAATCCACAGCTCATCCTGATTATGACGCACGGCAATCCGGATGAAGTGAAAAAAGGCTTCCTCAAGGAAATGCAGTCTAATCCTGCTTGGAGCAGCCTAGAAGCCGTTAAGCAAAATAAAGTGGAAGTGCTGCCGTCCGATTTATTCGGCTCCAATCCGGGAACCCGCATCATGGAATCGCTTGACTACCTGCATGAGAAGCTCGAAGGGTTAAAGCAATGAGAGGATTGACATGAATAAACAACTACGATCAAAAAGACGAAAGATTGCCCTTATCGCAGCCCCTATCCTGCTGCTGTTAAGTGTGTTTTATGGCCTGTCATACGGCTCGGTATCGATTTCCCTCAGCGAGATTTGGACAATTTTAACGACTGACGGACAATCCGCTCAAGACACGATCATTATGAATTTGAGGCTTCCCCGCGTACTCGTCGGTTTGCTCACCGGCGCATGTCTCGCTGCTGCCGGCGCTATTCTGCAGGGAGTCATGCGCAATCCGCTCGCCGATCCCGGCATTATCGGAGTTTCAGCTGGAGGCGGGCTTGCTGCTGTGATTACGATGGTCTTGCTGCCACAGCTGAGCTATCTGCTGCCAGCGGCAGCTTTTGCCGGAGCGTTCGTTTCCTCTATCGTCATTTATCTGATCTCTTGGGACAAAGGAACTTCTCCAGTCAAAATCGTGCTTGCCGGCGTTGCCGTCAATGCTCTGCTCGGCGCCATTATGAACGGGATTATGGTCGTTTACAGCGACCGTGTTCAGTCGGTTCTCCCTTGGCTATCTGGTGGCCTGAATGGGCGCAGCTGGCATCATCTATCTTTTATGGCTCCTTATGCCCTCGTCGGGCTTGGGCTGACGCTGCTGGCTATCAAGCCTGCCAACCTCATGCTGCTAGGAGATGATTCGGCTAAGCTGCTAGGGCAAAAAGTCGAGCTTCAAAGGCTACTGCTCATTCTGCTCTCTTCCCTGCTTGCGGGCGCTGCCGTCAGCGCCGCCGGATTAATTGGCTTTGTCGGGCTGGTTGTCCCTCATGCCGTTCGGCTGCTTATCGGAGAGGATTATCGCTACCTTCTTCCCGTCTCCATTCTTGGAGGAGCAGCCCTGGTCGTATTCGCAGACACGATCGCGCGCACGTGGTTCGACCCTATCGAGCTTCCGGTTGGCATTTTGCTTGCATGCGTGGGAGCGCCTTTCTTTTTAATTCTACTGAGAAAACGGAGTAATTGGAGGTGACTATGATGAATAAAGCGATAGATTTGAAGGAAATTGAGCTGGAAATGGGGATGTTTCAGCTTTTTGACGTAACGACTGCCATTCCAGAGGGCAAAATGACTGCCATTATCGGTCCGAACGGATCAGGCAAATCCACCCTGCTCAAAATCATAACGAAGCTGCTGAGCGCTGACAAAGGCGAGGTTGCTATTCAAGGGAAAGAAGCGGGAGACTACTCGAGAGCAGACTATGCGCGTACCATTTCGATGCTGCCGCAAGCCAAGGATATGCTGCCTGAGCTGACGGTCCGTGAGCTCGTCGCTTACGGGCGTTCTCCGCATAAGAAGCTGTTCAAGCAGCGCTTGACGGAGGAAGACCAGAAAATCATTGATTGGGCGATGAAGACGATGAGTATTCGCCGTCATGATGATCGCATGTTTCATACTTTATCGGGAGGTGAGCAGCAAAAAGCGCGTATTGCGATGGCTCTCGCTCAGAAAACGGACATTATTTTGCTTGATGAGCCTACGACCTATTTGGATATTTCCCACCAGCTCGAGGTCATGGGCATGCTGCGAAAGATCAATCAGGAGCATGGCATCACCATCGTAATGGTCCTGCATGATTTGCAGCAGGCTGCCGCCTATTGCGATCATCTCATTGCGATGAAGGATGGCGAGATTATCTCGACAGGAACGCCGCAGACGGTGATTACCTCTCGCTTTTTGAGGCAAGTATACGAGATTGAAGCGAAGGTTAGTTTCGATCAAAACTATCCCGTTATTATTCCAATCCCTAAAAATTATGAGGAGGATGCTACTATGATTATTGTAACGAACACGTCCCACATTACGAAAGGAAACGGCGATAAGCTTATCGAGCGTTTCGACAGAATTGGCAAAGTAGAAGGAATGGAAGGTTTTCTCGGACTTGAGGTTTTGCTGACACAAAATACGGCTGAGTACGATGAGGTATCCGTCGTCACGCGTTGGAATTCCAAAGACGATTTCCAAGCGTGGACGCGAAGCGAAGCATTCCGTGAATCCCATTCTCACCGCAAAACGCCGGATTACATTATTTCGAACAAAATTGTTTTCCAAGAGGTCAAAATCAAACGAAATCCGCTTCCTCCTGTGCATGCCGAGGCCATCGCAGAAGCGAAAGCGCAATAACATTCGTTACGGACTTCTTTCATTTCATTCCATTCCTAAACATATGGTCGGTCGATAAGAACAGGCAGACGACGGAATCATCCATCGTCTGCCTGTTCTTTTTTTCCACTTATACCTTATTTCAATGCGGTATCAAGCCCAAAGGCTTGCCCCGACCAAGCTTTCTTCGAAGTCCAAGGCTCCGCAGCGCTACTCCAAAACGGATGCGTGTCCGGTAAACCCAATGGCAAAAAGACTTCGGAGCATAGGTATAAGCTTCCCGTTGAGATGTAGCGTTCCCCAACCCCCGGCTGATGCCCGCAGAAGCCAATACTTAGCCAGCCTTCAGCCGTAAAATTGCCTGGCACCTCCAAGGTACGGCGGATCGCTGCAGTCAATGCGCAGCGCACCTGCGCGCCGCTAACCGATTTCGGCAGCGTATCCAGCAACGCGCTTTGAGCTAAGCTTTGGAACGCTCCAAAGCGATAGGCCAGCGATCGCCCGATCGGCGGGTATGTGCCATCCGGTCCGATTAAACGTTCAAGCACCTCTGCATAGCGCTGTGCTCGGCTCACAATGGTTGGTCGCATAGCATCCCATTCCGCATAGTGATCGCCAACGGCTGCAAGCACATCAACCAGCATCGGCTGAATGACAAAGCTATTGTAATAATCCCAGTGAAATTCGGGGCCATCGCCATAGGCGCCATCGCCGAGATACCATTGCTCATGCTGCTTTAAGGCATAATCGACCCTCATCGAATCCCAATCGCTTTCGCCCAGCTTGAACAAAGCGGACTCTGTCGTTGCCGCAAACAGCAGCCAGTTCGAGAAGACTGGCTTTCTTGTGCGCGTTTGCTTCAGCGCAGCAACCACATTCGCTCTCACGCGCGGCTCCAGCTTTTGGCCTAGCTCTACGGGAGCTCTCAAAATCGCCTGCGCAAGAAACGCCGCGTCCACAATAGGCTGCAAGCCTTCGCTGAAATTCATATAATCCGGCGACTCCGGATCAGTTCCTGCGTCAATCGCTGCGCGAGCAAGCTCCGCATAACGACTCCGGGTCTCCTCTTCAGCTCCAGTGGATAGCTGATTCTCTAACCAAGGAGCCATGCCGGATAACAGGCGCCCAAGCGCCTCCAAATGGGTGAATGTAGCCCGGTCAGCAAATAGCTCCTCTTTTTCCTTAGCCGAAGCTCCCGGAATTTCTGCGCATTCAATCGGCATTCGCTCTTTGAGGCGACGCTCGGAGAGTGCATTAAGAACCGGATCGCTTATGGCGAGCATCTGCTCCAGCCAATATTTACGGTCAGACAGCAGAGTGCTGCCCAGTTCATTCGATTGCAATGCCTAGCCCCCCATTCTACCAAAAAGTATCGGCATTTCCTCTTAGTCTGGCCAAGCCCTCAACAAAGAAATAATCGCCGTATATGAGCGGAACATCCACGTTTTTCCGCTCCGGATAGTGGCTGGTCCCATGGAGAACCAAGCCTTCTTCTGCATCATTATCCCAAGCTCCGTAATTTTCGTACATCGAGCGCAGGATCCGCTCGCCTGCTGCCTGATAAAGCTCTGCCTCCTCGCTTGGCACCGATCTTGCGATTTCAAGCAAGCCGCATGCCGCGCATGCGCCTGCCGAGGTATCACGGTAGCGCTCTACGCCGGATGGCAAGCGGAAATCCCAATGCGGTACCGAATCCTCAGGCAGGTTTGCCAAGAAGAAATGGGCTACGCGCTTTGCAGCCTCCAAATATCTCGGCTCGCCGGTATAACGGAAGCTCAGCGCCATCCCGTAGATCGCCCATGAGGCCCCACGTGACCATGCCGAGTTTGGCGCAAAGCCCTGTCCACCGTTTACGCTTTCAAATTCACCCGTCTGAGGATGGAAAATAACGATATGATTAACGGAACCGTCCGTCCGGATAAAATGGTCAAGCACCGTATCGGCATGCTCCATCGCCAAATGCTTGAACCTCGGATCGCCAGTCGTTTCGCTAGCCCAGTACAGCAGCGGCAAGTTCATCATACAATCGATGATGGCCCAGCCTTCGTTGCGATCGCCTTCACTCCACGGATTCCACGCTCTAATATAGTTTCCTTTGACATTGAATCGTCCGCTTAAAATGCTTGCTGCCAGCAGCGCTCGTTTGCGCGATTGCTCTTCGCCAAGCAGCTTGTACCTAGCAACACTCGTAAGTGACCACATAAAACCGATATCATGGTCCAACTTGTCAAATCCCGTTAATACCTCATCTAGCTGCTGCTCGCAAGCTTCGGCAATGTCTTTGTACCGCTCATCCTTCGATTCCGAGTCACGGTATAACAGCCATAACAAGCCCGGCCAGAAGCCCGCGGTCCACCAATGAGGCGCCTCTAGCACATAAGTGCCCTCTACGCTGGCATGTGGAAATCTAGCACCAATGCGATTGCTCGTTCTCGTAACCTTCCCATGTACCTTTTCCCAAGCTTCATTTACCCAACTCGTTTGCACCATTTTTTTCTCTCCCTGCTGTATCCTTGTCGATCAGGATTCAAATTGAAAAACAAAAGTCCCAATGAGCGGTTTTGCTTTAACTGCCGTTGCATGAAAATCAAGCGTGTGCCAGAAACGTTCAACGCCAAAATGATCAATGTCGCTTCTAGCGGTTACGACAGGCGTCCAAACCGAAGGATCGTAGGTCAAGCTTAGCTTTCGCTTTCCTTCGATGAGGATCCGCCCTTCTCTATCTTGCGTGGGACTTAACAGCGTAATAAACCTCTCTGTTACGGCCCGCTCAGACGAACGGTTATCATTCATGCCAAATAAAAAAGTATCGGTCAGCACAAGACGAGGAAGCGCTTCCTTATTCCAGCTGAAGCTCCGCTCAAGCCGCTCCAGTCCCGTGTCTTCATAAGCTGAGCTGAGCTCCAGTATCAGCTTATCCATATCATCGCCAGAGGCCGCCTCAACAACCTCAGAACGATAGGTTACGCCGCTTTTCTGGTAATGATCGTCAATAATCGGAACCGAATGTCCCTGCGACCCATTGCACCATAATGTATAACGCTCTGGGCCAAAATAGTGCGCCGTATATTTTCCGCTGCCGAGATCTGCCAAATAAGCTTGTCCGTCCGCATGCACCATAAAATGGCCAAGATCGTTATGATTATGCGGTTCATCATTGTGGCCGCCCTTGGCTGCAAAGCTGTACACAGCTCCATCCTCTTTGACATTCCTAGACAAAAGCCACCGCACATCAGGCAGATAATACGATTCGGACGGCCACATCGCCTTGTCTCCCGAGCTCGTCAGCCATTCTTCTTGCGTCCAAAGCAAATTGCGTATTGCTGGGGCCCAGCGCCCGCAATGGTCGGCAGCATACGACGCTCTCAGGCTCGCATCTGGTACAGCCACTTCTTCATACTCCTTATGCAAGCAGCAGCTTAATCCCATGAAGATGCCGCTGGAAGCGGGAGAATCCGAGAAATTGACAACCATGCTCCCGCTCGTAAAACATTTCTGCTGGAATAATGCGATCTCCTTAACCTTGTTGGCAGCAAACAAATCAATTTCGCCGGATGTCGCTGTCTTCAAGAGCTCGGCAAAATAAACATAATAACCAAAGCCATACTGCCAATATAAATAACCTTCGGCGCAAGCTCCGTCTTCGCCAAAGCCGCTTAAGTAACATGCGAGAGAACCAAGAACGCGCTCCAGCACAGCAGATAATCTTGCCGAATCGTCCATAAGATGCAGTGCCGCTGCGCCAATTGACCCCGCACATACCGCTGACCAATTGTGATCAGCCGTCTCCCAGCCGTAAGGACCTTGTTCAAGAAAAGGTAGGAAAATCCTCCGCTCTACTTCGTCTGTAAGCTTAGCTTTCAACAAGGCAGGCATCCGCTCGCCTAATAACGCCTTCACTTCGCTAAGCGCAAAAGCCGTTTCCGCAGCAAACAAATCAATGTCCGGTCTCACTGCACCCTCATTATAGTGGGCTGGCAGACACCAGGTAAACTCATTGCAGATGGACCAGACGATATTCCATGCCGCCATCTCATAACCTGAATGCTGAGGCTCAAGCAGTGCCATAATAACAAAAGCGTTCAACCTTTTGCGCCGCTCAAAATAAATCTTCTCGTAAGCTAGCCGCTCTCCCGTGTCGCCATATAAACGAAACAAATCGTAGGTTAGCTCCGGATCGGGCGTTTGCCCAAAATGGTCAGCTTCTGCTTTCATTTCATCAAGCAGCGAACGATTATCCTTAGAGCTGTGCAGCCTTGCAGCCAGCAGCTCAATTGAACTGTCAGGAGCAAGCAGCGCAAGCCCTCGTTTTCTGCGGCGCTCGACAATTGTGGCGATCTGATCGCGATTCATCTTATCACTAAGCTCCTATTCTGACTGCCCTGTTTCTTCGTTCCGGATGACAGATTACTATGTATTTTCGTTATAAAAACGTTGTGCATGCAGCACCTTAACTCCTTGAATGCCACCTATAAATTGTACCAGTATTAATTCCCATTCGTCTATCTCCACATGCCATTCCTTCTTATAAAAAAAGAATACCGCACAGCGAATTTTCGCTAGCGGTATCCTGTCACGTTTATTTATCTTTATATTGCAATCCGCCCATGATGAACATGGTCAAATCCTCAATCAACGGCTCCAATTCAGGATCGGCCTCTTCAAGTATGATAGACCAATACTCGGTATGCCTATGGAATAATAGCGTGCCAATGATCGACATTAATGCGGTATCGAGCGAGCGGAAATGGAATAAGCCCTGTTCCTCGCCCTGCTTAAGCCATTCCCGAAGCAGCCTCCACATCGGCATCACATGCTCCCGTATTTTTCGAATACGGTCTGTGTTCATAATAATTTCCTGCTGAATGATGCAAATAAGCTGACGATCGCTGAATCGGAATTTGGTTACTTCTCTGATAATAAGCTTAACCCCCTCGACCGGGTCCAGCTGTTGATCCACTTTGGAGATTTGATCATTGGGGAAAAAATGCTCAAATATGGCGCCAAACATATTTTCTTTCCCGCCAAAATGGTAGGACACGAGGGCGACATTGGCTCCAGCCTCCTCGCAAATTTGCCGTACGGTCGTTTTTTCGAAGCCGTACTTAGCGAATAGCTTTTTGGCAGCTAGCAAGATTTTAACTTTAATATCCGCATCTCCTGTTGACATGTCGGTCCCCCATTGAAGCGTATTTCCTTTATTTTGAACGATTCTTGGACAAACGGCAAGCGCCTAGCTAGATTAACGCTTCTGGCCTGCCACGACAACCGTTGGCTGCTGCTGAAGCACAGGCTGTTTCTTCATGGCTACGGCAAACATGCTAATCGCGATGGCAATCACTGCAATCAAGCTAAGCAAAAGGGCGTCAGAAGTAGCAGCTGGGCCGCCGAACAAAATATTCATTGTGCCTTCTACTGCATAGGTAGCAGGAAGGGCATCGCCTAGCTTGATGTAGAAGTCCGACAGCAGCTCGCGCGGAACGATAGCACCTGAAGTAACCAACTGCGCAGACAATAAAATAATATTAAACAGCATGCCGGCCATTCCAAACAAGTATAGAAATAACTGCGATACAAAAATAAACGTGAGTACGAACAGTAGCTGGAATAACCAGATATGAAGGAAGCCCTGAACCATTTGACCGCCGAAGGAAGCAAGCAAGGTGGAGCCAACCAGCGAAACAACAACCGCCGCGATTACATTGATTACGCTTCTTGCCGCAAATCGGCGCCATCTGCTTACCGATCCGCTTACAGCCATAGACGATTGTTCAAAGTTCATGCCCATAATCATGGCCCCAACATACGAAGCAAGCACCATCATCATCGGAACCATCTGGTTGTTCATTCCCTTTACCACATTCGTCGATTGAACGTCCGATGTGACACGCTGTGATAATCCTTGCGCCGCTGCTGCTGCTTGATCAGCTGGCATGCTCATATTGCCAAGCACGGTTTGAATGCCGCCTGCGACCGCTTGACCGTTAATTTGGGCCGTAATTTGCGCTGCCGCGCCGCTCATTATGCTTTTAATAAGCGCAGGATTCGATTCATTAATCAAATACTGAATGGAAGCCGTGCCATCCGCTGCAGATGCTTTTTGAGTAAAATCAGCCGGAACGACAACGACCATCTGTAGCTCACGAGCATTCAGCTGATCCTTGGCATCGTCAAGGCTGTCGATTTTACTCATATTAAAAGGCAAGCTTTGAAGCAAGCCAGTGGAAATTTGCTGCCCCATTTGTTGATCCTCGCTGACTACAGCAATTTTCAATTGATCAATGCGATCCGTAACGCCATTATAGCCTGTCATCCAAATGACAGAGAAAATAACCTGGAACATAATGGCGGTAATAAGCCCAACCCAAGTCGTTGGACGTTTCATAAAGGCTTGTAATGCATTTTTCATTCCTATCCACTCCTATTGTCTATTTAAACGTTTGTTTTAAACACCTGTTTAAATACTACGAAGAAACTAAAGTTTTGTCAACAACAAAAAAAAGGAGAAGAGGAATATCCTCTTCTCCTTTTATGCCTTATGAAGCGAGTCATCAAATTCGGACTCCCATTTTGCATCTGCCGCAAGCTGCTTCTTATGCACCGTTCCGGATAAAAACACGCTAATCTCATAAAGAATGATCAATGGAATAGCGACCAAAATATCTGAAATAAAATCAGGCGGCGTAATGACTACCCCAATAAACACCATGACGAAATAAGCGAACCTGCGCATCTTGCGTAGGCGTTTCGGGTTCACCAGCCGAATGGCCGTTAAAAACATAATAACTAAAGGCAGTTCAAAAAGCAGAGAGATCGGTATTAACAAATTGAACATGAACGTAAAATATTGCGCAATACCGTACGTCTCCTCCAAGTTCAAGTGCTGCGCAACCGTTCTTGTAAAGTTGAACGCGAGCGGAAATACGACAAAATAAGAAAAAGCGAGACCAATTAAAAACATTAGCAGAGCGAACGGAACGTATTTCAGCGTGGATCGCTGCTCATTCTTGCGCAGTGCAGGCTTTACGAACGCCCAAAGCTGAAAAGCAATCATCGGCAATGCCAAGATTAAAGCGATGACGAATGCAAATTTCATATACATGCCAATACCGTCCCAAAGCGAGAACGTATGTAAGGAGATCGTATTGGCCGGCTTCTGGCTCATCAGGAAATCATAAACAGGCTGCGCGAATACAAGACCGACGACCAAGCCTAAAACCAATATAATCAACACGTAAACGAGTCGCTTCCTTAGCTCTCCAAGATGCTCAAGAAGCGGCATCAGCCCTTCTTCGCGAAGCAGCGCTTTACGTGACATCTGCCCTGATTTATTTTTTGCTTCCGTACCCACCTGTATGTACCTCCTTCACTTACCGTTTCCAGCTCTTTATTCAAGAAAAAAGCGGGCCCGATTAGTCCGGAAGCCGCTTGTTTTCTTTATCATTATTTTCTGAGCGATTTACTTCAGCACGGCTGGAATCCTTGTCCTTACGATCATCATCGTCCATGATATCTCTTGCACCTGCTTTGAATTCACGCAGCGTCCGTCCGAAAGCACGGCCGAGCTCCGGCAGCTTGTTTGGTCCAAACAGCAGCAAAGCGACCAAGACTAACAATATAATACCCGTTGCACCTATACCTGACATCTTATTACCTCCTTCATGTCTTACGAACCCCTATGGCTTCGCAAGCATTTTAAACTTAGCAGTTGTTTAACCCGCCGTAGCCCATACTGACGATATCTTCACGCACAATCGTATCCCCCGCCAAAATTCGTGGCAGCAGCACATCAAAGGATGTGTACGGATCATGCATTACGCAGCCCGGCAAGCCCATAATCGGCACTCCATTCAAATAACCGATGAGCAGCATCGAGCCTGGCAGCATCGGTGTTCCATAACTTATGATCTCCGCGCCTGATGCTTTAATCGCGCCCGGCGTGCGGTCATCGGGATCTACCGACATTCCGCCTGTCACTAGTATCATATCATACCCTTGTTCAAGCAAATAGTGTATTTCCTTGACAATTGTTTGTCGATCATCCGGTGCAAATCTCTGCTCGCCAACCTCTGAGCCAAGAGCTTCTAGCTTGCTTCTCACGGCCGGACCGAATTTATCCTCGATTCTGCCGTTAAACACTTCTCCGCCAGTCGTTAACAGGCCTGCTCGAATTTTCCGGAAAGGCTTGACGGTTAGAGGAGAATGCCCTTCATATGCTGCGCGGTATTCAGCAGCCAATCGCTCCACAGCTTCTACCTTTGCTTTGGGCACAACGAGCGGGATGGCCCTTGTTGCAGCAAGCTGCTGTCCAGGCTTGACAACCGTATTGGTCTTAATCGTAGCCAGCGCGATTTCTCCAAGCTCGTTAATGGCATCCACGATGCTTTTATCCACGATTGCCAATCCGAGAAGATTCGATTTGATGCCTACCTTGCCCTCATGGGGCTCGGATAGCAGAAGCTGATCGTCTTGCAAAGCCTTGGCCATTCGAATCGCCGCGTCATCCTCATGCAGTTCATTTTCGCCAAGTTCCATAATGTAAATATGTTCTTTGCCGATATCAAGCAGGTTAGGAATATCTGCCTCGGTGATCACATGCCCTCTCTTGAAGAGACGTCCCTTGAATTGGCCGGGAATAATACGCGTCAAATCATGTGCCAGCCGCAGCCCAATTGCATCATAGACGGATACTTCCCTTAGTATGGTCGTTCCCAGCTGCTCGACACCATCGTTTCCCTGCTGCTGATTTTGGCTCATCCGCTATGCTCCCCCAGCTGGCCGGACAAGATGCCCAGTGCATGCGGCAGTTGATCCATAATCGCCATCAAGCTCTCGTGAACGCCTTTTGGGCTGCCAGGCAAATTGACAATAAGCGAGCTTCCACGAATGCCGCAAACGCCGCGGGAGAGCATGGCCCTTCTGGTCTTCTGCAAAGCCCCCATCCGCATCGCCTCTGCTAGCCCCGGCACGGCACGATCAATGACCTTAAGCGTTGCTTCTGGTGTGACATCACGCTGGGCAAGCCCCGTCCCGCCTGTCGTTAGTACTAGATCGGCATGGAAATACTCCGTCATCTCAATGATCGCAGCCATAATTTCATCCTGCTCATCAGGAACAATTCGGTAATCCACAATTTCGCCGCCGAGCTCTTCCTCAATCAGCTCGCGAATAACCTGAGCGCTTGTGTCCTCTCGCTCCCCGCGTGATCCTTTATCGCTTGCCGTTAATATTGCTACCTTCCACCGCATTTCCCATTCCTCCCATTCCTATTCCGCTCATGGGTTTGACGAAATTTGATAATCTCCGCTCTTGCCGCCAGTTTTAGATACCAGTTGCGTCGGCCCAATGACCATATCCTTTTGCAATGCCTTACACATGTCATACACAGTCAAAGCCGCCGCAGAGACAGCCGTAAGGGCCTCCATCTCTACGCCCGTTTTTCCAGTGGTCTTCACGACGCCTTCTATGTATAGCTCGTCCGTCCCATTATCGGTGAACATAATATTTATGCCTGTGAGCGGAAGCGGGTGACACATTGGAATCCAATCTGCTGTTTTTTTGGCGGCCATTATCGCTGCAACCTGGGCAACGGCCAGCACATCCCCTTTGCCAATTTTGCCTGCCTTAATTTGTGCTAATGTTTCCGGATTCATGATTACTTTCGTTTGAGCAACGGCAGTGCGTGAAGTGACTTCCTTCTCGGTAATGTCAACCATCCGCGCCCGTCCCTGCTCATTAAAATGCGTCAGTTCCACTCCTATCACTCCTTCTATGCAAATACACCGCTTGCTCGGTAATTACCCCGTCCATGACTAAATCATGTCTTTCGAGAGGAACCTCGTCAATTAGCTGTTCTTCAAATGAAGCGCCGAGCCATAGCCGATGGCCATTTCCAGCTGCGTAGCCTTGCATTTGTTCAGCGAATCGGTCGTAATAGCCTCCGCCGTACCCCAATCGCCCGCCATTCCTGTCGAAAGCAAGGCCTGGAACAATAATGGCTCCCGGTGCAGCTCCTGCTTCCACCTTTGTCGCTGCTTCGGGGTTTGGCTCCATGATCCCATATGCACCCGGTGTTAGCTCGTCCCAGCTTCGCAAATAATAAAGGATCATCGAACGATCGGCAGCTATGCATTTGGGCACGATAACTTCACGTCCCGTTCGCCAGCCCCATTCAATAAGCTCAGATAAATCAAGCTCGCTCCTAAAAGCAATGTATACCATAAAAGAATCGACAGATCTGCTTTCAAACAGCATTTGTGCATTTGTGCAGGCAGCGGCTGAGGCTATTTTCCTCTGCTCTGCTCGCAGACCATTCCGTTTCATGGCCATCTGTTTCCGTATGTAAGTTTTATCGCCAATTGGATTTGTTTCAGCCAAAAGCATTCACCTATTCTGCATTACATCATTTTTCTTTCATTAATAGTAGTTTACCACTGTTATGCAACTTTCGCCAATGCAAGCGCTCGTTTATGGTACACTAAGGAGTAGTGAAAGCCTACTTAATTTACAATTATTTGTTGGAGGTTTCAAAATGCTGCTGCAGGTTTCTAACGTAACAAAGAGCTACGGCGTTAACGTCGTGTTATCCAATATTTCATTGCAGGTTCAAGAAAGAGAACGGATCGGCCTGGTCGGAGTTAACGGAGCCGGCAAATCCACGCTGCTAAAAATTATCGCTGGCGAAATGTCCATGGATTCAGGGGCCATTCATAAAGCAAAAGAAACAAAAATCGGCTATCTCGCCCAAAATAGCGGCTTACAATCCAGCCGTACGATTGAAGCTGAAATGCTTGCTGTGTTTGCTCATTTGCTAGAAGCGGAACAGGAGCTTCGCGAGCTAGAGATCAAAATTGCCGATCCTGCCCTTCATGATGATGAGAAAAAATACACCGATATCCTTGACCGCTATGCCAAGCGCTCCGATTGGTTTCGCGAGCAAGGCGGATTCGAAATCAATACCCGCATTAACAGCGTTCTTCATGGCATGGGATTTGGCAGTTTTCCGCCCGACACCTTAATTTCAACGCTAAGCGGCGGTCAAAAGACACGCCTAGCTCTCGCCCGTATTTTGCTTCAGGCACCCGATTTGCTCATGCTCGATGAGCCTACCAACTATCTTGACATTGAGACATTAACCTGGTTGGAATCATATTTGCGCGGATATTCTGGCGCTATTCTTGTCGTTTCGCATGACCGGTATTTTCTCGATGCGCTTGCACAGACGATAATTGAAATCGAGCGTCACACATCGAAACGCTACACTGGCAATTACAGCCGATATATGGAGCTTAAAGCTGCCGAATATGAAATCAATATGCGGCAGTTCGAGAAGCAGCAGGATGAAATTTCTCGGATGGAGCAGTTCGTCCAGCGCAACATCGTCCGGGCTTCAACCACGAAGCGGGCACAAAGCCGCCGCAAAGCACTCGACAAAATGGACCGTCTGGACAAGCCTCAGGGCGATTTGAAAAAAGCAAATTTCACATTCGAAATCGAACGTTCGACAGGTAAAGACGTTCTTGCCGTTCAAGATGTTTCCGTTACCTTCCCAGAGAAGGACTCCCCCATATTCCGCAACGTTTCCTTCCAGCTTACCAGAGGCGAAACCGTGGCATTAATCGGACCTAACGGCATCGGTAAATCGACCTTGCTGAAAGTAATCGTCGGACAAAATGAGCCTACGTCTGGTACCATCCGTTTCGGAACGCATGTCAAAGTCGGCTATTATGACCAGGAGCAAACTAGGTTAAACGGTCAAAACACCGTTCTTGAAGAAGTATGGGGCAATTACTCCCATATGGAAGAAGCCCGCATCCGCACGGTATTGGGTAACTTCTTATTCAGCGGCGAGGATGTACTAAAACGAGTTTCATCACTTAGCGGCGGTGAGAAAGCACGGGTCTCGCTAGCCAAGCTGATGTTAGCCCAAGCGAATGTGCTCATTTTGGATGAGCCTACCAACCATCTTGATCTCTTCAGTAAAGAAGTGCTTGAAGCTGCTTTGCTTGATTATGAAGGTACTTTGCTGTTCATATCCCATGACCGTTACTTCCTGAACAAGATGGCAGAACGAATTGTCGAACTCAAACCAACGGGAACAGATCATTTCCTAGGAAATTATGACGAAATGATAGAGAAAAAAATTGAAATCGAAGAAGCAAGGCTCGAAGCGCTGTCAAAACAGGCTACTCGCTCAAAATCTACAGCTGTTTCCGACAATGCTCCCGCCAGTTCCTATGAAGCCGACAAGCAAGCCAAGCGCGAAGAACGTGCAAAACAGCGCAAGCTGGAGCAGTTGGAACAAGAAATTGCTACACTTGAGCAGCAAATTACGGAATTGGAAGTACAGCTTACAAATCCGTCAATTTTCAACGATTATATTCGGATTCAGGAAATTCAGGCGGTCATAGAAACTCGTAAAAACTCTCTAGCAGCCGCCTATGAAGATTGGGAGCAATACATGTAACCGATCAACAATATCATGCAAGACATAAAACGGCAGGTTAAGGATAAATCCTTAATCTGCCGTTTATGATTAACTGGGTAAATGCTTTGTTGCATAAAATGTCCCAGCGTATCTAATTAATATTGTTCTAGGCTGATTAAACCGAGTCGTTGTGCCTCTTTGATCGCTTCCGAGCGCGAGCGGACATTCAGCTTGTCAAAAATTCGCGATAGCTGATACTCTACGTTTCTCTGGCTGACATGCAGCATGGCTGCCAGCTCCTTATTGCTAACACCAGTTGCTACCTCGTGTAGAATCGTCTGCTCTTTCTCGTTAATCGATACATCCTCAATCGTAACTTCGGTCCTGCCTATAGTTACCTCATGCCGTCTAAGCTGCTTGAGAAGCGTGATTGGGATAACCGTATCTCCCCTCATTACGCAGCGAATCGCATTGTGAAGTTGCTCTCTGGAAACCGTCTTGGAAATGAAGCCTGATACGCCTGACTCGATAAGCAAGTTAAAATGCGAGCCAATCTCATAACCCGAATAAATAATAACTTTTCGTTCCGGGTCCTGTTGGATGAGACGCTTGGTTAGCTCCAGACCGCTAATGCCAGGCATGTTCAAATCGCATAAAATCAGATCAAAAGGCTCTACCTGTACAATATCAAGCGCCTCGATTGCCGATAGGACAACCGCTACCGACATCTCGGAGTCTTGCTCAATCATCGTTTTTGTTCCTTCCCCAACGGAAGGATGGTCATCAACTAATAAGATACGAATCACGCGATATACCCCTCTCCGATATGCCGGTTGTCATTGTTTCTGGCAACAAAATAACAACCTCTAGGCCGTTACCGCGTTGAGAATAAAATGAAATGTCTCCTTCAAGACCCGTCACCCGTTCTTTAATGCCTGACAAGCCCATATGCTCGAAAGAAACTGTCATTTGATTTACATCCATACCTACACCGTCATCCTGATACCGGAAATAGATAGTTCCTTTACGCAGCTCTAGCTCAAGAATAACTAATTTAGCTTGTGAATGTTTGTCCGCATTGCGAAGCAGCTCTTGCACAATACGATATATAGCCGTAATTTGCTCCTCATTAAGCGGACGGTTAAACGATTTAGCGCGGAAATCAACTGCAAAATTCACGCGCATTTGAGTATGCTCAATAATGGATTCCACGGCCTCAACCACGCCCATTTCCTTCAGCAGCGGCGGACGAAGCTCGTTGCAGGTCTCCCTAATTTGATGGATAACATCGAGCAGCCCCTCCTTGATATCCTCCAGCTCCCGCCCAAGACTATCCGAAATCGGATAATCCATCATGATAGATTCGAGCTTCCGATACCATAACAGCTGGTCCTGCAGTGCTGAATCGTGTAAATCTGCAGCGAGCTTCCTTCTCTCGTTCTCCGACAAGCAGAATAGCAGGCGAAGCACCCATGGTGAAGTAGACTGTTCCTTGCGAACTTCGGATTCCAGATCCTCGATCAGTCCCTCAATTAAATACAAGTTTTCAAAAACGATACTGGAATAGTTCGACATCGTCTTAAGCCAGCGAAGCTCGTCCGAGTTGAAGCGAGTATGGTTCGTCTTCATTCCGATCCAGAGAATATGATATCTCGACCGCTGCCTTCCGATAACCAGTCCCAGGCCGTAAGGTAATTCAATCAGCTCGCCAACCTGAAGGGAATTAACCGTTCCCAGCAAAAATTCTGCCGTGATCAGTTCCTCCGGATGCTCTCCCATCGGATAGACGGTATTTTCCGATTGCTCGACCACCATGAACGTAATGCGATTGACTGGCAGTAGATCAGCAATCTCCTGCTTTAGCACAGCCTCCAAATCGCCTTGCTTCATAACTCTGGCTATTTTGCGGGAGAAGCGGTCAAGGCTGTCCTGGTAGCTGTACATCGCCTTGAACAGCTTTGGTCTAAAGCGTTGATCGATTTGTTCTTTGGCATATAAAAACAACGTCATTCCGATGTAGATGACAAAAAACACGCCAAACCATGCGGCCCATGACGGATTGTTCTCCCCTAGTAATACAAAAGCTACAAGAGCAGACACGATGACTGCGGGTACAAATGCAAGCGCCGTGTAGTATTTAAATCTCGTTAAAATAAAATCAATATCGAACAATTGATTGGAAGTGGATAAATAGAAATAGACGATTGGAAGAATAAATAAAAAGAGCGCCGTAAATGCCGCCGGGAGAATTTGGCTTTTCCCGAATATTTGAGGAAGCAAATTCAATGTGGCGAATGGTGTAAATGCTACCAAATGCGATATGAGCGTAATGGTAAACAGAGAGTGCAGCTTGGTATTCCGATATTTCATAAATTTGCTGACTAGCTTAAATACGCATACTAAATTGCCTAAGAGCACCATCCCGCTAAAGGCCATTTCAATATAGTTATAAAATTGGATGGGAAACAGATTGGTCCAAATATAGAGCAAGCTGGAAGCACCGACTAGCCCTATTACGGTGAATAAAGTACGCAGCAGTTTCTTGCTGATGAAATTCACGTCGAATCTTTGCAAATAAATATTCATAAAACTCATAAACAGCAAAGGAATGGCAGGCAATATTAAATAAATAACGCTAATGCCTACTGGATCGCTTCGATAAGAAGCGGCTGAGCTGTAATAGCTAATCCCAATAGAAATAAAAAATAAAATAAGCATAATGACAGATTTGTCGTTTCTTCGCTTCACATATAAAAACGCGGAGAAAGCGCAAAAAATAACAAGCGATATTCCCGGAATATACAATTGAAGCAATAGTTCCCAAAGCGAATGGTCACCTGTCCATCCTTTCGGAAAGGATATGGCTTGCTGAACGTTATCCTTATGTAAGAGAAGAACATTATCGGCGTTCTCAATTGAATTATACTTCTTCACATTGCGGAACTCTTCAACCGGCTGGCCGTTAACCTCTAGAATCTGATCGCCTACCCTTATTCCCTTTACTTCTGCCTGACCTGCTGGCTCTATCGACTTCACGATATAGCGATCGTCAGTATCCTGAATCAATACGGCACCTATAGAGGGGACTCTTACGATTACGGAAGTCAAATAGAGGAGCGAAGCGAGAAATATTGCTAGGAAGAGGATTGCAATCATGCGGTTCAATACGGTAGGTTTCATGCTGTCCTCTTCCCTTCAAGCATAATCAAGATTTTAGCTCCACATGTATGCGTATCCGCTGTTCTTTTCGTTTTTTTCTTTAAGTTCGCCAAGAAGAGCTTTTTGTTCCGCCGCAGAAACACCTGCAATTTGCAATTGTCCACCCATAGCCATAGACATGTTACCAGTGTTGCTTACCAACTGTCGAATCGTTTCTTTCAACATTTTAACTCCTCCGCTTCTCTACTAAAATATTATAAAATATGATACTTCTCTACTATAACAGGAATAGAATCGACAGAAAACGCAAAAGTGATTCGTATTTACCGAAACGTCTTTTGCGCGGTTTGTTTTTATGCAATTTCTTGGTTTAAAATAGATAAAAAAGTCGATTTCCAAGGACTTATCTCCTGAATGGTATCCAAGAGCTCTTCAAAGCGATTATAGTGCATGCGACTCATGACTGATCCATACAATGTGACGCCCGTTCTCTCGCAAGTTTCGAGAAAAAGCTCACGCTTTGCTTCGACGTCCTGAATAGAGATAAAGCCTTGAAAATACTCTTTTATCCAAAGGTCCTCTTCCGCTTCTCCTTCTATTAAATAAAGAGTAAGCAAAGTACGTTTCCGTTGTAGAAAATCGCTCTTGTCATCCCATCTTAGCAAATCACGGAGATCATTTTGAATTTGGGCCGCCATACCGATCTCGAGTGAATATTCAGCTACGATTGGATTCCAAGGCTGACCTGCGAGCAAAACACCAGTCATGCAGGCAAATTGCAGCATCGTTGCTGATTTTTGCTTAACCATAGCCAAGTAGGCTTGTTCGTCCTCTATTACATTGACCAAATCCAGCATTTGCCCGTTTGCTGCCTGAAGCAGCTGAGTATTCATCATTTCCATTAGGGAAAGCCGGATCTCGTTACCAGCACTGCTGACCAGCATAGCCTGTTGAGATAAGGTTAATAATGCCGTCGCCACATGAATTGCAATAGGCTGCGGCGCTTGCATCCACGACTTATGCGGAGCATCTTGGTCCTGAAGGTCATCGAGAATGTCCGAAGCCAGTACAAACAGTTCAACGGCAGCCGCGGCCTCGTAGGCTTCATCGCCCATACCGCCAAACATACGGTAGTGAATGACAGTCAGCTGTCCAAATCGAATGGATTCTGCCAGCTTGTCCTCAATAAACAGCTCTGCGTAATGGATAAGGGGCTCAGCTGTGAAGTATTGCTGAACCAGCCTCCGCATTTGCCCGGCTATAAGTGGATTACAATTATTCACAATGGATCCTCCGCAAATCGTGATCCTTCTATTATACTATGAAACCGTTAAGTAAACATACGCTGAAGCATCGTTACGCATTGCCCTAATCTGTTAAGTATCCATACGCCGTTGCAGTCGATGATTCTTGTGCGCTTATTCTCCGTCTCGCTTTCTTTCTTCGGGCTATCCTCCTCATTCATTTGATAAACTAAACTTGCGATCATCTCCATTCTCTTCTCTAGTAGTTTTCTGCGCTCGACTGACGGACTTTCGATGTGATCGCGATGATCCATTGACTAAAAAGCCCTCCTTGAGGTTTACGTGTGCATCTTAGGCGATTGCTGAATGTCTTCTTTTCTTATACGCTCACACTCCCATTAATTTCTACTGCATGATGCATATATACAGCTTCCATTGTCATGCCGCCGCCCGGCAACTGAGCAATCAGCGTCGTTGGATTGTCACAAGTAATAAATTCGCCTTTGCGCATGACACATACCCGATTGCAATTGCGCTGAATTTCCTCCATATCGTGGGAAGCAACAACAATCGTTTTTCCTTGCTGCTGAAGCAGCTGCAATAAGGACCAATAGTCCTTTTTCGCTTGCGGGTCCAAACCGGTTGTTGGTTCATCTAGGAATATGATTTTCGGATCGTTAACGAGTGCGATTGCCAAAGCCGTACGCTGCCTCCAGCCGCCTGACAAACGTTTTACTAATTTATCGGAGTAAGGGCTTAGGCCAAACTGTTCAATTATTTGGTTTAAATCATTTTTTCGTTTATAAAAGCCCTGAAAAAGCTCCATCGCTTCGCGGACATTCATTTTGTCGACCAAAGATGTGCTTTGCAAATGAATGCCGATATCTTCCTTTAGGCGTTCCGCGTCAAGCACTACGTCATGCCCGTAAATCCGGATGCTTCCTTGGTCCGGCATACGGATTCCCATTAACATTTCAAGCAGCGTCGTTTTTCCAGCACCATGCGTACCGATAATGCCAAACATTTCTCCTTCGTTAACTTTAAAGGATACCTTGTCCACTGCTTTGTTCGCACCATAATACTTGCTGACCGAGCTTACCTGAATGATCGTTTCCTTATCCATTCTTTGGTTAACCTCCATTCACGCTTAAACCTTTTGAGATTGATATAATTTAAGGTGAGATTTATGTTTTGGTATGCGTCATAGTTTCACGATAACCGAAAGTGATAACTTTTTCACCGAAAACCTGTTTAGTATTTCCCGCAATTTTTTTGCGTGACCGCAATCGAAGCGCAAAACAGGAAAACTGATAAATACCAATAATTAACCAAAATAAAAACAGTCAAAACACTAAAAGATAGCGATTTGACTGTTTTATTTTTGATAATAGCTATGTTATCCATAACCCAAACGTTATCCACAGAGATATCAACAGTTCTGTATAAATTGTTAGTTAATTCAGTCGATAACCTAGGCGAATTTTAGTAGTATTTTCGCGAATTCCGTCGTTTTATAGGTCCAAACTCATAAGTCTTCTGAATTTATCCACGTTATTCACATTATCCACAGAAGTAGACCGAAGAAAATATCCCCTTTTCGCACACAATGTTAAGCGTTCGTAAATCCAGTGTTTTCGGGCATTTCTCCACTTTATACACAATTTAGCACCTCATTGTGGATAACTTTGTGCACAACACTAAATTTGGTAAATTTATTGGATTATTTTCTTCTCCCGATATAGAGCAAATGCGAAGACATGCCAAGAATATGAGTATTTTCAGCGGAGTCATATAAAAATTGCATAAACCTCGCGTATTCCGCATCACCGAGCGATTCCCAGTAATCAAATTGCTCCTTGCCAAGTAATCCTGCTGCGCTAGAGGAGCCAATGAGTTTAATCGTTTCAAAGCCATGGGCTTCCATAAAGGGCGTTATCTCATCCACATTGTAATAGTACGCGCCTGTGAATCTTCCTTCGTCGCTATGATTAAATATGCCCGATTCCATAAACGCGTTGATGTCCGCCATATTATCGGTTGGCCTCCAGCTGCGGGGATGGGCAAGCGCCGTAAGCGCATGTCTGATCCGGGTCATGAATGAAACAAATACATAGCCGCCGATCCTGGTTACGCGATGCAGCTCGCTCGCGGCTTGTTTTCTTTCTTCGAGCAGCTGCAGGTGGTACAGCGGTCCCATCATTAAGGAGGCATCGAAGCATTCGCTGGAAAAAAGGCTTAGGCTCCTCGCATCCGCTACATAGAAGCCTTGGAAGCGATTGGCAAGCCCAAGCTCTTCCGCTTTTGCGCTCGCCGCCTGCACAAGCCTCGGCGTTAAATCGGCCAATGTGACCTTATACTCGCATTTGGCCAGTTCCATTGCATATTTACCGGGACCGGCACCATTGTCGAGAATGTGTCCGCTTAAAGGCAGGAAGCGTCTGATATAATGCCAATTGATATGGAACTCAAGCGGCTCGCGATCAAGGCGCCCCCATTCATCAAACTGGCTGTAATAGTTTATCGTGCGGCTATCATCCATCCCAGCAGCTCCTTTGCTCACAGCCTGCAATCCTTTAACAAGATGGTTTTCCCATAATAGAGGCTTCTCTCTCTACTATGGAAAAAACCGCTGTTTATTTTGTCTTATCGATTAATTAGCTGCCTGTTTAGCGGCTGATTTCACCATCCTGCTGCCTGTTGTCATAACTGCTTGATTACAAGCTGCAACATAGGCTTGTGCCGCTGCTAGGACAATATCGTTGTGAGCAGATGTCCCACGAAAACGCTGCTGTTCATGCAGGATGCTGACGACTGCCTCGCCATGCGCATCCTCGCCCGTTGATAACGAATGCAGCTCTAGATCCTCAAATTCAGCTGCAACGGGAATCGCTTGTTGAATGGCATGAATAACCGCTTCGATCGGCCCTGCCCCCATAGCTACATAGGTTTGCTCTGCGCCAAATTCATTTTCACGAATCGTTACGGTAGCCGTGCGAGAGCGCTGCGTTCCGGCATGGACTTGAAGATCGACCAGCACATAAGGGTCCGGCTGCGTCTGCGTCAGCTCGCCGGCGATGCGGATTAACTCGTCATCCGTCACGATTTTTTGCACATCTGCCGCTTCCTTGAACTTGTCGTACACATCCTGCAATTGAGCCTCTGTCATGGCAATGCCATACTCGGAAAGACGGTGCTTGATGGCATGGCGCCCAGAGTGCTTGCCCAGAATAATCATGTTCCGCGGAATCCCCATCGCCTCTGGGTCCATAATTTCATACGTGCTTCGGTTTTTCAGCAGTCCGTCCTGATGGATGCCGGATTCATGCTGGAATGCATTACGGCCCACAATCGGCTTATTGTAAGCAATCGGGAAGTTCATCGCGCGGCTAACCATTCGCGAGGTTTCATAGATCTCTCCGATTTGAATATTGGTTTCCGCTTGAATGGCATCCTTCCTCGTTTCGATGGCCATTACCAGCTCCTCTAGGGAGCAATTGCCCGCACGCTCGCCGATGCCGTTTACCGTCACCTCAATTTGCGTTGCCCCTGCTTGGATCGCCGCAATGCTGTTCGCAACCGCAAGTCCAAGGTCATTATGGCAATGCGCGCTGTACCTTACGGTGTCGCCGCCTCTGGCTTCTTTCCTAACCACGCGGAATAGCTCTTTCATTTCCTCCGGCATGGCGTAGCCCAGCGTATCCGGCAGATTTATGATTGTCGCACCTTCCGCAATGACAGCCTCAACCAGCTGAATGACAAAATCCCTGCCCGAGCGTGTTGAGTCCATCGCGGAAAATTCAATTTCATCCACAAACTGCTTGCCGTAAGCGACCATCTCGCGGGCAATCTGTACGACCTCATCCCGCGACTTTCTCAGCTGATGATTCAGATGGATGTCCGAGGAGGATATAAAAAGGTGAAGCCGTCTGCGGGCCGCATCCTGCGTAGCCCTAACAGCCGCATCAATATCCACTTTCACGGCACGGGCAAAGCCGGCAATCTCCACATGCTGAAGCTCACGGGAAATTTGCTGCACCGCGGCGAATTCGCCAGGGCTCGAGACGGGAAAGCCCGGCTCAATGACGTCGATGCCAAGCTTGCCCAGCTGGCGGGCAATAATGATTTTGCGTTCAGGATCAATGGAAGCACCTGGCGACTGCTCGCCGTCCCGCAGCGTCGTATCAAAAATCTGTATTTTTTTCATTTCGTTTGTCATTGTCATTTCCTCCTAGTGTTAGATGGTCGTTTATACATTTCGAATATTAACCGTATGAGTAGCCTGCTGCTTCTCGATTCCTTTGCGCCGAGGTGAAACGGCTGTTGCCGTCCTTTAGACGCTGAGGTAGCTTTAACAGTGAAATATAAGCCTTTTATAAGCTAACAAACTTATAAATTCTTATATTAAAAAAAAGCACGTCGTCTCCTTGTAAGAGACGACGTGCTTTCGCTGCCGTGGTACCACTCTAATTGACCGGAACCTAGGTGCAGATGCATTAACCGTATGGCCTGTGTATTAGACAGTCACGGAGCTGCATGCTGCGGGGTCCGAGCCCGCTTAAATGCCTGATGACGGCGGCTAGCCGTTACGGTGTAGGCAGCTGCCCGAAAGCATTCCGCGTTCCACCGTTCCGCTCCCAGGCGAGATTCAAACCTCAGCTTCGACTGCGTCACACCATCCCGCAGCTCTCTTGTGCAAATTCGCCAATCCCGCTCGTTGGATCCGGGATATCCTCGATTTCGCTTTGCCAGCCTACTGTTCTACTGCTCCTGTTCATCGCGTTTAACTCTATGTTGGATTTTCCATATTTACCTTAAAGGTCAGCTACTTCACTTCCCAAACAACAAGAAAAGCCTGTCGTCTCTATGAATCAAGAGACGACAGGCTATAAAAGACCCGCGCGGTACCACCCTTGTTGACACCCTACACTCGCAAACGAGCAGGGAAGCCCAACTTAAGCATATGGCCAGCTCCGGATGCTGACTCACACGCACCTGATCACGGTGGTTAACCGTAACAATGTACCTGCATGGCCCATGAGCATTCCATCATGACGCCATCGTTTCCATCGTTCCGCTCCCAGGTGAGCTTCAAGCATCCTTCGTCTGCGTTGCACCATCCCGCAGCTCTCTGTATTCCAGCATCGGCGTTGAATGATGGTCATTCACCGTTTAGCTGACAACGTTCCCGGACTCGCTTTACTGTTCCTGTTCTTTGCGTTTGTTTCGTATAGGGTTGAAGTTTGAAGTATTGTTGCTTATTATATGCTCTTGAAAATAGTCTGTCAATTCGGTTTTCGTATTTAGTTGAAATTTTTTTCCGTCGTTACTCTGCGATGCTTTCGCTAGCAGCAGCTACCGACCAGCTTTCCAAGGAAAAACCGGGATCTGCTTTCATGTCAAGCTCGGTAAACTCCGAGCGCTTTAGCTTCAAGTGGGCAGCCGCCCCAATCATCGCCGCATTATCGGTACATAAAGCGTTTGGCGGAATAAGCAAGGGAAGCTTTTCTTTCTCGCAGCGAGCGGTCAATGCGGCCCGCAAGCCGCGATTCGCCGCAACTCCTCCGCAAAGAAGCAGCTGCTTCGCTCCATATGCCCGTACCGCGCGAAGCGCCTTCGTGACGAGCACCTCCGTCACCGACTCCTGAAATCCGCGTGCCAGAGCCGCCTCATCCAAGACCAGACCCTTCATTTTTGTTTGGTTAATAACGGCGAGTACAGCAGATTTTAATCCGCTGAAGCTGAAATCATAGCTATCTGCCTCCAGCCAAGCGCGCGGCAGCACAATGGATTCCGCGGCTTCCACCGCAAGCTTGTCAATATGAGGCCCTCCCGGATAGGGAAGCCGCAGCGCACGGGCTACCTTGTCGTAAGCCTCACCGACAGCATCGTCTCTCGTGCGGCCCACGACGCGGAAGCGTCCCTCGCTCTCCATCAGCACAAGCTCCGTGTGGCCTCCGGATACGACAAGCGCCATGCTCGGGTATACGATGTCGTGGACAAGCTCATTCGCATAAATATGCCCTGCAATATGATGCGTGCCAATTAACGGAATATCAAGCGCCATAGACAAACTTTTGGCAGCCACGATGCCCACAAGCAGCGCGCCTACAAGGCCCGGCCCCTGCGTGACAGCGATGGCCGACATATCTCTGAGCGTATAACCCGATTCCTTGACGGCTTGCTCGATAATAAGCGTAATGGATTCGACATGCTTGCGTGAAGCAATCTCCGGCACTACGCCGCCAAAGCGTTCATGGATCTCAATTTGACTGGATACTACGTTAGACAATATATGTTTCCCGCCGCGAATAACGGCTGCGGATGTTTCATCGCAACTGGTTTCAATCGCCAAAATAAGTGCATTGTTACCTGCAGCATCTGCTGCCTTTTCTGACTGACTCACGTTCATTGCTCCCCTGCTTTCAAACGCTCATGGTCAAGCTCCGCCCACATAATGAGCGCATCTTCATTGTTATCCGAATAGTAGCGCGGGCGTATGCCCGCCGGCTCGAACCCATATTTGCGGTACAGCTGCTGCGCGATTTCGTTGGAAGGACGTACTTCCAGCGTCATTTTGACTGCGCCAAAAAAAACCGCCGTACGCTGCAGCTCAAAGAGCAAGCAGCTTCCGAGCCCATGTCCGCGATAATCCTCCCTTACAGCAATGTTCGTCACATGTGCCTCATCCATAATGACCCACATGCCGCCATAGCCTATAATTTCGCCTTCGTATTCCATAATCATATACCGGGCAAAAAGATTGTTCATGAGCTCGTTCGCAAATGCCTCCGTGGTCCATGGGCTTGAGAACGCTTCCTGCTCAATCGCCACGATCGCAGGAATATCAGCCATCGTCATCGCGCGGTAGATCAGCTTCGTTACGTCTGCTTTCATACCTTGGCTTCACCCTCCTGCTTCGCTTTCCATACGACCTCCGCCTCGGTAAGCTGCGTATAATTCGGAATTAACGTATGCGGGTCTTCAGTCAGACCGGCTTCAAGTCTTGCGAGGCCCAGCCTGGCAATCCATTTGCCTTCCTGTACAAAAGGAACAAAATGAATGGCAACGCCTGTGTCTGCTCCAATCTGTTGCAGCTGCTCTGCCCCTGCCTCATGAAGCGACAAATCCCCGACCAGCGACACGCTCCGCACGCAGCCTGCCGGCTGTATTGCCAAGCGCTGCCTTACCTGCTCAGCAAAATCCTTCATAAGCCGAACGCCGTCTTCGGACCAGCGTGTCCAACTCCCCTGAGCAGACATTGCAAAGCCAGCCGAGTAAACTTGCCCTCGCCTTGCATCCATAATCGGCAGCACCCAATGCTCCCCGCCTTGCTGCTTCGACTCCTCTGCTTGCTCCTTCAAAGCTTGATGCCAAGCGCCGTAGGCAATCGCCTCGAGACTGGAAACCGCGACGAGCGGCTTATCCCATACCCATGCGAGCGTTTTGGCCACAGAAACAGCGATACGCATCCCCGTGTAGGAGCCCGGACCATTGCCCACCGCAATAGCATCGATGCTTTTCTCGCCAAGCCCGCTGCTGGCCAGCATCTCCTTGATATGGCTCACAACATGGACGGAATGGTTTCTTTCGGCCATCGTTTGAATCTCGGCCCGCACCGTATCCCCGCTAATAATGGCAGCAGCCATGGCTGCTGTCGATGTATCCAGCGCCAAAATCGTATTCGTTAATTCCTTCTGCTCACTTCTCATTTTCCTGCTCCTATCTCGTTAACGGCTTCACACCAGCTTGCATACCTTTCGCCGTAGCCGGTCAAATGGATACGCCGCGACTCATCGCCCAAATGCTCGATGTACAGCTCCAAACGCTGCTCGGGCAACAGCTCTTTGATCAAGCTTGCCCATTCCACAACCGTTGCGCCCTCGCCAAAAAAATAATCATCCAGTCCCAGCTCGTCCGCTTCCTCCAGTGAAAGGCGGTATACGTCCATATGATAAAAGGGAAGTTCTTTCCCTTCGTATTCCTTAATAATCGTAAAGGTTGGGCTATTCACAATGCCCGCAACTCCAATCGCAGCGGCAAAGGCTTGCGAAAATCTGGTTTTGCCCGCGCCGAGGTCACCATCCAGCGCAAGCAGCGTGCCCGGTTGAACCCATTTAGCCAGCATCCCGGCTAATGTCACCGTATCTTGTTCCGTTTGTGCCAGCCATATGGCTTGGCCGATCTTTTGTTCCATGCAATCCACCCGTTCATGACAAAAAATGATTGTATCCGCGCTTTTTAAGCTTGATGCGCTCTTCCTTCGCAGTGCCATGGCGCACGAGCTCTACTTCCGGCTCGCCTGCCTCGGTTTCCCCAATAATAAAAAAAGGAATGCCTTCCTGATGAAAAGCAGCCTTTATCGCTTCGGCATCCTCGGCAGCGCTCGTCCCAAGCAGGACATAATCCTCTCCGCCGTATAGCATCCACTCCATCGGATCTATGCCAACGCTGGACGCATAAGCCGCCATGCTGCCGCTCTTAGGCAGATGTTTCTCCCTAAGCACAAGGCGCAGCCCGGAGGCCTCCGCGATTTCCCAAGCTTCGCTCGCCAATCCATCGCTCACATCATTAAGAGAGCTGCAGCTTCCCTGCTCAAGCAGCAGCCTGCCGGCCCGAACAGACGGGCCCGGCCGCTGATGCGCCCGCACCAGCGGCGCAAGCGCCCGAAGAGCCTCACCTGCGCCAGCCTCTTCGCAGTCCGGTGCACCCCCGCGCGCCTCTTCGGCCAGCAGCGCGTGCAGCCCCGCCGCCGACATGCCCACGGCGCCGGTGACAAACACGGCATCGCCCGGCTTCGCCCCTGAGCGAAGCCGCTCCCGCCCCGCCTCCACGGTTCCCGTCAACGTGACGGCGACCACCAAATGCTGCGGCGACGACGTCGTATCGCCGCCAACAATGGCAACCCCGTAGCGCTCGGCGCATTCGTACAGCCCATCATACAGCCTCCGCATCCGCTCCGGCGTATAGGCGGGCGGCACGCTGACCGAGACGAGCGCATGCAAGGGCACGCCCCCCATCGCGGCGATATCGCTAATGTTGGCCGCAAGCGCCTTATAGCCGACATCCTCGTCCCGCATCGTCGCCGGCTTGAAATGGACGGTCTCCACCATCGTGTCGACCGCCAGCAGCAGCCGCTTCGGCGCGGCTACGCCATCTGCCGCCGACGCAGGATCAACGACGGCCGTATCATCGCCGATGCCGATAACGACGCCGCGCTCCCGCTGCCACTGATCCGCTTGCCGTCCGGCCGTCCAGTGATGAATACTCGCAAACTCATCCAAGTGCCAATTCTCCCTCTTACCATCATTAGTGAATATCGCGTTTCTTAAACCGTCCGCCCTTCACATCGTGAATATTGCCTACAGCGAGGAAGGCCACCGGGTCCAGCTCATGAACGATCGACTTCATCTTGGCTTCCTCCAGCCGCGTAATCACGCAAAAAATAACGCGTTTGCTCCCGCCTGTAAAGCCGCCTTCGCCATGCAAATAAGTCACGCCGCGCCCCAGCCTGCTCATAATCGCAGCACCGATTTCCTTAGCCTCATCACTGATGATCCAGACGGCCTTCGATTCGTCGAAGCCCTCGATCGTAATATCAATCAGCTTAAATGCAATGTAGTACGCAATAAGGGAATACATCGCGCGGTCCCAACCGAACACGAATCCCGCGCTGCCAAGAATAAACAAATTAAAGAACATGACCGTCTCGCCTACCGAGAAAGGAAGGCGTTTATTAAATAAAATAGCGACAATTTCCGTACCGTCCAGCGAGCCGCCGAATCGAATCACCATGCCGACGCCAACACCCAAAATGACGCCGCCGAAAATGGCAGCCAAAAAAGGCTCTACCGTCAGCGGGGGTACCGGATGAAGCAAAAAAGTGCCGATAGACATCACCGTGACACCGTACAATGTCGAAATGGCAAAGGTTTTGCCGATTTGCTTGTAACCCAAAAACAAGAAAGGAAGATTCAAAAGAAATAGAAAAAGACCGAGCGGCAAGGAAGACAAATGGGAAACCATAATCGATATACCGACAATACCGCCATCGATAATGTGGTTAGGGACAAGAAAAATTTCCAAACCAACCGAAACCAGCGCCGCTCCGAGCGTAATAAACAACACCCTTCGCAGAACTTCGAGCTTCGATAGTCTGTGATGCTGTAATGTTCCCATATAAATGCACATCTCCTACTAGCTCTATTTCTCATTATTTTACCTTAAACGCATGCAGATATAAAGCTAGACTGCCATTATAGCAAAAAGAAACCTTCCCGCTTGCCAGCAATCAATGCCGCTGCTTGGAAGGTTTCCGATGTCGTCTTTCTATCCGATGACCGAGAAGGCTTCTACGCCAGCCGGAATCGGTTTGGTCCGATATACTCTGGCCAAGCTATCGTAGACCTGAATCGTATAGTCAACCGTCGTCAAGGTAGGCACTGAGCTAAAAAACACAACGCCAAACCGGTCGAAGGCTGCTGTCTGTACCAGCGTCGTGCCTCTGTAAATCGCCGCGAAAAATCCTGTCGTAATAAAGGGAACGCCGTTATTATCCACCCAAAGCACCGTCAGTCGATTGAATGTCGGTCCGGTTTGCCTTTTAACGGCTTTCGTTTTTTTCAATAGCGCCTTTTTGGTAACCATCGGTCCCAATAATGGCGGTTTAACCCGAATAGCCATACTGTCCCTCCTTCCCGCATCTTCGTTACCATATGCGAGAGGGTAAGGGTTGGTATGGTCATGCTCCTAGCGAGAAGAACGAAATATATCGCCTATAGCTCTTTGATAATCGTAATGTGCAGCTCATCCTTCAGCTCGATTTCATAAGGCGAAGCGGGAGGCATGCCACCTGCCTCCATAATGATGCGTACGCGGGGACGGTGAACGGCAAGCTCGTTATTTTCCGATACGACGCCGACCTGACCCGTACTCAGCAGTAGCGAGGTCGAAATCGGATAAATCGAAATATGCTTGCAAAAGAGCTTGATGAGTTCCAAATCAAAGAAGGTGCCTCCAGCAGCAAACAAAAACTCGATGGCTTCGCTGGCTGTATAACGCTTGCGGTACGGCCGCGGCGAAGTTAAAGCATCGAACGTATCCGCAAGGCCAACGATTTGGGCATACATATGAATTTCGTTTTCTTTAAGCCCGCGCGGGTAACCCGACCCGTTAAATCGCTCATGATGCTGCAGCGCGCAGTGAGCGGACACGATAGAAATATCATGGTATTTGCGCAGTATGTCAAAGCCATCCTTGGCATGGCTATGAAGAAGTGTACGTTCTTCTGCAGATAAACTGCCTTTGTTAGCCAGCAACTTTGGGGGCATCTTGGTCATCCCGATATCGAAGAGCAATGCGCCAATGCCAAGCTCCTCCAATTGGTTTCGGTTAAATCCCTTCGCAATGCCCATAATGCCTGCAAGCACCGCCACGTTAAACGAGTGTTGAAACAAATAGGCGTCCATGGCATGGATGCTCGTGAGATTGACAAGCATATTTGGTCTGGATGACAGATCCTGCATGATCTGTCCGAATACAGCCCGAAAATTACGCCCCATGTCAGGAGCGATGGTACGGCCCTTTGTAACCGTTTGGTCCTTGAAGGAATTCATCGTTTTATAAATCGTATCGACGGCCTGCTTGCGCGTCTCTTCTCGAATCGTATCCTCCGGTATCAAATCCGCTGTCAATCCGTCTTCGATGAATAGAAAGTCAATGCCTAGGTTGAACAAGCGGTCAATATACCGATCATTCAGCTCAACGCCTTCTCCCAGAAGCACGTTTCCGTTTTCTTGAAAAATGGGCTTTGCCACCTTGTCACCAGGCTTGACCATTCCAATTTGCACTTTTCTCATTAGATTAGTTCCCGCCTTTGATAGTTATAGCGCTTGTAACCGGATAGCCTCTATTTTATCAGATGATTGTCCGACTGACTATGGAAAGAGCCTCAAGCGTAAACGGCTGGATATCAAAAAAAGGCCTGACCGCTTTCCGTTCAGGCACTCAGGCTAGCTTTCGTTTGACAATTCGGTTCCGTCCATTGTACTTGGCCTCATATAAAGCAGCGTCTGCTTGGGCAAGCAGCTCGCGCAAAAAAGCTTTGGGATCTGCAAGATCGGAAGGCTCAAAATGCTCAATGGAAATAACGCCCATGCTTATCGTAACCGATATCGGCTGATCCCCGTTACCCGTAATGACTTGATTATGTTCAACCGCTTCCATGAGCTGTTCTGCGATAAGATCCGCTTGCTCACGGTTCGTATGCGGCAAATATACCGTAAATTCTTCGCCGCCATACCTTGCCAATATATCCGTAAACCGCAGAGTGTTCCTGACCGCAGCGACCGTGCTGCAAAGCACTTCATCCCCTACCAAATGGCCGTATTGATCGTTAATCGACTTAAAATGGTCCAGATCGAACAAAAAGATAGAGAAGGGAATGCCGTAACGAATATTGCTGACGACCTCCTGCTCCAGCTGATGCAGCAAATAACGGCGGTTAAAGCAGCCGGTCAGCCCGTCGGTAATTGCCATATGCTCCAGTTTCTTGTTCGCTTGAAACAGCTCGTCCTGCATAATAAGCAGGTCGCGGTTTCGATCCTGCAGCTGTTCGTTTTGCGTGTTGGTTTCCTGCACGAGCAATCTCAGCTCTGTGACATCCTGGAAGGTGAGCACTCTTCCAACCAACGTCTTCTTGTTATTCAGTATAGGTGCGGATTGAACGATCACATGCCTATACTTGTCAAAATGAACGGCAATCTCAATCTCGCCCCGATCCAAAGGCTGCTTGCGCTGCGCTTCAAAAAAAATCGCAAACTCTTTCAAGGCCTCCTTCTTGAAAGGCGGGCCTAGAAGAGCGGGATTGAATTGGTCTCCGATTCGAAGGCGAATGATCGATTTGATCACTTTATTGACTTCAATAATCGTATCGTTCTCATCCAGCACGATTACGCCCATGGACATCGTATTCATGACATCCCGCTGAACCGTTTGAATGATATCCAGCACCTTATTGCGCTTGATGGCGTGTACAAGGTATGAAGCTGCTAATGCCATTCCTATTGAAATCAAAGGAATGTAGCGCTCAAACTTCTCAATAATGAGCACATTGACAAGCAGATCCGAAACCGCAAACAGAACAAGCACAAACATGCCGTTGATTGCCGTCTTGATCAGCGTGCGCTGACGCTCCGAGTTCTCTCCCCGGATCTTGTGGAACATAATAATAAAGGATACCGTCACATAAAGGATTAGCTGAATGATCATGATCCAATACAAGGGGCCGTGCTGCAGCTGCTTAAGGGGCGAGAGCTCCTCGTTGATCTGCAGAAACATGCCGCCCGGATTGAGAATAACAACAGCAACGGAAATAAGGGCTGGAAGCGCAATAATGAACAACCGGCTCTTCCGTATCACGTACGACTGACCGGTAAGAAAAACAATAAATATAAACCAGCCGATCCCAAGCAGCGAAAGGCCCGTATAAGAAATCGATAGATAGAATATTCGATATAAGGTGGAAGTGGTCGTCTGTGAGACAAATTGAAACAGTGTCCATACCATAAATACGGTATGCAAAAATAAATAGATACGGTGCAATACCGTAACTGTGCCTGAGGCAAACACGTAGAAAAACAAGCCGAACAGCACTAGAAACATACTAAAGTCTAGCCAGATCATCCATCCCAATACGGTTCACCCATTCGTTTGATAGCCATCTTCTTCCATTGTATCAAATGTTAATTGTATCGACAATTACTTAAATTCATAATTAATAGCTTTCTGTTCTTCAGTCTTGCTCCATGCGCGATTCATGGCGAACGGGCCACCTGTCGGCCAGCATATGTTCGAGTGAAGGAGAGATGCTTAAAAACTGGCGGAACTGTTCATATTGCTCCCACTTTTTCGCAGAAACGCCCTGCTGCTCGGTGCGTACGGCACGAATTAGCAAATTTTTCGGAGTATGCTCCGGGTCCACGAATTCCAGCATTTGCACTTTATAACCAAGCACCTCAAGCAGCGTGCCACGGGCGGCATCGGTTGCCAGCGCCGCAAATCGCTCCTTCAGCAATCCCTGCGACAGGATCGGTGACAGTGCATCGTTGGTCACCTGCTTGAACAGCTCATGCTGGCAGCAGGGCACGGACATGATGACTGAAGCTCCCCAGTTCACGGCTTTGGCGAGTGCGGCGTCCGTTGCTGTATCACAGGCATGCAGCGTAACGACCATATCCGCAGACTGAAGCTCTTCATATTCGGCAATATCGCCAACGAGAAATTTCAACTTGTCATAGCCGAGCTTCTCTGCCAGCTCTGAGCAAAAAGCGATCACATCCGCTTTTAAGTCCAATCCGATAATATTAATCTCCCGCTGCTGCTCCACGGCCAGAAGATGATAAAGCGCGAAGGTCAAATAAGATTTGCCGCAGCCAAAATCAACGATGGTCAGCTCCCGGTCCTTTGGCAAATAAGCCAGCACGTCCGTCACCATTTCCAGGAAACGATTGATCTGCCTGTATTTATCCTGTTTCTTGGCATGGACAAGCCCCTCGGCTGTCATGATGCCAAGCTCAACAAGGAACGGAGCAGCCTTCCCTTCTGCCAAAACCCGCTGTTTCTGCCTGTTGTGCTGCAGGCTTGTGGGACGAGCCCCTCCAGTTGGCGGCTTCCTCAGAATCGCGGCTTTCCCTTTCTTGCTGAAGAGCAGCTGCACATCAGCTTCAGTCGTTTTCACCAGCGCTTGGCGATAGCTTTCCTGAAGCTGGCTAATCACCTGCGCAGCTGCTTGATCTACCGCTATATTTTCATGTGTTACCTTCGTAGGGTAATGGTACTCAAACTGGTAATGCAAACCATTCTTTAGCTCGATTGGACGGATAACCGTCTTGGGCGAGGCTGTACCGTCCTTGCGCCTCGGTTGGCTGAGGGTAGCCTGCAGCAGCTCTCCGCTATCGATCCAATTCGTGATGTCTTGCTGCCATTGTTCCGTCATGCCCGACCACTCGCTTCCCATAAAAAGTTTTTAAAGCTGCGCTTGCTCCTTAAGCAGGGATGTAAGCCCCTCCTCAATTTCCTCGCGCGGCAAACCGCCAGCCTCAAGCCGTTCATTCGCTTGCAGCAGCATCCGCCTATAGATGGCCTCTGCTTCGTGAACGGTTATCGCATCGTCTCCAAGCAGCTCATGCATCATATTTTCCGCCAAGTCGTAGTGCCCTTCCGCTTCCTGCCATTCCAGCAGCAGCCGCTTCGTAGGCAATGGCAGCTCATAAGGGAGGAGCTTCTCTAGCAGCTCGGCTATTTGCTCCCTAGGTTCCGCAATGGTCGGCTCCGCATCAGCCAGCGACAAGCGTATGAAGAGATGCAGTGACTTTACATAGGCAACAAAGCTATCGTCCTCGCGGCCTAAATCGCCATTCAGCTCAGCTTCCTGCCGCATTAATACGGCAATCGCTTGCAGATGATCGCTTTCCAGTATTCCGTTGGTTGTCATGACCTTCATGAGGTCCTCATCGGATAATGATCGGATCAGCTTGCTGCTAAGCCGAAACCGCTTGTCGAGAAGCTCGTCAATAAACAGCAGTGCATCCTCATGCTTCTTCTCCCGCCGCAGATTCAGGATTTGGCCAACCGCCTCCGTCATCTGTTCAATCATTCTCATAAAATAATCCCGCTGGAACATCGGACTCCTCCTCTCCCGGCAATCTAAGGTTTAGTCTTAATGAAATCCAGGATCGCCGACGCCAGTTCCTTCGGCTCTTCTGCCATGCTCATATGACCCGCGCTCTTCAGCTCGACCTTTACAGTTGCCGCATTGGCAGCGGCGAAAACATTTTCCACGGGAATTACTTTGTCGTTAGCCCCGGCTACCAGCAAGACAGGAAGGTCCGATTGCTCAATAACAGATTTGCGATCAATGCGTGCCTTCATGCCTTTTGCGGTACCGATAGCCCCTTGCAGCGCTGTGCCATAACCGATTTGCTTGCCCCGTTCTACCTCTTCAGCCAAGCTTTCGACATGATTGGGAGCAAACAGCTTAGGAAGCAATCCGTCCACAAATGGCTTAATCCCGTTTTCCTCCAAGGCAGCGACTGCTTTGTCGCGATTCTCTTTCGCCGCCTCGCTGTCTGCCAGCGGAGTTGAATGAATCAGACCGAAGCCGGAAAGCTTCTTGGCATATTTCTCCGCGAACGCAAGGGTAATATATCCGCCCAATGAATGGCCAAGCATGACTGCATTATGAATCTGCAGGCCGATTAACAATTCGGCAACGTCATCTGCATACTTCTCCATCGTATAAATGTCATCTTCAGGCGCTGAGCTTCTTCCATGCCCACGGCCGTCCGGCGCAATCACGCGAACGTAAGGCTCCAAATCATCTACGATTTTCTCCCAGTAAGCCGAGCTCCCGCAATAGCCATGAAGCAGAACAATGGTTTCCGTGAGCCCGTCCGCAGCGCCTCCGTCCTCGGGATGGGAATCATAATAAGCAAGCTGTACTCCATTATTCAAAAATAGTTTGCGCTGCGCAATCGAGTATACTTCTGTGGACATCTGTCGCACGCTCCTTTATATTATTGGAATTTGGGATTCTTGCCTTTGCTTTGCCGCTGGTGTTCCTGTCGCTTTCTTCCACGCAGAGTCAATGGCGTTAACCGCTTCTTTAGCCATTCTCAGCACCTGATACAGAGATGTCGTTTGCAGCATCCAATAAGCCTTTGGACCATTCATATTAACAACCCCTGCCACGCTATAATGCCCAATGGCAGGCAATCGACGACCGATGGCCTTACCTGGCTGGAGCGGCCCCTCGGCAACGATGAACCGTCCTACTGAGACTGGCCTGCCAAGGCAAGCGTCAATGGCAATAACAATCGAGGCTGCTTCCAGCGATTGCAGCTCCCGCTCAACCGCATGCGCATCGCAGGGCTTCTCCAAAGTGCCGATAACATTCGGCCAGCCGCTCTCCTTCAACATCGTGCCTGTCAGCGGCCCGAAGGAGTCGCCGGTGGAACGGTCACTTCCGATGCAAACAAATACAATGCGGCTGACATCGCTATGCCGGGCGGCAATATTCTCAAAAAATTGCTCGATCTCACTTCTCGTCGGCTGTTCCGTTTTCTTGCACCTGCCCTGTCATGATTTGCTGATCATTTCTGCTTTCAATTGTATCCAATTTTAAGTTCCTGTTCAATTTATGGTCTTTCCCTTTTGAATCATGTTACAATTACTGCAAAGCAAGATGTGCGGATAAGCCCGTGCTTTGAGAGCCGATGACGGCCAGCAAACCAAATTCAGGAGGCAAACCATGACCAATTTAGAATTACAAACCCAAGAAAATGTAGCATTCATGATTGAAGTTATAAAAACAAAGCTGAAAATGGCTTCTGCTGCAGCAATGCAGGCTTCTAACTTTGACCTGAATAAATACGAGGATATTAAAGATCTCTATGAAGTGGTCGCGTCCAAGGAGAAATTCAGCATCAGCGAAGTTGAAGCACTCGTGTCAGAGCTCGGTAAGCTGCGTATACAATAAAGTTCTATTTACAAGCAAATTATTCCAGTATCAGACATTTCTTTTCATTTTTCTACATTAAAAGAACCGAGCCTGGCAACGCCGCCAAGCTCGGTTCTTCTCATTATTTGGCTATAATCTATTCCTGCTCTTCCGTTTCCTGCTGGACGCCTTCAATGGACAGCTTAATCGAGATATCCTTGTGCTCGCCCTTGAGGAAATGGGCAATACGCTCCAACTTGTCAGCCAGCTCAGGGCCGCTTAGCGTCGTATTCAGATGGTAATCGAAGTTATCCGAGGGCAGCTTACGATCCGAATACGCATTCGATCCGCTCCAGCCACGGTCTCCGCCGGCACTTGCTCTAGCTGCAAGCTGCTCTTGAACCGGATAGAACTTATCTGACTTATTGACTACTCTCTCATAAATACGCAGCTTCTTCAGCAGCATATAATATTGCGCAGAATGCTTGAAATTCCAAGCTTCGCGAATGTCTTTGAGCGTATAATCCATTTTCCAGCGCTTTAGCTTTTCCACTTGCTCATCCGTGCTCAGTTGCAAAAAGTCGTCCAACGGCAGCATTTTTTCGGACATGTTGACCCCTCCGATAAATAGTTAATAACATTATGAAATAATAATTTATAATGCTTTGTTTATCATATAAAAAATACCATAAATTTTGGCTGTTTACAAATTAATATAATTTCACAATGCATGATAATCAAACATCCTATAAAAACACCCCATGAACAAAACCTCCATTCAGTCGCCAGACGATCGGCGCAAATGGAGGTTCAGCTCATTTATGATTTTTGAAGCCCAATTGTTGCAAGAAAACGCTCAAATGCTGCGATGCCTTCGTCCGTGCGTTTGTACACGCCTGCATCCTTCAGCACTTCCAAAAACTTGCCGCCTGTCTCTGATTCCACAATCGTTTTGGCCCGCTCCGTGCTGTTAGACGTGCCAAAGCGCTCAACAAGATTGAGAATCCAGTCAGCGTGCTTGTGAAGCGGGTGGTCGCCTGAACGAAGCTCTGCTGCCTCTGCTGCTGCTGAACCTGTCAGGTAAGCTGCAATCAGCTCCAGCTCCTCCTTGAGACGACCAGGCAGTACCGCAAGCCCCATGACTTCAATTAAGCCGATGTTCTCTTTCTTCACATGATGCAAGTGCTGATGGGGATGGAAAATCCCATCCGGGTGCTCATCGCTCGTACGGTTGTTCCGAAGCACCAAATCAACTTCATACTCACCGTTATCACGCAGCCGTGCAATCGGCGTAATCGTGTTATGAGGGGTACGCGTGCCGTCTGCTTCTTCACTAAAAGCAAGAACCTCCGAGGATGCGTCGCTGTAAGCACGCCACTCGTCCAAAATGCGGCAGGCTGCGCTATGCACATCGGCCTTCGACGTCCCATTAACCCGTACAACAGACATGGGCCAGTTCACGATGCCAAAGCGTACGCCGGGAACCTTAGGGTCGACAAACAGCGTATCAGTGGACGCCGCTTCCATCGGGAACACATGGCGGCCGCCTTGAAAATGATCATGGCTTAGAATCGAGCCGCCAACGATCGGCAAGTCGGCGTTGGAGCCAATAAAATAATGAGGGAATTGCTCAACAAAATCAAGCAGCCTCGCGAAGGACGAATGCGAAATGACCATCGGCTCGTGCGCGCCCTTGAAAATAATGCTGTGCTCGTTGTAATACACATACGGCGAGTATTGGAAATACCACTGCTCCGCTTGCAGCGTGAGCGGCAATACGCGCAGGTTCTGACGTGCCGGATGATCGGGACGTCCGGCATATCCGACATTTTCAACACATAGCAAACATTTCGGATACTTCGCCTGAGGCATTGTTTTGAGAAGCGCGATCTCTTTCGGGTCCTTCTCCGGCTTCGAAAGATTGATCGTAATCTCAAGGCTTCCGAATTCCGTCTCATGAAGCCAATACAGGTTCTTGCGGATACGGTCCATTCGGATGTAATTGGAATCAATGCTTAGGTTATAGAAGGCATCCGTTGCTGCCTTTAGCCCATCTTCCTTGATCTGGCGTTCGAATGCCGCGACGGCCTCGGATGGGCGCGGCAGCAGGAAGCCCATAATGCGGGCATCGAGCAAATCGCGGTAGGTTGTCGTATTGTCAGGAAACAGTCCAATTTCATAAGCATAATCAAGCAAAGGCTCCAATAGCTCCACGGCGCTGTCCAAAGCTTCCTCTTGAATTGTACCCTCGTGAGGCTCCGTAAAGCGGAATAAATCAAGCAGCTCGTTTCTTGCCGCGTGCACATCCAGCCGATCGTTCAGCAGCTTGCGCTGCACGGCGAATTGAAGCAGTCTTTCTATAAGAATCAGCGCATCGCTTGCTGATGTCGCTTGTTGTTCATTTGCCACGTGATGCAGCTCCCTTCGGTTCAGCAGCAATAATTAGTCGTTATAGCCCTCTGGATTAGCTTCGTGCCAGCTCCAAGCGCTCTTAATAATATCCTCCAGCTTGTCGCGTTTCGGATTCCAGCCGAGCTCCTTGCGAGCGCGGTCGGACGAAGCCACAAGAATGGCAGGGTCTCCGGCACGGCGTTCTTCAAACACGGCAGGAATTTCCTTGCCGGTTACGCTGCGTGCGATATCGATGACCTGCTTCACAGAGAAGCCGGTTCCGTTACCAAGGTTGTACACGGCGCTGTCTGCTCCGCTGCGAAGGCGATCAACCGCGAGCACATGCGCGTCAGCCAAATCGCTCACATGGATATAGTCGCGGATACAAGTGCCATCCGGAGTTTCATAATCCTCTCCAAATACAGAGATATGCGGACGTTGTCCAAGCGCTGCTTGCAAGACGATCGGAATCAAATGCGTTTCTGGGCTGTGGTCCTCGCCGATTTTGCCGCTTTCATGCGCGCCTGCCGCATTGAAATAACGAAGCGAAACGAACTTGATTTGGTGGGCAACGTCGAACCATTTCATCATTTTTTCCATCGCGAGCTTAGTTTCACCGTAAGCATTCGTAGGAAGAGTGCGGTCATATTCATCAATCGGCACGTTCTCCGGCTCGCCGTAAGTAGCCGCCGTCGATGAGAATACGATTTTGCGTACGTTGTATTCGTTCATTTTCTCCAGCAGGCAAAGCGTGCCGAACACATTGTTATGATAATATTTTCCAGGATCCTTCATGCTCTCGCCTACCAGCGAGTTCGCTGCGAAGTGGATAACCGCGTCGATTTCGTTTTCCTTGAAAACCGTATCCATAAAAGCCGCGTCGCGCAGGTCACCAACGTACAGCTTGCCTCCAAGCAACGCCTTGCGGTGCCCTTGCTGCAAATTATCAACGATTACGATTTCCTCGCCGCGCTCCTGCAATGCCGCCACAGCATGCGAACCGATATAACCGGCCCCACCCGTTACTAATACTGCCATTGTTCATTTCCCCTCTCCGAGCTGTTTATGGTTTAAACGAGGCGCTCTACGCCATTTCCAATCGTACAGACATAGAAGTCAGCCGTAAGCCCGGTTGCTTCATTGTATTTGCGTCCCACCTCTTCCTTGAAAGCCTCGACGCTGTCTTCATGCACAAGCGATACTGTACAGCCGCCAAAACCTGCGCCGGTCATACGGGAACCAAGCACGCCCGGTACTTGACGGGCTGCTGCTACCATTGCGTCAAGCTCTGCGCCGGTCACTTCATAAAGATCACGAAGCGAATCATGAGAGCCGTTCATCAATTGGCCGAACTGCTCCAAATCATTCGCTTTCAGCGCTTTCATCGATTGAAGCACGCGATCGATTTCCTCTACAACGTGCTGTGCCCGGTTGCGTACGATATCGTCCTTAATCAAATGCTTATTCGCATTGAACTGCTCCAAATTAATTTGTCCAAGCAGCGTTAGCTCAGGAAATGCGCCTTGTAAATCCTGAACAGCTTGCTCGCACTGTGCACGGCGTTCATTGTAAGCGGAATCCACAAGGCCGCGGCGCTTGTTCGTATTGCCGATTACCAGCTTGTAGCTGCCCGAGTCGAAAGGCACAAGATCATATTCCAGCGTATCGCACATCAAAAGAATCGCATGGTCCTTTTTGCCGTTTGCAACTGCAAACTGATCCATGATGCCGCATTGGACGCCGTTAAATTCATTTTCGGATTTTTGCGCTAGCAAAGCGATTTTCACTTTGTCTGTCTCCAAGCCTTCAAGCGTTTGAAGCGCATAGGCCGTCACAACCTCGATAGATGCTGAGGAAGAAAGACCCGCTCCGTTCGGAATTTCGCCATGGAAAAGCAAGTCATAGCCATTCTTGAACTGCACTCCGCTTTGTTGAAGCTCATAAACGATTCCTTTTGGATAGTTCATCCAATCATCAGCCTCGTCATATACGATCGAATCAATCGCAAAGCTCTTCGATGCCGGGAAGTTTGTCGTTGCAAGCCCAAGCTGCTTATCGGAGCGAACGCGGATGAGAAGCGTCGTTCCAAAGGTTAGAGCTGCCGGAAATACATAACCGCCGTTGTAATCGGTATGCTCGCCAATCAAGTTTACGCGGCCTGGAGCGTGGAATACGGCGATATCGCCCGCTTCCCCGCCGTATTGCTGTATAAATTGCTGTGTTAGCGTATCAATGTTTGCCATTTGCTATCACGTTCCTTTTTTGTTTTTTGTGGTTTGTCTATATGTTCAGTATAAGGTAACCGCTTCAAAAACGAAATGGCGGTAAGTGCTTTTTGTATGGATTAATGTGACTTCCCGCATAGCTTTAGGACATGCTATTATAAGGAAAACCCTACATTTGTTCGCATTCCCAAACAAATATAAAGCAGGTGTAAAGTAAAATGCAGCAGGATATGTATACCGTCGCCTCCAATCCGGTTATCTCTGGCGGGGAGCAGGCTCCGCTTAATGTTTTGTTTGCCGGCGAGAGCCAGACAAAGCCCCTTCACAGGCTCGGTCCCAAGGTTTATGACTTTTACCTGATGCACATTGTTTTAGAGGGAAAAGGCCTCTTTGTGTGTGATGGGGAAAAGCATGAGCTTCGAGCCGGGCATACCTTCCTCATCGAGCCCGAGCAGCTTATTAGCTATGAATCCGATGGCGCTGAGCCATGGCGGTACCGATGGGTTGCTTTCACCGGCCAGCATTCAGCCGCTCTCGTATCCGCGGCCGGCTTCTCCGCCGAACAGAAGATTGTCTTTACTTCTGACAAAAGGCGGGCAGGCATATTGTTCCGGCGGATTTATGAGACTTTTCGGCTTGGCGGCGCGGCTGCGGATATGATGGCTGCCGGTTACTTGCATTTGCTGCTGGCCGAATACAAATCCGTGCTGCAAGCGTTGAGCGGAAGTCCGCTTCGCACCGCGCAAGCGGAAGGCGACCGTTTGCTGCAGCAAGTAGTCCATTATTTAACCACGCAATATGCACACCCTGTTTCTATTGAGCAGATGGCGGAATCGCTTGGTTACAATCGTGCGTATCTCTCGCGCTTGTTCAAGCAAAGAACAGGCGTGTCACCCGTCAGCTTTCTGCTTAAGCTCCGCATCGATAAAGCTCGCCGCATGCTTCGCGAGCGGCCGGAGCTAACCATCGAGCAAATCGCTGCGTCCGTCGGCCTTCAGGACGCTCTTTACTTCTCCAAGCAATTCAGGCGGCTGCATGGCCAGTCCCCGACTGCTTACCGGGATGCTATGAGAAGCTTAGGCAGCCAAGAAAGGTAGATGGGGCCAAGCAAAAACGCCTTCGGCGTCCTATAGACGCTGAAGTAGCTTTGACGGTGAAATATAAGCCCTGTATAAATTAACAAATTTATAAACTCTTATATTTCAAGGTGCAACGTCTGTCGCCATTCTTTCCTATATTTCAATGAAAAAACACAGTGTTATTATCGGCCAGAATCAGCTTCATATTCAGGATTTCGGGTAATACTACTTTAGGGAGTGATGTCCAATGAAGGAGCTATATACCGGTAACCTATACTGGCCGGTAACACTGAAAGACACTAGAGAATACCCACCGCTTCGCCAAAACAAAAAAACAAAGGTTGCCATCATTGGAGGAGGCATGTCAGGCGCGATTTGCAGCTCGATCTTCATGCAAAACGGACTATCGACAATCCTTGTCGAACGGGGTGAAGTGGCAGGCGGCAGCACTTCTGCCAATACGGGACTGCTGCAATTCTCCAATGATATTATGCTTTGCGATTTAATCGAGCAGATTGGTGAGCGGGATGCCCAAATCTTTTACCGAGCTTGCCGGGATGCTGTGCAAATGCTGGAGGAAGCTGCCCGTTCGCTTCGCATCGATGTAGGCTTTATTAGAAGAAACAGCCTCTATTACGCTTCAACCGAGCAGGATCTGCCCAAGCTGCGAAGAGAATACGAAGCGCTAAAAGCCTGCGGGCTGAACGTTGAGTTCTGGACGGCGGATGACATAGCCAAGCACTTTCCGTTCCGTAAACCCGGCGCCATCGTCACGCATGGCGATGCTGAGGTCAACCCTTTCCAATTCGTTAATGGATTAACCGATGCCGCCGTCGATCAAGGGCTTGAAATTCACGAACATACTGATATCGTTGCCCACGAGACGCTTGCGAGCGGCCAACATCGATTGGTAACCTCGGATGGTTATGAAATTGAAGCTGAGCATGTCGTATACGCCGTCGGCTATGAGCCGGAGGAGCTTCGCGGCAAGCTGATCAAGGCCGAAATCAACCGTTCATTCGCTCTCGTAACCGGCATTCAGCCTAATCTCCAAAGCTGGCATAAACGTTTTCTCATATGGGAAACCGCTCGTCCTTATCTCTACATGCGAACGACAGTAGACGGCCGTATTGTCGTTGGCGGCTTGGACGAGGAAATTGAGCAGCCTCTGCATAGCGATAGCGAGCGTACCAAACGAAGCGGGAAGCTCCATCAGCAGCTCAAAGCGCTCTTTCCCGATATGCAAGCTCCGGTCGAATTCGAATGGAGCGCAACGTTTGGGGAATCGCGCGACAGCCTGCCCTTTATCGGAGCAGACCCGGCTTGGAAAAATGTTTATTACTGCTTAGGGTATGGCGGCAACGGAACAGTCTACAGCATGCTGGCAGCCTATTTGATCAGCGACCTCATTCAGGGAAAGGAGCATCCGTTAACGGAAATTGTGAAGTTGGACCGTCAATCCTTGGCTAATGTTTAAAATAAGAAGAAGCCTCGTCCCGGTCCCAGAGGGTACCCTTCCCACTGCGTCCGGAATGAGGCTTCTTATGAATGGGATTTTAGGCGGATGACGCTTATACTCCCGCTGCAATGGACGTTGCGTTACACGCCCGAAACACAGCCTCTGCTGCGCCAAGCCGCGATAGATCCGGACCGCCGTCTTTATCCAGCAGAGATTTGCTCTCATCCGTTTCTACAATTACAGCGATGGAACCGCTTTGCAGCTCTTTGGCGCATATCTCCGCCTCCTCGCCGTCAAGGCCCAGTGCGCGAAGCGCTTCGCTGTGTTCGTCATCACCGAGCAGCATCGCTGCAACGAACGGATAACCTCCTGCATTAAAGGGGGCAGAGCCGTAACCGGCCATCCCATAGACTGCATTTACGCCAGCTCCGGCATAACCGGTGGCAGCCGCCATCCCGAAAATGCCTAAATCATGGCGATCAGGCATGTCCTCGAGTTCCCTAAGCTCATCGACATGAATATCGCTTTCCGATTCAATGCGGCGCGAATGCTCCGAGTCTTTGGCCAGCACTTTAAGCTCGCCTTTAACAAAGCCTGCCTGCTCCAGCTGTTCAATTGCGGTAATGGCTTGCTGCTCCGTATTAAAAAAACCGATTTTTCTAGCCATGTTATTTCCCTCCGGATGTTTTTGCCTATGCAAAAGTTTTTTTTGCCTCGTCTGCTCAAAAAGAATAAAAGCTACTGTTGGTATGCCCTGATTTTGACGAATTAAGTCGTTTTTTGTAGGATCGATCTAGGAATGTTAGAAGGATTTGTCTAATATGGCGATCAGGTTGTGCAACCTCGCCGTTCGCGGTATGATGGTGGAATAGATATTGGAAAATCGGACAAGCAGGAGGCAAAGCGATGATCCATCGGATGCTTCGCTATCCCGCAGGATGGGAATGGCATGTGCTGCAGCAAGCACGAATGCAGGCTGCAAGAAAAGAACCTTTGCCAAGCAGAAAAAATGCCCAGAAAAACGCGGCTTCACGCGAGGAGCAAACTGCTTTTAAAGCAATAACAAAGAAAAGCCAGGAACCGCATCAGCAGCAATTGGAAGAGTTAAAGCAGCTATTTCCAGCATGTGCGAACTGGGTCGATGAATGTGCGGGCAGACGGACCAATAGCATTTCTGTTGGCGAGCTGGCGGACTCAGAGAAGCTCGTTTACGGAACGCTTATGTTTCAGGTTTCAGACGATCAGGCGGATGTTCAGCCCTTTCATTTTTGGCTCGCGGGCCAACGGCTCATTACGATTCACGATGACATGCGTTTGCCGCTGCGGCTGCAATCCATCGAGCATAAACCAAAGTTCGAAGAATGCGGAACTGCTCCGGAAGCTTTTTTCATCATGATTAGCATTATTCTGGAAACCTTCCATAATGGACTTGACGGCTTTGAGAAAAGACTTGGAGAGCTTGAAACGACGATGCGCAAGGAAAATCGGACGGGGCTTATCGATACGATCTTTGAGAGACGTTATGATTTACTGCATTGGAGCCATCTTTTCATTCCTGTGAGAGAAGTCCATAGCGCTGCTCAGGAAGCGTTTATGGAAGAGCTTACGGAGACCGACAGCTTTAAGCGGATCACGCACAAGCTCGAGAGAATTGATGCCCTTCTGAAGCATTACGCACTGGAAATCGATACTTTAATTTCTATGGATGATGCCATCTCCAACTTTCGCGGCAACGATATTATGAAGACACTCACGATTTTCACGGTGCTCTTCCTGCCTGCAACCATTATCGGCGGCATCTGGGGAGTCAACTTTGATAACCTGCCCTTTAAGGATGACAAATGGAGCTTCGCGGCAATGATTGGCGTTATTTGCCTCATCACGCTGTTTATGTACATTTGGCTTTGGAAGAAAGGCTGGACGGGCGATTTGCTTAATGGACGAAGTCCGAAGGAAATCGTTGCGGACGAGGCTTCCACTCGGGCCGGACGGACCCGCAGCACAAAATCCAAAAAAGGACGCTCGGATCTCCCTAAACCCGCTGCATCTGAGCATTCCGGGATGAAATCCCGTTCTACACGAAATCGCAGCTAATTTTTGAATGAAGGTGCTCCCGCACTGCAATGATAGCAAAGTCTTATATTTCACACAAAAAAAACGTCCGCTAGGGTTTCCCCTCGCCGACGTTTTTTTGTGTTCCAGCTTATAACTTGATAGGCAGTCCCGTACGGGCAGACTCATTCGCTGCAATCGTAATTTGATGTGTACGATAGGCATCTTCATAGCTTGAGAGAATACGGGAGGTATCCCCTGTTCTTAGTGCATGTAAGAAAGCATCGTTCTCCAGCTCATAAGGATCCGACTGGTTCGCGTATTCCGTTTTGCGACCGGCTTCGATATCAACCAAGCCGCCATGGCCAAGCTCGAGAACCCCTTTATTCGTATAGATATGCAATCCCGCTTTGTCTCCTGCCGGAATGGCGCAAGTATTGCTAATCGTAGCGACCGTCCCGCCCTCTAATTTCAAAGTAACCGTTCCAACATCAGGAACAGTCACTCCGTCCTCGATGGTGTGCATATAACGATTGCCATAGGCAGCGTATACTTCGCTTACTTCACCAACCGTATAACGAAGCAAATCCACGATATGCGTGGTCTGCTCCACAAACTGGCCAGCGGAACCCTCCATTTTGCGCCACCAGCTTACTCCCGGCATCGATCCCATCCAATAACCGAGTGACATCAGCGCCGTACGCTCGCGAAGAATTTCGCGCGCACGGGCTGTTCCGTCCATATAGCGGAAGTGATATCCGACGGAGGTAATCAGCTTCTTCTCTGTTATTCCCTTCAATATGGCGGTAGGCTGCTCATTATCAAGCGCGATAGGCTTCTCCACCAGGAACGGTATTCCCCGCTCCACGAGCGCAGCTTCAATTTCCCCATGCGCGAATGGAGGCACACATACATATACCGCATCCAGCTTTCGGTCATCCAGCATCGTATGAACCGAATCATACCCTTTAGCCCCTTCGAAGCGCTGCGCAGCGACATCTGCTTTCTGCTGGCTTGTCGCTGTAAAAGCGGTTACCTTAACGCCATCAAGTCTAGCAAGCTTCTCTGCATGCATCATGCCGAACCAGCCTGTCCCAATGATTCCTATTTGAAGTGTCATGAATGAATCCCCTTTCATAATGGGTTGCTTCTAACGATTATACTTGCAGACCCGTCAAGAAGTCCATGTTTTATCCGCAGGTACCCATCCGCAGGCTCTGTCATACAATACAACATCGGTAACGCTAGGGTCGAATGAGCGGAGGGATGTTTATGGGTGCCAACACCAGAAACGCGCAAGCAGCGCAGGAGCTTGATCTTCGAACTGCCCTATTCTTGGCTGCGGTTTGTGGACAAACGTACATGCAATACAATAATAAGGATGGGCTGTTCCTTGTCCCCAGAGGATATAGTCTTGTAAGTGAATTTACCGCAAAAGCATATGATAACAGCGAGGAAAGGTTCGGCTTTGTACTTACATCTGAACGCGCCTCCGTGCTTGCTTTCCGCGGCAGCGGTTCGGCTGTTGATTGGGTCTCCGACTTTATCGCGCAGCAAACCGTCTATCGTCCCGTCAAAAATTCCGGACTAACCCATAAAGGTTTTACCGATATTTATATGTCAGCCCGAGTCCAAATCATTGAGATATTAAAGCAGCTTCCAACTCAGAAGCCGCTGTTCGTGACTGGCCATAGCCTTGGCGGTGCTCTCGCCACGCTTGCGGCACTTGATATCTCAGCCAACACCGCATTTTCCGCACCGATTGTATACACGTTTGGCACGCCAAGAGTCGGTGATCCTAATTTCGCTAGCAGCTATAATGCAAAGATTGCCACGCACTGGCGCTTTCAAAACGAATTTGATATTGTGCCTCATCTTCCTACGCTCGTATATCAACCGCCAAAAACGAATCAAACCTACTACTACATGCATGCAAAGGGAGAGGTTAAACGCTCCTTCCGTATGGGCTCCGTTGCAGGAAATCATATCTTGTCCAGCTACTTCGCCGATCTGGTGAACGAAGATCCTGCCTTTGCCATGTCGATCTGTTCCGATCCGCCCGGCTGGTGCCCGGCAATCGAGCTGTAATCTTATGGAAAACAACCGGATTAAAACAAACAAAAGGACATCCTGCTGGCACGCAGCGGGCTGCATGCCAACAAAGGATGTCCTGTTTTTGTGTTATTTAAGCCGGCAGCACGTACAGCAAAATGGCAAAGAAATGGACGATCGAACCAGCAAGAACGAATAAGTGCCATACCGCATGATGGTAGGGAAAGCTCCTCCACATGTAAAACACGGTACCAAACGTATAAAGCAGGCCTCCGGTTACAAGCAGCTGTACGCCACCGGGTGCAAGATGCGTCGTTAAAGGCTTCCATGCAAACACGATAATCCAACCCATCGCAATATAGATTAACGTGGATGTAAATAGAAAACGGGAAGCAAAAAACGCTTTAAACACAACTCCAGCGAGTGCTGCTCCCCATACAATGCCAAATAGCACCCAACCCAGCTTTCCTTGCACGATATGAAATAAAATCGGAGTATAGGTCCCGGCGATAAATACATAAATAAAGGAATGGTCAAGCGACTCGAATACCCGCTTCGCTTTCCCCTCCGGAAAGCTATGTACGAGCGTCGACGCAAGGTAGAGCAGCAGCATGGCTGTCCCATAGATGGTAAAGCTCACGACATGAAAGGCAGTTCCTTTGGCCGAAGCGAATACGATCAGCAGCACCAGCGCCGCTATGCTCAAGCCTGCCCCGATGCCGTGCGTAACCGCATTGGCGACTTCTTCCTTCTTGGAGTACGTATGGGTGTTAGCCATAAGCGACTCACCTCCTAAGTTGCAAGCAAACGGTCATACGGCTTGGAATCGCCGCTTGCTCTCCCTTAGTTTAAAGGATCACACCCACCCTTTCAACCAACCGCGCATCCGATCGATCGTTTTGTCCAGATTGCAGACGGCTTCCTGATCCGTATAATCCTGCGTATGACGGAAATAATCCGCGTGTCCTCCCACGGTCGGGATGCCCTCCACATAACCTGGAGCGTATTTCATTCGGTTCCACTTCGGCATCGCGTACTTCGACTTGCTCCATCCTCCCCATGTCCCGATGCGGCTAATCGGATCATTAGGCTTGCCCAGACTGTCGATGGAATGGAAATAGCTGACATGCTCTTGCAGCTTAGGCTCGATTGGCGTTCTTGGCGATCCAATCTGCACGATTCGGAAATCCGCGATTTCATCTTGCTCATACAGCATCTTGGCCGCTTGATAAGCAGCCGCGCCGCCTCCGCTATGTCCAATTAAGAGCAAGCGCTCGCCGGAAAGCGTCTGTTTGATTTTGGATAACGCATGCTGACCGCCTATCCGTCCCGCCGTTAATCGGTTGGATAAGTCGCTTTTCACCTCCAGCACCTGCCTGACTAGACTTCGACTGGCATCTCCGTATGGAAATATGACATGAATGGCCGTTTCGTATCCATCGGTTTGAAACAGATTTTCAAGCTTTATTTTGCACTCCGTGAATATACTATTGGATGTTGCGACACCGGCAAGCAAATAAATACTCAATCGTGATGGTTTGTCCGCCGTCATAACGAATCCCTCCGTAATTAAATCATTAACTAATAATCATTATGTGGGAATGCCATTGATTTCATTCGTGTATATATATGTTATTCCCGTGTAGATTTACCTCATATCCAAGCCCCTTAGCTGCTTGCCTCAGCGGCAAAGCGTTTATCTCGCGGTAAATCGGGCTGCCATTTCGTTTGTTCGTTCCTGTCCATATTTTACGCTGTATCCCCTTAACTGGTGCTTGCGCCGCGACAGCTCCGTCTTGATGCTGTAAATTAGCCAAAAAGCTCCCGTCTGTTCTATCGTTGATGCTGACGTTCAATTGAAGGCAAAGCCTGAAAAATTGCTCATCCACATAGGTGACCCCGTTCTCCTCAAACAGACCGCCCCGGAAAGTAAAGCGCTGCTCTACTAGCTGCTTCGAAGCTTCAGGAGCTTGATCAAGACTGCTCAAAAAGTATCCGGACGCCGTTACTCTACGATATGCTTCCAGCAGCTCAAGTTCACTGGTTAAAGAATAATCATTCACCTGTCGTGCTTTATTATAAGCTGTTACATTATTTACATCAAAGTAATAGACCGCCTTCACTCTCGGGTAATCATTTTTCAAATGTCGGTATAACCGCGACATGCGGTTTATAGCAAATTGATTATCCTTTTTGCCGTCCGTCGTATTAAAGTGCGTTACCCCGAATTCGGATAGCTGAATCGGTTTCGTGCGACTAAAACGGTTGTACACATAATTGAGCAAATCATGCGGGTCTTCATGGCTTGCTCGATATTGCCCGTCCCCATTATGATACTTCACATGGTACACATTCACGCCAACCCAATCAACATACCGATCACCTGGATAAAACCGCTCCATCGTCCTCACCGGAAACGCCAGCACCGTCCATACCATAGCTACCTTTGGGGCTTCCTTCTCAAAAATATCATGAACCATTCGCCAAGTCTCCTTATAGCTTGTAGGATTCCCGCTATAATTTGTCCATGTCCCATTCATTTCGGAAGCAAACCGCAAAAATATTGGAATATCCGCCTGCCTCGCCTGCGCCGCAAATTCTCTTATATATGCATTATTTAAAACCTGATCAAGCCCCTTGTTTGGCTCCCAAGCTATATGAGGAAATGCGCCAGCTGCCTTCACCTGCTCCACCCATTCCGTTGGAAAAGGCTGACCATAACCGACGTATTTGAAGAAGCTTGCATGCTGCTTGCCGATCAACTCATTAAAGGATTGCATGCTGCCGCTAATCGCTTCATCCTGTAGGACATAAGCTCCCAAATATGCCCCTTCCTTCGGTTCAGCTTTGCCTAATGGATAGCTTGGCTCGGTAGGGATAAAATGAATCGTCATATCGCTTTGCGATACCGTCATCACGGAACTGTGTTTTGAATGTTCCTTGTCTTTGGCAAAGGCGTGTGCCGTATCTTTCATTACTGGACCTAATAAGCCTGTTAGCAAAGCCAAAAGGAGCATTAGTTTCATCGTTATTCTGAAGCCCCTTCTATCTATGTTATCGATCATGCGTATCACGCTCCCGCTGCACAAAAACTGTTTTCCTCAGCATTTGCTATTGCGGTTACGCTTATTCCAATTGGCAAACAAAAGAGAGCGCCCGGCTGCTGCCAGCCGGCGCTCTCCTTTCTTGCTCTTACTGTGCCGCACTTAAGCAGCTCCAGCAGCTATACACCCATTTTTTTACGCTGATTATTGACCTTCTTCGTGTTTTGGCTTTTCAGTGCCTGCGTCCCCGTAGATAGGTGCGTTTGGCCGGGAGCTCCGCCAGCTTTGTTTTGCTTCTTCTGCGCGAGCAATTGCTTCGCTTTCTCTGCTTGAGTTAGCTTTTTCGGCTGCTCTGCAGATTCGTTTTGATCGATTGTAGACATAGGTTCACCTCGCTTCATGCACTACATAGTCTTATTCTACTACACTTATATATCTGGTAAAAGAGGCTTTACTCAGGGTTATGCTTTTCTTTAAGTCCCAAGAGGCCAACTCCAGCTGCCGCCCGATTGGCTGAGTCGTAACGATGACCGCCCGTTTTGCATATTTCCTTAGGCTCTCGAGCATGAGAAGCTGCTCTGATTCGGGCAGAACGGAGCATAGATTATAAGGCATATCCACGATAGCGGCATCGTAGTTCTCCTTGAGCAGCCTCATATCGCCAAGCCGAACCCGATCAGGATAACCAAAATGAGCAAGATTGACTCTGGCTCCCTTTACCGCGAGCGGATTGAGATCCATCCCTTCGATATCGATGCCCATCGATAGAGCTTCAATCAGAACGGTTCCCATCCCGCAGCAAGGATCAATGAGCCGTTGGGAGCTTATTTCACTGCCTGCCGCTAAATTAACGATCGCCCGGGCGGCTCGGGTGGGCAGCGCTGTCGAATAATTTTGCGGTTTGCTCTGGTGCTTGAGCCATAGTGCGTTGTTATCGGCCGCTTCCCCGAAATACCAGCGCCCATTCAGCTTCATTAATCCAAACAGCCGTTCAGCCCTGCGCATGTCCGCGGTTCCTCTGATCACTGCGCCTGCAGCACGCTCCAGCTGTCTCCGCTCATCGTAATGGAAAGAATCGTCGCCGCTCGTATACAGCACCTTGAACGTCTTTCCATCGAGCTCAATAGAGGGAAGCTTGAGGAGAAGCTCCTCAAAGCTGTCAGCTTGCAGCTCAGCCGCAATACGCCGCTTGATAAAGGGACTTCGGTCCACGGATAGCTTAATAGAGCTGCATACTACTCCACCTTGAGCCAGCTCTCCAAAGAGGATGTGCAGCTCCAGCTGGCACAAAGCAGCTTCCTCCTCATGGCTTGCGTACGTATAAATATACATGATTGGCCTCGCGATCTTGATGTCGATTATTCTGTTTTCGGCATAGCTTCTGCTTCAGTCGGCTCGGTACGCAGCATAGCCTTGGTCAAGCCCAGCCGTTCAGCTTCAACCGTTAATTCAGAAAGCTGCTTCTCCAAAGCTTTGACCGTTCTTTTCAGGCGAATTTGGCGAATCATGCCCAGCAGACCCACGGTCAAGCCACCCAGCAGCGTTGATGCCAGAATGACGAGAATAAGGGGCAGTGTCGTCTTCGTAAAGAGGAAATTCACCTCTACGGAATCGACATTAATAACAGCAAATATCGCGATGAGAAGCGCGAATACTAAGGCGGATATCAATATTCCTTGACTCTTCACGCCGATCCCTCCCTTTTTGCAAAATCATACCACAAACTCGATCAGTTCGCCTATTTTCTGCCTGCCAGACCGGATTTGCGCAGTTGGGTTAAGGTTACTTTAAGTATGATAAACGCAAGCACTGCTAATTGCGGAACCGTGCTCTCCCAAGTCGGGTACACGCCTAGCGCTCCGATGGTCGGCATACCAGCTGCGGTATGCGAGGAAACCCATCCGGAAACCTGCAAAGAGTGGATACTCTCGCCAAGGAACCGGATAACCAGATAATAGATGAGCCCAGATGCCACTAGGAAAAAAGGCCTTACAGGCAGCTTCGCACTGAATTTAATGATGGCAAAACCCAGCGCAATCAGCAATATAAACGTAACGCCAAAACCTAACGCTAGCTGGAGAGGATCAATGAACGGTGCCATCCCCACATAAAAAATGGTCGTCTCCGCTCCCTCACGGAAGATCGCTAGTCCCGACACCGCGAATAATGACCACAGGCTTCCCTTGGCAAGAGCGGTGCCCATCCGCTCATTAATATAGCTGTTCCAGTTGTTCATATTGGACTTGTTGTGCAGCCAGTTGCCGACCGTCAGCATTAAAGCAACGGATAATAAGCCCGCTAGCCCTTCAATCGATTCCCTCGCGCTTCCAGCAGCTACCTGCGCAATCGCATACGTCAGCACTACGGCCATTACACCGCTTAACAGGAGGCCTGCCCACACGCCGGACCAGATCCATTTGCGCTTGTCATTATTCCCCGTTCGCTGCAGATAGGCGAGTAAAGCTGCCAGCACCAATATCGCTTCAAGTCCTTCCCGCAGCAGGATCATGCCCGCGTCCCAAGCCGTATAACGCGTCTCCTGCATCATAGGCTCAAGCTGGCCCAGCATTTCAGCAATGTTCTGCTCTGCCTTGTCCGCTACTGGGGGCGTTGACCGCAAATAGCCGCCGGTTTCCGCCATTCGGATTTCGATACTGCTGTATACGGCAGGCGAGCGCAATTGCACTGTTCCTTCTATCGCGGGCCACTGGGCAATAAAAATCTCCATTTGCCCTGCTGCTTCCGGGTAGTGGCCCAGTTGAATATCCTTAAGGGCTTGATTCAGAATATCAACAGCATCCGCAACGGTAAGTCCCGTTTCCTTGGGAGCGGCTGCGATTTTCCCATCGCGGTAATCCTCAATCAGCTGAATTAATGTCCCGGCTTCCTCTGCTGCTTGCTCGGCACGCGGAGGATCCGCCTGAATGGCAATGCGGAGCATGCTCATGCGGGTCTCCATACCTCCATATACACTGAAATTATCCGCTCTAACCACCGCTTCAATGGAAGGCCAACCCGCGTTCATCTCGCGGTACCCCGCACTCGCTTTTTCCCATTGTCCAGCCTCCACGTTCTTAAGTAGCTCTTGAACGAGCGGCAGCAAGCTTTCTGCCGCTTCTTGTCCGGAAAGCTGCGGTTTTACGTCTTGAACACTTTTTACATATTTATTTAACGCCTTCGCGAGCGCAGACAGTGAATCCTTGGCCGCAGCCGGATCGCTCTCCGATGTCTTTATTGCCCGGATGGCTTCCGCTATCGCCGAATCGACAGCCGCCGACTCTTTCGACGCCGCCGGAGCAAGCTGTTTCCATTTGGCCGCCGCATCCTCGACGTGCGAAGCTGCTTCTTCCCATTTCCCTTGTCCAGCCTCAACAAGCGCGCCGCCTACAAGCGGAAGCAGGCGATCGAGCCCTTCCGCCTGCCCTTCTTCCGCATACGCTTGCCCACCGCCACCGCTTACCATAATTAACAGAAAAAAAACGGAAATAAAACGGAGCAGTTGCCGTTTCATTCCGTTGCCATGTAGTGCGAACATCCTCGTCCGCCCCTTTCGTCGTAGAGCTAGTTTTTAAAACAACGATTCACCAATATATCCGCCTTCACGAACGCCGGGAAAGCATGCAAACAGAGCGCTTCCCGTATGAACGATATATTCATTCAGCAGATCGCTTTGCCCAAGCTTCTGCTGCATTGGAATAAATTGCTTGCGCGAATCCCGGTTAAAGCAAATGAACAAAAGCCCTGCATCAAGCTGGCCCGTTTTATGATCCATTCCGCTTGAATAGGAAAAGGATCTTCTTAAAATTTTAACGGAGCCATCTCCATGGGCTAAGCGGACATGAGCATTCATCGGTATAACGGGCTTGCCCTTCTCATCCTGCTTTGCCAGGTCAATCGCATCAAATTCCTGCGACGAGCCGAGTGGAGCCCCGCTATTCCGATGGCGTCCGAAGGTCGCCTCCTGATCTCCAAGCGTAGAGCGATCCCACACTTCAATACGCATACGTATCCGCCTAACGACCATATAGCTGCCTTGATCCATCCAGGGTGTCCCATCGGATCCGGCGGCCCATACTACCTTTTTCATTTCTGCGGCATCGGTGACGTCCGGGTTGCCTGTACCATCGCGAAACCCCATCAGATTGCGCGGCGTAGCACCGGTAGGATCTGCCCCGCTCGTCCGCTGAAAGCCTTCCTGTGTCCAGCGCAGCACCGCCTTGCCTCTGGCAATGCGGGCAAGATTGCGTATCGCATGGAAGGCAATTTGCATATCATTCGCATTAACTTGTACGCCAATGTCGCCGCCAGACCATTCCATACGAAGCTCATCGCCGCCGAAGGCTGGCAATTCCGAAAGCGCGGCTGGCCTTTTTGCTGACAAGCCGAAGCGGCTGTCGAAGAAGGAGGCGCCAACGCCAAACGTAATCGTCGTGCGAGAAGGCGAAAGCCCTTCGGCTTCCCCTGTGTCTGACGGAGGCAAATTCAAATTATCATTCGCAGTGCCCAGCATTTCTCCGCTTGCCATCGCTGCCGAAGCCTTTGTCCAAGCTTGAAACAGCTTACGGACCTCGTCCAAACTGCCAGCTGTCAAATCAAAAGCTGCAAATACGATAAAATCCTGAGGGGGAGTGACAATGCCTGCCTGATGCTCACCGTAAAAGCTGACGATTTGATCATCGCCAGCCAAAGCCGCCTTGGAAGCCGATTTAGCTTCGCTGCGTTCCTTTGCGGCGAATAATCCTCCGACTCCGGAAGCGCCTAGCAGCAGCCCCGCTCCGCCAACACCGGCCATGCGCAGCAAATCCCTACGGCTTATTTTCTTATCGATCAGCCCGGTCTTGCCTTCTCCATTTACATCCGAATCGCGAGAATCCGACATTTCATTACGCCTCCAAAATGGTACCCATTTGCGAAAGAGGCTCTGCCAGCGCATCGATGAGCTGACTCAGCTTCTTCGTGTCTTCCTCTTTCAAATCCAAATACGAGACATAACCGTCTCCCGATTTATAAGTGGACAATGCTGCCTCCAGATCTGCAAAACCTTTGCCAATCTGTTCATCCAGTGCAGCGTCCTTCTTGTTCAACTCAACTTTAACCAACTGATATATTTTGTCTGCCCCTTCAACGTTAGCCGCAAAATCATAAAGATCCGTATGGGAGTAGCGTTCTTCCTCTCCTGTCACCTTAGATGAAGAAACCTCATTAAGCAGCTCTACCGCTCCTGTGACGAGCAGGCTTGGCTCCACCTCGACCGTCTCCATCAGCGCGCGCAGAAGCTTAACGTCTTCCAGCAGGCGGTCGGCATAATCGCCCATTCCCTCGGTGCTGTTCTTCTCCCAGAGCGATTGCTCAATGCGATGGAACCCGCGCCAGTCCTTCTCTTCCACATCATTCTCACGCGCGTCAATATTAGGGTCTAGATCGCCTAGTGCGTCGGCTATTGGTTCAATCCGCTCAAAATACATGCGAGTCGGCGCATAAAGCTGTTTAGCCGTCTCTACGTCACCGCCTTTGACGGCTGTAACGAACTTCTCCGTCTCTATAATGAAGGTATCGGCTTGCTCAATCGTAAATTGACGATAGCTCTCAAGAATCGGTGCCCAAGTTTCCTCTGAAACTGCCGCTCCCGCTTCTGTATTGGTAGGCGCTTGCGTAGCAGCCGCTTCATTTTTTTCTTCGCCGCTCGCGCTGCATCCCGTAAATACAATCGTACAAGCCAGTAAAAAAGTCGTAAGTTTAAGTCTCATGATAATTGCTCCTCTGCTTCCTGAATTTCGATCAGATTTTATACTAAAATGAAGTATAATCGCAATTGATAATCATTGTCAATTGATTATTTCAGTACTAAAGAATCGGGCTTTCCTGCATGCTCTACGCATTTAGAAAATCCCGATCCCTTTTGCTTACTCCCGCATCACGTACGACTTCAAATTGTTCAGAGATGCCTCTTCCAGCTCCCCTAATCGCCAAATGGCGACCTTGCTGTATCCCGCTTGCTGAGCAGTATCGATCCATTGCTTCAAAGTTTCCTCGTCTGCGTACCAGACCTGATGCTTGGCCCCATCCTTCGCTGTGTAATCAAAGTACACGCTGCCGCTCGCGTCGTCCCGCTTCAATTCGGCATCCGTCTGCTTAAGCAAGAGAGCTGCCTGCTTCTCGGTAAGAGCTTTCACTTTAGCATTTTCATCCCAATCAAATCCCCCGACCGAGAAAGCTATGGCTGGCTTGCCGGGAAGATGCTCCATGCGGTTTGCCAAACCCGCAATAAAAGCATGATCCGCCTTCGGACCCGGACCGCTGTGATAACCATATAGATTATAGGCCATCATCACGTACTCCGGCCCTTCCGGCAGCTTTAGCTCTTCGATCTTCACTCTGGGCTCCAATACGATGCGCAGCACTTTTCCTTTTGCCTGCAATCGCTCGTACAGCTCGGAGTAAAAGAGCAAAACCTTCTCCCAATCCGCCTCGGGGATTTGCTCGTAATCAATCTCCATGCCGCCGAAGCCGAGCCGGTCGACCGCAGCGACTAGCTCTTCCACATGCTTGCTCCGGCTTTCGCTTGTTGCCATCAGCCGAGAAATTAATTCTGGGCTTTTTTGAATCGCTGCACCATTTTCCTGGAATTGATCATTTACGATCGTCAAATACAAGCTTTGGAGCTCCGCTGGAGCATAAAGCTTTAATAGCTCAGGGAGAGCCTCCTCGAACTCTTCGGTAAAATGGAGCTGGTCAGCCGCGCCAAAGTAGGAGGCAAACAGCTGCAAGCTTGTGAGGCCTTCCTTCATTACCTTTAAGTCCGCTAGTCCTGTCTCCCACTCCCAGTCCGCAAGCCAAGCCGAAAGCTGAGGTACAGCGACCGCTTCTGTTGGTTCTGGCTTCTCTTCGGGAGGTTTTATCGGTTCTTCCGCATGCTTCCATGGCTTAAACCATAACAATATAGCCCCCACGATCAAAATAATCAGGCATGTTACGATCAAGCCTCCACGATTTCTCTTCAATCCGGGCACCCCGCTTTATGATGTTGCCTTTCAAGCTAGAAGGTGTCGATCGCCCAGTCAAAGGAAGCATCGATTGCGTTTTTGATTCTGCTGATTACCCCTTCAACGCCGGCATATCCATTCGTGAACAACATTTCTTGCTCACTGCCATCTTCCGTTATCTTCACTATTTTCAAATTATCGAATACCGCATCATAAATATCGTCCTTTGCGTTCTTGCTGCTGGCCTTCGACTCCAGGCCAACCTGTCCGCTCTGAATAGATTCATTAAACTGCTGATCGCTGACGAGCAGTTGATCATCTACGGTTATCGACGCTTTATCGCCCTTTAAGACCACTTGCAGTTTTTTGGAACGCTCAGCTGCCTGTTCCTCTAGCTTAACCGCAAATATCTGCTCTACCTTGCCGCCGGCCGTCTTCTGCTCCAGAAGAACTTCATTATCCAAAATCGATACGCGGACAAAAGCGTCCTTCTTCCGGTCATAACGAAGATACACTGATTGATTCCCTACGGAATGTCCACCAAGCTCTGCGGTAAGCTTAACATCTTGATAAGCATTGCTGTCCTTCAGAAGCAGCAAGCCCTTGCCTCCAGGCAGAGAAGTTAGCGCAATCCGGTTTTCATCAAACTCCGCGGCACCCGTTACCGATTCAAAGTTGGCCGCCCGCTGTTTGTCGCCGGTCACGAAGGTAACCTGCTCTCCGGTGTCCTTGCGGATTTTCATAAGCAGGTGGTTGGTATACCAATACGAAGCGGGCTGCACACGCGTCAAATCGTATAGATCCTTATCGCTGCCGTTAAGCATATTGCCTTCCCGATTGAAATGCATGCCGAATATCGCTTTGATATTCTCGGAATTGACGTTTTCGACGAGCCGATTCATGCCCCCGTACAAATGGTTTGCATGCATGATCATGTATACCGGAGGAACAAAGCCCAGCGCACTGGTGTACAGTTCCTTCATCGATTTGTAATCCGCATTGACGCGGGCTTCCATTTCCTTGCGGTTCTCCAGCGGTACATGGTCCTCATCCCGAATGAAATCCATCAGATAATGGGTATAATAGCTCGTATTTTCCCTATCCTTAAATTCCTTCTCGTCCTTCACGCCGATCAGCTTGCCTGATTTGTCGAAAATATTAATATACGTCAACCGGTAGCCATTGCTGCCAAGCTCCCAGTAGCCGGTTTTCATCATCTTATGCATGTCCTTCGGCTGCAAAAATTTTGATTCCTTGCTGCCGATTTTGTTTGCATAGGACAGAATCGTCGCTTTAAAATTGTATTTCTCCAGCAGGGGCTGGGCAAACAGGCTGGAATCATTTCGCCCATCCTCAAACGAAAGAAACAGCGCTTTTGGCGGCAAAGGCTTGCCTTTCTGATAATAGTCCAAAACATCCTGCTGCGATATGGTCGTGTACCCATGATCATACAACGCCTTCAGCTGCTCATCCAATCTTTTTTTGGCGATTAGCTCTGTGGTCCCTTTGCGCGCCACGCCAAAATAAGACAGCGATATGAATCCATTATCATTGGTCCACTGCGTTTTGTCCGGCTCCGCATAGTGCTTGGCATCAAAAATGGCATGATAAAGCAAATAGCCGAGAACTAACAAAATGATCGCTTGCACGATCGTTTTGGTCATCTTTATTTTGTTTTTCCGTTCAAAGTCAAAGGCCCTACTCTCATCCTTGTTCTTCATAGCGGCCATCCTTCATTTCAGCGATAGGTGCATGCACGCATTATAACGGCACGTCGCTATTCTTATTGTTTTTGTTCTTTCTTGCTGCTTTTTTATTTTTAGCCTCGATATCCTGCGGCGTTTCTCTCGTTCCCCATGTTGATTTCCAGAAAGTAACCCATGCCACGGGCATCTGCCACAACAGGACCAGCTCATAAAACACACAAAAGACGAGACCGAATACCCATAGCTTGCTCTTGCGGAAGATCAGATGGGCAAAGCTCATAAGCAGCGCCATTAGAAGCAGTCCCATCAAGAACGTGCTCGGAAATACTTGGTGTACGATCGGCACATATAACAGGTTGTACAGCACGATGACGGGAGCGGCAATCGGCACGACAAGGCCGATATAAAAGAACAAAGCCATAAACGGCTCTTTCCGCCAAATGAAACCGCCAGCGCGCAGCGACTCCCGCAGCCAGGAGCGCTTCCAGCGCATTTGCTGCTTAAGGAATACATTCATTTCAGAGGGGACGATTGTCGAGCAAATGGCCGTATCCTGATAGCCTGTACGATGCGTTCTCAGTATAAAATTAGTCATACTTCGGTCATCGCCAAACGTCGCTGGCTGCCCAAGAAATTTTTGGTTCAGCCAAGCGTCCTTATGCTTGAGGATCAAGGATTTCCGGTAACAGGACAATGGCCCCGACAAGCAAGTCACGCTGTCAAAATAAGATTCCGCCGCCTTCATAATCCGGAAGGCAATGTAGTAGCGAACGGTTTGCAGCTTCGTAATCGAGTTCGTATATTTGTTCTCCACATCCGTCCGTCCGGCTACGCCACCCATCCGCGGATCTTGGAAAGGCTGCACCAAATGCCGGATCGCGGTCGGCTCCAGAAAGCTGTCCGAATCGACAAAGACAACCAAATTATGCTTTGCCATCTCCACGCCTTTAACGAGCGCAACGCGCTTGCCTCCATTTTCAGCTAGAACGTGAAGCTTCAGGCGGTCCTGCGTGGCGTAACGCTCGGACTCTTTATTAATGAGCGCCATCACCTTCTCGATTTGTTCCACCGACCGATCCTTGGAGCGGTCGTCAACCACAATGACCTCAAGCTTATCAATCGGATAGTCCTGGTTAATACAGCTCAAGATCGTCCGATGAATCCATTCCTCTTCATTAAAGCAAGGGATGATAATCGATACGCCCGGGGTGTAGTGTCGGGTAATCGGAACATCCCGGTGCAGCGCTCCAAAAAAATAACGAGTCAATAGAAATGCCGCAGCTGTAATACTGTATAAATAAAGCAGAAAATTATATTTAAAATAAATAATGCTCTCTACACGCATGAGCATAATAATGCCCACGGCTACAAATAGCAGGCTGCTGGCCATGTAGACGGAATAACCCCATCTTTTCCGCTGCAAATATTCGGACAACGGTTTTTCGAATTGAAAAGCAATCATTTGCTTCGGGCCGTCTTCGCCTTCCCGCATAAAGGTTCTGACGCTGACTGCTTTTATTTTCACCGCTGATTCATAACCCTCCGGCATCGTGCCGGCAGGAATATCGAAGGTTAGCTGATATTTGCCGCCTTCTCTAACCGTATCGCGAATAGCAGCAGGATCCAGCTCAACCAGCATGCCCGTTGCCGAAATATCCGACGCTTTGCCGGTCACCTGCTTTTCCTTGCTTCTTCCGCTACGCAGCACCTTTACGTCAAAGCTTGCTTCGAACCTTAGGGACAGCTCCCGCAGCTTCTTCATATACTGGGTGTCTTCCTTGCGGCTGTCGTCTTTCTGACTGGCAACAGCCCTTCGGTCTGCGTTGAGCCGGATTTTCTCCGGGTCAGGCACATTGGATAACGTGCGCCTGTCCGACTTCGGAACAGACAGCACCTCTACCGTTTTTTTCTTTTCTTTCTTAAACATTGCTGCTGCCCTCCCATCTGGCGCTTACAGACTCCAATAATCATAGCCGTTCCGCTCAAACTCCCGTTTATCGTACATCCCTTTAATATCGATGATCAGCTTTCTTCGGCCCGTGTCGAACAGCTTGTCAAAGTCCTTGACGTCCATCTGTGCAAACTGGCTATGGGGAACGGCAACGACGACCACATTCAACCCTTGAAGATCGTCCAGCTCCGTCAACTCAATGCCATATTCCGCATGCACCTGATGTTTATCTACATTGGGATCAGCTACCAAAGTCGTCATGCCATACTCCTCAAGCTCATGGATAATATCCGTAACCTTCGTGTTGCGGATATCCGTGCTATTCTCCTTATACGACAGGCCGAGGAACCCGATCTTAGCCGTATTGATATTTTCCTTCTGCTTCACGAGCTTCTTTATAATTTGCTGAGCCACATATTTGCCCATGCCGTCATTAATATGGCGTCCGGCCAAAATGATTTTGGAATGATAGCCGGTGTCCTCTGCTTTATAAGTAAGATAATAGGGATCTATGCCGATGCAATGGCCACCTACCAGCCCCGGGGTGAACGGAAGGAAATTCCACTTGGTGCCAGCCGCTTGCAGAACAGCCTTCGTATTAATCCCCATATTATTAAAGAGCATTGATAATTCGTTCATAAATGCAATATTGATGTCACGCTGGGCGTTCTCGATGACCTTGGCGGCTTCAGCCACCTTGATGCTCTCCGCTCGGTATACGCCGGCTTCAATAATAAGACCGTACGTCCTTGCTACGATATCAAGCGTTTCTTCATCCATGCCGGAAACAATCTTCGTGATGTTTTCCAAGCGATGTACCTTATCCCCCGGATTAATCCGCTCAGGCGAATAGCCGATCTTGAAGTCCACCCCGCAGGTCAGACCTGACTCCGCCTCCAAAATAGGAACGCAGATCTCTTCGGTTACGCCCGGATAAACCGTGGACTCAAATACGACAATGGAACCCTTGGCAAGGTTCCTGCCTACCGTTTGGCTCGCGCCTTGCAAATATTTCAAATCAGGAACATTGCCGCCTTGAACAGGCGTCGGCACCGCGACGATGTAGAAGGAAGCTTCGCCGAGCTTACGCTCATCCGATGTGAAGTAGGCTGTAGTCGCCTTTAGCACGTCATTGCCCACATCACCCGTGGCATCGATTCCGCTCCGGTAAGCCTCGATTTTCGATTGGCTAACGTCGAAGCCGATAACCTCTGTTTTTCTAGCAAAGGCTACCGCAATCGGCAACCCAACATATCCTAGTCCAATGACAGCTATTTTCTTCTGCCTGTTAACGATTTCCTCGTATAATGTCATATGCCTATCCCCAGACTGTAAGAAAATGTTATTTAATTTTCATTTGCGACATCGGAACAAACTTGTAACCTTTGCTTTTCAACTTCTCAATGGCAACAGGCAAAGCTTCAATCGTATGAATATCATCAAGCATGTGAAGCAAAATAACGCTGCCGTTAACCGTTTGCTCCATGATCCCGTTGACGATGTGGTCAGCATCATTCGCAGAGTTCCAGTCAAAGACCGTGACATCGTACATCGCTATCGACTTATAGCCAGTAGCCGCAACAATGCGGGCACGCTCATCGTCGATTTCGCCCGTAGGCGGTCTGAAGAGCATCACCGGTTTCTGCTGAATCGCTTCCGTAATGATCTTGTGTGCCTTCACGATCTCATCCTGCAGCTCCTCTGGCGTCACCTTCGTTATGACGGGATGGCTGTACGTATGATTGGCAATATCATGTCCCGCTTCCGCGATGGACTTCGCCAAATTCGGATTTTTCTCCACTCCGTTTGCTCGCAGGAAGAAGGTCGCTTTAACCTTTTCTTTATCCAAAATATCCAAAAGCTTCGTCACGGTATAATCCGTTCCCCAGTCGTCAAACGTCAGCGATACGATCTTTTCGTTATTTTCCCAGTTGTATATGAGCTCATAATCTGAATCTTTATAATTCAAGTTCATTTTGGCCGCATCATAACCCGGAATTTCCTCTAATGGCTTTCGGTCGTGCCCACTGGCAACAAGCTGCTCCAGCGGTACCAGCTTATAGCCCACATCTGCCGCAGCTGCTGCGATCAAAGGAATCGATTCTAGCACATGCGCATCCAATTCCGTATCCAAGGCAATAATCCCGCCTCGGGTAACATATTTTTTCACATAATCGGCCTTTTCCTTCTCCGTTTCGCTTTGCCATTCATGCAAATTAAGGCTGTAAGTGACGACAGCCGAGAGCCCGCTATGAGCGGCCGCTAACCGAACTGTATCATTGTAATCGCCCGATCTCGTTCTCATATACTTAGGCGTTACGCCAACCTCTTGCTTAATCACATCGTTGCTGACATGGATTTCTTTATAGACCTGCTCATAGTTTAAATTGGTCAATTCCAGCCTGTTCAGCGTGTTGTTTTCAATTTCATGCCCTCTATCCAAAATTTCCTTGGCGATATTAGGCTCCTCCGCGACTCTCATCCCCGGCAGAAAAAACGTCGCTTTAATCCCGTATTGATCCAGCTCATCCAGCAGCTTGCCCATCAAGACCTCATCGCCCATCCCGTTAAAGGTAAGTGATAACTCTCGGCTTGTCGTGTATACAAAGGGAATCGCTTTGCTCTTCTCACCCGTGTAAGGGGTTATGGGCTCACTTGTTTCACTGCCGTTGGTCGCGCTTGGATCATTCGAATTGCCGCTGCATCCAGCAAGCATAGAAAAAGAGAGAAGAAGCAAAAGGAGCATCATGATTTTCTTTCTATTGTTTGCAAAGGCTTCGGTTGGCATTTGTGTACTCCTTTATACTCGCATTCCTTCCTACAAAAGAACCGGCTTGTCCATCCGCTGCAAGAAGATGATATCCGTTTCTAGTAGAAATATAAGGCTGCTTTTTCTTGTGAATGACGTCTATCTATTTATATACCCTCAAAATTACATCATACTACAATATTCTATACAATCTCTGAACATTCGACATAAAAATGTAAAAAAAAAGACTCTACTCCTTAAAAAGGAGTAGAGTCTTTTTAATAGCATTATTTTATCACAAGGCTGCTAAAACTCCCTTATGAAATTGGTACCAAATTTGTATGCTAATTGAACCTTTCCTTGTCTTCGCTCCAAGCTTGTTTTTCCGTATGCACCGTTTGTCCTGTTTCAACCGCCGTCCCCATTAACAACGCCAAATAATGATCCTGCGAAGCATCAGCCAAACTGTAGAATGATGAGCCGCTGCCGGATGCGTAATCTCCCATTTTTAGCAAACAAGTGGCAATTGCAATTTCATCATCGCTTAGCCTAGCTGGCGCTGCGGGATTTTGGTAAAGCCATTCTCCCTCTGCCATCACACCGCGATGATAGTAGCCTTCCAGATTTCCATGATGACCGGTGTCGACGCGTCGCAGCTCGGTATGAACGGGTGTCGCATAATCTTTTAAATAGCTGACCTCACAATCCACCAGCTCTCCCTTACTGCCTCTTACGAGCATTCTGCTGCGCCGAATCCATGAGAAATATTGATCGCCTGTAAAGTCATAGACAGCCAGCTTGTCCCCGAAGCGGAATGTAGCGATCCGCTGTACAGACTGAACGATTCTCTCCTCGTGGGGATCCCCTTGCCTGCTTGGCCCTTGCATAATCGTAGATTCAAACTGCTGTCCGCTAATGGCAGCAGGCTCAAAACCTACGCCTAGCAGCTGCCTGATCAGACTAATCCCATGGTAATCATGGGCAGCCGAAACCTGCGCATGCGTCACCTCGCCCAGCTTGCCGGAGCGGGCCATTTGAATCCGGGCTGCATGCATCGGTTGGAACAAATATTGCTCCGCAACCTGCACCTTTGCATCACGCGGCAGCGAAAGATACAGCTCCGTAAGTGCTGCAAGATCAGTAGCCGGAGGTGTCTCAGCAAGAACAGGGATATGCTTCTCTGCTAGTTCTCGAATCATTTGAGGGGCAACCGTGCGAGGCACGGAAACAACGGCAAAGCTGAGGCTGGCAGCCTCTGCCGTAAATTCCTGCATGGTTCGGACCGTGCGAATGCCCCATTTTTTTTCGATCGCCTGTCCCTTGCCTTCATCACGCACCAGCATCGAGTGGATACGAAAACGTTCGGGAAGCGCCTTCGCAATTCGTATGTAAAACTCTGCCCGCCAGCCTCCGCCGACGATACCGAAGTTTATGATTGACATTTAAGTTTCGCCTCCTGTTATTTAGGGTATATAGTACCAAACAAAAAAAGAAAAAGATCCCCCTCAACAGAGATCTTCTTTATGCTGTCCGGAAAGTACCGGTCGCTTTAATTTCCTCTTGGACGCCTGTATAGGCATGAAGCTTGCCGTGGTATACTAACTCAAGCAAAGTGGTATTCTCTAAATCAGCCGGGGTAACAAAGAGCGATGGCTTGTTGACTAAGCTCACGCCGCTTTCCTCGAAGACCGATGCCACAAATTGCGAGCAGAAGTATGCGTATTCCCGCTTCATCTCGATATTTAGCATAATGCCGAGCATGCCCAGCAAATTGTATTTATATTGATCCCTGTTCTTTTCCATGTAATGAATTTGATTTCTAATGTTAATATAAGCGCAGTGGCTGATTGTGCAGCGGTATAAGGCACACGTGGAATGCTCGAAAAACTCGCCGCGCACATCCTCTTTCACAAAACCCGCAAAAAAAGGATTGCTAGGATTTTTCCTGCCAAAGCTATAAACCTCATTCAGATCGCTGTCAAATGCTATAGAAGCATGGTTTAGCATATTCTTCGTATACCATCTGATCGTCTTTGAAAATAATGTCCCCGTATTCGTCAGGAGCACATAAATTTCCATGTCTCTATTCATGCCTTACTACCTCCACATTAAAGAACTTTCATCTAGGTATTAACTTTAATGCAGGAGAACTAAATTCTAAACCTGCTCAGGTAATAGGCTGATCCCCGACCTTAGTCCAGTTTTGCAAGCATAGTCTGACAGAGGACTGTCTATGAAACTTTCCTATTTTCATAACCTGTCTCCATTTTACTGGATTTTCTTATTTTACTCAATAAGTAGTTAGCCCTTTTCTCCCTCATGCTTAAAAAAATGTTAACATTTTCTTGTTTCTATAATGATATAGTAGGGAAAGATGGACACCTTTCCTAACCTATTTATATGCATGGAATCGCATTTTAGTATTGGTAAAGCCATCATTTCTAACGGCAGCGGAGGGAAAGACAATGGAATGGTATACCCGTTATACAGAAGCGCTGGAGCAAGTATACAGGCAGGCAGAGGCCCGCATCACCTTATTTCCGGAACCGCTCAACCGTATCGGCCTAGCTTTTGCAGACAAATTCAATCCGGTCAAGCATGAAAGCGGCAAAGATTATATTTGCAGCCTGCTCCCCTTCTGGGTGAAGGAGCCAAGCGGAATTAGCGAATCTGAGTGCGAGCAGCTTACACTCGCTAATGTATATGGAATGCTATATTTTTTTATTCAGGATGACCTGATGGATCATGCTCCTGCTTCCCATTGGAAAGAGCAGCTCGCGCTTGGCAATCTGCTTATGCTTGAGATGTTTCGCGTATTTCGCGGACTGTTTCCCTCGGATTCGCCTTTTTGGACCTATTACCATCAGTATGTCACGACATGGTCCGACAGCGTAACTAACGAGGATCGCCAGGATTACTTCATAAACTCACCAATTCGTACAGCCGGCAAAGCCGGCCCTGTTAAAATCGCCAGCACAGGCGCTCTCCTACTGACGGGACGCGTGGATCTGATTGAAAAGCTGGAGAATGCCATCGACATTGTCTTAATGACGCTTCAGATGTCCGACGACTACGCAGACTGGAAAGAAGATTTGGCGGAGGGCAGCTATAACGGCTTACTGGCTATGATTGCGGCTGAACGGCCTGCAGGCACAGCGTTGACCGAAAAAGATGCGGAAAACGCCATTTTCATTCGAGGCTGCATGAACGGCTATGTCCAGCTCGCCATCGATAATCATAAGAAACTGATCGCTCTGGAAGCTGGGGCTAGTGAATTAATAGACTTTCATGGTTATATATTGAATCATTTGAACCATGTGAGTGAGACGATAGATACAAATAAACAATTGCTTTTAAAAGGAGGATTTAACTACTTTTTATCTAAACAGTCTATTTAAAAGGGACATAAGAATCTATTTTTTGTCGAAATATAGAAAATCGATATAGAAATTGTCGATCGGACATGCTACACTGGGTATGGTAAACATATACATATTCGGAAGGAATGATCACTGTGTCCGCAGCTCAAACATTAAAGGATCAAATTATTCAAAAAGCCTGGGAAGATGCAGAATTCAAAAAGCAGCTTCTAGCTAATCCGAAAGCAGCCGTTAAAGAGGCTTTTGGCGTTGACGTACCTGACAACATCGAAGTAGAAGTGGTAGAAGAGTCTGCTAATAAATTTTATTTGGTACTTCCGCAAAATCCGGCTGAAGTTAAAGACGGAGACGGCGTAGAAGTTCCAATGTGGTAATCAAATTAAAATCATTCACAGCGTTTATGCCTTTGTAATATGAGACATAAACGCTATTTTTGTGCCACCGAAGGTAAATAAATAACAACCTCTGTGCCGATATCTTTCTTGCTTTTAAAAACAATCTTACCTTGCATTACTTCTATTATCCGGAAAGTGACCATTAGCCCTAGACCTGTACCCTTACTTTTCTTTGAGTAATATGGCTCTCCTAATCTTTTCAAGTCTTCTTCGTGCATCCCTTCACCATTGTCTCTAATAGAAACAAGAATCTGACCTTCATCTGGATCCTCATACGCTTTAATATCAATTACTCCGTCTTCTCCTAAAGCCTCAATACTATTTTTAATAATATTAATAAGAGCTTGCTTTAATTTAGTAGAATTACCGCGAACATATAAATCTTTACTCATCTCAACATTCAATATGCCTCCTTGCATCGTAGCCAGAGGTACAAGTATGCCTTCAATTTGATGTAATTCTTCCTTTATGTTTAATACTGTAGTAGTCTCAGGCTGCGGCTTAGCAAAAGTCAGAAAGTCAGTTATAATTTCAGATGCACGGTCAAGCTCATCAATCGCAAGTACCATATAGCTTTTGTCTTTACTGTTATTTGTTTTCGCTCCAAGTAATTGTAAGAACCCACGTGTAACCTGAAGTGGATTCCTAACCTCGTGAGCAACAGATGCAGCAAGTTGGCTAATCACTTCCATCTTCTCAGAGCGCTGAAGATCATTATTGAAAACTTCTAACTGTTTTGAATATTCAACAACCTGCTCATAATTGCGAGAAATGCGTCTAGCTAAGATTACGACCAGAGAAATTAGAAATCCAAGGATCCCAAATTTCCAATAAAACATAATGTGCAATGTCCCACTCGCATAAAACCAAATTAATTCCGCCCCACCGATTCCAGCAAAAATCGATAGGCCTGCTGACATGATAATGGCATCTTTATTTCCTTTTTGACAAAAAACAATTAAAGAACATATAAATAACAGATTCCCGATAATAACCGAACCTGCAAATGAAAACACAGCAGCATAAGAATACATCTCATATACACTATCCCATTTGAAACTGAGAATTAGCCAAAAAATACTTATTATCGCTATTACTACCTGAATTTTTCTAAAACGAGTGATTAAGCTATATGGCCCTCTCCCAAATATTTTCTCAATAAAAAAGAATAAAGATGGCATTAGGAGTGTAGAAGCAACATCAAATAAATAGTAACTTACTCGTCCGTATTGGCTATAATTTGTATGTAAAAAAGGTGAATAAGTCAATATCATTAAACCAACCGACATAATAACAGTGCCTAGCGAACTCCATCCTTGTATGAAAGTCCGATTTAAAAACAACATACTAACTAACATTGAAATGGATATAAAAAACAATGCTGCTCCTAAAATAAGATCAAATAAGTCTTTTTTCATATACTCTTTTGCAATGACTTGGTATTCTCCGATAATAATTTTATCTTGTAAGCCAATCCTCTCCGTAGAGGTTTCTAACTTTATATAAACTGTTTGTCCAGAAGCACTCCGATCCAAAGGGAGTAAAAATTGATTTTTATCATAGGAGTAATCTCTATTCGACTCAAAAACGTTTTGTTGATTAATATATATCTTCACCTTCGATGCATACAGCTTATTAATAGATAGAACAGGAACAGACCAGGTTAGCTCTGGCAAGTCAAATTTGATCCAAACGGTATGAACACCTGAAGGATGTACTGGATATTTATCTACGTAATTAATTTCAATCCATTCGTTTTCACTAGTCGGAACATCCTGAACTGTAAGATCCCCAACTTGATCCCACATAATTTCCCAATTTGTTATTTCAACAGAAGAAGACCCTGACAACGCTGCGGAAGAGTCTATATAAAACAAATTATAGAGAAAAACAATAAAAAAAATACTTATTACAGTTTTATGTAAAACCTTCATTTGGACACCTCTTATTGTAAAAAATGCAAACGGTTATATGGTACTATATTTCGACAATCTTCGATTTAGCTCCTTCTTCATAATCACTAATTCCAAAAAAAATTGTAAACAATATAATTCCCAACAAATTTATGAGTAAATCTTCTAATCAGCGACTTTAGATATATATACCTCCTAATAAATAACAGGGTATTTAAAACTAGTTTTATTCTATTCACTTTTTTTAAAAGGTACAATAGTAACTATTTTTTGTCGAAATATTGTTTTAAATATAGATTTTGTCGAACGCACGTGCTACACTTGAAATGGCAATCTTATACATATTTGAAAGGGTGATCGCGTTGTCTACTTATGAGATATTACAGGAGCAAATCATTCAAAAAGCTTGGGAAGATTCAACATTCAAAAAACAGCTTATTGAGCATCCAAAAGCCGCTTTAAAAGAAGCCTTTGGCATTGAAATCCCTGATTCTATTGAATTAGAGGCCTTAGAAGAAACGGCAGGTCACTATTATCTCGTTATCCCACAAAATCCAAAATCTGCTCAAACCATAACTACAGCAGAAGGAGCCGCATGGCAATAAAAAAAAAGGCGCATGACTGCTTATGATAAGCAGCCCGCGCTATTTTTTTGCCGATGGAATTTGAATGACGGCCTCTGTCCCTATTCCCTTTGTACTAAAAAACTCAACCCTGCCCTGCATGACTTCAATGATACGGAATGTCACCATTAGTCCTAGGCCCGTTCCTTTTGTTTTTTTCGAATAATACGGCTCCCCCAGCCTTTTCAAATCGTATTCATCCATCCCTTCGCCATTATCCCTGATGTTGATAATGACATGATTGGAGTCATCTAAATACGCACGAATTGAAATTGACCCGCCAGTATCGATAGCTTCGATGCTATTTTTAATGATATTAATAAGAGCTTGCGTTAACTTGGAAGAATTTCCATGCACATATAGATCCGCAGCCGTATCTACTTTTAGGACCCCGCCCTGCATATTGGCTAACGGGATTAACATGCCTTCAATTTTCCTTAATTCCTCACTCACATTTAAGATCGTCGTTTGCTCAATCTGAGGTTTGGCAAACGTTAAAAAATCAGTAATAATATCCGATGCTCGGTCTAGCTCATCAATGGCCAGCACCATAAATCCTTTTTCCTTATTATTTATTGAAGTTTCGCGAAGGAGTTGAAGAAATCCTCTGGTCACTTGCAACGGGTTTCGCACTTCATGAGCAACGGAAGCGGCAAGCTGACTGATTATTTCCATTTTCTCCGAGCGTTGCAGCTCGTTATTAAATACTTCTAGCTGTTTCGAGTAGCTCACTACTTGCTCGTAATTTTGCAATATTCTTCGAGCTAAAATAATAACTAGCGCTGCAATAAAGCTGAAAATGCCAAATTTCCAAAAAAACAAGTCATAGTTCATATTTTTAATAAAATACCAAACGATTTCTAATACCCCGATTAACGCAAAAAAACCAAATCCCGTAGTGATAATGATAGCTTCTTTATTTTTTTGCAGACAAAATCTAATTAAACAAACAAATAGCAGTATATTGCCAATAACGACAGTTCCGCCAAAGGAGATTGTTGTCACTAATATATAAGAGCTCTTAATTTCACTTGAAATAAACGATGCAAATAACCATAAAATAGATACAGCAGACACGACCACTTGAAGCTTTCTAAAACGCGTAATCAGTCCATAAGGGCCTCTACCGAATATTTTTTCAAAAAATATAAATAATGAAGGCATTAATAAATTTGAGCCTATATCAAACATATAGTAAATCACTTGCCCATAATCTCTGTATGCCGTATGCAAATAGGTTGAAAGCGAAAGAATCATTAATGCAATACAAAAAATAACAGCACCTAGCGAACTCAATCCCGCCAAATAGGATCTGTTCAGAAACATAAAACATAAAAACATGCCGAGAGAGATGAGCAGCAATGTTCCCCCAATAACAACATCCAGCATATCTTTTTTCATAAACATTTTGCTTAAAGCTTGATCTTCACCTAAAATAATAGGTTTTTTCAAACCCAACCAATCCGAGTCCGTATGTAAAAGAATATATACCATCTGATTAGCTTCATTTTCGCTTACAGAAAGCAAAATTTCATTTTTATTGTAAGGATAGTTTCGTTCCGACTTGTATATGAGCTTATTATTAATAAAAATAGAAACATCTTTAGCCGTAAGCTTGCTGATCATCAAAGATGGCCTAGCAAAATCATAATCAGGAAGTTGAAACCGCAGCCAAGCTGATTGAATATTTGTTGGCTTCTCAGGCAATGAATCTTCGAAGGAAAAAGATTGCCACTGGGCTGCGTCTACGGACGGGGCTCCATTTTGGGCAGCTTGGTAAGGATCCTCTTCCCAAATCATTTCCCACTCTGTAATGGCCGTGGTTGCTGCAGCTGATAACGCATAGGATTGCGCAACAAAATTAGGAGTAACCGAAATCAACAAAAATATGAATACGATTACAATTTTTTGAAGAAAATTCATTCTGCACCTCAGAGTGTCAAATATACAAATCTTTCTTTTCTACTATATTTCGACAATCTTCGATAAAGCTCCTTCTAAGCCCCCTCTGTTTCCGAAAAAAAATCCAATTATATATTATTACCTAAAATAATGAAAAAGACCGCCCCCAACGATCGTCGCGATCCTCAGAGGCAGCCTTGCATTTTACAAGCTAAAATGTTTTTTTCTTAATCGCTACGCGCCGCAGCATCATATAGTTCATAAGGATGATTAGCCCCAATATAAGCAAGGCTAGCAAGACGAGAGCAGCAAGTGGAGTTCGCTGAACTTCTAATACCGACTGCATCAAACTGCCCATCCAGTCCGAGGATAATAGGACCTCCATAGCGAATGACGGCAGCAATGCAACAAGCGTAATCAGTACGCCGATTCGCCAATCGAAGCGGTAAAACCCAGTGCCAATGAGCCAGCCGCTGCCGAAATAAGTAAAGAATAAGCAGAAGTATTCAAAAAAGATCCAGCCTACCTGAGAGGTTGATGTAAATAAATGCGGATTGCGCAGCTCAAGCGGCCAATTGTTTTGTTCATAAATCAGCTGTTCAACCGGATAGCCTGCAGTCATAATGACACCGAATATGGCGGAGAAGGCTGCGATGCTTACGCTAACACCAAGGACAAAATGTCGCCTTGTTATCCCATTGGATACAAAGCTGGCAAGTGACATCGGGGTCATTAAAATGCCAATGACTAACAGAAAGATTTTCGGAGAAACAGATGCCCCTTCCCAAACGCCAACTTTATCGATGTCTTCATCCATAATCATGTTGGAATTAAGCAATATTCCAATACCGATATAGATCATGAGGAAAACAATCCAATAACCGATAATCGTCCAGCGGTAACTGTACATTACATGGTCGGTTACGTTTAACACCGGGTGCTTTCTTTTGCCGCTCATTGCCCATCCCCCCGTTTCTTCGTCATGTGCACGAACAGATCCTGCAGCGATACCGGCCCAAGCTCCAGCCCTTCCGCTTGTGCTCGCTTACGCATCTCATCGGTTAGCTCTCCATATACGGTAACAGATTTTGTTTTGCCGAGCTTCTGCTCCCCAAGCACCGTCAAGCCTTCGACAAAACGGTCCACGCTTTCGCTTGATCCCGTAATAGCGGCTCCGCGGGCACGAAGCGTCTCCGTTTCCTCATGGAGAATGAGCCTCCCTTGGTCCAAGATAAGCACTTCCTCGAATAATGTGCCTACCTCCTCAATCAAATGGGTGGATAAAAGGAAGGTTCGAGGAGTTTCCATATAATCATTGAGAAGCTCTTCATAGAACGAGTAACGGGAAGGAGCATCCATACCCAGATAAGCCTCGTCGAAGATCGTAATGGGAGCCCTGCTTGCAAGCCCTAGCGTTACGCCAAGCGCAGACTTCATTCCGCGGGATAAGGAGGTTACCTTTTTTTTCAGCGGCAGCTCATAGTGCTTAATGAGTCGTGAAGCATAGTCGGCATCCCAATTTGGCCAGCAGCTTGCCGCGAGCTTCAGCACATCTTTTACTCGTGAAGCATCGTTCATATAGCCGCTTTCCTGTATAAAGCAAACCTGCTCCATAATGCCCGCATTCTCAAAAGGCGCCTCACCGCCAATCGCTACGCTGCCTTTGGATTGCTCGCGGTATGACGCCAATATGGACAGCAGGCTTGTTTTTCCCGACCCGTTTCTCCCGAGCAGTCCATAAATTTTGCCTCCTTCTAATTGAAAGCTAACATCATGAAGTGCGGTAAAGGAGCCATACTTCAGCTGCAATTGCTTTACCTCAATGCTAAGCGTCATTCCCCATCCCTCCTTTTTCCTTGTTCAATATGGCCAATGATATCCGTTACCGGCACGCCGATTTTCACAGCTTCCTCCAGCATCTGATCCACTACCTCTTCGAAAAAACGATCCCTCCGCTGCGCAAGCAACGTTTGCCTTGCTTCACCGCTCACAAACATGCCGATTCCCCTTTTCTTATACAAAATGCCTTCCTCGGTCAATAAATGAAAACCTTTGGCTGCAGTAGCCGGGTTTATTCGGTAAAACGCAGCATATTGATTCGTCGACATGACCTGCTCATCTTCTTGCAAAACACCGCTTACGATATCGTCTTTAATTTTGTCAGCAATTTGCTGGTATATGGGACTTCGGTCATCAAACACTTGCTCACCACCTTGTTCGGTTCATTACTTATGTAACTAACCATACAACCGCAACTAATTCTTGTCAAGCCTATTTGCTCAAGAGCTGTCCGAGTGCATACTTCTGTTCTTAGCCTGCACAGCAAAAAAGCCGCCTCTGGTCATGGACCTTTTGAGGCAGCTTCTAACAATTTGAACTATATTAAATTTATTGGAACGTTTGAGGTTATTGTTCGGCTTGAAGTTTTTTCATCCATGTAAGCAAATCCTTACTCACCTGATCCAGCTGCTCCTGCGGCTTGATACTGGCCTGCTGGTCGCCCTTTTGTGGGCCGTAAGAGCCAAACTGCCCATGATTTCCGCCTTCGATCGTGACATACTCTGTCTCGGCTGGCATAAACTTTTTCCCATTTTCCCATGCTTCGCTATTTAAAACCCCATCCATAGACGCTGTCAATTGAAGTGCAGCAAGGTTCGTATTCACCAGGCTGCCGGCCTCATCCGCGTAAGCCGCTAAGAAGAAAACGCCGCTAAGCTGCTCGGCATGCTCCGCTGCATATCGGGAAGCGAATACTCCGCCAAGAGAATGACCACCGATAATGTAGCTTTGTTCCGGGTGCTCAGTGATAAAGTCGTCCGCTTTGTTTTGCCCCATGAAAGCAAGGTTAAGCGGCATGCTTGCCACATAAACGCGGTGGCCTTCCTCTGCAAGCTTGCGCGCAAACGGAGCATAGCTCTTCGGATCAACCAACCCGCCAGGGTAGAAAATAACATTAGGCTCCTCGGTTTCGCCGACCGGCTCGAAGCGGTAACCTGCCTGTCCGATGCTTACTGACACCTTATCGTCGCTTTTCATTGCTGCCTTAGCTTCAGGTGATGGCGCATAAACCATAACCTGATAGATGATGATCAGGCTCAATACTAGAGCGAGGAAAATGCCCAAACACAATATCCATACTTTTTTGGCGCGCCCTCGTTTCGGCTTTGCCAAAGACTTTGACTGCTGACTCATTTCATGCACTCCTTTTATTCCAACATGCTCATTAGCAACTGCTGTGATTTTAGCGCTTCCCCTGCATCAACGATAGGCTTCTTATCCTGCAAAATACATTGCATAAAATGCTGCACCGCATCCTCGAAGCCCCGCTGCTTCAAAATAGTCTGCCAGGCGGGGGGTACAACCGTTGACAAAACATCCTTTTCTTCAAGCTCCAGCACATTCATGTTTTTGACACGAAGCACTTGGCCACTCCCTACGATTTCAAGCTGCTCCAAGCTTGTTCCAGCCTGGCGGTGCATAGCAGAGGAAAGCATGAAACCCGTTCCGCTGTCATAGTGATGCTGAGCATACAGCATCTCCAGCTGTTCATTTACTTGGACAGTCCCATGCACAACGGCTGCCGATCCTTCGGACAACCAGCGAACCGTATCGACCACATGCAAATAATCGTCAAGCATCGTAGCCCTTACAGTCTCCGGGCCGATAGCATTCGAACGATGCTTCTCCATCCGAATCCAAGCTGGGTGTTCGATCCGCTGTTTCGCCTCTACATAGAGTGGACAAAAACGGCGATTAAAGCCGACCATGAGCTTTCTCCCCAGTCTCGTACTGAGCTCTGCCAGCTGTTCTGCCTGCTCCAAAGTTTCGGCAAGCGGCTTGTCCACGTATACATCCTTCCCTAGCTGAAGCAGCTCTGATACTACCTCGTAATGGCTCGCTGTCGTGCTATGGACGAATACGGCATCGCATCGCGCTGCGAGCTCAGTCAGGCTGCTAATCGGATCTATTCGGTACGTCTCGCAAATACGTTCACGTTTCTGAGCATTCGGGGAATAAGCTCCAACGAGCTTCCATTCCGAAGCTTGCGACAACAGAGGCAAGTATGCCTTTTGTGCAATGCCTCCTAACCCGACTACCCCAATCTGCGGTTTGTTCATTTGCTACACCTCTTTTTAGCTTCAAGTAAGCCTATAGCCTGTCGAATAAATTTTGCGGCACTAACATTTCCATTTTCTTACTCACAAGCCCGCTTCTTCTGTTAAAATGATTTTATACTAAATCGTCCGTAGACAGAAAGAGGATCTTCATGACGCTCCAAGGCATACATGCCAGTAGTAGAAAAAGACTGATCACGCTGCTATCTGTCATCCTTTTATTAGCCTTACTTACTTCCATACCTCTGCCATATTATATTTACCAGCCGGGTACTATCGAAAATCTGAATGCCCTAGTTCAGGTTCAAGGCGGCCAGCCTTCGAGGCAGGGCAGCTTTAATCTTACGACTGTTTTGAGCTCAAAGGCAAATAATGCGCTTATTCTTCTGTACGGACTGCTCGCAAAGGACTCCGAGATTAAACACGCCGAGAAAGTGCGCGGCACATTAACCGATGAACAATACGGGGCTTTGCTTAACCACATGATGACTACATCGCAAAACAACGCTGTCGCTGCTGCCCTCGCCGCAACTGGCAAGCCTGTAGCGCTTACCTATACTGGCGTATTCGTACAAGCGCTATATCCAGAATCCAAGGCTATAGGCGTACTTTTCCCAGGTGATGTCATCATTGAGGCAGAAGGAATGCCTGTTACAAATATAAATGAGCTGGCCAGCGTCCTAGTGGAAAACAAAAAAGCTGGCGATCCGTTCGAACTGGTCGTTCTGCGCAATAAGGAAGAAATCAATTTGCAAGTAGAACTCTACGAGGCAGCCGTAACCGCTTCCGATTCGAAAGCTGGCAGTATCGCCCGTATCGGCATCGTAAGCGAAGACCAGTATACGCTTGATACGCCCGTAACGATACAATACGCGGATTCGGCTATCGGCGGGCCTTCGGCTGGTTTAATGTTTTCGCTTGAAATCATTGATCAGTTGACCGACGGTGAGCTCACACACGGAAAATTCATCGCTGGCACCGGTACGATAGACACGCAAGGCAATATTGGACAGATCGGCGGCATCGAGGACAAAATCATTGCGGCTGCGCGCGCAGGAGTTGATATTTTCTTTTGCCCCGCAGATGTAAAAAATAGTGACACCAACGAAAAAGCAGTGAAGGAAGAAGCGCGTCAAAGGGGCTTTAACGACGTTACGATTGTGCCTGTCCGCACTCTCGATGAGGCGTTAAGCTACTTGAAGCAGTTAGACGAGTAAGCAGCTTCATAGTTATGAGCGGGTACTTTGGTGGTGACAGCGGCTAAGACTACGATTACAATGGCAGTAGGTGAAGCACACCGTCCATTCGAACTAGGGTTCGAAATGGGACGGTGTGCTTTTTTTAAGCTATTTGAAGCAGTTAGATGAGTAAGGAGCTTATAGCTATACAAGAGTATCTCTACCTCGGTAGTGACAGCAATTAAATCAACGATTACAATGGCAATAGGTGAAGCACACCGTCCATTCGAACTAGGGTTCGAAATGGGACGGTGTGCTTTTTTTATTTTTATTAGATGGGAGAGGACAAAGCGTATGGAAAATAAACAAGTTTCCAAATCTTTCGAAAGCAAAGTGGATGTCCGCAACGAAGCTGCGGAAACAGCCTATACCCAGTGGATTTCCAAGCACACGGAGCTTCGCGCCTCTGACAGCGAGCGCAGAAGGCGGTTAATTGAGAGGGATGACCATAGTGAGAAACAGTTCGCTATCCGCGTGTGGTGGCCTGTGCTTGGTAGCTTTGAGCATCTGCATCCGGAGTATGAAGTCGATGATTATCGAGATGGAAGCCGCTTTCTAGACTTTACGTATGTTCGCCCTCCGCACCGGATTTCCATTGAAATCGATGGCTACGGTCCGCATCACAAGCATGCTTCACGACGCAAATTTTCCGATGACCGCTTTCGCCAAAATCAGTTAATCCTTGATGGTTGGATTGTGGTACGCTTCTCCTACGATGACCTGCAAGATCGCCCTAAACAGTGCCAACAATTTATTCAGCAGTTGCTTGGAAAGCTCTATGGTATTGGGCGTGAGGATGCTTACGATGTGCAGTTGCCTACCAAAATGCTGGAGCTTTTACGCTGGGCAAGCCGCCGCAACAACGAGACTTCCTTCCGTCCGAAAGATGTAGAGCAGCAGCTTCGTTTCAGCCGATGCTCCACTCTCCAATACTTAAAGGCGCTGGTTGAGCACGGCCTGCTCCGCAAAGCCTCGGGAGAACAACGAATTCGTACCTACCAGCTAACTCCCAAAGCCTCGCGGCTGCACCTATAAACTAACTTTTTTTTCTGCCTGCTTGTATCCCCTGCCATGTGCGTGTGCGTGTGCGTGTGCGTGTGCGTGTGCGTGTGCCGCAAAGTATAAGCTCTTTAACTAATTAGATCTACTTTTTAGATCTATTTATGCAATTTCTCTTAAGCCCCCTAATTGGATTGGAGTCATCAATATGCAATAAGGTACAATATTGATGAGGGGGAATGAAGCGTATGAAAAGCAATAT
>NZ_VCIX01000078.1 GCF_006345825.1 Paenibacillus paridis
AGCAAAGCAGCGACACTCGCATCTCGAGATTCTCCGATAAACAGCTGGTTTAATAATTGGTGATCTAGTGTAACCTGATATTGAGCCATGTTTAAATACTCCCCTCTGGAATGGTCTGGGTAACTCTTCTAGATGAGTATTTACTTCATGGCTTACTTTTTATGAAGTCATCATTTTACACAATTATATGGACTCAGCCCAAATCGGCGGTAGAAGGCTGTTTTTTTGAGTAATAGGTCTAAAAAGTAGACCTATTTCATCAGATATAGCCCATTTAGAGGAAATAGATCTAAAAAGCAGATCTATTCTATCGAGAGAGCCCCAAATTGGCGGAAAAAGGCTGTTTTGCTGAGTAATAGGTCTAAAAAGTAGACCTATTTCATCAGAAATAGCCCATTTGGAGGAAATAGATCTAAAAAGCAGATCTATTCTATCGAGGGAGCGCCAAATCTACGGAAGAAGGCTGTTTGTCGAGAGAAACCTCTCAAAAAGAAACCTCCCCTCCCAATAATTTAATAAACAACCTGCATCGGATATTCAAACGAAAATATGGCATCACCCCTATCCAATACCGAGAGCGGCATCACGCCCATCGACAAGCGATATTGGTTAATCCTAATTGGTGACTAATCGGCAAGAAGCCCGCTGAAGGAGCAATCCTCAGCGGGCTTTGAAGCATCATTTTACTTTTTTACGATAAACGAAATCGCAGTTCCCTTGCCTGGCTCACTTCGGATTTGCAAGCCCTGGCCGTACAGCTGCTTCAAACGGCGATCTGTATTGCGAAGACCAATGCCATGACCCTCTTTGGGCTGACCTTCGAGCAATTGCCGCAGCTGGTCCGCGTCCATGCCGACACCATCATCTTCAATGGTGATTTCGGCAAAACCTTCATAGTCGATCACGCGAATCCGAATGGTGCCGCCTTCCGCCCGTGCTAAGATGCCATGCTTTATCGCATTTTCTACGAGCGGCTGGATCGAGAGCGGCGGGATATCCAGCTGTAGATCCTCATCTGCCTCCCATATGATTTGAATTCGTTCCTCGAAACGCGCTTTCTCAATATGAAGGTACGAGTGTACAAGTCCAAGCTCATGCCTAAGCGAAACGAAACGCTCCAGATTGCGAGAACTAAAGCTAGCGCGCAAATATTTGCCAAACACATCAAGCAGCGATCTCATTTTGATAATATCAATTTCACTAAGTGCAGAGATCGAATTCAGCGTATTAAACAAAAAATGCGGCTGTATTTGCGCTTGCAGCCATGCCGCTTCTACCCGCAGCCGTTCGCGGAACGATTTTTTGCTATCTGTTAGGGCACGGACCCTTGATTTCAGCTCTTGAACATCGACCGGCTTCGTTAAATAATCGTTAGCTCCTGCCTTAAATCCAGTATCGATATCCTCTGCTCTGCTGCGTGCGGTCAAGAGCAGAATCGGCAGCTCCGACAACGTAAACCGCTCTCGAATGGCGTACGATAATTCATAGCCAGACATCTGCGGCATCATCACGTCCGCAATTACGAGATCCCATTCCCTTGTCGTTAGCATAGCGACCGCTTCTGCTCCGCTGGTAGCCGTCACAATATCATACTGGTCTAAGGAAAGTACGCTTACCAAAATGTCCAAATTAATCGAATCATCATCCACGGCTAAAATTCTCGGCCTCTCGGCAACCAAATCAAGGCTTGGCTTGTCCATAGGGAGGACATTAGACTTGGCATTAGCTGCCGCTGACTCCAATGCAGCTCCAGCCCATGCGTTTGCATAGGCCGAGGGCTCAGATTGAAGCGTCATCTCGCCTTGCGGCAGCGTAAAGGAAAATACCGAGCCTTGACCTGGAACAGCACTGACTGATAATTCCCCTTCATGAAGCTCTACCAACTGCTTCGAAATACTGAGTCCGAGCCCAAGTCCGTTAACGTTCACAGCATCCCCCGCATCGCCTTGCTCATAGGGGTCAAATATCATTTGCTGAAGCTGCTCGGAAATCCCGATTCCGGTATCCGCAACGCTAATCACCGCTTTCCCTTTCTGCACATAGGCATCGATGATAATTGTCCCTTCATTCGTAAACTTCGCGGCATTATGCAGCAAATTAAACAATATTTGTACTAGCCGGTCTTCATCCGCTCTCACAGGCGGAAATGAATCGGGAATGCGGTTCACGAGCTGAACAGGCTTGCCTTTGATCATATAATCAATCATGCCAAGCACGCCGGAAACGGTGGCCTGCACCTGTACGTTGGTCAGCTTTAGGTGAATTCGTTTCTCTCTCAGACGGTTAATGTCCAGCAAATCATTTAACAGAAATGACATGCGTTTGCCCACCGATACAAGCAGCTGTATTTGCTCCCGGTTTTTGGCATCATCCACTTTGCCTTCTGTGTCTAGTACAGTCTGTGCAAGGCTTAGCATGCCATGAAGAGGATTTCTAAGCTCATGGGAGGTCTGAACCAAAAATTGATCCTTGAGCTTATCTTCTTCAATCAGCTTCTTCGCTAACTGCTTCGTTTCGGCAGAATTGCGCATATAACGACTGAACCAATAGGAGGCAAATGCGATAAACGAGGCCATCATGTCAAAAGGATAATAATCCATCTCCATCCAGCCCGTATTTTTAACCACTCCCCACAAGATATTAACCATAATGCCGCTTAATCCAAGCAAAATAAATATAACGTCCCGGTCGCCTCTTGCCGCGGATAATAGGGAGAGCACAGGAACGGCTAGAAACGGGATCAGCACCAGGGCGGCATGAATGATATCCGTATACGCCAGCCAGGAAACCGGCAAAACAATCACGGCTGCCGCATAGATGATGCATAAGGTCGAATACGTTCGCAGTCCCCAAAAAGATTTGTAATCCGACAGCAGATGTTTGGCGTAATGAAATAGACAAACCGCCAACCCCAAATAAACCAAATAATACAGCTTAAGATTCCATGCATAGCTGATTGGCAGCCATACTAGCAACAGGAAACTGTTATCTATGAGAATTGAAATCATCCCAAAAATAAGTAATAGAAAAAAGTAGATCAGCGCTTTTTGGCGAACGCCCATACAATAGAGAATAATGGAATAGATGGCATGCCCAAGCAAAAGCAGACATACCGATAATTGCAGCCCGGCGGAAAACCAAGTGCTCCTATTAACAGCATGATCACTTCCAAATTTAATCGGCCAATAGATGCCGCCTGCAATGCGGTCGTTAAAATTTGCTACTTGTACGATAATATCAATTTCTTTCTCATTGGAAGCAAAGGTGGCTGAGAAAGGAACGATCCTCGGTTGATACTGTCCGAAGGAAGGACCAGGATCGCCTGATTGGGCCAATAATTGACCATTAATATACACTTTGGATGAGGTTGGAATCGTCGGTAGCCGCAGACCGTAAATTTGCTCGCCTTCCGCATCGACCAGCACCCGCAAGCGGTACGATCCATATCCAAACTTTGGATTCTGCTTATCTTTCATCAAATGGTCCCAGCGGCCGGGCACCTGAATGGTCGTTTTAATCATCTTTTCTGCGAGATCCGCGTTTTCTGTTCCGGTCAGCAATTGCTGGGGATAAAAATCCCATTCGCCATTCAGAGATATTGCATGATCCGCCGACAAATCCCACTGTCGCAAATCCAGTTGACCTTGTACAGCCTGAGCCTGGTCTGGCGGCGTCACCACCATAACCCAAAACAATCGCAGCCCTGTCAAAGCCGCTATAAATATCGTCATAAGCAGGAATACTTTTCTTAAGTTTTTCATATCTCTATTTTTCGACAAATAATAAGTTATTCCTTTGCCTTGCCATTATTCTCTTTAATGGTTTACTTTTATTATAAAATGATGCATTTTTTGGGTTGCATAAGTCCAAGCTGATTTTCCTTTTGTCGGTACTTATTGGCTTGTTGCTCGCTTCTTGCCAGAGTAAAGCTCATCCAGTTACCTCTATATAGTTGTTACTCGATTCCTGTCAGAGTTAAGCTCATCCCGCTACCTCTAACTCTTATGCATACTCTGAATCTCTATTTCTTTTGCGTATCCGTCCACACCCCGAACTTCTTCTTCCCTCTTTCTATAACAGTTCCTTATTGCGCACAATCCAGCTATTTCTCGAAATATCCCTTTATTGAGCATTCCGATTACCTACGACCACTCCCTTCACATTTCCCCCTCTTATTCCGTCTTACTCACCCCTTAACCAATAAGACTAGGCAACCCTCTTGCTTTAGATTTCTTCAAAAAAACACGTAACTCCCATGACTATAAACCAACTTAATTTGCTCTAATGGACAATGCAATTAAGAGTTATGCCCTTCCGCTTCAATTGAATATTACTGGCTTCGCTCAAGCTGACAAGGAATTTATCATTTTGCATATATTCACTATGATAATCCATGAGCCTAACACAAATAGATTAACTGGAATTCCTCCCGTTATTTTTGTGAATTATTGATTTTCAGGGCATTTAAAAGGAATTTCTCTCGCTATTCCCCATGAATCAGACGAAAACGAGCAGTACCCTCAAAATTAACAGGACTAATTCCAGCTAATTCATCACCCGAGCAAATAAGGCTATTTTAACGGGAGAAATTCCATCTATTTTATAAACCTGAACAAACAAATCAACTATACCTCTAGAAAACCTCAGAAAAATAACTGATTTTGTTGTCGAGGCCAGCTCGTTCCTCAGCATTCCCCCCTTTGAAGTCACCCCACTCATAAGTCATTACATTTTTGCACAAAAACACACTAAAAACGATTAACCCCCCCCTTGAAACTATACTAAATAAAGTAATTTTCGTTTCTTTGAGGAGCTATCTCTCCCTACATCCCACCCCTATATTTTTTGCACCCATACAACCTTAATTTCTATTTTGACGTAAATGAGAACAATTATCCTTATGATGAAAGGATCGTCTCGCTTTCAGTTTATTCTGCGTGTTGATGGAGTAGATGCTGTTGATACATTAAAGGCTATTGATACCGTAGAGGCAACTGAGAGAGCGGATTGGAGGATTATTTTTAAAATGAAGCTGGATGAGCATATGCTGCTGTGGAATCAAGCAGCCGTTAAATTACTGGATATTCGGCATATGATTATGAACCCGAGTGAGCGGCTGGAGCAATACCTGCTGCCATACAGTGTACGAGGCTCCGCCAGACTGCGGCTGGATGGCATGCAGCAGGAAGCCAATCACTTTCTCCTGCTGCTTAGCGCATTGACCCTTTTCCTAACACTTAAGCTGAATGATGAGCAGTATGCCTTTGCCCAAAAATGGCTGCACGAGGAAGCGATTCGGTTCTCGCAGTCATATCTTATCAATAAAAGGCCGGTGTCTCTCCCTAAGAGAAACCCGGCCTTCACTCTTGTTCCATTATAGTCGCTAGTACTGCTTGGGAGGAATTTCAGGCGGGATGTCCGGCTTGATCTCAGGTATTACATCCGGCTGAATCTCCGGCTCCCGGTCTGGCACGATCTCCGGTATCGGTTGATCGGGCCTGATTTCCGGTGCGTCCGGCGGCGTAATTTCCGGTTCATTGCCCGGATTCACATCGGGAATTTCCTGCGGCTTGCCTTCGTTATCAAACATCGTTCAACAGCTCCCTTCTCTTATAAGCATGTATACCCAAAAAACGCCTAGTTTTAACATACTCCTGTATTTTCTAGTTTCCCCCGAATTCTTCTGATGGTGGAATGCTTTAAAGCGGAAGGATTAAAAAATTCATTCAAAAGCAAAAATGCAGTGCAAGATGAGATTCCCACATCATGCACTGCATTTCAAATATTCCGTCTACTCTTTAATTAAAGGATTAGTTCTCAATAACAATACGATTCAGCTTCACATTAACCGGATTAGCCAGTGTGTCGCCAACCGGGCATTTGCTCTCTAGAAATTCAATAAATGCTTCTACCTTTTCCTGAGGCGAATCTGTCTTAATATAAAACGTATAACGTATATCCGAGTAGCCAGGCCGAACCTCGGAACGATTGAAGAAGCCGTCCAGATCAAGCTCGCCCTCTACCTCCACGCGGAAATCGTCAAGCTTGACCTCGAACTTCGTCGCGTATGCTCTGGCTACAATAGATTGGCATGCACCGAGCGATGCCAACAGCGCTTCGACCGGATTCATCCCCGTATCCGTCCCACCCAGACTTTTCGGCTCATCAATGGTCAGCTCGAATTGTCTGGCTGTCGTTTTCACTTTAAATCCCTCTTGTAACTGTGCAGTTGCCTTAAAGGTTTGAACGGATGCCATGTATATACTCTCCCTTTTTCAAGCTGAATGTATCCTATTTAGGAATGAACAACTAATTCATACCTAAATACTAGGAATAATTAACATTATAGCAATCGGCTTGGAAGACTGTCAATTTATTTTGGCAGAATATTCCTAGCAGTGAAAGAGTCATGACACTAAGCTAAACCCCTTATTTCTTATCCCCTGAATTAACTACTATTTTTAACGTTTTAATCTCAAATGCCCCGAAGTCCAGCGAAACAAGACTCCCTATTAACGGCAGCTCGACCAGCTCTTCTTCAAGCATATTAGCGGCAAAAACGCGGGCAGGAGTCTGGCCGAAGGTTAGCTTGGCCCCCTTTATCGCGGAGCGCTCTGCTTCATAGAGCCGAACAATGTACGCTTCACCATCCTCGGCCGGCTTCACGGCTTCGATCATGACATTGGTTGCATCAATGGAAAGGAACGAATCACCGTGGCCTAAGCCTTGCCCCTTCGCAGCAAGCACCGGCACGTTTAACTCATATGCCGGGCGTATGACTGATTCCGCGCTAAACCCTGCGGCATGGGGCAGCAGCGAATAGGTCACATGATGAATGCCGGCATCGCCACGCGGATCGGGATGAGTGCCTCCTTTATGCAGGGACAAACGCAGATCGGAGCCCTGTACCGAAATGCCGTATTTGCAATCGTTCAGCAAAGCAACGCCGTACCGATTTTCCGATAAGTCTGTCCACTTGTGGGCGCATACCTCGAACATCCCTTGATCGTATGGCGTATTCGTATGCGTCGGACGGTCAACGTGACCATACTGCACCTCGTGCCGGGCATGATGGGCAAGCACTGCAACGTCAAAGCCCACCTTTAATAGCTGGTGCCGCTCTTTCCAATCAATAACGGTCTCAAAGTCTACCTTCGCCGTATCCGCATGAAAAATCATATGCTGGGTAAGCGAGGACTGTCTTCCAATGTGATATTCGCTGCTTATGCGGAATTGCAGCGGACCGTCGGAGCAGATGTCACGGGCAGCGAGCCTGGTCTGAAGCTCCAGCTTGCCAAATATATCCCGGTCAATATCCCAGTTGTCCCACGCCCCTGGCAGGTCCTCGCCCATAAGAAAGGCATTAAGCGGATGGCCGGAGCCCCGAAGCTCCCGGTTCGCTGCTTTATCATAAAAAGATGCGATATAGCCATGCTTGTCAAAACGGACAATAGAATGAGGCGTATCCAGTGTATCGGCTTCCGCATCGTAGCGGAATGGTGATAGGGCCGCCGTACGGGACTGCCGCGTTAACGGAATGACTGCCGAGCCCAAGCCTGGTATGATTGCTCCGCCGATTAGCAGCTTGTCATGCCCAAATGCATCCGTGACCCGCTGGCTCGCAAGCGATTCATTCGCTGGAAATACGCCCGGCTTTATGCCTTCGAGAGCGATGACATCGCTCCGCTCCCAGCTAAGCGTGTTCCATACGGTAATGGCAGTGTCCTCGCCATCCGACATGGCTGCTATAAGCGCCGCCGTTTCCGCTTCCGCCTCGGTGATCACTTCGGCAACCTCTCGAATAGCACGGTCATGCACCTCCGGAATCGAGGTCCCTGGCAAAATATCATGGAACTGGTTAATGAGCAGCAGCTCATATAACGCCGTCAACCTTTTGCGGTCAGGCTGATACCCGTTTGCCACAGCTAGGCTTTCGAACATTTCCAGATCACGAAGCGCAAGCTCGGCTTTACGATTATTGCGTTTGATCTGATGCATCTGCGTCAGCGTTCCGCGGTGCCCCTCGAAATAAAGCTCGCCTACGTGCAGCGGCGGCTTGACCGCCTCTGTCTCCAACTGCTGCATAAACCGGCTTGCCGTCGTATGCGCAGCCTTAGGTACACCCTCCAAATCGGCAGCGCGCCTTGCCATTTCCAGCATTTCGTACTGAGGCCCGCCTCCTCCGTCACCGAAGCCGTACGAGACAAGCCGGCTATCGTTCACCTGCTTGTGCGCAATGGCATTATGCGGAGCATACACCCGGTCAATGAGCGTCTCCGCGTCTGGCCAGCAATGGATGGTATTGAAATGAGTCAGCACCTTCGTGCCATCTAAGCCTTGCCAATAAAACGTGTCATAAGGAAAATGATTCGTATCATTCCATGACAGCTTGGTCGTCAGGAAATAACGAACCTTTGTGCCAGCCATAATTTGCGGAATTGCTGCGCTGTAGCCGAAGGTATCCGGCAGCCAAAAAATATCGGCCGTGTAGTCAAAATGCTCTCTCGTATAACGCTGACCGACCAGAAACTGCCGGATGAGCGACTCGCCGGATACCAGATTGCAGTCGCATTCAATCCAGACGCCACCGTTAATTTCCCAGCGCCCCTCTGCGATCCGACGTTTCATCCCTTCAAAAATATCCGGGTAATGCCTGCGCATCAGCTCTGCATGGAAGGCAGAGCTTTGGATGAACGTATATTCCGGATATTGTTCCATAAGGCTTAGCACATTTGCATAGGTGCGCGCGCATTTGCGGATCGTCTCATCACGTGTCCATAGCCATGCTGTATCCATATGAGAATGGCCGATAATCCCCGTCGTCGGCGCGGATGCGCTCGTTTTTTTGCCCAGCAGCGGCTTCATGATTGCTATGGCATGCGCAAGCGGACGGCGCCACTGCTCCTCCGTCACCTCATCCGGCGATTGTACAAGCAGCGGAAACAAATCAAGCAGCGCACTTTCAATCTTCGCCCTCCGGAACGGATCGACCGCTCCTGCTCCCGCAATTTGCTGGAGCGTGCGAAGGTCAAATACAAACTCATGGACATCCTCGCGGCAAACCATCACATCGATGGAGCGGAATATCCGGTCATAGCGCTGGGCTCCCGAGAAATTCCCTTCGCTAAGCTGATACGGCTGCGTACCCACGCACGGATGCCCGGCATAAGCCTCGAAGGCAAGCTCTACCACCGTGCCTGGCTGCGCTTCCTCCGTTAAGAGCAGCGTATGATGATCCCCTCGGTTTGCCGCCTCATGCTTATGAGTGAAGATGCCCTTCGGCTTGCCATCTATCCAGAAAAACGTTTCTACGCCATCGGTTTGCGCTCGAATGTACAGCTTCTGTCCATGCAGCGCTTCCGGAATGCTATATTGTCCTTTAAACCAGGCAGAGCCCCATTCTTTTCCCCAAGCCTGACCGGCCTGTGCCTGCTGCCATTCCTCATTGCTGCCGGGAACCTGATAGCGATGCTCCTCAGTTTCGAAGAAATCAACCGCGACCTCCCCTACTTTTTGGAAAATCAGCGAGGTGTAAACCTCGTCCAGCTTCTTTATTTTGCCGAGCGTCTTCCCTCTATGCTTTGCATGAATCATGGGCAATAGCTCCTTATTTTGGAATACGTCCATTATAGAGCGCACCCTGCTCGCCTTCTACGGGACGAAAGCAAACTTTCAAAGGGAGAATTGGCGGATAACCCGGTGAAACGGCAATCGCCCTCTTCTACACAAGGAGGCGATCCATTTCTCTCAGAAATATAAAGCTTCTTTATTGTGTAAAACATAAAAAAGCCTTGCCCGAAGGCAAGACTTTTCCGCATCGCTATGAAAAGAAGCGCTATTTCTCCCAGCCTTTGACGTGATCGCGCCAGGCGTACTTCGGCTGCCAATTCAGCAGCCGCTTGGCCTTCTCGTTGCTGAGCAGCGATTCATGCTCCGTCAGCGCCGTGCGGAAGTCACGGACCTCCGGAAACCTCGCGGCCATCAGCTCACGGCTGGTTACCGCCATGCTGGAATCATCCGCCGCTATATTGAGCGCGACGCTTCCGAGTCCCTCGGCTTCTACCGCCAGGCGGCAAGCCTCTGCCGCATCCCGTGTATCGATATAGCTCCACAAGATGCGCTCGCGCTGCTCCGGATCATGAACGAAAGACGGAAACCGCTCATAGGCATCGGGTGCGATGACATTGCCTAGACGGAATGAAACGACCTGCATGCCCGTTCTGCGATTCATCATATCCGCTGTCTGCTCATTCACAATCTTTGATAAGCCATAGCTGTCCTCCGGCACTTGCGGATGGGCTTCATCTACCGGCACATACTGCGGTCCGATCCGCTCCCGCGCAAACACCAGCCCATAGGAGGATTCGCTCGAGGCGATCACCGCCTTTCGAATGCCGAGTCCCGCCGCTGCCTCCAGAACATTGTAGGTAGACATGACATTATTTTGAAACGTAACCTCGTTTGGATGCGAATAGGCAACGGGAATGGCTGCCAAATGCACGACGGCATCCGCCCCAGCCAATACGCCGTATACTTCGCCAAGCTGGTTCAAATCGACAATGACCGTACGGCACAGCGGCTCTGCCGGATGCTTAACATCCGCGTTGACGACCTCATACCCTTGCTCGACAAAATGCTTGACTACCCATCTGCCCAGCATCCCGCTTCCGCCTGTAACGACTACCTTTGGCACTTCGCTTCCTCCTTCTTACGCTTCTAAAATTTGTTCAATCCGACTGGTCACATCCGGACTGAGGACGATGCCCGAAGCCTTCGCATTTTCCTCCACCTGCTCGGGGCGGCTCGCGCCGACCAGCGCGCTCGACACATTCGGCTGCCGCAAAATCCAGGCGAGCGCCAATTGGCCGACCGTTAGCTCAAGCTCGGACGCTACTTTGCCCAGCTCGCGAACCTTCTCTATTTTCTCCTCGGTCACGTTTTTCCGCATGCCGTCAAGCTTGGCAGCACGGCTGTCTGCAGGCAGTTCGTTCACTGAACTATACTTTCCGGTCAGCAGCCCCTGCGCAAGAGGAGAGAATACGACTTGTCCGATGCCGCCGCGCTCTCCGTAAGGAATGACTTCCTTCTCGATATAACGGTTGAACATATTATAAATCGGTTGATTGACTACGATGCGGTCTAGCAAATAACGATCCGCAATCGCATGCGCCTCCACCATTTGGGCCGTTGTCCATTCGCTGACGCCGATATACAACACTTTGCCTTGACGAACCAAATCGTCGAGCGCCCGCAGCGTCTCCTCCATCGGCGTGCTCGGATCATGGCGGTGGCAATAATACAGATCCACATAATCCGCCCCTAGCCGCTTTAAGCTGGCATGGCACTGCTCCATAATATGCTTGCGGGACAAGCCCCGGTCATTGGGACCGTCGCCCATCTGGCCAAACACCTTAGTCGCCAGCACATAAGATTCCCTTGGAAAAGCACGAAGCGCTTCACCCATCAGCTTCTCCGCCTCGCCCCGCTCGTACACGTTGGCCGTATCATAGAAATTGATGCCCAGCCCATAAGCCGTTTGTATCGCCTTTACCGCATTTTCGCGTTCGACGTAACCTCCATATGTCAACCAGCTTCCGAGACTGATCTCGCTAACCTTCAACCCGCTCTTTCCTAAATGACGAAATTGCATCTCTACTCATCTCCTCCAGAATGGTGTATAAACAATGAAAAGGCTTTCTAGCACTTCCCTCTCTATTCTAGAGAAGATCGTATCAAGATGTAAGTAGTGAAAAATAAGTCACTATATTATATAACCTATATCTACTATACCTAAGGTAACTACCTTACAGGCGATTTCATCAGCTGTGGTTGACTGCCAACAAGTATCGCCCCATCGTGCACTGGGAGCTACTTGCGGTACGGAATGCGTGCACGAAAGAGCTACTCTCCGGGTAGAATGCGAACGCATCGTTTCAGTTGAAGATTATTAACTTCGTTAATCTTCTTTTTTCTATACTCCCCCGTCGTTTAAACCTGCAGCATGATCGTTCATCCTCGTAGTCGATGACTTCTCTCCGTTTGATTTAGAAGGATTTTCTCCCGCTATTTAGCGGAATTTTGGCTTTTTGAACAATTTAGATGGAATTTATCCCTATATTTCTAATAACTACAACTAGAATGACGCGAAGCGTCTGAATTAACGGGAAGATTTCCTGTTATTTCATTCCCCTCACGAATAACGCCATTTTAGCGGGAGCAATTCCATCTAAATCATAACTACCGGCCTATGCTGCTCCGTAAAACGGAAGAGAGCTACTTCTCTCATTAGTATCCTAAGTAAGCTCTTATAGCAGAAAAGCATGCAGCGGCCGATTATCGGCTGCACTGCATGCTTTCCTTGAACAAGTTAGAATCCTATTCCTTACCCCAATAGATTACTCCCAAACTTAAGCGATGGAGACGATATGCGTCTCTCCAGGCGCAACCGCAATCTCCGCATACGCATAAGGACGGCCAAGCTTATCATAGGCGCTGGCACTTTCGATCACTTCACCATTATGATGCAGCTGAACCGGAGCTTCCACCGCCTTATAGAACACCGCTCGCCATACAAGCGCTTCGCCGGATAGGCTGGTAAACGCCGTAGACGTTCTGCCTGTATGCTTCACGCTCACTGTTCTTCCGAGCACGGAAACTTCAGAAATTTCCGCCCAGCTCACTTCCTCCGTTAAGCGCGACACCGTAGTTACTGCATTGCCGCCATCTGCCGAGATGCCCATCAGCTCGGAAACGACCGCCCCGACTGCAGAATAGGATACTTCGGGATATTCGCGACGATCGAGCGCAGGGTCCATCAACGCCTTCAGGCTGCGCAAGCCCTCGCCGTCTTCGCCGCATCGGTAATACGTCTCCGGCAAATAAGACATGCCCTCCACGTTGGAAACGCCTTGCTTATGCATCTCGCGCAGCGCACCCTCCCGCTTCTCTCTATCTGCAATCGCTTCGTAATAGAGTGGCAGAAATTGGCCCTCACCGGACTCTGCCGCGAGGAAGCCACCGTCATGTCCCAAGGCGACGAAGAAGCAACCGCCTTCCTTATCCCACCACTGCTGCTCAAGTTGCTGGCGGAGATGTGCCGATTTCGCCGAGTATTCAGCATAAAGCTCTTTGTTCCCCAGCTTTTTTTCCAATTCGGCATAGGCTTGATAGCCCGCGATCATAACCGCAACCAAATCGGCTCCAATCTTGGGATAATCCCCAGCCTCGTTGTAGCTGGCAAGCCCTCTTCTTCCATAGGAAGGGTAGTATTCCGGAATGCCGTCGCCGTCTTTGTCCCATGTCTTCACGTATTCCGTTACCGACAAGCGATAGAAGTTTTGCAGAACCGGATCTTCCAAATAGGAACGGTCACCCGTCCACAAATATTGCCGGTAGCAGGCTTCAATCACATCAAAGTTGGCAGGGAGATTGTACCAGAAGTCCTCGTCATTCTCGTAGTCCACCGGCGCGGGCTCGTTATCGCCTGTAATCTCCCAGTAAGTGCAGTAATCTTTGCCCCTGCTGATATTCTCGGCAAATCGCTGCATCATATTGCGGGTATGTGCTTGCAAGCCAAGCACGGAAGCGCCCATGCTTTGATGGGAAATATCCCGCATGCAAAACGCTTCTCTCCCGGGCAAAGCCCCTTCATACCAAAGGCCGACGGGATCGCTCCCGTCATGGGCGTAAGCCAGCGCCTGTCCCTTCGCCCACTCAAATCCTTGGTTCAGCGCCTCGTCATCTGAGCGGAACATTAAATTGTTTGAGGCCATCTTCATCACCGATTATCCTTTCACAGAGCCGATCGTCAGGCCCCCAATAAAGTATTTTTGCAGGAACGGATAGACAAGCAGAATCGGTACCGTTACCAAAATCGTCGTCGCTGCTCGCAGCGTTAGCGGAGATAAGCTGTTGAATTTCTGGTAGATCAATTGCTGGTCCATAATTTGCTGGGAAGCTTCAACCTCCAGAAGCAAACGCCGCAAGTACACCTGCAAGGTATCGAAATGCCCGCTGGAATTATACAGAATGACATCGAACCATGAATTCCAATGCCCCACCGCGGCATAAATGAATACGGCGGCGAACACGGGGAGCGACATCGGAATCACGAGTCTAATATAAATCGTAATTTCCGTTGCACCGTCCAGTCTCGCCGATTCGAACAGCGCTTCCGGCAGCTCCGAAATATAAGAGGCCATAAGCAGCATGAAATAAGCGCTGATCAGCGTAGGAATCCAGTACACGTTAAAGGAGTCTGTCAGCCCAAGCTTAACCATCAGCAGGTAAACCGGGATAAGCCCTCCGTTGAAATACATGGTAACGAGGAACAGGATGCGCATAAACTTGCGCCCGGAGAAATGCCGGATGCTTACGATATAAGCAAGCAGTCCCGTCACGAACAAAGCGGTGGACGTCCCCACAATTACGCGCAGCACCGACCAGCCGAAGCCTTCAAGCAGCTTATGGTTTTGCGACAGCAGAACATAGGCATCCAGTGAAAACTTCCTTGGAAAAATATAGATTCCGCCCCGCGCGGCATCTGCTCCATCATTCAAGGAAAGGGCCAGCAAATTCAGAAAGGGATAGGCGACCATTGCGCCAAATAATAGCAAGACGGTAATATTCAAGACATCAAAAACGCGTTCAGATGCCGGTTTAGTTCGTGTGTTCATCCTGTAGGCTCCTTTCTAGAATATCGAGGTTTGCATCAATCGTTTCGACAGCCGGTTCGCGAGCACCACCAGCGTAAGCCCGATTAAGCTCTTCATTAACCCGACTGCCGTACCGTAGGAGTAATTGCCCAGCTGCACGCCGAAACGGTAGACATACGTATCAATGACCTCATGATAATCTCGGGTCGTTGGGCTACCCAGAAGCAATTGCTGCTCGAAGCCTGCATTCAGGATGCCGCCGAGCGCCAGAATGAACAGCAGGACGATTGTCGCCCGTATCCCTGGCAAGGTAATATGCCATATGAGACCGAAGCGTCCCAGCCCATCGACTCTTCCCGCTTCATATTGCTCGCGATCAATTCCCGCTATTGCGGATAAATAGATAATGGAGCTAAAACCAATTTCCTTCCACAGGTTGCCTGAGGTAATAATCGCCCAAAAATATTTTCCTTCTCCGAGAAACAGGATAGGCTCCTGAATGAAGCCCATGCGCTGCAGCAGATCGTTGATGATGCCATCGCTGCCAAGCAGCGTAAACAGAATGCTGGCTACAACAACCCAAGAAATGAAATAAGGAATGTAGGACAACGATTGTATCGTTTTCTTAAACGCGCGGTTCTTAACCTCATTTAATAGCAAGGCCAGAATAATCGGCGCCGGGAAACCGATACAAAGGTTCAGCAAGCTAATGACGATTGTATTGCGCATAATCATCCAGAAATCAGGCTCTTGGAAGAAGCGGATAAAATTGTCGAAGCCGACCCAATTGCCAAACAGCGTCTGGCCGGGAATATAATTTTGAAAGGCAATGATTAAGCCGTACATGGGAAAATAAGCAAAGAGCAGCACCCACAGGATAATCGGTAAGCTAAGCAGCCAAATTTGTCTCTCTCTGGAAAAGCGTCTAAGGTAGTTCATGATTCGGCTTCCCTCCCGCTCTCCGGTTTATTTCAGCAAAGCAATGTTCTTTTTAAATTGCTCCGTACGGTATTTCTCGATATCAGCAAGGCCGATTTTGATCGATTTTTCCCGCAGCTCGTCGAAGTTTTTGATTGCTTCCGCTTCAGTCTTGGACATGACTGCCTTCGCAAAGCCGGTTTTGATCAGCTCTTCGATTTGCTGGTTTTTAATCGTAAGCGGATTATCATTCATAAAGCTCACGCGGCGCTCTGTGCTGTCGTAGATGGTGTCGCCTACATTTTCATGCATAAGCTTTTTCCATTTGTCATCTTGAATGAAGTTCTGGTCATACCAAGCCGTGCTCTTCTGGTCGTCGCTGAGCAGTCCCTGAGGATAAGCGAGCCAGAACGAGTTGCTGCCGTTGGCGGCTTCCGTTTTCTCAAAGTCCAGTTTGCCGTCAAGAAGCGCCTGCTTCGTCGTTTCGTTGAACGACCATTTGCCGCCCTCTTCATAGTTCCAGTAGGAATCCTCGATATTGGGAATTCCCCAGCCAAGCAAGCGCGTGCCCATTGGCGTCATCATAAAATCAAGGAATTTAATGATTTCTTCCGGCGATTGCGCTTTGTCCGTCAATATCGTGTAGTTCCACCCGTGCGTGTCCTTCGGCGACAGGTAAGCCTTCTCCGCGCCCTGCGCTTTAAAAGCGATCTGTACGTAACGCTTGTCCTCTTTGTAATCGGCATCCGTTTTGAGCCATACCTCATGGCCGGCATTCCATGACTGCCACCAAGGACCGATATGCCCCGCAATTCTTTCGCTTGAAAATTTAATTCTCCAATCGTCGAACTTATTGACGAACGCATCCGGGTCCATCATGCCGTCAAGGAAAAATCGGTTGTAATACAGAACCGCTTGCTTGCCTTCCTCCGTATTCAGCCAGTGGGTCAAATTATGATCGGCATCCTCTTTGTAGCCGTCCTTCAATCCCCAGAAGCCGAGCGCATTGTTGATGTTCACATCGGAATTCCAAGACAGCGCGTACGTTTTCTCGCCGTTGGCGTTAGTCGGATGCTTTGCCACCATCTGCTTAAGCACGTTGTAGTAATCCTCAGGCGTTTCAATGGCTGGAGCGCCTAGCTCCTGGTACCAATCCCAGCGGATATGGGCCGTAAAGTCCGGAATCGGCAGATAGCCCCAGCCGCGTGGAATGCCCCACAGCTTGCCGTCTTCATCGAGGTAGGACTCATAACGCGCGCCTAGCTCTTTTTTGATATTGGGTCCATATTGATCCACGAGCGGAGCTAAATCCATGATTTTGCCTTGAGCCTTCCACTGCGAAATCGCGGAATCGTCCATGGCTGCGATGACTTCCGGATAATCGCCGGATACGAGCATCAAATTCAGCTTTTCCTTCGGATCTACGTCCAAGGAGCTTCTCGTAATATCAACGTTAAACTTGTCCAGCAAATAGGTATGAAAGGCTGCTTGTTTTTTATTTATTTTATCGGGATTGCCCTGGTCAGCCTGATAGAAGTGAATCTTCGTTGTTTTAGCCGGAAGCTCCCAGCCAAACTCGTTCACCGTACCCGCCGCAACTGTATTCCCTGGCGTTTCTTCTCCCGCTTGCGGAGCGCTGCCGCCATTGTTTGTGTTCTTGCCGCTGCATGCTGACAGAATCAGCACGGTGCAAAGCAGAATGGCCATCAGTGTAGCCGTTTGCCGTTTCATAAGATGAATCCCCCTTGTAAAAGATGTGCTTGCCCCTTCATTGTAGTCAACCGGGAATTCGAATAAAATGGCATTTTCGTTGCGTCTATGTCGTTTTCATTATCGATGTTAGCGGTTTCATAATTTTCATAAATGCCGCATGTTTTTTCGGTACTCCGAGGGCGACAGGCCAATTTGCCTTTTGAACCGCTTCGTAAAATGAGGATAATCCGGGTAACCGCAGCGCTGGCCAACCTCGTACGTTTTCAAATCGCTATGCTCCAAAAGCGCCTTGGCATGCTCCATCCGGATATGCGTAAGGTAGGCAATATAGGACATGCCCGTCTCTTCCATGAGCATGTGGTAGAAGTGCGTCGAGGAAATGCCGAGCGGGGCAAGCACCTTCTCCAAATGGAGCTCGGAATCCGAGAAGTTTGCCTTAATATAATCGATCGCCTGATGGATCACGCCACGCTTGCCCCAATTTCGCTTATCCCTGATTTCAATTAAAAGGCCCTCCAGCCATCCTGCGAAAGAAGCCGAGGCTTCTTCATAGCTTTGGCTCTCGTAAGGAAATGCCCACGCTTCATGCGGAAATTGCGGCTGCAGCCGGTTTCGGATCAAGGAGGCCGCATCGCGAAGCAGCGACACACGCTCTTCCTGCATGCCCCCCTTATCGTCCATCAGCCCAAAGAGACTGTTCATCTCTTGACGCATACCCGGCTCATTGGCAATCCACAGCTCATGGCCGATTCGCTCTGCCGCCGAGCTAATCGGTGCGATTAATTGATTTTTGATAATGGCAATCTGTCTGGATTTCATAAAATGCTCGAATCGCTTGGCTACCAGCCCGAGCACCTGCTCCGGCTTCATTGGCTTCAGGATATAATCCACGACGCCATGCCGCAGCGCTTCCTGCGCATATTCAAATTCGCCGTAGCCTGACAAAATCATAATATCCATATCATGGCCGTCCTCGCGCAGCCGCTGGATAAGCTCGATGCCATCCATAACCGGCATGCTGATATCGGTTATAACCATATGAGGCAGCTCGCGCCTAGCGATTTGCAGCGCTTCCTCTCCATCAGAGGCTTCCCCGACGATTTGGTAGCTTGCGTTCGCGGCAGTCAACATTTTAAATAAGCTTTTCTTGCTCATCGCTTCATCGTCCACGAGAAGAATTCGGTAATTCATGGCCGTCTCCTTTGCTTCCATCATGATGGTCTTCGAGCTTGACGGGTAACAAAATATCAATACAGGTGCCGTCTGCGCCGGATGCGGCGATGAACAGCCCGTAAGGCTCTCCGAACAGCAATCGTATTCTAGTATGCACATTCAGCAATCCGATAGACATTTTATTTTCTGTCGAGGGCCTATGCTCCATCAGCTCCTTGATAGGCATATCGAACAACTGATTATAGGAGTCGAGCACCTCTTCCGTCATGCCCTTGCCTCCGTCTTCTACGGAAACGAGACAGCCGTCAGCCGTCTCCGCAGCAGATACCCGAACATAATTGGGCGGTATTTTATGCTTTTGAAAGCCATGCTTGAAGCTATTCTCCACGATTGGCTGCAGCATGGAACGGACAGACATCACGCGGTAACCCAGCTCCGGTTTTAATTCAACCGAATAGGCCAAGGATTCGTAACGCTCGGCTTGAATGGATAGATAAGCCTCGATATGCTGCTTCTCGTCCCACAAAGTAACCCTATCATTCGGATTTTGCACATTGTAACGGAACATATCTCCAAGCGATACGATCATTCGGCTGATTTTGTCATTCCCCTCGACGATCGCGCTGGAATTGATAAATTCGAGTGTATTGTACAGGAAATGGGGATTAATTTGCGCCTGCATCGCGTGCAGCAGCGCCTCCTTCTGCTTCACCTCCAGCTCTTTTTCCCTAAGCTCCGATACGTGAACGATCTCGACCAGCCGTTTGATTTCGCCCACCATCTTATTGAAGCCGCGGTAAAGGCTTCCTATCTCAGCGTTCTTGTTCTCCGGGGCACGTACGCTAAGCTCGCCCAGCTCTGCCCGCTTCATTAGTCGCAGCAGCGTTAGCAGGGAGTTGCTAAGAGAGTACATGACTGCGCTTGCAACAACCATGACGAGAAAAAACAACAAAAGTGAAACGAACGTAGAAATTCGGCTGACCTTCAGCAGCGAGGAATTGAGCTCATCGAGGAGAACCTCGGAGAACAAGGTAAGCCCGGTGCTGTTGGAGCGAAAAAACACGACCAGCTTGTTTCCTTCATCCGTAGGCATCGTAAATGTTCCGCGACGCTGATCCCCCATTTGCTTGAGGTAATGCTCAGGTATACTCGTTTCTGCCCCGTAGCCGCTTGGGTGATAGGCTGTTTTCTGCTCGGGATCGGCGATCCAAATATAACCTGTTTTGCCAATACGGACATTTTGAGTAATGTTAATCACTTCGTCCAGCTTCAAATCGACGATCAGCATGCCCCTATCCTCATCGCCGTAATTCAAACTGCTGAATTTGATCGCCATCGTAAGAAAGGTAGGGCCTTCCTCTTCGTGCTCCAGTCCCATAATGACAAATTTGCCGATGTCCTTCATCCGCTTATCATAGATAGCAAACCTTCGTTCTGCCGACATAAAGCTGGAGGAGGAGACGGCAATGCCTTTGCCGGTAACGAGCGAAACTCCGTGGATGTCCTCTCTATTAGTCATAAGGGGATTCAGCAGCTTTCGCTCTACTTGCTCGGACAGCCGGAAGCGTTCAAAGGAATCCGTCATCCTCCCGTTTAAGAAATCAGAGGTCAGGTCATTCACTAGAACAGGGTACATTAACCGCTGGATTTCCTTAAAATACGTGTCTAAATGGTCATTGACCTGGTTAACTAACTGATAGCTTGAGCCGATCGCATTCTCCTTGATTGCTTTGTATGATTTCTCATACCAAAATTGGCCAAGCAGCGGAAGTGGCACATACAGCAGCAGCATTAAAAAAATAATTTTCTTCTGAAGCGAAGCATTCATAAAAAATCCCATATCGTCCGCCCCTTTTTGCCATCCCTAGCTATGAAGTTATGCTACCCATTATAATGGATAATTTTGAGGACGAGACCGATTTAAGATTCCCCTAAACGATTGATCATGATTTTGACATGAAACTGATGATTATGACATAACGATGGTTGGGCAGAAGTACCACGAGCCAAAATTAACAGATATTATGAGCACTATTTTCCATAAACCTTTTATTTTAATGACATTCGCTTCCGAAGCCTATATGGCGAGATTGTCTTTTATAGTCCGGGATTATCGCATTTTCATTGCATTTTTATAACAAAAAAATATTTTTATATAATGTCCTTTTATCGCGAAATTATGCTTGTTTTTTCCAAATTACCGCTTAATCTAGAGTAGATTCATCGCATTTATTATAAAGGAGGCGTAAGTCATGAACTGGTTTAAAAAAGGTCTCATAGCTGCACTCGTACTACTGGGGCTGGCTTCAGTTCCGGTCGTCGGATCAGCCCTGCCGGGAGAAATATCGTACAGCAGCGGCGCAACGGTATTCACTCGCTACACCGGATTAGAAACGTTTAACGGAAGCACCTACACGCCGCATTCACCAAGCCGCTATACCAGCAATGAAGTGCGGTTCAAGATGCATTTTGACAAATACCGTTACAAAATCAGAAGCTCCGGCAGCACGACCTTCAACTTTGCCATTGCACGAATTACCCCCGACTTTCCGAACGGTATCTCCATGTATGAGCAAACCTTAAATCCTTACAACGCCTATTCCAATTACCTCGATGGGGACTACTACCTGTACATGTATGACTTTAGCGGCAGCACCGCCAACCTTAATCTTTCCCAAATGGAAATTACCGCGGTTACTCCCGGAGAGGTGCGGCTAAACAGCCCGGGTTCCTTCAACTATACGACAGGTTATGAAGCAGGGTCCGGCTCCTCTTTCCTGTTAAAAGGCAATACGTACACCATCGATGCCTATGTGGAGGGTGCGCCAACTTCAGTAGTTGCTTCCGTAACGACAAGCAGCGGCACGACCACGCTTGGCACAATGGCTTATTCCGGAGCACTGGGGCGCTACACCTTGGACTACACCTTTCATCAACACTACGATGCCCGGAGCGCACAGAAACCGACATTGAAAATAACCGCCACCTATCCCAATGACATCCGGGGGTCCTCGGTCGTCGTCAATTCAAGGCCCATCTATGTCACCGAGATGGATGCAACCTATTACCAGCGTAACGACTCCACATGGTACTACAACTCTCCAACCGACAACAGCTTCGCTGGCGGCGCAACTAGCGGCTTCACCTGCTACCATTTTGTTGCCGACATTTACGATCCGCTGTATGCAGGCTCTCCTCAGCAAGGGAACGACACGGACATTATCAACTTTATGAAAAAACAAGGCGCGCACGCCTCCAGACCCGGCACAAGCTATGCAACCGCGTCGATGACGCCAATTCCTTTCCCTGACGCCATTTATTATACGAAATACCATTTCGCGAAAGTCACAAGCTGGGATGCCAGCGGCAACCCCACCGCAATTATCTCCAAATGGGGCGGGCTTGAGCTCGTCAAGAGCAGCTCTGCCGATCCGTTCGGCAGCTCGATCGCGACCTACGGCACACCGCATATTTACTTTAAAAGATAAACAGCCTGCCGCGCTGAACCTATAGGCTAAGCTACCTGAGTGACTGCGCGATACAACAAGCCCCGCTGGAGCTATCTCCAGCGGGGCTTGTGTCTTCTTGCTTGTTAGCGATCAGCCCGATCGTTCGGACTGCTGATTTTAATCAATCGGCTGTCAGGGTCCCATTCAATTTTATTCTCCAATGCCTCTATGACAAAACGCAAAGGCACCATAGTCATCGTATTGATAATCATCGGGGGATACTCCAGTGTGACAGCCCGGCCGTCGATGAATGCCTCTTTTTCCCTAATGGTTAGGTTAAGAGTGTGACCAGCCGTCGAGATCGTCATCTTCCCTTGTATGTACGATACTTTTGCACCCAGTTCATTAAATGTACTCCTCAGCGGTACGAACGTAACGCCTTTATAGATATACGGATTCGCAGTAAGCGGAAGTTGCTTTCCGTTCAGTTGTACATTGATGGCCTTCATCACCTGCCGCAGCTTTGGGTCCATCTCAGCGTAAGGGATATTCATTTGGTTATAGTAGTCCATAACCGATTCATTTCCCGCTGCAATTCCGAACGGAACCTTCGTCCAGAGCGTCCCGTCTTTTTTTACGATCATCAATTGGTCTTGACTGACCGAATGGACTGCAAAATCTTTAACATCTGAAATGCCTGCTATTTGGAAGGGATAGTTGCGAGTTGTGTCCGGACTATATAAGGCGCTTAAGGTACCGTCAGCATATAGAGCTGCACAAGCAAAGTTTCCGCAATCAATATCAATGGCTGAGGAAGCAAGCTTCTTCCGTTTTAATCCTTGTTGTAACTCCCATACCGTGCCGTCTTGCTCCAACACGAATGTTTTTTCCCATGTGCCATCAACCTTCTTGCCCTTTATACCCTCAAGTTTAACCGGATACATCAGAAACGGGATTTCGTCGCCCCAGCCATAATAATGACCCCATAACCATGTCTCTCCTTGGTTATTGATTGCAGCCGAGGAGAAGCTTCCTGCATGAACGGAAACGATATTCTTAAGCCCTTCTACTTGTTTGGGAACAGCAGCCTTGCTGAACAGTTCTCGGTAATCTGCAGGTTTATATGCGTTTACGTCAATTCTTCCTGATTCTCCAAACGAAGTGCTTCCCCAAGTCCAAACGGTACCATCTGCCTTTAATGCCAAATGATGCCCTTCATTGGATGCGATATCAATGATATCGGCTAAATGATGAACTTGTGCAGGCGCTATAACAAGATCATCATCTTTTTCATTATATGTCCCTAATCCGTTCAGTCCGTTACCATTACCGCCCCAATACCACACCGTTCCATCTTTTTTGAGAACCATGGTGTACCCGTCAAATTGAATCTTTGCCGCATCACTAAACACAGGTACGGCAGCCGACTTAAATCCTTTCGTATTATCGCCGAGCTCACCATAATCGTTCGCACCCCAGCTCCATACGGTACCCTGATTGTCCAAGGCTACTCCATTTCCCCCGCTCATCTCAACCTGAGTAATGCCAGTGAGAAATTTATTAGTAGGACTCCCTTCCGCCGCTTGCATTGAATTAACAGGTAAGCTTAACACGGCCACAATAAAAACAAATACTAGCATTGCCGTTTGTTGTACCCTAACTGCCTTCATCCTCATCTCTTCGATCCTCCCATCGCCATACTATCGTTCGACTCCTTCATATATAAACGAACAGTACATCAGACTTGTTGCAATTTATTCTATTTTTGGAAATGTAATTCTCTTGGATTGGAAAAGGAATCGATTTGTATAATACGAGAAAGAGGAATAATGCACATCAATCTGCATCCCTGTACGGACTCAGCTGATCTTTGCTTCACTTCAAATCAATTAGTAGGAAATCATACCGTTAATTTAGGGGAATTCAGCTTTTTCTGTAGTTTAGAAGGAATTTCTCCCTCTAATATCAGGGTTTCTGCACCATATCGGGTAAATCCATAACATTAACAGGACTATTTCCAGCTAATTCATATCCTAGCCGAATAACGCTATTTTAACGAGAAAAATTCCTTCTAAATGAGTAAATTATTCGAACTTTGATTCATAAATTGAACCACACACAACTATGAGGTGCTCTTTGGGTGCTCTTTGGGTGCTCTTTGGGTGCTCTTTGGGTGCTCTTTGGGTGCTCTTTGGGTGCTCTTTGGGTGCGCTCTTTAAGTTAATCATTTGTCTGCCCCTTCAGGTGCTCCTATAGTCGCTCCAACCTGCCTCCCTTCCAAAATAAAAAAGGAGGAGCCTAAGCTCCTCCTCCACTTTGGTTACTCCTCTACCTTGCTAAGCCCGGCGTCCGAGCGCACCTTAAGGCGATACTCCTGCGGCGAGATGCCCTCCAGCTCCTTGAACACGCGTGAGAACTGCTTGCTGTTCTCAAAGCCGACGGCGTTGCCGATCTCCTGCATCTTCCTGCTGCCCTCGAGCAGCAGCTCCTTGCTTTTGCGGATGCGCACTTTCTTCAGAAAGCCGACGAAATTTTCACCCGTATGCACTTTGAAGGCCTCGCTGAAGTAGGAGTAATTCAAACCGACATGATTGCTGACTACAGCCATATTCAGGGGACGATAGTAATTATCCTCCATATACGCGACCGCCGCTTTAATCTCCGAATGCTCGCTATACGCTGAGCGGATGCCGCGGACATAATCGTTTACGCTTGCCAGAAGTAGCTCCAGGCTCCGGTAATAGTCGTGAAAGCTGCGGAAATTGTCCATACTGCCTACTTTCCGGTACAGCTTCAGCACCTCGATGGACTCTTCACCATAAATGCGAAACACTTCATCGAGCACCTGTTCATTGATCATTTGGCCTACGCGCTTTAAATAGTCAATATTGACATCCGGAATGTCCTCGATATGAAAGATCTGCTTCAGCAGCTCCTGAATCTCCCGCTCCCGATCCGTCCCCAGCATATTGCCGAGCTTTCGAATATCCTCGTCCGGTACCGGATAGGATTGTTGTTTCTCTCGAATATCCTCGTGCCTTAGCAGGCGGCAGTTCGAATAAAGGAACGAATATTGCAAAGCCGTACCTGCCTGCTTGTAACATTCATATAAATCCTCCAGCCGCTGTCCCTCCGCACTTATTCCCATGCGCAGGCCCTCCAAATCGATACCGCCTGCCTGTCTGAACAACTCCACAAACCGAAATGCGGGACTGCCAATAAGAACAAGCTTGTTCTCGCTATCCAGAAACGAGACATCCAGCGCACCCTCAATGGGCTGCAGCATTTTCTCCACAAGCAGCTTGAATTCTTCCTTGTTCATCGAGTCGCCATTCTCCGATTTATAACTCAAGACAGCGACAGTAAATGGCAGTGTAAATTGCTCAAATCCGATTTTGGCTTCAAAATCGCTTTCATTCTCCATGTATGGCTCGCCCTGCCTAAACCACTCTCTTAGCCCATTGATTCGGAGCTGTTCGCGGTACGTATCGCTTATAGCTACCCGCTCGGCCAGCTCCGCTCGTTTTTGCAGCGTGATCTCGCTATTGCGCAGCGAATCGAACAGCTCGTCACGGCGGATCGGCTTCAGCAAATAGTTTTTCACCTGATATTCGATGGCCGCTTTGGCGTATGCAAAATCATCATACCCGCTTAAAATAACAAAAATCGGCTTTTGCTCGGACTCTTCTTCTTTCGTCAGCCGCTTGATCAGTTCAATGCCATCGATCCCAGGCATCCGAATATCCGTTAAAATAATATCGGCCCGTTCGCGCTCATATTGGGCTAGCGCATCTTCCCCATGAATGGCCGTCCGGATCTCATATTGCTCCGGAAACTCCCGTTCAATCATGGTTTTGAGCCCTAATCGGATATTTTTCTCATCGTCGACGATTAACAACTTCATCATGGCCTGAGCCTCCTCCCATTAACAGCACCTTAGGAAGGGTAATCACTACTTCTGTAAAATGCCCTTCGCTGCTATATACCTTTAGTCCGTATCGCTCTCCATAATACAGCCGAATACGTTGATGGACGTTGCGCAACCCAATGCCGAACGTTTGCTTCCTATTAATCATTTCCGTCGTCGATGGCCCATTGCCGCTCTCATCGCTACGAATCATTTCATTTAACCGATTCAGCCGCTCAGCTTCAATGCCTCTGCCATTATCCCTAAGCGAGATGATGATCCCATCGTCCTCCTTCTCGGAAACATCAATTCGGATGCCGCTCTGGCTCGCTTCCATCCCCATCCATGCATGCTTGACCGCATTTTCAATGATCGGTTGCAAAGACATTTTCAGCACTTCAATCTCCATCAGCCTTGGTGGAATGTTGAGCTCCAGCTGAATAGGCTCGTCAAAACGGATATTCATGACCGCAATATAATTTTGAATATGGCGAATCTCATCCTGCAAGCTGACATACTCGCCCGACCATTTGAAGTTGTAGCGCATCATTCCGCCAAGCGAAGTAAGCGAATCCGAAATGGTCCGCTGGTTTTCCATCTCCGCCAACATCTTAATATTCTCAAGCGTGTTGTAGAGGAAATGAGAGTCGATTTGGCTGTGCAAGGTGCGAAGCTCGGCTTCCTTTGTCAACGCCTGCTTCTTCACTCCCTGCGCAATCAATTCATTAATGGTATGAATCAATTTATTAAAATGATGGGCCAGCTCCCCGACTTCGCCACCCCCGCCTAGCGGGAGGCCTGTCGGCATCTCTCCCCTTCGGACCTTCTTCATCGCTTCCGTCAAACGGCTCAGGTTTTTGAGAATAAAAGCATTCATCAGGTAAGTAATGACCGACAACAGCCCGATCAGAATAAGGTTAACGGCAATAATTTGTTTTTCTGCTTTGGAAATATGCTCGCTAACCGCCTGCAAGGAGACCACATTCAATAGCTCGGCATTCGCTTGCTCCAGAGGCGCAGATATAAGCAGGTACGGATGCTGATCGACCATAAACCTTTTTTCGGCAATCCCATGTTTGTTCATTTCCGCAAACTCATTCAAGATCGCTTCGCGCAGCTCCGGGTCCCTGCCAACAAAAGGCTGATTCTCATCGAAAAAAATAGTACCGTTGCCATCCGATAGCATCATTTGCGAGCCCTCATCCTTTACACTCGCAAACGCCTTAGGCGAGAACTGCTTGAGCAGCATTTCCACTTGAATGACACCGATTCGCGTGCTCCCGGATTGAATCGCCCGTACAAGCGAAACCTTTGGCAGCTGGTCCGTCCCCTCTGTCACGTTCCGGTGTAAAATATCGGGGTCCTGGTCTTTGAACAGCCACAGCTCCTGATCTCCCAGCCTGTCCAGTTCGGCATACCAAGGCTCTTTCTGAATCCGTCGTTCGTGGAAAATAATCGGCCAAATTTCCGAGATATGAACATTATTGGCAAATAAGCGCAAATGAATAATGTTGGGGTTATTGGTTTGAATATTAATCATATCCGTCAGCGGGCCCCGGTAAAGATCAAGCAGCTCCTCCACCGGCAGATCTGCCTTCACCGACACATACTCCAATATTTCCGGCTTCGAGACGGTGAGCTGGGCAGCAAGCTCCATCGCTTCAATCTGGTTCACGATATTCACTTTTTCCATCTCAAGCGAATATTGCCCTTGCTTCAGGGTATCGTTGATATAGCTGTCCCTGATCTGGCTGAACAGATAATTCGATACCCCTATGCTTGGGATCAAGAGAATAACGATATATGCCGCGACCAACCGGCTCTGCATCGACCTGCGACCGAGCCAGGTTGCCGCCGATTGAACAAATGATTTTAGCTTTCTGCCCATTCCTGCTCACGTCCGCCCTAAATATAATTGACTGTTATGACTCTCTCATGCGGCAAAAAGCACCCCAGACCGTTTCCGGATCTAGAGCACCTTCGCTTTGGGCCTTCCTCCAATAAGGAGCTGTAACCCGACTATTTCGTAGCTTCTTCTAGCTTAGCCACGTTAACTTCATACTGCTTCTGCTTGAATGTCTGAACCTTGCTGAAGCCTAATGCTTCGCGCTTAGCCAGATGCTCATCCCAGAGCTTATCAAATTCGGCATCGGATTTGGCAAGCAGCAGCTTTGGAAGCACTTTGCCAAACTCTTGGCCTATCTTCGTATTCATAATGCCTTCTTCCGAAGTGCCCGTAGGGTTTAGCTGATCAAATTCAGACAAGCTAACCGATTTGCCGCGCGTCCAATCTTCAAGCTGCTTGAACGGCTCCACCGCTGGCGGCGACCAAATTGGCGTAAGGTTTGTGTCCATCATCATCCAGAACGTATGGGAGGCGCCGAGCTGCTTGTCAAATGCACCGCGATCGGAATTAAGCAAATCAAGTGCTTCTGGAAGGAATTGGTCCTTGCCATCGATGTTATCCCACGTCACGCCTTGTTTGCCGAAGAACGTGTCATGCTGCCCTTCTTCAGAGATCATGTAATCTAGGAAACGAATCGCACGCGCTTTGTCTTTTACGTTTTTGGAAATCAGCGTTACCGTCCAGCCTGAAATCGATGGCCCAGCCAGTGTAGGCTGATCTAAATTAGCGTTGGCAGGTCCATCTACAGCAATGTAAATGGAGTTAGGATCATTGGCGTACAGAGCATTTTGCTGGTTGGCAAGATCGGATCTGGCGTACAGCATCGCAAAGTAACGGCCCTGCGCGATTTTCTCTTCCATTTGTGGACGCTTGTCAATAAAGATATCCTTCGATAGAAGCCCGTTTTCATTGGCTTGACGCATCGTTTTGAGCCATTTCACATACTCAGGATCGGTGTCGCGGTCATACAATTGTCCATCCTTCGCATAAGGAATAGCCAGGAAGTTCTGGATGTAGTGCTGCAGGGATGCGTTGCCCGTGTCGCTGAAATCGTACATGCCAAGCGGAATCAATGGCTGTCCGTTAACGTCCGGATACATTTTTTTGGCATCCTCCAGCGCTTTCAAGAAGCCTTCCGGCGTACGCATATCTGGTTTTCCAAGCGCTTCATACATATCCTTGCGCACTAGGAAGGTTTGGGTCGATACGATATTGTCCCCAAACTTCTCATAGTCCTTCGGAGAAGAGGACGAGTTCGGATAGCCGTATACATTGCCGTCCTCCTGCTTGTACCAAGAAAGCTTGGCAGGGTCCGTTACTTTGTAGAAATAAGGATCGTATTGGTCAGCGAGCTCGTTGAGCGGAAGCACAAGGCCGCCTTCGATCATTTTCTTAACCGCTTCCTCGTACCAGCCCAGCGTAATAAAGTCCGGCAGGCTGCCCGAAGCGATCATCGTATTCATTTTCTCTGCTTCGTTACCAGCAGGAACGATGAAATTTACGTTAACGCCGGTTTTTTCGGTAATATATTTGGAGGTAGCGTCAACGCCCCATTTGTTCGGAAACCACGAAAAATTGATATACCAGTCGAAGGTAATCGGGCTTTTGTCCACTTCCCAGCCCTTATCGTCCTGCGTCAGCTTTACATCCTCAGCGGGAGCCTTGCCTGTCTCATTGTTGCTATTCTTGCTGTTGCCGCCCGAGGAGCAAGCGGTCGTAATCACCATAACCGCAGCGATCATGAGCATCAACAGGTTCTTGACCTTTGGTTTCTTGTTCATGTTTGTAATCCCCTTCTCTGTATGAATGATTATATATGCAATCTTCCGCTCGATAAAGGGCAGAAGGAAATGCCGCCATCTAGCCTTTAATCGAACCAATCATCATGCCTTTGACAAAATACTTCTGTAAGAACGGATAAGCAAGCACAATTGGCAGTGTTGTGACGACCATCGTTGCCAGCTTAATCGACTGTGTCGTTACCGATTTGCCGATGCCACCCGGGATAGCCGCGAGCATCTGGCTGGAGCTGGACTGCGCAACCACGCGATACAAATACGTCTGGACCGGCTGCAAATCCATATTGTTCATATAGATCACGCCTGCAAAATAATCATTCCATTGGTATACGCCGTGGAACAACGCAATCGTAGCGATGACCGGCATCGACACCGGTAGGATGACCTTAATGAAGATCAGCCAGTCATTGGCCCCGTCAATCCGCGCTGCTTCCTCCAGCCCGTCCGGAATATCCCGGAAGAAGGTCATGAAGATGATTAGATCGAAGAAGCTAAACATCGCCGGAATAATGTAGACTAGGAAATTATCGAGCAAGTGCAGATCCTTCATAAGCAGATAGGTCGGAATGAGTCCGCCTCCGAAGAACAACGTTACCGTACCGAAGAGAATATAGATTTTGCCGCCAATCAGCCCTCTGCGGGAGAAGGCATAAGCAACCATCGCCGTGAAAAAGACGTGAAGCACCGTACCCAGCAGCGTCTTGGCAACCGTAATGCCCATCGCGGTCATAATGCCGCTGCTTTGAAACACCGCATCGAAGCTCTCGAAGCTGAATACCCGCGGCCACCAATAAATGCCGCCGCGCATGCCGTCTTGCCCCTCATTAAATGCATTTACGAGCACGTACCATATGGGGTAAAGCGTTGCAAAGCAAATGGCCAACATGCCAAAATTATTGAAGAGATCGAAAAGCGCTTCTCCTTTTGTTTTCCGTTTAATGCTAAACAATTTTCGCCGCCTCCGTTTCTAGAAAAGTGAAGTGTCGTTCATTTTTTTCGTCACCCGGTTTGCAATCAAGAGCAGGATAAGCGCAATAACGGATTTGAACAATCCTACTGCTGTGGAGTAAGAGTACCGTCCCTGCTGCATCCCTGTCTGATAAACATAAATATCGATGACATTGCTTGCGCTTTCGTTAAGCGAGTTGCGCAGCACGAGAATTTGGTCAAAGTTGGAGTTGAGCACGCCGCTCACCGCAAGAATAAACAGAATTGAAATCGTCGATTTAATGCTCGGCAAGGTGACATACCACATTTTCTGAAAGCGGCCTGCTCCATCAATGGTAGCCGCCTCGTACATTTCCGGCGATACGCTGGCGATCGCTGCCAGATAGATAATAGCCGACCAGCCAAGCTCCTTCCAAATATCCGAGGTAATAATGATGCTCCAGAAATAGCTAGGCTCCGCGAGATACGAAATCGGTTCCTTAATGAATTTCATAGCGAGCAATAGATTGTTAATTACCCCAACGTCCGCCAGCCAAGTGGTCAAAATGCCGCCTAGGATGACCCAAGACAAGAAGTGAGGCAAATACGAAATCGTCTGAATCGCTTTCTTAAAGCCCACTGAGCGAACCTCGTTGAGAAACAAGGCGAAAATAATCGGCAGCGGAAATCCGATAGCCAGCTTAATGAGACTGATGCCAAGCGTATTCCGCATAACGTCCATGAAGCTATCATCCTGGAAAAACTCCTTAAAGTGCATGAAGCCTACCCAAGGCGCTTCGCTTATCGACTTAACGATGTTAAATTCTTTAAAAGCAATGATGACGCCATACATGGGTACGTAGTTGAAAATAATCATCCATACGACGCCAAGCAGCGCCATAATCTGAATATGACGTTGGCTGTACAATTTTCTGAGCCATTTGCTTCTCGCTGCCTTCGCATCCGCGGCAGACAGGGAAGTCGGTGCCGAATTGAGCTGTGTTTTCAAAAATATGACCTCCATGCTGATGTAAATCTAATGGGTAACGAATGTAAGCCTTTGCAACTTTTATATCCTAATTGTAGTTCGTTATTCCCACCCACGTAAGGCTTGAGATTTCGTATTCGGGTCGCCATTTTTCGGTTTTAGGCGTTTCCTGTCGGTTTTGGGCACAAAAAAGTGGTGGATGCCAAATCCTGCATCCACCACATCTATGTCACTTTTTCTTTTATTCCGCTACGGAGCCTACATCCGAAAGCAGGCTCCCTTGTCTCCGTTTCTTACGTAATCGGCCCTTCAATCGCCTTGCTCAGTTTTAAGAGGAATTCCGCCTTATTCAATTCATTATTTTGGATAAAAACTCGGTAGTCTCCATCTTCCGGAATGACAATATCGACGCTGCCCGTGCCCGATTCAATCGTTTCGCTGTATATCTCGTCCGTGGAAACGGACATGATGCCAATCTCAAGCTCTTGCTCCCTAACGCTTTCCACAGTCAACGTAAAGGTTTCCCCCTGGGTCCATGGAATAATTCCGAAATTATTGCTTCTCATCGGAGCCATCCAAATCGATAAGTTCTTGCCGTCGTTTGTCTCTATGCTGCCCGACATATTCACTTGGCTCTCCAGGGTTTTCGCATACTCCTCTGTTACGATTTCGGATTGTGCTTGATCGTTCGTTTGTTGCTTAGATCCCTTAATGACATATACGGCGCCTACTCCGATTGCTGCAACAAGTATGAAACATAAAATAAAGAAACCTTTTTTCTTTCCCGTGGAGCTTAATAAGGCATCTCTGCGAGAATTCATCGTCTTCTTTCCACCACCCTATTGGATTGCTTTACTGCTTGTCTCTTTGTTATCCACGTTAACAAATAGCTGTGGACTGCAGTTATCTAAAGTTGTATTTTATAATCGGCCACAATAATTGTCAAGTGTTGGAAATTAAGAGAAAGTATAGGCGATCGTTTATTTTGTTGCATGGTTCGTTTAACAAAACAAACGCAAAAAATGCAGAGCCATGGAGGTCCCCCTCCTATGCCCTGCATCTGAATTACGTTGTAGCCGCCTATTCCTCTTCATCCACTACGCCAAGCGCCTTGTTCTTTTCTTTAAAACGAGCATTATGGGATGATACATACGCCATTCTTGGCGCTTCTGGGTCCATAAACAGCTTTGCGCTGTTAACCGCAAGTGCCGCGTCCGTAAATGCCCCGGCAATGAGCGTGATCTTGCTGTCATAATGCGCGAAGTCTCCGGCAGCAAAAATCCCTGGCAGGTTAGACTCCAGCTTCGCATTCACATACACATTCCAGTCATCCATGCTAAGACCCCACTCTTTAATGCCGCTAAAGTCGGATTTGAGCCCATGGTTAACAATAACCGCATCCACCGTTAGCTGCTCCGAATGACCGGTCTCCAAATGCGTCACCGTTACGCGGTCAATCGTCTCGCCATTCCCGCTGTACAGTTGGCTAACCTCGCAGGTCGTCCGTACGTCTACGGAGGATTCTTTCATTTTGACAATATTTTTCTCATGTCCGCCGAATTGATCCCGACGATGCACAACCGTTACCTTCGCCGCAATCGGCTCCAGCTCATTCGCCCAGTCCACCGCAGAGTTCCCCCCGCCTGAGATGAGCACATGCTTCCCGCGGAACGGCTCAAGCTCCTGAACCGTATAATGCAGATTAGTAACTTCATACCGCTCTGCACCTTCAAGCTCCAGCTTCGCCATTTTCAAAATGCCGCGTCCGATAGCCAAAATGACCGTACGAGTCCAGTGCTTCCCGCCGCTAACGGTCTCCAGCAAATAGGTACCGTCTTCCAGCTTCTCTAGGTTGCTGACCTGCTCCCCTAGCAAAATCGTTGGATCAAACGTTTTCGCTTGCTGTTCCAGTTGAGTAATCAGCTTCTCGCACAGCGTCGGCGTCACACCTCCGACATCCCAAATCATTTTCTCCGGATAAATGAGCATGCGCCCGCCTAGGCTTTCATTCGCATCGATCAGCTTGGTCTTCAAATCCCTCATCCCGCTATAGAAAGCAGCATACATTCCTGCCGGTCCGCCGCCAATAATCGTTACATCATATAATTGCAGTTGTTCTGTCAACGTTATTCCTCCTGCTCCAGTTCGTTCATTTGATATTGATTATCAATTTCATTGTAAGCTTAGCCTCTTTTTAATAGCAATGGACAAAACGCTTCAATTTTTTGCACAAATCTTACTTTAGGCCAGTGCCTGCAAAATATCATCGATCTTCTTGGCATTCGAAATGACGCCATAGTTCATCCATGTCATAAAATCAACCTCATAGACATGCCCACCCTGTACGGCCGGGAGGGCCGACCAAACTGGATGCTGAAGGAGCGTTCTCTCCGCTCCCGCTGCCTGGCTGTGCCATTTGTCGAACGTAATGAATAAATGATCTGCCGTCAGCGCAGACAGCTCTTCCAACGTAAAGGTTTTCATTCTTGCCTGATTCTCCTCTTCGGCAGCTTCATTCATCTGATAGGGGCTGAGTCCAAGATCTCCGTAAAGAACGGCTGTCGCGAATCCACGTCCCCTATCTGTATACTGATAAACGTTATCCGCTGAAATACGCAAGAAAGCTACCGTTTCTCGCTTCCTGCTGCGTCCCAGCTTCTCGCGGGCCGCCCTCGCCTTCGCCTCATAACCCGCAATCACTTCTTCTGCCCGCTCCGAACGGCCAAAATAATCCCCAACGATCCGCAGCAGAGTCCGCCAATTGTGGCCCATCTCCTTAAGGATATGCGTCTGTGAAATTTCCTGACATTGCCGATATTCCGTATCACAATACCGGTCCAGCAGCATGATGCAATCCGGGCTATATGAGGCGAGGGGCGTAAAATCTCCATTGGACTCATCAAAAGTAGGGATGTGGTCCAGTGCTAGATAATCTTGTTTTCCCCAGACAGCATGAGAATATTGAACAACTGGCGTAATATTAAGCGCAACCATGTAATCCTCAAGAAACGGAGCAATCACTCGGGGCTGGCCGCGATGGCTGCTGCGATACTGCCCCGGCGTAATGCCAACGAATTGTTTAAATCGCCTATTAAAATAATATTCATTTGTGTAGCCAGTATACTGAGCAACAGCAGAGAGGTTGTCCTCACTGCCCGCCAACCATTTTTTCGCTTGTTCTATGCGTATGCGGTTTAAATACTGCAGCGGAACCAGCCCTGTGGCATCCTTAAAGAGACGAGTATACTTCCAGCGATCGGTACTCGCAATTGCAGCAAGCTCTCCCACAGTCAGCGCGTCACGATAATGCTCATGGATGTGTTTTATAGACAACGTTATTCCCTGCCTATCAAGCAGTTCCGGTGAATTGCCGATCGCTGCCGATTCATGATTTTGACTCAAAATGAGCAGCAGCAATTCCTGAAAACGGACATAACGGTAAAAAAGCTGCAGTTCCTCTACAGGATGGCTGTATGCGAGCAGATCCTCGAGAAGTTCCAGTACTCTTGCAAATGGCGTGCAAGCCAGCACCGTCCGATCAGGAATAATAGTAGCAGCAGCTGGCGCAAGCCCTACTTGTAATCTGAATTCAAGCAGATAATAAGAGCAGCCATAACCATCCGGCTCAATCTGGGCTTCCATTCCCGGGTGAAGAAGATAACATTTGCCTTGGATGAAAGCAAGCTGTTCCTCCTTCATCCGTATCATTCCTCTACCATTAGTCATAATCAATAGTGTAAAGCATGCCTTGTCTCCATGACTTCTCTCAGCATCGCTAACCGCACGGATAAACTCTGCTGCTTGCAAAAGGTAGAACGTAGTTGGCGCAGTCTGTGAAGAGCCTCTAGCTTGCAAATCCATATATTTAACCCCATTCTAAAAATGAGAATGATTATCACTTTTAGTGTAACGTAAATAGGGCTGCTCTTCAACCTTCGTTGAAGAGCAGCCCTATTCGAACATTCAACGGCTATTCTCGATACCAGCTGCCCTTTTTTTATGAAGCAAGCAATTTAAGCAGCTCATCCATCTTCTTGTAGTTGGAAGTTATTGCACCGGTCTGCCAATAAGATCTCTCTACCGGATAGATATGCCCCTGTTTCACCGCTTCCAGCGACTTCCAGATTGGGCTATCCAGCATTTCCTTCAAGGCCGCGGTATTCCCTTCATCGTCCCACGTACCATTAGAAGGAAGCAAAATAATGTGGTCCGCATCCAGCTCCGGAAGCGCCTCCTGCGAAAGCACCATATTTCCTTCCGTCATGGCTTCTGCATATGCTGGAGCCTTTAGTCCAAGATCTTGATAAAGAAGCTGGCCTACAAAAATATTTTTTGCTCCAAAAATATTAATCGATTGATCCGCTACATTCATTCGAAGAACGACAATTTTCTCGTCTCCCACAGCTACTCCCAGCTTAGACTTAACCTCACTGATTCGGTTATCGTAATCACTGAGCACCTTTTCGGCTTTTTCTGGTATGCCCATTAGATCAGCAATGACCGATAGCGTTTGGCGCGTATCTGCCAGCACCTCATCTGAAAGGCGATAGGTAGGCGCAATCTTCGAATACTTTTCATATTGCGCCTCATCAATCCCTCCAACCTCAATGATCAAATCCGGCTCAGCTACCACCAAAGCTTCAATGCTTCCCGTTACATCGAATAATGGAGCCTCAAGCTGCAAATAATCCTGCTTGCCCCACATCGGATTGTAATATTGAACGACTGGCGTCACACCAAGTGCAACCAAATAATCCTCCCGATACAGAGCCGTTACTCGCTTCGGGTTAGTCGGAATCTCCAGTTCGCCAAAAGCATCCTTAACGATTCGAGTAGCCGCAGTGGATTCATTCTCTGCCTTATTCGCTGCACCGCTGCTCTCTTCCGTTGGCGGCTGTGTTGTTGCGCTTTCGCTTGTATTGTCATTACCCGCTCCGCAGCCTGATAGCACGATTGCTGCGGCAAAAACAGTCATCCACCCTTTTTTCAAATAACCTGTCCAAGCCATTCCCCTATCCACTCCTATAACTTTTTCGTCACTTCAAATAATGATTATCATTCTCATTATCAATGCCATGATTGTAACCGATCTTCACTCCCGCGCTCAATGCACATTCTCGACAATACGGTTTATACAAATTCGTCTATGGCGCTTGCCTGGCGGAATCATGCTAAATTGGCTCCAATTTAGTATACAAAAAGGACCCCTACGCCAAACCCTTTTTTCAAAGTGTCCAGTGTATGGGGTACCCGTTTAATATCAAATGCAACTACTACCTAATCCAGATAATTATAGTATTCTAAAATATCCGCAATCGTTTGTTTCTGCTCTTTAGTCAGCGTGTAATCCGTCGATTTGTTGGAAATGTCCTCAAACCTAATAATGACTTCTTCTGTACTAGGAATAACCGTACTTAATAGGTTTTCATTTTTCTTATTCACATCAAGATCAATAAGCTCTGTCATTCCGGAACCAAGAATGTCAACATTATTTAATTTGTTCATAGGATTGAATTTGAGCTCTTCTAGCACTTCCCCAGCCCTTACTTTTATGCCCGTAAAGACAAATAATGCTTTGGAGGCCGGCTCCTGGTACCCTACCCGAAGCACCATATATTTATTAGAATCTTTGACGCCGATATAAGGGTAGAACACTAATCCTTTTGAAACGCCTTCTTTAGGCGAAATAAAGGTAATATTCTCTACCTTATCGTCTTTAATCTCAAACATAGCCTCAAGCTCAGCTTTACGATTGTCAATTTTAGTCTTTATTTCTGTTTTGAGCTTCGTATATTCTTCCTTGCTCTCCACTTTTATTGCTTTATCAATAGCAATATTAGCATCGATGTAGCTACCTTTTTTGAACAACTCTTGAGCCTCAGCATACAAATCTTCTTGGTCTTGAGACTTACTAGATCCTGATCCTTGTGTGCTAGTTGTGCTGGAGCCATTATCGGAATCTGTAGTCGTATCACCAAATATCGATCCAAGAACCCCAATTACAATAACAATTGCTATGAATATACCAACAACGATGAGCAAGATTTTAAGGCATCCCGGCCTTTTTTTCGCTTCCACTTCCCAATTAATCCCCCTTAAGGCTTATTCATTGGTTATATAGTAGCATCCTGCCATCCCAGTATCAACCATTTTTATATAATATTTTAATATTTTTTGTAAAAATAAGTCGAAAACTATCAAATGCTCTAAAATGGAAAATAGTATTCAATAAGTGAAAATAATCAAGCGCCTCTAAATGAACAAATCTAGTTATTAAGCTTTTTTATTTTACTTCCCATCTTCACATAACCATAACCAAGAAGAGCAAATATAAGGAAATAAATAACCGAGACCGGAATCATGATTGCCCAAAGCGCGTTCTTGAAATGAGACAGCAAATTCGACATATTCGCTATTAAAATAACTGCATTCACGAGCAGCATTAAACCCATGACCCGCTGAATGTTTTTGTAAATCGTCGTAAGGGATTCGACATCCGTATATAATTTCGGCTGTTCGCCCGGCTGCCATTCCCTGCGGAAATAGTGCCACAGCGCGCCAAAGGAGGTTACATACTCCCAGCCGGCGTCTTGATATAAAGCAATATATTCCGCCAGCTTCCCATCCTTCTTCGTAAGTCCGGACTGATGATCCAAGCCGTACGTATACCGAACGGACTTATCCCTCACGAAGCTGCTATTAAAAAAACCAGCTTTCTTAAAATGCAGCCCTTGGCTGGACATCTCGTTTAGCCATTGCTCCTCCTTCTCGTAGTCCCAGCTCATCGTTAATCTGAATTTTTTCTCCAAACGTTCTCCCATACCGCTCACTCCTTCCCCGTAATCAAAGCATTCCGACCTGCCTGCAATAGCTCCTCAAGCCGTTCAATTTCAGCCGCAACCACCGCTTTCCCATTTGGGGTAATCGCGTACATCTTACGGCGGGTATCCGCTCCTTCCGGAACGGGATGGTGATCGATAAGCCCTTTATTAAGCAGCGTATTTAGAGCCGTATATAGCGTGCCTGCTCCGATCTTGACCCTCCCCTTGCTCAGCTTCTCGGTATCCTGCATAATTCCGTACCCATGGGCGGGCTCCACATACAAAGCAATTAAAATATAGAAAAAAGCTTCCGTCAGCGGCAGCATCTCTTTCATCTCGGCTCTCCTCCTCATCTACATCGACAGTCACTATATCGTATAACGATACAATAATACATGATGTATCGAATGTCAATATAGTTTAGCGGAATTATCGTTTCTACTTGCAGAAAGTAATTCTCATATTTTATGAGAGTTTTCCCATGTACAGTTTTTGTTAAGAGAGATAGTGTAATATAAACATCATTACAGGATATTTCCAATTCTAACGCTGTATAGTGCACCAAACTGCATGCAAAAGGCTAATTTGAGAGCCACTCAGACAACACTTGAACATGCGAGTTACATAGGGAGCATTTTGATTCTGGCTGAAATGGCTGATTAGGCCCATTCCACAGGTTTCGACAAGTCGGATAGAATAGAAATAAGTTGAGGAACAAGGGAGAAGATTACGCTTTGGATAACAAAACTACACGCAGAAACACCCGTACCAAGAGCAGCTTGTCATCATTTAAGAAAGCAACATTGTCACTTTATTTGGCCGTCGTCATCATTCTCGTAGCCGTCTGCGGAGTACTCTACAGCAAATATACGAGTTTGGTCGACACCAATCTCCAATCAGCGACTGCTGAGCATTCCGACTCCAATAATCAATCCGGCAGCAGCAACTCCCCTAACTCTGATTCGGGGAATAGCGGGCTTAATGGAAATGAACCAGTTACGGATGAGCCCATTCCGGCGGGCACGGTCGATGCAGAGGAGACGCAAGAACCTGCTGAAGACGTCGAGAAGAACACGAATAATCCCGAGCCAGTAGCCACGGAAAAGCCGGTCAAGATCAAGGACGAGGCTAAGCCAACCGTTCCAGCACAAACGGAGAAACCAAGTCAAGGCCAGAAAGATAACGACAATAAACCAACAGACGAAAGCCCCGCTGTAAAGCTGCCTACGACATACGTGGTACAGAAGGGCGATACCTTGAGCACGATATCAGAAAAATTTTATCAAACCAAGGACCATTATGCGCTGCTTGCCGAGCATAACCATATTATGTTTATCAATGATATGAAAGCCGGCGATACGCTAACCATACCTGCATTGTCTTCAGGGACTGGCACATCAGGCAGCAAGCCGCAGGAAACCAAAGATTATTCCAAGATTACTTTGCCAGCCACCTATCTAATTCAAGCAGGAGATACCCTCTCCGGTGTTTCTAGAATGTTTTACAAATCAGCAGAATATGTAGATTACATTGCAGATGAAAACAAGCTGGACAAAAACAAAGGGCTAAAGGCTGGCACCAACCTTGTCATCCCTTCTCTTAAGAACTATAAGCCGGATGAATCCATCGGCTCTGGAGACGATTCGGCAGAATTTGAAGCAACAGAACATACTGTGCAAAAGGGCGAGACGCTCTACAGCATCTCCAAAATTTACTATGGCACGACCAAACACGCCATGTTTATTGCGGACTACAATCATATCGTCGATATTGATCAAGTAAAAGCAGGTACGGTACTGAAAATCCCTAAGCCGTAATCTAGGCCCTGCAGGGCCGCTTTCTGCGTAAGCCCCATCAGTATTATAAATACGACTATTCCAGCCAAAACCATCTTGGCTCTACACGGCATTCTCAGGATGTTAGCTTGAGCTTTCACTGAAGAAGAAGTTCCGCAATCGCGGGGCTTCTTCTTCTTTTTTTGGGCAGACTAGTTTTTGCGTCCCTCCATGCCCTCCAATTTCGTTTGGTGTCTGACAAAGCAATATCGCCATGAACAATTGTTCATTTTTAATTTTACATATGTTCATAAGCGTGTTATTATAATCTTGCATTTGAGGATTCGTATAAGGGGAAGGTGAACTGGCTATGTTAAATTTGTCCGAAATGATTGATCATACGCTTTTGCGTGCTGATGCAACAAAAGCTGAGATTACAAAATTAACGGAAGAAGCGAAAAAATATCAATTTGCTTCCGTTTGCGTTAACCCTACTTGGGTAGCTTACTCCGCTGAACAGCTGACCGGCAGTACGGTAAAGGTTTGCACCGTCATCGGCTTTCCACTCGGAGCATCGGCAACAGAAACAAAGGCTTTCGAAGCTAAGCAAGCTATTGCATGCGGTGCGACAGAGGTCGATATGGTCATTAATATAGGTGCCCTGAAAGATGGCGATGACGAATTTGTAAAAAAAGATATTCAAGCCGTTGTCGAAGCAGCTGCAGGAAAAGCGATTGTCAAAGTCATTATCGAAACCTCGCTTCTTACGGATGACGAGAAAATCCGCGCTTGCCAGATGTCCGTTCAAGCAGGTGCCGATTTCGTGAAAACCTCAACAGGCTTCTCTACAGGCGGAGCGACCGCAGAGGACGTTGCTCTTATGCGCAAAACCGTTGGGGACAAGCTTGGAGTAAAAGCATCCGGCGGCATTCGCAATCTTGAAGATATGGAAAAAATGATTGCGGCAGGCGCGTCCAGAATTGGTGCCAGCTCAGGCGTGAAAATTATGGAAGGCGAGCAATCGACCTCTTCTTATTAATATAAATAATGGCGCTGCTCCCCAAGGAGCAGCTTACAGGAGGCAAGGACGGATGAAGGAACAGTTGATAAAAGAAGCGATTGAAGCACGTCAACACGCTCATATCCCCTATTCGCACTTTGCAGTAGGTGCGGCCATAATGACAGGCAGCAAACGGATATACCGCGGCTGTAACGTTGAGAACGCCTCGTTTGGACTCACGAACTGCGCGGAGCGTACAGCTATTTTCAAAGCGGTGTCCGAAGGCGACCGCGTGATCGAAGCGATTGCCGTAGCAGCGGATACCGAAGGCCCGATTTCCCCTTGCGGCGCATGTCGGCAGGTCATGGCAGAATTCTGTGATGAGAATACGAAAATTTATTTGACGAACCTGCATGGCGATACGGAAGAATGGACGATGGCACAGCTGCTTCCCGGTGCTTTTCTTGCCACTGACATGAAAAAGTAAATGATAGTCCGATAGATTTGTAAGCGCTTTATAGCAATGCTATTCACGCACACTACTAACTTACTAGGAGAATCCACCATGAGATATTTACTCGCTATATTGGGTTTGCTTATCGTTCTTGGTCTTTCTTACGTCGCCAGCAATAATAGAAAGAACATCCGTTATAAACCATTGCTCATCATGGTTGTCTTGCAGGTCGTATTAGCCTTTACGTTACTAAATACTGCAGCAGGCGCGGTGTTGATCAAAGGTTTCTCCAGTATGTTCGAGAAGCTGCTCGGGTTCGCCCATACCGGAATTGAATTTGTATTTGGCGGCCTATTGAACGAAGGACAGTTCTCGTTCTTCCTAAGCGTTCTGCTGCCCATTGTATTTATTTCGGCGCTTATTGGCATTTTGCAGTATTTGAAGGTGCTGCCGTTCATCGTCAAATATATCGGGCTAGTCTTGAGCAAAATAAATGGAATGGGCAAGCTCGAATCCTATAATGCAGTAGCTTCTGCTATTTTGGGACAATCCGAAGTTTTCATTTCGGTCAAAAAACAGATCGGATTGCTGCCGAAGCAAAGGCTGTACACACTATGCGCTTCTGCGATGTCGACAGTATCCATGTCGATTGTCGGCTCGTACATGCAAATCCTCGATCCTAAATATGTCGTAACCGCGCTGGTCCTTAACCTTTTCGGAGGGTTCATTATCGCTTCCATCCTCAATCCATATAAAGTAGCGGAGGAAGACGATATCTTGCAGGTGCAGGAAGAAGAAAAGCAGACATTCTTCGAAGTGCTGGGCGAATACATTATCGATGGTTTCAAGGTAGCGATTATCGTTGCAGCCATGCTGATTGGTTTCATCGCCTTGATTGCGCTCGTAAATGGGCTCTTCAGCGGAATCTTCGGCATTTCGTTCCAGCAAATTCTCGGGTATATCTTCGCTCCTTTCGCTTTTATTATGGGGGTTCCTTGGAAGGATGCCGTCGATGCAGGGAGCATTATGGCAACAAAAATGGTATCCAACGAGTTCGTCGCCATGCTGGAGCTAGAAAACTATCCGAATCTCTCCGCTCGCGCGGTAGGCATTGTGTCCGTATTCTTGGTTTCTTTCGCCAACTTCTCCTCTATCGGCATTATTTCCGGGGCCGTGAAAGGGCTGCATGAGAAGCAAGGCAATGTGGTAGCCCGCTTCGGGATGAAGCTGCTGTACGGAGCCACGCTGGTCAGCGTTTTGTCTGCCATTATCGCTGGATTGTTTATTAATTAAAGAGAGGAGCATAACCCTGTTGAAAGCATTTCAAAGAATTCATTTGATTGTGATGGACTCCGTAGGCATTGGCCAGTCGCCTGATGCAGCCAGCTTCGGAGATGACAATGTGGATACGCTTGGCCATATTGCGGAAGCACGCGGAGGCCTGAAGATGCCGAATATGGCCGTGCTCGGATTATCCAATATTAAGGAAATACGCGGAGTGCCTGTCGCCGAGAAGCCCCTTGCCTATTATACGAAGATGCAGGAGGCATCGAGCGGCAAAGACACGATGACTGGCCATTGGGAAATCATGGGGCTTCATATTGCCGTTCCGTTTCGCGTATTTCCGGACGGATTTCCAAGCGAATTAATCGCAAGGATTGAAGCCAAAACCGGTCGCAAGGTGATTGGCAACAAGCCCGCCAGCGGAACCGAGATTCTGGACGAGCTGGGCGAAGAGCATATGCGGTCAGGCGCATTGATCGTTTACACCTCTGCCGATTCCGTCCTCCAAATTGCGGCTCACGAAGATATGGTTCCACTGCAGGAGCTATATGCTATTTGTGAGTATTGCAGGGAAATCACCTTGGAGGATCCCTATATGCTTGGACGAATTATCGCCCGTCCCTTCATTGGTACACCGGGGGATTTCAAACGGACATCCAACCGCCATGATTATGCATTGAAACCATTTGCCCGTACGGTTATGAATGAGCTGCAGGACGGCGGCTATGAGGTCATCGCTCTCGGAAAAATTTCCGATATTTATGACGGCGAAGGCGTTACGCAGACGGTACGCACCCAATCCAACGCTGACGGCATGGATCAAATGATCAAAATCATGGATGAATCCTTTACAGGCCTTAGCTTCCTCAACCTGGTTGATTTCGACGCACTCTACGGTCATCGCCGCGATCCTGAAGGGTACGGGCAAGCGTTAGAGGAATACGATGCCCGGTTGCCAGAGGTATTTGCCAAAATGACCGAGCAGGACCTGCTGTTGATTACGGCGGATCATGGCAATGACCCTACTTATCATGGCACGGACCATACCCGTGAATATGTGCCTTTGTTAGCTTACTCGCCGCGCTTCGAACAAGGCGGACATGCCCTGCCCATCAGGAACACCTTCGCGGATATCGGGGCAACGATTGCGGACAATTTCAAAGTGGCAAAGCCTGCCCACGGCATCAGCTTTTTATCAGATTTAAAATAATGTACCCGAAGGAGAATGTTTATGAGTATTCATATTGGTGCCGAACAAGGCCAAATTGCAGATACGATATTATTGCCGGGCGACCCGCTGAGAGCCCAGTATATTGCGGAAACCTATTTGGAGAATGCCATCTGTTATAACCAGGTCAGGGGCATGCTCGGTTTTACGGGTACTTATCAAGGTAAACGCATTTCCGTTCAAGGCACAGGAATGGGCGTCCCCTCCATCAGCATCTATGTCAATGAACTCATTCGTGATTATGGCGTAAAAAATCTTGTGCGCGTAGGCACCTGCGGGGCTATGCAGAACAGCGTGAACGTTCGCGAGGTTATATTAGCGCAAGCGGCTTGTACGGATTCCAGCGTCAACCGCCATGTATTTGGCGGGTATGATTATTCGCCAATAGGCAGCTTCCACTTGCTTAAGGCAGCTTATGAGCGCGGCATAGCGAAAGGCTTAAAGCTCCATGTCGGCAATATTTTTTGCTCCGATTCCTTTTACCGGGATGACAAAGAGATCGTACAGAAACTGATGGATTACGGTGTGTTGGGCGTGGAAATGGAAACAACGGCGCTATACACGCTAGCTGCCAAATATGGGGTGAATGCCTTAACCATATTAACGGTAAGCGACCACCTCTTGACGGGAGAAGAAACGACAGCGGCTGAGCGGCAAAGCACCTTCAACGATATGATGGAAGTCGCTCTCGAAACCGTGATTTCCCTTTAATTTATTTCTAATCAAACCTAAGATGCGAGGAGACACACAAAATGAGAATGGTAGATCTAATTGAGAAAAAGCGGGACGGCGAAGAAATGACGACAGAAGAAATCAACTTTATTATCGAAGGTTATACGAAGGATGAGATACCTGACTATCAAGTCAGCGCCTTAGCTATGGCAATCTTCTTCAAGGATATGACGGAACGCGAACGAGCGGATCTTACGATGGCCATCGTAAATTCCGGCGATACGATCGACCTGTCTGCGATTGAGGGCGTGAAGGTAGACAAGCATTCCACTGGCGGCGTTGGCGATACAACCACGCTCGTGCTCGCACCACTTGTTGCCGCGCTGGATATTCCGGTAGCGAAGATGTCCGGCCGCGGCCTCGGACATACCGGCGGCACCATTGACAAGCTGGAGGCTATTGCAGGATTCCACGTTGAGATTGATAAGGAAGAGTTCGTCCGTTTGGTGAATAAGGACAAAATCGCAGTCATTGGCCAATCCGGCAATCTAACCCCGGCCGATAAGAAATTGTATGCTCTTCGTGACGTGACGGCAACGGTCAATTCGATACCGCTGATCGCCAGCTCGATTATGAGCAAGAAAATTGCGGCTGGCTCGGATGCCATCGTGTTGGATGTGAAGACAGGCGCCGGCGCCTTTATGAAAACCGTTGACGATGCCAAAGAGCTTGCGCACGCGATGGTTAGCATCGGCAATAACGTCGGTCGCAAGACGATGGCTGTCATCTCGGATATGAGTCAGCCGCTCGGCTTTGCCATCGGCAATGCGCTTGAAGTGAAAGAAGCCATCGATACGCTGCAAGGAAAAGGACCTAAGGATTTAGAGGAGCTTTGTCTTGCCTTAGGCAGCCAAATGGTATTCTTGGCGAACAAAGCAAGCTCTCTGGAAGAAGCCGAGGAGCTGCTGAGAGAAGTAATCCAGAACGGCAAGGCGCTGGAGAAATTCAAAGCGTTTATTGCCAATCAAGGCGGCGATCCGACGGTTGTAGACCATCCGGAGAAATTGCCGCAAGCCGCTTATCTCATCGAAGTGCCTGCCAGTGAAGATGGCGTTGTAACGGAAATCATAGCAGATGAGATTGGCACGGCGGCCATGCTGCTTGGCGCAGGGCGGGCAACGAAAGAATCGGAGATCGATCTGGCCGTAGGCCTAATGCTGAATAAAAAAATCGGCGATAAAGTAAAAGCCGGTGATTCACTCGTCACCATTCATTCGAATCGAGACAACGTGGATGACGTTCTTGCCATCATTTACGAAAACATTCGCATTGGCAGCCATGTCGAGCCCCCTGTCCTCGTTTACGGGATTGTCACTGAATAACATACCCATCAGAAACCGAAAGCCTCCTTCGTGAGCGCTTCCGGTTTCTTTGTATCTATTCCTTCGGCAGGATCACCCGATTCGTCACTGGCGAAGACAAAATAACCGATGTATTCACGTTTCCAAATGGCATAAGCCTCTCCACGAGCTCACTCAGCGCATCCATCCCCGTTACTGCCGCTTTCAATATATAGCTGACCGTTCCCGTTACGCGGTGACCTTCCAAAATATCATAATCATTGCTGATTCGTTTCTCGAATTCCGTAGGGGATACCTTTAATTCACTCATCTGAATCATGACCTGTATATTCCTTCCGACCGCGGCTGGCGATACTCGTGCTCCGAATCCCAATATGGCTCCACTCTCCTGCAGTCGCAGCAAACGCTCCGATATGCTAGGACGGCTTAAAGCCATTCGTTTGGATAGCTCGCTAATCGTCATGCGCCCATCCTCCTGCAGCAATTGCAGCAGCGTTCGATCCAATTGATCCATACCCGCTGGCCTCCCTTCAGTTTGCACAATAGATGCCATTATTTTATTCAATGTAACCTAAACTTACATCTATTTCATTCAGTTTATTATATATTCCGATTGCACGGTTTTGTATCCTTAAATTAAGAAAATCAAGCAGGCGGTGCATGCCAAATGATTCGAAAATTGGATAACAAAATGAAGGATATGCTGCGAAAATGGCTTCATATTGCAATAGGCTGCTTTGTTACGGCTGGCGGATTGATGATTCTGAAACACTCCCATATCGTAACCGGAGGAACGGCAGGTCTCTCTTTAAGCTTATCGCCCTTGCTGCATGTCCGATTCCACTATTTGTTCGCCCTGCTCAACCTTCCTTTTTTTATATTTTCCTACTTTTACATGGGTAAATCCTTTACCGTCAACACCATGCTGGCCATCGGGCTTGTCTCCGCATTAAGCGCTCTAGACAGCGCCTTGCCCGCTTTTGCAATTCCATCCCTGATCGGGGCTGTTGTTGGCGGCGCATTTATCGGTGCGGGCATTGCCGTATTGTTCCGAAACGGCGCATCCCTCGGCGGCGCGACGATTCTTGCCATTTATGTCCACCACAGATATGGCATCCATCCGGGCAAAACCAATCTGGCCTTTGACCTGCTCGTTGTAATCACCAGCTTATTCGTCTTTCCGCTGGCAAGCGGTCTGATTTCAGCATTATCCATTGCCGTTACCGCAGGCTTCTTGTCTTTTTATAAGAGAAAAAAGGCAAGTGCTGAACAGGTGAAAAAGGAGCCTCTATCCCGTGCAGCTCCATCTTAAGGAGCCTAGATAGCAACCACAATACTAGCAAACAGCCGCGAGTTCGGATCAATCATCCGAATTCGCGGCTATCATTATGTTTCTTCGTTATTTTGGACTTCCGCCTTGAGGTCTGGCGCCTCCACCTCCGCCGCCAGGCCCACGGCCCGTATTGCCGCCAGTCGTTACTCCCGATTCATTCAACCACGTAACGCTGCTTGAGATTTCAAACGATGTGATTTGCGTTCCGCCTGTATAATTCCCGTCCGTATAGATGCCGTCCGCTGCGCTCCCTGTCGAAGCTCCTCCCGAATAGAGGGTATACGAACCACCACTTTGCAGCTCAGGCGAGCTAATAACGACGGATTGATAATTTTTAGTTGGCGCAAAGGTCATAATGGCGTTGCCATCGCTATCTTGCAAGTGAACCAACGTTCCTGCTTGCTGAGTCTGAGGGAACGTCATGCTGACCGTGAATTGACTGGAGCTGTCAGACGCTGCTTGAGCCATTCCCGAGCTTCCCGCTGCCACTAGCGTTCCACCGCTGAGATCAAAGCTGCCATCGTAATCCAATGCCCCATTGCCGTTGTTCGTTGGGCCATTAACGATAACCGTACCACCCGTCATCACGATGGAACCGTTCGAATCCAGACCATCACCAGCGGCATCCACGCTTACTGTGCCTCCGCTAATGGTAAGCAGATTGCTAGAAGACGCTTGGAACTGGTCTGCGCTTCCGCCGCTCGTTTCATCGCTGCCTCCCGCTACATTAATCCCGTCATCCGAAGCAGCCACATGAGTCTCGCCGCCGGAAATCGTAATGTTTGCCCCTTCAATGCCTTCATAGCTCTTGGTGATATTAATGCTTCCTCCTGCGATCGTCACCAAGGCATCCGCATGGATTCCATCATCACCCGTCGCTATTTCCATATCTCCGCCTATTACCGTAACATTGCTGTTGCTGTGCACGGCATCATCTGCGGAATCAATCGCAAAGCTTCCGCTATTCACGGTGATATCTCCTCCTGCCTTCAGCCCTTTCGTGCTTGCCGTTTCCTCCGTTGCTGTTGTAGTTGAAGCAGCGCCTCTTGGCGAGCCTCCTCCCATCTCCTCCTGCTTCACTACACCATTAGAGCTGCCTCCACCCGTCGTCAAGGTATACGTACCGCCATCCATGACCAAAGCAGTTTCGGCTTGAATCCCGTCATTGCCAGCCTCAATCTGGAAAGTTCCACCGGCAATAGCGATAAACCCTAGTGCTGCCTCGGCATCGTTAGTGGACTTGATTCCGTCTCCCTCTGCCTTAATCGTTAGATCTCCATTTTCAATAGCAATCATGTCCTTGCCTACAATGCCATCATCCGCAGCCTGAATGGCTATGGTTCCTGACACGATTTTTAAGTCATCTTTGCTTGTAATTCCATCATTGTAGCTGGCCACAACCGACAGCTTCCCGGTACCGTTGATCGTCAGATCCGCTTTACTGAATAAAGCCGCACTCGGCTCATCGGTCGCAGCATCCGCAAAGACATAGTCTTTACCGTCCGAAATCGAATTCACCGTACCTTCCTGCAGCGTCATAACTACCTTGTCCGCTTCCTTGATATCGATCGCTGCGCTGTCGTTGTCATGAATCTCTACTCCGTTCAGCACCAGATGGACGACTCCTTCATCTTGTACATTTACCACAATTTGCCCGTCGCTCAGAGTCCCGTTCAGGACATACGTTCCTGCTTCTGTGATGTTCACGGAGCCATTCGCGGTGGCTGCTCCGGAGCCGGTAATCGCGGCACTGGTTCCGTTCATTTTAATCACGGTCGCAGAATCCGCGTTCCAATCCGTAGCGTGATCCTCCTCGTCAAACGTCGCCACGTCAGACACTTTAACGTTAGCGGGAAGTGCGGCTGTAACGGTCTGGCTTTGCGAGCCTACCGTACTTGCCGTGTTTGCAGCGGCTTCTGTCACCTCTGCAGTTGGCGTTGTCTGCGACGCTGCAGTACTGCAAGCTGTTAAAACCACCGTACAGATCAGTAAAATTCCTAACATTCGTCTTATTTTTCCTTTTTTCATATCGCTCATCCTTTCGATTCCAAATGATTTAATAGTCATACGTGGTTGGATTCATCGTTAACGAAATATCTAGGTTTCCATTTCTGCATCGAATGGCGTCCAGGAATTGCTTCTGGTTCGTAATCTCGTCAATCGTCACGGTGTACACCAGTTCATATAAGCTGCCTAGCTCAGTGGTCCGAATTTTCTTAAGCTCATAACCCACTTTAAATTGGGCAAAAACTTCAGCAAATGCTTCCTCATAGCCCAAATTTTCCGGGATGGTCACTTTCAATACTTTTTGCAGCGTTTTTCTAACGCCAAATTTCACTCGGTTAAGCACCACCATCAGCACGCAGAGGATCAGAGTGAACAACACGGCGTAACCGAAGGAACCAACCCCGCAGGCGAGCCCCGCTGCCATGGTGAACAAGACAAAAGTGATATCCTTAGGGTCGCCCGGCGCGCTTCTGAACCGAATAATGGAGAAGGCTCCTGCTAGGCTAAAAGCTCTGGCAATATTGCTGCCGATGAGCAATATGATGATAGCTACAATGACTGGCAGCAGCACCATCGTAAGCGTGAAGCTTTGCGAATACCCATTCGGATTCGTCTTCATATAGGTGTAACTGATCATGCCGCCTAGGACTAGAGACAATAGAATCGTAATGATTGCCGATGTAAAAGTTAATTCCGTTGTAGTTAAGGAGGTGGAAAAAAGTGACTCAAGCATAGAGGACGCTTCCCCTTTCTGCGCTGCTGTTTCTCAGCATTTTTTTGTATTCATTGCCGTATTTCGAGAAGCTAGTGCGATACATCTGATGCTCAGACAGCAGTCTCGACAACCACATGGGAATTGTCTTCTCTGCTTTTACTTCCATCAGCCACTGGCCAGGCTCCAGCAGAGGTTCTCCGTAATTGCCGCTCTCAAGCTTCAAATCATACCGCCGGCATCTGATATTCGTATCAAAGGTAATTCGGAGGTCGCGGCTATTTTTACAAAATAACGCTTTGCGCTCATAACCCAGATATACTTTGGGCTGCAGGTCATACTGTCCAAGAAAGTATGTAATTTCCTGCAGAACCTGATTGTTCATGTAATCCTTAAGTTCTGGCTGGACGCCTGTACGGACAAATTCATAAGCCTCATTCAGCTTCAGTCCCGTCCTTCGTTTGTTAACCAACCCGCATACCTTCTTCTTAATTTCTAGGTATACCTTTGCATCCTGCTGCGGGGTGCCGTAAGCCCTCAAACGAAGCTTTTCCTTGTACTTCGGCTTGGATAGACTGTTGCGAATCAAAGCATCGTGTTCAGTGTCATAATACAAATTAGTGATGGAATAAAATTCATGCTGCTTGTTATAATCGTCCAGCTCCATATATTCCAACAATTGAAGGTAGAAACGGCGGTAGGCCTCGCTGTCCAGCAAATATTTATTCTCATATCGGTTGAATACCTCAATAGCCATAGGGTTCAAGTCCTCTCTATTTGATTTCGCTTGTAATGGCGGTTGTGATCTCGTGTGCTATAGTTGTATCTTAGTCCCCAAACCTTTAGTGAAACTTAAATCCATTTACAAATGCTCAACTTTTTTGCTGGCCGGACAAGCTTCGTTTTTCCCTTTCATTATTAAGGTTGACTAAAGGTAATCCTGATATAATTACCTCATTAAATACAGAACTCATATAGAGGATGACAGACCATGAGAATCTTAATCGTAGAAGATGAGCTTCATCTTGCAGAAGCCTTAACCCAAATATTAAAGAAGCAGCATTACGCCGTTGACGCTGTCCATGACGGCAGAACGGGCTTGGATTATGCATTGAGCGGGATTTATGATTTGCTGCTGCTGGATATTATGATGCCTGAAATGGATGGGATCAGCGTATTGACCAAGCTCCGCAAAGAAGGCGTCTCCACTCCCGTTATTCTGCTAACAGCAAAAGGAGAAATTTCAGATATGGTCGCAGGCCTGGACTATGGAGCCGACGACTATATCGCTAAGCCTTTTTCATCCGAGGAGCTGCTTGCCAGAATAAGAGCGGCGCTGCGGCGCAAAGGAGAGGTAGTGCCGGAGGATGCGTTAACGTTCGGAGACATCGAATTGAATACGACGAATCTAAAGCTCACCGTCAAAGGGAAAGAAATGAAGCTCAATTTAAAGGAAAGCGCCTTACTGGAGCTGCTGATCGTTCGGAAACAAGCCGTGACTTCCAAGGAACAAATTATCGAGAAGCTATGGGGGTTTGATTCCGAAGCGGAGCATAACAACGTGGAGGTGTACATTTCTTTTTTGAGAAAAAAATTCACATTCCTGCACTCGACGGTGCGCATTAACACGATCCGAAACGTAGGGTATGTATTAGAGGTGACAGCCTAATGTTTACGAAGCTCCGAAATCGATTTCTCATAGTTAACCTGATTATTATCTCCATCGTCATGCTTGTCGCCTTCGCTTCCATTTACGTCATTACTTACCGAAATGTGCGAAGCGATATCAACATGGAGCTCTTCCGGATATCGGAGTCTTATCAGAAGCCACCCGGGAATTCGGACCATTCGCCTTCCCGTTCAGAGGGGGCCTCTTCTTCAACAGCCATGGATAATGATAAAGGACCTATGGATAAAGAAGAGAGGTATAACCGGAATTCGCCGCCTGAGCGCTCCGTTTCCTTTATGCTTCAAACCGACGAAGCGCATACTCTGACTGCAACTGCCTCGCAATTTGTGATGGATACCGAATTTTATGAGGAGGCGCTGGAGGAAGCTGTGGCAGTGAATAAAGACACGGGACAATTTAAGCTCGATGGCAGCCATTGGACGTTTAATATGAAGCCTACCAATGATGGCTATATGCTTGTCTTCCTGGATATCACCGCCCAGCAAGAGATTTTGACTAATTTGATCTATACCTTCTCCGTAGTGGGATTGGTCATGCTTCTGATCCTCTTCTTCACCAGCCGCTTCTTCGCCAATCAGTCGATCAGGCCGGTTAAAGAGGCTTTCGATAAGCAGAAGCAGTTCATTGCTGACGCTTCCCATGAAATGAAAACGCCGCTTACCATTATTAATACCAATGCGGATGTCTTGTTATCCAATAGCGAGGACACGATTCACAATCAATCCAAGTGGCTGCACTACATTAAATCAGAAACGGAAAGAATGACAAGACTAACTAATGACCTTTTGTATTTAACGGAAATGGATGATTCCAGAGCAAGCATGGTCTACTCGAAGTTCAATCTGAGCGAAGCGGTTGAAACGATTATTTTGACGATGGAGGCCGTTATCTTTGAGAAAAATGTGGCGCTGGACTATGAGATCGAGCCTAATCTGACGGTACATGGCAGCAACGAGCAAATTAAGCAAGTGGTTATGATTTTGCTGGACAATGCGGTTAAATATACGAACTCCAAGGGCACGGTCACCCTTGCGCTTAAGAAACAGCAGAACGATGTGGTGCTTTCAGTGAGCAACACTGGTGAGGGGATTGCCGCCGAGCATCTAACTCGGATCTTTGACCGCTTCTACCGTACCGATACTTCCCGTGCGCGCAAGCAAGGCGGTTACGGCCTTGGCCTGGCGATTGCCAAATCCATAATCGAACAGCATAAAGGGAAGATTTACGCGACAAGCACGGTTGGCCAATCGACTACGTTTTTTGTGTATCTTTCTTGAGAAAAGAAAGGCGATCCTGCGCAGGATCGCCTTTTCTCTTTCTATTATGCATTTATAACAAACGTTTTCCCTGCTTATTTGCCCAGAAAGCTCTCAACGATAAACTCCAATTGCGCTTCCAAAGAAATGGGATCGTTGAAGTAAGACCCTTTGGCATCAATAAAATATACCTGATTATTTTTTACCGCGGGCAGCGATTCCCACAGCTTGCTTCCGTAAACGACATCCGGATTTCCGTCATCCCATCCCCAGTTGCTCGTGAAAATGTAGTCGCCGGCATATTCGGGCAATAGCTCAAGCGTCAAGGCCGCTCCAAATTCCTCGCCGTCAATCAGTTTTTCCTGAATTATCGGTGGCGCCTTAAGCCCAAGGTCTCCATGAATGATTTCTCCGCCTCTGCCGCCCTTATTGCCAATTAACGGCATCAAGGGCAGATTTCATACGAAGCATGGGCAAATCCAGTACGGGCCCGTCATCCTTATGTCTGGATCTGAACTGTGCTGGCGGCATGCCGTAGCTTTTCTTAAAGCGGAAATAAAAGAAGAAACGGATTCGCCATCCTCTTCAAGAGGAAAGTGTCCGTTTCTGCTTTATCGCGTAAACCATTTAAATCCTTCTATTTTGAAAAAAAAGGCTGCACCTGTCCGCCTTACGGCAGCCTGTCACAGCCTTCCCCTTGTTCCGTCGATTCATCATAACAGCAGGCTATCCGCCATTAATTTGAAGAACCGGCCGTCTTGAAGCGGTCGTGTTTTCCTTCGAGGCAAGCTCTGCTCCAACATCCTCCGTTAAGCCCACGATTCTAAACGAAATCACGCTGCCAGAGAAGTTCTTTACGAATGAGGTGACGTCCAAATAAATATAGCTGCCTGCGGCACTGGCTGTATCGGAGCCTTGAGAGGTCCCAGCTTCAGTTGGCCGATTAGAGTACTTCAGGGTAGATTCGGTCCAAGCCTGATTATTAATGCCAAAAGCCCTAATAGGAACACTCGTGGAATTGCTATGCAAGCTATTCACATACAACTTGATTTTCGCTGAATTGATAGTGCCCGTTACGGTCGATTTATTAAATTTCAGATACGCCTCACGTGCATACGACGCATCGCTGTCTCTTTTCTTAATCGTTAACGTCGTCTGTGATCCATAATTATCCGAGCCGTACGTACCGCCACGAACAAAGCTGTCCTCTATGACTTGAAGGGTAGCGCCAGGCACAACAGGGCCACTGCTTCCCGGCTTCCACCAGTTGCCCGAAATGTAGAGCATATTCAACAGGTTAAAGGTATCTTCAAAATAACCGGCTTTTGCATTTTTCATCCAATCCCATCCTGCATTCACCCACGCCTGGTGGCTCGTGCTCGTCGTGGCGGCCGAGATAAGCGGTGACGTAAAGACGGCGGAGCTGTAGGAATTGATCGCATTCCCGCTTAACGTATAGCCCGCTACAATGGAAGAGGGCGATCCGTTTGTCTTGCCTTTAATCCACACCGCCATTTTGTCAGCGATTGTTTTGCCTCTGGCATCGCCATAAAGCGCATAATCCATTACGATGCGCAGCGGAACCCGCGATGCATTGTAGAAATATTGATTCGTTTCTTTGAATTCATCCAAATACCACTCCGGGGCCGGCTTAGCCGGGTTATCTACAATAAAGTCGGAGATTAGTCCCGTTGTAGCAGCATAGCTATTGCTAACCTGAGAGTAAGCTGTATACAAGCTATTAATGACGTTAATCCAGGTCTGATCGCCAGTCACATCATAAAAAGCTCGTAAATGACTAAGCATCCAGTCCGATGGCCTTGAATTTAGCGCGCTCTTCGAATCCCAGTCTCCCAGATTCAAGCGATTGCTATTTGTAACATTGCTTTGCTTTATCGCGTTAATCATCGCTGTAGCTTCGGAGAGATAATTAATGGTGCCGCTTGATCCCCATTGATTGTGGGCTAATATCAACGAGTAGGCAATGTCCAAATCCCCATCCGTCGCAGAGCTGAAATTACCTTGCGCATTCACATGATCGGCTACGACCCAGCCCATCAGCCCGCTATTGATTGAGCTCTTGAATGCACGGGCCGTCTTAAATAAGCCGTTGTATATCGTCTGTGCATTAGCGTCATGACCGGCCATTAATGCCGTGATGACCATTCCGTAGCCTTGTCCTTCAGATGTTCCTAGCGGCGTAAAACCGCCAGCGCTGCCCGTAATTTCACCCTTCACATAATAGCCCCCGGGAAGCGAAGCCAGATTATTTTTCAGGTACTTGCCTTTCCAGTAGTCGTAATAAGAAGACACCGAAGCATTCATGGACGACTGCGTGACATGGTTAGGCTTGATAATTCCGGCATAGCTCACCTGCTGTGGAAAAGGTTTTGCTTCTCCCGCTGCACTGGCCGTTTCCACAAACGAAGTGGATACCTGGGACAGGCTTAACAGCATCACTGCGGCAAGACCAATGGCAAAAGCTTTTTTGCACGTACGGATGGTTCGATTAAAATGCATGAACATTAAAATTCCTCCCTTAATAGTATAAGCGCTTTAACTTTTAAAGCAAGGTAGGGTTCGTTCATATCTGTCGGGACGCGCTTCACGGTGATTTTATCACATAATTTTCTATTTTAATACCTCTTTTTTTAATAATCTACTTTCTTCCTATTCGAACCTATTGCTCATTCGATAATAAAGTTTAATCGCTTATATATTTAGGTGTGGTTATGACTGGTTATTTATATTGAAGGCTTGAAAGTGGATTTTCACCTCAGCTAGCGCCAATAAAGCCAAGTCGTTTTTTTTCGCATGTGTTTTATTTAGATGGAATTTCTCCCTCTAAAACAAGAAATAAGGCGTCTTTAGGGATTTAGATGGAATTCCCCCCTCTAATCCCCTACCATTCCGGATATCCCAACAAAAATGGCTGTATTAACGGGAAAATTTCCATCTATATAGGAGTAATCCGTTGATTATTACTATTTTAACGGGAGCCATTCCAGTTAAATCATCAACCGTGGAACACAGGGCAATGTGCCAAATGCGAAGTCATACTCTCTCTAGCGACCAAAGGCCGAAAACATCTCATTTGAGATAGGCATAACTCAAAAAAGCATCCAGCAAAAGGTCTCATAAGATACCGATTGCTGGACGCCTTTTTTGGTGCAAAATGTTGTGGCTACTTTGTTTTCTTACGAATTTGCTTATCGCGATTCTCGCCCCATTCTTTGGCTTGGGAAGTCGCAATCGCAATTGCCCGTCCCTCTTCATAACCGTCCTCGAGCAATGCGTTGGCAATGTCGATCGCTTTGTTGCGAACGGGAGCCATAAAGTTTTTGAGAGAGTCCGGGTAATCCTCTTTCGTCCACGGCATTGTGCAGCCCTCCTCTCGGTATTGGGTCACAAGCGGCTATTGCTTTTACCGCCTGCATTTCCTAACAACTTATACCCATAACGTGTGGAAGGTCAAACAGACATTTAGCAATTATCAAGTACTGACTAAGGAATAAGAAGTTAGTTTAACTCTACTTTTGCAGTGCCAAAATCGATGAAGGCTAATGTAACTACAGGCTTTTTAGGATATTAAATAAATGTCTTACAAAATAGAAAAAGCACCACAGAGTTTCACTAAGCAAAAGTGCGAAATACGGCGGGTGCGTTTAATTATTTTAAGCATGAGAAAATGAAAAAAGGCGTTACCCAAAGTAATTGGATAACGCCTTATCAAACAGGATAGCTTCTTAGGTATTATGGCATTGGGAGATAAGGAGGAAAGTTAGGACCACACGCTATCGGATTTATGCTGCACGATGGAAATGGTATTTCTGGTTCCTCTTCCAGCAATGAAGCAGTAGACTGGAACGTATATCCGACTACTTTACCTTCGCTATCTACAGCTGCAAGCGCGAGGAAGCTTGGATGTTCATAATAAGTTCCATGGACGGCTACTTCTCCTCCGAATATCGCACCAACTGGAGGAATTCCGGCTATTAAATCGTTACCGGATTTAACTTCCCATGCAACCGCGCTAGGAAACTCAATGTTTGGAAGTACACCAAGGCTCAAAACGCCACCTGGTAAATGCTCGTCTTTTGTGAAATTAAATAGTGGGGTTGTCACTGTCCTTGGCCCCTCCAAATAGATGTTGCTAAACTTCAGAATAATTCCGTCACTGTTCACTTCGTACAAACCGAGGTAATGAGTAATCGTAATATCTGAGATATCTTCACCGACACTGTAATCGTTCAAAGCGTCTATTGTAGAAACGTTCGTTCCGACGAGTGGAGCGGAAATTGGATTAACACTCCTCGCAAATTTCAAGCTGTTATTCTGGTTAAGATCATAAGTAATCGCAACCGCATTCAAATTGGAACCTACTTTAAGTTCATAAGTAAGCGAAGACACCGTAGGCGTCGATGTAGGTGATGGCGATTGCGTTGGCACTTGTGTCGGCGCTTGTGTTGGCACTTGTGTTGGCACTTGTGTTGGCACTTGTGTTGGCACTTGTGTTGGCACTTGTGTTGGCACTTGTGTTGGCACCGGTGTAGGTACAGGCGTAGCCGTTGGAGTCGGCGAAGGTAGGGAGGCAACGAATTGTTGTTTAGCCTCGTAAGCACCGGTCACCAATAAGTCTCTTGTAGCACCTGTAGAGCCGCCGAATGTACCGTCTACATTGTTATTCATGATCTTGAGCTGCAACGCTAGTTCGACATAACCTTTGGCCCAGTCGGATACTGTATTGTCAGTAACGCCAGGCTTTGATTCGGCTTCATCGCGTTTACCAAGACCTCGAACGAGAAATGTGGCCAGTTGCTCCTTGCTCACTTTGCCGGCTGGATTAAAGGTGCTATCGCTAACTCCATCCGTGATTCCTGAGTTTTTAAGCGCCTCAATATAAGGCAATGCATAACCGTTAGCGGAATCGTCCAACTTTACGTCTTTAAAGCTAGACTCCTTCAGGTTTTTATCGACATCCAATTGGTAGATCAACGCAGCCACTTTTGCAAATTGAGCGCGATTCATCTCTTCTTTCAAACCAAATTTATTTTCGCCGACGCCGTCAAAGATTCCAGCACTGATCAACGCATCGAACTTAGCTTTGGTGGCTGCATCCAGGTCTTTCAGGTCGGTAAAGTCTGCGGATGTTTTGGCCTGTGCAGGGACTTGTGTGAATACGAGCACAGAAGAGCTAAACAAAGCCACGAGACTCATAATGATCCATGTCTTCTTCATAATCAAACTCCTATCCTTATGTAATAGTTGCCAAACGTAGTTCTATTGTAGCAAAAGGCTAATAAACAAGAATGATGAAATTTGCAGGTAGAAAACCTAGAAAATGCTTGATAGACAAGGGTTGTAAAGAATCATTCTATTAAAATACCAGAATTTTCAATTTGTAAAATAAACTATTTATTGTCTTTTTTTCATATTAAACACGATTATAGACCTATCTCTTTAAATGCATGATCCGCTTAATCTCATCACCAGGTTCTTCCCGGTATTCGCGGCGTAACATTCGTTTAAGCACATCGTATTGTTTTAAGGCAGCGAGACGATCGTGATCGTCCAGATGCGCTCGAATCAGCAAGTTGTGCAAGGTTTCGTTCCATGGTATTTGTTTGATCGCTTTTTTGAGTAGTTTGATCGAGGCAGAGTATTTCCCTTCTTCCATATAGTAATGGTTCATTCCAATTATGAGCTCAAGATACTTGTTCTCAAATGATGCTCGACGCTGCTCGGTCCAGCTGTAATCCTTGTTCGCCAGGTAGCCTCCGGTATACAGCTTAGCGGCATCCTCGCATCCTTTAATGTTACCGAAATGAATGGTTTTACAGGTAGGCATCCAACGTTCAAAGGTAAGCGAGTCGACATCGAAGGCCTCCACCCGAATGCGATACATCCCCTTGTGATGCTGCAAAATATCGGATAATCCGATGTTTGTTAAATTGTTGCGTAGATAATGCGCCGTCGTATTGAAATAGGCAGGAGTTTTTGCGGCATCATCTCCCCACAGAGCGTCCATGATTCGAGAACGGTCTACAGCCTCTCCACGGTGGTGGACAAGATACGCCATTAGCTCTTGCGCTTTGGACGTACGCCATTTCAAAGCTTCTCCGCTCGGAGATAGCAGCATAAACCGTCCGAAGCATTGAATTCTGGCTTGTATAACGTTCATCCACAGTCCTCCTGGACCTTCTATTTCGTCTCATTAGTTCCACTACAATATCCTCCATAAGTGTAGCATCGCGAAATCATCTCGCCAAGTGAAAATATGCGTTCTTTCGACACAATCAGCGTCCCTATTAGCACAATATTCGACCTTAGCCAGGTGAACCGGCTATCGCCATCCTCTGCAAGAGACGGCGCCAGGCGAAACCCGTTTTTTGATGAAAAATCAGAAAGAAAACGAATGTAAACAGATAGAAACAATATGGGAATTAAATTCTAAACCTTATTATTTAAAGCTATTTTTGCGGTTTCATATTAAACCTGACTAAACAGATGGAATGAAAAGCATAATCATACATCCAGTTTTAACGGAATAATCGATCATTGCCTTTAATATAACTAGAAACTCAAACTCCATTTTCTGTATATGAAAGCTAGAACTTTATAGACTAGTGCCGGGTATAGTATAGACGTCACTAACACTAGCGCTACATTCACTTTCTAAATGTTCAAATAAATACAAAATATCCCCCACCAAGTGTTAAGTGAGGGCTATTAAAGCTTTTCCTTATTTCAATGTAACTCCCACCGCTTCAATAAACGCATCAACGGCTTCGTCTACCAAATAAGGACCATAGTTCCATTTGTTGCGGGTCACGTTTATGATACGGTTGTTCTTCACTGCTGGAATCGCCTGATAGACCGGCTCTTGAAATAGTTTGGTCATCTCTGGAAGTTCTTCAACCGTCATTTGAGTAAAGAAATAGTCAGCTGGGCGATCAATCAATGCTTCCATCGATAAAGCAGTTCCGCCATCCGCATATTGTTCGAATTGCTGCGGCATTTTGAAACCAAAATCCTCATAAATCAACTTGCCTAGCGTACCGCCTTTGCCTCCCAACAGCACCTCGCCGTTATAAAGAATGAACGTTGCGGCAGTAGTGCCCGGTTTAATATTAACATTGATTTGCTCCCGAATCCGTTGCAGCTTCTCCTCGAATTTGGAAATCCACGCCTCTGCCTCCGGCTTCCGATTCATTACGTCGCCCATGTCACGCAGCGTGTTGATCACATCCGGATCGCCTCCCCAGGCCACCGCAACTGTCGGAGCGATTTTTTGATACGTTTCATAGATTTCAGCGCTATGATAGTCTGGCAATATGATTATATCGGGCTGAAGGGCAGAAATAGCCTCTACATTGCCAAGCCCCTCCCCAATGCTTTCCACATCTGCAAATGCGTCTGGGTATAGATCAATGGTGCCCTTATCCGCGCCTACCGGCTCTAAACCAAGCGGCAGCAAATAACCGCCGTAAGTCACAACAACAGCCTTGCTGGGCTGCACTGGGATTTTCACCTCTCGTCCCAAAGCATCCTTATACAGCCTCGTCTCAGCCGGTAGCGCATCTGTGCTCTCTGCCTGCTGCGTGTTATTGCCCCCTGCATTTTGTTTTACTTCCGGTTCGGCTCCGCCGCACGCCGCCAGCAGCAGAGATAAGCTAAATAAGAGCGTAACGGCAAAAGATGGCTTAAACCTAAAATTCATTTCATTCACTCTCCAAGCATTTTGTTGATAATGATTATCACTGTTAACAATATAACCTTCTCCTGCTTGGGCAGCAATGAACGATTCGGGCATAAAATTCGTGCGAACTGAACCTTTTAGGGCTAGATTATGCATTTTAAATTGCGCAGGAGTGGCACCCGTCTGTTTTTTGAAAAGCCGGCTAAAGTAATACATGTCTGTATAGCCGATACTGTCGGCAACCTCGCGAATCGTTACATCCGTTTCGTTCAACAAAAACTTGGCCCGATTTATACGTGTTTGGATGAGATATTCGATGGGGCTGCATCCATACTTGCGTTTAAATACCCGGGACAGATAATGGGTACTGTAATGGAAACAACTCGCCAGCATTTCCATAGAGATGGCTTTCTCATAATGTTCCTGAATAAAATGGGCAATCTGCGCAGCCAATTCTGGCGCTGATGTATCGCTTTCTTCCATTTGCAGTTGACGAAACTGCTCATGCACAAATTGATAGAACAACCCCATCACCTGCAGACGATCAAGCGCTTCTGTACTCGTCCACTGCTTATACATCGGCTCTAACAAAGCAAGCAAAGCCAAGGGATATCTCGCTTGAAAAGTATAGATCCTCCCAAATGGAGCCGGCGGCTCATTCCGTTTATGCGCGGATGGACTAGCTAGGCCATCCAAAGGTTTATATAAAATTAAATAATAGTCAAATGGTTGCTTCAAAGCGCGGATGTTCAAGTGCGCGCCCTTGCCGCCATGAAGGACCTGCATTGGTGCTGATGCAACTTCCATGCCATCAAGCCTTAATTTGGCCCCGCCTTGGTTAGCGATGATAAACGCACATGCAGGAAGACGATAGGAGGCCAGTTCATCTCCTGCCTTCATTGCCAAATGCCGAATGTCTATTACTTTGACCTGCGTTTGGCTCCACCGTTTAATGGTTTCTTGCCATTCCATGAATACACCTCGTAACGGACTCCTTAGATTAACTACTTATAGTGAGAAGAGATATCATTTATAATAGTAATCATACCGTATTTCAATATGCACGGATACAGAAAGCAGGGCTCAGGAGATGGAAATACACGACCATATTGTGTTATGGAACCATGCTTACTGCAAAATTATAGACGTTCGTCGCATTCGAATGCGATCTAACGAATTCATGTTTCGCTACAGCGTTCCTGCCAGTATTTTTGTCATGTCTATTCGTGGAAACGCCCAGGTGAAATTGGACGGTACCGAGCATAATGCCAATGGCTTCAAGGTGCTTCATGCCGGCAAAGGGGCGATACTCGACATTTATCCGGGTGAAGAGGGATTTGAGTATTATGCCATTTATTATAAAGCAACTATTCCATTGCCCGCAGGACAGGAAATGATAACCCGCATGGACCAAGTCCTGCCCTTTCATGTTCAATATGGTTTCACGCCTGCATTTCCAGTAGCTTTGTATCGCTATATGACAGACATGTATAAGGAATGGGAAAAAAGAGATCCGCTCAGCCGACTTCGCGCGAAGACTTTGCTTCACCAATTTGTGTACGAGCTGATGCATCAAATGCAGATGCAGGGCATGCGTCTGGAGAAGCGCAACTTAGCTGCCCAGATTATCGCTATTATTCATGATCGCTATGCGGAAGCCATCTCTTTGGAATCTTTGTCGGAGAGCTTAAATTACAGCGTTCCTCATCTATCTTCCTATTTCAAAAGCCGGACGGGCCTTAGCCCCATCGATTACTTAATTAAGATACGGATGAACAAAGCTGCGGAGCTGCTGCTAGAAACCGACGCAACCCTCAAAGAAATTGCTGCAGGTGTCGGGTATCAGGACTCCTATTATTTAGGAAGATTGTTTAAGAAGCACACCGGACTCTCGCCTACACGCTTCAGAGAAGAGCATTCAACCAAATACAGGCTAGAAGATAGTCCTTCCACAACCATGAGATCGTCCATTGTCTCCCAGAAAACGCTCCGCTATACTAATGTCGATGATAATCATTATCAACGATCAGGAGAGGGAGAATTAACAATGTTTAAAGAAGCCAAACCGCCCATCGCAATGGCATTGCTTTTGAGCTTTATGCTATTGTTAAACGCATGTGGCGCAGGGAATACGGCAGAAACGAGCCCTACGCCAATAGAGACGGCACCTGCTGCCAGTGAACAGCCGCAAACCAAAACCATATCTACCATTGCCGGAGACATTGAGGTTCCTACCCATCCGCAGCGAGTAGTTGCAGGAGAATATTTGGGGAGTTTAATTGCACTTGGAGTTATTCCCGTGGGCACATCCAACCATCATATTCAAAATCCTTATTTCAAAGGCGCTCTGACCGGCGTAGAGGATATTGGCGATGGAAACGGCAATATCGAGAAGATTTTGGATATGCAGCCTGACCTAATCATTATGGATGATACCTATGCCGAAATGAACGAGCAGCTTCCCAAAATCGCTCCAACGGTCATCATTCCATTTGCGTCGCTAAAAACCGTACATGAAGAGATCACCTATTTTGGCGAACTGCTCGGCAAAGAACAGGAAGCAGAGAAATGGCTCGCTGATTACGACCGCCGCATTGCTGAAGCGAAAGAAAAAGTGCTGAAGGTCGTACCGGCAGACACCACATTCTCTGTTATGGAATTGATGGACAAAAACATTTCATCCGTTGGCCCAAACTTTGGCAAGGGCGGACAGGCCATATACAATAGCTTTGGCTTTAAGCCTCCCGCTGAAGTCGAACTGGAGCTGACTGATCCAGGTTGGGCATCGCTATCTGCGGAGGCATTGCCAAAATACGCGGGAGATTACATCATACTGACTACGGATTCCCATACATTAGAAGACCTTAAGGCTGATCCGATATGGAATTCACTGGATGCCGTTAAGAACGATAGAGTGTACATTTGGAGACCTGACCGTTCTTGGTATTGGGATCCGATTGCCATACTTACGCAGACGGAAGAATTGGCAGAGTGGCTAACGAGCAGATAATCCTGTATACATTCAAAAAGACAACAAAGGGGTTCGCCCATTGTTGTCTTTTTTTTCGTTTCTAGGCCGCTTAGAACACGCATATTAGATGCAAAACCTGCTTTGAAATTGCGATGAAAATCATTGTGAGCTACAATGATCCTAAGCTTGTCATAAGGACGGTGAGAAGGCTTGGATGATCTTGTACAGAACATGAAAAACAACGAATATAAGCCGCTGGAGGGCATGTGCTTTAAGCTTCGGGATATCGAATATATAAAAAATAAAACGCAGGAATGGTCATTGCGGCTTCAATTCATGGAATCACATCTTATTCTGGTCGCAGCAAGCGGGCAAGGGTGGCTCAACATTGACGGACGATTTAACGAATTGCGGCAAGGCAGCGCTTATCTATGCGCACCCGGCCAATTAGTCGAAGCGTCCGCGCACTCGTTTGATGAACGCGGATTTTATCATTTAAGATTCGACATCATTAGAGATGAGCCATCGGTGAAAGCTAATGATCAGGTTGAGAGGCAAAGCAGCAGCTTTCCCGTTAAAGGCGAAGTTGTTGTTCTATCCCCCGTTTCTGTTAATGAGCTTTGTGAAACGATTGCCCAGTGCTGGCAGCATGAGGATTATTTAAAGCGGTTCCGCAGCCAAATTCTCTTTCAAGAGATGCTGCATACGATTCTGCAAGACGCTCTGCTTGTGCAAGAAAGCGATTCCGAAGCTGCGCTTGATTTCACAAAAGTGTATATCGAGCAGCATTATCAACAAGAGCTGACGATCGAACAGTTGGCTAAGGTAGCTGGAATGAGCTCACGTCATTTTATGAGATTATTCAAAAAAAGATTTGGTTTCAGCGCGATTGACTATTTAGCCATTTACCGGATTGAACAGGCGCAGCAGCTCATGAGGATGAATGGTCATTATCGGCTTCGCGATATCGCACGGCATGTCGGTTACCATGATGATATCTACTTTAGACGCAAATTTAAACAGGTCACAGGCATCCCCCCCGCTGCCTTTATGAAAAACAGCAGGCAAAAAATCGCCGCTTATCATTTCCCAAGCATCGGACAGCTTATAGCGCTGCAAGTTACTCCTTGCGCTGCACCCGCTGCCCATCCCTGGACCGAATATTATAGAAGAAAATATGAGACGGATTCCGTGCTTCCTTTAAGCACCGATTATGAAGCTAAGCTAAGGGAGCTCCGGCTGCTGCATCCCGATTTCATTATCGGCATTGATAGCCTCGCCTCCCCTGAGGAACAGGCAGAGCTGCAGAAAATCGCACCCGCTTACTTCGTGTCTTGGGTCGGAAATGATTGGCGAACGCATTTGCGTTTATTAGCACAATTTCTGAATAAAACAGCAGCAGCGGAAATTTGGCTTGAACATTACGAACGAAAGGCTCGCTTTGTAAGAGAGCAAATCGAGCACACCGTTCATTCCGATCGGCTGCTCATTCTGAGAATAACGGGAGAAGACTACAATGTTCTGGGCAGCCACAGCTTGGGAACCGTATTTTACGACGACTTGAACATTGTCGCAGCTTACGGTGTCGATCTAATGAAGCCCGATCAGCAAGTCATGCCCGTTGAGCTAAATCGATTCAAAGCGAATCGGCTGCTGGTCATCGTCGATCAGGATGCCCAATCCCAATCCAGCTGGCATACACTCATGAACTCTGAGCCTTGGCGCAAGCTGAATGCAGTCAGAGACGGCCGAGTAGACTTTCTTCCCTCTTATCTTTGGGTAGAGTATACGGCCTTCACCCATGATCTTATGCTGGATGAAGCGCTGAAGCTGTGGCGGGATTGTACATGAAATAATGTCTGGATCGTCAATATTCTCATGTTATAAATTCATCTATACTCCTGTTATGTGATAATGATAATCAATTTTAATACGGGATTGTCATTTATAAATTAGATTTTCAGGAGGGGCACCAAAGAATGAAACGAAATACACGTACGATGGCAGGATTATTTCTTGTATTACTGTTAATGATCAGCACGGCCTGCGGAGCTGTAAATTCAGAATCCAATAAGACCACTTCGCCAACTGAGGAGCCCGTCACCACCAATACGGAAGCCTCCAATCAGCAGCGCGTCATAACCACCTTGAAGGGCGATATCAGTATTCCATCCAATCCGCAAAAGGTCATTGGACTCTCTGTCGTATATCCTGAGTTCCTGTATGCGCTTGGTGTTACGCCAATTGCGGTACAAAACTACCATGAGGACTTTCCTTCCTACCTGCAGGAACCGTTTAAAGATACGGTGAAAATGGGAATTGCCCAAACGCCTAACTTTGAAGCGATTCTTGCCGCTGAGCCCGACTTGATTATCGCGCCTACTTGGTGGTCCGATAAGGACTACGATCAGCTATCCAAAATCGCCCCTACTGTGCTTTTGCCTCAACGGGATAATTGGCGCGAGGAGCTTATGGATATTGCGGATGTTCTTGATAAGAAAAGCCTAGCCGAAAAGGTCATTCAAGACTTGCAAACCAAAGAGGCCGAAGCCAAAGAAAAGCTTCATAGCCTTGTCGGAGACCAAACGGTTATGTATATGATGATCATGGCTAAGGAAATCGTCATCTACGGGGAAAATATCGACCGGGGCAGCTTCATCCATAAGCAACTGGGCCTAAAGCCTATTCCGGAATACCCACAAACGGAGCTCAGCCTTTCGATTTCTCTAGAGAAAATACCCGAATATAATCCTGACCATATTATTTTGCAGCTTGATGATGAAGCCAGCGAACAAGTTCAGGACAGATACAAAGAGATGCTGGAAAGCTCATTATGGAAAAATATGACCGCTGTGAAGAATAATCAAGTCTATACGATGGGAGGCAAGGAATGGTTTAGTCTCGGCATGTCTCCTCTAGCAGACAGCTTTGCTATTGACGAGGTCGTTCGTGCCTTTGAAAATAAACAAAAATAAAAGGATGGCTTGCATGAGCACGATTGACTTTTGACAGCTGGAAGTGAATTTTTTGCTTACGTTAGATGCATTGGGAAGCACCGTGCTTGCCCTGCAAGCCTTCGATCTTACAAAGTCTGACAAGATACTGCATCTCATCCATGTATGTAGCCCACTCATCAAAACCAAGGAGCGGCCCGTAGCGGCCGCTTTTTTTCTGCAGCTGGTATGCGAGTGGTACAAAAAGACTTACTTCCCGCAACAATATTTATTTAAATCATCCTATAAAAAAAAGCAATTGCCCAGATATAGGACAATTGCATAGATAGCATTCCACCGATAAAGCGGACTGACTATGTACGTGGGACAGCCTCAAAAGCGGCCACGATTCCAGCCTTTTGCAGCGACGCTTGATCTTGCACGTTAGCTGGGCGGTAGCCCTTTTCTAACAATTCTTTAACGTACATTTTGTTATAAATAAAAGAAAAGATAATACCCGGAAGCCAAGCCCCAAAACCTAAAGTAAATACTCCAACGGCAGTTGCGGCGACAAACATAATAGCAGCCCATTTCAAATCGCCTCTAAAAAGAGCTGGGAAAAATCCAAAGAAAAAAGTAGTCCAACTAAAACCAATTTTTACTTCTTTCAAGCCACCAGCCGCATTGACCAATTGTACGTGCATGAATACATCTCTCCCTATAAATTTTTTCCAATTATAATTCGATTATAGGTAAATAGTAGTAATTTGTCGATATTTATTTTATTTTCCTAAATAAACTAATTTTAATGATCCTTAAGAACTACATCCTCAGAAGCATGCATTCTATTTTTCCTAAGCTGTTTACGGTTTTGATAGACAGCTCTCATCCATTAGTCGGATTCCTTCCTCATATACTGCCTTACCTTCTCCCTAATTTCCAGGTTGCTGTCATGCAGCAGCTCATCCCAAACAGTAGAAGGCAACCAATGATTAGCAATCAAAATATCGATAAACCCTTCCCTACAGCTCGTGCACCTACCTTCACGATAAATATGCAAAATTAAATCAATACTAGAAGGGTCCTTCTGCTTCTCAAAGATATGCATGACATCTAGAGCCCGATCATGAAAGGCATCCTTATTTTGTTTCTTCAATAAAATCCGCTCAACAATAGTTAAATCCTGCTGCTTATAGTTAAGCTCAAGAAGTTCTAAAGCATAATGATGCGGCTGCTCATCTTGCAGCAGTTCAAGCGCAAATTCATGCACGGCCTCTGATTCTATGTTTCTCAAGGCTAAGATCGCATAATTGGAAATGCTTTTTTTAGGGGAACGAGCTAAAGACAATAGGAACTCTTCAGATAAGGGGAATTTTCTTTTTAGAAAAATATTAAGATAGAGGCAAAGCTTTTTCTCATTTGTCTGTTTTAACAAGTCTTCTGCTGCAAGCCGCAAATCGTGATCCGAAGCTTTCTTACCCCAAAAATGATAAAAAAATCGATGTTTGCTCGTATCTTTTTGTGAAATGGAATCGCGGATCTCCTCATAGGGAATAAGCTCATATGGTGTTCTGCTGCTCTCTCGGTTCCTATATTCCATCACAGAGTTCAAGTAGGCACTCACGTATAAATGATGACTTTGGGACCGGAAGAACGCATCGACGGCATCTTCGCCTAATTGCTCAATTGCATAATTATAGGTAAAATCAATTTCCACGTAATCATCATCTACGATCTTCTTCCCGATCACTTCCACGACGCGCTTTAGTCCATTCTGTTTATCTATAGCGATTAGTTCCTCATCACCAATAAAACAATTCCACGCTTGGCTAAACTGAAAGGATTTCCGTATCGCCTCTCTGGCTTCTTCGTTTCCATCTTCTGCAAAACGCCTCGCAAGTCGGAGCATTTGCTGCGTATCATATTCTTCCTCAGACGATAACAAATGATCGAGCACTTCTTTTTGTATACGGCTTGAAAATCCCGAGTACTTTACTGCCTCGTATAAGTATTCCGTTCTTTCCGTTTCCACTTGCGGATCATAAGCCGTATTCCGAACACAGGCTTGCACGATCGTATGGATATACTTTTTTTGCGGTTTATTGCTATGGCTAATTAAATGCAGCAGCGGTGCGCCTAATCCCTTGAATAGTTGTTCCCGGAATGATTGAACTAGCAATTCCGTCCCTCCTACCTCTACGAATTCAAAATGTCCATCTCCTAGGCAAATCATTTTGCGCGAATGAATAGGATTCATTTATACTTATCTGAAAGACTACTATGCTAGCCACAGGAATGGAAGCCGCGATCGATTCATTTCCATAATAAACAGCAACTTAGAAGGAGTTGGCACTCATATGGAGCATTCAGGAATTCCCCTTCTCAAAAACATGTATGCTTATTCGGCAGCCTTGCAGGCGATAGACTGCACGTATCACCGGGATACTTATAGCTTATTATTCATAGATGCTTCATCAGCTACACTGACGATTCATAAACATTCACATAGGCTCAGTGGCTTTACCTGTATATCTTTGCCGCCAAATACTCCGCTCCATATTTACCAGGATGCAAAGGAGAGTCTTCATTCGCCTACCGATCAGCTTCGTTTATATGCTTGCGAATATGAATGGATCTGCGAGGAGCCTGCGAATGATCCTCCACTTTTGCCAACGCTGGTTGAGCAAAATAGTACTATTTTGTTGGATCAGATATCCGCCTTGTACGATTCCTACGAAAATAGGCTCTATCATAGCATATCACAGCGGCTTCCCTTACAGGCAAAGTTCATGACTCTATTCGCTGATGCATGGTGGGCGCTCGAACAGCCTGCTTCCATTTCGTTCACCAAAACATTAGACGGTATCGATCAAGTTATAGCTTATCTGCACACCCATTATGATCGCAAAATCCAGCGAGAGGATGCGGTGATCATGTCCGGGTTAAGTTTGCGGCAGTTTACGTTAAGCTTCAAGCAGCGTACCGGCTATACCTTTGTCGAATACCTTAATCGCATAAGGATCGACAAGGTTAAGGCCATGATGCTTCAGTCTCGCCAATCATTAAATGAATTAGCCCGTCAAGTCGGTTATACGGACGAATTTTATTTAAGCCGGAAATTCAAACAAGTTACCGGAATGTCCCCCACCGTCTACTTGCGCAAGCCCTTGAAAATTGCATCCTTGGACCATGCCTATACGCTGGATTTGTTGTCGCTCGGTGTCACGCCCTGCACGGCTATCACAGATACCTGGGTAAATCATCGTTTCCAGCTTTCCCAAGTTACTCGTTCGTTTCAACCGCTCTATTGGCAGACAAAGCAAGCCGAGCGCCTTGAAGTGCTGCAACGTGTTAAGCCTGATATTATTCTCCATCCACTGATGGATGCAGGCGACGATGGCCAGCTTGAACCGTATCGCCCTTTAGGCTTGGTCATACAGATCCCATGGCGCGGGATCAGCTGGAAACAACATTTTATGAATATTGCTCAAATTACGGGTTTGGAAGCACAAGCCTACCGCTGGTTGGAATATTTTGAGCACCGGGCAGGTCACGCACGCGAATCCTTAAAACGGGAATTAGATTCCCAAACCAAAATTGCCATCATAAATGTACGCAGCGACCGTTTGCTCATTTATGCCCATGGCTACATGGGAGCTGATTTGCTTTATGATATCTTGCAGTTGACACCTCCTCCGGCTGTGAGGGCGATGCGCGTTCAAGGATTAGAGCACCCAGAGCTTTCTATCCCTCAATTGCCTCTTTACGATGCCGACCACTATTTTGTATCCATTGAGAATAATCAAGCCGCGAGGCTACGAGCAGCAGAGATGATGAAGAGTCCCGAATGGATGACTCGGACGGCTGTGAAGCAACGATGCGTGTACCCGGTGGATATGACGAAATGGTACGGCTACGGACCCGCTGCCTTGGATGCACAATTAGACGATGTCATGCACTATCTTCTGCCCAATCGTCCAAAGAAACAGGTATCATTCTGACATGTACATGATCTGATGAACTTGCTATCATTGTTAATGATAATGAGAATCATTATATACAGGGGGCATATGGACAATGGGTAGGAAAAGGATCATACTGATATGTTTTATGGCAGTGGTCATGCTTGTAGGAATGATCGCCTGCAGCAATACGAAAAATTCGGAGAACAAAGCAGGCAATCCGGCCGCATCTCCGGCGACAGATAACGCGTCAGCTAACAACAATGCAGCGACTGATGTGGGGAATGAAAAGTCTACCCGCCTATACGAACATATGGCAGGCAGCTCAGAGATTCCTGTCAAAGCAGAACGTGTGGTCACGGACTGGTACTATGGTCAACTCGTTGCCCTTGGAATCAAGCCTATAGGCACAGATGATTATGTATTAAATAATCACCCTTTCATCGAGAAAGAGGGTACGGAAAGTATTGGGCAATCTTTGGAGAAGATCATCGAGCTTCAGCCTGACTTGATTATTTCCTGGGGAGCGACAAAATACGATGAATTCTCGAAAATCGCTCCAACGGTTCCCTTGGAATTAAGCGGCGGGCCAAAAGAGTCCGTACGGATTTTCGGAGAAATTCTTGGCCGGGAGGCCGAAGCGGAACAATGGATTACTCAATTCGATAACAAGGTACAAGCTGCAAGGGAGAAGGTCTCTCATACCATTAAAGAAGATGAAACGTTTACGATCTTTAACATCTGGAAAAACAAATTGCGTGTTTACGGATTTGTAAATATGGGCGGCTACGCCCTCTATGAAGGCCTGCAAGTCACGCCTGCGCCAAAAGTCGATGAAGTGTTCCGCAATTCCGAGGAATGGTACCGCGAAATCTCGTACGAAGTCATATCGGAATTCGCTGGCGATCACATTATTTTGACCACTTACGACCCCGAGGGCACCTCAACTGTCCTCAAGGACCTTGAAGCCAGCGCCATCTGGAATAATCTTGATGCAGTCAAAAATGGACGTGTGCACACGATTGACTATAACTCCCTGTATAATGACGACCCTATCGCCATTGAGAATCAGGTTGAACTATTAGCTGAAGCAATCCTTGCTGGACGTTAAAAAAACAAATCAAAAAACGCCATTACTGCAACAATGCAGTATGGCGTTTTTTGGCTTAGCTTGCCTGACGCCGTTCTCCTAATGGGAGAGCTCGCGCCATTCATTAGCTACCTGCTGATTTTATCCTTTAGTTCTCCTAATTTCTCCTGTGCGGTGCCTTTAAGCTTGTCTAGCTTGCCTTCAGCCTGCAGCTTCTTATTATCTGTGGCCTCACCATATCGATCTTTCACTTCGCCTTTGGCCTGGTTCGCCATGCCTTTAACTTTATCCTCTAGCCCATTGGTTTTCATGGTTACCATCTCCTCTGTCGTTGTATGCTCTTATCTTACCTCCAAGCGGGCATTTTGAAACATTCACGTAAGATAGAAGAGCGCATTATTCCATTAAAAGTAAGTCCCCAGTGAAACACCTGAAGCGATAATCCATGGTGAGCTGACGGCGACGCGATAGGTTCCGTAGGGCTGGCCAGTGGCAAGCGGATACCAGCTAGTCACCGTTTGGCCTGCCCCCACGTAGACCGAAGTTGTGCCTACGCTCACCTCCCCGGAGCTTGTTACCCGGTAAAGCGTAATATACATCGTTGTTCCGTAATCGCTGCGTGGATTCGTAAGCGTGGCGCCCATCCGAATATTGCCATACAGACCGGAGAAGGTCCAGCTGTCGTTGACAGAGGGCGTACTGACCACAACCGTAGACTCGGCGGTTTGTCCGTCACTGCTTCTTGCTACTACCTTGAACCAGACCGCTGAGCTCGGAATAACCGATACCGTATAATTCCTGCTGCTGGTCGTCGTAACATAATTACCATCTTTGTAAATATCAAAGTTCACTGCATTTGAAGAGGTCCAATTGAAGCTCACGGAATGATAATAAGCATTATAGCTAATCACGGGTGTTGACGGTGCGCTTGCGAACACAGAGGTAGCAAACGCTGGGATTAGCATAAAGATTAGGGTCAATGACAAAAAAGCCTTCGAAATACGCATTTTCATAAAATCCGTCCTCTCTCTTCTTTAAATGTTCTCCGTTGTCTACAAACTTTCTATTCATGCTGTGTTTGCAGCAGGCTTGTCCGTTGTTGCTCAATCACCTCCTTTTAATGTTCTAAATTCCAGACAAACCCATAGTAGCACCGCATTTCCAGTCACACAACGCCATATGAGCAATGCGATAAGATTACACATGAAAAGATAATTCAACCCCAGTATTTGTATAAAACAAGCGATAAACAGATGTTTAAACCTAGATGCCGCCACCGCATATCCAAGGCTTAAACAATAATAATGCACATGATAATCGTAGGAATGCATCTTCAGCATGCGATGCAACTGCTTTATGCTAGGATTATAAGATCGTTCACAGCGCCGCATGGTTATGCCATATTACCTGCCGATTTTGCAACCAATATTAGACTAATATTGGTTTTATTTATTTGTGGCTTACAGGCATGGCAATATGCAAAATGGGTTAGCGGCGTTTATTCATATCCCATAATTAAGGAGGTGGTTTCAAAAGAGAACGCCGGTCTGCGCAAAAATGAAAGCGCATTAATTGTTGTTTGGTTAAAAATATACTAGGAGGTTTTTTATGTTCTCTATGAGCCAAATGCTGCAAAGAAAACCGATTGTTATTTTATTTTTGGCATGTGTCCTCTTGTTATCACAGCTCACTCTGTATCCTTCCTCCTCTTCAGCCGCAGGCGGTCCTAACCTTGCTCTCGGCAAAACGGTAACGGCAAGCGGCCACGCCGATGTGTACGTTGCCAGCAATGTCAATGACAGCAATGCGGGTACGTATTGGGAAAGCACAAACAATGCATTTCCGCAATGGATTCAAATTGATCTCGGAGCAAGCACCAGCATTGATCAAATCGTGTTGAAGCTGCCCGCTGGCTGGGAGTCGCGTACGCAAACCCTCGCTGTGCAGGGCAGCACGAACGGCTCGACATTTACCACTATTGTCAGCTCTGCAAGCTACACCTTTAATCCTTCCGTAAGCAGCAACGCGGTGACCATTAATTTTGCCGCTACCAATACCCGCTACGTTCGCCTAAACATGACGGCTAATACAGGCTGGCCGGCTGGGCAGCTTTCCGAATTTGAAATTTACGGCTCCACCGTAACACCATCTCCTTCACCGACGGCTACGCCTACACAAACTGCAACTCCAACAGCAACACCGACTTCGACTCCTACACCAACTCAAACACCGACACCAACAATAGTACCTACACCAACAACTACGGTTACGCCAACGCCTCCGGCTGGGTCCAACTTAGCACTAGGCAAATCAATCACTTCTTCCTCAACGATCCACACATTCGTAGCCTCAAACGGCAATGATGGCGATACGGCTACATACTGGGAAGGCGGCAGCAATCCGAGTCAGCTGACTGTCGATCTTGGTGCCAACCACACTATTACATCCATTGTTGTGAAGCTAAATCCGTCTAGCGCATGGGGTACTCGTACGCAAACCATTCAAGTGTTAGGCAACACCCAAGACACGGCTGCATTCACTACCTTGGTTTCTGCTGGAACGTATACGTTCAACCCTGCTAACGGCAACTCGGTAATCATTCCGGTTTCAGCTACAGCCAAACAGGTTCGATTGAACATAACAGCCAACAGCGGCGCTCCTGCCGGCCAAGTAGCCGAGTTCGAAATTTATGGTGCCGCGGCTCCCAATCCGGACCTCACCATTACAGGTTTGACTTGGACGCCAACGGCTCCCATTGAGACAAACGCCATAACACTTAGTGCAACGGTTAAAAATATCGGCACCTCAAACTCTCCTGCGACTACTGTCAACTTCTATCTAGGCAACGAACTTGCCGGTTCCGCTCCGGTGGCTGCTTTGACAGCAGGCGCATCAGCAACCGTCTCGCTCAATGCCGGTACGAAAAATGCAGGCACGTACCTGGTTAGTGCCAAGGTCGATGAGGGCAACGCGATTATCGAACAGAACGAAACGAACAACAGCTACAACAGTGCGACTGCGCTGACTGTCGCTGCTGTGCCAAGCTCTGATTTAGTCGCAACAGCTACTTGGAATCCTAGTAATCCGAGTGCTGGAAATACGGTAACTTTTACAGTAAATCTTAAAAACCAAGGCAATATTGCTTCTGCAGGCGGCGCTCATGCCATCACGCTCGTACTCAAGAACGCTGCCGGCGCAACCATTCAAACCTTGAATGGCTCCTATAACGGCTCGTTAGCGGTAGGGCAATCCTCTAATGTGACAATGGGAACGTGGACGGCTGTCAATGGCAGCTATACGGTAACCGCAACGGTTGCCAATGATGCGAATGAAGTCGTCATCAAGCAAGCCAACAACAGCAATACGACAAGCCTATATTCAGGCCGCGGGGCAAATATGCCGTTTACCATCATTGAAGCAGAATCGGCTTCCAATACGACGAACGGAACTAAATTAGTTCCAAACTTCAAGCCTGGCGACTATGCCGGCGAAGCTTCCGGGCGCTCGGCCGTTCTTCTTGATGCCACAGGCGAATATGTAGAGTTTACGCTGACTTCGGCGGCTAACGCGTTTGTCCTGCGCAATGCGGTTCCGGAAAGCACGACTGGAACCGTTAGCATTTACGCTGACGGTGTAAGCAAAGGCAAATTCACGGTATCATCCAAGTTCTCTTACGTATACGCAACGCCAAGCACGCTTGGCCGACTTGGCTATGACAACAGCCCTGGAGCAGGCTTAACCGCTTACTGGCTCTATGAAGATGCCCAGCTTCTGCTTAACCAAGTCTATCCAGCCGGAACGAAGATCAAAATCCAGAAAGACGCCGGAGACGTATCGTCCATTTATGTAGACATGATCGAAACCGAAAATGTCGCTCCTCCAGCATCCAATCCGGACCCGACCAAATATGTTGAGGTATCTGCATCCAAATCCATTGAGCAAGCGCTTAATGAATTTAGACAGGATTCTACGAAAAAAGGAATCTTTATCCCTGCTGGCGAGTGGACGATTAACAGCAAAATATTCCTTTATGGACGCGCAACCGAAATTATTGGCGCAGGCCCGTGGCATACCAAATTGGTAGCCCCACAAAACCAATCCAATACGGATGTAGGCTTTAACATCGGTTCTACTGCAAACGGTTCGACGATTAAAGATCTGTCTGCATGGGGCAACTATGTGTACCGGACAGACGGACCTGGCAAATTTATCGACGGTAACGGCATGCAAAACGTAACGGTTCAAAACATTTGGGTGGAGCACTTCATCTGCTTGTATTGGGGAGTCAACTCATCTAACAATACGTTCAAAGACAACCGTATCAAAAACACATTCGCAGATGGCATTAACATGACAAATGGTTCTTCCTACAACGTCATCGACAACAACTATTCAAGAGGTGCTGGTGACGATGCCTTCGCCTTGTTCAGTGCAGTTGATTCGGGCGGTTCTTACAATGTAGGCAACAAGTACATCAACCTAACTGCAACTTGTGTGCGACGCGCAGCGGCTTTTGCCGTATATGGCGGATCGGATAACCTCTATCAGAACCTCTATGGTGCGGATACGTTAACTTATCCTGGCATAACCATTAGCAGCTTGAGCTTCGGTTACAACACATTAGGCTTTGGCGATAAGGATACCGTCATTGACGGCGTAACCTTAGATCGGACGGGTGGAGATTTCTGGACCAGCGTCGGAGCCGATGACAAAATCAATGAATATCAGAACTTTGGAGCGATCTGGTTCTTCGGTGGAGATCGAACCTTTAAGAACGTTCTGGTGAAAAACGTAGATATTAATAATCCGGTCTACTTTGGCTTAATGTTCCAGACGAAGTCCCCGGAGAACCTAGCTATGCAAAATGTTCGCGTTGAGAACGTCAACATTAACAATCCGAGCCGCTACGGGATCAAGCTTGTAGTCAGAGGAGAACAAGGCCAAGGCCCAGCGATTGGCGGAGCAAGCTTTACGAACGTGAAGGTAAATAACCCTGGTGTTGCAGCTATTTATGGCGAAAGCGGCAGCCCGAACTTCACCGTTACAAGAGTATCGGGCAACAACTGGTGATCTAACATAATGAACAGCAAACAGCTTACTCGGGTAGCCGGGTAAGCTGTTTTTTTATTTGATCGTGATAGCTGCTTCAACTCAATGCAAGTTTATGATGCGTGTGCCAATAAGATGGCATGAAATTTTAAATAAATCTCCCGCTCCATTGACTATCTTGGTTTATAGTTATAAACTCAGATTATAGGTTTATAACCACAAACCATTAAGGGAGGTTATTATGAGTAACTTAAAGCTATGTGAAAGTGATTATCGCTTTATGCTGGTCGTGTGGGAGAGCGAGCCGGTAGCGTCGGGAAGGCTGGTCACCCTTTGTTCTGAAAAGCTCGGCTGGAAAAAACCTACCACCTATACCGTGCTCCGAAAAATGTGCGAAAAAGGACTTCTTAAAAATGAAGATACGATAGTTAGCTCCATTATCCCGAAGGAGCAGATACAAGCTTACGAGAGCGAGCATTTTATAGAGCGGACCTTCGAGGGCTCGCTGCCCCAGTTTCTCGTATCTTTTTTCGGCAATAAAGGTCTCTCCACTAAAGAGGCCGAGGAGTTAAAACGCCTGATTGACGAGCATAAGGAGGGGTGAGTATGGAAACCATCTTTCTAAAAATACTTAATATGTCCCTAACCGCTACATACGTAATCGCTGCCGTGCTTCTCATCCGCCTGCTGCTGAAACGAGCGCCGAAGAAGTATTCCTATTTGTTGTGGGCGATTATGCTATTTCGCCTTGTTTGTCCGGTATCTATTTCTTCGGAGTTCAGCATCTTCAATGCTCCTCCTTTTGATATGGCGGCCGCACAAAAGAACAGTCCATCCGCGCTGAGCTATGTGCCTGCGGATATCGGCTATATGGAGAAACCGGGGATGACCGTGGGCATTCCGACCATGAATGCCATGATAAGCGAAAGCCTGCCTCCGGCTGCCCCTGCCGCTAGCGTAAATCCTCTGCAACTATGGATTAAGATCGGCACTATTGTTTGGGGTTCAGGCGTAGCTGCATTGCTCCTTTACGCCTTGGTGTCCTACTTCCGCTTGAAACGACGCATGGTCACGGCCGTCCGTCTAAATAACCAGGTCTACGAGTCCGACAGCATTCGGTCGCCATTTATTCTTGGCTTTATCCAGCCGCGGATATATATCCCCTTTGGCCTTCGGGAACAGGAACGCGTCTACATCCTGAAGCATGAGGCCTACCATTTAAGAAGGAAAGATCATCTGCTCAAGCCGCTCGCATTTGTAGTTCTTGCCATTCACTGGTTTAATCCATTTGCGTGGCTTGCCTTCGCATTAATGGCCAAAGATATGGAGATGAGCTGCGATGAACGGGTGCTGACCGAGACTGGTTCGGATATCGCTAAGGAATACTGTTCGTCGTTGCTAGCCTTTGCAACAAACCAGCGTTTCCCGTCTGCAAGCCCATTGGCTTTCGGTGAGACGGGCATCCGGGAGCGCGTAAAAAATATTTTGCGCTTTAGGGCGCCGAAAAAACGAATGATTGCCTTCTCTGCTGCTGCCTGTATCCTGGCTGTCGCCGTTTGTGCCACGAATCCAATCGTGAATGGAGCAATCGATGAGGATATTGAGCCGTATGGCAGCTATCGTTTTGAGGAGCAGGTCTATATGAATCTATTTAGCTCGTTTTTGGCCTTTGAAGGGTTTAAGGAATACTACACATTTACCGAAAACTCGCTTATCATCACTGATGAAGTCGGCAATCAACAGAAAATGGCGGCTATCTATGAACGGGAAGCTTTAGATGAGCAAGAATTCAAGAACAGCTTTATAATGCCTAATATGAAAGGCGCTAGCCTTAATGTCCCTAATATTTCAGGGTATAAAGAACGTTATCAATACAAACTAACTCATTCGGCCGTTAATTCGGATTATCGCCTTTATTTGCTGGACGATGAGCTATGGCTTGCAAAAATGCACAAGGACAACGTAAATACACTTAAGAGCGAATATGTTTGGAGCATCTATAAAATTTCAAAGCTTAACGAGGACATGCCCGAAAATACGACGATCACGGGAACTCAAGACGGTGTGGATGCTTTTCTAGCTTTGCAACAGGACTTCAAATCAGGCTATGACACAGACATGCCCTATAACATTACACCGGAATCAATGAAAGAAAACTCTGAATATCGGATTTTTAAATATGACCAATCCTCCGCATCCTTTTTGCTATATAAGGGGGAAGTGTATCCACTTGGGGAGTGGTTCGGCGGGTTTGGCGTGACCAGCATGGCTCTCGCCGATCTGGATAGCAGCGGGGAATCGGAGTTGTATTTTACCTATTCATTTGGCTCCGGCCTTCATCGCTCCCTAGCCGGTTACTTTGATCCGGTTACGGAGCAGGTCCAAGCCTTTGACTATGCGCATATGGGTGGGGATATGGCACTCATGCCTAATCGTGACGGCACCTTATCCCTTTATGCAGCAAAGATATCTAGCAGTGCTGGCTTTGTTAATTTCACCGCCGAGCGTACTGATTTTATTGCGGATATCGTTTATGCAAAGGGGCGTATCTCACTTAAGCCTGCAAGGGACGAATAATATGATTTGAACAATAAAACAGCTTATTCGGAAAACCGAGTAGGCTGTTTTTTTCTTGAAATATAGGAAAGGATATCATTTCGCTATCCCTTCACTACTAAATAAAGATAACGTTAATGTAATTATAATTGTTCGATAACCGCAGTGCTTCCATACTCGTCATCGAAGAGGATATCGATTAATTTTGCTGCTGTATCTTCCGCTGTTTGCAGCTTTCCTTCTTCTGCTAACTCTATAAATTGGTCGACGTAAGGAAATTGTTCTTTGCTTACCGAACGAATATCCGCCTGCAGCTGTGTATCAATCATTCCTGGGTATACGGAGGCTACCTTAACAGGTTTCAATTGATTTGACTGCTCCATGCTTACGCTTTTGGTGAACGAGTCCAAGCCAGCTTTGGAGGTGCTATAGCAGCTTTGTGACGGCATCAGATATCGGGCAGAAGCTGAAGAAATATTCATGATTCGCTTATCTATCCTTAATTGCTGTGAAAGCTTAATAAAATTGGACGTTGTAATCATCGGAGCAAGCAGATTTACATGTACATTTTCAATAATGCTGGCAGCAGTGTTTTGTTCAATTGGCGCAACCGGAGTTAGCATTCCTGCATTGTTTATCAAATAGATAGCGGTTAAATCAGCTGCATCTTCCACTTCTCGAAAAATCTTCTCAAATAGCTTATCAATTTCACCTAGTTGATTAAGATCAAATGAGCAATAGCTCAGCCTGGCTTTTTTTTCTTGGGCCCGTTCAATTAACCGTTTATTGGAGGTCCTTGATATGCAGAAAATATGATGACCCTCAGCTAGCAATTGATCAGCCAATGCTTCCCCAATTCCTCTAGATGTGCCGGTAATGATAAAACATTTCATTCGTCGCTTTCCTCCTCATTAACAATATGGTCACTTCGCTTGCGCAGCTCCTCTAAGAACACTATCAATGGTTTCCTTCCAAACCTCTTGATAATCCAAAGCAAATTTCATCATCATACATCTGGAAATATTATCGATGACTAATGCGAGTATCTGGGCCTTATAATCCACATTTTGTGAGGAGACAATGCCTAACTCTACCCCCTTAATCAATAGAGCACGAAAACCATTCAAAAACTCCTGCTGCATATCAGTTATACGTGCTCTGTAAAGCTCATCACGTTCGGCAAGCATCATAAACTCATTTAACACTCTCATTAAGGCATAATGTTCTTTGTCACCATCCGGCAACATTTGTAAGCCCCCTTGATACAAAGTATCTCTATAATTCTCTTTTGTCAGCGAGTGTGTCTGAAAATACTTCTCGAAATGATGATCTTTGAATATATGATCAAAGGTTCGACCCACAAGCTCCTCTTTGGTAGCAAAGTGATAGTAAATCGAAGGCTTTGTTATGCCGACCTTGCTAGCAATCATTCCTAAACTTGTTTTTTCCAATCCATGCTCTGCAAAAAGCTCAAATGCGGCTTCTATTAATTGATTAGTCGTAAGTTCCTTTTTCTTCATATACATCTGCCCCTTCCGTCCGATTCCTGGTAATAATTATAAACAGTAAAAATTTAAAAAGTCAATAATTTAACTACCGATAGTTAAAAAATTTTCTTTATTGCCTCTTCAAACTACTCTACCTTAGCGGCTTCAAATGGGGAGCTTGTAGCTGGGTTTTGGAGATATAGATCTAATTTTTAGATCTATTCTAGCGCAAATAGTCGAAATGGATGAAATAGGTCTAAAAAATAGATCTAATCTAGCCGGTCGGCTTCAAATGGGCAGCTTATGGCTGAATTTTAGAGATATAGATCTAATTTTTAGATCTAAGTTGGCGGCAAATGGTAGCGTCAAGAAGTTTGTGTAAGAAAGCAGTAAGTAGCTTCTCGGATGTTTGTTTGTAGGTGTGGATGTTCTTTGGGGCAGGGGGAACCCCTACCCAAAGAACAAGGGAATTAGGCAGTTTCTTCCGCTTCTTTCTGCACCGGATAACGCGCTTCAAACATCTCGTTCAGTTTCTTCTTTACCTCCAAATCACCGAAGCCGCGAATGACACGTGCGCTAAAACGTTCATTGTAATCCATGATGTCGAGGTAGACGATTTTCTCTGCAGCATCCATATTGGTTAGACTGTTCATCGGCTTCAGGCGCTTTCGGATTTCCTTGTTCATTCGTTCTATTGGATTGGAGGTGTAGATCGCTTCCTTCATGAGTGCTGGATACTTGTAAAACGTCAGCAAAGTGGACAGGTTTTCTTCCCAGGACTGCATTTCTTTTGGGTACAGCTTGCCCCATTTGGCCTTTACGGTGTCAAACGCAGCCATCGCTAAATCGTGGTCCAGCGCGTTGTAAATGGTCTTCAGATCTTCTATCACTTCCGTTTTGTGCTGTATCCGAATCTTTGGGAAGGTGGAGCGAACTTTGTGAACGATACAGTGCTGCACATCGGCTTTCGGGTAGGTTTCCTGGAAAGCCGCATCGAGTCCGGGCAGCCCGTCAAATACACCGAGCAGCACTTCCTGCGCTCCTCGGTTGTAGAGGTCTTTTAACACCTCTCGCCAGCCGTTTGCACTCTCTTGGCCACCTATGTAAAACCCAAGAATTTGCCGATGTCCATCTTCGTCGATTCCCATTGCGAAATAGATGACTTCTCCCTTGACGGTCCCGCGTTTGAGTTTGATGTACAGACCATCCAGATAGATCACGGAATAGCGTTTATTTAAGGGGCGTTTCTGCCACTGGTGAATGTCGTCAAGTACCGTAGCGGTAATGTTGCTAACGGTCGTGGGGGAATAGTGACTACCAAACATACTTTCAATAAAACGGGCCACATCTCGGGTACCCATCCCCGACTTGTACATCTGAATCACGGCCTCCTCCAGCCAGCCATCTCGTCTTTGGTACGGCTCAAACAGCTGGGTCTGGAAGAGCCCTTGCCGGTCACGAGGAACCTCTAAATCCTCCACATTCCCGTACTTCGTGTGCAGGTTTCGGGTGTAATATCCATTGCGGCTATTGCGCGTGCCTGCCTCATCGCTCGACATAAACGCTTGGATCTCCGCGCGCATAATGGATTCCATGTTATCCTTTACAAACTGTGTGACAAGATTTTCAAATAGATTATTAAGCTGGTTTTCTGGTAATATAGTCATCGAGTAGAGTCCCTTCTTGGTGGTGTCGTAATCCCGAGAATACCCTACTTTTTTGTTGCCTGACTAGGCTCCAAATTCTGGTACACAACTTATTTTACGCCATCGCGCAAATAGTCGAAACGGATGAAATAGGTCTAAAAAATAGATCTAATCTAGCCGGGCGGCTTCAAATGGGCAGCTTATGGCTGGGTTTTGGAGATATAGATAAGTTGAACTAAAAAAATGAAGTGTAAGCGAAGTGAGAAGATCGTTCTGGAGAAACGAAGTGTTCGTCTTTGTAGCCGGATCTTATCTTTACATGTCTTAGTCAATCAAAGAATCTGGTTACAACCGCGACCCTAAAGAATAATCTACTCACACAGTGACCACCACGAGAAACTTTAGTTCAACTTATAGAGATACACGCAGCAAAAAGCCCACAACTCGATCAACGAGATGTGGGCTTGAGCACGCTATTGCTTGAGGTCAACGGTTCAACGAAACCAGCCTAACAGCTTGATGCTGCTGACTAATTACAACACGCGCGTCAGCCTAACCGCCTGATAGATTTTATCCGGCAGCTCTAGCCTGCTTGTTCCGCTTAGCAGTCCCTCGACCTCGGTAATCTTCATTTCCCAAGTATCGATGATTTCCGCTTTGAAGCTGCTGCCCTCAGGCAGCTCAAGGACCCGGTATGCCGGACGGTGAATGCCAAAGTATTGCAGGTAGTACTCGCCTTCAATTCCAATGGTCGGTACGTCGTATACCTCAGGGATCGGCTTGCAGTTTTTCGGCGCTGCCTCCAGAATCATCCGCAGAAAGCGGATTCGCTCCGGGCTGTCGCCATGCAGCTTGCCTCCCTTGGCCCACCAGATGGTATCTTGCTCATCGGCATAGGTTTCTCCATGCGTGCAGTAGCTGCCTCGGGCGATGATATCCCAGAAACGGCGTACCATTTCCTCGCCTGTCACATTGCCCCAGCGCTGCGGCAGATTACCTTCATAGCAGCATTCATCCACCACAATGGGCTTGTGGAATTCCCTGTGCCAGATCGGCGGCATCGTTACATCCCAATGCTGAACGCTCAGATGAGTAATCCATGGCTGCTTATGATCGTAGAACACGACACTGGCATGATCATACATCTTCGTGCCGTTATGAATGGAACGCAGATGTGCGTAAGGATCTTCCTCCTGTGTCAGCTGCAGCAGGCGGTCCCAATCCGCCATATGCTTCTCTTCCATAAAATCGTATTCATTCGCCAGCGCCCACCATACATTGCGGAAGGAGCCCAAGCGGGCAATCACATAACGCAAATAATAATCATCACTTGACGCTTCCATAGCATCAAAACCCCAGCGGCCTTTGTCATAGGGATGAAATAGAATCAAATCCGCCTCGATTCCAAGCTGCTGCAAATCGGATATGCGCTGCTCCAGCTTGGCAAAGAAGCGCGGATCAAACCGCTCCAGATCAAAGCTGCCGCCTTCCTCCTTCACAAACGGATAGCAATCCGGATCGGTGGAGTTGAACGCATAGTGCTTCGGAAAAACGCACATCCGCAGCTTATTAAACGGCGCTTCTGCCAGGGTAGCCAGCGTCTGCTGCTGCATGGCCTCGTCCAGATGTATCCATGCATAACAGGTGGTCCCAAAAGGCGCGTAGCTGCTGCCGTCCGCATAGGCGAACTGGTACTCATCCTTCACTCGAACCGGACCATGATTCCCGGCCTGGGCAGGGATACATTCAAAGCTTCCCCTATGCCCATTCAACTGTGCTGACGAGCTTTCGGTTCTATAAGCCCATCGCCCCTCTTGCTCCGGCATGAATCGAATGCGGTATATGCCGCCTCCGTCATAGAATCCCCTGACCGATACCTCATGCCCGTCCTTGCTAAAATATCCCTTCAGCTCCTGCTCCGCATAAGGGTTGCCCTCCTGCGGGCCGGACAGTGAAATCTCAAATTGCCCCCATCGCTCCACTGCTTCTTCCCGTACCGTCATGCGCTCTTGCCCTCCCCCTTCGTTTGCAGCAGCAGCAGACGCTCTTCGGCCTGCTGCTCCCTAACAAGCTTTTTGACTAATCCTTTCCCGCTGTTTACCCTTTAATCCCCGTCGTAGAAATACCCTCTACAAAGTAACGCTGCAGGGAGAAGAAAATAATTAGGGCTGGGATCAACGAGACCACTGACATCGCGAACATAGGACCCCAGTTCGACTCGCCAGAAGAGTCCATAAACAGGCGCAGACCAAGTGGAACCGTGTAATTGCCCGGCGAGTTCAGATACAGCAATTGGCTGAAGAAATCATCCCAGGTCCAGATAAACGTGAAAATGGCCGTTGTAATTAGCGCGGGAAAAGCAAGCGGTAAAATAATTCGCCAGTAAATCTGGATTGTCCCACAGCCGTCAATCGTCGCTGACTCGTCGAGATCGCGCGGCAAGCCGCGGATAAACTGCACCATGAGGAAAATAAAAAATGCTTCCGTGGCCAACAGCTTAGGTACAAATAGCGGACCGAATGTGTCTACCCAGCCCATTTTGAAGAAAAAGACATATTGCGGAATGACCGTTACGTGATGCGGCAGCATAATGGTCACCATCATCAGCGCGAACCATACTTTTTTCCAAGAGAAGCTCAGCCTTCCAAATGCATAGGCCGCCATCGAGCATGAAACCACGTTTCCCACCACGCAAATCAGTCCGAGCATAATGGAATTGCCAATGAACGTGCCGAAGGAGGATTTGGATACGCCTGACCAGCCCTTCGTATAATTGTCCAGCGTGACCTCTTTGGGCCAAATCGACAAATCCGAAAAGATGAGGTAGCTTGGTTTGAACGAGCTGACCACCAGCCAAATAATCGGGTAGAGCATAACAAGGCCTAGCAAAATGACGAAGAGGTGCGTCCCCATAGCCTGTGCTCTTGAAGTTGTATTCATCGTCATTTCCCCCCGTCCGCATAGTTAACCCAATACTTGGATGTGCCAAAGATAATAGCTGTAAATATCGCAATAATGACCAGAAGTCCCCACGCCATAGCAGAAGCATAACCCATCTCGAAGAAGGCAAAGCCCTTTTGGTAGAGATACAGGGTATAGAACAGCGTAGAGTCGATAGGCCCGCCTTTGCCGCCGCTAATAATGAAGGCTGGCGTAAAGGCCTGGAAAGCCGTAATCAGCTGGATGACTAGATTGAAGAAGATCACTGGCGAGAGCATCGGAATCGTAATATTGAAGAAGCGGCGCATTCTGCCTGCTCCATCCACCTGGGATGCCTCATATAGCTCCATCGGGATCTGCTTTAAACCCGCCAAAAAGATAATCATCGACGAGCCAAACTGCCATACGGTTAACGCAATAATCGAATAAATCGCATATTTGGGATTCGAGACCCAATCCGGAGCCTGAATGCCGAACACGCTGAGCAAAAACTCATTCAGCACACCGCCGCCGCCAAACATTTTGCGCCACAGCACAGCTATCGCTACGCTTCCCCCAAGCAGGGTCGGAATGTAATAGACCGTCCGGTATAGTGGAAGTGCACGTATGCCTTTGTTCAGAAGCATGGCTACCGCAAGCGCAAAAATCAGCTTTAACGGAACGGATGCGAACACATAAGTAAAAGTGACCTTTAACGATTGCATGTAACGGGGATCATCGAGCATTCTGGCATAGTTTTCGGTCCCGATCCATTTGGACGGTGTCAGCATGTCATATTGGGTAAACGAGAGATAGAGTGAGCTGATCATCGGTCCGATCGTGAGTGCGAAAACCCCCAAAAACCAAGGCAAAAGAAAAAGGTAGGGGACCGCATTTTTCTTCCACAGCCCCTTGAGATACATTGAAGTCCGATTTGATTTAGCTGATTGCTTCAAACGCGGTCCCTCCTATTGGGATTTTATTTTGCTTTGGCAGCTGCAGCTTGAGCGGCCTTCAAAGCTTCTTGGGCAGATTCTTGAGCGGAAGCCGCGCCGAAAGCTATTTTCTGAGCCGCATTTTTCAAAGCGGCATCCCATTCGGCAATGTTTGGCATTTCGCGGTCCATCTCGCGGGACTGCTCAGCGGCCACATCCAGGTAGTTATACGTTTTCAATACGATTGGCTCTGCATTCGCTTTTAGAGCTTCACGAACGACCTTGGAGCCCGGGATACCTCTGTCGCTGCTTAAGATCGCTGTAGCTTCAGGATCATTAACAAAGAAGTTAATAAACGCAGCCGCTTCCTTGCCGTGCTCAGTTTTTGCGCTTACCCCTAGGAACTGGCTAGGCTGAATCCACATGCCCTTTTCGGTTCCGCCACTTGGCAGCGGGATCATTTCCAGCTCATCCTGCATCGCTTCCTGGAAGGCCTTCAACTGATTGGACCACATGACGACCATCGCAGTTTTACCTTCAACCAACATAGAATTGTCGGGAGCGACTTCCAAATAAGCAGCCGATTTCTCTGCTGAAGGAATGATGCCTTCGTCGCGGAAACGCTTCCACATCTCAAACCAAGAGGTCATGTCTGCTTCATCAAAGGAAATGCTGGTGCCATCAAACAGCGCTTTTCCGCTTTGACGCACATAATGTCCAACATAGTGGGTAAAGGCAGATTGATCGGCGAAGGCATAATAACCGCTGCCTAGCTTAGCTACAAGCTCCTTGCTATACTGCTCCAGCTCGTCCCAGCTCAGACCCGCTTTCGGCGGCTCCATGCCTGCCTTTTTGATCAGCTCGGTGTTATACACAATGCCAAGTGCATTGGAGCCCAAATTAATGCCATATTGTTTATCATTCAGCTTGCCGCTAGTGGCAATCGCCTCGTCAAAATCGCTCAAATTGATTTCGTTGCCCATGAATGGGTCCAATTCAAGCAGCGTGCCGCGGGATACATAGTCTGGGTAATTGTTGCCCAGTTGAATGAGGTCAGGAGCATTGCCTCCTGCAATTTGGGTGTTCAGCTTATCCCAGTAGCCGTCCGCTCCTAAATATTCGGCATTAATCGAAATGTTAGGATTTTTGCCCTCAAACAAATCAATGACCTTCAGCGTTGCTTCATGACGCGCTTGAGACCCCCACCACATCATTCGCAACTCTACTTTTTTGTCTGCGGCTTCCTCTCCTTTATTACTGCCAGACGGACTGTTAGTCGATGAGTTGCCGCATGCAGCGAGGAAAATCATCAGGGTGACGAGCAGCGAAGACCATAACATTCTGTTTTTGAACATTTTTAAAAACCTCCCTTTTAGTTAGCAAGCTAAAACATTAACGATGTTGCATAATTGCTATCGGTTTCATTTCAAGGAAAATGAATCCCGAGAAAGCTGCTGATCGGCGGTTTGCCGCGCATCTCATCAATCATGTTCAGTACAAGCAGGTTCCAATTCAAAAATCCGCCGTTCATGACGGGCTCCCCGGTTTCTGGAATATAGTACTCATGAAGCACGCCCGATTTCTCCAGATCCCTGCCGAGCAGCGTTACCGTCTTGATGCACAGCTCCTTGGCTTGCTCCACATATCCATAATTCATCAGGCCGCGGAAGACCACATAATTGGCAACGATCCAGACTGGGCCAAGCCAGTTCGACGGGTTATTCGTTGCCCGGCAATCGAACATTTTCTCATCCTGGGCAAGCGTAGCCATTCCGGACGGGCTGTTAAACGTATTTTTATCTGCTGCATGCAGCTCCGCCAGCAAAGCAGCCTGCCTATGATCGGCAATGCCCGCCCACAGCGGGATGAATCCGGACCATACCCTTATTTTGATAGGGAGTGTCTTCCAGAACACCCCAAGGCCAGTATGGAACCAATCATAAGCACGTGTTTTAATGTCCACATCTACCGAATAATAAAACTTGTCCCGCTGGTCCCAGCATTCCTCCTGAATGGCTTTACTTAGCTCGGCTGCCTTTTCTTCAAAGCGCAATTGCAGTTCAGGATGACCAAGGTGAGCCGCAATGGATGAAAAGGCTTTCATATCACTAACCATAAAACTGTTCAAATAGATATTCGCAGTTGAGAAGCGCGGGCGGCCAAAGGTTGCCGGATCATTATCCATTCCGATCATCACATCGTCCGCCCAAACATACAGCCGGCTATTCTCGTGATAATAGAAACGGTCATAGCAATCGAAGTAGCGTTCAAGCTGCTCCAGATGCGGCTCGATCCAGCGGTAATCCCCGCATGCCCCGCTTATAATCGCAATCTGCTGGCACAGGAAGGGCTTGTGCATGTTCATGATATGCCCTTCCTTGCGCTTGCCGATCAAATAAGGCTCGGGCAGCTTGCTCTTCTCAATCATCATCGGAATGTAGCCATCCTCAAGCTGATAATCCAGAAAGTTAAAAATATTGCCCTTGGCATGTGCGATATAACGGTCCCTGTTCTCATCTTCTGCCATATTCAGAAGTGCATATACCGCCCAAAAGGAGTCCCAGTCCCACAGATTTCCGTCATAGATAGAGCCAGGATCCACAAAGGGATGCTTGAGATAATGAGCGGGCGCCTTCAGAATGGTATCCGCCTTCTCGCCAATATAAGCTCTTAACAGCTGTTCATAATGCTCGAAAGCTTCACTCATTGGCATTCTCCCCCTTCCTTTTTGCCTGTCTTTGCGCAGTAAAAGGTATACGCTCCTGAGCCTACCTCATAATGCAAGCTGCCCGCTTCAAGCGATTTCGCTTGGCCTTGGGCTCGCACCGCCGGCCCTGGTAAAGTCACAGAAGCCGTTGTATTGGGCGGCAGACTGAGCTTTACCGTCACGCCTTGCTGCGCATCATATTCCCAGCTGGCTTCGATGCGGCCGTATCCGCTCTCATAATGCGCTTTCACAAATTTTAATGTTCCTCCCGGCCTTGGTTGAAACCGGATGTGCTTGAAGCCGGGCCGCTGCGGATCAGGGTCCAACCCTGCCATGTAACGGAACATCCACTCTCCGACCGAGCCTAGCGAGTAATGGTTGAACGAGTTCATGCTAGGGCTTTGGAAGCCGCCATGCTCCGTCCAGCCGTCCCACCGCTCCCAGATTGTCGTAGCCCCCTGCTTGACGGAGTATAGCCAAGATGGATAGCTTTCCTGATGAAGCAGCGTGTAGGCAAGCTCAGTCTGGCCAATCTCGGACAATACGGGCAGAAGATAACCTACGCCGAGGAAGCCCGTCGATAGGTGATTGCCATTCTCCTCAATGAGCTGTACCAGCCGCCGAGCCGACTTTTCACTCCGTTCCTCAGTCAGCAGGCCAAAATATAAGGCCAGCGCGTATACCGTCTGGGTATCTCCTTCAATTATGCCGTCCGTTGCAACAAAGCGGCTCATAAAGGCCCTCTTGATTTGTTCGAATAATTCATCGTAGCTAGCCGCATCCGCCTCATTGCCGACAAGGGCAGCAATCCGAGCAAACAACCGAGTACTGTAGGCAAAATATTGCGTGGCCAGCACATCTTTGGGCGTATCCGCATTCACCGACAACCAGTCGGCATGATCGGCATAACCCGGCCGGATCAGCTCATCGCTGTTAGCCTTCAAGTAGTCGATCCACTGCTTCATTCGATCGTAATACTGCTTTAGAATCGCAGAATCTCCGTACATCAGATACAATGTCCATGGAATAATGACTCCCGCATCTCCCCAGCCGGCATTATCCGGTGCGAACCATTTCGCGCTCGACACCTGCTTGAAGAATGACCAGTTCGCATCCGGTGCCGTATCGGGGAACGCGCCGTCCTCCCGCTGCGCATCAGCTACATCCACCATATACTTTTTGAAAAAGGCTTCGACGTCCATGTTATAGCAGGCCGTACGCGCAAAGATTTGCGCATCTCCCGTCCAGCCGAGCCGTTCATCCCGCTGCGGGCAATCTGTCGGAACACTGAAGAAGTTCCCCTTTTGCCCCCAGACAATATTGCTGTACAGCTGATTAATCATCTCGTCCGAGGTTTCTATCCAGCCGGACGTTTCAGCAGCCGAGTAGGCGGCGAGTCCAAGCAGCTGGTCTAGCGTTAGCTCTTCCTCCGCTCCTTCGACTTCCACATAACGAAAGCCATGATAGGTAAAATGAGGTTCCAGCTCCTCAGTTCCATTCCCCCGTAAAATATAAATGTCCGTTTGAACCGCCTTGCGGAGATTGGCGAGGTACAACGAGCCGTCAGCATCCAGCATTTCCGCATGCCGGACCGTAATTTCCTGTCCGGAATACCCACTCATTTGTAGTTGGGTCCAGCCGGCCATATTTTGCCCAAGGTCGTAGATATAGCTGCCTCGCTCTGTCTTCCTGACAGACACCGGACGAAGCTGCTCCATCACCCGGATCGGCGGATCAAGCTGCAGCGTCAATTCCCCTGCGTAAGGCTCAAAGCAGTGCGGCTGCTCCCAATCTCCATCCTGAAAGCCGGGCTCATCCCAACCGGACTGCGCCAGGCGGGCATCGTACTTTTCCCCTTTAATAATATCCGAATAAAGGATCGGCCCCTGGCTCATCTTCCACGAGCCGTCCGAGATTAGCCATTCTTCACTGCCGTCCTCATACGCCAGATGAAGCTGAAACAGCAGCCGCGGAGACTCCCCATATACCTGGCGTCCCATCATTCCCAGATAACCCGCGTACCAGCCTGTGCCTAAAATAATGCCAATCGCATTGCTCCCCTGACGCAGCAGGTGCGTGACATCGCAGACCTGGTATTGTGCCCTGGTATGATAATCCGTCCAGCCGGGGGCGAACCGCTCATCGGTCGCACGCTTGCCATTAATGGATAGCTCATAGAGCCCTAATGCGCTTGCGTAAGCGGTTGCATTTTTCACAAGCCTTTCCGTATGAAAGGCTTTGCGCAGATAGCTTGCCGGAGGCAGCTCCAGCTCTTTCGGAATAACGCTTCCAATCCATTGCGAAATCCACTCTGTTGGCTCAAGGCCAGCTTGCGTCCAGACAGCTGCTTCACTCCAATCCGATGGCGATCCAGACTCATCCCACACTCGGACTCTCCACCAGCATTGTTTGCCGCCTCTGGGTAGCAGCCCCTGGTATTCGACATGCAGCGATTGTCCCGATGCAACAACGCCGCTGTCCCACAGGTCCGGCTTCCCCTGCAGCAGCTGCTCTTGTGCAGATGCAGCCTGAATATGGTAAGCGCTTTGAAGCTGCTCCGACTCGGCGGATTGCAGCACCCAGCTCATGCTGGCGGCAGCGCCTATCGCCTTCTGCTGCGGCTCATGCTTATGAACCATTTTTAAACGGCTTGCGGTAATTCCCACATTCGCGCTCCTCTCTGCATCCTGCTTCGTTGATTAAAGTATAAAAGATCATGAATCGACATTTATGGGTTGATATCACAATAGATATAGGTCATTATCATTTTTTATACTTGATATTCCGCATGTAAAGCGCTTACAATTAGTGGTACAAAGCAAGAAGGGGAGCTGCGAAATGGTTCAGGTGCTGACTGGAGATCGTTTTTTCAAACCTGATTTCCCTATTTTTCTCAATCGGGAGACCGAGTCGTTCAAGGTCAAATATCATACGCATGATTTTATTGAGATCTGCCTGGTCGAAGAAGGGAGGGGCTTTCAATTTATTGGGGATCAGACCATTCCTGTTCAGAAAGGGGATATATTCCTGCTGCCGATCGGCACCTCTCACGTCTTCCGGCCTTCGTCTCCGCAATCGACCGAACCTCTGGTTATTTGCAATTGTATTTTCCAGCTCGAAGCGATTCGGGACGTGAAGGACTGGATTCCATCACAATCCGAGCTTTACCGGGTTCTCTACTCCCCGCAGGAACTGAAGCAGGGCTGGTATTATTATCAGGACAAGCATAACCGTCTTTCCCAGATGTTCCAAATGGCATACCTGGAGTTTCACCAGCAATTTTCCGAGCACCGTACGATGCTCAAAACGATTTTGCTGCAAATTTTGATTTTGCTGCACCGCATGCAATCCGAGGTTACCAATGCGGGCAAGCTTCAAAGCACGAACCGCTACCGCGAGAAGGTGGAGGATATGATCCAATTCATCCATCATCATGCGCATGAGCAGCTCACTCTAAAGGACATGGCGAGCTCCAGCTCCATCAGTGTCAATCATTTGCAGCAGCTGTTCAAGCAAGCTACCGGACAAACCTTTAACCGTTATGTGCAGCATGTCCGCATTCAGAGAAGCTGCGTCATGCTGGAGACGACGGACCTTCCCGTCAACGAAATCGTTGGACGTGTCGGCTATACCGACCTGAAGTTTTTCCATGCCCTGTTCCGCAAGCTGACCGGGTGTACTCCTCTGCAGTATAGAACCAAAGCCCTTAAAATCGGCGAATAAATCAACGCCACCAAAGGATTCGTCCATCCTTGCAGCCTATTCTGAGAAATTAGGACCAGAGCCCAACGCCTCAGTTACAGCATATATCTATTGTGATAAACTGGTTGTCGATATTATTTTTCCAAAATAAGCAATCCAACCCACATGGAATATTTGGTTTTGCTGGTAAGGAGGTAGGATGAACATGAAAAAACGGATGATACGAGGCTTGGGTGTTGTGGTTCTTGCAGTCACGCTTCTCACACTCGCAGCATGCGGCTCATCGGGACCATCGCAAGCCGATTATGACAGCTTACAGGAACGCGTTGCCGGATTGGAGAAGCGGCTCACCGATAAGGAGCAGGAACTGGATGAGTTAAAGGCTACTCTTACAGCTACTAATCAATCAGGCGGCAATAGCAACACTACTACAGTGCCAGACGACAATGGTCCCGCTGGCAAAGGCGATAGCGTGCTAATCACCTTTGAACAGTATAAAGAAATCGAAATCGGCATGACCTATAAAGAAGTAACCGAGATCATTGGCGGTGACGGCAAAGCGATCAGCGAAGCTGACGATATGGTCGTCTACTCCTACTTTGGCTCGGGAGACACAGGCGCCAATGCCATATTGTCTTTCCATAAAGGCAAGCTAATGAATAAGGCTCAATCAGGGCTAAACTAAACAAACATCGCCCAAGGTCCGAGGACCTTGGGCGATGTTTGTTTTTCTATGCTTTTCAAGGCTGACGGCTTCTCATCCTTCTTCCCTCTATATTAGGATTTACCGTTGAAGGTCCGCGAGTCGTTTTCTAATTTCGTTAACAAGCACATTTTTCTCCTCTTCGCCTATCCCATCCGCGGATAGCTTGCGTGCAGCAATAGGAGCAATCCAGGCATCCACTTCCTCATAAGTAATACCCGCTAGTTTAGTATATTCATCCATAAACACGTCGATGATGGACTCTCGAATCGTATTAATATAGTCCACTGCTTCGTCTGGCAGATAAGCTGGTAGGACAGCATATCTAATCATAATGATATATTCCGCCAAATCTGCTTCTGGATTGCCCATAGTCGCATTCATCCAATCAATCATGAGAGCATTGCCTTCTCTAATCATGATATTGCCTAGATTCGGATCGCCATGACATAATTGCTGCTTGCTCGGCAGGCTTTCCAACAGAGTAATGACATCTTCCTTCTCCTTGGAAGTTAAATAATTGACCCAGCCTATGGAGTTTTTGATCGTTTCTCTTTGCGACGGAACATTTAGATTGGATTTAGAATGGATTTCACTTAACATTTGAGCGGTGATCCGAACATCATCATGTTTATCCTCAATATGCCCCTGTTCAGTAACGCCTTCTTCGGAAGACGTCCTGTGCAAGGCATGCTGCACAAAACGTTTCATCAACGTCTCCCCATAAATCCGTTCAAAAACAATGCCCGGGCGGCCATCGATTTCTACAAATTCAAATGGTTGCGGCACAGGCAATCCTTGCTCCCAGGCCATACAATTGTGATCATACTCTCTTTTCATTGCGTCTATATCTGTATTCGCTCTTGCTAATTTGATGATTTTGCTAGCATTTTCCCACTCGAAAACTTCGGAGCAGCCGCCCTCACCAATTTTTTCACCGATCATTGCATTCATGTAGAACCCCTCCTCATTCTGTAACTTATTCGCTCGATTACCAAATTTTACAACAAGTATACACTAAGCGTTTCAATGCCGCCATAGCATTATTAGTTAAATCACAGTCATTCGGAGCAAAAAATACATAAAGGAATGCAGCTTTAAAGCAAGTCTTCAATCGCCACCAGATACAAGCAATGGCCTTCACTAAACAACACGCGATTCTCTCGAAAGTCTTGCGTTAACGGGGCAAGCGGTTCTCCTTTTTCATTCAGAAAATGGATTTTATGCCCTGTCGACAATCTTTCTGGCTTTTCATTTTTCTTGAGAATAAAGTCTCCGCTTTTTCCGTAACCGCCGTCAAACAAAAAGTGATAACCATCCGTACAAAACCCAGAGGAGCCTGAAATCTCCGGATTCATAAAGGTAACCTTGGGCTGTTCGAGTCCGCCCGAAACGCAGCCTAGCAAAAAGTCCGTATAATAATAAAACCAGACCTCCTCTTCCTTTACCACATTTAACGCATAACAATCGGCAATATTCGACACTTGATCTTCATATCGTTTGTTGCCATTCTCATCCCAAGCCACAAGTCCTGGCGCGCCGATAGGTTCACCCCAGCCGTTGTTTCCGAATACGCCTTCGTCGAAATAGCTGGTCCAGATGGTGCCTTGTTCAGTTACCTGTACACTTTGAATCCCATCCCCAAGCAAAAATTCTCGAATGGTATTTCCTTTATAATCGCATACTTTAGCGTTCAGCTCATACTCGCCATCACCGTAGTAAGAGCAGCGCGCTCCCACTAATAGCAGATGCCGATGAAGCGGCTGGACATAGTGATATTTAAAATGCTGGTCCGCGATTACCACTTCCTCGATATCCTGATCATCAAAGTATAAAACCTTATAAGTAAATGTTTTCTTTAGATCCTTTGACTCCGACCTCCCACGTTTCTGGACAGGGATCTGGTTAATTAGCAACACATACATGCAGCCATCCGAGCCTATTTGTGCCGAGACGATTTCAAAGCCCTCCGTATACGCAGAAATATCGGCCAAAGGCTGTAGAGTCACCGTTTGATTAAACATGCCAACTCCTCCTTCATGACAGTTATAAAATGACCTTCTATACTGGTTAACTGTATTATGTGTGAGCGGAACGCTCCTGAACATGGCGGAAGTATGGCAAGATATCGGCTTTAAAACAAATCATGCTGCGTTATCCCTAACTTCATAAAAAATACAGAGCATGTGGGTCTAAGACTCACATAGCTCTGTATTTTTTGATGTATGACGTATGGAGCTTCTCAGCTCTTATTCTTCATTCTGTAATTGGACTACTATATTTCGGCATAGAAATGAGGCTTCAACTTTTCTGAATATCACTGCCAAACTTTACCTCCATTATGTGTTACATACCAGTAAACCTTCTCATTCGATTTTACAACCATAAAACCTTCTTTACTAGAAATAAAACTAAAAGCCAAAATATGAGCGTTTTCTAAATTTAATGCTTCTGGGACACTTATAACCTCATTATTTTCTGGTGCAGCTGATACAATATATAAGTTTACTCCATCCGTCGTTTGCCAAATATGATTTACATCAACACTATTGAAGTGTAAATTTTGGTCTTCTTTTGGAACAACAATTTTCCGATTGTTAGATAGATCACTCCAATTGACTATTGGGAGAATACCTTCATTTTCATTATAAAAGGTTGGGGTTTGTGGTTCAGAGAACAAATCCGGCAGCGGTTTGTCAGTTACAACAAGTTTTTTCTTAGTCCACATCTCCCCGCCATTTGAAGTCGTATATAGGAGTGGTTCTCCAGGTAAGGTAGCAGTGATCAAACCATGATCCTTAGAGGTGAAGACAGCTCCATTTTTATAGCCTTCCTCCATTTGGTCATCCACCTTCACTTCAATCCACCCCTTACCTCCATCCTCTGTAGCTAATATTTCAATCCTGTTATTGTAGCCCTCACTTCGTACCTGCCCTGTTATCCAACCTGTGTTTTCATCTATAAAATAAACATAGTACATCCCGTCGCTTTTGGAATGAATAGTTGTCTCTTCCCAAGTAACACCTCGGTTTGTTGTACGATAAATTTGCTTTTCTTCCCCGGTGGTGCTAACAATAAATGCTGTATCCTTATTTATCGATGTGAATAGACCGTTTGTCGTTTCAGGAGTGACGTCCTTCCAACCTTCCGCTCCACCTTCCGTATTTAGAACCGCAAACTCTGGAACAGTGACCGTTGCCCAACCATTGCTTTGATCATACATTTTCAAATCATCAATGTTGTAAGGAATCTCCACTCCGCACACAGAGTTATCCCTCTTCATACTGGAACACCCAACGATAAACATAAACGTAATTAAAATAAGAATAGATTTGAATAAAATGCACTTCATGACATCATCACCAGCACTTTAAATTGTTTTTTTAATTTACTAAATTTTACAACAAGTATATCTCATGTGTATCCCAGCCGCCATAGCTTTCTTGCTTAATCCTGCAACAGCAAAGGCCGGCTCCCGTTCATTCGGGGCCGGCCTTCTTCTATTGTTCAGCTTTACGGAGTTGACGAAATGATAATGCGATTGACGTTGGCTCCTCCCAAACCGCCGTTTAATCGTATCACGTTATTAGCGCCGGGGTTCAAAGCAATTTGCCGGCTAACCTGGCCAGTAAACGTGCTCCAGCCACCTGTACCAGGCAAGGTAAGAGAATAGCCGTTCCCCGACTGATCGCCGCTGCTGTTCACTCTAAAAGTTGCTGCGGTGTCCGCGGAAGCGTACAGCACGGTAATCGTCACTTGGCCGCCAGCGCCGCCGTTGACACCAGTCAGCTCAAAGTAGGAGCCTGGGATATGCAGATTTTCAACCGTTCCGCCTGATCTCGTCGCGCCGCCGCCAACCGACACATTGCTTCCGTTCAGCGCATATTCCGTCACTGTACTCGTTGTTGGGACCAACGATACGCTGACGCCAGTGATATTGGCTCCGCCCATTCCGCCACCGAGCTTAATCACGTTATTCGTGCCTGCATTCAAATCAATGAGACGATTGCTTCGGCCCGTGTTGTTGCCCCAACCTCCGGTGCCAGGCAAGGAAAGAAAATAACCGTCTCCAGCCGTATCCCCGCTAGCGTCGACCTTAAAGGCCGTTCCGCTGTCGCCAGAAGCATAAAGCACGGTAAGCAGCGCCTTGCCTCCTGTACCTCCATTGATGCCATTTAACTGAATAAAGGAACCTTGGGTATGCATATTTTCAACCGTACCGCCTGAGCGGGTTGCCCCTCCTCCAATCGATACATTACTGGCATTCATCGCATATTCTGTTTTCTGGGTATATTGATCAAAGCTCTCATTAATTAGATCATAATATTTGATCTCTGTCGCAGGGGAAGGCGGTCCGACAGCCGGGACACCTCCAGTCGTTTGTACGACTTTTTGAATCGTCCCATCCGGATTGAAGTTTAGCTTATCCACACAGACCGAACGCAGTGTACCGTTGGAGGAGATTTCTCCATTATGGTAAAACATATACCAGTTGCCCTTGTATTCCACGATAGACCCATGCGACGTTTCGCTATTTTTGACTGGATCCAAAATGACGCCGCGATTTACCCACGGTCCAAGCGGGCTGCTGCTGGTTGCGTAACGCATCCGGTTCGCACCTGGGTTGTTGTCCGAATACATTAAGTAATACAGGCTTCCCCGCTTAAAGACCCAAGTGGCCTCATGGAAATCCTGCAGCTCGGTGAACTGCTTAATCGGGCCGTCTAATGACATCATGTCGCTATCCAGCTTGACACCATAGCTTGTACCTCCGCCTCCCGCATAAAGGTAATAAGTGCCATCGTCATCGCGAAATACGCTAGGATCGATTAAATTGCTGCCCGGAAGCCCCTCAATATAACCTTGGACGGTAAAATCAGCAGCCGGCTTATCGCTGGTTGCAACACCGATTTTCCAAGAATTGTTCCAGTTCGTATCGCTAGGATGAGGAAAATAGAAATAATAAGTTCCATCCTTGTATGCGGCGTCTGGAGCCCACATAAAACCGCCCTCCGGCCGACCCCACGGCACATCATCCGAGCTTAGAATTTCGCCTTCATCCACCCAGTCCACCATATTATCCGACGAGAACACATGGTATTTATCCATTAAATCGCTGCCTCTAGAAGGAAAGATATCGTGTGATGCGTAAACATAGATCCGTCCGTCATTCCAAACATGGGCAGAAGGATCGGCAGTGAAAATGCTAGTGAAAATAGGATTACCAGACATGGCAGGTGTATCAGCAGCAGCAGAAGAGGAAGTGAAAAAGAAGACGGACAACAGCATGGTCCCTGACAGGAACAAACTTAATAGTTTTTTTCTCATAAGTGTTACCTCCCCATTACATGAATTCGGGTTGCATCCCGGCATACCATTTCGCATTTATACCCTTAACGTGCGCAGCAACCAGACAGCTAAGATGATTTAATGATCACCCCTCTGCATTCAAAATGGAAAAAACTATAAAATTCATGATTCAGTAATAGCTTACAGTAAATGTAACCGCTTATATAGTGAGTCATTTTTAAACTTTCCCTGCCATTCTTAGCCTAATGACAAGCGATATCCAATAAAAAAAAGCAGCCGCAATGGCTGCTCAGCTTAACTCCCCGTGCCCTGATATCGATTTAGTCCCGCGCTCCAAACCCGATAAGCGATGAAGAACAGGAGCAGGCCGATGATTGGTGTGGCGTAAGGCAGCCACGATGCGAACAGCGCTCCTCCTTCTTTGTCGAGAATCAGATGGGACGGATAAAAATTGACGAAACCGTAAGGAATGATAAAGGTCAATATGACGCGCAAAAACTTGCTATAAATAGAAATGGGATAATCCGCAAAGCCTCGAATGCCAAAAATAACGATGTTCATCACGGATCGCGCACGAACAATCCAAAAGCACATGGAACCAGTGATGACGATAAACGAGGCTTGAACAAGCACCGCCCCTAGCAGCATAAACACAAAGCTCACTAGAGAGCCGAAGCCCGGATGAATATCCAGACGGTTAAAGCAGAATGTCAGCATAATGACTGCGATCACGATATCACCCAGAAAGAAATGCCCGAAGCTGCGAATAATCATGTGGATGAAAGGATTAATTGGCTTGACGAGCAGGCTGTCGAAGGAGCCTTTATGGACATCTTCTTCGACAGCATCCATTTGAAAAAAGAAGAAGACTGCCGCCACTGCATAAGTTAACATATTAAGCGTATAAAGAAGCATGACCTCATACATATTCCAGCCATTAATCGTCTGAAACCGGCTCATTAACGCCCAAATGACCGTATAGCTGACGATATGAGTGAGCGCAAAACCAACAAAATCCATATAAAAGCCAAAGCCGTGCTCGGTTTTGCTCTTGAAATAAATCGGAATAAAGCGCGCATAAAGCTTTAAGTATCTCATCTTAGCCTCCCTGAACGACAAGCCGGGTAACGGCTCTCGACCACATCCATTTTTGCAATAGCAGAAAACCGGCCATCCAGGCTAACTGCTGAATAAAGATGGCAAGCAGCTCCTGCCAGCCTGTCACTTTTCCCAAGTAGACGGAGATCGGCTCGTAATAAATGAGGCGAAAGGGCAGAAAGTACGAGACCTTTACCAGCGAATCCGAGAAAAACCAAATTGGAATAAAAGCTCCGGAAAAAAGCCGGATTAGCCCGTTCAGTACGGTATTGACCTGCCAGACGAGAATGTACCAGAAGGCGATTAACCCAATCGTATACGTAATCAGAAAGTTAAGAATCAAGCCATTGATGACAAGAATAAGGAAGGCCAAGCCGTTTGCCGGCGAGGGCAGCTGTACGTGGAAGAATAATAGGCTGACGATGATTAACGGAATTAATTCAAATAGCATGCGGTACAAGTTCGTGCCGAAAGCCTGACAGAAAATGACGGATCGGAAGCTCATAGGTTTAATGAGATCCATTGCAATCTCACCCGAGGACACCTTTGAGCTCACTCTGAAGATAACGTCATTCGTAGCGAATACCGAAATAACCGAGCTGATCACGACATACGTAATCATTTCTTGAATGGTAACCGCGCCCGCCTTCGAGGCTAATTGGCCCGAATCGCCAAACAAAGCGTACCAGATGTAAACTTGCACGAATATTCTAAACAGTTGTCCGAACAGGAAGAGCAGCACCTCGGCCCGGAAAGCAAGCAGCGATCGGAATGCGTTCAGTGTCATCTCCCGATAAAGCGCGACTCTCATACGATCACTTCCTGCCGCTGGCGCTCATCCTGACTAAAGCCGGCATACAGATTGCGAATAATCTCTTCGATCTCAGTTTCCTTGACCTTAAAATCCCGAACGGAGTAACGATCCATAATCCACTTGATAACCGCAGAGGAGTTAATATTTTTCTTATCGTAGACGAGCTGGCTTCGGGCGTCATCCGTTCGGCTGAATGAAATTCCCATACGGAGAAGCGCATCGTCCATCATAAAAGCCTCCTCCGTATCCAGCTCCATCGTCTCCATGTTGCCGTAATCGTTCTTCAGCGTATTCAGATTGCCGTCATACATAAGCCGGCCATGGTCGACAACCATTACGCGGCTGCATAGCTTCTCGATATCGGACATGTCATGCGTCGTCAATATGACCGTCGTTCCTCTTTCCCGATTGATCTCGCGAATGAATTCACGGATTCTCTCTTTCACGACAACATCGAGCCCTATCGTCGGTTCGTCGAGATATACAATCTCCGGATCATGCAGCAGCGCTGCGCACAGGTCTGCACGCATCCGCTGGCCGAGGCTAAGTGAACGTACGGCAACATGTTTAAATTCGTCTAGTCCAAGAATATCCCCAAACAGCGCCATATTTTGTTGATAACGATCCTCCGGTATTTCGTACATATATTTCGTTAGCCGAAGCGATTCAATCACTGGCGTATCCCACCAAAGCTGGCTTTTCTGGCCGAACACGGCGCCGATCTTCCGCGCATTCTCGATCCGGTTCTCGAAAGGAACGAGTCCATTCACGCGCACGTCGCCACTGGTTGGCACGAGGATGCCTACCATCATTTTGATCGTTGTCGATTTCCCCGCACCATTGGGCCCGATATAGCCAACAATCTCGCCTTGATCAATCATAAACGAAATATCCTCAACCGCCACCTTCTGCTCGTATTCCCGGTACACGAGACTTTTCATCAACGGCCAGAACCCGTCCTTTCGCTTTTGCCTTTTAAATTCCTTACGCAGATTTTCCACATGAATCAGCGACATCGATGCCCCTCCCTTCTACCGAATTTTATTATTATAAAAGATGGAAAAAGTTACAGATATATGGCGATCTAGTCTTTTGCAGTGTTCCTTTGGCTAACTGTCTGCTTTGACATGTGGAGCTCCGCTGCTCAGCAGAAAAAATAAGAAGGGCTGCGACAGGTCTCTCACTTGCACCCTGTTGCAGCCCTCAAATTAGCTGAAGATGAAATTTCCCCGATAGCAGCCTTATCCTTTTTTACATTTCCAAGACTGTTTCCCGCACCGCTTTCTATTCTCTTTGACGCCAACCTCCACAGCCGTTATCGAAGAGAGTTTAATATACGTAATGACGCCTCTTACATTAAGAATGACGCTGCCGTCTGAAATGCCCAAATAGATGCCTACATGCGACGTTCCATCAAAATGAATCCGAATATTGGGCGTTCCTACGCCAATTCGAAGAAGAATAGTTAAGATGCTGCTGCTTTTCCCACTACTTTTGTTGCAGCAGCTTTTATTCCCACCATTCTGATGGCCATCGCTTTTATTGCCTTGGCTTCGGTTCTTTGAGCTTTTGTTGCCTGAACTTTGGTCTCCTCCACCCTTGCTGCCATGGCTATGGTTCTTTGAGCCCTTACTGCCTGAGCTTCGGTCTCCTCCGCATTTGTTTCCCCCTTTTCCCGACATTCCTATCATCTCCTTCATATTAATAGAATCACTGCTATCATATGGAGATTAATAGATTTTGGTGTGTATATTTAGGTTACAGCTGCGATTCGAGGCTTTTAAACATATAATCCGCTATTTTTGCGTAGTCGTGGGTAGGGTGTGGCTGACCGATCTGTAACGTTGCCCACATGGCATTCCAGAATTGGACGACGAAGATCATATTATCCAGCGCGGAGAGCAGGGCTTTCCCTTCTGCCTCACCAAAATAACTGGAAAGCAGCCGTTCTTTCTCGTTTGGTGTAAACGAGCAGCCCATGCACGCGAGATCAAACAGAATATCGCCCATACCCGCATACTCCCAATCCAGCAGCCTAATGGAACCGTCATATAGGAAGTTATTGGCGAAAGGATCGTTATGGCAAAACCCTCGAAAACGGGCCGCCTCCAGCGCCCGGCTGTGCTGGATGTTCAGCAGCTTATTCACGAGGCTATCCAATGTTGAAGGCAATGAAAGCTGTCTCGCTCTCGCCAATTGAATGCGATCCTCAATGTCTCGGTATGGAGAAAATTCATAGGCAATGGATGGCATCTGATGAATTCTTTTGAACAAGTCCACGATTCCGTCAATTTGCTCCATTAAATCTTCGTCTCGAAATGCCCTTCCTTGAACAAAGCGGGTAATCATATGCCCATTCTCAGGGTCAAGAAACAATAGCTCGGGTGCTATCGAGTGGCCATCCAGCACTTGCAAAGCTGCTGCTTCGGCATGTCGATTGATACCTAGCTCATGTGATTTGGCACCGCCAATCCGTACCACTACCTTTTCCCCGCCATTGAATACGATAAAATTCCGATTGGTCAGCCCGCTATCTTGGAATTCAATCGACACCTCTTCAGAATGCCAACCCAACTCCTTCTTAATCAGTTGATGCACGAGCCTCATGCTCTCAGCCTCAACTCTAGCGCTCTCATCATTGGCCACAACGACACCTCTTCTTCAATTAAGAGTTCGTGGATAAAATAAATACGATTTCGCTTTCATTGTAATTTTTATCCTGAAATGTTGTCAATCAACTTCATATACTTGGTTAATACCAGCAAAAATAAAAAACGCCTTAATCATCCCGTGAAGAATGATCAGGCGTTCATTGCAAGCCGCGGCTTGGCATTTTCATTTGGCACACGGCATTAATTCAAATCAAGCTTAGACACGGCTTGCTTCATCTGATACAGAGCTTGCTCAAGCACGGCTCGCGGAAAGCCAATGCTCATACGAAGAAAACCTTCGCCGTTGCCGCAGGAAGCTCCGTCTCTAAACGCGATTTTTGCTTCGCGCAAGAAATACGGGGCAAGCTGCTCGGGCGGAAGCCCAAGCTTGCGGGCATCCAGCCATAATAAATAGGTCGCTTCCGGCTGAATGAGCTCCAGCTGAGGAATATGTTCCCGTAAGAATTCCCCTACCAACTTCGCATTTTCTTCAATGTACGGGACAAGCTGATCAACGTAATACCCCCCATGCCGATAGGCAGCCTCCAAGGCCACCATGCCAAATACCGGTCGGTCGATGGCTTTGTTGTTGATTAAGGCAACGCGGAACGCTTCGCGCCAGCGCTCATTCGGAATAATCGCTGCGGACGAACGCATGCCAGCTAGGTTGAAGGTTTTGCTCGGATTAACCGTTACCATGCAATGCTGGGCTATTTCTTCCGAAATGGCAGGCAAAGGAATGTGAGTGAACGCCTCGTAGACAATATCGGCATGTACCTCATCGGAGACGACAAACACATGATGACGCAAGCATAGCTCGGCCATCCGCGTCAGCTCTTCCTTCGTCCAGCAGCGCCCAACAGGATTATGCGGATTGCACAGCAGCATCAGCTTGGTGCGCGGGTTGCTGAGCTGTCGCTCCAAATCCTCAAAGTCTATCTCATAGCGGCCATTGCGCAGGACAAGCTTATTTTCCGCTTTCATACGTCCGCTATTGTCAATTAAGCTGTGAAATGCATGATAAACCGGCGTTTGAATTAACACTCGGTCTCCTGGCTGAGTAAATGCCTGCACCGCAAATACAAGCGAAGAACCAACTGAAGGTGAATATTGAACCCATTCCGGCTCAATGGGCAACTCGAAGCGGCTAGCCATCCAGTGCTGGACAGCAAGCCCCAATTCAGCGCTCTCTGCAACATAACCAAACATCCCTTGATTTACCCGACTAGCGAGCGCATCCATAATGGGCTGTGCGGTTTGAAAATCTGTCTCTGCCAAATGCATTGGCAATACATCTTCCGGATACAGGCTATACATTTGCGAATCGGTATGACGCCGATCGTACTGTACGCTAAAGTTATGGGTGAGAGCCATCATTTGCCTCTTTCTATGCTGTCAGTTTTCGGAAAATACCATGCCCAGAAATTTCTTCGTCCGCTCCTGCTGTGGATGTTCAAAAAAGCTTTGCGGATCGCCTTCTTCAATAATCGAGCCTTCCGCCATAAAGATAATTCGGTCCGCGATTTCTCTAGCGAAGGACATTTCATGGGTGACGATCAGCATCGTTGTATCGGTATTGACGATAGAGCGGATGACCTGCAGCACTTCGCCTACCAGCTCGGGATCAAGCGCCGAGGTTGGCTCATCGAGGAGAATCACCGAAGGATTAACTGCAAGAGCACGTGCAATCGCTACCCGCTGCTGCTGCCCGCCGGAGAGCATTGCCGGATAGCTGTCTGCTTTGCTCGCGAGCCCCACCTGCTCCAGCAGCCGAAGGCCGAGCTTCTCGGCATCGGGCTTAGTCATCTTCTTCGTGACAACGAGCGATTCAATGACGTTTTGCAGCGCTGTTTTATTTTTGAATAAATTGTAATGCTGGAAAACCATCGCCGATTTTTGCCTTAACGCGTAAGCGTCGGATTTTTTCAGCTTACTCGTGTCCACCTCTAGGCCGTCGATTTCAATATGCCCGGCGTCCGGCACCTCCAGCAGGTTGAGACAGCGCAGCAGCGTGGACTTGCCTGAACCGGAAGGGCCGATAATCGCAACAACCTCACGGCGCTTCACTTCTAAGTTAATGTGCTTAAGCACCTCGTTATCCCCGAAATGCTTCTTTAACCCGCTCACCTTTAGCATATCAGAACTCCTATCGATAAGGCTTGCTCATCACCTTTTCCAATTTTCCCTGCAGCATGCTCAGCACAATGGTTACTGCCCAATAAATCAGCGCAACGGCGATATAGCTCTCCAAAAAGCGGAAGGAGTTGCTAGCCAAAATTTTCGTTTGCGCGAAAATATCGGTGACGCCAACCGTAAAGGCCAGCGAGGACTCCTTGACCAGCATAATTAAATAATTTCCAAGACTCGGAACGGCGATCCGCAATGCCTGCGGCAGCACGACCCGGCGAAAGCCTTGCCATTTGGTCATGCCGACGGACAAGCAGGCTTCCATTTGTCCGCTATCCACCGCATTAAGCGCGCCACGGAATTCTTCCGCCAAATAAGCGGCATTCTTAAAGCTAAGGGCTACAATCGTCGCCGTAATTGCATCAATAAACGTGAATTCGGGGAAAACCTGCGGTATCCCTACGTAAAAAATAAACAGCGTAACCAATGTCGGCACCGAGCGGAAGAAGGAAATGTACACCTTTGCCAGCGGCGACAAAATAAAAATTTTATTATTGATGATAAGTGCCAGCACAATACCCATCAGGCAAGCCAGCAGCATGGAGCCTACTGCGAGCATGAGTGTCATCGGCAAATACTTCAGCAGCCGCGGTATCGCTTCGAATATAAACGCGGTATCGAAATTCATCAGATTAGTCAGCCTTGCTAATATCTTGTTTCAAATGCTCATTAGACAGCTTAGTCAGCGTGCCGTCCTCTGCAAGGGCTTGCAACGCTTCGTTGAAGGAATCACGCAGCTTTTGGCCATCTTCCGTATTCGGGAATGGGAAGGCTTCTTCATAAGTATACACAGGGTCCCCTGCTTTCTTCAAAGCAAGACCTGAGTTATCGATAAGCAGTTGTGCGCCCGCACGGTCCATAATATAAGCGTCGAGCCGTTTCAGAGCTACATCGTTTAAAATAACGCTTGGGTCTTCGTAAGTCGTAATGTTCAGCTCGTTGTTCGGATCGTTTGCCCGCAAATAAGCTTCTTTGCTTGTCCCTACGTCAACGCCGATTTTTTTGCCTTTCAAATCCGCCAGCGATTGGATGGAATCATCATCAGCACGAACGATAAGCTGTGCCCCTGAGTAAATATAGGTTTGGGAGAAAATATATTTCTCTTTACGCTTTTCATTCGCTTCAACCTGATTGGCAATCGTGTCGATTTTGCTCGCATCCAGCATTCCGAACATGCCAGCCATATCAGCGGTCGTCCAGTTTACTTTCGTGTAACCCAAATGCTTAGCTACAGCTTCCGCTACGGCAATATCATAGCCTTCCAGCTTGTCTCCATCTTTCTTGGAGAAACCGATGCTCACGCCGTAGGTAGCTAGGTTGAGCTCTTTACTCTCTGTAGCGCTACCCGTGCCAGTACCTTCAGAATCATTTGCTTTTGTACCGCATGCTCCTAGCACCAACGTCATTGCAAGCATTAACAAGACCACACTTTTTTTGCCAAACATGTTGAACAGCCTCCTTTTAGTAGATCGATCTAATTTTTCGCGAAACGTAGGCGGTTTGCCTTAAGAGCCAGCAGTCCGTACACGCTTGTTTCTATCGGAAAATAAGCATTGTTCATTTCCCATTAGTTTAGTTGGAATTATAGCAAGTTGAAATTTGAATGTCAATGACCGTTTTTAGGAATAAGGAAGGGGTGCATCGATTAATGCACGCCCATAAAATGAGTCGAAGATTCACGGATAACAAGCTTTGGCGGTAAAATGATTCTTGCAGCCTCCAGCGGAGCCCGCTCAGAAGCTTCAGGACTAATGCGCTCATGCAGTAGATTCGCAGCTTCAATTCCCCACTGTCCGGAGCCAACGGCGATAGTTGTCAGGCCAGGATTCGCAGTGGCTGCTTCTTTAATATCATCGAAGCCAACGAGAGCCAGATCCTTGCCGGCGACAAGGCGATTTTCCCTCAGGCCGACAATAACGCCAAGCGCGACAATATCATTATGACAAATCGCCGCCGTAGGCAGCTTGCCCTGCTGAACCAGCTCGCTAATAATGATACTTCCGCTTTCACGAGTAGGCGGCCCGGGAATCACTTGCTGGTAATCAGCAGGAATACGGGATATTTCCAGCCCTTCGTGGTAACCCGCAAGACGCTCATTATACGCGGAGGTATGCGGCGTGCCGCCAAGCAAAGCGATGCGCTTATGACCTTGGTCGGCCAAATGCCTTACGGCCATCTGCGTGCCCCATTTAAAATCAGTGCCAATATAATCAACTTGTACGCCAGAAATTTCACGTCCAATAAGAACGCAAGGAACGTTCAAATGCTTGAGCCGCGCAAACACAGCAGGATTAGTGCCTGCCACCGGAGCCATTATAATGCCGCAAACATGATGCTCCAACATTGTCTCCAATACGCGTTCCTGCTTGGTTTCCGATTCAAAGGTCATCCCAAGCAGCGTGGTGTAACCCAGCTCGTCCAGCCGATCCTGCAAATTGGCAAGCAGCTCGGAGAAGAAGGGATTTCCGATATCCGTTATAATAATGCCCACGGTGGAAGAACGTCTGGAGCGAAAGCTGGCAGCCACACGGTCATAGACATAACCTAGCTTATTCATCGACGCATGGACCTTCTGTTTGGTTTGCTCCGTAATCGATGAGCTGCCCCTGACAACAAGCGATGCCGTAGCCCGGGATACACCTGCATCCTTCGCGACATCCTGAAGCGTTACGCGTTTTTCTTTTTTGTCGCTCACAATCAGTCACACCTCTTTCGTTAAAAAAAATTATAGTACATAACAGCAGCATATGGAAAGAGCTGAGATTCCGCTTCCTGCTGTTGACAGGCGGAATACCGTTTTCTATAATCAATGGAAAGATTAGATCGATCTAATAAGGCAACTTCTATGTTAGTGGACATCCATTTCTATTCGTATAAAAGGTGGTAATATTCGTGTCAAACAATCCGGGAATTGAATTTCGCAAGGAAGGCCGCATCGGGATTATCCGTTTCAACAATCCTCCGCTGAATCTGGGAACAAATAACGGGCTTGCGCTGCTTGAACAGATTTTAGCCGATATCGAGTCGGATAGCGAGCTTCGTGCCGTAGTGCTGACCCATAATGGCAAAGTTTTTTCAGCGGGCTCTGACATGAATGAAATTCAGAAGCATCTGGAGAAGAACACGTATGTCAGCGAAAAAATGGAGAGCGAGGTTCGGCTGCGTACCCGCTTGTCCCTCCTTCCCATTCCGACAATTGCCGCGCTAGACGGCTCTGCATACGGCGGCGGCTTTGACTGGGCGCTCAGCTGTGACATGCGGGTTGCAGCTCCTCATGTTGTGCTTTCCTTGCCGGAGGTAAACATCGGCTCCTTCCCGGGAAGCGGCAGTGCTTACCGAATGACCCGTCTAATCGGATCGGGAAGAGCGATGCAATTTATGCTGTTTGCCAAGCAGATGAGTGCGCAAGAGGCGCTGAGCTTGGGCGTGGTGAACGAAATCGCCAATGAAGGGACAGCTTATGAGCTCGCCTATCGATGGGCAGAGGAGATTGCCGCCAAATCCGGTTCAGCCGTACGTGCTGTGAAGGAAGCGCTCAGCCGCATTTTTATGACGGAGCAGAGATGGCTTGATCTAACGCAGCTCGAAATTTCACAAAAGGTTGCGGATAGCGCCGACTTCCGTGAAGGCATGCAGGCCTTTTTCGAGAAACGCCCGCCTATTTTTGAAGGCGATGCCGCCCCTGACTCGAAGTAAGCGTGATATAACCATTAAAAAACAGCACAGACGAAAGCAATTGAAGAAGGAGAATCGTTCATCGTGCATACATCATTGAAAAAAAGAACGGGCCCCGTTCCCGTTTTGTCCGCGGAGGACGCTGTTCGCCTCATACCAAACGGTGCCACCGTCGCATTTAGCGGTGCCGGAGGCGGTATTGTTGAGGCGACAGCCGTTATCGAAGCACTGGCTGCGCGTTACCACAAGGAGCAGCAGCCGAGCGGCCTTACTTATCTCCATACCACAGGCCTCGGAGACCGTGCTGATCGGGGCATGAGTCCGATTGCTATTCCTGGCCTATGCGTCAAAGCCATAGGCGGACATTGGGGGCAATCGCCGCGTATGTCCGAGCTTGCCGAGACAGAACAGATTGAAGCTTATTGCTTCCCGCAAGGCGTCATTACGCAGCTTTTTCGTTCGACTGCGGCCGGACATCCCGGTATTTTGAGCCATGTGGGATTAGGCTCGTTCATCGACCCGCGCCAGCAAGGCGGCAAGTTAAATAAGCGCACGACAAAAGATCTTGTACGTCTGATGGAGATCGATGGAAAGGACTGGCTGTTCTACCCATCCATTAAACCGGATGTTGCGATTATTAGAGGAACAACCGCAGATACGGACGGCTATATTACGATGGAGGATGAACCAACCTTCCTAGATGTGCTTAGCATTGCCCAAGCTACAAAAAACAGCGGCGGCATCGTCATCGTTCAGGTGCAGCGCATGGTTCAGGCCCGCTCCCAGCATCCGAAGACGATTAAAATTCCAGGCTTCCTCGTTGATGCTGTCGTTGTCGTTCCTGAGCAGATGCAGACTTACCAGACTCAAAGCAACCGTTATATGAGCGGGGATTTGCTTGCTGTTCAGGATGGCATCGAACCCTTGCAGTTGACCGAGCGCAAGATTATAGCGAGGCGCGCACTGATGGAGGCATTCCCTGGCGCGGTAGCGAACCTCGGCGTTGGCATTTCCGATGGCGTTGGTTATGTAGCAGCCGAAGAAGGGGTCGGCGAAGCGCTGACGTTTACGGTTGAGCTCGGACCTATTGGCGGAACGCCGGCCAAAGGCATTATTTTCGGAGCGACGATTAGTCCAAGAGCGGTACTCGATCAGCCGTACCAGTTCGATTTCTACGATGGAGGCGGACTTGATGTCAGCTTCCTCAGCTTTGCGGAGATAGACCAGGCAGGAAACGTAAACGTCCACAAATTCAATGGAAAAATCATGGGTGTTGGCGGCTTTATCGACATTGCCCAAAATTCCAAAAAGGTCGTGTTCAGCGGAACCTTTACTGCTGGAGGCCTGGGCATTGAAATTAACGACGGCAAGGTACACATTGCTAAAGAAGGCCGCTTCCGCAAAATCGTCCCCGCACTAGCGGATATCTCTTTCAACGGTGTTGAGGCAGCACTGAGCGGCAAAGAAGTAATTTTCATTACCGAGCGAGCTGTATTCCAGCTTATAGCCCAAGGCCTGATGCTTGTCGAGATTGCGCCGGGCATCGATCTGCAGCATGATATTCTAGATTTGCTAGCCTTTGAGCCGATGATCTCTCCAGAGCTTAAGCTAATGGATGCAAGATTGTTTCAAGCGGAACCTATGGGGCTTAAGCAGGAATGGAATTTTGCATAAATAAGATACGACTTAATCAAATACACAGCTACATGCAAAAGAGACTGCTCAAAAGTAATTCACCTTTGAACAGTCTCTTTTTGTGTTTGGCTAATTGGTTTACTTATTAAGGAATATTTATAATTACACCCGAACTTAGGGTCTGGCTTGCTGGTGCAATATAATTCCCTGCATCTTTGCCTGTAAGGGTATAAACAATAGTTACTCGTTTATTGGTACCTATTTCTGCGTTCTCATACGTGGCTAGCGCGTGTACAAAGACTTCATCGCCACTAATAAGGCCAGTTATTTCGCCCGGCACTAAGTTTGCTGTTGTATTTCCATCGTAAACCTTGAGCGGGAGTACAGGCGGTAAAATTGATAATTGTCTTGCTGTTATTATGCCTGAATTCATGATGTAATCGCCTGGGCCTGTATAGTTAATAGAATCTACACCTAATATGGTATATGACACGGTCAATTCCTTGTTTGTTCCTACATTTTTATCTTCATAAGCGCCCGCTGCAAATACTGTTGCATCATCCCCAGGACAAATCCCATCTCCTGGGCAAGCCCCAACTCTAGAACCTGCAAATGCAGCTGCAGTTGTAGTTCCATCATATACTTTGGAATTAGCGATTAAATCGAGCACAATACCCATGTCTGCATTATATTGTACAAAAACAATATAGTTTGTGTTGTCTATAGGAGCAATGTAATTGGCACGATCCGCTCCTGTTAGGGTGTAAATCACAGTTAATGGTCTGACTTTCACCGCGGCTGCCGTATCGTAAACCGCTTCTACGCTTACCGTCACTTCATCGCCCGTAACTGCCCCAGCCAATGCACCTGCAGTTACTACTACTTCGGAATTATGATCTAGAGATTCTATGAGTGACAGTAATGGATCTTCAATTGTTAACTGTGCAGGAGAAATGACTCCTGTAGTTATCGCGTAGTTTACTGGTGCAATATAATTGCCTGCATTTGCTCCACTTATTGTATGAACTACTGTTATCGCTTTGTCTGTTCCTACAGATGCGTCATTGTAAGTGGCTACTGCTGATACGGTTACGGCTTCACCAGTAACAACCCCAACTAATGAACTTCCTATCACAACTGCAGAATTCGTTCCATCATATATTTTTTCTACTACCAGTGATTGTGAATTACCAATTGTTAACTGCATGGGTGTAATAACTCCAGTAGTTATCGTGTAGTTTACTGGTGCAATATAGTTGCCTGCATTTGCTCCACCCAATGTATAAACCACCATAATGGTTTTGTCTGTCCCTATTGCTGCGTCATTGTAAGTGGCTACCGCAGTTACGGTTACTATATCATCCCCAACAACACCGCTCAATGAGCTCGCTGTTACTGACGCTGATGTCGTTCCATCGTACATTTTATCCGTTTGCAGCGATGCTGGATTTGCAATCGTCAGCTGCTTCCTATTAATTACGATCTCATTTGAAGCTGTAGAAACATTATTAGAAGAATCCACTGCATACACAACATAGTTGTCTACAGTTAAATCTGCTGTCGTGATTGTTGAACTTGCGGCTGCTTCCACAGTTACTCTTATTCCTACCGATGAATCAATGGCTTGGTTTAAGTCTGTGAGAGTTGCGGCAGTTGTTGCTGGAACAAGATATATATATCCACTCTCATTACTTGTAGCAAATACGTCATCTCCAATAGTGATTTGGCCAGTCGTTACACTTGATAGAACCGGAGCGGTTGTATCGCTTGGTGCTGTTGGAGTAGGAGTCGCTGTTGGTTCAACTGTCGGCTCCGTTGTTGGCGTACTTGTCGGTGTATTGGTTGGTGCCGTTGTTGGTGCTGTTGTTGGCGCCTTAGTTGGTGCTGTTGTGGGAGTAGGCGTAGGTGAACCTTCTTCCAAGGCTTCTTTGACTGTAACTGAGCGGTATAATACGACTACGGCTTCAGCACGTGTAAGAGGTTGATTAGGTTTGAAGTTAGCGCCACTGGCATAGCCTTGTAAAATACCGTTTGCTACTGCAGCATCAACCGCTGCCTTTGCCCATGAGGCAATCGAGCTTGAATCTGTAAAGCTAGCTGCCGCGCTATCTGTATTTGTCAGATTTAGAAGACGATCTACGATAACTGCAGCTTCCTGTCTGCTAATTGGTTTATTTGCGCCGAAGGTTCCGTTCGCGTAGCCCTTAATGTAGCCAGCTTTTATAGCTTTGGAAACCTCGGTATAGATCCAACTAGATGAAGCAACATCGCTGAAGGAAACGTCTGCTGTTTCAGTAAAACCATAGGAGCGATTAATCAATGCAATGAATTCTACTCTTGTAATCGTGTTGTTCGGCTTAAAGCTGCCGTCCTCATAACCTGTAACATAACCTTTGTCTATCCAATCAGATACCTGGCTTTCTGCCCATGTTCCCTCGATATCAGATTTAAAAGATTCTGCAGCACCAAAAGCTACATTAAACGTTGAAAACAGCAAAACTGTAATCAATAGAGTGGTTACAAGCTTTTTAGCATTGCTCATTGATCGTATTCCTCCTATTTGTATTGCAAATTATGACTTGTTACACCTTATCACAATAATCGACATTTTTATACAATTTTTAATAATTCCAACCATTGGACATCTGCTGCTAGAACAAGTTGAAGGTAGGGTCCCTATATCCGCACTTAGCGACACCATACGTTCTAAATATCATATATACTATCTTTCCCTTTTGTAACTCTAAATGCAAATAAAATAAGACCGAATACCGTTCGTGAGAAGAGGGTTTCCGGCCTGTTCATATCGATACATCTCGACATTATTTTTTTAAAAAAACCACGACTTCCCCTTCATCTTCCAATCGCTTTTTAGTTTCATCAACCGTTATTTGGCCAAGCTGCTCCATACGTTCAAATGCCTCATCCAACGATAGACTTCCTGATAGCACTTGATCAAACAAAGATTGCCCAATTTCTTTAAAATTATTAATTATTTCAAAATGAACTTTTTCATATGGGTTATTGGATAATATGGAAGGTTTCAGTGAATATAATGGTGAAAGATCGTGATCTCCAATAGGCTCCAACAAGTCTAACTTACTAGGTACCCCATAATTCATAATCTGGTTCTTATTCTTTTTGTAATATCCTAAATCACTTGTTATAAATTCAATAAAGGACCATGCTTCCTCTTGGTTTACGGAAGAATTTGAAATCCCATATATCTCATTCAACTGATAATAATCCGAGAACTCTGGATTTAAGGGATCGACTGGAACTGTTACCATTCCCCAATCAATTTCTTCCAGTTGGTATTGTTTATGAATCTTTTCAAAGTTATAGGCGGTCGTCTGACTAGAGAGTTCCATCGCTGCCTGTCCAGTAAAAATTGGTGAGTGAACGAATTTCTCTGAGTTTTCATCTATATCCGAATATATCTTACCACCTCTGAAGGCATTAATAATATATTCCCCAATCTCTTTCCATTTGGCTGTATTTATATTTATCTTTAGCGTAGTTGGATCAAGGAATGATAACCCCTCAGTTTGGCCAACTCTCAAGAAAGTTGCAAATGAGATAAACTCATAATAATTCGATTTAAATCCGTATAATTTATTACCATTCTCATCACTATTTGGAAATAACTGAGCCAGATTTAATATTTCACCCCATTTCATTTGATTAGACGGATAAGGAAGAGAATAATGATCAAAAATTTTCTTGTTATAATAGATCACATAATTGCTAAATGCAGGTGACAATCCATACAACCCGCTATCCTCTTCCCAACGAAGCATGGAAGTAGATATATCACTGAGCTGCATCTGTTCTCTTTTTGATTTCGTAAAATATTGATTGAGATTCAGCAGAACCCCTTCACTTATTGCCTCTTGATATTCACGTTTGTTCCTCATAAATACAATGTCCGAAACTTGGTTTTCAGAAACATTCTCCGTTACTTTAATTCTGATGTTTGGGTATTTTGATTCAAAGGCATAGCCTACTCTTTCGAAAAATATACGTTCTGATGGGTAATTTACTGTCAGCGTAATTATTTTCTGCTCATCGACACTCTGACACCCTGAAGTAACAATTGTAATTATGACAATTAAAATTACTATGAATCCCCTGACCATTGTCTCCTCCTAAATGACAGAACAGATATTACTACATCTCATTATCAAAATACAAGCCAAATTTCACACCTTGCACAATGACTTTAATACCGTATACTAATGAGAAAAAGGGCGGGTTACACCCGCCCTGAATTTTACCAAGATGAACTAGAATATATTTGGTCGCTAGACGTTCCATCCGTATAATAAGACCTTGCCGCAGCATTTAAAGTATGACTTTTGGAAGAATCCGACCCCTGTCTTATCCAATCCGCAGTAGGATTTCCTGATTTCACATCATCGGTAATTGTTTTAGTTCCTGTTTTTAGTACAACATTTAAATTTATCTTTTTAAGATCTCCATGAACACTCGTTGCACTTGCTTCAGCAGTTACTGTACTCCCTCCTAGGGATGAAAGGAGGGTATTCAGCGATGCGTTATAATCGATAGCTGCAAAAGCTGGCATAGCAGAAAGACTACTAATTAATGCTACTGTTACAGAAGCTTGCATGATTTTCTTTTTCAATTGTTTGATCTCCCTTAACTGTATGATTTATATGTATAACGGGCGCGCTCCGTTTACAACAGATTTATAATTACTTGGTATTACGTAAAATCTCTTCTGCTTTATCTTGAAGTTCACTCAGAGTTTCAATGACAGTTGAATTGTTTGACAATAATTTCTGAAGACTATTTTCACCCAATTCCAAATATTCAAAAGGCAGCACATCCCTCTTTACTGGGTGCAGTTTGAATACAGCCTCTGCAAATGGATCAGATATAGTACTCTTTCTCGTATTTAAACCAAAATTTCCAAGCATTCCATCAGATGCCAACGTTTTTTCAGATAAAAAAAACTTTAGCCATTCAACAGCAGCTTCTTGATTTGGTGAGGACGAAGAAATGCCATAAAAACCATCTGCATGCATATACTTAGTGACATCCGATTGATTAGAATTAACGGGCATCGTAACAATTCCCCACTCGAAATCTGGTCTCTTCTTCTGAAGCTCAACGTACTGTCTATTTGATATGAGAGCCATTGCTGCCTCCCCCTCCAAAAAGGAGTCCAACAAATATTCATTTGTTAAAATCGTTCGTTTCGCCAAAGGCTCCGTCACCTTTTCCCATATTTCACGCCAAGGATCACTATTAAAGTTAACCATTGGTGGGCTTTTTCGATAAACTTTGTAATCATTCGTATGACCTACATCCCATATTAGTTCAAATCCACTATCTGATGTTATTGTCAAACCCTCGCTTGGAAAACGCGATGCCAAATGAATTAAATCAAACCATTGCATACGATCAACAGGAAAATCAACTTTATATTTCGCAAACAAGTTTTTATTATAAACCACTGCTTTCCCGTCGATTCCTGGTGGCAGCCCATATACTGCACCTTGCCCATACAGCTTCGAAAGTTCTAAGAAAGCCGTATTAAAATTGTCTGATGCAAGTTCGTCGGTAATTATTAAATTATCCAAATTTTTCATGACATCCTGCTCAACAAATTGCTCCAATAGTGGACCTGGAATATAAATAATATCGAATTCATTTTCCTTGCTCCAGGTCTTTACATCTATTCTCCCTTTTATAAGTTCGGAGGTTGGAACAATCGTATATCTTTCGTTCATCATGTCTATATCATTATTAATCAAACTTGAATATCGGTATTTGAAGTTTTCTTCTGAGAAATAACCAATTCGTATATTATCGTGCAGAATCGGTAAATCTTTCGAATTATTCGATGTGCATGCATTTAACATGACTACAATAATTATTAATAGAAAATATAAGTTGATTCGATTAATATTCAAAATAACCACCTCAAGATTTATTTCATATTTTTAAATCTTCTGCTTCTTTCTATCATTTTATTTCCCAATAGCCACAGGTGGAGATATATAACGCACAAAGTCTTTCATCTCTCATACTTTTCAACATTATACTTATAATTATATTTAAAGGTAATAATAACCAAACAAATCCTCTCATGAATCACAAAATTTTAAAACGAAAAACCAATTGGTATTTTCCGAAAGAGCGCATGCGGGACGCAAAAAATGAATATACGTTCTTTGTAAACCACCTAACATGCATTACGAAAGCCTATAGAATCAGTCGCTCGAGAAAAATTAGTTCGGTCATCTCATCTCATCCAGTTATGGAGGCGATATTTGCTATTCAATCCAGAGTGGATGAAATAAGCCGTCACATTCCCCGAATGAAGGGGCAACGGGAAAAGATATGGGGGCGGAAATGACGAAATGACGAGGCCTTCGATGTTCGCAAAGATGCCTCAAGTCCTCTAGACGGATAATAACGTACAGCCTTTGCCTCATTGAATCAGAACGAGACTATTTAGGAATACAGGCGGACTATCTAAAAAATCGGTATTCAAGTCTAGTGAAGATTGGATGAAGCTTGTTCTTATATCAATCGCTAATTCGGCGTTGGCTTCAATGTTCCAAGCACAACGCAAAGAAGTACATCGCCACATGAACGATGTACTCCGGATCACTTATACTATGCCTCTTGAAGCTACTCTTCATTACCTGTCACTACTTGAATCTCGTCATACTTACTCCAACCACTGTTCCATTAATCTACATATCTTTACGCTTTATTGAGGAGGGCCATATACCTCAAAATCATATATTCTTGCCGCAGCGTTTTGGGTTTGTGTAGGCGCCGTAACGTTCAACTTGATATATCGAGCCGGCACATCAGTAATTTTATCTACGGTAATGCTGCTCGTGTTATTGGTTACGTTCACTACCTTACTCCAATTAATGCCATCAACGCTGACCAGAATATGATAAGCCTTCGTGTTGTAAGAGTCAGTCTCTCCGCCTTCCGATGCGTGTTTGATGACAAATTGGTTCACTTGCTTCACGGAGCCGAGATCGATCTGCAGCCATCGGTTACTGGACTTAGAGCACCATTTGCTATCATTGATGACGTTGCCGTCCACGGCTTTAAACGCAGTTTGCGAGGCGGTGCACGTACTGTCAGCCGTCGCAGGTTTACTTAATGCCAAATTGGAGGGGCCAAACACTTGAAACTCGAAGATTCTTGCAGCAAGGTTTGTCGTTTGCGTAGGGGTCGTAACGTTCAGCTTAATATATCTTGCTGATACTGTAGCAATATTGTCTGTTGTCTGGCTTTTCGTATTATTGGTTACTTTGACGACTGTGCTCCAATCCTTGCCATTATTACTAACTTGGATATGATAAGCCTTCGTGTTATATGCGGTCGTCTCTCCGCCTTCTGCTGCATGCTTGATTATAAATTGGTTCACTTGCTTCACGGAGCCAAGATCGATCTGCAGCCAACGGTTGCTGGATAGGGAGCACCATTTGCTATCATTGATTTCGCTGCCGTCCACCGCTTTGGCCGCGGTCTGTGAGGCGTTGCACACACTATCAACCGTCGCGGGTTTGTTCAATGCTAAATTTTGCTGCTCGAATACTGCGAAATCATATATTCTTGCCGTAGAATCCGAAGTTTGCGTAGGGGTCGTGACATTCAACCTGATATATCGGGCCTGCGTATCCGGTATATTATCTACCGTTACGCCACTCGTATTATTATTTACAGTAACTACTGTATTCCAAGTAGTACCATTGCTACTAACTTGGATGTTATAAGCCTTCGTGTTATAAGAAGCAGACTGCCCGCCTTCCGATGCGTGCTTGATGACAAATTGGCTCACTTGCTTCACGGAACCGAGGTCAATCTGCAGCCAACGGTTGCTAGACATGGAGCACCATTTGCTGTCATTAATCACGCTGCCGTCTACGGCTTTGGCCGCATTCTGTGAGGCGATGCAGGCGCTGTCAGCCGACGCCGGTCTATTTAATGCTAAATTCGGTGAACTCACCGTTATCGTATATGTCACCTTGCTCGTTCCTGTTTGCGGGCTGACGATGATCTTCATGCCCGTCTCTAGCGTCGTCGCTTTCGTTATCCCATCTGCATTGTAAATTTCAAACGTTGCATTCGCTGACGGCGTAATCGCTGCCTTAAGCGCAGCTAACTTGATGCTACTCCCAACAGTAATTGTCTCATTCATCGTCCCGCCAGTGCTCACCGTACCGATCGTTGAGGTCAATGTAGCATTTACGCATTGTGCATTTGTGCTCGAGGCCACCCATTTGGCATACAATGTTAGGCTTTTAGTGATTGAATCTGAAGCATTGTATCGTTGCGTCAGCACACTGTCGTAATACCAGCCTTCAAAGTTGAAGCACTCCTTTGTAGGCATACTCTGAAACACCACTTTACCTCCAGAACTCACAAATTGAGGAGGGATTACTGAGCCGCCGTTCGAGTTATAAGTCAGGACCAGTTGGGTGGATATGTTACCATCATCTCCTCCGGCATATGCAGGAACCCCAGCTGCCATTAACGATAGCATAATAGCTACCACCATCAAATAACCTCTTATCTTCCCTGTAATCCTTTTCTTTCCCTGACTAAGTCTTGATCTTCCCATCATTCGTGCCCCACTCTCCTGGACTAAACATGAATACTTGCAATACTTCGAGCATCCCTCATACACAGCCCTTAAAGTTCCATTTGTTCAACAGCGTAGTCGCTTCAACTGGCATGGCATACAGATACAGAGGCTGAAGCGCAAAAGAAGAATACGGACTGCTGCACCATTCATAAGGATATTCATAAAACGGGAAATGATGCTTGGTTATCATAGATTTAGAACCGTTTGTTTAGGCAATGATGGATTGTCATTTGAACTGCGAGAGGTAAAAACAAAGGAGTCAATGAATGGAGTCGTGAACAATTAAACTAGAAAATGATATTTTACGCAAAAAGAGTAACCCTCTCTGAGCAGAGAAGAAATTCGAGTAGGGAAGCACGTATTCAGGCTTTTCGTGCAAGCGGCGAAGAACTGGTCGCCTTACATAATCTGCTTGATCATAACATGAAGCCAAAAAACAAAAAATCCACAACCTTTTTTAATCAACACCTCCCTTTACTAGACACCAGCTAACAAGTGGGATGCAGATTATTTCGGTTGTGGATTCGTATGGTGGAACGTGGCTTTTAGAACAAATTCCAGCTATTATTCAGTTCGAACCAAAATCCAATCCTATATAAAATTTAATAGTTTCAGCATACGCGAGAGAAGTGTAACCATTTCTGCCCGAGTTGCTTCTGCTTGCGGCTTGAAATTACCTTGCTGATCGCCTTTAATGATACCTAAACTAAGCGCTTGATAAATAGAATCCTCCGCCCAAGATGAAATGAATTCCACATCTGCTAAAGCTAACACCCTATTTTCTGTCTGCAAAGAAGGATTAGCATAAGCAATAGCTCGGGTAAGCATAACCGCCAACTCCTCACGCGTCACACGGTTGTTCGGACGGAAAGTCCCGTCACTATATCCCTTGATTAATCCCGCCTGCTCAGCTGCGATAACATCTGCTTCATACCATTTCCCATCCACATCAGAAAAGCTAACTTCAGTGTTATTCAACGGAATCCCTATTGCACGTACAAGTAATGCCGCCGTTTCTGCTCGGGTAAGCATACCATTCGGATCAAAATTCATTTCGCTACGCCCCTGAACGATGAACTTTGCTGCAAGTAACTCTATATCCGACTTTGCCCAATGATTCTGCAAATCTATAAAGCTAACTCGACGATCAATTACGAAAAAGTAGCCGTTTCGCTTACTCTTTACAATTGCTTTGACTTTACCATTCTCTTTTATAAATTGTGCGGGAACAAAGGTGAATGCTTGCTTCTCTTCATCCCAAAGTACGACTGTAGCAAAATCGGAATCTTGGGCATCCAGCTCAATCTTTCTATTAACATAGGCTGAGAAAGCTGATATTTCAGAGCTTCTGCCTTGATCATCTAATCCAGTAACGTTGAACTCAACTGGCCCTGCCCAAACATTTGCGCCAAGACTCTTCTTAACTTCAACAAATTCTGTTGCCTTATCTGATCTGCCTATTTTAATGGTTAGATCATGATTATTCCCTGCAATCGCCATCTCTTGAATGAGTATGGTCATTTCATCTTTTGCTGTAATGAATTGCAGTTTCATGGATGGTGAAATGGCCATTAACTGCGTTAATGTCGCTTTACTAATCATAAACTCTGCGACTTCACTATCTGATTTGATTGCAAAAAGTCCTTTTTTCAAATCATCAAGTTTTAGTTCAACTCGTTGCTTTCCATTAACTGATACAACCTCAATGTAATAGGATACTCCAGAACTAGTGTTACTGTTCGCAATAATGATTAGCGGATAAATGGCTTCATAAGTAGCACCGTCAGCTGTTATCGTCGCTTTAAGCGTTACGCTCTTATGCCCCTCTGAATAGGATGGGCGTTGTACATATCCTGTCGCAACATCTACAAAATGATTATTCGAGGAAATCCATTGAATGCTTCTACCTTCATCATCAGTTGCTGGAAGACCAAGAGGTCCAATAATTGATGAAGCAGTATCGTTAGTAGTATAAATTAATTTCGGAACATCATACACGGTTAGCTTTGCAGTATTGCTCGTAACTTCATAGTTACCTAAACGTTGATTAGGATCAATGATTTCAGCCTCTATCGTATAATTGCCAATTGGACTGCTTTGCTCGGCAAGCGTCACATACTTCGCGGATATGTCGTCGTTGTTCAGCACACCTGTTACAACACCGGTCAGAGTGGGGTTCGCATTGTTCAACCAACGAGATATTGTGTGAGGCGTCACTGTCAACGGTGCTTTCGTAACACTCAGACTACCTACAGTTTTGGTTACTTCGTAATTTCCTAACTTATTATTCGGGTCAACCAGTGTGGCTTCAATCGCATAGTTCCCTACACCACTTGCCTGATCGGCACCCGTTGTGTACGTTGCTGTAATCCCATCTGACGATAAACCACCAGAGACCGTTCCTGTGAATACAGGATTGCTCGTACCATATTCACGAGTCGCATTGTCTGCGGTTACTGCAAGTGACGCTTTCGTAACACTTAGACTGCCTGCAGTTTTCGTTACCTCGTAATTCCCCAACTTGTTATTCGGGTCAACCAGTGCTGTTTCGATCGCATAGCTCCCTACACCACTTGCCTGATCGGCAATCGTTGTGTACGTTGCTGTAATCCCATCTGACGATAAACCACCAGAGACCGTTCCTGTGAATACAGGATTGCTCGTACCATATTCACGAGTCGCATTGTCTGCGGTTACTGCAAGTGACGCTTTCGTAACACTTAGACTGCCTGCAGTTTTCGTTACCTCGTAATTCCCCAACTTGTTATTCGGGTCAACCAGTGCTGTTTCGATCGCATAGCTCCCTACACCACTTGCCTGATCGGCAATCGTTGTGTACGTTGCTGTAATCCCATCTGACGATAAACCACCAGAGACCGTTCCTGTGAATACAGGATTGCTCGTACCATATTCACGAGTCGCATTGTCTGCGGTTACTGCAAGTGACGCTTTCGTAACAGTTAGACTGCCTGCGGTTTTCGTTACCTCATAATTCCCTAGCTTATTATTCGGATCAACCAGTGTGGCTTGAATCGCATAGTTCCCTACATCACTTGTTTGGTCAGCACTCGTTGCGTACGTTGCTGTAATACGATCTGACGACAAGCCGCCTATTACCGTCCCTGTAAATACCGGATTGCTCATTCCGTATTCACGCGTCGCATCATCTGCGGTTACTGCAAGTGACGCTTTTGTAATAGATAGACTGCCTGCGGTTTTCGTTACTTCGTAATTTCCTAGCTTATTATTCGGGTCAACCAGTGTGGCTTCAATTGTATAGTTCCCTACATCACTTGTTTGGTCAGCACTCGTTGCGTACGTTGCTGCAATGCTATCTGACGACAAACCACCCGTTACCGTCCCTGTGAATACAGGATTGCTCGTACCATATTCACGCGTCGCATCGTTTGCAGTTACCTCAAGTGGCGCTTTCGTAACAGATAGACTGCCTGCGGTTTTCGTTACTTCGTAATTTCCTAGC
>NZ_VCIX01000073.1 GCF_006345825.1 Paenibacillus paridis
TCATTGAATGGCGATTTTAACACCTACTGTATGAATATTGCGGGTACTTTAAGCTATGTCTTGACTGGTAAGATAGAAGATATTCCTCACCGATAAAGAGAATTGTTAGAGCTATCTTTTTTTAATTGGTACCCGCAGTATAGATTCATCGAGGGAAGTATTGGTAAGTACGCGGAGTTCTATAAAGAGTACAAGAATTTCGAGAAAGCTCGACTGATGCTTCTCGACTATTTAGAGGCAGCAGATAAGGGATTGAGCTAACGAGGAACTATAGCTTAACAATCATCAGGACGAGGCTGTCGGAATAAATCGGCAGCCTCGTTGAGCTAAAGGGCAGTTTACGACAATGAGTAAAGGTGATAAATGATGCATTAAAATTCACTATCCCTAGCCTTCAAAACAGGGATTTAGTAGAAAATATATAAAATTTAGAAATGATATTGGTGTTCGGATACGACATCTGAAAGCTTTCTTTTTATTTTGATGTAATTAGGATGTGAGGGTGAAGAAATGTCACTTGAAGACACAATCTATCAATATTACGAAACTATGTTACAGGGTCAGATGGAGGAGTCCCAAGAGCTTCTAGATTGGAATATTAATGAAGGTAGTATAATTGATTACTATGCAAACATGGGAAAGTTGTATAGGGAGTATTATCTTGTTTCCCTAGAAGACATTGAAATAACTAATACTAGTGTGATTAATGGAGTAGGTAATGTGAGTGTGAGATTGATCTATATGGACAAGGATGGTAAAGAAAGAAGCGAAATCAATAACGTTAAATTAAATAAAAATCCAAAAGGACTTTGGAAAATAACATCTATCAAGAGAGAGTGATGGTACTTATTGCAAGTTGTTATTCAACTCCCTCGGAAAGATGCAGTTTTCTCACAAATACTCACTTATTCGCAGGATTTCACCAGAAGTTAAATCGTAAGCCGGATAGAATAGGCGAGAGCCGTCTAAATGGGCATCCGGCAAGCATACGGGAACAGAAGGGGCGAGTTTTCGCTCCTTTATAATTGATCGCTCCACGCACCTCCAGAGGCTTTCACTCGCATTTCTCGACGGGTCTGACTACCCCATCGTACCGGAGTCGCTCGTTTTAATGCTAAGCGCAAAATTAACGCTCTACAGGAATCCTAACGGGTAACTATAGCTTCATAATCACCAAGACGAGGCTGCCGGCAAAAATGGTAGCCTCGTTGAGCTAACGGGCAGCATTCCTATTATGTAGAAATATGAGGTTTGAAACCTGTTGAAAGTGGCTCAGTTGGTATCAGGCACGATATGAAAATGCGCTACTCTAAAAACCTACAGGTTCAGGACAGGACTCTCCACTCCTATCTATACTTTTGCACTCAGAATGAGTGCAGGCTACCTTTTCAGGTGGCTTTTTTTATTGTTCTTGAATTGTCTAATCTCATAGTAGATATGGAATTCAATTGATCAATAATCCGAGCGAGAGTGCAGTTATAGGAAAATAATCCTTAAACTTTCCCTGAATAGATGGACACAAAGAAAACAATTTAATAACTCATGGATTGGTTAAAATGGGACAAAGTAAGAAATTTGACAAAACATTTAAGGAGCAGATAATTTTGCGTATTTTAGTTGAAGAATCAACAGCTTTTGAAACAGCCTGAGAACTGGGTGTACACTATGAGACGTTATAGGATTGGGTAATGTTGTATAAACAAGACGGCGATTAATTATTTACCGACAGTGGAAACCTTAAAGCGGAAGATGAACAAATATATAAGCTTCGTAAGTTCTCGCTGATCTGAAGGAAGAGAACGACATTCTAAAAAGACTGCAGCCTATTTTGAGAATAATCTGAAGTATGCATGTGTGACAAGTGGTGTCCAAGTAGAATATGTCTTTCTAATAATAAAACCTATCTTTTTAGTTGGTTTTGAGTTATTATTTTCGTAAATTCCAAATATAGGATAGTTTTGATGGCGTTACTAAATTGAAGAAGGCACTTTTAGTGTTCTTTATGTAACTATGTTTTCTTAAACAAACTCAAGTAAATATCAATCCAGAGAAGAGAGGGAAGTATAAATGATATGAACGTAGTAGTAACCACATATAAGTAAAATATTATTTATTTTTCTCATGCTTTTAGGTTGCACAAATCAAAAGGAGGCAACAAACAAAATGACAATTGATGATATAAATAATCGGTTTGATAATTTAAAATTACAATATAAAATAACAGGTCAAAGTGAGTTAATAAAAAGTAAATTGGCAATAGATCGACGATTATTTTTCTTGCCAATGTCTTGGGAAAGCCTGTCCGTTTACGAGTTTGTGAATGAACAAGATTTGCAAAATGAAAGAAATGAAATCTTGAAAAAAACGAAAAAAAAGTTTCCAGACACCAAAATGATTGAATATATACAAGGAAATATATATATTATTTATCCAATGGGCGAAGGGCAAGAAGAAACGCTTACGGTGCTTAATAAAATTTTCAAATAACTGTTTTGTTCATTTACTCTGTGTATTTGAAATTTACAGCTTAAAGCAATTTATCTTCATGGTGTAGTCAAAAACAGTGTTACTAATTCAGATGCTGTGCGTCAATTGTGAATTTCGCAATAATTGGTATAAATAAGAGATAAGCGGATATATCGTAAGTTATGTCACTTATCTCTTTATTTTCGCTCTTTTTTTGTGAACCCTGATCTTTCTATTATCATATTTTAATAGAATTTGGTCTTTATCCAAGCTATTTATAGACTCAGGATTTCTTGCATGAGGATAAGCATAGTGAGATCTGACTGACTTCTATTTCGACAGCATACTCAACTGTAAAAACAAGTAAGTTGACCCTGAGCTATTGCGACAGGTGTTTGAGCTACTGGCTAAGTATGCGTTGTTACGCCTGAGGCACTCATCGTTACATGTTCCTTTTGCTTGGTGACGAATTGGGGACGAATTTCGTCCCCAACCGTCCTAAGTAGTCCGAATGGATTGGAAGATGTTCAGCAAATACGCAATCAGGACATGGCTTCTGCAATCTTGATAGAATTGCACCGGACAGTCAATCCATCGTTGCGATGATGCGTTCATGGGGGTCAATTGCTTCTTCTTAATCAAGATCTATAATACAATAGACAGCTGTCGTTAGACATAGAGAGAACTATATAAATGAGAGCGGAATTGATAATTCTCTTAAGTGTTAAACCTACAGGTTCAGGACAGGACTCTCCACTCCTATCTATACTTTTGCACTCTTATTGAGTGCAGGCCACCCTTTAGGTGGCTTTTTTGTATACATGACCGATCAGCGTTGAACTTGCGGGAACCTGTAAGCGAACAGCTTCACTATTGAAATCGTTTATTAGTGAAGTTATCCGAAAGTTAGTGATATCGTGATTAGTCTGATGAAGTAGAATGGAATGGCATTATATTCCGGTATGTGGAACAATTTGAGCACTGTGGTTGCAGGTCAGGTCCCGCATGTGACCGGATGCCAAAGAAATGTGACCGGAATACCGGCTCTGCTTGCCGTCGCTGAGGCGAAAGGGGGACTGTGTCGGCAGTGGAGGTCGACGACGACCGTGATGATCTCGATCCTAAATAGTTCCAGTAATTCTCGCACCGTAGCTTGACGCATATATTGGTGATCTCCGGGCTCCATGTCGCGGTTTTAGTAAGCCACCACACGAAATGATAATAGATCCACAGCAAATGATAAAAAATCGCGTAAAGCCTTATAAATCAAGGGATATTCTCAAACGAAATGATAAAATGATATTTTGAGAACCAATGTTCTTATTTTTATAATTGTATTTTTACCACTCAATTTGATGAACGCTGGATTTAGCCGTTTTTAATCATTATCATTCCCATGGCATTGATAACCGACAAATGCTTATATAAATTTCCAGATGTAATGATAAAAGTATCAGGTTACATGATAAGACGCAATATGAAATGAAGTGTGGAAAATATCAAACTAGGAAAAATGACCCATTTATCATATAATTGAAGAGTAGGATTTTTTTGTAGTTATCGTTTTATACCGACTTTTGTAATTCTAAAAGGAGCTGTAGGATTCTGACCACAGATTATAATTACTGACCATAATGATCATATGTCACTAAGGTAGTAAAACTTTAATGACTATGTTAATCGGTGCGGGAGTAACGAGAAAATCGATCATCTAATTTTTAATGAATAAGGCGCCATTAAGCGCTTTTATTTTTTGTCATTTACTGAGAAGGGACTTTTGGAACGAGGAAATTAAAATGGAAAGGTCTTGACAACACTGTTGGCGACAAGCCGAGCTTGGTTTTCAGTCAGTGAATAAGACGGGACTTATTTTAATTGTTGAGTTTTCATGGGAATTTCAGTTGAAGACTAACTAAATTATCATTCAGCATAGGATGGGGACTAAAATGGAAGTAATAACAAATGGAAAAAAAGTTGAAAAGAAAGCTGCATCTGATAGTTGGAATTAATTCTGAATTGTGCCTTATCGAAAAAAACTGACTACTATCCAAGATGAATTGAATCGTTAAGTTGTGTATGGCTCCTCACATAAACACTAAAAGAGTACCTTGGCTTTTTTTAGAAGTGCTACCACGTGGTAATAATTAACCCATCCATTTGATTCGAATAAAATAACTAATTCCGAAAATGGAAGGGTGAGTTTATCAAAAAAATATGTATTATGTTCCTCAACTTTCTACATTTTTTAAGTATACTGCCTCATGTAAAGAGGAAAAAGAAAGACGTATGTCGAATAAAGTCGCTCATGAAATAGGGAAAAAGTGAATGAAAAGGAGTCTTTTGGAGTGAAGACTGATATATTCAACAAGAAAATGCATCGTTGGAAAACCAATTTAATTGATCTTTCCAAGCGTAATCGCTTAATTAATTTTAAAGATAATGTTACTTCAGCCGTTAAGTTCAATACAGATGTTAATGTCATGTATCAACTATTATCAAATGATAAATCCATTAAGGTTCAATCAATTACTGACCTTAAAAAATTTATTGATAAAGAAAAGAGAGCACGTCGAAAGAAGCTTGATCTAGCAGACGATGATGAAACAACCGAGTTTGACGACATTGAACAGTATGCATTTGAAAAGTTAGAGAACGTACTTCAGTCCATTCGCCTTAAAGCAAAATCATCACTTGATGAAAAAGGTGTTAATACCTTATTTGTAACCTTCGGACAATTAACATGGAAAGAGTCCAAGGATAGCAATATCGAATTGAATTCGCCACTGCTTCTCCTTCCCGTAACATTAAAGAGAGAGAGTTCGGATAAACCCTATTACATAGAACGTTATGATGATGATTTGACACTAAATCCCACACTTGTCCAAAAAATGAAGGTTGATTTTGGAATTGCGCTGCCTCCGATAAGTGATGATTCAGGTGAAATTATCATTGTTGATTACCTAGAAAAAGTTTCAGAAGCAGTCAAAGACATAAAGGACTGGTCCGTTACACAAGATGCTTTTATGGGATTTTTCTCTTTTAGTAAGCTCGTTATGTATAAGGATTTTGAACAATTCTCGTTGCAAATAAGTCAGCATGATATTGTTCAAAAACTTGCTGGTGTTTCCATGTATTATGAACAGGGTGATTATGAAGAATCCGACTCCATTAGAATTCATGATAAAGGATCGAAATCAGTAGAATCGTTTCAAATACTTGATGCCGACTCCAGCCAACAGGAGGCTATTTTAGCTGCCAATAATGGAAAGAGCTTTATTATTAGTGGTCCCCCGGGAACAGGGAAGAGTCAAACGATTTCCAATATCATCGCAGAAAGTCTTGCTAAAGGAAAGAAAGTTTTATTTGTCAGTGAGAAAAAAGCGGCACTGGAAGTCGTTAAAAAACGCCTGAACAATAAACAATTAGGCGATTTTTGTTTGGAACTACATAGTAATAATGCCAACAAAAAAGTTGTTCTAAGTGAATTAGATCGGACGTTAAATCAGCATCATTCACCTCGGCTAATGCAAGCTCCCTTTGACACTTTCGATAAGATAAAATTGCATTTGAATTTATACACAGAAGCTTTACACATGCCTGTTCAGCCACTTCAATTTACAGCTCATCGTATTCACGGAGAGCTATCTAAACTTGATCAATTGCAAGAGTTAACCTTTGCTATTAATAACGTAAGCAATGTCACTCCATCGAAGCTCAGAGAGATACATGATCTTTTAGAGCGATTAAGGCAGTTCGCTCATGTCTTAAAAGGTAGTGAATCTCACCTATGGAGTGGATCTATTGTAAAAAAGTTTACGCTTGAGTTACAGAGTGATATTTCGGTTAAATTCAAACGATTATCAAGTGTACTGCGCTCTATAAGCGAAACCATAGAGGTTTTGATTGATGAACTCGGATTAAATTGGCAAGCTGCGCCGGATAGTTTTATCCGATTACAAACCATAAACGAATTGTTAAAGAACATTCCTGTTGTACCAGAGGAGTGGCTTCGCAACGATGATCAGTTGACTTTTAAGACCTCGCTATATCAGGATGCAACGAAGAAATTTGAAGACTATCATAAAGCAAAGCAATTAGTGGTTCCCTCCTATGATGAAGAGGTTTGGAAGCTTCATGTTGACGAAGTCGTATCGAGTCTCTCCAAAGCAAGAGCCACTTTACTTGATTCTTTGCAAGAAGCAGAAGGGTTTATAAACGAGTTAATTGTTACAGAACAGCCGACACTAAATGATCTCAAATCATTTCAACAAGCCTTGTCAGAACTGACGGTAGCAAGCACTGACATTTCAAATTTTTTGGGAATGGAAGTAGATTCTTTTACCCTGGAACAAGTGTTGAATTATAAATTCATTTTAGAGAAAATCAGTTTGCGTCTTCGCCCGACAAACTATTGGTTTAACACAGAGACATTTGGCAAGGTCAAAGAAATCTTGATGGAAGCACGTACTAATGTTGAGGAATATTTGGATGACACTGCTGCGTTTAGCCAAAAATATGACCGGGCACTTTTAGATCGTGAAGAATTAGATGGTATGCTTGAACGCTTTATGATGAATTATACAAGTTTCTTTCGTGTTTTTAATCGCTCGTATCGTAACGATCAGAAAATTTTTAATTTTTATCTCAAAACAGGTTCTAAGCCAAAGTTTGACGAGCTTCTGCGAGATGTGAAAATGGTGGAACGTATAAAGAAGAAGAAAAAATGGTTGGAATCTGAGAAAGATCTCCTAAAAACCTGGCTGGGTGATCACTATAAAGGGATCGACACTAATTGGAACTTATTAACGGAGCAAATCGCACACATTGAGAGCCTAAATTCCTTTATCACGAATCATCTTATTCCCATTGATAAAATTAAAAGCTTGATGTTGCAATCCACTTTGAGCCAAATGGAGTCCATTGACGTACTGTATAAAAAAACTGTACGTGCACTTTCTGTTTCTCATGAGATGGCTACGAGCGTTAAACCCTTACTCAATAAGTCGCTGGCTAATGAGATCGAAAAAATGCCTGTATCAGAGCTTAAGCAAGTCGCAGAATCCGTCATCATTACTTCTGATCTGTTCCTAGGAGCAAAAGCTAATTTAGATTTGTATGCAAAGCAAGCATCATTTACCACTTTTAATGATGTCTTATCCGACCTCTCAGCTATACGCTCTTATAAAGAAACTAAGAAAATTATTGAAGAAAACTCCGAATTGTTTAAGAATACCTTCGGCTCTTTGTTTGTTGNTGTTTAAGAATACCTTCGGCTCTTTGTTTGTTGAATTTGATACCAATTGGGAAACAATTTTAAATTCTCTGGAATGGATTAAAAATCTCAAACAGGTGATTATGGGGAGCATTCCGGAAGCCATAATCCGTGCAGTCAGCACCCTAGATCTCTCAATGTCACAGATGGTAGACGGAGGGATTGAACAAGTAAGAAAACGTCTCTATGACAGTTTAACTCTGATGCAATTTTTTAACTCCATATTCCCACAAGAAGCAGCTATCATTAGTGGGAAAACCTTGAAAGAATCGGAATACCGCGTATGTGCGGATAATATGGATAAGTGGGCAGTTGAGTCATATAAGTTGGAAGAATGGACAGCAGTTCAACAAATATTATCAGACGCGGAAAAACTGGGTATTCAAGAGTTTATACAAGAAGTTAAAGTGATGAGTTCAACGGATCAAGTTAACTTTACAGCTATTTTCTTAAAACGATTTTATAAATTGTGGTTGGATTTTGCCTATGAGTCTCTTCCAGCACTTAATCACTTTAATGCGGATCAACATAGCAAGTTAATTACTGAGTTTAAAACTTTAGATAAGTCTCAGCTAGATACGAATGGATCCCGCATCCATATGATCTTAAATAACAATAAAAAATCTCGAATTTCAAGTCTTGATTTTGGTCTTCAGGTCGGTTTACTAAAAAAGGAAATATCAAAGAAAAGCAAGCATAAACCTATCAGAAAGTTATTTTCTGAGATACCTGACGTTATCTTTGCGCTTAAGCCTTGCTTGATGATGAGTCCCATGTCCGTAAGTCAGTTTATAGACGCTTCAGTTATTTCATTTGATACGGTTATCTTCGATGAAGCTTCTCAGCTTTGTACAGAAGATGCTGTGGGTTCCATTTTTAGAGGGAAACAAATAATAATCGCCGGTGATAAGAAGCAACTTCCGCCTACACGTTTCTTTGGTTCATCTGTTGAGGACGATGAAGAGTTTATCGATGAAGAGGACGAGAGCAATGACACTTACGAAAGTGTCCTGGAAGAGGCATCAATCTTTATGAAAGTTAAACCTTTGCAATGGCATTATCGCAGCAAACACGAGTCATTAATAGCTTTTTCGAATAAAGAGATCTATGATGATCAACTATACACATTCCCGAGTTCTGGAAATGGAAAACATGATGGTGTGTCACTTGTCTATGTCTCAGATGGAGTTTATGAGCGTAGTACAAGCCGTCGTAATCTGATCGAGGCGAAGACGGTTGCTAAACTTGTCTTTGAGCACATCGAAAAATCACCAGAACGCAGTTTAGGTGTAATTGCATTCAGCGAAGCGCAACAGCAAGCTATACTCGATCAAATACATGCAATGCGAAAACAATATCGTGACCCAACAGTAGAAGCCTTTTTTGATGATAGCAAGAGCGATTATTTCTTCGTAAAAAATTTGGAGAACGTACAAGGTGACGAAAGGGATACTATTTTCTTTAGTGTTGGTTATGGTAAAGACGCAAATGGAGTTATTTATTATAACTTTGGACCTCTTAACAAGCCTGGCGGTGAGCGTCGTTTAAATGTTGCGGTCACGCGTGCGAAGCACGAAATTAAGCTAGTTTCAAGCATCCTTCATTCGGATTTGGACGACGCGAAACTAAATAAACGGGGACCTCAGCTCTTAAAATCTTATCTGTACTATGCAAGCACAGCTGGTGAATTTAGTGCGAATACAGGCATTCAAAACGACGGAGAGTTTGATTCTCCACTTGAAGAAGATGTTTATGAAGCTCTAACAGCACGAGGACTCATACTTCGTAAACAGGTTGGCTGCTCATCATATCGCATCGATCTGGCTGTTGTAGATCCCAACAATCCAGGTAATTACATCCTAGGTATAGGAATGTGATGGTGCGGCATATCATTCGTCCAAGACAGCTAGGGACAGAGACCGACTCCGTCAAGAAATCCTAGAATCGTTAGGGTGGAAAATACATCGGATTTGGTCACAGGATTGGTTCAGGAGAAAACAAGATGAAATTAGGAAATTGTTGAAAGTAATGGAAGAAAATAATTAGAATAAAAACCAAAAAAAGGATATTATCTTCTAAAAGCGTTGAAAAAGAGGACCAGTTTAATATGCAGGCGGCCAAACTTCTTTACTGTGGATACTGCATTTCTCTTATTCGACTTAGATATATTATTGCAATAAAATGCTTCGATTTGCTTGAATATGTAAATATATAATAGAACCGAGCTAGACTTTCACATGTTTAGTTTAATCAGTTTCTTTTTTACCTCCTCAATTTATTCGTATGAAATGAAATCAGGATACTGCAATGTTCAATACACATTCTTGTTTGACGCTTACCATTGATCGGCTGCTTCATTACGCTAACTGTGCAGGATAAATGTAGTCTTGAATATCTACGATATAATTAACTGATGCTATGAGTGATTTTTTAATCTAAAGGGGATAAGACAAAATGAATGATGAAGAATTTATTAAGGATATTTATCAATTAATAGTTAGAGATAACCTTGAGATATATCGCAATATTTTTACTAAGACTGATATAATGACAATAACGGACCCTTATTGGAAGAGAGCTATGCAACTATTTGAGGAACTGCCAGAAGAGAATAAAGAGATACTTCTAAATATCATAGAACAAGTTCAGGTTGATACCACGTCAACATTACTAGGTATTTTAGATGGTGTAATATCGCTTAGAGATCCAGAAATTGAGTTGAAGCTTACAACTAAAGGACAAGAAGCGGTATTAAATGGGGATTTACAAGATAAATTCTTAGAATTTGATGAGGAAAATCGTTGAGTATTAAAAAACGGGTAGCGATAGTTGCTCACTATGATGATTGGCTGCTTTTTATTACGCAATTGGAAGAGTTTAAGGGGGCGCGCCGCTTCCCTGAAGATCTTGATAAAAACGATTGATACTGATGTATCGCTTGGTGTTCAGCAAATAGGTAGCATTCCTATTATATAGAAAGATGAGATTTGAGACAGTGGCTCGGTTGGTATCAGGCACGGTATGAAAATACGCAACTCTAAAAAACTACAGGTTTAGGACAGGACTCTCCACTCCTATCTATACTTTTGCACTCATTATGAGTGCAAGCCACCCTTCCAGGTGGCTTTTTTTATTGCTCGTGAATTGTTTTGTCTGCTGAAGGCTAAGAATAAGATTTATTTAAACGTTAATATGAAAGGGTAGGATAGTTCAACATAAACATAGGGAAGATGATACTATTGAAATATAGGAGCTGGTGGTTATGAATATAAAAACGGAAGAATTCTTTAGAAGAATGTTGCATTTCTTACCATCAACTGAGGCTGCGTATAAAGAATCAATCGCGACATACGGTGAAGTGTTAGAAACTATCATAGTTGAGGGTATCTTCATGCCTGAAATAATTAAACTATTAAGTGAAGAAAGAAATATCAATCTGTTAGATAAAATTTTTAAATATTTTGAAGAAGTATCTAATGACGAAGATGCTCATTTAATGAACCTTTTTTCAGTTACGGTTTTGGAAGTCCTCGGGAATGACAGATTAATTCTAGTGACTGCACGAAAATACATGGGTACTAAAACGATACAACTTCAAATTGAAGCTGATAGAGATATAGGCAGAGAAGTCCCCGACTTCGACTAACACCATATGAGGGTCTGTCAAATATTTTGTGTAAACTCTCTTAATGCCTTCCCCCCGAGGGGGATTTATCGTAAATACTGGCCAATGCGATCCGGAAAGAACACGGAAAGTTGCAGCAGCATTTGACCCCAATTCTGTACACGACCCGTCCATTTACGGGTGACATCCATGGTTGCTAGATAAAGCATTTTTAGTAAGGATTCGTCTGTTGGAAAGATGCTTTTACCTTTCGTTACCTTACGTAATTGACGGTGGTAACTCTCAATAATGTTAGTGGTATAGATGATTTTACGGATCTCTGCGGGGTATTTGAAGAAGGTAGCAAGCTCATCCCAGTTATTACGCCAGGAACGAATAATGAGCGGATATTTGCTCCCCCAGGTTTCCTCGAACCGATCAAGCTCTACAAGAGCCATCTCCTCATTAACGGCTTTGTAGATGGGTTTCAGATCAGCAGTTACCTTCTTCAAATCCTTATAAGAGACGAAACGAGTGGAGTTTCGGATCTGATGGACGATACACTTTTGTATTTCTGTTAGGGGGTAACAGGCGGAAATCGCTTCTGTGAAGCCTGTTAAGTTGTCTACGCACGTAATGAGTATGTCTTGTACACCGCGATTTTTCAGATCATTCAAGACGCTAAGCCAGAACTTCGAAGACTCATTTTCCCCAATCCACATGCCCAATACATCTTTACAACCATCAAGATCAATCCCAATGACCATGTATGCTGCTTTGTTGACAATAGCACCATCCTGCTTCACCTTAAAGTGAATCGCATCAAGGAAAACAACGGCGTAAACGCCTTGTAACGGCCGATTCTGCCACTCTTTAATGAGGGGAATAATCTTGTTCGTGACATTGGATATGAAGGTGGGAGAGACCTCAATGCCATAGAGATTTTGGAGGTGATCTTGAATCTCTCTGGTACTGACACCTTTGGCATAGAGCGCGATCATTTGATCTTCAATGCCGGTCACGTTGGATTGGTGCTTCTTCACAACAAGCGGCTCAAATTCACCTTCACGGTCACGAGGAACAGCGATTTCCTGCTCCCCATACTCGCTAATGATGTTTTTCTTGCTCTTGCCATTGCGGCTATTGGACGTCTGCTTCTTCTGCGTTTCATGTTTCTGGTAGCCAAGATGCTCATCCATTTCAGCCTCTAGCATCTCTTGGATCGTCTCGGCAAATAACAAGCTGACGAAATTTATAAGGTTCACGTCGGTGATGAAGTTATAGAAGCTACTGCTGAACATTCATTTTGGCTCGATAGCAAAGGATGGACGTTCGTCAAAGACCTGAAAGTTGGCGATTTGCTTGTTTCAAGTGACGGTACTAAACTGGCAATAGTTAAGATTGAAAAAGAGCCACGTGAAGCAACGGTTTATAATTTTGAGGTTGCGGATTTCCATTCTTATTTTGTGTCCAATCTTGGTGTTTGGGTGCATAATTGTGCTGTTAAGGGTGCGGGTAATTCCGTGTGGCAACCAACAGCAAAGAATGCTGACTTATGGAATAAGGGAAAATTAAAAGCACATTTTGACAAACATGGTAGTACGGAGTTTGGAGCAAAATCATCTAAAGAATACTCTGATATGGCTTATGAATTTGGCACTAGAATTTCTGATAGTATTGTACAGACGACTACGAATGGATATGTAAATAGATATGAGCCATCCACTCAATCTATATTTGTTGGAACAGAGAATGGAGGTAGAATTAAATTTTTTTATAAATGGGATGGTCGTCCTGATGATATGGTGATTCAGACATTAAAAGAACAGGGGCTAATAAGATGAATAATATAACTAGAGAAAATGCGTTTAAAATAATTGAATCAGTACGTAACATAATAGGAAAAGAGATAGATTTATCCGAGTATTTGGAAGAAGAAACGTCAATCCTTAATAAGGAACAAAATGAGGTAGAAATTGATTTTCAAGGTGTTAGTAATGGTTTTTTAGCAGAAATAGTTCATGCTATTTCTGGATATCAAGTAGAAGTCATTGGTGAGGTAGAAGAGTTATATTCTTGTCCTTGTTGTGGGTTTAAAACTTTAACAGAACTTTATAGTGCGTTTGAAGGAGCAGGTTATGATATTTGCCCATATTGCAAGTGGGAAGATGATGGAACTTCGGACATAAATTCTTATAGGTCTATTAATAAAGGGAGCATAGTAGACTATCGCAATGAACTTCGCATAAACTCCAATAAGTACTATACAAATAAATGGCTAGATGGGAAAGGTTAATGTTTATCTAGCAGATTTTTCAAAGTAACCTTTTGCTTGTGGAAATACAACTATTAGTTAAATTATTATTGGTGGAGGCTACCCAGTGTCGAATGAACCTGTCATTCAACCAATAACACATATAATCTATGAGTACACGTATGAAGATTTCTCCATTTCGGTTGTACGCACATCAATTACTTTAATTTTATAACATAAATATCACTATTCCGTTACGTAAAACAGGTTGATTACGGTCAGATAACACCATGATTGACCTGTTTTTTGTTATCATCGCTTTCTTACGATTTTTTCTAATTTGAACCATTTTCTCCAGTAAGTACATCGTTCGTTATCTGTTACTTAGGAGAAGACCCAACTATATTAAAAAAACTAGTCCTTCAATAGGAATGGAGGGAATTTAAATAAATTATATGCGGCGTCAATTGATATGATTACGTCAACTCAAGTTTCTCAATTGTAAGAAATAGTAATTTGTCAAAAAATACCAATATCTATTACTTTCGATAAAGGAATAAAATTATTGTTTGATTCACGATTTGTAATGGGCAAACATCAATTGGAAACCGGAATTAAAGTACCGACGTATTCGACTATGATTTATTATAGCTCAGGTTGGAAGGATACAGATATCTATGAATTGTGTCAATATGGCCAAAAAATACAGACAAGTAAGAGGAGCATAAAAATAATCGGGAATTCGAGTTGGTAAGATTTAATGATTTAGCAACTAAACTTGAAAAATTATCAATGAAAAAGCTAATACATAAACCGCATTTAGACTAGTCATCAATCTCTTACTTTATAAGGATTCTTCCTTCATCTTCATATTTGATCCTAAAATCGTCTCGAATATTATGAGAGATTAATCGATAATTCTTTTAAGGGTAAAACCTACAGGTTCAGGACAGGACTCTCCACTCCTATTCAAATCCTATAGTGCTCATCATGAGTACGGGCCACCCTTTGGGTGGTTTTTTTGGTGATATTCCTTGATTTTTTTCGTAGCTTGATTTTATATTTTAAATTTCTTGTATTTCTCCCCATCTAAAATGAATTTCTTTAGTTTTGTATGGAATGATTTTTTCAATAATTAGTTCCGTCATAATACGTTTGTCTCTTGAATCAAAACGTTTACTCCGTAAGCATGTGGAGGAGGGGCCGGTCCGGAGGCTTCATGGAGGAGTGTTACAAAGAATAATACGAAATGATGATAAGACCAAAAGGTATTGTCTTCAGCGATTGGATGATTCCAGAAATCGATAGGCATTAATTTGTACTCGCCGCTAAGTGAACGAACGATTTCATTTGCTTGTAACAGCTGTTCTTTTATTACTTTTTTTTTCATCAGGAAAAGGCAATCTAGCTGTAAAGTCGGGAAGATTTCCGATTATAACAGCAACGCCTGACTTGCTTAACGCATCTATCATGAGCGCCATTTTCGACTTATACTCATTGAAGTTCCAGCGTCCTTTTAAAATATCATTTGCGCCTGCGATTAGGCTGACTAAGTCAGGCTCTAGTGCTAGAGCCTCTTCTAGCTGCTTTAAGCGAATTTCTTTGGTTATCAATCCATGTTTAGCCAAATTGGTGTATTTTAATGCGGGCTCATGCAGTTCGGCGAAGTGATGGACCCAGCTCTTTAATGGGCTCTCCTCCACTTCATTACCAATACCTTCCGTAAAGCTATCACCTATTGCTACAAATTGTTTCCAAATCGTTCACCTCTTTCTATTTTATGTATACCTATAGTATAAGATACCGAAGTAATGGAGTCGAAGACTAGATGAATCAAGCTATTGATTTATCTAGTCTTTTTTCTGTCCAAATGTTAAAAACGTCAATGTTGAAAGCACATGAAATCGCTTAACATTAAACTAGTGTTTGTATTGCTTTTGAGCCCAATCTTCTAAATAATGAAAAAGTGTATACGGTGAAGCCGCATCATTTGCAAGTGTAAACAAAAAAAACGAGTCTAAGCTGCTGCTTCATGGCAATCTTAGCAAAAATGGAGGCGGTACTTATCCGTACAGGGTTTAGCAGAATAAAGAGCTCACTGTTGTTTCGCTTCGCGTTATTGCTGGCTTTGTTGCTGATACCGATTATCTTGATCGGGAACAACTTTTATTCTGGAGGCAGGGAGCTGCTGCGAAGGGAAATATCCAACTCGATGGAGTCGAGGGTTGATGCGAATATGCGTGCGATGGAGAAGGAAGTCGAACGGATTCAACTGCTGCAGTTTGAATTAATTAACGACGAATCGCTGAACAAGCTGGCGGTTATTCCAGACTACATGAATCAATATGACAAAAGCCAAGCCATATTAATGGTACAGGACAGGCTGTTTGCACTAAAAAACAGCAGTGTCTATATATCGGATGTGTCCGTACATATTCCTTCCCTTAACCGTACGATATCCGCTATGCAGGGAACGGGCGTGATGATGCATGAACAATTTAATGCTACTAGTGAGCTGGCTAGAAAGAGTCCGGGAAAAGCGATCTATTTCCTCAATCATATTCCGTATATTGTACTTGTTCACGAGGTGCGTGGTTTGTACGAAGCGGAAAATGCGATGTATTCCATTATTGTGGAGCTCTCGCCGAATGAGCTAAGCAAATCACTTTCCTCTTTAGAGAGCAGCGAGAATAGCGGCTCCGTTCTAAGCGATCCGAATGGCGATTTTATTATTCGCACTCATCATTATGAGAATCCCTATTTGAATCAGTACATCGATCAATATAAATCGGGTGCACCGAATGAATATGAGAATATTAGGAGTGTCGGTGAGGGAGATGATAGAGTGCTCGTATCCTCTCGGTTCTCTGAGCTTCTTGGGTTCTCGCTCATTCATTTTGTCCCTGAGAAACATTTGTTCAATAATTTACATCGTTACCAGCAGCTGTTCTGGGTGTTAATTGCCGTATTCCTCTTCTTTATTATGGTTTTGTGTCTTTCCTTGTACCGCATGATCCATCGGCCGCTGCTGGCTCTTCTGCGCGCATTTAGGAAAATGGAGAAGGGCGAATTGGACGTAACGATTACCGAGAACAGCCGCAGCGAGTTCGGATATCTGCTCCAGGGCTTTAATAAAATGTCCCGTTATATGCGGGATTTGATTGAACAAGTATATACGCACAAAATATTAGTTCAACGGGCTGAGCTGAAGCATCTACAATCACAAATTAACCCGCATTTTCTATATAACAGCTATTTCACGCTGTATAACATGATTGCGGTAGAAGATCATGACAGTGCCAAGCAGTTTGCGTCACAGATGGGCAGCTATTTACAGTATATTACCCGCAATTCCTCAGATGAAGTACCGCTTTTCGAGGAGGCCAAGCATGCCACAATTTATGCTGAAATTCAGGGCAGGCGCTTTCGTCTGCGGATGAAAGCCAAGTGCGGCGAAGTTCCAACCGCTTACCTTGAGGTTAAGGTACCGCGCCTTATTCTTCAGCCCTTAATCGAAAACGCTTTCGAGCATGTATTTGATCATATAGAGGAAGGCGGACTTCTGTCTATCACTTTCGAAGAAGCAGAGGATTGTTTGTTGATTCGTGTGGAAGACAATGGCCTATTATTGGATCAGGAACGGTTGGAGACGCTAGAGAAGCTGCTGAGAACGGATGAAAGTACGATTGAAACGACTGGCCTTCTAAACATACACCGAAGGTTGCGGATGAAATACGGGGAGCGAGGCGGAATCGTTGTAGAGCGCAGCCGCCTTGGAGGATTGGAAGTTCGTTTGACCATATGGAAGGAGGACAAGGCGTATGCTTAGATTGTTAATTGTTGATGACGAGCCCGATATTGCGGACGGCCTCTATACGTTTCTTCAGGAACGTTTTCCGATCGAGTTCGAATTGTATAAGGCTTATTCTGGAAAGAGCGCTCTCGAATGGTTAAGGAGGGGAAGGTTTGACATCGTTATGACCGATATTCGAATGCCTGTTCTAAGCGGTCTGGAGCTTCACAAGCATATTCGCAGGTTATGGCCTAGATGCAAAGTTGTTTTTTTGACCGGGCATAGCGAATTCGATTATGTATACGAGGCTATCCATTATGACAATACCAGCTATCTTCTTAAGACGGAAGGCCATGAGAAAATTTTGGATACGATTGGCAAGCTGGCAGAGGATATCGCCGGAGAACAGCAGATTGAAGGCCTTATGGGCAAAGCGATACAGCAGATGGAGCAAACGCTGCCGCTGCTTCAAAACGAGCTGTTAAGCGAACTGCTCTATGATGAATCATTTGATAGGCGCAGCAGGTGCAATCAGTTCGAGGAGCTGGGTATTCCGCTCGATCCGAAGAATCCAGTTCTCCTTATGATGGCTAAACTGATCGGATTGGATTCTGGATCACGGCACGCTGGAAAAGCGCAGCTGCATGCAGGGATGAAGGTAATCGAGGAGCAGTATGGTTATTCCCACTTGCATATGAAGTATATATTTGTGGACAAGGAAACAATGGCATGGTTCATCCAACCGGCATCCAGTCATCTAAGCGAACCGATTGAACAATCTGCTTTGTGGAGCGACACTCGACTAGCGGTTCGGGAATATGCGGAGAATGCAGAGGCTGCCTTTCAGCTCTCTTTCCATATTTCATTATTTTTTCTGCTGGACAGGTCTCCTTGCGAGTGGGATGACATTGCCGACCGATGGGCGATGTTGGAGCATGAGTATCACCGTCAATCCGGTGATCGAAATGGTGTTGTTCAAGTTGAATTCGGCGAGTCCGAGCTTTACCTTGCAAAGATGCTGCGCAAAACGGATTTGTTTGGCGAATATTTAGCAAACGGCCAAACCGAAGCATTCGATTCCGCCTGGGATCGCTTCAAAGCTGAGCCCATGCGAATGGAATCGGTTTACTCTGCGCTATCGCTTGTTTTCCTGCGCCATATTCATCGATTTAATTTGCAGGAGCGTCTATCGGTACGCATTGATTTGTCGGTTTTAATGCAGCCGGCAGCTGATCAAGTGAATCTGGCATCCTATATGGATTATTATTATCGACTTGCCATGACGATTTTTGAGATGCAGCAGCAGGACCAGGCTGAACGCCGCGACCGGACCATTGATCTTGTGAAGAGCTATATTCACGATCACCTAGGAGAGGATCTCTCTTTGGTACGTTTATCTGAGATTGTACAATGGAATCCGTCTTATTTATCCAGAGCATTCAAAAAGGTAACGGGTACAAACGTGCTCACTTATATCCATGAGGCTAAGCTGAAAGAAGCGATGCGGATGCTGCTTCAACCAGATTTGAAAATTCATGAAATAAGTGCCGCGCTTGGCTTTATTTCACCGCCCCATTTTACACGATTCTTCAAGAAAGCAAGTGGTTATACCCCACAGGATTACCGTTCGCTGGAAGTACGATGATGGCTGGGCTTGCTCGGCAAATTTTTGCACATAGGTAAAAAATAGATAAGCAGAAGTAAAGAAATGGCCTGTTACGTAAGTCGATGTAGCGGGCTTATACTTTATTCATGCAAGTGATAGCGTTTACAACAAAAGGGGGATTGAACATGCAACACAAAAGCTTAAAGCGATATTTAATTCTCGCTACAGCAGTCATGCTTCTCTTAACATCAGCATGCAGCACTACGAATAATGGAGCGAGTGGAAACAAGGGTAAGCTAGAAAACACTGCAAACACAGGCGACAGCAAGGGCGCAGCGAATTCGACAGACAAACCAGCCGATGGTGTTCCGCTGGGCAAATATGAGCCTGCAATTGAGGTGACAACCGTAAGATCGCTGCCGCCGTCGATCAAGTTCGAGAAGGGCGACAGCATAGACAACAATATTTGGTATCGCTCTTATGAAGAGGAGCTGGGTATTAAGCTAATCAATAAGTGGAGCGTTCCACAGACACAGTGGCAGCAAAAAATGAATGTGACCATTGCATCTGGCGATATCCCTGATATTTTGACGGTGTCAGCTAATGAGCTGAAGCGCCTTGTCGATGCCGATATGGTCGAGGACATGACGGAAGTATTTGAGAAATACGCTTCGGAGAAAACGAAGCAAGTCATTAGTAATGATGGAGGCAACGGAATGAAGGCCTCCACCTTCGAAGGCAAATTGCTTGCGCTGCCTGGTGTTACCTTCACAGGTACCGGTGCGCAGATGTTATGGATTAGACAAGATTGGCTGAAGAAGCTTAATTTGCCTGAGCCCAAATCGATGGAGGACGTATATCGCATCACCGAGGCGTTTGCGAGTCAAGATCCTGATGGCAACAACCAGAAGGACACGATAGGGCTGGGTGGAATCCATAAGGATTTGAACTCCTTAATGGGCTTCTTCGAGAGCTTCCATGCCTATCCAGGCCGATGGGTCAAAGATGATTCTGGACAGCTCGTCTACGGAGATATACAACCAGGACTCAAGCCGGCGCTGCAGAAGCTGCAGGATCTGTTCAAAGAAGGTCTGATTGATCCAGAGTTTGCGGTCAAGGATCAGGCTAAAGCATACGAATTAATTGCCGGTAACAAAACGGGCATGTTCTACTCAGGCGAGGGTGCCGTGTGGTGGCCTTTGACGGATCATTATAAGAAGGAAAAGTCGGATTGGAAGCCGTATCCGCTCATTTCCTTTGACGACCAGCCAGCAAGTACCTCAGGCGGCATTCCGGTTGGGAATTATTATGTCGTTCGCAAAGGGTTCGAGCATCCGGAAGCGCTCGTGAAGCTGCTTAATTTTGCGGTAGAGAAGCAGTATGGTCCAGAAGGTCGTCTAGATGCCTATTGGTACGGCGGAGAAAACAAAGAAATTAATGTATCAGCTTTTGCAGCAGTCATTATTAGTGATCCATTGGAGCTCATTAATATTCATCGGGGTGTTCAGGCATCGGAAGATGCAGGGAAGTATGTAGATAATCCGATTGCGGATGTAAAACATCATTATGACCTCTACCAGCTGTGGTTGTCGGGCAAATTTAAAGACAGCAACGAGGAAGGGCAAGCCTGGTCATCCTACAAATGGGCTGGACCTGGTGGCGGTATGAATGTAGTCAGCGACTATGTGAAGGAAAACAAGTACCTGGTCGATGAATATTCGGGACCGAGCACGCCGACGATGACAGCCAAGAAAAGCACGCTGGATAAGATGAAGCTGGAAGTGTTCACGAAAATTATTATGGGGCAATCGAATGTAAACGAGTTCGATAAGTTTGTAGCGGATTGGAAGAAATTTGGCGGAGATGCAATTACGGCTGAAGTAAACGAATGGTATAAGGCTAAACAATAACCTGAGAAGGGAGAGGGAGCAGGCTCGTATTGCTTGCTTCCTTTCTTACTCTATCAGCTTAGAAAGGAATGATCATGTTGCAAGCGGCGACCGTCAAAAGAAGACGATCTTGGAAGAAGCATTTACCTCTGCATCTTATGCTGGTGCCCGGAATTCTATTGTTAATCATGTTTCATTATATCCCTATGGCAGGAATCGTCATTGCCTTCCAGAATTTCATTCCTGCTAAAGGCTTCTTCGATTCCAAATGGGTGGGTTGGAACAATTTCGAGTTTATGCTCCAAATGCCTGGGATTGGCCAAGTATTATGGAACACCATTTTTATTGCTTTTCTGAAAATCATCTTCGGTCAAATTGCCCCTATTGTGACGGCATTGCTGCTTAATGAAGTGCGGAAATCATCGATCAAGAGATCGGTGCAGACTCTTATTTATTTGCCGCATTTCCTATCGTGGGTCATTCTTGGCGGCATTCTGATCGATATTCTCTCACCATCACAGGGACTACTGAATGAAGTGATTAGCTGGTTTGGAATGGAACCGCTATTTTTTCTTGGCAATGATAAGCTGTTTCCTTATGTGCTCGTTGTCACGGATGTATGGAAGGAATTTGGGTTTGGCACGATTGTTTATCTCGCTGCGCTTACAAGCATCAATCCTACATTATACGAAGCCGCCATTATGGATGGGGCAGGCAGATGGAAACAAACGATTCATGTGACATTGCCAGGCATGCTTCCCATCATCGTGCTGCTCGCGACACTCGGGCTTGGGGGCGTGCTGAATGCTGGCTTCGACCAAGTATTCAATTTGTATAACCCGCTTGTTTATCGTACGGGAGATATTCTGGACACTTTTGTATATCGACTAGGTCTTATCGATGCTCAATATGCGGTTGCAACAGCCGTCGGCTTGTTCAAATCGGTGGTCTCTTTGATTTTTGTAGGAGCATCGTACTGGCTGGCTTATCGTATAGCTGGTTACCGTATTTTTTAAGGAAAGGAGAGACCGTTATGGACATCAATGATTCACTGGGACGGAAAGTTTTTCTTATCTGCAATAATGTTTTCCTTATTACGTTAGCTGTTGTCTGTTTGCTTCCTCTCATTAATATATTAGCTCTGTCGTTTAGCTCAAGCTCGGCGGCGACGGCTGGGGCGGTCAAGCTGTGGCCAGTTGATTTTACGCTGAGCTCCTACAAGTACGCACTGTCCAAACCGGAATTTTTACAGTCGCTTTTTGTTTCGATTGTGCGGGTTGTTCTCGGTACGATTATCAGTTTATTGGTGGTTGTTATTTCCGCGTATCCGTTGTCGAAGGAACGGACGGACTTTCCGATGCGAACCTTCTATGTTTGGTTCTTCTTTGTAACCATTTTGTTTAGCGGGGGATTAATCCCAACCTACATGGTCATTCGAAATTACCATATGCTTGATACGATCTGGGCACTTGTCCTTCCAGGCGCTGTGGCGGTGTTCAACATCGTGCTGCTGCTCAATTTCTTTCGCGGTACACCAAAAGAAATTCAGGAAGCTGCACTTGTTGATGGATGTACACAGTGGCAGCTGCTCTGGAAAATGATGGTTCCCATCTCGATTCCTGCACTGGCGACAATTTTGTTGTTTACATGCGTAGGCCAGTGGAATGCCTGGTTTGATGGACTGATCTATATGAACTCTCCTACGAATTATCCGTTGCAGACGTATTTGCAGACACTTGTTGTAAGCACGGAGTTATTTACCGCAGGTGGAAACCTGACAGCGGAAGATATGAAGGCACTTGCTGAGGTATCAGACCGTACGACCAAAGCCTCGCAAATTTTTCTTGCAGCACTGCCTGTGCTTGTTCTCTATCCTTTTTTGCAAAAGTATTTCATGAAAGGCATCGTACTTGGCAGCGTGAAAGGTTAGATTTAAGAATTATCATGACTTCATAACGGGGGGAATGGTTTGTGATGAAGATGAAGCTGTTGCTTGTGCTCTTTTTGATAGCAACTTTTTTAAATGTTGGGGAGGCGCATGCTGTGAATCAGGAAAATAAGCAGAGCACTTCAAAAATCGTTACTTGGGAAACGCCTGCTTGGCAGCAAAAAAATAATAGTTTTTCGGTTTGGATAAGAGAGAGCGGCCAGAAAACGTGGAAAGAGCTTTATGTTTATAACGTAAAAAACGGCGAGCAGAAGGAGCAAGATGTGCCAACGGATGCAGCCATGGTTAACGTAGACTTTTCAGGTACAGCAGAGTTTAAGGTAACGTATAACAAGGAAAAAATCAAAAGTTATGAAATACGCCCTTCGGCTTATGAAGTTCATGCTAAAAAAACAGAAGGGAGAACATTAACCTTTTCGCTCACGCAAAATAGCAAAGCTCCATTAAAGCCCACCATTATGGTGAATGGCAGCTGGAGTGAGGGCAATTTGCATATCCTTTCAAACATGCCTGAGAACGATGCACCTTCACAGAATGCCGCAAACGTTTATGTTATAAATCCTGGCGACCCGATACCGCTTTATTTGCCAACGGGAAAAGATACGTATTATTTTAAGCCGGGCGAGCACGAGCTGCCCAAAGGGATGTGGGTTGAGCTTGATCTCGAGGAAACGGTTCAACTGGAAAAATTTGATTTGGTGCAGCAGTTAACCGACTCCCAGTGGTTTGCAAAAGGGCCCCAACGATTTGTGATTGAGGCCAAGGAGAAAGTCGACGACCCGTATGTACAAATATACGATGGGTATGAGAATAATAAGGAAGGAACAGTCACCGATTTATTGAGCAGCGTGAACGCCAGATATGTAAAGCTTGTCCTTCTAGGTAATACTGGATCAAGTCATTATGTAATGACATCATTGGCAAGCGAATTCAAGCTTTATAAAAATGGAGATGACACGACAAATATTGCAAAGGGTAAAGCTGTAAAAGGGGCTTTCCCTGGTTACTCCAATATGACTGACGGGAATGATTTTACTCATTATATGTCGTCTACCGGTTATGGCAATTGGCATGCAGGTGAAGCGTTTTATATCAGTCAAAGCGATACGACTGTTTATTTGGCACCAGGCTCGCTTGTCAAAGGGTCAATTTCTGCTGATGATCTGAGCAATATTACGATTAAGGGACGAGGTATCATGTACGGCGGCGATCTTCTGCGACCTAGAAATTACGCCGAGGGCCGGAGCGGGGCGATATGGATTACGAGAAGCATTAATTCAAAGGTAGAAGGCATTACACTGATCGATTATCCGATGTGGTCAGTCGTTATGAACTTTACGGATCAAACGTCGATCAAAAACATAAACTTTTTCGGTTCGATGGTTAATGCTGATGGCATTCACCTCTCAGGCAGCAAAAATGCATTGGTTTCAGGCGTATTCATAAGAACGACGGACGACAATTTTGTCATTTATCATTATGGTGAGAGTTCAAATATTACGGTGAAGGATTCGATCTTCTGGGCAGACAATGCCCGTCCGATATTGCTTGGGCTTGGCGATACGCCTAATGCGACGATCGATAAGGTTAACTTTGAGAATATTTATATCTTAAATCAGCGAGGCGTATGGGATCTGAATAAATATAATGGTGCGATTCAAATTTGGGCAACTGGAGGGAACAAGATAAGCAATATTGCCTTTAAAAATATTCATATCGATGAGTTCGAAGCTCCGGGGGACTCTATGCTTTTTCAAATTAAGACAGATGAGATGGCTGCTGGAATTACGCCTGGTTCAGTGAGCAACGTCTCCTTTAACAACATTTTGTACCGCGGCAAGCTTCCGCGAAAATCTCTGATTAGCGGTGTTGACGACAGCCATAATGTGAGCGGGATCGTATTTAACCGTTTTAAAATAAACAATACGTTATTGTCTACTACTAACATGAAACAGTTTATCGAATTTAAGGGAAAGTATTCGGATATAAAATTTAAATAGCATCCCATCAAAAAAACGGAAAATAAGCTGCTGACCTGCCTGTTATGGGCAGGTTTTTTTGTGTTTGCGATCAGGAAGGATGCATGCGTTCACGGAAAGCGGTAGGGCTGATTTTCTCATATTGTTTAAATAGTTTACTGAAATAAAAGGTGTCCGAGATACCGACATCTTGAGAGATTTCTTGTACCGATCGATTTGTACTTTTTAATAAAAATTTGGCTTTCTGAATTTTGAGCATGTTCGTATATTTGATGATGTTTGTACCTGAATATTTCTTAAAGATTTGACACAAATATTCATAGGTGCGATCCATGCTGCATTCTATTTCTTCTTTTGACAGGTTGTAAGTGTATGCTTCATCTAATAGACGAACCAATTTCCGATAAATGACAAAGGATTCGGGGATGTAACGCTGATTTTTGGATTCGACTAAAATGGATAAAGCAATGGATTCCAAAATTTGCGCAAATTGCAGCGTGGAGCGGAAACGAAAATATACTTCTGGCTTAGAGAAGGTCTCCAGCAGCTTTTCGAATTGGGAAAGAAGCTCGTAGGGACGAGGGAATTGAAAATGCCGCGGAAGGATTAATTCATCGACATGCTCATATTCAAAGGTACGTAAATCTTGGTGCTCGAGCAGCGAATAATCGATGCCAGCTGCCAAGTCACGGACTTCCTTCAGAGAAGGCGTGCAGGAAAATTGAACCCAGAAGAAATTCGCTTTGGGGTTCGTTTTTTTCCAGCTGTAATGCCGCTCCCACGGTTTTAAAATGAAGATGTCTCCAGAGTTCAGCTCGAGCTGCTCGGATTCCACTTGCAGGTAAATGGGACCTTCGGCAACGACCATCAGTTCAAAAAAAGGATTGGAATGCTCCATCATATAGAGGTTATCATTGCCCTGTTGTATGCCAGCCCATCTCACATCAAGGCTCGCGAGCCTCGACATCGTAAAAAAAGACATGAAATCCCTCCCATACCTATTCAATATGATCAATTAATTATAGGAGATTATGGTACCTCTGACAACACTGTGAACATACGAATATGAACCGATAGAATCGATGAATTGGAACGGTTTTTTTTAACATTATTTATGTTTAAACCTTAACAATGTCGATGTTTCTCGTACTGTTTCGTTGATAAACTCATTAATGTAACCACTATATGAATAAGAGGTGCAACGATGAAAATTTCATTAGACCAGTATAAGAACAAAGTGCGCGGATGTTGGATCGGGAAAAACGTCGGGGGTACACTTGGAGCGCCTTTTGAATGCAAACGCGGGGTGCTGGATGTCACTTATTACACCCATGATCTGACGCAAGGAGTTCTTCCTAACGATGATTTAGATTTGCAATTGGTGTGGTTAAATGCAGCAGAGAAACATGGGAAAATGATTAATTCACGCATATTGGGCGAATATTGGCTGTCTTACATCGTTCCTAACTGGGCGGAATACGGTGCAGGAAAAAACAATATGCGGATGGGGATCGTGCCGCCGTTATCCGGTTATGTAAACAATAAATTCCGTGACAGCAATGGGGCGTTTATTCGCTCGGAGATATGGGCATGTCTCGCACCCGGGCATCCGGATATCGCTGTGAAATATGCTTTTGAGGATGCGGTTGTTGATCACAGTCACGAGGGTGTCTATGCGGAAGTATTCTTCGCAGCCATTCAAAGTGCCGCATTCGTAGAGAGCGATACGTATAAATTAATCGACATCGGATTATCATACCTTCCAGATGATTGCGGATCTGCAAAAGCGGTTCGGACAGTTATAGAATGTTATCGCTCGGGTATGAGCTGGCAGGAAGCTCGAATTCGTGTGCTGACAGAACTTCCTGGCAGCTTCGGCATTATCGGGATGACTCCGGAACTGTTGACGGATGAAGTTCCTGTTGGGGATATGGGCTGGGATGCGCCAAGCAACGTTGGAATTACAATCATCGGCTGGCTTTACGGAGAAGGCGACTTTGGCAAAAGCATTTGTATCGCGAACAATTGCGGTGAAGATACCGATTGTACAGCGGCAACACTTGGCGCCATTATGGGGATTATTGGCGAGCCTGAGCGTGTGCCGTCGGAATGGCTGGAACCTATTGGGGACGAGATCAAAACCTTATGCATCAATCTGGGAGATCAAGGATTAAAGATCCCGAAGACGGTGACGGAACTTACGGATCGAATCTTAAAGCTAACACCGATTTTTCTTGGAAGCGAGTATTGTGACTATGTAAATGCGGAACGCGGATATACGATCGAGACTAAAGAGGATAAGGATTTATATAATCATCCGAAAAGAGTAAACTGCTGGGTTTATCGTGAAACCTCCGATTTGTTCAAGCAAAGCCCATTTATGGTCCACTACGACTTTCAAATCTTTTCGGTCTATTTGGATTATCAGAATGAACCCTTTGTATCGGAGGCTCGGCCGAAACGGTTCCGCCTTGTCTTGGACAACCAGCTGTTTATACAGCAGTGGTTAAACGTCAAATGGCATTTGCCGGAGGGTTGGACCGTGTCTCCAGGACCGAATATTAGCGTACCGCTGGAGCAGTATCATTGTAATATTGGCTATAATGAGCTTTTCTTCGAGTTGACGCCTCATGCATTAAAGGAGCCGCGATATGATCTGATCGTCGAGATCACATCGGCTGGACGGCCTACGAAGGGTCTAATTCCCATCGTTTTGTTGAATGTGCCCCAAGCTGCCGGAGAAGAAACGGGATCTATTGTGGATTCAAAGGCTCCATCAGCCCATATGATTCGATCAATTATTTAATCTAGCTGCTAAAGCATAACCATAACAGCTTGGAGGGGATACATTGACAACTCCGATTGTAATTTGGCCAAAAGGTGCACCGCATCTGATTAGCGAAGAACCGCAGGGAGATCCAACATTAACTCCTTATTTAGTGTATAGTGATGTTCCTGCAGCAGCTGTCATTGTATGCCCGGGTGGTGCCTATGGCATGCTCGCAGATCATGAAGGCGAGCCAATTGCTCGATGGTTAAACAGTCTAGGCATTTCTGCTTTAGTGCTGAAGTATCGGTTCGCGCCCTATAAGCATCCTGTTCCAATGCTTGACGCTCAACGTGCCATTCGTTGTGTGCGTAATCATGCGGAGATATGGAATATCGATGCAAAATGTGTAGGTATGCTTGGATTTTCGGCAGGCGGCCATCTTGTCTCTACAGTAGGAACACATTACGATAGAGGACAAACGGGACACCTTGATCCGATTGAGAGGGAAAGCAGTCGTCCTGACTTGCTAATCTTATGTTATCCCGTTATCAGTTTTGGTGAGTTCCGCCATCATCATTCCATGGTCAATTTGCTTGGGGAATTTTCTTCTGAGGAGCAAAGTCGTGACTTATCCACTGAGCTGCAAGTAACGGCGGATACACCACCTGTTTTTCTGTGGCATCCGGCAGACGATGAGGCCGTTTCGGTGGAGAACAGCCTTCTCTTCGCATAAGCATTAAATAGGCATCATGTTCCGTGTGAACTGCATATGTTCGAGTGTGGTCCGCACGGTATGGGATTAGCCGAGAACGATGCAAGTGTCGGAACGTGGACATTGCTGTGCAGGGAATGGTTGAAAAATGAGGCTGGAGAGTCGTAGAGGGAAAAGCTCCATAAATTATATTTTACAACGTTAGAAACAAGCAACAGCTCCTATCGAATGATGATAAGGAGCTGTTGCTTGTTTTTAGTTGATTTCAAATAGATGGTGGCCGAGCTGGAAAAGGATCATGGTATTGGGCAAGGCAGTAGTTTATGAAATGTGGTTAGTCACACTGTAATTAAGCTGACGAGGCACTCTTATTGGCGCTTGAAAATGACGGAGCGAAATCGTTTATTAGTGAAGCAATCCGAAAAATAGCGAGATGGTGATTTCTGAATAGTTCAATGGCCCACTTCTAGCTCCCCTGACGATTCAGCACATAATTGAAAAATTAGCTGAATTGACAAGCATAAAATTTACCGTTCATCAACTTCGTCACACGTATGCAAAGCAATTAGCTGCTGAAACCGGTCAAATCCAAGTGGTCGCATCTATATTAGGACATTCCAATACACTCGCTTATGGGGTTTATTTCTAAATTTAGTCTTTTGTATTACAATATGTAGCAGCTTGTTCATGAACGTATTCGGAGCTGAAGATCTCATTTCTGATCATAAACTAATACCGTTAAAGCGCAAGTTCGACATTAATTACGAAGGTAGATGGCACATCGCTGAAATGAAGGGTGGAAGCCAGTTCATTCATATTTATCAAACTTCGTACATCAAAATTACAGGGGAACGAGTTAACTGCGGATGCGGCTCAATCTTAATGACAGCGATCATGAAACTCTTTGATCAACAGCAAGTCCCATGTATCACAACCATGATAGCAGGGGGATTGGGATCACATCGAGCGAACAAGAGCATTTCTACCGGAAGTTCGAATTCGATATAGAGCTAAATGAGGGGGTGGACAAGATCCTTTGGATGAATGAAGCTCTTTGGTAAAGTTGATAGATACGATAGCAAGTTGGACACCTAAGGATTCTCGAGGAAGAAATACTGGCCTATTGCAAATAGCCCGATTCTTCACCGATCACTAAATAACCAATACTGGTCATCTCTTGGTCTGAGAAGCTTATCGGATAGATACAAACAACTGCGGAATATGGACATGAACCACCGTATGCCGAACGGTAAGTACTATGGTGTGAGAGGTCGGAGGATAGCCGCCCCCTCCTACTCGATTAATTGTAGCTGTAATATTATAATGATCATGCAAATAAAGATTCAAGGGGATAGCTATAAATGGCCTGATTTTTATGGGATATTGGGAAATGAGTTAAGGTTGCGCATAAAGGTATCTTACATTCCTAAACTCATAGTCCAAACGTAAGAGTTAAACAACCAGTACCTTAAAGACAAGGTGCTGGTTGTTTGACGATCACGGAGGAATAATCCCCAAATTTTCTGCAGTTTACACGAAGTCGGAATTATGATACTGAAGTCGGAACTTTATCATTGTTTCCTTGTCTAGGAATAAGTTATAATCAAAAATTAAAATAAGCGCAAGGGGGGCTCGTTATGAGACCATCGCATCGACAATGGCAATTTTCCATTTTTAAGCGCTTAATCATTGCCTTTATTATAGCGACGATTCCGATTTATATTTTGGCAGGCATCTTGTACAGCTGGGCAACGGGCATGCTTAGACAGGATATCGTAAATTCGGCAGAAACGCAGTCCGAGAATTACATTAGGGAATTGAACAGTACTTTCAAGCGTTTTAATTCCCTTCAGTACGACATGATGAACGACACGTATTTGGTTCAACTCGTTAATGCTTATGATATTTTGGAATCGTATCGAAAAATTGAATTGATTAATTTTCTTCGCGCGAAGCTTGTCTCGATTCGAAATAGCAGCGACTTGATCTTTGATGTACGGCTGTATTTGTCACCAATCCATGTGGAAATATCGGCGGTTGACGGATATGGCGAACTCAAAGAAAACGCGGTTCCGGCAGAGAAGCTGGAAAATCCTTATAATGTGATCTCCTACAAAAACAAGCTGCTTATGGTTGCCTTTCCGCTTGATAGCTCATTCAGCGGGACACCGGAACTGGTTGTCGAAATCGAATTGCGAGCTACCGAGCTGAAGCGAAGCCTTAAGGCTGCAGTAGAACGTGAGTTTACAGGTGCAATGGTGCTGGGTCTAAGCAGCAGCTCAGACAAGATCATAGCTGTCAAAAAAACGGAGCTGTCTCCATTAATGGAACAAAGCTACACATCGAACAAAGCTACGGAGGAATTAACGGAGGCTTCTTTCACTGAGAAGGCTGTAGATTATATTTATATGCGCTCAGTTGAACCTGAAAGCGGTATTTATTTGGATCATTTTCTGTACAAGCCCACCATGTTTCGATCTGTCATTCCGTATATTCAATGGTTTTGGCTGTTCTTTGCTGCCACGATTATTATGGTAGGTTTATATCTATTGTATATTAACCGTGCAATAAACAAACCTTTAGTTAAAATTGTGCGCGCATTCAAACGGGTAGAGGAAGGGAATCTGGATCTGAATATTAGACATCACAAGGATGATGAGTTTGGTTTTTTATATGAACGTTTTAATGAGATGCTTGTTAATCTCCAAATTTCGATTGATGAGGTATACAACCAGCAAATCCATCGGCAAAATGCGGAGCTGAAGCAGCTGCAATCGCAAATCAATCCTCATTTTCTGTATAATTGCCTGTTCAGTATTATTCGATTGATCAAGATGCAAAAAGAGGATGAAGCGGTGCAGTTTACCAATCAGCTCGCCAAATATTTTCAGTTCATTACACGCAATACAAGGGATACGGTACCTTTAGAGAATGAAGCAGCACATGCTCGAAATTACGTCATGCTACAGTTAACACGTTTCTCGGATAGGGTGACCATTGATTTTGGGGATATTCCAGAAAAGCTAAAGCCAATATCCGTACCACGCCTTATCATCCAGCCGCTTGTTGAAAATGCATTTGTACATGGGCTTGAAAATGTGACAGAGGGCGGGCTGCTGCGTGTCTCTTTTGCTGAAGAGAAGGGTAAAGCAATTATTGTGGTGGAAGACAATGGGGAAGCAAGTGAGGAAGGGCTGGTGAAGCTGCAGGCATTATTGTCAGAGAAACACGAAGTTGCGGAAGTCACAGGAACCTTAAATGTGCATAGAAGATTGAAATACAGTTACGGACCCGAAAGCGGCCTACAGGTAGAAAGAAGCGAGCTTGGCGGTTTAAAGGTTAAAATGATCATTGAATGGGACGGAGAGATGGTGCATGTACCGGATGCTGATCGTAGATGATGAAAAGCTGCTGCTCGATGGCTTATATGAATTGTTTTTGGAGTTTGAGGGGCATCAGCTTGAGCTTTATAAGGCCTCCAGTGCCAATGAGGCATTGGACGTAATGTCACAGAATAGAATCGATATATTAATGTCGGACATCAAAATGCCTAAAATGACAGGTTTGGAGCTGGGGGATCGAGTAAAGCAAAGCTGGCCGGAATGCAAGCTGATTTTCTTGACGGGCTTTGACGAATTTGACTATGTGCACCACGCGATAAACAATGGAGCCCAAAATTATATTTTGAAATCTGAGGGAGACGAAGCGATCGTTGAGGCTGTTCGCCTTGCGGTGACGGAGCTGGATAAGCGTATGGCAGTTGAAACCTTGCTTAAGCAGGCGCGGGAAACGCAGCGTCAACAGGCCGTTCATCATCGCACCATGATGCTTTCTGACGTCCTTGATGGACTTCAGCCTTTAGAGGAGCTGTCCCAACAAACGATGGATATGCTCGGAATCAGGCTAATCGCGAACAAGCCCCTCGTTATGTTAGCTGCGAGGCTGGATTTGGCATCTAGTGCCTTACGGCTCTCTGAGAAAGAGCTGATGTTAACCGCGCTTCACTCGGTCTGTGTCCGCTATTTATCTCCTTACTTAAATATGATGGATGTGGTTTATAATCGGGAATATTATGTCGTGTTTTTGCAAGCCCAAGATCATGCGCTCCCTTCTTCGGAGAGATTGATGACTTTTTTGCAAGGCTCGCTGGAAACCGTTCAACAAACCGTTGAAAAATCGACTGGACGCACTTTTTCTTTTGCATATACGAACAAGGAAGTTGATTGGGAAGGGGTGCCGAGGCAATTTACTAGGCTGAAAGCGCTGCTCTCCCAGTATTACGAGGAGAAACAGATTATTGTTACGGATAAGAATCTGCCGTTTGACGCCCAATCGAATGATGCGGAAGTACGAGGCTTCATCGAGGTTTTTCACAAAAAAGCAAATGCGCTAGACCTCTATTTAGAAACGGGTAAGCGCGAGGAAGTACAGGCGATCGTAATAGAGCTGGGCTCTTATTCGAGCTCGCCTGCCATCGATGATATCCGATATATAGAGATGTATTATGCAGTTGCGCTGCGTTTTTTGACGGCGGCTAACAAATATGGTCTGGATCGCGACCCGATTGCGGGGCCGCATATCGAAAAGCTGCTTCATCCCGCAGCATTTTCTGAACGAAGAGAAGGTATTATATTGCTTGAACATATGATTAATGTTTTTGAGAGCTATCATGATGCGCAATCCTCTCGCTTGCGGGGCGATGTGCTGGGAACGGTTCTTAAGTACATTGAGATGCATTTGGATGGTGATCTTTCGATGACGCACTTGGCGGAGCTAGTGTATTTAAATCCCGATTATTTATCGCGTTTATTTAAACAAGCCAAAGGCATAACGCTTAGTGAATACATTGCGGTTCTGAAAATTCAAAGAGCCAAAGAACTGCTCTCCGAGCCGCAATTGCTAATACAGGATATAGCCAAGTCGCTGGGCTTTACGTCCGCGGGCTATTTCAGCCGCTTCTTCAAGAAAGAAACGGGTCAAACGCCGCAGGAGTTTCGGACAAGTGGCTAAAAAAGACTGCAAACTGCGCAAATGGAAGGTGAAATGAATTGGCTTATGTGAATAAATTTCGAGCCTTTGCGACTCTCATGCTGCTAATCATGTTAATTGGTTTATCGGCGTGCAGTGGAAACAAAGCAACCGTGGAAAATGGTGAGGGTGCAAGCGAGATTGATCATGAAGCTACTCAGCTTATAACTCTGACGACTGGCGTCGCAATAAGTGATGTGATTGCGACGGATTTTTCGGAAGCGAAGTGGGAGAACAGCGTTTGGCAGCAAGCGTACCGGGATGAGCTAGGTATTGATGTGAAGGCGACATGGTATACGAAAGGTGCGGAAGCCGCCAAACAAAAGGTCAGCGTTGCGATTGCTTCGGGTAAAATCCCGGATGTGATTGCGGTTAATCAGGGACAGCTGTCTTCATTATCCAAAACAAGCTTATACACAGATTTAACGAATATATTCGAGCAATATGCATCGCCGCTAACCAAATCGATTATTGAGGGAGATGATCTTCGGGGCTTGGAATCCGCAACCTTTGATGGGAAGCTTATTGCTATTCCAGGGCTGAACTCAGCCATTGACGGTGCTTCCTTCCTATGGCTTCGCAAGGATTGGTTGGATCGGCTAGGGCTGCAAGTCCCTAGCACGACAGCGGAGCTTTATGACGTTATTCGTGCTTTTACGCTGCAGGACCCGGATGGCAACGGCAAGCAAGACACGGTGGGACTTTCGCTCAGCAACTCTTTTTTAAATATGGGTTTGGCCGAAGCGATTGGAATATTTAATGCGTTTGATTCGTATCCGAAAATATGGATTCAAGGAAAAGCGGGGAAGCTTGTTTATGGCAGTGTACAGCCAGAAGTGAAGCCGGCACTTGCCTTTTTAAATAAGCTGTTCAGAGAAGGACTCATGGAGACTGATTTTGCCGCAAAGGATACAGGCAGAGCAGGCGAGCTTGTGGCTAGTGGGAAGGTTGGTGTTATGTTTGGCGCCACGTGGAATGGGATGTATCCGATGCAGTTGACCAAAGATATGGATTCGGATTCCGACTGGCGGGCTTATCCAATCGTTTCAATGGATGAGCAGCCTGCTAATCCTCAGGTTAAGCTCAATGTAGAGAACTATTATGTGGTGCGAAATGGATATGAGCACCCGGAGGCACTGATGAAATTGATCAATTTCTGGACGGAGCTGAATTATGGTGATACAAGCCAAGCTAGATTTGATCATTTTCTTGGACCATTTCCGGCTCCTGGGCATCATTATGCCGTTGCAAAAGTGTGGAAAGTAGAGAAAAATCTTCAAGCTCATTTAAAAATAATGGAGGCTTTCAAAACAGGTAATCGTTCAATTTTGAATGCTGAAGAAAGAGGCTATTACGATAATATTCTAAAGTACCAGGCAGGAGAAAATTCGAATGCCCAATATGAGAAGGTATTTGGCAGCACGGGCTCCTACGCGGTCATGAACGATTACAAGCAGCGAAATTTGTTTAAGATCGATGAATTTTACGGAGCATCAACAGATGCCATGAACACCCGCCTTCTAACGGTGGATCAGTTGGTGGAGGAGTATTACACTAAGGTTATCATGGGAATAGAATCTATCGATGGTTTTCAAGCCTTTATCACCAAGCTGAATAAGATTGGTCTGGAGGATGTGACAAGAGAAGTAAATGAGTGGAAATCCAATAAGCGATAACGATATTTGTAAAAACCGAAACGAGAAGCATCCTCTCTAAACGAGGCTTAGCTTCTTTTTTTTGCGCTCACAATGATAAAAAGTCGGAAGAGTGCAAGAAATCACGGAATTTTGAAATCGTTTTCTTTTTGAGTGGAGAGTAAGATGAACTTGTAAGTATTCGGCGATAAACAGAGGGGGAGCAAGCATGATGAAGAAAAAAAGAAATGTGTATTCCACAGCAGCGGCCGTACTTTTAAGCGTATCTCTTCTAGCAGGATGTAACTCGGGTAATGGCAACAATACGGCAAGTAACGGACCATCAGCAAACGGGGGCAACAACGAGGCAGCAGTAGATAATACGCCGATTGATCCGGCTGCAAAGTTCGATCCACCAGTGGAACTCACAGTGGGCGTAATGATCGGCGATCCTATTGCTGACGGTTTTACAGAGGAAAAATGGGAAAACAGTGAATGGATCAAGGCCTATCGCGATGAGCTTGGCATCAATATCAAGCCACTTTGGTATACCAAAGGCACAGACGCTGGCAAACAAAAAATAAGCGTAGCGATTGCTTCTGGTGATATTCCAGATTTGCTCGCTGTAAGCCAAGAGCAGTTGGCAACGCTGTCCAAGACCGATATGTATGAGGATTTAACTAAAATTTATGATCAATACTCTACGCCGCTTACCAAGGAAATTATTACGGAGGAAGGCAATTCTGCATTAGAATCGGCAACCTTCGGCGGCAAGCTGATTGCTATTCCGGGAACAAACTCGGCTATCGACGGCGCATCCTTCTTATGGACCCGTCAAGACTGGCTCGACAAGCTGGGCTTGCAGGTTCCGAAAACGACAGACGAGCTATACAACGTAATGAAAGCATTTGTTGAGCAGGACCCAGACGGCAACGGCAAGAAGGATACGGTGGGCATGATGCTGAACAAAGATTTCTTAATGCCAGGGGTAGCTGAAGCGCTCGGTATCTTCAACGCATTTGATGCTTATCCAAAAGCTTGGGTACGGGGAGCTGACGGCAAGCTTATATACGGAAGCGCACAGCCGGAAGTGAAGGACGCGCTTGTTTATTTGAACAAGCTGTATAAAGAAGGACTGATTGAAAAAGATTTTGGAGCGAAGGATTCGAGCAAAGCTGCTGAGCTTGCCGCTTCGGGCCGGGTTGGTATTAATATTGGAGCAATGTGGAATGGGATGTTCCCGCTGCAGCAAACGATCGATAATTTTCCAGAGGCCAATTGGCTTGCTCATCCGATTGTATCCAAGGATGACCAGCCTGCTAATCCTCAAATTAAACTGAATGTGGAAAACTACTTTGTGGTACGCAAAGGGTATGAGCATCCTGAAGCGATTATGAAGCTGCTTAATTTCTGGACGGACTTAAATTATGGGGATACAACGCAAGCGGAGTTTGATAAATTCATGGGGCCTGAGCCTGCTCCTGGCCATCACTATGCGGTAGCTAAAGCATGGAAAGCACAAAAAAACTTGCAGGCACATCTCAAAATTGTTGAAGCATTCAAAACAGGCGACTCATCTAAGCTCAATGCTGAGGAAAAAGGTTACTACGATAACATTGAGAAGTTTAAAGCTGGTGACAACACGAATGCTCAATTCGAGAAGGTATTTGGCGAGACAGGCTCTTTCAAATCCATGAATGCGTATGTAGAAAACAATTTGTTTAAAATGGATGAATTTTATGGTGCCTCTACAGATGCAATGAAGAATCGATTGAAAACCGTTGAACAAGCGGTGGTCGAGTATTATACGAAAGTCATTATGGGTTCAGATTCGGTAGATAATTTCGATAAATTCGTTGCTCAGCTCAATAAGCTTGGACTAGAAGATGTGACGAAGGAAGTTAATGTTTGGGACGCAGCAAAGAAGTAATGCAAGATGGAGGGACAGCTCTAGTCCCTCCTTATTTTATAGATAGAAGGATGGAGTGTGCACAACTATGGAAACGAAAGGAATCCGTAAACGCCGGTTTTCCACCGGAGCTTATCATATGATGCTTTTGCCAGCGGTCATCCTTGTGCTTATTTACAGCTATGGACCTATTATGGGCATTGCCATCGCGTTTCAGGATTTTGTTCCTTCCCGCGGCTGGTTTGGATCAGAGTGGATCGGGCTAGACAACTTTAAGTATGTGTTCGGGATGCCGGATACGATGAAGGTGATCGGCAATACGTTGTTCATTTCATTTTTGAAAATTATTGTAGGCATTATATTCCCGTTAACGCTTGCGATATTGTTAAATGAAGTGAAAAACGTCGTATTCAAAAGATCGGTACAAACGATTGTCTATATGCCTTACTTTTTATCATGGATTATTTTATCAGGTATTCTCATCGACATATTGTCGCCATCAGGCGGTATCGTCAACAATTTCCTTCAATTTCTTGGTATGGAGCCTATTTATTTTCTAGGTGACGGAGGTTGGTTCCGCTTCATTATTGTAGCCTCTCACATTTGGAAAGAGCTAGGATTTGATACGATTGTATATCTTGCTGCTATATTGAGTATCGATAAATCGTTATACGAAGCAGCAGCACTTGACGGTGCAGGCCATTTGAAACAAGCCTGGCATATAACACTGCCTGGTATGAGGCCGATTATTGTGCTGCTAAGTGTACTCAGTCTCGGAAATGTTTTGAATGCCGGTTTCGATCAGGTATTTAATTTATATAGTCCGCAGGTGTACTCCAGTGGGGACATTCTGGACACTTATGTGTTCCGGATTGGAATGGAGCAAATGCAGTATGGCGTAGCGACCGCGGTCGGATTGTTTAAATCGATCGTCTCACTGATCTTTATCTGTGTATCGTATTTGCTGGCCTACAGAATTGCCAACTATCGCATCTTTTAACGAAATGGAGGTATATGTATTATGATTGAACGGCGAACGCCTTCCAGAGTTCTATTTTTATACGCGAATTATATATTCTTGACGCTGTTTTCATTAACCTGCCTCTTTCCAATTATTCATATGGCGGCCATGTCTCTTAGTAGTAATTCAGCTGTCACGGCCGGCTGGGTGACGATTTGGCCCGTAGGCTTCAATCTGGATTCGTACAAGTATATATTCGGTAATCATATTTTTCTACAAACGGTGCTTGTGTCCTTCGAGCGTTTGTTTCTAGGCGTATCGATCAGTCTCATTCTCACGGTGCTAGCTGCTTATCCTTTGTCTAAGTCGAATTTGAAATTTCGTTCAAGAACGATTTATTCCTGGTATTTTGTTGTCACGATGATCTTTAACGGAGGATTGATACCGACCTTTATGGTCGTCAAAGAGACAGGACTTATGGATTCCATTTGGGCGCTCGTTATTCCATCCGCCGTCAATGTATTCAATATCGTGCTCATGCTCAATTTCTTCCGTACACAGCCAATTGAGCTGGAGGAATCGGCTCAAATGGACGGAGCTGGCGTATGGCGAACGCTATGGAGCATCTATTTGCCGATCTCCAAGCCTTCCTTGGCTACAATCGCATTGTTTACAATTATTTTTCATTGGAATTCCTGGTTTGATGGCATGATTTATATGAATTCACCTTCCAACTATCCGCTGCAAACGTATTTAAGGACGGTCATCGTCGCTAGAGATTTAACGAATATGAATGCGAGCGATCTGTCGTTGATCGCCAATATTTCCAATCGGACGGTGCTCGCGGCACAGCTGTTTGTCTCCATGCTGCCGGTCCTCTGTATTTATCCTTTCCTGCAAAAATACTTTGTTAAAGGCCTTGTTTTGGGAAGCGTGAAAGGCTAGCCAATTTTACAACGATAGAGGTGTAAGATGAAACGGAACGAATTGAAGAAAGCATTTCAGAATCCGGGTATCGACTATCGGGCGGTACCTTTCTGGGCTTGGAACGACGAGCTGAAGCAGGAGGAATTAAACCGTCAGATCGAGGGGTTTCAAGCGCAGGGGATGGGCGGATTTATGATGCATGTTCGCGAGGGTCTTGAGACGCCTTATCTCAGTGAGACATTTATGGATCGTGTAAAAGGAAGCGTCGCTAAAGCGAAGGCAACCGGCATTAAGGCATGGTTGTATGATGAGGACCGCTATTCCTCAGGCATGGGAGGAGGTCTGGTTCCGCGGCTTGGCGGCGATGCTGTGCGAGCTAAGGCGCTTGTGCTGCAAATTTGCCGTGAATATCGTCTAAGCGCTAACCTCCGTTTTGTTTACCGAGCCATTATAAAGGGCAACCATCTTCACAAGTTGACACAGCTATCCTTAGATGAGCCTAGCGAGCCACTTCATGAAGAGAACGAAATTTATCTTGTGTTCGAGCAGCGGATTGCTGCCAAAAACGACTGGTGCCATGGCGATACGTATACTGATTTGATGAATCCCGAAACGACGCGCTTGTTTATTGAAACCAATTACGAGCCCTATCGCCAAGCCGTTGGTGAAGAGTTCGGTACAACGATTCCTGGCATTTTTACGGATGAACCTACGGTAAAAGGCTTTTCAGAGCGTTTGAATGACCCGGAGCTGACCTGGATGACTTGGAGTGAAGTGTTGGAGCAATCCTTTGAGCAACGACGGGGATATCCAATCGGCCAGTTGCTGCCGTATCTTTTTTTTCAAGGTGAGAGCTCCGCGCAGATCAGGCATGATTACTGGCTTACGATAACAGAAACGTTTAGCGAATCGTATACGAAGCAAATTGGCGATTGGTGCACTGAGCAAGGTATCCAGTTCACTGGACATTTTCATTCTGAGAGCAGTCTAATCGGCTCTACCTTAAATAGCGGCGCGGTCATGCCGCATTATAGGTATCTGGATATTCCCGGTGTCGATACGTTATGCGAGCAAACAGATGAGCATCTTACGATGAAGCAGGTATCCAGTGTGGCAAACCAGCTAGGAAAAAAGAGAGTCATAACGGAAACTTATGGAGTGACGGGCTGGGACCTCACCTTTGAGACCCGCAGATGGATTGGCGATTGGCAATTTGCGCTGGGCGTCAATGTATTGACGCATCATTTATCCTGGTATTCGCTGCGCGGCTGCCGAAAGCGCGATTATCCGCCATCCTTTAATTATCATACGAATTGGTGGGAGCATAACCGCGGCATGGAGGATTATTATGCCAGATTAAGCGCTGTGCTGAGTGATGGCAAGCTTACTCGTGATTTATTAGTTATTCATCCTGGCACATCGGTGTGGACGAAGCTGGGGCATGATGTGAAGATAGAAGAATGGAAAAATAGTGCAGGCAATGAGCTAGAGCTTCAAAAATATGACCGTGAATTCAATCAATTCGTGAATCGGCTCGTCCAGCTTCACCATGATTATGATCTTGGCGATGAGCTAATAATGAAGGAATTCGGCAAGGTGGATGGAGACAGCCTTCATGTAGGCGTGTGCGGGTACAGCTATGTTGTGCTGCCGTCGCTAACGAATTTATTATCTTCTACCGTTGAATTGCTGCTTGCGTTTATGGATAATGGAGGAAAAGTAGCTTCCTATGGAGAACAACCTTCGCTAATAGATGGCAAAAAATCAGGCCAGCTGGCCGCGCTGCTGCGTCACGAGCGATATACTAAGGTAGCAGATTTGAAGGAATTGGAGCGGCTTCTCGGTAATGAATCCAAACGTTCTATTCGTATTCAGGGCAATCATGGAGCGGAAGCTGATACCTTTATTCATATGCATCGTACTCTTGAGAAGCAAGCGATTGCTTTTATTGTCAATAACGATCGTGAAAGAGGCTTTGAGGTTCAAATTGAACTAGAAGGCGGCAGCTACTTGCAGGAGTGGGATGCTTGGACGGGCAAGATCAAAACGATAGAAACCGAAGCGACCGAGCAAGGGGTAAGCTTTCGAGCTTCTTTTGGCCCCGCTGATTCGAAGCTGTATGTTTTATTTACGGAACAGCCAGAGGAGGATGCTGGGCAAATAAAGGCGCTCCCAGCCGGCAAGTCGGAAATTCATTTGGAGCCAATGGCCTTCGAGCGCACAGCGCCAAATGCGTTGATATTAGATCAATGTCAGTATCGTTTCGGAGAAGAGCATTGGTCAGAGACAATGGAAGTTTGGAGAGCACAGCGGCAAATTCGGGAACAGCTTGGGATGAGGCAGGTATTTCATTCCGGAAATTTGCAGCGCTACTTCTGGATTCAGGAGCCGCATTCGGGAAATGGAACGCCAGTCTCGCTTCGCTTTATCTTTGTTGTAGCCGATTTGCCAAGCAGCAATGTGTTTTTTGTGTTTGAGGATGCGGAACGCTTTCGTTTTATTCTGAACGGCGAGGAAGTGCAGGTAGAAACCGAAGGCTATTATTTGGATATCAGCATGAAGAAGATTAGGCTGCCCGCGCTTGCACAAGGGGTAAACACAGTAGACGTTCAAATTTCATATCAGAATGATATGGAGCTTGAGAATGGTTATCTTATCGGAGACTTTGCTGTTAATGAGCATAGTAAGCTAATTAAGGAGCCATTAAAGCTAGCTTATGGAGATTGGCGAAGCCAAGGCTATCCTTATTATTGCGGGAGTATGAAGTACCTTTATGAGATAGAATGGCAGCCGGAGCATAGCACAGGATACAGACTGGAGCTTGGTCAATATGAGGCTGTTCTGCTTGATGTGAAGGTGAACGAGGCTGAAGGAAAAACAATTCCTTGGCGAGGCGAAGCATTTGTCGAGTTGGACAACATGCTGAACCTTGGCTTGAACTCCATAGCCATCGAAGTCGTGGGCAGTCCGCGCAATTTGTTTGGCCCACTTCACCAGGCCGATCCTCAGCCAAACTGGATGGATTGGTGGTCATTCCATCCAGAGGAAGGGGATTATACGCCTCGATATCAGGGCAAGCCCTATGGACTTATGGAAACGCCAAAGCTAATGTATGATCTAAAGTCATCATCAGGAGAGTGAGCATCATTCGGCCTATTCACTTGCAAATTAAAAACTATGACTCCCCTCTGGCAATTGATACGGATTGTCCAATCTTTGCTTGGCAGTTGGAGAGCGAAAATCGCGGAGTGCGGCAAACAAGCTACCGAATTGTGGTTACTGAAACGGAAGAGAACTTATCAAATGAAGCGGAATTATGCTGGGACAGCGGAAAAGTGGGTTCCTCCGAGCAGTTAAATATACGCTACTCGGGGCAGCAGCTCCAAAGTCTTTCCGTTTATTACTGGAAAGTAGCGGTTTGGGATCAAGCGGACAAGCAGGTATGGAGCGAACAGCAAATACTGTTGACAGGGTACCTGCATGAAACGGATTGGAAAGCAAAGTGGATCGGCAGCGGAAGAAAGCAGCCCTTTTATGCCCGTCATGAATTTCAAGTAGTAAAGCCGGTCAAACGGGCTTTTGCTGTCGTATCCGGGTTGGGCCATTTTAAGTTGTTTATGAACGGGAGCAAAGTAGGCAATCATGAAATGGACCCCGGTTGGACGAATTATCACAAGTCCGTGCAATATGTGTGCTTTGATGTAACAGATCACATCTGCACGGGAACCAATGTCATTGGATTGTCAGTAGGCAATGGCTTCTATGCGGGAGATGCGGGTGGAAGGCATTTCTATACGATAGGGAAAGGTTACGAAGCATTTGGAGAGAACCTGCTCGCCATTGGCGAATGGCATATCGAATATGTGGACGGCTCCAAAGCACTCATCCTTACGGATACCGACTACTGGAGTGTAAGAGATAGCGCAACGACGCTTGCGAATGTGTATGGTTCTGAAAATTTTGATGCAAGACGTTACCCAATAGGCTGGGATAATGCTCCGTTTGATGCTGCAAAATGGGAACAGGCAGTGGTGCTGACTGCTCCTTCAGGCAGACTGGTCCGCCAAAATCAACCTCCGATAACCGTCCAAAAAATATATGACACCAACGGTGTTGAGGAGCCGCTTGAACAGGTTTATGTCTATGATCTTGGTCAGAACATGTCTGGTATGTTTGAGATCCATGTGAGCGGGCTGACAGGCAGCAAAGTGACAATCAAGCCAGGCGAGCTGCGGAATAAGGATAATACAGTTGCGACCCCATGGGATATTGTTACTTTTTCCGAATATACCCTTGCTGGTACAGGTGATATCGAGATATGGAAGCCTGATTTTTCCTGCTACGGAGCCAGATGGGTGCAAATCGAAGGCTGCACGCGTGATGGCGCAGATTCTGCTAAGCCAGTCATTCACGATGTTAAAGGTTACTTTGTCACATCTGCCGCAAAAAAGGTTGGCGAACTGGAGGCAGATGATCCGCGGATCACACAGCTTGCTCAGATTATACTGAAAGCGATTGAGAGTAATTTGCAGAGCGTGCATTCGGATTGTCCGACGATTGAGAAGCTGGGCTGGGTAGAGACGGCTAGTCTGATGGGACCCTCCATTATGTACGTTAAGCAGGTAGAAGAGCTCTGGTTGAAAATTACACGCGATATGACGGAGGCTCAGACAGATAAGGGGCTCATCCCAGATATTGCGCCTGAGTATTCAAGGTTTGAGGATGGGTTCCGTGATTCCATCGCATGGGGAAGCGCGGTCATCTTCGTACCGGAGCTGCTATTGCAGACGTATGGAAACAGGACCGCTATAGTTGAGGCATATCCGGCTATGAAGGCTTATATGGCTTACTTGCATACCAAAGAAATTCATGGCGGATTCATTGGACATGGCTTAGGCGATTGGGGAATTTCGCCGCAGACAGGCGGAGATTATGTTGAGAATGTAGAAACCGCCTTCTATTACGAAGCCTTCCGTTTGATGGCAAAGTATGCTCTAATGCTGGGATATAGTGAGGACCATGCGCATTACGAGGAAAAAGCGAAGCGAATTAAACAGCTTTATAATGAACGGCTGCTTAGGCAAGTGCCTGGAGAGACCCGGTACGCCTATTGCAAGTTGAATGGTGAATATGACCCTGAGAATCAAGTCATGCAAGCGATGCCGCTTTATTTTGGCATGGTGCCGGAGGAGCAGCTCCCAGATATAGAGAATGCATTGCTTCAGGCGGCAGCCAGCCATCAATTGCGTTCGGGAGAGATTGGACTTCGTTATTTGTTTGGCGCATTAGCCAAAATAAATCGCAACGATATCGTTTTCGATATGATGATGCAGCCGGAGCATCCGAGCTATATCCGATTTGTAGAGCAAGGCGAAACGGCGTTGCCGGAATTTTGGACAGACGAATCCAGATCTCGTAATCATGACATGATGGGACATATCTTAGAGTGGCTATATAAGCATATGCTCGGTATTTCATCGATAAAGGATGCCTATCAAGAAATTGGGATTGCTCCAATTTGTATAGACAAGGTGCGCTCTGTGCGAGGAAGCTATCATTCGGTAAGAGGCATAATTCAAGTTGATTTCTCACATGGGCAAGATGGCGTAAGATTGCAGGTAAGCTTGCCACCGAATACTTCAGGAGAGGTTAAGATTCCGCTTGCTGTTGCTAATGGCAAGGTATTCGAGGCGGGGCAGGAAACGGAGTTCGAGCCTATATGGGAGAATGGCCAGCCTTTTGGGCTCATTAAAATCAGCTCTGGCAACTATACTTTCTATACCGCAGAAGAGTATGAAAAATGATTCCATGATAATGTTTTTCCTTTATAGTCAAAAAGCTACACATTCAGGACAGGACTCTCCACTCCTATCCAAATCCTATAGTGCTCATCATGAGTACGGGCCACCCTTTTGGGTGGTTTTTTTTATTAATCGAGAATTTTCTTATCTGCTAAAGGAATTGGTACCAATTGAACTAAAATACAATGCTAAGTCGATCGCCGGCTGGCCAACAATATTATTTTGATCCCACAACTCGAGGTAATTCCGGGTAATCGAATCCAGGGATTAATACTGAACATGGAAGACCCGATCAAACTTCAGTACGAAGAAGTCGCTTTATACCTTTTCCTGCTCTTATAAAATAATCCTGTTTTATCATATGCGCTTCCCCAACACACGCGGTTACAACAAGATCAATTACAAACGCTGCATCTGATTTAAGGGAACCGGTTTGTCCAAGTGCTGTATAAAAGGTAGCTGTAGGATAAGCTACACGAGCAGGGCATCAAGCATTGAGAACCACACAGTCGTGCCATATTCACCATCATTGTCTACTCCGGTAATCACAAATCCTTAAGCTTATTTAATTCAGCGCTCATTCATTTTTCCAGAAAAAGCGTCCTGCGAATAGATGAGTTTTTAGCCAAGTTCGCTGCTCCTCCGACAAACGTTCGTCTTCGTCCAGTCTAGATATGGTTTCTTTGGCTGAAAGCTTCTGGACCGGTTGTACGATAACGTTGCTTACGGTCGCATCCAACGAGAGAATTTCGTTAGACCCTGAATCATTAGTCCAGCATTTCCAACCGGGGAGACCCTCACCATTCGGATTACCAGTCTTCAAGAAGCGACTTAAATAGCTTTGTATAAGTGCAGTGAGCGCCTTGCGTCCGGATTCGTTATGCTCAGTGTACATACCTGAAAAAAAACTTTGTATCGAAAAATCGTCTGTATAGAAGGGGACATCTGCACCATGAGAAGCACCCAAAAGAAAACGGAAGGAAGGTTCGATAACGCCTTCCTGCAATCCCCAGCCAAATCGGTATGTGAATATCGGCATCTTCGGGAATAAGGTCGACAATTTCTCCGCGACGTCCTCTACATTGAAGGCCCCATATATCTCGCTTCCATATTGTACGGCTGCCTCATAGAGCATCCTTTGCTCCGAATTGCCTATTAATTGACCCTGCATGACTTGTGGCATGAAATGAGCGTCTGATAAGGCAAATGTGGAAAATTCACTGACTGTGCTCCCAAGGACGATCGGTATCGAAAGCTGCGTTCGGTATTTAAGATTGTCAAACCCTCCTTTCGGTATGACAAAACCATCTTCGAACAAGTGTGGAAATGCCGTCATTCGAAGTCCGGTATCACCAATCAATTCGGCAAAGTGAATGGCTTGCTGACGATGCAGGTAATTGGAAATCGTATCGGAAGACTGCGTCGAAATCCAATTGAGCGCCTCATCGCGATTCGTGGCTTCACCCGACTTGATGAGCAAAGCCGTTAAAATATCATTTGCTTTGGCTTCGCCTTGGCCTACTGTAGCAGTCGTGCAGCCTCCACTCAATATATACAGCTTATGAAATAGTCCTTCACCTAGCGGAGAGAGATAAGCTGCCAATGCATTCCGCGCACCGGCGGACTGGCCTGCCAATGTTACATTACCGGAATTACCGCCAAAGGAAGTGATATTTTTTTGTATCCATTTCAATGCATGCAAAATATCAAGGAGACCATAATTGCCCGAGTCATCTAAGCGATCTCCAGTCAGAATTGCTTGATGCCTAAAAAAACCCATCGCACCAAGACGGTAATTCATCGTGACTACGATACTGTTGGTCTCACGCGCCAATATACTGCCCTGAAAATCCTTGCCAGAGCCACTTATATTGCCACCACCATGCAGAAATATGAAAACGGGCAAATTTTCTTCTACATGATCTGGGCGCCAAATGTTTAAATACAAGCAGTCTTCGCTTCCGTTAGGAACACCAAGAGCTAGTTGAATGCTGCTATGTCTAAAATCTTGCACAGACAATACGCCCGGCCATGACTCAACCTCACGCGGTGCTTTCCACCTGAGCTCCTTCACTGGAGGCTTCGCATAAGGAATTCCCAGCCATGCAATCGCCCCAGTTTCCTTCAGACGTAAGCCTTTAAGGCTACCGTTAGAAATCGTAATCGTTTCGTTTGCACGCAAATAAATCACCTCGTTTCTACTTAGTATAATCTCATAAAAAACAAGTCCTTGTGAAGGAAGTTATTTTCTGAAACCATCCGTTTCACTTTAAAATTTCCGAATGGGTCCATTGGACGGAAGTTGCTTTGCCCGCATGCGAGCCGTCGTCGATTACTACAGCTGAACCTATGATGTAACACGCCAAATCAGAATCAACTTTACGTTTCAACTAGAAAAATCGGTCATCTATTTCCCTCCTATGTAGAACGATTACCTGTCACCTTCACCCTAAAACAATTCGAGTTTCTTCTCTATCGTTCTACGACTTTACGGATGGAATCTACTAGACTTTTTATAAAAAAATATGGTCGTCATAACGACATCCAAAAAGTCGGCTAAGTGTTAGTCTACATAGTTCCGAAATGATATCGTGAAAAGGGAAGGAAATACAACGGAAAAGGTAGAGGAGGTTACAAATATGCTAGAAGCAGTGTCTTTGCGAACGGAATATCTGGAGAATCCATTGGGGCTAGATTCAGTCAAGCCGCGTCTGGGTTGGAAGCTTCGAAGCGATGGGGAAAATGTGCTACAATGCGCATATCAATTGCAAGCATCCGAAACCTTGAGCTTCGACAACGTAACGTGGGACACCGAGAGGCTGGAGACAAGCCAATCACAGCATGTGTTGTACGCCGGTCCTGAAGTGCGATCGATGCAGCGGATATATTGGCGGGTTAAGGTATGGGACAACAAGGGAGAGGAATCATTATTTAGCAAGCCAGTTTATTTCGAAACGGGAATGCTCAATGCTTCGGATTGGAAGGCTCGCTGGATCGAACCGGAGAAGGAGATAGACATCGATGCCTATAAACCTGCCCCGTATATAAGGAAAGAATTCGACGTGAAGAAAGGGCTTGTCTCGGCAAGAGCTTATTTGACGGCAAGAGGCTTATACAGCTTTTATTTGAATGGAATCGAGGGTACGGACCATTTGTTTACGCCGGGGTTCACCTCCTATCATAAGAGACTCCAGGTTCAAACGTACGATATAACGAGTCTTCTGCGTGAAGGTACGAATGCGCTTGGGGTTATGCTTGGGGACGGTTGGTGGAGAGGTACGACAGGTGGGGCAAGTCTGAAAAATAACTTTGGCTATAAACTAGCCGTGTTAGGGCAGCTGGTCCTGACCTACGAAGATGGAAGCTGCGAAATAATCGCAAGTGACGACTCCTTCAAGACCTCCCATGGACCATTACAGAAGACGGACATGAAAGCAGGGGAGGTCTACGTTGCTACAATCAGCATCGAAGGATGGAATCAGATCGGGTATGACGATTCCGCATGGGAGCAAGTTGTCGTCACGGAGAATGGATACGATAACTTAATCGGTACAAGAAGCGTGCCAGTAAGAGCGAAAGAACGCTTCACGCCTAAAGTGCTGCACACGCCGAACGGTGAAACGGTACTGGACTTCGGACAAAATATAGCTGGCTGGGTCGATATGCAGGTTCAAGGAGATGCAGGAACTGAGGTCGTCCTCATTCATGGAGAAGCACTGGACCATAACGGCAACTTCACTTTGCAAAATCTGGCGCATGGAGAATTGGAGGATTTCCAAGAAGTTCATTATATTCTGGTAGGCAACGGAGTGGAAAGCTATCGTCCGCGGTTTGCTATCTTCGGCTTTCGTTATGTCCTGCTGAGAAATTATCCGGGTATAATCGATCCGCATAGCTTTACGGCGGTAGCAGTCTATTCCGATATGGAAGAAACGGGCGATTTCACCTGCTCGCATCCATTGATTAATCAGCTCGTGTCCAACTCCAAATGGAGCCAGAAGGGCAACTTTATGGAGGTTCCTACCGATTGTCCAACGCGGGAGAGGGCTGGATGGACAGGAGATGCGCAGGTCTATTCCAGAACATCATCCGATTTCATGAATGTGTATCCCTTCTTCGAGAAATGGATGGCAGATCTGGCAGTTGAGCAGTTCTCCGACGGATCGGTGCCAAGCACGGTGCCGACTGTAATCGGCTACCACAACTTAGCCGAATGGGAACGGCTTTCCCAGACAAGTGCTAATCCGATGATGGCATTTCGCAAGCCCGGAGTGGCAAGCATGCTTGACGGTTCTTCGGGCTGGGGTGATGCGGCTGTCATTATTCCGTGGACCATGTACCTATGCTATGGCGATAAGTCGATTCTAGAGAAGCAGTTCGATTCCGCAAAGGCGTGGGTAGAATATATGGCCTCCAATGCGAAGGAGTCGAATTTGCGATTCAAGGATACTTCGGTTTATCAGAATGAAACAGATGGGGAGCCTGACGCGAATTACGTATGGGATACGAGGTTCCACTGGGGTGAGTGGCTGGAAACCGACACGGAATTTACGGATTTGGCTGCTTTATTGACGAAAACTGGAGGGTGCTTCCCCGACGTATCGACCGCTTATTTTGCCTATTCAACTAGGCTTCTAGCGGAAATGGCGCAGGTACTCGGGAAGAGTGAAGAGGAAGCGAAGTATCGAGAGCTCTATGGTAAAATCAAGCGCGTGTATAATCGTTATTTTATTAAAGAAGACGGTCAAATTGTAGAAGGCAGGCAAGCGCCGAATGTCCGTACGCTTGCATTCGGCTTGGTGGAGGCTGACAAAGTACAAGCTGTTGCCGATAAGCTTGCGCAGCTAGTCACAGAGCAAGACTATCATCTGAATACTGGCTTCCTATCGACTCCGTTCATCCTTCAAGTGCTTGCGGATTACGGACATGCGGAAATCGCCTTCAAGTTGCTGGAGCAGCAATCGTGTCCTTCATGGCTGTATGCTGTCAGCAAGAGAGCTACGACGATTTGGGAAAGCTGGAGAGGGATGAAGCCTGATGGTGATTTCTCGGGATCGCTTAACCATTATTCGTATGGAGCCGTATGCGATTTTCTCTTCGCTGGCATAGCCGGAATCCGTCCGGTATGGGAAATGCCGGGCTATAAGCACTTTATAATTAAGCCTTTGCACGGGGGGACGCTGACGCAAGCGTCTGCAACGTTCGAGTCCCTTTATGGCACTATCCAATCGAGCTGGGAAAAGACAGAGCATGGGATCAATTATCGGTTTGAAGTGCCGGCCAATACGACGGCGACAATCATGCTTCCATGTAATCAAGATGACCTGAGCGACGAATTTAAGCAATTCTCAGATGCGCGTTACGAGGATGGCCGAATCATGTTCACAGCAGGAAGCGGACAATATCGATTTACTATTTCATAAGCGGTCGATTAATGGATTAAGGGAGAGTGTACGGATGGTCCGTAAGGCTGTGCAGCAGTTTCAAATCAGATCGGTAGTTGGGACGGAGCAACAGGCCGAAGCTACGCTTAAGGCAATAAGGGACGCGGGATATGATGGCATCGAGCTGTGCGGCTTTCTCGTTCGACCTTTGCCAAAGGCGGCGATTGAGATGGCGAAAGCTGCAGGTATTGAACTGGAAAGCAGTGCTGAGCTCGATTGGGGGGCATTAATTAAACAATCTGGTCTGGAGGTTGTTGGTCTTCATGAAGATCTGGATATGATCCTTATGTTAACGGGGAGCATTGTGGCGGACGCTAGAGCATATGGAACGGATACAATTATCGTTACAGGAATGAGAAGCTTCGATTTTTCAAGCAGACAAGCAGTGATAGACCTTGCTGAAAGACTGAATCAAGCAGGCAGATTGCTGGAGAAGGATGGACTTCGCTTGTTGTATCATAACCATAATAGCGAGCTGCGCAAAGTCGATGCGGATAAGAGCGCGTTTCAATTGCTCATCGAACTAACAGATCCTTATTATGTGAATTTCGAGTTTGACTCTTATTGGCCTACAGAAGCAGGCTATGATGCTTTAGCACTTATGAATCAACTTGGCAGCAGAATGAAACTTTATCATATTAATGATCGAGGCTTCCGCGTTAGTGGACCAACCGCTTCGATTATCGAGTCGGGCAGTATGGAGCTGGGCTACGGCAATATGAATCTTGAAGCTCTCGTGAATACAGCGAAGAGCTATGGCGTGCAGGCCGTTATCCTGGAATCCCATACAAACTGGATAGATGATTCTCCGATCAAATCGCTGCAGCTAAGCGCTAGGTTCATGAATGAACATTTATCGTGACCGAACAAGTCGCGAAAGCGTTATCAAAAAAGTCGTCAAAGTGTTAGCCGGTACAAGGGGTATAACGATACGATGTAGGTGTAAGTTAAAGTTAAATAAGGGGGATTGCAATATGAGAAAAAATTTGAGATTTGTCGTTTTGACACTTGCAGCGGTCATGCTGATGGGGTTGATCAGCGCGTGCTCGTCGTCTAAAAATGGAGAGAACGCTGCAACTAATGCTCCATCGAACAATTCGTCGAGCACGCAGGAGCCAAGCAACAGCTTAGACGAAGCAACGAAGGATCCTTTCGAGATCACGCTTGCGTTGCCAATCATCGGAGCAACGCCGGCAGATCTTGCGTTGGTTCAAGATGAAATGAGCAAAATTACAAAAGAGAAAATTAATGCAACTGTGAAAATTTTGCCAATAAGCATTGGCACATGGACACAACAAATGAATTTGATGTCATCTAGCGGTGAGAAGCTGGACTTGGTGTTTGAGTTTGGACAAGGCTATAGCGCCGCTATGGCAGCTGGGAAAATTATTCCGCTGGATAGTCTTTTGGAGCAATACGGGGCGGGAATCAAACAGGCGATTGGTCCCGAGTATTTGGCAAGCGCCAAGCTTAAAGGGGAAACGTATGCAGTACCTGTGTACAAAGACTACACAACCGGAACAAATTCGATTCTGATGGATAAAGCGCTGGTAGACAAGCATAAGATTGATGTAGCCTCCATCAAAGGGCTGGATGACCTAGATCAGGTATTTAAAACGATTAAGGAAAATGAGCCTGGAGTTGTTCCATTTGCAGTAGGATTACTTGTTCCTGCGGATAAATATGGCGATTATGACAGATTGGGTAATCGATTCGGCGTATTGCCTGGATTCGACAATGGACTTAAGGTTGAGAACATATTTGAGTCCAAAGAGTACGAGGACCATTTGAACAAGATGCACAGCTGGTTTAAAGCAGGCTACATTAATAAAGACGCGGCTACGAGCCAAATCAATGGTACAGAAATGGTGAAGGCGGGCAAAGCCTTCTCTTACTTCGACGGCCTAAAGGTTGGCGGTGCGGAAGTGCAAAGTGCAGCAGCAGGAAAAGAACTCATAGCGGTACCGATATCGTCTAACACCTATGCGACAACAACCGACGCAACAGCGGGATTGTGGGCGATCTCCAACAACTCCAAAAATCCTCAAAGAACGATGATGTTCCTGGATCTTATGTATTCGGATAAGGAACTATCTAATTTGTTCTTATGGGGTATTGAAGGCAAGCATTATGTGAAGGTGTCTGATAACACGATTGATTATCCAGAAGGCGTCGAAGCGACGACAGTAGGATATTCTATTCAAACATGGATGGTTCCTAACCAATCTATCGGCTTTATTCGGACTTCTGACTTGCCGAATGTATGGGAACTAACGGCGGAAGCGAATCAGAAAGCGATCAAATCGAAAGCTCTTGGTTTCGCATTCAATTCGGAGCCAGTCAAGAACGAAATTACCTCACTTAATAATGTCATCGAACAATATAGAAAAGCGCTGGAGTCGGGAACCTTCGATCCAGCCGACAAACTTCCAGAGCTCAGACAGAAGCTAAAGTCTTCAGGGATTGATAAAGTCATCGCGGAAAAGCAGAAGCAGCTCGACGAGTGGGCAGCATTGAACAAATAATAAAGACAAAATGGTTCTAGCACAAAGGAATGGGGTCTTTAACATCCTTCAATCATTCTTTTAATGAATAACATTGATTCCCGCTCTTTAGTAGCGGGAATTTTTGATTTGTAGGAGAATGACCTCTCAACTCAAGAAGTCGTGAAACGGTTAACAGATTAGTCGCGAAGTTATAGCTGGCTCTACAAGAGTTGAAATTTGATGAATGAGCTTGTACTGAAAAACCTTGAGAGGAGCAATTCGAGATGACAAACCGAGAAATAATTCAATTTAAGAGCAATGAAACCGGATCCTGAGAGGGTCCGGCTTCAAAATCGAGTGAGAATAAAGTCGTAAAACCGTTATTGAAAAAGTCGTCATTCCGTTAGTTAGCAATACGGTCTTCCCTTATGATAAGGATAGTCAGAAACAGACAACACATGAACAGGAAGGGGAATGACAATGGCACAGGCCTCAGCGGTAAATGCCCAAAAAGCCGTAAAGAAACCTATAAAAAGGAAAACCCAATATCGGAAATATGCACCGCTTCTGATTATGATGATTCCCGGACTTCTTTACATTCTGATTAATAACTATCTCCCAATGCTCGGAATCGTAATCGCTTTCAAGGATGTGAACTTCGCTAAAGGCATCCTGCAGAGCGATTGGGTCGGACTCGCCAACTTCGAATACCTGTTCAAGACTTCCGATGCGTATATCATCACACGCAATACGATTCTCTACAACCTTGTATTCATTATTCTAGGAACGGTGCTTTCGCTCGCTGCTGCAATTCTGTTGAATGAAATCAAGAGCAAGGTGCTCGTCAAAGCGTATCAGAGCATCATCACGCTGCCGCATTTGATTTCAATGGTTATCGTCGGTTATCTTGGCTTCGCTTTTTTAAGCCCGGATACGGGATTCCTCAACAAAACGGTGCTTCCATGGTTCGGCATTGAGGAGGGCATCTCATGGTATACGGAAAATAAGTATTGGCCTTGGATTCTGACCCTGGTTCATTTCTGGAAGGCAATTGGATATTCCAGCATCGTATACTTCGCAGCGCTGCTTGGTATTGACGAGGAATATTACGAGGCGGCTAGACTTGACGGCGCTTCCCGATGGCAGCAAATTCTTCACATCACGCTGCCGATTATTGTTCCGGTTATCACCATGTTGACGCTACTGAACATTGGACGGATTTTCTATTCCGACTTTGGACTGTTTTATCAGGTTCCAATGAACTCCGGGGCACTATTTGAATCAACCTCCACGATCGACACTTATGTCTTCAGAGGACTGATGGGCTCAGGTGACATCGGTATGTCTACGGCGGCGGGCGTCTATCAATCGATCGTCGGCTTTATCCTCGTCATCTTGGCAAATCTAATCGTCAGACGTTTCAACAAAGATAATGCGCTGTTTTAAAAATCCCCCAAAAGTGACGACGGCCTCCGTAGCGAATTCCGTTTACTTTTGGGAGACCCGTAAAAATTAGGAGGTCCCGATATGAAAAACGAAGACAGATTTATAAGTTGGTTCAGCCATATTTCGATGTTTCTATTCGCTGCGGTTTGTCTTATTCCGTTCCTGCTGCTTATATCAGCATCCTTGACGGATCAGAATGCGATTACCGCTCACGGTTATTCTTTCATCCCGCAAGTGTTCAGTACGTCAGCTTATGAATATTTGTTGGACAGAGGCTCAGACATCGCGAGAGCTTACGGTGTAACGGTATTCGTTACGGTATTTGGTACGGTAGTCGGGTTGGCCATTACGGTATTGTTGGCTTATCCGCTATCCAGGAAAGAAACGCCGCACCGAAATCTGCTCATGTTTATTATCTTCTTTACGATGCTGTTCCATGGGGGGCTCGTCCCCTCATACCTGGTGTATGCACAATTGCTCGATTTGAAAAACTCGATATGGGCGCTTATCATACCAGGGCTACTCACAAATGGTTTTTATATCATGATGATGCGAACGTTCTTCCAGTCGACTGTACCGCCGGCGTTAATCGAATCGGCGCAGCTGGACGGAGCTAATGAATACCGAACGCTTTGGTCCGTCGTACTGCCACTGTCGACGCCAGTCATTGCGACAATCGGCTTGTTTACCTGCATCATGTATTGGAACGACTGGCAGAACGGGATGATTTATATTACCAACCCTGAGCTGTTCAGCGTGCAAAATCTACTTAACCGAATTATGCAGGATATTCAGTTTATTACAACCAACATGAGCGCTAATGCAGGAGAAGCTATGCAGCAGATGCCGACCGATTCAGTCAAGATGGCTATTGCGGTAATCGGCGTGCTACCGATCCTCGTTGCTTATCCGTTCTTTCAGAAGTACTTCATTAAAGGGATTATGATCGGTGCTGTAAAAGGTTAAACTGATCGTAAATGAGGTCCAAACGCCGCAACCAGGCACAAGGTTGTGGCGCTTGGACTTTCATTTCGTATATGATGAAGGAAACTTGACGATTAAGGAGCCAGGAATATGAAGATACCCGGATTGTTGCAGCGACGAGGTTCCCTAAGGTTCAAGTTGATTTTAAGCGTGCTGATCATGACGGGACCACTGTTAACAATGCTTATATATAATAACTTTTATGCCATTGATGTCGTTAGGGAGCAGGTCGCGGATTCGTATAAAAACATGCTGACTCTATACATGAACCAGATCGATTCGGGATTAAACGATGTGGATGCCTATATGAATTCCATGTTATCGGGCATTGATTTGGTTTCTCTTGATCAGGCCGAAACGGATGCGGATTATTACGACTCGAAGGTATATTTGTTTAATAAATTGAGCAAGGATATTCCTTTATATGATTCCCTGAGTTCTTTTTTCGTTTATGCGGATAAAAGGAAGGACCTTATGGATGTGAATAAGACGCAAAATTTAACGTTTGAGGAAAAGGATCACATTCAACAATATGTTTCTGATCTTATTCGATCCGCCAGCATTCCAAGTAACTCGACACAAAGATGGCATTACGCCCGGATTGGGCAAAACGATTATTTCATTGATATCGTCCGATCCAGCAGCGTGTATTTGGGCGGCTTGGTGAGAACCGACCAATTGCTAGCGCCTCTCCAAACTCTTCAAATCGGAGAAGGTGGGGGAGTACTGCTCGCGAATGCCAAGGGAGAACCAATTACGGACACGGAGCTAGTCGATAAGAATGGAATTCAGCTGTACCAAAGCGAAGACGAATATTATTTGACCGGTTCAGATCGGAAATTTTTGATCGTTAATTCGGCTTCCGTCAGAGGCGACTTCAAGCTGGTCGCTGTCATACCGGATCACCAAATCTTGGACAGGCTTCCTTACCTGCAAGGGATCATATGGTTTATTACTGCTTCATCCCTGCTTTTTATCCCAATCGGATTGTATTTCATTAGACAGGCCATACTCGTGCCTTTATACCGAGTCCTTGTTTCAATGAAGAAGGTCCGAGGTGGAGATTGGAGCATTCGGGTAGATATGCACAAAGGCGGTTCGGAGGAGTTCAGAGTACTCGGAGAGTCATTCAACTCCATGATGACGGAAATCGAAACGCTTCGTGTTAACGTTTTTGAAGAGCAGCTTAATAAGCAGAAGGAAGAGCTGCAGCGGCTGCAGCTGCAGGTTAACCCCCACTTCTTCTTGAATTCTCTAAATATCGTTTATAATTTGGCAAAGGTTAAGAATTATGAATTAACGATGAAATTGACACGGTCATTGGTACAATATTTCCGCTACATGTTTAGAAGCAATACGACATTCGTCCTATTGAGAGACGAGCTGGAGCACACTCGGAACTACTTGGGCATTCAAGCTTTGCGTTTTCCAGAGAAACTGACATGGACTCTTGAAGTGCCAGACTATTTGACGGATACGCCAACTCCTCCACTTGTCATTCAGTCGTTCGTCGAAAATTCGATTAAACACGCGGTTACGATGGACAAACCCGTTCATATATCCGTACGAATTGACTTTGTGGACGAAGACAGCGGGTCCTGGGTTAAAATCAGTATTCTAGACACGGGCTGCGGGTTCGGTGTAGAGGTACTTCGCGAGCTGCAGGCGGGCAGAAGCGTTGAAAATGAACGCGGAGAGCATACCGGAATATGGAACGTACAGCGACGGCTGAAGCTATTGTATGGAGATTCGGTATCCATTGATTATGCTAACGATCAGGAAACGGGCGGTGCTTCAGTATTCATAATTCTCCCGATAAATCCCTTAATGGAGGACAAGAAATGAACGATCACTTGCTCATCGTCGACGATGAAATTCATGCCATTGAAGGCGTAAAAGCGGATCTCGATTTGCAAAAGCTCGGGATCTCGGAGCTGTATACCGCCAATAATATTAGACAGGCGAAAGAATGCTTCGATAACGCAAAAATCGATATTCTGCTATGTGATATCGAGATGCCGCAGGGGAACGGCTTGGAATTGCTGACTTGGGTAAAGGAGCATTATCCGCAAACGGTCACGATTTTTTTGACGAGCCATGCCGACTTCAAATACGCGAAGGAAGCACTCTCGCTCGGTAGTCTTGACTATTTGCTTAAGCCAGTGCTCTCGGAGGAACTGGAGAGCGCTATTCGAAAGGCTCAGGCTGTCATCGATAAGAACAGCGAAAATACTCGTAACATTAAATTTCATCAATTGTGGCAGAAGCATGAATCGTTCATCATTGAACGTTTCTGGTTCGATCTGGTCCACCATTCGATCCCCAGCCACCAAGCTGCGATTCGGGAGCAGGTCGAACAGCATCATATCCCGATTACGGAGGATTCTGTTTTCTTTCCGATCTTGATTTCCATTCAGCGCTGGAACAAGGAACTGAAGAGCAGGGACGAGAAAATTCTTGAATACGCGCTTAAAAATTCCGCGCAAGAGATACTTATCGGAAGCCATGATAACGGAATTTGTTTTCAGCTCGATAGAGGGCTGCTGCTCGTGATTTTGATGTCGGAGAGAGATATCCCTTGGAATGAGGAAAGGCTTAGGGAAGCAGCTGGTCTCTATGTGGAGTCTTGTCATCGCTATTTCTACTGCAACCTTTCCTGTTATTTGGGACGTTTTGCGGAAGTGCATGAGATGGCCGAAATGGTGGCTGCGCTACGGGATCGCGACCGGAACAACGTTGCTTATATCAATCGAGTACTTACTCTCGAACGAACGGAGCAAGCAGATTACCCGGCACAATTGCCTGAACTCGGCGCTTTGTCTTCATTGTTGAAAACCGGCACGAAGGAATCGGTCAAGCATGAAGTGGAGAAATACTTGGGCGAACTCGTTGCCAGCCATGAGATCAATGCGGATACACTGCATCAATTCAGTCAGAACTTTATCCAGGTTTTGTATACGTTTCTGAACAAGAATGGCATACAGGCTCACCAGTTATTCGGAGATGAGCGTTCAAGGCGCTTATCAGAATTGGCGGGGCGATCGGTTACCGATATGATTGTCTGGGTTCATCATGCCGTTAACAAAGCGATGTTTCAAGCGGATGCGGTTAAGGAAAATGATACCGTCGTTCTAACTGTTAAACGGTTCATTGCGATCAATATGGATCAAGACTTATCGAGGGAGACGATCGCAGAGCAGGTTTATTTGAACCCTGATTATTTGTCCAGAATTTTCAAAAAGGAAACGGGCTACTCCATTTCGGACTATGTCTTATTGGAAAGAATTCATAAGGCGAAGGAACTGCTGCTTCAAACGAATGTGTCCGTTAGCGCCGTTGCTTCTTCGGTTGGATACACGAACTTCTCTCACTTTGCAAAAATATTCAAAAAGTATGTTGGAATAGGGCCGACGGAATTTCGTAATCAGTCCAGTTAAATGGGAGAAGAGGTTGTTGCTCAATGCAGCAGCTTCTTTTTTTTTTGGATATAGGAAGGAATAAGCTTCATGCTTATTCTTGGTCTTATATTCAACGAGAAACAAAAGCTTAAGCCGCCGAAGGAATGCGTTAGCCGCTTGTGATTGATTGGTCGTGAAAGTGTTATTCAACATGTCGTCTAACCGTTAGTCTGCCGATGGGCAAGCAGATATGATGAAACTAAGCACGAAAGGGGATGGATAAAAGCATGAATGACAATTCGAACGCAAGACGTCCAGTCGCTGTTCTAACGGCTTCTTATTCCAGCATCGGAACTGAGCTGAGTAAGCAGCTCGCCAGCGCCGGTTATGATTTGGTCGTTATTAATAGGAGTATTGATCGAACGAACCAGCAGCTTATTGATCTTAAAGCTTTCGTTCCCTCTGTATCCGTGCAATCGATTCAAGCTGACCTATCGAATCATCGGGACATACGGCGGGTTGCCGAGCAGGTAGCGAGAATTCATGATTTTATCGACCTCCTCATCCATAATGCAGGTGTCGCAACGGATCGACTAGAGCTATCCGTTCAAGGCAACGATCTCCATTACGAGGTGAATACGTTTGCCCCGTATCTGTTGACCAAGCTGCTCCGACCGCAATTAGCTTCCGCGAACAATGCCGTTGTCGTCGCAGTCGGTTCAAGCGGGATGAGAATGGCACGTCAATTCGACCCAAAGGGACTAAGAAAGCCTCATAAATTCAGGAGGTTCCAGCCTTACGCCCATACGAAGCTGGCGACAGCCGCGGTATTCCATGCGATGGCCGCTGATTATGCCAAGGATGGCATTGCGCTTCGGATTGCCGATCCGGGGCCTACTCACACACCGATGTCTCTTAGTGGAGCGATGCCGATATGGTTTCGGTTGGTTCGCTGGTACTTTGTCCCTCCTGAGAAAGGCGCCAAGCGCATATTCGAGGCGGCAACCGCTCCGACTGATGACGGTCGGAGTGAATTATATTTCGAGTTCGGAAGAACTGCTGCACTTCCTCGTGTTGCAAGAGATACCGCAGTGCAACAACAGCTGCTCGCGATTCTTCGCGGGATGGCGGATTCTTAAACACCATTAACATACAGGAAGAGGGGGATTTACTTGTTGAATCAAGTGCTGCAAAAAAAAGAACACCTGCTAGTTGATCAAGGGAGACCGTTTATTATGCTGGCGGGAGAGGTCCATAATTCAAGCTCTTCATCCGCTGAATATATGGAACCCATCTGGGAAAAAGCTGTCAAGCTCGGCATGAACAGCTTATTGCTGCCCGTCACTTGGGAAATGGTCGAACCCGAAGAAGGCGTGTTTGATTTCCGAATCGTAGATGAACTGATTGCCCAAGCGAGAAGGCACGAGATGAAAATTGGCTTCTTGTGGTTTGGCGCCTGGAAAAACGCACAGTGTTATTATGCGCCGTCATGGGTCAAGACGGACTTGGAACGCTTCAAAAGGGCAGAAGTCGAGAAAGGTAAAAATAAGACAAATCTAAAAGATTTCCATGGGATGTTATACACAACGCTTTCTTATCTTTGCGAAGCAACCTGTGCGGCTGATGCTAAAGCGTTTCGGGAATTCATGGTGCATATTAAACAAGTGGACGAAAAAGAGAAAACGGTTATTTTGATTCAGGTGGAGAACGAACCAGGGCTGCAAGGGGCAGCGAGAGAACATTCAGATGCGGCTGATGCTCTGTTTGAAGCGAATGTTCCGCAGCCATTCGTCGATTATATGAATAAGCAAATCGCGACCATGGCCGCGGATGTTCGCGAGGCCGTTGAGAATGGCGCGAAGAGAGGTAACTGGCAGGCGGTATTCGGAGATGCAGCGGAAGAAGTATTTAGTGCGTTTCACGTTGCAAATTATATAGATAAAGTAGCTGCTGCAGGCAAGGAGATATATCGTCTGCCTATGATAACCAACTGCTGGTTGGACAAAGGCCAGAAGGCCGGGAAGTATCCGAGCGGTGGGCCGGTAGCCCGAGTAATGGAAGTGTGGAAATACTGCGCACCAAATGTGGATGTGATCGCACCGGATATTTATGTTCAAAATTTCTGCGACGTGTGCGACGAGTACGTCAAGATGGGCAACCCTCTTTTTATTCCGGAGACGGCGACCCATAGCTACGCAGGCTCGAGGCTCGTTTATGTGGTGGGGCATTATCATGCGCTGGGTTTTGCTCCGTTCGCGTTTGAGAACTTAGGAGAGCCATTTACGGCCATCGACAGCTATCTATTCGGCATGGATACCACCGACCCCATGTTGAAAACACCGCAAAACGTAGAGGAATACGCATGGTATAACAAAACTCTTAACAGTATGATGCCGTTATTGACGGGGAAATATGGCACGTTAGATTTGCAGGCAGCAATCATCGAGCGTCCAGAACAGGACATGATGGTGTTCGGGGAATATGGATTCAAAGCGCTCATGAATCTGCCAATTTTGACTCGGAAAGACGGGGTATGCCTTGTACTGAAAGCGGCGTCGGATGAGTTCTATATCATTGCAAACGGCTGTCTCGTCATACCATTCTCCGCAAACCCGGCAAAGCCCAATGTGGATATCATATCTCTGGAGGAAGGACGTTTTGAACAAGGAAATTGGAAAATGATCCGGAGGCTGAATGGGGACGAGGTCGCGATCATGCGGTATGAGAAGCCTACGTTGCTGAAAATCAAATTGTTCGGCTACCAATAAAGAGGAATGAAGTCGTGAAAGTGTTATTCGAGATGTCGTCTAACCGTTAGTCCAACTGGGGGTAAGTAGATATGATTATACTTAGCAAGCATACTACCGCATGACTTAAGGAGGTGAATACGACAATGCAATTCGATCAAAACTCCAAAGTGGGAGACTTGCTGGGAAACGCAGCAGCGAAAGCCGTGCTGGACAAACATCTCCCGGGATTCTCGACGAATCCAATGACCGGAATGGCTGGCGGGTTTGCGCTCAGTCAATTGGCAGCCTTTCCGCAAGCGAATATCTCTTCTGAAGTACTGGCATCCATCGTTTCCGATTTAGCTGCTATCGAAGAATAATAAAAGAACCGGATATTCCGAAGAGTCGGAACTAAGGAGGTTGAATAGATGAAGCTCAAAGGTAAAGTAGCGATCGTCACGGGAGCAGCATCTGGGATGGGCAAAGCAATCGCGGAGCTCTTCGCCGAAGAAGGTGCGAAAGTGGCCGTTTCCGATCTGAATGCCGATAACGCTGGCAAGGTGGCTCAGGGAATCGAGGAAAGAGGCGGAACGGCTATCGCGGTGGCAACCAATGTCGCCGTCGAAGAAGACGTTCAACGCTTGATCGAAACGGTGGTTCAGACGTATGGTACGGTGGACATTCTGATCAACAATGCCGGCATTATGGACAATTTCGTGCCTGCGGGGGACTTGACGGACGAGCTATGGGACAAAGTATTCGCCGTGAATACCACCGGTACGATGCGGACAACGCGGAAGGTCCTTCCTATCTTCATCGGCCAGAAGAAAGGAGTCATCGTTAATATCGCTTCGGCCGGCGGCTTGTTTGGTTCAAGGGCGGGAGCTGCTTATACTGCTTCGAAGCACGCGGTCGTCGGATTCACGAAGAATGTAGGCTTCCAATATGCGACGCAAGGTATTCGCTGCAATGCGATCGCGCCGGGCGGAGTCGCAACGAATATTGCGATGACCATAACGGCACCGAATCCGTTCGGCGCAGAACGCGCGCAGATCGGCATGGGCATTAACCCCGGCATAGGCCAACCGGAAGACATCGCGAAGGTGGCATTGTTCCTTGCTTCTGACGATTCAAGCTTTGTTAACGGCACGACGGTTACCGCCGATGCGGGCTGGACGGCCTATTAAACGAAGAACATCGTTCCCCTTATTGAAGGCAGGCGCGGATTCCGTTCCTGTACCGTAAGGGGATTTTTTCTATAAACAAGAAGTCGTCAGAACGTTAGTCGATAAGTCGTAAGAGTGTTAGAGGCGAGAATCTATTCGTCTTATCATAGGGGGATAAAGGGAACACCTATTATTGAGACTGGGTCTCTGAAGGGGCGAGTGCAATGAGAAGGATCAACCAGATTAATGATGCATGGCGATTTATACGTCAAAACGAAGAGCTTGCAGAAGCCGCAACTTATCAAGACTTCCATTGGAGTGAGGTTCATCTCCCGCACACCTGGAACGCGGTGGATGGGGCGAACGGCTATGAATATTACCAAGGGGCTTGCTGGTACAGAAAGGAGCTCGTCCTTGATTCTTCCGATGCGGGAAGAAAAGTGTTTATCGAATTTGGCGGTTCTAATAGCATAACCGATGTCTATGTGAATGGTCGGCATGCGGGCCAGCATAAAGGCGGTTACTCCACCTTCAGGTTTGATATTACAGCCGATGTTGCTTTCGGAACGAAGAACGTGATCGCGGTTAAGGTGGATAATACCGTCGTGGATGATGTCTATCCTCAGAAGGCAGATTTTACTTTCTACGGTGGTATTTACCGCGATGTGAACATCCTTGTAACGAACCCCGTTCATTTTGACACGATGGATTATGGCTCGAGCGGCGTTTATATCGTTCAGGAACAGGTGTCACAAGAAAAGGCTTATCTCAAAATCGAATCCCGATTAGTAAATGACAGCGACGAGGAGAAAAAAATCAGGCTTTGGGTAGATATTGCGAATGCTGACGGTGGTGCGGTAACGTATGCCGCCAAAGAAGTCGTCTTGGCCGCTGGCGAGGCAAGAACGGAAACACTGTCATGCATCATCGACAATCCGATTCTCTGGCATGGCAGAAAAAATCCCTATTTGTATCAGGCAACGGTTTCTATGACTAGCTTCAACGATACGGTCGATAGAATCGAGATTCCGTTCGGCATTAGGTACTTTCATGTCGATTCCGAGAAGGGCTTCTTCTTGAACGGTGAGCACTTGCCATTGTACGGGGTATCAAGACACCAGGACAGAAAAGATATGGGCTGGGCCATTACGGAACAAGAGCAAATCGAAGATATGACATTGATCAAAGAAATCGGAGCGACCTCTCTGCGACTTGCCCACTACCAGCATAGTCAAATTTTTTACGATTTGTGCGACAAGGAAGGCATGGTGGTGTGGGCGGAGATTCCTTTCATTTCGATTATGTCGCAAAACGAATTGGAAGGGATTAATGCCAAGCAGCAGATGCTGGAACTGATCAAACAGAATTTCAATCACCCTTCGATCATATTCTGGGGGCTGCAGAATGAAATTCAAATCGGTGGAGAACGTCCGGAGGTTAGAAGACTTGTAAAAGAGTTAAACGAATTGACCAAGAAAGAAGATCCCACTAGACTGACGACGATGGCCAATGTACTATTCGTTGACGAAAGAGACGAATTCAACCGGATGACTGATGTGGTCGGATACAATAAGTATTATGGCTGGTATCACGGCAAGACTGAAGATTTTGATCCTTGGATAGACAAATTTCATGAAATCAATCCCGACAGACCGCTATGTATTTCCGAATACGGTGTAGAAGGGATCGTGCAGTATCACAGTGCTGAGCCGAAGGTGAAAGACTATACTGAAGAATACCACGCGCTTTATCATGAAGTGGCTTGGAAAATTTTCGAGAAAAAGCCGTTCCTTTGGGCAACGTATGTTTGGAATATGTTTGATTTTGGTGCCAATATCCGAGATGAGGGCGGAGTTAAAGGAAGGAACAACAAAGGGCTGGTCACCTATGATAGGAAGATAAAGAAGGACGCGTTCTATATGTACAAAGCCCATTGGTCCGACGAGAAATTCGTCCATATTGCCAGCAAGCGCTTTGTGGATCGGGCCGAGGACAGCATTCAAATCAAAGTTTATTCGAATTGCTATAAGGTTACGCTTTATCTGAATGGCGAAGAACTGCAATCCAAGTCCAGCGAAGAGAAAGTTTTTGTTTTCGAGAATATCATGCTGGCTGAGGGCATGAATGAAATTCTTGCCGTGGCAATTGGAAATCTCGTAACCTATCAGGATCTTGCATGGTTTAATAAGGTTGAAGAACCAAATACAAGTTATGAAACGCCGCAGGTCGCGGATAAACGCGAACAAGTTAACAACTGGTTCGAGCTGCCTGAAACGAGCATAGAAGAGTTAGCGGAGTTACAGATTACAGACGATGTGTATTCTACCCGTTGCACCTTTAAAGAGCTATTTGCCAATAAAGATGCGGAAATCGTCCTGAATAAGTACGTTGGAGAAGGCTTCAGGGACGTGCCGCAATACCCTATGATGCAAGGATTTACGATTGACATGTTGGCAGGTATGGCACCGGAAAATTTCCCTGACAAGCTCATATTCGCGATAAATAAAGAACTCACAACAATAAAAAAAGTATAGTTCTGAAAGAATTCTGCCTCCATGAAGACGACATCTGACTTAAAAATGGAGAAATTTTAATATAGGAAGTCGATAAAACGATTTTGGAAAAGCCGCGAGAGTGTTAGTGATCTCTTAAGATTAAATTTATGACAAAAAAATACAGGAGGCGATTTTTGTGGAAAAAAGAGACGCTTCAATCGGAAGGGTAGTAGTAAGTTCTGTCCCAATGCCAGATGATGTTATTCTGCTAATAGGAACGTACATTTACTCCGGAAAAGTACTCGTTTCGTATAAGACAAAGAAGGATATTCATACTACCGATTTTTATAACCTGGCTGTTCTCAATGATGATGGAACGGATTTCAGGGTCATCTTCTCTGGCGTCATTCCACAAAAACCTAAGGCCAATGGGATTCGATATATGCCCTATCAAGATCATACACGTGTGCTGCTAGGAGATTACGTGCTCGAATGCACGCCCGATATTGACACCTGTACAAACGCAACGTTGGTTCCCATCGCATATCCGTCGATTCTCGAGGAAGATGAGCGCACAACCCATCACTGGTCGGAAATCATCATCGCGCCTGACAATAAGCATATAAGTTGGACGATACTTCGCTCAGATCTTGGTGCTGCTGTAGCAATAGGCGTACTTGAGCGCAAAACGGATCACTATGCGATCGAAAACGCGCAGCTTATTAACAATATACATTCCTTTGAGCATGACCCGACCAATCCTGGCTTTATCATTCCGTGTCCCTTACGAGGAGGGGAAGTGAAGCAGTTTGTGAGGGGAGGAAATGCCATCTCCATCGTAGGGGGGAAAAATAACAGTACCACCGATACCATCGTGCAGGATTTGACTTCCGATAAACTTACGCAAATCACCTATACCCCCGGGTATGATGAAACGACTATTTTTTCTCCCGATGAGCGATTGGGAATCGTCATGAGCACCAGGTTTTCTAAAAATACGGATCTAGCCATATTCGGACTTATGCCCAGGCCCTACGGGATCTATACCTCGCTGGGGATGATTAGTTTTCAATATATGTATGCAGTAGATGGAGTACGTAAATTCAGGCCAGGGAATATTGGTCCGGTATTGATTGACATTCAACGTTCCATGCACGAAGCAGGATATCAAGGGATTCAACTGACAACGGATGAGGAAAACTGGGTATACAGCTCGCCTATGTCCTGGCATCCCGACGGGAAGCGTGTCATGTGGCCGGAGATGGTTAGAGGCAGCGACGGCACACATATGCGGCTCCAGACAGCGAATTTACCGGATTATAAGTCGGAACCTGCTGTCCCCTTTACAACAACTACTGATAATATTCCATACGGTATAAAGGACTTGACTGTATTGAATTCCGTCAATCCGAATATAGAAGGGAAAATTGCGGGGAAACACTCCGGATACATGAACTATACCAGGAATGTCACTGGTTACTCGGGTAATACGGAAGCGCAGTTTGTCAACTTTAGCGATGATGGCGAAAATTACTATAATGGATATGAGAAGAACCTTTATAACGCAGCCGAAGGCTGCTACTATGAAACTGCCATGCAATTGACTGGATCCAACCAGGGGGAAATGAACTTTCGGGCAACCTTCTCGGCGCTCGTAGGAGCTGAGCCAGTCAGACTATTATTTGACATAGATGCAGATGGAAAGCCCAAAAGTTACGGATATGCAACCTATAACGGTATTACACTAAACATTAAGGATCTGTTGGAATAGTAGTTATGTAGTTCTATATGTTGATTGCGCCCAGTTTTATACGGATTAATCTAAAAACAAAGAGGAAAGCCTCCTTTTTGTTTTTTTTCGTATTGGAACCTGACTACCGCCAGCTTTTGTACAGTAACCCTTTGATAATTGTCCTCTACATAAATCATCTGAAAGGTGTGCTGTGTCTACACGCCGTTATCATTTGGTACAAACTCATTATGTATTCAATTCAAAATATTAAAGGTCGAATATATAGATACAGATAAAAGAAAGCAGCTATTCATTGATTAAAATAAGTTGCTCATGTAATTCCCTTCGATGCTTACTCCTGTATACAAAAAGGTACCCGCAGCCAAAACACTTTTTTTTCAAAGTGTACAGACTATGGGTACCAGTTAAATTACGTTACTCTCTTTTTGTTTGGCCAATATCAATCAGTGCATGATCACCATAACTGATATAGTGTTAAACCGCCTTTATAACTTCGCCTTCTGCTATTCCTCTTTCATTGAATGCATCTACTCTGATATATACCGGTTGACCTTGTATTAGAGCTTTGATAGTCAACTGATTGCTTCCGAAAATCATATGACTATGATATAGCTTATCTGGAGCATATCCCCAAAGGACGTTGTGACCGACCATGTTATCGTTATCCCACGTTACCGAAAGATCCAATTCGCTCAAAAGTTCAGATTGAACTCTTTTGGTTTTTTCGGGTAGGGATTGCTTCCCAATTCCAAACACTCGCAATCCGGAGATACATGCATGTTGGTTAAATGGCAATTCCTTGACTGTACAACGTATAAATCTAGCTTGAATACCTTCTTCCTTTACAGTTAAATCATGCGCCAAATCCGTATTAGCATTTGATTTATCCTCAATTACGAAATAATCTTTTCCATCGATAGAGCCCTCAAGAACCCATCTGGTGTAATGCTGACGATCATCAATCCATCTTCCTTCATACAAATGGATTCCTTGTGGAAGTTCAAATTTCAATGCTTCGTCGGCAAAATTGATTTGTACAGCGCGCACATCGCATACCTGCTTCAGATCAATTTCAAGCCATTCTCCTGCAATGTTTGATGCCGATTTCCACCACGTTTTAACGTTTTCGTCCGTAGCATTTGAAGCTTCTTTTCCTTCTTGAAAAGAAGAAGCTTTGGCGGGTTTAGCGTATGAAAGCAGCATCCATTCTGGATTGGTCCACGGATTCATCGAAGCCTGTTCGAGCTTGAAGGGCCAGTCACCGTAACGTTGATTGCAAAATAATTCTCCGTCTTCATCGAAGCCTGCTGGCCATAAGCCAATCCGTCGTTCGAAGATGTAATTCATGCTAATTCTCATTGTTGATGCATGCCAGAGGTTCCCATGCTTATCTGACAGCGTCGAACCGTGTCCAGCGCCCGGTATAAACCCGCCTGGCTTGTAGGAGTAAGGATTATTGTTTGCTAGCGTAAAGGGTCCAAGAGGATTGTCAGATACGTATACTCCATCAGAGTAAACATTATACTCCGCTCCGGGACTTGAATATTGGAGATAGTACTTGCCGTTATGCTTGTCCATCCATGCTCCCTCGATGTAGGGAGCATTCCCGACTGCCTTGCGAATCATATTTAGCACATCATCTGTAGCACCAGGGTTTAAGCTTGCAAATTGTTTTACGATTTCTTCAATTTGCTCCGCCGTTCTTGGTATGTGATTTTCTCCGTTTCTTTCATAACCAATGCTAGATTCATTTCCTTTAATCAGGGGAGTTGGTTCTCCAAGTGGGCTCATATAGTCTGGGTTAAGCTCGATTCCATATATTGGCGTAACATTAGAGCATCCCCAGTAGAAATAGATTTTGCCGTCGTCATCGGCGAACAGATTCGGGTCCCAAAACGGAAATGTCCCGACGATTTCTTCAAATTCATCGTTAATTGGATCTTTTGTTCGGTAGAGGGAACCATTTTTTGTTTTATGAGAAGCAGAAAAATAGATATACTCTCCAATGACCCGCACATCCGGGGCATAGTCGTAAATAGGTAAATTTTGCAACGGATGAAAGGACCAATCAATTAAATTATCGCTTGCAAGAAATCCTGCTGTCATCGACGGAAACAAATAGTATGTCCCTTGGAAAAGGATCATCGATGGATCCGCAGCTTCCCTATACACGACTTTAGCACCTCTTGCGTCAAGAAACTGATATTTGTATTCCATATTGATAGGATTACATAAATAGGACATATCTTTATCCTCCTTGATTTAATGTCATTTAAAATATATCGTATCAAAAACCATTCGAGCTTGATGGTAGATTCGTATGATTTTTAGTAATATATCTATATTTTAAATGGCACACTGAAGGGGAAGATTGTGAAAGAAGCTCTTGAAGCAGGGGAGAGGATAAACACAGAGCAGCAGATCAAAATGAATGGTGTATCGTTTTTTTGATTTTATCTGGTAGGTGTCAGGTTGATATAAGAGAGAGTATTGATGTTGGGGGCTGGAACGATGCAGAAGCGGATGGGCAGGTATTACTTCGGTTCATCTCGCTCCTGAAGTTAATTGTAAATTGTTTCAAAAATTCCTTCTATTTTTTTTACAATATCGAATTGACCATTATCAAACTTCCACATCACAATTGAACCGATGATCGCAGATAAAAAAGCATCAAATAAATGCTTCGCAGGTTTAGTTGAATGAATTTCTCCCAGTAAAATGGCCTGATTAATTAGTTCGATAGTGAGGCTTTCAGCATTCAAAAAGGTGTAAAAATGGCGGCCTTCAAGCTCAAATTCTGCCATTAAAATGTGATACATAAAATCACTGCCGACCTGATGAATGATAGTCGCGTAAGCTATAGCTTGTTTTTTGAGCATTTGTTTGGGGGAAGCTAGACTTGGATCAAGCGCAATCTTGTTCGCTGTTTGGGTAGAAAACCAATATAACAGCAGGTCATTTTTGCTTTTAAAATAATGATAAAAGGAACCTCGCGTTACTTGCAGCCGGCTGCAAATCATATTGATGCTTACTTGCTCGTAACCAAGCTCTTTGAACAATTGTATGGCTAATTCGCACATGTTTTCTTTCGTCGTAATCATCGCTTCAACTCCTCCCCAAATTATAGCATAATAAAAAAATAACTTCCCTCGCAGGAAGTTATTCGTCTTTGACCGTCTTATTATTCTAAAATTTCAGGATGAGACCATTGCGTCGGAGTAAGCTTACCCGCATGTGAACCAGCATCAACCGTTATGGCGGACCCGCTAATGTAACGCGCCATATCAGAAGCTAAGAATAATGCCAGATGGGCAACATCCTTAGGATCGCCAAGCCGTCCGTTCGGAGAGAGGAGCTTCGCATATTGCTGAACGACTTCCTCTGGGGTATCTCCCCAAATCGATGTCCTAATCGTTCCTGGACAAATCGCATTCACGGTGATGTTATACGGTGCATAATCCAGTGCTGCGCTTTTCGTTAAACCAACGACGCCATGCTTGGACGACGTATAAATTGCCATTGAACTGTTCCCCATAATGCCAGCTAAAGAAGCGACATTAATGACGAAGCCACCAGGCGCTTTGGACTTCAGAATCGCTTCGATCCCAAACTTCATCCCCAAGAAAACGCCTTTGAGATCAATAGCCGTTAATTTATCAAATTCTTGAACGGAATATTCGTGAGTCGGTCTGCTCTCGGCGCTAATCCCAGCATTATTAACGATACCGTCTAAGCGTCCGTAAGTTTCAACAGCAAAATTGATTAACCCCTGTACATCCTCTACTTTACTTACATCCGCCTGGAAGAAAGTCGCCTCACCTGCGCCGGCTTTTATTTCTTCAACCGTTTTTTTACCCTTATCGGCATTAATGTCGGAGACTACGACCTTTATGCCATTCTCTGCATAACACTGTGCAACTGCTTTTCCTAGGCCATCTGCAGCACCTGTTACGATGGCAACTTTACCTTTTACACTTGAGAAATCTGTCATAAAAAACTCCCCCTTCGACATTTGAAAACATACATGTGTATGTTTTGGATCATAGCTCTGTTTTAGCAGGATGTCAAGTTTTACTTTTACCCGTAATTTCAACTAAGATCATACTAAAGTACAAAAAAAAGTTCTAAAATGCCATAGTAATAACGGTGTTTATATTAGTCTATGTAAATGAAGACATTACTTTTTGCATTTGGATTTCATTTGGGAGGTAACAAACATGCTTGAAGTCATATCATTGCGAACAGAATATTTGGAAAATCCATTAGGACTAGATTCGATTACGCCACGTCTAGGCTGGAAACTGAAGTGCGACAGCAATAATGTCATGCAAATCGCATATCAAGTGCAAGCTTCACATAACGAGAGCTTTGATCACAAGATTTGGGATAGCGGAAAAGTGGAGACGAGTCAGTCGCATGGCATAAACTATGCAGGACCTCTATTGGAATCATTAGCTCGTGTATATTGGCGGGTGAAGGTTTGGAACAGCCACAAGGAAGAGTCTTCATATAGCGAAGCTGCTTTTTTCGAAACAGGACTGTTGCATATCGAGGATTGGACCGCTCGCTGGATCGAACCTGAGTGCGAAATCGACATCGATGCCTACAAACCGGCTCCTTATATCCGGAAGGAATTCAGCGTCAAAAAAGGGCTGCTTTCGGCTAGAGCCTGCTTGACATCGAAGGGGCTATACAGCTTTTATTTGAATGGTGAAGAGGGTACAGATCACCTGTTCACTCCGGGCTTCACCTCGTATTACAATCGTCTTCAATATCAAGTGTACGACGTAACAAATTTCCTTCACGAGGGTTCTAATGTGCTTGGTGTCATTCTCGGAGACGGCTGGTGGCGTGGCAATACTGGCGGCGCTAATCTGAGGAACAATTTTGGATATAAAGTGGCGTTGCTCGGGCAATTCATTCTGGAATACGACGACGGCAGCCGTGAAATTATTGGCAGTGATGATTCGTTTAAAACATCATTCGGACCACTGTTGAAATCGGATATGAAAGCGGGAGACCTCTACGACGCTAGAATGAATATGGAGGGCTGGAACAAAGTTGGTTATGACGATTCTTCATGGAAGCCTGTTCATATGACGCAGGATGGTCTAGATCAGTTGATTGCGACTCGCAGTGTACCTGTAAGGCAGAAAGAGAAATTTATACCTGTCGTATTGCGAACGCCAAACGGTGAAACGGTACTGGATTACGGTCAAAATCTAGCTGGATGGGTCAACATGAGGGTTAGAGGAAATGCGGGAGAGGAAATCGTATTGATTCACGGTGAGACCTTGGATAAAGACGGTAATTTCACATTGCAAAATTTGGAGCATCATGGTCCGCTTACCGACTTCCAGGAAGTGCGTTATATCCTGAAGGGAAATGAGTGGGAGCATTATCGTCCTCGCTTCTCAATCTTTGGTTTCCGTTATGTACGAATTGAGAATTATTCGGGTGAAATTACGCCGAGTAACTTTGTAGCAGATGCGATTTATTCCGATATGGAGGAGACGGGCGATTTCACATGCTCGAATCCATTAATTAATCAATTAGTTTCTAATTCGAGATGGAGCCAGAAGGGGAATTTTCTTGAAATTCCTACTGATTGTCCTACTCGGGAGCGTGCAGGCTGGACAGGAGATGCGCAAGTATTTTGCCGAACAGCTTCCAATTTCATGCATGTCTATCCCTTCTTCGAGAAATGGATGGCAGACTTAGCGTCTGAGCAATTCGCAGATGGTTCGGTCGGTAGCACGGTGCCTACTGTTATCGGACATCACAGCATAGAGGAATGGGAACGATTTGCCAAGCAAAATTCAGATCCAATGATGGCCATGCGTAGGCCGAAGCCTGGAACGGCAAGTATGCTTGATGGTTCATCAGGCTGGGGAGACGCAGCGGTTATTATTCCATGGACGATGTACCTTTGTTACGGTGACAAGACCATTATAGAGAAGCAATTTGATTCTGCGAAGGCTTGGGTAGACTACATGGCTGCGTGTGCAAGAAACCCGAACGAGCGATTTCTTGAGACGCCGGCTTATCAGACCTACACCGACGGGGAGCTTGACGCAGTATATATTTGGGATACAAAGTTTCATTGGGGGGAATGGCTCGAGGCGGATTCGGAATTTAACGATTTGGTATCGGCCATGAGAAAGTCGCAAGGCTGTCACCCTGACGTAGCGACTGCCTACTATGCTTATTCCACAAGGCTCTTGGCTGAGATGGCAGCTGTGTTAGGAAGAACGGAGGAAGAGGAAAAGTATCGCGTCCTCTATAAGAAGATCAAACGAGTTTATAACCAATATTTCATACAAGATAATGGGCATATATTGGAGGATCGGCAAGCTCCGAATGCTCGGAGTCTGGCGTTCGATCTAGTGGAAGACGATAAAAAACAAGCTGTTTCTGATAGACTTGCACTGCTGGTTGCGGAGCAAAATGATCAATTGAATACGGGCTTCCTTTCTACGCCTTTTATATTACATGCATTAGCGGATTATGGACATGCTGAAACGGCCTTCCGTTTGCTCGAGCAGGATGCTTGCCCTTCATGGCTATATGCAGTCAGTAACGGAGCGACAACCATATGGGAGAGCTGGAGAGGCATGAAGCCTAATGGAGAGCTGTCAGGATCATTCAATCATTACTCTTATGGCGCAGTATGCGACTTTCTATTTGCAGGCATCGCTGGTATAAGATCGTTATGGAATGCCGCTGGCTACAAGCATTTTGTTGTCAAGCCTCTCGTTGGAGGTACGCTGACGCATGCGTCAGCTGACTATGAATCTCCATACGGAACGATAAGATCGAGCTGGGAGAAGACGGATCAAGGAGTATTGTACCAAGTTGAAATTCCTGTGAATTCGGAGGCAACGATTATGCTTCCAGGCAACGAGGACGATATTATTATGTTCAAAAATGATTTCACTGATGCGCGCTATGAAGAGGGAAGGATTGTGTTTACAGCAGGAAGCGGTACTTATAGCTTTGTATTGTAGTTAAATGTATTATGACCATAATGAGCCTGTAGAGCAGTATCTATAGGCTCGTTTTTTTTGCGACTACCCATTCTCTATAAGATGATGCCTCTCCCTATATTGTTTGGGAGTAACGCCTACTATTTTTTTGAAAACCTTCGTCAAATAGCTTTGGTCATTGAAATGCAATAGTGATCCGATTTCGGATATTGGCGTATTGCTATAGGCAAGCAGCTTTTTTATTTCATCAATTTTCGTTTGCTGCACATATTCGTTGACAGAGACACCGACTTCTTTTCGAAATAAAGTGGATAAGTATTTGGGGCTGAGTCCTACCCAATTCGCGATGTCATTGTGCGATATATCTTCGTAAATATGTTTGTAAATATACTCCTTGCAGGCTGTAATTTTTTTGGAATGCTGTTCGTTTTTGGCTTGCTTAACTTTTTCGGCAAAGGTGTACAATACGTCGCGAGCGAGATTTCGCAGCTCATCTAGTCGATTCAATTCTTCTAGCTGCTGGATAAAGCTGTCATGCAAGGAAAAGGCAATTTCCTCGAGGAGCCCTCCCTCAATAGAGGCCCTTGTTACGAGAGTGATAAGCGTAATGATATGGTTTTTGTTCGAACGAATATAGCTGGATTTGGACAGAATGCTCGCATGCTCTTCCTCCTTGATACTGGACAATTCCTCAATTTCGTCAACCCGACCTTCTTTAATAATGTATAAAAGCTTCTTTTCAAACAACCGAGCTTGGTTGGAATCGTCGGACAATATGTGATGGGATAGCTCTAAATTGACGATTTCCCTTTTCGTGTGTTCATCGTTCGGCTTAGAATTTTCAATTTTTACGGATTTCGGTGACAACAATTGCCGGTTGAACAAGTGGTGGATAAATACGCATATATGGCTCATTTTTTCTGTGCTAATAATAGGCAACGATTTGTAGTATTGAAATACACTTTCACGATAAAAGAAAGCGCGTCGATCATTAACGATACCGTTCAGCCTGTCATCGGGCAGAGGCGAGGATAATGCAGGACCAATAATGACCGTTCCTTCGAACTGACTATCGTTATAATAACTAATTAACATGTATTTTTCTGAAAAAATCGATTTTGTAATGACAGGATTACTGTATTGATTACTGGGCTTAAAGTTCAACGGATTGAACAGATTTTCTGTCCGATTCTCAAATAGCGGATTGATAGATTGACTGCGTAAATTGTCATAAACAACTTTTCCAAGCGGACTAATGAAGAAAACAGGCATTTCAAACGTATTCGCGACTAGATCGCACATGTTGGAAATGTTGGCTTCAAAGGTGCCCAATGATGATCAACTCCCCATGTAAGCATTCCATCTTATTGCGTATATATTACTAAAAAAAGAACGAGATTACCATATCTTAAATATGGTTCATGATAGGATTGAATTGAAAACGTATACAATAAAAAGGATGTGATGATTTGAAATATACGAATCCAATTATTAGCGGATTTCATCCGGATCCAAGTGTATGTAGAGTCGGAGATGACTATTATTTAGTGACAAGCTCCTTTGAGTATTTTCCAGGTATACCGATATTTCATAGTCAAGATTTGGTGAATTGGGAGCAGCTTGGACATGTATTGATGCGCGAGAGCCAGCTACAGCTGACACGTCAACATTCCTATGTGCAGTCTCAAGGGATTTATGCGCCGACAATTCGCTATTATAATGGACGATTTTATGTCATTTCAACGAATATTACAATCACAACAAGCTTCTATGTGTGGGCGGATGATCCGAAAGGGCCTTGGTCTGATCCTATATTTATTAATGGCTGGATGGGGTTCGATCCGTCGTTGTTTTTCGATGAGGACGGCAAAACGTATCTTACCGGCGCAAGCTTTCCTGGCTTTGGTGAAGATGGTATCATCCAAGCCGAAATCAATATTGAAACCGGTGAGCTTATTAACGAAAGCAGAATGATTTGGGAAGGATCAGGGGGCTGTTCGCCGGAAGGTCCTCATTTGTATAAGATCAATGGCTTATACTATCTCATGATTGCCGAGGGCGGTACGGAGCACGGACATATAGTTACGATTGGGAGAAGCCATAATCCATACGGGCCTTTCGAAAACTATGCAAGCAATCCGATTTTGTCAAATCGCAGCACAAAAAAAGCCATTCAAGCAACGGGTCATGCGGACTTAACTCAAGCTGCTGATGGCAGCTGGTGGGCCGTGTTTCTGGGCATAAGACCTGTCAAATCGACGAAGCTTCATCACTTAGGTCGTGAAACGAATCTTGCTCCAGTCAAGTGGACGGAGGATGGTTGGCCGGTGATCGGAAATGATGGCATAGCAGAAGTAACAAATGATGCACCGGCGCTTCCACCCGGTAATTCACATGGATGGCAAGAAATAGAGCATTTTGATGATCAATCATTAGCGCCGATTTGGAATTTCTATCGTAATCCTACGGAAGGCTCATGGTCATTATCAGAGCGTCCGGGATCACTTTCACTGCTCGGTCAGTCCTGCACGCTAAATGATAATAGTTCGCCAACCTTTATCGGTCGTAGACAGCAGCATTTCGATTGCACCATCACAGCTCATATGGAATTTGCAGCGGTAGAAGAGGGGGAAGAAGCGGGCTTAACCGTTTTTATGAGTGAGAGCTTTCATTATGATATTGCCAAAACGGTGAGTCAGGGCAAATCCTACATCCTGTTTAGAAGACGAGTGGGAAGTCTTTGGAAGGTGGAAAAAGAAGTCGAGTATGCTGAGCCTAGTGTTACGCTCGCCATCAAGGCTACCGAGACAAGCTATACATTCAGCTTTATTTCAGCAGATGATAATGAAGAACAGCTCGGGAATGGTGAAACCGCATTCCTTTCAACGCCAATCGCAGGCGGATTTACCGGTGTGTTTTTTGGAATGTATGCAACTGGAAACGGTAAGCCATCGCGTGTACACGCACATTTTGATTACTTTAGATATGTGTCTGGAGACAAGTAACATAAGGATTAGAAGCCGCATTAACAAACTAAATGTAGATGGTGAGGAGTAATTAAAATGACAAAAACATTTTCAAGCGATTTTATGATTGGTGCTGCTACTGCAGCACATCAGGTGGAAGGAAACAATATCCACAGTGATTTCTGGGCGATGGAGCATATGCCTTATTCAATGTACAAAGAGCCTTCCTTGTTAGCTGTTGACCATTATCAAAGATACTCGGAAGACATTCGGTTACTAGCCGAAGCAGGCTTGAATACCTATCGCTTTTCTATTGAATGGGCAAGGATAGAGCCTGTCAAAGGGCAATACGATCCTAAAGAAATTGAGCATTATAAGCTTGTTCTTGAATGCTGTCATCGTAATAACGTGACTCCGATTGTCACGCTTCATCACTTTTCCTCGCCTAAGTGGCTGATTTCCGAGGGGGGATGGGAAAGTGAAGCAACAATCGAGTATTTCGGCAATTATTGCAAGTTCGTGATTTCAGAATTAGAGCAACTCATTCCATATATCTGTACCATTAATGAAGCCAATATGGGCAAACAAGTAGCAAAAATTATGAAGAGAATGGCAGCAGCAGCCAGCTCTTCCGATGCCAAGCCTGACAGCCCAGAGGTTCAGGTCGGTCTAAATATTGATATGAAAAGCAGAATGGAAAAGTATTTCTTGGGACTCGGTGAGGTATTTGGAATCGACCCAAGAAATGTGCATCCATTCCTAACGCCTAGAACTGAGAACGGCGAACGTATCATTATGCTATGTCATGAGAGAGCTAGAAGCGTAATTAAAGAAATTAACCCATCTATTCAAGTGGGTATTACGTTTTCTCTATATGATCATCAAGCATTGCCGGGCGGAGAAGCATCTGTTGATCTAGAACGGTATGAGGACTTACTTAATTATTTACCTTATCTTCAAGAGGATGATTTTATTGGGGTACAAAACTACTCTCGCAAAATCCATGGACCAGACGGTGTGATCAAGCCAGACGAGACAGTTAGATTAACGAAGATGGGGTATGAGAATTATCCGGAAGCACTTGGCAATGTCATTCGGTTTGTTGCTAAGCATTGGACGAAGCCTATTATTGTGACCGAAAATGGCATATCAACTGACAACGATGTGGATAGAGTGGAGTTTATTGAGCAGGCACTTACTGGCGTACATCAATGTATAGAAGAGGGTATTAATGTCGTCGGATATACGTATTGGTCCCTCATGGATAATTTCGAGTGGCAACTAGGCTATGATCAAACGTTTGGTTTAATCGCCGTAGATCGGGCCACTCAAACAAGGTATCCAAAACAAAGTCTTTCTTATTTAGGTGCTATCAAAAATAAAGGTCTGTAATTACTTTAAGAATAGGAGCAAGTGAGTAATGAAGGTTGCGGGAAAAGTTATCGTTGTTACCGGAGCTGGAGGAGGAATTGGACGGGAGATTGTCTTAAGCCTCCTCTCCAAAGGCGCAAGTGTAGCTGCTGTTGATATTAATGAAGCCGCTTTGGAAGAAACGGTTCATCAAGCGGGAGGGAAAGGTAGAGTCCTTTCTACTCATATTGTGAATCTAGTTCATCGAGAGTCCGTGGAGGCATTGCCTGAGAAGATTATAGCTTCTCATGGGACTGTAGACGGCATCATTAACAATGCTGGTATCATTCAACCTTTCGTAGGTATTAAAGATATTGATTATGACAAAATCAAATTGGTTATGGATATTAACTTCTATGGCACATTGTACATGACCAAGACATTTCTCCCTTATCTGTTGGAGAGGCCAGTCGGTCATATTACGAACATATCCAGCATGGGCGGTTTCCTCCCGGTTCCAGGTCAATCGATATACGGTGCATCGAAAGCAGCGGTCAAACTAATGACAGAAGGCTTGCACTCTGAGTTACAGGGTACAAATGTTAAAGTAACCGTAGTGTTTCCTGGTGGTGTGGGCACAGATATTATGAAAAATTCTGGAGTAGGCGGTACGACAACTGCAGATACGAATGGGCAAGACATGTCTCAGTTGTTAACGCCAAAGGCAGCGGCTGCCATTATCGTGAAAGGGATTGAAACGGATCAATATCGAGTATTGGCAGGAAAAGATTCGAAAATAATGGACAAGCTGTATCGTTTAAATCCCAAAAGAGCCGCAGGGCTGATTACGAAAAAAATGACAGAGCTACTTAAAGGGAAATTATAAAAGAATTATAGTAGTTTCAATTATTGGAGGGACACAGCATTGCGAAAGATCATAAACATAAATCAGGATTGGAAGTTTGTGAAAGAAGATGCAGCAGAAGCCATAGATCTGTCTTATAACGATACGGAATGGAATAACGTAACGTTGCCGCATACATGGAATGCAGTTGATGGCGCGAACGGCTACGCCTATCATCGAGGAGCCTGCTGGTACAGGAAATGGATAACCGTTTCTTCAGAAGAGGAAGGCAAGCGTATCTTTATTGAATTCCAAGGCTCAAATAGCGTGACAGAGCTTTACTTAAACGGTAACTTCATCGGGCAGCATCAAGGCGGCTACTCCACCTTTCGCTTTGATCTGACCGATCACATTTATTTTGGTAAAACGAATTTGTTAGCGGTTAGAGTGGACAATTCAGAGATTGAGCATGTATATCCATTGAGAGCTGATTTTACTTTTTACGGAGGCATCTACCGAGATGTAAGCCTGATATCCGCACATCCTGTGCACGTGGATATTATGGATTATGGCTCACAAGGTGTCTATGTTATACAAGAAGATGTGACAGAACATAAAGCCGGCCTTACGCTGCGAACGCGCCTCACTAACTCAACGAGTGAAGAACAAAAAGTGAGACTTTGGATCGACATCCTTGATTCGAAAAGGCATGTAGTTGGATATCGAGCAGCAGAGGTAAGTCTGCAAGCTAAAGAAACGAGGCCAATCGATTTAGAGCTGATCATCACAGAGCCTAAGCTGTGGAATGGTTTGAAGGGCGCCAATATGTACGAGGCTCGCGTTTCGTTGCAGCGGCACAATGATACGATTGATCAAGTTAATATCCCGTTCGGTCTGCGTTATTTTCACGTAGAGCCACAATCTGGCTTCTATTTAAATGGAAAGCAATATCCATTACATGGTGTCTCACGACATCAAGACCGGAAAGATTCAGGCTGGGCGATTACACAGCAAGATCAACAAGAGGATATGTCGCTAATAAAGGATATGGGGGCTACCTCAATCCGGCTTGCTCATTATCAGCATCAACAGTATTTCTATGATTTATGTGACCTTGAAGGAATGGTTGTATGGGCTGAAATACCTTTTATTACCCAGATGTTTGAAACGGATACCTTAGGTGAAAACGCTAAATCACAAATGATTGAATTAATTCGACAAAACTACAATCATCCCTCGATTATGTTCTGGGGCATTCAGAATGAGATTCAAATCGATAATAAAAGACAAAAAGAAGCGCTTCAAATTGTGCGTGAATTGAATGTATTAACGAAAACAGAGGAACCGACCCGCTTAACGACGATGGCTAATCTATTTCTAGTAGAGCCTGACGACGAGTATAACGAAATTACGGATGTTATTGGTTATAATAAATATGATGGTTGGTATTCGGGCAAAGCGGAGGATCTTGCACCATGGCTGGACGGCTTCCATGCTAATAAGCCTAATGTAAGCCTTAGTATTGCGGAATACGGTGCCGAAGGCATTATCGAGTATCATAGCGATGAGCCTAAAGTAAGTGATTATACGGAAGAATACCATGCTCTCTATCATGAAAAGGTGTGGAGCATATTCAGCGAGCGTCCTTATCTTTGGGCGACTTACGTTTGGAATATGTTCGATTTCGGCGCAAACATTCGTGATGAAGGCGGAGTGCAGGGGCGTAACAATAAAGGACTTGTTTCCTTTGACCGTAAAGTGAAAAAGGATGCTTTTTACATGTATAAGGCTCATTGGTCCGATATTCCTTTTGTACATCTTACAAGTAAACGTTATGTTGAACGTGCAAGCGAGCTTATAGATGTGAAGGTGTACACGAACTGTGAGGAAGTTCAATTGTTCGTTAATGGAGAAAGGATTCAGACGAAGTCCGGCTCTGATAAGATTTTGATTTTTAAAGATATAGCACTCGGTTCAGGAAATAATCACATTCAAGCTAAAGCTAAGCTTGCAGGGGATATCTATGAAGATCAAGCTTGGTTTACCAAAGTAGACGAGCGGAACCTGAGTTACGTGGCACCGGTTGAAGATGCTGGAAATTCAGTTGCTAACTGGTTCGATAAGCCTGTATTCGACGAAGAGGAGCAGCTTGAGGAAGTGGAGATTCCAGATGGTGTTTACTCATCGAGCGAAACATTGCAGGATTTGGTAGAAAATGAAGAAACAAGAAAAATTGTCGTCCAAGTACTAGGGGATGTTACTTTGATCCCGATGTACGGAATGATGAAAGGTATGAAGGTTGATGTGCTTGCATCGATGGACAGGGACGGTCAGCTATTTACTTCTCGCGCGATATTAAGATTAAACCGTGAATTAATTAAAATACAAAAATAATTGCAGCTTTACTAGTATCCCTTTGTGGCTAACAACGATCCATGTAACAATGGTCGTATCGTAAGCCGCGAAGGGATATTTCTGTTTATTAAGAGCTTGGTAGAAACAGATTTAGGAAGAGACTAGCGTCTATTCTTATTATAAATACAAAAAATAGTACCATATTACCATAAAGACAATGTTGAATATTTTATTATTAGTACATAAGAACGATCTGTTTCAGGATACCTGAATGGAATAAGTTTATTAGTGCAAATTAACTAGATTATTAAGCAGGTGATTTAAGGATTGTAAACTAATAACGTAATAATAGCCACTAAATGTAAACGCTTTCTGAAAACGATTTTTTTATTAAAAACGGAGGTTTAAGTATGGAGACAGTTAAAGCTAAACAGAATCAATTAGCCACGAACCTTCAAGATGGAGACGGTAAGCTAAGCTTACGAGAAAAAATAGCTGCAACGATTGGCGGCATGATTGGTACCATGCACAATCAGATCATAGCAACGTTTTTACTATTTTTCTATACAGACATGCTTGAAATAAATCCTGCATATGTTGCAGGCTTATTCTTAGTAGCCCGCGTCATCGATGCTATTCTAGTTCCTGTGTTTGGCGTTTTTGTTGATAAGGTAACTACACCATGGGGCAAGTATGTGCCTTATTTCGCAATACTAGGTATACCGATTGCTATATTTGGATGGCTATCTTTTACTGACTTTGGCTTAAGCACAACTGGTAATTTAATCTATGTTAGCGTGACTTATTTAATTTACAGTGTTTTAATTTCGATAAAATACGCTCCGAATAATGCTGTAGGACCAGCCATTACGAAGCGCATTGATGATAGAATTTCGATGGGGCAAATTGGCTACATTTTGATTATGATAGGAGCGTTATTCGCATCGTTAGCATTCCAGCCTCTATACAAAGCGCTGGGAAATGGAAATGACATTAGAGGTTTTTCTATAGTAATGGCTATAGTTGGTGTAATCGGTATTCTAATTTCGTTCTTTCAAGTGAGCTCTTTGAAGGAAAAATACATTATTAACGCTCAGAACGAAAAGGAGAAACTATCCTTCAAAGAAATGGCAGTAGCTATATTTACGAACAAGTCGGCAGTTGTTTTGTATATTTATGTTCTGGCTATTAACTTAGCAAACGGTATTCGAACTGCAATTATGATTCACTATTTCAAATATTATTTCAGCAACGAAAGTCTAGTGGTTGTGTACGGAGCAGTTGGTATTCTACCAACGTTGCTTGGTGTTATGCTAAGCGGTCGGATTACGAAACGATTCGGGTTTAGAGCAAATGTTCTTACTGCTTGTATTGTTAATGTCGTGTGTACGGCTGCTGTCATGTTTGTACCAAATACCTCTACCGGTATGATAATCTTTTTTGTTCTTAGTGCGATTTCTTCTTTATTCTTAGGAATTGCAACACCAGCACAAGGTTCCATGATGCCAGCTGCAATGGACTATACAGAGTGGAAGACAGGAAAGAATGTAAACGGTTTAATGGGTTCCATTCAAGGCTTTGTACAAACACTCGCTACTGCAATTGCTGGTTCTATCGCAGCATTCGCATTACATCTAATTGGATACGCACCTGGTGTCGAGCAGAGCAGTGAAACGATATTTGGATTGAAAATATTAATGGGAGTGCTGCCAGCTATTTTTCTTTTGTTTACTATATCTGTCTTTTGGTTCGATATTTCTGAAGAGAAACAGAAACAGATTGCAAAAGAGCTTGCCGAGCGGCGAAATGCGAGCATGTAGCATCAAATATGAATGTAATAAAGAAAAGACCTACCAGTTTTGAAGTGCACCCCTTAGAATAGACATTGGAAAAACCCCTTGGTTAATCCGATGAATTCTAAGGGGTGCATTTTTATGGCAATGAAGGGACAAA
>NZ_VCIX01000070.1 GCF_006345825.1 Paenibacillus paridis
ACTTTTTATCGCTTTTTCGCTTATCCCGAAGGATTTGCGAGGCAGTTATTACTCGTTGTTCAGTTTTCAAAGAGCAATCTTTTCTTTCGTGTCAACCGCGTATTTCGTATCGGCGACTTTTATAATATATCACGTTCGCCTATCTCTTTGCAAGTACTTTTTTTCGTTTTTCGACATTTTTTTTAAATTGTCGTTTTCGCGATTATGTATCCTGTAAAAGCGGCGAGTCCTAATATATCATCTGACACTCAATTAAGTCAAGCCTGTTTTATCATTTTTTTCAAACATGCTTAAATGACTACGCCCATCCTTTTACGTTGAAGGCCCACCTTCTTATAAAATATAGGCATACCATTAAGTTGAAGAGCTTATCGATTCGAATATGGGATAAAAAAAAGCGCCTCTACGCCGCTGCAATTGCCGACATAGAAAACGCTTTGTTCATTAGTATAGAAGCATTAATTTTTGTATGCGTGGTTAATCATATAGCGAAGCTCAAGTGCACCGATATCCCCTAGCTCATGCATGACTGCGACCTCACGTATATACTCGCGCTTCACCAGCTTTTGCAGAATAAGCGATAAATCGACATGTAATATATGTATGGAAGAATGGGCTTGCAGCTCAGCAATGCTCCATGGCTCCTCGCGGCTGCCAAGAATATCAAATAACAAAGTACAGCTTGTTTTCATTTTGCTCATAACGGAGAACTCACAGCCCAGCATGACGAGCTGCACGCGCTGCTCCAATGTTTCAGGACTGACCGTTAGCTCTTCGTAAAGCTTATATATACCAGGATGTACCCGCTTCAGCTGCTTCCAAACGGTAAGCTCAGGATGTCGTCCTTCTTCTATTAGAACAATATGAGCCCAATGATGAAGTGCCGTCAAGGTATGGCTATACGCATCCAGAAGGTTACCATCCAACAAGTCCTGCTTCGCTTGCAAATACGTTCTTAAAAATCCTGCAAACTCCGTAAACTGTTTTTGCTCCCGCATCGAATGAGGAAATTGAAGCAAGCTCGTACGTACACTGCTTAAATAGCCGTCGCGATCCAACAAGATCTCCCCCCGAACTAGCCACTCAATGATATTGCGATTTTCACCACCTGCAAGCCATTCATTCAAGCCACTTTTGTTGATGGTCCGAATCAGTACCCGCTTGTCTTCAATCTGGATATGTTCCATTTCATTCCGTGTTCCCTCTTCCTTCATTACAACAAGCACTAATGAATCCAATCCATCGATTAATGGATTGTAAGGGTATGGGTTTTCAATAACAGCCAATCCGGCCAAATCCGGCTCATTCCGATAGCTGTCTGCGAAGTGCGCTTTTATATGTTCCACTGGTTCCTCCATATAGCTAATCACATTTTATTAAGCTATAATAATAATCTACAGTTTTATTCTTTTTCGACAGGTTGGAGGCACATTCCTGCTTACGATCTTAGAAAACAATGTCAAATTCATATGACAATAAAGTTAGGAAGGGTTTGAACCTATGAAGAAGTTCTTTTTCAAGTCAGCCAAAATCAATGAGTTCCGCCTATGGGGCCTTGTTTTCACCCTTGTCGGCATGGGCGTAATGATACTCGGCACTGCCGGCATCGTATTCTGGGGGTCCGCAGGCAAGATCATTGCCGCTATTTTTATGGTCATCGGGATGATTTCATTGCTCATCAGCGTTGCCGTTTACTTCTGGGCCGGTATGATGTCAACAAGCGCAACAATGCTGCAGTGTCCAGAGTGCGGCCGCCCAACGAAAATGCTTGGAAAAACTGATCGCTGCATGTACTGCAAAACGATGCTTACGCTCGATCCTGATCAAGCGACCCATAGCCCTACAGAGCAACAAGCATAGTAGCCCAGTACATACTTACGGGCTAGCTGTAAGAACTACATTCCTTCAAATAGAAACGCCCTCTTCCATTTCATGCGAAGAGGGCGTTTCTTGTATGAACTAAAAATTAGGGCCTAAGCTTGATGGCATCGTCGATCGTTTTCCAAATCGCTGGCGTCTGGAATGCACGCTGCCAGGTAGCCACACCTGCCAGATCATATTTCCGCACGAGCGCAACCCGCGCTTTCAAAGAAGTATCGTCCTCGATCCAAATTCGCTTCAGGTCGCCTTCTTCCGTATACTCCACATAATTTTGGCCAGCGGCTGCATCAAATTTTGGAGTCAATTTGTTGGTGGCTATAATCTCCTTGACTCGTTCCATCCCAACTGCCTTAGAAGAAACCGCAATTTTTCCGTCCTCGCCTTTCTTCTCCGTCCAAATGCGAGTATATAGCGGCATGCTAAGTATAAGCTTGCCAGCGGGAACGCCATCCTCCTGCATAATCCGAACCAATGAGCTCTCCGTCCAAGGAAGCGATGCGACTGAACCTGATTTCGGGCTTGCTGCCCAGTGCTCATCATAAGCCATAACCATCATATAATCGACGATCCCGCCTAACGCCGCGCGGTCAAGAAACAACGACCACATTTCGCTATTCGACTTTGGAGTTACGTCTACGGATACGACCAGTCCCTGCTCATGAAGGAGCGGCGTTAGCTCACGTACGAATTGCACGAAATTGGCCTTGTCCGCTGTATGCACATTTTCGAAATCGATATTGATGCCCTGCAAATGATATACCTTCGCAAAAGCAATCAGCTGCTGGATCATCGAGAAGCGCGTATCCGCGCTTGCCAAAGCTTTCGTCGTTCGGTCCGGCTCAAAATCGTTGCTGAACAACGCCCATATTTGCAAGCCTTCCTGATGCGCCCATTTCACATATGCCGGGTCAGCCTTGCCTTTAATCGTACCTTTATCATCTGCCAGAGCAAACCAAGTTGGACTCACGACGTTCAAGCCTTGCATGCTGTTAATCTTCGTCGTGTCGATTTTTCTCTCATACACAGCTTCCCACGTCATATTAATTTTATTACCCAGCACTTTCCACGCAATAAATGGCGGCTCCGAAGCAGGTTCCGCGACTTGGCTGATTGTCGTCAGCTTGATATCTTTTTTGTTCATGTAGCCCGTTAGGCCACTGCTGTTCTGAACTAGCAGCCATCCGTCCTGTTCTTCCCAAATTCTCACCGTATCCGCCTGCGGCACCTTTGCAATGAACGGTGCTCTTATCGTCGGCTCGATACGAATGGCAGCTCCTTTCTCAGGAATGGCTTCCGCAAGTTGAACCGTATCCCCCGCAGATAGCAGCGTGACGACCGATGTATCCTCCATAAATTCCACCTGAAGCCCGTATAGCTCCTGCAAAGGCTCTGCGGGAATATAGACCGTGTCTTCCGTTTTCTCCGCAGCAATCGTCAGATTATAAGGTTTCTGATTAATCGTTGCCGTCAAGGAATCCGTCTTTAGATGAAGCACTTTATTCGCTGTTGTCAGTACGATAGATCCCGAATCCGCTTCGTAGCGGATAGGCTTGTCCTCTCCAAGTACCTGCTGCACGACTTCAAGCGGCAGTTTAACCTCGCTATTTTCAACAATGGCGCCTCGACCTGCTTCAACCCCGCGAACCATAATCGGATATTCCGTTTGATACTCGGGGGAAACCATTTCGCCACTCGGTATAAATCGCATATATCCAAACCAGCACAAGGCTGCAATCATTCCAACAAAAAATAACAATAGCAAGCTCCGGGCGCCTCTATTTCCTTTCCTGCGCGGTGTCCGGTTGTACATCGTTTCCAAATCATCACTCTCCTATATCATTGCAGTATGTCTCTTCAAATGATAATAAAAAACGTGCAGATTAGCGTTTCATCGCTTCCCGGCACGTTATTGCAGGCTAAATGCCCATTATTTCACTGATGTAGTATTACAAGTCGAACATATTCCGTATATTTCCATCCGGTGACCTTCCACCACGAAACCCGTTACACGTGACGCGGCCCGCTCGACCTCGAGCAGCGGCGGATGATGGAAATCAACAATTGATCCGCAGCTTTTGCATATCGCATGATAATGATCCGACAAATCCGAATCGAATCGGCTTGAATCATCGCCATACGTTAGCTCACGCACTAATCCAGCTTCTACAAATAAACGCAGATTATTATATATGGTAGCTACGCTCATGCTCGGATAGGTTGGAGAGAGCGCTTTATAAATTTCATCTGCAGTCGGATGGGACATAGAGTCCATCAAGTAGCTTAATATGGCGTGACGTTGCGGGGTCATTCGGACGCCATTCATCTTCAGTTGCTCCAATGCTAAGTTAACGCTGGCTCCCATTCCCCTCACGCCCTTCCTAAGTAATTACAACCATTGTACGTTCTTTTTTAAGAGTTTGTCAATGAAAGCGCCTTTTATGACAGCCCAAATTGCTTGATAGCAATGCTATTGGTTGCATTGATTTGAATCCGGAAAGTGCCGTCGCCTATAGTGCCTCTTACCGTTTTCTTGCTGACCTCAAGAGGCAGCTGGGACGTAATATTACCGAAAGTTACCGATCCGTAAACGATAAAATCGCCGTCCTCCGGCATCGAAAGCTTGATCTCGCCCACCGAGCTGTCCAAGTCCCAATCCCCGCCGACAATGCTGCTGTTCAGCTCAATACTTCCGTTGAGCGTGTCTGCTTTCACTGAAGCGCCCGCGCCGTCTAATTTAATTTTGCCGTTTTTGGTTTCCGCTTCGACGTTTCCTTCGATTGCCTTAAGCTCCAAGCTTCCGTTAAGCGTGTTAGCAAATAGTTTCCCTTGGATAGACGATGCGACAATCGTGCCGTTTTTGGTTTCAAGCGTACTGTCTCCGGTTATGCCACTCACCGTAATGCCGCCGTTATTACCTTTGACGGTAACCGCGCCTCGAATGTTGCTCACGGTAACGATTCCGCTGTTACTGCGGATGTCCAGTCCTCCAGGCAGCGTCAGCGCTTGAATATCCACTGAGCCGTTGCCCGATTCCACCTTCAGCTTCAAAGCCGGTTTCGGGTCTTCTTCGATCTCGAGCGTCGGCGTTGGGCTTATATTCAAAGGTGTCTCTTCATTGGTTAGCTGCTCTTCACCCAGCGGCATATCCGATGTGCCAGGGGTTGGCGTTGCTTCCAAAAGCTCCGTCTCCGTGCTGTCAGTCTCCTCAGCCGTAACTACCGTATTCTCTCCTTCGATCAGGCTTTGCGTCCCCTCGGGCAGCAGCGTTTCAAGAGGAGTTTCCTCCACTTGGAGCTGATCGGACAAGGACTGCGGTACGGTAATAATCATATTCATCCTTGGCTTTTTGCTGCCGTTCGCGCCATAGCTCTGCGCTTTGGCTTCCAAGGTTAATTCTTTGCCCGGGTTGATTTTTACAGTCGATTGCTCCGCAATGGGATCAGCCTCCGTCTTCTCCGCGACATCCACCCATACGGCCGTCAATACCTCAATTTCCTGTACGTCACCCGAACGCACCGTAACCTGTCCATTAGGGTTTACGATCCGAATGAGTGAAGCCTCTTCGTCTAATGGCACTTTCATGATCGTTTTGTCATACCGGAAGCCCTTTTCTTCCCCAAACTCGGTAGCCCCGTTAAGATCCACATTAAATTGATCCAGCCAGCGAAAAGGAATATCCGCATATTGCGTAACTACGTACGCAGTAAGCGTAATCAGAATGGCGACCATGCTTCCCGCAACATCAAGCTTGAGCTTTTTCTCCGCTCCTTTGAACTTGAGACTGAAGAGAATCGTTTCCAGACCTAATAATATGAATATGACCGGCCACCATTGTCCCAGTAGCGAAATATCATTCCGCCCCTTCAGTTGGTCCCATAGGAGCAGCGCCCCGACAGTCAGCACCAGCGCTGCTGCCGTAAAACGCCCCAATTTAAACATAGACACCGACCCTTTCCGTAAACGCAGCAACAACATAATCGAAGCAATCATAATGATAGGACCTACGCTCAGCTCCGCAAGCTCATTCATCCAAGGCAATAACGCATGCGGAGGTTTGACCAAAACAAGCATAACCGCTCCGGCTGCAAAGAGCAGAACGCCATGCATCAAACGTAAAGCTACGGGGCTTGAATCTTCCGCCTCTGCGCTTTGCAATGAGTCGAACACACTAATAAAATAAAAAACGGGGAGCATGATTCCCAAATATACGATCAGCAGCAAGTGTCTTCCGCCATCAGAATCCGCCAACCGAACGATTGCCGTCAAGTCCAGCCAGAAGGCTGCGATTAAGAGAAGGCCTTTTGGATGCTGGCCCGTATACATATGCCCTGCTCCTGGCATTGCAAAAGCCAATAAAACGGTGAGCAGCCTATTCTTCGATCGTCTTATTCCGAGCTGACCCAACGTACACCCTCCAAATGCTTTATTTTATCAAGAAGAACAAGCAATGCTTCCGATTTCGGCAATGTAATGTAGAGCTGTAGTTGAAGAAGCTCTCCTTCCGCCTCATCTGCGCACTCCTCAAGCTTCATTTTGCGCATCGTAATCTTTTGGTCCGTCATCAGCGCATTGATATCCAGCATGACTTGGGACAAATCATTCGCTTTAATGATCAATAAATGCTCTTTCCTCGCGTTTATGTACCTTTTCTCCAGTTTATTAAAAGCCCACAGTGTGATGAGAACCATAACTGTAGCGGTACCTGAGGCAAAATAAAAACCGGCGCCCACGGCAAGTCCAATGGCCGATACGACCCATAGCGAAGCCGCCGTGGTCAAACCGGTTATTGATTTCCCCGTGAATAAAATGGTCCCTGCTCCTAGGAATCCAATGCCCGTAATAACCGCAGCTGCTAGTCGCGCCGGGTCAACCCTAACATTCGGCTGATCAACGAATGCCGAGAAGCCATACATCGAAAGCAGCATCAACAAGCATGAGCCCAAACAAACCAAGATGTTGGTCCGTAATCCAGCCGCATGATTAGACTGCTCGCGTTCGAAGCCTATCAAGCCGCCAAGCAGCAAGGCAAGCACCAGCCTAAGCAAAATATGCAGCTCGCTAATTGCCCAAGGATTGTGAAGCGCACTTAATTCCATAAGCGATCCCGACCTTTCTATATTCGTTATTGTAACATAATTGCCTGCTGGTGTTGGAGTTTACGGGTGGCTTGACTTGCATGGGATATAGAAAAAAGACGCGAATCATCCCTGGGATAATCCGCGTCTTAGCAGTTGTATATGTTTATTTTAGCCGCTCGATCAACAGCTTGTTGGCGAGTGCCGGATTAGCTTTTCCTTTAGAGGCTTTCATAATCTGTCCGACTAGGAACCCGATCGCTTTATCTTTGCCGGCTCTATAATCCTCAACAGATTGTGGATTCGCTTCAATGATTTGATCTACGATTTGCAGAACGGCACCTTCGTCGCTTATTTGAACAAGCCCTTGCTCCTCAACGATTTGCTGTGGCAGCTTGCCCGTTTCCAGCATTGCCTTAAACACCGTTTTGGCAATTTTTCCGTTGATCGTGCCTTTCTCAAGCAAGCCGATCATTTCGCCAAGGCCTTGTCCGGTTATTTTCACATCGCTGATTTCCTGACTGTTTGCATTCAAATAGCCGAGCAAATCGCCCATGATCCAGTTAGACACGGATTTGGAATCTTTTGTATAAGAGAGGCTCTCCTCGAAGAAATCCGCGAGTTTTTTGGATGATGTAATCACTTCCGCATCATAGGATGGCAAGCTATAATCGACCGTGTATCTCGCTTTCCGTGCATCCGGCAGTTCCGGTATGGTCGCGCGAATGCTTTGCTTCCACTCTTCGCTGATGTGCAGGGAAACCAAATCCGGGTCTGGGAAGTAGCGGTAATCATGTGCTTCTTCTTTGCCACGCATCGAGAAGGACTTGCCAACCGCATCATCAAACCGCCGAGTCTCCTGAATTACGATTCCGCCGCCATCCAAAATTTCCGCTTGGCGGAATTGCTCGTATTCAAGACCACGCTGAACGCCGCGGAAGGAGTTCATGTTTTTGAGCTCTGCACGCGTGCCGAATTCCTTCTGTCCATAAGGGCGCAGACTGATGTTCGCGTCGCAGCGAAGGCTGCCCTCTTCCATCTTAACATCTGACACATCGCAATACTGCATGATCGCTTTGATCTTCTCCAAATAAGCCTTCGCTTCCTCAGGCGTCCGGATATCCGGCTCTGAAACAATCTCGATCAGCGGCGTGCCAACGCGGTTGAAATCGACAAGGGACGCATAGCCGCCATCCACATGTGTCAGCTTGCCCGCATCCTCTTCCAGATGAAGCCGCGTAATGCCGATACGCTTGGTCTCACCGTTCACTTCGATTTCAATCCAGCCATGCTCGCCGATCGGCTGGTCGAATTGCGAAATTTGGTAAGCTTTCGGAGAATCCGGGTAAAAGTAGTTTTTACGGTCAAACTTGCTAATATCAGCAATCTGGCAGTTCAAGGCCATAGCCGCCTTCATCGCATATTCAACCGCTTGGCGGTTCAATACCGGCAGAACGCCGGGATGCCCAAGGCAGACCGGGCAGGTATGGGTATTCGGAGGCGCACCGAAAGCTGTGGAGCAGCCGCAAAAGATTTTGCTGTTCGTGTGCAGCTCCACATGGACTTCCAGCCCGACAACCGTTTCGTATTTGTTCGGTTCAGACATTCGTATCGATCCCTTCGTAAACGTATATATATCCGCTTATAGCTGCGGACGTTGTTTATGATGCTCCGTATGCTGCTCGAACGCATGAGCGGCGCGCAGCACCGTCGATTCGTCGAACGCTTTCCCGATAATTTGCAAGCCGATTGGCAAGCCATCAGCCGTACCGCAAGGAACGCTAATCGCGGGAACGCCCGCCAAGCTTACCGGTATCGTACAAATATCATTTAAGTACATCGTCAACGGATCGCCAACCTGCTCTCCGATACGGAACGCAGGCGTCGGAGCCGTAGGTCCGATGATGAGGTCATATTGGTTAAATACATTGTCAAAATCTTGCTTAATCAGCGTCCGCACTTTTTGTGCTTTCAAGTAATAAGCATCGTAATAGCCGGAGCTAAGCGCATAGGTGCCCAGCATGATCCGGCGCTTCACTTCGGCGCCAAAGCCTTCGCTGCGCGATTTTTTGTACAGATCAATCAAATTCTCAGGATTTTCCGCACGCACGCCGTAGCGCACGCCGTCAAATCGAGCAAGGTTCGATGAGGCTTCCGAGGAAGCAAGCAGGTAATAGGTTGCGATTGCGTATTCCGTGTGAGGCAGTGAAACCTCTTCCCACGTTGCGCCAAGCGATTCATACACCGCCAAAGCTTGCAGTACCGCTTCCTTAACCCGCGGATCGATGCCCGCTCCCAGATATTCTTTAGGCACGCCGATGCGAAGCCCTTTCACATCGCCAGTCAAAGCCGAAGTGTAATCCGGGATTTCGACATTAGCCGAGGTAGAATCGCTTGCGTCATATCCTGCAATAGCTTGCAGTACGTAAGCGGAATCCTCTACATTTTTGGTAAGTGGCCCGATTTGGTCAAGCGACGAAGCAAACGCAACGAGGCCAAAGCGCGATACGAGGCCATAGGTTGGCTTCAGACCGACAATGCCGCAATAAGCTGCTGGCTGACGAATCGATCCGCCCGTGTCAGAGCCAAGCGAGAAATACACTTGGCCGGCAGCAACCGATGCCGCCGAACCGCCGCTTGAGCCACCAGGCACGTATTCGGTGTTCCATGGGTTACGCGTAGGGAAGTAGCTTGAATTTTCATTTGAGCCGCCCATAGCGAATTCATCCATATTGAGTTTTCCAATAGTTACGGATTGGGCTGCCTTCAGCTTGCGAACGACCGTCGCATCGTAAATCGGATTGTGATTGCTAAGGAACTGGCTCGCACACGTAGTCAAGAGCCCTTCCGTCACGATATTATCCTTCACTCCCGCGGGCAATCCGAACAGCAAACCGCGTTCGCCGCCTTCTTGCAATTGCTTGTCCAGCTCGGAAGCCTGCAAGCGCGCATTCTCTTCATTTAATGTAATAAAAGCCTGGATCGCAGGCTCGGTTTCCGCAATTCTCGCATACGATGCGCTAACCAGCTCAGTAACGGATAGTTCCTTGTTGTTAAGCTTGTTATGTACATCCTGCAGGCGCAAATCAAACAGTGCCAACAGTAGTTCCTCCCTTCATATCAAACCCATTCGTATTATTCAAGTACCGCTGGTACTTTAAATTGTCCATCTTCTTCATCCGGCGCATTAAGCAGCACCTTTTCAATCGGCAGCGACGGGCGCTTCTCGTCCGCACGCATAACGTTTTTAATCGGCAGTACATGGCTCGTCGGCTCCACGTTATCCGTGTCGAGGCCGTCAAGCTTCTCTGCGTATTTCAAAATCGCATTAAGCTGTTCCGTAAACTGGTCCTTCTCCGCATCGGACAGCTCCAACCGTGCCAGTCTCGCGACATGCTCTACATCCTTGGGCGTAATGCTCATCAGGTATTCTTCCTTTCCTATTTCCTGTAATCATTCTTCCCATTATATCGCACATCAAGGGCGAACAGCAATGAAAACGGCAAACGACTTGATTAGTGCAGCAAAAAAAAAACTGCCCCGCTGTCAGCAAAGTGACATACAGAACAGTCTGCGGCTTGCAGCTGCGTTCTAAATCNGCGGATAAAATCTGCCGGACTGAGCTGTTCCTTGCCGGCAAGTTCCGCCTCTGGCTCCGGTTCTTCGCCGCCGTTCATAATGCGCTTGAACAACTCCTCATTATGAGTAGCGAGTGCAAAATCAATAAGCGCTTCCCGCTCGATGCGGTCAACCTCGTCTTGAATAAGCACCTCTTCAAGCTCAACGTCTTCATCGGGAATAAGAAAATTCCGGTTAGCCGAAGGAACTCTAAGCACATAATCAAATACATTATCCGCATTACGGTCGTACGCTATTATATAACCATGCTCCCCTATGGGAAGGTTTTGTTCGTATTGGTCAGCCACAATGACGACCTTTGTGCCTAGTTGTAGCATCGTCCTCAACTCCTGTTTCTTCGTCGCTGATTCTTTCACTACTATCCTACTAAAAAATAATAGCGGTGTCCAATCGAAGAGAGAGTTCATAGAGTTGTTTTTTTATTATTCGACCGCCGAGCTTCTGCGTAGAGCGCCTGCAGCCGCACAAACCGCCGCAATCATGCCGATAAAAACGACTAGTATAGCCAAGCTAAATTCTCCGCTGTCGGAAATTCCAGTAGCAACCGCCTGAGAAGCAAAGCCGCTGAGCGCACCTGGACTCCAGCCAAGCGCCTTGGGAAATAACCCCGCCAGCAAGGATAACACAATCGAACTGACTAACGAGGAAAAGGCTGCTGCGGCTGGGCTTCTAAGCAGCGAGCTAAAGAGTATCGCAGTGGTTACCACAAAAGATAGCCAAAGCCCATAGATGAGCAGACTGCCAATCACCTTATTCAGCGGAACCGCACCAATCAGCAGCCCCGTATAGTACCATGACGCCAAATATCCTGCTGCAAGTGAACCCCATGCCAACATAAGCATTGCCGTCCATTTCGATCCGACATAAGAGAGCAGCGATACTGGCTTGACGAGAATAAGCGATGCCGCTCCGCTATTGCGCTCGCCAGACACGGTGCCCATGCAGACGAGCACCAGCACTAAAATACCAAGCGTACCGAACTGCTGCAGCGTTTGAGCTAGCACCTCTGCAGCCTGCGGCAATGGAATATCAATAACGGTTCCATCCGGTAAGCTGCCAGCGTGCTCAAGTATTGCTGGCATATAATAAGTAGACACCGGCTGCATGATGCCAAGTAAAATAAAAACGAGTGGAACCCATAATAGCTTGAAGCTGCGTACGAGCTCGAGAAGCTCCTTTTCAACCATCACCCTATACCGGGTCATGCTTGAGGATAGAGGAGGGTTGGCTACAGAAACCGACGGCGATGCCTTCGCTTCGCTGCTCATCCGGTCACCACCTTCATGAATAAATCTTCCAATGAGGTATGGCCAACTTCCAGCCTGCTCACCTTGACCTGCTCGTGCGCTAGCTCCTCCATCAGCATCCTTCTAGCAGCATCCATCTCTCTGACAGTAAAACGCGCTATACCGTTTTGCAGCTGAATATCTTGAAATAAAGCACCCTCATCCTTTTTGTTCAAAAGGCTCTGAATGCGCCTAGAAAAAGAGGTCATCCAACGCTGCGAATGCTCGTCCTGCTCGACTTGGAGTTCTATCGTAGGTTTACGGTGGTCTTCGCGAATTCGGTCTATTGCCCCTTGCAAAGCAATCTGCCCGTTTCGAATGATGATGACATCATCGCAAAGCGCCTCTGCATCATGAAGCACATGAGTAGAAAACAGCACCGTCGTTTCCTGCTTCAGCTCGCGCAGAAGTTCCAGCACTTCTTTACGGCCAAGCGGATCAAGCGCGGATACCGGCTCATCCATAACGAGCAGCTTAGGCTGGTGAACGAGCGCCTGTGCCAGACCAAGCCGCTGCTTCATTCCCCCCGAATAAGAACCGATCCGCCTCTTGGCTGCGCCGGAAATGCCGACCCGCTCAAGCAGCGCTTTGGTCCGTAGTTTGGCGGTTGCAGCGCTAAGTCCGCATAAGCGCCCCGCATAAACGAGATATTCGGTTCCCGTCATCCAAGAATAGAATGAGGGTGATTGCGGAAGGTAGCCGATTAAGCTCCGATGATGGCCGCTTTCGGCCGCCCCTTGAAATTCCATCTCGCCCGAGGTCTGCTTCAGCAGTCCGGTAATCATTCGGATTGTCGTCGTTTTGCCTGCCCCATTTGGTCCTAACAATGCCACGCAGTGCCCTTCTTTGATCGTAAAATCAATATCTGAAACGGCCTTTACAGCACCGAAAGACTTGCTCAATCCCTTCACTTGCAGCAGTGTTGTCATCCATCCGTCCTCCTTCCCGCAATAAAGAAAGCAATCGGGCCAAATATATTCACAAATATAATGATCAACACCCAAACCCACTTCGGTCCCCGCGTACGCTCTGCTTTGGCGCATAATACTAACGCAATGACCATCAGGATCAATTGAATGACGATAATTGGCGCAATAATAGGCAAAATTTGCGATAAATCAATGGATTCCTTCATAAAAAAAGCCCCTTCCTTCTAAACATGGACAGTTTATTCCCTTTTCTTCTTGCTTGGGCTGCGCGAAAACCACCCGCTCCGCACAAAGATAAAATAAAATAACAACGGCATTGGCGTTTGGATCAAGCCCCATAATCCCCATAGCCAAGGCATGCTATCTCGTTTGCGAGCATCGATAAATAACCAGGTGGACTGTGCAATTAGTATAGGAATGAGCACTATCCAGAACCATAGCGGCAAAACCTTCAGCTCTTCCATGTGCTCACCTTCCTTCGTCTGAACCTCATGGTGACAAATGAAATTCCGCCTACTGCGATGCAAATCTGAAGAATACCAAACCACACCACGTTTCGGTCGAGCACCCATAACATTAGGCCAAGAATGAAACAAGCGATCAACCAAAACAGCAGCAGCTCCTTCCACAGCCGTTTTTTCATTTCTTGCTTGTGATCATCCACAAGCGCTTCAAACTGCTGCAGGCCAGGGACCTTCGGCGCATGAACAGCGTCAAACTGAGTCACCGCGTCTTTTAGCCGATCCTCGAACCACAATTGATCTTCTATTTCCTCATCAGGCTTCTTCATGCTCCGTAAGCTCCTTCCGCAGCTGCTTTAAACCGTTGTACAGCCTCGATTTTACCGTTCCGACAGGAATGTCCAGCATGGAGGAAATTTCCTCCTGCGCATAACCGTAATAATATTTAAGCAGCACGGGAATCCGGATATCGCTGCTAAGCTGCCCTAACGCTTGAAGCGCCTCCGGCCATTCGTTCCCCTGCTGTAGCGTATCAAAGCGGATCGAACGCAGAGACTGCTGCTCCTGCAGCCAATGCTTCTCCAGCTCATTTCGCCGAATTCGATCTACGACGAGCCTCGATGCGATTGTAATGAGCCAAGTTGAAAATTTCGATTTCCCTTGAAAAGTCGATATTTTCTCGATTGCCTTCAACATCGTCTCCTGCGTAAGATCCTCTGCGCGAATTTTGTTCATCGTTACCTTAAGCAAGTACTGGTAAAGAAAAGAATACTGCTGCTGCAGCAGCTCAGAAAGCGCTCGCGAGTCGCCGCGAACCGCTTGCTTGATTAGCTTCTTCTCGTCATGCACGAGCGCGTAACCTCCTTGCGTTCAATTACTTATTGCTATGACGGATAGAGTCCCCATTTCGTTCACTCGGTTTTCAAAAAAATATTTAAGCGATCATTTCGTTTCTAACTAAAAGATAAAAAAACAGCCGTCGAAGCAAGAAACGCTTCTGCAGCTGCTGTATGGATTGTCGCTATGCTATTGCTTACTAAGGCTGCGGCTGTACCACCGCCACACCGGCTCAACATCATGCCGGTCCAAGCATTTGACCTGATATTCCATAGGGCTTCCGAACGCACGAACCGATAGCGTAAGCAGTTTTTTACGCTGCTGGCCTGCCGAACGGCTCGCCCGCATCGTAACAATCTGAGGCCGGCGAATCAAATACGTAGATCTCGATAAGAATCGGTTGCGCAGCGTGAGCTGTCCTTCTTGGAGCAGGACGCCTGCTGCTAGGTAACAGCTCCTTCTCCACCAGAGCATCAGTGGCAAAAGCAGCAGCGACCATAATCCATCTGTCTTGAAAAACACAATGCATCCCGCACAGATGAGCGCGGTAATCAGCAGCTCTATTCTTACGTAATAAAGCAGCGCTCGCTTCGGCGCCCCTGCCAATGCCTCATTCGATGGCAGCTTCATCTGAGGAACAAAATCATGCAGCACCCGCTCAATATCTGCCCGTTTCAAGAATGGATGCAGCATCAACTGCTCCTTCTTGTCTGAGGATACGATCTGGAGCTGAATTTCCGCGTAGCCGAACGCTTGGCGCAGCAAACCTTCATTGACGATGACAGCCTGAACCTTCTTCGGATCAAAAACAAATGACTTTTTCTCCAGCAGGCCATAAGAAACCGAAATCTGATTGCCATCCCTTTTGACGGAAAATCCGCTGTATTTGAGAATGTATAACAGGATGGAAAGCAGCCATGCACATCCAATGCCTGCAATAACAACAATGACAATAAAAATGACCCCTGGCATAAAGCTGGCCGAATCCTCTACAACCGTCTCGAAAAAGTGATCGGGCAGCAGTTGGTTAATCAAATCATCGGCAAACGAGTACACACCGGCCATAAAAGCGGCAACAAGCCCGAAATTCGTGGATGTGGCCGCCGCTTGCAACAATTGCAGCGGTCGAAGCGTAAAACTTGGCAAGGCTCGGCTTGGCTCGGCTGCTGGAGCTGATTGTGATCTCTTATTCTCGATCGGCTTGTCATTAATTTTGATGACAGGCCCTTGAGCTAGTGCGGCTGGCTGGTCCGATTGTGTAGTTAGATCTATCGGGCTGATGGTTTCCGTGCTCGTAGTCGCTTGTTTTCTCAGGACGCGCTGAATATCATTCGCTTCCTTCACCGAGAGCGCAGGCAGTATGCCTTCGGCCTTCTTGTTGCCGCCAGGCGTCTCGATCTTCACCTGCGCAACGCCGAGTATTCGCTGCACAAGCGGCTGCTCTACGTTGACAGAATGGATGCGTCCATAATAGATGGTTTTCTCGTCTCGCAGCAGCAAGCCCTTTCGAATGATGATTCGGTCCTCCTCCAGCCAAAAGCCGAAGCTTCTCCATTCAAGGAAACTGAAAACCGTAACGATGATTGCTAATGCGCCAGCTCCGGCATACCAATACCAAGCCAACTCGGTCCAATCCGTTCCCCTTACCAAGCCGATTAATATAAATGGCAAGAAGCCGCGAATCGTCTGCAGCAGCCCAAACAAAACATAGATGGGATGTAGCGTGCGGCGCTTACTCATCCTGATCATCCACCTTCGCCAAAATGCCGATTCTCCGTTTCAGATGCTCTGCTTCCGTCTGTTTTAAACCGCTGATTTTATGCGTAGTGGCAGCCGTCACAACCGAAACGCTGGCTAGGTTATACTTTCGCATTAAAGGGCCGCTTTCCAGCTCAACATGCTGCACGCGCACCATCGGAACCAACACATTGCTTATAAAAATAAGGCCAGACTGGATCTCCAGCTCATCATCAAACAGCTCATATTGAAACCGGGTATACTTCATCCTCGGAATAAGCCAAATAAACAGGATGAATGTAAGGAAAACGATTGACAAGGCGATCCAACCGGGGATGAGCGTCCAATCCCAAAGGGAAGCACAGGCCAAATAAGCGATGATGACGGCTAGAAACACACCATGCGTAATTAAACCGCTAATCCGATAAACTTTAATATAATCGCGATGAAGCCGATTCGATAACTCCCGATTCATTCCCATATCTCCCTCATGTCACTAAGGCAGGACAATAAGCTCCGCCTTCGAACGAGTCAGCGCTTTAGCGCCCTGCTCTGTAATCAAATAGCTGTTCTCGATCCCTACAACGCCTTGGCCCGGAAACGTGAATTTCGGTTCTACCGCGATGACCATGCCAGTCTCCAGCGGCATTTGAAAACCTTTGGCAAGCACCGGCCACTCGTCTATTTCCAGTCCGATGCCGTGGCCGAGAAACTTCGCCTGGTCAGCGCCAAAACCCATAAAGTGGTCCGTCAGCTTAGCCGCAGCGCACAGTTCAAGCGCATCTTCGTACAGCTTCGAGCATAACGTCCCGGGTACCATTTGCTTCTCAGAGGAAGCCATAATCTTCTCTGATATCCCATAAGCATATTGCAGTGACTCAGGCAATTCTCCGATTACCGCTGTTCGGGTCTGGTCAATGACATAACCATCCACGCAGCAGCCAATATCGATAAGAATCGGAACGTTGCGCTTGATGAGTGAGCGGCTCACGCTCTGTGGCGATGCAGCACCCAGTCCCAAACCTCCGGCAGGTCCGTCAAAATAGGATGGAACAGCGGCTTCCGCTCCTGAAATGACCATCCCCGTCGTAATTTCCTGATTAAAACCGCGCATGCGCATCAAGCCGATATGTCCGCGTATGCGCAGCTCATATTCAACGCGTGCCATCCAAGCGAGCTCGCTAACGCCTTCCTTCAGGTCATTCAGCGCTTCATTCAACGCTTCTGCCACAACTTCGGCTGCTGCTTCGATTCGGCTGATCTCCCAAGGCGCTTTGATCATCCGGAGCTTGCGCACGATCGCTGAACCGTCTATGAGCTCAGAACGTCCTTGCTTGCTTATTAATTCCATAAGCTTCAGATATAGCTGCGCTGGCAGTACATCCAAATCAGCTGCAATCTGAATTCCTTCGCTCTTATCAAACAAATACGCATACTGCTTGGCCAGCGTTTCTCCAAACATGCGAAAAGCCCCAAGCTCCGCCACGCGCAGTGCCGTCTCCTGCCTCGCGCGCTGAACGCTGCGCCGTACATAAAAAGTAGCCTCTCCAGCGCTAGGGACAAACAAATATCCATTTTGCATCGATCCGCTGAAATAATACAAATCGACATTTTGCGTGATGAGAAAAGCATCAATGTGTGCCAGCTGCATCGCTTCCTGAAGACGTGCGATACGCTCGTTGACTAGCTCGGCAGGTATATCCGGTACAATATCTATCACTTCTGACCTCAGCTCCTATAAGTTCCCTCCCCTTATTACACCAATTTTCCAAATGCTAGTCAACCGGATACGAGCTCGGCCGCCCCCTTTATGTACCATTCTATCGGTTCCATGACTTGAAATGCTCTCGGGTATACCATATGGACGATCATAATGACTCCCGGCTTTCTCAGCGTAACCTCATAATCATATTCAGCATTTCGGTAAGTATACGGAAAGGCTTGCTCCGCATTCACCACTTCAAAAACGACCACCTTTACTTGATGCTTCAAAAAAGAGGACGGCAGCGGCACGCCTAGCGCATCCAGCCTCAAGTTTTCTCTTAAATACAAAGAAGCAGCGCCCGCAGCTTCCTCGGGCGCCAAGCGGAGCAGTCCCTCGCCAAGCGCTTCCAGATCGAGCTGCTGAGCTGCGGCATGCGCGGCCCGATTAATTGCATGCTTCCCCTGGAATAAAGTCTTCATTGCGAGCTCCTCCTCCACCTGCAGCAGATGAATCGAAACCCAGACCGTCATCATCACTACGATAAGCAGCAGCTTGTACATCGATTCACCCGCTTTCTTCGCTTAAGGGACATATTCGCTCATTTTCATGCCAAATGCTTTTATTCGCTCATCAGGCAAAGGCGGTGTCAGCCCGATCAAACGATCGATATCAAACAAACCTTCATAGGGATAGCTCATCGTTAAAGAGATGCCAGTTCCGCGGATTAGAGGCATGCTTGAATTGGATGCGGTAAGCCCGCTTGTCGTAGAAAGCTCAAATGTTATGTTCTCTGCCCGCATCCCAAAACGGGAAATCCGCTGCCGAGACTGCTCCTGCATCTCCTCGCTAATGTAACCATATGCCCCGCTTGCTCCTACCTCCAGCAAATAATCAACCTCCTGCTGCAGTACCGCTTGTCTGACAATAAGAACATGCTTATAGATAGGAGAGAACATTAACCAGCAGAGAAGTCCGGCAAACAACACAAAAACCAAAATTTGCTTCACGGATTCGTTCCCCTAATATGGCTGCCGATCGCACTGCCCGCACCGTCCAACTGCTTCTTCATGCCTGCATCACCTTCTGTGACAGTCTGATAGAGCAAAATAACAGTGACGAGCAGCAGCATCGAAATTAAAATTCCACGCATAAAACGGATACCCCCATCCTCACTGGAGTATAAATATGTTGAAGGAAGCTATGGCAGAAGCTGGCTTATCTTCGTATTGGCAGAGGTTCCCTGCGATTCAATTTGGCTTCTAGTACCTGTTGTATCCTTGGCGATTATCGTATTGAACAGAACAACCACCACAACAAGCAGCATTACGGTCATCAAAATATTGCGCATGCGATCACCTCCTTTCTTATTTTCGCAAAAGGTTTAGGTCAGCTTAGCGATTGGAAAAGCTTCTGCCCCTCGCGCACCCACGGATAAATAAAAATTTGAAACGTATATAAGATGGGAATGCCCGCTATAACAAACAAAAGGTAAGAGGCCGATTCCTTGCGGCTTTCTTTGGCCAGTTCAATTTTTTCTTTGTAATCCTCGATGCGTACGCGCAAAATATCATAATATTGGCGGCTCTCATGCAGCCGAAGCGCATCGAGCGTTTCCACGAAGCTTAGCCCCTCTTCTGTGCCAAGCCTTTGCTTGAAGCGCTGTAGGGCGCCGCCCGCGTCATGGTACCATTCCGCCAGCAGCCGTTCGAGATCAACGCGCGTAGCTCTCGTAAACGGAACGCACCGCAGCAGCTTGGCATGAATATGCAGCGAGGATTCAGACATATAAAGAAGCTGCTTGCTGATAACGAATATCTCTTTGGTAATCTGAAGTGCGCGTACTCTTCGAAAAGCGCGCAGCCAAACCAAATCAAAAGCGAGCATCAGCATAAGGACCAGCAGGAAACTTATCAAATAGGAAGCAGGAACATAGGCATTCACATGCTCGTGCCCTGCAGCAGCCGCAACCAGAACAGTGCCAACGGTTGCGAAGAGCACTCTTCTAGCCAGCACATACCATGCGGCATCCGAAGTTACGCCGCAGCCCGCGAGGAGCAGCTCACGCTCCATAAAGGAAGGCTGCTGCCTCGAAACGAAGAGCAAGCGCAGCCACTTGTCAGGTGCAGACTTCGTTCGCCAGCTCAGCAGAGCCAGATGCCTCCACCTGGAAGGACGCTGTGGCCAAAGCTGTAATAATACATAAATGGCGATCGCTCCGAAGAGAGACTGGCCTGCCAACACCGCGAAACGAAGCAAGCTTTGAGTAAACTCTGGCATCGACGAACTCCCTTCACATTTTTTTGCGCGACAGCCACAAACCCATTAGGAATGAAGCGAAAATAAGCAGCAGCGCGTTTAATAACATATCTCGCCCCTGCGGATCCACAACGTAATAATAATAAGAATTATCCTTGTTGTAGCGCAGGTTGATGCCGATAAACAAACCAAGAAACAATAACGGGGAGAAATTCGCTACGCGTATCTCGAGCATTCGATTTCTCTCCTGTTCATTCGCGCGCCTTGCCTTGCGCATATCGGTCAGAAGCTCTTTCAGGCTATCCGTTATAGGAACCCCTTCCACAAGCGCGACGCGCAAAATATTTACAAAATAATCAGCCCATAAATGGCCAAGCGACAAGGAAAGCAGACGAAGGCTCGCCTCATCGTCACCTCGCACAGAAAGATTGCGATACAGCTGTTCAAATACCGCTTGCATCGGGCCAAGCAGCCGACGCTCCTCTACCGTACGCTGAAGAGCTACCCTTACCTGACTCTCGCCTGTAACCAAATAGCACTGATAAAACAACTCTACCGCAGGTAAAAAATCCATTTGCGTCTGCATCCGCCGATGCACCAGCAAGGCTCTTAAAGCTGTATAAGGCAGCGCGCCAAGCAAACTTCCAAATAACAAGGTTCCCCGTACGCTTTGGAAAAAAAGACCGCCTGACGCGACGCCAGCAAGCAACAGCAAGCCAGACACGGATACGAAAGCAGAAGGCGTCATCTTCAAGCGGAGCGACTCCAATAAATCCGACAAGTGAACATATAGCCTTTCATAACGTTTGAAACGGTGAGTGAGCCGTTTACGCCAGCTGCTTTCCGCACGGTAAGTTAATTTCCGGACCATCTCCTGCTCCTTGGACCAAATAAGAAGAAGATGATACAGAGCAATAAATATCAAGCAAAAGAGCAGGCATGCAGCCGCACTGACCGATAGCTGGCTCACCGCTCACCCCGCCCGTTTAAGAGCTGGTCGGACACTCTTTTTGACGGAGGGTGAGGAAATATCCATTCATCCAGCGACTCGTCAAATTTCACCCAATCGCGGACATGGGCTTGCCCCGCTTCCCAGTAAAGCTCTCCGATCCTGCTAACCACCCGGCGTCCCCCAAGATAGCTCATTTCAACGCCTATCTCTGTTACGTACTGCGTGATTCGTTTCGTCAAGCGCTCAGCATTCATTCCTCTGCCATCGAGCATGCACATATCGGTAATCGCCTCCGGCACGTCCTCTAGCCTGTTCGCATGAACCGTCGTCATGCTCCCGGAATGTCCCCTCGTACACGCCCGGACATAAATATTCGCATCCAGATCACGAATCTCGGCATGAATAATCCGCTGCGGAGACTGCCTAAGCGCAAGTTTAAACGCCTGATCGGCGCGATGGTGCGCATCATCTTCCTCGGCCATGTATTCCACAACGTTTTTGTTTGGAAAATCACGGCCAAGCATCATTTCAAATCGCCCTTCGATTGTAATGATCCGCTCTTCGTCCGGAAGCTCGGCAATCAATGCTTTAATAAGATTGGTTTTGCCGGAATTGGTTGGTCCAATAATGACCAAATTATATCGGGCCGCCAATATCGCTCTAAGCAGCTGCTCCACACGTTCGTTCATCGTCCTATAATGAGGGTTGCTGAGCGTAACTAGACTGAAGCTGCGGACAGTATAGAAGCGGATCGTCAGCGTTGGGCTAGCCGTAAATCCAAAGCCAGTCAGCGTTACGCGCGAGCCGTCGCGCAGCATCACCTCTGCCCATCGTTTGCGCGGATTAATCCGGTCATTGTTGTAGAGCACCAGATTTTGCTGGATGCGCTCAACCTCGCGAACACTGTTGAAGCAATAAACCGAAGGAACAGTCAAGCCGTTTCTGACAACGAATATCCGTTCTCCAACAACCTGTATTTCCTCCAGACCCTCCTTATCCGCCAAAATCAACTCAAGCACATTCAGGCCAATGACCTCTGCAAACAGGGCTTCTGCTAACGTTTGATAAGGATGCTGGACATTAGAAGAACCATGAATACGCAATCTGATCAGTCGGTCCGTAATAACGGCAAGGATTTGTTCGCGCTCCTGCGAATAGCCGAGTACCGCACGATTAAGCGTCTCGCTGTATTGCCTGCGCTCTTCTTCGCCCAATCCGTGCGGAGCGCTTAAATACCCTCTTATATCCTCAGAGAGCCTTATAAATTCATCCTTTGTTTCAGAAGACCAATAGGGAGCCGCTGCTTTAGCCTCGCGGCTATCCTTTTCTAATTGCAATTGGGCTGCAAATTCCGAGGGAGAGAAGCGCGATGGCTGAGCGGTCATGAGCTCGTACCGTTGCGATGAGTCATCAGCTTCCGATACCAGGGTTGAACCGAAATCATTGCCGGCTTGCTTCGGATGCCATGCCTCTGCATAATCGCTTTCGTAGGCAGCTGCATGGCTTGCCTGCCCTCCGGGTCTGCTTTGAGCCACTGCGCATACGTTCCATTATCCAACTGGCTGAAAACCGGCTCACTCAATTGAAGCTTTCCTAACGCAGACGTACCCAGCTCTTTGCAAATATGTTTCATCTGATAACCTCCACTCCTCCATGGGCTATTGATAATAATCGAATCATACCGTTCAGGCGCTACACCAAATAGCGGAGATACCTGACTAATCCAGCGTTTTCCATCCTCTTGAAAATGGGACAATGCCGGCGTCGTCACCAGAATGCGCGTGCTGGCCCTTTGGATCGAGCAAATGGTAGCCGCATTATCCCAATAAGCTCCAACGTCCAAAATGACGAATGCGAAGGTTTGCTCCGCTATTGCAAGAAGATGCTCCGCTTCTTCAGGCGTAAAATACTCCGCTTGGTCCCTCATCAAATTGCCGAACAATACTTGAAGATTGGGCTGACTAGGGACAATATAAGCGGCTCTTCGCAGCTTCTCCGGAGTCAGCGTATAAGACCGCAGCTCCGGTCGAAGCTTATCCAGCGTTACTGGCGGCTCTTCCACGCCGAGGTAGCGATGAATCTTGGCGCTCTTTAAATTGAGGCACAAGTATCCGATCGGCATGCCGCTTGCTTCCGCCATTCGGAACGCTGCGGCAAACGCTGCCGCCGTAGTTCCTATATTCGGGGTTGTGCCAACAAATGCAGCAAGAGGCGTTAGAGCTCCGCTCACGTTCCATTTCCCTCCTCATCCGCAATGAGTTCAAGCGACTCGGGGCTGTAGGCAACGACCAGCTTCAGCACGCCGCTGCGGCATAATTCATCCAGCTCAAACCACTGCTCCTCCGTTAAATTCAAATTCAAATAATCAATCATGCCATTGGCTTCGCGCCTTGAAGCATACATCTGCTGCTTGTCCCCCTCTGCTAGCGAGAACAAGTTAGGATTCTCTATGTTATCAACCTCTACGTTGCCTGAAGTTTTTACCGAAGCTACAGTGACAGCCTGTGTGAACAGCCTCCGCGAAGGCGACTCCTCTCCTGAGGCATAAAGCAGCACCTTGTCACCCGCCCTTATTCCGTTTGAAATGGAGAGAATGTATGCCTTGGGTATTTGGAACGTCGACTCCGCTTTGCTCGGCTGCAAATAATAATCGTCAACCTTCCATAGCAGGAGAGGCTCTCCTTTCCCTAAAGGAATGATCGTTTCCTTTCCTGTGGCCTGCTCCAGCTTGGTCACCATTTCAGAGAGATAAGCAGCCTGCGGAAGCATTTTAAACTCCAGATCACTTTCAGAGAGCCGCTCGCCCGCTCCAATAAAACGCTTTGGTACCACGATAGCGACGGTATCCTCCCGTTCAATTTGGATTCGCTGCAGCTCATACATGCCATAAACCAAACTTGCTGAAAGCACCGCAGCGGTTAAGCTGATGATTGCACTTCGCTTTCTCTTCATCTCCACTCCTCTCTGAGCATAAAAAAAGAACGCAGCAGTAGCCCTCTAAGGGTACTGCGTGCGTTCTTCGCATAATAAAGCTCATATATTAGTAGCAATAAGTAATTGAGTACATAATAGCAAATTAAACTTTCGTTTGTCTATCATTTTTTTCCTAAATTCAGCAAAAAACAGTAAATGTCGACAAAAGAACCATATAACCTGTCATTTTTCATTGTATCTTGCAATCTTGCCTAACCGCATTCTAGAGGATAGACCCCGTTTCTAAAATTAAAAATAGAGCTATTCGGTTCAGCAACAGCTGCTGTTGAACCGAATAGCTCTATTTCACCGTTATTAAAAATCGATTAGCCCAACACTGATTAACAGCGCATCATCCACCTTGCGCATCGTTTCGTCGTCCAGATGCGTAATCTTGTCGGTTAATCTTTGCTTGTCAATCGTTCGTATCTGCTCAAGAAGCACGACGGAATCACGATCAAACCCATGAGCGGCTGCATCCATTTCTACGTGGGTAGGCAGCTTCGCTTTTTGGATCTGTGCCGTTATCGCAGCAACGATTACCGTAGGGCTGAAGCGATTTCCGATATCATTCTGAATGACCAGTACGGGGCGAACACCACCCTGCTCCGATCCGACGACGGGGGATAAATCCGCAAAAAATACATCTCCGCGTTTTACTATCAACCGCTACACCCCGCTAACGAGACGGCCTAACGTATGATCTGCTTCTTCCTCCGCTTGAAAAGCTTCCGAGGCCATGTTCAGGTTTATTTTCGCCATCTCCATATATCCGCGCTGCATGGATTCCCGGATTTGACGCTTTTTGCGCTCGACCAAATATAGCTTCATGGCTTGCCGAATAAATTCGCTGCGGTTGGAGTTTTCCTTGGCAACTATCCCGTCAACCTCCTCCAGCAAGTGATCTGGCAGGCTTATCATGATCCTTTTGGTATTTTGTACATTGGCCACCGTACTGACACCCCCAAAACTTTTCCATAACCTTACTACTCATTATAACAATATATTGCCGTCGCTATACTTCAACATATCTATGATCGCCGTATATCAAATATGCTGTATGTTTTCATGTATAGCCCTTATAGATGATCTGTCTTACTACATTCGTCCTATTTAGCGAAAATCCTCTTCATTTGCGAAAATTTGCAGAAAGAAAAGATTTCCATGTTAAACTCCGGCTTAAGCTAAGGGGTTGTGAATGGCTGTCACTTGGCCTCCATTTACATATACACGCGGTATACGCGCAGCCAGCATGCAAATCACCTCATAGTTAATCGTGCCAAGCTGGTCTGCCACTTCTTCCACCGTAATAACCGCATTGCCTTGGCGGCCAATGAGCACCACCTCTTCGCCAGCCGCAACTGGCGTCGAAGCTGTTTCTGAAGATGCATCAAGCGCAATCATGCATTGATCCATGCAAATGGTCCCGCGAATCGGCTCCTTCATGCCGCGAACAAGCCCGTAAGCCTTTCCACTAAGCATGCGGCTAAAGCCGTCAGCATACCCGATAGGCAGCGTTCCGATCAACTCTTCGCCTTTCGTGACATAACGCGTGCCATAGCTGATGCCCCAGCCTGGCGGCGCTTTTTTGACCATCGTAATTTCCGTTTTTAATGTCATCACAGGTTCAAGATCAACCCGCTGCTTGTTAACCTCTTCCGACGGATATAAGCCGTACATGCTTATTCCGAGGCGCAGCATTCCGCCTGCCCAATTCGGAGTATCGATTCCCGCAGCGCTGTTAGCTGCATGAATAATGGGGATTGGCAAGCCTTGCTTCTCCACATACTCAGCCACTTCACGGAATCTGACGTATTGCAGCATCGTGTAGTCCTTATCCGCCTCGTCTGCACGCGCGTAGTGCGTAAATAAGCCCTCCACGTCAAGCTGGGGAACCTGCATAGCCTTTTCAATAAAAGACACCGCAGCAGCCGTTCCAATCACACCAAGACGTCCCATGCCGGAATCAACCTTTATGTGTACCTTAAGCTTACGACCGCCGGGATCAGCGGGCAGGTTAGCTGCCGCTTCCAAAATGTCATCCCGGAACAGACTAATGGTCACATTCCGGTCTCTGGCAATAGACAAGGCATCCGCAGCCACGAAACCAAGCACAAGAATCGGGGTTTGGATGCCAGCATTTCGTAATTGCAAGGCTTCATCAAGAAATGCAACGCCAAGATAGTCAATGCCGTTGCGTTCAGCTTCTCGCGCCACCTCGACAGCGCCGTGCCCATAAGCATTTGCTTTGACCGAAGCCATCAGCTTGCAGCCCTGAGGCATCGCTTTGCGAAAAGCCTGTAAATTATGTCGTAATGCATCTAGTGACAATTCTACCCTGGTTGGGCGATAAAACGAATCCAAGCCGTTCACCTTCTCCTTATATAGCAGCCACAACAATCCGAGCAGCAAACATCAATAGCAATAATGTTAAACGTTGCTGCTGGGACTGTCAATGAAACGAAAGCCGGAATTGGCTAGTACGTCTTGGAAATTCTCGCGTTTCCCCGTTTTATTTCCCGATTTCACCCTGTACCGACTGTGCAACCTTAATCATTTCGGATTCTGGCAGATTAGCGCTCGTCAGACGGAATTGATGGCCTTCATACGTCCACGTTAGCGTCTGCTGTTCATCTGTGTTGAGCTGCCCCATCGTAAATCCAAGATCGACCATCATCCCCGGAACAAGCGATGCCGCTTGATCTTTCGGCTCCGTCTGGATCAGCGTATAGCTGTAGTCCCCAGTGTAACGGCTCATCAGTCCAGGATTACCGCCGAACACGATATCTACAAAATCCTGTTCAACTACGCCATCCGGTGTGTAAGACGGCTTCATCGCAGTAAAATCAGCTTTCTCCTCCGGTTTCGCGCCAGTGGCAGCATCATCCTCTTCCTCTTCTGCCGCATTTCCGCTGTTATTCGTTTGATCATCGCCGTCTACGGCGCTGTTCTCTGGCGTATTGCCGCTGTTGTTAGTGCCTGCATTCACATTGCTCGGCTCGTTGCCTGCTGCTCCATCATTGCCTGAATCATCCGGCAAGGTCATCGTAGGCTCTTCTGTCGATTGACTGGACGGCGTTGCGTTCATGTTCGCCTCCGTCTCGAACACGGCTTTGTCGAATTTCGGACCGAAGTCGAATTTATCAAATTTCACTTCAACCATCACCGCTGCGTTCGTGTCGCTGACTTCTACCTGAACCGGCTTGTAATCCGATTTATTGAGCCAAATTTTCTGGCGGGCCAACGATCCGTTATTGTAATTGGCCATGACATCAAACACATAGGAATCTTCATCAATGACAAACTGCCGGGAGTTATCCACCAAGATGCTTTGAATAAGCGTTTGGTACAAATAAACCTGGCCTTGATTTTGCGGCCAATCGCTTTGGAAGCGGAATACTTTATTCAGCTTCGGTGTGAGAACGAATACGCCGTCGTCATTGCGAAGCACGATTTGTGTAATGTCCTTCTCTTCATTGGTAAGCTTGATCCGATAGTATTGCGGCTTCTGATAGGATACTTCCACCTTGTACTCGAGTGGCTGCTGTCCCGTCCGCAGCGTCATCGTCCCGCTTCCTTGATAGCTCTCCATACTGTTTACTACTTTGTCGAGCTCCTTAACCACGGACTCGGCGTCCTTCGTTCCGCAAGCTGCTAATACTAGCGACAAACATAATATTATTGCCGCGGTCCATGTCATGCGACGCATGTAATCATCCCCTCTGCACATTGTTTTTTACTGGCTGATAACATGTCTATGAGGGGACTTGACCAATTATGCGGACTAGTTTGACAAGCTTAGGCAAAGCGGCCATTTTTTATTTTCAACTCGCAATTGCGTGACGTCTTCATCTCTCATCTAAACCTTACTTATTTCGATCCTTTCCTATCCTTGCGATTAAAGGCATGCTCCTCTGCATCATTAGAAAATAGAAACAGCCTACTCCCTGCCCCGCCGTTTGTCGCAGCAATACCCGCCTAAAGCCTAGTACTCACAACCGACTGCGGTCCGTTACGGATTCCAAAGCGACCCTCTACAATTAAGACATAGACGAACACGAGGAAGGATGAACGAATATGAAAAAGTTATTTCGATCAACTACGGATAGTAAGCTAACAGGTCTCTGCGGAGGACTTGGGCAATGGCTGGGCATTGATTCTACGATTATAAGATTGCTTGTCGTCATTACGTCGTTCTTCAGTTTTGGAGCTGTCATACTCGCTTATTTCATCGCAACGCTGATTGTGCCAAAAGCAACGAGCCAAGATTTCAGATTTGCCGACCACTACTAATCAAACACATATAAGGAGAGATGATAGAATGGGTATTTTACAACGCGTAGTTAGCATGACGAAGGCAGCAGCCAATGAGGTGCTGGACAAAATGGAAAACCCCGTTACGATGCTTAATCATTACCTGAGAGATTTGGATGAAGAGATTGCGAATACCGAACGGGAAAGCTTGCATCAACAGGCGCAAGAACGCGTTTTGCAAACAAAACTTAGCGAGCTGAAGGAACAAGCCCGTTATTACGAGAGCAAAGCAGAGCAAGCTGCAGTGGAAGAGCGCGAGGAAGAAGCACGTACGGCGCTTGAAGCAAAAATTTTGTATTTGGACCAGCACGAAGAGACCTCGAAACTGCTTCAGCTTGCCAAGCAAGCGGCATTCGAGCTTGGTCTACGGCTCGAGTCGCTCAAAGAAGAAAAAGTCAGGCTGCAAGAAAAACGCAAAGAGCTTGTCCTTCGCATGAAGAAAACCGATGGTACATCCGGTTATTCATCTTCGGACCCTTTGCATGCCAGCTCCGCCTCCAGAGGCTTTGAGCGTATCGAGCAGAAGCTAATGGAACGAGAAGCACAGCGGGAGTTATCCAGAGGTTTGTACTCCTTCGATTCGAATCAGCCAGGGCATGAATTTCAAAACGAGCAGCGGAATGCACGCGTAGATGAAGAGTTGAAACGGTTATTGCAGAAGAAATCCGGAAACTAATTCCAAATCCAAGTGAGTGCTCATCTATCCGTAGAATAACAGCCGCCTTCCTCCCCCGAAGGCGGTTTTTCTTATGGCTAATCGCTTCTATTGCCTCCCTCTTAAACTATCCATTCTTCTCCCATCTATTAAAAGGGTTGGGTTGGGTTGGGTTGCTTCGCTGCCTATTTTCGTTTAAACTATTAATGATAATCATTATCATTTAAACAAACAGGACAAGCTCTATTCCGGAGGAACGACATGACAAGATTGTACTCTAGCGATCAGATGCCTGAAGGACAAGGCCATTTTACAAAAACTCCTTCCCACATAATAACCACTTCGTCCACTACCTCTCTCATGCAAGCGGAGGCGTGCCCTGCCTTAGAGAACAAAGCATGCATAGACCAATCCATCACATTTATGAATGAAAAATACGCCGAGGAGCTCACCAGAGAAAGTCTCTCGGCTGTAGCTGGCATGAGCCTTTGGCATTACTCTCATCAATTCAAGCACTGGGTCGGGAAAAGTCCAATCGATTACTTAAATAGCATTCGCATAAACAAAGCCAAGGAGCAGCTTCTGCAATCCGGCATGCGCGTCAAAGAAGTTGCCAGCCAGGTTGGCTTCGAGGACGAGTTTTATTTTAGCCGGAAATTTAAAAAAGCGGCGGGCATTCCGCCAAAAGAATATGCCGCATGGACAACCAGCAGAATTGCCGCCTTCTCTTTCCCTTACGCAGGCCATTTGCTCGCACTTGGCATTATGCCCTACGCCGCATTGGTCGATAGCGAGAGGGACGTTCATCGAAAAACAGTTTTACCCGAAATTCCTTATCATCTAAGGCGATCCAAAAGCATGGACCAAGAAATGGTTGACTATAACCGCAATACTCTTGTCCATGCGAGGCCAGAGCTGATTTTTTGTGACGATATGGTCGACGAGCAGGTCAGAGCCTCGATTAGCCGAATTGCTCGCACCGTCGTTATTCCATGGCTCGGGCTGAATTGGAGACAGCAATTCATTCAAATAGCTTCCCATCTCGGGAAAACTAGAGCTGCCAATCAATGGTTAGCCGATTATGATGCCAGAGCCTCGCTTGCAGGTGAGAAAATAAGGAAGATTTTACAATGCGAAAGCGTGTCCATCCTTCATTTGATGCTGGGCCATCTTATTGTATACGGGAGGCGTAATGGCGGAGCCGTACTTTATGAAGATTTAAGCCTAAATTGCCCTTATGATCCGGATACGATCGATGTGTTGAAATCGATTCAGGAGCGTGAGCTTCCTGCCTATACGGGTGACCGGTTGTTTTTGATTATTGATTCGGATGCAGCCTCGCAGCAAAAATGGCAGTCGCTGCAGCACTCTGAAATTTGGAAACAACTTAAGCCAGTTCGCAAGAGTGCCGTCCATCTTATCTCAGAATGCCCTTGGCTCGATTATTCCCCGTTTGCTCACAGTATCATCATTGAAGAAGCTCTGCGCCTTTGCGAATCCAGCTAGCCGTATGGATCGAACACGATTGTCCATGTTATGTGCAGGCAGCACGGCTTATAATACATTTTGATCATGATGATGACTAACAAAACGGAGGTTTACCGATGCGCCGCACCTATCACTCATTCCTATGCCTAACCGTTATACTCGCTGTCTTCTTACTATCCGCCTGCGGAAGCGCTACTGGAAACAATCATCCGGCAAATGCTTCTTCAGAGCCTGCTTCCTCTACTGAGACAGCTGGCGAGCCACAAACCCGTAAAGTAGAGCATGCCTTTGGCATCACCGAGGTTCCCTCACATCCAGAGCGCATAGCTTCAATTAATTTAGAAGATATGCTGTTATCCCTGAATATTCCGCTTGTCTTCGGGATGTCTATCGGTGAAGGGTACTATTTGAACGACAAGCTGAAGGAACAAGGAGCAGCTTCTGAAATCTGGGGAGAAAGCCTTAATCTCGAAGCGATTCTCGCCGCTCAGCCCGATCTCATAGTGGCAAGTACGGCGATTGAGCAGGCGGATTACGAAAACCTGTCCAAAATCGCACCCACGATCACTTATGACCGTGAAGATTGGAGAAATTCGCTTGCTTTGATCGGCGACGCGCTAGGTGCTGCCGACCACGCCAAACAGGTGATAGACAGCTATGACGAGAAGGCTGCGCAAGCGAAAATCGCTCTTGCCGATGCCAATGTTGATAAGAAGAGCATCGCCTTCATCCGCATGACCGGCAAGGATTTCCGCGTTTATTTTCCCAACTATCAAGACAAAGAAACCGGTAAAGATTGGCCGACCTATCCGGGCATCATTTACAATGAGCTGGGCCTAGCACTTGATCCAACGGTAGCAGCATGGCATGAAAAACAGCCTAATTTTCAAAATATGACCGTCTCGCTGGAAATGCTGCCTGAGCTGAAGGCGGATTATCTATTCGTAACGATGGGCGGTGCCGGAAGCACCGATGACGAGATCAAGCAGGCAAGGGAAGCCTTCGCTGATTTTGAACAAACAAGCGTATGGCAATCCTTAGAGGCTGTTAAGCAAAAACAGATCAGATTTGTAAACGCGAGACACTGGATCAGTTCAGGCCCAATCGCAAACAGCCAGAAAATCGACGATGTCGTAAAGGCGCTTACCGCTGTTGATGCTGAATAAACTGGCTGCAAGCATACAAGAATAAAAGCCTAAAGATGCCTTCTTTCATCAAAAAAACAGGAGTTACACCTTTAGCAGTGAAAACTGCCTTTGGAGTAACTCCTTTTTTATGCCAACGCACATCGAGCAAACGACTGAATTAGCTGTATGAGCAATGAAGCATCGGCTATAGCGTTCCATTCAGCAGTATTGTTTTTAACTGGTTTAATTGCTTGCGTTCTCCGGCTACGACCAAGGTCAATCCAGCGGTAAATACGTATTCCGCACCCGGATTAATATGCTTCGTCTTATCCTTCTGCACTACGGCAAGGATCGTTGCACCGGTCGTTCTGCGAATATCGAGCTCCCCAATCCGCTTGCCTACGCATTTGGACAGTGGCTCCAGCCGAAGCCATTCAATGATCAAGCTATCCAGCGCAATCTCCTGATTTTCCAGAAACTTCGGCTTGTAGGTGATCCCTGCGATAATGGCAGAGACGACTCTTGCTTCCTCATCATCAAGCGTAACCATGGACAGCATATCGTCCGGCTCATCAGGGTCCAGATGAAAAATATCCCGCCGTTCATCGTTATGGACGACAATAACCAGCTTCTCTCCACTGCGGGTACACAGACTATACTTGCGTCCAATGCCGGGCAATTCGGTTTCTCTAAGATCCACGTGCTTCTCCCCCTTCCATAGAGGAGTTGCCGCCAGTAAACGTGATTGCGGCAATGCGGGTACGGATCGCTCCGGATGGCGCGGCAACGGAAATAAGATCGCCAAGATGCGCCAGCAGCAATTGCCTGCCTACAGGAGACAGAAAGGAAATCAGGTTTTCGTCTGGATCTGCTTGATCAGGCAGCACAATTGTAAAAGAATCCTTGGTATCAAAATCTGGATATTCAAACGTGACATAGCTCCCGATAAGCACCTGGGAATGCAGCCCCTCGTCTGCCAACGAATCCGGGTCCGAAAGCAGCTTTTGTACGGTCTGTGTATACAGGGATAAAAATTGACTGATTTCCGTACGCTCCTTGCCATGCATGACAAAATAGGCGTCGAGAAAGCGATTCTTCTCGTCACCCAACAGGACAAGCTGTGCGACCAACTGTTCTCTTACACGGGATAGACCGGTACTATGGTTCATAGTAAACTTCCCCCCCTATGCGCACAATGCTGATTCTGCTCAAACAACCAACTGCTTTTTTCATGCTTTTCTCCTCCTAAAAAAATATAAGGCCTCTGCGTCAGAGGCCTTATACCAAGCTTACCAAACATAATCGATATGTCCAGCTATTATTTAGCATTTACTCTTATTGGTCGCTTTTGGGATGCTACCGACTAGCCTTCCTCCCGCTTAATTTCCTCCAGCAGCAGCTGTAATTCAGGGTTTGCAGGCGGATCCTTAAGCTCTAAGCTGCGCAAAGCATCAACCGCAATGTTTAGGACCGCATAATTGCGATACCAGCGGTTATCGGAGGGAACGATATGCCAAGGCGATGCTTTGCTGCATTTTTCAAACAGCTCCTCATAGTACTTGCCATACTGCTTCCATGATTTGCGCTCCAATAGATCGGAAGGGTCGAATTTCCAGTTTTTGCTAGGATCCTCAATCCGGCTGATCAGCTTCTCGAGCTGGAATTCCTTTGAAATGTGCAAAAAGATTTTGACAACCTTCACCCTGCTATCCGCTAATAAAGCTTCAAAATGGTTAATATGCTTAAAGCGCTGCTTAGCCTCCGCATCATCCACCTTGCCGTGAATTCTCGTAATCAGCACTTCCTCATAATAGGAACGGTTAAACACAGTAATCTGTCCAAGTGGAGGGACGAGGTGATGCGTTCTCCATAAAAAATCATGGCGAGCCTCATCCTCGGTCGGAGTTTTGAAGCTGTAGGCCGATATGCCTTGAGGATTCAAGCCTGCGAACACTTTTTTGATGACGCCGTCCTTTCCGCTGCAATCCATCCCTTGAAATATAAAAAGCACGGACTGCTGTTTGCTGGCGATAAGCTTCTCTTGCAGCTCCTGCAATTCGAGCTCCAGGTCTCTTATCTTCTCGGTTACGTCTTCTTTGCTCGCAAAGCTTCCCGTATCCTTGGGATCATAGTCCGACAAGTCCACTTTCTTCTTCTCTGGCAGCCTATATTTTTTCGGCAAATTTATCACAGCCTTCCTTATTTACTTATTAGTATCCCTCCCGGCCTCCTCTTAAACAAATAGCCGATCGCTATTTTGGCGCACCATAGGGCAAAGCCGCAAAATAAGAGAGACCAGACCATTGCAGGCACAGCCGTCGCCGCGCTTAAACTCGCTGCATCGCCCGCTGCAGCTGGTTCTGATACCGATATCACGAGCAGCACAATCGGGCTAATAATCGACTCTACCAAGCAAATGAACGCCAGCAGCAAATAATAACCCGTCCGCAGCCAGGCTGGCGCGGCAAAATAAACCAAAGCCGTTAGCGCCGTAAAACCGCCACTCCATGCCATGCCATATCCATTGCGAACGAACAGCGCCAGAGCCACTGCAGCCGTTCCGGCAATCAGAGCTAAACCCAGCCGCAGCTTTCCTTTTGCATACAAAACGAACAGGAGCAGTGCAAATAAAGCGGATCCCATATAACCGGCGAGCGCAATCGGAATCTGCATCCAGCTATCCGTATAAGAGGAATAGGTCACTCCGCTCTGGTCCGCATACAAGTAGATATGCATCACGCTGCCTTTGAGCAGAAGCGTTGCAAGTGCGTGTGCAAGCTCATGCATCAACGTGTTTACGTTTTGAAAATAAGCCGAGAATGGGATCAATCTCGTCAAAAAGGCCGTAACGATCATAATGGCCGCCATTCTTATCCAAGAGAACATGCCGTTGCCTCCAATTGCTCCTTATTCTACTTCTACATACGGATGAGAAAGAAATATTGTTCAAAATACGCGCGATTGGGTAAGGATTGAGATAGAACCGAGAGGAGAGATACAATGGGACATTACATTGAGGTTGAGAAAAATGTAAGACTATACGTTGAGGATATCGGCTCCGGGCCCCCTGTTATTTTCCTGCATGGCTGGCCGCTAAGCAGCCGGATGTTTGAAGCTCAGTTTACTTTGCTCTCCGAGCAAGGCTATCGCTGCATTGGCATTGACCAGCGCGGCTTCGGCAAATCCTATGCTCCCGCAGGCGGATATGCCTATGACCGGCTTGCCGACGATGTAAAGGCAGTTATCGATTATTTAAAGCTCGATCAAGCTTATTTGGTCGGCTTCTCCGTAGGAGGCGCCATTGCCGTCCGGTATATGGCAAGGCATGGAGGATACGGCGTTCGAAAGCTGGCCTTGCTGGGGGCGGCGGCTCCTTCGTTCACGCAGCGTGAACAGTATCCCTACGGTATTACGCAAGAGGAGGCCAATGAACAAATAGCCGCCACCAAAAACGACCGGCCTCAGATGCTTCGCGACTTTGGAGAAAAGTTTTTGGCCGACTGGCCGGAAAACAAGATCAGCGAGCCTTTTAAGGACTGGCTGCAAGCATTAGGTCTTGAAGCCTCTGCATGGGGAACCGTCCGCACCTTCGAATCTTTGCGGGATGAGGACTTGCGGGCGGACATGCTGCAGATCAAAGCTTCCACAACGATCTTTCAAGGCTTGCTAGACACCATTTGCCCGCCGGAATTCGCCAAGCAGCTGCTAAATGGCATTGATGGGTCCACGCTGGTCGAATTCGAGCATAGCGGACATGGGATACTCTACGATGAGCCGAATCGATTCAATAAAGAGCTGCTGGAGTTTTTAAAATAAAAAAGAAGCTAGGGGTTGTCCGTTAAGCAGCAGAAGCTGCTGCAGGATAACCCTGTTTGGTATCTAGCCAGAAGAAGCAGTCACCCCTCCGCTTGCTCCTTATGATACTTGTTTAATAAGAAATGAAAACGTTGAAAATCGCTGGAGAGCACTTTTATTTTTCTTTTCAGCCTCAGCCTTTTTTTGTGATCCTGCTCGCCATCCATATACAAATCAATATTTTTGTCCAGCTTCTCGCGCAGCGTAAGGATAATGCCTATCGCAATATGCGATCGCTCCATCTCCTGTAAATCCGCTGCAAGAGCCTCTCCGAGATGATCCAGCGTTTGCTGCTGGCTCTGCCATGTTTTTTCCAGCATCAGTTCATCCGGCGTAAAGTCCTCCCGGTAATCCTGCCCAGGAATCTGATCCCAGAACATGTACCAGCCCTCTAACTGTCCAACCTCATATAATAAATATTTATGAAAGCCGCATAACCAAGCCGTGCAGCTCGTATTTCGCAGTTGACAGCCTACCCCGTCAAGCAAGTTTCGGCAACCATTGCAGCATGAGCCGCTGTTTGCAATGCAAACCTTGCAGATATGATTTGCCCCAAGCTCGCTTAAAACCATCAGGCCGCTCTTAATCACGTCCGCCTTGCTCACCTTTTCAGGAGGATGAGTAGTTGTCCACGGGGACTTGTCCCTTCGCTCATCAAGCGTAGTATCGGGCATATGGGCACGCCCTCCTTAACATTTTAAATATGGTTAAAGTATACCCTAACCTGGGATGACTGTCATTTTAACGCAAAGAAGGCTGCCCGCAGAATAAATGCTATTCTGAACAGGCCGCCCCGTAAAAGCTATTGCTATGCTACAAAGCTACCAGGCGTTTACCCCAAGCTTCTCAATCGTTTCCCTGATAAATGCAGGCTCGTCCTCCGGTGAACGCGACGTAATCAAATTACGGTCAACGACAACCTCTTTGTCGACAAACTTCCCGCCCGCAGCTTCAATTTCCGTTGAAAGGCCAGGATATGAAGTCAACGTGCGACCCTTTAGCAGGCCGGCTGCCTCCAAAATTTGCGGACCGTGGCAGATCGCTGCAATCGTCGTGCCTGCCTCATCTGCTTCCTTTACGAAGGCTTGTACCTTCGTATTATCCATCAAATGAGAGGGGGACTTGCCACCCGGAATAATGATGGCGGAATAGTCATCCGCATTGGCCTCATCGATGCCTAGATGGGAGGTGTACGTAATCGTTCCTTGCTTGCCCGTCAGTTTTTCATTGCTATTCAGGCTAATGATGACCGCTTCATGACCATTTTTCACCATTTCATCATATGGATTTTTCATCTCGGAATCTTCAAAATCGTTAGCTAGTAGAAAAGCGACTTTTTTCGCTTGCGTCATATTTTGCACACTCCTCTCGATATTCAAACCCTACCTTACTATACCCAAAAGGTAACCGTTTGAAGCATCGTCACTTGGCTGCCCTTCATAGATACGCTGGTGAAAACCTTTGTCGCCCTACGCTACGACAAAGACTATTTTGACGTGGTGCGGTTGCTGGACAATAAGAAGAGATTACGGGACTATGTTTATAAAATAGGAAAAGGAGTCCAATGCGGACTCCTTTTCTGAATAATTAAGCTTGCAGCTGAGCTAAAATTTGCGGGTCCTTCAGCTTAGTATCCTGTGCTAGCAGCACAATTTTGGACAAAATCTCTGCTGTCTTCGGATCTTCATCCATAAAGGGCAGGAACAGCTTCCCTCTATGCTGCGAATGAACCGGAATGATGGCGAGCGCCCCCTTGGCTTGCTTATAAACGCTGCCGCTTCCCAGATGGACGCTGTATTCCCCAAGCTTCCCGGCGATCAAGGCATGATTGCCTTCCAAGCGGACGTTGTCAATCTTCAGTAAGCGCAGCGATTCACGCACGATCGCTCCACGCATGCCGATCGTGGTCAGGCTCGCTTCAGGATCGACGCCGCCAACATGGGCTACGCTCACGACCAGATCAACATCTCGCATCACTTCGGAGAAAACGAGACTTGGAACCTCGGCAATATCGAGTCCCTTCATCGTCACTCGATCGAAGAAACGTACCGTTTCAAGCGTTGGGCTCTCAACATCGGAAGGAGAGAACCAATCCGCTAAGGCGTATATATTCGCAATGACATTCTGTTTGTAATAGACCTTTTGCAAGCCCTCCTCGTAGCTGACCGTCCATTTACGGCCTTTGAGCAAACTGACGGTCTTGCGAGGCTGTACCTGATGCCCCGCATAGCGGCGCGACAACGATCCGCTCGCAAGCTCATCCTCGCTAGGCAAATATAGCTCTCTAAATATTTGCTTAAAGGGCTGCTTTTGCTGCCTGTCAAACAAATCCTTCTGATAGTAGCTCCAATCGCCGCTTTCATATAAATGAAGCGGGTGAGCAATGATTAGCTGATCGCTCTCTTTCATTTGGTAAGGAGCGTCATGCGCACCGTTTAGCCTTCCCTCTTCAAAATAACCCAAATGCTCATTTACTTTAAATACAAGAATACGAACTAAAGGCGACAGCACCGGATTTTGCGCTAGTTTGCCGATCTCCTGCAGCGTGAAGCTGCTTCCTGCCTCCATCGAGCGTTCCAGCTCTGCCCGTGCTCTTCTGTACTGGTCCGTCAGCTCGGTCTTGGTTTCCTTAAGCGCTGCAATGTACTCATGCTTCTTGTAAGCAGTCGGCACTGCCTTTAATACCTTGCCTTGCTTCTGAACCTGGATCTCGGTCTTGCCAGCCTCGTCAATAACCAGTTGAACCGTTACAGCGTCATCCAACGGATGCGGCTCGAAATAGTGAAGGAGCTCCTCCAGCTTCTTGCTCTCCATATCCCAGGTTAAGCGGATCACATCGGCATAACCCGCATTGCGCGCCAAATTATCCAGCGCTATGCTGGACGTCTTCTCCTCGCTTGCCCTACGCTGGGCGCCAAATGCCTTGCTCTCCTTCAGGAAGCGCTGAATAAAGGAATAACGCTCCAGCACGTCGCGTGACTGCTCTCCATCCGCAGCCAAAGGCAGCAGGCTGTAGCTTAACAAATGATCCTTGTTTCGTTTCTCGGCAATCGAGCCCTGAAGCTCCTCTAAGCTGAGCTTGCCTAGCACTGCATCGGCAAACAGCTGCGAACGCCTATGGTTCGATCCCGCAGAAATATATTTTGCGCATTGGTACAGTACGCCAAAGCGCTCTACCCCAAGCTCCTCATAGGCTTGCCGGAACCATTCAATATCGAAGGCGCCATCATTGAAGTCCTGCGGTGCAATCGGCGAATAATGCGCTACGACGGTCTCCTTTTCGGCTGAGAAGGATTCATTGATATGCGCATGAAAATACCAAGCCGCGCTGCGCAGGCCGCTCCATCCTAAGTAACTTGAGATGAGATCTACCCATTGCGGTGCATACATCGCAGCCTCAAGCAAGCGGGACTCCGCAATGTTGCGGGACTGCAGCAGCTCTCGCAGCAGCACCTCGTCCTCTCCTTTGCGAGGATGGCATACCTTCAACAGGTGGCTAAAGGTTTCCTTCTTCGTTACGTCTTTGCCATAACCATAAATGTAACCCCGAACGAACGACTCTTTATCCAGCCCTTCCAATATGGCGATCAAGTAATTCATACCCTCTAGATATCGAATGCTTGTAGCTAGATTCGTAACCTCGGTGGCCAGATCTCCCCTGCTTAGCTCAATCTCCAATATTCGCTCAACGACTCGATCTTTGTACTGGCTCAAGTTCGGATAAAGCTCAAGCAGCTTGCTTTGCGGACTCGTCAGCTCCCTGATCCGGTTGCTGCTGCCTTGCCTTCCGATATACTCCCTTAGCAGCTCATTCTCATCAATAAGCCCCAGTTCGAGTGCCCGAGCAAAGTCGCTGGCATTCAAATGGTGAGATTCATAACGGCTCATTTCGTACAATTGGTAGTAAGCTTTGAAATAAGCCTTAAATGACTCGTCATCGTGCATGCTCGAACGTACCCATTCCCTCCAGAAGTCGGTATACAATTCCAGAAGCTCGCTTTCCTCGTATACACGGTCGGCTGGGAAGCATTGCATCATCAAGCCCAGGATATGGTTCGAGATTTCAAATAGCTCCGGCTTTGCGCATTCTTCCAAATAAGCGCTGATCAGTTCATACACCTGTCTCTGATAAGGAACATTTTCGGTCAAGGCATTGGTCTCGCGCAGAACATCCATCGGATACAGCTGATCCAGCAGTTCCTTGCGCCAGCCCTCCGGCGGCTCGTAGGTAGATGCCCGCCAGTGCTCCAGCTCTCCGTAATAATAGCGGGACAGCGTCTGGGCTCTACGGTAAAAGTGAAGCTGCAGCAGTTCCGGCGCCCCAAATCCGCTATCCTCCAAATAGGTCTCCCACACCTGCGTTAAAGGATATCTTGCCAATACGGGAGTATTGTCTTCCTCCTCGTAACGCCATTTGAAGCTCGTTAGCCGAGCTCCTACAAGAAGGGATTCCTTAGCGCCTGAATAATCCGTTACTTCGTATTCATGCTCACGGTGCAGATGAACAAGATCGGAGAGCCCTTTAACAAACTCATTGATTTGTTCGAGGCTCAGGTTAAAATAGCCTCTTGCCTCCTGAAGAGCGGAGAGCGGCAGCTGCTCTCTCTCCGACAGCTCTCCCGTTCCAAGCGCAGGGTCGAATAAACCAAAACCGTTGCTGAGCGTATAGGTTTCCTTTTGCTTGAGCTTTGCAATTAACAAGCGTTCCTTTTCGGTTGGCTCCGCAATGGAATCTACGTTATCCTGCAAGGCTTCAGAAAGCCCTGCGTGTGAGGGCTCATCCTTCATCTCCGTCAGAAGCTCAAGTGCAGCCAGGCGCTGAAGCTCGTTGCGGCTCTTAAGAAGAAGCGAGAGGACCGCTTCCAGCTGCCTTGCCGGCTGCTGCAGTAGCAAACCAATGGCTCCTTGACGCAGCGACCCTGTTTTTAGCTTCAGGAGAGCAGAGACCGCTTCGATCTCATCGTCATTCAGCTCCAGATGGGCAGCCTTCCGAATGGCAATCTCTCGGTTGCTCATGCTTTTGTCTGACAAACTGTCGATCAGGAAATTACGCTGTGCCTCGTTCGCCGGATCATTCATAAAATAGTTTAGCAGCTCGGACCTGCTGTCTGGGCTGAGCGTATCTTTTAATCCGATCAGCTCTGCAATCCATTCCGCATCCATATCATAGGCCGTCAAATAAAGCAGCTTGCGAACGATCATTTCGGTTGAATACGTGTAGCCGAGCCAATCAAATACGCTGGACTTGGCCGTAACCTCCTTCGAGGGCATGCCGCTGAGGAGCAGCCTGAACTGCTCAAACTGCGTTTTTCTCACAGCTTTGTCACCCAGCAGCACCGACGGCTTCAGCTCCAATAAGCGCTCATGCTTGCCGTTTAAGCTCTCCCAGCGATAGGAATAATCGAACGTGTAGTTAGAGACGACCCAATATTGCAGCTCCTTGTTCGTCTCTCCAAGCCAGTTTTGAGCGATTGAGAAACGGGCATCGTCATTCTGGCTTTGCGCCAGCATATATTGCGCCGCAATCTTGCGATAATCGTCGTTGCTCTCCATAATCAGATTGATTTTATCGTAAAGAAGCTTCTCTTCCTTCACTGCAATCGCCCAAAGGCTGATAAACAGCTCATTCACGTTGCTGCTCTCCAGTCCCTTCTCCACAACAGCTGGATCGGCAAGACACTGGGCAGCAAACGTTATCACCTGTTTAGTCACGCGCGCGTTAGCGGCCTCCAGCCCGAGTCCGGTCCATACATCAACCGCTCTGACAACCGAGCTATAACGGATCAAATCATGCTCGGTCACAACCTCCAGCATGTACTTCATCGCCTCAACGGTTCCCTCATCCATCGCTTCCACGATACTTTGGCGAAGCCCCTCCTGCAGCCTGGCAGCAACAAGCAGCTCCCCGATCATCCGGTAGGCTTCTGTGCTATGGCTGAGGAAAATGCCTGTAATCATGCTGCGCGCCAGGAGCGCGGTATTGTTATCGCCATGAATAATATCCTTTAAAGCCTCCAAAATGGCTTCATTTCCGTCATCAATGCCATAGGCGATCGTATCGGCAATAGCGGTAGCCGGAAATTGGTATTCATTTTGCGCCATATAGCCAGGCTTCGTTAGATATTCAACAACCGAGAAATCGCGGGCATTCAAATGGAACAAGGAAATCATTTTCGTCAGCAAACGGTCCAAATGCAGCCTCTGTTCCTTCGTTCGAAACGGCCTGCGCGCATAACCGCTGCTATAAGGATATTCCGTCGCATGCTCAGCCATATAACGGAATACATGGGCGTATGACGGGTCAAGCAGCTCCGCTGCGATGTCAACTAGCGGCTCGAACAGCTGCTGCTCCTGCTCCGAAGCCAATGTCAGAAGCTGCTCCTTAATGCCTGTGCTGATCTCGTAATCGTTATATCCTCTCTCACCAAGAGTCACGAGCAGCAAAGCGAGCTGCTTATGGGAATCGGAAAGCACAAGTCCGTTCACCTTGTCTTTCATGCTTTGAAAGTACTGTTTTTGTTCTCCTCTATCCATTCTCCTGCCTCCTTGGCTTTTCGTTTACCACATTCTCCCTGCCAGCATCGTAAAACGAATAAATGCGATCTCATCGCCTTCTTGCAGCGCAAGCGGCGCATCAAGATTGTCTATTTCGTTTTCCTTGATGAACACCCGGAATAACCCGTCCTCAAAGGCAAGCAGCGCTGTTGCTGCCGCTTCCTCCTCATCCGCTTTTTTCTCATTATATAGCGTTCCGAAGCCCACCTTGCCGCTCGTACTCTGCAGCTCGATATCGGCTTTGGTTAGAAAAGGAACAAGCGGCACCTCTGTCTGCCGATCGTTAAACAACCTAACATTCGTCGTAACGATATCTATGATTAAGGAGCGCAAAGTCGACGGGGCTTCTGATAGCTGCCACGCCAGACGGTCAAGATGGTTTTTTTTCTTGCCTAAGCTTTTAACCGTTATGTAAACCTTGAACACCGCTGCACCTCCAGCTTATTAAGTACAGAATCAAACGATATACGTTGAACAAAAGCTTCTCGTTTTGGTCGCTGCGCGAGTAGATCATTTTATGGGGTCGCGCTTGCAGCCGAATTCTTAAATTGGCTAAGACATGAAAAGGCAAGAATCTGGCTACTAGGGAGAATAGTTCATTTCTCCAGATCGATCTTCTCGCTTCCCAAATCCTTTATTTTCTTCGTTCAACTTATCTATATCTACAAACCCCAGGGAAAGTTGCCCATTTGAAGCTGCTGGGCTAGATTAGGTCTGTTTTTTAGACCTACTTCATCGATTTCGGATATTTATGCCCGAATAGATCTAAAAATTAGATCTATTTCTCCAATAACTAACCATATTCAGTCCATTTGGAGCCTCTGAGCTAGAATAGATCTATTTTTTAGACCAATTTCATCAATTTTGGCTATTTACGCCAGATTAGATCTAAAAATTAGCTCTATTGCTCCAAAACCCAGCCATATCCAGTCCATTTGGAGCTGCTGGGCTAGTTTAGATCTACTTTTTAGACCTATTTCATCGATTTCGGCTATTTACGCTATATTAGATCTATAAATTAGCTCTATTGCTCCAAAACCCAGCCATAAGCTGCCCATTTGAAGACGCTGAGGTAGATTGGTTTGAAGAAGGGAGTAGATCCAAGATTTTTTATAGGAGAAATCCCCAACTATAAAAGAACTATCATTGAGCGACTTTATGCCCGTATGGAAACCTGCTTGAGAAACTCATGAATTGTAAAATCAATAGTTGAACTTATTTAATACCCTGATGAGAGTAGAGCCCCGTCACTTAGCACCGAAAAAGAAGCTGCCGCAAGCATGCAGAAGGAGCTCCTTCTTCATTGCCATGTCCATTAGCGGGCGTAGCCGGCCGGAATCCTCTCCAGCATACTGCTGCCGTAAAGCTTGTTCAGCTCCAGCTGCGGCATATGAATGTAACCGATATAGCAGCCACACGCCTTCATCCCGCAGGGACGGTCCGCCGTTAGCCCTTCCAGACCATCACGATAAAGATGCCCAATGATTCTGCGGTCGCTGTAGCAGCGCTTGACGATGCCCGCTCCCTGCACATAAAAAACGTTTGAGCCTGCTCCGCAAGCTTTGCCGAGGCTCTCATAATCAGGCACATTCAACTGGAAGTGCGGGTCAATTTGTGTTAAATAGTCCTTTTCTTCCTCCGTATAATACGCTTTGCGGTCCTTAAAGGCATTAACCCACAGATAAACATCGTCCGGGAGCGCCTTCCGCAGCTCACCAATCGCGTCGAACGCGCTACGGATACCGACTGATCCCACGCTAAACGGAATTCGCTGCTCATAAAGCGTCATGCATTGGCGCAGAAAATTTGCTTCGCTCGTTTGCCCGGGATGGTAGGTCACCCAAAAGGCAGCTTTCTCCCTTACAAGCTGCCGCGTCCAGTCCAGCTTCACCGATAGGTTCGTTTGTACCGCCACCTTATCCACATGCGGCAAGCCAGACAGTTCCACCATCGCGTCACGATACCAACGATGAACGAGCGCTTCCCCGTAAGGGTTGAAAAATATCGAGAGCCGGTGGCCCGCAGACTCCTGCACGCGAACCCAGCTCATGAAATCTTCCAGCTGCCGCTTATCCTTTGCAAGCGTTGCTTTGCTGTCCGTCGTCTTGCTAAAGGGACAATACGGGCAATCGTAATTACAGGATGACAATGCGCCGCGATAATAAAGAGTCGCCTTCATCGGACAACATAGCTGTTCATCAGCTCTCTCACATCGCCGGAAATAAACTCATCTCCGATTGCATCCGAATAAGCCATCCCTTTTGTCGTCAATCTCAAAATGCCAGACTCTAGTACGGCTAAATCGATACTGAGCAGCTCTTCCAAATCGAGGTGCTCGTCCATAGCATCGCTGCCGAAGCGGTCACGATAGGCCGACAGTTCGAGCCCCTCTTGGTGCAGCAGCGCCTTTAATATGAATCTGCGCTTTTGCTCAGCCGTATTTAAGAGGAAGCCATAATTGGCCGAATCATGCCGGTCAGCGGCTACATACTCTTCAATAATGCTGCGCGTTGCCGCCGCACTTACTCCATATTTTGAAGCATAGTGCACCTCGCGCGTATACGAGCGCGCGCCGCAGCCAAGTCCGGCCATTCCTTCTTCCTGACAGCTGAAGGGCAGTATGCTCTTGTGAGCAAATGACGTTTCCTTGGCAAAGCGACGCATTGAAAATTGTTTATAGCCCGCTTCCTCCAGAAGCTGGCGGGCAATATGATAAAGCTCCAGGCGGATATCCGATCCCGAATTTCGAATTTGCTCCGGCTTTAGAATCGTATTCTCGCGCGTGTACAGCGGATAAATGAAAATTTCTCCCGGTCCATAGCTGATTGCCTTCTCCAATGAATATAACCAAGTCTCTGCCGTTTGACCCGGCAAGCCATAAATAAGATCCAAATTCACAAGCGGAAACGAATAGGACATCAAAGTGTCCAGCGCTTCTTCTGCAAGCCGAGGTTTCTGTGGACGGTAAATGGCCGACGCTTCCTCTTCCACAAAGCTTTGGATTCCCATGCTCACGCGGTCTACGAGGCGCTCCTTCAGTACCCCCATGCGATCGGTCGTCACCGTCTCCGGCGAGGTTTCAACCGAAATGGATGCCTTCATCGGATCAAGGCCCATCGTATGCTCAGCGATATCAAATAGGCGATTTAGCTGTTTCGCCTCCAGAAGCGTTGGCGTTCCTCCGCCAATCGCGAACCGGGAAAACGTACGGTTGCGGAACCATGGCGCCCACTGCTCCGCCTGCCTCTGCAGCGCATCGACATATTGCTCATGAACGTCTACCCGCCTGTCCGGCAGCGTAAACAAATTACAGAATCCACAGCGGGCTCCGCAAAAAGGAATATGCATATACAAAAAATGATAGTCGGTTTGGTCCTGTTCCCAAAGCTCCCGGAGTGATACAGGGGGCTGCAAATCACGATAAGCCGTCTTATGCGGGTAGGAATACAAATACGAACGATACGGCGCGCGCATCCAGCGCTGCTCCCGTTCCTGCAGCTCGGCAGATGTGAATGGCGATGTTGGATGTAACAAGCTGCTTTCCCTCCTTATTCCAAAATAAATTCGCGATACGGAACGTTCCAGACGACTTCATGCGCCAAACGGTGGCCTTCATAGCCGTCCTCGCCGTAAGCCGTCCCATGATCAGAAAATGCTAGGCATAATGTCTTACCCCTTTTCCGCATCGCTTCAAACAAAGGACCTAATTGACTGTCCACATACCGAAGCGCAGCCCGCTGTGTCTCAACCGAATCCTGCTTTGCGCCAGGCACAAAGTAGTGATTAGGCCCATGCATAGCCGAAATATTCATAAATAAAAATAACCGTTCATTCGGGTCAGCCTTCTCCAGAAGCTTCAGCGCATGATTGACCTGATGCTCGGTCGAGCGGGGATTCGTCACTCCAAAGGTCATCCGCCAATAGCTCTCCTGAAAATAGCCGGGCAGCACTTTGGCCAGCTTGTTTTTTTTCGTAAAAAAAATGACGCCTCCGATGCAGACCGTCCGGTAACCCGCCTCCTGCAAGCCGGATACAAGATCCGGAGCGTCAAATAACCATGTATGGGGATCCGTTCTGAGTCCCGTATTTTTTGTATGGAACAGCCTTACGTGGGAGGCTTTGTCCGTATTCGCAGGCGTAGGCAGGAAGCCGCCAAAAAAAGCGTGATGAGCAGCATAGGTAAAGCTGCCCGGCGTATGCCGCTTCTCCCAGCCTCCGCTTCCGCACAGGTTAGGACAATGCTCTTCCTCGAGCTGCGCTACGTCGTAGCGCAGCGTATCAAGCGTAATCATCAGTATATCGTGGGTGCCCACGATTTGGTTCATATCGAGCATAGTTGTCTAATCCTTTCCGAGAAGCTGAAGCATCTGCCACTCATAGGTGTTCATTCCTTCGTGCTCAGCTCCGTACAGCAAATCGCCAAAAGGATTGATATCAATTGGATAGGTCATGCCATTTCCGCGCTGAACGAGCACATCAACGCCTGCCGTAGTACTCCCCGGAAAAGCACGAAGCGCAGCTTCAGCGGTTTGCTTCACCGCTTGCCTCAGCTCTTCCGAGAGCAGTTCGGATGCATCTATCCGCCGTTCATTCCGCAAATGTAAATTCGTAATCGGCGTCTGGCTTAATCGCACTACAGTGTGGCAAGCCTGACCTCCCACGACCAGCTGTCGCACATCGAATGACTTGCTATCATGGCTTTCCTTCTCAATCCAGCGCTCAACATGCGCGCCTTGACGGCAAACCCAATCGACAATGCGCCGAATATCCGAACGTTCTTGGTAGCGTCTAAGCAAACCCGCGTTATAAAAGCGGTAACCGCCCGCAAACTCTTCGATGCCAATCGTTGTAATGGCAATCTCAGCTCCCGTACGAGGGTTTGTCTGGTAAGCGATAACGCCCGCGGCTCCAGAGCCGCAGGCGAGTTTAATAAACAAACGCTTCATTCCGCTTAGAAGGATAGCAGCCTGAAGCTCGTCGTAGTTTTTAATGGAGCCCACTGGCGCAGGCAGTGCAGGCATTAATAAGCCATGCCGTGACAGCAACTGCCAGCAGCTTCTTTTGTCAAACATTCTTGCGATACTATCCGGGGTATTCACCCAGCCAACTCGAACGCCTGCCGCTTCGGCCTCTTGCTGCATAACCGCAAGAAAGCGGCAGTAACCACGGTACCACTGCGCCGGATACAAGAGCGTTCCATGCTCCTGAGGCAGACGGATCGCTTCTGAAGCCGTGACGGAAATATCCTGTGGCAAAGGCCCTGCCGACCAAAACAAGTCGTCCCCGCTTCGATCCGGCGCTCCCCAAGCAATCAGCTCGCGTTCAACGGTCTGATCCTCACCGGGCGCATCCAGCCGTATCATGACCTCGCTGCAAGCTTTGTACTCAAGCAGCACCTCTCCTATGTACAAACTCCGTTGAAGGAGCTTCTCATAAGGAAGAACGATGGCAGGAGCAAGCCCCAGCTTGGTTCTTGCGGCCTGCAGGCCAAGCGTACGTTTGTTGAGGGGGTTTCCAATCAGGAGAAAAGGTCGCTCCCCACTGCCTTTCTCTATGGATCTAACCATTACTCCGTCAGGAACGGATAACGCCAATCCTCTTCATCCGCTTCCTGCTGGTCCGTCACGTCAACCGACAAACCGGATTGCTTCCATCGCAGCAGAAGATCATCAGACATATAATGGTAGCTTAGATTCAAATGCTTCAGCTTCTTAATGCGCTCGCTTGCAAGCAATGCTTTCCCGCCCTCGTCCGACAGCGTTCCGTAAGACAAATCGAGGGTATCCAATTGATCCAGAATAGGCGCATCCGCAGCGGCAATAGCAATTTCGTCCTGAATTTCACTATCCTTTAGTCCTAGGTATTTCAGCTTGGGAAATAAATTTCCATTCAGCAGCGGCAATATATCTTCGACTCCACCGTCGAAGCCGTAATTATCCACACCCAAATAAAGCTCCAGCTTCTTGAGTTCCGGCAACCTTGCGCTTGTGATTTCCTCGATCACCGATTTTGGCAGGCCCCCGCATATGATAACGAGCTCCTCCAGCTTGCCATGAACGAGCGGCTGCAAGCTCAAATCCTGGCTGCCCTTAACCGTCAAGGATTGCAGCTCAGGGAAAGCTTCTAGCAATGGCGCAAGGTTCGTCTGGTTGATCCATGAAACCTCGCATTCTTCAAAACCCATATCTCCAATAAAGATCTTTCTCAAGTTAGGAAAAGAGTCTTTATGTTTTATCAACGTTTCCACGAAGCTGTCCGGAGAATTTTCATACGCCTGACCCCAATCGCCAATCGTCAGTATGGACAGCTTCGCGCCATCCGGGCTAGATGCCAATTTATCGATTAAGTCTGACATCCTTGCGCCTTCTTCATACTCGTCATAACCTATCGATAAGCGAATTTCAATCAAGAGTATCCCTCCATTTGTTTCCATATGAATTTAGGGTACCATGTCGTTTTTCTACGCGTCAATGGTCCCATAGTCACATCTACCCTGGTCATGCCACGCTCAAACATCCTCTGTCATCTACACGCAAACAACTAGCCCCGTTTCTGCTCTGTAAGAACCACTGTGTTCTTACCGCTCTCCATTTCATGCCGCTCAAGCGCCATAAGAACCTATACGTGCTTACAGCTACTTTTTTCTCACTAACTAGCCCCTTTTCTGTCCTGTAAGAACACCTGTGTTCTTACCGCTCTCAATCTCATGCCGCTCAAGCGCCATAAGAACCTATACGTGCTTACAGCAACTTTTCCCCCACTAACTAGCCCCGTTTCTGCTCGGTAAAAACCCCTGTGTTCTTACCGCTCTCAATCTCATGCCGCTCAAGCGCCATAAGAACCTATACGTGCTTACAGCTACTTCCCCCCCTAAATAGCCCCGTTTCTATGCGGTTAGAACCTCTGTGTTCTTACTGCTCACAACCCAAAACAACAAAAAAGCCAAGCAGCCCCATAGAGGAGCTCTCAGCTTTTAGGCAGGATAATGGCAGGCTACCCAGTGCTCGCGCTCAACCTGCACAAGCTCCGGCTGCTCGTTCTTGCAAAGCACGGTCGCTGCGGGGCAGCGGGTATGGAAACGGCACCCTGAGGGAGGGCTCGCGGGGGACGGGATCTCGCCGCTGATCGCGGTCAGCTCACGCTTGCGCGATGGATCTGGCCATGGAATCGAGGCAATCAGCGCTCGCGTATAATGATGGGCGGGATGCGTGAACAGCTCCTCGCTGCCGGCAATCTCCACTAGCTTGCCTAAATACATGACCCCAATCCGGTTGGAAATATGCCTAACCACATGAAGTCCGTGGGCGATAAACAGATAGGTCAGCCCTAAACTTTGCTGCAGCTCCTGCATTAAATTGACGATCTGCGCCTGAACGGATACATCCAGCGCCGATACCGCTTCGTCTGCGAGTACAAACGAAGGGTTAAGCGCAATCGCTCTCGCGATGCCAATCCGCTGCCGTTGGCCGCCAGAAAATTCATGCGGGAAGCGCTCATGCCAAGAAGGGTTTAATCCGACCACGTGCAGCAGCTCCTCGATTCGCGATCTTTTCTCGGCTGCGCTCAGCGAGGTATGGATAGACAGTGGCTCCCCAATAATATCGCCAACCCGCCAGCGGGGATTCATCGAACCGAACGGGTCCTGAAAAATCATCTGCATTTCCTTGCGCTTCTCATGCAGCAGCGACGGCTTCATATCGGTGAGCTGCTGCCCAGCAAAACTAACCTTGCCCGCCGTGGCTTTCTCCAGTTGCATAATGACCCGTCCCAGCGTCGACTTTCCGCTGCCGGATTCGCCGACCAGCCCAAACGTCTCGCCCTTGCGAATTTGAAAAGATACGTCGTCCACCGCTCGAATAGCGGAGGAGTGACGCGATAGGACACTTTTGCCCAGTGGGTAATACTTTTTCAAGCCTTCGATTTCAAAGAGATGATCCGCCAGCTGCGGCTCGGTCTCCGAAGGTTCGCGTACGGTTATTTTCTCGGCAAGCACTGGACCTTCAGTCCGAGGATTGAGCCACGACTCCGCCTCTGCAAGGTCCTCAGCATACCAGCAAGCGGCCAAGCGGTCATTCACGTTTAGTAGCGGCGGGCTTTCCTTGACGCATTTTTCCGTGGCGTGGGGGCAGCGCGGATGGAAGCGGCAGCCGGTCGGCAGCTCGAACAAATTGGGAATGCTTCCGTCGATTGAGAACAGCTTGGAGCCTCGGTCGCTGTCGAGCGTCGTAACCGAACGAAGCAGGCCTTGTGTATATGGATGATGAGGCTGCTCAAACAACTGCTCCGCCGTCGCTTGCTCAACCACTTGACCGGCATACATGACGATGATCCGGTCAGCCATTTCAGCGGCAATGCCCATATCATGCGTAATGAGAAGGATGGACATATTAAATTCCGACTTTAGCTCCTGCAGCAGCTGCAGGATCTGTGCTTGGATAGTCATATCCAGCGCAGTGGTCGGTTCATCGGCAATAAGCAGCTCGGGGCCGCAAGCCAAAGCCATCGCAATCATCGCTCGCTGCAGCATGCCGCCAGACAGTTCTCCAGGATACTGCTTCATCCGCAGTTCCGGTTCAGGAATGCCGACGCGCCGCAACAGATCGATGGCCCGCGCCGAGGCTTTCTCGCGATTGCCCATTTTATGGCCGACGATCACCTCAATAATCTGACTTCCGATCGTGAACACCGGATCAAACGCAGACATGGGCTCCTGAAAGACCATCGCCATTTTTTTGCCGCGCAGCGTCCGCATGCTTTTTTGCGGGGCACGCACCAAATCTACGCCATCGAGCTTCATTTCACCGCTCGCGATGACGCCGTTCTCATAATCGATTAAACGCATGACCGATTTTGAGGTAATGGTCTTCCCGCTCCCCGACTCGCCGACAAGGCAGACGGTTTCACCTGGCTTCATAGTCAGCGATACATCCGAAATCGCAGTCAGCCAGCCTTTCGGAGTGGCAAACTTGACGGTAAGATGCTCAATTTCAAGCAAAGCTTTCAAATGGATGCCCCTCCTTAAAATCTGCTTTTTTTCGGATCAATATGGTCTCTAAGCTTGTCGCCCATCAGATTCACCGACAGCACTAGCATAGTGATCGCTAGGCCTGGGAAAGTGGACATCCACCAAGCCACGGTCAGATAACCTCTTCCTTGCGAGAGCAATGTTCCCCAATCCGGAATTTCCTTAATAACCCCGAGACCGAGAAAGCTCAGTCCCGATCCGATCAGGATCGACGTCCCCAAACCTATCGTTGCCATTACGAGCAGAGGAGACCAAGCATTCGGCAGCACATGGCGGAAAAAGATTCGCAGGTTGCCCGCGCCGACCGATCGTGCCGCCGTAATGAACGGACGGCCCTTCACGCTAATAATTTGACCCCGGAATACCCTCGCATAGCCAGGAACGGCTGACAAGGCGACCGCCAGCACGACGTTGAACAGGCTGGGCCCCATGGCTGCAGCGATTGCCAGCGCGAACAAAATCCCCGGGATCGTCATTAATACTTCAATAAAACCCATAATGACCGTATCGAATATCCCGCCGAGAAAACCGGACAGCGCCCCTATGGAGGCTCCAAGCAAGCCGCCAATAAGCACCGAAGCAAGGCCGATCAGCAGTGAATCGCGGCTGCCGTATACAACTACGCTGAATACGTCCCGCCCGTAGTAATCCGTCCCAAAAAAATGAGTCAGGCTTGGCGGCAGCATAATATCCGTCATAACCATTTCCGTAGGGGAATAAGGCGCAATTTGCCCTGGCATAAGCGCGCACAGCACGATGAAAATAACGACAAAGCCTGCTGCGTAAACGAGCAGGTTGGACACATTAAGTTTGGCCGTTCTCGGTGCCGATCGGCGCATAGCCCTTGTTCTCGGCCAGGCGGTCTTGGCAACTGCGGTCTCCTTCACGATAAACTCCCCTTTGCCTATTGCGAACGTCTTACTCTCGGATCGATCATTCGGTAAGAGAGGTCCACAATTAAATTAATAATGACGTACATGATCGCCGAGAAAAAAACGACGCCCTGCACAACCGGCAAATCCTTGGCCATGAGCGCATCAGAGATGACCCTGCCGATTCCTTGCCTTGAAAATACCGTTTCGATGACAACCGTGCCCGCCAGCAGCTCGCCGCTTAGCACGCCAATCATCGTCAGAGCCGGAATTAACGCGTTCCGCAGAGCATGCCGGTACATAACCAACTTCTCTGCTACGCCCTTCGCGCGCAGCGTCACGATAAACGGCTCGTTGATCACCTCAAGCATGCTGTTGCGCACTAGCCGAACGACGAACCCTGCACCAACGATACCGAGTCCGACTGCCGGCAGCACCAGCGTCTTCCAGCCCTCCGACCCCATGGCGGGAAACCAGTCGAGCGTTATAGAGAAGATAAGGATGAGCAGGATGCCCGACCAGAAGGTCGGCATTGAGATGCCGAACAAGCCTACCACTCTTGCCGTAATATCGATCCAGCGATCACGGTGGATCGCCGACAGCACGCCGAGCCAGATGCCGACCACGGCTGCAATGAAGCAGCTCGCGGCCGTCAGGGCAAGCGTTGCCGGCAAATGGGTGATGATCTTAGGCAGCACCGGCTCGTCGTTAACGATCGATTTGCCGAAATCCCCTTGCAAGACCTTGCTGACGTAAGAGCCGAACTGCTCATACAGCGGTCGGTCCACACCAAGCTGCGCACGCAGGCTGGCCAATACCTCCGGCGTTACCGTGCTCGGATCAACCATGGACAGAACCGGGTCTCCAGGCAGCAAATAGACGATAACGAATACAAGCACAAGCGATCCGAGAATGACGAGCAGGGAGGTGAACAACCGAATACTAATCGTTTTGAGCATCACTTGCCTCCTGTACATGATTTGGAGCAATACCGGCTATTCCGCGGAGACGGTTAGGTTCCGCTAGGCGATCTCCTTATTTTTGAATAAAGGCATCATTGAAGAGCGGGTACGCCAATGAGTCGAATTTGATGTCTTTTACCGTTTTGGACGCGGCAATGGTGTACGGGAATACATAGATCGGGATGATAACCGCTTGCTCAATAATCGCCTGCTGAACTTTCGCGTACAGCTCCTGGCGCTTCGTCTCATCCTTCTCGATCAAACCTTGATCGATCCAGCCGTCTACCTCGGCGTTTTTGAACCCAGGCAGATTTTGGTTCGCTCCTACGCTGACCGCGCCGGAATGGTAAAAGGAGCGAAGCGCTTCGGGATCGGAGTTCACCTGGCTGTTGCCATAAATATCGTAATTTCCGTTCTCATAAACCACCGTGCGAACGTCCTTCGTAATCTCCACTTCTACGGCAATGCCGATTTGCTTAAGCTGCTGCTGTATAATGGCTGCGATATCATTCCTTTTCTCACGGTTTGGCGAACCGTCCACGTAATGCAGCGTCAGCTTCTTGCCGTCTTTCGCGCGAACGCCATCGGCCCCCTTGACATAACCAAGCTCATCAAGCAACGCATTCGCCTTGTCGAGATCCGGCTTTACGCCGCCTTCAAGCGACTTGTCGTAGCCAAAGGTGCCCGGCGTCAGCGGCGACCATGCGCGGTCATACGTACCCAGGTAGAGGGTCTTGACGATCGCATCGACGTCGATGGCTGCTTGCAGCGCTTGCCTTGCTTTCAATTCATTCCATGGCGCTTTATTCTCGTTAATAAATAACGTATACGGCAAACCCTGCGTATTCGACTTGAACAGCTGAAGCTTCTCATCCTTCTCCAAAGCGAGAATGTTTTGCGGCGGGATCGTCTCCCCAGCCAGTACCTGGCCGCTCTGTACGCTTCCGATCCGGGTAGCCTCTTCTGGCGCAATTTTGAAAATAACCTTATCGAGATATGGAGCTTCCTGGTTCGCAACAAGAGGCGGCGCCCATTTATAATCCGGGTTGCGCTCAACCGTAATCTGCGAGTTTTCCTCCCAGCTAACGAACTTGAACGGGCCGGTTCCGACCGGGTTTTTGCCCAGCTGGTCTCCGTACTTTTGAGCTGCGGTTGGCGATACGATGCTTACCAGCGCTTGGCTGAGGTTTCCGAGAAACGCATTGGAGGGTGTCTCCAAATTCAGCTTGACCGTAAATTCATCGATGACATCCGCCGATTTATAAGGCCTTATCAGCGCTGCCGAGTTAGCCGCCTTCGTCTCCGGATTCAAAATACGATCGTAATTGTATTTCACAGCTTCCGCATTAAACGGCGTGCCGTCATGGAACTTCACGTCCTGACGCAGCTTGAACGTATAGCTCAGGCCATCCTCTGATACGGCCCATTCCGTTGCAAGCCATGGCTGGATGGTGCCGTCGGGCAATTGTGCGACCAAATTGTCATGAATCGTCCGAATCGCACGGACAGCAACGGCGAGTCCGCTGCGATGCGGATCGAGCGTATCTGGCGACGTGGCCAGCGCATAAGTGAGCTCCCCGCCCTTTGCAGGCGCTGCCGCCGTCGCGGCATCCGTAGTAGCGGCCGGTGAGGCGTTTTTATCCGTATTGCTAGCTTTATTCGTGCCTGCACAGCCGCTAAGTACAAGCACCAACGCCGTCGTAAGCGCAATAATCGTTTTCCAGTTGTTTCGTTTCTTTAACATAACAAGAACCCCCGTTTCATTTTCTTAAGTTATATCGCTCCGTTTACTTGTGCTGCCGCTGCCTCAGCCTCGGCGTTTTCCTCTTCCGAGCCTTTCAGCTTATCCCTTTGCTCTGTATAACGATTAGCCGGAATCGGCAAGCCGAGATTGCCGCGCAGCGTATCCGCCTCATACTCGCTTCGAAACAGGCCGCGGCGCTGCAAGACGGGGATGACATGCTCCACAAATTCATCGAGTCCTGTTGGTACTCCCGCTCCTACAATAAATCCGTCAACCGCGCCTTTCTCAAACCACTCCTGAAGGATGTCGGCCACTTTCTCCGGCGTGCCAATGAACGGCGTTCTAGGTGTTGCCGAACGCTGGGCTACCTGGCGCAAGGTTAAGCCTTGCTCCTTCGCTTCGCGCTTGATTTTGTCCGTTGTGCTTTGGAAGCTGTTTTTCCCAAGCTCGCCTAGTTCAGGAAACGGCCCGTCGAGCGGATATTGCTTGAAATCATGATGCTCGAAAAAACGTCCCAAATTATCAAGCGCGTTATCGATGCTGATCAGATTCGCAACTTCTTCGTATTTGCGTTCCGCTTCCTCGTCTGTATCCCCGACAATAACCCCGATGCCAGGAAAGATAAGGATTTCATCAGGCGAGCGTCCAAGATTTACCGCCCGGCCTTTCACGTCTTGGTAGAAGGCGATTGCCTCCTCTATCGTCTCTTGGTTAGTAAATATCGCATCGGCCGACGCTGCCGCTAGATTTCTGCCGCTATCGGAAGAGCCTGCCTGAAATACGACTGGCTGCCCTTGCTTCGATCTCGCAATATTAAGCGGGCCTCTGACCGAGAAGAACTCTCCTTCGTGATTCAATGTATGCAGCTTGCTTGGATCAAAAAATTCGCCGGTTTCCTTGTTTCGGACAAAAGCGTCATCCTCCCAGGAATCCCATAACCCGCGGGCCACCTTCAAATATTCGGCTGCAATCCGGTAACGCTTGCTATGGTCCGGATGATGCTCAAGGGGAATGCTGTAGTTCAGCGCGGTCCCTTCAAGAGGGGAGGTCACAACATTCCAGCCGGCTCTTCCTCCGCTAATATGGTCAAGGGATGAGAATTGCCTGGAAACGGTAAAGGGCTGGCTGTAAGAAGTAGAGAGCGTGCCCACCAAGCCGATCTTAGAGGTAACTGCGCCGAGCGCAGACAAAATCGTAATCGGTTCAAAGCGGTTCAGAAAATGGGGATTCGACTTCTCGTTAATGTAAAGCCCGTCTGCGATAAATAAAAAATCAAACTTCCCTTCCTCTGCTTTGATCGCCTGCTGCTTGTAAAACTGAAAGTTAACGCTCGCGTCCGCCACGGCATCCGGATGTCTCCAGCCTGCCAAATTGCCGCCTGCCCCATGCAGCACGGCACCCAATCTAAGTTTTCTTTGCTCCGCCATACAATCTCCACCCTTCTCTAATCCATTATTTTTTCAATTTCCTAGTACAAGCTGAGCAGCCTATTTCATATTTAACAATTCAAATAGGTTTTATCGGAATTATGTTGAGATGAGTCTATCACCTACGATCAAAGGCAGTCAATCGCATCCATAATAGATAAATTCTATATTGATATACAATAATTCAATGCGCCCGCTTACTTTATATAGAGATAGACAGAACAAATAGGGGGACTTCTTGTCCCCCCCATGGTTTTTTTGAGCTGAGCGTAATCAGTGATCGTTTTAGTGAAGCGCTTTGCGGAGAGCCCATTCGATTAGTCGCCATGGGAGCAGCTTTTTCATGAGGAAAATCATTTTCGCATCGCTGCCACATGTATAACGCAGCTTTGGATGGCTTTTTCGGCATATTTTCACAATCGTGTTGGCCACGTGAATCGGATCGGGAGCATTCTGCTCCGACTTCGCGTTGAAGGCGTTAAAGCGTTCGATCATTTTGCTGTATGGGGAGTTCGGCTGACTGCGGTATACATGCTTGGCTGAAATTCCCGTATTATAGGTTCCCGGCTGAACGAGCACTACCGGAATCGAGAAAGGCAGGAGCTCCAAGCGAAGCGCCTCGCTAAAGCCCTCCATCGCAAATTTGGAAGCGGAGTAAGGGCCCGTGTTGGAGAAGCCGATAATCCCCGCTCCGCTGCTGACATTAATTACTTTGCCAGACTTGCGAACCCGCATATGCGGTAGAACCGCCTTGGTCACAGCGACCATGCCAAAGAAGTTCGTCTCCAGCTGCGCCCGCCAATCGGCCATAGGCACTTCCTCAATAACCCCCATCACCGCATAACCTGCATTATTAACAAGCACATCGATGCGTCCCCACCGCTGAATGACCTGCTGAACGACGTCTGCCACATTTTCGTGGTCGGTGACATCAAGCTTCATCGTTTCCACGAAAGCTGCCAAGCCCTGCTGCTCGGCCTTGCCATGCACGTGATCCTGTTTGCCTATGTCTCTCATCGTCGCGATGACACGATATCCCTCCTGTGCCAAGCGGATGGTGGTTAAAAGTCCAAACCCGCTGGACGCTCCCGTCACCAGCGCAATGGGGCGATCTGGCTCCTTTGCAACCTTGCCCATCCCAGCACCGCCTTTCTTTTATCATCCAATGACCATAGCAGACCATCCAGATCCATATTCTCCATGGCATTGATTATAGCTCAAAAAGACAAGCGGCGCTCTAACAAGTTGGATAAAATTAGAAAAATAATAACCATATCCTTTGCCTATGAAACATTAAACAAGTATCGAAGAGCCCAGCATTAATGCTCCAAGCTGTACTGCTGTGAAACAAGCTTGCTGTAGAGCTCGTTATGCTCAAGCAGCTCCGCATGGGTGCCCTGGCCGGAAATCCCTCCATTCTCGAGCACGATGATTCGATCCGCGCCCCGTATCGTAGACAGGCGATGTGCGATGACGAGTGTCGTTCTTTGATTCATCAGGCTTTGCAGCGCTTCCTGTACCGATTGCTCCGAGTTGCTGTCAAGATGGGCTGTCGCCTCATCCAGCAGCAAGATATCCGGGTTCCGCAAAATTGCACGAGCGATAGCCAGCCGCTGACGCTGCCCGCCCGAGAGCATAACGCCTCTCTCCCCCACTTCCGTTTCATAGCCGCTTGGCAGCGATTCAATGAAAGAAGACAAGTTAGCCTGCCGCACCGCTTCTTCCAGTTCCGTCTCGTCTACCTGTTCAAGTCCGTAAGTGAGATTATGGCGGATCGTGCCCTGCATCATTGGACTTTCCTGCGAGACGTAAGCCATACGTTTGCGCCAGTCATCCAGCCGCATCTCTGCAATCGGCTCGCCTCCGTAAGTGATAGAGCCCCCCGTCGGATCGTAAAAACGCTCCAGCATCGAGAAAATCGTCGTCTTCCCCGTGCCGCTTGGTCCTACAAACGCTGTCACCTGGCCCTGCTTTACTTGAAAGGAAAGGGAATGTAATATCGGCCGATCCTCCGTATAACCAAAGCTAACCTGGTTAAACTGGATCGCGGCTCCGCGCAGCCCTTTACTCGGCTGCATAGGCTTAAGCTTTGCGGCTCCAGACTGCTCCTCCTGTTCTTTGAGCAGCTCCACGATGCGCTCCGAAGCGCCCATCGCCTTCTGGAATTGGGTGAAAAACGATGCCATTTGCGTAAAGGGCATGACAATTTGAAACATATACAATAAGATGGCGACCAGCTCGCCGCCCGTCAATGTGCCTTGCGCCAATCTCACGCCGCCATATCCAATCAGCAAAACAAGGATAAGGAGCATGACCGTCATCATCAGCGGAGTTACGATGGCCATGATCCGTGCTTCCTGCAGGCCATATTTGAACAATTGATTGATCCGCAAGCCGCCTCTCCGCTGCTCGGTCGGTTCAGCCAGCGACGCCTTTACCAGCCTAATATCAGAAAGCACACGGCCAAGGTCGCCTTGGAACATCGCCGTTTCGTCCTGCATAGATTTGGAAATGGCGAACATTTTAGCCCCGAGCGGCCAAAGGACGAGCAGCGCCAGCGGAACGGCAACCAGCATAAGCACCGTCAGTTTCCAGTCGATGAGCAGCAGCAAGACAACTCCCCCGATAATCGATAAAATGCCGCCCATAAATGAAATCACTTGCCCGGTAATAAATTCCTTAATCACGTTCGTATCATTGGTCATGCGGCTCATCGTCTCTCCGGAATTGTTACGGTCAAAAAAAGGAACGGGCAGCCGCAGCACCCGCTCCCATACCTCGCGGCGCAAACCGGAAATCACATGCTGCCCTACATAAGACATCGTATAAACCGAGAAGCCTGACATAATCGTCTGTCCAAGGAACACCACTCCCAATACGATAAACGTGGCGGCTTGTACGGTAGAAGCAGAAAGCTCCTCAACGAGATTTTTCGTCAGCAGTGGGATCGTTAAGGATAGCAGCGTTTCCCCTAGGCCAAGCACAACCGCCGTTATAATTAATAAAGTAGACGGTTTATGCTTCATGATCAGTTTGATAAACTGCGAGAAGCGAACAGCCTTTTCCGGCGTTGCACCATCAGCTCTTTTCCCCATTAACAAGCTCCTCCCTAAGTATGCTGAATGCTTCCAAGTGATCAAATACAATTTTCAAATAGGCCTCCTCCTGCTCCGTAAATGCATTCGGAAACAGGATAGGATCTATCGGCGCTTCCCGATCGGTCAGAAACCCCATATTGGAAAGCTCCTCTTCATTCATGCTCTCGAGTACCGGACCAAGAAGCTCCTCCAGAAACGCAACCAGCCTTCGTCCACTCGCAAGCACTTCTTCATCCAGCGGCTCCTTGCCTTGCTTATAATGTTCTTTTAATTCCATCACCATTGCGGTAATGGTGCTTTCCTTAGCCAAGCGCTCTTCCAAACTCATTTCATCCATAAATATGGCTCCCACGAATGAAGATGGCATTTGCTGCGACAGCCATTGCTTCTGATTCTCCTCATGCTGGATATTGTGGATAAACACAAGCATCAAATCACTATCGACCCGCCCTGCTTTTTCGACGATTTTTTGCATTCGTCCAATCGTATCCAGTACACGCTCCAAATGCCGTTGCTTTTGTTGCAGCAGCTCATATTGCACCGTTAACGATTGCTGGAAATCCTCATCCGGCCTTTGCAAGTAAGAGGCGATTTCCTCAAGTGAAAAATCCAAATATTTGAGCGTTACTATTTTTTGCAATCTAACCAAATCCCGCTCGGTATAGAAACGGTGACCGTGCTCATTCCGCTTAGAAGGCGTTAACAAGCCTTTCCGATCATAGTAACGGAGCGTGCGCTCCGTTAATGATGTCAGCTTAGCGAAAGCCCCAATCGCATAAAGCGAATCCTTTTCCAAACGTATCCCTCCCCCTCTGAAAAAAAGTATAACCCTTGACGTTGCGTCAAGGGCAAGCGGATTTTCAAAAAAATAAAATAAGAGATGTTTCAATTCCCCTTAATCGGTTTAATAGATAGACAGCTTATTCCATTCGACAAAATCCTTTTATATTTTCAATATATTAAAGGACAAGTTTGTATAATATTTTTAAATAATTTAATATTTTTACAAAATAGGGGTTGTAAGTTATAGGAAAGTATATATAATAAATTTGTGAACAATTTGTTACAGCAACACGAAATTAAAGGAGAGAACTTAATGGATTTTTATCAACAAAATCAAGGGAATCCGGGGGCGCCTGGTTATGACGGCTATCACCAGCAGCAACCCGTAGCACCCATCATTACCGTGAAAGAATGGATGCTTATGATGCTCATTCTTATCATTCCGATTGTAAACATCGTTATGATGTTCGTTTGGGCGTTTGGTGAAGGCAATCCTACGAAACAAAACTACTTCAAAGCTTCCCTGCTCTGGGCTGCAATCGTGCTTGTCATTTACGCGATTATTATCGTGGCGGTTATAGCCATAACTGCTGCAACGGCAGCGAACTACTAATCGGTCTTCATTATACATAGCAGCAGATCGAAAAAGCTCTTCCCCAAGCAGTTTTTCTGCCTAAGGAAGAGCTTTTTTTATTTCCAGCATCAGCCTGAGCGCATACCTTGCATTCAGATGAACTAGGGTTGTTCAATTAAATGTCTATTCTACTGCGCGGAAACGGTATACCTTGCTTGCATAATCAGCAGAAAATTGCGGTGTGGCCAAGCCAGCGTGCAATAACTGATCGCCGCCGTACACCGATTCTTCGCCATGCAGTTTATAATCCCGATTCGGATCAAGTCCTTGCAGACGGAAGCGGTTAAGCTTCGTATTAGGCTCTTTCAATACAGAGACGTACACGACGAATGCTTCGCTCTTGTCTTTGGAAACGAACATCCATGCCGTATCATTGCCTTCAAATGGACTCAATAGGCGATAAAAATCGCCGAATTGCACGAGATGGCGCACATCCTTGTACAATTCCACTTGTACTTTAACCGCGTCCTTCTCTTCTTGCGTAAACTGGGTCAGATCAAGCTCATAGCCAAAATTGCCGGAGAGCGCGACGTTTCCTCTCGTCTCTAGAGAAGTGATCCGGCCTACTTGATGGTTAGGCACCGCTGAAACATGGGCGCCCATCGAGCTAACCGGATAAACAATGCTCGTTCCGTATTGAATCTTCAAGCGGGATATCGCATCCGAGTTATCGCTTGTCCAGGTCTGCGGCATATAGTGCAGCATCCCCGCATCGAAGCGGCCGCCGCCGCCAGAGCAGCTCTCGAACAGGATATTCGGGAAAGCTGTCGTAATTTGCTCCAGCACTGCATACAGGCCAAGCATATAACGATGGGCCGTCTCGCGTTGGCGATCCGCCGGAAGCAGAGCTGAACCGACCTCCGTCATATTGCGGTTCATATCCCATTTCACATAAGTGATAGGCGCACTTGAGAGAATATCCGAAATCGACTTCACGATATACTCCTGAACATCCTTCCGTGACAAGTCCAACACGAGCTGATGCCTAGCCTGTGTCCGTCTGCGGCCTTCGATATGCAAGCACCAGTCCGGATGCGCTTTGTACAGCTCGCTCTCCGGCGAGATCATTTCTGGCTCGAACCATAAACCGAATTGCATATCAAGGCGCTTTACGCGGCTAACCAAATCCTCCAAGCCGTTAGGAAGCTTATTGCGGTCTACGAACCAATCGCCAAGCGATGTGTTATCATTGTCGCGCTTACCGAACCAGCCGTCATCGAGAACGAACAGCTCGATGCCAAGCTCTTGGCCCGCACGCGCGATATCTTCGATTTTGTCGGCATTGAAGTTGAAATACGTAGCTTCCCAGTTGTTAACCAGTATTGGGCGTGTCTGATCACGGAATGTTCCGCGAATAAGACGAGCACGGTAGAAATCATGGAAGCTGCGCGACATGCCGCCAAGCCCTTGGTCAGAGTGGACCAAAACCGCCTCGGGCGTTTGGAATTGCTCGCCAGGCTCTAATTTCCAGTTAAAGTCAAAAGGATTCATCCCAATAAACAAACGTGCCGCATGGAATTGGTCGACTTCGACGCCAGCTGTAAAGTTCCCGCTATAAACGAGGTTTACCCCGTAAACATCCCCATGCTCTTCCGTTGCCCCTTCAGAAAGCAGCGCGACGAACGGATTTTGCATATGGCTGCTTGAGCCTCTGCGGCTCTCAACCGATTGCAAACCCGGCACGAGCTTGCGCTTATGAATATGGCGCTCGCGAATCCATGCGCCTGACAGCTGCAGCATTTCAAATTGATCATGTGCAAAATCAAGGCTCATACTGAATGCGCGCTGCAGTTGCAGCGTATCCGTACCATGGTTAACGACTCTTGCCGATCTCGCGATCGCGTCATACTCCTCGAATACCGTGTAGGATAAAATAACAGACAACCCCGCGAGCTCATCCTTCAATGTGATTTCAAGCGTTTGTGCTTCCTTGTCGCTTTCGGTATAAGTCGAAGGAAGTCCTTCAAGTGACTTCTTACCATTTATAATCGTATGGGATTCATAACGAAGATCCGTTACCGTCGAGCCATTCGGCTGCTTTACCTGGAATGCAGGCATGCGGAAATCGGAGTTGCCGTAAGCCGGATACTCATGCGGAAGCGTGTCGAGCGACAATTCGAGCTGGTCCAGCTCCGTGCTTGGCGTAAAGGATGCCCGTTCGGTAAGCTGGAACAAGCGGTCAAGCTGTACTCCGCGTACCTTCTTACCCCAGTAAACATGGGCAGGATAGCCTGCTTTGGTCACATGAATAACGTAGCTCGTATCCTTGGATTGCAAATGGAATAAAGAACGCTGCTGATCATATTGAATCGTCAAAATAAAAACCTCCTGAAGTTAAATGTCGTTTTGGAGCAAGGGGCTGCCGCAGCTTTCCCGTACAATGAGCGTCGTATTGATCGTCATATGCACGGCCGCCTCGCGCCCTTCAATTCGCTCAAGAAGCAGCTGTACCGCTGCTCTGCCCATTTGTTCCGTATAGGCACGGACGGTAGTTAGCGGCGGGTTCAAATAAGCCGATATTTCAATATCGTCAAATCCTATAATCGCCATATCCTGCGGTACTTTAAGACCATGCTCATGAAGTGCACGCAGCGCGCCAACCGCCATCGGATCGCTTCCGATAAAGCATGCTGTCGGCTTTGCGCTTTGCTCCAGCAGCCTATTCATTGCCTCATAGCCGCTATTCGAGGACCACTGTGCCTTGATGACCAGGCTTTCGTCATACAGCCCCAGCTCACGCATCGCCCTCTCGAAAAAAATGCGGCGCGGCTCGTCATTCTCAAATCCATCTTCGTGGCGATAAAGCCGATGAACCATATCGTTACCGCCGATATACCCTATTCTTTCATGCCCGAGTGTCCTAAAATGCGAAATGACAGCTCTGGTTGCCTGCTCAAAGTGCAGCATCACCGTGTCATATTCATTCAGCTCAAACGAATGGTTAACGAATACAAGCCGTTTGCTGTTGCTGTACAGCTGTAGAACATCGCCTTCGTCTATGGAGCCTACAACAATGACGCCATCCAGCTCGTGTGCAGGCTGCATCTCCGCGCGGCTGCCGCCCCGCATGACCTTTACGATACTGATTCCGAGCTCCTCGCAGCGTGTTTCGATGCCTTTGCGAATCGAATAAAAGTAAGGGTCATCATGCTCATCCTCCAGCGTGGACCACATCAGCAAACCAATTTGCTGTCGTGAGAGCTGCTCATCCTTTTTCATCCTTCGCAGCCGGGATGGCTTATATTGCAGCTGCTCGGCAATGCTAAATATACGTGTCCGTGTTTCCTCACTTACCGCCAAGGTCACATCATTGTTCAAAACCCTGGATACGGTAGCGGATGAAACACCCGCCTCCTGCGCAATATCTTTGATTGTCGCCATACCACACTCCGAATTTAGTTAATAAATTTACTAAATAACAATTACAGTTTATCAGACGCTCCGCCCATCTACAAGCACTAATGCAACATTTGATTAAACTTTCCGTCTACTTGGGTAATAAGAATGAAAAAATACAAGAAAGAGGTGATCGAGTTATGCAAAAAGGAATAGCTTTCTTGTTGCTAATACTGCTTCTTTCCGCCTGCAGCTCAACAGCCAATCAAGGAAATCCTACTGCGGGTGACGGAACAGCTGCGCCCTCCCCTTCAAGCACAAGTCCGGCTGAGCCTTCGCCAAGCGGGGATAGCGGCACTAATCAACCTACTGCTCCCATTCCCGCAGCTACGCCAGAGGAAGCGGCAGCAGCAATCCTATTAGCTTTAAAGCAGAGTGATATGACCACATTAAATGCCTATATCCACCCGGATAAAGGCTTATTATTCTCACCTTACGCTCACATTGATACGAATTCTGCCAAAGTTTTTCAAGCCGATGGCTTGCCGCCGTTTACCGATTCTACCGTATATAATTGGGGAGCCTATGATGGCTCTGGAGAACCTATTTCCCTAACTTTTAAGCAATACTACGAGAAATTTGTTTATGATAAAGACTTTCTTGCCTCCGAGAGCGTCGGCGCTGACGAAATAAAAGGAGAAGGAAATACGCTCGTTAATATTAAGGAAGTTTTTCCAGGCAGCGTTGTGATGGATTATTATTTCAGCGGGTTTGACGAGCAATATGCGGGGATGGACTGGGAAAGTCTCATTCTCGTGCTTGAAGAATTAAACGGAGCTTGGTACTTGAGCGCCATTGTCCACTCGCAGTGGACAATCTAAATAGCAAGTGCTGCCTCCGATGACGGGGCAGCACTGCTTAATAGTCTTTACGCACCATAACGGTCATGGCGCCAGCAAATAATATCGCTGTATAAACCGCACAATAGATTAAGAAAGAATTAGACGGCACATCGCTGATTGAGAAAACGCTTAGGTCCTGATTTAAATTAATCAGACCATTTAGTTCCGACATGGAAAACAGCTCGCTCAGCATGCGCTGCTGCAATGTATCTGCCGGCATCGCTAGCTTAATTAACCCTGTAATGGTCTCCAGCGTCTGAAGTCCTTCCAGCTGTATTTTGCCAAGCCCCATAAACCGGCCAATCGTGCTGCCGAGCCACCCCATGCCAAACAGCATCGTCATGCCGATTCCATTTCCCAAAGGAGACAAGAAGCAAGAGCCAAACATCGTTAAAGATACGAGCAGCGGTACGACAGAAGCAAATAGAAGGTACGATTTCAGCAGGACAACCAGGTTATAGATGACGCCTGTTTCCACCCAGCATATTAGAATAATCGCGACATATAAGACAAGAGCGTACGTAGCCCCATAAGAGACAAAGCCAATCCATCTCCCCATAAACCATTTCCATCGCGGAATCGGCCTAGCCAGCACCGATTGCAGCACGCCTTGCTCGGCTTCCCCCGTTACGGCAGCCACTGAGCTGAAGATAGCTAAAAATGCAATAGCAAACGCCCCGAAGAAAAAACCGAGCGTCAAAACCATCGCGCTGCTAATAAATTTGCTAAATAAGCCAATCGACAGATCGCCTGGGAAGGGCTGCGGCTCGCTTGCAATCGCATTCGCAACAAACCAATAAGCGACTAGAAAAATAACCGTCATCATAGCCGCCATAAACGTCACGCGCTTGCGGATAAGCTCTCTCCAGGTTAATTCCCATACCGCATTCATCGGCGTTCCCCCCTATGTTCAAGTCCCGATACGGCTTGCAGAAACCACTCATCCAGACGAGAGGTTGCCTTACCAACCTCATAGAGCGTCAGTCCCAGCTCAATAAGAATATAATTTACTAAGCCAATCTGCTCATCATCCTCCAGCTCGATCTCCAGCCACACCGGACCACCGGCAAACGGCGGTTCACTTACAACGACGTTCAAGCCCAATACTTGATTTATCCGCTCGGCCGCTAGCGGAGTATAGCCTCCGACCCTCAAACGCCAATTGGACTTGGAACGCAGCACGTCGGATACATGCCCTTCCATAAGAACCTGCCCATTATTGAGCAGCGCTACCTTGTCGCATAGCAGCTCAACATCCTCCAGCAAATGGGAGTTGAGAAAAATCGTTTTCCCCTGCTCCCTCAGCCTTGTAAGCAGCTCGCGCACCTCATGCCTGCCCACGGGATCCAGTGCCGAGGCTGGCTCGTCCAGAAAAATAATATCGGGATTGCCAAGCAAAGCACAGGCAAGCCCCAGCCTTTGCTGCATCCCTTTGGAATAGCCCTTTAGGCGATCCCTGCCACGGCTGCCTATGCCGACCTCGTCCAGAAGCAGATGAATTCGCTGCCTTGCGGCAATCCGATCCAGACCGCATAATTTAGCGTGAAAAGCTAAGACTTCTTCTCCGGTCAGCCAGTCCGGATAACGGAACAACTCAGGCAAATAACCCAGTCTTCGATTAGCCTCCATCGTTCCTGAAGCATAACCGAATATCTGAGATTTGCCTGAGGTTGGCGTAATCAATCCCGTAAGCATTTTGACGATCGTGCTTTTGCCTGCCCCGTTAGGCCCGAGGAAGCCGAAGGCTTCCCCTTTCCTAATCGTTAAGGTGACATCGCGGCAGCCGCGTCCGTCGCCGTAATCTTTGCTTAAGTTTATCGTCTCAACAGCTGGAGTCGTCATGAACGGATCAGCTCCGCAATGACGGATTTCACGTTGGCTTCATTCCCATAATTGGAGAAATTAGCAGTCACGACATAGCCATGCTCCAGCCAGGTAGCCGCTGCATATTGATCATCCTGCCTCTCGACATAAACGTCTATTCCTTTTATTGCGACCTTCTCCGGTTGGCCTCTCGTGATGAGCGGCATGGGGATTTCACCATCCTCCAGGCTGGACGCCTGTAATAGCGAGGTACGGATATGATCGGGCAAGGCCGGGAACCGAATAACCGCATCAAAGGCATCCTTAACCTCTACTGACGGATCAACGTTAACGGTTGGAACCTCCATATAGTTGACCATCACTCCCCTCCTTAAGGAATTGGCGTCTGTGCCTGCCGTTTGATAGGAAATTTGCGTCTGCTTCCCGGTATCAAAGTTAATTTTTTTGCCATCCACTGATAAGGGCAGCAGCTTATCCGCGCCGAGCTTGCTCATCGTACGGTTAATTTCGTTCACCTTCAGGCGGAAGGTAAACGTTTGGGTCGCGCTGGATGAGATATAAACCACCTGATTGTCGGCAACCTTTATGGAAGGAATATCGAAGCCCAATGCTTTCGCTGCGTCCTCTGGCGTAATCCTGTTCCATTGCCCGTGAGCGGTTTGCTCAAAATCACCAAATCGATTCGACAGCTCCAGCGTTTCGCCATCGTTCATAAAACTGTTCATTAGCGTAACCAGATCATTCTCTTGGACAACCATCACCTTATCCATACGGAATGTATTTAACCATGCGGCCAATGCCTGGTTCGTTGAAGGAGTCGCAATAACGACCGTCAAAAACACGGCTGCACATGCAGCTATGGTTTTTCCCATATTCTTCTTCATCCAGCGTCGCGCCGTTCCCCTCTGCGCAGGCTTGCTTGCGGACTGGTTTGGCAAGCTGCGCACCCGCCCGAGTGGCACGGCATTGCCTTGATCAAGTGCCGGCACCGGAAGAAGAGCATGCCCTTGCGTCGTTATGCTCGCCTTGCTTCCTAATGCCGGCTCATCTGCGTTACCCCGTGCCGACCACCGCGCTGCCCCTTCTGCTTCCCATTGCTCCCAAAGGGGAGATGGCTCCACCTCTTGCAGCCTCGTCTGGAGCCGTGCCCAAGCGGCTTCTGTCTGCTCTTGTTCTTTCTTGCTCGACCTCTCGCTTGTTGTCATTTGGATTTCCTCCTCAAAGGTATTGACCTTGCACAACTAATCGTTGAACCGCCAAATGCCTATTCATGGGTGATTGCGCTCTCTGACTTTAAAGCCTGACGCTTTAGACGCTCTCCCGCCCTGCGCAGCATGGTGCCGACCTGCGGCTGCCTCACTTGCAGCTGCTGTGCGATTTCTTCATAGCTGTACCCCTCATATCGAAGCAGCAGCATCTGCTTATCCCGTTCCGGCAGCGTATCGAGCCAGCCTCGTACCCGTTCCTGCTCGTCCTTGTCGATAAGCTGTTGTTCATTCGAATCTATCGCCTGCGGCTGAGCGAGGACGTTTTGTTCCTGTTTTTGTGTCAATGCGCGTTCACGCGCTTTCTTATCCATATAGTCATACGCTAATCTCGTCAGTACCCGGTGCAGCCAACCACCAATAGCTTCAGGCTGATCGGGTGGATTCCGGTAAAGCCTCAGGAAGGTTTCCTGCGCAAGGTCCTCAGCGGCTGCTTCATCGCGAATAAGCGCGATAAGTTTGCGTCTGACTGACGGATAATGCTGATTAAATTGCTGACGAAACAAATCCGGCGCCGAATGTTCCATTCCGTTCCCCTCCTTACCTATTTTGCTCAAGCTATAGGAAAGACGTAGCCATTCGCCATTTTGTAGCACCTTTGCCTAAATATTATTGTACCATTTGCAAAAAAACCGTCTCTCCGTTAGACGGGAGACGGTTCATTATTTAGGTTTCTTCTTTATTATGCTCCATGTAAAGCTGTACGAATTTTGGCGCCGGCACCGGAGGACTGTAAATATAGCCTTGAACAGCATCGCAATTATGATCGGTTATGATATCCAGTTCCTCTTGCGTTTCCACGCCTTCGGTCACCACTCTCAGGTTCAAGTTATGCGCAATGACGATAACCGACTTAAAGATCATTTGTTTCTTAATATCGCCAACGATTCCGCTAATAAACGACTTATCCAGCTTAAGCGTATGCAGCGGAATATTTTGCAAATAGCTAAGCGAGGAATATCCTGTTCCAAAATCATCCAGAGAAAGCTTCACGCCGAGCTGCTGCAGCTCATGCAAAATTTTAAGCGTGTGCGCCGGATTTTCCATAAAGATCGACTCTGTGATTTCAAGCTCGATTTGCGCCGGACGAATGCCCGCATCCGAAATAATCCGTTCGATCGTATGAACGATTTGCTTCTGCTGGAATTGGATCATCGACATGTTGACGCTAACCGAAAGGGATGGCAGCCCCATCCGCTCCCACTCGCTGATTTGCTGGCAAGCCGTGTAAAGAACCCACTCGCCGAGCGGGATAATGAATCCCGTTTTCTCTGCAATCGGAATAAAATCAAGCGGCGACACCATCCCAAGCTCCGGGTGCTTCCAACGGATCAACGCTTCCGCTCCGTATATGCTGCCGGTAGACATATCGATCTTAGGCTGGTAATAGAGAACAAACTGGCCAAGCTCAAGCGCTTTGAACAAGCTGTTCTCCAGTATGAGCTCTTTCTTCGTCACATCATTCATTGATGGAGAATAAACCTTGCACGTATTTCTTTCTTTCTTGGCTACATACATCGCGATGTCGGATTCCTTCACAAGCTGATCCGCAACATCGGGAGTCCATTCATGGAGAATGCTCATTCCAATGCTAGCCGTTATGTAAAATATCCGGTCCTTGAGCTTAATCGGCTCAGCAATAACATTCAAAATCTCTTCTGCGATATGAAAGGCTTGATGTAGATGGGCCACATTCTCAAGCAAAGCGATGTACTCGTCCCCGCCAAAACGAAAAACCTTCCCATGAACGCCCACCTTAGCTGCAATCCGCTCGGCCATTTGCTTAAGCAGCTGATCGCCCATAGCGTGATCAAGCTTGTCGTTTATCATTTTGAACCGATCGAGATCGATGAAGAGCAAGGCCAAGTGGCTCGGCCCCGTTTGCCCAGCTATCAGCTTTCCTTCCATATACCGATGATAGGCGTAGCGATTGGGCAAGCCTGTTAATAAATCATGCGTAGACTGATATTCAATTAACTGCTCGGCTTCCTTGCGCTGAGTAAGCATATTATTGAAGTGGTTCGCCATAAATTCGAACTCATCATTCGTATAAATGCTTAACTGCTGGCCTTCGTTGCCGGCTGCGACCGCCGAAGTTGCTTTTATGACTTTATGGATGTTGACCAAAATAATTTTCCGCACCAGCAAGCCCATGATGGCTGCCATAAAGAGCAGCGCGAATCCTGTAATTAATAAGGATTCCCATAAGCTTTTATAGTAATTCGACAGCATATTTTTCTTCGGAATTACCGTCTCCATATGCCATAGAACATTATGGACAAGAATGGGATAAAACAACCGCAGAACGGTTCCTTCACCTCCGGGGTCTGACGTATAGTTAAAACGCGGCTGAGTCCCTTTCATGGCTTCAAGCTCATCCGCATTCGACCACATTTGGTACGTATGATTTACAAGCTCCGGATTCCGTCCGTTGGCGAGATATTTATTTTCCGTTGTGATAATGTTTGCGTAGCCGCCTAATGGCCGGAAGGTTGCGATATGCTTCTGAACCGACTCTAGCGATATATCAGCGCCTACGACGCCTGTAAATTCGCCGTTTTCATCCAAAATAGGAAGCACAAGCGAGGTCATAAGTACAGAATTGCCTTCGATATCATAATAATAAGGCTCAATTAACGAAAATGACTTTGTCACTTTCGGAATTTGATAAAAGCTGCCCAGCACCTTGTCTTCGTAAAATTGGATCGGCAAGCTCTCGATGGCATCGCCTTTGCGATACACATACGGAATGAAACGTCCCGTAGCATCATCGTAGCTATTTTTGTTGCGATTAAGCTCGTCCTTGCCGTCATAAGCATTCGGCTCCCATATCGTATAGACGCCAATGACTTCCGGATGGTTCTCCATCACCTGCTTCAGGAGATCAACGATAAGCTCGCGATTTTGCAAATGCTCTTTATTCATCTGCTTCATCGTGGCTTCAAGCGTATCCAGCATGGTCACCGTCTGGTCCATAAGCAGGGAAAAAGGATGTATATTAGCAATCGATTGGGTTTGTGCAAGAAGCTCACTCTCTCGAAGATTCGACTGGTAGAGCTTGATGAGGTGGCCGGATACCAGAATAACAAAGGAGAGAGTAACCAGCAGGCCAAGTGAAAATATTAATTTTTGTGCAATGCTTAGCCTAATCTTTCTCATCTCATCTATCAGCCCCTTGTTGTGGAGAAAGCAAAAATCGACGTAATCTGCCAAATTGTGATTTGGTTCTAGTATACTTGACATTTTGCTTAAAGCACAATGATAAAGATAGGTTAAAAACACTATATCTTTCGACAAAAAACTACTTTAGGCACCTCCTATTTTTCACCGCAAGAGTCGATCGCCTCTATTTCACTTTTATGACATTTGTAATATATCCCAAATGCCGTTTTGAATTTATTTTTCACATGTTTTTCTACCCAGTTGAGATCCTATATATGCCGGATTTAGGATTGCTTATCAGCAAAAAAAAAGCTGTCCTCAAAGGGGGATTAGCCCTTAGGACAGCCTTATTGCCGTTATACCTGATTTTTCTTTTCGGTTCTTTGCTCTTTGGTGTCCTCATTAGCGCGGTCATGATCCTCGAGCCGATGAGGTCGTTTGCCCTTGCCTCCATGCAGCAGGTAGAGCTCCTCACGCAGCTGGTCAGACGTTTTGCCTTCCGTCTTAATGCCGTGCTCCTCGGCAATTTCGCGCAAATGCTCCAGCCGCTTCGCTTGATGCTCCGCTTTAAAGGCTTCCCACTTGTCCTTATTGGCCACCTTCGCAGACTCGACTTCCTTCTTCAGCTGTTCCGGTGTTTTGCCATCGGTTTGAATGCCGAAATAGGTTGCCAGTTCCTTCAGCTTCTCCAGTCGGTACGCTTCAAAATCCTTGCGGGTCATTTTGCCTTTATGATGCTTATGTTCGCTGTCCGCATCGGACTCATTTGGGTGCTGAACCGCTAGTGAAGCATGGGCCATCGCTGACGCCTGATTCGCTGCCCCTACGGGAGCTGACGAAAGCAATAGCGCAAGCGCCGTGGCGGGTATGAACCATTTTCTAATCATTTGCTGCCACACCTTTCTATTCCAACGTGATGCAAGGCCATATAAGCCTTATCTGGATTATTTTGCCCAAGCAAACACTTGAATAGACATAAAGACGGCAAATTTCGACATTGGCCTACAAGAGGCAATCTACTGCTCTTTGCCCTCCGCCGCAGCCTGCTCAAGCAGCCTCAACTCATCTAGCAGCCAAGCCTTGGAGAAATGCTCCCCGATAAATACAGCGACATCATTCACATGGCCTTGCGGATCAATTCTCATGAAATCGGATTCCTTAAACGCATACTGAAAAAGAAAACGGCTCGGCGCATCGGTAAACGTCACGATTCCCTTGGCCCTGTAAATGTTGGACGGCAATCGCTGAAGCAGATTTTCGAATGCCTCACTGCTCACCGGATTGCGCCAGTAGTGGGTGACGACCATGACATGCTCATGCGAATGGTGGTGATTATGGCTATGGTCGTGATTGAGTTCTTCATGATTGAGTTCTGCATGATTGTGGTCGTGACCACTCTCATGTCCGAGTGAACAACCATCTACTGAACTGGCTTCGCCTTCGCCGGATAGAGGCCCCTTCGCAAGGTGATCGTGAGACGATTGCAAAGATGGATTATTCTCTGATGCATACTTTCCAACATTTATGGCTTCCGTCTCGCCCAGCCAGCTCCAATCGTCAATGGCACAGCGAACCGTCGCTATCATTTGAGCATGGGCATTCAGCTCCCGCAGCTGCTGCTGCGCTTCTACAAGCTGCTCCGGCTCAAGCTTATCCACCTTGTTGAGCAGCAATATCGTTGCGCAGCGTATCTGCTCCTGCATCAGCTTGAAGGTTTTTCCTTTGCTCTCGCGGCTGCGTTCGAGCAGCTCAGGCCCATCTACGACCGTAATGACGCTGCGAAGGTCGATGGCTTTGTACATCGCCGCCTCCGTCACCCCATCCAGCGTCTCCATTGGATTCGCGGCGCCCGTAGATTCAATAAAAATAACGTCTGGCTGATGCTCGCTAATCAGCGTGCTGATTTCCAAGCCTAAATCCCCACGCATCGTGCAGCAAATACAGCCGCTAAGCATTTCGGCCATCGGAACATCATCCTGAACGAGCTGACCATCGAGGTTGATATCACCAAGCTCATTCATAATGACAGCCGGTTTTTTTCCTTGGGCGGTGTAATAGTCAAGCAATCTTCCAAGCAGCGTCGTCTTCCCGCTTCCGAGAAACCCGGAAAGCAAATGTACAGGTATATTTTGTTCTCTATTCGTCATCATTCGGTCTCCTGTGTATCTAAATTTTAAGCAGGATGCTATCCTGCTATTATATCGTAACTGTTACGTTCTTTCATCTATTATACATTTAATACATTTGTAAGATATCAATTTCATTTTTAATAATAGTTTATACTCCCTTAAGCTTCCCTTAATTTCCCCGCAGGAATTATTTGCTACGATCTTAATAGACAGAAAAGGGGAGGCTTACCACATGAAAAATATGAAAGTTTCAAGAAAAATAGCGATGATCGTAGCAGCTGCTTTATTTTTTATTATTGCTGTAGGGGCTGGAGGTAATCTCTCCATTCGCCAGATGGCTAACTTATCTAATGACCTGTACGACGACAGCCTGCTGCCGCTTTCCTGGATTAAACAAGTTTCAGCTAACGACTATAAACACAATGCCTTGTTCTTAGAATTTATGTTCAACGAAGATAACACTCGTATCGATAGTTTAGTCGAGCAAATACATAGCAATTCAGATGCATCCAGTTCGCTTCTTCAGCAATATCGCTCCACGACGCGTACCAATAACGAAACTGCTTTATTGAAAGAATACGATGGACTGCTCGCTCAGTATAACGAACAAGAACAGCAAATCGTAGATCTCATGATGAATGGAAAAGTCAATGAAGCCTACACCCTGTATACAGGGCAAACGGCTGGCCTACGCGCAAGCATGACTGAACTTCTTACTAAACTAGCAAACTCAGCGGAGGAAACCGCCGCTTCAATGAATCAGGCAAGCGAAACGCGTGCCGCAAACAGCAACCTTATTACATTGCTCGGTACACTCGCAGCCCTGCTGCTGCTCATACCAATTGCTATTGTTATAACTAAAATGATTACAAAACCGGTCATATCGCTTCAGCATCTGATGAAGGAAGCAGAACATGGAAATCTTACCGTGGAAGGCAGCTACTTCTCCCAAGATGAGATTGGCCAATTAACCAAATCGTTTAATACGATGATTGGCGGCATCCACGCCCTCCTTCAACAGGTTAGCCAGAGCGCACAGACGCTTACCGCCTCGTCTGAGGAGCTCACGGCAAGCGTTCATCAAACCTCCGGTGCAGCAGAACAGATGGCTGGAGAAGCATCAGGGCTAGCCGCTGGCTTCGAGCAGCAGACGGAAACGATCAATAGCCTTAGCTCTGCTGCGGACCATATGGTCAGCCAGCTCTCGTACGTCGAGAGAATTGGCAAGGAAATGAAGCTGCTCGCCCACGACGCAGAGCTCGCCAATCATACCGGGGCCGACGCTGCCTCGCAAATCCATGAACAGATGCTCGAAATCAAACAAAACGTGGAAGAAACCGAAGCGGATATCAATGCTCTTTACGAAGCCTCATCCACTATTGGCTCCATCGTAACGGCCATAAACGAAATCGCCGGACAAACAAATCTGCTCTCTCTAAATGCTTCCATTGAAGCTGCACGAGCAGGCGATGCCGGACGCGGATTCACGGTAGTTGCGAGCGAGATTCGCAAGCTCGCGGATGATTCGGCCGCATCTTCAAGGCAAATCGCAGAACTCGTCGCGCATATGCAAGCCAAAACCGAGGCAGCCGTTCATTCGATGCGCAAAGGGGCCGAGCGTGTCGAAGCCGGTATGCAGCGGAGCCTTCACGCTTCCGCTTCCTTTGTTCAGATCGAAGCCTCCATCTCCAAAACGGTAGATAAGGTCAATGAAACCGAAGCAGCGATTACGCAGGCTGCGGGTGAATCCCGCTCCGTCTCCTCTTCCATGATTATGGTGAATCGTATCACTAACGAGGGCAGTGGGCGCATTCAGGAAATATCCGCTGCTTCCGAGGAGCAGGCGGCCGTCATGGAGGATGTCCTGCACTCAGCACATAGCCTGGCCGAGCTCGCCGATGATCTTCATGCTTCCCTCGCCCGCTTCACATTGTAGGCGTCAGGTAGCTGGGATGATGAAAGTGATTAGGGATATTGCTAAAATGTAGAGTCCACTCGTTTATTACAAACATGAATCAATATGGGCTGAACTAGAAAATTACGTTTGTGCTTCTTTCGAGCTTTGAACGTAGCTCGTGAAGCAATCGATATTGCCTTGTTCGTTGGAGTCGCGAATGCATCGTGACTTCCTCCGAACGAGCTTCTCCCATTCCGCTGTATAATGATAGACCTCTTAAGTGGAGCTTTTTTTTCAGTTTGATGATTAAGGTGGACTAATGGAAAGTATACCGATACACAAATTGAAAGAATACCAATTCACAAGATGAATTGAGCGGATTAAAATAATCAAAATCAATTGAGCTGATTCCAATAATCAAAATAAACTCTGGAGTGTGGTGAAATCGATATTTAAAAGCAGTATAGAAGCGAGATTATAGAGGGGAGTTTTGGGGAGGGTTTTTAGAATGGAAAGATTTTAACAGGAATTGTTCCACTAGCGTTGCATTAAACCTGTCCTAGTCTTGTAGGTATCTAAGTTTGTTCAATAATTCACAAACTTTCAAGTTTCAAATAAATAAAAAA
>NZ_VCIX01000072.1 GCF_006345825.1 Paenibacillus paridis
TCAGTTTTCAAAGAGCAATCTTTTCTTTCGTGTCGGCCGTGTGTCTCGTTGGCGACCTAGATAATATATCACAGGCGCCTATGGCATTGCAAGCATTATTTTATAAATCTTTAAAAAACTTTTTATAAGCCCTCTGTGACAACCAAACACCCGAATATGTGTTCATATAAGATGATCAACTTCAGTCATTATTTTATCTACGCGCATTAAAAAACGAGCACGCGATAAACGCGTACTCGTTGCATACTTCGATCTTAATATTGCTTCGCCACTGTGTACTTCGATGCTTCTTTAATAAGGTCGATCTTCTTGTTGCCCTTCTTTAAACCAGCATCTACAGTGGTATCGATGATGACCCATTTGCCATCCAGATATACTTCATTCCAAGCATGGTACACATCAACGTAAGTCGATTTTCCCATCATGAGCTTAGTTGGAATATCCAAGCTGCGAAGCATTCCTGCAAACAACGATGCATAACCGTAGCAAATGTCTTTGTTTGTCTTGAAGGTACGGTCAATGCTTGGCAGATAATCAACTGACAAGTTAGCTGCAAGCTTATTGTCGTATTCTACATTTGTAATAATGTAGTCATAAATTGCTTTTACCTTCTCGGCATCGGTCTTCTTATTCTTCGTTAATTCTTTAGCCTTTACGATTGCAAGGCTACTGCTTGTCCACTCAATGTTTTGGATCGAGTTCAGGTATAGAACCTTGCTGTCTTTCAAGCTAAGCTGCACGGTTTCTTTCTTCACTTGTTTATATTTATTGCCTGTTGTATTCTCCAACAGCGATATTGTATATTCACCATTTCCGAGCTGAAGTGGAAAGCTCTCACTTGCTTTCCCTGCAGTCAGGTTGTACGTATAATTAGTTTGCCCTTTAGCGATCATTAGCTTTGTTTTCAACTTGACGTTTACTGGGTATTGTATGGAAACGATACCGTTATCCAGATTGTCCTTATTAAGCCATGCCGTCGGATCAACTCCGCTGGCATTTGCAGGCATTACGTGAATGGAAGAAAACAAAACAAACACTGCGATTAACATCATAAATTTACGCATATACAAACTCCCTTTCGGTAGCTGGCTGCCATCTTTCGGAAGGCCCTTTAGCTTTGCGTCCCTACCTTTCGATAGGTTTGCCATTATCGTTTAAAGCTTGTTGGATAACTTATCCTGAAAACAAAAAAAAGCTTGTCCATTCGGTAGCTGGCTGCCATCTAATCGGAAGGCCCTTTAGCTTTGCGTCCCTATTTTTCAATAGGTTTGCCGTTATCGTGTATCGCTTTATTAGTTCTATTTTATCATATGATTCTAGCAATACAATAGACGTTTTATATAATTATACTCATATTTTGCTAGTTTTTAAGAATTTCTGCTACATATCATCGAAATAAGATAATTTCATATAAAAAAAGAACCGCTGCAGCCAATGCTTTGCGGTTCTTTGCATATGTCTATTCCGCGGAACGTTGATCTCTCATATGAGGGAACAACAGAACGTCGCGAATCGATGGTGAATCTGTAAGCAGCATAATCAAACGATCAATGCCGATTCCTAGGCCGCCCGTTGGAGGCATACCATACTCCAAAGCACGGATAAAATCTTCATCCATTTCATGCGCTTCATCATTACCGTGCTCGCGCTCAAGCAATTGAGATTCAAAGCGCTCGCGTTGATCGATGGGGTCATTCAGCTCGGTGAAGGCATTGGCATGCTCACGCGCTACGATAAACAGCTCGAACCGATCCGTGAAACGAGGATCTTCCTCATTCTTCTTCGCAAGCGGAGAGATTGCAACAGGATGGCCCGTTACGAACGTAGGCTGAATGAGCGTATGCTCGCCAAATTGTTCAAAGAAAGCATTAAGGATATGACCGAATGTCATATGCGGATCAACCGCAACCTTATGCTCTTTCGCTAGGCGATGAGCTTCCTCGTCGCTCATCTCCACGCCAAAATCAACACCCGTAGTTTCTTTAACTAGATCAACCATGGAAACGCGACGCCACTGCGGGGTTAGATCTATTTCCTGGCCTTGGTAAGTAATTTTGGTTGTGCCGAGCACTTCCTGAGCGATATGAGCAATCACATTCTCGGTAAGCGCCATGATGTCTTTGTAATCGGCATATGCTTCATAGAGCTCAATCATCGTAAATTCCGGATTATGGCGTGTTGAAATGCCTTCGTTTCGGTATACGCGACCAATCTCATACACTTTCTCCAAGCCGCCTACGATCAATCGTTTCAAATGAAGCTCAATCGCGATACGCATATACAGCTGCATATCTAGCGCATTATGATGGGTTTCAAATGGGCGAGCTGCCGCTCCGCCAGCGATGGAATGCAAGGTTGGCGTTTCTACCTCAAGATAACCGCGCGAGTCCAAATAACGACGCATCGATTGAATAATTTTGGAACGGGTAATAAAGGTTTGCTGTACGTCCGGGTTTACAATCAGGTCGACATAGCGCTGACGGTAACGAAGCTCAACATCCTTAAGTCCATGGTATTTATCCGGCAAAGGAAGCAAGGATTTCGTCAAAACCTCAATATCCAGCGCCTTAACGGATACCTCGCCTGTATTCGTTTTGAACACAACGCCTGCTACTCCGATAATATCGCCGATATCAAGCAGATCGAAGGCAGCAAACTTATGCTCTTCTACCGTGTCCTTGCGGACATAAATTTGAACCTTCCCGCTCAAATCCTGAATGGTTGCGAAGCCGGCTTTACCCATGCCGCGCTTTTGCATAATGCGGCCCGCTATGCGAACCTCCACGCCTTTTTCAACCAGTTCTTCTTTGCTAAGCTCCTCATAAGCCTTTACAATATCCTTGGCATTATGGGTACGCTCAAATTTCCGGCCAAACGGATCTACGCCAAGCCCTCTAAGCTCGTCCAGTTTGTCTCTTCTTATTTGCAAAAGCTCGCTTAGCTCCTGCTCGTTGTTCTCATGTTCCACTGCTTTCATCTCCTTGATCATTCGGCAAGCATAGGCGACTGTCGCCGATCTTAATGCAGCATACTCCCGCCGACTGGCGAAATCGATATGCTTTTTGCGCCTGAGCTAACTAGATTCTTATAGTTTAAACGTTCAAAAAGCTTCCTACAAGGAAGCTTTCCGATTCGCACATAGCAAGCCTTATTTTTTGATATCGAGAATTTTGTATTGAATAATGCCGACTGGTACGTTAACTTCCACGACTGTGCCAATTTTCTTGCCCAAAATCGCTTTGCCAACCGGACTTTCATTCGATATCTTGTTTTGCAAGGGATCCGCTTCCGCTGTGCCGACAATGGAATACTCCATTTTGTCGCCATACTCCATATCCTCAACCGTTACGATCGAGCCGATGCTAACGGTATCAATATCGATATCATCATTATTTATAATGCGTGCGTTGCGCAGCATCTTCTCTAGGGTAAGCACACGGCCTTCAATGAAGGCTTGTTCGTTTTTGGCATCTTCGTACTCGGAGTTTTCGCTGATATCGCCATAGCCAATTGCCACTTTAATACGCTCGGCAACCTCACGGCGTTTGACCGATTTTAAGTTTTCTAATTCATCTTCGAGCTTGCGCAGCCCTTCTTGAGTCAGAATGATTTGCTTATCGTTCATCTTTCCGATTCTCCTGTCATGTGACTAATTTTTCATACCACGTATGAATTCACTGTTACCTAATATATTACGCTTCCGGTTCATCATACCTCTGTTGTTTGAAGCGCTCTTGATGTGTACGTTAGATTATATTGCACGATTATATTGCAAAGTTACCCCGAATGTCAATCAAAGCCAACCGAGCCATTGAAACCGTTTCATTTGTACCTGCTGCGGCAGAAGCCGCTTCGCAGCGGCTTTTGTCGAACAATGTCGGTTGGCTGATTCCACAAGTAAACCTGCTTAACCGACCGATTGGAATGTCTAGCATCAACCTCTTCGGTTGCACCGGTTTCTTCCATGATAAGCCCCTTACACGCGGCGCACCCAATTACGATAATGTCACAGCCGGCATGCTCAAGCAGGCGCTTAGCATCTGATGGAGAAAAAACGTCGCCATTTCCAATTACGGGAATGGATACCGTTTCCTTAACATCCCTTATAATGTCCCAATTAGCCTTGCCTGTATACAACTACTCGAGTGTCGCCGATAAACGCTGACGGCCTTACTGCCCGCGCGCAACCGCGCGAGGCTAGTACCACTCGCTTCTTCAGCTAGATCTCAACGATTTTGAGCATTCTGCCCCTTGGTCCTCTTCTAATCGTTTATGGTTTAAGGCTCTTATTTCATCCCATGTTATTCACGGTCGTCCAACATAAGTTCCTCGTAGCTAATACCTAACGTCTTGGCGATATGACTTAACAGCTTCGGGTCTGTCTTTCTTGTTCCGCGTTCTAACGAACCGAGTACGGCTACTGATACGCCAAGCACCTTGGCCAGCTCCTGCTGAGTATAGCCCTTCAGTTTTCGAAAGGCTCTGACGCGCTGCGCCAATTGATTATTTTCCATAACGTGATGCCTTCCTTTCCATCCAAAAGCGCCGCGCTGGACGCTGCATTCACCTCAGCATATAGCTGATGCGATTCTTCTATGACATCATGCAGCGGCACAAGCACAAATGACCGCTCCATCATGCGCGGATGCGGCAATGTAAGCTCCTCTAGATCCATTCTGACATTATCATATAGGAGAAGATCGAGGTCAATGGTTCTTGGTCCCCAACGTATTTGTCGAACTCTCCCTAAATCCTGCTCAAAGTCGAGAAGCTGACGAAGCAGCAGCAGCGGAGAAAGTGACGTCCTAATGGCTAATGTCATATTAAGAAATGGCGGCTGGTCCGTGTATCCCACAGGGTCAGTCTCATACATGCCTGATACCTTGTTAACTTCCATCTTGGGATGAGCGTCAATAAGTCCAATAGCGGTGAGCAAAAGCTGCTCCCTGTTTCCCATATTAGAGCCTAATGCGATATAGGCGACACTCCATTCACCGTCAAGCGGGAATTGTTCGTCCATCAGCGTCCCGCTTTCTGCGCAGCTCAACCGTTACTCCATCAAAATGAATGTCAAACGGGGGATGCGGCTTGGTTACTCGAACTGTAACTTCATTTACCATAGTATAAGCTTCCAGTACCTGCGATGCAATGTGACCGGTTAAAGCTTCAATTAGCTTGAAAGGAGGCCCTTCTACGATCGTTTTGGCAAGCGCATGAACTTCCGCATAATTCACCGTACAATTCAAGTCATCCGTCAACGCCGCCTGCTCCAAATCCATGCTTAGCACAATGTCCACATAATACTGCTGGCCAAGCTTGTTTTCTTCCGCAAATACACCATGATATCCGTAAAACTTCATTCCTTTTATCGTCATGTTGTCCATAATGGTTGTTTCCTCTCCTAACGGTTTTGGTTGAAGTAACAAATGGCATCCGTCATCAGCGCAGTCCGTTTGATTGCACGGACATCATGAACGCGCATAATCTGGCAGCCTTGTGCAATGCCAAGAGCCACCGTTGCAGCTGTCCCCTCGACAAGCTCGTCTACGGGTAAATCTAAAGTCTGCTTAATGAATCGTTTGCGGGAGGTGCCTAGAAGCACCGGATATCCAAGCTCATTCAGCTCGGTCAGACGGCCGAGCAGCTCCAGATTGTCTTCGTAGGTTTTGGCAAAGCCTATTCCGGGGTCCAGCCAAATCATTTCATCCGCCACTCCAGCTGCCCGGGCAATGGTAACACTTCCTTGCAGGTCAGAGAGAACATCAGGAACCAAATCATTATAGCTCCGCTCATGACGATTATGGTTAATAATAACCGGGCAGCCGTATTCAGCCGCAATGGCTGCCATATTCGGATCACCTTTTAAACCCCAAATATCATTAATAATGTGCGCTCCAGCCTCCAGCGCCTGACGTGCGGTTTCGGCTTTGTAGGTATCAATGGAAAGAGGAATATGAGGCAGAGCTTGGCGCAATGCCTGGATCACCGGAACAATTCTCCGTATTTCTTCCTCCAGCCCGACCGGCTCGAAACCTGGACGAGTCGACTCACCGCCAATATCCAAAATGTCAGCCCCGGCCTCAACCATCGCGCGAGCGTGTGCAAGCGCAGCTTCCACATTTGTATACTTTCCTCCGTCCGAGAACGAATCAGGCGTTGCATTCAAAATTCCCATGACTAAGGTTCGGCTGCCGAGCTCTATTCTCGAATCATCGCCAAAGTCGTAAATTCTTTTATAATAAATTGGCTGTTGACCCACGGTTGGATCACCCTCCTTCTTCATTTACTCAAATGCTTTTGCTGTATTTATTCATCATAGTCACACTGGCCTTTAGTGTCCTGTCGGTAAAGGGAGAACAGCTGCCTAGTCATTTCCCCCGCTTCCCCATCGCCGATGACAATGCTTCGTCCACTCGCATCCGTCAAGGTAGTGACAGGGACCACTTCCTGAATGGAATTGGTAAGCCATATTTCATCGGCCGACTGCAGCTGCTCCCAGCTGTACAGCCCTTCGTTCACTTGATACCCCGCCTCGGTCGCCAACTCCATCACGCGCTCACGCGTGATGCCAGGCAATATGCCAGTTTCAAGAGCTGGCGTATGGATGACCGAATTTTTAGCAAAAAATAAATTGCTGACAATCCCTTCTGCCAGCCAACCCTCACGTGTTAGCATGATCCCCTCCGCGCCCGGCGAAGCACCACTAGCGAGCAGCTCACGCTTGGCAATAATATTGTTCATATAATGGAGGGACTTGAAGCGAACCTCGCCCTCTGGCGTATTCCGCCTCGTCTGCACGAGCCGCAGCTCCCGTCCGCGCATATGAACCGCATCATTGACAGGCGGCAAGTTCTTCACAAGCATTAACACATTCGGCTGCTCGTAATCACCGGTCGGCAAACCAAGCTCTGCTTCTCCCGCGCTGACAGTCAAGCGTACATATCCGGCCTTCAGTTCGTTGGCAGCGAGAAGATCTTGGATCATATCGGACACTTGCCGCACGCTTGGGCAATTGCGGATACCTAGCTGCTCGCAGCCCCTATACAAACGATTCATATGTCGGTCCAGCAAGTAGGGTCTGCCCTCATAAGTACGGAAGGTTTCGAATAAACCCAATCCGTACAAAAAACCGTGATCATATACAGAGATCACGGCTTCGCTCGCTTCCATGACGGAGCCGTTCAGACCGATTTTCATCGCACTGCGCCCGCCCGATTTTGCAAGAAATTACGAAGCATCGTTAGCCCATGCTCCGTTATAATCGATTCAGGGTGGAATTGCACCCCTTCAATCGGATATTCTTTATGACGCAACCCCATAATTTCGCCCTCTTCCGTCTCCGCCGTAATTTCAAGGCAATCCGGCAGCGTCTCGCGACGTACGATTAGAGAATGGTAGCGAGTAGCGGTGAAAGGTGTAGGCATTCCTGCAAAGATTGATTTTTGATCATGATGAATCGCAGAGGTTTTTCCATGCATCAGTCTCTCCGCACGAACCACTTCGCCTCCGAAGGCTTGTCCAATGGACTGATGGCCCAAACAAACGCCAAATATCGGAATGATTCCTTTAAAATGCTCGATAAGGGACAAGCTAATGCCCGCTTCATTCGGCGAACAAGGCCCAGGAGAGATCAGAATATGATCAGGCGCCAATGCTTCAATGCCTGCAAGGTCGATCTCGTCATTGCGTTTCACTACAATATCTTCGCCAAGCTCACCCAAATACTGAACGAGATTGTACGTAAAAGAGTCATAATTATCGATTACCAGTATCATGTTAAGGCTCCCCCTCTATCCGGCTCCGCAGCATGGTTATGCTCCGCAAACCGTTCACTGTACTGAATGGCCTTCCATAAAGCCTTTGCTTTGCTCAACGATTCTTTGTATTCCCGCTCCGGATCGGAATCAATAACAATTCCCGCTCCTGCTTGAATATGAACAACCCCGTCCTGCAATGCCATGGTTCTAATAATTATATTAAATTCCATATCCCCGTTATAGTCAATCCACCCTAACGATCCGGTATATGGTCCACGGCGTGTCGGTTCCAGCTCCTCGATTATTTCCATCGTACGGATTTTTGGCGCACCCGTAATCGTTCCTCCCGGAAAGGTCGCAGCAATAACATCATAAGCATCTTTTCCGCTAGCCAGTTGACCCTCTACTTGAGACACAAGGTGCATGACATGCGAATACTGTTCAATGACCATTAGCTCTTCGACTTTAACGGTTCCATATTCAGAAATCCGGCCAAGGTCATTTCGCTCCAGATCCACCAGCATAATATGCTCGGCGCGCTCCTTCTCGTTCGAGAGAAGTTCATCGGCCAACTGCCGATCCTCCTCTTCTGTACGGCCACGCCTCCGCGTTCCAGCAATCGGCCTGGTAGCGAGCTTGTTCTCACGCAGCTCAACGAGCAACTCCGGCGAAGCCGATACAAGCTGAAAATCGGGACAGCGCAGGAAACCCATGTAGGGAGAAGGATTAACCAACCTAATCCATTCATACAGCTCTTCTGGCTTAGCTGATATTCTTTTGCTTTGCCTTACAGAGAGGTTAACCTGGAAAACATCCCCTTGCTCAATGTATTGCTGTATACTCCGAACAGCCTCCATATAAGCTTCCTTCGGGAATTTCGAAGTCAGGCCTGCAACGGATTCGACGTCGATTTGCATCAGATCGTCTTCAAGCATTTGTTTCCGCCGCGCCTGAAGTGCATCCGCTTTCTCCTTGACACGAGCCTCGTCAAACCAGGTCAGCCAATAATCGGTCATCCCTTCTGCCCTCGACAATGCACGTTCATATGCAGCATTTAGCTCTTGGGTATCCGCATCCAAATTGATCTTGGTATGAACGGAACAATAGACCTTAGAATCTACATGATCGATAATCCAAAGCTCGTTCATTTGCATGAATAAATAATCGGGGATCGCTCGATCATCCTCTGCCCGTACAGGCAAGCGTTCAATGGTTCGTATAATATCGTAACCCCAGAACCCGGCGCAGCCGCCTATCCACTTGGGCCCTTCCTCAAGCCTTGGTCCAAGCTGGCCGCTCATCCATTCCCTAACGACCTGTAGAGGCTTTCCTTCCCACCGACGCTTAGTCTGCTCCTCAACGGATTCGAATTGCACTGACTCGGCTGACAAGCCTTTGCCACGTATGATACCGTCAGGATGCAGTCCCAAGTAGGTATACCGCCCATCCTTGCCGCTTTCTAGAACAAAAGCATAGGGCGAAGCATCCTGCCACACCTCTTCCCACGAGGCAACGCCTGCTCTCGTATCGATCTGGAAGGGCAATTCCTTCAGCAGCGGCAGCGTCGTATATTTCCGTTCAGCGTGCCACCGAGTCCACTGTTCTAAAGCGGTGACCATCACCTTCAACCCCCGGTTACTTGACTTATTTTGCTCAGTATACAGAATAGCTAAGTAAAAAGAAAGCCTTCCATTCCGGGGAATGAAAGGCTGTCGTATATTCGATCTAAAATTAGTTTTCGAAATTGAAGAGAGGAGTCGACAGGTAGCGTTCGCCATTGCTCGGGATAACAGCAACTACGCGTTTGCCTGCACCAAGCTCTTTCGCCACTTGAAGCGCTGCAAAGATTGCTGCGCCTGAAGAAATACCGCAAAGGATACCCTCTTCTTTGGCTGCACGGCGAGCATATTCGAATGCTTCTTCGTTTTCAACGGCAATTACTTGGTCATACACTTCACGGTTCAAAATATCGGGTACAAAGTTTGCGCCGATACCTTGAATTTTGTGCGCGCCCGGTTTGCCGCCTGACAGAAGCGGTGAAGCAGCTGGTTCTACGGCAACAATTTTGATGCCTTCGAAATTTTTCTTAAGCACTTCGCCTGCTCCAGAAATTGTACCGCCAGTACCGATACCGGCAACGAATGCATCCAATTTGCCATCAAGCGAGTTAATCGCCTCAACGATCTCTGGACCCGTTGTTTCGCGGTGAACCTTCACGTTGGCTTGGTTTTTGAATTGCTGCGGCAGGAAATAATCCGCGTTCGCTTCAGCAAGCTCTTCCGCTTTGCGAACCGCGCCATTCATCCCTTCAGAACCTGGTGTCAAAACTAGCTCAGCACCATAAGCACGAAGCAGGTTGCGACGCTCAATACTCATTGTCTCTGGCATAACAAGGATAGCCTTATAGCCTTTTGCTGCTGCTACAAGTGCTAGTCCGATTCCTGTGTTACCGCTAGTAGGCTCGATAATCGTATCGCCCGGTTTAATAATACCCTCTTGCTCAGCAACCTCAACCATGCTAATTGCGATACGGTCTTTAACGCTGGCACCTGGATTTTGGTATTCAAGTTTCACATAAATTTCTGCGCTGCCCTCAGGTACGAGACGATTCAAACGAACAAGCGGAGTATCACCGATAAGATCTAAAACGCTTTGCACAATTTTGGCCATGGAAATAACTGCCTCCTTATTCCGACTAATTCAGTTGGTTTATTCACTAATTCCATCTTAACAATGTCTTGCATCCGTTGTCAATAGTGAGTTTCTCACTCCAATGCAAACGCCGGCCGGGCTGCACTATTCTACTTTTACTGCATCATATTTTTCCAAAAGCTCATCTTCCGCATCCGTTAATGATTCTGCATGCTCTAAGGCCAGCTGTTTGCGGACCTCATCATACAATTCAGACCCAGATATGCTTGTCGTTACCTGGCGTTCAACCAGGCGGATCACTGCGTACCCGCCTTCTACCTTGATCGGGCCGGCCATTTCAGCAATTTGCAAACGGCTCGCCATCTCCAGCATTTCGCGATTATAGAACGGGTCATCCTCTGCGATCAAGCCTAAATCACCGCCTGTATCTGCCGTAAAGGAATCAATGGAATACGTCCGCGCAAGTACGCTGAAATCTTCGCCTTCCGCAAGCAGCTTCAGCACCGAATTCGCTTCCTTCGCCGTTTCTGTCATGATCCACTGCAGATGAAGCTGAGACCTCGCTTCAAATTCCTCGGGATGATCAGCGATATAGCGCTCAACTTCATCATCTGAAACTTCAATGCTGCGAATCACGATCTTCTCCAGAAGCAGACGGTAGCGAAGGTCCTCAAGCACCTGCTCCTTCGACATGCCCAGCTGTTCCTTCATCACTTCATAGAAACGGGCCTCGCTATCGTAGCCATCCACCATTTTATCCAGCTCACGGTTTTGTTCTTCTGCCGACACGCTTAGCTCGGATGCCTCTGCTTCCATATCAATGACTTTATGCACCATCAATGTACGCAATACCGCATCTCCGTATAGCTTATGAAGTTGTTCCTCCAAATCAGCCAGCGAGATCGTTTCCTTGCCTATTTTCGCAATAATACGTTTGTGATCCGATTGTTCGCCCGAATGTTGGCCGGGCTCGCCCTGTTCTCCCTCGCTGCCCACATTCGTCTGCGGCTGCGGGCCGTGCAAACGGTCGTTTCCGGGGAATACCTTAATGACAACGACTACCGTTAACACGACCATACATACGGCTTGAAGGATGACAACGGCCCTCAGCACCTCGTATTTCCTCATTCCCCTAATGCCTCCGATTATTGGATCGGCTTTGGTTTCGCTTGATCAAGCAGTCTGACTAGCTCTGCCTTTTCAAATGTATACGCTTCGTTGCAAAATTGGCAAACGACTTCCGCTTTTCCGTCTTCATCTATAATTTGTTGCAATTCATGCTCACCCAGGCTGAGAAGCGTCTGCTCCACACGCTCCGAGGAACAGAAGCACTTAAATTTCAATTCCATTGTATCATGAATCTGAAGTTCATTGTCGCCAACGATCCTGCGAAGCAATTCCTCGGGTGATTCCCCTTGATCCAGCAAAGTCGTTACCGGAGGCATAGCGCCTACCGCTTGCTCAAGCCTTGTAATTTCCTCATCTGTAAGCCCTGGCATTAATTGAACGATAAAACCGCCTGCATGCAATACCGAAAGATCGGGATCAACGAGTACGCCAAGCCCTACTGCTGACGGCGTCTGCTCCGAAACCGCGAAATAATAAGTAAAATCCTCCCCCAGCTCTCCCGATACAATCGGAATGCTGCCGCGGTAAGGCTCCTTCATCCCTAGATCCTTGGTGATATGAAGATATCCGCTGCGTCCCACTGCGCCAGCAACGTCAAGCTTGCCTTGCGCATTGCTTGCCAGATGAACCTCCGGATGATCGACATACCCGCGAACTTCACCGTCAGCATTTGCATCTACAACGATTTGTCCGATAGGCCCATCGCCTTTCACTTGAATCGTTAATTTCTCTTGTCCCTTCAGCATGGCACCCATGATGGCACCGGCTGTTAACGTACGGCCAAGTGCAGCTGTAGCCGTAGGAAAAGTACCGTGACGCTGACGTAGCTCCTCAACAAGCTGAGTCGTGCGAGCCGCGAACACTCGAATTTTGCCACCCCATGCCGTCCCTCGCACTAGCACGTCCTTCAGCTGATTCTCCATCATAATCCCTCCTGATTGCGTTCATATATAATTCTTAAGCCTTCCAGAGTCAGAAGCGGATCGACTTCCTCTATCGTTTCCGATTCGGCAGCGATTAACTCTGCCAGGCCTCCAGTAGCAATGACGCGCGGATTGACTCCGAATTCACTGCGAATGCGCTTGACGATACCATCTACTTGGCCTGCGTAGCCAAAAATAATGCCCGCCTGCATTGATGTGACTGGATTACGCCCAATGACGCTCTTTGGCCTCACCAGTTCAATTCTTGGCAGCTTAGCTGCACGCTGATACAAAGCCTCTGTAGAGATGCCAATGCCAGGCACGATCGCACCGCCCAGGTAGTTGCCGCCTTCATCGATATAATCAAAGGTTGTTGCCGTCCCAAAATCGACAACGATTAGCGGGGAGCCGTATTTTACAATACCTGCCACTGAATTTACAATACGGTCAGCACCGACCTCGCGTGGATTTTCATAACGGATATTTAAGCCTGTCTTTACGCCTGGCCCAACGACTAAAGGTGTTTTTTTCAAATACTTATGACATAGCTGCTCCAACGTACGCATTAAAGGAGGCACGACCGACGAAATGATCACGCCATCCATCTGTTCCAGCTTAACCCCAGCATAATGAAACAGATTATGGATGTTCATGCCATATTCATCTTCTGTCGCCGAACGGTTTGTGCTTAATCGCCAATAATGCAAAAGCTCTTTGCCTTTGTATATGCCCAGCACAATATTCGTATTCCCGACATCAATGACGAGGATCAAAGCGATTCCCCACCCTTCTTCGCATTCAAATCCAAACTAATATCAAGCGCATGGAAGGAATACGTTAGTCCGCCTACGGAAATCACATCAACCCCGCAAGCCGCTATCCCTTTTACCGTATCCAGCGTTACGCCGCCAGAGGCCTCAACAATGACATGCGGCGATGCAATCTTTATTCGGGCTACGGCTTCCTTCATCATCGCATGGTCCATATTATCAAGCATAATAATGTCCGCTCCGCATTCCAGAGCTTCATCCACCTGCTTCAGCGACTCTGTCTCAACTTCGATCTTCATCGTATGTGGAATTTTTGTCCGTGCCGCTTCAACTGCCGCACGAATGCCGCCTGAGCCCTTAATATGATTGTCCTTTATCATGACGGCATCATACAGGCCAAATCGATGATTGGCTCCGCCGCCGACCCGGACCGCATACTTCTCCAGTTTGCGGTGTCCAGGGGTCGTCTTGCGCGTATCCACCAGCCGGACAGGCAAGCCCTCAAGCGCATCAATAAACGAACGCGTCTTCGTTGCAATGCCGGATAATCTTTGCATCAGATTTAGGGCCAGCCGCTCGCCGGTCAGCAAGCTATGCGTGCTGCCTTCAACCGTAGCTAGCACTGTACCCTTGTCCACATAATCGCCGTCCTGCACGTTTTCTTCAAATACCAACGTAGAATCAACGACTTCAAATACCAATCGCGCGATTGGAAGCCCAGCTATTATGCCGTTTTCCTTCACATGAATAACCGCTTTCGAACGCGAATCTCTCGGTATCGTTGTCTCCGTCGTAATATCCCCGCTGCCTATATCTTCGGCAAGCCAGCCGCGAATTTGTTCACGGATAGCAGCATCATAACCTCCCGCGGTCCAATCAAGCATCTTTAATCCGCTCCTCCGTCAGTCCATGTAGACGGTGCAATATCGTATGTTTTCTCCACTTCTCGTCATCACGAAGCGGAAAATCCTCCCGATAATGCGCACCGCGGCTTTCCTCGCGCGAGAGTGCGGCTTCCGTAGTCAGAAGCGCGCAGGTCAGCAAATTAGCAAACTCATACTCTTCGCGCTCAGTCAAAATGGATTGATATATCGGCAATTGCCGCTTCAATTCCTCTAGGCCCTTAGCAAGGCTCTTCGCATCGCGGCGCAAGCCTACATATCGCACCATAATTTTTTGCAGCTTAAGCCTTTTTTCCACAACAGCCTGAATCGAGCTGCTGCTTCGCTCCGCCTCATTATCGGAGATCGGCACTGTCATAAGCTCAGTAAGTTCATTAATACGCTTTACGATTCTTCTGCCGAACACGATCGCTTCCGACAACGAGTTGCTGGCAAGCCGGTTAGCACCATGTACGCCAGTAGACGAAACCTCGCCACAGGCGAACAATCGCTTGATATTGGTTTCACCATTTAGATCCGTTTTGACTCCGCCCATCATATAATGCATCGCAGGCGCTACCGGAATCCAGTCCGATGTTAAATCAAGGCCATACTTCAAACAGTATTCATAAATTGTCGGAAAACGATGCTTCACCATGTCTGGTGATTCATGTGTAATATCAATATAGACAAAGGTAGACCTGGTCTCTTCCATCTCGCTGACAATCGCGCGCGCCACAACATCCCTTGGTGCCAGTTCAAGCTGCTCGTGGTAACGATCCATAAAGCGCTCTCCCTTTATATTGCGAAGGTATGCGCCTTCCCCTCTGACCGCCTCCGAAATAAGAAATCTAGGCGCTCCCGGATAGCATAGCGAGGTCGGGTGGAACTGAATAAACTCAACATCCTGTATGTATGCCCCTGCCCGGTAAGCCATCGCTATGCCATCACCAGTAGCAACCTCGGGATTCGTTGTATATCGGTAAAGCTGGCCAGCACCGCCAGAGCTTAAAATGACCGCTTTGCCTTTAACAAACAATCGCTGGCCACCCGGCTTCTGCACAATAGCTCCGCAGCATTCTCCGTCTTGGGTAACGAGATCGATCACAAAATGGTCGTCCCATACCTCGATTTGGGGATTCGCAATCGCCGTTTCTGATAGCGCTCGTACAATTTCAAAGCCGGTCGCGTCGCCGTTTGCGTGCAAGATACGCCGCTGACTGTGCGCGCCTTCCTTCGTTAGAGCAAATTCCCCATTTTCCAGATCGAATTGGGTACCCATCTTAATCAGGCTTCGAACGCCCTTGGGTCCCTCATGAACAAGCACGTCAACCGCTTCGTCCGAGCACAAGCCCGCGCCGGCTACCAGCGTATCTTGACTATGGTAATCTGGAGAATCCTCATCCGAAATGACCGCGGCAATCCCGCCTTGTGCGTATCTTGTGTTGCTGTCCAGCAGTGATTTCTTCGTGATCATCAATACTGAATGATGTTCGCTTGCCCTTATAGCGGTAAAAAGACCGGCAATGCCGGCCCCAATAACGATGACATCTTTTTCAATAACAGGCAGCTCACTCAGCTGCACATCAACTAAATACCTAGGAATCATCAGTGCTCCTCCAAGCGTATACGGCGAAAGCCGACCTTTGGCTGCATTGCTTACGTTTCGCAGTGAAATATAAGCATCATCTATAGCATAGCAATCACTAAATCTTCTATTTCAAACACAGGAGTAGCGCATACTACTTCACGAGTAGCATGCGCTCCAGGGACAAACGGGCTTGATCCGCAACATGCGGCGGCACATAGATTTGAGGCTGCATCGTTTCTAGGCACTTCACGAGCTTCTTCAAATTATTAACCTTCATGTTCGGGCAAACCAAATATTTGGATGCAAAATGAAACGTTTTGCCGGGACTGTCCAAACGCAGCTGGTAGCCAGTTCCGTCTTCGGTACCTACGATAAACTCCTGACAATCGGATTCCTTGCAATATTTAATGATCGCGGTTGTACTGCCTACGAAATCGCCAAGCTCCACCACTTCGGGACGGCACTCTGGATGTACGACAAACTGCGCGTTTGGATATTTTGCTTTCATTTCTTCTACGTCTTTAACGGTAAGCATGTCATGCGTGTTGCAGTAGCCTTCCCAGATAATCATCTTCTTATCGGTATTCTGCTGCACATAATGACCCAAGTTTTTGTCCGGTACCCAGATGACTTCGTCACCCTCAACTGAATTAACAACCTTGACCGCATTAGCCGATGTACACACGATATCCGTCTCCGCTTTAATTTCAGCCGAAGAGTTAATGTAGGTTACGACCTTTGCATTCGGATGTTTCGCCTTTAGCTGACGCAACCCGTCAACGTTAACCATGTCAGCCATCGGGCAGCCGGCACGCTCATCCGGAATGATTACCGTCTTGTTCGGCGCCAAAATTTTAGCGCTTTCGCCCATGAAGTGAACGCCGCAGAAAACGATAACCTCAGCGTCGGTTTGAGCAGCCTTCTGTGCAAGGAGGAAGGAATCTCCGCGAAAATCGGCAACCTCTTGAATTTCATCACGCTGATAATAATGAGCCAAAATAATAGCATTCCGTTCTTTCTTCAACTGTAACAACCGTTCACGCAACTCACGGTTTTGTTCCGCCTTGCGTTCCAGTGCCAGTGCTTCCACAGTAGATCCTCTCCTCTTATGAGGGATGGGGTTACATCCCCATTCCGTTATACGGCAAGCTCAACTTTGTGAATTGATGCACAAACTTAGAAAGTCGCTTACCTATAGTTTAAACCAAAAGGGATAAATTCATTTGATTAAGTTTTAATTTACACGCGGCAGATGCTACTGTCAATCTATTAAAGGCCTTTTTATGGCGGCAACTTGAAATTAATTTTTCTTATACCTGCATCTTGGTCCTATTCAACAAAAAAGAGACTTTATTGCTTCATTTAAGCGAAAACGATTCTCAGTTAGCATTGGGAAAAGTGAATAGAATACTTGATGATTCATGCAGTTTGGATAAGTAAAACTTATAAACAAACGTAAATAACTACGGCTTCCCCAACAAGAGGAAGCTAAGCATATCCCAAAGTAATATAAGGCTGCGTTATCGCGTACAACAAATACATTCTTACAGTCCAAAAAAAGCCTCTCTCCATGACGGAGAGAGGCTTTGCTTCAATTAACGTTTTGCCGGATCATATGGCTGCCCAAGAGCGGAAGGAGCATTCGAGCGACCGACTGCACCCGCAAGAACGATAAGAGTCAAAACATACGGCAGCATGTAGAAAAATTCCGAAGGAATATGCTGCGCGAATTCAAAGCGCTGCATAAAGCTTCTCATCGCTTGCGCAAGCCCGAAGAACATCGCAGCTCCAACGACGCCGAGCGGATTCCACTTGCCGAAGATGAGCGCAGCCAGCGCGATAAAGCCTTGCCCTGAAATCGTATTATGCGCAAAGCTGCTCGTCGTGGTTAGCGTAATCGTAGCGCCACCTAGCCCAGCGAGCGCTCCGCTGAGGAGTACGCCGATATAACGATATTTCGTTACGCTGATTCCGACGGTGTCTGCCGAGCTCGGGTGCTCACCCACTGCACGCAGACGCAAACCGAAAGGAGTGCGGAACAATACAAAATAACTGATACCAGCTAACGCCAGAACGATGTACGTTGTCGGGTAAGCCGTAAAAATGGCTTTCCCAAGCAGCGGAATATCCGACAAATAAGGGATTTTCCATTTGTGAAATACATTTGCAAGCAGCGGCGTTTGACCTGAACCCGCATACAAGCTTTTGGTTAAGTATAGCGATAAGCCCAAGGAAAGAATGTTAATAACGACACCTACAACAGTCTGATCCGCTCGGAAGGTGATTGTTGATATCGCATGAAGAAGAGCAAACAAAGTGCCATAAATGGCTGCTGCTATAAATCCAATCCAAGGCGAAACATTCCCCATGCCTGCTTGTATGGCATATTCGGTAGCGACTGCTGCAGCGAATGCGCCAGACACCATCAAGCCCTCAAGGCCGATATTAACGACGCCGGAACGCTCGGAGTACATTCCCCCAAGTGCCGTGAAAATTAGCGCGGTGGAGAACACGAGCGTTGTATTAATTAGCTGTCCGATGATTTCCAACACGTTCATGCTACACCGCCTCCTTCCGCTTGCTTGCACGTTTATTTAGAAAAGGTTTTAGGAACCATTTTACTAATCCATGCGAAGCAACGAAGAAAATAACGGCGCCAATCACGATGCGGACAACCTCTGGTGGAACGCCCGCCCCAAAGCTCATGCCTGCCGAACCGTAACTCAATCCGCCGAACAGCATGGCGCCAAGCAGAACGCCGATCGGAGTATTGCCCCCAAGAAGCGCTACCGCAATTCCGTCAAAGCCATAGCCAGGCGAAGCAGCCATAACCGTCTGGTTGCCGAAGACGCCTAGAATTTCGAATACGCCGCCAAGGCCGGCAAACACACCGCTGATAAACATGGATTTAACCATGGTTACGTTCACGTTCATCCCTGCGTACAAGGCTGCATCCGGGTTATGTCCAACCGCGCGCAGCTCATAACCTTGCTTCGTACGCCAGAGGACGATATAAAATATAATGACACAAAGAACGGCAACGACCGTTCCCCAGTGCATGCGGGCATTGTCCATCAGCTTGATTAGCCAATCGATCTTCATCATGGCTGAATCATGAATCGGCATCGATTTTTGCTGCCCTTTCTCCACGAGAAACTTCACTACAATAAAGTTGGAGAGGAACAGGGCAATCCAGTTTAGCATGATCGAAGAAATAACTTCGTTTACGCCGCGTTTTGCTTTCAAATACCCTGCAATGCCTGCCCATAAGCCGCCAAACACTGCTCCTGTGATGACAGCAAGCGGGGCATGAATGTACCAAGGAAGATCAAGAAGCACACCAATAATCGTTGCGCCCGTCATCCCCATTACAAACTGACCCTCTACCCCGATATTAAAAAGACCCGTACGGAATGCAAACGATACCGCAAGCCCCGTGAAAATTAAAGGCGTGATCGCCCGGATAGCTTCACCAATGTTATAGGGAGTGCTAAAGAGCTTATCGAGCAGCGAGCTATACGCCAGAATCGGATCATATCCTCCAGCCAGCATGGCAATTGCACCGACAATAAGGCCGAGTACGATTGCAACGATCGGTATGAGGATAGACGATTTAACAAATACCTTTTTTAACGTTTCCATGCGCTATCCCCTTCCCTTTGATACGTCTGCTGCTACCTTATTGCCTGCCATCATGAGACCGAGCTGTTGATCGTCCCTATGCTCAGCGTCAACCTCACCCATCAATCTGCCCTCGTACATGACCGTAATGCGATCCGATAAAGCATACAGCTCATCAAGCTCAAAGGAAACAAGCAAAATTGCTTTTCCTTCGTTTCGTGCTTGAACTAAGCGCTTATGCACATATTCAATGGCTCCGATATCCAAGCCACGCGTCGGCTGCACAGCGATAAGCAAATCCGGGTCTTTATGCAGCTCACGTGCGATAATCGCTTTCTGCTGATTTCCGCCCGACAGCGCGCGTGCAGGAGTATGAATACCGGATGAACGTACGTCAAACTCGTTGACCAGCTTGTCGGACAGCTTGTCCATCGCTTGATAGTCAATGAACATCGACCTGCCAAACTCGGGCTCGAAATACGTGTTCAAAATCATATTCTCACTCACGCTAAAGTCGAGCACTAAACCATGTTTGTGCCTGTCCTCCGGAATATGACCGACGCCTGCAACTGACACTTGCCTAGGCGAGTGGTTCGTCATGTCGCGGCCATTTAGCTTCACGCTGCCTCCATCGACCTTGCGCATGCCCGTAATCGCATAGATGAGCTCGCTTTGGCCGTTTCCATCAACGCCTGCAATGCCGAGAATCTCACCAGCCCGAATATTGAAGCCGACACCATTAAGCGCATTCTTGCCTTGCTCGCCCTTCATTTGCAATGCATCTACGGACAAAATGACTTCACCTGGTTCGCGCTTCGTTTTCTTTACTTCGAAAGAAACGTCTCTGCCCACCATCAGTTCCGCAAGCTGCTGTTCATTGGTCTCTTTGGTCGTAACGGTCTTGATGACCTTCCCGCGCCTAATAACGGTAACCGAATCGGCAAGCGCCATAACCTCTTTCAATTTATGCGTAATAATAATGATCGATTTGCCTTCCGCAGCCAAGTTGCGAATGATTTCAATAAGCTCTTCGATTTCCTGTACAGTCAGTACAGCGGTCGGCTCGTCAAAGATAACGATTTCAGCTCCGCGATACAAGGTTTTCAATATTTCAACACGCTGCTGCGTGCCAACCGTAATATCTTTAATCCGCGATTGCGGATCTACTTTCAGACCATAGCGCTCGGAAATTGCCCGAACCTTTTCGTTAGCTAGCTTGTAGTCAATTTTTATGCCCTTTACCGGCTCATTGCCAAGCACAATATTTTCAGCAACCGTAAACGGTTGTACGAGTTTAAAATGCTGATGCACCATTCCGATACCCAAATCTATCGCTTTAGACGCGCCTTCAATGACGGTCTTCTCGCCGTTAATCCAGATCTCACCTTCATCCGGCTGGTATAAGCCAAATAAAATATTCATTAGCGTCGATTTTCCAGCGCCATTCTCACCTAGCAGCGCATGAATTTCGCCTTTTTTCAATTCAAAATTGATCGAATCGTTGGCCACCAATCCAGGAAACCGCTTTGTAATCCCCTTTAATTGCACAGCCGTCAGGCTCCGGTCCATCCTCATCATCTCCCCGGTTGTTAACGCTATAAAAGCATGACACGTTACTCCTGTATACCTACTTTCTTACATTCAAAAAAAGAACAAAGACCGGCCGAAGCCGGTCTTGTCTGATACATCGACAAACGATCCTCAATCAAAGGATACCTTTGGATGAAGGAAACTATTCAGTCGGCACCTTAATTTCACCGCTAACGATTTTTTCTTTGTATTTCGCAACTTCAGCAAGCACATCTTCCGGAACGTTCTTAGTCGTTGCCGGCAAACCTACTGCGTCATCTTTCAAGCCAAGCTCTTGAACAGTACCGCCAGCAAAATTACCAGCGATCAAGTCTTTGGATACTTTATGAACGGCTGCTTCAACGCCCTTCATCATGGACGTAAGCGTAATTTCGTCGCCGAACTCAAGCGATTGGTCTTTATCTACACCGATAACCCATACGTTGTCGCCATTGTCTTTACGAGCTTTTGCTTCGTTGAATACGCCATTGCCCGTACCGCCAGCTGCGTGGAAAATAATATCTACGCCGCCATCATACATCGTAGCAGCAGCTAATTTACCTAGATCCGGTTTACCGAAATCACCAGCATAGTTTACTTCAACTTTAGCGTCCGCATTAACAGCAGCAACGCCCGCTTTAAAGCCTGCTTCAAACTTTTTGATAACCGGAATTTCCATTCCGCCTACAAAACCAATTTTGTTTGACTTTGTCATCAAACCGGCAACCACACCAACAAGGAAAGATCCTTCATGCTCAGCAAATGTAATCGAAGCAACGTTAGGCGCTTCAATAACGCTGTCAATTACAGCAAGCTTTGCGTCTGGGTTCTCTTTCGCTACTTTGCTAAGCGCATCGTTGAACAAGAAACCGATACCCCAAGTCAAGTTATATCCTTCTTTAACAAAGCTGTTCAGGTTAGGCTCCATATCAGCCTCGCCTTTACTCTCCAAGAATTTTGTTGCTGCGCCAGTCTCAGCCGTTACTTTCTCTAGAGCTTCCCAAGCGCTTTGGTTAAAGGACTTATCATGTACGCCGCCTACGTCAGTAACCATACCGATCTTGAAATCCTTGCCTGTTCCGTCGGATTCTACTTTCGTACCACCGTTTGTATTTGTACCTGAACCGCCCTCATTGTTCTTCGCTCCGCAAGCTGACAACACAAGTGTCAACGCGATCATCATAACGAGCATAAAGCTAAATGTTTTTTTCATGCGTGTTCTCTCCCTTGCTAAAGTTTGGTCAAGCATTGCAACCCCTGTTACCTTCTTATTCTTGCTGATCCTGGCCGCTATTATTTCATTATAGTTACAAAAAATTAAACGTCAATGATTTAATGTCAGCTTAAATGACATTAAATCATTGATTTCGCCTTAATGTAACATTTATGTAATATCGAGACCGAAAAATACAAACCTGAATGTGAGATTTTCTAATTTTCAATAGAGGTTTATAACCGTATTATAGGCTAAATCCGAACATTAATAAAGAAAAAAATAGTCGTCCCGCTACTCTTTACAAGTAGCAGAACGACTATAGCTAGCCATTAACCTCAAAAACCTACTCGTTCTTGTCTGGATCCTCTGGGTTTTCTCTTTTCTCAAGGCTAGGAGGCTTAATCTCATCCTGGTCCCGAGTCTGGATGCGTACCTTAACGTCTCCGACGGTTTCAACAATTGGATCAGCAGCAGACTCCGTTGATACAGAGCCTTCCCCTTCAGAGGATGGACCGCCTTCCAAAGTACCTGTCTCAACCAAACGTTTGATTTGCTCCATTTCAAGCGTTTCTTCGCTAAGCAGCGTCTGAGCAATCAAATGCATTTCCTTGCTCTTCTCTGACAGTAGCTTCTTCGCCCGGTCATAACAACCCGTAATAATGGATTGCATTTCTTGATCGATTTCGTAGGCAATCGCATCGGAATAGTTCTGTTCGTGACCGATATCACGGCCAAGGAATACTTGGCCTTGCGAGCTGCCGAACTGCATTGGTCCGAGCTTATCACTCATACCGTATTCCATAATCATGGCACGCACAATGCTAGTTGCTTGTTTAAAGTCGCTGTAAGCGCCTGTACCGATCTCGCCGATAAACAGCTCTTCCGCAACGCGTCCAGCCAGCAAGCCTGTAATTTTGTCGAGAAGCTCTTGCTTCGTTACTAGCATACGGTCTTCCTTCGGCAGCATAATGACGTATCCGCCAGCACGGCCCCGAGGAATAATCGTAACCTTATGCACCATATCCGCATGTTCGAGGAAGAAGCCAGCAATGGTATGTCCTGCTTCGTGATAAGCGACAATCCGTTTCTCACGCTCGCTGACTACGCGGCTCTTCTTCTCCGTACCCACAATAATCCGGTCAATCGCATCGTCAACCTCAACCATGGCAATATCCTTCTTATTGCGGCGAGCAGCAAGAAGTGCTGCTTCATTCAGCAAATTCTCAAGATCAGCACCGCTGAATCCTGTCGTACGCTTTGCAATAACCTCAAGCTTAACGTCCTTGGCAAGCGGCTTGTTGCGCGCATGCACTTTAAGAACGGCTTCACGGCCTTTCACATCTGGACGGTCAACCGTAATTTGACGGTCGAAACGGCCCGGACGGAGAAGCGCCGGATCCAGAATGTCAGGACGGTTTGTAGCAGCAATAATGATAATGCCTTCGTTAGCGCCAAAGCCGTCCATTTCAACGAGCAATTGGTTGAGCGTTTGCTCACGCTCGTCATGGCCGCCGCCAAGACCGGCGCCGCGCTGACGACCTACAGCATCGATTTCATCGATAAAAATGATACATGGAGCGTTTTTCTTCGCATTCTCGAACAAATCACGGACACGAGAAGCGCCGACACCGACGAACATCTCAACGAAATCGGAACCAGAGATACTGAAGAATGGAACTCCTGCTTCACCTGCCACTGCACGGGCAAGCAAGGTTTTACCTGTACCTGGAGGACCTACGAGCAATACGCCCTTAGGAATACGAGCGCCAACCAGGTTAAACTTGCGCGGATCCTTCAAGAAATCGACGACCTCAACGAGCTCTTGCTTCTCCTCGTCTGCTCCGGCAACATCCTCAAACGTAATCCGCTTCTTTTCATTATCGTAAAGCCGCGCTTTGCTCTTGCCAAAGTTCATCACTTTGCCGCCGCCGCCCTGAGCTTGATTCATCAAGAAGAAGAACAAGACAAAGATAATAATGAACGGGATAATGGAAGTAAGGAATGTAAGCCAAATGCTTGGCTGGTCCATTTCCTTGCTTTCAAGCTGAAAACCAAACTGCTCCTGCCAAGCGAGGATCTTCTCCTCCGCTTTGACGCTGACTCTGGACACGAACTGGTCGCTCTCCGAGCCCGCGGGCTTTGTATTATATTTACCAGACACAAAATAAGTTTGATTCTCGTACTTGACACTCAGTTCCTTGACATTGCCTGATTCAACTGCTGCACGAAGCTCGTCATATCGCAATCCCACTGTTGTGTCATTTTGGCTGCTGATAAATTGAAAAATCCCAACGGTCACCAAAAATATAATTAAATAAAAACCAGTATTACGGATGATCCGATTCATCCCCAACCTCCTCTCAGGCACTTAAAATATTTTACCATAGCATGACTTTCCATAACAATAGAGGTATACGGAGAAGGGCATGTACGGGTGAATCGCTATTATTTTTCGTAGACCTGCGGTTTCAAAATACCAATATAAGGCAAGTTCCGGTATTTTTCCGCAAAATCCAATCCATAGCCTACAACAAACTCATCCGGCAGCGTAAAACCTGTGTAATCTGCCTCCAACTCAACCGTGCGGCGAGCAGGCTTATCAAACAAAGTTACGACCGTCACAGATTTGGAATTACGACGCTCCAGAACATCAATCAAGTAGCTGAGCGTTAGCCCGCTGTCGATAATATCCTCAACGATCAGAACATCACGGCCTTCAACCGAAACATCAAGGTCTTTGATGATTTTGACAACGCCAGAGGATTTCGTGGACTGCCCATAACTGGATACAGCCATAAAATCAAGCTCAAGCGGTACCGTTATTTCCTTCACAAGGTCCGCCATAAAAATAAACGCACCTTTGAGAACGCAAATAACAAGCGGATTACGTCCGCTAAAATCCTTGCTCAGCGTTGCGCCAAGCTCCTTTACCTTCTCGTTGATCTGTTGTGCGTCATACAACACTTCTTGAATATCGTTTTGCAAAGTAAAAATCCCCCTAGGCCTTAACTATGTTTATGAGTGTACCAGTGCCTCTTATTCGTTCTCTGCCCTTATGAACAGCACGTCATTTGTGTTCAGTTCCGTAAGCGCATGATTTGATCTGCGAATACCTGGAATCCAAAGCAAATTCCCCGTTGCATCGAACAGTAATGGATATAGCTCGCGTTTTAGCGGAGCGATTTTCTCATCAACGAACATATCTTGCACTTTTTTTGAACCATTTAATCCTAAAACCTGAATTCTGTCGCCCGGCCTGCGATTTCGCACGACGAGCGGATAAGTTAACTTCGAAGCATCAAAGCAGGCTTCATATCGAGAAGCAGGCTTACGACTGCTAGGAGATGCTGAATAATCGAAGGCAAATGACCACCTGCTTTGCTCCACATCCAAGCTTGCCGTATCCTCTCCAACCTCGTACGCGTAATCTTGCCCATGACCGGGTGAAAGGTTCGCTGTTTGAACCCACCTCATCACCTCATACTCACGCGCACAGCGTATTCCCGCACCGGCATCGATCCGCCATGTTGCTGGCGCAAGGGAGGAAGCGGCGAGCCGCATCGTCTCAATCTGCTCGAAGGATATCTTTTCCGTTTCTTTAGAAAGATAACTTAATATTAGTTTAATCAATCTCCTTTGTAAAGCGACGTGGAGACCATGCAAATCGATGCAGTTAATCGCGCATTCATTGGGGGATAACGTAACGAGCTGCGCAAATAACGCTTCGGTTTGTTTCTCCATCCACTCGTCCTCCGCCCCCGCAACTTCAGCTAAGCGCTGAAGGGATTGTGACAACTGCAGATTATGACGGGATAAATAAGGTAAAATATCTAGCCGAATGATATTTCGGAAATAATGGCGTTCCTTGTTGCTGCTGTCCGTACAGTATGGAACTTGGTGCTCTTCGCAGTAACGCAGAAGGTCTGACTTGTTCATACGAAGCAGCGGCCGGATAAGTTCCACGTTTTTTTCAGATCTTTTGCTAAGCATTCCCGCAAGCCCGGTTAAGCCTGTTCCGCGGATCACGCGCATCAGAACGGTCTCTGCCTGATCATCCGCGTGATGGGCTAGCGCGATCTTAGAGGCACGATATTTAGCCGCTATTTCGCGCAAAAAAGCATACCGTTTCTCGCGAGAGGCAGCTTGACTATTCATACGCGTTTCTTCTATATAAGAAGGCATGTCCAAAGATATACTCTCAAAAACAACCCCCAGCCGCTCGGCAAAAGCCCGTACGACGGCCAGCTCATGCGCCGACTCTTCTACACGAAAGCCATGATTCACATGAGCTGCTATAATCGATAGCTCGCCTTCCTTGGCAACAGAAGATAGCATATGCAGCAGTGCCATCGAATCCGGCCCACCGGATACTGCAATGACGATACAATCGCCAGCGAACCACAGCCTGCGCTCCTCTGCCGTTTTCTCTAGCTCGTATTGCAGATTCATATGTAGATCCTCGCTTTCATTTCCTGCTTATGGCTGCTGCCTACAGCCCATTGCGCAGCAGCCAGTAAACCGATGTTCCAAGCAGCACCGCCGATGCTGCTGCCAGCCCCTTTAACCATCCAGGCGTCTTTGAGGTTCTTCGCGTATCGCGCCTGTGCATCAATAAGCGCCATGCGGACGATGCTTCTTCCGCGTTCCTATATTGACCTGCAAATGCTTTGCTCAGCCAGCTGGCAATCGGTTTAAGCGCCTGGCTGGATTCGGCGATTTGAATCAGCTCCCCTGTTGACCGATTCAAAGGAAGCAGCTCCACAGTCAGCTGATGCAGTCGTTTGGGCTCATGAAGTTGTATGCACAGCACCCCAAACGAGAATAGATCGTATTCCGGGTCCGCAGACCGCGAACCTCCGTTCCAGTAACCACGATCATAAATTTCTGTAAATTGCCGTATTCCTTTACCGGATGCCGTCACTCCGCCGTAATCCACTAGCTCGACATGCCCGTAGTCGGCAACAAGCACATTCTCGACTTTGAGATCGCCGAAGACCCAGCCCGCCTGATGCAGCTTGGCCAGCTTGCCGAGCAGGTTAAGACCGACGAGCGGAAACCATTCCATGCCCTGCTGCTTCAGGAAATCGCCAAGCGTTGTCCCGAGCACATAACGCATAATATAAAAAGGATACTCCTTTCCGTCGGGTCCATACAAGTCGTCCACGTCAAAGAGGAACGTTTCCTGCCCGTGCTGCTTCTGTTTCGCAAGCGACTGCAAGACGTTAATCTCCGATTGCAAATCTACGGCATCAACACCGAGCTTCAGAGCATACCAGCTGCGATCGCGCTGTACGAGATATACTTTACCGTTTGCGCCCTCTCCAAGCAACCTGTCTACTTTATAGCGCCCTTGCTTCCATTTGCCGGTTACCACCATGCCGCGGCGAAGTTCAACCTTAAACGACGTAGTCACTCATCATCCCATCCGTTTCATCTCTGCTTTGTCTACCATAATCGCCTTGGCGGTAAAAATCAATGACCTGCATGATCGCCGGACCTGTAGGTGTCGTACCGCCCATTTGCAGCCTCGGAAAAATTCCGGTCACGCCGTTCAAATGGCTGGTCCAACCCAAATCCATTACACAATCATCGCCATGTCTTGAACCCGGAAAATGAAAAACGGAAATCTCGCTTTTCCCCTGCCTAGCTTGCAGGCTCAGCATTAGATCGCGAATCGCCTCTTCCACGGCCGCGAGCTTTGGCTTCATACTGGCGCTCGCGTCGATAAGAAGGGCTACCTGAAGGCTTGACGTCTCTCCAAGCTCATCAATGACACGAACGACATCCCCCCGCTTCTCTGGCGGCAGCGCTTCAATAGAGCCGTTGCCGAGCACATGCTTCAGCTCCTTCTGGACTGCCAGCTGAATCGTTTGAACTACCGTCTTGCGCGTCATCATCTGTACCGTTTGCGAGAGCTGGCGCGTGTTTACCATTCGGCTCAGGCCACCGCCTGCACGCGCAATCTCGTCAATCTCTGCCGCACCAAGCTCACCTACATCGCCATGATCTAGCACGCCCACCACATTTACCGAAATACCGTCCGAATAAGCATGCGCTGCCGCCACCACCGGGCTAAGCCCCACATTCGAGCAGCCATCCGTAATCAATAAAATCTGTTTCATAATGATTTACCCTCCTTTAGTGTTTGTGTAACAAACACGGCTTCGTAAGCATTAGCTTAGTGTTTGTGTAACAAACACGGCTTCGTAAGCATTAGCTTAGTGTTTGTGTAACAAACANATTAGCTTAGTGTTTGTGTAACAAACAGCTCTTCGAAAGCTCTGGCCAGATTTGACCTTTCTATTAGCTTTGCCTTTTTTGAGAGGGTTAAACCGCTAGACTATTAAAAGATTGCTTACCGGGCGTCAAAAACCCGCATAACGGCTGCAATGGTTATCAAAGTTGAAAGCTTTATATCATTTATCGGTCTTTGTTCCGGTTAAATAAATGGATATCGAATGCACACAACTAGCTAAAGTAGCTGAACTATCGATTTATCCGCTCTTTTCACTCGCTTTGGCCTTCTCTCCATTTAAATTAGCTGGAATTTCTACCGCTATTATCTACAATTCAGTATATTTCTGGAATTTAGAAGGAATTCCTCCTTCTAAATTCTAAGATTTGATCAGAAATCAACGGAAACCGTTAAATTAACGGTACAAATTCCATCTAATACATTTTTCAATCGAATAAGGCTAGTTTAGAGGGATAAATTCCTTCTAAACTATAAGCATCTTTCGAAAATCTCTGCACGCTCCCATATAACGAGTAAGGACAGCCAGTCTCTTTAACGTTTTAAATTCTTTTTATGCCACTTCAGGCAACAATTTAAACGATGTTTCAAATAGCGGCCAATAGGTTATAAACTGGTAGCTAATGAAACTCATAATTTACAATCGTATTCTGCACCTTACTTATTCCCCTCCACCTACTTACCAGCATGACGGACAACGCAAATAACACAAAAAAGCCCCTTGTCCACCAGCTCCGGCAAGCCGGCAGACAATAAGGGGTTTAGAATAGAGCTCAGAAGTCAGATCCACACCTGCTCACCGTTCAGATGCACCTCTCCCACACAGCCTAATCACAGCTCTTCAACTCATCAAATAGATGCACTTCCCATAGCTTGCTTAACAGATCTCGCAATCACTGTTCAGGCATACCACCCCCATGCAGTCAGATCGACATGGCTCTTCAACTCACCGTCCTTGGCCGCTCCATACGCGTTACGCCAGGGAAGCGGAAGGATGCCCACTCCGGCAGATGCTTATCGATCCTTGCAACGAGCACTGTCATATCATCCACAATTTCACCGTTATGATGGCGCACGACCTTGTCCAGCAGCGCATCGGCCATCTCCTGCGGATCTTCCGTATCCAGTTCGCCAATAATCCGTTTCATCCATAATTCTTTATTTACCGCAAGCCCTGGTGCATCATAAATACCGTCGCTCATCATGACGAGCGTATCCCCAGATTGCATTTGCATAGAAACAAAATCAATATCAATGTCTTGAATGATGCCAATGGGCAAGTTGTTAGCTGTTATTGGAATAACCTCATTTCCTCGTTTAATAAAGCTTGGGGTCGATCCTATCTTCATAAACGTCGTCTGAGCTGTGTATAAATCTACAATCGCCAGATCGACGGTAGCGAATACTTCATCGGAGGATCGCAGCAAAAGCACCGAATTCACGGACTTCACAGCCAGCTTCTCATCCATGCCAGACTGCAGCAGCTGCTGCAGGATCGATAAAGCCGCGCTGCTCTCCTGTCGCGCCCGCTCTCCATTGCCCATGCCATCGCTAATCGCAACAGCAAATTTGCCGTTGCCCAGTTCCACCATGCTAAAGCTGTCCCCTGACAGCAGATCGCCTCCTTTAGCCGCACCGGCTATTCCCGTCTCAACTTCATACTGCTTGGCCGAGCCAAAAGCCACAAGCGTCGGTTCCCCGCTCCTTGTCGGAGGGCGCTCGGATTTGACTGCAATGTGCTCTCCCAAAATATCACTGAGGAGCGGAGCAATAATTTTACGGCACTCATCATATCCCTGCCCAAAGGAATGATAGACCTCGATATCAACGTTTCCCTCCTCCAAACTTACAATGTCAATGCCCTGAACGGACAAGCCGAGCCCCTCCACCGCCTCCCGAATTTGTTCTTCCTGCAAATGCAGCGTCTGCCCTTCCCGTTTAATTTCCTTAGCCAAATCCTCCATGACCTGCGACACGCCTTGCAATTGATCAGCAACAAGTCCGCGAGAGTCGAATATTTGCTTCTTCCAGTGCATATTATTTTGATAAAGCTCGTACTGTTGAGTCATGTCATTCAGTACCTGAGACGATTTTACGCAATGGGCCGACCACGCACGCGGAATTTCCTTTGCCGAAGGCACCCGCTGCTCTTCTACTACGGTTATCATATCGGTCATCATTTTGTACGTGTGAAAAAACTTGTCCTCCCAGCAAGCATTCTGACGATGACAGCTCGCACAGCTGCGCTCAGCAACCGCATTCATAAAATGACCGATCTCTTCCTCCTTGTTCAGCGTAGTTACATTGTTGTTCAGTTGACCAAAGCTTCGAGATAGCTGGCGGAACACCTCCGAGTATTGGGATACACGATCTGCTGTCACCTCACGCACCCGCTTTGCATATTCATGCTGAGACTTGGCATGCTCGTTCGTTCCCGGCACATAGCGCGAAATCGTACGAATCATACTGCGCGGCGTAAGCATAAGCAGCGTGGCTGCAGCTACGGATTCCCAGGTTGAGCTCATCACATCAGCCTGGCTTCCTACATATATGGATAAAATCGATGTTCCAAGCAACATCCCGAATGCCGCCGCCATTTTGCCGCCATCACGCAGCAAGCCAGCCAGCAACCCCGCAAACGCGAGTAAGCTCATTTGTACGACTGCCCCGAAGTCAGCCAAGCTTAGGATGAGTCCTGCAACAACACCGACCGAAGCGCCTAGCGGTGCGCCGCCTGCAAGTGCAAATAACAGCAGCATATAACGAGACATGACATGTTCTGCCGACATGCCGTAAAATACCCAGCCTACGGCGCCCGTCATGACTGATGCAAGAAGAATCATCAGACAAATGATTTCTTCGTTTTTGAGCGTAGCCGATTTCTTGGTCATGGTAAGCACCGGAATGGCCTGAATGAATACGAGCGTAAGCACGAAACCAAGCGCCGCCTCCACGACAACGAGCATAAAGTTATACCAGCTTAGCTCGTCCCCTATAAACACGCTGAACATCTGAACTAATAACGTGGAAGCGAAGACCAGAATAGGGGCCGAGGAAAGCTCAGCCTTCTCGTACGCCTCCAGTCCCTTCAGAAACAAGAACAACACCGCAATCTCCATCGCAATCCACATGGGCGCCGGATCGGCAGCCAGCCAGCTGCCAGCAACCAAGGATATGGCCACCCACGGGTATATATCCCTTCTCATGAAATAAATAACGGCGAAATAAGCAATTGCAAACGGCATAAGTGATTCAAGTATGACTGCCCTGCCAAGCAAGAAAGCTACGCCTACCAGCAGAAATGTCCACTTTTTGGCTAAAAGAACCTGAATGAAGCGGCGTGCCGCCACCCACTCTCGTCCTTTCTGCATAAACGCCTGAGCCAGACCTGTCCGTTTCATACCGGGAAGCACAACCACGTTTTCCTTTTCCATGACCAGACACCACCATTTCCGAATGTAATGTGTTTCCCATTATAGGAGGTTGTCCGTATGAAGTTTGTCAGTTAACGTAACACGTTTGTAAATTTTTTCCGACAAAAAGAATTAGCCCCGCGTGCATTGTCAGCGCCTTGTCAAAGGTATGCGCCGTAACGGTTTCTCCCCATTTCACCGAATCGAAAACCAAAACTCCGACAACAAAATATGTGCTGTTTATTTTTAGGATGTTGGCGAAACAACGTGATAACCTGTCGGGAATGATGGAGGATCAGAGAAAAGTATTTTTTCGGGGGCAGCCATGCGACATTCAAACGACACTCCCCGTGCCCCGATGCCTTCTGTCCTTTCATTCATCAGCATTTACGCAGGTTTGGCAGCCTGCTTCGACAGCATGTAGTACGCTTGTACGATTAATTTGTATGATCAGCCATACGTGAAACGCAAAAAGAGCAGAACCGGGTAGGTTCTGCTCCATGTATAATGTTATGACGATTCAGCTTATACTCGCTTGGCACCGCGTCCGCCGCGTTTGCCCTCCGTATTCTTCTTCAAAGAGGAGATGCGTTCTTCGCTGTCTTTCAGGAAACGTGACACTTTATCCTCGAATGACGGTTTACCGTATGCCGGTCTGCCAGACGATTGCTTGTTGAAGGGACGACCGCCGCCGCCACCACCACCGCCGCCACCGCGGTTGAAACGTTCGCCACCACCACCACTACCGCCAGTGCTTCCACCGCCGCCTCCGCTGTGACGCTCGCGTTGTTGTGGCGCTGGTTGGCCTTCTGGCCGGTCAATGGCTTGCTTAATGGAAAGTCCGATCTTTCCGTCTTTGTCCACGTTGATCACTTTAACTTTCACGACATCGTCGATTTTCAGGTGATCCTTCACGTCTTTGACGTAATTATCAGCAATTTCCGAAATGTGAACAAGACCCGTGACACCTCCCGACAAGTCGACAAATGCCCCAAAATGCGTAATGCCTGTCACTTTTCCTTCTAACTTAGCGCCCACTTCAATTGCCATAAAATAAAATGTTCCTCCCTAAAAGTTATGCGAAGCAAAACTGAATTCATAAGCATGAGCTAAAAGTTTTGCGAAAACGCTATTAACGTGATTATAACCGAACCGTTCAAGTAAGGTCAACAGACGTTCACCCGATTTACAGCCCTATTTAGTCACTGAATATTTGCTGCTCTCCTTCTTTTACCATGCCCTGCTCTTTTGTTGCCAGTTGTTCGATATATTCCGGATCATTTAAACGTTCAATTTGACGTTTGAGCGCTTCTGTTTCTTTGGTTGAGGCATCCAGTTGCCCTTGGATTGTGGTGAGCTTAACGCCAGTCGCCGTTTTCTGCTGCATTTGGCCGAAGATCGTATACCCCGCCCAACCCATAAATAGCACGATGAACATCAACCATAGTTTAAACCGGCGTTTTGTGCCAGCATTCCCTGGCGTTTTATTTACAGCTGCTGTTGCCATGAGCGGTGTTACCTCCTAAACCATTTACTCCACATTCGAGCAATTAGTAGTCCAAAGCCCTTCAGCTTATCGGTTAACTGCCATTTGGCCGTGTAGGACGAGAGCCAGCGCCATAGGGGCCGCGTGACAGGTCGAACCATCCAAGCAAACAGTTTCCAAAATGGACGAACCAATTGTAACACAATTTTCAAAACGAAAATAGTGAGCGCAGACCCAAATGCAAATATGACCAATCCTAGCTTATACAGCAATAAAATCGGCTTTACGACAAGGATTTCCAGACATTTCAACAAAATGGAGATCAGCTTGCGTACTGCTCCTATGAGCCATTTCACAACGACGATAACCACTCGGCTGAGGAGCAAATAATAGATTATGATACCAATAGCAAGTCCAATAAAAACGTACGCCCGCACCTCGCCATTGTTGCTAGCGTACAGCACCCGAAAGACGACTAGCGCCGCCGCCATCCAGTAGATCACGTCAAGCACCGGCAGCCACCAGCGCGGAAACTTCAGCTCGTTCGAAACGACCCGATAGCCGTCGAACACGGTTCCCATGCCTAGTCCGGATAACAGCATGGCTGCCATCGTCATCCATTGCATGCTAAGCGTCACTTAAATAGCTTCCCGAACAGCCCTTTTGATTTGGAAGCGGCAGTATTCCCATCCATATAGGCGAGCGAATGGACGAGCCCTTCAATAGCTACCAATCCCTGTTCAAGGCTCAGATGCTTCATATGCAAATTTTGGCCCTTAACCGCCAAGAAGCCAAGCTCCGTCTCTAGTAAAAACTCCTCGCTGTCGAAGCTTTCCACGTTCACTACACCGGTAAGCTCAAGCAGCTTTCGATTCAGCATTTTGACTTCCTGATGCTTCTGACCTTTGCCTTGGTCAACCATAGACTCGTCCTCCGCTTCATTAGCATGTCTTTGACGCAAACGGCTAGCAGGCCAATGACGGCATCGCATACGTTTCACGTTCAAATATAAGAGGCGGGCAAGCGCAAGGCTTATCCTGTCTTATATGTTAAGACTAGCTTATGGGTGGAAGACAAGAATTAGAACCTAATCTCTTGGATTCTCAGACATAAGAGCATCGTCATTCCACTCGGTGTTCACCTGCAGGAAGACGAGCAGCAATACGATAACGAAGAACTGGAAGGCGAAATTAATATATAAATCAAGCAACAGGTTTACAATGACACTCTCGACAGGCAATAGAGCCGCTATTCCAATGCCTGGAACGAGGACAAGGCCTGTGATCGCGCCACCCCCAATGGCATATCCCGCAAATTTAAAAAACCTTCTACGCGCCATCTCGCGGCAAATTTCCAAAGGATTCGTACGGGAGGTATCTGTCACAGCCACAACTATGGGCAGCAGCATAAGCCATACCGCGCAGAGAATACCCGGGATCACGAAAAGAATCAGGCCCGCGCTTATGATTGCATTTTGCAAAAAACCGTAGATTAGTATCTTCGGCCATTTGCGAATACCAAATCTTATCGACTGCTTAAGCCCCACATTCCCGCCAGTAAGCCGTCCCAGTATGTAATAAACCACCATAAGCGCTACGACGCTCAAGAAAATCAGCTGAATAATAGCATCCATTCCCGTCGTAGACGAAAAAAAGCCTCTTTCATTCCAGCTTTCGTCAACAAAATAGTATTTGATCACTTCGGCAGGAAGAGTCAAGATAGCCACAAGCGCAAAAATAGGAAGCATATTTTTGGTAAATAACGAAAATGCATGGCTTAACAAAGGGAAACCCTTTCGCCGATACTCAGGAACGAGCAATTGGAATTGATTCATAGATTCGTCCTCCGAGTATATAAACCTTTTTTATGAAGCTGAAACAGGTAATCTAGCAAAATTAGAAGCCGCCTATTACGCACAAAAAAAAGACTGCCTGCAAGTGTTAAGCTTGTAGACAGTCCTCGATGTTATTGCTGTTGTTCCCAGTCGAGCGTGTTCTCGCGCTGGCGTTGTTCTTCTTTCACCAAGGTATACAGCTCTCCGGCTTCATCCTTACGGGTCGTCTCCGCGATTCGCTCAACGCGCACGGTTACGATCTTCTGACCGTATTGGATTTGGAGCTCATCACCGACCTTTACGGCGCTGCTGGCTTTCGCTTCGCGGCCATTGATCCATACGCGCCCTTGCTCGGATACATCCTTCGCAACGGTACGGCGTTTGATCAGGCGGGATACCTTAAGAAATTTATCCAATCGCATAAACTATTGGATAGCTTCTTTCAATTTGTTGCCTGCTTTGAAAGCAGGAACTTTTGCTTCCGAAATTTCGATTGGAGCGCCTGTTTGCGGGTTGCGTCCAGTGCGTCCAGCACGTTTACGAGTTTCGAAAGTACCGAAGCCGATCAATTGTACTTTATCGCCACCAGCAAGCGCATCCGTTACTTCGCCCAAGAAGCCGTTAAGTACTGCTTCTACGTCGCGTTTAGTCAAACCGCTTTTTTCTGCAATGTTGTTAATCAAGTCTGTTTTGTTCATTATAAAATCCTCCTAATTCGTTACCGATATTTTTTGTGGTCGACGCTTAAAGCGCCGCCGTTGCTTTCAATGCTTACTCTCACGAAGAATACTTATTCTGCCTTCTAGCAAATAAATCCTGCCGCTTTTTTAAATTTTTTTGCGGTTGGTGTGGAATTAAGGCGATTCCTGACGAAATGGAAGCTACAAATGACGCTTAGCCTCTTCCCACCAGCGATCCATTTCTGTTAAATCAGTCTGGTCAAATTGCTTGCCGCTTATACGAAGCTGTTCCTCAATATACGCAAATCTACTGCGGAATTTTTTGTTCGTACGCGAGAGCGCCTCCTCGGGATCGGCATGAATGAACCGGGAAGCATTCACAACAGCAAACAACAAATCGCCAAGTTCCGAAGCTTGCTCTTCTTCGGACTGCGAGGCAATCGCCTCACGCAGCTCCGCAAGCTCCTCTTCGATCTTGTCCAGCACCGGTCCAAGCTCATCCCAGTCAAAGCCGACTTTAGCCGCTTTTTTCTGAAGCTTGTACGCCTTCATGAGAGCCGGCAGATCTGGAGGGATACCGTCAAGCACCGAGTTGCGGCCCGCATCGGTTCCTTTCAGACGTTTCTCCTCTGCCTTCATCTGCTCCCAGTTGCCAAGCGCCTCCTCGGAATTGCTGGCATTCAGCTCCCCAAATACATGCGGATGGCGGAAGATAAGTTTCTCGTTTAGTGATTGTATCACATCATAGACCGAAAATGCGCCTGTCTCTTCTTCCATTTGGCTATGCAGCATTACTTGCAGAATAACATCCCCAAATTCTTCCTGCATGCCATCAGGATCGTCATTATCGATGGCCTCAAGCGCTTCGTACAGCTCTTCGATGAAATTTTTGCGGATGGATTGATGAGTTTGCTCACGATCCCACGGGCAGCCCTCGGGACTGCGCAGGATAGAGACGATCTCGTGCAGCCGCTCAAAAGAACGATTGCGAAGCGCCGCATCGTCTGTACGAGGCACCCAAATCAGCGATAAATTGCCGTAGCCTGGCGTGCGGTCCAGCTCATACAGCGGAACGCGAATAATTTGCTGCTCTGAAGCAACCCCCAGCGCATGGCCGACCACAACCTCGTAATCGTCGGGATATCTTTCCATCAGCGCAAGCTTTACATCGGATGCCGTGAAAGCATCATACACTTGACCGATCAATGTATGCAACTGCGGCTGTAAGAGAGAGGGCTGTAATTCCGCTGCATCCAGCAGCGCAAAGCCTTCAATCGGGTCAATCCCAAGACTGACGAACGCTTGGTCGAGAAAACTTTCCCCGCCGATGATTTGAAGCTCGATTCCCGCTTCCGGGCACTGCTCACGAAGCAATTGGACGGTACGCTCAGCCACCATCGGGTGACCCGGTACCGCATAAATAAGCGAGCTAGAACCAGCGTTTCCGGCAGAGCCCCGAGCTTCGGCGATTAGGGTTTCGGCAATCGCTTTGTAGACATCGGGAAAGGAATCATGCTGCTCATAAAGTGTATCGAACGACGTAAAAGCAATGCCATTTTCCGTCAGCATCGACATCGCAGGATGCTGCGCGGTGCGTACAAAAACACGCTCCGACGCCTGCAATCTCCGCCAAACGCCAAGCGTCAATTGATCCGGATCGCCCGAGCCGAGACCGACGACCGTAAGTTGTGGTGTGGACACCATTATAAATCCTCCTTAGAGATGATTTGATATGCTGCTTCCAGCTTTATGGAAAGGGCGCAGCGCCAGCCGCAAGCCTCGAATGAAACCAACGTGTTGGCATAGGCCAACTGAATCCAAAAATAGGTAATTCAACTCACCATAACCATAAAAATAATAGTCAACTAGGGACTGTAAAAAGTAATCATGAACCAATTCCAACAAAACTTCAATAACGCAGATTAAATTTTTTTCATGAAGGATTAGCGGTAGTTATGTTGCAACCAGGTTCTTAGATTGATTAAGACATGTAAAGCTAAAAGTTCGGCTACTAAACGGAGCACTTCGTTTCTCTCGGACGATCCTCAGGCTTCTCAAAAACCCCTCCATATCCGGTTCATTTGGAGCTGCTGGGCTGGATTAGATCTATTTTTTAGACCTATTTCAGCGAATTCAGCTATATACGCTAATTTAGATCTAGAAAGTAGATCTATTTCTCCAAAACTCGGCTATATCCGGTCCATTTGGAGCTGCGTGGCTGGATTAGGTCTATTTTTTAGACCTATTTCAGCTGTTTCGGCTATTTACGGTAAAATAGATCTAGAAAGTAGATCTATTTCTCCACACTCAGACCATGGAAATCAAAACAGGAGACCATCATACTTAAAACTGCTGAGATAACAGAAAAACGCCGGATATATGAACGCAATCAATCGATTTAATTTCATGCAGTGACCGAAATTATGTAGTTGACTCATAGAAACTCTGTAACGGTGAGCACTTGCATCCAATCTTATCAATGCTTCAAGTAACAAGCCTGCATGAGTTACTGGCTCGAAATATAGGCATCTTAAACTCAAGCAAGATGCCGCATTTGTAGGAGCTAACCGCCATTTCGCCGGTTAGCTCTCATCTTTCGCTGGCGGAATAAGCCGCCAGCGCCGCAAACGGGCGGCCAATGCGCCGCCGCCCGGCAGCGCGCGCAATTCGCGCGCGCTCACGGCGCCGCCGCGCAATGCCGCGGCGCCAAAGGCGCAAGCGCCGACGGCGACGCACGTCAGCGCAAGCGCAGCTGCTGCCGCCCTAGGCGGCAGCCCGCCGAGCGCGGCGTTCAGCGCTCGCTCGGCGACAAGAAGCGCCGCGGCCATGACCGCGAGCGCAAAGCCCGTGCCTGCGGCCGCGCGGCCAGGCGCCGGCCAACGCCTCCGCTTCGCCGCTCCGCTCGCACCTTCCGCTTCACCGCTCACCTCATCGCTCCCACGTTCCGCCGTCGCACTCGCACCATCCGCTACACCGCTCGCCTCATCACGCCTACGTTTCACCGCCACACTCGCACCTTCCGCTTCACCGCTCGCCTCATCACGCCTACGTTTCACCGCCACACTCGCGCCTTCCGCTTCACCGCTCACCTCATCGCTCCCACGTTCCACCGCCGCACTCGCGCCTTCCGCTCCACCGCTCACCTCATCGCTCCCACGTTCCGCCGTCGCACTCGCACCTTCCGCTTCACCGCTCACCTCATCGCTCCCACGCACCGCCGCCGCACTCGCGCCTTCCGCTCCGCCGCTCGCCGGATCGCTCCAGCGTTCCGTCGCCAACGCACTCGCACCTTCCGCTCCGCCGCTCACCTCATGGCTCCTACGTGACGCTGCATTCGTACGCTCGCCGACGTAAGACTCGCCGCGCATGGTTCCCCAAGTACCCGTCATTGACGCTCCCGCTGCTGCGGCATGATAGCGAACAGCAATCGTGCCAAGCAGCGCAGCAGCGCTTAAGGCCACGACTCCGCCAATGGCGGCGCCTTCAATGCCGTATGAAGGAACAAGCACAGCGTTAAGCACGCCTTTCAGCACAGCCGCCAATAGCAGCAGAACCGCTGGAATTCGAACTGCGCCAAGACTTTGCAGCACCGGTGCAGTTACCGCGTTCACACTGCCAGCTAGGGCGGTGCAGCCGATTAAGGCAAACGCTAAGGTTCCTTTGGCGTCCTCATACAGCATAATATTGAGCGGCTCCGCAAGCAGCACTAGGCCTACGGCTGCCGCCGCCCCAATTGCCCATGCCGCCCGTTCAACAAGCGAGAGCTGCGTGCGCAGCTGCCCGTAGGCCCCCCTCATCCGTGCAAGCGCCAGCCCAGGAACCAACGCAGCCGCCGCAGCTCCAGCCACCATTACAACCAGCTGAACTAGCGGCTGCGCTCTACTGTAAATGCCGAACATCCCCATCGCATGCGCTTCAGAGGCTCCGCTTACTTGCAGCAATCTCGGCACAGTAAAGGCATCCACTACGCCAAGTACCGGAACGACAACGGCCCCGAGCGCAACAGGCAGGGCTATGACAGCAAGCTTTTTAATCTCTTCTTTTAAGGCGTCAGCTTTGCGGCTGAAACGCTCGCCTGTTCGTTTGCTCCATGAAGAAACAGCCAGTATCAGCAAAGCCGCTGCTCCTCCGAACGCAGAACCGCTCATTACGCCCGAGGCCACAGAAGCCTCCGCCCAGCCCGCCGACCAGCTTAATCCAAGCACAAGAAGCATTACCCCCACCCGTACCATTTGCTCGACAACCTGCGATGCAGCGGATAAGCCCATCTTTCCAAGGCCTTGCATATAACCACGCAATGCGGCGACAAAAGGAGCTAACAGCAGAGCAAAGGATACCGATCGTATCGCCCCCGACGTCTCTGCATCGCCAATCCAGCGCGCCACATGATCCGATCCCGCCCACATGAAGCCAAAAGACACGATGCCTGTCATGCCAAGCAGCAGCAAAGCCGCATATAGCGTTCTCCTTACCCCTTCCGTATCATTTCCTTTTCGCAGCCTCTCCGCAATGAGCAAGGACACTGCCGTAGGCAGCCCCGCTGTTGCCAAGGAAGCGGCCAACTGGTAGAACGGATAAACTGCATTATAAATGCCAAATACCCGGTCTCCCGCCATATTTTGCAGCGGTATTTTCTGAAAAACGCCGATCAGCTTAGACAGCAATGCCGCGCCTGCCATCAGCACGACGCCATTCACAAGAAGCCGTTTAGAGCCGCGCCCCACTTGAACTCTGCCTTCTGCAGACGGTTGATCGCCCCCCTCAGCAGTTGCTCCAACTTCCAAAGAAGGCATCAATTCCTCGACTTTGCTCTTGTCTACTGCTCCTTTTACGGCCGCATTATCCGTCTTTCGACCACCCGCCAGCTCCAGCCCATCCGCTGCATGTCCATTTTCCCCCGGCTTGCGGTTCATCTGCCCCACTCCTGCCTATCCCTCGATTGATATTGGTCTTTATTATACCTCACAATCGCAAACCTTGAAAAAGCTTCCCCAATCAAGATTTCTCTCGATCAAAGAAGCTGTCTCCACACTCTTGTATTCCCTTTTTCAAACATTCCGTGATTTATTGCTCCATTTGCTTGGCTAGGAAACCTGCTGCCGTCTCTGCCATCTTAGTTTCCATATTAGCCATTTTCACCGATTCATCCTTGCTTAGCAGCACAACGGTACCAATCGGATCACCGCCCGCAATGATCGGAGCAATGACGAAGGAGCTGTAATTCTCCTGCGTATCCTTAATGATTTCGAATGCGCCGCCGTTAGCCTCTGTCATCGTTTTGCGGTTTTCCATACAGCTCTCCAGAACAGCTCCCACTTGCTTGTCCAACAGCTCTTTTTTGGATGCTCCAGCGACAGCAATGATGTTGTCCCGGTCTGTAATTAAAGTTACATGGTTCGTGCCCTCAAACAACGACTCCGCATATTCTTTAGCGAAATCGCCCAGTTCACCGATAGGAGAATATTTTTTCAAAATAACTTCGCCATCACGATCTACAAATATTTCTAGAGGGTCACCCTCGCGAATACGCAGTGTACGGCGGATCTCCTTCGGAATCACCACACGCCCGAGATCATCGATGCGACGTACAATTCCAGTTGCTTTCATTTCTTGTTGCCCCGCTTTCCTAGAGGATTTTGAATCGACTGGACTTTTGCTGCTCGTTTATAACGAAGAAGAAACATCCTTCAAAGATTTTGAATCTGACCATAGTATTCATCCGCTCCCAATATCTTATACACGGATGACATTTCCGACCAAACGTTCCATCTCCTTGTACAAAAACGGCCAATGGCATGGCTCGTTTTCGTGCTTCCACTTCCTTATCATCCCTTTTCAGCATGCCCCGTTTCCTGCTTTTGCTTGCATCTTAATCAGAATATTTTGGTTGCGCAGTCAGACCGCATATTCGATCTATTTAATTCAACTTCCATTCTCATGCATTACACAATTTTAGAATACCCTTTTACTTTTTTCGTGAAAATTCATTGTTTTATGGGGGTCATGCAGTATAATGCATGTACATTTGAAAGAAAAAGCGAAGAAAGCTTAAATAAATGGCAAAGTTAGCCCTGGGGAAAATTTTCTAATGAAGTAAACAAGATAGCTATACTACGGGGTTGGTGGCGATACGGCGACGACAGCTTCATCGTAGTCAATGGCAGTCAATGACTTGATAAGCTGTCGCATGCCTGAAGAGAAGAGGAATGGAACACGGATGCGAAAGAGGGACAAATACGCTTTATTATTCTGCCGATTTAGAGAAAGCCTCGGGATGTCGGAAAAACAGAACGGTCGCAATCACGCCAAATACCGCAAGGGCAGTACTGCTTTTCTTTAATGCCAAGGGAGTTAGTAATTTCTGCTCCTTAGAAGCCTCTATTTTCTTTGCTCGCTCCATTGCCGTCATTCCTATTTCCTCCCTCATGGTTTGGATAACAACTAAATTAGTTACTCTAACCTTTCCTCCACAGCCGTCTGCGCATCGTAAAAAAAGCAATTTAGTGCTTAAGAAGCTGTCCAAGCTCTCGCTTTAGGGCCAAAAAGTCAGGATGCTCACGCACCTCTGGCGAGCGCCCTTCAGGCAATTCCACGCGATATTCCTTCAAAATCCGGCCCGGTCCGGCTCCCATGACCACGATGCGCTGCGACAGAAATATCGCTTCATCAATATCATGAGTAATAAAGAGAACGGTCGTTTTCTCCCTCTCCCATACTTCAAGGAGCATCTCCTGCATCTCCAGCTTCGTCTGCGCATCCAGTGCCCCAAAAGGTTCATCCATCAGCAACACCTTCGGTCGGTTGGCTAGTGCCCGCGCTATGGCTACCCTCTGCTTCATGCCCCCGGACAACTGCTTCGGGTAGGACTTTGCGAAAGATTCAAGGCGAATAACCTTCAGAAAATAATTAGACAGCTTACGACGGTCCAAAATTGAAATGCCTTTCAGTTTCATGCCATATTCAATATTTTCACGGACCGTTAGCCAAGGAAACAGCGTATACCCTTGAAAGACCATCCCCCGGTCAGCGCCAGGTCCGATAATGTCCTCGCCATCCACCTGGAGCGACCCGCCGCTCGGCTCGTCCAAGCCTGCCACCATGCGAAGCAGCGTTGATTTCCCGCAGCCTGAAGGTCCTACAATCGTGAGAAACTCGTTTTCGCCAATGTTCAGGTCGATGTCGCGAAGAGCTTCGAAACGGCTTTTCTTTGACTCATATACCTTTTGCAATCCGCGAATCTCAATAGTCCCGTTGGTCGATTTAGCTGTCAGCATTCGATCACTCCCCAGTAGATTTAATTAAAAAAAAGCCTAGGAGATCGTCTCCCAGGCTTTTATCCTTCCGTGTTATACAGCCCCTCGGTTTAGAGCCATTCATGGCTACCTGTTCGCTATACGCTATCTCTCGGACCAGAACTCAAACGCTTTCGCCCATCTGCAAGAAATCAACAGAGGCTTCATATCGATTGAACGGAACCCTAGACAGCTTTTTTTGTTCCCATCCATATTACGGAGGAGAACCTATATTTAATTGTCATAAAACCTAACGTTAATTCGAATTATAACGTCGAACATGCGCCTTTGTCAACGATTATGTAATATTAATTAACATGAAAGCCCTCATTTTTAGTTAAACGCCTCAACCGTAATCATCACAAAAAAGGCCGTGCAGAATGATTCTGCACAGCCATTTCCTTTAACTGCTCTTTTGGAACTTCAATTTTCCACTAATTCAGGATTCATTTTCTTCCTTCGGCGTCTTCTTCAGCCGCCCTGCCTTGCCCAGCGCTTCTCTCAGCAAAAATTCAATGTGCCCATTGACGCTCCGGAATTCATCCGCCGCCCACTGCTCCAACGCGCGGTGAATTTCAGGATCCAATCGAAGCGGAAATGCTTTCTTTTCTTTTGCCATTTCAATCAGCCTCTAGCCGTACAGCGTTCCTGTATTAATCACAGGAGTAGCGGCACGATCGGACACAATCGAAACCATTAAGTTGTTCACCATAGCAGCCCTACGCTCATCATCCAGAGTGATACCGTTTGCTTCAAGCTGCCGAAGCGCCATATCCACCATGCCGACGGCTCCTTCAACGATTTTGGAGCGTGCCGCCACAATCGCGATCGCTTGCTGCCGCTGGAGCATTGCACTTGCAATCTCCTGCGCATAAGCCAAATGCGTAAGACGAGTCTCAATCACCTTAACGCCAGCGACCGAAAGGCGATTTTGCAATTCCTGATTAAGTTCTGCCGCCACTTCGTCCGCATTGCCTCTTAAGGACAAAGCCACGTCTTCAGAGAACACATCATAAGGATATTGCGCCGCAATATGCCTAACCGCCGTTTCGCTCTGAATTTCTACAAAACGTTCGTAATTATCGACATCAAAGCTTGCTCTTGCGGTATCCATGACTTTAAAAACGACTACCGCTCCAATCTCAACCGGATTCCCCTCGGCATCGTTTACCTTGAGCGTCTGGCTATTAAAGTTACGCACCTTTAGCGAGATTTTAGCTTTGCTCGTCAGCGGCAGCACCATCCATAGTCCACTCTCCAGAACGGAACCCATATAGGTACCGAACAACGTTACAACCTTCGCCTCGTTCGGCTGTACGATCATAAGCGAGGATAGGCATAAGGCTGATAGCAGCACCAAAAATATGCCAACACCTATCATTATGCCGGAAGGTTGATTCTGCGACGTTTGAGATATGAATAGATATATTCCCCCGGCTCCAGCGACAATGGCAAATAATAGAGCCATATAACCACTCACATACCAAGCCTTTTTCTCCTTCATGACACCCACTCCTTCAACGGAATTTATATATTGTTTTGATATAAAAATGATATCACTTTTTACAAATATAAGCAATCGTTATAATCGCCTATTTTAAAAAAAGATTTGACCCTAACACTGATGTCAGGGTTTATACTACGATTAAACCATTTCATAACCCCGGGGGTACCGCATGAAAATCGGTGAATTGTCACAACAAACAGGCGTCAGCGTTCGTTCGCTGCGCCATTACGAGCATTGCGGATTACTCACATCCGTCCGTCAAGATAATGGTTATCGGGATTACTCGCCACTTGCTGTCGAAACGGTTGCAAGCATCAAGCTTTACTTGAACCTAGGCTTAACAACAGAGCAAATAGCCGGTTTCCTTACCTGCGTGCTTCAACATAAAGAAGCATTTTGCTCAGAGGTGCTGCCAGTGTACCGCCAAAAGCTAGCTGAAATCGATCGCCAAATCATAGAACTAAGCCAGATCAGAACCAATCTGCTCGACCGAATCGCATCGCTTACGAGTACTGAACAAGAACCTAATAAATAGGAGGAGAAACCAAAATGGCTATAATTAACGCAGATTCGGAGCTCACACTAGACTCAGCCCTAAGCCAAGGTGTTGTCCTTGTCGATTACGCCGCCCCTTTTTGCCCGCCCTGCAAAACCTTGCTAGGCGTCTTGGAGGAACTAGAGGAAGAAATGAACGGAGAAGTAAGCTTCATTAAAGTGAACTGCGAGGAGCTGCCAGCAGCCGCTTCCAAGGCTGGCATTCTCGGAACGCCCACCGTAATCGTCTATAAAGATGGTGTACCGATGGATAAGCTGGTTGGACTGCGCCAAAAATCAAGCTATCAAGCCATTCTTCAAAAATATCTATAAATACCAACTGCAGTCGGCTGCCCCGTCCTTTGGCGGCAGCCTTCCGTTCACAGCTAAATAGAGCAGTCTGGCCAATACTGCTTGGAGGGCCTTTGGATAGTTCCATGGAAAGTTTCTTTGGGTGTTCCTTTGGGTGTTCCTTTTGGCCGCTTTCCACCCCACTTTTCCTATACTTTTTGCAGCATTTTGGCTGCTGCATCTCTCCATTTCATTTAGATGGAATTCCTCCTTATAATTTCAAGATTTTTAGGTTTTTGGGCCCTTTAGATGGAATTCATCCCTCTAATTGAAGGCGGAAAGTCGATATTTGCTTTATTCCTTTAGAATAACAGGATAAATTCCCGCTAATTTCCCCCTACCTGCCTATAAGACTATTTTAGAGGGATAAATTCCTGCTAAAACCTATATCTCCATAGCCAATGCATAAAATGAGTGAATACCAGCTAGTTACGCCAGGATTTCAAGGTTTTTTTATATAGTCGAAATTACGACTTTCTTTTCACTTTTCACTTCTCATTTCACTTCACTTCTCAACCATACAAAGCACAACAAATAAAAGCTTCAACAAAAAAAGCGCCTTCTCCTAAATCCGGAGAAGGCGCTTTTTCTTGCTCAAACGGTTAAATATTTGCGGATGACCTCGTCGTCGAGCGACTCCAAGCCGCCCTCCCAAGCAATCGCGCCTTTCTCCAGCACATAGAAATAATCACCGACGCTCTTCACGAATTCCAGGCTCTGCTCCACCAGCAGGATAGCCGTCTTGCCATCTGCCTTTATCGAGCGGATAACGTCCCTAATGTCGTCTACAATCGACGGCTGAATCCCTTCGCATGGCTCATCGAGCAGCAGCACCTCCGGTTTAGAAGCAAGCGCCCTCGCGAATGCAAGCTGCTGCTGCTGCCCGCCGCTCAGATCGCCGCCGCGGCGCGCATACATCGTCGGCAGAACAGGAAACTTTGCTATCGCCTCGTCCGGAACAGCTGTCAGCTTCGTCCGCGAAGCCTCCAAGCCCAGCAGCAAATTTTCATACACCGACAGCTGCGCGAATATTTCGCGCCCCTGTGGCACATAGCCAATACCACTTTTTGCCCTTATTCCCGGCGCTTTCTTCGTAAGGTCGGAGCCATTGTAGGAAACCGTCCCCTCGCGGGCCTTCAATAGCCCCATAATGCTCTTCATTAGCGTCGTCTTCCCGACGCCATTGCGTCCCAGTAAGCAGACGACCTGCCCCTGCTTCACCTTTAACGATACCTCGCGCAATATTATACTCTCGCCATATCCGGCCTCAAGCTGTTGAACGGCTAACATCGGCATCCCGCCTTTTCCCCAGATACACTTCCGCTACGCGATCATCCCGTTGAACCTCATCCATCGATCCTTCCTTAAGCAGCCTTCCTTCATGCATGACCGTTACCTTGCTCGCAAAGTTTCGGACAAATTCCATATCATGCTCCACGACGACAACCGAGCGCTTGCGCGCAATTCGGTGCAGCAGCTCGCCCGTCTTATCCGTCTCTTTATCTGTCATCCCCGCAACCGGCTCATCCAGCAGCAAAATTTCCGGCTCCTGCAGCAGCATCATCCCAATCTCAAGCCACTGCTTTTCCCCGTGCGACAGCCCTCCGGCGCGCCATTGCGCTTTCTGCTGCAGACCGATCATCTCCAGCTGCCCATCGATGCGCGAGCGTTCCTCCTCGGCCATCTTTGCGAACAGCGTGGCAAACACCGACCGTTTCTGACGCATCGCGATCTCCAAGTTTTCAATGACCGTCATGGAAGGAAAGATCGAAGGCGCCTGGAACTTCCGGCCGATGCCAAGCTCGGCAATCTGATGCTCTTTCTTTTTCGTAATATCCACCTTGCCATGAAAGGTAACCCGGCCCATCGATGGCCGCACTTTGCCGCAAATCACATCCAGCATCGTTGTCTTTCCCGCGCCATTGGGACCGATAAGAAAACGAAGCTCGCCTTTCTCCAGCTTTAAATTCATCCCTTGAACCGCCTTAAACCCGTCAAATTCAACCGTTACATCATCACACAGCAGGATTGCGGACTCCTTCATGCTTCGGTTCCCTCCTCTTTTTGCGGAACTTGATTTGACTGACCAGACCAGCTACACCCTTAGGCATAAAGACGACAACAACAACAAACAACAGCCCCATAAAGAAAAGCCAGCCTTGCGGATACGCCGTGCTGAATTCGCTTTTGGCCCAGTTCATGAGAATCGCACCCAGCGCCGCGCCAATAAGCGTTCCTCGTCCTCCAATGGCTACCCATAGCACCATTTCAATCGACGGCACAATGCCCAGCATGGACGGCGATATAATGCCGACATGCAGCACGAACAGCATACCCGCTATACCCGCGATAGCAGCCGAGATCGTAAAAACAACCATTTGGTAAATCGCCGGATTGTATCCGATAAAACGAACACGATTCTCGCCATCCCGAATGGCCCGAAGCACCTTACCGAAGCGACTGCCGATGACATAACGACAGAAAACGAATATGCCGATCAGCGCCACGACCGTAATATAATAGAGCACCCGCTTCGTTTCCGGTGAACCAATCGAGAAGCCTAGAACAGTAGAATAACCGGTTAGCCCGTTCGTTCCACCCGTAAAAGCCTGCTGACCTATAAGAAGCGTCGTAGTAATGATAACTAGAGCCTGCGTCAAAATAGTGAAGTAAACGCCGCGTATCCGGTTGCGAAACGTCACGTAACCGAGAATTAATGCAAGAAGCGCAGGAATGACTATTCCCATGGCGACAGCAAACCAAAAGCTCTGAAACGGCTGCCAAAACAAAGGAAGCTCCTTCAGGCCGCTCCAGCCCATGAAATCCGGCGGCTTCCCCCCACTCGCCTCCAGCTTCAAATACATGGCCATCGCATAAGCGCCTAGCCCGAAGAAAATGCCGTGACCAAGACTCAGAATACCGGTATAGCCCCATATCAGATCAAGCCCCAGCGCCACAATGGCAAAGGCCAGAAATTTCGCCAGCAAGTTAAGCCTGAAATCACTCACAAAGAGCGGTGCCGAGAAAAGCGCCGCGGCCGCGGCCGCGTACCCAATCAGTATCCATATTCGCTGGGGAGTAAACTTTTGCAATCGCATGAGCCTCACACCTTTCTTATCCTAATCAAGCGACCGCGAGCGCATGGCTACAAGTCCCATCGGCTTCCATTGAAGGAATGCAACGATACAAACAAACACGAGCACCTTGCCAAGCGATGCATTCGTCCAATATTCGAATAAGGTATTAAACATGCCGATCCCCATCGCTCCAAGCACCGTTCCCACTAGCTTGCCTACACCGCCAAGGACGACGACCATGAACGCATCCACGATGTAATAGGTGCCTAGCGAAGGCCCGATCGGTCCGAGCAGCGTCAGTGCGCACCCGGCAATACCCGCAATGCCGGAGCCAATGGCAAAGGTCATGGCATCCACGCGCCTTGTCGAAACCCCAAGACAGGCTGCCATATCGCGATTTTGCATAACTGCGCGCATCCTTCGTCCCTCATGGCTTCTGTAAATATAGAAGTACATCGCTACTAGGCAAGCAATAACGAGCGCGATAATAAAAAGCCGTTTATACGGAAGCAAAGTGCCATCCATAATCTTTAATCCGCCATTGAGCCAAGCCGGACTTGTAACCGCCACGTTCGGAGCGCCAAAGATGGATCTTGCCAGCTGCTGTAGAACTAGCCCGACTCCCCAGGTTGCCAGCAAGCTATCGAGCGGGCGGCCATATAAGAAACGGATCAAGGACATTTCAAGAATAAGGCCAAATACGAAAGCAATGGCGAAGCTCACAGGAACCGCCAATACAAAATACCAATCGAACATTGATTTGGGCAAATAATCATGGAACAGGTTTTGCGTTAAATAGGTTGAATACGCTCCAATCATAATGAGCTCGCCATGCGCCATATTGATGACCTTCATCAAGCCAAACGTGATCGCAAGCCCCAAGGCAACCAACAGGAGAATAGAGCTGATACTTAAACCGTTGAACAGCTGCAGCAGAAATAATTCCATATGACCGCTCCTTTCATGCGTAAATGGCTTACGCCTATCTTTCGCAAAAAAAACAGAAGGGAAGCATTCGAAGCGATCGAATACTCCCCCATGTATTGCTGCGTATTAGACCATAGCTTGCTTATGAATTATTCCGTCGGCTGAATGCTAGCTGCCCATTCATAACCTTTCAAGTACGGATCCGGTTTCACCGCTTCACCCGAATTCCACAATTCCTTGAATTGGCCATCAGCCTGCACTTCGCCGATACGTACGGTTTTGTAAATGTGCTGCGTTGCTCCATCAATTTTCACTTTGCCTTCCGGCGCATCCCACTCCAGCTCTTTCGCTGCTTCCTTCACCTTATCCACTTCCGTCGAACCCGCTTTCTCTACGGCTGCTGCCCATAAGTACACCGCCGTGTAACCGGCCTCGATCGGGTCAGCCGTAACTCGCTCATCGCCGTATTTCTTTTTGTAATTTTCAACGAAGGTTTTGTTCGCCGGCGTATCTGTCGTTTGGTAGTAGTTCCATGCGGCCAAGTGACCCTCTAGCACATCAACGCCAATACCGCGAATCTCTTCCTCTGCAACAGAAACCGATAATGTCGTTAGATCCTCTGCTGTAATACCCGCATCCTTCAATTGCTTGAAGAAGGCTACGTTACTGTCACCGTTCAAGGTGTTGTACACCACGTCCGGTTTAGCCGCCTTAATCTTGCTGATCAGCGTGCTGTAATCCGTATGGCCGAGCGGAGTGTACTCTTCGCCCACCAGTTCGCCGCCTTCCGCTTTCAACTGCTCTTTAATGACGAGGTTTGCCGTGCGGGGGAAAACATAATCCGATCCGAGCAAATAAAATTTCTTGCCGCGGTTTTCGAGCAGCCAAGAGACCGAAGGTACGATCTGTTGATTGGTCGTTGCGCCTGTGTAGAAAATATTAGGGGATGACTCCAAGCCTTCATACTGCACGGGATACCAGAGCAAGCCGTTCAGCTCCTCGAATACCGGCTTCATTGCCTTCCGGCTTGCCGAAGTCCAGCCGCCGAATACTGTAGCCACCTTATCTTCAGAGATCAGCTTGCGCGCTTTCTCTGCAAAGGTCGGCCAATCCGACGCTCCATCCTCAAGCACCGGTACGATTTTTTTGCCTAACACGCCACCCGCCGCATTAATCTCGTCAATCGCCATCATTTCCGCATCGATGACCGATACTTCGCTTATGGCCATCGTACCGCTCTGCGAGTGAAGAATGCCGACTTTAATTTCCCCCTCCGCGCTTCCACCTGTATTTGCCGCATTGGTCGGTTTATCCGTTTCTGAGTTCGTAGATGCCGGTTTGTTGTTTCCTCCGCAGCCTGCCAATACAATCGTCAAAGCCACAAGCAACAAGCCGCATTGATAAAACATTCTCTTTTTCATCTTCCCACTCCCCAATTCTATGTATTTATCTGTTTTTTCCGAACGATCAAGCTTTTTTCAACTCCATCGTTCGTGCTTTCATTATAGATTGACCATTATATGGATGTCAATATACTTTACACCAAAATTTTAAAGGAGTAGGTTTTTTATAAAAAATAGGAATTTAGGGGTATTTTTATTTAATTTATGTTAGGTATTTTGACCTTATTGACGTGTGGATCTATTTTTATATGTTCGTTTTAAATCATTTATGACAGATATCATTACATATATAGAAGAAATAAAAAACCCATCTCAAGGCATGTGCCTTAAGATGGGTTTACTTGATACCTATCCGTATTATTTCTTATTCTCGTCCGCTCTTGCGATAAGCATATCTACGATCAGATCGACCTGTCCGCTTATAGCGAGTGGGTCATAGCGATAGAAGGTATCAAAATCATTTTCAAAATACTGATTGTTTTTTACTGCATCCAACCCTTTCCATACGGCCAGGTCTGTCAATTGTTTTATCGCCTCGCCCTTTTTCTCCGGATCATAAACGGTCATGAACATGTAGTCCGCCGCATATTCAGGCAATGCTTCTTTGGACAGCTGGAAGAATCCGCCGTTTGCATCTACTTGTTTTTTGATGGAATCGGGAATTTTTAAGCCCAATGCGTTATATACAGCTTGACCCGAGCGCCCCGAATTTTCTCCGAACATCCAGATTTCGCCTTTGTCTGTCAGCTCAAAAATACCAACCGTCGTATTCTCATCTACGATACCTTTCAGCCTCTCGCGGCCTTCCTTGGCCTTTTGGTCATAGGCTGTGATGAATTGCTCTGCCTTCTCTTTGTCTCCGACAATATCGCCAAATAACCGCACGCTCTCATAGATATCCGATGCCGTGCCGTAAGGCAGATATAGTGTAGGAGCAATTTTGGACAAGGATTCATAGCTCTCGTCATACATCACCACGATTAAATCAGGCTTTAGTTCCAATACCTTCTCCACATTAATTGGAGCTCCTACATCCGCAGCGTCCTTCAACTGCTCAGCAATAAAGGGATTGTCGAAAGCGCTTGGCTCCACACCAACCACATTTGCCCCTACTGACAACAGTTCCCCGCCGTAATAGTCGGTAACAATCCGAAGTGGTTTAACCGGAATCTGAACAGCACCCTTCGTTGTATCGAAGCTGCGGTACTCAGCCACAGGTGCTTCCGTTGGCGCTGGCGCTTCCGTTTCTGCCGGTGTATTCGTCGAAGTTTTGCTATTAGTTGCATTATTCGCTCCCCCGCAGGCAGATACGAGTACAGACAGCATAAGAATTAACGCACTAATGATTAACAACGATTTTCTCTTTAACATGATGAGCCTCCCTAGTTACGTTCAACAACATTTTCGCATTTGTGATAATGCGAATCATTATCGTTAGAAGCATATCAGATGACTTCACTCATCGTCCATAGATAAAAGTCACCATGTCATATGGATTATTGTCACCTGCTTATTGGGACAAAATCAACTGGGCCAACAGCACTGTAAGCTTCTGCAAGGAAACGCCATCGTTAGAGAACCATTTATTTACCGGAATGGAATACATTCGATTATTCCTAACAGCGGGTAGCTGCTGCCACGTTTCGCTTGCCAATAAACGGTTCGTATTTTCCATTCCAGCCTCGTCATATATACTAACCACCATATGATCAGCCGCGTAGCCAGAAAGCTCCTCTGGCGATATAATTTTACTTTTTCCCACATCCAGCACATTTTGCTTGAGCGCGGCAGGCGGCGTACATCCTAGTGCGTCATATAAAGCATAAGCCCCACGGTCCTGCCTGCTAAGCGCATACACATTGCCGTCTGCAATTTCATAAGCCGCAACCGTTTCTCCTGCTTCAATTACATTCTCAAGCTTGCGTCTCAGCTGGCCAGCCATATGCTTAAACTGATAAATCCAGTTATCTGCCTCACGCTGCTTTCCAACCATTTGCCCTAGCATTCGCATTCGTTCCAACGGACTTATTTCTTCCCATGATTGTGTAAGGACCGGCGCGATATCACGCATCTGGCGAAGCTGGTCTGCTCTGAAATAATTAGGCGCAACGATAATATCCGGCTGCAGCATGCGCACCTTATGGCTTTCCCATTCTTCGAAAGACGGGATGCCGGCCAGCTCGCTCCTCAGCAGCTGCGAGTGTCGAACCAAACGCGCATCTACGCCAACTGGCGTAATGCCTAAGGCCAGCAAAGTGCCGATATATTGAAAAGCCACGATGCGCTTGGGGCTTTGACGAAATTCCGTTGGATAACTGCCAGTCGCTTGCTTGAATTTTCGGCTAAAATACAACGCATCCGCATATCCCACTTCCGATGCGATCTCATTAATATGACTGTCGGTAATCGACAGGAGCTCTTTTGCCTTATCCATGCGAGTTTGCAAAATATAATCCGACAAGCTTTTACCCGTCTCCTTATGAAACTGCTTAGATAAATAATGCGGATGGTAGCCGGTTAAATGCGCCAGAAAGGGACGTTCCAGCTTCGTATTGTAATTTTCCTTTATGTAGTGAATGGCCTTTTGTATCGGTGTTGCGTGGTTATATTGAGGGATTTGCCGATTTGTAATCAGTACCTCTTGCAGCAGCTCAAGCAGAAGTCTCTGGCCCTCCAAAGGATTTTCGGTGGCCTCAGTTTCATAATCTTCAATAATGGCCTTGAATAGGCCAATCAAGACGCCAAAGCGGTTAGTCGCAATCAAACCGTTGCTTGGGAGCCCTTCGCCATCCTGTTGATAAAAAAGCCGATCTTGCGTATCTTCCATCAGCTTATAAGGCGTGAATTGAATCATATAGAGATGCAGATCAGACTGGCCGGAACTGGATATAACAACACGCGATCCCCCGTGAGCAAACAAGAGACAGCCAAAGCTTAACTCATATTGTTGGTCATTCATCTCCATTATGCCGTGGCCCTCGCCAAGGAGGAATAGAGCAGGAGCCTGTATCACCATTTCCTTGGATGGTTCAGGGAACTTCAAAACAACACTTCTCGCTTCTCGCAGCACATATTGATTCGTCTTCACCCGTCAATCAGCCCTTGCTTCGCATATTTTTCAGAAAAAGACCCCTTAACCAGCTTGCGGTTAAAGGGTCTGAATCGAGCATCTTCAAGCTTATTTCGTTGCAGGAGCATCCGTCGCAGGCGCATCCGTTGCCGGTGTTTCCTCGCCAGCCGGAGCATCGCTTGCCGGCGTTTCGCCAGCAGGGGCGTCACTTGCAGGAGTCTCTTCTTCCGCTTTAGGAAGCTTGATGACGATCTCTTGCTTTGGAAGCTCGTCCGTCATGAATTTACTCATTTTCTCGTTAGCAAGCACGCTTCTTACCGGCTCTTTGCCTTCTTCCGTAAGATCAGCGTAGGCTGGCGTATCACGTTTCTCAACAAGAATAACATGGTAGCCGAATTCTGTTTCCACAGGATCGCCAACAACGCCTACCTCTTGTTTAAATGCTGCCTGTTTGAATTCTTCTACCCAATTGCCGTTTTGTTGGTCAACATATTGGCCGCCTTTGTCTTTCGAGCCTGTGTCATCGGAGTATTCTTTAGCCAATGCCGCCCAGTCTCCGCCAGCCACAAGCTTTTCTTTCACTTCTTTGGCACGTGCCAAAGCTTCTGCATCCGTGCGCAGCTCTTTTTGCTCTTGCGTTGTTGGATCGGTTGTTGATGTAGCAACCAAGATATGGCGAACGGTAACCTTCGCATAATTGACTAGGTTTTTCTCATATTCTGCTTTCATTTCATCATCTGTTACTTGAGCATTCATATGTGCTGACACTTTGGAGGTCAGCAGCAGAAAGTTTTCCATATCTTTGTTTTTCAATTTCTTCTCGTCTACCGATGCTTTCAGATCAGCGTTTTGCTTCAGAGCGTCTTTATATTGTGTCATTTGCTCTTTGACATCCGCTTCCGCTTTCTTCACGGATTCATCAGAAGCTTGGCTTCCCAAAATTTTGTACGAGATATACTGCTGGAGCAACTGCTCCTTAAATTGCGGAATTTCAATAATTTGCGCATAAGTTGGCTGCATGATCGTGAATACGTCCAGATACTTGTTGAACTCCTTATCGGTTACGCTGCCGCCCTTATAAGTTGCAACCTCTGTCTCTTTCGCGCCGCATGCCGCCATCGTCAAGACCAGCACGACTGCCACGATAAGCAGCGCGCCTTTGCGCCATGCCGATTTGCGTGAACTGTGTAACATGTTGAATCCCCTTTCATCTTATGAACTTGTTAGTATTGTATCAGAAAAGGGACGCAGAAAGCGAATATTGTCTATGGCGACACATTTTGCAATTTGTCCGTTTGGACAAGAACATCTTTATAGCCTTGCAAAAATTGTTCGATCATATGAATCTTTTGCTCCATATTCAATCCCTTGCCCCGCAGTAATATACTAGGGTTTGGCTCCTGATCGCTGCTCTGTTTGAATCGGTTCTCATGCTTCAAGCAAAGCTGGTCCACTTTCTTCCGGTCAATCCGGCGCTTCTCGGTGGCCGCGAAGCGAAGAAGCAAGTCATCGCCTTTCCCGCCAACCTGCTCGATGCCATACAAGGTCCCGTACACCTTAAGTCTGGCTACCGCAAGCAAATTGCTAACCGCCTGCGGCAAATCGCCAAAGCGGTCAACCAGTTCGTCGATCAAGTCGTCCGATTCTTCAAACGTGCGGATAGCGGCGACTTTTTTGTAGATTTCGATTTTTTGAATGCTGTCGTAAATATAATCCGATGGCAAATACGCGTCTATGCTCACATCGATAAGCGTGCTTACCGGTTTCTCTTCCTTCACTTCTTCCCCGCTCATCTCGGCTTTGCGCTTAGCGATCTCGTCAGCCAGCATTTGCGAGTACATATCGAAGCCGACAGAAGCAATGAAGCCATGCTGCTCGGCCCCTAGCAAATTCCCCGCTCCGCGAATTGATAAATCACGCATGGCGATTTTGAAACCGGACCCGAGCTCCGTAAACTCCTTAATGGATTGCAGACGCTTCTCCGCAACCTCCGTCAGCACCTTATCCCGCTGGTACGTAAAATAAGCATAAGCAATCCGGTTTGACCGGCCTACGCGCCCGCGCAGCTGATAGAGCTGCGAGAGCCCCATCTTGTCCGCGTCATGCACGATCAACGTGTTGACGTTCGGAATATCGACGCCTGTCTCAATGATACTCGTGCTGACAAGCACATCGGACTCCCCGTCCAGAAAGTCGAGAATCGTCTTCTCAAGCTCCTGCTCCGACATCTGTCCGTGCCCGACCGCGACTCTAGCACCAGGGACGAGCGCGTTTATCTGCTCAGCCATTTGATAGATGCCCTGCACGCGATTATAGAGATAGTAGACTTGGCCGCCGCGGGCAAGCTCGCGCTCAATCGCTTCACGCACCAGGGATGGACTGTACTCTACCACGTACGTTTGTACAGGAAAGCGATTTTCCGGCGGTGTCTCAATAACCGACAAATCACGCACGCCGAGCATCGACATATGCAAGGTCCGCGGAATCGGTGTCGCTGTAAGCGTAAGCACATCGACATTGGTTTTCAGCTTCTTCAGCTTCTCTTTGTGGGATACGCCAAAGCGCTGCTCCTCATCGACAATCAGAAGGCCTAATGATTTGAAAATAATATCCTGGGACAGCAGACGATGCGTACCGATGACCACATCAACGGTTCCCGCCTTTAGTCCTTTCATCGTCTCGTTCTGCTCTTTCCGGGAGCGGAACCGGCTAAGCACCTGTACGTTGATCGGATAACCCGCGAAGCGCTCGCGGAATGTCTCATAATGCTGCTGCGCCAAAATCGTCGTCGGCACCAGTACCGCAACCTGCTTGCTGTCCATAGCCGACTTGAAGGCTGCGCGGATCGCGACCTCCGTCTTCCCGTAGCCTACGTCACCGCAGAGTAAGCGGTCCATCGGCTGGGTTTTCTCCATATCCTTCTTGATCTCTTCGATCGCACGGAGCTGGTCACGCGTCTCGTCATAAGGGAACATAGCCTCGAATTCATTCTGATAAGAGGTGTCTTGTCCAAAGGCATAGCCCGGTGCCGTCTGGCGCTCGGCATACAGCTTGATCAAGTCGTCAGCAATATCCTGTACAGAAGCTTTTACCTTGCTCTTCGCGCGCGTCCATTCACTGCCGCCAAGCTTGTTGACCTTCGGCTCCTTCTCCTCGTTGCCGACATATTTCTGAATCATATCCACTTGCTCTATCGGAACTGACAGCTTATCGCCGCCAGCATACAGGATATGGAGGTAATCTTTATGGATGCCGGCAATTTCGAGCGTACCGATACCTACGTACTTGCCGATTCCGTGATTATGGTGAACGACGTAATCGCCAACCTTAAGCTCGGTATAGCTTTTAATCCGCTCGGCATTATCGACTTTTTTGTCCAGCTTGCGCGCTTTGCGCTGCTTCTGCGAGAACATCTCTCCTTCGGTAATAATAACCAAATGAGAGGATGGCAGCTCGAACCCGGACTGTAAATTGCCTTCCAGCAGAGTAGGTGTCTCTATGTTGTAATCATCGAGCACACGGCGCATTCTCTCCATGCGCTCCGAGTTTCCGGCCAGCATCATCACGGTAGCGCCTGTCTTGCGCCAACGCTCCATTTCCGATTTCAGCACATTCATTTGCCCATGGAAATTTTGCATCGACCGACTAGTCATATTCAAAATGTTTTGCGGCTGGGAATGTGGAATTTGTCTAAGGAATAAGGACAGAAACAGCGTCGGGAACGGACGATGATGCAAAATCTCTTCCGTGTCGCGAGCAAGCGCAAAGCCCGGCAGAGATTTGCCGTTTTGAAGCAAATGCATGGACCACTCGGCTTCATCACGCTCGAGCTGTTTAGCTGTCTCTATTAACCGCGTCGGCTCATCTAGTATAAGCAGCGTATCGCTTGGCATATAGTCGAGTATCGTTTGCCTCTCTGGATAGAGCAGTGAAATATATTTATAAATCTCTGGAAAATAAACATGCTCACGCAGCCGCTCCAGTTCCCCGCCCAGCTCCGTCCGCAGACGATCCTTTGCTGTGCGGTCTGTCATCTTATCAAGCTGCTGCTCGAGAAGCTTCTGCGCATGATTGGCCGCTATCTCCATACGGCTGCCTTCCGCCATAAGCTCCTGGCAGGGAAGAACCACATAAGAATCCAAACGATCGGATGAACGCTGGTCTGCAGGATCGAAAGCGCGGATGGAATCAACATCATCCCCAAACCACTCAATCCGGTAGGCTTGCGATGCTGTCAGCGGATAAAAGTCGACAATGCCGCCCCGCACGCTCATTTCACCCCTCAGCTCCACGCGATCGGCTCTTGTATATCCAAGGGCTGTCATTTGGCGCAGGAAGGTGTCAATCGGAAGCGAGTCGCCAACCTTGACTTCGATTTGCGCCTCTGCCATTACGCTGCTTATAGGCAAATAACGCCGTACTCCCGAGAAAGGCACGACAACAATCCCGCGGTAGCCTTTGGACAGCTTAATCAGCACATCCATGCGCTGCGCCAGCGTCTCAGGACTTGAGATCGCCGCTTCGGCAGCAACCAGCTCATTGGCGGGATATAACAACACCATCTCTGGCGATAGACATTCCTGCAAGTCCTCTGCAATCTTCTGCGCAGAGAACATGTTATGCGTCACAACCAGCATCGGACGCTCTACATCCTCCTGCAGCGCTGCAATGAGCACTTGCCTGGAGGAGCCTGCGAGACCAGAAATCATCTGCTCACGCATGCCTTTACGAATACCGGATATGACGGACTGTACGTCCGAATCCGCGGCAAAAGCTTTAATTAACGCTTTCAACGTTTGCGACACCCCGTTTCTTTACACAATCGGAGAGTGATACGATCGCTCCCTGTACATTGAAAATAAGCCTCAGCCGTCCGCTAAGGCTCATACTATTCACTTTCCGTCATTGAAGAGGATTAGCTACCAAATGGAGCTCCGGGTTCGCGTCAATCGCCTCACGGCAATAATCGCAGACCACTTTCACCGTTACATCTCCATTTGGGTCATACGCTATTATATCGCTGCGCTCTTCGGGGGTCAAGAAATGGAAACCAAGCTGATGCTCCGTTATATTGGACCCGTTTAAAGATCCCATGGACGTTTTGCAATGCCGACAAATATAGTTTACAGCCATATGTATGCCTCCTGAACGGTCGTTATACCCTTCAGTATGCCCGCAATATCGCAAACTAACAGATTATCGGTTAAACTTTGCCATCGTTTCTTCAAATGGCGCCTTAAGTCTGAACTCAATAGCGTCACAAGCATCCGCGATCATGGTTTCGAGCTTGTCCCTTTCACTTTTTGGAAAAGAAGACAGAACGTAATCCGCAATATTCATGCCCGGCAGCGGACGCGAGACCCCCATCCGAACACGGTCGAACGTCTGCGTACCCAGATGCTGAATCAGCGACTTGATTCCGTTATGGCCACCTGCGCTCCCTTGGTAACGCAGTCTCAGCTTGCCGATCTCCGTGTCAAGATCATCATAGACAATGACCCCATCCGCCAAATCGGCTTTAAAATAATCCATAAACGACCGGACGGATTCGCCGGATAAATTCATATATGTCATCGGTTTAATCAGGATCACTTTCGTGCCCTGTACATTGCCTTCCCCGATTAAAGCTTTGCATTTGCTTTGCGTTACGCTGATTCCCCAACGCTTGGCCAGCTCATCAATCACCATAAAACCGACATTATGCCGGGTTCCTTGATAAGCGGTGCCGGGATTTCCTAGTCCAACAATCCACTTCATGGCTTACTCCACTCCTTCTTTACGGTCAAATGTATCATAATCTATTGTAAGCGTAAACGGCTGGAGTCGCCAGTGGTTGAACAATCATCAAACAGCGCCGTCCTGAGAGGAACGGCGCCGGTTATTATTTAGAATGACGAGCAGCTTACAGGCTCTTAACGCCTTCAAGCTGCTCTTCTTTTGAACGAGACTCCGCTTCGGCAAGCTCCACGGCAGCATCCTCCGCCTCTTCCTCCGTAAGCTCCTTCTGCGGCGCAAGAATTGTCAGCACCACTTGCTCCGGGTCAGCACTTAATTCTACGCCCTTAGGCAGCTTCAAATCGCTGACCAGCACGCTCTCTCCCACCGCCAGCGAAGAAATGTCTACTGTAACTGCATCCGGGATGTTGTTAGGCAAGCACTGAACCTCCAGCTCATGCATAACCACTTGCAGTACGCCGCCTTCTCTCACGCCTTGGGAATCCCCTTCGGCTTGAATGCGGACATTGGCTTTTACATTTTCGTTCATGTTGATTTGATGAAAATCGACATGAAGCACTTGGCGATTTAGAGAATCACGTTGAATCTCTGAAATCATAACCGATGTTTTGCCGTGTGACGGCACATTTATTTCAAGCACCGCGTTGGGATGGGAACGAAGCAGCGATTGCAGCTCCTTGCTATCCACCGTCACCTGCGCGGCATTACTTAATTGTTTTCCATAGATGACGCCGGGAACTTTACCTTGGAGCCGCAATTGGCGCAATTCACCTTTCGTCGTACCAGTTCGTTGATCCGCATTCATAGCTATCGCCATATTGATTACCTCCTAAAGTTTTGTGAAGCAAAACTTACTTCGTAAGCATGCACTCGGTTTTGTGAAGCAAAACTTACTTCGTAAGCATACACTCGGTTTTGTGAAGCAAAACTTACTTCGTTTTTTGAATTCCCTATAACTTACCCACTTTGGCGAAAGGTTAAACTTTACTCCATGAAAAATTGTAAAGTAACGTTATTAATCAGGCTTGGTCGAATCACTCAGCACAAAAAAAGCAGAAGCAAATTCATGGTTTCGAATTTGCTTCTGCTTCTCGTATATCATTGCCTATTGTCTATTGCTGCTTCTTCTCTTTTTTGGCTTTTGCCCGGCCGCGGATCTTATCCGCATAGCCTGCTTTATTCACTTGGCGCTCGCGTGCAATCGCGAGATCGCCAGCAGGCACGTCATGCGTAACCGTTGAGCCCGCAACAACATAAGCGCCATCGCCTATTTTTACGGGAGCGATCAAATTGACGTTGCTGCCGACAAAGGCGTTGTCGCCAATCTCCGTCACAAACTTATTGTAGCCGTCGTAATTGACGGTTATAGCTCCGCAGCCGATATTAACATCTTTGCCTACTTTAGCATCGCCAACATAGCTCAGATGCGACACTTTGCTTCCATCGTCCAGCGTAGCGTTTTTCAGCTCGACGAAATCGCCGATTTTGCAGCCCTTGCCAAGCTTTGAGCCTGGACGCAGATTCGCGTAAGGACCAACTGTGCTTTCATCCCCAACAACCGATTCCGCAACAACGGAATATTTAATCGATGCCCCATTGCCAATCGTGCTGTCCGTAATATCCGCTTGCGGACCGATTACGCAGTCTTCTCCGATTACCGTTGAACCGCGCAATACCGTTCCCGGATAAATAACCGTATCCGCTCCGATTTGAACTCCCGCTTCAATGTACGTCGATGAAGCATCAATAAGGGTAACCCCGCCGAGCAGATGGTTGCGGTTTATGCGTTCACGCATGAAACGCTCCGCTTCAGCCAGGGCAACGCGGTCATTCACGCCAATGGCTTCAGCTAGGTCAGCCGTGCAATAACCCTGAACAGATTCTCCAGATTCGCGGAATAGGCCTATTACATCTGTCAAATAAAATTCACCCTGCGCGTTGTTGCTCGTCACGTTTGCGAGGGCTGCGAATAGTTTCTTGTTATCAAAGCAATACGTACCCGTATTGATTTCGTTTACAGCCGCCTCTTCCGGCGAGCAATCCTTCTGCTCTACGATACGCTGTACCGTGCCGTCCGCGCTCCGAATCACCCGTCCATAACCTGTAGGGTCTGCAAATGCCGCTGTAAGCACGGTTCCAGCCGCACCGCTACTTGCGTGCAGCTCAAGCATCGCGCTGATTGTCGATGCCTGTACCAGAGGTGTATCGCCGCAAATGACGATAGTCGTGCCGTCCTCACTGCCTAGCAAAGCCTCAGCTTGACGGACCGCATGGCCCGTACCGAGCTGCTGTTCCTGCAAGACGTACTCCGCGCCATCTCCCAAATACGACTTAACCATTTCCGCCCCGTAGCCAACGATAACTACTGAACGCTCCGCTTTTGCTTCTTTCACTACATCCAGCACATGAGAAACCATCGGCTTACCGCATACCGGATGCAGCACTTTATATAATTTCGACTTCATTCGCTTGCCCTGTCCCGCTGCAAGCACAATAGCCATAACTTTCAAATCCAAGACCCCCTAAACATACTATGAATGATAGTTTAAGCAATACATGCTACTAATAGCAAACTATTAATTTTATGAAGATCGCCGACCGTTGTCAGCGCGGCGCGTTTCACTCAGACAAATATAGAGAATGTAAGGCCTAAGCATATACTTTACTATATTCCATTATACGAATATGTGACTTAATTTCCAAGCGCGTTACGCCTAATCCAGACTTTGAACCGGGGCGCTTCTCTGCTCAAAAAAAAGAAAAGAGAGCCATGGCCCTCTTTTCTTACAACCCCAAAAACAAGAAATGCTTGGTTAAGCTCCTTCTTCAATCGCAACTTCTTCTGCTGCACGCTCATATTCAGCGAGAACAGCAGCCTGGATTTTCTCCCGGGTGGTTGAAGAGATCGGATGAGCGATATCCCGAAATTCTCCATCCGGAGTACGTTTGCTTGGCATTGCAACGAACATACCATTGTTTCCGTCGATGACACGAATATCGTGAACAACGAATTCATTATCAATAGTAATGGATGCGATCGCCTTCATACGCCCTTCGGAATTTACACGGCGGAGTCTGACATCAGTAATTTGCACTTGTGTTCACCACCTTTGTCTATCAGAGACTTGGTGTATACTTCCACGTTTTTGTGCCAATTCCTTCTACATTTTTGGTAAAATCATGCTCTATTTAAAATATTTTTTTGTATTTGAATCTTTTTCGTTTTCATTCGACAATTGTCGATGCAATGACCTCTATTTCGACAAGAACATCCTTTGGCAGCCTCGCAACCTCTACGGCTGAACGGGCTGGTTTATGCTCTCCGAAATAAGAAGAATAGATGCCGTTGACAGTCGCAAATTGGTTCATGTCTTTCATAAAGACCGTTGCTTTAACAACATCCTGAAAGCTGGCACCCGCAGCCTCAAGCACGGCTTCCAAATTACGAAACACTTGATGGGTTTGTTCCTCAATACCGCCATCGACAAGCTGCCCTGCCGCATCGAGCGGAATTTGTCCCGAAGTAAATAATAATCCTCCAAGCTTGATCGCTTGCGAATATGGTCCAATTGCTGCCGGAGCTTTGTCCGTAGCAATTACTTGAAGCTGCTGCTTCGTTGTCATGATGGTCCCAGCCTCTCCTAACAAGATGTGGTCGGTCTCGGATACGACCTGCTATGCTTTAAAATAATTACCCGGTACGACGGTCGTTTGCTTCGTCTTCATATCAACAGCCGTAAGCTTGGCAAGCGATACATAATCCTCAAGAAGCCGCTCTTCTAGCTCTACTTCGCCAGATTCCACAAAAACGCCTACGCCTGCTACCGTAGCCTTGAATTCAAACAGCAAATCCATCATGCCCTGAATCGTCCCGCCAGCCTTCATGAAGTCGTCAATAATCAAAACGCGCGATTGCTCTTTAAGCGCCCTGCGAGCCAATGACATCGTCTGAATGCGTTTCGTTGAGCCTGACACATAGTTGATGCTTACTGCCGAGCCCTCGGTCACTTTATTATCCCGACGCACGATAACTACCGGTATATTCAAACAAGAAGCCGTTGCATACGCAAGCGGTATTCCCTTCGTTTCTACCGTCATAATGACATCGATCTTCCGATCCGCGAACGCGGTCGCAAACATTCTGCCGACATCCGCCAGCAGCTCCGGTTGGCCTAGCATATCCGTTATATACAAATAACCGCCGGGAAGAACCCTCTCAGGCTGCTCTAACTGGCGGCATATGCTCGTCATAATGGTAAGAGCCGTCGTTTCTTGCATTTTTGGCGTATACTTAACTCCGCCTGCAGCTCCCGCATGTGTATGAAGCTCGCCAATGCCTTCTTCCTCAAACACTTCTTTAATAATCGCTAGGTCCTCACTAATTGAAGACTTTGCCGATTGATATCGATCAGCAAATGCTGTAAGTGAAATTAACGTGTGGGGTCGACTTAACAGGTATTGGGTCATTTCTACCAACCGCGAGCTCCGTTTCAACTTCTTCAAACACATCTCCCCCCACTAAATCCGAATAATATAATGTCAATATAACATTTTTATACGGATTTAATCAAGAAGAACGTCAGTCCTATGTTAGCATTCTTACCACATATACTTCTTTACAGAAGCCCCGGAGCCCATTATAAATGCGGGGAAGCTTGGCTTCCTTCGAAACTAGGCCGAATACGGTCGGTCCGCTTCCGGACATGAGGACCCCGTCGGCCCCTAGACGGATCATGCTTTCCTTCAGCTGCATAACCTCAGGGTATAGGTCGAGCGTAACGTTCTCCAGGACGTTGCCAAGCCCATCACAAATATCTGTAAATGAACCACGCTCAAGCGCGCTGACCATATTAGAGATCGATGGATGCTCCTTGAGCTCGTTCGCCCGAAATCTCCCGTACACATCGGCCGTCGATACGTTAATTGGCGGCTTAGCTAGAACTACCCAGCATTGAGGCGGATTGGCGATATGCTCTAGCTTCTCTCCGCGGCCGCGGGCGATGGCTGTGCCTCCCGTCACACAGAAAGGAACATCAGAGCCTAGCTCAGCTCCAAGCGTGCACAGCTCGTCCTCAGGGATCTGAAGCTTCCAAAGCCGGTTAAGGCCTCTCAGCGCAGCCGCAGCATCACTGCTGCCGCCAGCAAGTCCTGCCGCGACCGGAATTTTCTTGTCCAAGTGAATATAAACGCCCTGCTTCACATGATAACGTTCTTTAATAAGCCTGGCCGCTTGGAATGCCAGGTTCTTCTCGTCTAACGGTATGTAACCAACCTGACTTGAAATAATAATCGTATCTCTAGGGAGCTCTTCCATTTCAAGACGGTCGGCAAGGTCAACCATAGTCATGATCATTTCTACCTCATGGTAGCCGTCATCACGCTTGCGGAGCACGTCGAGCAATAAATTAATTTTGGCTGGAGCTTTTTCATAAATTTTCATCCGATAAGTTCACCCGTTCGTTCGTAAGCTTAAGCATCATTATATCAAACCAACGCAATAAAAGCTAAGAGATGACAAACCGATCATTTTCGGCTGTCCTCTGCTTAGCTTTTACATACTGAATATGGCATGGCTATTAAGGCTGATTTGATTTAGCCGCAGCCTGTTCCGCCAGCTGTATCGCGCGTTTCACCATATTGCCTGCGTCCTTCGCGCGTATACCGCCCCAGCCTTCTTGCTGCACCGTATCATAAAATCCAAGATCCTTGGCCAGCTCATATTTCAACTGCTCTGACATGATCCCCCGTCTTCTGCGCCCCATCTTCATGACCTCCGAATCCAATTTAACATTGATCAAGCATATACGGCTGTTACTATTGCTCAAGTAGTATGCTTCAACCGGCATTGGACCATACATCAATCATCGGGCAACGCAAATGCATAAGCGGCCTATTCTTCTCCATATAAGTGAAACAAAAAAAGAGCGCAGAGATCTCTGCGCTCACATGCCTGACTAGGCTATATATCATCTAATGTTGCAAATGGGCGATACGGACTTGACCTTCATCATTGCATACGGTCACTTCTACCGACTCTGTCAGTATGTCCGCATAGCTGTATGAAACGCGCTTGAAAGCGTGTTGCTCTTCATCCAGCTTAACAATGAAAACAGAAGGGTAGGTTTCTTCCAACGTACCGGTTCGTTCGATGGTCTTTCGTCGGCCACCGTTCGCTCGAAGACGGATTTTGGAGCCAACATGAGCTTCCAAACTGCGTTTAATATCCAATAGCGCATTTTTTGCCATTGTCCACTACCACCTCTTTCCTTGTCCATTATAACCAAAAAGAGGAGGTTTGTCAAACAAAGCAAAATATTATATCAGCCGGAATATTTACTTGTCAACGGTGAATTCACCCATTTTTTAAAAAACCATGCATAAGCGAGCAAATTATATACATATTAAGAAGTTGCTTCAAAATAAAAGCACAAATTGAAGCTGAAAAGCAATTTTTTATGTCTTTTCATTTTTGCTTCTTATCTTTCAGCCAGCTCTAAAATGATCTATTGCTTCAATACGGAAGAGGATGAAGTTATCTTGGGCTTAGGCAAACCTACCCTAAAGCGGCCCATTGTCTCAATGCCTCCTACGCCGTCTATACCGCTTATTGTGCCGTGTATAACATCAGCCAAGTTAATCGTATCCTTGATTGACGTATAGCTTGCTTTAATGGCTATATAAACAGGATCGAGCGCATGAATCAATATCCGGCCAGGCGAGCTTGCAAAGTTGGAGCCTACCTGCAGCAGCGCTTCAAAATGGGATTGGCACGCTCCCGCTATGACGATCAGACCGTCGCGGTTTTTTTCGTAATCACGGGCAACGCGAACCGCATTAACAAAATGCTGCGAATTTTTATAACTGCTGAGACTGTAGAGATCCATTTGCGCGCGATTCTTCAAGACACCGTCATGACCGGTTATGACGACAATATCCGGTTGAATCTGCGGAAGCAGTCGGTAGAGAACATCAGCCATTTGGGATTCATGTACATGAAGTCCATGAGAAGGAACATGCATCGTATTATACAGTTGCATGCTCTTTTTCAAATAATTACCATCTCCATCAAGATGAAGCACCTTTCCGGGCACCTCAAAAAATGGCTGGCTCTGCTGCAACGCATGTCGAATGCTATCCTCATTCTCCATAGCTTGACGTTCGCGCTCCGAATGCATACGTTTCAGTGAATCATTGACTTTAATTCGAACTTGCTGCACCGCTCTTGTCGATTCTGGGTCGCTTACAACCGACAGATCAGGAATCGGAGCATCCGCAAGCAATCGGTAGTCCGTGCCCTTCAGAACGGCAGTATGTGTACGAACATCTTCAACCTTGAATAGCACGTCACCGCCATACGATTTGCGGACGACCAGGTCCCCTTGCTTCATGGGTAAATCACCTCTTCGTCTATCCTATGGGCATGAGGCGAGAAAGGTGAGTATTTTATGCCGGAACCGCCTAAGCGCCCCAGCCCGCTTCTAGCATGCTGCGGCTGATCCGAGCAAATTCCTCAAGCGAAAGCGTCTCCCCACGCCTGATCGGGTCTATGTCGTTCTTATGAAGCATCTCCGTTAATGCTTCACGGCGCTCCTTGCCTACGAATGCAGTAAGATTGTTCGCTAATGTTTTCCGGCGCTGTGCGAAGCTCGCTTGTACCACACGGAAAAAATGATCCTCGTCTGGCACATCAACCGCCGGCTTATCACGCAAGGATAGCTTAATCACAGCTGAATCGACGTTCGGCTGTGGAATAAACACCGTATGAGGCACTGTGCAGACCAGCTTAGGCACGCAATAGTACTGGACGGCAACGCTAAGACTGCCGTACTCCTTGCCGCCTGGCTTCGCCGCCATACGCTCGGCTACTTCCTTCTGAATCATAACAACAATATGCTCAAGCGGCAGTCGCTCCTCAAGCAGCTTCATTAGAATCGGCGTCGTAACATAATAAGGCAGGTTAGCAACGACACTCACGCCAGATACCCCGGCAAATTGCTCCTCCAATAGCTGCTTTAGGTCAAGCTTAAGTACGTCGCCATGGATGACTGTCGTATGCTCCTGATCAGCCAGAACCTCTTTGAGTATCGGAATTAAGCGATTATCGATTTCTACGGCCGTAACCTTGCCAGCAGCCTGTGCAAGCCGCTGTGTAAGCGCACCGATGCCTGGTCCAATCTCCAGCGCACCCTTTGTCTCGTCAAGTTCGGCAGCTGCAACGATATTATTAAGTATGTTTTGATCGATTAGAAAATTTTGACCTAGGCTTTTCTTGAAAGAGAAGCCATACTTCGCAATTATCTCCTTGGTACGCTTGGGCGTGCCCACTTCTATTTTAGCCGGCTGATCCTTGCTTTGCTGCTCTATATGCTCTTGACTGCTCATTGCGCTATTCCTCCAGTTCCTTTTCCATCTGCCGGTAAGCCTCAGTAAATTCAGCCTTGCTAATGCGGAAGCTTGTACAACGCTTATAGAACTGCTTGCCGTTCGCATATCCAATACCGAGCAGCTTCCCCATGACAAGTCGTCGGTTTGATGCTTCCGGATGTACAATTAGGCCAGCACCCATCAAGTCCTCCCAGCTAATCTCTCCCGCTTCATCTGCCGTTTCCGTCCGAAGCTCCGAGAGCGCTGTGCGTATCGCTTCTGGACTAGCATTCTCAATGCCAATGTCCCCTTTGTACAAAGCTTTCTCCTGAGGCAAAAAAGCATGCTTGCAGCCAGGCGCGTGGCGCGCCACGATTTTACGAATGCGTTCCCCCGCATGGTCGGGATCGGTAAAGATGATTACGCCGCGGCGTTCATTCGCCAGCGCAATTCTCCTTAGCACATCCTCGCCAATGGCCGAGCCATTCGTCTCTATGGTGTCCGCGGCTACCGCTCGTTTTATCGCTACCGTATCATCTTTTCCTTCTACGACAATGATCTCTTTGATCATCAAGACCATTCCCTTCATCTTATGAACTATTATCCCCGCAAACATGCAAAAAGAAGAGGCGTTGCCTCTCCTTATGATGGCATATTTAATTAAAAATTACGATAAGATGATGGTAACCCCATTCATCAGCTGGCCGTTGGCTTATTAGGCCCTAGCACATATACCGTAAAGCCTTTCTTGCGGCCAAACTTATTTGCTGTTTTGTTGCTATCAAAGTAAACATCGATTTTATTTCCCTTTATCGCGCTGCCTGTATCTTCAGCACGGCGGAAACCGATTCCTTCAATATAAACCCACCAGCCGATCGGAATGATCTTGGGATCAACCGCTATGGTTCGTCCCTCTTTCACCCTGACGCCCGATGCGGTAATTCCATAATCCGGATGATCTTCATCTTTGCCAGTCGAAGCGACGCCTGCCGAATAAGCCGTCAGCGTGACGTTCTTAAGTACGGACTTCGCCTTAAACGATACACCGCTCTTCGTAAGCGTTGAAACGCTTGGGCTCTTGCTCGAGAGCACAGTAACTTTAGGCTCAGCCTTCTTCGTTCCGATCGCAACAACCTGATCAACCGCGGCTGTCTCGACCACTTTGCTGACCATCTTCTTCGAAATCAGAATTCCGTCCTCGTACTGCTTCTCGATATGTTCGACAATGAGTCCTTCTTTACCGGTTTGCACGAGCTTTTCCTTGCCCGCTTCCAAATTCGGATCTTGTTTCTTCACGATAGAGTACGGCATGGTACGCTCGGTTTCAGACACTTTGGTGTCCACGCGCACGACCGTTACCGTTACTTCCGTATCAACTACCGTTTCAAGCGGAGGCATTACTTTATCTTGTTTACGAACTGGAATATTTAATTCCTCGATCGCCGCCTGCACTGTTCTCTCTGTCGTGTACACAGTAGAGGTCTTGCCATCAGCTTTCACAATTACCGGTACCGCATGAGTGACCTCAATGCGATCTCCGTCCTTTATTGCCGCATTTAGCGGTATGGACACCTCATCATGTGGTCCAATTGCGATAGCTTGTTCATCCAGTAGGCGTTGCAGGACCCATTGTTTCGTTTCAACAACGGTTTCTTGTCCGTTCACTACTACGGAGACGCTTTTGACAGCCGTTCCGTACAACAACACCAAAAACATGAAAGTCATAGCGATTGAGATAGTAGCACTCAAAAGAATCAAACGCAAGTTTTCACGCTTCCATCGCAATGCGAAAGACATGCTGGATGATCGTTTCCCATGGGTGTCCTTAACCTGGAGTATTCCCACTTCATCGGTCCTCCTTCATAGCCCCGCCGCCAAGTGTTACGCATGATACAACTGACGCGACTATAGTATATTGGCGTGCAAGCACGCAATCCAGTACTGCTATCGATCCTCCCACCTCCATCTTTTATCCCTATGTCGACAAATTCCCGATTATTCGAAAATAAAAAGAAGCCGTCGACAGAGGATCTGTTTCGTGGCTTCCCGGTCATTAACTACACTGGGATACAGAAAAATGGATGCACGAGGTTGATCACTCTCTATAAACGCTTACGAGGTTAGCTGACGGATTCGGGCAAGAGAGTCGCCCTATTCGAAATGCAATGCTCATGGCAAAGCTTCCGAAATTCACCCCTGAAGAATTTCAAAATACGGTGCAAAAACCCGTATTCGGTTCCCCCGCTCTCCAATTGGAGATTAAGCGTAAACTGGAAATCCAATACAAAAATTTAATGCTCTGAGATGAATCATACCCTCATACGAGGTCAATTGTAAAGATACGATAAAAGACGATTTAAGCGAAAAAGGTGGATAAAGACGGAAAAAATAAGCGATATTCGCTATAAAAATTAGTTTTTACGCGATAAAGGTCTTCCATTCTCTTCAATTCTCTCGATTTCAGACAATACCAAAACATTTTTTTCCGTTTTCGGTCGTAATTGCGCCTATTTCTTCGACGGTTTTGCCCAATAATTCGGCTGCCGTCTCTGCAACCCGAAGCACATAAGCGGACTCATTTCGCTTCCCTCGGAATGGATGAGGAGCCAAATACGGGGCATCGGTTTCAATCAAAATACGGTCCAGTGGAACCTGTTTAAGAACCTCTTTGGAAACCCTTGCATTTTGGAAAGTAACCGGTCCTCCAAACGAGATATAGAAGTTCATATCCAAACATTGCTTAGCGGTTTCGTAACTGCCCGAGAAGCAGTGCATAACCCCGCCAACCTCTGCTGCATTTTCCTCCTGAAGAATGCGAATTACATCCTCGTGAGCTTCCCGATTATGGATAACAATGGGTTTTCCTACCTTGCGCGCAAGACGAATTTGTTCCCTGAATACGCGCTGCTGAACATCCTTCGGAGAAGTGTCCCAGTGGTAGTCCAGTCCAATCTCGCCAATAGCTACCACTTTTTCATGTGCGCATAGCCGCTCAATCCACTCTAAATCCTCAGGCAGCATATCGATGCTATCCACCGGATGCCAGCCAACCGCTGCATAGATAAAATCATACTTCTCGGCAAGCGCCATCGTCGTCGGAATCGTCTCGCGGTTGAATCCTATATTAACGAGCATATGAACACCGGCATCTTTGGCGCGCTGAATAACCGCTTCCCGGTCCTCGTCAAACTTGTACGAATCTAAATGGGTATGTGTATCAAATAGTAATGTCATATTGATGTAAGGCTCCTTTAGTTCAATTTGAATAATTTTTTCATTTTTTCGGATAGCAGATGAATATTTTTTTTGAGCGGCTCTTCTGGATAATACAAGTGATATTCCCCTTGATGGAGGCCTGTAATCGAGCGAACAATGTCGGATTTGGCAGATATTTCGCTTACTTCGTCCTGTCCGTCTAACAACAAAATCGGCGCTTTTTCTTGCTTTTCTCCCTCTTTCTTGTCGGGGCGGTACACGTCATATGGCAGATCAAACGGGAAATCAATCTCCATATGATACTCCGGTTCCATTCCTATAGAAGAAAAGCAATTACTGATCTCATTTAACTGTGCTTCATCAGGATTATCGATCGTTATGTACTTATATAAACGACGGTTTAGAAAACGATCGCAAAGATCGCTTAGCAGCGTATCCTTCTCATCTGCCCATTGCATGAAAGCCGTCTGTACCAGCGCTTCGTCCAGCTTCAAATAATCCTGCACCGTAATCGTATTATGAAGCAACCCTTTAAAGGGTGCCGGCATCCAGTCAAAAACATAGCCACCCACATAAAGCTCCTGTGCTCTACGAAATATTTGGCGTAAAATGATTTCCGAACTTCTCGTCACCGGATGGAAGTAAATCTGCCAATACATCTGATAACGGGACATCAGATAATGCTCAACGGCGTGCATCCCGCTCTCTTTGACTACAATTTGCCCTTTATAAGGACGCAATACACGCAAGATACGTTCTAAATCAAAGGTTCCGTAATTTACGCCCGTAAAATAAGCATCTCTAAGCAAATAATCCATGCGGTCAGCATCCATTTGGCTTGAAATAAGGCTTACGACAATCGGTTTCGGGTAATTTTTCTGAATAACCGCAGCTACCTGTGCAGGGAATTGCTCAGAAACCGCACGCAGGATTTGGTTGATTTCTGTATCCTCTAATATGATTTTACAGGTCCATTCTTCATGGTCCGTGTCGAACACTTCTTCTAAGGAATGGGAGAATGGTCCGTGACCGACATCATGCAGGAGCGCTGCGCAAAGCGAAACCAGCCTTTCTTCCGCCGGCCAATCCGGATAGCCATTGCGTTCGAACTGGGATATGATCTTACGCGTAATTTCGTACACGCCTAGCGAGTGGGAAAACCGGCTGTGCTCTGCACCGTGGAAGGTCAAGTAGGAGGTTCCCAATTGACGTATTCTGCGCAAGCGCTGAAACTCTTTCGTATTAATTAAATCCCAAATGGTCTGGTCCTGCACATAAATATAATGGTGGACAGGGTCCTTAAAAACCTTCTCTTCGGTCAGCTGCTGCTTCATCGTCTCTCATCTCCTTTGTTCATATTTTCGACACATTAAGTGAATCTAATGTCGAATAGTGTCGTAATTTAGTTTCCAAAATGTCGAAGCTGTTGTATTCTATTACAGAGTAATATGACCCTTGTAACTAGTCAAATACTTATCCCGACGGCTATTCCGAGCAATTTTCTTAGTTGACTATTATGGTAATCGTTGGTATTATAGTAATACTAAAAGTAAAAAGTATGTCGAACGATGACGAAACACATTTTGAGAGGGGCAATAATAGATTATGATGAAATCTACTGGTATTGTTCGTAAGGTTGATGAGCTGGGACGCGTCGTTATACCAATCGAATTGCGCCGTACACTCGGTATTGGCGAAAAAGATGCTCTTGAGATCTACGTAGACGGCGAGCGCATTATGCTCAAAAAATACGAACCTGCATGTATCTTCTGCGGCAACGCAGAGAACGTATCTTACTTCAAAGGTAAAATTGTTTGCCACATTTGTTTATCAGAAATGCCAACACCTGTGACAAAATAAAAAAAATCGGTTATACTATATTTATCAACTTGTTAATTCTAACCTTTTTTATACTCCTTGATGCCTTCCTGCGCTTGAACCCGGCCAGGAAGGTCTTTTTTTGTCTATTTATAACGGTTCAAGCGATGAATTTATCTATTTACTTCATTATATACATCCCGCTTCGGCAATCCGCGATCTACCGCAACCAATTTGATCGCTTCCTTGCGGTCATATTGCTCTTCGTAATGAGCCACATGCGCAGCAAGATCAAGCTCAGACCACCATATCGCTGCAGTTGGCTGCTCGCTTGCCCCGATTCCGTCCGAACCTTCCACAACGATACAAAACTCCCCCTGCGGCGGATGCTCTTCAAACCATTCCATGCATTCCGACACACGTCCGCGAATTGCTTCTTCATGGCGCTTTGTCAGCTCTCTAACACATGCGATTGAACGGTCTCCCAGGCACTCCTGCAATGCTTCAAGCGTTTTGGTAATACGATGAGGAGATTCATAAAAGAGAAGTGTCCCTTTTTGCGCTTGCAGGTCCTTTAGCCACTTCGTTAATGATTTTCGCTCGCGCGGCGGAAAACCTGCAAACAAAAATCTCTCCGTTGGCAAACCTGACATAATGAGGGCGGACAATGCGGCATTCGCGCCGGGAATCGGAATGACGGGAATATTATGCTCGACGGCATCTCTTACGAGATCAGCACCGGGATCAGATATCGCAGGAAGGCCCGCATCGCTGACAAGTGCAATCGATTGCCCTTCAAGCAGCAGCCGAATCAGCTCAGGACCGCTGGCGCGTTTGTTATGTTCGTGATAGCTGACAATACGGGTCCCAATTTCAAAATGGGTAAGCAGCTTGCGCGTCTGCCTTGTATCCTCAGCCGCGATGAGCTGTACTTCCTTTAGCGTTCGTATCGCACGAAAGGTCATATCCTCCAAATTTCCTATAGGCGTGGCAACTAAATATAGGCTGCCAGAGTTTTCTTTGGCAGCTTCGGAAAAGCTTTTTTGTATATTCAAACGATTTGCACCCCATTCTCATACACCATAATAGGCGGAAGAAGCTTAATATCAGGTTTTCCATCCCGCATGGCTTCTATTAATACCATATTTGCTTCTGCGTTCGCATGAGGATGAACAAATTGAATTCGCTTAGGCTCAAGCCTCCATTTGCGCATCGTTTCCACAATATCAAGCAAGCGTGACGGCCGATGAACCATGGATACCTTGCCGCCTGGCCGGACAAGCCGTGAGCAAGCCTCTGCTACGTCCTCCAGCGTGCAATGAATTTCATGTCTAGCTATCGCATAATGCTCATTTTCATTCTGCTCTCCTGCCGTGACCGGCATATAAGGCGGGTTAACCGTTATTGCATCATAAACGCCATTGCCCGCTTGCTTCGGATACAATTTTAAATCCTGCTCTATAATCGTTATCTGATCCTCAAGCCGATTAAGCGCCACGCTTCTTCTAGCCATATCTGCCAAGCGCGGCTGGATTTCAACGGCATCGATCTTTGCGTTTGATCTCGTCGTAAGCAGCATTGGAATGACCCCGTTACCTGTGCATAAATCTGCAATCCGCCCGTGCTTGGGCACACTGGCAAACCTCGAGAGCAGAACCGCATCCAGCGAGAAGCTGAATACCTCCCGGCTTTGTATAATTTTCAAGCCTGATTCCGTCATTAAATCATCAAGCCGTTCATTGTCTGCTAAAATCGTTTGTTCCGACACGTGTTAAGCCGCTCCTTTGTTTTTGTTCAGTATTATTGCTTCTTTAAGCTATAAGAATTTATAGGTCCTACGCGATAAAGCAGTTATCTATTTCACTTAGGAAAAGTGCTGTTGCCCTAAAAGGACGTTAGCAGCCGTTTACGCTTGTATGCCGGGCTAATAAAAATACCGCCCTTTGCGGCAAGGACGGCATGTCGATACGGATTCCACTATTTATTTAGAAAGGATAGACAGAATAAACAGTCGCCCTCCGTCCGCAAATGCCCGTAATATACGTTGCATATGTGGAATCCTTCATGGTACAGCCGGGTCAGATTATCATGGCCTTCCCCGATAGCAACGCCCGAATCTACAAATGCGTTGTCCGTAAGAACTGGAACCGCCTCTTGACTGGCTCCCGACTTCTTGCTCTTGGCTGGCGTTTTAACTGCTGCACGCTCCAGCTCGGCTTCTCTCTTAAATAACTGACGCAGCTGGTTGTTCTCTTCACTTAGTCGCTTATTATCCTCAAGCAGCTCTTTTACCTTCTGCTTCAAGTCCGTAAGCTCTTTATGAAAGACACCTACTTGATTGTCCAGCTCGTCCATCTTAGCGAAAATATTGTTCTTCTCCAAGTTCCCACCCCAGAGCTTCAAGCGTGAGTGTAACCTCACCCGTGAGAATCGCACTCTGCCGCTTATTTGATGACGACATCATCCATCGACAGTTCTTTCGGTTTACCTGGTGTATCAAATAATTGCACATACACACTCTTAGTGGATGTGTTAATACCCGTTACTTTACCTTCTCCGTAAGAGGTGACAACGAATTTGCCGATTGCCGGCAATTCTTCACGAATGCTTTCGTAGTTGTCATGCTCGTACTTCAGGCAGCACATGAGACGGCCGCATAATCCGGATATCTTCGTCGGATTAAGCGACAGGTTCTGATCCTTGGCCATCTTAATTGATACGGGCTCAAAGTCACCCAGCCAAGAGGAACAGCACAACACTCTTCCGCAAGGGCCAATGCCGCCCAGCATTTTCGCTTCGTCTCGAACGCCAATTTGTCTTAGCTCGATTCTAGTGCGAAACACGCTAGCGAGATCCTTAACAAGCTCCCGGAAATCGACACGTCCTTCTGCGGTAAAGTAAAAAATAATTTTATTGCGGTCAAACGTAAATTCAACGTCAACCAGCTTCATGCGGAGCTGATGACCCTTAATTTTTTCAAGACAAGTGGAAAACGCATTTTTGGCTGCTGCACGATTCTCATCAACGACCTTCGCGTCAACATCGCTAGCAATACGAATCACTTTCTTAAGAGGAAGAACGACATCCGATTCACCGACTTGCTTCTGTCCCACCACCACTTTACCGTATTCGATCCCACGGGCGGTTTCAACAATAACATGTTGCTCCTTATCCACGGGGTGCTCGACCGGATCAAAGTAATAGATCTTGCCCGCTTTCTTGAAGCGGACACCGATGACATTATACAAGAATTAGCCCTCCTGTAAGTTTACCAATAGTTGCTCAAATGCGAGCTGAGGCGTTACGTTTGCGCGCATACGTTTACTTGCTTCTAGCGTATGCTCTATGCAGGACACCCAGCCTGCGATCGATCGATTAAACGCATGCTTGCTTATCCATTCCAACTGATCTATAAAAACGATGTTGTCCTGCCTTCCGGCCTGGAACTGTATCAAATCTTTAAACCATATAACTAACAACGACAACAGCAATTGAATGTGCTCCACTAAATCTGTTTTAAAAAGCTGTTGTCCAGCAGTGATCATCGCCGCGGTGAATCGGGTCAAACTCTCCTTGCCTAATTGTATCACTAGGGTTCTGATTTCTGCAAACTGATTCTGCTGGAGAAATTGTCTTGCACCGTCCAATCCGGATGTTAATTGCACAACCGTCCTTGCCAATGTAGACGGTGCTCCCTCATCGATCAAGACCTGCAGCATACTTTCTGGTGACATTGGCAAGAAAGGAACCCATTGCGTTCGAGAGCGAATAGTAGGCAGCACGGCTTGTCCATTATCCGTAATCAATATGGCCACCACTGGCGATAACGGCTCTTCCAAAAATTTTAGCAGACTGTTTGCCGCCTGCAGCGTCATTTTGTCCGCTTTTTCAATCATATACACCTTGCGCTTGGTCCCGCTGTTCCGATATGAAAAATCCTTTTGGAGTTCGCGGATTTGGTCGATTTTGATCGATTGGCCATCCGGAACAATCACGGTTAAATCCGTTTGATTGCCATGCTCAAACTTTCTGCATTCCAGACACTCGCCACAAGCATCGGATCCTTCTGCCGTACAGAACAAAGCCTTCGCAAATTCACGTGCCATCGCCATGCGTCCTGTTCCTGATGGGCCGTTAAACAAATACGCGTGAGATACTTTGCCGCTCTCGAGCGCATGCCTCAATATCCGCTGTGCTTTCCATTGCCCTGTAATCTGTTCAAGGCTCATAGCCAATCCTAACCTTTCCCTGCCTGCTTCCTATTAAAATAACAAATTAATAAGAAGTCCCCGTATCTCGCCGATTTTGTTAAGCAAGTCGATTCTGCCCTGCTCACTGTCGAGCAAATCCTCGGCCATCGAGACGAGAGTTGCATCAATCTCATCTAGCAGTTTATATCTTTTAATACGTCCTCTGCGATCAAAACCTTTGACTTCCTTAAGCACAACACCGCGTCTGATCGTATCCTCTAGAAATTTCTTAATCATCTGTCGATAAATCTTCAGCTCGCGCACCGTCATCACTTTGGCTAAACGGTCACCTTGTCTATGAATATCCTGTAGCTTCTGCTGCAGTTGCTCCTGCGTTCGGTCAGCATCCTGCTGTACCATCACATCTGCGAAGCTCCTCTGCTGAATCTGCTTGGCTTGGGTGTCATTGTTAGCTCGATTTTGTCCGAGTGGACGAAAGTTTTGGTCAATCTTCATCTTATGTCACGCCCATTCAGAAATGCTCAAATCGTTCAACCGGTATGACGAATACGGCTGCGCCGCCCACCTGCACCTCAACGGGAAACGGAATATAGGAATCCGTTGAACCACCCATCGGTGATACCGGGGTAACGAGCTGATCGCGCACCTTGCAGTTTGCATTGATAACCTGAAGCACTTCGTGAACACGCTCATCTTCAATACCGATCATAAAAGTAGTATTTCCTGCTCTTAGGAATCCACCCGTACTTGCCAGCTTTGTTGCCCTGAAGCCTTCGCGCACAAGCGCGTTTGACAATCTGTTGCTGTCCTTATCTTGAATAACCGCGATTACTAATTTCATCTTCATTCCCCCTTGACTACTATTAGAATAGGTTATTGACTAATTGCTCCTTGCATCATAGCTTTGAATGCTGTCTCGAGAGGTTCATCTTGGACAGCTATGCAATCGTGTATATCTTAAAGTTTGACATCGGTTGCAAAAAATCCTGCAAAACGCTCTTCAATCGCCGCTAAAACGTCATTGAACACCAAATCTGCGCTTTTTTCCGCATTAACTAACACGATTCGATCCGGATATTGCTTAAGCAGCAGTTGATAGCCTTCTCTTACTTTTTCATGAAAAGAATGCTTCTCAAGATCCAATCGGTTAATTTCCCTCTCCGATGCCTGTGCGATCCTGGTTAAGCCAACCTCAGGCGAAACATCCATATAAATCGTTAAATCAGGCATTAGCTCCTGAATGGCAAATTGGTTAATGGCCCATACTTCCTCCATGCCAAGCCCTCGTGCATGCCCCTGATAAGCCAGGCTGCTATCGACAAACCGATCACATATAACAATTTGCCCTTGCTCTAATGCCGGTAAAACCTTCTCCACTAAATGCTGTCTTCTGGCCGCTGCATATAGCAGTGCTTCAGTTCTAGCGTCCATGGCAATATGTTGACGATCTAATATGACGGAACGGATTTGTTCTGCAATCAGGATGCCTCCAGGCTCCCTGGTCGTCATGACCGATTTGCCCCTTTGATGCATCTTATTCGAAAGCAGCTCAATCAGTGTCGATTTGCCGGCTCCTTCGCCGCCTTCTATCGTAATGAAAATGCCTTTATTCAAGCTAAAACTGCCCCTAACGTTTATGTTAACTATACTTTCTTCTATATTAACAAAGCGCTACCCCATGTACAATGAAGATTTGCTGTAATAACTAAATCATGTCGGAAGATCCGCCTTTTCAGCAAATATAGATATCGTGGCTAACGAAGGATCGCCTGCACCTTGAAATTTAGCGCCTGCTTCAGATAGATATTGAATATAGTCAATCATGGCAGCCGTAATTTTCTCTCCTGGGTATAGGATGGCGATTCCCGGCGGGTATGGGGTTACCATTTCTGCCGATAGCTGGCCTTCGGTTAACTGTAAAGGTATGCGCTGAATTGCTTTATTCTTAAACGCTGTCTTCTTAAATGAAACAGGCTGGATACTCGTCCATTCGAAGCCATTCGTCATGCTGAGTGGTTGAAAATCTTTTGGCTTTTTCTCCGTCTTATGGCTGCTGTCACTAATCGTTTTAATGGCATACTGGAGCTTTTTGACATCCTGTGTAGACGTTTGAACGCCGAACACAAGAACGACATATCGCGAATCAGCCATCTCGGCAAAGCATCCATACTGCTCCAGCAGCTTCTGGAGCTCGAACCCCGATCGCTGACCGCTCACGTCGTATAAGACAACACGCAAAGGATCCACCTGCAGCATGGACGCTGTGTCGGCATCGTAATAAACCTCGCATAAGGTTGTCTCCTGGTTACGCAACCAGTTGCGGAAGGAACTAACTGATCGCAAACTCTGATCGAACAGCATTGGTCCTAGCGTGTCCATCATTGCTCGGGAAATATCAATAGAGGCAAGAATCGGAAATGATGGGCTTGAGCTTTGAACCATCGCTAACGTTTCCCGCAAGCTATCGAGCGGAATTCGGTTTCCTTGTACGTGAAGAAGTGCTCCCATCGTCAAGGTGGGCAGTGTTTTATGTGCAGATTGCACAACAGCGTCTACGCCTTCAGACAATGAAGAATTCGGAAACGCTTCATGAAACCCATAATGGGCCCCATGAGCTTCATCAACTAATATAGGCACGTTATAACGGTGCGCAGCTTCAACATAGCGGCTCAAACTTATGCCCATACCGTAATAATTAGGATTGCTTAAAAAAACTGCCTTCGCCTCCGGATACAAAGCGAGAGCGGCTTCCACCTGCTCTAAGGCAGGAACGGTCGCCAAACCTGAATTTTTATCTATACGAGGAGACAAGAACACTGCTTTCGCTCCAGAAAGCCTTAACCCATTCAAAACTGACTTATGTACATTTCGCTGCACGATTACGATATCGTCGGGCTCGCAAAGCGTTAGCAGCAAAGCAAGGTTGCCTGAGGTACTACCACCTACCAAAAAAAAAGTCTCGTCTGTACCAAACGTTTTCGCAGCCAGCTGCTGCGCCTCCTGTATAGACGCTTCCGGATGATGCAAATCATCTGTAGTGGAAAGCTCGGTAACATCAAGCTGCATAATTTTATAAAAATATTCAGAAGGATGCTCAGATTGCTCATTTATAGGCAGAACCAACTTCATAGCTTGTCCGTTATGGTGGCCAGGAACATGGAATCCTGCAGGCGCTTTAGCCGCATGTTTCAACAGAGCATCAAATAGCGGCGCATAAAATGGCTTCATTAAAATAGGTCATTCCTTTCAAATCAACATCAGGTCACTATTCCTATTGTAACCGAACCAACAAAAAAAAGAGCAACCTCTAAAATCAGAAGCTGCTCATGCATTTTCTCCTAAAAAAATTTGCTTCATTTGATGAATGAAAAAAGGATATTTGGCATCTTTTACGTCGGTTCTTACCATTTCCTCTTCACAGGTCTCACAAATAAAGCCGGATACGACACGAATACCTTGCCCCTCAGCTTTTGGCTCGTTGCAAATATTGCATTTATGCTCGTGATTATCGTTCATGACAATCCCCGCTTTCTGCTTTGATCCTATATAGCTATTATTATGGCACATAGTCTATCTATTTATACTTGTTTCATAGCACATTTCAAATATTTATATATCCTATGCGTCATCTGGGCTTATGGTTACAACAGATACAAAATGTTTCACTGAAACTATGGACAGATCGCTTCCAAAAACCGATATAGTTAGGAAGAGTACCTGTATTCAATACGGAAGGACGTTCCACTATGCGCAACAAGTTGTCCGAACAACAAAATGCCACGATCTATCAATATCAGCTAGTCAAACGCAAAATCATTCGTCCAGAGCTTATCCAAAGCCACTTGCTCATTGCAGCCATTTTGCTTGCATTTCAAGTATTGATGTATCAAATGGACGGCTTATTCTCCTGGCTTTTCGGTTTTGCAGTCGTTCAAATCATACATATTGCTATTATACTACTAACCTTTATCCGTGTAGATGAAGCAGCAGACCGAAAATGGATATGGCGTATTACTCCTCCTTGGATTGGTTTTAAACCAGCCAACGATATTAAGCTTCAACTCTTCCGCCGCGTGCATCGCCATATGTTCTGGTTAGGCTTATGCTCTATCGCCTTACTTTACCCATGGATCAAAGAATCATTAATGATCAGCATTGTAAGCTGGCATCTCTGGCTGCTGATTCCACGGATGCTGCTCTCCTTCTCCTTCCGTAAAGAGCAGAAGGACGGCGTCTTAAGGCTCCAATCCAGCGAAGCCTCCTATTACCGCCGTTAACAGAAAGGCCTTAGAGGCTCTTTATGAGCTTCTAAGGCCTTTGGTATGTGAACAATGATTATATCTGCAATACTAATAAAATTAGCATCCATATAAACAAAAAACCTATCGCATCACATGCGATAGGTCTCTCGTGCTTGGCGACGTCCTACTCTCCCAAGACCCTGCGGTCTAAGTACCATTGGCGCTGG
>NZ_VCIX01000068.1 GCF_006345825.1 Paenibacillus paridis
ACCTTTACAATGGAGATTTTTTTTGTTTTTGTCCATAAAATTCAGATTTTGATTAGTTATTAGTAAATGGTCATCCATGCTTTTTTCTATGTTAGTGTTGATGCAACGCTAGTGGAGAAAATCCTGTTAAATGCCCCAAAAGTCCGAAACCCATTAAATTAACGGGATAATTTACCGCTAAATCAAAGTGAGAGTAATCATTACCTGTGACGAAATTAAAATTGAAATAACAATTACATTAATCAATTAGCAATTACCTTATACAACATGTTTAGTTTAACACGTATTTTTAGGTTTTCAACCCCACTAATAGGTTTCTTACCTCATTACTCGAAGGCTTTTTTCAGAGCATGAGCTTCCAAAAGCACTATCGGAGCCCCTCCGCCTTCTTCTTTCCCCTTGTTCCTGTAACACATGATAGTCAAAATTCCGACTTCAAGCCGCCCTACTCCCATCCGATTTAAATAAAAACAACATTTCCAGCAAAAAAAATCACCCAACGAGGGTGATTTCCAATGATTACATGCGTTGCTTATTTGGCTTCAACCGTGAACGGAATGATAAACGTCTCTCCGCTGCGCTGGAATTGTCCCCATATTTTGTAGAGTCCGGGTGCTGGAAATTCCGTCGAAAAGACGGCAGTCGGCCCGCTTTCCTTGTCATTCTTCGGGTGAACATGCAAATAATGCTTCAAGTCCTCGCTAATAATCACAACATGTCCGATGGCTCCTAGATAGGGCTCCAGATTCGCAATCGGCTCCTTCGTTTTCTCATCAGACAAGGTAAAGGTTAAGTCTGCCGTTTCCCCCGGCTGATAAGTAGATACCTCAAGCGAAGCCGCAACGCCATCCACCGTTCTTGTAAGCTGGCTATCCTTCTGAATTGGCACGGAGGCCTGCTCCTTGCCGGCGACGGTAACATTCGAGGCTATCGTCATCTGCGAATAGCCTGAAGGAATAAAATCCGCAAACAGCTTGTACTCCCCGCTCTTGGCAAAGGTAGTCTTGATCTCGAACTTCCCTGCTCCCTTGTACTCGGGATGGATATGGCTAAATTCTGCCAGATCCTCGCTAACCACAATCAGATGCATAAGCTTCTCATGATTTAGCTCAAATTCTTCTATGCCTTTGTCGGCTGAATCTCGGAGCGACAGCTCGATTTGGGTTTCTTCCCCAGCCTTAGGCTGCTCCGGCGAATAAGCCCATTCCAGCTTCACATGATCTAGAGCAGACGCTTCGGCATCATGCCCGCCGCCATGGCCACTATGGCCCGCAGCCGCTTCCGTCCCGGCCGGTGCAACTTCTCCCTCCTCAGCGCCATGGCCGCTATGTCCGTTAGCCGCTGATTCTGCTCCGTTTTGCGAAGCATGCTGCGCATGCTCGTCCTTCGCGCCGCTGCCGCAGCCGGCGGCAAGCAGACTGAGCACGATTACGGCTGCAGCCGTCGTTCGTTTATGATATTTCATTATGTTCACAGGCTCCTTAACCATTTAAAATTATCTCATCCTTTGCAGCCTAAGCGCATTTAATACAACGGATACCGAGCTTAATGCCATCGCCGCTCCCGCTAGCCAAGGGGCTAGGAAACCGGCTGCCGCGATCGGTATGCCAATCACATTGTAGGCAAGCGCCCAGAACAAATTTTGTTTGATATTTGCCATCGTTACGCGGCTCATCCGGATCGCGTCCGCAATGCTGTTCAAATCACCGCGCATTAATGTAATATCCGCTGCCTCAATGGCCACGTCAGTACCGCCGCCGATGGCCATCCCGATATCCGCTGCGACTAGCGCAGGCGCATCGTTCATGCCGTCACCAACCATGGCAACTTTCCTGCCTTCTGCTTGCAGATCCTGTACCGCCTTCGCCTTCTGCTCGGGCAGCACCTCGGCAAGAACGCGCTCAATGCCAACTTGGGCGGCAATTGCTTTGGCCGTACGTTCATTATCGCCGGTCAGCATAATGACATCGAGGCCCAGCTTCTTCAAGCTGGCAACTGCTGCTGCGGAGGTTTCTTTAACGGTATCAGCTACCGCAACTAGTCCGGCGTATGCCCCGTTAACGGCAATGAGCATAACCGTCTTCCCCTCCGACTCCAGCGCCTGCTGCTCTTCCAGCACCGACTGTATGCTTACGCTGTGTTTTTCCATGAGCTTGCGCGTCCCTATCAACAATTGTTGACCATCTACCTCTGCTTCAATCCCGTAGCCCGGTACTGCCTCAAATTTCTGGGCATCAGGCATCGGGATTGAACGAGCCGCAATCCCGGCCACCAGCGCCTCTGCTACCGGATGTTCGGAGTTTCTCTCGGCTGCTCCGACCCAGCTTAGCAGCATCTCTTCCTCGAAGCCGGCCGCTGCTCGAACATCGGTCAGCTCCGGTTTGCCTTTCGTTACGGTTCCCGTCTTATCCAGCACGATCGTATCGACATGATGCGTGCTCTCCAAATGCTCTCCGCCCTTGAACAATACGCCGAGTTCTGCCGCGCGCCCCGAGCCCGCCATAATCGAGGTAGGCGTAGCCAAACCAAGCGCGCATGGGCATGCGATAACGAGCACCGCTATCGCCTTCTCCAGCGCGTTGCCCACATCGCCAGGCTCGACAACAAAATACCATACCACAAAAGCAACCGCGGCAAGCGCCGTGACAATCGGGACAAAAATGCCCGATATCCGATCAGCGACCCGCTGGATTGGCGCCTTCGAGCCCTGCGCTTCCTCCACAACCCTTATAATTTGTGCAAGCGCCGTTTGCTTCCCAACTTTCTCTGCCTGCATGCGAAGCGCGCCGTTTTTGTTAATTGTCGCGCCAATCAATTTATCACCCATGCTTTTCTCTACAGGCATGCTCTCGCCTGTCAGCATCGATTCATCGACTGTAGAAGCGCCTTCGAGCACAAACCCGTCGACCGGTATTTTCTCGCCTGGCTTAACAAGCAGCACATCGCCGGCGACCACCTCCATAATATCGACTCGCTGTTCCGCGCCGTCCCGAATCACGATTGCCGTCTGGGCTTGCAGCCCCATCAGCGTCTTAATCGCTTCAGAGGATCTGCCCTTAGCCAAAGCCTCAAGCAGCTTCCCGAGTACGATTAAGGTAATAAGCACCGCGCTCGTTTCATAATAAAGCTCTACGTCATGCGCGCCATGCCCGGAAGCACCAAGCGTTCGCAGCGTACCATAGAGACTGTAGAAAAAAGCAGCCGACGTGCCGAGTGCGACAAGAACGTCCATATTCGCGCTGCCGCTTCTCAGTGCTTTATAAGCGCCAACATAGAATGGCCACCCGATAATGAACTGCACGGGCGCTGCCAGCGCCAGTTGAAACCAAGCATTCATGAACAGCTGCGGAACCGGCAGAAAGCTCGTAAAGGAGAAATGGCCCGCCATCGCCCACAGCAAAGGCAAGGCAAGAATAATGGAAACGGCAAGCCGCAGCTTCTGCCGCTTGATCTCCTGTTTCTTGTAATCGCCAGCCTCTTCATTCGATCCCTCAGTCAGCTTGATCGTGCCATAGCCTAAATCGATAATCTTCTGCTCCAGCTTGCTATCATCCATGACCTGAGGATCATAGCTAACGGATGCCCGCTCCAGTGCCAGATTCACATTGGCCTCCACGCCTTCCATCCGATTGAGTCCCTTTTCAATCCGTGTCGCGCACGCTGCACAGGTCATTCCTGTAATTTGAATCGTCGTTTGTGCTTTTTCCATGTCTGCCCACCTACTATCTATATACCCTCACGGGGTATATTTTGTTGTAAAAAAAGAGAGGCTATTCCTAGCCTCTGCCTTGCCTAACCTGCGAAAAATCACACCACGTCGTAACCTTGATCCTCAATAGCCGCTTTGACCGCATCAAGCGAAACCTTAGACTCATCATATTCTACTTCGACCTTCTTCGCTGCCAGATCAACCTTGCCTACTGCTCCTGCATTGCCTACTGCCTTCTCTACCGCGCTCACGCAATGACCGCAGGTCATGCCCTCAACCTTCAATACTGTATTTGCCATTTCAAAAAATCCCCTCTCTTATTTCATTAATTTATTAACGGTAACAAGCAATTCATCAATAACTTCGCTCTCTCCCGCTTGGATTCGTTCCACAACGCAGCTCTTCAAGTGGCCTTCCAGCAGCAGCTTTCCAACGCTGTTCAAAGCGGATTGGGCAGCAGCAATCTGATTAAGCACATCATCGCAGTAAGTATCCTTTTCAATCATCGCCTTCACGCCTCTAATTTGTCCTTCTATGCGGTTGAGGCGCTTCGTCAAATTATCCTTCATCTGCTCGGAGTGATGACTCTTGCGCGGAGCAGATGAATCACAACAGTCAGCCGCGTGCCCATGGGCCACTGAGCTTCCCGTTATCACTTCATTATCCATTCAACATACCTCCAGGGGGTATCTGTTTACATCCGAAGTATAACATACCCCCAGAGGGTATGTAAATATCATTTTTGAAAATGGTTTAATATTCCCATTTAAGCGCTTCTATTCTGTACGGCAATATGCTACGATCCTCATAAACCACCTTGGGCGATTTTCATTTCGTTATTTTGCACTTAATTTTGCAAAAATACTACTCCTGTATGATTGCTTAGACACTACTCAATCAAGAGAGGATGAATCGATTTGCAAACCGTGATTAATTTTGCCCACCGCGGAGCAAGCGGCTGCTGCCCGGAAAATACGCTCGCAGCCTTCAAAAAAGCGCTGGAGCTAGGAGCTACTGGCATTGAAACCGACGTTCAGCTAACGAAGGACGGCCGGATTGTCATCATTCATGACGAATCGCTCGCTCGCACAGCCGGACTAAGCCAGTTTGTAAAGGATACCGACTATGCCGAGCTTTCAACCCTTGACGCGGGCAGCTGGTATGCTCCCGAATTCCATGCAGAACGGATTCCATCGCTGGAGCAACTGCTCGAACTTTTGCAAGCTACCGATACGATTCTTAATATCGAGCTCAAAAATGGGATTTTCCAATACCCGAACATCGAAAGTAAAGTCATCGAAATGGTTCGAGACTTTCGCATGACGGACCGCGTCATCCTCTCCAGCTTCAATCATTATTCGCTTGCCTTATGCAAGCAATTGGCTCCAGAGATTCAGACCGGCATTTTATATATGGAAGGTCTATACCGACCTTGGGATTATGCAGCAACGCTGCAGGCAGATGCCCTTCACGCCTTTAAGCTGGCCGTAACGCCTGAACTGATAGCAGAAGCAGCTGCAAATGGGATCGCTTACCACCCGTTTACAGTCAATGATTCCGCAGAAATGGAGAAGCTTATTCTTGCTGGCGTGGCAGGCATAATCACGGATTACCCGGATGTCCTTGCCGAGTTGCTGAAGAGGAGAGGAGCACGCTAAGCATGAGAAAAACATGGCTGCTAGGCTTCGGTTTTTTTAGCATCAGCATAACATGGGCGCTCTACAACGCATTCGTCCCCTTTTTTCTCGAGAAATTTTTGACGAGCACTGCGCTTATCGGGTTCATGATGACGATCGATAACTATTTCGCCCTATTCCTGCAGCCATGGATCGGCAGCCGCAGTGACCGCACGAATAGCCGCCTTGGCAAAAGAATGCCTTATCTCCTCCTCGGCATGCCGCTCGCCGCCTTGTTTGGAGCGCTTATTCCTTGGCATACCAGCCTGCTTACGCTCGTGTTGTTTATGGTGCTGATGAATTTATCCATGAGCCTTTACCGGTCGCCAACCGTCGCGTTGATGCCTGACATCACCAAGGAAGGCAAGCGGACGCAAGCGAACGGAATCATTAACTTTATGGGCGGAATCGGCTCCATTCTCGCCTTCGCGGGGGGCTCGTACCTGTACGACAAGCACGCCTCGCTGCCCTTTCTATCAGCATCCGTTTTGACGCTGGTCTGCCTCATGATTCTTTTGTTCACCATCAAGGAAAAACGGGACACGATCGCCTATATACCCGCCGAAGCGCAGAATAAAGTTTCATTCAAGGGCCAATGGAACCGCCCTACTCTGTTCTTGCTCGGAGCGATTTTTTTCTGGTTTCTCTCTTATCAAGGCGTCGAAGCCTTCTTCACCCTATACGGCAAAAACCATCTGCAGCTCACGGAAAGCCAAGCTTCCTTCTCACTTGCCTTCTTCTCCCTTGCTTTCGTGCTTGCCGCTATCCCAAGCGGGCTGCTCGGCAATCGCTATGGCAAGAAGCTGATTATTACGATAGGCGTGATTGGATTGATTATTATTTTCGCCGCCATTTCATTTGTGGACGCTTTGTTCCCCCTACGCGCCCTGCTCATCCTCGGTGGCGTATTCTGGGCCATGATCAATATTAACTCCTATCCGTTCATCATTTCGCTTGGTGATGAGCAGAGCATCGGCGCACGTACCGGCATTTATTACTTATTCTCATCGCTTGCCGCCATTACTTCGCCGCCTCTCATGGGTGGCTTGATCGATTGGCTCGATTATTCGGCCTTATTTTATTTCTCTTCCGGGGGCATGGTCATTGCATTGCTTTTGCTGCTGTGTGTTAAGGATAAAGGAAAAGCTATCCGATGATGATCCTACATCATTATTTCGATCAATCGACCGGACCCTTTCTTAATTTGTCGGACCTGTCTCCGGAGGATGCAGCGCTTGTCCTTGAACAAATTCGCCAGCTGCAGAAGGGGTTTGCCAGCAAACGTTCGCCAGATTATCTTGAGACCAGGCGCAGCCTTGAATTAAAGGCAAGGGAGCTGTTCATTCGCAAAGGAGGCACACCGGTAAGGCATCAGCCCCATTATATGACCGTAGGAAGCTGCCCTTGGCTGCTGGATTGGTATCCAAACGGCAAGGAGCTTCAAATTGCAATCAACGCTTTCGATCCAGCAACGCTAAGCTTTACTTATGGGGATTTGTTTCCTACCATGCGGTATGCGGACGGCAAGCCTTATCGCGGGGAGGTTTATACAGCGAATGAAATTGTTGGGATCATCCTTGAGTTCGGGCTGCCGCAAGAGTGGAACGCAAGTGGCCAACATGGTCCGGAGCGATACATCGAGGTGCAGGTATGGGATGACAAGCCTCTGAAGCGGTACATAACGGAAATGAATCCGACACTGGCGCAGTCTGCTCCTCCTCAAGCCTAACCCCCGATTTCGCAACAAAAAAATCCGGCTGTGCGTCGCATGACGCCCCAGCCGGATTTTCATTGGATTAGTGAATGCTGCCTTTGCTAAAGCCGCCGCCCATGACGTCGGACACATGCTCAATCGCGATAAAGGCATTCTCATCGATGGATTGTACGATAGACTTCAGCTTAGCGAGCTCCAAACGGGATACTACGCAATAGATCATTTGCGTATTCTCTTTGGAATAGCCGCCACGCGCATGAATAAAGGTTGTCGTTCTGCCTAAACGGTCGATAATCGCTTGGGAGATTTCCTCGAACTCGGCGGAAATGATCGTTACCGATTTGGATTCATCCAGACCCTCTACGACGATATCAATCAGCTTAATGGCGATATAATATGTAAACATCGAATACATCGCAGAATCCCATCCAAACACGAACCCTGCAAATACAAATATAACGACGTTAAAGATCATTATAATTTGCCCGACAGGCATACGAAGCTTCTTCGAGATCAGAATCGATACAATCTCAACCCCGTCAAGCGAACCGCCGAACCGAATGGTCAAACCAACGCCCGCACCCAGGATTAATCCACCGAACAGAACCGCGAGCAGCTTTTCTTCCGTAAAAGCCTCAACGTGATGGAGCAGGGAAGTCGTAATGGACATAACGATAATGCCGTACAAAGTCGAGATCGCGAACGTTTTCCCGATTTGCTTATACCCCAAAATAAGAAAAGGCACGTTTACAATGAATAGATAAACACCTAGCGGAAGCGGAGTTAAGCTAGCCAGCATGATCGATACGCCCGCAATGCCTCCGTCAATGACTTGATTCGGCACAAGGAACAGCTCCAAGCCGACACCCATTAGGACAGAGCCAATCGTGATAAAAATAAACCGTTTAAAAATTTCGAAAAATGATAACCCTTTGTGTGCCTTAGCCAACAGCCTTACCTCCGTTTTTTCTGAATCACTCTACTGACTTTAGCACAAAAATGGCATTTTTTCAAAAATGAATGCTCTCAAGTTAGAAAATATGCCACAGACTTCGGCTCCAATCCCTTGACAGAACGGCTTTGGATAACCTTTATTACAAATAAAGACTCAAGCCGCAATTGCCCCGGCATGAGTCTTATCCTAATCCAATATTAATCTACGAAGCCCGCAAGGCCTTTATCCATCAAATAATCCATCTCCGCGTCCAAAATCGACTCGACGACCAACTCATTCGATTTCACATCCGAACGGCTCAGCACATAGTCTACCAGTTCGTCGCCGTCAATATCGACCTCACCGTTTTTGTCTTCCTTAGCATTGTTGATAAAAACCTGCTCATGCTTCAATACGAGCTTGATCAGCTTTTCATCCGCATTCGTCTCGTTTGCAATATATTGCAAAAGCTCTTGCTCGTTCAATTGTTCCGTCATCGTTTGTCATCTCCTAATTCTAATGCTTGTTTCATTGTACCACATTCATTTCATCCTGATGAGAATGAGAAGCTAAGCGTTTTGTAAACTTAAGAATGATGATTTTGTACAAATTGGTTGCCATGCAGCTGATAGTACAGCCCTTTCTGGGCAAGCAGCTCTTCATGGCTGCCTCTCTCCGCAATTTCACCGTCTTTGATGAACAGAATCGTATCGGCATGGCGAATGGTGCTTAAGCGATGAGCGATGACAAAGCTGGTTCTGCCGCTAAGCAGCGTCTTCATCGCCTCCTGGATTTGAAGCTCGGCAAGGGTATCGACGCTGCTCGTTGCTTCGTCGAGAATGAGAAGCGCCGGTTCGCCCAAGATCGCGCGCGCAATCGTGAGAAGCTGGCGCTGGCCGTGGCTAATGTTGCCGCCCTCCGCGGTCAGCTCGGTGTCGTACCCCTGCGGAAGCTTGGCAATAAAAGCATGCGCATTCGCCTGGCGTGCCGCGGTCTCTACCTCGGCATCCGTTGCCTCCAGCCTGCCATAGCGGATATTTTCACGAATGGTGCCTGAGAATAAATGGGCATCCTGCAGCACGATGCCCAGCTGGCTTCTCAGGTTATTTTTGTCCATCATGCGGATATCCTCATCGTCAATCAAGATTTGGCCGGTGCTGATCTCGAAGAAACGCCCGATCAGATTAATGATCGTGGTCTTCCCTGCGCCAGTTGGGCCAACCAAAGCGATCGTCTCTCCCGCTCTAGCCGTGAAGCTGATATCCTTCAGCGCCGCGGTTCCGTCATTGTAGGCAAAACCTACGTCTTTAAACTCTACCCTGCCGGCAACTGAACCATGCTTGGCCACCTTCGATTCATCCTCGTATTCCGAAGGAACATCCATCATTTCAAACACCCGCTCCGCCCCTGCGACGCCCGATTGAATGTTATTGTATTGATTGGCAACTTCATTAAGCGGACCGCTAAACTGCCTGGAGTAACCAAGAAAGCTTATAATGACCCCGACGGAGGCATGGCCATGCACCGCCAGCCAGCCGCCGGCCCCCGCTATGATCAGATAGCTGATATGGCCGAACATATTCATGAATGGTCCCATAGTGCCGGAATAAATTTGCGCCTTGATCCCTACCTTCTTCAGCCTCGCGTTGGCGGTGCCGAACTGCTCCGCCATTCGCTCCTCCTGGTGAAAGAGAGCAACTACCTTTTGTCCGGATACCGTTTCTTCAATAAAGCTGTTCAGCCCGCCAAGCTCCTGCTGCTGTCCTTTGAACTGCCGTTTTGTTATTTTCGCGATTCGTTTGGTCACGAATACGATAAGCGGAATGACAACAAGCGCAACCAGCGTCAGCCATACGTTCAGGATAAGCATCATCGTAAATGAGCCTATGAGCATAATGACGCTTGAAATGATTTGAATCAGGCTTTGATTCAACGTATTCGTCACGTTATCGATATCGTTAGTCGTGCGGCTCATCAGCTCGCCATGATTTTTGCTGGCGAAGAACGGCACGGGAAGCTTTTGCAAATGAGTGAATAAATCCTTGCGAAGGCTCCAGACGGTCCGCTGCGATACCTCAGCCAGGAAAAAAGCCTGCAGCCACCCTACTAAGCTGCCAGCCGCATAAATCGCAAGCATAAGCAAGCAAATTTGCAGCAGGCCGTCGTAGTTTTTAGCAATAATGTAGTCATCTAATGCAAGGCCCAGCAAATAAGGGCCCGCCAGCGTCAGCCCTGCCGAAACTACCGTTAACACCATGACCGTAACCAACCGGCCCCGTTGATGAAGCAAGTAAGCGCCTATTTTCTTTAAAGTAGCAAACATCGAAGTCATTGGTTATGCTCCTTGCTGAGATAAGGCAATTTGCCGATAGAGACCGCTTTGCCGCAGCAGCTCCTCGTGTGTGCCAATCGCTGTAATTTGACCCTCTTCAAGCACGATAATCCGATCCGCCTGCTGAACCGATGCAATGCGCTGCCCGATGATAATGCAAGTGCTGTCCGCCATAAGCGTTTGAAGTGATCTACGAATGAGGAGATCCGTGTTCAAATCGACCGCGCTCGTGCAATCATCAAGTATGACGATCTTCGGCTGCAGCAGCAGCGTTCGTGCAATTGATAACCTCTGCTTCTGGCCGCCGGAGAGGTTAACCCCTCGTTGACCCAGCACGGTATCGTAACCTTTTTCCAGCTTCATAATAAAATGATGCGCTTCTGCCGCTTTAGCAGCCGCTTCTACCTCCTGCTGGCTTGCATCCGGCATGCCGTAACGGATATTATCCCGTATCGTCCCACTGAACAAATGGGCCTGCTGGAGCACCATCCCGATTTGACGATGAAGCTCCTTCGGATCAATCTCGTTGATCGGTTGTGAATCGATGCGTACCATCCCTTTTGTCGCTTCATAGAACCGCGGGATGAGGCTGACGAGCGTCGATTTTCCCGTTCCGTTGATGCCAACGATCCCTATCGTTTCGCCCGCTTCAACCGTAAAATGAATATCCCGCAGCACAGCCTTCTCCAAATCACCGTCATAACTGAAGCTGACATGTTCGAAGGAGAGGCTGCCCTCGCGAATGACGCTTTTCCCCGTACCCGCTTCGTTCCCTTTGTTACGGCTGTCGGCAGGCACATCCAGCACTTCATTAATCCGATCTGCGGAAGCCTTGGCTCGTGAAATAGCCATAAGCTGATTGCCAAGGCCAAGCGTAGAGAACAAGAGCTGCGTAATATAAGTCAAAAATGCCGCAAGGCTGCCGACCGACAATGCTCCTTGCTCCGATAGCACGCCTCCGTACCAAAGTGCGGCTACGATGCTAAAATTAAGAATCAATGACATGAGCGGCGTATTTAGCGCAACGATTTTGGCAGCTTTCAAGCTCGCTTGCAGCAAATTCGAATTCGTTTCATTAAAACGTTTCTCCTCATAATCGGCGCGCACGAAAGCTTTGACCACGCGAATTCCAGACAAATTCTCCTGCATAACCGTGTTCACTTGATCCAGCCGCTGCTGCATGCGCGAGAATAGCGGTACGGTGATCCGAGTCGTAATGACCAGAAAGGCAACCAGCAGCGGCAGCATGGCCAACAAAATAAACGATAAACGCGGACTGATCGAAAAGGCCATAATCAGGCTTCCTGCAATAATAAACGTATCGCGCGCAAATATACGAAGGATAATGAGCACTAAGCTTTGAATTTGCGTAACATCGCCTGTTAACCGGGTTACGATGGAGCCGGAGCCGAAGCGGTCCAACGTCTGTAGGGACAAGCTTTGAATTTTTTGAAACAGCTCCTGCCTCAAATCTGCCCCGAAGCTTTGCGACGCTATCGTCGAGAATACGGTGCAGCCTACGCCTGCAAATAATCCAACGAGCGCAGCAAGCAGCATTTTAGGCGCAGTCCCGGCAATCGCCCCCAAATTACCGTCCATAATTCCATCATTCACGATACTCGCCATAAACTTGGGCTGGAGCAGGTCCATCCATACCTCCAGCAGCATAAATAGTGGCGCAATGATGGCAGGCAGCCAATATTTCTTCAAAAATCTAGTAAGCTTTAACAAATAAACACCTCAATCTACTACCAATTTCGAAAACAACAAAGAAAGAGGGCTGCGCAGCTAGCGCCCTCTCGTTAGAGTCATTATAGCACCCCATAGCCCGTTTCTTCACTCCAAAAAACGAAAAATAATTCGCGGCTATAATCGGGACCGCTCGTTTTTTCTCGTTTCAGCTGTTACAATAGAAGCAACATCACAAAGCTGTGCGTGACTGGCGGAGCATGGGGAACCATGAGGAAGCGCGCAGATCATTAGCCGTACGCCTGGGCAAAGGTAAGGGGATTATCCCCTTGCCTTTTTATGTTTTCCGACAACCATTTGAAGGAGCTGGGGTAGATGATGGCAGAAAAGCTGATTTTAGACGGAGCACGCGTGGCGAACGAACTGAAGGAACAGTTGAGAACGAGGGTGGATGCACTGAGCGGCATAGGGATTACCCCTTGTCTCGCCACGATTCTAGTCGGTGATGATCCCGCATCCGAGACCTACGTGCGAATGAAAGGCAATGCCTGCAAACGGCTTGGCATCACGTCAAGACGCATCCATTTGGATAGGTCCATATCAACGGAGGAGTTAATTAACGTCATTTCACAGCTAAATGAAGATCCCCTTGTTCATGGCATTTTGCTGCAGCATCCCGTCCCCCATCAGATTGACGAACGCGCAGCCTTCGAAGCCATCAGCATCCACAAGGATGTCGACGGCGTGACCGCGCTGGGCTTCGCTCAAAATGCGTTTGGCTACGCGGACTATCCTTCCTGCACGCCCGCTGCCATTATGGCCTTACTCGATTATTACCGCATCCCGATCGAGGGCAAGCATGCTGTCGTCATCGGCCGCAGTCCGATCCTCGGCAAACCGGTTTCGCTAATGCTGCTTAACCGCAATGCCACGGTCACAACCTGCCATTCCAAAACCACGAATTTGGCGGATATGGTCAAGCTCGCCGATATCGTCGTCGCTGCCGTCGGCAAACCAAAGTTCATCCAAGGCGAATGGCTGCGCCCCGGAGCCGTCGTTCTGGACGCTGGATACAATGCAGGCAACGTCGGGGATGTCGACTACGAAGCTTGCCTCCTGAAGGCAAGTGCCATAACCCCCGTTCCGGCAGGCGTCGGACCTGTTACCATTGCCATGCTTCTCAAGCACACCGTTGACGCAGCCGAAAAAACCATAGCCATAGCAGAGCAATAACTTTGGCCATAAACACATCCACATAGCAAAAGGGGCTTCTTCCCCCTTTTGTTATGCAATCAAAGCTGCCATTCCAGCAGTTTGCGCTTAAAGCTCCCGCTCCAGCAAGTACCTTGCCGTAAATTGGTCGGTAATCAGCACATTGGTGTAGCCTCCGCGCAGCGCGCCATAGATGCCGTTAACCTTCTTCGCTCCGCCAGCAACAAGAATTGACTGTTCCTTACTCTTTAACTCGTCGAGGTTAATTCCAATCGTCCGTTGATTCAGCTCGTCCGAGCAAATGACGCCTGCCGTATCAATGTACCGCGAGCAAATATCTCCCGCAGCCCGCTCACGAATAATCCCAAGATCCGATTCTGTAAAATAATTCGCTCGAATCAACACGGAGTCGTCAGTCGGAGCACCTACCGTAACCACGGCAATGTTGGAGAGCTTACCCAGTTCCAATATATTGCGAATATGCCGATCCGACTCAATCGTTCGCTTTACAACCTCATGGTCGACAAGCGCAGGCAGCGGAATAAAATAAGGGATCGTATGAAAGGCTTGCCCGAATAAATGAACGATTTCATAGGCATACGTATTGGTCTCCGAATGACTGACGCCGCCGTTTAATTGTACGACCTTGACGTCTCGGACAGGCTTGTCCTTAAGCTGCGTAGCCATTTGAAACAGCGTCGTGCCCCAGGTTGTCGCAATGATATCGCCGTCCTTAACCGTATCATATAAATAGGATGCAGCCGCTTCGCCTATGTAGCGCTTGACGATGCTGTCCTCATACTGCGGCACCGAGACGATCACCGCCTTCTTCAAGTGAAACTTTGACTCCAGCCGGTCGGCTAGAACAAAATTGTTGCCGTTCGGATTGACAATCTTAATCTGCACATACCCCTCATCCTTCGCCTGTTGTAGAAACCTGGAGATGGTCGGACGCGACACGCCCAGCTTTTGCGCAATCTCTTCCTGATTATAATTTAATTCATAATAAAGTTTAGCGGCGTCTATCATTTTAGAAAGCTTGTCATCCATCCGATCTTCTGCCATCCTGCCTCAACTCTTTCTATATATAGCTTAACCAGCAAGCCTTCACATTTTTTTAACGGCTGCCGACATTTTGTTGTCAATCATATCCACTACAAGCGAATCGTACAAATGAAGCAGCTCTTTGGAGGGACGGATACCAAGCTCCCGGTTTAAAATTTTCACATAGTCGGTATACTGGACATTCAACGCCTTCTTGTTCCCTTCCTGAGCATGCAGCTTCATCAGCAAACGTACAACGGTTTCGTCCAGCGGATTGCGGGCATTCAGCTTAAGCAGCAGCTTCATCGCAGCAGCTGTATTCTGAAGGGACAACAGCGATTCGGATACCCGCTTAACAAAAGCCGCATACAATTCAGCCAAGCGTTCCGTCTCATGAATCGCCCATACATAAGCTTTACTGCCGAATAAATCTCCCGTATACAGCTTCTCGCATTGCAATATGCTATCAACCTCGCTGTCAGTCACCGTTTCCCACTGGCTAGACCGTTGTTCAAACTTCTCGTAATCGATAACCGCATGATTTAGTTCCAAAGCATAGCCGTCATTTTCCGAACGGATCGACTCCCGCAAGCCAAGCGGCTCTAATGATTTACGCAGCTGATAGACGGTCGTATTTAAATACTTATCCGCATTTTCCTTGGACATGCCACCGAAAATATCGGCGACCAGCCGGACACGGGCAATTCGTTTCCCTCGATTCAGAAGCAAATACGCAAATAGCTCTGCGCTTTTGCTCGAAATCCATTTCACGCGGCCCGAATCGTTTCGTACGGAAAAATCGCCTAACGTCGTAATCATGATTTCATTAGCCACTTTGGCGTTCGAATCCTCAAGCGTCATAGAACGCAGCGCCCTCCTGCCTGCAAGCGTGCGATTAACGGTTCTCTCCAGCCTCTCCTGCGATACCGGCTTAACCAAATAATCCACTACAGAAAGCTCATACGCCTTTAATGCAAATTCCTTATGCGAAGTAACAAATACGATTTGCACCCCGCTTCCCGTTTGTTCTATTCTAGCCGCAAATGTCATGCCATTTTCACCTGGCATCGAAATATCGACAAAAGCCAGTTCAATGTCGGCGTTCTCGCTCAAAAATGCCGCTGCTGACTGCGTATCCGTGAAGGCGCCGGCCACTTCCACTTCGGGAACCTTCATCAGCATTTTCCTCATAATCAGATGCATGACTGAATCATCATCAACCAGTATGACTTTCAAGTGCTTCCACCTCCATCTCCTCGCTTCTCCTCATAACCCCTCCGCTAATGAAACCAGGCAATGTGAATAAAACGTTAGTTCCTTCGCCAAGCGTACTTTCAAACTGGAGGCTTCCGCCATGGATGCGCAGAAATTCGCGTGAAAGCACAAGGCCGAAACGCATCTCGCTTCCTGCATGCAGGGAGCCTGACTCCTTAAAATACAATTCTTCCTGTGTGAGCAGATTCGCCGTCTCCTCATCGATTCCCGCTCCGTTATCCTTCACGGACACTCGGACAAGCTCCCCTTCAAGGACAGCGCCGATTTCAATTCGACCTTCCATGCCGGTGTACTTAATCGCATTCGAAAGCAAATTGCGAAAAATGAGATCGAGCATCTCTTTGTCGGCATTCACCGTCAACGTTTCGTCCACAGATTCAATCATTTGGATTTGCTTCATGCTAGCCCTACCTCCCGCTAGCGACATAGCCTGCCGGACCACCTGCTGCAAATTCCATGCCTGCGGCCGAAAAGCGACCCTGCCGTTTTGGCTTCGATACCAATCAAGCAGATTGTCGACGAGATGAAAGGTACCTCGCACTTGTTTTTTTATCTCCTGGAACACTTCCGCATTCGCCAAATCCGCATCCTTCGGTTCCTCTCCCAGCAGCTCCGTCAGACTGACAAGAAGCGCAATCGGATCACGTATGTCATGGGCCACCACAGTGAACAGCTTGTCTTTGAATGAATTCAATTGGGAAAGCTGTCTCGCGTTCTCGCGTAAGCGTTCCTCGTTTTCGATCAGCTCTGTAATGTCGTTGAACATCAGCATTTTCCCGATCGGAGTTACTCCAGTATCATAAATAAAAGAAAGGCTGCATATAAAATGCTTCAGCTTCTTCCCCTGCATATGTTGGAAAGAGAAACGCTCCTCTTGGTTTCCGGAAGAGGAAATTCTCTCTAGTAAATCCGGCCAAGAAGCAAAAATATCCGTCCCTTTGGCAGGATAGTTCCTTACTGCACCAAGCTCGGGAAACACCTGCTCAGCTGCTTGGTTGTAACTCACGATCTGTCCTTCGTAATCAAACAAAACAACGCCGTCCCGAATCGTCTCGAACACTTTGGCAAGCGCCAGCGGCGTTAAGCGAAGCAAATTGAACCGAAAAATCCCCCATACGTAAACAACGCCCGATACCGCAAACCCAATCGGCGTCATGTCGACATTCAAACCGAACAAAAAAACGAAATTCAAAAGCATCGGTGCGGCCGCGCCAAGGACGAGCACTATGATTTGCTTTCTTACGATAGGCAAGGATCGCAGATACATCGGAATAAACAGCAGAATGCCGAACAAGAGAATTAAATAATTATAAACGCCATGAAGGATATAAAAAGGACCCTTAATAGTCGTATACAAAGGAACCGCTGCATTTGTATTCGTTATGTATTCCTTATAAATGAGCTGATGCCAATCATTAGTCAAATGAAGTAGAAAGATCAGGACGGGGATGATCAAGAGCAAGAAGGTGATGCGTCGCCTAATTTGAGCGGCAGCGCCTGTAAATTGAATGACCAGAAGCAGCCAGAGGGTAGAAACAAACGGTATGCCCACATATTCAAGCTGGAGCGAGAGCTTGACCCCACACAAGCTCGTACTCAAAATTTCAAAGGCGTAGCCAAGAGCGTAACAAGAAGCTCCCAGCATAATCAATACCATCGTTCTTGCCACTTGTAACCGGCGTTTCTGATAAGAGAGCAACGCGATGAACAGCATCAGCGCCGTCGCGAGAATAAGCAATATGGACATCCATTGTCTTGTTTCCACGACTTCGCCCCCATTGTTACATCTATCCTTAATCGATCCGAATAATCTTAACCCAATTAATTATACCATCGATATAGGAAAGGAATGAATTCTTTTTGCTTGCAAAACAGCTGAAAAAAGAGGGGCAAGGCGAAGCCGCTGTCGCCGTCCTTTGGCGGTGCTTCGCGTAGCATGCCAAGAAAGGTAGAGAAGAGCGAACGATAAGATATCTTTTCCTATATTTCAAGAAAAAGAAACGTCCCACTCCACTCTTCGCACAGTGGATTGGAACGTTTCTACTAGGTTTATTTGTCGTATCGCTTAACTTTTGCTTTTCTCATACGCTAGCGCTGACAATATGAGCGTTACAACCTCTGCTCGAGTCGCTTTGGCTTGAGGCGCAAAACGATTGTCGCCCACGCCTCCGATCAAGCCTGCATTTTGCGCTGCCGCAATATACGGCCTAGCCCAAGCAGGAATATCTCCTACATCTGCAAAAGTTGTTTTTGCATTCGGATCAACTTCGATTCCGAGCGCGCGAACTAGAATAACGGTCATTTCCGTTCTCGTCAAGGAACTCGATGGCCTTAGCGTATTATCTTCATAACCCGCAATGACTTTATCTTCGATAAGCTGGGCAAAAAAGCTTCTTGCCCATACTGGCACTTGGCCGGCATCCGCAAATTCGAGCTTGCCCTCTGACGATTCAAGCTTGAATGCCCGCCCAACCATCGTAATAAATTGCCCTCTTGTCGCGGTATCTTTAGGATGGAACGTGCCATCTCCATACCCATTCACAAAACCAAGCTTCACGGCATCTTCAATTGCTTTTGCCGCCCAATGGCTGCCAACATCACTGAACTTAGTTCCCGTGCCTCCGCTGCCGTCAGGTGTCGGCGTCGGTTTTGGAGTCGGATTCGTTGGTATGACGATAGGCGTCGGCGTTGGTGATGTCGTCGGTGTTGGTGTTGGTTCCGTCGGCGTCGTCGGCGTCGGCTCCGTTGGTGTCGTCGGCGTCGGTGTTGGTTCCGTCGGCGTCGTCGGCGTCGGTGTTGGTTCCGTCGGCGTCGTCGGCGTCGGAGTCGGCGTTACCGTATTCACTTCGACAATCCGGCCTTCGGTCACCGTATTTATCGTACCTAATTGGTCAATGTACTCGCGGAATACTTCGTAATCCACAAGGTTCATCTCATACTGGCGTCCAGCATCCTTAGCCTGCTTCATCGAGCGGTAGAAATCCCCGCCGCTAGCCATAAAGGAGTTAGTTGCCACGAAATAGTAGGCTTCCAAATCAATCGGACTGAAGCTGCCGTCCGCATTTTTGATTTCGACCTTTGTAATTCGTTTGCCTTCTTGTGTAAGCTGGCCATTCGCGTCCAATATTTCCGGCTGCTGCTTAATATCATAGTAGAATCGCATGCCGGACACTTGCGGGAAGCGGCCTTGACCGGTTTCAATTCCGCTCACGCCGTTCTCGAGTGCAGCAACAATCTCTGCGCCAGTCATACGCAGCGACGTAAGATTGTTACCGAAAGGCATAACGGTAAGCAGCTCACCTAGCGTAATATCGCCGTCAACCTTGCCTTCTGCGGTCTGCTTGATGGAAGCGCGAATGCCGCCGCCATTTTGAATCGCAACAAAGCCTTTGACCTCCAAGTCCTTCAAGCTCGAATTGCTGTTCACGAAGCTTTTCACTTTAGAGATCATGCCGTCTGCCATCAGGTTGCCAAGATTGGTTTCTTTATAGCGGACAGAATTGCGCTCGCCATCCAAAAACACATTCGTTTTGCCGATGACTTCCTTTTGAATCTCCTCAACACCTTTACTGTACTCCTTTAGCATTTCCGTCGCTGTTGCGTCAGCTGCATAACCGCTGATCGCCAGCAGCTTGCCATTCCATGCCGTCAATACACCCGCTTGGTCAAATTCCAAATCCAGACGGCCCAAGTAATTGCCGTATTCTTCTGCTTGCACAACCAATGTAGGTTCTCCGTCCGCATGATAAACAAGTGGAGCATCTACCTTCGTATGGCTGTGGCCGCCAACAATCACGTCAATGCCTGTTACTGCTTCAGCCAAAATCTTATCAAATTCATTGCCCAAATGCGTGAGGGCTACAATTTTGTTAATGCCTTCATCCTGAAGCATTTTCACTGTTTCTTTAGCCTTGGCAATATAATTTTCGAACTCGATGTTATCGCCAGGTGACGCAAGGAATTTCGTATCTTCGGTCGTCAGACCGAACACGCCGATCTTCTCTCCATCGCGATCCAAAATAATTGCATCGTAAATTTTCCCTTCAGCTGCCGGGTTGCCAATGGCCTCCTCGGAGACAAGCCCATTCAGCGCCGGTTCCTTGCTGAAATTAATATTGGAGCTTACAAACGGGAACTGAGCTTTCTTCACAAAATCAGCAAGCGTAGCTGGTCCTTTATCGAATTCATGGTTTCCGAACACCATGGCATCGTAACCAATGTAGTTCATAAACTCCAAATCCGCCAAACCTAAATATTTATTAAAGTACAGCGTACCCGAGAATACATCGCCTGCATCAAGCAAAATCGATTGCTCCACTTCGGAACGAATCTCATTAATCGCCGTGATTCGTTTGGCAACCGAGTCCAGATGGGCATGCGTGTCATTGACATGCATCAAGGTAACCTTGAATGGCTCATCGCCCTCGGATGGAAGCGGCTCGCCTTTCAAGTCAGTCGTCCGGCCTTCCGTACCTGTGTTAATCGTCCCTAGTCCCTCGATATGCTCCAGGAACACTTCGTAGTCAACAATGTTGAGCTCATGCTGGCGACCCGCATCCTTCGCCTGCTTCATCGAGCGGTAGAAGTCTCCGCCATTTGCCATGAACGAGTTGGTTGCTACAAAGTAATAGGCATTCAAGTCAATCGGGCTAAAGCTGCCGTCGGCATTTTTAATATCTACCTTCATCACGCGTTGGCCAGCAGTCACCAAGTTTCCATCAGCATCCAGAACTTCAGGCTGCTTCTTGGAGTCATAGTAGAAGCGCAAGCCCGACACTTGCGGGAAGCGGCCTTGGCCGGTTTCGATTCCGCTTACGCCGTTTTCCAGTGCACCGACTATTTCAGCGCCTGTCATACGAAGCGCCGTCAGGTTATTCCCGAAAGGCATAACCGTGAGCAGCTCGCCCATGGTGATTTCGCCTTCTTGTTTGCCTGCTCCGGTAGTCTTGATCGAAGCGCGGATACCTCCGCCGTTCTGAATGGCAACAAAGCCTTTTACATCATATTGGCTAAGCTCTGCATTGCCGCTCACCAAGCTCTTCACCTTGGCAACCATGCCGTCCGCCATCAGGTTCCCAAGATTGGTCTCTTTGGCGCGAACAGTGGTTCGCTCGCCATCAAGCATTACGTTCGTGTGTCCGATGACTTCAGCTTGTATCTCTGCAACGCCTGCTTGGTAAGGGACAAGCATAGCAGTCGCTTCCGGATCAGAAGCAAAAGTCGCAATATCGAGCAGCTTGCCATTCCACTTAGTCAGCACGCCTGCTGCATTAAATTTAAGCTCCAATTTGCCTAAATATTTGTTGTACTCTTCCGCTTGAACAACAAGCGTAGGCTCGCTATTAGCATGGAATACCTTTGGAGCATCTACCTTCGTATGGCTGTGCCCGCCGACGATGACGTCGATGCCGGCAACTTCTTCCGCCAATACGAGATCGAATTCATAACCCAGATGAGTTAAAGCTATAATTTTGTTAATGCCTTTGTCTTGCAGCTTTTTCACTGCCAGCTTCGCTTTCGCGATATGATCCTCGAACTTAATATTTTCGCCAGGCGAAGCAAGGAATTTCGTGTCTTCCGTCGTTAAACCGAATACACCGATTTTCTGCCCATTTCTGTCCAAAATAATAGAATCATAAATCTTGCCTTTTTCCGCTGGCTGGTCCGCAGCTTGCTCAGATAAGTAGCCGCTAAGCGCTGGTTCTTTGCTGAAATCGATGTTCGAGCTTACAAATGGGAACTCAGCATCCTTCACAAAGTTTGCAAGCACCGATGGCCCTTTATCAAATTCATGATTGCCGAATACCATCGCATCGTATTTGAGCTTGTTCATAAATGCCAGATCGGCCAAGCCTAAAAACTTATTGAAAAACAGCGTGCCTGAGAATACGTCCCCGGCATCAAGCAAAATCGAATTTTCCGTTTCGTTGCGAATTTGCTTAACAGCGGTAAACCGCTTCGCCACATTCGCCAGATTCGCATGCGAATCATTCACATGCATAAGCGTCATTTCAAAATCTGCATCCTGCTTAGCTGAAAGATCAAGCTGTGCAAGAAGAGGATCGTGATCGCTCACTCTGCCCTGCTGTGTAGAGAAGTCTGCATTGACATGTACGACATCGATCGCTGCTTTCGCAGCAGTACCTTTGTCCACCAAAATATGATCCAGCGTTTGCGAATTGCCGTCATAAATATAGGAATAACGTTCCGAAACCGGAAGCGCATCAACCAAATTGGATAATTCCGCGCCCTTGAGCTTATTAAGCGTACCTGAGAATTGGAAATCATTAAAGTCTCCCAATACTACCACGCTAGCTTCAGGGTCTTTGGTTGTCAGCTCTTTAACGAAGCTGTTCACCGCATCTGCCTGCTTCGCGCGTTGTACCTCACTGCTGCGGACTACCGGCTGAATATCGCCCCAAGGCTTATCGTCCCCGCCTTTGGAATTCAAATGGTTCGCGATAGCCACAACGCGTTTCCCTTGGAAAAGGAATTCTGCGACCAGTGGCTTGCGGGATGAAGCGAAGGTCGTTGCGTCCGCCGATCCGATTCGCCCAGGATTTTGGGTCAGTCCTCCGACTCCATTTACCTTAACCGTTGATGAGAAATCGCCTTTTTTCCCTTTGGCAAGATCTACGCGGTCAGGATTGTACAAGAAGCCTACGCGGATGTTGCCTCCCGGCGCGCCGCCATCCTTATTATTTTCCGGAGCGATGTCCGTATAAGCATAAGTTGGGCCGCCTTGCGCCTTGATGGCGTCAATCAGCGTTTTGAAGCTTTGAGAAGCATCGGTTGTGCCGGTATCCTTCTCGCCATCATTGTCCTGTACTTCCATCAAGCCGATAATATCCGGTTTCTTCATGTTTGTGACGATGATAGCCGCGATTTTTGCAGCCTTGGCCGTTTCCGAGGCGCTGAAGTTCTCTACGTTAAACGTAGCAATCGTCAGCTTGTCCGGGTCTGGCACAAGACTCGTTACCTTCTGCGCATTCGTGCTGCGGATAACCGCTGGCAGGGCTTCCGTCGGAAGCAGCTTGTAAAGGTCGCTTGCGTATTGAATGACGCCTACGATATTGCCGTCAAAGGCATCGCCGGTTTTAATCTCGCTGCCCGCAGGCTTTGCGGCAACGAACAATTTTTGCGGGTTCAGGCTGCTGTCTGTCTCGTTCAGGCCATTGCCTTGCAGCACAATGCCGCCAGCAGCTGTTTTAACCGGATTGTTGGAACCATTGTCAAAAGTAACCGGAGTTACGGCATTGGCATAAGGTCCTGTAATCGTAGGATTTGTAATTTCAACAAGCATGCTCTCCAAACTCTCGAAGAAATCAATTGCATCGACAGCAGGATTAAACTGGCCAAAGCTGTCCGAATCGATCAAATTCGGAATCACGCGTCCGCCTGTCCCGATTAGAGTAGCAGTAGGAAGCGGATTGTTGCTAGATAGCTTATTAATAACTGATGCATTAATTTGCGTAACGGTCAGGGAAGGGCTATTCCCATACTCCTGAACCGTACCTGTTACCGATACGCTGTCTTTCACGGCTAAGCCATGAGCCTTCTTATAAACCTGGATAGCCTCCGAGGTATTCGGATTGTTATCCTGCTCCTCATCTGGCGCCTGCAGATAGAAGGAATCTGTGCTTACGGAAGTAATAATGCCCGTTACATTGGAAACTTGTACATTATTATAGATCGATTGATGCGTTTCGCCTTGAATCGTATGAATGGCAATGCCATTCGTGTTCTGCAGCACTTTGTAAGTAAATGTGGCTACTTCGCTTGTCACTCCGCCAGCTGTAACGACCGCCTTGATAACGGTATCTGCATTAATGACGATTGGAGCGCTGTAAACCGTACCCACCGTTGCGGAAGGAATCGTTCCATCCGTCGTGTAACGAATGGCGCCGTTCTCTGCAAGCGTGCTTAGCTTGACCGACCCACCTGCATTAATGCCGCCGGAAGGAATGCTTGCCTGAACAGCCAGTCTTTTCTCAACAATGTCGAGCGGTTGGCGAGGAAGCAGCTCCAGCCCTACGCTGGAATGATAGGTCATGACGCCAGTTACCTGCTCAAAGGTTTTGCCAGCGGCAAAGGATGCGTCAGAGGAATAGATAATGACTTTGCCTCCGTTAACAGCATCCGCAGCTGTTACAACGCCGCTAGCCACACTTTCAACGGTAATATTATTCACTTGAATCAAACGGCCTTCGAATTTATTGCGGTTTTCTGTTGTTTTGCCAAAACTAGTTGAATCTGCGATCATCGGTGCCGGTACCGCAACGGTACCCGTTACCTTCGTATTTTCGGCTGCGGCTTCCAGTTGGAGCAAGCCGTTGAATTCCGTCAGCTTTCCATATGCTTCAACTTGATCGCCAGGCTCTGCGGAAACCGAATTCGGAACTCTCACTACAATGCCGTTATTGGCATCCTGAACGAACAAATTAACGAAAGCTCCAGAATCCGCGCGGTGCGTAATAACGCCGCTAAGCGTAACGCTTGTGCCAACCGCAGCAGCACGGGCCTCAGCAATGGTCATCATGCTGGAGATCGTATAAGAGAACGCTGTAAGCGCGCTGTTTGCCAAACCATCCTTCATTGCGTAAGCATGGACGGTTGTTGGAGCCGTTATCACGATAGACGAAACTCCCGGCTGATACAATTCGAAATCTTCCGGAGCGATTTGCGCATCGCCTGATCCGTATACACTGTAATACACGCTTGCGCCAACCGTTGGCGATGAGAGCTTGATCATTGTGCCGGATGGCACCGCTCCTGCGCTGACGTCAGCAGTTACCGCTTCCACTCCGTCCGCAGCAGCGCCGTAGGAGGAGTTCCGCGGATCTGGCGTGCCCACCTCATAATCAGTGCTGTTGTTATTCGTGTCCAGAGCACGATTGCCCTTACGTACAGCAGCTGTTACATTTGTAAGCGCAACTCCCGTTGGACCTGTACCCTCAAACTCGCCAGCTGTACCGTAACCAACCAAATCAATCGTCTGGTTGCCGCTGTCTACCAGCTTCACCTTGCCGCTGGCGCCTGCCATATTCAGCGTGCCAATCGCATCCGGGCTCACTAGGTTAGGCGAATTTGTATCCGCACCCGCAGCCTGCTGGGTCAAATAATACTTGCCTGGCCCTATTTTACCTGTTAAGGCCATCGTATTGCTTCCAGACGTTGGCCATGCTCCCGTTGCAGAAGCGTATAGCAACGTCATCCCCGTTAAAGTAATTTCATGATTAGTCGGGTTATATAGTTCAACGAAATCCTGCCTAAAGGTCGAGCCTGTACCATTTCCCCCTGCGCCATACACCTGAGAAATAACGACATTGTCCCCCGCAGGCGTTGCATAGGCCGGACTTCCCAGACTGCCCAGCATACCGGTTACAACCAGTACCGCCGCTAACAGCATGCAGACTTGTCTTTGTATGCGTCTTGTCAATCGCTGCATTCTTTTTTACTCCTCTCTGAGTACCCTAAATAGTATTTAACATCTGGCATACCTTTACTAGCGTAATGAAAAAATGTCATGAGAGTATCGAAATGAAATTAAGTTCTAGTAAACATGCACATTTGTTCATAGGCGGCAACGAAAATCCCCTTCGCTCCAAAACATGCATGCCATCTGTAAGAAGATTATTTGCATAAAGGAAAAAAGGGGATTTCAGCTTTGGGCCCTAAAGCATTACGAGCCGCCTATAAATGTAATGTAAACTGACATTAAACTTATTGAAGAGTATACAGTGGAACATTTTTCCTGTCAAATTGGTAGAAAGGAGTAATGTTATTGATTGTTCTCACGAAAAAAGTGCCATATATATGACTTTTGAAGTCGTCTATATGGCACTTAAGACTCTTTTTTTACCTAATATCCACTTCTTGGGTCGCACTCGTCTCAGCGACTCCCGCCTTCTCGCCTTTCTGGAGCTGATACATTTTGAAATATCTGCCCTCCAGCGCCATCAAGGCTTCATGATTGCCGCGTTCGACAATTTCGCCTCGGTGCAAGACGAGGATTTGGTCAGCTTCCCGAATCGTAGACAGCCTATGCGCGATGACAAGCGTTGTCCGGCCTTGACTCACTACGCGCAGCGCTTGCTGAATGAGCCCTTCCGTCTCGCTGTCGATGCTTGCGGTGGCTTCATCCAGGATCAGAATCGATGGATCAAAGGCGAGCGCTCTCGCGAAGGAAATCAGCTGCCTTTGGCCAGAGGAGAGCGTGCTTCCTCGTTCGACGACCTGCTCATCATAACCGCCAGGCAGCTGTTCGATGAAAGGAGCTGCTCCGACATCCTTCAGCACGCTTTTTACGCGCTCAATGGAGATGTCCTTCTTGTAAAGGCTGACGTTAAACTTAATATCGCCGGCAAACAAATACGGGTCCTGCAGTACAATTCCCATATGCTTGCGCAGCGCTTGCTTCGAATAAGTCGATATGTCGCGTCCATCGATAGAGATCACACCCTGATTCGGCTCATAAAAACCGAGTAAAAGATTCATAATCGAGCTTTTTCCTGAGCCCGTATGGCCGACTAAAGCGACCGTTTCCCCTTTGCGCGCCTCAAAAGAGATCTGCTTCAGCACATTCTCTCCGTCATTGTAGGCAAAGGTGACGTTGTCGAATTTCACGATCCCCTGCGGACGCTTCACCTGGCCGGCTTCTTCAACCTCCACACCATCCATATCCAATATGGCGAATACCTTTTCCGCCGATACGAATGCCCGCTGCGCATTCGTCAGCTGATCAAATATCCCGATAATCGGCTGGAAGATCCGGCCCAAATAATCAATAAAGGCATAGAACACCCCGAACATGATTGAGGTTTCAAGCGAAGCGCGGCCAAAATACCAAATGACAAGCGCTGTTACAAGGCTGCCGATGGTGCCCACAATATTTCTCGAGGACATGGCAAATACCCGGAATTGCTTGATTTGATTGACATACCTGTCCTCATTCAGCACCTCGAACTCATCCAGCGTGACCCGCTCGCGGCGAAAGGCTTGAATAATAGGCATGACCACAATGGATTCATTGATCATCGCATTCATATCGCTAAGCCGTGCACGCATAATGGTAATGTACCGCTTGGAATATTTTAAATGGATGACCATGATGAGCGCGAATAACGGCGGCAGCAGCAAGCAGAACAAGGCTAGGCGCATATCCAAAATAAAAAGCGCCGTAAATATGCCGAGCAGCTGTACGAAGCTAACGACGAAGGTCGCCATAAAACTCATGAACAAATCGCGAACGGCCTCCGTATCATTGGCTATTCTCGATACGGTTTGCCCGATCGGCGTGTTATCGAAGTAACGCAGCGGAATCCGCTGAATATGGCCCATGAGATCCATCCGCATATTTTTTATAATTTTCAGGGCTGTCGATTGCAAAATATACGATTGCGAGAAGTTGCCGATGCTGGCGATGAGCAGCAGCCCCATGTAAAGGGCAAGCAGCCAAAGCACAGGCTTCAGGTCATTTCCGTCGACTGCCAAATGCTTGTCAATAATCGTCTTGATGATGAACGGACCGCCAAGCTCGGCGCCTACCGCACAGCAAAGAATAAGCAGTGCGCCAATAATTCTGTACTTATAGACGAGAGCATATTCGAATAGTCTTCTCGCCGTTGATTGCTTTGGCATTGAACAGCCTCCTCATTCTTCCAAGCTTGCTTCCATTTGCTGTCGATCCCATTGCTGCTTATACCAACCGCCGAACAGCATCAGTTCTTCATGGGTGCCTTCTTCAATGACGCGCCCCTCATTCAATACGATAATCCAATTCGCATGACTGACCGCCGATAGTCTGTGCGTCGTAATAAACGTCGTTTTCCCTTCACGTTCGAGGCGGATATTGTGCAAAATGCGGCTTTCCGTACGGGCATCGACCGCTGACAAGGAATCATCCAGCAGCAAGATTTCGGAATCAATGAGCAGGGCTCTCGCGATGGCTAAGCGCTGCTTCTGGCCGCCAGACAGCATAACGCCATTCTCGCCGACGATCGTCCCGAGCCCCTCCGGCATAGCTGCGATATCCTCCTTAAATGAAGCCATCTCTACCGCACGGGCAACTTCCTCCGGGGTAGCATCTGGTTTCCCAAGCGCGATATTGTCTCGGATCGACTTGGACAGCAGCAAATGCTCCTGCGGAACATAGGCCGTCCAGCGCCTCATCTGATCAATCGCAATCCGCTCGATCGGAACGCCTGCAATATACAAACGCTCCTGCTCCAGCGGATATTGCCGAAGCAGCTGCTTGAGAAGCGTGCTTTTTCCGCTGCCCGTTTTCCCGACAATGCCAAGCGTCTGCCCTCGTTCGAGCTGAAACGATACGTTGTCCAAGCTGGGCTGGCTCGCCGTAGGGTAGGTAAAGGTAAGGCCCTTGGCTTCGATGCTCTCAGGCACTGCTATGACCGCAGGCTTGTCCAAATCCTTCAAATCCGGCTTTTGCGTAAGCGCCTGATCTAGCCGCTCAGCCGATGCGCTGCCGCGCTGCAGCACATTGATAAACTCTCCGAAAGAAATCATCGGCCAAATCAACATGCCCAAGTAAATATTAAACGTCACCAGCTGGCCTAGTGAAATCTCGTTTTGAAAAACCAGATAGGAGCCATACCCTATTCCGATGGAATAGCTGACGCCAACAATTAAAGAAATAATCGGCTGAAACAACGCATTCAACAGGGAGACCCGTTTATTCTTCTGCATCACCTCGCTAGTCACTCGGTCGAAGGCAGCCAGATCGTCAGACTCCTGCACATAGGAACGGATGACACGTATGCCGGAAATGGACTCCAGCGCGTGGTCATTCATTTTACCGAAGGAGGCCTGCGCGTCAAGAAACCGAGTTCTCACCTTCTTGCCGAGCTTGCTGATGACAACCGCAAGCAGCGGCAGGGGAATAAGCGCTGCCAGCATTAATTTAAAACTGACGAGCGAGATCATCATAATCACGACAACCGAAGCGCCCACCAGCGTATTCACCAGCGTCATGACGCCGTACCCAGCGGTTTGCCCGATCGCCAAAATGTCATTGGTGGCTAGCGCCATGAGCTGCCCCGTGCTGTTCCGCTGAAAAAAAGCAGGCGTCATCCGCGTCATATTCGCAAGCAGACGGCCTCTTAGCAGCTTCTCGACCAGTGCCGAGTTCCCAAACAGCCTCGTTATCCAAATATAAACCATGACGTAGAGCAGCAGCGCCAAGCCAACCAGCAGCAGCACCGTTTGCGTCAAGTCCGCCGAGGTAAGCTGTCCTTCTCTAATGTGGTCCACCGTCTTGCCGATCAGATTGGGAGGCACCGTTGAGAGCAGGCTTACGAGCGCCATAACGCTGATCGCGAGCGTGTAGCTCCCCCATCTATCCTTTAAAAACCATCGCAACCGATGTACAAATGACATCTAATCCCCTCTTTCTTACGAACATGTGTGCCATTTTTAAGTATAGCAGTTTGCTAGTTCACATTTCACCCTCCTGCAGGACGAAAAAAAAAAAAAAAGAAGAAAGCGAAATCATGCCCGCTTCTTCTTCATCGCTATTCACAATTCATCGCTCGTCTTGGCNTCGAAGGAAAAGAAGCCCCGCAAGCAAAGAAATGATGCTCGTAAGGATCAATACGGATATCCAGCCACCATTTATGTTCATTAAGAACGGATAGAAAATAAGGACTGCTGCATAAGTAATCATGTAAAAATCCCTGCGAAATATAGCCAGCTTCCTAAGCGGCTCTTGATCTGCCAGCTGCGCGATTTCAGCAAGCCCGTTGAATATCCAATAAGCCAGCACCAAATGAATCAACAACACAGTTTGCGCGTAAATATGCGTGACAAGCGAAACGGACATAAAATCATTCAGCGGTATATTCGTATTGATCACCATATCAGGCATCGTCAAAAAAATCATGAGGAATGCCGCCCATTTGGCTTTGCCAAACACCGGTTGCTTCTCATTCAGCCGATGAAGCGCCAATGCTATCAAAATATAACCGATAAAGTCAGGAAGCACATCGATCACGATTCGAATATCAATTAATACAAATACAATTCCCCAGCCAAGACGCCGAAACGCACCCTCGCGCGACATCATCATATATGCTCGCCTCCCGAGCGAACGAATCTCCGTAGCTGTTTTTCGCTAATATACGTATTATGGTTGATTGGGATTTCTTCAAGGACCGAGCGGCCGTCTTCCGTCTTGATGTACAGACGCAGCTTTACCTGATAGATGTCAAACGCAGCAGGAGCTTGATCCGGAATGGACCATTTGTAATCTACCGATAACGAATTTCCTTTCAAAAAACGGACAGGCATATTTAAATGTTCAATCGCCCTTCCAGACATATTCACCGTTAACCAAGGCTCAATCTTGTCCTGGTGGGTTAACTCTATTTTTTCCAAGCTTGCAGCTTCATTGATTAGCAAGGACGAGCTGCCCGTGCCGTCGGAGGATGAGCTCCCCCAATGGTGACTAAGCACTTCTCCCCTCTCCTCCCAAACAAGCGCAATTTCGCCGATCGGCACCTTGCGCGGCTCTCCTTCACTGAAATAGACGGTAGCTTCACGGATGCTAATGGGTATTCTATCCATCGTTTCTATGTCCTCCGCCATCCATACGCCAGATGCCTTCATCATCATTTGATGGGCATAGTTATTCTCGGGATGCAAATGAAACCGAACCCAAGGCAATTCCTCAATTCGAACACTCGTTACCTTGCTGCTTCCCCGCCTATTCTCAAAATAGACAAGCTCCAGCATATCGGATTGGTAGCCGTTCACAGTAATATAATGCTTCAAAAAAAGCGGCTCCTCCAGCTGCGTGCTATCGTAATACCACAGATTTCCGACCCAGCTTCCTGCAATCATCACCAAAAGAGCTGGCCACAAAAAAATACGTTTCATGTACACACCACCTTCTCCCACTTTCCATATTACCATTTATTTAGGAGGTTGATGCCAATCTGAACATATTTACCCCACTTGAACGGCGTTCAGTATAAATTACAACTTGTTCTTTATAACGAATATGTTATGATGATAGCACATGTACTATTTAGAGCTTTCCTTCGCACGATTTTCGGTACGACATCGCTAATGGCTGTCTCCGGCCCTATTAACTGGATTTTGTCCTGTTATTTTAATGGATTTCGGGCACTCTGAAGATTTAGCAGGAATTTGTCCCGTTAATTCTAGGGATTATAACAAATATGTCGTAAACCGGTTAGATTAACGGGAGCCATTCCATCTATTTCATTTTTCCCGCGGATAATGATCGTTTAACGGGAGAAATTCCATCTAAAGTAAGCTGAACAAACGAAATCTATCTTTGAAAATGATTTAAATCCCCTGTTTTTGATCTCACCTATAGCTCTTTTTTTATCGTATATGGTTAGGATGGGTTAAGCTTCGCAATCATGTTTAATTCCGAGGTGGAGCAAATGGATTGTGCCATTAGTGTAATCGTTCCTATTTTCAATGCTGAAAAATGGTTGCTCCGCTGTTTAAACCGCATTCTGCATCAGCCCTTCCACTCGTTTGAGCTGCTGCTTGTCAATGACGGCTCCACAGACCAAAGCGGGGCTCTTTGCGAGGAGTTCGCTGCAAGCGATTCCAGAATTAAGGTGCTGCACAAGCCTAACGGAGGCACAAGCAGCGCCAAAAACGCCGGCCTGCAAGCAGCCAGCGGGAAATATGTCGTTTTTCTCGATGCGGACGACGCCATAGACGAATCTTATTTTGTTAAGCTTTATGCCACGGCGGAGGAGCATGCCTGCGACATCGTTATGAGCGGCTACGAGACCGTTCCTAATAAACTATCCGTAGTCCCCGGTTTCCAGCTGCATACGCTCATGAATGGGAAGCAATTCGTGCTTAGCTCCCCTTCGGTGCATTCTGGCAATGATCTATGTTTTGTTTGGCGGAGCTTGTTTCTGCGAGATATGCTGAAGAAGAACGAAGTGTTGTTTCATGAGGGGCTTACCGTTGGCGAGGATACCATCTTCCATTTGCAAGCCTTGCTATCCGCAAAGCGTGTTTATGCGATCCCGGACCCTTTATATTTTTATACGGTCAACAATTTAGACAGTCTAATGAGCTGCCCCTATAAGCCCTATTTGGAGAAGAGCCTTTCTCTGCAATACGAGCTGCGGCAGCGGCTTTCCGAAAAATCCGGGCTTCTCGCCCACAAGCATTACAAAAAAGACATGGCAGCCTACCACATCCGCTCCATTCTTGGCATGCTTTTGCGTAATGTGAGAAACAGCCCTATCCCCGTCAGCAAATCGGATGTAGCCAGAGTAATCAACCTAAACATGATTACAAGGAGCACGAAGGAGCTTAGCTTTACGTATGCGTGCCCCGGCTTCAAAGAATATCTCTATTATTTGGCGATTAAGTTCAAGTGGTCTGCCGTGCTATTCCGCTGGGAATTCCATCCGCCTGCCGTCGCCTCGTTCCTGTCCTTTGGCATCCTAGGGCGAAGCAAGCGAATGAACAACCGAACCTTTCGTTAACCTGCCGGTCAAATCGAATAAGAGACTACTCTCTGCTCATGCTTGCCTCTCTCCAAAATCCGGTCCAAAATCAACTTTTCAAAATGAACAAAGTCATTATCTCTCTCGCGTGGCCGATCAAGCGTAATCATCAGATCAAGCGCGATATGGCCATTTTCAATGAGGATGACCCGGTCCGCAAGCGCTACGGCCTCGCTGACATCATGCGTTACAAGCACGGCGGTAAATTGCTGCTTTGCCCAAAGCTCCTCAATAAGCTGCTGCATGTCGATTCGCGTAAGCGCATCTAGTGCGCCGAGCGGTTCATCAAGCAGCAGCAATCGCGGCTCGCCAACCAAGGCCCGCGCCAGCGCAACCCGCTGGCGCTGCCCTCCCGACAGCACGCCCGGCCATTCCTTGGCCCGATCCCGCAGCCCTACGAGTCCCATCGCTTCAAGCGCTTTTTCTTTGTCGCCAGAACCGGATTTCACGCCGATCTTCACATTGTCCACGCAGCGCTTCCAAGGCAGCAAGCGGGCATCCTGGAACAGCATCCTCGTGTCCTCGCGGATGCCATTGATTTCCGAATCGTCCAGCGCAAGCCGTCCCTGCGTCGGCTCCTCGAGGCCCGCAATCAGCCGCAGCAACGTGCTTTTCCCGCAGCCGCTCCGTCCGACAATCGCCACAAATTGCCCCGCGGGTATGTCCAGCTTCACGCCTTCAAGCACGATTTTATCCCCAAAGCGCTTTCCTGCTTCCTCTATGAGCAGTCTTGCACCCGATGAATGGTTTCCCATAAGCTTATTCCCTCCATTACCTACCGTTTCACGTAATTCGGATGCCATTTCAGCAGCTTTTCCTCCAAGATTTTAGCGGCAGTATCCGAAAGCTTCCCTAATATCGCATACATAATGATGGCAAGCACAACGACATCGAGGCGCATAAACTCGCGCGCATTCATCGCCATATAGCCGATGCCCGAGTTGGCGGAGATCGTCTCGGCAACGATAAGCGTAAGCCACATAAAACCAAGAGCATACCGGACGCCAACCAAAATAGACGACAATGCGCCGGGCAAAATCACTTCCTTGTAAAGAGCAAAGCCCCGAAGGCCATAAACCTTGGCCATTTCCACTAGACCGGGGTCAATGGAACGGATGCCATGCAGCGTGTTCAAATAAATCGGGAAAAATACGCCGAGCACCACCAAAAACACTTTGGCGGTCTCTCCGATGCCAAACCACAAAATCACAAGCGGAATAAGCGCCAAATGCGGCACATTGCGAATCATTTGGATAGAGCTGTCAAGCAGCCGGTTCGCCGTCTGCGATAAACCGTTAAGCAAACCGAGCAGGAAGCCGATTCCTCCGCCAATAGCAAAACCAATAAACGCCCGCCACGTGCTGCTGCCGATATAATGGAACAACTGCCCGGATTTTGTCATGGCAATGCCGGCCTCCGCTACCTGTAGCGGGGTCGGCAAGGTACGGCTGGAAATCCAGCCAAATTGTCCAAGCAGCTGCCAAATGATTAAGATAACGATCGGAACGATGGCAGGAGCAATACGACTATTGATCAATCGGGTAAACATGTTTATGATTGCTCCTTCCGTTACGTTGCACTGCCCGTTTTCGGGCGTTTGTTGTAAGCGACCAGCTCTCCGGAAGCTGCAATGCCGCCATGCTCTTCACTTGCCTGCGCCTTCAGAGGCAAACACGGAAACAGCAGCTCTGCCGAGCGGTAAGCCTCCTCTAAGTGCGGATAGCCCGATAGAATGAACGTTTCAATGCCAAGCTCCGCATATTCCTTCATTCGTTCGGCGACGGTATCCGCGTCTCCTACAAGCGCCGTACCCGCCCCGCCGCGAACAAGTCCAATGCCTGCCCAAAGATTAGGCGAGATCACGAGCGAAGCTTTGTCTCCGTTATGCAGCTCGCCCATCCGCTTCTGCCCTACGGAATCATAACGGGCAAGAATACGCTGCGCCTCGGCAATCGTCTGCTCATCGACGTGACTGATGAGTTGATCGGCTGCCGCCCACGCCTCTTCGTTTGTCTCTCTGACAATGACATGCAGCCGAATGCCGAATTTCATCTTTTTCCCTCTCGCTTCGGCAAGCTTCCGCACCTCGGCGATCTTCTTCGCTACTTCCGCAGGGGGCTCTCCCCAAGTCAAATAACAATCGACATGATCGGCGGCAATTTGCATCGCAGCAGGAGAAGAGCCTCCAAAATAAATCGGCGGATACGGCTTCTGAAGAGCAGGAAACATGACCTCCCCCGACTCTACCCGTACGTATTTGCCTGCAAAATCCACTTCTTCTCCCTGCATCATCCGCCGCCATACCGTCATAAACTCGTCGGTTTGCTCGTAACGTTCGCCATGCGAGAGGAAGATGCCGTCTCCGCCAAGCTCATGCGGATCGCCGCCGGTAACAACATTAACGAGCAGCCTGCCGCCGGAGAGCCTATCGAAAGTCGATGCCATCCGCGCTGAAGTCGAAGGGGACATGAGGCCCGGACGGATAGCTACCAAAAACTTTAATCTGCGCGTCATTCCAATAAGGGAAGAAGCCGCAACCCACGCGTCCTCACAAGCCTTGCCTGTCGGAAGCAGCACCCCATGGTACCCTAACCGATCAACAGCTTGAGCAATTTGCCGGATGTAATCATAATCTACCGCGCGGGCACCTTTCGAGGTGCCCAAATACCTGCCGTCCCCATGCAGGGGAATAAACCAAAACAGTTCCATATTCGCTCTCCTTAATCCTTTGCAGGGTATGAAGGTTTATTTGATTACCGCATCGCTAACTTTAAGTTCAGAAGGAATCAACTCCAGTTTGAAAAAGGTATCTGCGATGCTCTGCTGCGCTTGAAGCGTCTCATCGCTAACTCGGATGACGCCCCAGCCGCGGTGAGCCAGTGCTTGCTCAAGCGGAGCTGCGTCAAGTCCGAGCGCAGGCGCAAGCAGCTTAGCCACTTCAGGCTGATTGTCCTTTGCCCATTTATCCGTTTCTTCCAACTGGTCCAAAATGACATCTACAGCCTTTGTATTCGACTTTGCAAAATCGCGTGAAGCTAAATAGAACTCATAGTTCTTCACAAGTCCTTCGCCATCCGCAAGCACGCGCGCTTTCGTAGCTAGCTGTGCAACAGAATAGAATGGCTCCCAGATCACCCAAGCGTCTACATTTCCGCTCTCGAACGCCGCTCTCGCATCTGCAGGCGGCAGATACACAACCTCCACATCACTGTAGGCCAAGCCCTCTCGCTCCAAATATTTGACGAGCAAGTAATGAACGTTCGAGCCTTTATTCAATGCAATTTTCTTGCCTTTGAGGTCGGCCGATGATTGAATCGGCGAGTTTTCAGGCACAAGAATGCTTTCAGCCTTAGGGCTTTCAGGCGAATGTGCCAAGTATACGAGCGGCGCACCCGCAGCCTGCGCAAAAATCGGAGGCGCCTCGCCGGTATGGCCGAAGTCAATGCTTCCAACGTTCAAAGCTTCCAGCAGCTGCGGGCCGCCGGGAAATTCCGTCCATTCCACTACGTAGCCAGCTTCCTTCAGCTTCTCCTCCAGTCCTCCGCGTTCCTTCATAATGTTTACGGAAGCATACTTCTGATAGCCGATCCGAACCGTCTTCGCTTTCGTGCCGTTGGAACCTGCATCCTTGCCCGAATTATTCGCGCTGCATGCCGAAACAACCAGCAATGCCGCCAGCATCAGGAGAACTGCCCAGCCTCTGCCCTTCTTTTGAACCCGTTTGCTCTTATTCATCTCTGCTCACTGCCCCTTTTCTTCTTCTCGGTTTGCTAATGCTTATAATTCCAATTAACTTACTAAGATTTGTATAACTCGAAATTATCATCTCCGTTTTGGACTGTCAACAAAATGAGGAAAGAAGAGCGGCTATGAGGAGGAATGAGGAAAATCAGCCGCAATTCGCATTTATCAATTGAAGTTTAAGAAGCTATAGCTTATCATTATAAATAACTCATAATTCCTATGTATTAACTTTGAATTAATGATGCAGTAGAAATGGAGTGCTCCCCTATGATGAATGAACGCTTGAATCTTCTAAGCCTGCAGGAAGCGATGGATATACTGGGCATCAGCCGTGCGACCATCGACCGCTGGCGCAAGGATAAGCAGCTTCCTCATATTAAAATAGGCAAGGAAGTTTGGATCGATCCCCAGCAGCTTCAGGCTTGGGTGAAGCAGCATGGTATTTCGGGAGAACAGCAGCGCAGTGCCATGACGGGCAGCTCCAATGAGAAGACCGTCACCATCGGCTACCAAAGCGGGGCCGCCCTGTTATGGAGCCCATTGATTATTAAACAGCTGGGCTTATTCGAAGAGGAGCTGCGAAGGATCTCGCCGGCGACGCGCTATCAAATTGCCTGGGTCAACGCTCCAAACGGAATGGAGCTTGTCGAGGAGCTCATTGCCGGACGCGTCCATATCGCATCGGTTGGCGATTATCCGATTATCGCCAGCCGCGCGCTTAGCAATATCCTTCCGCGCTTCCAGCCTCAGGTCATCGCCTTCGATGGGAAAACGAGCAGCGGGGGCGGAATCTCGTTAGTCGTTCCTGCCGGAAGCAAAGTTGATCATTTAGATGCCTTATCCTCGTTATCAATTTCTACAGTAGGCAACTCCAGCTCCTCTTACCGCCTGAAAGAGTGGATGAATACGTTCGGCCTGCACTCTGAGCCTATCATACACCGCGGCATGGGCGATTGCCTCAGCGGAATTCTCGGGGGCCAAGTGGGCGCAAGCATGCTGTGGGAGCCTTATTTAAGCTGGGTTCAATCCATCGGCGCAGGCATTCCGCTGCTTTCGGAAGGGATTGGCGGCGATTACTTGACCGGTTTAGTTACCGATGGCAATTGGTCCAGGGAGAATGAGCCGATCGTCATCGCTTACTTGAAAGCCCATCTGAGAGCGCATGAGTTCATCCGCAATGAGCAGGACCGAGCAGCGGAGCTTATTCAGCAGGCAAGCGGCTTTCCACTCCCGCTCGTAAGCCGGGTGTTATCGCAAATTCGCTGGGACGCCTCTATTTACAGCCGTGATCTGCAAACCTTGAACCGATCAAGTGAAGGAAAAACCGACTGGCTGTCCGCGCATAAGCGGGATACCGGTGGCCTTGAATTCCGCAAGCAATATTTACAGGAAGCCGTCGAGGCGCTGAAGCTTCCCCTATTGCCGGATTCTCCGCTGCCTGGAGAATGGTCAAGCGACAATGTATATTAGAGGTCCGTCCCGATATTATGAAGCGTAAAAGAGGCTAACGGATCATTTGCCCGGCAGCCTCTTCTTTAATCCTCTTAAGTTGTTCGGCAATGCAAAGCATTCTCGCCCATCATCGCATGTTGCCATTTGTGGTAAAGCTCCAAAGGCGCGCCTTGATCCAGTAAATCCTTGCAGACATATAACCCTTCCTCGACCGATTCCACTTTCTCTGCCAAATGGAGCCGAACCGCGGCATTAAGGAGCACTTGATTAGTGAAGGCCATGTGGCCGCACCCTTGCAGCACGGCCTCCGCCTCATGAAGCTGCCCGGCCGCTGTCCAATCGATTTCAGGAACGGAAGTTAAAAGCCCGTATGCGTCCGGATCAATGATATGAAGCTGCGATTCCCCGTTTTCCACAAAGTAAGTGCGAGTCGGCCGCTCGATAAACAAATCCTCGGAGCCCTCCATGCCTTGCACGATGAGCGCTTTATGGTAATGAAGCTGGTTCGCCAGCTTTGCCATCCGCTCGAATACAGTATTATGGTAGACGCCAAATATTAAATATGGGGAATGAGAATAATCGATCAGCTTCTCGGCTGTATTCAGCACGGTTCGCATGCCCAGCTCGATTCGAATCGAACGAAGCGCCTTCAGCGGCGGACACCATTCCTCCGCCGGAACGTAAAGAACCCCGGTATCAGAAGCCGCTTTAACGATCTGCTCACGGGATAGAAGAGCAGCGTCGATGCCAGCCTCACGCAGCAAGTCATGCAGCGTAATTCCCCATTTCGGCGGCAGGGATTCCGAGCCGTGCAGCGTAACAGGCAGACCCGCGGCAGCAAGGACAAAGGAGGTGGGAAAGGTCGCATAGAACGACTTTTTCCTGCCGTCATAGGGACCAGCGCAATCAAGCCCCTGCTGTATTGGCGCGCGGTAAGCACGGCTTCGGCATGCCGCAGCGAATGCTTCAAGCTCTTCCACGCTTTCCATCTTCATTCGCTCCGCAATAAAAAAAGCTCCGATTTGGGCTGGGGTCGCCTTGAGATCAAGGATTGCATTTGCCGCGAGCAGCGCTTCCTCATAGCTAAGATCCCGCGCCCCCCGTTTTCCTCGACCTACTTCCTTAAGCAGATTCGTAATCATGGCATGGCCCCCTTATTTCTGATCCTGAAGGATTTGATAAACTTTCACGATCGACGTAGCGACGTCCACCATTCGCTTGCGTTCATTCATCGCCTGTTTTCGAAGCACATCATAAGCTTCCGCTTCGGATATATTTTTGATTTTGCACAATATCCCCTTCGCCATATCGATCCACTTCCGCTCCTCGAGGCGCCCCTCCAGCTGCTTCTTTTCATTCATCCATTGCAGTCGTTCAAAGCATTGCTTTGATCCAAAATGGAGTGCCCAGTGCAGCTCCTGCTCGCTCATGGAAGGCGTCAGTATCCCGTCAACAGGCACTTCATCCTCACAGAAGGCAGCTGACAAAGAAGCGGTACCCACACTGCACCACCACAGCATGGGTACCGTTTTATGCTTTAGAAGCTTTACGCCCCACATCTTCGCCTCATCGAGCGGCAAATGCAGAATAACCGCATCCGCGCTGCTCATATGCAGCTCGGCCTTTTGTTCGTCACCAGCCCGCAAAACCTGATAGCCAAACGATTCGAGCTTATATTTTGGCGTATGCTGTTTGGACAATTCCTCAAGCTGAGAGTCCTGGACCGCTCCCCCGATTGCCGCACGTTGCTCGACTACTAACAAAGAACGCATGTAGAAGCGCCCCCTCCTATTCGACTTTTTATCAAACAAAGCACAAGTCGATACCTTTGTGATTATATATAACATAAAACTCTTGAGTTTGTCACCAAACAAGTTTTTTCATCGCCTACCATGTCATATATATTGACACAAACTCAATTGGTGTTGTATATTTACGTTAGCAACCACATATCATTCTCGAATACAACGATGTATTCGGTTATAAGCGGCAAAGAAGCCTGCTTTCGTTTTCAAGGGAGAAGTACGTTTTTCCTTTGATACGGAGCAGGCTTTTATGATTTTACAGAGACAGCGTTCGAGAGGAGAGAAACACAATGACAGCAACCAAAAAGAAATTAGTGTTGATCGGCAACGGCATGGCGGGGGTTCGCGCAATCGAGCATTTATTGAAGCTTTCTCCTGAAAGCTACGACATTACCATATTCGGCGCCGAGCCGCATCCCAATTATAACCGTATCATGCTTTCCTCCGTTTTGGCCGGCGGCGCCGATATGCAGGAAATCATCATTAACGATTGGAGCTGGTACATCGAAAACAATATTACACTGCACACGGGCCACAAAATAACAAACATCGATACGGAACGCAAAAAAGTTACCTCCCATCTAGGTATTGAAGCAGCTTACGACGCTCTCATCATCGCCACCGGGTCCAACCCGTTCATGCTGCCTCTTCCCGGCGCAGACAAGGAGGGCGTAATCGCTTTCCGTGATATTCACGATTGCGAAGTGATGATGGATACGGCCAAAAAATACAAGAAGGCGGTCGTCATTGGCGGCGGTTTGCTCGGGCTCGAAGCCGCACGCGGCCTTCTTCATCTCGGGATGGAGGTTAACGTCGTCCATATTCATAGCTACTTAATGGAGAGGCAATTGGACGAGGCAGCCTCCAAAATGCTGCAGCGCGAGCTCGAAGCGCAAGGGATGCAATTCTTATTGAAAAAAAGCACAGCGGCCATCAAAGGGAAGCGGCGGGCTAGTGGGCTTGCCTTTACGGATGGCACCGAGGTGGATGGCGACCTTGTTGTGATGGCTGTCGGAATTCGGCCGAACATAGAGCTTGCCAGAGCGGCGGGCATTGACGTCAACCGCGGCATTGTCATCGATGACTTTATGCGAACGAGCCTGCCAGACATTTATGCTGTCGGCGAATGTGCTGAACACCGCGGCATCGCCTATGGCCTGGTTGCCCCGCTTTATGAGCAAGGTGCAGTGCTTGCCAAACTTCTGGCAGGTGTAGAAACCGCTGGTTATACTGGCTCTGTTACCTCAACCAAACTAAAAGTTTCCGGCGTTGATGTGTTCTCAGCTGGACGATTCGGAGATTCACCAGGCACGCGCTCGTTAAAGCTGCAGGACGATCTAGCCGGCACTTACAAAAAAATCGTGATCCAGGATGGAAAGCTCGTTGGCGCAGTCTTGTTCGGCGACACTTCCGATGGCGCTGAATTATTTGCTTCTATTAAGAAAGGCGAATCCGTAGCAGGGCGAGAGAAGGAGATTTTGCTCGGCATTTCCTCGGAGCTGCTTGGCCAATCTTCTGGGAGCAGCCGACTTGAAGCAATGGCCGAAGACGAAATCATCTGCGGCTGCAACGGCGTATCCAAAGGAACGATTGCCGATGCCATTACGAATAAAGGCTACAATACCGTTAGCTCGATTAAATCCTGCACGAAAGCCTCCGCTTCCTGCGGCGGCTGCAAGCCGCTTGTTGAAGGCTTATTGAATCTATATTCAGGCGACTCTATTGGCGAACCTGTCAAGGAAGGCATTTGCGGCTGCACGACGCTTAACCGGGACGAAATCGTCGAAGGCATCACCAAGATGCGCCTCATGAGCACGAACGAGGTCATGAACGTGCTTGGCTGGCATAATCCCGAAGGCTGCACGAAATGCCGCCCGGCTCTCAACTACTATCTTGGCATGCTTTATCCGGAAGAGTACGTCGACGAGAAAGAATCCCGTATCACCAATGAGCGTTATCATGCTAATATTCAAAAGGATGGCACTTTTTCTGTGGTCCCCCGCATTTACGGCGGCGTAACCTCCCCTGCGGATCTTAAGAAAATCGCCGAGGTTGCAGAGAAATTCGAAGTTCCCATGGTTAAATTCACAGGCGGACAGCGGCTTGACCTTCTGGGCGTGAAGAAAGAAGACCTCCCCAAAATTTGGGCAGAGCTGGATATGCCTTCCGGGCACGCCTACGGCAAAACGCTTCGTACCGTTAAAACTTGCGTGGGCAATACCTTCTGCCGATTCGGCACGCAGGATTCCATCGGTATGGGCATTCGGATGGAGAAAGCCTTCGAGCGGCTGAACGCTCCAGCCAAGGTGAAGCTGGCGGTATCCGGCTGTCCCCGCAACTGCGCGGAATCCACAATCAAGGATCTTGGCGTCATCGCCATCGACGGCGGCTGGGAGCTGCATGTTGGAGGCAATGGCGGCATCAAGGTAAGAGCGACCGAGCTGCTTACAATCGTTAAGACTGAGGATGAAGTTATGGAATGGTCCTCCTCCTTCTTGCAGCTGTACCGTGAACAGGCGCAGTGGAACGAGCGTACTGCCCAGTGGATTGAGCGAGTCGGCCTTGACTATGTCAAGAAAGCGCTCGAGAAGCAAGAGGACCGCCTCGCCCTAACGGCGCGAATCGAGAAGACGCTTAGCCTAACTACGGACCCCTGGAAGCAAATCATCCAAACCGACGAGCTTCGCAAAAATTTCGAGCAGCTCTCCGGCGCTCAGCCTGCACAAATTTAAGATTACTCTGGGAGGTATACACAGATGACAACAAAGCTGCTTGTAGCCAACCTATCGGATATCGATGTGTTGGGCTCACGTACCATTAAGATTCAAAATACCGAAATTGCTGTATTCCGTCTAACTGACGGCAGCGTGCTGGCGGTAGAAAATAAATGCCCGCATAAAGGCGGCGTATTATCGGAGGGAATGGTGTGCGGCACAGCCGTACACTGCCCGCTTCACGATTGGAAGATCGACCTTCGCAGCGGACGTGCGCAGGAGCCGGATGAAGGCTGCGTGACGACCTTCGAAACCGAAATTGATCGGGAGAGCGGCTCTATTTATGTAACGATTTAAGGAGGACACCACAATGGCGTATATCAAACCCGCTGACGTACTAGACGCCATGATCGACACTGGGACTGCAAAAGCAAGCTTAGGCGCCTTTCAGATGGTCATTCGCGGATTTCTAGGAGGCGCAATTCTTGCCTTTGCCACAACGCTCGCATTTACGGCTGTCAACCAGACCTCGATCGGCTTGGTTGGGGCCCTTGTCTTCCCGGTCGGCTTCGCCATGATCGTCCTGCTTGGCTTTGAGCTGGTGACTGGCAGCTTCGCGCTCCTTCCGCTTGCCGTGCTTGAACGTAAAACAACCACTTCTCGGATGCTGTCAAGCTTCGGGTGGGCCATACTCGGCCATTTGATCGGCTGCGGATTGTATGCCGTGCTTTATGGCTTGACGGTGACAAAGATGGGAACGGACATGAGTAATCCTTTGGTTCAAACACTAATCCAGGCCAGTGAAACCAAAACGATAGGGTATGCGAAAATGGGCTTTAACGGCTTGCTGCTCGTCACCATCAAAGCCGTGCTTTGCAACTGGATGGTTACGCTTGGCGTCGTAATGGCCTTTACGTCCAAATCAACCGCCGGCAAAATTTTAGCGATGTGGCTGCCGATCCTTACGTTCTTTGCCCAAGGCTTCGAGCATGCCGTCGTCAATATGTTCGTCATTCCCGCGGGCATGCTGCTTGGCGCAGACGTCACGCTTGCGGATTGGTGGCTCTGGAACCAAATTCCCGTATTGATTGGAAATTTTATCGGCGGCGCTCTCTTTACCGGTCTCTTCTTCTATTATTCCCAGCGCAAGCCCTCTTCAAAATCAGCCGCAACTTTGCAAATCGTAAAGCCAGCGGCCACTAAAGCGGCGGAAAAAGCCAAAGGGAGCAGCTTATGAGACATTTAACGTCAGGCAAGGTCTATATTGTGGGTGCAGGTCCTGGTGATCCGGAGCTGATTACAGTGAAAGCGATGCGGCGTATCCAAGAGGCTGAGGTTATTTTGTACGACCGGCTGATCAGCAAGGAATTGCTCGGCTACGCCAGACCCGAGGCCGAGCGGATCTATTGCGGCAAAGCGCCCGGTTCACATGCGATGTCCCAGCAGTTAATCAATGAAGCGCTCGTCCGCTATGCGCGGGAAGGCAAAACGGTCGTCCGTCTCAAAGGCGGCGACCCGCTCGTCTTCGGAAGAGGCGCGGAAGAGGCGCTGGCACTCGCCGCATGGGGGATTCCTTATGAGATCGTGCCGGGTATAACATCCGCCATCGGAGCCGCGGCAGCGGCTGGCATTCCAGTCACTCACCGTGAATATGCCGCTTCCTTTGCTTGCGTTACCGGCAGCCGCTGCCATGGCGATAAATCGCCGATCCGCTGGGATTTACTGGCGCATAGCGTAGATACGCTTGCCATCTATATGGGTGTCAGCGAGCTCCCCGCCATTCGGGAAGAGCTATTGAAACACGGCAAATCCCCGACTACGCCCGTTGCGCTTATCGAACGCGGCACGACCCCTCAGCAGCGTACGCTGATTGGCACACTATCCGACATTCATACGATTGCTGTCTCGATGAAGCTAAGCAATCCGGCGCTGATCGTCATCGGTGAGGTCGTTAGGGTAAGGGAACGACTTCTGCATGCCGAGCAGCAGGCCATGCAACAAATCGGCTAACCACCCGCCTCAGTCCGCCTTTTGCCGCTTCTATTCCCCTGTCGCATGACGGCGCTCGTTCATTTAACGTATAATAGAAGACTCAGCACGTTAATGAAAAGGATGCGACAACACTGACGATAAAAAAGCATGAGCCATTATATATCTATACCTACGGATACCGCTTGGAGGAAACCGAGCTTTGCCAGCTGGAGATGCGTACTTTTTTTGGAACCCATTCGGAAACCGGTCTTCTGAAGAGCGTGATTCCCATTCATCCTGACCGCAGTCCGTTTATGAGAGAACGCCTTGAAGTGCTCTATGAGGGCGAATGCTTGGAGGAGATATGGGAACAAGTCAAGCAGATTGAACTGAAGAACGAAACCTTCAAAGTCATCTTTATCAAAATGAATGATTTGACGCCTGACAATAAAATCGAGTTTGATGAGCAGCGCAGCATTGAGCGCGATATTGGCATTTATATTGAAGGGGAAGCAGATGTTCGTCAGCCCGACCATGTTTTTGGCATATTGACTTTGGGGGGACGCTGGTACTTTGGGAGTTATATCAAAAGCAAAGCCGTCTGGCTAAACCATATGCAGAAGCCCCGCAGCTATTCCATCGCTTTAAGCACGCGCGTAGCGCGGGCAGTCGCCAACATCGCCGTGCCCGATCCGGCAAAAGTTAAAGCGATTGATCCCTGCTGCGGCATCGGAACGGTGCTCGTTGAAGCACTCTCCATGGATATCGATATCGTAGGCCGGGATATCAACCATTTCGTCGTGCAAGGCACCCGGGAGAACCTGGTTCATTTCGATTTGCAAACGGAAGTAGTCTGCGGAGATATTTCGGAGGTAACGAACCACTACGATGTAGCTATTGTGGACATGCCATATAACCACTTTTCCCACACTACGCCGGAGGCGCAGCTAGCCTTGCTCCAGCATACCCGCCGGATCGCGGACAAAGCCGTTATCGTAACGGTAGGCGCGATCGACGAGCTGATTGCAAGCGCAGGCTTTACAATCCAGGATCGCTGCACGACCCGGAAAGGCAATTTTATCCGGCAAATTATCCTATGTAAGTAGAAGGCGGCTTATTTAAAATTTTGGAAAGCAAGCCAGGACGCGCACGCATCCGTCCAGCTTCGCGTGTGCTCCTCATCGTCTGCTAAGCCTAAGCCATGCCGTCCCTTGGCATAGACATGCAAATCAAATGGAACCTTGTGCTTGCTGAGTGCTGCTGCGAACAAGAGGCTATTTTCTACAGGAACAGCTGCGTCGTCGGACGTATGCCATAAGAAGGTAGGCGGCGTGTCCTCCGTTACATTGAGCTCACTGCTGAGCTGCTCTGCTTGGGCAAGCTCCGCTCCTTTGCCAAGCAAATTGTCACGCGATCCCTCATGCGCAAACGGTCCATGGAGCGTGATCACCGGATAGCATAAGATTAGCAAATCCGGCCGGCATGACATTTGCTCAATGACATCTTCCGCTTCTTTATTTCCTTTGTCATAGCTTGTCCCTGCATTGGAAACTAAATGGCCCCCGGCAGAGAAGCCCAACACACCAATTTGATCCGGATTAATGCGAAATTGCTCCGATTTGAATCTTACGGTGCGAATTGCGCGTTGAACATCAAATAATGCGCTTGGATACTGGTAAGGAGCAACACGGTATCTTAGCACAAATGCAGAAATACCAAGCCCATTCAACCACTGCGCAATCGGTTCTCCCTCATGATAAGCTCTCATACCGTACCCTCCGCCTGGACATACGATCACGGCAGGGCGATTGTCGCCTTCCACAAGATACGGCGTAATTGCCGGACAATCCTCATCTGCATTCCCAAGGGCGTAAGGCGCCCCGTGCATCCATAACAACTGCTCTGTCATCCGCATTTCCCCCTAGATTTTCTACATATAAAATGGCTGCTGTCCCCATTATATAACGATGTAAGCGCTACAGCCAATAAAATGTACATGCTCTAACAAGTGTGCTCGTAACCAAGAACAACAAACTTAAACAGGCTTAAGCTATGATCAGCCTAAGCCTGTCTAGAAAATATATGATGGCTGCTGCTTTACCTATTCGCCGTAACGGCACTAAGAAAGCCTATCACCGCGCCAAGCATAGATCCCGCCGCCACCTCGCGAGGCTGATGGCCAAGGCTCTCCTTCAACCTCTCGCGCCTGCGCTTATGGTATATGCCTGGCTCACGGCCCGCAAGCCGCTCCATGTCTTCGTCCAAATCATTGACCTGCACCGCGATTTCTCCCGCATGCCTGCGGATATTCATCGCATCATACATCACAATGATGCCAAGCATTGCTGAGATGGCAAAGGCCGGAGTCCTCACTCCATATCGCGTTGCCGTATAAGCGGCCAACGCCGATACACCGCTTGAATGCGAGCTGGGCATTCCGCCAGAGCCTACTAATTTTCTAACGTCGCATTTACCGGTTTTTGCATAATGAACGGGCAGTTTAAGCAGCTGTGCCGCCCCTACCGCCGCAAGCGCCGTAACCAAACCTCGGTTTGCCAAAGGCAATCACCCTCCCCCATTTGCTGATTACACCGTAGGTTGCCCTTTATTCAGCACAATCATGCGGGGCATCCGCCAACAGATTCATTGGCATCGGCATTATGATTGCTGGCGTGATCGTATTTAAGCTGAAATAACTATCACTCAGCCTTTACTTCATATAGATGAATCGCTCGCCGGGAGCGAACATATGAAACTTTTGGGACGGATAATGGCGATAGATGTAATCGACGAAATAAGCCGGATTCTCATCATTGTGCGGGAACAAGCCATAATGCATCGGAATAAGCAAATCGGCATGGCTTTGCACCGCAATTTCAATCGCTTCGCGGTAATTGCAATTGCCAACGATGCCTTGTTCGCCGCGAACGAAGTCCTTTCCGTTAATAGGCATCAACGCGATATCGACCTGCCTGCTTTGCAGCCAGGTCACCAACTCAGGAAAGCCGACCGTATCTCCCGCATGATAGAGACGAAGGTCCCCAAAGCTCGCTGCAAACCCCAAAAACCGATGCTCTCCCGCTTCATCCTGCTCAAACTGCTCATGCTTGGCAGCGAATGCTTCCAGCGTAATTCCTCCATCCAGCTCCAAGGTTTGTCCATGGGAGATGCCGATGAGCTGCTCGTCCCGCAGTCCCCATTCCTTGACTAGAGGCAAATGTGCTTTGGATACGATAAATCTCGTTTTGGATGATTTCCCGATGGCTTGCAGCGTTAGCTTGTCCATATGGTCCTCATGATGGTGCGAGCAAACAACATAATCGACATCCAAACATTGCGAAGGCGCAAGCGGCGATTCAAACGCCCTCATCCACGGGTCTCCGCTGAGCTCATGCACCCAGTTTGTCAAGTAAGGATCGAAGAGTACCTTCGTCTGCTTCCATTTCACAAGAAAACCTTCTTGCCCCAGTGCCCAAAGCGCAAGCGCCTGCTCTGGCAGTTCAGTAGCTGCAATCTGATCCTCTAATGCGGTTCCGCTGTTATATACCTCCACTAACGATCATCCCTTCCGCTCTGGCTCTATGCTTAATAAACGCAAATCTTTGGTAAACCACTCCCGATAACTTAGCAAGCTCAAAATAATGCTTGTAACGGCTGCCGAGCTAGCGAATGCAAATACGATCAGAATCTGGTAACGCACCGCTTCGATCGGATCGGCTCCTGCAATAATCATGCCTGTCATCATCCCAGGAAGCTGAACCAGTCCAACTGTTTTCATGCCATCAATGGTTGGAATCATGCTGGATTTGACCGAGCGCTTCATCGCATCCTGAATCGCCTGCCTGGCTGTCGCCCCAAGCGAGAGCAGCGTCTCGATCTCTCCTCTGGAGGAGCCGACCTCTCTTCTCATTTGATTCAGCAGCAAGCCTGACACCACCATTGCATTTCCAATCGTCATGCCGCTGATCGGAATGATATATTGCGGCGTAGCCTCAATGATGCGAAAACCTAGCAGCAGACCCATCATAAGCAGCTCCGTCGAAGCGATCGCAATAGCAATCTTCCAGACAATGCCCCGCAGTCCCTTGCCTCTTTTGCCAGCATGGTATGAAGCTACCCCAATCATTAACAGAAGGATCAATGCAATAAACCATGGATTGCTGGTATTAAATATAAATTGAAGCACATAACCAACTAACAGAAGCTGGATCGCGGAGCGAATCGTTCCGATTGCAATATCCCGCTCCAGCCCGAGCTTCTGCCATACCGATACTAGCATCGTAATCATAACAAATAGCAGCGTAAAGCTGAGACCTAGGATAGACATGGCTGCTCCTTAGAGGAGGAACCCTGCATGTAATTCCGCGCTGTCTCCGTTGATGGGCCCGCAAAGAAAGAGGCCGTAGCGCTATTCTCCAGCAGCGTCCCTTCTCCCATAAACCACACCTGTCCGCTTATTTGCCTCGCCTGCTCCAGATCATGCGTAACCCAAATCATGGTCGTCCCCTCCGCAGTATGCCACTCCTGCAGCACTTGTTCCACAAGCTCCTTGCTGCCGCGGTCCAGCGAAGCCGTCACTTCATCCAGCAGCAACACCTCGGGGCGCAGCAGAAGCGAGCGCAGCAGCGATATCCGCTGCTTCTCGCCGCCAGAGAGCAGCTCCGCGTTTTTGCCAAGCTCCAGATGCTCCAGCCCTAGACGAGGCAGCAATTGCTTGACCAGCTTCTCCTCATAAGGGATGCGGTGGAGGAAACTAACGGTACGGAGGTTTTGCTCCACGCTGCCTTGAAGCATGGCCGGCTGCTGGGCAACGTAGCAAACCTTCATTCTCCAAGCCCTCGGATCCATCTCGCTTTGCGGAACACCGTGTAAGCCAACGCTGCCTTCATCAATACCGTCCAAAGCGGCCAACATGCGCAGCAGCGTGCTTTTCCCTTGACCTGATACACCTAGAAGAGCAATCATCGCTGGCTCGGTGATATGTGCCGATACATCCATAAATAGAGGACGCGTATCCTCACCCGTTCGGTTTTTCCTTACTTGTTGCAATTCCAAAACTGGCTTCACGGTTGTCCTCCTTGCTTCTTCCTTTCCATTATAGCGTTATAGGCACTATTCTTAAATCGCGAAAACAAATGCGATGGCAACTTGCCCAGGAACAAATAGAAAACCCTTAATGCTGGGCCATTAACAGCTGCTGATATACCTTGCCGCTCGCAAGCAGCTCCGCATGCGTGCCCGTTTCCGCTAATGCGCCTTGATCCATGACAAAGATGACATCGGCATTCTCTATCGTAGACAAGCGATGGGCAATCATAATCGTCGTCTGCCCATTCCTTCGCTCCTCAAGTGCGCCGAGCAGCTGCCGCTCCGTCTCCAAATCAAGGGCGGAGGTCGCCTCGTCAAGCACCAAAATTTCCGGGTCGCTGACAAGGGCCCGCGCAATGGCAATGCGCTGGCGCTGTCCGCCGGATAGCTTAATGCCCCGCTCGCCGATGTCGGTATCATAACCGTCCGGCAGGCTCAGAATAAAATCATGGATCTGCGCGATACGGCATGCTTCCTCAACGTCTGCTTCCGTTACGCCGTCTCTGCCCAGCATCAGATTTTCTCGAATCGTATCGGAGAACATATAGGGGTCCTGAAATACGATCGATACCTTCTCTGCCCACTGCCTGCGGTCATACTCCTGTGCACGAACGCCATTGAGCGTTAAAGTTCCCAGCGGCATATCATAGAAACGGACCAGCAGCTGGGCGATTGTCGACTTGCCGCCGCCGCTTGTGCCAACGAAAGCAATTTTCCTTTTCACTGGAAGATCGGCCGTAAATCCGCGGATCACCTCGGGTAGCTCCGGCGAGTAGCGAAAGCTCGCTCCTTCAAAGGTTAAATTTCCGATTTCCCCTTCCATGCTTCTTCTGCCCTCATCCTGCTGCTCCAGCTCCAAGATGCGCTGCACTCTGTCCACATTCGCCAGTTGAGAAGACATCCCCATTATAAATTGAAACAAATTATAGAAGGCATCCGACATTTGGGTAGAAAATTGGAACAAGATAACGAAAGTTCCGATGGACATTTGATTATGGATCAGCTGCATGCCGCAGTAGCCAAGAACGAGGATACCGATGCCCCATTTCATCGGATCGCTGTAACGGATTTGCCGGTTTACGAGCTTCCCTTCTTCCATAACCTGTTCAAAATAATCCGAGAACATTTTCTGGTAAAGCTTCTCTTCCCATTTCAATCGGTGGTATGCAACGACCTCGCGAGTCGACGCTACGCCTTCCTCAATTTGAATAAGCAATGCCGTACGCTTCTCCGCCACCCGCTTAGCCTGCGCCTTCAGCTTTGGCGTAAAGTAGTAGCCTATTAATACGTAAATGGTGCAAAGCGCTACGATCATCAACAGCAGAACCGGGCTGGCCAAGCCGATAATGACCATTAAGATGCAAAGGTTCAGTACCTCCTGCATGCCGCGCGGAATTTGCCAGCCGATAACGCTCGCCGAAAGAAACAAATCCTGCGTGAACGAATAAACGTATTTCCCCGTCCTCTCGCTTTGGAAACGCTCGATCGGTACGCCTTCAAGGCGCTTCAGCATGCGGGAGAGCAAGGAACGGCTAACCGCAAATTCATTGCGCACCAAGCTTCGGCTAGTCATCGTAAACATAAGGGAATATACGGTGCCCGCCAAGGCGAAGACAGCAATCACAATCGGCAGCAGCTCGTAGTTCCCTTGCGTGAATACGTCATCAATTAATATTTTTTGAATATAGACAAGTGTGTAGTTGGACACCGATTCCAGTGCGAGATAGAGCAGCACGGTTAGATAAGTGCCTTTTAGCATCACCGAATTGGACCAAAATATTTTAAGATATTTCATGCGCTACTCTCCTCTCCGCCGCTTCCGATTGCCCAATTTCCAGCTCATACAACAGGCCTTTGCGGGCAAGCAGCTCATCATAACTGCCTGACTCCGCTACTCGGCCCTCGTGAATGACCACAATTTTGTCAAAATGCTTAACCGTTGACAGCCGATGCGCGATTGCAATCGTCGTCCGGTTCACAAGCACCTCATCCAGCGCGCGCTGGACCTCGTACTCGCTGACGTTATCTAAGGAGGACGTCGCTTCATCGAGCAAAATAATAGCCGGCTGCTTCACGAACATACGCGCGATGGACACGCGCTGCTTCTGTCCGCCGGACAGCTTCATCCCGCGTTCGCCAACCAGCGTGTCGTAGCCATCCGGCAGCAGCATAATAAAATCATGCGCATAAGCCGCTTTGGCAGCTGCGACCACCTCATCGTCACTGGCTTCCGGCTTGCCGAACCGAATATTTTCTTTAATCGAAGACCCGAACAAGTAGGTTTCCTGAAAGACGTAGCCAATCGATTCCCGAAGCCGCTCCAACGCAAGTTGGTGAATCGGAACCCCGTCAAGCCGAATGACGCCGGACGTCGGATCATAAAACCAGCCAATCATTTTGAACATTGTCGTCTTGCCGTTACCGCTCGCTCCTACGAAGGCAACCTTCTCCCCCGGTTTAATCGTCAGCGAGAAACCGTTGATTACAGGGGGCTGCTCCGGATATTGAAAGTGGACGTCTTCAAATACCAACCCGCCTCGCACCTCGTCCAATACGATTGGTTCTGCCGGGTCTTCAATTTCGATAGGCTTATGCATGAAACGAAACAGCGGAATGGTCTGGTGGATAATTAGCTTCTGCTCCGTGAGCTGCGTAACGAGCAGGGTAAGCCTGAACATCGTAGTCATGTACAGGAGGGTAAATGCGATGAAGCCGCCTAGCGTAATCCAATTGTTTTGCAAAGAGTAGTAACCGGCAATGAATAAAGCGATAGCGCCCAAATAAAAGGTGAAGCGCCTGAAGCTTCCCCGTCCGAAGCTGTAGGTTGCGGCGAGCAAATAATAATGAGACCAGCTTTTGTGCTTGCCCAGGGTGCGCTCATGGTACCAGGGCTGCGAGCCGAATGCGCGGAATTCGCGCAAGCCGGATATGCTCTCGTAGATGGATTGATTGTACTCAATTCGGGATTGGCCCGATTGCCTTCCATAAAGAGCGGCTTTGCGCTCGAAATACGGTCCGAACAAATAATATAGCCCGAAGGTCGGCAGCATAATCAAGCATAACCAACCGCTAATGCTTAGGAGCAGCACGATGGCTACGGCTATAAACAGCAGGTTATCGATGACGCTTGGCAGCACGTTCCGATATATTTTCTGGACGGACGCAACCTCCGAGTTGAACATGGACAGCGTCTCTCCAGCCGGATGACGTTCATAATGGGCAAAGCCTAGCTTGCGCAAGTGCTTGAAGATTGCGGTCTGCATATCCCGCGAAGCTAGCTCGCCTATCGTCCGCTGCAGCAGGTTCCGATAGTTTTTGGCAACGAGCATCAGCAAATTGATGGCGGTAAGCACCGCCAAAATAATAAAGAAAAGCGATGTATCCTTGCTCGGCACCACATGATCGATCACGTATTGAATCATTTTCGGCGTCAGCGTTTCTCCGGCTACGGCCATAGTTCCGCACGCGGCTAGCGCGGCAATTTGTTTCTTGTATGGCGTTAGAAACCGCAGTGCCCAGACATAGGAACGCTTGGACTCGTCAAGCTCATGCTTTTGTTTTTCTTTTTCCGTTTGTTTCTTCGGATGATCGTCTTCCTCGCGTGCGATTCGACTATCAGCCTCCTCTTTCTGCTCTGTCTTTGGCATCGTTATTCCCCCTAGCTCTTTCTTGCTAGCCCCTATCGGCAGCCTAATATTTGGCAGTTAGCTACCAATCATAATTCCGCTCTGCCTCCATTGTCAACGGTCGATATGATTATAGACGTTCTATACCGCAATCCCTCTTGGAAGCCCAAACGAACAGAAAGCCCGGCTCAAGGCTAAAGCGCCTTTTTTCGCCGGACTTTCTATTGTATTTGCCATAACTAAATTATAATTCCACCATTGCTTTGATGACCTTGGATTCCGGTCTCAGCCAGCTGTCATAGCGGCTGATCATTTCGCTGAACGACGAGCGGTGCGTAATGAAACTGTCGACATCGATACTGCCGCTTCTTAGCGCCTCCTGAACAGCGGCAAAATCCTCAATCGTCGCATTGCGGCTCCCCATCAGCGTCATTTCCCGCTTGTGAAACTCCGGGTCGTTGAACGTAAGATCCGCCTTCACCAGTCCTACATACACAAGCTTGCCGCCATGTGCGACGAGTCCGAACGCATCCGTCATCGACCTTGCATTTCCGGTCGCATCGAACACGACGGTCGGAAACTCACCGTCCGTTAACTCGGCAAGGCGCTCCTTTGCGCCCTGCAGTGCATTTACGGTTTCATCAACTCTCGCCCATTTCCTGCAAAAGGCCAGACGCTCCTCCTGAATATCCATCGCGATGACACGCGCTCCACGATGCTTCGCAAATGCCATAACGCCAAGGCCAATTGGCCCTGAGCCGATAACCAGTACCGTTTCTCCCTCACGAAGCTCCGAGCGGCGAACCGCATGCGCGCCAATGCTCAGCGGCTCCAGAACCGCCGCCTGGTCCAGCGTCAGCCCACTAACAACGAGCAAATGCGTTACCGGTACAACAATTTTCTCCCGCATGCCGCCATCAATATGAACGCCTAGTACCTGCATAGCCGTGCAGCAATTCGTTTTCCCATAGCGGCAGGCAATACAAACTCCGCAGTGCATATAAGGAATGATGCTCACTTGATCGCCAGGCCGAATGTTTCCCGCTGGATCATCCGCCTGTTCAACGATCCCCGCCAGCTCATGCCCCAGCACTCGCGGATAGGAGAAGAAGGGCTGATTTCCTTTATACGCATGCAAATCTGTGCCGCATATGCCGATTCTGCGTATCCGAACCACAGCTGTCCCGGGCTGCAGCACCGGTTCCTCCTGCTCCACCAGACGAAGCTGGTCGATCTGCTCACATACGATTGCTCTCATCTTGCCAGCTCTCCTTTTTTTATACGATAACTCCCGTATTGTATTCTGCTTGTCCGCTCTCCCAGCTCCGGTTGTGCACCGGCTCCAAAATCGCAAGCACCTCTGCCAGCAGCTCCTCGTTTATCGGCTCATCCGTCCATTCGATATTTTTGCGGATATTGTCCGGATTGGCTGTACTGACAAGCGTCGTCGGAATCCGCTCGTTAGCCGTAGCGAACTGGATCGCCAGCTTCGCAATGTCTTCGCCTTTGGCTGCGCAGTGCTCAGCTGCTTGCTTGCATACCGCGCGCAGCTCGGCGCCCGCAGGGTGCCAGTCGGCCAGCGGACGGTTGCCAAGCAGCCCCATCGACAACGGCGAAGCGCTAACGAGTCCCACTCGCTTCTGCTCCAGCAGCGGCAATACGTCCAGCAGGGAAGTATCGTTCAGCGAATAATGGCAATAGGAAAGAACGGCGTCAATCTCGGTATGGGCAAGCGATTTCTCAAATACGGCAAGCGGCAGCCCCGAGACGCCGGAGAAGCGAATCTTCCCCTGCTGCTTGAGTTTATCGAGAGCAAGGAATGCGCCTTCCGCCACTTGTTCAAATGGCACAAATTCGATGTCATGCAAAAACAAAATATCAACATAGTCTGTTTGCAGCCTTTGCAAGCTTTCATCCAAGCTGCTGATGATCCGCTTCTCTGAGAAATCGAACCGATCCGCGCCATAGCGCCCAGCCTTCGTCGTTAAATAAAACCGGTCGCGCGCTATTTCCCCGATCGCCTTGCCCAGCACCGTCTCTGCCTTCGTCAGGCCGTAATAAGGCGAAACGTCAATCAGGTTGATGCCTCCATCTACAGCTGCATGCACCGTACGGACGCTTTCCGCGTCATCGGTCTCCCGAAACACGGAGCCTAGCGATGATGCGCCAAAGCTAAGCGCCGATACTTCCAGTCCTGTCTTCCCAAGCTTGCGGTATTTCAACGTTACCCACTCCTGTTATGAGAATTCGTTCGCTAGACCTCTACAAAATAACGCCGTCCTTGAAAATAGCAATTTCCTTAAAGCCATTACGCTCGTTATTCGTTTGGATATCGCCCGATGCGAGGCTGATCAGTTGCTCCCATAACTCGTCGGTCAACGTTTCCATGCTCTTATCCTCCAGCAGCTGCCCAGCGTTGAAGTCGATCCAATTTTTCTTGCGCCCGGCCAGCTCGCTGTTCGTTGCGATCTTCACTGTCGGCACCGGCCCGCCAAACGGAGTGCCCCTGCCTGTCGTAAACAACACGATATGCGCTCCGCCAGCAGATAAGGCTGTGACCGATACGAGATCGTTTCCCGGCGCCTCGAGCAGATTGAGGCCGCTGCTTGTGATCCGCTCTCCATATGGCACAACATCACGCACGATGGCGTGCCCGCCCTTTTGCGTACAGCCAAGCGACTTCTCCTCCAGCGTGCTGATGCCGCCAGCTTTGTTTCCCGGTGACGGATTCTCGTAGATTTCCTGGTCATGCTTAATAAAATATTGCTTGAAATCGTTAATTAAATGAACGATTTTGCCAAATACCTGCTCATCCGCCGCACGGCTCATCAGTATCGTCTCCGCACCGAACATCTCCGGCACCTCAGTCAAGATCGCCGTCCCGCCCGCTTCGATCAAACGGTCGGATACCGCGCCTACGAGCGGATTCGCCGTTATGCCCGACAAGCCGTCCGAGCCGCCGCATTTGAGCCCCAGCTTCAGCTTGGACACTGGCACGGGCTCGCGCTTGAAGCGCTCGGCATAGCCAACGAGTTCCTCAACAAGCTCAAGCGCCTCTTCGATCTCGTCCTCGGCTTCCTGCGACTTTAGAAACTTCACCCGTTCCGCGCTGTGCTCGCCAATCGCGCGCTTGAACGCATCGATCTGATTGTTCTCACAGCCAAGGCCGATGACGAGCACCCCGGCTGCATTGGGATGATTGACAAGCGAGGCAAGCAGCTTCTGCGTATGAACGAGATCGTCGCCGAGCTGGGAGCAGCCAAACGGATGCGCGAAATGATACACCCCATCGACCCGTCCCTCATAAAGCGCATGCGCTTTTCGAGCCACAATTTCACACGTTTTGTTAATGCAGCCGACCGTATTAATTATCCAGATTTCGTTGCGAATGCCGACCTCGCCATTCTCGCGAACGAAGCCCCGAAAGCTTCGGCCAGCGTCAGGCGATGCCCCCTTCACCTGCTCCGGAGTTGTCTGCTCATAGGTATAATCGAGAAAACCCTTTAAGCCCGTGCCCATATTATGCGTATGCACCCAGCTACCCGGCTCAATATCTTCCTTCGCCACGCCAATGGAATAACCGAACTTCAGCACATGCTCGCCCTGCCGAACCGCGCGTGTCAGTACCTTATGCCCTTTGGGCACCTCGTCCGCGAGCTCAAGCGCGATTCCGCCCTCAAGGATAAGCTTCTCCCCTTTAGCAAAAGGCTGCAGCGCAATCACGACATGATCGTTCTCATGCAATCTGACCCAGTTATTCATTGGCTTGTCGCTCCATTCCGGTTATATTCGCGCTTACCGCTGCCGTTAATGCCGGCCAGTCGGCAGCCAAGTCACGTCCCCATACGCTCTTTAGGCTAAGCAGCTTGCCGACCGTCTGTTCCAGCGTCCAGCCTTGCGCTCCCGCCTCCGACCACACGGCCGCAATCATTTCAAGCAGGCTGGCGTCATCCCGTACGATATAGGAAATGCCGCTCAAGGTCTGGCCCTCAAAGCCCGCCTCTGACGGTTTCACCTTATAATAGCGCAGCAAGCCCGCAAAGCCTTGTGCCAACCCGCCGGGCACTGGCTTGCCTTCTTCCGCGTAATGAAGCAGAGACGGCAGCAGCCTTACTTTAAATTTGCTCAAACTGTTCATCGCGATATCGGACAGCCTATGGCGAATGAACGGGTTTAAAAAACGCTCGTACACATCGCCTGCGTAAGCTTGCAGCTCGGACTGCGCAATTGCGAGCGATGGAATGATTTCCGTCTCTACCGCTGCGCGCACGAGCGCTCCCAGCTCCGGATGCTCCACCGCTTCTCTCACCTGCTCCAGATCGCGCAGCAAGCCAAGCGGCGTCATCAGCGTATGGGCTCCGTTCAGAATGCGGACCTTGCGCAGCTGGAACGGCTTCAAATCCTCGACCCAGTGAACATTGAGCCCCGCCTTGCGCAGCGGTAGCAGCTCCTCCAGCTCAGGCTCGCCTTCAATCGCCCAGAGATGATAAGGCTCCGCCGTCGTCAGCATCGGATCGGAATAGCCCCATTCCTTAAACCAAGCCTCGGCCTGCGCTTCCTCCGGATATCCCGTAACGATACGGTCCACGAGTGAATTCAAGAAACGGTTATGCTCGTTAATCCATTCTTTAAATGATTCGGAATAACCCCAATCGTCACTGTAGCGAAGTATGCAGCTGCGAAGCTCATCGCCGTTGCGCTCCAGCAGCTCGCAAGGCAAGCAAACCAAACCGCGTTCCGGATCTCCGGCAAAATGGTTAAACCTGCGGTAAAGCAGCTGAGTCAGCTTACCGGGAAACGACTGGACCGGCTGGCCGTCCACAAGCGCCTCCGGCCGATAGACAAGCCCTGCCTCCGTCGTATTGGACACAACGATTTTCAGCTCTTCATTTTCGGCTAAACCAAGAAAGGTTTCCCAATTGGAATATGGATCGAACGCTTCGCCAAATACGGAAATGACTTCTGTGCGCTCAACGCGCTCGCCATTTTCTAGTCCGCGAATGACCAACGTATATAACCCATCCTGTTCTGCGAGCGCATCGATCTTCGGCTTGCCGCCAGGCCTTGGCTGCGTAACCGCGACACTGCCTTCGTATAAGCCCTGCTTCCTGCACTCATGCAGCATCCAATCAAAGAAGCCTCGCAAAAAATTGCCTTCCCCGATTTGCAGTACCGTCACCTTCGCCTGCTTGGCTTCTTCATATAAACGTTTCTGTTCCTCAGTTAACAGGTTTGCATTCAATGTTGTCATAGTCGATAGAACTCCTTCGCGTTTAATCCGAACAGCCGCTCCCGCTCCGCCTCGGTCCATGCGCCAGGCAATGCCTTCTCCAGCACCTCCACTTGCTCGTCATAGCTAGCCGCAAGCAGACTCACTGGCCAATCGCTGCCATACATAATTCTCTCTGTTCCGAATGCCTCCACGACATGCTTAATATAGGGCGCAAATTGTTCCGCTCTCCAGTTGTCGTGCTCCGCCTCCGTAACCATCCCCGACAGCTTGCAGTAGATATGGGGATGAGCGGCGATTTGGCTCATTTGGCTCTTCCAAGGCTCAAGCACGCCATCCTTAATGCGCGGCTTCGCGATATGATCAATTACCGCATGAAGGTTAGGCACTTGATCAAGCAGCTTCACCAGCGGCTCCAGTTGATGCGATACGACTAAGATATCCACGGGCACGCCCTTCTCCGCAAAAAAAGTGAGCGCTTCCACAAAGCCCTGCTCTAAGATCGCATTTGCGTCCGGCATCTCTTGAATCATCGTGCGGAAGCCTACAAATTTAGGATGCTTTGCGAAACGCTCATAATGGCTCCGATACTCCGGGTCCGCCAGGTCGAGCCAGGCTACGACACCTAATATAGAAGCTTCCCTCTCGCTTAGCGATAACAGGTAATCAGTCTCGGCAAGCGTCGCTGCCGCTTGAACGACAATCGAGCCGTCCAGCTGATGCTTATTTAAAAGAGGCTCCAAATGCTGCGGCAAAAAATCCCGGTACAGTACCGGAATATCAGGCGTAATCCAGCCGTAATCCCCTCGTTCTATGCTCCAATAGTGTTGATGCGCGTCTATTCTCATCTTTTCCGCCTCTTTTCTAGCAGATTAGCTTCCCTTTTATTATAAAAAACAATATCGATCTCTGAAATAATCAATTAGCGCTTATTTGTACTCTTTTTTGATATTTGCTACAATCAGGCTGACAAATGCGTGAAGTGAGGTGAAGATCCCTGAATCCCTATCGCAAAAGGTTCGACGCTGCAACACCGTTTCCTTTCGAATGCGTCTATCGGGATACGAAGAGCGCGCAGAACGAGCTTCCCGACCATTTTCATGACTGGTACGAGCTTGTTTACATTTATAGCGGCCAAGGCACTTTTTTTATTGACCAAACCTTTTACGATGCCGCTCCGGGCGACGTATTTCTTATCCCCGGCAACACGATTCATCGCTCCTTCCCTAATCCCGACAATCCCAAAACGTCTACCGCGCTGTTCTTCAACGCGTCGCTTGTGCATACCCCGCCGCTCGGCGAAGCCTTCTCCTATTTGCGCTGCTTCGAGCAGGCCAAGCGCCGCAAAGCGTACCGCCTGCCGCTGAGCGAGGAGGACCATTCGGCGCTCGCCGCGTGGATTGATCACATTCATGCCGAGGAAACCGGCAAGCTGCCGGGCTATCGCCAGGCCGTGCTGCTTCGGCTGCAGCAAATTTTGCTGCTGCTCGGGCGGTCCCTTCATCCGGCAGGCGCGGAATCGGAGGTATCGTCAACAGCGCCAAGCTGGATGACGTCAATATTGGCCTACATTGATGGGCACCCAGGCAGTCCGCTGGGATTGTCGCAGCTGGCTTCGCAAGCATCCGTAACGCCAGCCCACTTCTCGCGTGTATTCAAGAAATTGACGGGCATGAACGTCACGGAATACGTAACGACCAAGCGCATTATACGAGCAAAGGAGCTGCTGGTGGAGAGTGATGCCAACGTCGCCTACATTGCCGAGCAATGCGGGTTTGAAAGTCTTCCGCATTTTCACCGTATGTTCAAAAAACTAACAGGCACAACCCCCTCGCAATACAAAAGAAGCGAGAATTGATAGATTTGACGGTTATCATTGGCGGATACAAGCTGTCAGCCCCGCTCATATAGTAATCCTGTAAAGCAAACATGCTGGCAGGGGGGTTCATTCATGGTTCGTTCAAGCGTCAAAACCTTAAAGTACCGCGTAGGCAAAAACAATTATCTCGTTATTAATATTTATCAAACATCCGAGGCAAGCGCGCAGCAAGGAAACGTGCTCGCAAGCAACGCCGCTACCGTGCAAATTTTCAAAAAAACCAAAAAACGTTAAGCTCACTCCTCGCGGCTCTGTTCCGCAGAACGCTTGAAAGGGGGTGAGATCATGTCACGCAGATACTCTAAGCATGGCAATTCCGTCAAGAAGGACAACGGTAAAACCTTTGTCAACGTTAAGCAAGGCGCTAACGCCTCCATTAACCAAGGCGGCAACGCCTTTGCGATCAACGCATCCGACATTGGCGTCGTTCGCATCCGTCCAGGCCAGCAGTAATGTTCCAAGCGAAATAAGGGCTGCTTCAGCAGGTTTATCTCCTGCGGAGCAGCCCTTATGGCTGAATTCGATGTTCGACTCAGGCTCGGTTACACCCGCCAGCTTACTAAACGATTAACAATGAAGATGGTTAGGCAGCTGTACAGGAGCATCATCGCGCAATCCAGCATGACGCCATTCGTCCAGCCATGCAGCAGCACCGTGCGCAGCGCATCCGCCGCATAGGTTGTCGGAAATAGATACGACAGCCATTGCAGCATTTTGGGAAGCTGGTTCATTTCGACCATTACGGGCGACAGAAAGGTGACCACCATCATAAGAAGCTGGGCAAGCATGCTCGTAAGCTGCTGATTCGGCGACCAGAAACCGATACATACGCCTAGTCCCACAATACTCGTTAGCGACAGCAGCATAACAAACGGAAGCGCCCAAGACAGCTGCAAATTCACGCCGTAAATCCAATAGCCAATCACGCCAAGCAGGACGAAGGAAGGAATCGTGCTCATTAAGCCGCGGAGCAAATTAGCGGCAACAAAGTTTAATTTCAAGATGGGCAATGAGGCATAAAACGTAAAGTGGCCTTGATGCTTTTGCATCGATATCTCTTGCCCGATACTGTTCAGGCCCATAATAATGACCCCAAAGATCATATTGCCTGCTATAATTTGAACCATCATCTCTGGCGCCGGATCGGGAACAAAGAAGCGCATGAATAAGATTGTAGTTAACGGAAACATCGTCGCGAGCAGCAAAACGATCACCCAGCTGTCGCGAATAAGAGCAAATTGAATACGGAACAAAATGCTCAGCTCCGTCCATAACCGGCTTGCTCCGAAGGGCCTCGGTTGCTTCAGCCTCATTTGCATCTGTGCTGTATTCATGATATTAAAGCCTCCTTGCGCGCTGCGTGATCAATATGAAAATATACGTCTTCCAAGCTAGGGGGCATTAAGGCATACTCCAAAATCGGCAGCTCCTCTTGCTCAACAATATAAGCTAATGCTCCGCTTGCCTGCTGTTTCTCTACAAGCAGCTGCAGACGGTTTTCCCCGCTCTCCTGTACGATGCCGAACGGCTGCAGCGCTGCCACCGCTTCCGCTCGCCGCCCGCTCCCAATCGTCAGCTCAAACTTCAGCCGCTGATCCACCTTCTGCTTCAGCGTGCTGACATGATCGATCGCTAGCAGCCTGCCATGGTTGATCACAGCAGCCCGGTCAACCACCTGCTCTGCCTCCAGCACGTTATGCGTGACCAAAATAACCGTGGCTCCCTCCCGATTGCGCTCCTGAATTAACTGCCAGACTAGCCGCCGTTTTTTGGGATCAAGCTCGTTGGTCGGCTCATCGAAGATCAGCACAGGCGAATGCCCAATAAGAGCAGTTCCGATGCCGACCATCCGTTTCTGGCCGCCGGACAGCTGCTTCAATGGCTTGCCGCCCCAATCAGCCATATCGAATTGCTCTAGCAATTCCTTTGCCTGTTTGTCTGCATCCTTGGCTGCCATCCCCCTCAGCCTTCCTGTAAAAGCCAGCGCTTCATGTACTTTAAGAGCTGACAGCACATGCGGCTCCTGCGCGTAATAGGCGACCATGCTCGCAGCCGCACGCGTATGCTTGAGGATATCCTCCCCGCAGAATAACACCTGCCCTTTGGTCGGCTTTAACTGGCCGACCAATTGCTTAATTAAAGTCGATTTGCCCGCGCCATTTGGACCGAGCACGCCAAGAATTTCTCCCTCCCGGATCGAAAGCGAAATCCGATCATTTGCCGTTACCATCGTTTTGCCTTTCTTGTAAACCTGGCTGACATCCTTCACTTCATATACAAATTCGCTCAACCTGCATTCCTCCTTCGTCTGCTACGGAAGCAGTATCCGCTTCGTTTGCTCCCAGTAATAACCGACTTTGTCTTTATCCAGCTCATAATAAATACGGTTGTCTACGCGTATCAAATGAATGAGATTAAGGTCAAACAGCATATTGGTGTGATAGCTGATAGCCGCTGGCGTTAAGCCCAGCACCTGGGCAAGCTCGTTGCCATAGTAATTTTTATGGTGGAGCAGCTCAATCATCTCCAGCCTGCGCTTATCCGCTATTACCTTCAAAAACCGTTCAATCGTTTCCTGATCCTCTCGCTGCCATGCAAAGGCGTCATTATTTACGCCAAGGATGATGAGATGGGAGCGCCCCTGCTGCTCCTCGCGATGAATCCCTACCCGAACCTGTGAAATATAACTGATATGGACGTCGGTTTCCTTATCGATGAGATCGACATCGCTCCTCATCATTTCGCGGATAGCCAGCTCCGGCTGCTCTGCGAACAAGGACTGGTATTTCATAGCGCCAGCCTCGCCAAGCTCGCGCAAACGATCCCGCATTGGCAGATAGGCGCGCTCATGAAACTGTTCAAGAACAAGCAGGGTGCGCTGCTTATATTCCTCTGCGTAACGGACATGCTCCAGCAGCGCCTCATGCTCCGCTTGATCCTGCAACCGGGCAGCCTCAACGAGCCGAAGAAGCAGTCCGTGATCCTCCCTAATGGATAGCCAATCGTGCCCCTGCATCCATTCCATCTTCTCGTCATTATATATAGCGATAGCCAAATGGCTGACTAGCTCCGTTGCAGGCTTTGCACGGTAACAAGCCAGTAACTGCTCTGGACTGCTCAGCGTCTCCCGATCCCCCAAATACACCTGCACCAATACATAGTCCAATCTCCCTGTAAATAGGTTATCCGAAAAGAAAACTGCCATTTCCTCTTTCAAGTGCTTGCTAAGGCACGCCTTCACCCCGTCAATCATTTGAAGCAGCTCATCATCTAGCGAAAAATGCACCTCGCGCGCAAACTCCTTCATATGCTTCTCCTGCGCAACGAGTGACACGGCAGCCATAAATTCAATCACCTCATGGTATGAAAACCGTAATCGCCCTGCTGCAGCTTCCCACTCTGTCATTAGCGTTGCCTCCTTCATAAAATCGATGTTAAATAAAATTTAAATGATATTCAAATATATTCATTTTGTATTTAATAAGCATTTAACAACAATGTAAAGGAAGATGGTTTGTTTGTCAATAAGTCCCATATGATAAATTTGTTTTTACCCCTCAGCAGCTTGGATTTGTAAGGTCTAAACTGCTCTTCTATAAACAAAAACAGGCCTTGCAATAGCTGCTGTAGCTACTGCAAAGCCTGTTTTAAGGAAAGTTCGACTGCCTTTATGCGCCAAACAAACGCATGAGCAGAATGCCGGCGAACGCTAGCGAGATCCCTGTAATCTCGAGCTTCGTAAAACGCTCTTTGACAATAAAACGTGTGTAAAGAAGCACGATGAGCACATTAAGCGCGGTAACCGCAGAGACGAGGCCGGCCTTCCCAAGCTCGAAAGCAGTGACGATCAGCATCATGCCAACCGCGTTTGTAATGCCGACAGCTAGGCCTACGAAATAGGTTCTTTTGCTGCCCCAGTTCGGCGAAGCGGATGGAGAAGCGCTTGGCGCAAACTGCGCTACGCGTACCGTTCCACCGCCTGCGCCCTGAAGCGCCCGTTTGCCCCGTTCGCGCTGCACATCCCTCAGCCACCAAATTCCAAAGCAGCTGGCTCCCGTGACAAACATAAAAAACATCGTTGGAAACAAGTCCGCTTCCATGATCGTCGACCATTTTCCGGATAAATCATTGGCTGCAAACAGCAGCATCGCAAGCAGTCCCCACTGCGCCCCCTGCAGGTTGCGAAGCGAAATATCATTGGACATCCGCACTAGCAGCACACCTCCAATAATAACAACAAAAGCAAGAAGCTGCATGGCATGCAGCTTCTCCTGCCAAAGCCCAAACGCGACGATAACGACGACAACAGACGGCAGCGCCGTCAATATCGCTACCAGCGACGCCTTGCCAACCGCAAATCCCTTGAACATGCTCGCATTAGCGCCAAAGGAAAACAACCCCATCTGCACGCCGATTAGCGCAGCCATGGTCCACTCCGAAGAAAAGACCAGCGCGCATATGCCATTGACGATCGCGCCCATGCTAAAGGTTCCGCATAGCAACAAATTGCGGTTCAGCGGTTTTTGGCTCGTCCAATGGTACAAAATGCCTCGCAGACCGAAGCATAGGGCGGCGAACACCGAATAAGTAAGCCACATAAGAGCAGAAAGCACCTTCCTCCAACCATCCAGACAGGACGATAAACATAATAGCTCCTATCATAACAAGGTTAAGCTGATTTGTCTGTACGCTGGAGGGCGACCTCTTGCTTATGCATTTTTATCTAAATCGCTTCTGATTTCTCTTCGATCTCGATCCAGCTCGTAGAGCAGTTGCCCTTTCGCGTCATACGCGAACAATTTGTCATCTCTGGAACGAAGCTCCTCATTCTTCTTGCTCCGTATCACTCGTGCAACCTGGTATAGGCCGTCCTTGATCCCTGCCTCCTGTTCAACACCATCGCTCCAACGGATTTGCAAACTGCTAATTTGCGGATCATTCAACTGACCAACATAAAAAGAATGAAGATACTTTCCGATGATAGCCCCGCCACCTTGAAAGCTAAGAAGCACTTCCGAATCGATCGGCATGCCAACTGACCCACCCTGATTGCTCCATAGGAAACCGAATGAGCGTTTAACATTCAATTGATGGTACATGCCATGCTCACGGTCCACGATTTGCAGCAGCTCATAGCCTTGCCCCATCTTGGTTCTCATTGAGATTGGCGCATCCGGCACCTCCAACTTATTAAGAGATGTTTGAACGACACTCTCTATCCGAAGACTGCTGTATCCCACTCCAAGCAAAACCTTACAGATTATTAAAAGCGAAAGCAATATAAACAGCCACCTAACTCCATGGCCGAGCAAACCTTTCACACAGCTATTCATTGGTTTGCCCCCCTTTAACTAAGGAAATCGGGAAGGAAAACGATTGTCCATAGGCCTCTTGAAATACGGTAATGCTCTTTATGCCCTCCGGCACTTCTTTGAACGTGAAGCGTCCACTTGATCTGAACAAGGTTGAAGTTCCTCCATATGAGGAGTGGTTCAACTCCTCTTTTCGATCGGTAATGACCTGAATCGTATTAGGAAGATCAGGCCAGGAAAATAGCCCCTTAGAGGTCATATACACATGCAATTCTCCATCCTTATAGATAACGCCATCCACCGTAAAGCTTTTCCCGTAGAACGTTTGATTTGGCGCATGAACTGCAAAGTAAGCCCCTTCTTTCCTCGCTTCTTTGATCCGGGCGTCGGGTTCAAAATGAGTGAGCTCCATAAGCGAGAAATACAGGGCTAATCCTCCCAGAATGAAGAGCAGCGTCCATTCCACTCTGCGCAATAATGTAATGATAATGCCTCCTTTTTCTTAAAACCGAAAGTAGGTTACTTTATATTAGTTACTTTATTTTAGTAAACAGGTGTGCTATGATAAACCTACTTGGAATAAAGAAGAACCATATTTCAACGCTCGTGCTTTTGCATCCTTTCTATCACTTGGGATTTTTGTGTTTCTTTTTCCAATATTGTACATGATATGACCATTGCAGGCTACGCTGCGCCAGTAAAATCATTCCAAACGTTTGAATAAACCACAACCTATAGGAGGGTTTCCCATGTCAACATTTTTGGACCCGGCAATTACGCTCGGAGAAGTGAAACTGAAGGTTAGCCAGCTTGAGAAGTCGATTCAATTTTATACGGAGGTCGTAGGACTGAAGGTTTTGCAGCAAGATGAGGCTAATCGAACAGCTTCCTTCACGGCTGACGGAGAACATACGCTGCTCATCCTTGAAGAGGTGGCGAATGCAATCGTGCCGCAACGAAGATCTCATGCGGGGCTGTATCATTTTGCGATCCTGCTGCCCGATCGCCGTTCCCTTTCGCTTGCTTTGCGCAATCTCATTCAAAGCGGCATTCATATCGGGCAGGCGGATCATCTGGTGAGCGAGGCGCTTTACATTGAAGACCTCGACCATAACGGCATCGAGATTTATGCAGACCGTCCGCGGGAGCAGTGGCGACGCGACTCCGGCGGCAACTACGTCATGGCTTCCGATCCGCTTGATTGGGAAGGTTTGCTCGCTGAGAGCGAAGGCCTCTCATGGAACGGTCTGCCGCAGGGCACCGTGATTGGGCATATCCATCTTCACGTCGGCGATCTGAGAATAGCAAGGGCCTTCTATGAAGGCAAGCTTGGCTTCGATGTTGTTGGGGACTACGCGCAAATGTCCGCCGTATTCGTCTCCGCAGGAGGCTATCACCATCATATCGGGATGAACATTTGGGCGGGTGTTGGCGCTGTTTTGCCGCCAGCTCATTCGGTAGGCTTAGCATACTTCACGGTTGTGTTTCCAAGCGCCGCCTCCCGTGAAACAACGCTTGGTCATTTGCGCAGTGCAGGCGTCGATGTGTCTGCCCAAAGCAATGCCTATGTGGTCCATGATCCATCGGGCATTACTATTCATCTCACCGTTCAAGCTGCTTAAACCGGACTTGCCCCTTGGCCATAGATCAAACGGTACTTTTTTGGAGATACGCCCTCAGATGAACGAAATACGCGTATAAAATAACTGGCTTGCGCAAATCCACACTGCGCCGCAACCTCTGTCACGGTCAATGCCGTTGTCGCCAGCAGCAGCTTAGCTGCATCGATGCGGCATTCCGTCACATAATGGTTGGGCGTCTTTCCCATGACCTGCTGAAACAAACGCAAGAAATGAAAGCTGCTGTAGCCTGCGAGTGCGGCCATCCGCTCCAGGCTCCATGGCTCCTCGCATTTATATCGGATCTGGTCTGCGGCCACCCTGATCGCATTTTGCTTCTCGAGCGCCGAAGAACCTTCCAATCTCTCCGAATGCTGAACCAGCTCCACCAAGATCTCGTACAGCAGCGCGGATAAGCGCGGCTCATTGCTTGTCTCAAATGGACTGCATAGCCCATACATTTCCTCTGTCAACGCCTTAAACCGTTCCCTGTTCGAAAAGGTGAACAGCCACCCTCCCGAATCATCAGCCTCTCTCAGCATCGGTAGCGGGATTTGGGTCTCGAAATGAATCCACCGCACATCCCACGGCTGGTCCACGCTTGAGCCATACTGCTGGAAGGCATCCTTGGGGAACAGAAATCCGTCGCCTGCCCCAAGCGCCAGACGCTCGCCGCCGCTTCCATTCATGACATAACCGCTTCCTTCAAAAATCAGATGCAAATTATAATGCTTCAACTGCCCCTGCTCTCTTCGCTCCGCATGCTGCGGGAAGCTATTGTATCTACCAAATAAATCAGGGTAACATACATACTGCGAAAACGACGGATTAGGGACAATAAAATGGCTGATCATCGGCTCAGGCTCCCTTTAACAAGTTCGCAATATTGTATCATTAATCGCAGGATTTTGTCATTTACGCTTTATATGATTGATTTTACAATTAGTAGAGAGAGTAATGATTCGCAATATATTCGCATACTATATTTACCATCCATGAGGAGGAACTACGAATGAAGCCTATCAATGCGCTAAAAGAATTCCGGCTTGGCGTCTGCTATTACCCCGAACATTGGCCGGAAAACCTATGGGAGGATGATTTCCGCCGGATGCGGGAGCTCGGCTTCTCCATCGTTCGCGTAGCGGAGTTTGCCTGGTCTATTTTTGAACCGGAGGAAGGCGTGTTTTCGTTTGACTTATTCGACCGCGCGCTTGAGCTTGCCCATAAGCATGGGCTAAAAGTGATTGTCGGCACCCCGACGGCAACGCCGCCAGCTTGGCTGACCCATAAATACCCCGAGGTGCTGAATGTGACGCAAGACGGCGTCACGCTGCATCACGGCTTGCGCCGCCACTATAACTACAGCAGCCAAAAATACCGGGAGCTGTCCGCCATTATTACGCGCAAGCTGGCGGAGCACTATAAAGGCCATCCCGCCGTTATCGGCTGGCAGATCGACAATGAATTCAACTGCGAGATCAGCGAGTTTTATGCGCCTGCCGATCATGACGCGTTCCGCGCCTGGCTGCAAGAGAAATATGGCACGCTGGACAAGCTGAACGAGGCTTGGGGAACCGTATTTTGGAGCCAAACCTATTCCGACTGGGAGCAAGTGTTTTTGCCGCGGCCAACGCCAGCCGATAAACAGCCTAATCCCCATCAAGCGCTGGACGAGAAACGGTTCATTTCTGATAATACGATTTCGTATGCGAAGGTACAGGGTGACATATTGCGTGAAGTCGCACCTCATCAGTGGGTGACAACCAACGGCTTGTTCGGCCACCTCGACAGCCACCGGATGACCGATGAGCTGCTCGATTTTTTCAGCTATGATTCTTATCCCCAGTTCTCTACGCTTTACTCCAACGAGAACGAAGAAAACCCATTGGCAGATCGAGGCTGGAGCCAATCGCTTGGCGCCGTTCGCTCCATCTCGCCTAATTTTGCCATCATGGAGCAGCAATCCGGCCCTGGCGGCTGGGTCAACCGTATGGATATGCCTTCGCCGAAGCCGGGGCAAATGCGGTTGTGGACGTATCAGTCGATTGCTCATGGCGCGAATATGGTGCTCTACTTCCGCTGGCGGACAGCTACGGTGGGCAATGAAATTTATTGGCATGGCATTAATGACTACCATAATCAGCCTAACCGCCGCGTTCGCGAAGCCGGCCAAATCGGCGCAGAACTGGCGCAGGCAGGCAACCGCATAGCGAATACGCAGTTCAAAGCGGAAATCGCACTCGTTCGCGACTACGATAACCAATGGGACGGCGAATATGATATTTGGCATGGCCCGTTCTCATGGGACAGCGGCAAGGCTTGGTTCAAAGCGCTGAATTATCGGCATATTCCAAGTGACACCCTATACGTCCGCAATACGACGACAATTGAGGATCTGAAGCGGTATAAGGTGCTCGTGTATCCGCATCCTGCCATCATGCGCGATGATACGGCTGCGCTGCTGGAGCAGTATGTACGTGAAGGCGGCATCATTATATTTGGCTGCCGGACGGGGTATAAGAATGAGCATGGCCATGCCTATATGCGTCCTTTCCCTGGCGCTGCAGCCGGACTATGCGGCATTTCCGTTGAAGAATTTACGATGGTAAAGGGCACGCGCGCTCCGACATCGATGAAGTGGGTCGGCGAAGCTGGAACCTTAACCGGAGCCAACTCCTTTAACGATGTCCTATTCGTAGAAAGCGATACGGTGGAGGTTGTCGCTCATTACGCAACCGACTACTACGCTGGGAAACCGGCCGTAACCAAAAACACATTCGGCGCGGGCGAGGCATGGTACTTCGGCGCAGTCTTCAACGAAGCGTCTGCTGGCGAGATCGTTGAACGGCTCGGCCTGGTTTCTCCGACAGCAAGCTGGCTAACGCTACCCTCAGGAGTGGAGCTCGCTATCCGCGAAGGCGAAGACGGACCGCTGTACTTCCTTCTTAACTATAGCGAGCAGCCCGCGCTTATCACGGTTAAGGAAGCCAAAACCGACCTGCTCACAGGCAATACGCTGAGCGGTGAAGTCACTTTAGAGGGTTTTGGCGTAGTTGTTTTAAGCTAGTTTGAAAGGATTTTGGCGTAGTTGTTTTAAGCTAGTTTGAAAGGATTTTGGCGTAGTTGTTTTAAGCTGGTTTGAGAGGGTTTTAGTGTTGTTGTTTTAAGCTAGTTTGGGAAGATTTTAGTGTTGTTGTTTAAGTTGGTTTTTGAGGGTATTGGCGTGGTTATTTCACGCTGGTTTAGGAAGGTTTGGGCGTAGTTGATACAAGTGAGTGCAGCTTGTCACTGTCAAGGAAGCCAAAACCGTCTTACTCACAACAGGTAACACACAAAGCGGAGTAACTTTGGAGGGTCAACTGTGGTTCTTTGAAACTAACCAACCAAGCTGCTAACTGTTGTCTATCATACAAACCCATCTATATTGCTCAAACAAGAGCTGTCCTTTAGGCCTATTCAAGCCTAAAGGACAGCTCTTCCGCTTACTGCGGATTATGATTTCAAATATGGTTTTGCGGTTTAGGATTTTAAGATATCATTTATAATAGCTACATTATTCGAAATAGGTCTAAAAATTAGATCTATTCCAGCCTCGAACCGCCGAATTCCCTCTAAAACGCCATACCAGAGTCATTTAGATCTAAAAAGTAGACCTATTTCCCCCAAACTGGCTGCTTTACTCGAAATAGGTCTAAAAATTAGATCTATTCCAGCCTCTAACCACCGAATCTCCTCTAAAAGGCCATTCCAGAGTCATTTAGATCTAAAAAGTAGACCTATTTCTCCCAAACTGGCTGCTTTACTCGAAATAGGTCTAAAAACTAGATCTATTCCAGCCTCAACCCACCAATTTGCCGCTAAAACGCCATTCCAGAGTCATTTAGATCTAAAAAGTAGACCTATTTCTCCCAAACTGGCTGAGTCCATATAATTGTGTAAAATGATGACTTCATAAAAAGTAAGCCATGAAGTAAATACTCATCTAGAAGAGTTACCTAGACCATTCC
>NZ_VCIX01000083.1 GCF_006345825.1 Paenibacillus paridis
AAGAATATTGCTTTTCATACGCTTCATTCCCCCTCATCAATATTGTACCTTATTGCATATTGATGACTCCAATCCAATTAGGGGGCTTAAGAGTTACTCTCTAGGAAAATGAAATAGTTGGAATTTTTCCCGTTAATTCATTCGTTACAGGTCATTTTCGTCAATGTACCCGGAATTATAGGGAAAATTTCCTTCTAAATGCCTCAGAATCCTAAAATCCTTAAAAATAGCAGGAGAAAATCCATCTATTCAAATGAGGTTTAGTCTTAAACAAAATTATTACAAGATTAGTCGAAGGAAAGGCACGCATCGGATGAAAATTTGTTTCTCCAGAACGATCTTCTCGCTTCGCGTCAACTTCATTTCTTTAGTTTTAGATATACAGGAAAAAGACACACAGACGGTTTTCCGTCTGTGTGTCTTTTTTATTTTCTCTCCTAATTAACTACACAAACCTCATACTAATTAAGAAATAAGAGCAATAATGGCGCTGTGAGTACGAAGGGCTACAGCAGCCAGCTCCGCACGCGTAATGGTTCCGGAAGGCTGCAATTGCTGTGATGGATTCCCTTTGAAAATACCGTATTTAACTGCAATTGCCATTGCCGCACGGTTTTCTTTGGAAATGCTTGCCGCATCCGAGAAGCCTTGAAGCTGCTTGCTCACTTCTGACTCGCTTAATGTAATGTCAATCCCCGCATACTGAAGGGCATTAGCAAGCACGGCAGCCATGCCTTCACGGGACATTGGCGTATCCGACGCCAGCGTAGAATAACTAACCAGCTTATGCTCGCTAGCTGCTTTCACGACGGCGTCATACCATTTCGCTCCCTCTTCACTCTTCTGAGGTGCAATGCCAAGTACGTTAAGGGCAACCATAAGCGTTTGTGCTTTTGTTGTTGGTGCTCCCGGCTGCATCGTCGTGGATGAGACGCCATTGATTAGAAGCAGGCTATTGGCCTTAGCGATCTCTTCCGCATACCAGGCTTTGGCTGCCACGTCCGTAAACGCGCGCTCCGAGTTAACGGCTACGTAAGTACCGCTCAAGGAGACAAGCGCTTTAATGACCGTTTTGCCGCTTGCATCTGTTGTAATCTGGCTTGGTACCGGCGTTAATGTGCCGTCGTCGGCAACCATCGCCAAAGCCGTTACCTTCTTGCCTGCGTTTTTCTCGACAGTAACGGTCGCCGCTGCATAGGCACCGTTTAATTTGCTGATTTTGATGCCTACCGGTGCTCCCGCTACCGTAACGCCATCAGCTTTGATGTTGTTCACCTTAGTCGTATCGGCTGCACTCGCGGCTGTTACGGTCACAGCCGGCGTTTCAGCGCTAGGCGTTCCTGTCCCTGGCGTGCCTCCTCCTCCAGAAGAAGAATTAGCAATCGTAAGATTCAGCTTGTTGCTGTCCGTCAAATTACCGTCGAAAGCAGCAGCTTTAGCTTGAATCGCGATTGTTGCCGCTTGCGCTGTTCCGTTGAATTGAAGCGTCGCTTCGGAACCCGATTCCGATACAGAGACCGAGGCTAGATTTAAGCCGCTTGCCGCAGGGTCGATCACCCAGTTCTCGATATTCGCTGCTAGCGCTGCGAACGGTGCGCTCTCGCTCTTTATAACCACTGTAGGATTAGTTTGGCCGGCAGTCACTTGGCTTGCGCTGCTGATAGCCGATTCACTTTCAAATGCCAGGCTGTCAATGCGAAGATCAGCGGCTTTGAACACGACATAAAGATTGTGTTTGCCCTTCAAGCTCGTGTTGCTCAAATCCGCTTTCACATCAACATAGCCAAGTTCCGTTACCGAAACAGATGCATTCGCAATCGTATAGGATCTAGGCTGCGTTGCCGGAACCTCAATCATGGCGATCGGTGCGCTGCTTGGCGAATCCGCGTGCAAAGTGATGATACCTCCTGCCGCATCGGATGCAACTGAGGCTTTAACGCTTTTTGTTCCTGTCAGGTCTACATTCGGAAGCGCTACGTAGGAACCGTTTTGTTTGGAGCGGACGGCATAATAGCCCCCAACTACCTTATTCGCTTTCAAGTTTTGTGCAGTGCGCTCCTTAGAAACCTCGTGGTAAATGACTTCATGGGATACGAATGCATGGTCAAATACATTAATCGGCTTATAGGCCTGTAATGCAGCAATGGTTTCGCTGTTGATTTGGATCGTCTTCTCGCCGTGAATAGCTTTGGAGGACGAGCCGACCATCAGCGTATAAGCTCCGTTTTCCACAATGAAGCTGCCTTTATTGACATCCCAGATACCAAAATCGCTAGGGTCAACAGTCAGGGCAACCGTTTTGCTCTCCCCCGCAGCCAGCGCGATTTTCTCAAAGCCGACGAGCTGCTGCTTCGGTGCAGAGTCGCCGTAGCCCGATTGATTGTTCTTGATATAAAGCTGAACGACTTCCGACGTGTTGACGGAGCCTTCATTTTTCACTTTTACAGAAACGGTAAACGGATCTTTCCCGCCTGCGCTCGCTGGCGCCGTCAAGTCGCTGTAAGCAAAGCTGCTGTACGAGAGGCCGAATCCAAACGGATACGTAATTGGAGCATCCGTATACATATAAGTAAGCTTGGACTCGATCGGATCAGCATTCGTCATATCCAAGGTGAAACGCGGGTCAATCGTAGCCATCGAAGCGGTCTTGTTTCCTTCCGGAATAACGTATTTATTAATCTCTGGGAAAGCGGACATATCCGCATACCAAGTGGAAGTCAGACGGCCCGTTGGCGCGTAGTCGCCGTATAGTACCTTTGCGAGCGCCTGGGAGTCATATTGGCCGCCATATGGCTGATAGACGATAGCCGCTACATTCGGGTTATTTTGAATGTCTTCCAGACCAACCGGGAAGCTACTTTTGACAACAACGATCGTCTTTTTGCCTTGCGCCGCGAAAGCAGCAGACACTTTATCCACCAGCTCGTAATCGGCATCGCCCATATACAAGCTGGAGCGGTCATTTCCTTCGCCTGCACTATGGCGCGGAACTGCGCCAACGAAAACGACAGCATAATCGTCAATCGCCGCACGATCTACGGAATCTTGGCCTACTTCCTTAACAACCGTTTCTTTGAATTTCACGTCGTTACTGCGAATAGCTGCATTCGATTGATTGCCGAGCACAGCTGCCGCAGTCTTCAGCTTGGCATCCGCGCCTGTCGTAATGAAACGGCCATTCGAATAATACCAGTTCGTAAAATCGCCGGAGAAGCCGCTTCTATAACCGTTCGCGACCAGCGATACCGTCTGGTCCGCGTTTTGCTCGATTCGCAGCCTTGGCGGGATTGCGCTCGTGTTGCCCAGCATCGCTGCCAAGTCCCAATCGTTATTGGTCAGATTGAGTGTAGTTCCATCGGTATTGCCAACTGAAGCGTTATTGCTGGTCGGCGATGTAACCCAACGGTTATTTTTGAGCGACAGCAAGCTGTAGCCCTCTTGACCCCAATCGTACACCTCGAAAAGCTGAGCGGTATCGGCTGGATTCAGCGGGTCCTCAGTCGTTACCAGCTGAGCTCCTCCAGTGATGGCAGAAGGATCATATACGTTAGCCGTAACCGTCTGATTATTGCTCATCGCAGTAAGCGCAATAACCTTGCCTGCCGAATCGTACGATACGTGATTTGCCCCGTTGGCGTTAATTATCGCCAGCAGCGGGGATATGCCCGATTGCGGAAGTGCAGGCGTCGTGCCTACCGAGTAGGTCGTTTTGAATCTCGCATCCGCGTATACGCCGGAAACCGCCGCATTTTTGTTTTTCGCAAGCGGCAGAACGCCGTCATTTTTCAGCAGCACAATGCTTTCCTGTGCCGCTTGCAGCGCAATCTGCTGATGCTCCGGCACGCTGTAAGTCGCCGCGGCTGCCGTACGCACATCTTTAGCGTCCTGAGCAAACGGATAAAATTTAGGAATCCCGTTAGCATCAACTTCATTAAAGATCCCTACGCGTACCATCTGATTCACATGCGGCCTTGCTGCCGTAATCAGATCCTCAGCGGTAATGCCGTACTCACCCTTGTTCACAAGTGCCACCAGATCCGGCACATCGGCTGGAGTCGTACCGGATGGACGTCCCGCATTGGCCTCAGCCAGTGCCATCAGCACAGTCGCATGCGTCCGGTCAATCGCATAGTTCGCATCATACCCGTTGCTTAGATTTCCCGAGCTCGATACATGGGCATCTGCATTAAAATCAGGCGAGCTGTACACGCCATATTTGGAGAAATCATTCGCATGCAGCTGCAGTGGGGATAAAATATTCGGTATCCCGTTCGTACGGCCGTAGGATGTCATTACCCCTGCTATGGCACCTGATTCGAGGCCCTTCAGCGGACTGCGTGTCTGATACTCGAACATCGCTCTTGCTCCGGCGCTATTGTTTGCGCTCTCGCGGAACCACTGCGCGTTATAAACGGAATAATGCTTAGTGCCGACGGCGGCGCGCATCCAAAACCCGTCATCGCTGGCCGGTTGATCGATTCCGCTAAGGCCTGTCGCCATCTCGTTAATCAGAGTTCCCGCCATATAAGGATCTTCCGAGTAGCCTTCGTCAAATCTGCCGCTCAGAGGATTAATCCGCATATCGCTGACTACCGTAAAAGCAACGGTTGCCGATGCATTCGCACCGCCATGAATATTGGATTCGCCTTGCTTTACTTTCAATAAGCTGATTTTTTCATTCCCCATCACCTTGCCGATATTGCCAAGCAGCTCCTTGTTCCAGGTTTGTCCCATGCCAACCAGTGCCGGAAAGTCTGTAGAGACGCCCTGCACATTATCGGCAGCTGCAAGTGCCCCCGGAATGACTTTACCGGCATGCGCCCCTTGCGTAAGCGTATAATGGTTACGCGAGCCCGTAACATAAACTGCCGGTCCCTCTAGCCCCGTATATGCAAAATACGTGTCCACATAAGCGTCCAAATGCTCCGGATTGCCATCGAACAACGGCATGCCGTCAAAGACTCCTCCGCTTTGTGTTTTAAATACAATACTCTCTGCCGCATGTGCCCGCGGAACCGCATTGGCTGTTATGCTTGAAGCAAGAACCCCTGCAAGCACCAAAGACAACATTTTTTTCCCCCATCTACGCTGGGTAATATGGTTCATTTTGTCGCTCCCTCTCTTCTCCCAATTTGTAATCGCTTTCACGAATGACCCAAGCTCATTATACAATTGCGAAGGGTATACTTTGTTTTTACCTTTTGGTGCAGTAATTTTAGATTACTTGCTTCGCTTTCCAGATTTCAGTCACCCAAATATAATAAAGATTTGCTTAACCGCTAAAAAAAATTGATGATGCGCCCTCTTCCCCTGCCGCTTTCCCTCTGTTAAGATATTCACCATACAAACAGCGAATGGAGGAGTCATGATGGGAACACTTCATGATCGAGTCGCCATTATTAGCGGAGCCGGAACAGGGTTAGGACGTGCGGCAGCTATTGCTTTTGCAGCGGATGGAGCGGAAGTTGCCTTACTCGGCAGACGCTTCGCGAAGCTTGAGGAAACCGCTTTGGCCGTAAAAGAAAAAACAGGAAAGTCCGCGCTCGCCTTGCAAACGGACGTATCGGATGAGCAGCAGGTGCAGGATGCCATCACTTCCGTTTTGAACCACTTTGGACGCATCGATATTATTTTGAATAACGCAGCTGTGCTCGAATCCGGAACGGTTCTGGAATTAACCTCCGATGATTGGCAAGCTCAAATCGCAACGAATCTTACTGGACCTTTCCTTCTGACAAAGGCTGTTCTGCCGACCATGCGCAAAGCCAGATATGGTCGAATTATTAACATTACCTCGGGATTATCGTGGAATGGGGCTGGGGGCTATGCGGCTTACAGCGCTGCCAAGGCAGGACTTGAATCACTGACGCGAACGCTAGCCGATGAGGAATATGAATATGGCATCCTTGCAAACCTTTATAATCCCGGCACGATTCGCACGGAGATGCATGCGACTGGCAAAGATCCCGCAACCGTCACACCGGATTTGATCCGCCTCGCCGGCCTGTCCGCGAGCGGACCCACGGGTACAATCGTGTCTTATGGCTAAATGGCCCAATACACTCGCTCATGGGAGTTAAAAGCAAAAAACCGCAGTAACAAGCGCTGGCATTGGCCATTGCTCGTTACTGCGGTTTTTTGGTGAATCAACTGTGCTCAATCAGCTCGATCCATTCGTTGTATTCGGTTTGCAGCTTGGAATATTCGTTTTTGAGTCTATGATGTTGTTCTAGCAAGTCGGCATGGTCGCCGGCCAGCTTCTCTGCCGAGCGTGCCGCTTCATCGCGTTCATAGGAGAGCGACTCCACTGCGCTTGCCGCTTCGTCGCGCTCGTACGCCAGTTTCTCCGCCCTGCGGGCTGCTGCGTCACGCTCTTCAGCAAGCTTCGAGGTATGCTCATTCAGCTCAAGCTTCCGTTCGGATGCTGCAGCCGCCTCTTGCATGGCGCGCTCGAGCCGGTCTCTTAGCTCTCCGTCTTCCGCCTCTCGCTTCTGTCTCTCCTGCTCCAAACGCAATGCTTCAGCTGCCGTTTGCTCAGCATATTGCTCCTGCTCTTTCAGGCGCTCGGTCAATTCTCGTTCGCGGGCGGATGCCGCTTCCAATTGCTGCGCGGCAATTCGCTCGCGGGCAGCCGTCCACTCTAGCTGCTCGGTTAGCTCACGTTCTTTAGCAGCCAGCTTATCGAGCTCCGCTTTGTACGTTTGTTCGCCTTCCGCAGCAGAAGCCGCAATCCTTTCGATTTGATCCAGCTGCGCCTGCAGCTTCTGAATTGCTGTTTCATAATCATGCTGCTGTTGAAGCTGCAGTTCCTCATGATTAACTGTCAGCTGCTTCAGCTGCTCCTCGTGCTCCGCAACCAATTGCGCCAACCGGTCTTCGCGTTCTTCCGCAAGTTCCCTGCGCATCTCATCTTGCTTTGCTGCAAGTTCGATATAACGCTCCTCATACTGGTCAACCAGCTGTTCAGAACGCGCCGCTTGCTGGGCAGCGAATGCCTTGGATTTTGCTTCATATTCTTCAGTCAATTGCTTGAGCTGGTCTTCATGCTGCACCGCTTGCTCCAGCAGCTGCTCTTCGTATTCGTCTGTGAGCTGTTTAATTTTGTTATCCACTTCGATCGCCCTTTGAGCAGCTTGTCCCTCGTACTCTGAAGCTTTGCGGACGGCTTGCTCCTCATGCTCGCGCAGCAGCTGCTGCGATTGCTCTTCGTGCAACAATTCCTGCTCCAGCAGCTGCTCTTCATATTGATCTACGAGCTGTTTCAGCTTGCTCTCATGCGCTGCAGCCAGCTCCGAGGCTTGCGCTCTCTGCTCCGCGTCTTTTTTGGCGAGCTGAGCTTCGTAATCCGCTGCGCGCCGCGCAGCTTCTTCTTCGTGCTCCGAATCCTTTTTGGCAATCTGAGCTTCAAAGTCCGCTTTCCAGCGTTTGGCTTGTTGATCAAATTCCGAAGCCTTGCCCGCTGTCTGCGCCTCATGCTCACCTGCCAGAGCCTTCATCTGATCCTCATGCTGCACTTCTTGCTCCAGCAGCTGCTCTTCGTATTGATCCGTGAGCTGTCTCAATCTGCTTTCGTGCTCTGCGGTTAGTCGTGCCGCTTGTTCTTCATATTCCGCGGTTTTTTGAGCCATTTGCGCTTGATGATTCGCAGCCCTTTGCGCTGCTTGCTCTTCATGCTCAGAAGCCTTGCTTGCAGCCTTCGCCTCCTGCTCAAGCACCAGCTGCTTTATTTGATCCTCGTGCTGCATTTCTTGCTCTAACAGCTGCTCTTCATGCTGGTTAGCCAGCTGCAAGAGATAGGCTTCATGCGCCTCCGCAAGCTCCTTGATTCGCAAATCCCGATCAGCAGCCAACTGCTCAAACCGGTCATTGCTTTCTGCACTCATTTGCTTAAACAGCTCGTCATTTTCCGCTTCTACGATTTTTAGCTGCTCTTCCTGTTCCAAGCGAAGCGTCCTCACTAGCTCGCGCTGCTCCTCTTGCAGGGAAAGAAGCTGCTGTACATGCCCTTCCTCCAGCACATCGCGCTGCTGCTCAAACTCTGCGCGCAATTGGTCGCGCTGTTCCTCCTTCTCCTTCAGGTGCCGCTGCTCGTGCACCTCCTGCTCCAGCCGCAGCTGCAGCAGCTGCTCCTCTTGCTCAATGTGCAGCTCCTCCAGCTGTTGAAGCCTTTCCGCTTGCTGCTGCTCACGCTCTGCCGCATCTTTCAAGCGCTGCTGCAGATCGGTTGCCCGCTTGTCCGCTGCCGAGACGTGGCTCCTCTCGTGAGCCAGCTTCTGCTCCAGCTCTTGCACCTGCGCCGTAGCCAGTTCCTTCGCACCCTGCAGCTCTTCCAACTGGCTCCGCGTCTCTTTCAGCTCGCTTTGAAGCTGCTCGTATTCGCTCTCCCGCGCGCGAACATCCTGCTCCAGCTGCGCATAGGAGGTTCGGAAGCTCTCTTCCTGCTCCATCGCCAGCATAAGCTGCTCCTCTGCCTCAGATAAACGCAGCTCCAACGCTTCTTTATCCGCGCCCCAGCTCTGCTGCAGCTCAGCAGCACGCTGCTCCAGCACTTCTTTCTCGGCGCTCCAGCCTTGCTCCAGCTCTACTGCACGCTGCTCCAACGCTTCCTTATCCGCCCTCCAGCCTTGCTCCAGCTCCGCCGCCTGCGCTTGCAGCCTAGCGCGCTCCTCCAGCCAGCCGTTCCGCCTCCGCTCCAGATCGGCCTTGAACGCCTGCTCTGTCTGGGCCGCTTCCGCCTTCCAAGCTTGCTCCCGCTCCTCGCCTAGCTTAGCGAGCTCGATTTGGGATGCCTCGGTATGCGCAAGCCAGCTTTGCTCCCGGTCCTCCCACTTGCTTTTCCAGCTTCCTTCCAGCTCATTAAGCCGTGTTTCCTTCTCTTCTTTCACCGCTTGCAGTGCCGCTTCAAGCTCAGCGGTTACTAGACTCAGCTGCTCTTCCTTCTCGCGCCTCAGCGCTGCAAGCTCCTCGGCCTTTGCGTTCTCCAGCTCGGAGAGCTTGATCTCCTTCTCAAGCTCCAGCTCAATCTCCTGGTTCTCCAAGGCTTCACGGAGCGCAGCTACCTCAGCTTCCTTCTCGCTGCGCAGCTTGGCAAGCTCTGCTTCCTTCCCGTTTCTCAACTCCGTGATTGCTGCGTCCGTCTCATTCTTGAGCGCCGCGAGGGCCGCTTCCTTCAAATCCTGAATCTCCAGCAGTTCCAACGCTTTTCTGCTGCTGAATTCCGCAAGCTCCTCTTCTTTGCTTCGCTTCAGCTCCGCCAGTTCCTGTTCTTTGGTGCCCATAAGCTCGGCAAGCGCCGCTTCCTTCTCCGCCTGCACCTCGGCAAGCTGGGCATCCTTCTTCGACCGAAGCGCCGCAATTCGCTCCACATTCTCCTGCGTAAGCCGCAGAATCGTCTCTTCCTGCACCTTGATCGCTTCGGCTGCCGCTGCCTGCTGGGCCGACGTCTGCTCTGCCGCTAGCGCCAGCATGTCAGCCAGCTCGGCTTCGGCTGCTTCCTTCGCCTTCTGCAGCTGCTCCGCTGCCATCCGCTTCGTCTCCGCCAGCTCTGCCTGCAGGGAAACCGCCTGCTGGCTGAGCTGCTCGAGCTCCGTCAGCAAAAGCGTAAGCCGTGCTTCCTCTTCAAGAAGCCTTGTATTGTCACGCCTCAAGCGGAAAACTTCCTCAGTGATTTGTACCGCTGAGAGTACAGCTAGCTTAGGCATATCCAGCCTTGGATACCCTTTGGCGAGCTTCTTCATGCTCTCGTCGATGGCTGCTGCAACCCTTTTCATATATTCCACATTAGAATGGCCTTTTAGCTTATATTGAACTCCATATATATCAACCGTAACTACCGTTTGTTCAGCATCCATTAAGGCGAATCCTCCTATTGTCCAAGTAGAGCAAGCGTAAACGGCTGATTTGGCTCTTATAAAGAGCCGTTTTCCGTTTCCCGTTGAAATATAGGCATAATCCTCTTCCAAAAACCGAATCATGCCTTATATTTAAAAGGAAAAAGCCGCATCGATAGCTCACTAGGAACTATTTCGATGCGGCTTTAAAGGTTTCCTGCCTACTTGCGCAATTCCGCTGCAAAAGATTGTTCTAATTGTAAAACAACCTTGCCATGCAGCTCCGTTACTTCCTCATCCGTCAGCGTACGCTCTCCATGGCGGTAAATCAGCGACAACGCGACGCTCTTTTTGCCTGCGCCGAGCTTTTCGCCGGTGTATACGTCGAAGACGCGAACAGACTCCAATAACTCGCTTCCGATCTCCCAAGCTACGCCTGTCAGCTTCGCAGCCGCCACCTCGTGGTCAACGACGAGCGCAATATCACGCTGCATAGCCGGATAACGCGGAAGAACCTTATACTCGATTCCTGAATCGGCAAGCTCATAAATCAAATCAAGCCCAATTTCCAGCACATACGTATCGGCAAGATCTGCCTCCAATTGAAGCGCAGGATGCAGCTGGCCTACGTAACCAATCACTTCATTGCCTTTCGGCGTGTGAAGAAGAACGGCGGCCGTGCGGCCCGGGTGAAAATGCTCCGGCTGTGCAGCTTCGTACGACACGCTTGCCGTAAGTCCCAGCACCGCGAATATTGTCTCCAAAATACCCTTCGCATCATAGAAATCCACTTGCGACGCTTTCGCATTCCACTGCGCTTCCGTACGGTTGCCTGTCAGCAGCGCTGCAAAGCGATGCTTCTCATGCGGCAAGCGCGTCAATTGCTCTTCATCGGTGTGGAAGACGCTGCCAATTTCAAACAGCGCTGCCGATTCGTTCTTCCGGTTGCGGTTATAGGCAGCGGTCTCCAGCAATTGCGCGACAAGCGTCGTGCGAAGCACACTGCGGTCCTCGCTCATCGGCATAGCAAGCTTCACGGGGTTCGTGTGCTCTGCCAGAGCAGGGAACAGCTTCGTGCGCTCAGGTCCGGTGAAGGAGTAGCTAACTACCTCATGAAGCCCTGCATCCGACAGCCGTTTGCGCAGTTCGCGGCGAATCGTTTGTGGTTTTGTCAAAGAGCCGGGCACGACATCGCCATGAATAAGCGTCGTCGGAATTTCATCATAGCCGTGAAGACGGGCTACTTCCTCTATTAAGTCAACGGCACGCGTAATGTCGCCGCGGCGCGTCGGCACGTTTACGGTGAATACATTGCTGTCAGAGAGCTCGTACTCAAAGTGCAGGCGTCCGAAAATCGTTTGAACCTCTAGCCGGGATAGCTCCGTACCAAGGTAGCCGTTGATTTTGTCCAATGATACGGGGACTTGTACCGGCTTCGCAGCCGCTGCTGCTGCCTCAACGATACCTTCGGTCACCAAGCCTTCGGAAAGCTGCGCAATGAGGGATGCCGCACGGTCCAGCGCCGGAATGACGCGAGCCGGATCTACTTCTTTCTCAAAGCGAATGCTTGATTCTGAACGAAGTCCAAGCTGGCGCGACGTTTTGCGCACCGTGCCGCCATCGAACTTAGCCGATTCCAGCAGGATATTAACCGTCTCGCCCGTAACCTCAGTGCTCGCTCCGCCCATAACGCCCGCAAGCGCAATCGGCTTCTCGCCATCCGTGATGACAAGCATATGCGGCTCTAGCTTGCGCTCTTGATCATCAAGCGTGACCAGCGTTTCGCCCGCTTTGGCTAGGCGGACATCGATCCGTCCCCCTGGCAAGCGGTCAGCGTCAAAAGCATGAAGCGGCTGGCCGTACTCCAGCATAACGAAGTTCGTAACGTCAACCACGTTGCTGATCGGGCGAATGCCGGCAGCGATCAGGCGGTTTTGCAGCCAAAGCGGAGATTCTCCGACTTTTACGCCTTTGATGTAACGGGCCGAATAATGCGAGCAATGCTCTTCAGCGCTTATTTTGACCGATACTAAGCTGTCCGTGCTGACCGAAGTATGGTTGATTGCCGTTTCAGGCAAACGAACCTCGCGGCCGGTCAATGCGCCAATCTCGTAGGCTACGCCAATCATGCTGAGGCAATCCGAACGGTTAGGCGTCAGGTCCAGCTCAAGCACTTGATCGTCAATGCCCAGCACTTCGCCGATCGGCGTACCGATCTTCGTCGCTGCTGGAAGAACTAGGATGCCTTCTTGCTGTTCCTTTGGCAGCAGCTTCTCATTGAGGCCAAGCTCCTTCGCCGAGCAAATCATCCCTTGGGATTCCACGCCGCGCAGCTTCGCGCGCTTAATCTTGAAATCGCCGGGCAGCACCGCGCCGATCACGGCAACGGGAACGAGCTGGCCTGCATCGACGTTTTTGGCGCCGCATACGATCTGAAGTTCCTCGTCTGTGCCAACGTCCACTTTGCACACATTAAGCTTATCCGCATCCGGATGCTTTTCCTTCGATTTCACATAACCGACGACAACGCCGTTTACGCCTTTATTGCGGGACTCGACAACGTCGATTTCGATGCCGCCGCGCGTCATTTTCTCCGCAAGCTCTTCCCCCGTGAATCCGGACAGGTCGATATATTCATTTAACCATTTATAGGATACTCTCATCGCTCTTCTTCCCTTCTCTCATTGCTACATTCTTGCGAATTGGCCAAGGAACCTTAGATCGTTTGTATAGAAATGACGAATATCGTCAATGCCGTATTTCAATAAGGCGATGCGCTCAACGCCCATGCCGAAGGCAAAGCCGCTAACCTCTTCCGGGTCATAGCCACCCATTTCCAATACGCGCGGGTGTACCATGCCGCAGCCGAGAATTTCAAGCCAGCCGGTTTGCTTGCACATCCGGCAGCCTTTGCCGCCGCACTGCACGCAAGTCACGTCAACCTCTGCACTTGGCTCCGTGAACGGGAAGAAGCTTGGGCGAAGGCGGATTTGCGCCTGGGCACCGAACATTTGCTGCACGAATTGCAGCAGCGTGCCTTTCAAATCGCTCATGCGGATATTTTTGCCGATCACAAGTCCCTCGATTTGATTGAACTGGAACGAATGCGTCGCATCGTCGTCATCGCGGCGGTATACTTTGCCGGGGCAAATGACTTTAACCGGCGTTTGTCCGTTCATCGCTTTCATCGTGCGGACCTGAACCGGTGAAGTGTGCGTACGCATCAGAATGTCATCCGTTACATAAAAGGAATCCTGCATGTCGCGTGCTGGATGGTTTTTTGGCAGATTCAATGCTTCGAAGTTGTAATAGTCCGTTTCCACCTCTGGACCCTCAGCGATCGTGTAGCCAAGGCCGATGAACACATCTTCGATTTCTTGGGACACTTTATTAAGCGGGTGGACCGAGCCTGTAGGCAATGCCTTCCCTGGCAATGTAACGTCCAGCGTTTCCGCAAGAAGACGGTTATTCGTCTCAGCCTGCTGGAAGGCCTCCTGCTTCTCGTTGATCACGGATTCAATAGCCGCACGCACATCGTTCCCCACTTGCCCGATGATCGGACGCTCCTCGGCGCTTAGGCCGCCCATGCCGCGCAAAATCTCAGTTAAAGCGCCTTTTTTGCCCAAATATTTGACGCGCAAATCATTTAGCTGCTGGGGAGTATCCACATGCTGAAGCTCCTGCAGCGCTTCGGTGCGCAAGCCTTCCAATCTTTCCTTCATTCTTCTTCGCCTCCGTATCATCTTTCCTGCATCTTGACACAAAAAAAGCCCTCTCTCCCTGAAGGGACGAAAGAACCGTGGTACCACCCTAATTCGGATTACGTTCCAGCTCACGCGCGCTATAACCTCATACGAAGCCTGCGCCTGCCGCTTGGCAGCGGATTGCAATCCCTTAGCCCCAATAACGGCGGGAACCGGGCCTTCCCTACTCGCGCCGTGCGGCATGCCGCCATGGCGTTTCAGGTGCCTGCTCTGGAGTGAATCTTCAGCAGCCTTATCTCATAAAGACGCTCTCAATCTGCGGCGTCCTCTCCCTGTACGAAAGCACTGCTTACTCTTCTCCATCATCGCTTTACTTCGGATATGGAACAATAATCTATATTATATGCAATCAGCGGAGGCGATGCAACAGCTGCGGGACAATTCAAGGCTAAAAACTAGGATTCATGAAACGGACAGCATACCCAGCCAGTCCGAATCCGGTTTCATCAGGCGGATTCCATTTGCCAGCCAGCGCTTTTCCTCAGCCTTTAACAGAGGGAGATAATGCATGAAATCCGCCAAATCCTTTTCTCTCGGAGCCAAGCTTTTAAACAGCAGCTGCCATACCGGATTGACGTATGGTCTTCCTGCTGCGTCTTTGTGAGCGAACTGCAACATTGGCATCGTGATATCCTTGTTTTTTCGAAATAGAATCTCGTCTCCCAGGCGTTCTGTAAGCAGAATCTCTAAAAAATCATCTCCCCTAAACAGATGCAAGCAGTATCTCGGCAGCGAAAGGTCGCTAAGCTGACCATAGTCAACCAGACGGTGTTCGCCGGGAACTGCGACTTTGATTTCCCAATTGACAAAATAGTCCAGCACAGCTTGTACGTCCTCGCGATAAACACAAATATCGATATCCTCATGCTCTCTCGTCATGCAGCCAAGCCCAAGATCGACGGCCCAGCCACCAGCAATCAACCAGGGCTTCTTAAAATCACGCATGACATCCATCACAAATTGCAGATTGGGATGATTAAAGCTTTTTTTTATTACGGCAAGTATGCTTGCGGCCGTCTCATTTACTTCCTCCAACAATTCTCCTTTCGTAGGCGAATAAGCCATTCTGACGAGATCCGCACTAAATTGCTCAATGAATGGGAAAGGAAGCTCCTTCACAAAAAACTGCAGACACCATTCTTTCCACTGGTCATCCTTTGTTTTTAACACTTCTTTGATGTGCGGTATGGTTTCATCTGGATGTTTAAGCAATAGAGTCGCCACTTCCATCGCAATGGGCCAATTAATGTTTTGCAGCCATTCCACAAGCCTAGGAATCATCGGTGCCAAACTCGCTTTATCGAGTTGATACAATTGAGCTACTCTCTCAAAATCATGTTTATCCCTTGGGAGATAAAGGCTTATATCCTCCATAAACACCCCTCGCTTTCCAAAAGCCTTTAAGAACCTATAACGTTCATAAATCTTACTCTGAATTCATGCTTCTTGTTGCTCTTTCGTCTGCACCACCTAAAATAATCCGTCCGTCTTACATGAAAATAGGTATTTTTCAACAGAATCGCCTCCATTGTTGAGTAGTGATTTAACTGGAATTATTCCCTCTAATTTGATTGTTTTCAGCCATTTTGAGGCTTTAGCTGGAATTTCTCCTTCTAATTCACCAGAAATCAACCGAAATCAGGTCAACTGGTTACATTAACGGGATAAATTCCATCTATTCGTTAGATGAAAATAAATTCGCTATTTTAGCAGGAAAAATTCCATCTAATCAAAACCAACAAGCGCCCCTCCGAGAAAGCTAATGATTCTCCTAATTCACCTATTCATTTATCTCTTTCTATTATTCTCCAATCCTATATTATTGTAAGATTATACGATATACAAATATTAACGAAAGTGGGAACTGCATTGAAAGATCCGATAATCATCCCTGAACGTTTAAAAACAATCATCCACTGGGAGAAAGAATTCGTCCCTGAAGTTCCCTATTTGGAAACGCCAACGGGGTATTTCCTTAGATTCAACGAAGAAGTCAATGGAGGATATCCATGCTCCCCTGCGGACGCTATCCTTTTTGCAAACACGGGGATGGACGGGATTCATTATGCCTTTTTAACAGATTTCGGAACGGTAGCCAACTTGGAGGAAGCACCCATCGTATGTGTTTCTCCCATGGATTTTGGCAATTGCGTACGGCTTGTCGCAAGCAACCTTGAGGACTTTTTCCGTTTAAAGTTTTACGGGCATGAAGGGCTGCTCATGAATGATTTCACAACAAAAGAAGACTATGCGAAGTACTGCCTTAAGGAACAGGATGAACCGGAGGTTTCCGAATATTTTGATCACAATAAGTGGGAGAAGCAAAGGGCTGTCGTCAGGGCAGCAGCCATACAAACCTTTCATTTCGAGCCCATTGCTGAACCGTTCGATTATATCCAGCAGTTGCGCGCCGCTAGGGAAAAACAAATCGTCCTCGCTACGGCAGATCGATTAGGCGTTAGGGCGGTAAACACCTCTGCGCTCAAGCAGACGTACCTTCCGCATCCGTGGCACGGTCAAGAAATTCCATACGAAGAAACAGATGAGATCCGAGATTTTGTAGATGGAGCAGAGGTTGAAACCTTGCTGTCGTTTGTCAGGGATTATCAGAATCAAGCTGTCGATGACACCTTCTCGCTTGCGATTGTATGTAGGGCACTGGAGGCTCGCGGTTTTCAAATGGAAGCGATGAGATTATCCAATTGCATCGAATAGGCCAACCAAGCGGAAAGAGGCAGCCGATTACGGCTGCCTCTTTCTGCTTTTCTCAATGGGGAAGCGTCAATTGCCAAGAAACGCCGAACTGATCAGATACCCAGCCGAACTTCTTGCTGAAGGAGTAGTCACCAAGCGGCATAAGAATACTGCCTCCCGCCTGAAGCGCTTCATACAAACGATCAATTTCTTCCTCTGTGTCACAGGTAACATATAGTGAAAAAGAAGGGGTAAATGTAAACGCATGCTGGGCATAGCTGTCGATGCACATGATATTTTGGCCTTTTAAAGAGAACGTCGCAAGCATTACGCTTCCCTCCTTGCCAGCCTCATTCGCCCCATAACGTGTCATGCTGATCACTTTGGAATCTTCCATTAAGCTGATGTAATAATTCATCGCTTCCTCTGCACGGCCTTCAAACATTAAAAACGGGGTTACCGTTGACATCGCGTTTAAGCTCCTTTTCTAAGACAAGTGGTATTTCTTCTTTCATTTATAACATATATTCGAGGATCTATACCTGCACTTCCTGCCTATTACGGTCTAATAACAGCTTCCCTGTAACATAGATCACATCCAAAAGATACAAATTAAGGTACGATGGGCTTAATACACAAAGGGGATGATTTTATGCAATTCGACCTGCTGCACCCATCGGACCAAATCTTGATGATGATGGACCGCATCTATGAATATGGCATGACCACAACCTCAGGCGGCAATCTGTCGGTGCTCGACGAGAACGGCGATCTCTGGATAACGCCTGCGGGGATCGACAAGGGCGAGCTAACGAGATCGGATATTGTATGTGTAAAAAAGGACGGAACGGTCGCTGGCAAACATAAGCCGTCTAGCGAATACCCGTTCCACAAGCTCATTTACGCGCGCAGAGCGGATTTGCGGGCCGTTGTTCACGCCCATCCTCCCGCACTCGTCGCCTTTAGCATGGTGCGGAAGGTACCTAATGTTCATCTGCTGCCTAATGACTATCTGGTATGCGGCGAGGTTGGCATGGCGAAATACGGGCTGCCGGGCAGCATGGAGCTAGGCGAGAATATCGCCCAAGTGTTCGAACAGGGCTTCAACACCGTCATGCTTGAAAACCATGGCGTAGTCGTGGGAGGCGAAAGCTTGTTCGAGGCGTTCCAGCGCTTTGAGACGCTCGATTTCTGCGCACGCCTTGAAATTCAAGCCAATCGCATCGGCCAACCCATCTCACTGGCAGTGGAGCCGGCTATCGATAAGCGGCATGAAATTAAATATGAGTTCCTGCCCGTATCCTACAGCAGCGAAGAGAAAGAAGCACGCCGGGAAATGTGCAAGCTCATTCACCGCTCCTACGACCAGCGTCTCTTCACAAGCACGCAGGGTACCTTCTCGCAACGGATCGGCGAAAACTCCTTTATCATTACGCCTTACAATAGAGACCGCAAATATTTGCAGCCAAGTGACTTGGTCCGAATCGATAACGGCCGCAGGGAAGCAGGCAAAACGCCGAGCCGCTCGGTCAGGTTCCATCAGCATATTTACGAAACACAGCCCCATGTCAACTCGGTCATCATTGCTCATCCGCCAAATGTGATGGCCTTTTCGGTGACGGGAGAGGCACTGGATTCGCGAACCATTCCCGAGAGCTATATCCTGCTGCGCAGCATACCCAAGCTTCCCTATGGCGACCTATACAGAGCTCCGGCAGAGACAGCTGCGATGTTTAAGCCGCAAACGCCCATCGTTATAATCGAAAATGACAGCGTCATTGTAACGGGTCAAAGCTTGCTTAATACGTTTGACCGGCTGGAAGTGGCGGAATACAGCGCCAAAGCCATCATTGACGCGAAGAGCATCGGACAAATCGTCCATATGGAAGATTCTAGAATCCAAGAGCTTGAGACGGCCTTTCATTTGAAATAAACGGATGGCCTCCCCCTTCGTACAACCTTGGTTAAGAAAAAGCGTCCTTCCTCCACTGCAATACCGGAGAAAAGACGCTTTTTAACATGCTTTTTTCAATTAATGCCTAAGAACCATAAACCTCAAAATTCCATAATGAGTAGCCAAAAGCCGTTCCCCGTTCCGTACCCAGCATGCGCACGTAGCGCCCTGTTCCGCTAAGCGTGACGTCATCTGTCCCGCCGTCGCCGGTTGTGGTACTGTAAAGATCGCTCCAGACCGAGCCGTCGGCCGATGCTTGAAGCTTGTAGGATTTGCCAAAGGCGGCCTCCCACTCCAGCTTCACTCGCGTAATTGAGCGTGATTGCCCGAGATCGATAACAATCCACTGCGGGTCTACGCCGGCAGCCGATGCCCAGCGTGTGCCACCGTCGCCGTCTACCGCCGAGCTTCCGGCAAATGGCGCCTCTACCGAGGATACCGTGACGGGTTTGTTAAGCGATAAAGGGGTTGCTCCCGGGGCCACTGGCCCCGCAGTATCATTGTATACTTCTACTTCATAAAGGGAGTAGCCATGGATGGTTCCCCGCTCCGTACCATATACGCGCAAGTAACGGCCAGAGCCAGCTGCCTCAACGACATCGGAGCCGCCATCGCCGGTTGTCGTATTGTAAATATCCGTCCAATCCGTTCCATTTGCAGATACTTGAAGCGTATACGATTTGGCAAAAGCCGTCTCCCACGTCAATTTCACTTGATTAAACGATTTGGTGCTGCCAAAATCGATGGTCAGCCATTGCGGGTCTGCACCCGTGGCAGAAGCCCACCTCGTTCCCAGCACGCCGTCGGTGGCATTGGCTCCTGTGAAAGGTTCTTGGAACGACGATACCGTCACCGCGCTGTTTAGCGCAAGATTCGGGCTCGTATTTCCGCCGCCCTCGTTACCGCCACCGCCGCCAGGCTCGCCGGTCCCGCCATCTCCGCCGTCCCAAGGCGTCCATGAATCCGAAACGTTTGAATTTTGCATCGGATTAACCTGAACGAGCGACCTCGCGCCAACCACTGCCGTCCCGGTTGTGCCCGATGCGTTTTTGAACGTAACCGTTACGCTGCTATTTGTCGGATTCCAAACTTGTGCGGTGTAGCCGCCATTTTTCTTATAGACGGTCGCCCCGCTCCAGCCTGTCGCCCATACGTCCTTCGTCCGCTCGCCTAGGGAAGCCAAGCTGTTGACGAACCAATACGTATTGAATACTTCATTGCGCTGCATGCCTGCCGGCGACCATTTGGCGAGCACCGACTGAGGATCGCTCAGCGATTGAATTGGCCATACAATATGCTTCCAGTCCGTTTCCGGCCCGCCGTTATCGGCTACGAAGCCGTTATAGAGAGCTGCAGCCTTCGACTTGTCGAACGCATAGCTCGTTAAATATTCGGAGGTTGGCAGCCAATGAATGCCGTAAATATGCACCGGCTCTCCGCTGAAGAAGGTACCATAGAAGTAAGAAGAGCCATACACCTGGCCCACCGATTTATGCGTCCACTGCGGGAGCCAGTTGTCTCCATCATAGTTGAACCAGTATTGCTCAACGGCCTTCAGCTCCGTCGTGAAGCCGTAAATGGAAGCATCACGGAAGCTGACGTCACCAGTCAACAAGCTCCACATATACTGGCCGACCCAGCCAAACAACGACTCTCCGGCTGCCTCTTGATTGTTGCCGCTATCATTGTCCGCATAGCCGCCAGCCCACGAATGGCCTTGGTACGGGTCAAAGCTGCGGAAGGACGGGTACATCGGATCCGTCTTCGAAGGGTTCGCGTAATCGCGGATCAAATGCTCGACCATGTCGCCATAGTCGGTCCGGAATTGATCGTCATACATGGCAAGCACCGCAGAGGCAAATACATAATAGCCATACGTAAAATGATGATCGGTAATGCCGGTATTGGCACCGAATTCGCTATGCTTGTAATACATCGTGCCCCAATCCTGATTGTAATACAGGAAATAATCAGGCTCGCCTTCCGTATACGTATACCAATCGATCAAAATGGTTTTGATGCGGGACAAGAAGCGGTCCCGGTACGTCGTATTTCCGATTTCGTTGGCAGCGATCACGCCCATCGCAAGGGGATGAAGTCTTTTTCCTTGCCAGTAGGCATCGCCTGCCATAATATTCGTTGTCGTTTCCTGATCCAGCATTTCCAAATAATCGAGCATGCTTTGGCGCGAATACTCCGGGTTCGTCGGCTCTGTAAACTGCGGCACCATGCCATAGAACCGGTCGACCGTCGTAAAGGCATTTCCTTCCCTGACCTTGAGCGTTCCCCGAATCGATGGGTACGTCCGTGCCGTAAGGGGAGTAGGCGTGATCTTCCATTGATGCGGATAGAGCGCCAGCAGCGTCTGGTCGGAGAAGCCCGAACGCTTAAGCTGGGTCGTGGCATTAAAGTTGGTCGTTACTTGAGAGGTCGATTCGTTATAGTTATAATTAACGACCGTATCTGTAACGAAAGCATAAGCATGCTGGTAATAGAAATCAAAATCCGCCGCTGCAGGCAGGGATGCGAGGGACAAATAATTACTGCCACCGCCAAGCTGAATTTTGATCTTGGGCCCGACTTTTTTGAATACGGTTCCGGCCGGGGCAAAAATGCCGTAGTAGCGCGTATCATTATCGTTGCTTACTTTCAGCCTGATTCGATCTCCGTTAAAGGTTGCCCCGTCTGCTGCCAGAACTGCAGCGCCGCTCCCGTTCACGATTTCCGTCACCAACGAAGAGTAGAGCTCGACCGAGTTTGGATCGCTGAATTGGCTGAATACATAAGGTGAACCTTTTACGAACGAGACCTTCATCTTGTCCGTATTGTTGTCGCTTAGCACTGAATCCACGGAAAAATCACCGTAATCGGTCACCCGATTGGACATTTTCGCCGTATTGATGTTGCTCGCCATCATATACAAATCCGGATTGCCGCCTGCGTTGACCGAAATGCCGTCCCCGCTAATTTTGCCCGCGCCTGGATTCAAAATCCCGAGCCCCTGCGTGTAAAATTTAGATTTCAGCGGCAGCGTAATGATGGAATCGCCTAGCGGCTTGATCAACAGAGATTGCCACCAGTCATTGGACGCGATCGGCGCTGCTACAGCGCCAGCCTTGTTCGCCGGATACCTTGGCTGCGGCATCACAATATCATTCGTCAGATAGCTTCCTTGCCCTACCTGCACTTTCGTTGGTGTCGGCAATGCAGGAATGCTGTAAGCAGGCTGTGGATGTCCTGCCACATAGTCGTACACCTCAAAGTCATACAAGGAGTAGCCAAAGCTGGAAGCCCTTCCGATTCCCTTCATACGAACGTATCTGCCCGAAGCGTAGACGGGAATGTCCTGCTTGCCTCCTCCGCCGCGGATTTCGCGGTAAATCGTATTCCATGACGTTGCGTTATTGGATACCTGGAGGTCGAATGCACGACCTGCGGCTTCCCAGTTAAGCACAATACGCCCAATCGTTCTTGTGCTGCCAAGGTCAACGTAAATCCACTGGTCATCGGTATGGTTGGAGCCCCATCTTGTCGCGGAGCTTCCATCCACCGCATTGGCAGGCAGCGTTGCGCCTGGAGGCAGGTAGCCCGCTTGCTCATAAGAGGAAGCTTCCACCGGCCTGTTAAGAGCAACGTTTGGTCCATATTGCAGAGGCGCTTCATTCACCCCGCCAGTGCCGTAGACTTCAATCTCAAAAATCGAATAGCCATAAGCGCTCAGAGCCCGCTGTGTTCCGAGGATCCGAACGAAACGGCCGTTGCCCGCAATCGCCAGCTCGTCCAAACCACCGTCGCCGGTAGTCGTTGCATAAATATCCGTCCATGTCGATTCGTCATCGGATACCTGAACCTTATAGCCTGTAGCGTAAGCTCCCTCCCAAAGGATCTTCACTTTGTTGATAGCGGCTGACGCGCCTAAGTCCAGATAAATCCACTGCCCATCAGCTCCCCAACTGCTCGACCATCTGCTGCCCGTGTTTCCGTCGACAGCCAAATGGGCCGAATTATTGCCTTCGACTGACGAGGCGTAAGCCGTACGATTGAGCGAGAGCAAGTGGGATTCAGCCGCATAGGCCTTCTCGGCGGGCTGCAAGGGCGCCACCGTAAGCAGCATCGCCGCGATAACCGAATAAACAATGCCTTTGCCTGCGGCCTTCCTTCTGTTCTTTCCTGCTAACATAATGAACCTCCTTTAAATTTTCGCTGATGGCCGCTTGGCAGATATTCTGCATAAGCTGAACAAATGTAAGCGGTATCATATTCTCTATTTTAAATCGACAGCATCTGCTAGAAACACTGAACGATTCAACGAAATGTGTAAAATTCCAAGGATCATTGCGAATTCATCCCACCCTCCTTATACACCACCGCCGGAAACCGTATGTGGACGATCGTTCCCTTCTTCAGCTCGCTCGAAATCGCAACGCCATACTGCTTGCCGTAATGAAGCTTAATGCGCTCATCAACATTCCGAATCCCGTAACCGATCCGTTCCGGCCCATCCGCAAATATCGCATCAAGCTTGCTCTGGCTCATGCCAAGACCGTTATCCTTAATCTCCATATAAATCTCACGGCCCCGCCTGAATATGGAGAGTGAAATGCAGATTTCATCAGCTTCCCAGGCATGCTCCAGTATGTTCTCAACAAAAGGCTGCAAGATGAATTTTACCGTCTCGCAGCCTGTCGTGGCAGGGTCCGCTTCCAACGTCACCTGAATTCGATCCGCGTACTTCATATTTTGAATAGTCAAATAGGCTTCAATAATTTGCAGCTCCTTCTCCAGCGTGATCAGCATTTCTCCTTTATTCAGCGTAAGCCTGTAAAATTTCGCGAGCGCACGGATGATCTCATGCAGCTTGCCGATTTCCCCCAGCTTGGCCATTCGGCTAATAGAGGAGAAGGTGTTATAGAGAAAATGAGGATTGATTTGTGCATGCAATATTTGCAGCTCGGCTTCTTTTTTCTCCAGCTTGCTGATATATACCTCGTCGATCAGCGCCTGCGTTGTAGATGCCATGTCATTAAAGGAGTCTGCAATGTCGGCAAACTCATCCCTGCCGCGGTAATGGATTCGCCGGTGGAACTGCCCCTCCTTGAACGCCCGAAGCGAGACGGTCAGCTTCATCATCCGTTTGGAAAGCATATTCGCAATCAGCATGCTAATCAATGTCATGACCAGCACAGTCAATACGCAAACGACGACCGTGACATTTCTGACCTTGTCGGAATTTTCACTAATGGATGAGACCGGAATAAGCGCAACTAGCTGAACCGGCAATCGGCTCATTTCCTTCGTTATAGGCAAAAAACGCTTGTCGCCCGCAAGCAGCACTGACGAAGAGTTATCCGGCGTTAGTTTCGAGCTCGCATACAGAAGCTGCTGCTTCTCATGGACAACAAACAGCTGCGTGCCTTGTCCCAGCAGGTTAAAATCAACATCCTCGAAAATCTCCTTTAGCTTAACGGATACCCGAATGAGCCCGATGGATTGAAAGGTTTCATAATTGATGAGAGGCCGAAGCAGCGAGATATAACCATAATCGGCATCCTTCCCTACCTGTTTCCAAAGGAGGGCGTCAGACGCAAGTTCCAACTCGCTGTACCAAGGCTCCTCTTTTATTCGGTCCGTATACAAAATGGCATACTGCCGTTCCCCGGCGATAAGCGATTGCTCCGTTTCGTTGTAATAGAACTCGCTGATCGTGGCTTTGTCGAGATAGACGGTCAGCTTCACCTTCTGCTTCGGCAAATACAGCGCGGATTCGAGACGCGGCAGCACATATTGCGTAGTCGCCTGGTATTTTTCCAAATTCAAATAATAGCCGGACAAATAACGCGACAGCACCTGATCGGCATAGATCTCCTCCGAGCTTCTAATGACGTCATCCACCCGGTATTGCACATTGTTGCTAATCTGCTTCATCGCAACCTCCAAGTTGCTCCGCGTATGGCGCTCGGTCGACATGACGGAGGAAAAATAGGAATAGCTGCCGATTGCGCTGACAGGCAATATAACCAGAAGAAGGTAGGATATTAACAATTTATATTGAAAAGGAATGTAGCGCTGCTTATGCTTTTGCACACTTCATCAACTCTGCTTTCTATAATCTCCCGGTGTCATGCCGAAGGTTTCCTTGAATACCCGGCTGAAATAGGTCAAGCTCTTGTAGCCTACTTGATCTGCGATTTCATAAACCTTGAAGCCATGCTGCTGAAGCAGCCCCTTTGCCTTATTCATGCGCTCTTGGACGACATAATCGTTAAAGCTGATCCCTACCTGCTCTTTAAAAAGAAAACCGAAATGGTTCGCGGAATAAGAGAATCGGCTCGCGGCTTCCTTCAACGTAATCTCTCCGGATAGATGGGTTTTCACGTAATCTTCAATGTCGGAAAGCAGCTTCCACTCGCTTTTGTGCTGTTTAATGGAATCGAGGTTAGCTGCCGCGTCTTCCACTCGCTCATTCTCCTGCAGCCGCTGCGCATCCAAACAAGCAACGATCGCCTTTAAAGCCGCGACGATCTCGTCATCGTCAACCGGCTTTAGGATGTAGCCGTCCGCTTTCAAAACCATCGCCTGCTTGGCATAATGAAAATCCTCATAGCCGCTAATAAAAACGACCTTTAACCGCTGATGCGCCTGCAGCGCTATTTTCGCAAGCTCGAGCCCGGACATTACGGGCATTTTAATATCGGTAACGAGAATGTCCAGCTCATGCTCATGGATATAATTTAAGGCCGCTAGCGGCTTATTCGAACTGTAAACGATTTCAATATTCAACGCTTCCCAAGGAATGAGACGCTGCAAGCCGAGCAAATCGAAGTTTTCATCATCTACCAATGCCGCTTTATACATCGTATCAATCTCCTATCGCTTACCCATCAGGTTAAGATTTTGCTGCCATTTCGCCGTTTTCCATTGCAGTACCTTTCCGTAACCGAGCCGCTGCGATTCATTCTCCGCCTCTTCGATCAGCTTGCTTACCTCCTCATCGCTTGCGGCAAAAATAATTTTCGGAACAAGCTGCTTGTAATGCTCCTTGAGCTGCTGCATGATCATCCCTTCCTCGGTATTCGGAAGAGGGTCCAAGTTCGAGAACTCCGTCATATTTTTGGACGTTTTAAAGGATACCGTCGTCTGCGCCATGGCCGTCCAGTCCTGTGCCTTCTCTGGCAGAAGCCGCTCGCGCCTGCTCTTGGCCGCATCCACATAGCTCGTATTGCCATACCAGTTGAACTCCCCGATTTTGAGCTCATCGTACTTAAACCGGTCGCGGTTGATGTAAGCCTTATTGGGCAAGGGTACCCCATCTTCGATTCGGTCATAGTACAAGCCCGGCGGGCCAAAGAAAAAAACCTGCTGCCCTTCCTTACTCAGCGCCCAGTTCATATAGGCGAAGATCGCCTCAGGATTGGCCGCGTTCCGTGTAATGACGTTCACGTTCCAGCCAAGATTGTTGTAGCCGCTCGGATAAACCTTGGTCTTGTCTACTCCTTCCGCATGAATGGGCCAAATAATATCATAGCCAGCGTCCGGGTCCTTGGCTTGAAGCCAATGATTCGCTTCTCGTCCGACGCCTTCCACAACGGCATCATATGCGCCAAAAACGGCAATTTTGCCATCTTTCAGCCTTTCCATCATTTGATCCCGCGTTTGCGTAAAGCTGTCACCTGATATATACCCCTCCCGGTATAGGCGGCTTGCGAACGCAGCCGTCCGCGCAAAAGCCGGGTCCTGGTAAATAGAAATCAGCTCCTTCCCCACTGGCACGCCAAATACGGCGCCGGAGCCAGGCGATAGAAATGCGGGATTTCGATCATTCGCCGCCCCGCTGTAGAGCATGCCTATCATTTGCGATTCGCTGTCACGAATCTCGCCAAATTCCAAAGGAATTACCCCGAATTGCGCTTGTTTCACAAGCAGCAAATACGCCTCCAAATCAGACCAAGTGTCGAGCGCGGGTGAACCCAGCTGCTTATAAATTTTCCGGTTAATGAGATAAGCAGCATTTCCGCTAACGCTGTCATTCAAGCCATGGATGAACCAATTGGGGATTTGATAGAGCTTTCCATCCGCGCTGCGCAGCATCTCCAGATTCGCTCTGCCTATCGTTTCCGCAAATTCAGGATACTTCTCCAAATACGGGTCCAAAGGAACTAACTGGCCTGCGCTTACAAGACGTTCTACATCCTTGCCTCTCTCCAGCACAATCGCGTCCGGCAGCTGCTTGGATACGATCATGGCATTCAGCTTGGAGGCAGCGCTTCCGCTCGATTGGATGGGGATCATCCGGACACCGAGATTTTCCGTAATCCATCTCCCGTGGGGACGCTCCTCCCATGCCGGTGCCGTATACCAGTCATAATTAACGTATTGCGTGAAGGTTAAGATCCGTTCGCCAGCGCCTTCCTTCGGACTTGCAGCATCACCATCTATTGCCAAAGCTGTACCGAAACGTCCGTTGCCATCCGCCGCATAAGCCACCTCTCCGGATGGTTTGCTCTGCCCAGCGCAGCCTGGCAGGGCAAACAAAGTAACCATGACTAATCCATAGAGCAAATGAGATAGCCTCCTACTATTCATACGATCCCTCCTCTCAATAACCGCGCAGCTCTCCTACAAGCTTATAAGTGATCTTCCAGCTGTGACAAGCCCGCATTTTGTCTTATTTATCCAAAAATTTTGTTTCTTTTCGGTGATAGTGCACCTTTGGATAGAGACAACAAAAAAAGGCTGTTCAAGAAGACCACATGCAGATCTTCTTGAACAGCCTTGTTGAACAAATATAAGAATGAGTGCCCTGAATCAAGCATGCTGCCGAATGAAAGCGAGAATCGGCTCAGGATCTTCCAAGCTATGCGGATGGTGGCCCACTCCCGGCTTCACAATGAGGGATACAGTTCCCCCTAGCTTCCGATAGAGCTCCGCAAACGGTGCAGCATTTTCCCCGATTGGCACCGGAATATCCGCATCGCCCGCTACAATCACTACCGGGATATTCGTATCCGCCAGCTCATCTATCCGATCGATTGGGGAGATTCTTGCCAAAGCCGATGTCTCTTCCGTCAACCCATATACAGCCAGGCATTCTGCCCATTCCGCCTCAGCTCCTGTCCCCGCGCCTTTTCCGCCCGGCCAGCTGCGAATATCCAAAACGGGAGCGTCCAAGTAAAGAAGCTTGACCTGCTCCGGATACTTGGCGGCATAGTTGAAGGCATAAAGCCCGCCGCGGCTGAAACCAAACAGGACGGTTTTGGGGGCTAATCCGTACTCAGCCGTGATGAAGCGATGAAAGCCATTCATTTGTTCTACGGCTCCAGGACAGCCATACTGATTGCTTAACCCGTAATAGGCAATCGCCCAGCCCTGCTCCAGCAGCGCCATATCCGGATAGGAGAACGCATCAAAAAATTCAGCCCTCCACAGCCATGGCTTGCCGTCTGCACTCTTCTTAGGAAAGATAAGGAGTCCTTCTCTGCCTTCAAGCATAAAATCAATCCGTTCATAGCCTCGCCAAATCGAATGCTTTATGACTGGATTACCCTTTGCTTCTGTGGATATTTTCCGAAGCTCGCTCGCAAGTTCTTCTCCCTTCACTAAAGCAAGTGCGAGTGGTGACGCGTCAGCCTTCGACGGATTCGTATGGCCGACATGCTCCTTCCAGGCCGAGCTCAGCAAGCGATGGCGGAGCATAACCGTTTGAAACAGGGGAGAGCTCTCCGGATGATCCACATAGTCTGGTCTTTGCTCCAAAGAAATATTGAATAACACGCGAAGCAGCGCACGCGCAATCTGCCAATGTCCCCGAAAATCCGGATGTATGCCATCGCCGCTCTTATAGTTTGCATCCGCTGAACGCTCACGGCTCCATTCATGAAGGATCGCATCATGAATAGGTACGACTGCATCTACAGGTTGCTCTAATGACAAGATCCAATCCGCGTAACGCTTCAGAACCGATTCGTAATCTTCAAAAGGCGCGGCATAGCTATATGTCACTTGGCCAAGCGGCTGCAAGCTGCCAGAGAAGGACTGTGGATCAAACGGCGGCGGCGTCATTATGATGACTTTTGCTCCCGCATCCTTAATCTTGCCTGCTGCGGTGAGCATGCCTTGCTTATACGCTTCAAACCGCTCTTCGGCGAATGGATAATAGAGGCCGTCATTCATGCCATAACAAAGAACGACCCAGTCCGGACTCGTTTCCAATAAAGCCTTGTCCAGTCTCTCATGCACACAAGGGCGCGGAAATGGATGCTCTGGCTCGCTTAACCCGGAAGCCGTCTCGCTGCTCACTCCGAGATTAATGAGCGTCATCCGGTGTCTCGGAAAATGTTCAAGGAAATAAGCGTCCATGAAAGCGATAAACCGGCCTTCGTCCGTAATGCTGTCCCCTAAAAAAACAATTTTGATCTCCTCTGGAATTGCGGAATCCTTTCCGTATAAAGGGTTCATATGACTCTCCTTTGGCAGCCGTATTGGATATTCCTATCTTTCCACCATGCCTTGTTCGAAAGCGTAGCGCGTCAGCTGCACCCGATTATCCAGATGGAGCTTCTGCAAAATGTTCTTGAGATGGTTTTTTACCGTATGCTCGGACAAACCCAGCTCAGCGGCGATCTCGCGATTGGAAGCGCCCGTCGATACTCGTTCCAGCACCTCTTTCTCCCGGTCGGTAAGCGGCGTTGTCATCACCGCTGCATGTTTGTCCAGCGATTGCGCCTTAAGCGCCGGCCGTTTCCGCTCCTCGGGCTTGCTCACTGAAAATTCCTGAAGCAAGCGGAACGCGAGCTCCTTTGACATCGGAGCTTCATCGAGTGAAATCGCGCGCAAATACTCCATCCAAGAGGAGGGAGCCAGGTTTTTGAGCAAATAGCCCTGTGCTCCCCGCTTAATTGCCTCGAATAAATTCGTTATGTCATCCGAGACCGTGACCATGACGATCTTCAAGCCCGGCATAAGCAGCTTCAGCTTTTGGGTCGCTTCAAGCCCGCCCATGCCAGGCATATTAATATCCATCAGCACCAGATCGGGCTGCACCTGGGGGATGGAGGCTATCGCATCCTCTCCACTGGCTGCCTCACCGACAACAACAAAAGTGCTGTCGGTGAGGACGATATCGCGCATGCCTTCCCGCCCATGCGGATGGTCATCGACCAAAAACACGCGCACCTGCGTTATTTTCTCCGTCATTAGGCTGCGCCCCCTCCAATAATTTCCACTTTCGTGCCGCGTGAATTCCCCGGCTGCACCGTTACGCTCCAGCCCATCGCTTCTGCACGCTCCTGCATCATTTTGACGCCGTATTTCCCTTTCACAGAAAGCTTGTCCGCCGATACGCCGATGCCGTCGTCTGTAATCGAGCAGCGAAAATGGCTGTTCGATTGCTCAGTTCCCGGTTCACTTTTGCCACGGATCATAATTTGTTCCGCTTGCGCATGTTTTTGGGCGTTCATTAGCGCCTCTCGCATAATGGCAAGCAGCTCCACCTTCTGCTTATGCGACAGCACTCCCTCCTGCACCTGCCACTCGACGGATGTACGGATGCCGCTGGTCTGCTCCATTTCCATGGTCAAATGATGGATGCTTTGCATCCAAGACATGTCTGCAGGCAGCGGGGCATCATGCAAGTTTGCTATGGATTGCCTTACGTCATCATACACATGCCGCACCGTTCTCTTAATCTCTTCCGTCGTTTGCTTGGTGTCCGAATCGATTTGCGACCTCTCTAGTTTATCGAGCTTCACCGACAGCATAAAAAGCGATTGGGAAATGCCGTCATGCAGCTCGCGTGCCAATTGTTCGCGCTCCTCGAAGGCCGCCTTGACCACCCGTTCCCGCTGCAGCGTTTCCTGCGTTTGCTCCAGCTTGGCAAAGAGTGCCCGCAGCAGGGTCAGCGTGATCAGAAATACAAATACCGGCGCCAATAAATTACCCAGATCCATTGAAATAACGGGTAGTAAAAACGTGTGGCGCAAATATTCCCATAGGCCGATGGTGACCGTCGGAATCCATAGGATAAGCCATTTCAGCCATTTGTAGGACATGGATGCTTCTCCTTCCGCTTGCCGTTAATCATTGCGGAAAGCAATGTTCTGCTTCGTCTCCGCGCCGCTTTGATCCGTAATGAGCAGCTCTGCCTCCCACTCGCCTCGCGTAGGCAGCTCGACCTTGTCTGATTCATAATCCGTTTCCGTAAAACCAGGGAAGGATAAATAATTTTCGCCGCTTGCCGCCTGCAATGGAACCTCAATGGCCGCACGCTTCGGATGATCCGCGGAGTGCAGAAGCAAACGAACCGAGGCTGGGGCTCCGAGCTGCTCAGGCAGCCATATTTTTAGCGTTACACGGTTAGGTCCGGGTCCGTTAGGCTTAATCTCAAGCGTGTAATGCAGCTTGTCGCCCATTTGATGATGGGAAAATGGCTTTGTAATAGGCTCCGGGCTCACATAAGTAAAGATGCTTGCTACAATGAGCACCAGTGCCATCAGAAGACCATCCAGCTTCAGCAGCTTGCCGCTTGGCAGCTTGCCCTTCTTAGCCCGACGACGAAGAAAGAAGCCTGCAACGGCGATAAGGAGCACAAAGAGCGCTTTCGCGAGCAGCAGCAAGCCCCAGCTCGTATAAAGCAAATAACGCCAGCTTGGCAGCATTAACGCCGTCATAGCTATTCCGCTTACCGTAAGCAGAAGAATCGTAAGCCACGCGATTTTGGTGAAGCGCTCCGCGAAGCGGCCCGCTTCCTTACGGTCTGCCCGCCAAAATAGCAGCAGCAAAAGCAGCCCGCCTGCCCATATTGCTGAGCTTGCCGTATGTATAAAATCGAATACGACCGCGAATGTATAATCTGGCAGCGCCATCACATGACCGTTAAAGCTCTCCGCCGCTGCAAGCAGGAGCGCCCATATGATTTTGACGGAATCGGGCAGCCTCACAACCGCAAAACCAAGCAGCGACAGCACGAGGATAGCCAGCCAAGAATTCCCGGTTGCCGTTTCCGTCAGCAATCGGAGCCATTCGTTCGGGCTGCCTCCACTATAACCTTTCAGCAGCTCTGTAATATGCGTGAAAACAAACAAGAGAACGGCGAGCAGAAACGTTCTCAGCGCATAAATCTCCCACTTTCCGAGCAGCTTTCGCGCGTTTGCATTCTCATCCATCGGAATCGCAATGGACCACAGCATGATTCCCGACACGAACATAAACGCCAAATAGTATACGGCTCTTACTGTAAAAAACAAAACCTGCCCCACCGTCATGCCTTCATCACTGCCATGTTCTGAAGAGTGGGTATGTCCTACCTGCTCATGTGGGTCAAACGCTGCTGCAACGCTGCCGGCCAGCGGCTCGGCGAAAGCCTGCGAAGGCAGCAGCAGCGACCCCAATGCTGTGAAAAGCAAAATCAAAAGTGCAGCCGCCAGGCCGTTCGTCCATCCGATCGGCTTGGCTCGCATTATCGACTTTTTTATCCTATCCATAACCAATGTTGTCACGTCCCTTTATGTCATTCTGCTCTAGTTTACTAGACCGTTGTCAAAAGAACAATTCCGGCTGCGCTGGCAAAAAGCATAGATTGAATAGAACCATGTATAGCCGCAAGCATTATTAGCAATTCTACAAATAATACACTACGAAGTAGAAAGGAAGTGCTTGAAACATGGATAAGGATTACCGAATTGCGGAGCTTAGCAGCCAAGGGGACGCGCTTGATGCCATCCGCAGGCTGGAGCAGCAATTGACCGAGACTTACGGCTCGGAGGTCGCATTGATCGCATATGCCGCAGAAGAGCATGAGGATGATCCGCAAACCTAGAACGGAGAGGATAATTCGGCAAGGCCAAACAGCTATCGCTGATCAATAGGGGAAACGAGAAAGCATGAGCCAAAAGAGACATTTCCAAGTTGAGGGGGAATGTCTCTTTTAGTTTTCCTTTGCTTTTTTCCGCGCATAAACGTCCGGCCAATAGGTGTCTTCCAAAACCGGAAGCCCTCTGCACGATTCCCATGCATAAACCCAGCCGGCCAGACTGTTATCCTCTGCATCAGAGACCCAAATCCGCTCGTAATCATTGGCTTCTTCTATACCGTGAAACTCTTCAAGCACGTCCATGGCAGCAAGACCTGCTCTATCGACGGCCATCCAAAGACCGCGTATAATACTAGTGCGCTGCTTTGCCGCTTGATCCCGAACGAGTGCGGGATAGTCGCCGCAATCGACCATGCAGCCAACCATTTGCCCCGGGCGACACGACTCTGCATAGGCAGCGACGATAGCGTGGTTGCTTTGGCCCGGAAGCAAGCTGCCATAAATAAAAACCGAAATGGACGACAACTGATTCTCCCCCTTCTCTATTCAATTACCTAACTTACTCATGCTAAGCTTGGAGGTGTTCATCGTCATGGTTGTTCAGCAGCCTTATGGGGTATACGGCTATCGTTTTCAAGATTCCCCGCAGCTTCCTCTGTATCAGCTGTTTGCCACTGGCTGCCAGGAGGTGACCGACCCCGACTATTACTGGGACGGCATGAAGCGGATTGACGGGCCTCTTTATTTATTTCAATATACGATCTCCGGGTTCGGCCATTTCCGGCTCGGCGGGGAAACTACAGAAATACATCCCGGAACCGCCTTCCTCACGGAAATTCCGGGCAATCACCATTACTGCTTGCCTGAAACAAGCGACCACTGGACCTTTTATTTTGTATTGATCAGGCAGCAGCACCTGCAAGGGCTCTGGAAGGAACTGCTGCAAACGGTGGGCGTAACGCCGTCCTTTGAACCTACTAGCGCTGTCGTTCGCTGCTTGCAAAGCTTGTACGCCGATGCAAGGGGCAACCGGATTCAAAACAGCCTTCAAGCTTCCGCGCTCGTATACCGGCTAATGATGGAGCTGCTGCAATTCAGCACCGCGCAGCAGCAAATCAAAGCGAGTTGGCCGCAGCCGATCCAGCAAGCCGCTGCCTTCATGGAAGCCGAATTTCACCGCTTGCAAAGCCTCGACGATGTAGCCGCCGCCGCTGGGCTGTCCAAGTATTATTTTACAAGAATGTTCACACAAACGACAGGCAGTTCTCCGATGGATTACGTCACTAAGCTTAGAATTGAGAAGGCTGTCCAGCTGCTTCGCGGCAGCACGCTCTCGGTAGAGGAGATCGCCTACACGGTCGGATTTGCAAGCGGCAGTTACTTCAGCAAGGTATTTCGAAGCCGCGTCGGGTTCCCACCTGCGGATTTCCGATTAGCGAAGGAGCTTCCGTCTATCGACCGATTACAGTTCGATTAAAGAGCAATATTTTACATATGACCGCAATAAATTGTGCTAGCCACCTGCTGCTGTTTCGTTTTACGATTATCGCATAGAGCAATATTTACGATAAGAGAGGACGATTCCGATGACAAAAACAATAAAGCATCATTCCTACGCGGCATTGCCGCCGATGGGCTGGAATAGCTGGGATTGCTATGGCGCCAGCGTAACAGAAGAGGAAGTTCGGGGAAATGCCGAATATATGGCCGAACACTTGAAGGATTTTGGCTGGGATTACGTCGTCGTCGATATTCAGTGGTATGAGCCTGGGGCGAACTCCTCGCACTACCGCCAATTCGTCCCGCTGGAAATGGATGAATATTCTCGCCTGCTGCCTGCCGTTAATCGGTTTCCGTCAGCTGCCAATGGCCAAGGCTTTAAGCCGCTTGCCGACTATGTCCATTCTTTGGGTTTGAAATTCGGCATTCATATTATGCGCGGCATTCCGCGGCAAGCTGCTCATGCAGATACGCAGCTGCTTGGCACTCCGGCAACCGCCCGCTCCATTGCGCATCCTAATTCCATTTGTCCATGGAACACCGATATGTACGGCGTGGACGCTTCCAAAGACGGAGCCCAGCAATACTACAATTCCTTGTTTGATTTATACGCATCCTGGGGAGTTGACTTCGTCAAGGTAGATGATATCGCTGCCTCGAGGCTGTATGGGATTCACTTGGATGAGATTAAGCTGATCCGGCATGCGATCGAGCAATCGGGAAGACCGATGGTGTTAAGTCTCTCACCGGGTCCTGCCCCGCTGGAGCACGCCGAGGAGCTTAATGAGCTCGCCAACATGTGGCGGATGACCGATGATTATTGGGATTTGTGGCATCTGCTGCATGAAATGTTCGAACGCTGCGAGAAATGGGCGCCGCATGTTGCAGAAGGCGCTTGGCCGGATTGCGACATGCTGCCGCTCGGCCACCTTGGCATTCGCTCTGTCGATGGCGGGGGAAGCGACCGCTGGACGAGATTCACGAGGGATGAGCAAGTCACGATGATGTCGCTATGGGCCATCTTCCGCTCACCTTTAATGTTCGGCGGCGAGCTTCGGGATAACGATGAATGGACCTTGTCGCTGCTGACAAACGAAGAGGTGCTTGCGTTGCACCGCAGCGGCCGCGGCGCGCGACAGCTATACCGTGACGAGGAGCGCATTGCTTGGACGTCGGAGGATGAGGCGGGGGCCCGTTATGTAGCATTGTTCAATGCAGGCGAGCATTCCGATACCGTCACGGTTACCTTGGCGCAGCTTGGCTTAAACGAAGCACCGCAAGTCCGCAACTTGTGGGCACGCGAGGATCTCGGTAAACAAAGCGAGCTTTCGTTCATACTCGCTCCTCATAGCTCTATTTTGCTGAAACTAACTTAAGGACAACTAACCTGGCTTACTCATACGTGATGCTGAGCCCAGCTTCACCAAGCCACGTTCAGGATCGATTGAACATGAAGCCTCGCACAAGACCAGCTCCCGCACGCTTGTCGTGTTGGGCTGTTTTTTTTCCATCCCGCTCCCCTCTCCCCCCGCTCCCGCATAATAAGGCCGCCATTACTCGAAAAACCTAAGGAGAAACGTGTTATATAACGAATTTCAGTTAATTACGAAATTAGTTACTTTGCATTGGTTTTAAGGGGTATGTTTCTTGCGTGGTTGGTCTTGTTATATGAATTAGATGGAATTTCTCCCGCTAAAATCGTCTACTGCACTCGATAGATGAAGTAGAAGGAATTTGTCCCGTTAATTAAGCTATTATTCTTCATTTTCGGCTATTCCCTTGGAATTAACAGGATAATTTCCTGCTAAACGTAAAGAAAATCTAATATGAGACAACTTAAAGGGAGAAATTCCAGTTAAACCAAATAAAAAGACGTCATATGCTGCTATATGAGTCGCTTTGGATCGATATCCTTTAATATGCTGCTATATGAGCCACGTTGGATCGATATCCTTTAATATGCTGCTATATGAGCCACGTTGGATCGATATCCTTTAATATGCTGCAAGATGAGCCACGTTGGATCAATATCCTCTAATATGCTGCAAGATGAGCCACGTTGGATCAATATCCTCTAATATGCTGCAAGATGAGCCACGTTGGATCAATATCCTCTAATATGCTGCAAGATGAGCCACGTTGGATCAATATCCTCTAATATGCTGCAAGATGAGCCACGTTGGATCAATATCCTCTAATATGCTGCAAGATGAGCCACGTTGGATCAATATCCTCTAATATGCTGCAAGATGAGCCACGTTGGATCAATATCCTCTAATATGCTGCAAGATGAGCCACGTTGGATCAATATCCTCTAATATGCTGCAAGATGAGCCACGTTGGATCAATATCCTCTAATATGCTGCAAGATGAGCCACGTTGGATCAATATCCTCTAATATGCTGCAAGATGAGCCACGTTGGATCAATATCCTCTAATATGCTGCAAGATGAGCCACGTTGGATCAATATCCTCTAATATGCTGCAAGATGAGCCACGTTGGATCAATATCCTCTAATATGCTGCAAGATGAGCCACGTTGGATCAATATCCTCTAATATGCTGCAAGATGAGCCACGTTGGATCAATATCCTCTAATATGCTGCAAGATGAGCCACGTTGGATCAATATCCTCTAATATGCTGCAAGATGAGCCACGTTGGATCAATATCCTCTAATATGCTGCAAGATGAGCCACGTTGGATCAATATCCTCTAATATGCTGCAAGAGGAATCGGAATATGGAGAAATTAGTTTGTAACAAGCAGCCGAGTCTACTTATCTGCATTGCTGATGGTCGAGCAAGGCTACGCCACCCTAAAGTTATCTGTTTGTTTATTTTGGTTTAACCACTCCAATATGTTACAGTTAGATTTCATACGTAAACCAGTGCTGCCCCTGATCCATTGCTGCTGCAGCTGATCTTGCTGTTATCCCTGCACTTGCAGCACTTGCCGCACAGCATCCAAACAGGGACAACGCTTTTGCGTAGAAATCATCTCATTCATGAAATCAGAGGAGGTCGTTTAGTTATGGCAAGCCAAACAGGAGCCATCGTACAGCAATCCTTAAACGCACTAATGGGAGACAAAGCATTTTTGCCGAATTTGCAGGAAAAAGCACGCGAGCAAGCCTTTCTTTCGCTTGCTGCGATTCTATCTACACCGAACAAAGTACATAAAGCCTTTTTGCGTATTACCGTTGATAACGGCGACGTCGTGCGTATTCCGGCTTACCGCATTCAGCATAACGATACACTCGGACCTTACAAAGGCGGCATTCGCTTCCACGAATCCGTCAGTGAGGATGAAGTAACGAATCTTGCGGCGCTCATGACGCTAAAAAACGCGCTGCATGAAGTCCCCTTCGGCGGCGGCAAAGGCGGAGTTGTGATCAATCCGCGCAATTACTCAGCGAAAGAGCTTTACCTCATCTGCAAAAAATACGTGCAATATTTCAGCGATGTGCTGGGTCCTGACAAGGATATCCCAGCTCCAGACATGGGGACTGGCGAGCGTGAGATGGACTGGATGATGGCCGAATACAAGAGCATCCATCCCGGACAACCTTATCTTGGCAGCTTCACTGGAAAAAGCGTCATTAACGGCGGTTCGCTTGGCCGCAGGGAAGCGACGGGAAAGGGCGTCTACTTCACTTTCCGCTACATGCTGCATGATTTCCTGAAAGCGCAAAGCAGCTGGCTGGCCGGCAGCTCCAATCCATTCGTTCAAACCGCGCTCGCACATGCGGACAAGCCGTTGTCGATTGCCGTGCAAGGCTTTGGAAACGTCGGATCGGTTGCTGCGCTGGAGGCCTATAAATGCTCTTATTTGCACAATAAAGTCGTCGCAGTGAGTGACCGAAACGTCACGTTGTACAACCCCGATGGCCTTTCGATCCCAGCGTTGCTGGAATATGCCTCGCAGCATCAAGGAGACCTTCCGTTTGATGAAGCCGCCCTTGCTGCCCTAGATTTAAAAGCACAAATTCTAGCGCGTGAAGACGTCCTCTATCTGGATGTCGATGTGCTTATCCTCGCTGCGCTCGAAGAACAAGTCCATAAAGATAATGTTGAACTTGTCAAAGCCCGCATTATCGTAGAAGGAGCGAATGCCCCTGTCACAGGCGAGGCCGATGAAGCCTTGACCGCAAGAGGGACCATCATCATTCCAGATATACTGGCCAATGCAGGCGGCGTTATCGTTTCCTATTTCGAATGGCTGCAAGGAAGGGAAACGCAATTTTTCAGCGAAGATCAGGTTTATCAAATGCTTTACGAAAAAATGCAAAAAACGCTAAACGGCATTTTGCCGGCGTTCTTCGGAGATCCGTTCCCGCTCCGTCAAAACTGCTATAACCATGCCGTCATGAAGCTGTCTACTGTGCTCTACCGCCAGGGCAAGCTCTATTAACCTCGCTGAGTTATCATAAGGATTTGCTTCTCACGCTTGATCGGTAATCAAAACAGATTTGCTTCTCACGTTTGCACAACGGTCGATACCACACTACGATTTATCTAGGCAATAAAAAAGGCAATCCCTCAAGCAGCTACCGCTGCGAGGGATTGCCTTTTTTCTGCGCTTCCTGCACTAACCCTTTTTAATCCGTTAACTTTATGCTGGTTCTAGTCCTGCACGTAACGATTAATGACCTCTACGAGCAAATCATTCAGAAGCTTAACCTCAAATTCACCTACCGCAGGCTCCAAGTGATCGCTGCCGATCCCGCTGTCGTCGGTCAAAAATAAATACGTGCCTCCAGTTGCGGAAGCCATGAATCTCATCAAATATTCCGTATCGATACTCACGCCGCTTGAGGCTAAAGGTATGATGCGAATGCCTTGCGCGGCCGCTTCCTTCGTCAGCTTCTTCATTTCGTCAATAACCTGCGCATCATCATGCGGAGGCGCATCCAGTACAAGGAATAGCAAACGGGCGCGTGCCTCCTTGCTCCAATCATGCTCATATAGCGCGTCCTGCAGCGCTTGATCCACAGCCTCAGGATAGTCCCCGCCCCCCTCGGCCTTCTGCTTGCTGAACTGGTCAATCACCTTGTTCATATCCGTCGTAAAAGGATACGGCCTCACGATATACTCATCATGCTTGTCACGGTAAAAGTTTGCGCTAACGCGCATGCCAAGCTGATTCCCATGCTCATCGGACACGCGCCTGACGACATCCTTCAGCTCTGCCTCCAAGTAATTCAGCTCATCCTCCATCGAGCCGGTCGTATCCACCACAAACATGAGATCGACCTGATCGGACAGCTTGGCACTTTTCCCCAGATCAACCTTCACGCTGCCCTGCTGCGGAATTTGCAACGGCTGCGTCGTTTTGCTTTCTTGCCCGGATTGCACCTTAACCGTGAAATTCCCTCTATTCGCCGTATCCTGATCAAATAGGCCTGCATAAACAAAAGCTCTGCCTTCCGTATTCGTTCGTGCCGTCCATATGGTCTGATTGCTTGCCAACAACTCAACGCTTGCGTCCGAAACCGATTTTCCATTCGCGGTCACGATGACCTCCAGCCTGTTGAAATTCCAAAACTCCCACAATTGCTTGCTGCTGTCTGCTTCTTGCGAATTCAGCAAATTGCCAAACCGCTCCCATGAGGCAGGGTCATCCCATTCCCCGGCCGTCAGCTGGCCCGCCTGCACATTCTTATTTGAATTTGGATATCCCCGTTTGCCGCCTTCTTTGATTCTCGTTGGCTCTTCAGAAATAGATAGCGCGCGGTTCTCGCTGCCAGACCTATCCTCTCCTTTTTTCGGCGACGATTCCCCGACCTCTCCCCTGGCTGACGAGTTCGTTCCCTCCACTCGACCAACGTTATCGCTTGCTCTGTCCGACCCTGACGAGCATGCCCCTAGAATAAGCAGCATAACCAGCGATACTCCAAAAAGCATGCTAAAGCCTTTTCTCTGTTTGTTCAGCTTTAACGGTACATAACCTGCTTTCATTCTTTCTACCCCCTAGCTTTGTATTTCCTAATCTGACGAATATTGGGTATGGAATGTTGCATAAACGGGCTATTCCCATTACAATCGTTTACAGACATGCGGCAAGTCCCACTGCCGGCTTCATCAAGTATTGTACTCAGGAGGACCTCACCCATGGAAACATTTGAATTAATCGCATTCGAAATGACCTATCAGCACCATACCGTTCAGCTTTCCTTTACCTCGGCGGAGCTTGTACGCGTTACTGAATACGGTGACCGTTTGTGGTATGTAGATATTAACGGCGTGGCAGACCGCGAGCTATTAGCATGGTTTGGGCGCAGCGAGGATATTGGGGTTGAGCTTACGGCAGTTGCCAAAAGCGGCCAAACGTTTCGTGGAAAAGGTTATTTCCATCCGAACGAGCCGCATCAAGCGGCTGCCGTGCGCGGCGACGGCGAGCTGTCAGAGCAATAACTTAAACAAAAAAGCGCCGACCATTCCGGAAAGGATAGGTCGGCGCTTCTTGCTATTTATTTGCTGTGGGAAATCTCAGGCGTAGTTAGGCGGTCGTAGAACTCGACGCCCTTGTCTTTATCCTTGGAATCGCGAAGCGCCATTGCGGAGCGCGGATGCTCATCCAGAATGCCTGTGATCATGTAAGGAATGATGTAGCCCCATTCTTCCTTCTCGCGAAGTGGAATCATGAACTTCTCGATCATATCGAGTACGGGACGAATATTGTACTTCGTATTTTTGAGCTCGGCTACAAGCAGCTCGGTGTTGCAGTTACCTGCTGCGCGGCCCATGCCGTAAACGGAAGCATCCAGAAGCTCAACGCCTTGTTCCGCTGCAAGCAGCGTGTTCGCGAAAGCAAGCTGCAGGTTGTTGTGCGCATGTACGCCAAGACGCTTGTTCGGAAGATGCTTCTTGAATTTTTCTACCAGGTAGCTCATGTCGTTTGGTTTCAGGCTTCCGTAGGAATCCACCACGTAAACAACATCAACGACGCTATCATTGATGAGCTCGAAGGCTTCGATCAGCTGGTTTTCCATCACGTTCGATAGAGCCATAATGTTCAAAGTCGTCTCGTAACCGCGCTCATGGAATACATTAACGAGCTCAAGCGCTTTATCTACGTCTTGGATATAGCAGGCTACGCGAATGAGATCCAGCAAGCTTTCGCTGCGCGGCAAAATATCATTCTCATCGACGCGGCCGATATCAACGAGTGCGGACAGCTTCGTGTTGCCTTTGTTCGGAATTACTTTTTTCAGGAAATCATCGTTCAGAAAACGCCAAGGGCCTGCGCTTTCAGCACCTTTTAGCAGCTTTGGAGAGTTTTTGTAGCCGATTTCCATATAATCGACGCCGGCTTCGTTCAAGCTTTGGTACAAATGCTGAACGAACTCGACACTAAAATCCCAGTTATTCACGAGTCCGCCATCACGGATCGTGCAGTCAACAATTTTACAATGGCTCGTTTTTGATTGCATGCGTTGATACTCCTTTAATGTGAACATGAGTTCATTTTTTCTCATCATACTTGAAATAGAAGAGGAACGCAAAATAATTTTGTCGTTTTATGGCTATTTTAAAAGCATTTTCACATTTTCAGACAGGTCTTAGCGGAACGGAACATCTCCCCATAATTTCGTATTTCCCTCGTCGTGGAATGCTTCTATTATAACCATTCTTTTGCAGCAATTATCCATCCGCTCCTTCCAACTGCCTACGGTTCCATGAAGGGTTAGACGACTGGCAGGCGCTAAATGTTTTCGCAAAAAAACTGTACCTAGTCGCCTACGGCTGCCCAAGTACAGTTCTCACTTCTTTTGCTGTTTATTTCACAAGCGTATGGGGCTCTTGTCCAAAATGGCCCGAACGATTCATCTTCGTTTGAATATATTTCTCGTTATAGACGGAAGTGTTGCCCCATAACGGAACTCTGCCCGCAACGTTGAGGCCTGATTTGCGAAGCGCCTCTACCTTGCGCGGATTATTGGTAATAATCGAGACCGGCAATGTGCGAAGCAGCTTAAGGACGGCAATCGCCTCACTGTAATCGCGCGCATCGTCGGCAAAACCAAGCTCCGTGTTCGCATCGACTGTATCATGGCCTTCCTCTTGCAGCAAATAAGCAATCGCCTTGCTGAACAGACCAATTCCGCGTCCTTCATGGTTTGCCAGATAAAACAAAGCGCCTGAGCCATGCTCGGTAATGATGCGCATAGATTGCTTCAATTGAAAGCCGCAATCGCATCGCGCGCTCCCGAAGATATCCCCCGTGTGGCATATGCTATGCATGCGGATAAGCGCATCCTCATTATTTTCGAAATCGCCGTATACGAGTACGCTTGATTGCTGAAGATCCGCATAAGAGAATCGGTTGAGATCCTCGACCAGCTGTTCGGGAGATAATTCCGCGCCTGCCTCTTTGCGGAGCCAGCTGTACCAATGAAATGTTTTCGTTTCCCCATCGAGTTCAACCGGAAGCTTGACCGGTCCGATCACGTAAATATCGTCATTTCCGCTTTGCGTTCGTTTTAACTTATCTTTAATGATAGCTGCTATATTCGGTTTAATCATGCTTGCTCACCTTCTCTGAATAAGTATAAGATTAAAATTGCATGGATAAATAACTCAATGTGCCAAACTCATAGCTACGATAAACGACCTGTGGCGCTGCCTCGGGATCTCCGCTGCCAAGCGCTATATATAATGGAACAAAATGCTCTGCGCGGGGTACTGCCATTTTAGCATGCGGAGCAAGCCCTTCATACTCGAATAAGGAATTTAAATCGTGCTCGCTCATTTTCTCAATCAGCCATTCGTCAAATTCTACGGCCCAGCTCTCCGCTTCCTTCTGTCCCCATTTGACCGCTCGCAAATTGTGAACGGTAACGCCGCTGCCTATCAGCAGTATATTTTGAGCACCTAAGCTGCGCAGCGCCTCGCCGATGGCGTATTGCTCATGCATGGGACGGTAAGGATTAACCGAAACCTGAACGACTGGAACATCCGCTTTCGGGAACATATGTTTCAGCATCGTCCATGAGCCATGGTCCAGTCCGCGTTCAGCATCATAAGCAACGGGAATTCCTTTGTCTTGGAGCAATTGTCCGACATGATCAGCGACCTGGATGGAGCCTTTAGCCGGATATTTGATTTGATAGAGCTCATCGGGAAAACCGTAGAAATCATATATCGTTTCATATTCATCATCCATAGATGAGATGGTAACGGTCTCTGTCTCCCAATGCGCCGTAAAAATAACGATCGCATCCGGCTTCAGGCTTTCACCGGTATGTTTAAGAAATTCGCTATATTCATTTTGCTCGACTGCGAGCATCGGTGATCCATGCGCCAGAAATAAGGATTTCATTGTGCGTCCCTCCACATTCACTTACTATTCGTAACTAATTATAATTTTATAACTAAGGATAGTCAAGTAATTAACATTATTCAGGTGTGCTTGTATAAATAAGATATTAAGGTTATACTGAATGCAAGTAAAAAGAGGTGATACGCATGGATCAATCTAATTTATGTCCACGGTTTCAAAAAGGTATGGACATTATTAGCAGACGTTGGAACGGACTTATCATATTCCAGCTTTTGTCCGGCCCGCAGCGTTTTTGCGCCGTTCAATCCGCCCTTCCGATCAGCGGCCGACTGCTGTCGGAACGATTCAAGGATTTAGAGAATGAAGGCATCGTCGATAGACAGGTATATCCCGAGATCCCTGTTCGCATAGAATATTCATTAACGGAGAAGGGCCGCGCGTTAGAGCCGATTATCCGTGAAATTCAAATTTGGTCGCAGGACTGGATTGAACCGGTGGTCAAAGCTTAAATCCGAACGTTTAGCACAAAAGGAATATCCCGCAAGCGGAGAATGAGAAGCCGCTTCGTGATATTCCTTTTTTTCATTCCCTTAAGCGTGCGAAGTTGTATTTCGATTGGCTACAACAAGCACATCCAGGTGGCGTGCGGTTTGAAGAAGCTCCTTTACGATATTGCCACGCCGCATAAGCTGTCGCCAGCCGCTCTGGCTTGACTGCCCAATGATAAGCTGCGTCGCCTGTGCAAGGTTGGCCGCTGTCAGCAGTGTCCCCGCGATATGAGCTCTGCTCTCTGCCTTTGACATTTCAAATATACCGCCAAGCCTCTCAGTCAGCCTCGTCAGCGCTTCTTGCTTTGCTTTCGCATCATTCGTTAAGGCTTCGCCTTGCACATGATGGACATGCCACTGCGCTTTAAGGCGATAGGCGATACGGAAGCCGCGGCGGATCAGCCGCTCTGCATCCCCGCGGGTATCAACACCGACGAAAATGACTTCCTTTCTGTGGAGCGGACCGCGCAGCGTCTGATTCCGGTCCCATGATTCCAGCCGCTCATCAACGTCATCCGCAAGCTCCCGCAGGGCAAGCTCGCGGAGCGCAATAAGATTGCCGGTTGTGAAAAAAGCGCCCAGCGCTTGCTCCACTTTATCGCGTGCATAAATCTTCCCATCTCTCATACGCTGCTGAAGCATTTGCGGCGTGACATCAATCAGCTCTACCTGATCAGCTAAACGAATGATCGCATCCGGTACCGTTTCCTTAACTCGAACCCCCGTAACCTGCGCGACAGCATCATTTAAGCTTTCGATATGCTGCACATTCATCGTCGATATGACCGCTATGCCATGTTCAAGCAAATGAATAACGTCCTCATAGCGTTTTTTTCTGATGCTGCCCGGCACATTCGTATGAGCCAGCTCATCAACCAGCACGACCTCAGGATTACGGCGAATGATCGCTTCGGTATCCATTTCCTCCAGCACCGTTCCGCGGTAGTGGACCGCCTGCAGCTCAGCCTTGGGGAGCTCCCCGATCTGCTTCTTTGTTTCCTCCCGGCCATGCGTCTCCACAATGCCAATGATGACGTCTATGCCCTTCTGGAGAAGCAAGTTCGCTTCAGAGAGCATACGGTACGTTTTCCCAACGCCCGGAGCTGCCCCGATATACAAGTTAAAATGTCCTCTCCGGATGGTCTCGGCTTGCTGTTCGCGCTCCTGCAGGCTGAATCTCCGAAACAAGGCTGTTTGGGTGTCACGTCTATGCTTGACTGGCAAAACCCGCTCTCCTTCAAGCTCTGCGCGATCTGCCATCAGAAATAAATCAATCTGATTCAGCTTGCGAAGCACGCTGTCGACAATCGATCCCTGCCATAGCTGCTGCCAGCTGGTCTGCTTCGAATGCCCCATAACGATTCGCGTAACCTGCTGCTGCTCCGCATAACCAACAAGTGCAGCCGGCAGATCACGGCGGTGCGCAAGCGGCAGCTCCTGAAACACTCCGCCTACCTTATTAGTGAGCTTTCGGATAGCGGCTTTGAAGGCCTGCTCCTCTCTGGACAGCTTCTTGGCAGGGTCGATGAAGGAAACAACCACGACATCTCCATTTAGCCTTCTCGCAATCTGCTGCCCCCTTCTTACATACAAAGAGCTGTTCCAATGGTATTGGGCCGTGACCAGAATTCGCTCAGAAGTACCGGATGGTCCAGTCAGCCCCAGTTCCCCACGATGCTTCTCCAGCGATTCGTTCACGCCCTCAGCCACCAGACGCAGAGACAGCTCTCTGAGGACAGCTAGATTCCCGCGCAAGGGTATAGCCCGCGAGGAATGTACACCAAGCACTCCCTCTTCAAACCGTTTGAGCAGAGTTTCCGGCGACACGTCGATAAGAATAACCTCATCAGCCAGCTCTAGCGTATGAGCCGGTACCGTGCAGTCTGGCCGGATACCGGTCCATTTCCAAGCGATCTCATCCACACCCGCCAGCTCGTATACATTAATGGTCGTGATTACGCTGATTCCTATGCCAATAAGGTACTGTACCTCCTCAAGCCTCGTGCGAAATTTGGCATCTCTGCGATTAAGATGCGCAAGACCATCGATGAGCATAACTTCCGCATTGCGCTGGGTGATAGCTTCAAGATCCAGATCCGTCTGCTCCATGCAGCCTTCTCTCTGTCCGATACATGGGATTTGCTCCAATGGCTCCGCAAGCTGAAGGGTTTCCTCATTCTGTGGATGACTTAGCCCGTTTAAGACAACATCAATGCCAGCCTGCTTGAGCTGCATGCCCTCCCGCAGCAAGCGGTAGGTTTTTCCTGATCCGCTCACCGCGCCAACGAAAATTTTCAGGCGCCCTTGGTGCAGCTTTGCCATTGACAGCAGCAATTCCTCTGGCGTTTTCCTCTTCAAAGGAGCCATTCCTCTACTCTCCAAGCAAAGCGGACAACGCGAGATTCAGCTTGAGCACATTCACTCTCTCGTCGCCAAACAGCCCTAAATCTCGGCCTTCAATATGCTTGATCACCAGCGCTTCGAGCTGAGCTGCCGGTTCACCGGTAAGCTTGCTTATTCTCGCGATTTGGACCATTGCCGACTGCGGAGTAATATGCGGATCAAGCCCAGAGCCAGAGTTCGTGACTAGTGCTAGCGGCAATTGACTGACCGGCACATCCGGATTTTGCAACTTCCACGCCTCAATCGCAGCCCTTGTGCGTTCAGTTAAGTCCGGATTGGACGGCCCATAGTTGTTGGAACCTGAGCCTGCTGCATTATTTTCAATGCTGGATACCCGCCCTTGAAACCACTTGGGATCCGTGAAATTTTGGCCAATCAGCTCAGAGCCGACAATCTGCCCCGAGCGGTCTTTCACCAGACTTCCGTTCGCTTGCTCAGGGAAGAGCAGCTGCGCGGCTCCCGTACTAACTAGTGGATAAATAATTCCACACAAAACCATAAATAGCAGGCTAATGCGCAGCGGAATCCAGATGGATGACACTTCAAAACCTCGGCGACCTTCCGTTTGTTCATTCATTGTTCAGGCCTTCTTTCTTATATAATAGAATTAAATCCATACCTGCACGGCAAAATCAATCAGCTTAATGCCTACGAACGGAACGAGGACACCGCCTAATCCATAGATCAGCACATTTCGGCTAAGCAGCTTTGCCCCGCTCATCGGCTTGTACGCAACCCCTTTGACCGCAAGCGGGATAAGCAGCGGAATAATGAGGGCATTGAAGATTAACGCGGACAAAATAGCCGATAGCGGCGAGCCCAGATTCATTATATTGAGCACCCCCATCTCCGGAATGGCCAACATAAACATAGCCGGAATAATCGCAAAATATTTGGCAACGTCGTTTGCGATGCTGAAGGTCGTAAGCGCGCCTCTTGTCATGAGCAGCTGCTTGCCGATCGCGATAACTTCAATCATTTTCGACGGGTCCGAGTCCAGGTCCACCATATTGGCTGCTTCCTTGGCTGCAATCGTGCCGCTGTTCATCGCAAGGCCAACATCCGCTTGCGCCAGAGCCGGCGCATCGTTCGTGCCATCCCCCGTCATCGCTACCATTTTCCCTTCGGCCTGCTCGCGGCGAATGACTGCGATCTTATCCTCCGGCTTGCTCTCGGCAATGAAATCATCGACACCCGCTTCCCGGGCGATCGTGGCTGCCGTCAGTGGATTATCCCCCGTACACATAATCGTTTTGATCCCCATTTCCCGCAGCTGCTCGAAGCGTTCCCTCATTCCCGGCTTCACGGTATCCTTCAAATAAATGACGCCATACAGCTCCTTGTCGACTGCTACTGCCAGCGGCGTTCCTCCTAAGGTAGAAACCGTGTTAGCTATTTGCTCGAGGTCAGCTGGGATTGTTCCTCCCTGCGAAATGACCCATTTGCGAACGGCGTCGACGGCGCCCTTCCGAACGCAGCGGCCATCGGCCAGATCGATGCCGCTCATCCTCGTTTCGGCTTTGAACGCGATGAATTCGCCGTCTTCAGCAACTGCTTCTTGAAAGCCCATCTCCCGCATCTTCATCCATTCCAGCACCGATCTTCCTTCAGGCGTCTCATCCTTCAATGAGCTTATGGCCGCCCATTCGGCAAGCGTCTGGATGCTGCTGCTTGATACGGGAATGAGCTCGCTAGCCATCCTGTTGCCGAACGTAATCGTTCCTGTTTTATCTAAAATCATCGTATTGATGTCGCCTGCTGCCTCCACTGCCTTGCCTGACATCGCGAGCACGTTAAACTGGGTCACTCGGTCCATCCCCGCGATACCGATCGCTGATAACAAACCGCCGATTGTTGTTGGAATAAGGCATACCAGTAATGCGATAAGCACAGGGATTTCTAATGAAATACCCAGATAGTTCGCGATAGGCTTCAAAGTTACGACTACGATAAGAAAAATAATCGTCAAGCTGATCAACAACGTATTCAGCGCAATCTCATTAGGCGTCTTCTGGCGCTTTGCCCCCTCAACTAACGAAATCATACGGTCAATAAACGATTGGCCCGGTTCACTTGTCATCCGTACCTTGATCTGATCACTGACGACTCTTGTTCCGCCCGTGACGGAGCTGAAATCGCCGCCAGCTTCTTTTATAACCGGCGCGGATTCTCCCGTTATTGCCGATTCATCCACGGAAGCCAGCCCGTCAATGACCTCTCCATCGCCCGGGATCATTTCGCCTTGGGAGACGATAACGACATCGCCTTTACGCAGTTCCGTTGACGATACAATGGCAACGGACTCGCCGATCAGTTTGTTTGCGCTCATGTCCTGCTTTGATTTTTTGAGTGAACTGGCCTGCGCTTTTCCTCTGCCCTCCGCGATAGCTTCTGCAAAATTGGCAAACAGCAGCGTAAACAACAGGATTAGAAAAACAGCAATATTAAATCCGAGCCGTTCCTGCGACTGAAAATAAGCTGGAAACACCACCATGAGCAGCACGATCACCGCCCCCGCTTCGACAACGAACATTACCGGATTTTTGATCATGACTGCGGGATTCAACTTCATAAAGCTCTCACGCAAAGCTTGCTTAACGGCATCCGCCGACAACATCGTCTTCTTCTTATCTGCTTTCATTATCATTCACCTCATCCATTATCCGAGCGTTAAATATTCCGCAACCGGCCCAAGCACGATGACCGGTAAAAAAGTAAGAGCCCCGATTAAAAGGACCGTACCGATTAGAAGCGCCGTAAACAAGCCATTGCCCGTGCGAAACGTACCGAGCGTCTCCGGAACATGCCGCTTGCTCATAAGTGAGCCTGCAACAGCCAGCATAGCAATCATCGAAATATAGCGGCCAAGCAGCATGACGAGCCCGGTGCTGATATTCCAGAATGGCGTATTGTCTCCTAAGCCTTCAAAGCCGGAGCCGTTATTTGCCGCCGAAGACGTGTACTCGTACAGGACCTGGCTTATGCCATGGAAACCTGCGTTCGTAATCGCTCCTTGCCCCAAATCCGTCATAAAGGCGATGGCGGTGGGCACTAATATAATGAAGGGATGGACGAGGATCGCCACGGCGATGAGCTTCATTTCACGCGGCTCAATTTTTCGCCCCAAAAACTCCGGTGTCCGTCCGACCATCAGCCCGCATATAAAGACGGCTAAAATGGCATACATCAGCATATTGATGAGGCCGACTCCCTTGCCGCCAAAAACGACATTCAGCATCATTTCAGCCAGCGGCACCAGCCCGCCAATCGGTGTCAGCGTATCATGCATATTGTTGACCGTACCGGTTGTAGCCGCTGCCGTCACGGTTGTGAATAACGCCGACTGCGCAATGCCGAACCGGACTTCCTTGCCCTCCATGCTGCCTTGCGAAGCATCAATGCCAAGCGCGCTCAGCGCAGGGTTGCCCGTTTTCTCCGACGTATAAGCAAAGCTCAGAAATACGATAAACAAGCACATCATCGCGGTGAAGATCACCCAGCCCTGCTTTTTATTTTTGGCAAACAGGCCAAAAGCATAAGGCAGCGAGGCAGGAAGCGCCCACATCGACAAGATTTGGATCACGTTCGTTAACGGGTTCGGATTCTCAAAGGGATGGGCCGAATTGACTCCAAAAAAACCGCCCCCATTCGTTCCTAGATGCTTGATGGATTCCAGTGAAGCAACAGGGCCTATCGCTATTTGCTGCATCGCTCCTTCCAGCGTCTTGACTGTCAGCGTAGGGTCCAGGGTTTGCGGCACTTGAAGCGCCACGAGTACGAGCGTGATCACAAAGGATAGCGGTAGAAAGATCCGGGTATGCGCTTTGACAAAGTCTTCAAAAAAGTTGCCAATCGTTTGTCCTTTGCTCGTAATTCCGCGGACGAACGCCATAGCAACCGAGAAGCCGGTCGCCGCGGACGTAAACATCATCATCATGATGACGGCCATTTGAGAGAAATACGACAGCGCGCTCTCTCCGCTGTAATGCTGGAGGTTCGTATTTGTTATAAAGCTGATTACGGTATTGAAGGTAAGCGTAGGCTCCATGCTCCCAGTGCCATTCGGGTTCAGGGGCAGCGCATGCTGCAAACGCAAAATCAAATAACTAATAGCGGCCAAAATAAAGTTCGTCGCAACAAAGCTGAGCACATACTTTTTCCAGCCCATGCCCTCTCGCCGCTTAAGTCCGATTATTTTGAAAATCAGTCTCTCCGAGCTGCCGAACACCTTATCTAGTCTGTTCGCTTCATTGGAAAACACATGATAAACGTAAGTGCCGAGCGGCTTCACCAGCAGCACAAGCAGGAAAACAACGACAAGCATTTGCAAAATATCCATGGCCAACAAGCCTCCTCCACTAAAACTTTTCCGGATGAATTAACGCATAAACCAGATAGATGAAAACAAACAAGGCGACGATCGATACAATGATCATGGGCGTTCTCCTCCCGATCCCGATGGATCAACCACGCTGCCGCACCAAGCTAAAAAACCGTAAAATAAACCAAAGCATGCGATAAAAATGAGCATCATATATACGTCCAACAAGGAAATCCCTCCTATGCTATTTGCTGCTTAACAAAAAACCAACCTCGCCGGTCTGTGAAAACACAATGTGATTCGCTCCAAGCCCCTTATATATGGCTCGTGGGTTCCATTGCTGCGTAATCACATAAATAGACTTGGAGGTCCAGGGCCGGCAGCATTGCACGAAGCGGCAGCTCAGCGCTAGGCTGCTCTCAAATATGAACACCTCGCGAATGGGAACATCCGGCGGCTGCCAGCTGCCGCGGTTATTCGTATTGATGTAAAGCACATCTGGAATGCCCTGCTTTCGCAGCCGCTTCTCCTTCGCCTTGCTGTTCGTAAGCACAATAAATTTCAAGCGGCGGAACTGCAAGGTGCGAATAAAGCTGTGCCCTGCCTCACTAAGACCGGCAATGACTATATGATTTTCATCCAATTTTTGTATCCTCCATTTGGTAAAAAAGGCAACAAAAAAGAAGCCTTGGGATAAGAGGAACCAATCCCGCGGCTTCTTATGCCCACAGCTTAATAAGCTGCGGGAAGCGCATTGGTTGTTGCCTCTCTCGAGTAAGCTTACGAGGTTAGCTGTCGGATTCGGGCCTTGAGAGTTGCCCTACGCTTGGCTGCTGGCCAGCGATTCACCCCATGGAGCGATCCTTGCGACTAAGCATGGATCGTCCGGTTGGTTCCCCCGTTCCTGCTATTGCAGGACTCAGCATCGTACTTTCTTGCAAAAATAGCTGCTTTGGGCAGCAAAAAACCGCAGAGGTACATGACACTCTGCGGTCGAGGTTAATCGATCACAAGCTTCATCATTCCTCTCCATATCCACGCTTACGAGGTTAGCTGTCGGATTCGGGCGGTGAGAGTCGCCCTACTTCAAACCGGTATCCATGGTACCGGCTGAAGATTCACCCCTGCTATGCGACATCCGACTCTCACATCGGACAGGCGCCTAGCGTCATTCATGGTTCCCCCGTTTTCCGCTTTCGCAGAAACTCAGCGATCAGTCAATCGAACTTCATTCGTCGTTCCTGTATCGAATCTTACTCCTCGCGCTCCCTCTCTGTAAAGGCAGCTTATTGGTTAAATAAGTTAATTTGAGCCTTGCAGCTCGTCATGTAACGCTTACATTCACGTTTACCTCGATGAATCTCGTTATTTCTTCTTTTTTCTCATGTTTATGAAAATAATCCATTTGCCTAGTCAGCTGTTTTTCAGCAGCATACGCCTCTTTTCCCCAAGGCTGCGCTTCTCGAAGCATAAACGAGCATTTTCCAGAATAAGCACGTTTTCTTCGTCAAAACGCTGCAAATGATTTAGAAATGACGCCACAAAACCTTATCTGGGTTAACGGCTGTTTTACACCGATTCGTTTCCGGTTTACTATAGACGGCAAGCCTTAATGGTTGCCTGTCATCTTCGAATTTCATTCGGTTAAGGAGAGATATCCTACATGTCCATTCAAGCCAAAGACCCTTTACCCAGTCCCAAATGGTCAACGCCAGCAGTCCTCACTATCAAGCGAATACAGATGTACGTGCTGGAAGAATCGTTTAATGACCGGCCTGCCGGCTATCATATTTATCTTCGCCTGTCCGCTGAAGAGGGTTATGGCTGGAGCGAGCTCTTCCTAAACAAAGCCGATAAGCCAAGAGATTGGACAACCTGGTGCGGCATGCTTCTAAAATTTATCGATGCCTCAATCCAGCATCAGCTGCCTGTGATCATTAGCCCGGCATTATGTGGACAGGATGATCGGCTATGCCAGCTGTTTAGGGCTGCCGCCCACCGCGTGAGCAGCGAAGATTTAGGTTTCCTTAACCGTGAGTTCGAAGATAAGGAAGCTCTTTTTTTCAAACAAGCGATCTCCTATATTTCGTTGTTTTGAATGCATAAGATTTACAGAAATGCAATTGAGGGGTATAATTAAGAGTACACTATTCACGCTTAATTTTTCGCAAGAAAAAGCGGGGGAACCATCGCGAGCGATTGTCATCGTTTCGCAAGGGGTGAATCCAGGGATTTGTAACCCTGGTAGGGCATTCTCTCTAGCCCGAATCCGACAGCTAACCTCGTCAGCGAACAAAGGAGAGATTTATTTATGTTGACAAATTGTGCAAGCCAAATGCAATATTTTGCAGAACAGACCCCTTCATTATCCGTCACTCGTATTGAGCTGTTTGTCATCCCTGCTCTCGCCGTCGATGCTTCAGGTCATCGCGTATGTCTCCGTTTAACAAGCAATTTGGGAATTGGCTGGAGTGAGCTATTTGCCAGCGATACCGAGGATACGATTGACTTGGACAGATGGAGCGATCTCCTTCAAAGCTTTATCGGCAGCATCCCACTTCCACCTCTTGACCATTTTCAATACGACAAAACGGATCAGGACGGCCGCATACTTGATTTATTCGCAACTGCCGCCTTGCAGGTCCTGGCACATTCCGCTGATTCGTCTTCGCACAAAACCAACCTTGAAGAGTCTGTTTTACGTCAACGTTCTGTCTCCTATGTCTCATTGGATTAATCGCATGACTACAAAAAATAGACAGTCCAGAACAGTTAACCGCTCTGGGCTGTCTTATTTTGTTCGTTCCTTATGGCTCAAGCTTGAAAATATTGCGTCATGCTTGTTATGAGCACATGACTGGTTTATCTCACCAGCCAGCCGCCATCAACGGCCAGAATATGGCCATTCATATAATCGGAAGCTGCGGAAGCCAAAAATACCGCTGGACCGATCAAATCCTCGGACGTACCCCAGCGTCCTGCCGGAATGCGGCCCAAAATCTGAGCGCTGCGGACTGGATCCTCACGAAGGGCTTCCGTGTTGTCCGTACTCATGTAACCCGGTGCAATCGCATTGACCTGCAAGCCTTTGGCAGCCCATTCGCTCGCAAGCGCTTTGGTAAGCCCCGCTACCGCATGCTTGCTGGATGTATAGCCTGGCACATTAATGCCGCCTTGGAAAGATAGCATCGAAGCGATGTTAATGATTTTCCCCGAGCCTTGCTCAATCATATACTTACCCGCTAGCTGGGATAGGGCGAAGACGGAATTCAGGTTCACATCCAGCACCGCCTGCCAATCTTCATAGCTGTGGTCTGCGGCAGGAGTGCGGCGAATAATGCCCGCGTTATTGACCAAAATATCGATACGCCCCAGCTCATCAACGGTACGTTCAACGATCCCAGCGAGCTTCGTACGATCCGATATGTCGGCTTGTATCGTCACCGCTTTGCGTCCTAGCTCCCTTACCGCGTTCGCCGCTTTGTCGGCAGGCGTACTATTGGTAACGAGCACTACGTCAGCGCCCGCTTGCGCGAAGCCAAGAGCAATCGCCTCGCCTAGGCCGCGTCCTGCGCCCGTAACGATAGCTGTTTTTCCAGTCAAATCAAACAAACCCATCAGTTCAAGTCCTCCCTCTTGTACGCTTCCCGCTCTCGGGAAGCACAGCCTTCATCATCCGTATCGAAAGCGCCTCGTATTTCGCTGCTACCTCTGGCAAAATCCCATCATCGGTAATGATGTAATCAATCTCGCTCAGCTCCGCAAACGTAATCAATGCGCCTTTATCGAATTTACTATGGTCAGCCAAGCAATAAACGGTTTTGGCATTGTCCATATAAAGCTTCTTCAGCTTGGCGAGCTCCTCCGTGAAAATGGTCAGCCCATATTCCAAGTGAATGCCCGTCGTCGATAAAAACAGCTTATGAACATTCAGCCGTTTAATCCATTCCTGCGATTCGGCGCCGATCAGCAAGTTATTATGGCGGTAGCCGCCTGGGATCACGAGCCTTACCTGATCCTTCGCCGTAAGCTCCCGGATAATAAGCAAATCATTGGTTAGCACGGTCACGGGCATGTTAGGGAGCCTCTTCGCCATTTCAAGCGTCGTGCTGCCTGCATCCAGCGCAATGATATCATTGGGCTCAATGCAGGAGAGCGCGAGCGAGGCAATGGCCGACTTCTCCTGTTGATGCTTGCTGTTTGGGAACTGCAGCGGGTAGAGGCTGTCCTCGCCCGCTTGTTCCGGAACAGCGCCTCCGTGCGTCCGTTTCAGAAGCCCTTTTTCCTCAAGCTTCTCCAAATCCTCACGAACTGTTTTTTCCGTAACGCCAAACTGCTCGCTCAGCTCGGATACTTTCACCGCGCCGAGCTGCTCTAATTTCTCGATAATTTTGCGATGCCGTTCAGCAGCAAGCATGGTGCACCTCCTGTAGCGAATACTCCTATTTTAGCTCGCTTGCAGGTACTGCGTCCATGTCTGTGAATGTATAGTTCTCGCCTGCCATCGACCAGCAGAACGTATAGTTGCTCGTGCCAACGCCGGAGTGGATCGACCACGGAGGCGAAATGATCGCTTGCTCATTCGCCACGACAAGATGTCTCGTCTGCGAAGGCTCGCCCATCATATGGAATACGCGCGCATCATCATTCATATCAAAGTAAAGGTATGCCTCCATCCGGCGGTCATGCACATGAGATGGCATCGTATTCCAGACACTGCCCGTTTGCAGGCTAGTAACACCAAGCATCAACTGGCAGCTTTGAATGCCGTCTGCATGAATATATTTGTAGAGAACGCGTTCATTGGACGTTTCTTGCGAGCCAAGATGAGTCGGATTTGCTTCTTCCATCGTCATCTTGCGGGTAGCGATTTCGGCATGTGCAAGGGCGGAACAGAAATACAATTTAGCCGGGTTTTCTTTGTCGGTACTCGACAACAGCACTTGGCGTTTGCCTTTGCCAACGTATAGCACTTCAAGCTTATTTAGCTCGTACACTTCGCCGTCAACGGAGATGGAGGCTGGTCCGCCGATATTCAAGAAACCGATTTCACGGCGCTCCAAGAAATATTCGGTTTTCAGCGTTGCCGCATCCTCCAGCTCAAGCGTTTCGTTTACAGGCAAAGCACCGCCAACGATCATGCGGTCGTAATGCGTATATGTCATTTTGAGTTGATCCTGTACGAACAGGCTCTCAATCAAAAACTCACTGCGTAGACGTTCCGTATCGTATTGCTTCACATCGGTTGGGTTTGTAGTGTGGCGTACTTCCATGGTTTATAAGCCTCCTAATAGTTTTATTGCCTATGCCTGACTCGCAAGCACAAGCCATCGTTTGATAATGTTCGTTTTTATAATAACACACATTTACGAACATAAACAGTACCTTTTATGAAACCTTCTATTTTTGAAATCAGCAACGAGAATTCGCTGCCTTCTATAGCTTTAAACGCCAAAAAGAGGAGATTTAATCTCCTCTTTCTTGCGAAACTATATTTCATTTACCAAGTGATCCAGCCGCCTGTATGTTGATAATCATACAGCAAATCATATTGCTCAAGGCGCATCAGCTGCTTCATGCGCGTTCGATACAAACGATTTCCGTCCCTTTTTACTTCGGTGCATTCTTTGTCGTAATGTACGCTTTTGATCCCTTTGCGGTATTCCCTTGTTTTGCTTCTTCTTGGGTCCTTATGCTGCTTGGCTTTAATCTGAAGCTTAGAAACTATTTGCTCATTTTCCCACAAAGCAATCTCTTCTACTGCAAACATCTTCATCCCCGTTGTATCGGGTTAGATTATGGCGCTTGGCCATGAATACCAATACAACTAATAGAAGAAGACCTTAGGATTGAACATCTCCATCACCTCGAAGTATGTCAGTATGTCAGTATGTGCTCGATATTAACAAGACATCTTATTGTGCTGCTGACATTCAGTTCTTTCCTTAAAACCATCGACAAGAAGAACAGCTTCGTCAATAAAATTGGCAGCTCCCTCCACGGTTTGCATCGCCCGTTTGAAAGAACTAGATAGAACAAGATCAATGTGATGTTCCTTAAGCAGGTCTGTCACTCTTTTTGCATCATTGCAACCATGCTCGGATAATGGCCGATTGACCTCATCTGGCGTATATACGGAATGGGCATGCCGCACAAAATAGAGATTGGTCATTCGTTTTCCTTGCTCCTTTTCATTCCACCGTAATGGTAGCGTACACGGAGCCATTGTAATGGCTGTCCACTACCGACTCATCCAACGAGAAATTGCTGTTCGCAGCAATGAGGTAGGTTCCCTTCGGCAGCAGCAAATCCCTCTCCCCATAAAATGATTTCCAATAGCTAGCCTTTAGATCGTCACTGGCATAACCACCGCTTTTTTGGAACGGAATTTGATGTTTTTCACCCTTTATATAAGTCGTTGGGGCAAGCTCCGTTGTACTTGCGCCTTCCATTTCAAACTGCTTGCCATCCGTGATATAAAATACGATTTTCGCTTGAGGCCCCCAAACCGTTATCGAAGATTCGTCGCCGATATAAGTTATGCTTGCGGAATAGACGATCGGCTCTCCCTCCTCAAAGGTAGTCTTATCCAGATGAACGCTCATTTCAAAAAGCTCATCTTTATGCTGCAGTTTAGGTGCCGCCATTTTCCCCATAAGTATAGGGTCCATTGCCTTTTCCTCATTATTTCCGCTGCCCTTGCTGCTGCATGAGGTTAGAATGATGATCATGACCAGTAAAACAATCCGTTTCATGATACCTCCTATTATGCGTAATATTTCCATTATGAACTTCCAAACGCATAAAAGAGAGGAAAGGTTTCACGCAAGCTTGTATAACCTTATTCATACCTTGTACTTTAGGGCCAACTTCCGAATATGCAGCTGCAGCTCCTCTATGACGTCCGGAGGTTCGATGACCGTAACATAGCTGCTATAGCTAAGAATGCTCCGAATCGCATTCTCCATGGATGAATAAAAAGTGATGACCGTTATAGTTCCGTCTGCATTCGCCACAACCTCGTCACTTCCGAATTCATCCCTTACTCTCGTCTTTAACTCCTGATCGAACAGCAATTCTGCCCTCACTCTGGAAAAAATGGCTATCCCCATGAACTGCTGCTCCACATCCTGCAGCGAATAATTGCGACGGCTGAATCGCTCTGGCATGGTCCTAATCTGCAGCATACGAGAAAGACGAAATACTCTAATGTCGGAACGCATTAGGCAATACCCATACAAATACCAGACATAGCCTTTTAGAAAAAGCCCCATCGGTTCAATCGTCCGCTCGGTTTCCGTTCCTTTATTGTCCAAGTAATCGATTTGGACAAGCTGGCAATCTTTAATCGCTTGGTGGATCAGAACAATTTTCTGTTTATCGTTCGGGGTCGGTGTCAAATCAAAATCCACATTCATTTGGTCAGCTCTTGCCTGATTCGGCATGATTGCCCCAATTCTCTCAAGCAGACCATCAAAGTCAGTGCTGTCCGTAACGGAACGGACACCCCGCAGGGCAGAGAAAATAGAAGAAAAATCATCGAGCGACAGAATTTGCTTGTCAATGCGGTACCCTGACATAATCTCATAGCCGCCATCCGAGCCGGGAAAGGAAACAATTGGAATGCCTGCTTGATTAATCGATTCCATATCCCGGTATATTGTACGCAAAGAGACCTCGAAGCGCTCGGCAAGCGATGTCGCGCTGACCCGGGTTTGATTAAGCAAAGTCATCGTTATTGCGAGCAGTCGGTCCAGCTTCATTCGAGGTTTCTCCTTCGTCAATCCGATTTATGGCTTTTTCAGCTAATCATTCATTCTGCATCTGGCTGCCGATCCCCTTCTTCATTCTTTTATTTCAAATAAGACAATACATGCTCTTTCATCTGTTTCTTTTCTTCCTCTGACAATGAAATCGAATGAGCGCCTTCATCATGCCCATCGGGAATCAGTATGGTCGAAGGAGATTTGAGCTCTTTTTTGCGGCTACCACCATCATCGTGCATCGTGACACTGGACTTGCTACCGCTAGAATGCTTAAATTCGGACTTTATAAAATTCCCTTGCAAATCATAGGAATCTTCAATCGTTTTCACATCGGACTTGATATAGCCTTTTCCTTGTACGATATTAGAAATAGCATTTACCTTCATATAGCCTGTTATCACAAATATGCCCTCTTCATTTTCCTCATCCGTCACAGTCGTAAAAGCTTCAATGTGTTCCACTTTCTTAGACGCGCTGCACCCACTTATCAATATAAAAGCAAGTCCTAGCACAATGAATGGCAATATTGCCGCTAATCGAAACAGACTTCTTTTCATATTTATAGCTTCGCTCCTTTACAGAGGTTTGGTTGCAAAAGGCAGATCAACTTGGCTTGTGCCCGCTTCTCCTCATAATTAGGGAATAAGCAAACTAAAGGTAGGGTTTTCGAGCTCACTGCCCACGCAACCGGTTAATCGATACTCTTTGCCTTTATTCGTTTTTTTCTTTGTTATTGCACTGCAAGCAGATGTCGGCTTGATTGGGCTGCCATACGCATCATGCGTATTATCAAACGTATATTCAATTTGGTTTCCGTCAAACAGCAAGTCATAAAATATGGGCCCTCCTTCAAAAGTATAGGAAGTAATATGAAGGGTATCCGCTATTCCTTCTTTTACGTTGTCGACGAAAGAATGCCACTTGTTCAGATTGCTCCATTTCCCCATCAATTGCACAACATTCCCGTTTTGATTGGCCAATTCCTCGTCGTAATAAAGGCCCCAAATCATTTTTTTGAGCGTTTCTGTCGCGGCAGCAGTTAGCCGGTATCCGGTACCCGTATCGTCTACCTCGGTATACATGCCTGTCTCCATTCTCGGTTGAAGCCACAAATGAACAGAACGCTCCACTCCATTGCGATTTACGACAATGTCATAATCTGGTCTTCTGACATCAAGAATGCCCATGATTCGGCTTGCGTTGCGAAACGCATCTTCAAAAACGCGGACATCTTCCGCCTGCTCAAAAATGCCATAAACATCGGTATTCACATGGCCAAATTGCATCGACCTGCTTACCGTCACCTGCGCCGCCGCAGCCTTCTCCCCAGCCTCAATAGCATGCACCAGCTTCTCACTGCTATTAGTTGGAACAATCGTCTGCTCAGAAATGGACATACAGCCCGTAATAGCTGCCGTGCTTGCGAGCATGACGATAGCAAACTTCATTTTCGCCCAAAACATGCTATCACCCCAATTATACAAACGTTTACAAAATTGTAAAAGTTGCATCTTCGACTTAGGTGGTAATCTAGCTCGTGTGCAGCTTTTAGCTTGGAGTGTTAGATCCGTGAGCAGCTTTTAGCCTGGAGTGCTAGATCCGTGAGCAGCTTTTAGCCTGGAGTGCTAGATCCGTGAGCAGCTTTTAGCTAGGCAACGCTCTCGCTTCTTAAGATAACTCTTTGCGATATTAGAGCCACTCGACTTGGCATCCTTGCTTTACTTACATCGTGCAATAAAAAAAAGCTATTTCAACTTCACCTCGCTTGGTGAGTTAGAAATAGCTTTTTGGAAAGTTAGAATCGCCTTCGCTGGCTCTTCACTTGCTTGGACTTATTTCCTTTGCGCGAGTGAGGCACATCTACCCACATGCAATGGTCGATCCTCGTTTCGCATCAGAAGCTTGAATACATTTCTCTAATCCAAAGCCACTTGCCGCTCATTTGGAGCAACTCAGCCAGAATAGGTCTATTTTTTAGACCTATTCCTTCCATTTCAGCTGTTTCCGCTAATATAGATCTATAAATTAGATCTATTTCTCAAAACCGCCGCCATACACTGCCCATTTGGGGCAACTCAGCCAAAATAGGTCTATTTTTTAGACCTATTCCTTCCATTTCGGCTGTTTCCGCTAAAATAGATCTATAAATTAGATCTATTTCTCAAAAACGCAGCCATACACTGCCCATTTGGGGCAACTCAGCCGGATTAGATCAACAATTCGTTCAAGTTCCCCCGCTTTACTGCCAACGCCCCGCCACTAATAAATCACCCTACCGCCTTCATCGGGTATGCCGGATTTTCGGTAGAAATACGTATTGATGATATCGCGCCACTGCTTCGCATGCTGCGACTGCTCGGCCAAGCGGGACGCAACGTCCGCAAACCTGCCAGCGTCGATTCTACCTTCCAAGCCCGCCCACTCCCGCTCCAGCCACTCCGCATCTTCAGCACCGCTAAAGTGGGTATCGTAAATATGCTGAATGACGGTTTTTCCACTGTGAAGCTTATGGGTATAAGGCACATGATGGAAAAAAAGCAGCAGTTCGTCAGGACAGGTGTCTACCTTCTCGTAAAGCGAAGCATTCGGCTCGGCGTATTGCGCCGTATATCCCGTTCCGGTCGCCAAAGTCCGATCAACGCCAATGCCGTCCCGATCTGCAAAATGATAGGTCCCCCACCTCGAATATTCGTAACCATCGACATCCGGCCCGTAATGATGATTGGGGGCCACCATCCAGCCGACGCCAAGCGGCGCGGTGTAACTCTCGTAAATCGACCAAGATTGCATCAGCATTCCACTAATCGCTGTCGTCACCATCTGATCGCACCCAAAGGTTGCCCTCACCCAATCGCGGGTAATTTCATCAGCAGTTATAGCTGGATTCCATGCCAGCCTACCATAACCAAACAAATTAGCCTGAGCAAGAATATGTCCCGTCCAGCTGTCGTCATCTCCGATATTGGATACAGCAGCCACCCCGCTATGTCTCATGCCAAATAAGGAGCCGTTCACGATTTTTTCCACCTCGGACCCTGCACCATTCACATGCGTATCGAAATCCAGAGCCTGCTTCCATTGCGGCACCAGATAACACAAATGCCGTTGCTGTCCGGTATACTCCTGCGTGATCTGGAATTCCATCACCTGATTCGTCTGCTTCATTGCGCCAAGCAAAGGCGAAACGGGCTCCCGAACCTGAAAGTCCATCGGGCCATTCTTGATTTGCAGCAAAACATTATCGCGAAAGCGGCCGTCCAGCGGCGTAAAATGATCAAAAGCCGCGCGAGCTCGATCCGTCTTCCGATCACGCCAATCCTGCATGCAGTCATAAACGAAGCAGCGCCAAATCGCCAGCCCGCCATGAGCTGCTAGCGCATCAGCCAGCATATTCGCTCCGTCCGCATGGTCGCGTCCGTAGGCGAAAGGCCCTGGCCGATGCTCCGAGTCCGCTTTGACGATAAACCCTCCAAAATCAGGAATATACGAGTATACCTTATCCACGGCCTGCTTCCACCAGCCTTGAACAGCGGCATCCAGCGGATCGGCCGTCTTCAGCTCACCCAGTTGCAATGGGGCAGCAAAATTCACGCTCAGAAACAGCGTCACCCCATAGCCGCGGAAAATATCAGCAACACCCGCAACGGATGGCAGCAGTTCTTCGGTAATAAACTTCGTTTCCAGCTCATGGACATTCACATTATTAATGGAAATCGCATTAAGGCCGACCGAAGCTAGCAGCCGGGCATAATCCTTTATTCTTTGCGTGTCTTCGCCAATCTTCCCGTTTCTGTAAAAAATCGAACGACCGGCATAGCCTCGTTCTATTGATCCATCTGCATTATCCCAATGGTTTATCATCCGCAGCTCATTCGTAGGGGATTCCTTCACAGCTAGCTCTTCCACCGGATTCCCTTGTCCAATGATTCGCAACAGGTGGAACACACCATACAAAACACCGATTTCCGATCCCGCAGCTAGGTTAATAAACGATTGCTCCTGCTGCTCGATGTACTGAATCGTATACCCTTCCTTGCCCAGGTTCCATTCTTCTGAGCCTTCCATCTCCGTTTGGAACCCGATGCGCAGATAACCACCCGTTTCCGGTTTTGTAACGAGGCTTGGGGTCATGTCCAGCATTGCTAAAATGCCTTTGCGAAGCTCCTCGACCGCTGTCGCTAATATCCCGGAGGGTGTCCCCGCAAAACTGATCTGGCCTAGTATACGTCTATATTTTTCACGCAACTGCTCATCCGGGACTTGGCTGTAATTCAGCCAAGCCTTGTAAGCTGTACTGCCCGTCATTCGTTCTGCCTCCTTGCTAACTCTGGCTGCATCTGATTAAACCTGCGATGCTTGCTTGATTACGCGCCAGAATGAATCCTTCGGCTCGTGTCGCTCATTAAACAGCATCGGCCAGTTTTTTCTGCCTCGTACGGGAAAATCGTTCAGCCAGGTATAATCATCGGCGGCGCCCCAGAAGGTTACGGCGTCGATATGGCTGCGATACTCCAGCAGCAGTTGAAACAAAGCTTCATAACGAGCTGCCTGAAGCTCCAGCATTTCCTCGCTTGGAGCAGTCAAATCGGTACGCTTATCCTCATGCCGGAACATCGACACATCAAGCTCTGTCAGCTGCAACCGCAGCCCGAGCGAAGCATATTTCTCAATGGCTGCACGGATTTCATCTAACGCAGGAGCATAGAGGCTCCAATGCGCCTGAAGGCCAATGCCGTGGATCGGTACGCCCTGCTCAAGCAGCGATTTAACCAAGGCATAGATCTTGTCGCGCTTAAGCGGATCGGATTCATTATAATCGTTGTAAAAAAGCTGGGCATTCGGATCGGCCTCATGGGCGAATTGGAATGCCTTAGCGATAAACTCCGGCCCTCCGATGTCCAGCCACTTCGATGGCCGCAGCAGTTCGGAGCCTTCATCCGCAATGACTTCATTGACAACGTCCCATGCGTAAATATCATCTTTGTACCGCGAAACAACCGTATCAATATGGGACTTCAAGCGGTCAAACAGCTTCTCGCGGCTAACCGTGCTGCCGTCGGCCTCCTGAAACAGCCAATCCGAGGTCTGGTTATGCCAGACCAGCGTATGGCCTCTCATTTTCTTGCCATGCTCTCTAGCGAACGCAACGATGCGGTCTGCCGCCTCGAACGTATACCGCTCCTCTGCCGGATGAAGGCTGACAAACTTCATTTCATTTTCGGCAGTCAGACTATTGTAATGGTGAGCGATCAGCCCGCCAGCCCGTTCAATGGTGCGCGGATTAACCGCAGCGCCGATATCGAATGCTGCTCCGAAAGCATCGGATAGCTTTGGAATACGCTTATTCTCCAAGTGATTCATCTCCTATCCTCCTCATTCACTAGCCCTTAACGCCGCCAACAGTCATCCCTTTGACGAAGTATTTCTGCAAGAACGGATAGACCATAATGATCGGCAAGGATGCCACAATCGTCATCGTTGCGCGAACTGCAAATGGCGTAACCGTATTCGCACCCGAATTTCCGGCATTCGCAAAGGCGTCACCCGCTGACTTCGTCGTCAGCGATGCATTTGAATTCTGAAGAATCTTTTGCAGCTCATATTGAAGCGTGCTGAGATCGATATTCGATGAATTGTACAGAAAGACGTCAAACCATTGATTCCATTGGTATACCGCTGAGAACAGCGCGACCGTCGCCAGCACCGGAACACAAAGCGGCAGGACGATACTGTAAAACATTTTAAAATCGCCTGCGCCATCAATTCTTGCTGACTCCAAAATGCTCTCCGGCAGCCCTTCGATAAAAGAGCGAATGATAATCAGATTGAACACACCTATCAAGCCCGGAAAAATATAAACCCAGAAGTTATTGATCAGTCCCAAGTCGCGGATAAGCAAGAAGTTTGGAATTAATCCACCGTTAAAATACATGGTCAAAATAAAGGCAATCGTCACAAATTTCCGCAGCACATATTCCTGCCTCGTAATCGTATAAGCAACCATCGCCGAGCAAAATACCGTGGCAATCGTTCCTATAACGGTTCTAAGGATCGATATGAGCGTAGCATGGAAGATTGTTGACTCCTTCAGTACATAAGCGTAGTTGTCCAGCGTCCATATCCTTGGCAGCAAATAAATACCGCCCTTGATGGAATCTGTCGCGTTGTTGAGCGAGACCGCGGCCGTATTCAGGAAAGGATACAAGGTTACAACCATTAGTAAGGTAAGAAAAATATAATTGCAAATATCAAAAATTCGGTCGCCGTTCGACGAGCGTATGCGGCTTTTTTTCGACGACACAGCTTTTGCTGCTGATTGACTCATGCTGTACCCCTCCTTCTAGAACAGTCTGGACTCACCCATCCGTTTCGCTAGATTGTTCGCTGCAAATAGTAAAATGAAGCTAATGATCGTTTTGAACATGCCCGCCGCAATCGAAAGCGAGTAGTTGCCTTGCGCAATTCCGTATTTTAGAACAAATATGTCAAGGTTTTCGGAAAAGTCGACGTTCATGCCGTTGCCCAGCAAATATTGCGGCTCGAAGCCCGATTCCAGCAAATACCCGATATTCATAATCAGCAGTACGATAATGACCGGTTTAATACCCGGAAGCGTGACGTACCACATCCGTTTGATGCGTCCTGCCCCGTCCATCTCTGCCGCTTCATATTGAGCAGGATCAATCATCGTCATGGCAGCTAAATAAACGATCGTATTCCAGCCTACATCCTTCCACACGGAGCTTGCTCCGAAGATGCCCCAGAAATATTCAGGAATGCCTAGAAATAAAATTTCCTCGCCCTTCTCAACAAAACCAGTCCAAAGCAAAATCTGATTAATAATGCCATCCGGCGATAACGTCGTTTGGACAATGCTTGCCGCAACGACCCATGAAATAAAATGCGGCAAATAACTAACCGTTTGCACGATCCGTTTAAAAGCAACCTTGCGAACCTCATTAAGCAGCAATGCCAGCGTAATCGCCGTTACAAAGCCGAGAACCAGATTGATTCCGCTCATCGCCAGTGTATTGCGCAAGACACGGATAAAGCGTTCATCCTGAAACAAAAATTGAAAATGATCGAACCCGATCCATTTCTGCTCACCGAAGCTTTTGGCCGGCTTATAGTCTTGAAATGCGATGGTCCACCCCCACAGAGGCATGTACTTGAAAATAAACAACCATACTAGGAATGGAACAGACATCAGAACGAGCACGCGCTGCTCGATCAGCTTGATACCAAAATATTTCAGTCCTTTTGGCTTCTTAGGCAACACCAGGCTTGACGTTGACATTGTTGGTTTACTATCCATCATATCTCTCTCCTTCCGGACTGAATCAGGCGAATAAGAAGAAGGACCGGCTTACACTTGCATAAGTCCGGTCCTCCACCGTTACTTAACCCTTTTATTTAACTGCTTCAATCAGCTTTTTCACTTCTTCCGTCGTCCATTTCTCATAGGCTGCCGTGTCCAGCTTGCCGAAAGCGTTAGTGTACTCTGTCCACACCGTCTCAAAGTCAGCCGGTTTAGCCAAGACGAGTTTCGGGAAATACTTTTTCGTAACTTCGTCTTTCTTCGTTTCCCAAATTTGCTGCGAGGAGCCTTGCTCCTTCGGAATGCCCCATGCTGGATACCATGGACGGTCATCTGGCGCTGCGAACATTTCCGAATAGGTTTTCACACCATATTTTTCGAGAATAGTTTTGTCTTCATTGGTCAAGCTCATTTGAAATACTTCTGCTTGCATTCCCGGCGCTACGGAGTTGCCATCTGGCAAGGATGATCCGTTGTTGTACAGCGGCCAGTTCCAAGAATAATACTTAAAGCCAAACTTTTCGTTGAAAGGCTCATCAATCTTGGCGATTTGCTCTTCTGTACGGTACATCCGACCTTGATCGTTGACTTCGTACGTTTCCCCTTTAATGCCCCATTTTTGAAGAATTTGGTTCTCGTCTGTCAACAGATTATCCAAGTACTGAACGATGCGTTCAGGGTCCTTGGCACTTACGGTAATGCCCATGCCGCGGTTTTTAACAAAGCCAGGAGGGTCAAGATATTGGTCCTTTTGGCCGTCAAATGTAATCGGAAGCGGGTAGTATACAAAATCATCCTGCGTCGGGTCTACTTTAGCTGCGTCTTTAAGCGCATTTTGCGCATTGGCAAACTGCCAGCCGTAATCGAAGAATCCAACCACTTTATGAGAAGTCAATTTCGCCAAATATTGATCGTAGTTGTCTACAAAGGAAGCTTTATCGAACAAACCATCTGCATTGATTTGATTCAGCTTCTGCAACCAGCGCTTCGTATTCTCATCTGCTGCATATGTCTTCGCATCAAACGTGTTCATATCGACAATGACATTTCCGTCATTCGGATAACCTGCCAAATGCATTGGCGGGTTTGCTGTTGCGAAAAACCTCCAGTCATGTGTCAGGGCTACGTAACCAGTTAAGTCCTCATCTTTGTGCTTCTCCACAAAGTTCTTGATGAGTTCCATGTATTCGTCAAGCGTTTTGATTTTTGGGTAGCCAGCTTCTTTTAACACGCGGCGTTGAACCCAGAAAGCACCTTGGTTGATATTTGGATCTGGAATATATTCTCCAACTGTATTAGAGAAAGGCAGGAAGTAAATTTTCCCATCCGCAGCTTTCATTTGATTAAAATATGGACCATATACCCGTTTAATGTTCGGACCATATTTCTCAATAAGGTCATCCAGGGCGATAAAAGCACCAGCGTCTAAAATTTTGTCGATTGCAGCATCCGGAATCATGACATCCGGATAAGCATTGGAAGCAATCATCGTTCCAACCTTCGTATTCAGGTCACCGACCAAATGCTCAATTTTAAAATTGACACCTGTCTGGTCCTCCAAAATTTTTCCGATTGTTGTCTCGTTTGTGTTCGTATCCTTAGCTGCGGCTACGCCGTTAAAATAACTAAAGGTTACTTTTTCAACTGGCTTTGTGTCTGAATTTGTCGTTTCACTAGGGTTGTTCGTGCTGTCTGTTGGCTTTGTATTTCCGCCATTGCTATTCGAGCATGCAGCAGTAAATACCATGAAAGCAGCCAAACAAATCATTACCATTCTCTTTTTCACTTTTTCTAACCCCTCTCGTGTTCGATTTGTTTTTGTAAGCATTTTCATTATAAAAAATGCCATGCACTTTGATTACCCATTAAACTATAGTTCCTGCTTAGGAAAGCATATATCTTCAATCGCTGGCCAGCAGCAGCATCACTATTCCAACGGAACCCTAACCCGAATATACGTGCCTGCTCCGGGGCTGCTCTCGATCAATAAGTGAAAACGATCGCCATAGATCAGCTTCATGCGGTAAATGACATTTTGCACACCAATCCGCTCACCGATCTCTTCCTCGCTGTCTAAATAACCGTAAAACTGCCTAACCTTGTCCTCATTCATGCCGATGCCGTTATCTCTAATGGTAAAGATCAGCTCATTCGCTTCACGCTCGACCTTTACCTCAATTTTGCCTCCATGCCTCAGCGGCTCGATGCCGTGAATGCTCGCATTCTCGACAAAAGGCAAAAACATCATTTTCGGCACCGGACAGCCTTTGGCCGAAGGAGCAACATCAATGTGGTAATCCATCCGGTCCTCAAAGCGGTACTTCTGAATTTCCAGAAAACAAACAATAAATTCAATTTCCTCGCTTACCATCACGCGGTCCTTGCCCCATGTGAGCGAGGTTCTAAATATTTTAGCCATATTATGAATAATTTTCGCTGTCTCCGTCTCATCCTTAATCAGGCTGCGCATCCGGATCGTTTCCAGCGCGTTGAATAGAAAATGCGGATTAATCTGGCTTTGCAGTGCGTTCAACTGAGCCTTCCGTCTTTCCAGCTCAAGAGACTTTGTTTGGATGTCCGCAACATACACATCATCAATCAAGCTTTTCACCTGGATGGTCATTCGGTTGAATTCACTTGTTAGCTGTCCGATTTCATCCAAGTATTCGCCTTGCTTGATCGTATCAAAATTTTGGTTTTTCACTTTTTTCATATGCCGCAAAATTCGAACCAGCCGCTCGTTCAAGGAACGCGTAATCCATAAAATAATTAATGTCGGAATAAAGATATTCAGGCAGGCCAGTACAAAAATAAACTCTCTCGACTGCCGCACATCCTTCAGCACCTCTTCCTCCGAAATCGTCGCAATAATGCGCCAGTCCTCCAAATAACTCACATACGAGTATTCGGCCTGAAATTCAATCGCATCCTTCGGAAACTCCAGCGCCTTATAGGCAACGGAATCCATGCGCCAATCTACCGCAGGGTCCGTCGTGAATTCGATGTCCCCTTTATCGTTAACTAAATAGATATTGCCCTGTAAATTCTGGTTCTGGAAGATTTGCTCGATCGTGCTTGCCTTCAGATCAATCTTCAAATACTTTTGCCAATGGTTTTTGGATTCAAAATAGTTCATGGCACGAATGATGCTAAACGTATTTTTTGCAGTGCTTGTATCCGTTTTCAAATAAAGGTCCTCTTGCTGCGTCCGGACAAAGATCGGGTAGGCGTCGTCCTGCTTATTCAGCATTTGGTACCAGTCGGTTTGCTTCATTTCACTCGACAAATAGCCAATGCCGCCCGAATGCAGCATCGTTGGATTTTCCACGTAAAATTTAATGTTTTGAATAGAGGTATACACCGGGGGATAAGTATTCAAGATTCTGCGAAAATAGGTATCATAGGCCTCGATATAGGCAGCTGGCTCGTCATAGTCGGTTTCCAAGATTTGATTCAAATTGTAATCCGTATAAAAGACCGATGAAATCGTAACGGCATCCTCAACCTCAGACCGAAAGTCAATGTTGATCTGCTCGACCGCGCGCGAGATGTCCTTCATGCGTTGATTTTTAACATTATTGGTGGTCACATTGTAGAACAGCACGTTCGTGAATACGATTGGAATAAAGACGCAAAAAAGATACAGAATGAGCATCTTGTTGCGCAAACGGACATTATTGAGACTCAGGCGCAGCTTCACGCGAATATTCCCCTTTTTTCCCGAAAACGGGATGATGGTAGAGAGCAAGCTTACATCAGCTTGTTGCGGTACTCCGTTGGTGTCATATGCTCAATCTTCTCGAACTGGGTCACAAAATAATCCGCATTGCTGAAGCCAACCTTTTCCGCTATTTCATAGACCCGCATCGAGCAGGATTGCCGAAGGAGCCGCTTCGCTTCGTTCACTCTCAATTGAAGCAAAAATTCATTGAAATAGACGCCGTAGGTTTTCTTAAACAACTGCCCCAAATAAACGGGATTGATATAAAACTGGGCAGCTATGCTTTTGAGGCTTATATTTCGGGAAAAATTACCTTCAATATAGGATTTGATCTTATGGATGCCGCCTTTCTGCTGTTCCTTTCTGAGCTCCGTAACTAACTGCCCGCTCTCTTCGATGAAAGCAACAAACAGCCTCTTTAGCTCGCCAAGCGTCAGGTTCAAATCATGCCAGTTAAGCAGCGGCTCCAGCGTGGATAACCTATGCTCTTCACCCTCCATATCGCGAATCGTCTTCATCACTCTCATGAGGCATTGCTGAACATTCATTTTCACAGCTTCTGGGGCGTAATGCTTCTGCTCAAAATCATCGAACCACTGATCAACGGTCGCTCTGATCTCTGCCAGCTTCTGCTCCTCGAACTGCTCCATAAATCGGTCAAGCCGCAGCTGGTCAAAGCCAATATAATTCAGCTGCTCCGACTGAATCTGATCATAGATCACGATTCTTTTTTTCTCATGGCTGTACTTATAAAGCAAGGCTTCCTTAGCTGCCATATAGGACTCGCGGATACTCGGCAGACCAGAGACTAACGAACCCGCATACAAAAATGCACGCGGGCCGAAATGAGCATCGAGCCCCATTCGCAGCTTAAGCAAAAAGCACTCAAGCTCCCCATTAAACGGAGCTATCCGCACACGAGGCAGCAATATGCCTAGCCGATTCCGATGTTCATGCATGCAGATCAACCGGTCAGAAGCCGTTAACCGGAGAAGCTCCTCGCGGACGGCATCCCTAAACCTTGCATCGGATATTTTCAGATCGGACGGCTGCCATTTATGGTTGTCATTCAATTCGGCAAACAGATACACGAGGGGCTCCCCATGCTTCAATTGAAGATGCTGCTCCCATTCTGCAAGAGCGACCTCATCCGCTTCCCCTAGAATAAGCGATTTGATCATTTCGCTGCCGCGCTGCCGTTCCCTGCTGGCTTGCTCCTCATTCTCTCGCTGAAGCTCCACATTTAATTTTCCAAGAATATGCGACAGCTCAATATCATCAATCGGCTTCACGACAAAATCATGCACCCCATAGCGCATCGCCTGCTGTGCATATTTGAAGTCATTGTAGCCGCTCATAATAATGAACGTGGGCTGTGTTCCCTTATCTGTCGTTACAAGTCTAATCAATTCCAATCCATCGATTACGGGCATCCGAATATCGGTAATCACAAGCGCGGGCTTAAGCGTCTTAATTAATTCAAGCGCATCCTCGCCGTTGTCGGCTTCGCCCACAATATGAAATCCGCAGCCTTCCCAGTCGATCAGCTTTCGGAGGCCCTTTCGGGTATAGACTTCGTCGTCTACAATAATCGCGCTGTACAATGCCATCTTTATTTCCTCCTTTTAGACCTCGATGATGATTGATGATATCCTCTGTCTGGCTTGTTATGCAGCTATGAAGCCGTTTTACACTACTTGAAAAAGTGGTTCCACCGGAATAAAATGAACCGGGAGCATCGGAAACCGTTCACTCAGCCTGCGAGCCGCTAGTTCCATCCCCGGCTGCTCGCTCTCCGCATGCCCTAGTACGATAAGCGATTGACGTTTCCCCATAGCTTGAGCATCGCGCGTGTACTCTGGCGTCTCCCACTCTGGACCTTCTCCATAAATAACTAATTCTGCATGATATTCCTCAAATACCGGTATTGCGGTATCTCTGCCGCCGCGATAGCCTGCTAACAGCGCAATTCGGCTGCAATTCATTGACAGCTCTCCCACGGCGCGGACGTACTGGAGAGACAGTTTTCTTTTGATATGGAAAATGACCTGATCGACGCTCGTTTCCGGCATCGTCAGCAGCGCTGCCTCAGGCCGATGCTCCGTCACATAAGCTTCCCAGTCCAAAGCCCGGATTAATCCCTCCATAATGCCGTCGGGCTGACTGCGATGGAGGCCATCATGAAACCGATAGACCGCAAGGCCGTTCTCCTCCAAAAAGCGCCTCTTGGCAGCGGCAACCAAATTTTGCTCTTGGTTTGTGACATCATGATGGCTATAAAATAAGCCTTCATGTGAAATGATCAAATTGGCGCCTATACGCACCGCTTGCTCCAGCACAGCCTGCGTCGCCATAAAGGTTACCGCAATGCCCATTACCTCAGCTTGCAGGTCGCCAAAACACAAGCCATCCACACTATGATTTTGGGGGTCGGCTGGTCCCTCCAATGCATCCATCACATCCTGAACGTTTACCATCGCCAATCTCCCCTTCCTTTAAAATGGTCAGACTCCTCAATTTAACTAAATTGTAAGTTCAAAAACAATGGAGCACAATGTAAAAAGTATAGGTGGAGCCCTGGTAATGTATAGGAATCTTGCGGGAGCGGAAGTGTTTCATAGCAAAAAGAAAGCCACATTCGAGGTGTGAGCTCGAATGTGGCCATATAATATTTTTTATATATAATATAAATAATCAATAATTTTTCCTAAACCAATCTTTCTGGCCCCTGTCTGTATTGTTAAAGTGTTTCCGGTAACGATAAATGGAGATATATTTTGATATGCTTCGTTTTCTACATTGGGCATTTCGATATTCACCTCATACCAATTACCTCTTATAAACTTTTCAATATTATCAATTGGAGTTATCGTGCCTGAAAAAATTAAATTATTGCCTAAATTAATACCCGGCCTATTTATAATTTTTGTACTTATATCATGTGATAAACCAGACTCCAGAAAAATAATTTCTGCTTTCAGCAATAACACATATGTCCCCCTCCCCATGGATCTATGAGTATTTCTTATTGCAATGAAATTAGCATTTTTAGAAATACTAGTTTGCATTACTGCTGCAAATTAACAACTTCATCCACAATATTCGTAAGTATATACTCGCTATCAGAAGGTACAATCGTAATGCATTGGTGATTTTTCAGTAGAGAACTACAAGTTTCTAGTCTAACTATCAGACTTTCCTTCCAATCCTTATTCAAGAATGGAAAACAAAATATAGACTTGCCCTGCGCAAGCCCAATAGCTACTGTCGCATTCCATCGCTCATTGCTGATCAAGTGCAAAGGTCGATTCATTCGAGTTGGCGAAAGTTCCAATTGTTCTACTAGGTTGTTAATCGACGGCTTAGGTAACACTACATTTTCTTCAAGTAATTGCTCAACCGTAGGATAATACTTCAATCCCCATTTATTTCTTTTATAAAGAATATCGCCAACATAACAGCTATGCTGCCTTAACCTTCTCATATCCCACTTTTCATTATCTCCTGAAACGATATCTCCAGAATTAAGCTTCGCTTCTCCCGCCAACGTATAGGACAGAGCCCATGCACCCGCACCCGAGTTGCTTACAACACCATAAACAGTAGAATTACAGAAATTATGACTAAAATTAATCAACTTATCCACTTTAGAATCTATACCTAAAATACTTGGCTTGCAGCGAACGGACACGTTTTTCAGTTGAAGACCTTCTATAACTATGTAACTTACCTCCCTGCACATTGTAAGATTGATCTAAAAGTATCCTCTAGTTATTAAATCAATAAACTAAAATCCCTAGTACAGCAGCAAATTATAGCATATCCATTATAAATAATCTCAACCCACCTGTCAGAATTTTGCTTCAATATGCTTACTCCTATCTAGGTGCAGAATAACGGGAATTGCTCCCGGTAATTTATCGAATTTGAATATTCCGCTGCGTTTAGATGGAATTTTTCCCTATAATTCCACATTATACGCTTATATGAACGAAAAACAGTTGAATTAGCGGGAGCAATTCCAACTATTTCTTCTCTGCCCAGCGTCTAGAACTATTTTAGTGGGAGCAATTCCATCTAATGCATAACGATTCATTAATCAGCCCATACAAAACATGAAAACAGCTCATTTCGGTATCTGCTTAAATTCGTGTTATATAAAAACTACAACAATAAAACACCCCGAAATTGTGCTCAGAAACCATCAAGGTTATCCGAGGTCCATTTTCGGGGTGTGCGTCATGCATCATATCAATTAACCTTCTGCTTATCCCTCAAGCAGAACGGGATGATCACTTTGTTGACCGTTCTTACTGCCGTTCCTATAAACGTTCCTACAAACGTTCCTAAAACCGTTCCTTCACCCAAACCGCCATCTCGCCTTGGCCGCGATTGGCCCAAGCGTAGTACGGAATAAAGGTTACTTTGGCTGACTCCAAAGCCGCTTCCGTGTTGGTGCGGTACAGCTGGCTTCCCCACTGCTCGAACTGAAGCCTTAGCGCATCCGCTTTAATGACCTGTATCCCGCCAATCAGCTCGTCGTTGAAGGACAAATCAAGCTCGGCATCCTGCGGCAGCAGAAGCTCCTGAAGCTGCGCGCCGTTATCCGCTTCCTCTATGCAGTACACGAGCGGACCACGCTGCAATGCAACCTTGCCCGCATTCTGCTTCACGAGCGGATGGCTTCTCACCCGCAGAATCGGCATATCGAGTGTAAGCTCGACGATATCGCCAGCAGTCCAAATTCGTTCGATATGCGCGTACCCATCCACGATGTTCCCCTCAATGGCAAAAGCTTCTCCGTTCACGAGCACGGCTGCTTTTGAGGACCAATCCGGAATACGAAGCGCCAAGGTGAATGAAGCAGGCTTCTCTACGGATACCTCAAAGCGCGCTGTCCCTTCCCAAGGCATGCTCGATTGCTGCTTAAGCTGCACTTTCGTAGCGCCTAGGGAGAGCTCCGCCTCGCCGCCAATATAAAGATGCGAATAAATGGTGTTTTCTTTCGTCGAATACAAATATTCGCCCAGTGATGCCAGCAAGCGGGCAATATTCGGCGGGCAGCATGCGCAGCCAAACCATTCCTGGCGGACCGGTTTCACATGGTTGAAGTTTTTGTTTTTCCCCTCGCAAACCTCCGGCGTAACTTCCAGTGGATTCACGTAAAAGAAATGCTTGCCATCGCGCGACATGCCCGCAATAACGGTGTTGAATAATGCCCGCTCCATCACATCCGCATAACGGCTGTTAGGCTCAAGCTGCAGCATACGGTGAGCGAAGAAGATCAAGCCGATCGAAGCGCAAGTCTCAGAATAAACCGTGTCATTTGGCAAATCATAATCGAAGGAAAAAGCTTCTCCCTGAGCCATCGAGCCGATTCCGCCCGTAATATACATTTGCTTCGAAGCAATATTGTCCCATAATCTGCGGCATGCCTCAAGGAGCGACTCGTCCCCGGTCTCCCGAGCTACATCAGCCATGCCTGCAAGCATGTACACAACGCGTACCGCATGGCCAACTGCCGCTTCCTGCTCCCTTACGGGCACATGCGCTTGGAAATATTCAGGTTTAATATGAATTTTGTTATTGCTCCAATGCGTTGTTCTTCCGCGGCGGTCTGCCTCTTCTTCGAAGAAGTTTGGCAGCTGTCCGCGTTTATCGATAAAGTAGCTGCTTAGCTCCAAATACTTGCGGTTGCTTGTCGTTTCATAAAGCTTCACCAGCGCAAGCTCAACTTCCTGATGGCCGTCATACCCGGCAATTTGGCCGGGGCCATCCCCGAATACTACCGCAATGTCATCTGCAATCCGGCAGACGATATCGAGCAGCTGCCGCTTGCCTGTAGCCCTATAGTAAGCGACGCCAGCTTCAATCATATGCCCAGCGGAATACAGCTCGTGGCATTCGGTCAAGTTGGTCCACTTCTTGTCTGGCTCCTTAATCGTGAAGTACGTATTCAAGTAACCATCCGGCTGCTGCGCCTTGCCTATAATGTCGATCATCTCGTCTGCTACCTGCTCAAGCGCCTCATCCCGCTTCGTCTCCAGCAAATAAGCAACCGCTTCTAACCACTTGGCTACGTCGGTATCTTGAAACACAAAGCCGTAAAAGTCACCTTTCTCCAAACCAGCTGCAATCTTAAAATTGCTGACCGCCCCGCTTCGTTCCGCGCCCTCGACCCGGTCATTTATCGCATCCCATTGATAAGGCACCACAACGTCCCTAACCAGATTAATATAATAATTCCAAAAATCATCCTTTATCTTCACTTGCTTCAAGGATACCGGCTTTGCGTGATCTTGGCTAATCGCTTGTCCCATTTGCACTGCTCCTCTTCCAACATTGTTTAAATTTCATGCTGCTGATTTCTATTTTATGCGTTAGAATGGAACATAACTACAAACACAAATAACCTATTTCTTATAAAATATCACACAAGAAAGGAGCTGATCATCGATGTCAGAAACGTCGGAGCATGTCTATTTTTCGGCGCCACCGCTTCCCTATTACCTAGAAAGTGGCGTAACCCTTCATCGGCCTGGCGACCAGCACCCAAGCCGAAAGCAGCTTGGCGTATTTGATTTGCTCATCGTGGAAAGCGGCTGCTTGTTTATCGGGGAGGAGGAGCATAGATGGTCATTGACGGAAGGACAGACCCTTCTGCTCCTTCCCGATCTATATCATTATTCCGTCAAACCCTCAGAAGAGAATACCGTGTTCTATTGGGTCCACTTTCAGGCTATCGGGCAATGGCAGCAATCCGGTCTGGACCATGCCATTTTGAACCACGAAGAGCACTATAACCGTTTTCTAACTCCCCTCTATTCGCTTCACCTTCAGAAAGCATGGACACTGCCTTATCCCGAGCAAGCTTATCGTTTAATGCGGGCGCTGAACAAGGCCGGAAGCGAACGCCAATCTAGTGCTTTTTGGACGCAGCAGCAAACCTTCGAGGAACTGCTGCGCATGATGGATTTGCGTCAAAACGAAAGCTATACCAGCCCTGTGGTCACGCTCGCCGAGAAGACGGAAGTTTACATCAAGAACAATTACCGTACGGAGATCACGAGCAAAACCATGTCCGAATCGCTCAATTTCCACTACAACTATATCACCCGATGCATGAAGCAGGTGTACGGCATGACGCCGATCGATTACTTAGCCAAATACCGATTAGAGCAAGCGAAGCTGCTGCTGCTGAAGACGGAGTGGCCGGTTGCTGAAATCGCGCTGCATGTAGGCTTCGAGAACGTTCCTTATTTCTCCAATTGCTTCACCCGACAGATCGGGCTGCCCCCAACCAAGTTTCGCAAGCGTTATATGAGTTGATTTTGTTTCAAATGACTACCAAATAGCCCTAAATGATATAGGGAAAGTAAATTGTAAGGAAACGATTTACGCCTGCATTTGAAGGCAACCGCTTTAAAGCTAATACACAAGCAAAAGTACAGGACTAGCTACACTGTATTTCTGCAGGCAAATGCCTGATTACTTCAATCGCTAAGCTCGTATGTTGTAGAACGTACAATATAAGCAGCTATTTTAGAGCTAAAAGTAACACACAGGGCTGATTCTAATGCATCCATACAACATAGAAGTATCATTTAGACCAAACAGCATAAAGTTCCTGCAGCCGTGCAGGATAGGCAGCTAGATGAGAATCCGCATCTCCGAAATGACCATCAGAACCGATTGGTAAGCTCACCTTGCAACTGCTGTGAACAAAAAAAGCAGGATCCTTTTGGCCAAACTAATGCCAAAAAGACCCTGTTTCATAAGCGTATCCGAAGGGCAGACGCACTCCCCCTCTATTCGGTGCCGTTCTATTTCATTAAGCGGCTTTCCTCCAGCCATAAAATCGCCGTCACGCTGCGCGGATAATTGGAGCAGCATGGGGATTCTTCTTGGCTAATTAATCGATATTCAAGCTAAACACGACTGGAGCCGCGCTTTGCACCTGTTTTGTCTTTATGATTAGAGCTTCTTCCGTTCTCTCCCATACCGGTTGCTCATCAAAGCCCAAAATGCTGATGTCCTTGATAATTCCTTGAAAATCATGAGATTTCTCCCGCAGCGCTTTTATTTTCACCACTCCGTTCTCCGGATAGACAAGCACGATTGCATACAATCGGCTTCCCTTCACCGTAAAGCGGATATCCTCGCTCGTGAACGCTTTTGTCTTCCCGTCCGTGAATTGGCCCTCCTCAACCAAGGTTGGTCCTTCTCCAAACGTTCGCCAAAAGGTCGTATCGTAGATGGCGTCGCCGTTCAACTTTAGCCAATCGCCGATTTCAAGCAAAATCTCCTTATCCTCTTCCGGAATCGTGCCATCTGCGTGAGGCCCCACGTTGAGCAAAAGGCTGCCGTTTTTGCTGACGATATCGACCAAATCGCGAATAATTTCAACGGATGTTTTATAATCATTGCCCGCCGTATAGCTCCATGAGTTTTTGGCTACCGCCGTATCAGTTTGCCAGAAATAGGGCTTCAGCGCAGCGAATTGCCCCCGCTCCACATCAGGCACCGCGGTTCCGAAATGAAAGGCCTCGTGCTTGTAATTAATCGCTACCTCTATTCCCCATTCGACGGCTTTGTTATAGTAATAGGCTGCGAACTTTTTGAGATAAGGCTTGAAGGCCGCCGTTTGAATCCACCAGTCGAAATAAAAAACTCTCGGTTGGTACTCATCCACAAGCTCACAGCATCTGACCAGCCAATCCTCCAAATACTCCTGGCTCGGAGGTGAGCCATACAGATCATGATGGTCAGGCTCCGGCATCGACGGCCAATAGAAATCTCCCCGCGTGAGCGGCTCCTTGATATCCGATTCAAACTCCTTGCCATGCGAGAGAAAGAACCAGTGCTCGGCCCGGTGAGAGGACACGCAAAACGTCATGCCCCGCTCCTCAAACGCGGCTTTCATTTCAGCTAATACGTCTCTCTTTGGTCCCATCTCATAGGCATTAAAATGAGACAATTCGCTTCTATACATTTGGAAGCCATCATGATGCTCCGCGACAGGCATCACATATTTTGCGCCCGCTTGACGGAACAGCTCCGCCCACTCATCGGCATTAAAGTTCTCCGCTTTAAACATCGGAATAAAATCCTTGTATCCAAAATCCTTATGGTCGCCATACGTTTCAATGTGGTGCTTATATTCGTCCGAGCCTTGGATATACATGTTCCTTGGGTACCACTCATTCTTAAATGCAGGTACGGCGTAAACGCCCCAATGGATGAAAATGCCGAATTTCGCTTTTTTGTACCATGCGGGAACCTCATATTCACTTAATGAATGCCAATGATCCTTGTATTTTCCATTAGCAATCGTATCCTCAATCGTTTGTAAATAGCTCGTTACGTCCATCCTCATCATCACTCCCTCAGTAGTCGTTTCTATATATATTCTAGCGATGAGAGGAGCCTAAACAAAGGTTTAAAACTATCATTCTATTGGATGAGAATAACTTTTGTGCCTTCCCAGTCCGATCATTCGCGAATATAAAAGGGATGCTTTCCTCTTCGGCACACGGAGTCACTCCGCAGCCGATCAGAGAAAGCATCCCTAAGAGTCACGCTAGGTTGGTTAAAGCATTTTTCAGCCAATCGTAAGCCAATCGCCCGCTTATTTCGTGAGCACCGGGAAATATATCCGTTTCAAGCTTATGCCCGGCTCCTTCCGACTCGTAAATGGCTTTGATTTCTGCAGCAGCCTTGCGAAAGCCGTTCACTGGAAAGATCGGATCCTGCTCGCCGGACTCCAGAAATAGCGGGCGCGGTGCAAGCAGTCCAATCAGCTCAGGCAGCTCCGCGTGTACGAGCAAGCCAGGCGTATAATTATCGATGCAATGATGAACGGCAAATATGCTGTCTTTGACCGTATTCGTAAAGCCCATCAGCACCGTTGCTTGAAGCCGGGCTTCCAATACGGCAGCCATATAGCCGATCAGCGCCCCGCCGGAGAAGCCCATCACGCCAATGCGGCCCGCGTTCACCTCTGGCCGTGAAGCTAAGTAACCGTAAGCCTTTAACGCTTCGGTTACGCGCAAGCCCGTCAGCGTCTTGCCTAGCATCATCAGCTGCGTAGACAAATTGTAGCAGGAGCTTGACGTGTCGGGATCCTTCACCAAGTCAGACAGCAATCGGCGTTCACCGAAGCCGATCACATCTGGCGCGATGACGACCATGCCCCGCTTGACCAATTGAACCGCAAAATGCTGATGAATGCCCGGTTTCTCTTCATCGGCCGTACCATCCTTCCGAAGACCGACGATCTCGCGACTGCCATAACCATGGCCATGTAGGGCGAGCACGCCGGGCAGAGGCCCTTCTGCATGGTCTGGAATTAGTAGATAAGCCGCAAAGGTCAATTCCGGCGTAGCCGACAGTTCTACCCGCTCGCGGACAAATCCATCGCATTGAACACGCTCCAGCCGTTTGGGAGCATGCCCCAGATTAGACTCGAATTGCCCGATGACCTCGCGCAGGGCAGCTTTAAGTTTGGGTCTTCTTTCATTGCGAAGCTCGCGCTTCGCATTAGCTTGGTGCTGGCTAACTGCCTCATTATATAGCTTGTTTAACAAAGAATCGCCATTCCACATCAGACCATTCACCGCCTTGTCTAGCTTTTATGATCTTGATACGTCCATTCATGGAGCACGTTTCATAAAGAAGCCCGGGCTATGGCAGAGTACCTGCATTGGAAGCCAGTACAACTAATCACGATTACACACCTGCCAGCAAAATTTTGGGAATCTAACGTTTGTTGACTACGGTATCAAGTTTGTTGTCTAGAACGACCCAATCCTCCTACTATACAATGTACCTAACAAGTGCAGCACACCGCGAAGACACCGAAAGGAGTGAAAGGCATGAAATCGACAGTTCAGCTCCAAGATAAAAGAAAGCGCTTACGAATTCGTTGGCACAAGCAGGATACGGAACTCACCCTCTTGGCATTGCCGACAACGATCTGGTACATCCTGTTTTGTTTCATCCCGATGTTCGGGATCATAATTGCCTTCAAAAACTTCAGAATTAGCGGCGGATTTTTGAGCAATGTCTTCAATAGCCCTTGGGTAGGCTTCAAAAACTTTGAATTCTTATTCAAGTCGAATGACGCTTGGATCATTATTCGAAACACCATTGGATACAACATTATCTTTATCGTCTTAGGCATTGTGTTGCCCGTCCTGCTCGCTATTATGATCGGACTGCTCCACAGCCGCAAGGCGAGCAAAGTCTATCAGACGATGATGTTCCTCCCCTATTTCCTATCTTGGGTTGTCGTCTCGGCGGTAGGCTGGGCGTTCCTAAGCTTTGACAAAGGAATTGTCAATCAGATGCTAGTCAATATGGGCGGCGATCCTGTGAACTGGTATATGGAGCCGGCATACTGGCCCTACTTTCTTATTCTCTTAAATGTCTGGAAAGGCTTAGGCTACGGCATGGTCATCTATCTGGCAACCATCACAAGCCTGGATAGCACCTATTATGAAGCAGCTGTAATTGATGGCGCTTCCATTTGGCAGCAGACGAGATACATTACCTTGCCCATGCTCAAACTTGTTATCGTCATGCTGTTCATCTTGGCAGTTGGACGGATATTCTACACCGACTTTGGCTTGTTCTATCAGGTCACCCGAGATTCCAATTCTTTGTTCAACGTGTCTACCACCATCGATGTCATGGTGTACAAACAACTGAAATCCGCTACTTTAGGGATGGCGGCTGCCGCCGCATTCGTGCAGTCGGTTCTGGGCTGTGCAACGATTCTAATCGCTAACTGGATTGTTCGCAAAATTGATCCGGATAGCGCGATGATGTAAGGAGGTCACGCCATGTCAACGAAAACGACTTATGAATCAGGCCTTGAGAAATTCAACCGAACAAGCAGCGTCGTAAACCTCTCTTTCCATCTGATATTTATCGTCTTGGCGCTGCTTTGCGTCATCCCTGTCATCGTTGTTCTATCCATCTCCTTGTCCAGCGAGGACTCCATACGGGAGACAGGTTACCATCTGCTGCCGGTTGCACTCTCAGGTGAGGCCTACGCCTATGTAATCAAGCAGGGAACGATGATTTTGCGGGCGCTCGGCGTATCTGCTCTTGTTACGGCGGTGGGTACTGTGCTTGGCGTACTGCTTACCACCTCCATGGGTTATGTGCTTTCTCGCCCAACCTACAAGCTGAACGGCTTCCTGACCTGGATCGTATTCATCCCCATGATCTTTAATGGCGGTTTGGTATCGAGCTACTTCATTAATACAAATCTATTGGGACTTAAAGATAGCGTATGGGCGCTTATTCTACCGCTTGCCGTCTCATCGTTCAACGTTATTATATGCAAAACTTTTTTTAAAAGCACGATTCCCGATGGCCTGATTGAATCTGCCGAAATAGATGGAGCAAGCCAGCTGCGGATCTTTTTCTCCATCATCCTGCCGATCTCCCTGCCAGTTATTGCAACGATTGGACTGTTCCTCTGCTTCTCTTATTGGAATGACTGGTTCCAATCAATGCTGTATATCGACAACCAGAACCTCTATTCACTGCAAGCGCTGCTAAATAGCTTGATGAGCAATGTGGATGCCCTTGCCAAAAATGCCGCAAGCATGGGCGTTAGCTATGCCGTGCTTGTTGCAACAATGCCGAAGGAATCGGCCCGCATGGCTGTAGCCATTATCATCGTTCTGCCTGTAGCCTTTGCCTATCCGTTCTTCCAGAAATATTTTATCTCCGGATTAACGATCGGCGCTGTCAAAGGATAAGACACGAAATAAGCCAGGCTTGCTTGGTTTATGATAGATCGCTGTACTACGCGTACGGTGAACCAACTTCAATAAGGGGGAAATGAAATGAAGAAATCTTGGAAGCTCGTCTCTATGCTTTGTACGCTCACCCTACTGGTGGCTGCCCTAGCCGCCTGCTCCGGCTCGAACTCTCCAGCTGCAACAAATGCGCCAAAGTCATCTAATGCAGCCACAGATGCACCAAAGGATACCGAGACACCTAGTAAAGATATTCCGACGCTCGTCTGGTGGACAATCGGCGGCCAAGTCCCGAATAATTTCGGGAAAGCTATCGATGCTATGAATGCCTATACAGCTGAGAAGATTGGTGTAAAAATTGATATCAAGGTAGCCAGCTGGGGCGAATGGGATACCAAAATCAACACCATTGTGAATACGGGCGAACCTTTCGACATTATGTTCACAAATAGCGGTAAATACAGCAAGCAGGTAGCGATGGGAGCTTTTGCCGATCTCACCGATCTGGTTCAAAGTGAAACTCCTGAATTATACAAATTGATTCCGGAAAAGGTATGGGATGGGACGAAAATTGGCGGTAAATATTATTCCGTTCCTACCTATAAGGACTCTGCGCTAACGCAATATTGGGTATACGATGATAAATACGTGCAGAAATACAATATCGATATCAACAGCATCAAAACACTTCAGGACTTGGATGCTCCTTTGCACAGCATAAAATCTGGCGAAGGCAAGAGCTTCTACCCATTGCCAATGACACAAGGCGAAGGCTTGAACGGTTTCTTTAACAACTATGACGATCTAACGCTCGGCTTCTCTCCGATTGGCGTCAAAGCTGACGATGCATCACGTACCGTTGTCTCTGTTCTTGAACAGCCTGACATTATGGCCGATCTGAAGCTCCTGCACCAATGGTATCAAGATGGCATCATCAACCCTGATGCTCCAACGAAAACAGAGAACGACAAAGGCAGACCATTCTTTGCAGCACAGGCGTTCCCAGGCGCGGAAGTAAGCTGGCAAATCAATGATGCCGTTCAAAAGTATGACATGGTTCAGCATTTCGGGCCTATTTATACAACAAGTACGATCCAAGGCTCCTTGAATGCCATTTCCGCGAATTCGAAATACAAGAAGGAAGCTTTGAAGTACCTCGAATTAGTGAACACAGATCCAAAACTGCGCAATATGCTTGCATTCGGTGAGTTAGACGTGGACTACAAAAATGTCGATGGCGAGAAGGTCATCGAGCGTACTTCCGATACTTGGCCGCTGGCTGCATACTCGCAAGCTACGTTCTTTAACTTAGCCGTTACCAAAGGCGCTCCTGAGGATCAGTGGGATCAGGTTAAAAAGCTGAACGATGCAGCGACATCTTCCACTCTGCTTGGTTTTGCGCTGGACATCAGCAATCTTCAAACTGAAGTAGCGAATTGCCAATCGGTATGGGATAAATACAAGTATGAACTCATTACTGGCGCTTCCGATCCTGAGAAAGTAATTCCGAAGCTTACCGCTGAACTAAAGTCTGCTGGCATGGACACGATTATGAAAGCAGCCCAAGAGCAAATCAATAGCTACTTCAAGTAAAACAACAAAGCATCCCTTATAGAGACACTCTGTATGGGATGCTTTTCTTTTGCTGCCTATGAAGCTTTGCATAATCATGTTAAAGTGGTATGGTAAACGCTTACTTTATGGCTAGCTGCTGCAATTGAGGTGCCCTATGAGCTCTTTTTTACAAATCAAAATTTACCGATACAAGTTTATTGCCTATGTCATCTTCGTTGTAACCATTGGACTCGCGCTTGGCATTCTGACCTGTGCCATGCTGCTGAATCAATGGATTGGCGATGCCCGTTTAGAGGCTGCAAATGCTTTCGCTGGTGTGGAGAATGAACTGCAGTATGATGCCGACCGAATTGAGGCTTATATGCAGCGCATCTACTCTAATCACGGTCTGATGGATGATGCCCGCAGCTTTTTAAGCAGCAGCGCCGAAGGCTACTTAACCAATAGTTTGGAAAACAGCCAATTCTCACAGCCGCTAGTATCTTTTCCAGAGGATATAAAAACCTATTTATACAGCTGGGCGCAAGGCGGAATCACGCAGGTTAGTTTGCATACCAGCCAGTATGGCAATGTCGTACACTTTAACGATAACGGAATCGCAAGTTTCCTATTCGGTCTTCCGAATACAGATGAAGCTTTCCAAGATACCATTCTTAAGGGCTTCGTCTATCGCAAGAAACTATCGGATCCAGCACTCGGCTCTAAGGAATTAGGGGAGCTTCGCTTCTTGGTCAGCAGTGAGCGAATCTTTAAATCCATTCAAAATTATCGATTGGGAGAGGCCGCTGCAGTTAGCGCTTCCGGTGAAATCTATCTTATCGGCAGCGGACAAGGCCAAAGCTTCAAGGAATTATCCCTTCTTGCGGCAGCGAATGGACGCAGTCATGGTTATATCTCGAAGGGACTTTTTGAACACAGCTTTTTTATCACCTTTCCTTCAACCAAATTCAATTTCAAATTCGTTAGCATTGTTGATTTATCCATGTTGATTCGGCAGCATGCCAAGATGCTGTTCACCATCTTTCTGATCGTATTAACGACCATGATTAGCGTGCTGCTGCTCATTGTGTACAATTTGCGGGATGATTCCCGCTTCCTGCACCGCATTATTCAATCGATTGGACGGGTAAAAACAGCCAATTTCACGCCTAATCGCCCTGCCCGCTACCGCCGCAATGAATATGGCATGATCGCAAGGGAATTAGACGATATGATCCAGCAGTTGGATAAACATATCCGCAATGAATATTTATTTAAGCTAAAACAGCAAGAAACCGAGATGAAAGCTCTTCAAAATCAGATCAATCCCCATTTTCTATACAATACGTTAGAGGTGATCCGCTCCACGGCCCTGGTTAACCAGGATAGGGATACCGCAGATGCCATCGCTACCTTAGGAGCGCTTTATCGCGAAATCGTCAAAAAAGAAAATATTATTACGATTGCAAGTGAGCTGGAATTGCTGCATAAATACTTAGAGATTATGGAATTTAAGTATCCAGAACGTTTTTTCTATCAAGTCAATGTAGACCCTGCGCTGCTCTCGATCCCTACCGTGAAATTTTGGATGCAGCCTTTGGCCGAGAACTTTTTCATCCATGGATTTAACGCAAGCCATGAGTTTAACCTTTACATCGTTAACGGCTGGGAAGGCGAACATGAGTATGTATTGGAATTTGTCGATAACGGGCGCGGCATACAAGCCGAGCGTTTAAACGCCGTGCGAAGCACGCTGTCCAATCAGGATGATACTTCCTCCGGGAGCATCGGTTTGCGCAATGTATACACAAGGCTTCATTTCTTTTACGGGAAAAGCTTTTCTATTGAAATTGCAAATAACGAGGAAGCTGGCGTTAAAATTTCTGTACGGATTCCAAAAGAGGTGACCACGAATGTACAAACTGCTGATCATGGATGATGAGCCGCAAATTTTAGAGGGAATGAAGCGAATCCTGGACTGGAAACAATACGGCTTCAGCCGAATAGATACATGCGAATCTACGGAAGCGGCCATGTCCAAGGTTGTAGACCTGCTGCCGGATGTCGCGATTTTTGATGTCTGCGTTGGCAAGGACCTTGGTTATGAAACGATCCAAAGACTGAACGAGCTCCAAATCCCAACCAAATATGTCATTATGAGCGGCTATAGTGAATTCAAGTATGCCCAAGAAGCCATTCGCTGCGGCGTTAAAGACTATCTGCTCAAGCCTCTGGATCGTACCAAGCTGCAGAAAGTGATTGAGAAAATTATTATTGAAGATCTTCATGGGACCATAGGCAATGCAAGCAGCGAAAGCTTGAACAAGGACCCGGTGCTAGGTGTGAGCTATGACAGCCTCTCCAAGCTTGTCAACCGCATCCTGCTGATGATCAAAACCGAGTATACACAAAACATCACTTTAAAATCGGTGGCAGAGCTCTTCCAGATGAACAGCACCTACCTTGGACAATTATTTCTTAAAGAATCAGGAATGAAATTTTCAGAATATCTAATGGCTTATCGTATGCTGCTCGCCCAGGAGCGCATCCAATCAACAGATGAGAAAATTTCATCTATCGCCATTTCCGTAGGCTATAATAATCTCAATTATTTTTATACCCATTTTCAAAGCTTTTTCGGGAAATCACCCTCTGATCTGCGGGGAAAAGGATAACAACGATCAAGGCAGAATGGAGAATATGGATGCAAAAGTGCTCTAGATACAAACGTATCTTCATGACCATCAGTATCATACTGCTGCTCTCAGCGTACTCAACCGGCTGCTCCCGACCGCCGAGCAGAAATATCGATAATATCGATTATAGCGAAACCGTAAATCTGATCTACTACACAATTGGAGAGCCCGACAAGGATCTGAAGCTTGTAAATGATAAAATCAATGAAATCACAGCTCGCAAAATTGGCGTGACGATCACCTATATCAAGGTTGGCTGGCAAGAGTATGAAGATCGGCTGAATACCCTTATTTCCGCAGGAACTCCGTTCGACATTGCTTTTGCATCCAACTATGCAACTACGACAATGCGCGGCGCATGGCTGAAGCTTGATGATTATCTTACGAGTCTAGGCAAGGATCTGTACAACACCGTTGACCCTATCTTTTGGCAGGGGGTACAAATGAATGACGGAGGCATCTATGGCGTTCCGACCAATAAAGAGCTTGCCGTGCGTGATCATTGGATGTACCCTGCTTCCATCGTAAAAAAGTACAATATCGACATTTCCAAATACAATACGCTGGAATCGCTTGAACCGTTGCTTCAGATGATTCAGCAGAAAGAGCCTGCTTACATCCCTATGGAATTAGATCGGGATTCGCATAATTTTTTCGCTCTTTATGGCTACGAATATATAGTAAACAATAAAGTACCCTTAATGGTAAAATCTCTGGATGCTGACGCTAAAGTTGTGAATATCTTTGAGACCAAGGAAGCTCGGCAAATATTAGACACATTAAGACGTTACTATAAGGAAGGCTTTATAAACAAAGACGCCGCGCTGCGGGAGCCTGGCGGACTTAAGCGCGGGGATAAGGTATTCTGGAAGTCCTCCGGCGGCGGCCCCATCTCGGAGACGACATGGAGCAAGGATCGCGGCTACAAGGTCGTATCGAATCCCGTCACCCCCAATATCGTTACCACGGAGTCCGTTCGCGGGGGAATCATGGCTGTAAATGCCAATACCCAACATCCCATTGAGTCTATTAAGTTTCTGAACCTGCTCAATACCGATCCCGAACTACGAAACTTATTTAATTATGGCATTGAAGGGGTACATTACAGGCTGAGCGAAAATGGGCAGGCGATCCCCATTCCCGGCAAAGATAGCGAAGGCAATCCGATCGCGGATGCGCCAGCAAGCTATGCAGGCGTACAATATACGCAGGGCAACTGGTTTATCCTGAGAACTATGGGCGGCGATAACCCGGAACCCCTTGATAAATGGGAGCAATTCCGTAAAAACAATGCTGATGCAGTCAAGTCTACCGTACTCGGCTTTACTCCTGATTTATCCAATCTGGCGGCCCAAGTGGAAAACATCGAGATGATTTGGAAAAAATACTATCCAAGCCTCATGACTGGCACTGTCGATGTTGATGCGATCCTCCCCAAGTTTAACGAGGAGCTTAAGCAAGCAGGCATCGAAGAAGTACAGAGGGAAACACAGAAGCAGTTGGATGCGAGGCGCGGCAGCAAGAAGTAAGCTTTATAGCAGCTCTTATTGTTCTTGTTGCTCTTGCACCCCGTTAACGAACCGGGAACCTTCCCTCGTATCCATTCCATAGCAGCAATCAGTATCTCGCGTTGATTCTATTCAAGCCAGCGTACGGTTTGGCTATATTTTGAAGATTTCTCCATCTCGGGGGGCTCTGTCTCACTCACTTTAGTATGACTTCAATCCATTTTTAATTTAGCTGGAATTTTTCCCGCTATTTTAAGGGATTTCAGGATTTTGAGGCATTTAGTTGCAATTTCTCCCGTTAATCCCAGGTCTAAAGCAGAAAACACCTAAAAACGATTGAATTAACGGGAGAAATTCCCTTTATTTCATATACTCAGCAAAGAAAGCAATTTTAGCGGGAGGAATTCCCTCTAAATCATAACCATTCTTAACCATCTCCCCCTCAAACGGATGTAAGCAACGCATATCGATATTCTCTTCAGTTCGTTTATTTAAAGATATTGCAGTATGGCTTGAAACACACCATCCGCATCTGCATTAATGCTCCCAAGCGTAGTTACTGACTCAATTGTTATAGAAATCGGAGAATCGTTAGGTACATTTTTAGTTACATCTTCGGATGCGTTTTTAAGTAAATCTTTGGGCACATCATCGATCATATCCTTAGGCATAGCCTTGAGTGCATCCTTAGGCATAGCCTTGAGTACATCCTTAGGTACTTCTCTAATTACAGCTTCCAAGTGGAGTTGGCATGCACTTCTCTTAAAAAAACTCAAGTGGTCTCAAAGGCCGCCCATTGGCTATCCAAGCAAAATTAACGAGAAAAGACCCTCATCACTAGATGAGGGCATAAACGGATCGATTATAAGAGCTACCTATTTGAGACTAGCCGAAGCGACTCGGTGAAAAAGCTTGATGAAAGGCCGCATGCAGCTTGCTTGCAATATAATCAGCCGCCAGCAGCGCAGTCACCGGACTAAGCAAAATACCGTTACGGTAATGTCCCACGGCAAGCACTACCCTGCTCGTTTCCGGTACTGGTCCGATTAGGGGGTAGCCGTCCTGCGTCGCTGGTCGAAGGCCTGCCCAGCTGTGAAACGGCGTTTGGTCCTGCAGAAAAGGAAACAGCTGCTTGTTCCAGTTTTGGAGGCGGGTAATGCCCTTCTCGGTAACTGCTGTGTCGTAACCCGCTACGTCCTCTGAAGCGCCGCAGACCAGCGTGCCGTTTGCTTTGCCAACCAAGTAGCCTTGATTGCAGAAGACCATATGCGAAACCGGCTGAGCATCTACCTCGTAAGCACAAATCTGCCCGCGAATCGGATAAACGGGAATGTTCATCTGAAAGGTATCCGATAGCTGCTGAGCCCATGCACCGGAGCATACGAGCAACTGGTCTCCCTCGAAGAAGCGCCCATCCGCAGCACGAACAACCGCTTCGCTCTTCCATTCCACAATTTCAAGCTGTTCCAGCTCCTCATAAATGTGCACACCGAGTCTTCGGCATGCTGCCTCAAGCGCACGCACATAGTGGGGAGCATAGATATGGCTCTCTTCGGGCGTATACAACGCAGCTCTTGCATCGCCTGTCAGCATCGGCTCCATTCGGTGCAGTGCGGCACCTTCCACGATAGAACCGGAAGAACCGTATTCCCGCTGCCATAACAGCCTGCCTTCCAGCGCCAGCAGGTCGGCATCATGATATGCCACGTATAAGCTGCCCGACTCCGTATATTCAAACGACTGGCCGGAAATCTCCCGGACTGTCCTCTGCCACTCCGGGTAAAGCTGCAAGCTCTCCAAACAAAGCTGAAAGAAAGCATCGGGGCCCTCTACATTCTCCGAGTAGGGAGCCAGCATGCCCGCAGCCGCTCCTGAGGCTTGCCCGCCGCAGCTCTTTGTCTCCAGCAAGACGGCTTGGTAGCCCCGCCTTTGCAGCTCAAGCGCGCAGGACAATCCGATAATGCCTCCGCCCAAAACGATAATTTGTTCCTTCATTGACATCCCATCGCTCCCGTAAATCGGTTATTTCAATTTAAAAGCTTCAAGCCCGCTGCTTGCCGAGGCATACTTTTTCTTCCCAATCCGACCTGCCAAATAGGATAGACGCCCAGCTTCGATGGCAAGGCTCATCGCTTTCGCCATCCGCACCGGGTCCTTCGCCTTCGCTACAGGCGTGTTCATCAGGACTCCGCTCACCCCAAGCTCCATCGCCTGCGCGACATCGCTCGCCGAACCAAGTCCGGCATCCACGATAATAGGAACGTTAGCCTCCTCAACGATTAAACCGATGTTATAAGGATTCAGGATGCCTAGGCCCGTACCGATTGGCGACGCGCCGGGCATGACCGCCGCAGCGCCCGCTTCCTCCAGCCGCTTGCAGATGACTGGATCATCCGAAGTATAGGGAAGCACCGTAAAGCCTTCCTTCACTAATAGTTCAGTTGCCTTCAGCGTTTCAATTGGATCGGGCAGCAATGTGCGCTCGTTGACGCTAATCTCAACTTTAATCCAGTCACTGAGACCGGAAGCCCGCGCCAGCCGTGCAATCCGGACGGCTTCTTCCGCTGTTCGGGCGCCTGAAGTATTCGGAAGATAAACATAATTCTCTCCTTCCAAATGCTGAAGAATGGAATCATCCTCCGTCGCAGCTAAGTTGATTCGTCTAATTGCAAAAGTAAGCACCTCGGCACCAGACGCCTTGATTGCTTCCTTCTGCACATAGGGATTAGGAAATAGTCCGGTGCCAATAAAAAAACGGGAGGTCAGCGTGCGACCGCCAATGACCAAAGCATCTGTCTGCATCCGTTCAGCCTCCTCCTACGAAATGAACCAATTCAATCTTCATGCCCGAATATACGGGCGTATCCGCCCACTGCTCCGCGGTCAGCACGTTGCCATCCGCCTCCGCAACGACCGGCTTCCCAGACAGTCCCAGCTTCTCGATCACGTCATAAACCGTGCGAACCTGCTCCAATTGCTGATTTTCCCCATTAATTACAAGGTCCATATGCTCACTACCCTCTCTCCAGCTTCCGAATAAAGGCCTCGCAGGTGCCTTTCACATCCGCGCTGCCTACAATTTCGCTAACCGCGCAAATCCGGGTTGCTCCCGCTTGAATAACCTCATCCACGTTATGGAGCTTAATGCCGCCAATCGCCACGAACGGAATATTCACTTCCTGCACGACCTCGCGCACGTATGCAATCGTGACAGGATCAACGACATCAACCTTAGTCGCTGTCGGATAAATGGGACCCACCCCGATATAGTCGGCTCCCTGCTCCTGCGCAAGAAGCGCTTCCTCGATGGCATGGGTTGAGATGCCAATGATTTTAGTGCCGACGAGCTTTCTCGCTTCAAGGAGAGGCACATCGCCTTGACCCAAATGAATCCCGTCCGCATCCACTTCCATTGCGATATCGATATAGTCATTAACGATAAAGGTTACGCCATATTTCCGGGTCAGCTCTCTAAGCGCCCTTGCCTTCTCCAATATCGCTGCTTTGTCGCCTGACTTGTCGCGCAGCTGAATAATATCAACTCCGCCGAGAATCGCTTCCTCCATAACCTCTACCAAGCCGCGGCCGGGATGGAATTGCTCGCCGGTAATGGCGTACAATCTGAAATCCTTCATCGGTTCCTCACTCCTCCGTATTAAAGCCCGATATAGCGGGCGTATAAGGTTTTTGCGCGTACAAAATCATCCGTGCCTTGCACAAGCACCCGCCCATCGGCAAACAATACGAGCCGTTCGCCCTCCGGTAGCTCGGCCTTCAGCAGGAACGGATTCAGGCTTACTTTTACCGCTGCCTGCGCAAGCCGATCCCGCCACAAAACCAGATCCAGCGAACCGATGCCCGCCATTTGAATGGTCTCCCGTCCGCACAAGGACAAAACCGTGTTTTCCGCGTCCGGCTCCAGAGCTGGGTATTCCTTCAACTGGCAGCAGGGACAGTTCTTATCCGGCTCGCCCAGCTTCATCTCGAAATATTGATTTTGCCAGATATCAAACGTAACGAGGCTTTTTCTTCTTTTTTTCTCGTCTCCGACCAAATATTTCATGGCTTCAACGGCTTGATAGGAAGCGACCATATCAACGATAGGTGCAATCACTCCAATCATATCGCAGGTTTGGCCGCCGGAATCGCCTGTTTTGATAAAGCAGCGCAGGCAAGGCGTCTGCCCTGGGACGAAGATCGCGCTCATTCCCCGCGAACTGACCGCCCCTCCGTACGTAAACGGGATACCGAACTTAAAGCATGCGTCATTGAGCAGAAAACGGGTCTGGAAGTTGTCTGTCCCGTCCAGTACCAGGTCCATGCCCTCTAGCAAAGCCTCAATATTAAGGGCGGTTACATCGGCAACAATCGCTTCTACTCGAATGGAAGAATTGATTTTCTTCAGCTTCTTCTCCGCTGCCACCACCTTCGGGTACACTTGCTCCACGTCATCCTCGTCAAACAGCATTTGCCTTTGCAAATTACTTTTCTCCACGTAATCGCGATCCACAAGCCTCACATGCCCAACTCCTGCGCGAACCATATGGTTCGCCAGCACCGTTCCAAGTGCCCCCATGCCTACGATGCAGACCGCGCTATCCATCAGCTTTCGCTGCCCAGCCTCGCCAATCGGCGCAAAAAGCATTTGTCTTGAATACCGTTCCTCCACTTCACCAGCTCCTTCCCGCACAACCTTGATGCACAATACTTCTATTTGTATTCCATTATAGATTACGGAAAGCATCCTCTGCCTTAAGCTCTTTCTTTAATTGCCCATGCTTGTTCAGCCAGTCGATAACCGCGTTCCAGGACTCCTCCGTTTGCGAGCCAAACGGCTCTGAGCCCGCATCCATGAGCGGCAGCAAAATATCCAAGCTTTGCTTCTCGATCTCAGCATCCAGCGGAAAATTCTCATTTTGCGAGTCAAGCAGATTTTGCAAGGATTGCTCCGGATGGTCTACCGTGTATTGCTGGCCTTTGGCAGCCGCTTCGATAAATTTCTTGAACGCCGCGCTTTTGCTCTCTAGGCCTGCTTCGCTTGCTGTAAGCACAAGCTCGTAATAATCGGGAACGCCATACGCAGAAGGATCAAATGCGGCGAGCTTCATGCCCTCTTTCTCCAGCAGCGGCTTCTCATGGTTGACATAACCGCCAATAATCGCATCGACCTTACTCGTTGTCATCGCCGGAATAAGGTCCCAGCCGATATCGACATAATTCAGCTTAGCCGGATCGCCGCCATCCGATTCCACCATCGTGTTTACAATCAACTGATCGAGCGGAATCGACGGATATCCGATTTTTTTGCCAATGAGATCTTTCGGGCTTTGAATGGCTGCTGAATCCAGTGCAAACAATCGGTTAAGCGGATGCCGCACGATCGCCGCCACAGAAACAATTGGAATGTCCTCGGCACGGGAGATCGCAACCTGCATCTGGTAGCTGAGCGCCAGATCCGCTTTGCCTGTAGCCACTAATTTTAGCGCGTCATTCGTATCGGCCGGCGTTTGGAGCTTGACCTTAAGGCCCGCTTCTTTAAAATACCCCTGCTCCTCCGCCGCATAAAGGAAGGAATGCACCGCATTCGGATACCAGTCGAGCAGTACGGTAAGCTCCGTTTCGGCTTCCGCCGCCGCTTTCTCTTCATTATCGGAGCCGCATGCAGCAAGCGTAGTCAGGACAAGTGCAAAAACAATTGTAAATCCAAAATGTCTTTTCCATTTATTTAAGCTCATTGATTGGTTATTCCTCTCTTATTTGCAATTAAGATTGGCGCCGCGACAAGCTGGCCTTCTCCAGCCACTGGGCGGTCAGAAACAATAAAATCCCCATTGCCGATAGAAGCAGCACGCCTGAAAATACAGCGTCGCCCCGCAGCAAACTAGATGCCCGCTTCGTATACATCCCAAGGCCAGCCTCGCCGCCCAACCATTCTCCGAGCGTTGCGCCGCCTACGCTGATCGTTGCGGCCATCTTCAGTCCAGTGAAAAAGCCGGGCAGCGCCGACGGCAGCTTCCACTTGAAGAACAGGTCGCGCCGACGGGCTCCCATCGACCGCATGACCTCACCTATACCGGTATCGGCCGAGCGAAAGCCATCCGCCGTGTTGACCGCAATAGGAAAAAAAGTGAATAAAATAACGACAGCCACCTTGCTCCATATCTCATAGCCGAACCACATGACCATGATCGGTGATAAAGCGATGATCGGAATGGTTTGGGAGGCGACAATGAGCGGATACAGTGTTTTCTTAGCTAAGCTTGAGCTTTCGATGCAAATCGCCGCAAGCGTTCCAAAAACGATCGATATGGCTAGCCCGAGCAGCGACTCTCCCAATGTAACTGCAAAGTGTTTGCCAAGCAGCTCACGATTGTCCCAAATCGAAACCAGTACGTCCGACAGCTTCGGAATAATGTAATGCGGAATCGCCAGCATTCTCGTTGCGGCCTCCCATAGGAGCGCCAGCAGCAAAACAAAGATTAGGATGGGCAGGCTAGACCGTAACCGTCGTTTCATTGGCCTGTTTCCCCCATTCCGCCCGTTCCTCTGCCAAGAAGCTCAAGCGTCTGTCTTTTCAGCGCGGCAAAAGAATCTTCCAGCACCGTATGGTAGGTTCGCGGCCTTGGCAGCGAAATCACGAGCTCCTTAAGCGAAGAGACCGGCGATTCCGTCGCGATGAGCACCCGATCCGACAGCAGCAGCGCCTCATCGATATCATGGGTAATAAACAAGATCGTTTTACGGTGCTGCTCCCATAGCTGAAGCAACCATTCCTGCATGCTGATCCGCGTCATCGCATCTAATGCGCTGAACGGCTCATCCAGCAGCAGCAGGTTACCGCCTCCAAGCATCGAGCGCAGGAAGGATACGCGCTGGCGCATGCCGCCCGACAGCTCATGCGGACGCTTCCCCTCCATTCCTGCGAGCCCAAAGGCTGGCAGCAGCTCCAGCACGCGCTGCCTCGCTTCGCGTTTTCGAACCCCAGCCAGCTCAAGGCCAAGAGCTGCATTATCGAGCACGCTTCGCCACGGCATTAGGCTGTCCCGTTGCGGCATATAACCCATGCGCCCAGCGCTTGAGCTTGTGCCAAGCATTTCTCCCTCTGTCGAGCCTAGGCTCACGCTCCCTGCTTGCGGGCTAAGCAGCCCTGCCAGCAGCCGAAACAGCGTTGTTTTGCCCATGCCGCTTGGTGCAAGGAAAGATACGAATTCTCCTTCGCGTATATCGAAGCCTAACCCTTTGAACAGCGGAGCGCCTTCTTCAAAGGCGTAGGTAAGCCCCTCTACTGACAAGGCCAATGAACGATCGGTCGCTGCAAGCGGCAGCATGTCGCTCAAACCGGCCACTCCTCTTGCCGATTCGCCATGTCCCAAAACATATATTCGAATTTGGACGTAACGACGAACAGCTCTTCGAGACGGGCGAGCTCCCGTTCAGGCAAATCCTCGGCCAGCCTGTCCATCAGTCCGATCGTCCACTCCGTAAGCTCTCCAAATTCCTCCGAGCTGTACATCAGAATCCATTCGCGATAAAGCGGATGGTCCAGCGCACCCGGGTGCGTCGCAAACGTTGTCCCGATCTCGCGGTAGCTCCACATGCACGGAAGCAAGGCTGCGACCACCTCCGCAAGCGAGCCCTGCCCGGCATCCAGCATATACTTCGTGTAGGCTATCGTTGTCGGTGCAGGAACGGTAGCCTCCAGCTCATCTCTTGCGATGCCGAAGCGCTCGGCATACTGGCGATGAAGCTCCATCTCTACGTTGAGCGTCGAATGCAGCAGCTCGGCGAACTTTCCCATCGTCTCCAAATCGCGGGCCTTGATGCTCCCTAAAGCGAACATTTTGGCATAATCGATCAAATAAACATAATCCTGCTTCATATAATAAATGAACCGTTCCAGTTCTAGCGTCCCATCTCTTAAGCCTGTCAGGAACGGGTGGGCATGGCATTTCTGCCATACCGGCTGAACCGACTGGTAGAGCCTCTCACTAAAGCTTCCAACTGCCGTATCTACTCCCATTTGCTAGCACCTCTCGCTTTCCGATTTTGGTTGATTGCACCAATCCGCGATAAAGGCAATCATTACCTTGACGTAATGGATGAGCTCGCGAAGCTCGATGCTTTCATCCACCGCATGTGCATGGCGAAGCTCTCCTGGACCGTAAATAACAGTCGGTATGCCAGCTCTTCCCAGCCATCCCGCATCCGTGACGCTCGGGCTCATCCCTACTATAGGCGCTGTACCAAGCTGCTTGGCATGGGCAGCAGCAAGCGTCTTCAGCCCTTCCCCTTCTTCATCCAGCGTGAGCGACGGGAATATCTCGCCCCGTTCCTCCAGCATGGACCTTCCGCCCCAGCGAAAAGTTGGGGGATGGTCACGCAGCCATGGATCGGCTTCGGCTACCTTGAGCAGATGGCTCTCGATTTCAGCAGCCACCGATTCATAATCCTCGTCAGGGTAAAAATGAACCGTGATCCATAACGCGCATTGATCGGCAATAAATGCCGCATGCCGGCCGCCTTCAATGACCGCCGGATTGATCGTGTTCGAGCCTGCCGGAAAGCCTGGATAGGACTTCGTAACCGCCCAGTGCCGCTCAAGCTCCTGCAGCCCATCGATCAGCTTAACCATTTTTTCAATGGCGCTTGCTCCCCGGATGCCGCCACCGGCATGAATCATCCGCGAACGCAAGCCGTCATGGTACGTAACCGGACTCTTCACGGTAACCCACCCGGTGATCACGCCGCCTTGCCCTTGAATGGCAAGATGGCTTGTGTCAGCAACAATGGCAAAGTCGGCGCTGCAGCCCCTTTCCGTACAGGCTCTCGTTCCCGCCTCGCCGGCTTCCTCGCCAATGACCGATTGGAACAGCAGGTCGCCCTTCAGCTCGGCGCCGCCCTCGTTCAGCAGCCTGATTGCAAACAGCAAGGCCGCCAATCCGCCTTTCATGTCTGCGGTTCCCCGCCCGTACACTCTCCCTGCCTCAAGGGTCAACTGGAACGGATCATACAGCCACTCGGCATCACTGCCAACCTCCGCTACATCCATGTGGCCGTTAAGCAGCAGGCTCCGGTAAGCTTCCCGCTGCGTTCCCCGTTTAATCCCTGTAACATTCGGGTCGCCGGGATATACCTCCCATAGCTCTGTCTCAAATCCGCAAGCGTCTAGCTGCTCTCGAGCGAATCGCTGCGCCTCTTGCGTGTTGCGCGCCGGAGGGCTTACGGTCGGATAAGCGACCAGCTGCGACAGCAGGGCAAACAGCTCCTCCTGCCGGTCTTCAACCTGCTGCTGAAGCCTTTCAATTAACGCTTCCTGCATCATTTCTGTTTCCTCCCATTCACGGAAAACAGGTGCGGGCAATAGAAAAAAACCATTCGAGAATACACGAATGGTTACGATTCGATACGTTCTCTACGCCAGCATTACCTGGTTCAGATTAACGGTCAGGGACAAAAGGGCCCCTATCTCAGCCGGACTAGATCCAGCACCCGTACTCCATATGAAGTTAAAACAACTATAGCCTATGCTTTTGCAATTGGCAATACGAATCTGATCAGGTTTCTCAACCTTCTGCGCAGCTAGACAACCGCTTTTTCATTTGAATCCTCATAGAGTAAACCTAAAAAAGCATCAAAAAGGACCCCGCTTTCTCATTTTTCCTGTTTGCCTTTGCCTACGCTTATCGCCCAATCATTTTGAGCGAATTTATCCGATCTCCTTATGATTTAAAAGGAAATTCTCCTTCTCATTTCATGATATTTGATTTTCATTGGCATATAACTGGATTCCCTCCTGTTAATTCCAAGCGAATAGTTGAAAATCCAGAGAAACAACTAGATTAACAGGATAAATTCCAGCTATTTTAATTGCCGAGCGAATAGCACTATTTTAACGGGAGAAATTCCAGCTATTTCAAAAATCACTTCGAACAACTGAGCAGGTTCCAAAAAAAATCGAGTGGAACGCAGCGGATACCGTTATCATCATAAGTTAGCTCTATATCGTTGGCTTCTCGCTTGCCTTCCAAGCTTTCGGTTTTGAATTTGTTGATAGAGAAGCTGCCTCATAACCTACCGCTTCGAAAATTCGCTCGCAACAGGGAGGCTATCTATTTATTTTGCACGCATAACTGCGTAACACGCACCTCATCCAACATTCGCTCATGATGCAGCGCAGAATATTCGCCGGCCGGGAATTCAAACCAAGAAAAGCCCGGCAAATAGGATACCATGCGGTGCTTGACGGCGCGCAAGCTCTGCCAATATCCGGACGCAAGCAAGCCTCTCCACGTCGCCTCGGACGCTGCATCCTCATTGACGCTCAGCATTATGTGATCCGCATGGAAATCCTCCAGTTGATGGGGCAGTACCGCTTGCAGCCATGGATCTATCATGCCAAGGCGATAAGGAGTCTTTAGCTGCAAATCATCATAGAGCACCGTCGCTGCACGACGTCCGACTACAGAGATGCGTGTTCCTGCTATTTTCAAAATGAGCACAACCGACTTCTTGACCGCAGCCTGCAGCTCGCGCCGCACCAGCTCCGCTTTCCAATCATAGTTGACCAGCCAGTTTTCTGCCTCTTTGGACTTGTCTGTAAAATCCGCGACAAGGCGCAAATGCTGGCGCCAATCTGCCACGGACCACGGAATAAGCAGAAGCGGCGCGATCTGCTCAAGCTTCTCTCTCACCTCTGCCGGAATAAGATAATCCAGGCCGATTATGCACTCCGGACGTGCTTCTTTTAACGCAGCCAGATTAAAATCATGATCATGGCTAAGCGGCACAACGACGTCCGTTTGGTACCTTTTGCGATAATAATCGTTCCAATATTGATCGATTGGCGCCGCGTAAGGCATGATTTGGAGCGGCAAAAGCTGTCCGATATTCGCCCAGCTGTAAGCTGCTACCTTACGAGAGCGGTTGCGCCAGTACAAGTTAGGAGTAATTCCGACCTGCTTCTTAAAAATACGACTGAAATAAGCAGCATTATGATAGCCTGCTTGCTCCGCAATATCGTGCAAAGAAAGTTCCGGCTGATCAACCATTAGCCGCTTCGCTTTGCCAAGCCGGAGCTCCGTTACATATTCCAGTACGCTTTTTCCGTACTTTTCCTTGAATATCCGCATAAAGTGGAAACGACTGAGTCCGACAAGTGCCGCTAAATCATCGATTTTAATATCTTCCGCATACCGTTTCTCCAGCTCCGCTCTTGCCAGTTCGAGCATGCTTGTTGGCGAATGCGCAGAACCAGCCAGCGATAATCCGAGCAGCTCATAAAGCCCAGCATTTCCGTATAAACGGTCGATGGCATTGCCGCTTCTCCAGTAGCGGTCAATCTTTTGGCTTTTTTCCATTGCGCCCGCGGCAGGCGAGAGCTTGTATACACCGAGAATAGCCTGCAGCTCCTCGTAGGCTTGTTCACCGTCCATCAATTCCTCAGCCTGCTTGGAGGAACGCATTCCGCCCGCCTCAAAGGAGAGGATAACAATTCCAGTACCCGTCGCATTACACGATGTCACTTCAATCTTCTGCGCTGTCGAGCACACGCAAACGATTCCCAGATGCAGCGGATAATGGCTGCCGTCGATCATCACTTGCCCGTAATTGCCCTCCGCTATAATCAAGAGAAAATGATTCTCGTGCCCGCTATAACGAGGGAATGACCGATCTTGGCCATGGACTCTTTCTATATGTTTCAGCTTCAGCCACAGGTTTTCAAACCGCTGGTCTGCCATTGTTTCCTTCAGACGTTCCAATCCATCCATTCCTGCTTCACCATCCCTATTGCATGTTTACGGCTCATCGTTACGTTGGCCTTGCGTGCAATCTTACATTTACTGCTGTTTATATTCTAATTGATAATCGTTATCATTGCTAATTCATTTTTTAAATATTGAATAATTAATCGTTTTGTTGTATATTTATGCAATGAGATGAATATTCGGGAGGCTAGTCATGATTCAGACTGAAAAATCAATTACGTCGTCTTTATTGGAACAAGCGGAGAAATCCGTATTATTTACGGCACAACGCCCAAACCTCGTTATGGAACGCGGGCAGGGCATGTACTTATGGGATACGGATGGGAACCGTTATTTAGATTTTGTTGGCGGGTGGGCCGTTGCAAGTCTGGGGCATTCCCCTGCTGTGCTGCAGGAGGCGTTGTCTCGTCAATCCGGAACGCTCGTCCATGCTAGCCCCGGCTACTTCAATCGTCCAATGATCGAGTTTGCCGAGCTATTGACCAGCGTTAGCGGAATGGATAAGGCTTTTTTCGCCAGCAGCGGGGCTGAGGCGAACGAGAGTGCCATCAAGCTCGCAAGAAAACACGGATCCGTTAATCTTGGAGGAGCCTACGAAATCATTACGCTCACGAACAGCTTTCACGGACGCTCGCTCGCGATGATGTCGGCGACTGGCAAAGAACAATGGAAAGAGCTCTTTGCACCTAAAGTTGACGGCTTCAAGCATGTCCCGATCAATGATCTGGATGCCTGCTTTGCTGCCGTAAACAATCAAACATGCGCGATCATGGTCGAGCTTGTGCAAGGGGAAGGCGGCGTTCATGCCGTCGATGAGGCCTATTTGTACGGACTTCGCAAAATATGCGATATGTATGGGATGCTGCTTATTTTCGATGAGATTCAAACGGGGCTAGGCAGAACCGGCAAGCTCTTCGCTTATGAGCATTACGGCATTCAGCCTGATGTCATGACGCTTGGCAAAGGCATTGGCGCTGGATTTCCGTTGTCGGCTATGCTGACCAAGAGCAAATATGATTTGTTCAAGCCAGGGGATCAAGGGGGCACTTATACCGGAGCTCCGCTTGCCATGGCTGTAGGCCACGCCGTGCTTACCGAGCTTCTGGAGCGGAATCTTGCGGGCAACGCGGACATTCAGGGAAAATATTTGGTTCGGGGCTTGCAGGAGCTCGGAAGCGATTATCCAATAACCAACATCCGCGGAAAAGGGCTGCTCCTGGCGTTTGATACACCGGCAGGAACAGCTGCCGAGCTTGCCGCTATCTGTCTTCGCATGGGGCTGCTGATTAATACGCCTAATTCTTCTACGGTACGTCTTGTCCCGCCGTTAATTGTCTCGCAGCAGGACATCGATCAGATGCTGAGCATTTTGCGTCGCGCTTTCGGCGAGCTTTCTGCTCGTTAGCGCCTATAGAAAGGGCCTGCGATCCAGCACGAGCTGCAGAGGCTTATCCGTATGAATAAGCTCGGGAAGCAGCAGTTGTATTGCAGCCAAGCCGCACACCGCTCCGCATAATGAATGTAAATCGTCTAGCGGTTCCTCCGAATCCTCTCCAAGCTGTGCGAGCACAGCGATGAAGGATTGGGAGGTGCCTTTGACAGCCGCTTCGCATTCTTCCCTTCGATACGTGGCATTTTGTCTCATACAGCAGAGGATGACATAAACCCAATCGATATGAAAATAAGAAAATGGCTCGACGGGCACTTCCAATTCACCGCTCTGGTAGAGCGATAGGCACGTATCCAAGATGCGCTCTGGATACAGAATCGGCTCCTTCCGGTGCGCCAGATTAAACAGATAATGGAAGCTTCCCGCAATGTGATGAAAGATGGGGGCGCTCACCAGGCTTCCGTCCTCATTCTTTACGCAGCTGCGGCGCCACAGGCCCGTAATCGGGTCGACATTTTGGCGCAGCCAGTCAAAATAAGCCCGCTCCCACTCTTCATCCACCGATGCGGACAGCACGAGGCTCGCATAAATGCCCGCGCCTTTCAGAGATTCTCCCCATGGCTGATCACGCCAGTCCAGCCCCTCCAGAAAGCTGACGAGGGCCTCTTTATCCATCCGTTCACTAAATCGGCTTAACGGATATAGCGCTTTCGCCTCAAACAACTCCAAAGCAGACAATGCAAACGCCGTGCTATGGATGTCATCATGGCCTTTGCCTGCGAAAACACCCGTTTCCTTGACCTGATGCCGTTGAAGCGCATGAATCCACTTTTTCTGTTCCGCGGAATCCGTTGGCATGGCATTGAGTGCATATAAAATGATTGCGGCATCCGCTGTTCCATACACATCATCATCGTTAGGTTCACTCTCGAGCTGCGCTAAATACCGCGTATAACGTCCGCTATCATCCTTCAAACGATGAGCCTCCAGCGTGTTCATCACTCGAGCAACAAAAGATCGTAAATCCGTCATTGGCTATACACCTGCTTTCATAAGTTAAAGTATGCTGGGCCCCATCATGCAAAGCCCCATAAAACTTTTAACTATGCAAAACCGTCTGATCCCTCGCATCGGCGTTTGCTTACAAAAACTATAGTACATGGATCAGTAATTCAGGATGCAGACCCTACATCAGCTACCAGTTCAGCGCGTTGTCAGCATAATCGACATATTCACAGTCCGCTTCCGCGGCACTCCGGCCTAACCTTGCTTCCACCAGCTTGAGGATGCCTTCGGCCGATTGCTCCGGCGTAAGCGCTGCCGCTGCATCCAGCTTGCCCTGCATAAAGGTTTGCACCCAGCCGGGATGGACGACCAGCACGCGGCCTCCTTGCGGCTTGATACCGTTATGGATTAGCTTGGACTGCATGTTAAGCGCTGCCTTCGACATGCAGTACGCGTACCAGCTCTCCCGGAAACAGTCGCCAATGCTGCCTGCTTCCGATGAAATGTTGACAAGAAATTTCGAATCGCTCTTGAGCAGCAGCGGCATAAAGGTCTGGCTCATGCGCAAGCTGCCGAGCGTGTTCACGTTGAATACCTCGAGCATCTCGGCATAATTAAACGTATCCAGAACGGTAGCGCTAATTTCTCCTAAAATAGCTCCGTTGTTGATTAACAAATCCAGCTTATCCGTTCGCTCCACACAAGCTTCGAACGCCCTGACCACGCTTTCATCGCTAGCGATATCCAGCCGCACTATCTGCAATTGCTTGGCATATTCATCCATCAGCGCCTGAACAGCAGGCACTTCCTCCGCGTACTGTCCTGCAAATACATCATACCCTTGCGCTAGCAAGCCCTTCACAAGCGCCAGGCCTACGCCTCGGTCCGCTCCTGTTACGAAGGCTGTTTTTGTCACGATACCCACTCCCCTCATTATTGTTGCTAACCTTTTCAATTGACGAATGATGGATAAGCCGCCGCGCATAATCTAGTTACGGTTGTAATGTGCCTAATCAGCAGGAGGCTACCATTTTGCGAATACGTTCCGTTTCTAATAAAGAATTCAAAATTTATGTTGTGCCCGCATGGAAATGGAAGGAATTTATCGCCTTTGAGCTCATTGGCGGTACCGCATTCTATTTGCTTTGCAGAAAAACGGCCCATTCCGAGCTTTTCGGCATGGCCGCTAATATTGCTGTCCCCCAGATGCTTCGATATTTGATGGCTGCCTACCGGATCGACGCAAAAAACGTTCCACAACCTCCGCCAAGCAAAAAGCTGACGGAGCTGCAGAACGTATAATGGCTATAGAATTAAAAACCGAAATAGGCTTTTGCGTTGCGGTAGGATATGTTTTGCACCATGTCGCCAAGCAATTCCATGTCCTGTGGCGCCTCGCCGTTTTCCACCCATTCGCCAAGCAGATTGCAAAGCAAACGCCTGAAATACTCATGTCTGGTATACGAGAGGAAGCTGCGCGAATCCGTCAGCATGCCGACAAAGCGGCTCAGCAAGCCGAGATTGGCAAGCGCATTCATCTGGTCAAGCATGCCGTTCTTCGTATCGTTGAACCACCATGCCGAGCCCAGCTGGATTTTCCCTGGCACGCCACCGCCTTGGAAGCTGCCGATAATCGAACCTAGCACATCATTGTCATTGGCATTGAGTGAATAAACGATCGTCTTCGGAAGCGCATCGTCCGTATCCAGCGCATCAAGCAGCTTCGCCAGCGGATAAGCCACCGGGCTGTCATTGATCGAGTCGAACCCGGTATCCGGACCAAGCTTGCCGAACATGCGGGAGCTGTTATTCCGTGCGGCATTGATATGGAACTGCATCGCCCAGCCGCGCTCCGCGTACAAACGTCCAAGAAAGAGCAGCGTATACGTTTTATATTGCTTCTCTTCCTCCAGACTGACCATTTCGCCCTTTAGTGCTTTGGCAAAAATAGCGGCTGCCTCGTCCTTCGACGCCTCGGCGTAGGCAACATAATCAAGCGCATGGTCGGAAACCTTGCAGCCTACTTCATCAAAAAACTGTACTCTTGCCGCAAGCGCGTCAAGCAGCGCGTCATAGCTGTCGATCGTTGCGGACGCCGCAGAGCCGAGCTTGCCTACCCAATCCAGAAACGTAGCGCGGTTAATTTCAAGCGCCTTGTCCGGACGGAAGGATGGCAGCACCTGTACGTCGAAATCCTCCAAGCCCTTGATTGCGATATGGTACTCCAGCGAATCCACAGGATCATCCGTCGTGCAGATCACCTCTACGTTGGACATTTTGACCAAATCACGCGCCTTGAACTGGCCCGTTGCCAGCTTCGCGTTTACCTGCTCCCAAATCGCCGGCGCATTCTTCTCATTAATAAGCTCGTATACGCCGAAATAGCGGCGAAGCTCCAAATGCGACCATTGGTACAATGGATTGCCGATCGTTTGCGGTACCGTCCGGGCCCAAGCCTCAAAACGGTCGTAATCGCTTACGCCTTCGCCGCCGGTCACATACTTCTCCTCTACTCCGTTAGCGCGCAATGCACGCCATTTGTAGTGGTCACCGTACAGCCAAGCTTCGGTCAAGTTCGCAAAGCTCGTATTTTCAAAAATTTGCTGCGGACTTAAATGGCAATGATAATCGATAATGGGCATGTCCTTCGCAAAATCGTGGTAGAGCCGTACAGCGGTTTCGTTCGATAGCAAAAAATTGTCGTCCATAAATGGCTTCATTCCAGCTTCCCCCCGAACACTATTTGTGAAATTTCACAAGGTCATCGATCTGTATCGCAAGCCCCGTCTGTATCGAGCGGTTCGCTGCAATACCCGTTAAGATCGATCTTGCTCCGTCAATATGGTTAGCCGCACGATTGAACGGGTCCTCCACAGGCGTTCCGAACAAATCGTTCAACAGGACGGGATCTCCCCCGCCGTGGCCGCCCACGCCTTCCTCAACCTCAACCTCGTAAGGAGCACCAAACATCGGGAACACTTTAATCGTCTGTTCCTTCAGCGCGCCTTCATCCGCTTTCTCGCCTCCGGAATTCACGTACGATTGCTCGACGATGTTCATCTCAATACGGCCCTTCGTTCCATTAAAGGCGATGCGGTAACCCTCCCAAGGCAAATAAGCATTCAACGAATACGTTAAAATCGCGTTGTTCTTGTAGCGGACAAGCACGCCCATCGTGTCTTCGATATTAATGCCGTCACCGAATACGCTCTGGTCGCGGCGATAGCCATCCTCATGCTCCGCGTCCAAATACATCGCTTTCAAATGCTCATTTTTATCCAAGTGTAGCGCAAAAGGATCGTTCTCGGCAATCGGATTTCCCGTCGCGCGCTCATAAAATTGCGTTTCGCCCCGCTCCTCCGCGTTTTCGCGGCCATAGAACAAGAGATCGCCATAAGCGAATACCGACTCCGGCTGCGAGCCGATCCAAAAGTTGACGAGATCGAAGTGATGCGTCGATTTATGCACGAGCAAGCCGCCGCTGTTTTGCTTGTTGCGGTGCCATCTGCGGAAATAATCCGCGCCATGCTGCGTATTCAGCAGCCACTCGAAATGTACGGAGGTGACTTTGCCTATCGTGCCGTTCGCGATTAGCTCTCTCGCCTTGGTATGATGCGGCGCATAGCGGTAGTTGAACGTGACGCGTACATTGCGGCCCGTGCGCTCAACCGCATCCAAAATTTCCTGGCATTTTTTCTCATCCACGGTCATTGGTTTCTCCGTCACGACATCACAACCCAATTCCAGCGCGCGGATGATGTACGTATGATGCGTACGGTCCATGCTTGTCACGATGACCGCATCCGGCTTCTCCGTCTCAATCATGCGGTCAAATTCATTCGATTTGTACGTATTTACAGCTTCATATTTATATTTATCGACTAATACGCGGTTGGCATAGTCCATACGGGTTTGGTTAATATCGCAAACAGCGGTCAGTTCCGACGTTTCTCTGAAATCGGTTGCAAGCGCACCGTAAAAAAATTCAGCCCTTCCGCCGCTTCCTACCAATACATAACGTTTTTTTGACATAATCTTAATTCCTCCCTTTATTCGCTTGCCTTCATTTTACGGCATGAGAATGATATAATTCTCTGCATATGATGCTTATTTTCGGTGAAACACCGCTTTTCTTGCGATAATTAGCCATCACATCTATTTTTCGCGTAACCATTTCATTTATATCTCGCCTGATGGATTAGCTGCTGTAAACGAATACTGCAAATAATTTTTCAAAAAAGGGGTACCTCTGCGATGAACACGCCGCTCGAACTGTACAGCTTCGGCTCAACGCCGGAGTTGTACGTGGAATATTTGAAACGCTCCGCCCCGTTTACGATGGCAGATGATCATTACCATGATTATTATGAGCTGTATTACATGCTATCGGGACAACGTATCTATTTCATACGGGACCGTTCCTATTCGATTGAACAAGGAGATCTCGTCTTCATCCATAAGCATGAGCTTCACAAGACGATGCAGACCGGCGATGCCGCGCATGAGCGGTTCGTCATTCATTTCGACGACGCGATGATTGGGCGTTTGGCGGGCATCCACGCTGACCTGCTGCTGTCGCCGTTCCGGCAAGCTTCTCCAATCCTTCGCCTGCCGCGTCAAGAGCAGCTTGCCGTCGATCAATTGATGAGACGAATGCTTGCCGAAATTAGGGATCGGCCTGCCGGCTGCGAGCTCTATCCTCCGCATGCGATCACGGAGCTGCTGCTTCTCGCCGCCAGATACATGGAGAAGCATGAACCTGCGCCGCCGCACCATGCGACGCCTATGCACGCCAAAATTTCTGAAATTATCCGCTATATTAATGCCCATTTTGGCGAGCCGCTGAGGTTAAACGGCCTTGCTGGCCAGTTTTTTATCAGTCCCTACTATTTAAGCCGCATGTTCAAGAAAATCACGGGTTTTGCTTTCTCCGACTACGTCATCCTTACCCGCATCAAGGAAGCGCAGCGCCTACTCCGTGAAACCAGCAGCAGCATTACGGATATCGCCGCTTCCGTCGGCTTCGACAACTTTTCCCATTTTGGCAAAACGTTCAAAAAGATTACTCGGCTATCGCCGCGCGAATATCGAAAGCCCTATTTGTAAAGACTAGAATCAATGTCGTAATTCCATATATAAATCGTCATTAAATTGCACTAAAAATAAGAATACAAATATGTTAGATTATATTTGTTGTCATAAATTTATATACGAATCACGAAATCACTAATAGACGCCCAGGGAGAGATGAACCGATGATCCGAATTGGTAAAATCAGTTATTGGCATGTGCACGCATGGGACTATACAAAGCAAGCTCAGGAACATCCAGGTACGGAAATCGTAGCGGTATGGGATGAAATCGCGGAACGCGGACAAGCCGCAGCGGAGAAGCTGGGCGTTGATTTTCACGCTAGTTTAGATGAAATGCTAAGCCGCGAGGATATCGATGCTGTGATCGTTGACGCGCCAACGTTTAGGCACCAAGAAGTGATGGTTGCTGCCGCTAATGCAGGCAAACATATTTTTACGGAGAAAGTTATTGCCCCAACTTTGAAGGAAGTAAACATTATACTGGATGCAGTAGCCAAAAATAATGTAAAATTAACGGTATCGCTGCCTCGTTTGAACGACGGCTATACCTTAGCGATTCGTGATATTTTGTCACAAGGCGTACTTGGAAAAATCACCCTCGTGCGTGCACGCTTGTCTCACAACGGGGCAACGGCGAACTGGCTGCCTGAACATTTCTACAGCTTGCAGGAATGCGGCGGCGGCGCTTTAATCGATTTGGGATGTCATCCAATGTATTTGACCAGACTGTTTATGAACGAGATGCCTAAGGAGGTGTCGGCTCATTTTGGTTACGTAACCGGCAAGGAAGTCGAAGACAACGCGGTAGCGACACTGTCTGCTGCTTCGGGAGCCATCGGCATCGTAGAAGCTGGATTCGTGAACAACCATTCGCCATTTACGCTTGAGGTACATGGTACGGAAGGAACGCTGCTATACGGTACGCCTGAGAGCAAGCTTCTTCTTCGCACATCCGCTGCCGGTGCCGCTTCATCAGAAAACTGGACGGAACAAGAGATTCCTGCGAACAGAGAAAGCGCATTTGACCAATGGGTACAGCATATTGAAAACAACACGTCAGCAGATGAAAATGTAAGCCTTGCCATCGATTTGACAAAGCTTATGGAGGCTTCGAACCGATCTGCTCGCGAGCACCGTGCAGTTAGCATCGACGAGCTAAGCGAGTAGCGGCAAACGCAAACGGAGACCTCCGAGGAGGAACCGGCATGCCCAACTTCCCTTACGAGGTCATGCATGAACGCCAGGATGCGCTTGAGCGTCTGGAGCTGTGCATCAGATGGGGATCTTACGACATCCATGTGCTGCGCTTCCATCTGACGCAATTTCCTCCAGGCAGAATCGTAGGATTTCACAAGCATGCGGAGTATGAATTCCATTTCATCCCGCAAGGCAAAGGAAAAGTCATTATTGTCGATCAAGAATACGCACTTAAACCCGGCATGCTTTATTTGACGGGACCCGAAATCATGCATTATCAAGAGGCCGATGCCCTAGAAGCGATGGATGAGCTTTGCTTGCACGTCGATATCGTCGACAGGTCGGAATCGGAAGAAGGCCTTCATGGCGATTCTCGCTCCTATGACGACTGGGAAGCCGCTGAGGCGCGCGATTGCATTGAGAAGCTGAAGTCGCTTCCGCATTCACCAGCAGCGGACCTACATCAGGCGATGCCTCGCTTCCTGGAAGCCTATCAGGCCTGCAACGACAATTTTGTCGGCAGCTACACAACCATCAAGCAGGCGGTCATTCAAATTTTGCTGCGCGCCGTTCGCGCTTATGACAGCGCGAACGAGCAGAAGCATTTTCCGACGCGGGATATGAAAGCTTATCGCTATCGCCTCGCGCTCGAGTATATTTACGCCAACTATGACGGCTTCATTACGCTGGAAGACGTTGCGGACAAGCTTAACCTGAGCACGCGGCATATTCAGCGGCTGTTCAAGGAGCTTCATCACGGTCACACGTTCAGCCGGATACTGGAAGATATTCGTCTAAATGTCGTCTGCCGCGAGCTGCAGGAAAGCGACCAATCCGTGGAGAAAATTGCCAAGCTTGCGGGCTTTGCAGGCGGCAATTATCTTCATGCCGTGTTTCGCAAGAAGTTCGGGGTTACGCCTTCGGAATACCGGAGAAGTACCCGCAGTAAAGCTATGCCCTAACCGAAACCCTACATTTTTGAGGAGGCTATTACTCATGTCCAAAGTATTCAAATTAGCTATTATCGGCTGCGGCGGGATCGCCAACGGCAAGCATTTGCCAAGCTTGAAGAAATTGAACAACGTTGAAATCGTCGCATTTTGCGATATCGTCGAGCATCGCGCTTATGAAGCTGCTGGCTTGTATGGTGCCGAAGGCGCTAAAGTTTATACGGATTATACAGAATTGCTTCAAGATGAGTCCATCGAAATCGTACATGTTTGTACGCCAAATGATTCCCACGCCGACATCGCTATCGCAGCGCTTGAAGCTGGCAAGCATGTGATGAGCGAGAAGCCGATGGCCAAAACTGCGCACGATGCACAGCGCATGGTTGATGCAGCTCGTCGTACAGGCAAGAAACTTACGGTTGGCTACAACAACCGCTTCCGTCCGGACAGCCAGCACTTGAAAAAGCTTTGTGAAGCTGGTGAGCTTGGCGACATCTATTACGCAAAAGCACATGCGATTCGCCGCCGCGCGGTTCCGACATGGGGCGTGTTCCTTGATGAAGAGAAACAAGGCGGCGGGCCGCTTATCGATATCGGTACTCACGCGCTTGATTTGACGTTATGGATGCTTGACAACTACAAGCCAAAAGTGGTTCTTGGAACCTCTTACCATAAGCTTTCACAGCGCGAAAACGCGGCAAATGCTTGGGGACCTTGGGACCCTGCAAAGTTCACAGTCGAGGATTCCGCATTCGGCATGATCGTTATGGAAAACGGCGCTACCATCGTGCTGGAATCCAGCTGGGCGCTTAACACGCTTGAAGTTGACGAAGCTAAATGTACTTTGTCAGGCACAGAAGGCGGAGCTGACATGAAGGACGGCCTACGGATCAATGGCGAGAAGCACAGCCGTTTGTTCACGACGCAGGTAGACTTGAAAGCTGGCGGCGTTGCATTCTTTGACGGCAAAACCGAGAACGAAGCTGACCTTGAAATGAGAATGTGGCTGAAAGCGATCGAGGATGACACCGAGCCGGTCGTTACGCCGGAGCAAGCTTTCGTGGTCTCGCAAATTCTTGAAGCAATTTATGAATCTTCCAAAACTGGCCAAGCCGTATATTTGTAAGCAATCGCGCTAAAGATACGCACCATGGTTTTGTATATGGAGTGAGTTGTATACATTGCGACGCAAATGTCTACTGTAAAAACTCATTTATCAATGCTAATTCTATAATATGTGTTCTCAAACAAGGAGCTGCCGCGCAGAGTCAACCATGACCTCGTCGGCAGCTCCTTGTTATTGCATAAGCTCAACTTGGAAAATTCAAAAATGAATCGCTGTTACGGCCTAATCGCTAAATTTGCTTATACTGCCCGAGGTAAGCATCTGACTGCACAAGAAGTCGCTTCAACTTTCCAGTACGTTCTTCTCATTACGCTTACTTCATTTCTTTCGTTCAACTAAACTAGATGGATATAATCCTGCTATTTTCAAGGATTTTATTCATTTTAATAGTTTAGCAGGAATTTATCCTGTTAATCCCAACAGAATGACCGAAAATCGAGTAAAGCCGCTAAATTAACGGGACAAATTCCATCTAATCCCTATTCCAACGCAATAGTTCTATTTTAGCGGTAGAAATTCCATCTAATTCATAAGCCTTTTCTAAAATTCTCTGACTTCTCCAGAAAATGAATGAAAAGTAGATGATTCCGTATTCAGAATAAGTGTTCCTTCTAAATACTTTCTCAGCCTAGTTACTTTATCTGTCGAGTTGCTATATCAGTCTATAGTAAGTTGAACTAAAGTTGCTCGTTGTGTGTGCTGTGCAAGTAGTTCATGCTTCAGGATCGCAATTGTAATTTTTTGATTGACCTAGACACTTAAAAGGAAGAATTCGGCTAAAAATGTGGACATTTCGCTTCTTTGGAACGTTCTTCTCGTTACGCTTCAACTTCATTTCTTTCGTTCAACTAAATTAAATGGAAATAATCCTGCTATTTTCAGGGATTTTATTCATTTTAATAGTGTAGCAGGAATTTATCCTGTTAATCCCAACAGAATGACCGAAAATCGAGTAAAGCAGTTAAATTAACGGGACAAATTCCATCTAATCCCTATTCCAACGGAATAGCTCTATTTTAGCGGTAGAAATTCCATCTAATTCATAAGCTTTTCTTAAAAATCTCTGACATCCCCAGAAAATGAATAAAAAGTAGCTGATTCCGTATTCAGAATAAGTGTTCCTTCTAAATACTTTCTCAGCCCAGTTACTTTATCTGTCGAGCTACTCTCTCCGTCTAGTCACTTTCCCTATCCAGCTACTCTCTCTATCTAGTCACTCTCTCTCTACAGCTACTCTCTCTAGCTAGTCACTCTCTCTATACAGCTACTTTCTCTAACTAGTTACTCTCTCAGTCCAGCTACTTTCTCTAACTAGTCACTCTCTCAGTCCAGCTACTCTCTCTAGCTAGTTACTCTCTCTATCCAGCTACTCTCTCTATCTAGTCACTCTCTCAATCCTGCTACTTTCTCTATCTAGTCACTTTCCCTATCCAGCTACTCTCTCTAGCTAGTCACCTTCTCTGTCCAGTTACATCCATTATCTCCTTACTGCTGTCCATTTCTGCGCACAATTGCTTCCGCTCACCTATTTGTGTTTTAAAAGCCTGAATTGCGCTCAGCGCAATGTTCTCCGGTTAGCTTCCGAATGAATGAGCCTCAGTAATGAGGCAAGGTCATCCAATCGTTGCGTTTGTGACGTATAATTCCGATCAGGCTTTAGAAGCTTGATCATCATGGCTTCTTGAATCAGTCCGTGCCATTTTTCTGGCAAGCTCTCCACTCCATAAATACCAGCTCCGATTTTGCTCGTGATATCATATTCGTTTAATGTATATAATTGTCGCAGCATGCCGAGTGTGCACCACTCAACCGCTTCATCCAGCTGCTTTTCGTTAATTTCTTGTTCCAATCCTTTGACTTCGGTTAATTGTTTCTCTAACCGTTCGATCCATTGAACCCAATAAGAATTCAAATTAAGAATGACGTATTCCTGCAGAGCGTCAATATCTAAATCGTAATGAAAGATGAGGTCGGAGCCATAGACTTTAATGCCATGTTTTTTTAAAATCCACCACGTCACCGGATTAATATCTGCTCCCGCCCCAGTCGTATTCAGGTGCTTGTTATAATAAGTCAGTAAGGGGCTGCTTTCCGTGCCTTTATTCATTAGATCATCGAGGAGTAGATACGCCCCCATAATATCCGTGCTCGGCAGCACCCGCTCAACCTCTTCGTGCGCCTCTGCAATGGCTTGAATATCCGCTTGACTAAGTGGCTCTCTAACGATAGCCAAAAAGTCGATATCGCTGGAGCCTTCAATATAACCATTTAACGCAATTGATCCATATAAATACACGGATTCAATATTAGTCGTGCGAGCACTGAGCGATTGACACAACAAATCCAGCGTTTTTTTAACTACATCAGGCAGCATCGTGGTCCCTCCAATTCCATCCTCTTATCAAACCTAAGTATAGAAGCTGCGCTCTTTACCTAAAAGAGAAAAAAACAACTTCAATTCTTCTTGTTTTATGAGTAAATCTTAGTTCCTTATCACTGCCAAGCGACTTGGTACATACCATTAAAACTTAGTTAATTTTAATATGTTTTTATTGAAAATATTTATAATGTTATAGAGAAAATGGACGGTTCTTTAATATTAAAAGATAAATTGTGACAAAAAATATATGTAGTCGACATAATTCATTAGTTCTTTAGTCATATTTAACTAAAAGCATATTGATCTTGGAAAAGTGAAATAGTAGAATGTTCCTAGTGCCTGCCAATGTTTACTAATTAAACTGCAAATTTATCCAAATTTAATAGTGGCAAACCCGTCGAAAGATGGTGGCGCAAAGCTATAGGGACTACTTCTTCCAAAGAAATGTCAGCCAGTTGCAATGTTACAAGCAATGGTATACCTATGAGAATTTATAGGTATACCTTTTTTAATTCAGAGAGAAAATATGGATGATGGAGAGAGGTAGCATGAGTATGAATAATGAAACTAATATTCGCAGCTTATTCCCAAGCGATGACGGCAACGTAGAGCAGCGTACCAGAATTTTAGAACTAATTGGCCAGATCGTTAGCGGTGTCGATGAATTAAAAGATCCTGAATCGGCGTTCCTCAAAGGACAAAAAGATAGAGGACCGCTCTTTTATAAAGAACTGGCAGATTCTAGTCGTATACCCGTAAATGGAAGCCCTTTAGAAGAGGTTAACAAAGAACTATTAAACTTACTTCATGCCCATCCTTATCATACAAAATATTTTCTTACAAACATTCTTCCGATGGCAAGCATTCCCGGCGTACTTGGGATGATTGCTGCGTTTATGGTTAACGGCAATAATCTATGGGATGTCTATGGTCCTGCCGGCGCCGAAGCCGAAGTAAAGGTCGTTGCCATGATGTCCGAGCTTGTAGACTACGATCCCTCTGAGAGCGGAGGCTATACCACGTGGGGTGGACAAGGAGCCATATTCACCGGTTTGCGTCTAGCTATCAATAAAGCCAGCTCAACCGCGGCCACAAACGGGGTTCCCCGAAATTTATATGCCTTCTGCTCGGAAAGTGCTCACTATTCGCTTTATAAATCAATGGAGGCCACCGGCATTGGCAGCAACAACTTAATTAAGATCAGAACCTTGGAAGATAGCTCATTAGATATCGCCGACTTGAAAGAGAAAATGGAACATGTCATCTTAAATGGGGGCACCCCTATCTATGTCGTTGCTACTACGGGAACAACGGACGCCATGGGAATTGATAGCCTTGATGAAATCTTTAATATGACTGAGGCTCTCTCGCAAAAACACGGCATACAGAAACCTCATATCCATGCAGATTCTGCTTTGGGTGGGTTTTTCGCTTTTTTCAATAAATATGACTTTGAAACAAATCCATTAGGCATCGAGAAGGATACGCTTTATGCTTTACAAATAATCCAACAAAAAATGAAGTACCTCTATAAAGCTGACTCCTTATGCTTTGACTTCCAAAAGCTTGGGCAAACTCCGTATTCAACAAGTCTTTTTTTAGTCAAGAAAGCAACAGATTTAAAGCTTCTGGATTTAGACCCAGACGAGACGCCTTATGTAGGTCACCGCGGTTACGGGCAATATCATACGAGTTACACCTTGGAATGCTCAAGAATGGGAAGCTCCATCAGCATTTATAGCGCCTTATTAGCTTTTGGAATCGAAGGTTACCAGAAACTGCTTGCACAGTTTGTAGAGGTTAATGTTGCCTTCCGAAAAAGATTAATAAAAGAAGTGCCAGAAGCCATTATTGTGAATCCGCTAAACCCGGGAATTATTACCCTCTTCCGCCTTTATCATGATCGATTAAATGGATACGAAGCAGAATATGCCGGATCAAAGAGCTACGAAGAAATTGATAAGGTCAATCAATTAAACGAGCTATTATTCGAAATTTTGGGAAGGGATCGCGGAGAAATGTTCTTTGGCGATACCAAAAAGCATCTGATCGTCCCTACTTTGGATAATCAGAGAATAGCGCTGTATGCAAGCAAGCTATTTGTGATTTCGCCGCATACCCAAGTGAGTGATGTTGATAAAATCGTAGACTATTTAAAGCTTAAAATTGATGAAGCATACGCGGAACATAATCGATTGACTACAAGGGAGAACACTCATGAGGAAATCTATACTTAGTTTTAACTGGTACAAAGAACATCTTGCTGTGAAAATAGCAATAAGTATACTTCTATTGCAAGTTATCACCTGCGTAGCTTTTGCAGTATCCGGTTATTTGACCCAACAGAATCTATCGGAGAAGTTGCTCGAGCAATTTGATAAACGGCTTACTACCGATATCCAAATTGCAAGCAATACCTTATCTACCATACCTGGATCTGAGAAAAAATTAGAAACGACAGATGATCCGAATTACGCGTTAATCAAAACAGAGCTTGAAAAATTGCAAGTGATTCACAGTTTGGAAAATATCTATATTTTAGCAAATGACCAAAATAACGAACGCATTCTGATCTTGTCTGGCGTACCTGATGATTTTGGCACAGCTTATCCTTTTACGGATGAGATGAGAGAAGCCATTGCGTCAAACAGTCCTGTCATTAGTTCGATCTATAAAGATGAGTATGGCACACATAAATCGATCTTCTACCCGCTATCCGATGGATCAGGTACTTCCTATGGCATTCTTGGTATTGATTTAGACGCTTCGGTAGTGCCAGAAACGGCAGCAAGCTCAAATCTAACAACCGTCATTATTTCCATTGTCGTGTTTTTAGTGGGAAGCATCATCGCAGTTGTTATCGGTAGGGTCATTACGAATCCGCTGCGCAACTTAATGGTTGCTGCTGATAAAATTGCTGCTGGCGATATGAAAACGGCTATTGCCGTTCAAAGCAAGGATGAAATCGGAAAATTAGCCGTATCGTTTGGGTTAATGATTACGAGCCTGAAAAGCCTTATTCAACAGGTTAGCGCATCTTCAAATCTGATTTCCGTAACCAGCAAGCACCTAGAGCAAACGGTAAATGAGTCAACGAATAGCGCGCAGCAGGTTGCTGATTCCACCAATCGGATGACAGAGGGAATTAATGAAATCGTTCAAAGCGTATCCCTTAGTCAACATAATATCAATCACATCGATTCTGAAATTAAAGATGTATCCGGCGGAATGAAAGATATTCAAAACATCGCAACAGAGGTTCACCATCAATCCGAACAAGGTCAAGACCTTGTAGAACGCACTCTTCAGCAGATGAATGCCATTAAGCAAGCTATGCTTCAATCTCAAGAAGCCGCTACTACGCTGACGGAACGATCGAACGAAATAAGTGAAATCATTAACATTATCTCGGAGATTTCCAATCAAACGAATCTGCTCGCGTTAAATGCTTCAATCGAAGCGGCTCGTGCAGGAGATGTTGGACGAGGCTTTGCCGTCGTCGCCGGTGAAGTTAAGAAATTAGCATCGCAATCTGCTCAAGCAGCACTCTCTGTGACGGATCTTGTATCCAGCACACAAGAAAACAGCATGCTCGTCATGAAGAGCATTAACGATGGAAGTAAAGCTGTTGAACAAGGGCACTCATGGATTCAGGGAACATACGAAAACTTTAAGGGCATTTATGGTGGCGTTTCGGAGTTTACCGAGCATACGAATCATATGTTCAGCGCATTGGGCAAAGTCGATGAATCCTTTGAGAAAATAACCGAATCAATGCAGCAAATCTCAGGCATTACGCAAGAACAAGCTGCAGGAACGGAAGAGGTTGCTGCATCGGCGCAGCAGCAGAGCGCTTCGATGCAAGAAATATCCGCAGTCATCATCCAACTGTCCAATCTTTCTGTTGATTTAAATGAATCGATCAAACAATACAAGCTCGATAATTAACTCATGATTCCTAACCGTAAGAAAGGCGCTCAACTTGAGCGCCTTTTTTTTGTTTATAGGCCCATCATTCCCTAGCCAGAATAAATTATGTTTAGGCTTACGCCTGGTCCACCGAATCAAGACCAACCAGCCACTCCGCTTCCGCCTTCAGCAAGCTCAAGAAATCCGGATGCAATAGGCCTTCTTCTCTGTGAGCGGGCGTTAAGCAGCTGATTTTCCCCGCTCCGTACGGATGCCGCCATCCGGCAATCGATGATCCATCAACGGAGGAAGAGCGAAGGAATACCTCTGTCTTTGCTTCCTCGCAATGAACAAAATAATGCTCGTCAACAAAATCAAACGCTGTATCCAGCTGCCCATTTTCCGCCAAATAAGTTACCCGTTCATGCTGCTCAGGATGCGACAAGAAGTAGCCCCGAAGCATTCCCGTATAACGTCCGTCTGCTGGGTACGAGGCGAGCCCGGAATGCCAAGCAAGCCAGCCCCCGCCCTCCTCCACATAATGCTCGATCCGAGCCTCAATCTCCGGCGTCATCCAGTGCAGATTCGGCTGCGCTTCAGGAGCTACGCGATTCTCTGCAAACAAAATAACCGCATCCGGCTTATCGCCAAGCACGGAGATCAAATGCTCCGTATCGGATACCACTAGGAGCTGCAACGCTCCGGATACAATAGGTTCTGCCAAGGCCTCCTGCAAGGAAGCACGAGCCAGTTCCTCGTTATGATAGTAATCGCCAACCAAGGCAGCAATGATTTTCATTCCATTTCCCTCCTCTCTAATCAAAACCTTGTCATCCTTATATCCGCATAGCAGAGCCGGTATGGTCAATAAACAGCTCATCCGCCGTCGTTTTCCGTTCAACTAGGTTCAAAATGCCCACAGCCGAGGATGCTGCGTCACCGGGAGCTTGATCGCCGCCCATGTCGGTCTTGATCCAGCCTGGATGAAGCGCATGTACGATTATGCCTGCAGGAGCAAGCTCACGCTTCAACTGAGCCGAGAACATATTCAGCGCTGACTTGGAAAGCGCGTAGGAATAGTCTCCGCCATAGGCCCCAGCAAAGCTGCCCGCTTCAGAGCTGATATTAATAATAACCTGCTGCGAGCCTTGGCGCAGCAGCGGCAAGAAGTGCTTGAGCACAACGATTGGGCCATACAAATTAATTTGGAAAGATTGCTCGACCTGCTCCATATCAAGCTGCTCCAGCTTCTGGTCCCTTCCAAGCAGGATCGCCGCGCTGTTAATAACCGCATCAAGGCTGTTTAAGCGATTGACCGCTTGCTCGCTGGCGTAGCGCACTGAATTCTCATCCGCTACATCCAGCGGGAGTATGGTCACTTGCTCAGGATAGTCCGCGAGCAGCTTCTGCAAGCCCTCGGCATCCGAGCCGGGACTGCGAACGCCCGCCAGAACATGATGGCCACGCTTACAAGCCTCAGCTGCAAGAGCCAAGCCCAATCCGCGATTTGCGCCCGTTATCAAAATATTCATTGGTATGTATCCTCCAGTCATCCCTTAAATTTAACTTGCTTTGTCCGAAACCATGCGCTATTGCTTGTCGTTCTCAAGCAGCTCCAGCATCACTTTTAATTGTTTAAACGTATCCATATAGGCATAACGCCCGCCGGTGTACTCCCCTTTTTGAATTAACGGCATACCCAGCTTCTCCATGGAAGCGGTCTTCTCCTTCATGCCATCCACAACAAAGGCAATATGGTGAGGCCCTTCCCCATGCTTGTCGAGATGCTCCCGCCAGGTGCTCGGATGCTCATCCGGCTCAATCAGCTCCAGTTGCAGCGAACCCATATCGAAAAACGCTAGCTTAGCGCGTGCCACCGACGATTCTCCCTTGTATTCGGTTTGAGCTTTATCAACCGTGTCTGTCCAAAACCATGCCGGCTTCTCCACGCCGAAAAAATCAGCATAAGCCTGCGAAACCTCATCAATATCGTTAACCAATAGCCCAATTTGCGTAATTGTCCGTGATCCTAGAACACTTTCACTCATGCTTATCATCTCCCTATCGGTTTTAGTTGTCGTCATTACTCGTCTAAACGATCATAAAGATAATAACTCTACTCTACACCCACATCCCCCCTCTCAAAATACGCCCAACCTCCTGAACACGCGTTTATTCGAGCTTGCGGTTTGCCTGCACAAAATGAGCTACAGCTGCGTCACAGGCATGCTTTGGCACGAATGACGTACGACCAGCTCGGTTTCCGCTGAAAAAATTTGAAAAGCTGCTGCGCCTTTCTCAATGCTTGTGATCAGAGACTTCGCCAACCGATCCATCATATCCGCAAAATCCACGCGAATGGTCGTTAAGGCTGGGCTAAAATACGAGCTTCTAAAATGGTCATCGAAGCCGATGACGGACATTTGCCCAGGTACGCTTATTCCCAGCTCCTTGAGAGCGCGGACCGCGCCGAAAGCCACGCTGTCATTCACAGCGAATATTGCAGTCGGAAGCTCCGCAGGTTCGGTCTTCAAAAAAGCAGTTATAGCTTTATAGCCGCTCTCCTCGTTAAAATCGCCCGGTAGCATCCACTGCTGCACGACCTGGAGCTGATGCCGCTGCATCGCTGCTTGGAAGCTCTTTAGCTTCGACGGACCGGAATAGCGGTTCATATCTCCGTTAATCATGCCGATTCGCTTATGCCCCAAGCTAACCAAATAATCGATGGCCTGGCCCACGCCCGTCTCATTGTCAAAGTTATATACGAGGCGGTTAGGCTCCATTCTGCCCGGTAGATAATGATCTACGATGCCAACCTTAAAACCATCCGCAATCATTTCTTCGATTAACGGTTCATGATTGGCAGCGCCAATGAAGATGCCGCCGTCGATTCTGCGCTGGTAGAAGCTTTCCTTGATCGTCCTCGCTTCATCCAAATCCTTCATATCCCGAACGATATGGGTAAGCACGTAATAGCCCTGCGAAGAAGCGCTTTCAATAATGCGGGCGAGCAGCAGACTTGAAATGCTATCGCCTGACACGCGGCCAGAGTCAATCATGAACAAACCGATGGTTCGCGTACGTTTCCCTGCCAGTACCTGTGCGGACAAATTGGGAAAATAGTTATATTGCTGAATCACTTTCATCACTTTCTGCTTCGTCTGCTCCGGAACGTTCGCATAGTTGTTTATGACACGGCTGACCGTACTGCGGGATACGCCTGCCAGCCTGGCGATCTCCGTACTATTGATTTCCTTGCTCAACCGATGTCCTCCTTTGCGTGTGAACACGCGTTCATGGGCATATGGTAACAATGATTTGAAGCGCTGTCAATGTCTAATTGCAGACTTGTACTGAGGATGGCTGTAATTGTAAAATAGAACGGTACAGTCAAGGAGGCAGCGGCAAATGTTAAAAAAAGCGGATGGCTTTAGTGCTCAAAAAATAATCGTGCTTCCCCCTTACCAATTGAGTGAAATGGTTGAACATCCCATTATAAAGCAGCTGTATATTACGGACATTGGCTATTTCCCAAGAGCCAAGCATCATTTTCGCGAACGGCCTGACGGTTGCGATTCCTATATATTTTTTTATTGTGCGAGCGGGCAAGGCTGGATCGAAATGGGGAACGGCGAACGATTTATTGTGACGGAACAATCCATTGCTTTCATCCCAGCCGATACGCCTCACGCTTATGGCGCTGACGAGAGCAATCCTTGGAGCATCTATTGGTTTCACTTGAAGGGTACACAGGTAGATGCGCTTATGGAAAGCTTCGGCTCCTATAACGGACCGCTTCAGCTGGCTCTATCCGACGCGGATAAAATATTGGAGTTGTTTCACCAATGCTTTGACCTGCTATCTGTGAAAGCCTATTCGGTTGCCCACCAAATTCACATTTCCCATACGATGCGCTACATGCTGAGCTTCATTGGGCTTATCCCGAGAAGGAAGCAGGAGGAGAAAACGCTCGCCTACATTGAACAGGCCATCATCTATATGCAGGAGAGGCTAGAGAGCACTCTTACGCTCGAGAGTTTGGTTGCGTTCACCAACATCTCCAAGCAGCATCTTAATCACTTGTTCAAGCAGTCGACTGGCTGTGCACCGATTGATTATTACTTGCGCTTGAAAATGCAAAGAGCGTGCCAACTTCTCGATCTCACGGATAAAAGCATCAAGGAAATCAGTCTATCGATCGGTCTCAGCGATCCTTATTATTTCTCGCGCCTATTTAAAAAGATCATCGGCTCTTCACCTTCCGAGTATCGGAGCAAGCTGAAAGGGTAGACGTCCGGTAACAAAAAGAAAATGCAGCGCCATAGGATGCATTTTCTTTTTGTTACCGAATTATTTGCCCGGCCTGCATCACATTTACCAGTTTTTATTCTGAATCTGAAACGCTATGCCTCTCTCCCCTTATTCATGGGACAAGTCTTCTTCCTCACGCTTGATTTCTCGCTCGTACAAATTCGCGCTCCAGCCTTGACTGTCGAACCGTCCCCGAAACGTCATCCCCTGACTAAGATAATAGCGATTGAGTGCCGGGTTGTCTGCCATGCAATCCAATCTAAGCCAAGCTTTGCCTCTACTTCCGATATAATGCCCTGCCCAAGCTAAAATTCGGCTGCCGAAGCCTTGACCTTTATAATTCCGAGATACGGCCAGCCGATGAACATAACCGGCATTCTCATGAAATTGGTCTCCCCAAATCTCTTCATACTGCCATTGGAGCGAGAAGCAGCCGACAAGCTCGTCCTTCAAAAATGCAGCAAACACCTCTTGTTCTTCAATAAACGAGGTTAAGTACTCTTCTGTAAAGGACGCTTCAGGCCACTGTAAGAAACCGGTGTGCGAGTGAATCCAGCGAGCCGCTTCCCTATATAACTGCAGCATGGCCTCCAAGTCTGCTAATCCGGCTTTTCGTATGAGCAGCTTCTCATCCTCTTGTAAGCTAGCTTTAGGGACTAGCCCTGAAAAGCCCGGCTCTCGCCAATGATACTCGAGCATTGAAGCTGTATGGTGCGCTTTCTCCGACCCGAGCAGCCTGCGAACGAGATGAAGCGCCGCGTCCATACCGGCTGTTACTCCCGCAGACAAAATGATTTGCCCATTGTCGACATAACGGACATCCTCAACGATCTTCGCGCTAGTGGGTGCCGCTTCTCTCAATAAATCAATCGCCCTGCGATTCGTTGTTATCTGTAATCCATCTAGTACATTCGCCTTCGCCAGAAGAAGCGCACCTGTACACACCGATAACACATGCTCGGCGGAAGCAGCCATTTTTTGAATCCAAGCGGTAATGGCCTCATTATTCATTTCTTTTCGCGCGCCCAACCCTCCGGGAATAACTAGAATATCCGGTGCAGGACAATTGTCAAAACCGTACTTTGGGCATATAGCAAGGCCACTAACCGTATGCACTGTTGATTGCCTTTCGCCTACGGTGTAGACATCAAAGTCCTTGCCCCAATTACTGGATACAGCAAACACATCGTATGGGCCCGTAACATCCAGCGTATCTACTTGCTCATAAATGAAAACGGCCACATTCCTCGGTTTTCCCATTGCTTTTTCCCCCTTAAATCAAAAAAAGCATCTGATCGTTAGATCAAATACTTTGCCCAGGCGAACGGCTGCTATGGAATATGTGCTCCACCGTAGTGATCTACGTTTTCGCCAGTTACACATACCAAATATTTACTTTAGTATAATTGGTGGAATACAGGAAAGGCAACGCTTTTTTAATAGGCGCTTCTAAAAGCTTACTCATTCGCAGATTTCTTCAAAATGCTAAGCGCTCCATTCGTTTCGTAAACGGCATACTCCACCTCGTTTAGGGAAAAGACATCCCGCTGCCGCAGCATCATTTTCAAATCATCGAGGGCAATCTTGTTGCGTTTCAAGGCTGCCTTATCGATATCTCCGTTAATGATAAGAAGCTCAGGTTTCCCTTCCAAGCTACGGCGAAACGGCTTGCCGAATTCCATAATCCTCTCAAATAAATAAGATAAAATGGCCCAAATGGCCAGTGCAAATACAAGCATCCCTACGGTTGCTTTCTCATCGTAAATCGTATTGCCAACCAGCTCGCCCAAAACCATGGAGGAAATAAAATCAAAGGGTGATAGCTGGGAGATTTCCCGTTTGCCAAGCAAGCGGGTCAGGCACCATAATCCTGCAAAAGCGATAAGCAGCTTAACCAAAATTTGTACGTACGCCTCCATCGCAGCCACCTCCTATGCTAATATCCTTCTTTACCCCCAATTGGCGTGAAACTAACAGCATAACTGCAACCTTTTCCAAGCTCGATTTTTGAAGGGATAGATGAAATAGATAGGTTGAACTAAAGTTTCTCGTTGTGGTCGCTGCGTGAGTAGATCATTTCTTTTGTTCAACATATAGAGATGGAATTTCTCCCGCTAAATGAGCATGAATGTCGTAGCAAGCTCAATAGCAGGAAATTGTCCCGTTAATTTAACCGTTATGCAGCAATTCAGAGGGATTTTGAGAGTTTAGAGGGAGAAATTCCAGCTAAAAGCGCCAAAGGCGTGGATTTCATTCAAATAACGGGAGAAATTCCCACTATTTCAAGCGGGAAGGAACCATAAACAAAGACGATACGAGGATGGCTTGAGCGAATACTTTTCCTTAAACAAAACAGCTCAGATACTAGCCAACTTCGCCAACCATTTTGTTCATCATTCATTTCATGTTAGGAATAAAGCAAAACCCCCGTCAGCTTTTCCTTGATCAGGAACGGCAAGACGGGGATCATATTCTAGTCCTTTTTTTTGCGAATACAAGCCTAGCTCAGCGCGGCTTCTAAGCTGCCTTGGCCAAGCTTGAGATCGATATGCCAAGCGTAGCGCTCCGCGGGCTCCAGCAGCTTCGCTGTTCCATTGCGTGCTGCGCGAGCCAAGGAATCGTAGTAGCCGATGCCCGGCTCTAACGCGCAAACCGCGCGGTCATTGCAGATCCCCTTATCAAGCCATAGGCCAAAATAAGGAACCTGCGCAACCGGATAACTCATCATCAAATAATTGCCGCTTGCTTGTCCGAACAAGCCCGACCAGCCTTCCGGTATCGCACCGGGATAATAAAACTTGATCCCGTCCCCAGTGACGTCCGGCTGCATCACCTTATGCTCGGCTAGCTCGTATTCCTCCCCAAGCGTCAGCTGCTTGCCGCCATAAACGCATAAGAGCTTATCCATAGCCTGCGGCACCAAGATTTCCGTCGGTTCGGTTATGGCGAACTGCGGATGCGCTGCCCAAAGAAACGGGAAAGCTTCCTTCCCCTCATTCACCGCTTCATAAGCCAAACGGATAGCGCCATTTGGCAAAAGCATGATTTTGCGAGTGAAGCGGTAGGGTAGAGCCACTCCTTTGACGTAGGAGGCAATCGTATTTCCCTCGCGCTCTGAGGCCCAAGGCAGCGACCATACCTCGCCATGATCGGGCAGCTCAATCCCCTGACCAATAATGCACGGATCGATCGTAGGGAAGCATTCATCCCAGCCGCTCATATCCGCGTCCGTAAAGCTCGATGCCTGAAATACCGGTTCCAGCTTGCGGCTTCCGGAATCAAGCAGCCATTCCTTGCCCGTAGGCTTGTACTGGAGGGAGACAAGCTTTGCACCTAGCTCAGGCACAAGTTCCAGGCGTACGCTGTCATTCTCGATAACTACGGAAGGAAAGCCTTTATATAGGGCTTCCCGAATTTCCGATCCGCTATTGATCTCCATGCTGCTCCTCCTAACCTATACGCTTTATCCGAACAAGGCGGCTTGCATAGTCGCCAGACAATGCATAAGGAATTCCAATATTCATGAGCGTAGAGCCATGTCTGACGACAGGCTGCCCTTCTTCCCCGAACACTTCATACGAGGCAGCAGCATCCAATCCTTGCAGCTTAAGCCTGCTCTCCTGATAACCAAAATATTGTGCCTGCTGGAAGGCAAAAACAACGGCTTCTTCCCCGTCGCAGCTCACATATTGGTATGCTGCGGTATTGCCTTCTTCGAACGAGGCTAAACGGAACAAGCTGCCCTCGGTGACGATATGGCGAATTTGCTTATACGTTGCAATATGCCGCTTCGCTTCCTCGTCTTCTTCGGTAGACCAGCGGCTAATATTGGCGCCGATCCCGAGGCCGCCCATCATGGCGCTGTGAAAGCGGAACGATAATGGAAGGCGTCTGCCATTCATGCCATGAGGCGATTCGGTCACCCAGCACATCATCACCGAAGGGCTGTAAACGTAAGAGAAGCCCTCTTGAATAGCCAGCCGGTCGCGCGCATCCGTATTGTCGCTAATCCACGCTTGGTCCGCAAAGCGTAAAATGCCAAGATCAATTCTCGCCCCGCCGCCCGCACAAGTCTCAAACTCCACATGAGGGAATTTGCTTCGCAGCTCCGCCCATATGTCATAGAGATGATCCACATGCTTTAACCAAACGGATTCACCCGCAGCAGCATCCACCGGTGTTGTCCCAGGCTCGGTCACCGTTCGGTTCATATCCCATTTAATAAAGGAAATATCATAGGTGCTGAGAAGCTCCGTCATGAAACCGAGCACAAATGCCTTCACCTCTGGCTTGCCCAAGTTAAGCAGCAGCTGATTTCTCAGCAGCGTGCCTTCACGGGTCGGGAACTGGTACACCCAGTCCGGATGGCTTCGGTACAAGTCGCTGTCTGGATTCACGGACTCCGGCTCTACCCATAATCCAAACTCCATCCCGTGCCCCTTCACCTCGTCGATTAGCTCCTGCAGGCCAAGCGGAAACTTCTCGGCATTAACCTGCCAATCGCCAAGGCCTGCCCGGTCGCTATGCCGGCTGCCGAACCAACCATCGTCAACGACGAAGCGCTCTACGCCGATGGCTGCTGCCCGCTGTGCCAGCTCCTTCTGGCCAGCCGCTGTTACGGCAAACTCAGTAGCCTCCCATGAATTGTACAGCACCTTCCGAATGCGGGAGCCTGGCAAAATATGCTCGCTTTGATAGCTGTGCAGCTTCCGGCTCATTTCGCCAAAGCCCCCTGAGGAGAAGCCTCCCGTAAATACGGGAGAGCTGTAGCTCTCACCTGGAGCAAGCGTAAAGGAACTGTCAAAATCATTGATTCCGCCTACCACACGCAAGCGGCCAAATGATGATTTCTCCGCGACGATTTTCCAGTTGCCGCTCCAGCCTAGCGCGCCGAACCATACGTTGCCGGACTGTTCATCAGACTTGCCGTTATCGATAGCGAACCATGGGTTCGCATTGGCGCCTGTGAAGCCTCTTCTCGATTCCAGCACTTTTTTGCCTTCCGTAAGCAGCTCTGATCGAAGCTGGAACTCACCCGCCCAGCGGCCTGCCACATGCTTCAGCCGATAATCGCGAAGCGCCGGGATCGACCATGCCGCCGCCATTCCCTGCTCAATGACAACGGGAAGCTTGTCATCATTATAGAAGCGGACAGATCGTTCAATTAGATCCTGCCGGGAAATAACCGTATAGCTTAGTTCCACCCGGAAAGGATAACTTTGATCCGCCAATCGGACAATAAGCTGGTTTTCTCCTACGATTTCGTAGCTTTTATAGTTAAGCTTCAGATCGCGGACGCCGTCATGGAACTTTGCCTTCAGGCATGGCTCGGAATAATGACTGCCTCCCCATCCTCCGTATTCTTCCATGTCGCGTTCTACATTTGCATCGAAGGAGCTGTGCTGCCAGCCTTTTAACAGCTCCGCTGCTTCTTCGGCTTCTACCGGCTCTCCCCAATAAACATGTTGAACGCCCCCCTTGTCGTTAATGCCGAACAAATACGAGGACCGATCGGTACGAAGCTCAAAAAGCGAGCTTTTCTCCAAATAAGTAATAGCCAAATGTAACACTCCTCTACGCTGCTAATCTTTTATTAAAACTTACGAAATGGCGCGACAAACACCTGTTTGTCAGCCCTTGACCGCACCCGCCGCGATGCCCTTGATAATATATTTTTGCATAAATAGGAAAAAGATGATTATCGGGACCATCCCCATCACTGCGTAAGCAAAAGCAAGGTTCAGGTCGCTGCTGTATTGGCCAAAGAAAAAATATTGCTGCAGCGGTATCGTCCGGTAAGAGACATCCTGAAGGAAGAGCAAAGGAAGCAGAAAATCATTCCAAATATATAGCGCATTTAATACAAGTACCGTAGCCGTTACCGGCTTAAGCAAAGGAATAATGATTCGGAAAAAGATGCCCGGTGTCGTACAGCCGTCAATTCGGGCAGCTTCTTCAATTTCTTGTGAAATCGCCCGGATAAAGCCGGTATAGAACAGCACGCCCATCTGAATGCCAGCGCCGCCATAAATGAGAATAATGCCCCAATGCGTATCAATCATATGAAGCGTCTTGCCCAGCTTATAGATCGGAAGCATCGTAATTTGGAACGGCACCATCATGCCGGCAAGAAACAATACAAAAAACATCTGATAAAACTTTTTGTTCCGTCTTGCGATCGAATAACCTGCCATGGCTGAAATGATAACGATCAGCAGGATGGCCGCTACTGTAATGATCAAGCTGTTCAGGAATGCCGTCGGGTATCGGGAAGTGTCCCAGGCATGCAGAAAGTTGGAGAAATCCAGCGCCGAAGGGAGCGCATAAAATGAATCATACGTTTCCTTCGCCGATTTGAAAGCCATAAGCACCGCAATATAGAAAGGAAACAAGAAGACAAGCGCTAATGCCAAGACAATGCAAAACACAGCCGTATGCTTGACTTTCATTAGATTTCAACCTCCCTTCTGCGAAAGATCGAGAGCTGGATGATCGTAACGATAACAAGCACAACAAAGAAAATCATCGATAACGCCATCCCGTATCCGCCTTTATACGAGGCAAAGGAGCTTCTGTAAATGTAGGTGGACATGACCTCGGTGGCGAAAGCCGGCCCGCCGTGCGTCGTAACGAATACGAGATCAAATACCTTTAACGAGCCCGTCAGCGTCAATACCATATTTATTGTAAAAGAAGGCGCAAGCAGGGGCAGCACGATATTCCAAAGCGTTCTACCCGTGCCCGCACCGTCGATTTTCGCGCTTTCAATCAGTTCCTGGGGAATGCCCTGCAAACCTGCGATATAAATAATCATCGGTGCCCCGATGCCCTGCCAGACGGCAATGATGATAATGCCAAATAAGGCATGGTCAGGGTTGCCAAGCGGGCTGGTGACGTTCTCGAAGCCAAAAAAATGAAACAGCTTGGGCAATCCCGTGCTGTAGTTGTAGCTCCAAATAAAGCCCGATAGTACGATGGATATGACACTCGGCAAGAAAAATACCGTACGAAATACGTTACGAAACTTTAAATACGAATCGAGCAGCAGCGCGAATAACAGGGATAGGCAATTCACCGCAATGGTCAAAATAATCGCATACTTAAATGTGTTAAGCAGCGCTTTCCATAAGTCGTTGTCCGTCAACGCGTTTTTGTAATTGCCCCATCCGATGTAATGGAGCGTCTGGGCGATCCCGTCCCAGTCCGTAAAGGAATACCGTATTCCCATCCCAAGCGGGATTAATAACGCGAGTGCAAATAAACTGAAGCCCGGCACCAAAAACAAAACATACCAAAACTCATTTTTAACCGTTCGTCTCAACAAGCCCATTCCTGCTCCTCCTCCGAAAATGCGGCTGAGCGGAACATTTGCCCCCGCCCACCCGCAGCCGTTTTCCAAACCTATTTCCGCCTATTATTTATGGTTTTTGGAAATCCAATCATCCATATCCGCGATGATTTTGTCCGGAGTTGTCTTATTGAAGAAATATTGCTGAAGCAATTGGCAGAATTGCGTAGACCAATCCAGCGTCGTGTTCGCGAAATAAATTTGCGAGTCATACGTCAGGCCTTGATCGAAGTAAGGCTTCAGCTCATCCATGGCAGGAGCAATGCTTGTTGTGGAGCCTTTCACATAGCTTAATGATTTAATATTGTTAACCCAAGCGTCTCCGCCTTGCTTGCTGGACATAAATTCCATGAATTTAAGCGCAGCTTCCTTATGCGGCGTATTGCTTGCTACAGCAAGCGAAGCATCCGGATTAAATTCCAGCTTGTTCAAAGCTTCGTCATTGCTGAACGGGTAAGGGAAGTAGCCAAGATCGTTGTTGTAGAAATCCGGGTTTTTCTTCTCAAAATCCAGCAGCGGCCATGTGCCGGTATACATCATTCCGACCTCGCCTTTGGAGAACAGATCTACGACACCGTTGTAATCCACGCCAAGCTGATCTTTGTTGCCCAACTCAAACAGCTTCTTGGCCCGTTCAATCGTTACTTTTACTGCCGGGTTATCCGCGAACTTGGCTTGCCCTACTTCAAGCTTCTGGAAGAAATCCGTTTGTCCTTCTTCAAGCGCCGTTAAGCTTGGCAGGTCGCGCGAAGCCCACATTCCTAGCGTCCAGCCATCCTTCCACCCTAGCGCAAACGGCGTCTTGCCCGCTTCCTTGATTTTATTGGCTGCTTCAATCAATGCATCATAGGTTCTCGGAACCTCCAGCCCTAGATCACTGAATATTTTCTTGTTGTAAAATACAGCAATCGGCCCGCCATTAACTGGCATGACATAATTTTCCCCGTCTGTCGCCTGCCCCTTCAGCACATCCTCGTCAAAGTTTGCCAGGAAAGGCTGACCTGTCAGATCCATAATGTAACCGCCATCGGCGAACAATTTCGTTTGTCCGCCGGGATTTAACGTGAATACGTCAATGATGTCGCCGCCCGCTAGCTTCGTTTTGATCAGCGTATAATAGTCATCGTATTTAACGGGCTGAACCTCAACGGTAATGTTCGGGTTTTCTGCTTCGAACTGCTCTACGATTTTTGCAACGCCATCGGTCACATCGCTCTTAAAATGCATAAACGAGAGCGTGACTTTCTCTTCCTTCGTGCCCGCCGCCGTAGCTGCCGGCTCCGTCCCCTTGTTCGTATCCTTCGTAGCCTCAGGCTCGTTGGTGCCGCTGCCGCAGGCTGCAAGCAGAAGCATGAGCATCGCTAAGCACAAGCCTATGATCATTTTTTTGTTCATTGTGGTTCCCCTTTTCATAATCAAGAGTTTGGAACGCTGTCACTCGTTCTGTCTCTATCATAGAATTCAGAAGGAAAAATCGTAATCCAATAATTTGTGTTTCGATTGTTCAAATTTTTATACTTACGGGCCGTTCCTGTGCCTTGGACTCCCGGTACTCCGAAGGGGTCAATCCCATTACCTTACGGAAAACCTGGCTGAAATAACGCTGGTTCTCATAGCCTATCAGCTCGGAAATTTCGATAATTTTCCGATCAGTGCCCCCAAGAAGCTCGCAGGCCTTCTCTATCCGCTTGCGGCTCACATACTCAATAAAGTTTTCTCCGGTCACCGTTTTAAACAATTTGCTCAAATAGCTAGGATCGATATGGTACCTTGTCGCCATGTCCACTAAGCTTAAGTCCTCGAAATAACGCTGATCAAGCAAGGCTACAATTTCGCGAATCGTGTGATCGGTATCGGGCTTCTCATGCCTCGTTGCCAATTGCTCAGCAAAGGCGCGGACCTGTGCCGCCCAAATGTGCAGCTCTGCAGGTTCAAGTACCTGCAGGATCGCTTTAGGCTCAAGGAAGGACGACCGTTCCAACTGATGCTGATCGCCTATCGGCAGCAGCTCTACCGCGCCGGCGAGCTCCCTTTGAACGGACTGGATGGATGCTCCTTGCGCCGACAGGATTTGATGAACAAACTGGTTGAATATTCGCTGCATATCCTTGCTTTTGCCTGACACGAGAGCTTGCTTTAGCGTCTGGGCTTCGAAGGAGCTGAGTATGGCTTGATCAGGGACGGCGGCTAGCCGCCGCGCTCCGCAAACGTCGAGCCCCGTTCCTTGAAACGGATTGGCAAGCAGCGCCTGCTGCGCGGCATGATAGGCCGCAGGAAGCTGCTCAAAGGGCTCATCTGCCGGGCTAAGCCCTACGATAACATCCGCTTGGTACATATGCTTCATTGCTTCATGGAACTTGTCGAGGAATGCGTGCAGACAAGGAGCGTGATCCATCGAATCGGGAAAAAGAATGATAATGTTCTCACGGTCATCCGATTTGAAGGCAACCGTCGTTTCTCCCCGCAGCATTTCAAGTACGATATTTTCTACGCTGTACATCAGCAAATCCGCATTGCCGTGAAACTTCCTATCTACGATCCGGCGATATTGCCGCAGCTTAAGTACAGCCAATCGAAGCCGGCTGCTTGCACAGCCAAGCCCCAGCTCCGTAGCTTGGGCATAAAGGTCAGCTTGGTTGTTAATTCGCCCGCTGACCACATGCTGAAGGAACACCTCCCGCTTCAAACTCAGCATGTCCTCTTTATGCTTCTTCTGCTGCTGCAGGCTGAGATGGCTCTGGCTGGCTGCGATTGCCTTGCCAAGCGCTGCCCTCAGCTCCGCAGCCGAGACCGGCTTCAGTACGTACTCACATGCCTGGTACGTTAATGCGGCCTTCATGTATTCAAACGCGGAGTACCCGCTGATGACCACCGTTTTAATTTCGCTATACTCCTTATGCAGCTCGGCTAGAAATGACTTCCCGTTCATGACCGGCATGTTCATATCGGTCACTACGATATGCGGCTTGCTCATTCGGATCAGCTCCAGCGCCTCTTCCCCATGCCTTGCTTCTGCAATAACCTCCAAATCCAGCGGCAGCTCACCGATCATTTTGCTAATGGCTTTGCGGCCCCACGGCTCATCATCCACGACCATCACTTTGTACATTTTCCCCAGCCTCCATTCGATTTGGAATCCGAATCGAAATTGACGTTTCGCTTCCTTCTTCGCTATAGATCGTTATGCCGTATTTGGGACCATAAACAAGCTTGATGCGTTCATGGACATTTTTCAATCCGATCGAGACGCCAGCAAATACTTCCTTTGACTTATTCCTGATATCCATTTGGACGGCTTCGAGTTTACCCTTATCCATACCTGGGCCGTTATCCCATACGGTAAGGACGATATCATTCGATTCGCGAACGGCGCTTATACGGATCAGCAGCTGCGTGTCGTCGTCCTTGACCAGCCCATGAACGATGACATTTTCAATAATGGGCTGCAGCACGAATCGAATGATCGTCACATCCATAAACGTCTCAGGCACATCAATTTCCAGTCGCAAGGAATTTTCAAATCTCAGCTGCTGAATATATAAATAATTGTTTACATGCACAAGCTCCATGCGCAGCGTAGATTTCATATTCCCTTCATAGAAGCTGTACCTGAACATGTCGCCAAGCGCCCTGCACATTTCATGGATTTCATAATCGCCCATCAGGACGGCTTTTCCGCCTATCGTTTGCAAAGTATTGTACAGAAAATGCGGATTGATTTGCATCTGAAGCGCCATAATATGCGCCTCCTTGTTGCGAAGCTGCATTTGGAACTCGGTTTCAATCATCGTTCTTATTTTTTCGGTCATGTAATTAAAGCTGCGCGTCAGCTCCGAGATATCGTCTCGCCACAGCAGCGGCTGCTTGACGGTGGCCTGCAAATTGCCGTTTCGGAAGGCCTTCATCGCTTTGCCCAGCATGAGCAGCGGCCTCGTAATAAACCGCTGTGACAGAAACGAAAAAATATAGATGAACAACAGCACCAGAATGAGCGCAACGATCGTAATCAGCATTAAGTGATCGCGGTTTAGCCGAAGCTCCGTATTAGGGTACACAATGGACAAGCGGATATTGCCGTTGTTAATAAAGGAGGTGCTCGTTAACCGATCCTTGTTGTCAGAGAAACGAAGATCATGCTTTTGACTGCTAATGGGCAGCTTCGGCGGTTCGTAAGGATCGATGGATGCCGCGAAACGATCCGAGGTTTGATAGAACGTATCCCCGCGCCTGTTCTGCAAAATAATTTCGTTAGGCTCGTAATTATACCGCTCAACCATCTTCACGATTTCTTTGCTTGGGATATAGAAGATAAGCGTGCCCACCTTCGATTTGGAGAAAGGGTCATAGATCGTTACGCCATACACAAAAAACGACTGCTTTAGCTGCGATTCCGTATACGTGAACATCAACGTGTTCTGAAAAGGCAAGTCCAGCATCTCATCAAAATAAGGCGTGCCTTTGCCTAACGTTATCGCATCATAACTGGAAGCTCTTGACCAATTATCGGCCAGCCTATTATTTTTCCCGTAGATCATTACTTTCATGATATGCTCGTTTCGGCTCTCGACCAGGCGGTAATAGTTGTTTAATGAATCCTTTAGGTTGAGAATATCGGGATCATTGTAATCAATGCCGTGCTCCATCAAGTTCATAATTCGTTGGAAGCCGTAGACCTGAAGAGCGGAAGCAGATACATTTTGAAAATATTTATCCAAATAATCCGACAGATAATCGGCGTTTTGATTCGAGCTGCGCAGCATCGTCCTCTCCAAGGAACGGGTATTCGTATCATAAAATAAGTAGGAGAGAATCAGCAGCGGAATTAAGGAAATAAGCACGGTGCTCCATACGATCTTGGTTTTGATGCTGCGATTAAGCAAGAAACGAAGCATCCGTCCACCTCCTGAATTTCCGGGACTTCTTCAACGTACACCTTCATTATTGATATTTTTGCCGCCGCGAACAATGGACGATATCATGTTCATGATGGACGATATGCTTCTAAACAAGCAAAAAACTCTTGCCCAGCCTAACTTTCAGCTGAGCAAGAGTCTTTCTCACATATTATTTATAAATGGTAAAGATCAAATCCCGATTGCCGCTGCTTTCCGTTGTCCAGGATATGCCGCCGTTCGTCGATAGCCGCTCAAATCCGCCCGCATATGGATTGCTGTCGCTATAAGCGAATCCGTACTTATTGCTCGTTGATGCGTCATCCAGCGATTCCGGGGAACGGAGAATCAGTCCGTATTTCTTCGACGTATCGAGTCCGCTCAGGCGGGGGTATATCGAATATGGCGTTGCCGCTCCCGGTACGTTGTTCGGTTGAAGCGCTGCGCTGAACAAGGTGCTTACCGGATTGTTGCTTGCATCCAGCTGGACAATATCAAGATAGAGATTATCCTCTGGCACTTTGTTGACGTAGCTTTCATATAAATAAACATCCATTTTAGGCAAGCTCGACTGCGTCAAGGTAAAGGTTTGCATCCGCTGAATGGTCGCCCGAATATCCGAATAGGTAGAATAGGCGCCATTGCTGTTGTCTTGGTCAATGATGTAACCCGTATTGCCCGGTACGTGATAGATTTCAATGTCTTGAATGGAAGGAATGAATCTGGCCGTTTTGACATAAAGCCTTATTTTCGTGGTGGATACGGTCGGGAAATTATAGATACGGCGGTCGCCGATCGTGAATCCCTTGGTTAGGTCTACATAGCTTGTTCCGTTCCAATATTGCAGCGCATACGTATCGATTTGATAGCTTTGGCTGCCTGAGCCGTATTCGCTTAGAACGACGCGGTTAACGTTCGTATTTGCGCCAAGGTCAACCTCTATCCACTGATTGTTGGCCGTGCCGCCCGCTGCGCTCCATCTGGTAGCGAGATTTCCATCCGTTACTTTGGAAGCTTCGTAGCCGGTGCTGCCCGACCAGGTAGAGGATGCCGTGGCCGACTTGCCAAGCGCAAGATTTACAGGTGCGAGCGGCAGCGACGACGGCTGCGGCGACACGCGAACGATAATCGATTCGCCAGGCTTTAAGGTACGCGAGTAGCTTCCCGTAAACTGGCCTATTTTTGTTTTGCTATAAATCTCCGTTAACGTGTAATTCGTGGTTGCGCTTAATCCTAGATCACTAAAGGATAGCGATACTGAGGCCGGATTATTCATATCCCAATTGGATAAGCCCACGACACGATCGCCGTTCGTATCCGTCAAATAGAGTGCAATTGGCGAATGCTCCAGCTTGTGATAGAAATTTGACATCTTCACCGGCTTTGCCGCCTTGCCCTTTTTCACCAAATCCAGCAGGCCCTCGTTTTGCAAAATGGCCATTCGATCCTCCGAGATGAACGGCACATTGTCACCGATCAGCCAGTGGCCGCCTCCCATAATGATAGCTGTCGCGAGGAGCGAAGCTTCATTAAGAGTTACCTTGCCAAAGCCGTCGATGACGCTTTCCGGAAAAATCATATCCGGATCGTTGTACGCATACAACGTATCGTTCGTCCACCAAGATGCCGCTGTATTCAGCGCCTGGCGCTCAATGCCGGGGTAGGACTCCAGCCCAATCGTTGTATCTACCCCTGTCCGTCTGCCATGGGCATAGCCGGAAGGGAGCAGCGGGGCAATCGATTCGTTAATATAAATATCCTGTGGGGCAGCCAGCAATGTATCGCGCATGATCTCCATGCCCATACGGTAAGCCTGCATGCCATTTTTGGTCGTATCATAGAACTTCCCGTCATACATGCCCAAATCAATAAAGTCCAGCTTTACATAATCGAAGCCTGGGGCGACGTGATACGTGTCCATGACCCACTCGATATAGGCTTGGCCGCCGGGATGCGTTGCATCTACGATGTAAGTGTTAATATACGACTTGATTGGATTTCCGCTCGCATCCTTCAAGGCAATATTGCCGAACGTATACGATGTGCCCGGTACCGTATCCGCCAAATCGTCAAAAATAGCAAACGGAGCGGAATATGTGCCAGCTTTCATCCCTTTCGCATGCACATAATCAACGAAATCATCCAGGTTTTCCAAATCGGTTTTACCATCAGCCCCCTGGTAGCAGCAATCCAAATTCATATAATTATAGCCGAGCGGCTTCAAGTGCTTCTCGAAATAATCCGTCATCGGAAACATAGCATCAGCCGTTGGATAAGCGTAATAGGCGTACCATGTATTAAATCCGATAGGGACGTCATCATTCCATTCCAGCTTAGGCTCCGCAACGGCATAGGTACTGCCGAACGTCTCCAGCCCTTTCTGGTAGTCATCAAAATAACCCAGAAAAAATTTGTCAGAGGATACCGAGGTCCCGCTCTGCTGGCCACCGGCATTATATACGGAAAACGCCGTCAAAGGACCGTTAGCCGTAGCTGCTTGACGCAGATACTGCATGCTTTTCCACTTGAATGTCGTCGCTGCGCCCGCAACAAACCCTTTTTTGTTCGTATTGTCGAACATGGCTGCCACCCAGTAGCTCGTCCCGTTAAAGGGCGCCCAGCTTTCGGATGTACCGTATGGTCTGTCATAGCCATTTTGACTATTGCCAAAATCATTAACCGGTGCTACGCCAAAGTCATAATTGTTCGTATAGGGCGTCGTATAAATGCGTTTATCCGAGCCTGTACCGATATCTAGGTTTCCTGCCGCGATCGGTTCCATAAAATCAATGCTTTTGCTCGTACCGTTGGTAACGGTCATATCCGCAAGAATATACGGCCGATTCTCATACATGGCGATGCGGAGAATAATCGTAGACCCGGCGCTTAAGGTATTCGTGATCGTCAGTTGCTTCCCATTGATACCGTAGTTATCTGTACCGATCGATGTCCAGCTTGCCGTACGCGTCCCCGCGTCAAAGGAGCTGATACGTGCCCCGCTTCCGACAATGCCGTAATCCGAATAAAAATCCGACATGATGACCGTGCTTCCAGCTTGGAAATCACCTTTGCCATCCGCCAAGTCATACGTGATCGTTAAATTCCCGTTGGTAGCGGTTACAATACTGCCTGCTTGAGAGATCGTTACCGTCGCAGCCGCTGCAGGAGCCGCATACGGAATCATCCCCGCAACTAACAGCAAAAACGCGACCATGACCTGAACCATTTTCCGTGAACCGAGTTTCATTCTTTATTATCCTCCCCTAGCATGAAATTAGAGATTCGAAGCTCGACTCTCCTTCTCTATCTTGCACTGCAAGGCGGAAGCCAACAATTCATTAATTTGTGTTTCTGGCTTTCAAATTTTTGTAAAAAATATTTAAAGGAGCTTCCATCGGCAAAAGTCAGCTGAAGGGCTGGAATGATATTTTGATTAGAAGGAATTTATACCTCTAATTTGATCGATTTTTGCTTTTTATCCAATTTAGCAGGAATTTGTACCGCTAATTTCAATAATTTACTCAAAACTGCTGCAAAACGGTAAGATTAACGGGAAAATTTCCATTTAATTCATCTGGCCAATTCATAACCTGATTTTAGCAGGAGAAATTCTATCTAATTCATAAAGTATGACTAACTGTTGAAGAACAAAATATAAAAAAGACCGGACGCCTTGTCCGATCTTCTAGACCACTCTTACCTCTGATACGCCCCCTGCTCTTACTAATCCGCTCTTACCTCTGTTCTGCTTTACCTCTGGTCTGCTTTTATCTCGTTTCTCTATGAACCGTTACCCGTTTGAGCCTCGGGCTATACTTTTTTACCTCCAGCCGCTCCGGCGTCGTTCTTTTGTTTTTTGTTGTTGTATAGTTGCGGTCGCCCGTTTCTGTACAAGCAAGCGTTACAATTACTCTCACTGTATTCACCTCCTAAACGAATAATGATTTTATTCAACTCATTCAAGCATCGCTTAATGCAGAGCCTGCTCCAGCTGCTCTGACGATGCATTTGGGAACTCATCAGGGAACTCGTCCCAATTCCCCTCCAGCTCCCCATCGCTGAGCAAACAGCTATCGAGCGAGTCGATCAGCTTTGTCCGGTTCATTTCGATTCCGATAAACACAACTTTGTTTATGCGGTCGCCATACTTGCCATCCCAAAGCTCAGCCAGCTCCGGATCTTCTTGCAGTACGGCCTCGCGCTCCGGATCAGGCAAAGCGGCCGCCCACTGTCCCGCTGGGCCAAACTGAATGGAGGGCCCCGCTTGGCTTAAGCTCTGCGCATAGTCATTACGGGTAGCGAGCCATACCATCCCTTTTGCACGGACAATCTCCTCCGGCCATTCCTCCATCCAGGACATCAGCCGTTGTGGGTGAAACGGCTTTGTCCGTTCATACACGAACGAGGATATACCATATTCCTCCGTTTCCGGCGTGTGCGCTGGCGCCGCCATTTCCTTCATCCAGCCCGCCGATTGGCTGGCCTCTTCAAAGTCGAACAAGGAGGTATTCAAAATTTCGTTCGGATCGATCTCGCCTTTGGCTGTACGGATCAACTTGGCACGTGGCTGCAGCGTTCGCAGCACGCCTTCCAACTCCTTCAGTTCCTCTTCCCCAACTAGATCGCATTTATTCAAAATAAGCACGTCGCAAAATTCAATTTGATCGATAAGCAGATCAACAACCTCGCGCGTATCATCCTCGCCCACAGCTTGGCTGCGTTCAAGCAGCGTCTCGCCTGAAGAGTAGTCGTGCCAGAAACGGTACGCATCCACAACAGTTACCATACAATCCAGCTTACAAAATTGAGTCAGATCGATGCCCTGCTCTTCATCGATATAGGTAAAGGTCTGTGCGACGGGGACGGGTTCTCCAACACCCGTAGATTCAATCAAAATATAATCAAACCGATTCTCTTTAGCTAGCTTTTCAACTTCCTTCAACAAATCCTCCCGTAAAGTGCAGCAAATGCACCCATTGGACATCTCGACTAGCCTCTCATCTGTGCGCGACAAACCGCCGCCGTTTTTAATCAGGCTAGCATCAATATTCAATTCGCTTAAATCGTTGACAATGACCGCGACCTTAAGCCCCGCCCGGTTGTTCAACACATGATTCATAATCGTAGTTTTACCCGCTCCCAGATAACCGCTTAGTACGGTTACGGGAATTTTGTTCGCTGTCATCCGTAGCACCTCTGTTCTATTCTTCGCTTTATTTAAACGTAATTATTACGATTACACTCCATTAAAAAAGCCGATTCATTCATCGACTAATAGTAAACTTTACGCTTTGATTAGTATAGCAACTCCATTCGTTCGCGTCAAGATAGTAATCATTACAATTTATTATTTTGTAAAAAAGCACACCGAGGTAGTTACAGCCTCCAATCCAGCCTAGGAGCAACCTCATTCGGGCTCTTTAAGCACCTATACGTTCTTATTGAACTTGAATAACCCCCAAACGGCTTGAATAGCTATCGCAACTCAATTGTAATCTTTAATTATAGTTATTTGGTATGCCGCGCGCTCGGTTTCCATATTGTATGATGGAATCAATCAAGCACCGAGATATATAGAGAAAACATCCAATAACAGGAGGTAATTATTATAAGTATTCGATTAGAACCAGTGTCCAAAGAAAATTGGTATGACTGTACTCAGCTTCAGGTTACAGCTCAGCAGCTCCATGTGTTTCCTGCTCCCGTTGTTTACTGGATTGCGGAGTCCAAGTATATGGCTGAGTTCTCCTTGCTCTCCATTTACTCTGAGGAAACCCTCGCAGGTATTATTGTATTTTGTACAGAACCAGATGAGAATGGTCACTACTGGATTCCCGCCTTAATGATCGATGCAAAGCAGCAAGGGAACGGTTATGGCAAACAAGCCTTAATCCAGCTGATAGCGCTAATGCGCCAGACCTTGAACTGCAAGACCATCATGATCGGACATCGCCCTGAAAATCACATCGCCGCTCACTTATATGAATCGCTGGGATTCCACAAGGTCAGCGATGAGCTAATCGACGGTGAAATTGTCCGATTGCTGCGCATCTCATAAACGCAGCCATCCCCGTCTCACAAAAAAAAAAGGAGCCGCATCAGGCGTCCCCCTGATCCAGCTCCTTCTGCCATTTCCTAAAGTTACTCTACTCGCGTCGCATTCTTCTGAGCAAGCAGCGATAGCTCCGCTGCCTTGAAGGCATGCTCCTGTGTCATAGCCAGCTCAGTCCCGTTCAAGCAATCCAGGATAAGCTGTCCAAAATAAGGAAAACCCACTTTTTCCCTCAGCTGTATATGCTGCTCCCCATCGGCGTTCACTAGGTATAGGTTATCGCCTTCTTTTTCCCTTGCGATATCAATATACTTACGCAGCTCGATATAGCCGTCCGTTCCGAGAATAATCGTCCGGCCATCGCCCCAAGTGCCCAGACCGCTCGGCGTAAGCCAGTCCACACGGAAGTACCCCGTAGCCCCATTCTCACCGACTAGCGTCATATCCCCAAAGTCTTCAAGCTCCGGATAGTCCTTATTCGCGTAATTGGCTACTTTGCTGTTTACGACCGTCGCATTGCGATTGCCGGTAAAAGCTAAAAATTGCTCCACTTGATGGGAACCAATATCACAAATAATGCCACCGTATTTTTCTTTCTCAAAAAACCAAGCCGGACGTGCTGGAGCGTTCAAGCGATGAGGGCCAAGTCCGATCACCTGCACCACTCGTCCGATCGCCCCCTGCTCAATGAGCTGACCCGCATACACAGCGCTTTCCACATGGAGGCGTTCACTGTAATAAACAGCATATTTTTTGCCTGTGTCGGAGTAAGCAGCTCGGGCATCCGCAAGCTGCTCCAACGTCGTAAACGGCGCTTTATCTGTAAAATAGTGCTTGCCTTGCCGCATGACGCGTACGCCGAGCGGGCCGCGCTCAGAGGTAATGGCCGCTGCTGCCACAAGCTGGACCTCTGGATCAGCGAGCACCTGCTCCTCTGACTCTGCTGCCTTTGCCTGAGGATATTGCTGAATGAAGGCCTCTACTCTAGCCGGGTCGGGATCGTAAACCCATTTCAAAGTTGCCCCCGCTTCGACGAGCCCGTTGCACATTCCATAGATATGCCCATGGTCCAGACTGACAGCAGCAATAACAAACTGCCCATCCCCTACCACTTTATTCGGCTTCCCTTTCGGGGCATACTTCATGCCATCTGCCTTGCTCATACGCTCTGCTCCTCCTTGTTGTAGGCCGAAGCCTTGATGCGATCCTCCAAATGCTGAAGGAATAAGTCTTCATCGATCGGTAAATCAACCCAGTTATCCGTCCAAGTGGACAGGAGCATGGCATTGGAAAGCATTAATCCTTTAATCCCTTCCTCTCCAGGTGCAATCAACGGCTCTTCGTGCAAAATGGCGTTTACCCAGTTTTGCGTGATGCCTTTGTGATCGGGATAGCTGCCTGTGACTGGGATTTCGCATTTCCAGCATTCCGGCTGCCCGAAGCCTCCTTTGAACTGTTGGTTGAATTCCGGCTCAGGCACCCGCAGCCTCCAAAAGGTGATCTCGTTATTTTCGATGACAATCTTGCCCCGGTCTCCGTTAATTTCCAGCCGGTTCGTGCCGGGAGCCTCACCTGTCGTCGTTACAAACACGCCGGTCGCTCCATTCTCGTATTCAACAAACGCGGTCACGTCGTCCTCTACCTCGATGTTGCGATGCTTGCCGAAGTAACAAAAAGCACGGACGCGCTTTGGCATCATGCTGATCGTCCACTGCCACAAATCAAGCTGATGCGGGTCCTGGTTCAGCAGTACGCCGCCGCCTTCTCCGCCCCAGGTTGCGCGCCATGTGCCCGAGTCATAATAGCTTTGGGAGCGGTACCAATTCGTAATAATCCAATTGGTTCTTCTGATCTCGCCCAGCTCGCCAGCGTCAATCAGTTCCTTTAGCTTCACATAAAGCGGGTTAGTCCGCTGGTTGTACATCATGCTGAATTTCACATTGGCTTTGCTTCCCGCTTCATTCATTTCACGAACTTGCTTCGTATAGACGCCTGCCGGCTTCTCGCAAAGCACGTGCAAACCGCGCTCGAAGCTAGCAATGGCAAGCTCAGGATGCGAGTAGTGCGGCGTCGCGATAAGAACCCCGTCAATTAGGCCGGAATCCATCATCTCATAAGGATCGGAAAATAAACCTGCTTGATCGCCAAGTTTCTCTTTGGCCCATTGCAAGTTAGCGGGGATAGAGTCACTAACTGCCGTAACCTCAACACCGCTTACTTCCCCCTTCAACAAATAACCCAAATGGCCCTTGCCCATATTGCCTAGCCCGATAATTCCCAAACGAACGATCTGCATCCCGATTGCTCCTTTTTATTTGAATGTATCTTCTGCTGTATGATCAAACGTTTTAACCTGCCTTTATGGTAGCACTTCGAGCTTTAGCCGACTTCATTCGCATTAACCTGTTTGCGCTTTTATTTGACTCTGGTTGGTGTATAATGAGGGTATTTAGCAGGGGAGGCAAAAGGATGGCCACGCAGCACCAAATCAGCGAGCCTTATACGATTGGAACCAGCTCGGACTTTCACGCTCAAGTTCCTTACCATACCCATTTTCACTACGAGATTTATTATTTTCATGGCGGCAAAGTGAATTACCTTATTAATGACCGCATCCATGTGCTGGAGCCGGGTGACCTATTGCTCATGCACGGCATGACGCTGCACCGGGCCCATGTTGATCCTAGCGAAGAGTATCACCGCACGACGCTGCATTTTGATCCGTTTTATTTCAAGCAATTTATTCAGCCTCCGTTTGCAGCGGATTTGCTTGAGCCCTTTCAGAAGCTGCAAAACATCAACTTGCAGCTTCGCGGAGCAGATAAGGACGAAGTGGAGGCCACTCTCCTGCGGCTGAAGCAGCTTTACGCCCTGCAGGATTCATTCTCCCAGCAGCGCTTTAAGGCGCATCTGCTTGATTTTCTTATTCTAATTAACCAGCTATGCCAGAAGCCGCTAAAGGATATACCAAGCTTTCCCTCCTCCAAGGAGCATCATGTTCAGTCCATTATTTCTTATTTGGACCGCCAATACCAAGAGGAAATTACGCTAGAGGGTATTCAGACCGAGCTTCATTTGAGTAAGTTTTATTTGGCCAAAACCTTTAAAGAAGTAACGGGCAGCACGATCTTCCAATTTCTCATGCAGCGACGTATCTATCAGGCCAAAATCGTGCTGATCGACAGCCAGCAGCCCATAACCGATGTCGGCTATGAGGTCGGCTTCAAGCATCCCTCCCATTTTAGCCGCGCGTTCAAGCTCCATACCGGACTTACTCCTGAGCAGTACCGTAAGCAGAATCAGCTCCATGCCAATCGGCTAATCTAAGCTCCAATCCTATTTTATGGATTGGAGCAGTTGACCTATATAGTTGTTAAGCGTATTATTGTTATAACAACTATATAAGCAAAGCAGGTGGATGCCATGGAATTCAAGCATTCCGTAGGATATGTCATTAGCAATACAGGACGACGATTAAATCATCGGCTCCAGCAGCTTTTTCAGGATTATGATGTTACGCCCGAGCAATGGTCGCTGTTGATGTGCTTAGAAGAGCATGATGGAATTACGCATAAGGATCTAGCCCGGCGTACGGATAAAGACCCTGCTAATATTACCCGACTAGTCGATCAGCTAGAGCGTAAAGCGCTCGTTCGCCGAGTTGCGAACCCGAATGATCGCCGCTCGCAGCTGCTGTATGTCACAGAAGAAGGCAAAGCAAGCTCTCACTCACTCGCTCCCATCGAAGCCGATTTCGTGTCGCGTATGTTAACGGATATTTCGGAGCAGGAAATCGAAGTTTTTAGAAGCTTTATGGCTAAAATCAATAAAAATGCAGAGCAGCACGAGTAATACGTTGCTGGTCCTTCTGCATGCTTGGCTGTCAACTGAGAGGGGAACATAAGATGAACACCAACAAATTATGGAGCGCTGACTTCATTAAAATTTGTTTAAGCAGCTTTTTTCTATTTTTTTCATTTTACACGTTAGCAACTGCCCTATCCGTTTATGTAACGAATGGGCTTGGAGGCTCAGATACGCAAGCCGGATTATCTATGACCGTATTCGTCATAGCGTCTGTTTTGCTCCGGCCTTTTGCCGGTCAGCTGATGTCGAGATACGGCGAACGAAAAATCGTCGTCATTTCTCTGCTTTTATTCCTATTGTTTTCGATTGCTTATTTAGGCGTTTTTGGTTATGCGATGCTGCTGCTTGTCCGTTTTTTTCATGGAGGGACTTTTGCTATCGCGACGACTTCCACCAATACAACCGCGATCGGCATCATTCCGGAGCACCGCAAAGGCGAGGGCATAAGCTACTTCAGCTTGTTTATGAGCCTTGCGATGGTGATCGGACCATTCGTTGGGTTAACGATTACGACGTATGGCGGCTATACCGCAATGTTTGCTTTATGCGCGGTTTGTTCCTTCATTGCGTTCATACTCGGCGCGTCAACGAAACGCCAGCCTGCCGCCAAGCAACCATTGGCACAAGCCAACAGCAAGCTGAATTGGCGTGACCTTATCGAGAAAAAAGCTGTGCCTATCGCGTTCAGCGGATTCGTTGTCGCTTTTGCCTACAGTGGCTTGGTTACCTTCATGTCGGTATTTGCCCATGAACAGGCTATCGATCAATATGCCAGTTATTTCTTTGTTTGCTTCGGCATTATGATTGTGCTTCCCCGTCCCATGGTCGGCAAACTGCTGGATAGGGTGGGCGAGCATGTCATCGTTTATCCGAGCATCGCCATATTTGCGATCGGCATGCTGCTGCTTAGCCAAGCGCATTCCCCGGCTTTACTGCTCATTTCCGGTGCAGTCATTGGTCTTGGGTATGGCGCATTGCTGCCTTGCTTTCAGACGATAGCCGTCTTAGCCGCACCTCCACATCGACGCGGACTCGCAACAGCCACGTTCTATTTATTGTTCGACTTGGGTTACGGCATCGGTTCCTATACGCTGGGCTCCCTTGCCTCGGGCTACGGCTACAGCGTCATGTATATCCTTTGTGCGATTATTATTGCTTTTTCTTCTGTTATTTATTTCGTGCTTCACCACAAGCGCAAAAAGACTGCTCCATCAGCCGAAGAGCCGGTTTATGTCTCACCCTAAGCTTGGAGGCAGCTCCTGAATTGGCAATGTAATCTCAACCACTGTCCCTTCATTAATCGCACTGCTTAGTTGAAGCGTACCTTTGTGCGCTTCGATGATGCGTGTGCTGATCATAATCCCAAGCCCAGTACCCTTTTCTTTCGTCGTTACGAAAGGCTCTCCGATCTTTTTGATCAGGTCTTCTGGGATGCCAGGACCTCCATCCTTAATCCGGATATGGACATAGCCGTCTTTCATGGTAGTCACCGACAAACTTACCTCGCCGCCCTCTGGCATTGCCTCGATCGCATTTTTTATAATATTCAAAAACACCTGCTTCAGTTGGTCCACGTTGCAATACACCATCGGATGCGATTGATCGTAATGAACCTTAAGCTCCACATTCAACAAGATGGCTTGCGTCTCCAAAATGGAAATAACGCTTTGTAAAATTGGTTCAAGCGGCTCGTTGTGAAATTGTGAAAAATGCGGCTTCGCCAATGTCATAAACTCATTAACAATAAGCGTAATACGGTCGATCTCATTGGACATAATCGTAAAATAATGCGGCTGCTCCGGATATTTTGCGCTCAGAAGCTGGGTAAATCCCTTCAAAGCTGTTAATGGATTGCGGATCTCATGTGCAACTCCTGCCGCAAGCTGGCCAATGGCGGACAGCTTCTCCGAACGAATCAAAATTTCTTCCGAACGTTTGCGGTCAGTTAAATCACGCAGTACGCTTAGCATAACATCCTTGCCCATGTAATTATTAATCCGAATGCTCGATAATTCCACATCCATTAATTGCCCGTCTGGCCGAATGATCACCCGTTCTTGGAAAGGGGTCGCTTCATCTGACGACATAATCGACTGCATCGTTTCTTTTAGTGTATCGCGGTGTGTATCATGAAAAAAATCAAATGCGCTTTTGCCAATGACCTCTGCATCGTCATTGATGCCAATAATCTGCATAGCCAGCTTATTCACATATAGGATTATGCCTTCATCGGTTAGTACAATCGGCTCAGGCACAAATTTTATCATTTTTTGATAGAGCTTGGCGTTGTCTCTCAGCAACCTCTCCTTCTCTTCCTTAAAGGTAACGTCCTGCACGGTACCAAGCAGGCAAGGCTGTCCGTTAAACATAATGATTGAGCTGTTTCCCTCTAAATAAATGAAGCTCCCGTCTTTTTTGATTCCTTTAAATTTCAGTGCAAAATGATCCATGCCCCTCTCCATCCCATCTAATACAACCGCTTTAACTTTGTTGCATTCTTCCTCGGAAACGAGGTCATACGTCGAGAGCTTAAAAAGCTCTTCTTCGCTATAGCCGAACATTTCCGATAAATAGGGATTGGCGTAAACGATATTATTTTTGTGACCGACAAATACACCGGCTACGACATTTTCCATCAAACTTTTGTACAAGTAGTCCTTCTCTTGCAAAGAAGCTTCCATTCTTTTTTGATCGGATACATCATGAACAATGAGCTGCACCGCAGGCTTTCCGTCGAATTTGACTGAAACCGCTCTCAATTCTACTTCTACCGTGCCCTGATTCATGTCATGCAGCTTATAATAAACAGAATTGGTAGGATTCGTTTCCCGTATTAAATAATTAATCGTAGCGGCAAACGGCTCCCAATAATCAAAATGAATGAAATTTTTGATCGGTAACGTGATGATTTCCTCTAAAGAACTCGCCCCTACGATCCCAAGAAACGCATGGTTAGCAAACACAATTGCACCCTCGGAATAAACAAGAAGCCCATCCGGCAGCATATGTACGAGATGCTGATACCTTTCTTCGCTTTGTCTCAATTGCTCGCCAACTCCAACAATCTCCATCCGCGCTTTTCACCTCATTCAAACAAATCACTCGTTCTGCTAGTTTACTTTCAACATCGCCTGCCTTCTTCCTGCTTCCGCAATCAAATTAAAATATAAATATAGATTGCCGCTATCCCAAATAAAGGAATAATGGCAATGGATTGCGATAAAAGTTTAGCGAAACCAAAAATACATCTGCTGACATGTGCGATATTACGTTAGTTGTCGTTTATATTCCGCTCCTGTTTCGTCAGCCTTTTTTCATAACTGCCTTTCTGGATAAAAAAACTGCCTGCGAAGTAGAATACTCTACTTTGCAGGCAGTCGCTATGATTATGTGATTTTGTTAGCCTTCAAGAAGCAATGCTTCTGGATCTTCCAAGAGCGATTTAACCGTGACAAGGAAGCGCACAGCCTCGCTGCCGTCTACGATACGGTGATCGTATGACAAGGCAATATACATCATCGGACGGTTTTCCATACGAACGTCATCGATCGCAACTGGACGGATTTGAATTTTGTGCATGCCGAGAATACCAACCTGCGGTGCGTTAAGAATTGGCGTTGACAGCAAGGAACCAAATACGCCGCCATTCGTAATCGTAAAGCTGCCGCCTTGCAGATCAGAGATCGCAAGCGTGTTGGATCTTGCCTTGCCGGCAAGCTCAACGATGTTTTTCTCGATTTCAGCGAAGCTAAGGCGATCTGCGTCACGAACGACTGGAACAACCAAGCCTTCTTTCGCAGAAACGGCAATGCCGATATCATAGAATTTTTTCGTTACGATTTCTTCGCCGTCAATTTCAGCATTGAGCAGCGGGAATGCTTTAAGCGCGCCAACTACCGCTTTGGTGAAGAAAGACATAAAGCCGAGGTTTACGTCATTTTTCTCGAAGAACGCTTGTTTGCGGCGTTTGCGCAAATCAAGGATCGCCGTCATGTCGACTTCATTGAACGTTGTCAGCATCGCAGCTGTACGCTGTGCTTCTACGAGGCGGTTTGCAATCGTTACCCGGCGACGGGACATCCGTTTGCGCTCTGTCGGTTTAGCATCTTTGCTTGCGCTAGCTGGCTCAGCATGCGTAAGCGGAGCTGATTTCACAGGAGTTGCTACTGCTGGAGCAGGAGCTTGTCCTTGTGAAAGATCAATGCCTTGCTCACGGGCACGCTTGCGTGCTGCCGGAGAAGCGTTGATCGCTGCTGCGCTTTCGCTTGCAGGAGCTGCTGTCGGCGCTGCCGCTGGTGCGGTTGGAGCCGTCGCAGGTGCAGCAGGTGCTGTTGGCGCCGCTGCTTGTTCAGCAGCTGGAGCCGCTGGTGCTGCTGCACCGCCAGCGCCTTCGCCGATGGAACCGATGGCTTCGCCTACCAGTACGACATCACCGTCTTGCTTAGCGATGCGCGATACTACGCCGCTGTTATCGGCACTAATTTCAATGTTAACTTTATCGGTTTCAAGCTCCAGTAGGACATCTCCTTGATTAACGGAGTCTCCTTCCTTCACGAACCATTTGGTGATCGTGCCCTCCGAGATGGACTCGCCTAATTCCGGTACTATAATTTCAGCCATTAGTCGCTACCCCCTTATCAAACTTGTTTCAACTGGTTTGCCGTTCAATGCTGTTGAAATGATCCATTTTTGTTCTGCGGCATGCACCTCTTGATGACCGCTCGCCGTACTTGAGCGGTCAGGTCTGCCGACGTAGCGGACAGCGGCTTTCTTAGGTGCCAACGCGCGCAGGCGCGGCTCCATAAAGCTCCATGAGCCCATGTTTTTCGGCTCTTCCTGTACCCATACGATTTCTTCGAGCTTATCATACTGCTTCACGATACGCTCGATTTCTGCATGGGCGAATGGATAGAGCTGTTCTACTCTCGCTACGCGCAGCCATTCGAAATCTTCTGCGTTAGAGGAAGCAAGAGCTTCTTCCACATCGATAGCAACCTTGCCTGTGCAAAGCAGCAAGCGTTTCACTTTATCCTTCTGTTCCTTCGGTTCCGTCAGGCTGAATTGCGGCAGCACCGGCTTAAACGAGCCTTCGCTAAATTCAACGCCATGGGAAGCGACGCGCGGATTACGGATCAAGCTCTTAGGCGCCATAAGAACGAGCGGACGAACATGCTCCGTACCTAGGATAGAAGCCTGTCTGCGAAGCAGATGGAAATATTGGGCGGACGTTGTCAGGTTCGCAACCGTCCAGTTATTATCAGCGGAAAGCTGAAGGAAACGTTCCAGTCTAGCACTGGAATGCTCAGGTCCTTGGCCTTCATAGCCATGTGGAAGCAAAATCGTAATGCCTGATTTTTGCGACCATTTTGCACGGCCGGCCGAAATGAACTGGTCAAATATTACTTGTGCCACGTTGGCGAAATCGCCATATTGCGCTTCCCAAATAACGAAGGTTTCCGGCGCAAATACATTATAACCATATTCAAACCCAAGTACCGCTGTTTCCGATAGCGGACTGTTGTGCACAGCGAATGATGCCTTCGCTTGCGGCAGCATATGCAGCGGAGAGAACTTGGCTGCATTCGCATTATCGTTCAGCATAATGTGGCGGTGTGCAAAAGTTCCGCGTTCGGAATCTTGGCCACTTAGGCGGATAGGCGTACCGTCCGCAAGAATCGTAGCGAATGCAAGTGTCTCTGCATGTGCCCAATCCACTTTTTCCCCATCGTTCAAAGCGGAAGCTCTGCGCTGCAAGATACGTTGGAGCTTCGTATATTCGGTGAAGCCTTCCGGACGGTTAAGCAGCTCCAGGTTAATGTCTCGAAGCGTTTCAAGCGGAACCGCTGTACGAGCTTCCTCTGTTGCTGGAAGCGGTGGCTTCTGTTGCTCTCCGCGCACCTTCGGCTGGTCTTCCTTCGCTTTCATGGCGTCATAAGCAGCCTGAAGCTTGCCATTTGTACGTTGGCGCAGCTCTTCCACTTGCTCTTCCGTGATTGCTTTCTGGCTCTTCAACTGCTCGCTGTAAAGGACGCTGACCGTAGGGTGGTTGCGAACCTTTGCATACATTAGCGGCTGAGTTACTTCCGGATCATCCATTTCATTATGGCCGAACCGGCGATAGCCGATCAAATCAATGACAAATCCTTTATTGTAGCGAAGGCGGTATTCGCAAGCGAGGCGCACTGCCGCTAAGCAGGCTTCCGGCTCATCCGCGTTTACGTGTACGATTGGAATGTCGAAGCCCTTCGCCAGGTCACTTGCATAATGCGTCGAACGCGAATCAATGCTGTTCGTCGTAAAGCCAAGACGGTTGTTCGCAATGATATGCAGCGTGCCGCCATTATGGTAGCCCTGTAGTTTATTGAAGTTGAGCGTTTCCGCTACGATGCCTTCTCCGATAAATGCCGCGTCGCCATGTACACAGATCGTAACGGCTTTCGACGGGTCCTGCTGCGGCATGCCTGGCTTGCTGCGATCTTCTTGAGCAGCGCGCGTAAAGCCTTCAACAACCGGATTGACGAATTCAAGGTGACTTGGGTTATTCGCAAGCGTCAAGTTGGCGCGAATCGTTTCGCCTTCCTTCACAGCGCGATCTGCACCCAAATGGTATTTTACGTCGCCGGTCCAGCCATAATTGAGGCCCATGGAACCTTCGGACGGAATAAGCTCTTTATTTGGTGCATGATGGAATTCAGAGAAAATTTTCTCGTATGGCTTGCCAAGCACATGCGTCAATACATTTAGACGACCGCGATGCGCCATGCCCATTAGAATGTTATTGGCTCCGTCATGCGCAACAGAACGAACGATTTCGTCCAGCACAGGCACAAGCATATCCACGCCCTCGATTGAGAAGCGCTTCTGCCCAACGAATGTACGGTGCAGGAAGTTTTCGAAATACTCTACCTCCATCAGACGCTCAAGCAGCGATGAACGCTCTCTTGCCGACAGCGGCGCAGGGAAACTGCCCGATTCCGCTTGCTTGTTCAACCAATTCCGCTCATTCTCATCATGAATATGTGTAAATTCATATGCTGCTGAACGGGTATAGATTTCCCTTAAACGGCTAATTGCTTCCCAGCCATTAGAGATCGACGCTGGCGCGTTGTCCCAAATAAGCGATGCAGGGATAGAGGCAAGATCAGCTTGCGTCAACCCGAAGGTTTCCGGTTCAAGCAGCTTCGTATCCGCAGCTGGGCTAAAGCCAAGCGGGTCAATATCCGCAGCTAAATGGCCGTATCTGCGTATATTCAGCATAAGCTGATGCGCAGCCACAACCTTTTTCAACATATTTGAATCAATCGGACCAGATGTCGCTGCAGGTGATGCAGCCTGTTGATCGCTAGACTTAGCCGGACTTGGAGTCGCTCCCATTGATACCGCCGGCGGCTCTCCAAAACGTTCAAACTGCTCGCGAACCGTTGCTTCAACGGAACCGGGATCGGTTAAGAAACGTTCGTACTGCTCCTGCACGTACCCCAGATTGGGACCATAGTAGCTTTGCCAAGGCGAATAATTACGCTCATCATGGTTGCTCATTGCAGAAAATTCCACCCTCTCTATTCATTGCCATTCTATTATCTTCCAAGGCGAAGCGCGCCATGCATGCCCGCCGACTTGCACTTGCATAAATCGTTTTCACATTGCTTTTATTTTCATGGATATTCTAATAATACTGTTAAATCCTCGCAAAAGTTTCAACCTGCGATAACTACCTTATATTTTAGTACATAGTAAGCTCGCCATCCATAATCATATTAGCATTGATATCATCCATTTCAAGCATTGATTGTCGTTCTCGTGCCATCCAGCCTGCCAATCTCGTTCCTAAGAACCAGCAAGCTTGTTGGCGACGCAGCGTTTACTTCAGCATCTCTTGCAAAAATTCGATACTCTTCCGATTCTGGTATTCACTTACTTCATGACCGGAGAATGGATAGTCATTGATTTGTTTATGAGAACGAATTTTATTATAAACCGCATAGACCGTCTCCGGCAGGCAAACCGTATCCTTCCAGCCCACCGACATCAGCACCGGGGCTTTAATGCGTTCAGCCAGGTTCAGCAGGTCGAAATGGGCAAGCGTTTCCATGACGACGCTTAACCGATCCGGATAGCGCTTGATGTACTGGGCTACTTCGGTCAATGAGCCCGTGGAATGCAGTACTCCATGATCCATATGGCACATATTTGGAATGTCCGCAATGACGGCACTCACTTTCGGGTTCAAGGCTGCAGCAAGCAGCGCGAGTCCGCCGCCTTGGCTTCCTCCGACAACCGCAATTCGCGAGGCATCGACCTCAGGCTGAAGTGCAGCCACATCAACCGCCCTTACCGTATCCATCGTAATCGCGCGGTAATAGCTGTTCTCGATTTCTGAGATGCCTTGCGTTACCCAGCCTTTGACCGAGCCTTGCTCGGACGTCAATAAATTGCCGGTTTCTCCGCTTTGCCCGCGTGCGTCCACTACGAATACCGCATAGCCAAGCAGCAGCCATGAAGAATAGCGCTCCGGCAGCCCTTTATCGCCGGTATAGCCCTGAAACAAAACGACGCAAGGAAGCAATTCACCTTCCAAACCTTGCTGCGGTACGATGTATAAGCCATGAATCGGCGTCTCATCGCTCCCCTTATAGGTGATACGCTCCGCTCTTATAGACGGGATCGGGGTATCTACTCTCTTTCTTTCGATATCAAGCGGCTGATCCTGATACTCGGCAAGGACAGCATCCCAGTATTGATCCAGTTCATCGGCGCCAAGCGTTGCAGGCGGGTTGTAGGCCAACAACTCATTTTTCCTACGATCGATTGCATTCATTTCAGTATACCCCTTTTCTCATACGTTTTTTCGTCCAGGCACGGAAAGGTTTAACAGCTTGCTCCTTCTACACCTATAAGCGTACATGGTATAAGAAATCCGTCAAGCCATATTTCCAAAAAAAAGCATCACTACCTTTATCGGATAAGCAGGCATCCATTCACCAGCATTTATTTCTTGCATCCATCAAATAAAGGAGGTCCGCTGTAAGCTGCGGGCCTCCTTATCGTTCAAGATATTCATTTAATTGTAATCCAATAAATTATTAAACGCTTCTCACGGCATTCAAAAACCAGAAAACTATTTGCTGTGCAGCACCAGTTCAACCAACGTCCTGACCATGACGCCAGTAGCGCCTTTCGGCTCCCAGCCTCTGCTCGCATCAAGCCAAGCTGTACCGCCAATATCCAAATGCACCCACGGCAAGCCTTCTGCAAAGTGTCCGATAAACAATCCGCCTGTAATCGTTCCGCCGTACCTGCCGCCGCTATTTTTCAGATCCGCTGCATCGCTCCTGATCTGCTTCTTATATTCCGGATAGGCAGGCAGCTGCCAAATTCTTTCTCCCGAGCGCTCGGAAGCTGCTTGCACCTGTTTGAAGAGCTCATCATTGTTCGTCACGGCACCAGTAGCTTCAAGTCCAAGCGCAACAGAAACCGCTCCGGTTAACGTCGCCACATCCACCAGTCGAGTGGCGCCTCTAGTAATCGCAGTCGTCAAACCATCCGCAAGCACCAAACGACCCTCGGCATCCGTGTTCACGATCTCTACCGTGTGGCCACTCATCATCCGCAGGACATCGCCGGGCTTAATCGCTCGGTCCGATGGCATATTCTCGGCAGTCGGGATGACCGCAATCACATTAATTGCCGGCTTCAGCTCACCGATAATGCGCATCGCGCCAAGCACTGCCGCCGCTCCGCCCATATCCGAGATCATTTCCTGCATGCCCTCTGCACGCTTCAACGATATACCGCCAGTATCAAACGTAATGCCTTTCCCGACGAGACCCCAAGCTTCTTCCGTACTGGAATCTCCTTTATAGTGAATGACAATCATGCGTGGGGGATTGATGCTGCCCTGACCTACGCCAAGCAAACCGCCCATCCGCTGCTCTGCCGCGCTCCATTCATCAATCACTTCAATCTCCAAATCCAGCTCCCTGGCTAGCTCTTCCGCATGATAAGCCAGTCGCTCTGGCGTAAGGTCATTACCAGGCAAATTCGTCAGATCACGGGCCAAGTTTACCCCCTCGACATTCAGCTTGCCATTGGCTATCCCTTGCTCCCACAACGGAGCATCTTCCGCTGCTATCGCCGAACCCTGCGGCACGAAAGCAACATCCTTTAATCCGAAGCGTTCATTTTGCTCTCGTTTAAGCGGCTGGCGTACGTGCAGGGCAAGCAGCAAACCTTCTGTGAGTGCCTGGGCCGCGCGCTCAGCACCGATGTCGTTCCCTGTACTATTTGTCAAAGCTTCTGGTAGCAAAATGTGAACATGCTCAGCCTTTAATTTCTTCAAGGCCTTTGCTGCTGCCGCGGCGGCGAGGCGCAGCCCTCTTGCTCCCCCGTCCAGATCAATACCGGCAAAAACAATATGGGCAGCCGGATATAACCCTAAAGTAGCTACGATTTCTGTTTGCTCCGGATCTGCTTTAAACAATCCCTTTGCATACAGCCCTCTAAGCGCTTCATCAATTTGCGGCTGAATAATGGCGACCGCATTTTCCCCTTGAGCCAATTCTTTCTTGCTGACGAATCTCACTACAGCATCTGGAGCTGCGTGTTCGGAGCCTCGTACTCCATAAGTCAATTGAACGCTCATTTGTGTAGCCTCGCTTTCCCATTTGATAATTCAAAATAGATAACCTTTGTCAATTTAACGGATTATTTATTTTTCGCCGTGAAGCACGCCGATACCGGCGAAAAACGGCTGCAGCCGTTTATGCTTGATAAACTAGAATATTTAACCAACCTGACGGCTTATAATCAACAAGTTTTTTCAAACCCATTATACCGAACGTCCTTTGACATTTCCATGTTTATATTCGCCATACGTGGATGCTGCTCTGCGTGTTTAACATAACAAAAAGCCCTCTCCACATTGGGGAGAAGAGCTCCTATACCACCTTTGTGATTGTTTTTAACCCTGGGCAAGCCGCGCTAATTGCCCTTATTCCGCCAGTGGCAATGTAATAATAAATTCCGTTCCTACCCCTGCTTCGCTTTCAACCCGGATCGTACCGCTGTGATTGCGGACAATACGGTAGCTCACCGATAATCCAAGACCGGTCCCCGCCTGCTTCGTTGTAAAAAACGGATCAAACAGCCTGCTCATCGTGGCCTTGTCCATCCCTTTGCCGTTATCCTTAAGAATGATTTCAGCGGTTTTGCCCGCGCTTCGAGTAATAATTTCGATCAAGCCTCTTCGCTCGCTCTGTACTTCTTCAATCGCATCAAGCGAGTTTTTCACAATATTCAAGATGACCTGCTTAACTTGCTTGACGTCTATGGATACCAACGGACCGGGGCAATAGCATTCCGACTTGATTTCGCAATTGCGCATCAACGCTTCGCTTTCGGTTAGGAGCACGACCTCCTTGATCAAATGATCAATGGGAACCAATTGCTTCATTGGCGCCGACGGCTTGGAAGAATTCAAAAATTCATAAATGATGTCGTTGGCCCGGTCGATTTCCGTTAAAATGATTCTTGCGTATTCCTCCTTGCCTACTTCCAGCAAATAAGGCCGAAGGAGCTGAATAAAGCCGCGAATGCTCGTTAACGGATTCCGAATCTCATGTGCTATCGCAGCCGCAATCTTCCCAAGCATGGCTAGCTTATCATTTTGCAGCGCCGTCTGCTCGATCTGTTTGTACTCCGAAACGTCCTTGACACTAATGAGAAAATCGCCATCTAATTGGTCGCCATAGGTGACCGTCACTAGCAAATGCTTGCCATCTTTATGCTGGAATTCATAATAACGTCCACGCAGCAGAAACATTTCTTTATAAAGCCTAAGAACCGTTCGTTTGGTTGTGCTCGTAAGCTGGCGATGCCTTAATATTTCCTTGATTGTACAGCCGATTAACGTCTTCCTCGGAATATCCAACAGCTTGGCCATCTGGACATTAATGAATGACAAAATGCCATCATTGTCAAACAGAGCAATTCCGCTATCCATGTGCTGAAGTACGTTCTCATATTTGTTCTTGACCATTTCAAACGAGCGGTTGGAACGAAACAGCATTTCCCGCATTTCGGTAAATTTCTGCTCGGTCGTCTGTTCTGGCCTTAGACGAAAACGGCAAGCGACCATGATTTCCATCAAAAAAACGAAAGAACGGTTGTACAGCCTAACAGCTTCATCTGAATCTACATTGGCAGCCAAAGCTTGAATGCATTCCTCATGTATGGCAATAATTTCTTCTGGGTTTATTCCGTAAAGCTCCTTGCCAAGCTCATTGGCGTGGAATAGCGATACTTCCTTACCACTTCGTATATACTCGGCAAGCGCCGGGAAATAGCGCTTTCGAATGGCCTGCATCATGTACTCCTCCCCGGCAACGTCGATAAGATAACGGTTACAGTTACTACTAATCATAGGGCGAGCTTACAATAGCTGTCAATCGGAAATCCTGTCGAATTTTGTTTCGGCGATAGGCTTTTAGTCTCCCATTCCGTACAATAGGACTTTAGCCTGCACATCTATATTCCTTCCTTTAAACGTTTTTACTGCACAAATTCATGCACGCGATCGGTCATACCGCTCACTGCGATTCTCTTTGTCCTGCTTGGTATCCTTTCTTTTGTCTTCCCATTTTTTGCTGTCCCGATCTCCTTTTTTCCACCCGTTCCGGTTGTACTCATGATCATTGCCATGATCATCATTATTTCCCCAGTTGCTATTTTCATTGCCGTTGCGATCCTTATTATTGGAATCCTTCCAATTCCCCCACTTATCCTTGTCTTTATCTTTGTTGTTATTCTTATCATCTTTCTTATCATCATTCTTGTCGTCTTTCTTATTGTCATTCTTTCCCGTATTCGGTTTATTGGGCGAACTTGGCTTATTAGATTTGTCGGGCTTCGTCGGCTGATTGCCGCCCCATGTCCCGTTTTTATTAGGTTTCGCTGTAGCCCCGCCTTTATTTATTTCACTAGCTGTAGGCTTCTGCGGCTTTGCCGCTTTCGGAGGCTTACTCGCATTTGGCGTCGCGCTAGGCTTCACTGCCGCTGGCTTAACGCTGCTTTGAGCTTGTTTGACTTTCTCCTCTTTCTCTCGCTCAACCAGTTGCTTCAGCTTTTCCTTGCTCGTGTCAGCCGCTTTGTCTACAATCGTCTTGACGCCGCCTATCGGCTCGGTAACCTTATCGATCGATTGCTGCTTCAACTGCTCCAATTCAAGCTCGTAGCCCTCATCCTTAGCCATTAAATAAACAGCCATTTTGCCTGATGATATTCCATTTGCAGCCGCTTCATCCCGAAGCTCGCTTGGGATCGACAAGGTCGTAACATTTGCGCTCACCGCTTCCGCTGCGAGCTGAGCCAACAAACTTCGCAGCGTCCGATCGACTTTTCCCGTCAAAATATTCTCATAATCGAGCTGAAGTGCGGAGTTCCCTTCTACGAGCATACTCGTTATAAAAATATCCTTGTCCGGCGTGTCGAGATAATGTGAGCCTTTAGCCCTCTGCAATATGGAAGCAGCTACCTCTTCTGCACTCACGCCTTTGAACTCTAAGCCTTGGATGATCTGCTCTCCGTCTTCGTTCAGCGCGTGAAGCTCACGTACCTTTCCTTGGCGATCTACTCCAAGCTCGACGCTTGGATTAATATCCATGCTCATATAAGCAACGACAGGATGCATATCCTTTTGCATATAAAACCAAAACGGCAGGAGCATCAGCAACACAACTGCTGCAGCTGCGCCGCTATACCAATAAGCAGGCTTGAATGGTCGTGGCTTCCGGTACTCGTCTTCAAACGTAATTTCTTCACCGATTTGCGGCGTACCTTGAATAGGGGCTTGCAAAAATTGACCGTCTGCCGTCATTACTACTGCATGCTGCTTATGAATGCTCATAACAACTCCACGTTTCATTTGCTTGCCTCCTTATTCGCTTGGTTGAAATCATCGTCTATGTTTAAATAATCATGCATAAATGGATATGTACCCGATATGATAATCGCAATGGCGATAATGTATTTTCGATTCCGTTCTATCGTTTTACGAGAAACGCCGCACATTTCCGTTAGCTCTTTCACGGCTAGCTTATTCGTTTCCCTTAATGAATCCATCAAGCTCACTTCGCTGACAAGCGTCTGCGCGATTCCGATCAGCAGTCTTCTTGAGTCTGCATGCTTCGGAGAGTGCTCCACAAGCTCCGCAAAGGAAATGCCAAATCGAATGAGTTCCTGATTCAGCTCCCCGATCTCCAGCCGTCTCTCGTCCTCCGTACGCTTGAGTTCAAATGCGGATAGCGCTTGCCTAGTCTCTACGGAATTATAATGAGGCTGCTCTTCATCCTCGGAGTCGAACATGCTATAAGGAACTACCTTCGCATGCCTTTGTTCTTTTCGGACATGGTCAATAAGCCGACGGCGAATGACAGTTTCAGAAAAACCGATAAAGGATTTTCCTGCATCGCTATCGAACTGATTGATCGCTTCATTGAAGGCTAACAGCGCCACACTGAATTCATCATCTCGGTTCGGATCGATGTACCGTTTGCAAAATCGACTTGTTACTTTCAATATATAAGGCTTGTAATCTGCTATGAACTGCTCGCGAAGCAGCTCGTCACCTTGACGAATGCGAGCAACAGATTGTTCAGGAGCAAGCTTTCGCTTATCCTCTGCAACGTCTGCGGCAACTGGCTTCCGCAGAAAGCGTTTGAACAATACAAGTAACAACCGCTCCACCTCACTACTAGTATGATTCGTTTCTGTCTGACCGGTTTCAGGGGGTACATTATGAGAACATTTTCATTTATTGAAAAAAAGAAAAGCCTCCGGAGTGGAGGCTCACCATTCGAGTTAAAAAAACTAAACGGAGGTACGACGTTGACGAAGCTTGTTTCTTCTGTTGTTCAGCATCGCAAGACGCTTCTTCAACACAAGCTGCCATTCCGTATCCTCAATCTGCTTCGCAAAACTAAGCAAATCAAGCGCCATATCAATTTGACTATGGACCACATCCATCGGATCTTCATTCTCATGATTGACGCAGTTTTCTAGCAGCGCCTTGCCTTCTTGCTCAACATATTCCTGGAAATCCACTTCAGCCGCGCCGTCTCCATGCGCGTATTCAGCTAATATTTCATATTCATTTTCAACTAAGTAATGAATGTCAACGCGATGGCATACCGGACAAAACACAATAGGAACATTATGTATATGGGTTCGGAAATGCTTCAATGTACCTTTTGTACCGATCATACTAGCTCCACAGCAAAAACTCATTGACGACCCCTCCTCAATGGTTTGCGAAGCAAACCAACTTCGTAAGCATCCAGTAAGGTTTACACTGCAAACCTATTCTTTAAGCATCATTTAAGTTTTAACCATTATACCTATTTCGTAATCAGCAATAGATAGAGTTAGTCCAAATCTAGCATTTCTATCTTCATTGGTGTTAAGTATATTCTATTCGCCCTGCATGGCCTAAATTCCTGCTTTCGTATCCCATTGTCCATGGTTAAATAATCGAGTTCCCCATCCCTTGCGAGGGATAAACATGTTAAACAGCTATGTACAGCCCCATTTTATATTTTAATTAATCATTGAAATAGGCATAAATAAAAAAGAAACCCGCACCATAAAATGGCGCGGGTTGCGGCAGGAAATACTTATTTCGCTACCAGTGTTTGTTGACCTGGTTTCCAGTTAATTGGGCAAAGTCCGCCGGATTGCAAAGCTTGCAATACGCGAAGCGTCTCGTCAACGCTGCGGCCTACATTGTTGTGGTTAACCACTTGATATTGTACTTCGCCTTCTGGGTTGATGATGAACAGGCCGCGAAGCGCGATGCCTTCTTCTTCAATCAATACGCCGTAGTCACGAGCAACGCTCTTTGTGATATCGGCAGCAAGCGGGAATTCAAGTTGGCCAAGGCCATTATCGTTAACCGGCGTGTTGATCCATGCACGGTGGCTATGTTTGCTGTCTACGCTGACACCAAGAATTTCAGTGTCCAATTTTTTGAATTCAGCAGCTGCAAGGCTCAAAGCTGTGATTTCTGTAGGGCATACAAAAGTGAAATCTAGTGGATAGAAGAACAATACCAGCCATTTGCCTTTGTAATCCGCAAGTGAAGCTGTACCGAAATCCTTACCGTCTCCTGTTGCTGTTTCCATTGAAAAATCTGGGGCCTGACGGCCTACCAAACGCTCTGCCATAATAGAAAACCTCCTTGACCTATCCGTAAATTTTTATTGTTTATGCTACTTCATCTGTGTGACTACCTAGTAAATCTTATCACTAGTCTAGAATGAAGTCAATATTATAATCAATATTTATTTATAATTATTATAATCTAGAATTACTTTTTAAGCGCTGCTACGATCAGATCGCCCATGGCTGTTGTACCGATCGCTTGGCTCTTATCGACTGCGATATCGCCAGTACGGTGACCTGCATCCAGCACTTCTTTTACAGCCGCTTCAATAGCCGCTGCAGCTTCATGATAACCAAATGTCAGACGGAACATCAAGGCTACCGATAGAATTGTTGCAATCGGGTTCGAGATGCCTTGGCCGGCAATGTCAGGCGCAGAGCCGTGTACCGGCTCGTACAAACCGAAGCTTCCTTCGCCAAGCGAAGCGGAAGACAACATGCCAATGGAACCTGTAAGCATAGCAGCCTCGTCGCTAAGGATATCGCCGAACATATTTTCAGTTACGATAACGTCAAAGCTCGAAGGACGGCGAAGCAACTGCATAGCGCAGTTATCAACCAATACATGCTCAAGCTCAACCTCTGGATATTCAGGAGCGATCCGGTTTACCACTTCACGCCATAGACGGGAGGTTTCAAGCACGTTCGCTTTATCAACGGAAGCAAGACGCTTGCCGCGAGTCATTGCAATATCGAATGCCTGACGAACGATGCGCTCGATTTCTTGCACGTTGTACACGCAAGTATCTACCGCTTCTTCGCCGCCAGCACCTTCACGACGGAACTTCTCGCCGAAATAAATGCCGCCCGTAAGTTCGCGGACAACGATAAGGTCCGTGCCTTCGAGTACTTCTGGCTTCAGTGTCGATGCTTCTTTCAAGCAATCAAATACCGTTGCAGGACGGATGTTCGAGAACAAGCCAAGCGCTTTACGGATGCCGAGCAAGCCTGTTTCCGGGCGAAGCTCTTTCGAGTTGTTGTCCCATTTCGGGCCGCCAACTGCACCAAGCAATACCGCGTCTGCGCCTTTACAAAGGTCAAGCGTTTCCTGCGGCAACGGCGTGCCTTTCTCGTCGATCGCAATACCGCCGAACAAGCCATGCTCCGTTTCGAATTGGTAGCCGTAAAGCTCTTCGGTTTTTTTAAGTACTTTAAGCGCTTCGCCAACAACCTCAGGTCCGATACCGTCGCCGGCAATAACTGCAATTTTTTTTACGTCTGACATAATAAATGTAACACTCCTCTTTTTCAGTTAAGCTTGTCCATTCAACAAGCGGCTGCTCGCGGAACGAACGAGCTTATAGACTCATTCTCATTCTATTATCATTTGTACCACAAATCCGTAGTGATTACAAAGATATAAAATCTATTGACTCTATAGCCTATGGCTATAGAGCGACCATGCCAGCCACTGCATGCTAATTATTTACAACATTTATCCAATTACATGAATAAAGACAGGCCACTGGGGGATTCCCTTAAGCGGACTGTCTTTATGACTGCTGTTATTTAAATCAGGCTCATCTTGTCGCTGCGGCCTGGCGTCTTGCGCTTATCGATCAATCGATTCAGAGCATCGATGTAAGCCCGCGCGCTCGCTTCAAGGATGTCCGTGCTAAGTCCGCGGCCTTGAGCAGAAATATCGTCCTGCTTCAGAACCACATGAACCTCGCCTTGCGCGTCCTTGCCTTGCGATACGGATTTAATCGAATAATCCTCAAGCTCCACAGCTTCCTGCGTCACTTTATCAATCGCGTTATAGATGGCGTCCACGGAACCGTTGCCGACTGCCGCTTCCTCCACAACCTCGCCTTCGGCTTTGCGAATCCGAACGGAAGCGCTTGGCGTTGACTGGTTGCCATAGCTTACTTGAATCGTTTCCAAGCTAAAGATTTCCGGCGTATCAATAAGTTTCTCCTCGATTAAAGCAAGAATATCCTCATCGCTAACCGTTTTCTTGCGATCTGCCAAATCCTTAAATTTAGCGAAGGCCGCATTCATTGCTTCCTCTTCGATCTCATAGCCGAGATCAATGAGCTTCTCACGGAAAGCATGGCGTCCGGAGTGCTTGCCAAGTACAAGCTTAGACTCCTTCAAACCAATCGTATCCGGAGAAATAATCTCATAGGTTGTTTTTTCCTTCAACATGCCATCCTGGTGAATGCCAGATTCATGCGCGAACGCATTAGCGCCAACAATCGCCTTATTGCCTGGAACGACCATGCCAGTCAGCTTGCTGACAAGGCGGCTCGTCTTCGCGATTTCCTTCAGATTCAGCGTCGTTTGAGCGCCAAAATAATCAGGACGTGTCGCTAGCGCCATAGCAATCTCTTCAATCGCTGTGTTGCCCGCACGCTCGCCGATTCCGTTGATGGTTCCCTCGATTTGATCTGCACCGTTTAAGATAGCAGCCAGCGAGTTGGCCGTTGCCATGCCCAGATCGTTATGGCAATGCGCGCTTAGCTGGATCTTCTCAATATTCGGAACGTTTTCCTTCAAGGTTTTGAAGATATTTCCGAATTCAAGCGGATTCAAATAGCCTACCGTATCGGGAATGTTAACAACCGTTGCTCCTGCTTTGATCGCCATTTCAACGACCTGACACAGAAAATCAAGCTCGGTGCGGCCGGCATCCTCAGCTGAGAATTCAACCTTGTCAAAATATTTTTTCGCATACCGAATGGAACGTTCTGCCGTCTCAAGCACCTGCTCCTTCTCCATGCGCAGCTTATGCTTGCGGTGGATAGGGCTAGTCGCAAGAAAAACGTGGATACAAGGGTCTTGCGCCCCGATAAGCGCTTCACGAACAGCGTCAATGTCTTGCTCACGCGAGCGGGACAAGCCGATAACCGTAGAATTTTTGACCGCGCGTGCTACTGCGTTAACCGCAGCAAGATCCCCAGGAGAAGCAGCAGGAAATCCGGCTTCCATCCGATCCACGCCAAGACGCTCAAGCTGAAGAGCAATCTCTACCTTTTCCTTCGTGTTCAGGTTTACACCCGGAGATTGCTCTCCGTCACGAAGCGTTGTATCGAAAACATAAATTTTCCGCATTTGTACATTGCACCTCCGTGAACAGAATGATCCCGGCACGCATACGGAAGCCGCTGGGCGATACGCAATCCGTATCGTCCAGCGATCCGGCGAGCCGGGATATGGTCAATCCATCTATCTGTTATTACTTCTTGATCCAGTGCATCAATTCGCGAAGCTGTGCGCCTGTTTGCTCAATTGGGTGAGCCGCTTCGTTACGGCGAGTAGCCGTAAGCATTGCACGGTTCGATTGGTTCTCCAAGATGAAATCGCGAGCGAAACGGCCGGATTGGATATCTTCCAATACACGTTTCATTTCTTTTTTCGTCTCTTCAGTAACAATGCGTGGGCCTGTTACATAGTCGCCGTATTCAGCTGTGTTGGAGATGGAATCGCGCATCGAAGAGATTCCGCCTTCATACATCATGTCAACGATTAGTTTAAGCTCGTGCAAGCACTCGAAGTAAGCCATTTCCGGAGCATAGCCAGCTTCAACAAGCGTTTCGAAACCAGCTTTAACTAGTGCAGAAGCACCACCGCAAAGAACCGCTTGCTCACCGAACAAATCTGTTTCTGTTTCTTCTTTGAAAGAAGTTTCGATAACTCCTGCGCGTGTACAGCCGATACCTTTAGCATATGCAAGACCGATCGATTTAGCATTGCCTGTTGCATCTTGCTCAATCGCGATTAGGCCTGGTACGCCAAAGCCTTCTTGGTACGTACGGCGAACCATGTGACCAGGGGATTTAGGAGCTACCAGAAATACGTCTGTATCTGCGTTAGGCACGATTTGGCCGTAGTGAATGTTAAAGCCGTGTGAGAACATCAGAGCCGCGCCTTTTTTCAAGTTAGGAGCGATTTCTTCGCTATATACTTTCGCTTGTGTTTCGTCAGGAAGCAAGATTTGAACAACGTCAGCCACTTTAGTTGCTTCTGCAACAGTAAGTACTTCGAAGCCGTCTTTTTTAGCTACGTCTGCGGATTTACCAGGACGAAGGCCGATAACGACTTTCAAGCCGCTGTCGCGAAGGTTTTGCGCTTGCGCGTGGCCTTGGCTTCCGTAACCGATAACTGCGATTGTTTTACCTTGTAGTACGCCTTGGTCTGCGTCTTTTTCATAGTACATTGTAACTGCCATTTTAATAATTGCCTCCTTTAATTTAACCCTTTTGAGCGGGTGTTTAAGCAGAGAATGACGCATATTCAGCGGTTCTCCCCTTAAACTCCCGCTCAAATAGGGGCATTGAAAAATTACTTAGCGTTGCCTCGGTTTAGCGCGGTAACGCCTGTACGCGACAACTCGCGAATGCCGTATGGTTTAAGCAATTCTACCATGGCATCGATTTTTTCGGTATCGCCGACAACTTGTACCATAAGCGAATGAGTGCCAATGTCTACGACTGCAGCGCGGAACGTTTCAACTACGCCGAGAATTTCTGGGCGGGAGCTTGGTTCTGCATTTACTTTAATAAGAGCCAGCTCGCGTCCTACCATCGGATTTGAGCTAAGGTCAATAACCTTGATAACGTCAATCAGCTTGTACAGTTGCTTCGTCACTTGCTCGAGAGTATGGTCATCACCCGAAGTGACGATGACCATACGCGACAAACCTGCTTCTTCGCTTGAACCGACTGTAATGCTTTCAATATTGAAGCCACGGCGTCCGAACAAACCGGAAACACGCTGTAGAACGCCGGGCTGGTCATTAACGATTACTGCGATCGTATGCTTTTTCATTCCGCATCCCCCATGATCATTTCGTCGATGGTACTTCCTTGCGCAACCATTGGATAGACGTTCTCTTCCTTACGAACGACGAACTCAACGACTGCAGGACCAGGATGATTAAGCGCTTCTTCCCATACGGCACGAGCTTCTTCTTTGTTCGTCGCACGGAAGCCTTTCACGCCATATGCTTCCGATAGCTTAACAAAGTCCGGGCTTCCGGACAGATCGATATGGCTGTAGCGGTTATCATAGATAAGCTCTTGCCACTGACGGACCATGCCTAGCACCTGATTGTTAATAATAACAACTTTAACCGGAATATTATTGATAGCGCAAATCGCTAGCTCCTGCGCGCACATTTGCATGCCGCCGTCCCCGTTAATGGAAACCACTACGCGATCCGGGTTAGCCATTTGAGCGCCGATCGCTGAAGGAAAGCCAAAGCCCATGGTGCCTAGCCCGCCGGATGTTACCCATGAACGCGGTTTATTGAATTTGTAGTACTGTGCAGCCCACATTTGATGCTGGCCAACGTCAGTCGTTACAATGGCATCGCCGTTTGTTGTTTCGTGAATAAGCTCCACAACCCATTGCGGCTTCAATTCCACATCCGAATCTTTATAGCTAAACGGATATTGTTCACAAGAAGCTTTGAGCTTCGCACGCCAGTCATCCGCTTTGTCCGCACGCTTCGCTTGCTTATTAACGATTTCCAGAACCGTCTTCACATCGCCAACGATCGGGATGTCCGTCGGCACGTTTTTGCCAATTTCCGCTGGATCGATATCGATATGAACGATCTTTGCGAGCGGGGCAAATCCAGCAAGCTTCCCTGTTACGCGGTCATCGAAGCGTGCTCCGATATTAATCAGCAAGTCTGCGCCTTGAATCGATTTATTGGCCGTGTATGTGCCGTGCATGCCGGGCATGCCCAAGAACAGCTCGTTGCCGCTTGGGAAGGCTCCCAAACCAAGCAAGGTTGTCGTAATCGGAATTTGTGTTTTCGTTACGAACTCGAACAGTTCTTCATGCGCACCGGAGTAAACAACGCCTCCGCCTGCCAGAATGATCGGGCGCTCTGCTTGCTCAATCGCTTTGATCAGCTTATCCACTTGATTCTTGTTCGGAGATACCGTCGGATTGTAGCCGCGGATGCTCACTTCCGTAGAAGGTTTAAACAATGTCTTCGCCGCTGAAATATCCTTCGGTATGTCGATCAACACTGGACCTTTACGGCCCGTATTGGCGATATGGAAAGCTTCATGAATAATACGCGGCAAATCCTCTACGTCACGAACCAGATAGCTATGCTTCGTGATTGGCATCGTTATGCCCGTAATGTCAGCCTCTTGGAACGCATCGCTGCCGATCAAGCTCGAAATGACATTACCCGTAATGACAACGAGCGGCACCGAATCCATATAGGCCGTTGCGATACCCGTTACCAGATTCGTTGCTCCCGGACCGGAAGTTGCGATACACACGCCTACTTTGCCGCTAGCGCGCGCATAGCCGTCAGCCGCGTGGATAGCGCCTTGCTCATGGCGAGTCAGCAAATGGTTGAAATCGGGGTTCCCGTGCATCGCGTCGTAAATGTACAACACTGCTCCACCAGGATAGCCGAACACACAATCTACGTCCTCAAGCAGCAGACTGCGTAGCAATATTTCGGAACCAGATATAACCTCAGGCTTCGAGAGCCTTTCCTTCAATTCCTCTTTTGACTTCAGTGTTGCACCTTGCGTTACCATCAGTCTTCCTCCTCTCAGAAAAAACAAAAAAACCTTTCGCTCCTCTTGCTTCAAACGAAGCAACGAGGGACGAAAGGTATATCTTCCGTGGTACCACCCAAATTCGTTATACGTCTCCCGATGTATAACCTCCACAAGTAAGAACGTCGTGCACATACGTTCATACTATTGGCACTTTAACGCTTGCCCTGCGATTCCCCCTAATACGCAACAGCTTTCGTTGTTGCTTTTCAAGGAAACAGCTCCGAGGTGAGCTCGTAGAAAAGGGATTTTGGCGATGGTTGCAGCTAATCCATCCGCTCTCTGTTCAAAAGGGCCCTAAGCACTTCGTCCTCATCATTGCTGATTGTGTATTTACCACATGGTGCGTACACCGGTACGTGGTAGATAAGACTTTCTTTATTATATGCCCCGAATCCGCGTTCGTCAAGAACCCTAAGCAACTCTTCGCATATTTTGTATTTGGCGCATTTTGCAGCAACCCTACATATACTAGTTTAGCCTCTAAAGGGCAAACTCATGCAGCTTGCAGCCCGCTTGCCGCACAGAAACGGAATGATGACCATGATCCGTCTATACGAGCCCAGATATGATGAGGCCGAGGTTGTCCGGCTCATCCGAACCGAGCTGATTCCTTTATCCCATTCCGTCCATCAGCTTGACGCACAGACGATTCGCGAGCTTCCGAAGCGTTTCCGCAGCGGCGTTACTTATGTAGCAGCCATGTCCAAAAAAAGCGCGCCGATCTCCTTCATTCATTTTGAAGTGATGGGCGAGGTGCTCTATTTGGATATGATGGTTACGCATCCCGATCATCGAAACAGACAATGGGGCAAAAAATTAATGGCTCATAGCGAGGCTTACGGAAAATCGCAGCAATGCAAGATTGCCAGGCTTTTTGTCGATCAGATCAATGATAAAGCCCACAAGCTCTATAACAAGCTTGGCTATTACACCGTACAATATTATCCCGAGCTCCGCTGCTACGAGCTGCTCAAGCCGCTCACCCCGCTATGATCATCTAAACGCCATTAATACCCGTTGTAGCCCTGGTTGCCGTAACCTTGGTTGCCATAGTCTCCGCCATAGCCACCTTGGTTATAGTTGTTGGTGCAACAATCTCCACCATAACCGCCGCCGTATCCGCCGCCGCCACAGCCTCCACCGTATCCGCCGCCTCCGCCAAAGCCGCCTCCAAAAAACGGAATCGTTCCGATGGCAAGCAGATCAAATAAAACGAGTGGCAAAAGAAAAGCTTTGGTCTGAACCTGCTTGCCCTTGTCTTTTTTGAGCGGAGCAAGAATCAGTTTATTTTGGTGAACCCGAACGAGCTTGCCCGTGACGATAGAACCGTCTGGACGTACTGCATAAATGGATTTCCCGACCAGTTTCCGCACTTGCTGTTTGGAAACATTACGCATGTGAAATCCCTCCTTTCCCGTTGTCCTTTAGCTTATTCCGGGAAAGCAGCTTCCGTCTGTTTGTTTGTCCTCTTAGCAAATAAATGTACGGTTACCTGCTGCGGGAACCAAAAAGGGCTGCCCGCTCGTCATCTGAATGACGACACGGACAGCCCTTATAGCATAACGCCTAGGCGTTAATTTTTTCTTTTGCAATGCCTGCAAGCGAGTTGAACGAAGTGATATCGTTAACTGCAAGATCAGCAAGAATTTTGCGGTTAACTTCTACGCCCGCAAGTTTCAAGCCGTGCATGAATTTGTTGTACGATAGGCCGTTAATGCGAGCTGCCGCGTTGATACGAACGATCCACAGTCTGCGGATGTCACGTTTTTTGTTGCGACGGTCACGGTAAGCGTACATAAGGGACTTACCAACTTGCTCCTTCGCTGTTTTAAACAGACGATGTTTCGAACCGAAATAACCTTTAGCTAGCTTTAGAATTCTTTTGCGACGACGAGTGCGGACAAAACCGCCTTTGACTCTTGCCATGAATGGAAACCTCCTGTAGGTTGAATTAGCTTATTTGGTGTTGCTTCATATTACAAGTTGGAAAGGCCTTGCTTCAAACGACGAACGTCGCCAGCTGCCATAAGCGGTTGGCCAGCAAGTACGCGTTTTTGACGACCGGATTTGTGTGAAAGCAAGTGGTTACGGTAAGCTTTGTAACGTTTTACTTTACCAGTTCCAGTAATTTTAAAGCGGTCTTTCAGACTGCTGTGAGTTTTCATCTTCGGCATATCAGTTATCCTCCTTAAAGTTCTTCATCAGTTGTTAGCTGTTGGTTTTGGGTGCCAAAATCATAATCATGCTCCGGCCTTCCAGCTTAGGAGCGCGCTCAACGCTGCATAATTCGGCAACCTCTTTGGAAAGACGATCCAAAATCTTTTGGCCAAGAGATGCATGGGCAATCTCACGACCGCGGAATCTTACGGATGCTTTCACTTTATCGCCTTCACCCAGAAACTTAACTACGTTGCGATATTTCGTTTGGTAGTCATTTTCATCGATGTTGGCACGGAACCAAACTTCCTTAAGATCAACGATCTTTTGGTTTTTGCGAGCTTCTTTTTCTTTCTTTTGCTGCTCATAACGGAATTTTCCGTAGTCCATGATTCGGCATACCGGCGGCTTAGCCGTCGGAGCGACGTTCACCAGGTCCAAGTTAAGCTCAATAGCCATTTGCATAGCGTCGCGAATCGATTTAATACCGATTTGTTCGCCTTCCGCGCCGACTAGACGCACTTCTCTGGCCCGGATTTCATCATTGATTTGATGTTCTCTGCTAATAACGTGCCACCTCCAAAATAGTTTGTTTCCTGTTTCCACGCAATAAAAAAATGCGGGTTCTCTAGAACCCGCATCTCATAACCGTACATGTATGTCATTGCATCATTTCTGTTGAAATAATGGAGTGACCAATCGATTATCGCGAACCAGCCAGCTTGAGCCGAAAGGTGAGAAGCGGGTGCTTCTGCTTGTGCGTCATTAAGTTAGTTGAAAATGTTACCGTGTTACTATACCATGGCCCATTGAGTCGTGTCAACCGCTGGATTAAAAGTCATCGAAAGGCCGTGATGCTGCCACGAAAACGCTATTTGCTTTGTACTTCCTCTATGCGCACAACGCGTGTATGCTGCGTATGGCTCCACGTTTTGTTGTTTTGCGTAAAGAAAGCATAAAACGTAATCGGCCACCAAGAGATAAGGAAAAACGGCAGCGTCAGCAGGTGAGCATACATTTTCCACGACTTCACGCCTTCAAGCATGAGTGCCAGCGGGAATTGAACAATTCCTGCTACAGCAGCGATGGCAACCGTCCACCAAGGCAAATAATTATAGAGTGAATCCAAATAATTAGTAGTTGGTATCGCAATATCAATCCAAATCACTAACGTCAAAATAAAGCCAAGCAGCGTATTGTAAACAGAGATGGTGTAGATGGCAGAATCGAATTTTACAAAGTTGCGTTCTTTAATGCTCGCCCACAGAAGCGGAAAAAAGTAATTGCGCGCAACATTGAAATGTCCCTGCATCCAGCGCAGACGTTGCCTTGCTGATGCTTTAAACGTAACCGGCTTCTCATCGTATACCTTCGCATCATAGTTCAGAATCGGATAAATTCCCCGCTGAACGCAGCGCATGGAAAACTCCAAATCCTCAACCAAGCTAGTTGCTCCCCAGCCCATATCCTTAAGCAGAGCCGAATCAAAGCACATGCCCGTACCGCCAAGAAAATTGCTCATCTTTAGGTTCGTTCTCGATAGCTGCCACAAACGGTTGCAATACCAATAAGTAATGCCGTAAGCCGCAGTAACCCATGAATCATCCGGATTTTTTGTATCCAGGTAGCCTTGGATAACCTGATGGCCTTCACAAAGATCATCGTTCATCAGCTGAAGGAAATCGGGATTGACCAAGTTGTCGGCATCAAACATGACAACCGCGTCATATTGGCGAGGCATCGCCCAAAGCTCTTTAAGCATCCACTCAATCGCGTAGCCCTTGCCGCGCAGTAATTGGTTCGTTCTCTCACAAGCATTCACACCCAGGCTGCGGCTGATATCAGCCGTTCCGTCCGTGCAGTTATCGCAAATAACAAATATATCGTAGAGTTCCTCTGGATAATCCATCTTTTTTAAATTTTCTATTAAAGCTCCGACGACTTGCTCTTCGTTGTGGGCCGCAACTAACACGGCAAAGGATTTACTCGGTGCATGGTGCTTGCGGCTTTTGTTTTTGAAAAAGCCAAAAATCGAAATACCGAATTGATAAACCGCGATTAACGCCATCACCACTTGAAAAGCAATAAAAACAACACTTAGAACCATGCGGCACTGCCCCCTTGAGACCCCATTTTTTTGCTTTGTTCAGCACTTGTTCACAGCTGCTGCAAGCTTTTTATTATATATTTTCTCTTTGTATGAGTGTTTCTCTGCAAACACTCTCGAACCTTAATTGATTCTCCACAGAATCAACTTCTTTGTCAAAAGTTGAATAAGTCTCCATTACGCTTAATCTCGGCAGAAAAACGCTTGCATAGCGTATTAATGAACACATTACCTCCTTTTACGACGACTCAGCCTTATTTTCAACCAATTGCTGAGTTTTTAGCACTAACGTCCTTATTTACGATGTGAAGTGAGAAAAGGTTGCTTCCAATGTGGAGCCAGTATGTGACGAACAGGTGAACAAGCGTTATACTTCCGACACCTTTCGCTGTTTCGACAAGAATCCTCTCCACGTGCTGAAATATGTCCATTACAGTTTTACCATCAACTGCACAAAATTAAACAGCAAATAGAAACGATTGTGAAAACAATTTTTGGGGAAGCCGAAAAACACCTCGTCCCATACGCATGAACATAGGGTTATTGGATTAAAATGCATCATTTCTGTAAATGTGATACAATACTGACTTCTTATTTTAATAATGGGACAAGAAATAGTTTACGCCCCGCGAACAAAAACATGTTAAAATTGATTAGATTACAATATAAGCACGGATTCTATGAACACGCTTATAATTCGTCAAAAAATCCGGTCCTGTCTGTGTAGAACAACAGAAATTGGATGACTATTTGGTTCTACTGGATGAAAGAAAGCCACCGTAAGGAGGAAAAACAGCGATGGAACGAATGATAGGCTGGCTGAAAACAAGTGAGCAAAAAGTGCTGATTTGGGCAAATCGGAGACCTACAGGGGGAAAAGGACATCGACTCCTTGGTAGATGGTTAAGCACAGTAACACATATGGGCGGCGCTACCTTTACGCTAGCAACCGCCCTCTTATACGCACTATTGGCACCCGCGCCCTGGAGCTTAACGGGCTGGCAATGTTTGACTGCGGTTGTCATTAGCCACTTGCCCGTGGCCATCGTCAAAAGAAAATTTAAGAGGCTTCGGCCTTACCAGGCCATGCCTGATGTGAATATTGGCCATAAGCCTCTTGTCGACTCATCCTTTCCGTCCGGCCATACGACAGCAATTTTCGCGTGGCTTGTTCCAATTCTGCTGACTAGCGGCATTTGGATGGTTATCTTGGTTCCGGCTGCCATGATTATCGGAGTATCGGTCGGATGGTCAAGGATGTATCTAGGCTTGCATTACCCGTCCGATGTTGCGGCAGGCGCACTCATCGGAACGGTAACCGCTCTTGCGGTCAACTATTCATGGGTCAGCTCAGCCGCAGGACTTAACTAATTGTCCTCGTCTGCGGAATCATTCGATTCCGTGTCGCTGGCCTCAGACTCTTCCAATATCAACTTTTCCTGCTTCGCTTCACGATGCTTCCTTAAAGCTTCGGCACCGATAACCACTTCTACACGATAAATATTTTGGCCTTTTTCCATAAACTTCATTTCATATTCCGTAAACACAAGGTCCTCTCGGGGGCCTTCTTTGTGCAAATGGAGCGAAATATTGCGCATGACCAGCTCCATTTCCGCAAAGCTGTTCAAAGAGAATTCAAACAACGATTGCGAATCGGTCTTAAAATGAATCTCGCCGCGCTCATTGAGCAGCTCGATATATTTAGCAACCAGCCTTGGATGAGTTAGCCGTCTGCGGGCATGCTTGCTTTTTGGCCATGGATCGCTAAAATTTAGATGTACGCGCTCAAGTTCTCCCGGTTCAAACATGGTTTCGATGTTTTCAATATTGGCCCGAAGCAAAGCAAGGTTCGGCGGATGCGATTCTCCTTTTTGCTCCCAAATCACACGTGCCTTCTCGCTTGCGCGGCGAAGCAGCTCATCGTACATGTCCACGCCAATAAAATTAATATGCGGATAACGCGCGCTCATCTGGCTGATGAAGCGGCCTTTGCCCATGCCAAGCTCAACGTAGATCGGATTGTCGTTGCCAAAAAATTCACGCCATTTGCCTTTGTGCGGAGCAGCATCAAGCACGACCAGCTCCGGCTGTCCCTCTAAACTCTCACGAATCCCTTTTCTTCCTCTTAAACGCATATGCAGTGATTCCTCCATTTATCGTAGACGATGCAACGAATAGACTAGTCCTTATTGTGCCCAAGAAATGACGCAATGTAAAGAGGAATGCCAACCAACTTCCATACTTTTGAGGCGTCATTCTGCTTCACTACCCGCCATTATTTCAATTTCACTATAAAAACGCCGGATGGGATCGAGCAAAAACGCCTTCGGCGTCCTTTAGACGCTGAAGTTATCCATTCTTATATTAAAAAAAGCCGCGGCCCTTGTTCGGCACTGCGGCTTTGTTCCTGTATATACGATGCGCTGTCAAGCTTAGAGCAGCAGTTGGTAAGCGATCGGGCCATTTTCTTGCTGGTCACGCTCATACGTTTCAACCAGCACCTCGTTCAACTTCTTGCGAGCTGAAATTTCTACGCCATGGTTATTGTGAAAACGGACACCCGTAAGGGCCATTAATTCTTTGATCGTAAGCTCAACCGTTACTGTGTTGTCGCCGTTTGGTATTTTCGTTGCATGATTCATCTCTAATCACCTCATCGATTTATTGTAAAAGTATTTCCATTTTATCGACGTTTCATGAATGCAAGTGCAATTGGGCTATGTTAGGTTTATTTGTTGTTTTGTCGCACTTTTAATATAACACTTCATGTAAGGTTACGCAAGCCCAAATTGCACCATTTCAAAAATAATTTCCAATTAAAGCGTTTTCCGAACATTCGCAAGACATCCATGTAACAATCGTGGCTTTTCCACTCATTTTTCGTTAAAATATAGGGTGTATGTTTCGAAAGAAGGGGAAAATGATGATTGACTCACAGACTGCGCTGCCCATACTTTGGAGCGATAAACGATTTCATACATGGAATTACGAAATGCGGGAGCAGTTCGGCGGTAAAGTATTCAAAGTCACGCTTGATGCCGGCTTTACTTGCCCGAATCGGGACGGCTCTATCGCGAAGGGTGGCTGCACGTTCTGCAGCGCTCGCGGCTCAGGCGATTTCGCAGGCAGCAGACGGGACGATCTCGTCACGCAGTTCAATCAGATTCGCGACCGCCAGCATCAGAAATGGCCGGACGCCCAGTATATCGGCTACTTTCAGGCTTATACCAATACCTATGCGCCTGTAGAGGAGCTTCGCGAATATTATGAAGTGATTCTGCAGCAGCCCGGCGTTGTCGGTCTATCGATCGCAACACGTCCCGACTGCTTGCCCGATGACGTAGTTGATTATTTGGCAGAGCTGAACGAGCGCACCTATCTGTGGGTAGAGATGGGCTTGCAGACGGTGCACGAATCAACATCCGCGCTGATTAATCGAGCTCATGATACCGCCTGCTATGAGGATGCCGTTCGCCGCTTGCGCGCACGCGGCATTCGCGTCTGTGCGCATATTATTTACGGGCTGCCGCAGGAAACGCATGAAATGATGCTCGATACCGGCCGTGCCGTTGCCAAAATGGACGTCCAAGGAATCAAAATCCACCTGCTTCACTTGATGCGCAAAACGCCGATGGTTCGTCAATACGAAGCCGGGCTTCTGCAATTTCTGGAGAAGGATGAGTATGTCAGCTTAATCGTAGACACGCTCGAATTTTTGCCGCCGGAGATGATTGTTCACCGCCTGACCGGCGATGCGCCTCGCGACCTGCTGATCGGCCCCCTATGGAGCATGAGAAAATGGGAAGTGCTTAACGCCTTTGACGACGAGCTTAAGCGCCGCAATACATGGCAAGGCAAGCTCTGGAAGGCTGGGGCGTAATAAATGGGCATATGCGTAAAGACAGCCGTTTTCCAACAGCCCCCTTTGGCTTTAACCTATACTTGTTATCCGAATTGAGGTGAACTATGGGCTTCCTATCCATGCTCAGCATGGCCCACAAGTGGATTGCCGAGCGCACCGCGCCGGGCGATATCGTTATTGATGCGACCGCGGGCGGCGGCGTCGATACGCTGGCATTAGCAACGCTTGTCGGGCCTAAAGGCACCGTCTATGCCTTCGATATTCAACAGGAAGCGCTCGATCGGACGGAGGCACGCCTCTCTGCGCTTGAAGTGGACAAGCGACCCTCCGTCAAGCTGCTGCTCGAATCACATGCCAATATGGCTAAGGTTGTCGCTCCGGACGTTATCGGCAAAGCTTCGGCCGTCATGTTCAATCTCGGTTATTTGCCGGGCAGCAGCGATCTTACGATTATAACGGAGCCTGCCTCGACGATTGCCGCGCTGGATGCCGCCATGCTGCTGCTTAGGCCCGGCGGGATCGTCACCTGCGTATTATATCCGGGCCACAGCGGAGGCAGCGATGAAGCGGCCGCCGTAGAGAAATGGGCTGCCGGACTGCCGCAAGCCGCGGCGCAAACGGTGATCTATCGCCAATTGCAGCGGTCAGCCGCTCCCTACCTTGTGGCCATCGAGAAACGATAGGCTGCAGCCGAATGGGTTTTTGATCTAGTCGCGAATCCTCTATCCTTGTGAAGCCACAAAGGGTACAATCGTTTTAACTACATATTATAGACATGGGAGAGATATCAAATGACAGTAAAACCTTATCCATTACAATTTAAACCGGAAATGAAAGAACGCATATGGGGAGGACGTGCGCTGGAGGGCTTTGGACTTGAGCTGCCAGAAGGCTCCATTGGCGAGGGCTGGATGATCGGCGATCACCCGAATGGCACGACGAAGGTCATGAACGGCGAACTGGCTGGTACGGGACTTGACGAAATCCGCGAAACCTATGGCCGTATTTGGTTCGGCACGCAGGGCTTTTCCGAGAAAAACGGACGGTTTCCGCTTCTTATTAAATTGCTCGATTGCAATGACGATTTGTCCATTCAAGTCCATCCCACGGATGCTTATGAAGGCCTTCCCGAAGGAGAACTCGGCAAAACGGAAATGTGGTATATCTTGGACGCTAAGCCGGGAGCAAAAATCATCTATGGCCTAAAAGAAGGCGTTGACCGTGCGGCGATGGAAGCCGCAATTGCTGAGGGCCGCATTATGGATACACTTCAGGAAGTATCCGTAGCGGCTGGTGATGCGTTCTACATTCCGGCAGGAACGGTCCATGCGCTATGCTCCGGCGTTGTCGTTGCCGAGATTCAGCAAAACTCCGATACGACTTACCGTTTGCATGATTACGACCGTCCCGGCCTGGACGGACAGCTTCGCGAGCTTCACATTGAGGATTCACTGAATGTCATCGCCTATGAAGGCGCCGGCGCACAGCGAATGACAACGGATGGCGCCGTTGCAGGTGAGTGGCTGACGATCGCAACCTCCCCTTATTTCGTTGTTGAAAAAGGAATCGTAGCTGCGCCTTGGAAGCTCTCCACCTCGCTTGAAAGCTTTGTCATTCTCGTCGTTGCAGAAGGCGAAGGCCAGCTGAAATGGGCAGACGGCGAGCAGTCCATCAAAGCAGGCGAATGCTTCCTTCTACCCGCTAACCTTGGAGAATATGAGCTATCGGGCAGCTTCACGGTACTTCGCAGCGTAGTCCCTGCGTAAATCTGTAACGAGGTAAAGCTTACCTATCGAACAAGGTGAAACGGCTGTCGCCGTCCTATGGCGGCGATGCCCGATTCATCCCTATCTTTTAAATGAAGCAACAAAAGAACCTTCAGCACCGCGGTTACGCGGGATTGAAGGTTCTTTTTCATTCCAATATCACAACTTTGCCAGTTAATAATTGAACATGCCTTAGCCTTGAAGCACCTCGCGGCTAGCTTCTATCGTCAGCGTGAACGGACGAGGCTTCGGCTTTGTGCTGCCCGACTCCAGGGCATACAAGACAACGAGCAGCGTATGTTGCTCCCGCACAACCTCCCCGGTTGCAAGGAAGGTTGCGAGATCGAATGGAAGCTTCTCGATGACCGCGTGTTTCTGCAGCTCCTTCTCTCCAAAGCCAAGCGCGGCGAATGCTGGCGATACCTCTTCAGGACGCTCCGCCAAGCGGCGCATCCAGCCGCTCCAAATGGACTTGTCCATCGTAAATTCCCACCAGGTTTTACGCGGCTTGTAATTATGGTTAAGGAAATAATCATATTTCATAAGCCCCAGCACAATGTCTGAATCCAGGCGCGAGCCTGCAATGGCCAGCACTTCGTCAAACGTAAAGGAAACCTTCTCCGAATCCTCCTGCGGTGCAGGCAATGATCCGATTGCGTTCTTGCCCGAGCGCGGCAGCGATTCAAGAAATGCCCAGAGCCGCGAATAAAGATCCTCCAGTTGATGGCCGATCTTTTGCCAGCCGCTGCGCTCCCAGAAATCACCGAATGCCTGAAAGAAATCGAATGGCGACGGAAAGACGCGATCAACCAAATAAAGCAGGGTATGGTCCATCCGGTGCGCATTCCAATACTTCTCTAGTACATCCTCTACCCGTTTGATCCGAACGATATCGCCAAATGGCATCAAGTCGTTCCCTAGCATCTCGTACGGGGAGCGATCCATGTAAATATAGCCCCACTTATCCGCTTCTCGGCGAAGGCCCGTCCCTCTCAGCATTTTGAGAAATCCAAGCTGCAGCTCCTCTGGCCGAAGCTCAAAGACGTCATTGAACGTTCCACGGAACGTATCGTAGTTCTCCAGCGGAAGCCCGGCAATTAAATCGAGATGCTGGTCGATCTTTTGTGAATTTTTCACCTTCATGACCGTTCGCACTAGCTTCATCCAGTTTTGGCGCCGCTGAACCGCTTCATTCGTCGGATCATTTGTCGATTGTACGCCAATCTCGAAGCGGAAGATGCCGGCAGGCGCATTTTCTGCCAAATAGTCCAGCACCTCAGGCCTCATAATATCAGCCGTAATCTCAAATTGAAAAACACAGCCTTGATGATTTTTGATCAGAAACTCAAATATTTCAAGTGCATAATCCCGTTTGATGTTAAAGGTACGGTCAACGAATTTGATCAGCTTGGCACCTTTTTCAATCAGATACAAAATATCGGCCTTGGTCCGCTCCATATCATAGTAGCGCACGCCGACCTCAATACTGGATAGGCAAAACTGGCAGCTGAACGGACAGCCTCGGCTCGTTTCGAAATAGACCACCCGGCTCCCCAAATGAGGAATATCCTCCTCGAAGCGATGCGGTGAAGGCAGCTCGTTCAAATTCAGCTTCGGACGCGGCGGATTGATGAGCACCTCCACGCGGTCCTCGCGCTGCTTCCGGTAGGTCACTCCGAAGACCATGTGGTATTTGCCGTCACCCTCAATTTCTGTCAGCAAGTGATGAAAGGTCTCTTCGCCTTCGCCCACAACGATAAAATCAACCTCTTGGACGCGCTCCATCCAATAATCCATATCGTAGCTGACCTCGGGACCCCCAAGGATGATCTTAATTTCAGGCATAATTTTGCGCAGCATATTGATGACTGTAATGGTCTCCTCGATGTTCCAAATGTAACAGGAGAACCCTACAACATCAGGCTTTCGCGAGAAAATATCCGATACGATGTTCATAACCGGGTCTTTGATCGTATACTCTGCAATATCGATATCGAATCTGTCGCCGCTGAACGCCTTCAAGCAGCGCAGCGCAAGTGATGTGTGTATAAACTTGGCATTTAAGGTGGACAGTACCACTTTCATAGCATAACCTCTCTAACATAAGCATTTGCCTAGCCAGCAACGCAGCCATTTAGCCTCAGTCGCTTCTAGCAAGATGCCTTCTATTGTACAGAAAAAAAATGAAAAAAAGAAGAGGCATCCTTTGCCGGCGATCGCCGCTGCAGGATACCTCTTTGAATGACTAGCCTCTGAGCTTAATATACAGCTCGTTTTTCAGCTGCATATCGATGACCGGGTACCTTACCCGCCATTTATCGCTGCCAAGCGAGGTTACCTCGCCCGCAGCGAAGCCGCGTGGTTCAAAGCCATAATCGCGCTGGAACGAGATGACGACCTGGATTTTGTCATCAGGCAGCAGTTCGTGGAACTCATAGCCCAAATTAATCGTCCACATCCGCAGCTCTTGCGCTGTCGCCGGACCATAGTACATATAAAACAATGGATCGATATCAGCCGTTAGCACGAGCCAGCCGGCAGAGTCGCGTTTTGCCGACCAATTGGTCATTTTCGCTTCTCCCTCGGTCGTCGAAATTGCGGAATATTGATCCTTAAGCAGCTTCTCGATATCCGCCTCAGGCGCTCCAACCAACGTGTCCGGCAAGCTTGATGGCAAGAACTTGGCAGCGGCAATCGCTTCTTTCGTGACCTGGCTATTCAAGCTTGCTGCATGAATAACGGACACGGCAAAGTTGAGATCTGCATTCGTATTGGAATATCCAAGCGTAGTTATGCCTACCAGCTCTCCGTATTCATTAAACAATGCTCCTCCTGAACTTCCGTGATCGATGGGAGCGCTTGTTTGAATATAGCGAATGCTATTCTCATAGGCAATGTTGCTGACGAGACCATCCGAAACCGTATTTTGCAGTCCTAATGGGCTTCCGATTGCAACAACCTTACTGCCCTTATAAGAATTAAAGCCATAGCCCAGCTCTACGACAGGGAGATTAAGAGATGCTTCTGTTTTGACAATCGCCAGATCTGCATTTTCGTCGTAGCTGACCACACCCGTGATTTTCATCTCCTTGCCCCGCAGCGTAAGCGCGGTTGCAGAGGAAGCATCCGAGATGACATGGTAATTCGTAAGAATCAGATTATCGCCAATGACTACGCCGCTGCCTTGCGCACGATTAGTCATGATAAGCACGACGCTTGCATCAAACTTATCAACGATTTCTTTGCTTGTCATCGTAGGCAGATTTTTCTGCTGCTCTAGCCATTCCTGATATTCCGCTTCTTCTCCAGCCTCTACCGAAGTAATTCTGACTGCGTTAGCCTTGCTGTCCCACTTGACCGTGGCGTTCAAAGATTCGGAAATAAAACGAACCGGCACAAAGGTAACCCCTTTGCGAACGGCCGCAGCCGCGTCGAGCTTCACGGATTTGCCGTTGATGACCGCTTGCTTGCTTCCAACTTGAAGAGAAATCGTAATATTGCCTTTGCGGCCAATGATCGTTCCCGTCTTGCCCTCCCAAGTTACAGAAGCGCCCAATGCCGTGAAAATATCACGCATCGGAACAAAGGTAACGCCTTTCTCTGCATAAGCTGCCGCAGATAGAGACAGCTTCTTTCCATCAACGATAACCTGCAATTGCTGCGTTGCGGAGGCAACCGCCATATTCGTAGCACTCGCTGCCGCTACGGAACTGTCGCCAAACCCTTGTATGGGAGCAAACAGCAAGCCCGCTACAAGCAAGGGGCTAAGCAAAGACTTTACTAATTTTGTATTCACGCGATGGTTTCCTCCAGCCTCTTCCATTTTCACCAATTGGTTTTTCTACCAATTATCCTACCATTCCTCTTCATGCTTTGTCTATTAGAATGGATTTGATAGAGTACTGCAGCTCAGGCAAATTGAACATTAGAACTGATGGCTGCACTCGTGGTATAGTAGGAGCATTGAATCTAGGAGGTTTTTTAGCATGCACAGGGGGAAAAAGCGCGGCGCTCCTCAATCACAGGCGGATAAAAGCAAGTCTTATCCGGTTACCGAACCGATGGAGCTGCTCCCGTTTCTTATAAAAAACATATCAGGTGCTGGACGCAATGTCGTCAAGTCGATTCTGGCCCATGGCCAGGTGTCCGTGGGAGGAAAATCAACCACGGCCTACAATTACCCGCTCCAGCCCGGCCAAACCGTTACGGTTGGCAAAGACCGCCCGCAAGAGAAACTTCCGCTGGAAGGTCTATCGATCCTGTTCGAGGACGAGCATATTATCGTCATCAAGAAGGACTCGGGCCTGCTGTCGATCTCGTCAGACGCAGCGCCGGAGAATGAAATTACCGCATACCGCCAGCTGATGGCGCATGTGCGGCAAGAAAACGCGAAAAACCGGATTTTCGTAGTGCATAGACTAGACCGCGACACATCCGGTGTTATGATGTTTGCCAAGAGCGAAGCCGTTCAGCAGCAGCTCCAAAACAGCTGGCAGGATACGGTGCAGGAGCGAATCTATGTGGCTTTGGTAGAAGGTGCGGTTAAGAAGGAGAAAGGAACGATTAGCTCCTGGCTCAAGGAAAGCAAAACGCTCAAAATGTATTCCAGCTCCTACGCGAACGACGGATTGCATGCCGTGACGCATTATAAGGTGCTTCGCAGCAACAAAAACTTCTCCTTGCTCGAAATTAATCTCGAAACGGGACGAAAAAATCAGATCCGCGTTCATATGGAGGACATCGGACATCCGGTCGTCGGCGACAAAAAGTATGGCGCACGCACACGTATTATCGGCCGGCTTGGCCTGCATGCGCGCGTTCTCGCTTTTACTCATCCGATTACGGGCAAGCTGGTCCGGTTTGAAACCGACATTCCGAAGCTGTTCTTGAAGCCTTTCCATACTACCGAGTAAACAGGAGGTTGACGCGATGCCGCATCTATTATTTCGTGGTGTACCCGCAGATAAACTGCACGCCGTATCCTTACCGCTCGCTACCGAGCTTGCCGCCATCTGTGAGTGCGGTACCGATAATTTTACGATGGCCTGCCTTCACGCGACCAATGTCTTCGGCAGCGAAGCAGGAGACCCTGACTTCGCCTTCATTGAGGTAGGCTGGTTCGAGCGCGGACAGCAGGTGCGTAACCGCTTCGCTCAAGCAGTCACCGCGCATGTAGCCGAGCTAGGCATCCCTGAAATTGAAATCGTCTTCCATGCCTATCGCGAGGATAGTTACTATATTAACGGCGAGCCTGTGGCTGAATAATGGTTAAACAAGAAAGGCGCACCCGATGGGTGCGCCTTTCTTGTTTAATCTAACCGCTGTCTGTTTGACTTGTGCTTAGGATTTAGCTGGAATTTATCCTGCTAAACTGGCTTTATTCACTTCACAATTGAAATAGAGGGAATTTATCCCGTAAATTCAATCAATTCAAGCCAATTTCGGCTATTTTAATGGAATTAAAAGGAGAAATTCCAGCTAAATTCCTCAAAATCTTAAAACCGCTTAAAATTGCGAGATAAATTCCCGTTAAATCAAACGGTGCGAAATTTTCAGCAAATTTGGACAGCCAACAGTGAGAAGTCTAGCTAATGTAGAGCAACTACAACTGCTGCTACGACTTACAATAGCTATTGCTACTACCGCTACTTCAATTGTAACTAAACTGCTACTGCAGCCAACTTCATCTCCAATGTCATCCGTCTAGCAGTGGCGCGATAAAAAAACAATTGGAGAGTAAGCAGATCGGACCCTGACATACATAGAAGAAGCAATTACTAACATGTGAATTCGTTTAATTGTGCTGATTGCTCAAGCCTGCTGCCCCAATCCAATGTGATGATAGGTTTGGTCTGAACGATTAATGGTTTAAGCAGGTGCTCATGATCAAAAAACAAGACGAAGCCTTCCTTGTCATCCGCTTTCGTTAACCGGGCTTCGATAATATTTTCCAGCTCGAGATGAACCAGTATCGAGTTGTTCAAGTACAAACTAAGCTCGCTGCTGCCTATGGCCGGCTGCACGGTCAGCTCCAAACGGATTCCGTTTCGCTTTAATTCGAAGGAAGCTCCCGTATAGTACCAATTCAATTCATGATCCGCTCTCTCGGCTTCACACTCAAGTAAATACTCCCATTCGTAGAGCTCTGGACCTTGTCTTATCATTGTTTTTCCCACTCCACATCATCCGCGTTCAGCCACCCTGCTCCCCCAGTAAAATAAACGGATACCTCGTCCTGCATAGCTACTGTCACAGCAGGAAGCTGAGCATCCACGTATTCTTCTGCCATCGGTACCGCTTGCTCCACAGCTTGTACGCCGTTAACCGAAATTCCGATGCTGCCACCCTCGCCGCCTGCGCTAACCTTGGCTCTCAGGACGTATTGGCCGCTGTCCATGCTGATAAAGGTTTGAGCGGCGTTATGCTCCGCGCCTGGGTCCAAATAAAGCAGGTTCGAGCCGCTGAATGGCCGGTTGGTCCCTATGCCTGCACCACCTGAAAACACCCAATATCGCGAGCCCTCCTCCAATCCGCCGTTAAGGAAAGATTCGTGAGGCTGCTGCGTCGTTATCGTGCCATTGCTTTTGCCGCTAACTACCGTATAATGCTTAAAGCGCTTGATCGTATAGCCTGAGCTCTCGTCCGGAATGGCGTCGTTGTTTGAAAAAATATAAGCGGCATCCTCACTTGGCCTAAGCTGCGGAGTACCGAATTCATACCTCCCAAAGGAACGGACAAATTGGAACTGGCCGCCTGGATTGATATAATCAACCGTATCCAAAAAATGCTGAGGATTGATTTTCTCATAAAACAGGACATAGATATACGGCATCATGACTTGATCGGTCACGTATACCTTGCCTGCGGTCTCATCTGAAGCATACTGCACGGCCTCTCCAAAGGATTCGAAGAAAAGCGGGCTAATTTGCTTGGCATAAGCCGTAAAGTACTGGCTGCAAAAAAGGATAAAAAATACCGAAAATGCACTGATCACAACGACAAACGAATACTTGATCCGCTTATGCATCCACATGAGTCCCGCTGCCGCTGTAAATACGGTAGGATAAAAAATAATGTTGATCCGGTTAATATTAACGTCCGTGATCAGCGTCATCAGTACGGCCGTGCCAAACCAAATCGCAATGACAGCCGTTTCGACACGGAACGATTTGATTAATTGATATACGCCGTAAACCATGCCGATTGCAACAAGCGGAAGGCCGATGGGATACAAGAAGCCGTATCCCGGTATTGCATTCCACAGCAGACCGTCATTTTGCGTGAGGTACATTTTAGAAAAATGTTTAAAATTTTGCGCAAGCATCGATATGGCATCGCCTTCAAACGCAGTGGATACTTGCTCTACCCTAGGGACCGTAAGCTTCGGAATCGAAAACACGAAGGATAGGGTCGCCATGCCGAAACGGTTAATGACTAGAAATAAACCGATGGGCAGCGCAAGGATAAGGAAGGCCAAAGCGTTCCACAGCAGCACCCTTAGCGCGAACGTCTTCCTCACCACAAACAAGGTCAGCAGGGCTGCACCGAACACCGGCACAAAAAAGTAAGACGTGCCATAGGCGTAAAGCGAGATAGCGAGCGTTACCGTAAACGCGATCAGCCACTTGGGCTGACGGAACGCTTTCAACAAGAAAAAAACGGCGATCAGCACGAATGTGGGAAAAATATTAGATTCAAGCGCCCATCTCGACATCATGATATGCCAAGGGCAAATCACGATGAAAAAAGCTGCCGCAACCGCTGCTTGCTTTTTATTAAATAGCTGCAATGCAATTAAGTAAAATAACACCATGCCGATCAGACCTAGCAAAATACTGGCCATCCGTACCGATAGCGGAGTTAAACCAAATAAATAGATAAAAGGCATAGACAAATACGCATATAGTGCATTTTGGCCGCTTCCCCAAGCGATTAAGTGAATCGGCAGCTTAATGCCATTGCGATCCATACCAAAATGCAAAATCGAATAGGCTTCATAGCCGATAGATGCCTCATCCTGATTCAAGCCGCCCGGTATAGAGCCGGCGTACAAGACTCGCACCGCGGCTCCAATTAGAAACAGCAAAACAAGCATTCGATTTTGCTTTAACCATTCCAAACAACGAGTCATGCCTCCAGGTCACCGCTTCTTGTAGTAGATTTAGTTTGGCGTATCGGATACAGGTAAAAGAACACAAGGGCGATCAGCAAAGCGACAAATGGAATAAAGCTCAGCATGGAACGAATTCCCCATACCGCAGCCTCTGCCTGCACGGCATCCTTCTTGTAGCCTGTCGCCTCCAAAATCAAGCCAAGCACTACCGCCTGCAGCGATACGCCCCATTTGACAATAAAGCCGTTCATGCCAAAATACATGCCTTCCCTGCGCACCTTCGTCCGCTGCTCGTCCTCGTCGATAATTTCCGACAATAGCACGTCCAGAAGAACGAGAAGGCCCGCAAGGCCGATGCCGATAGCAGCGGCAGCCAAAGCCGCCGCCGCTACGCTTGACACGAATACAAACGGAACCATCGCCAAAGCGTAAATGCTGACCGCGATCAGCACCGTTTTGCGAGCGCCCCATTTTTGCACCAGCCGGCCCCATAAATAAACGCAAGGTATGGCAGCGATAAAGATCGCTCCGAGCAAAATCGTATTGCTTGCGTCCTCGGCACCAAGTACGTATTTGGTGAAGAACGGAATTGCCGCAGGCAGCATGGCAAACGTAAATTGCACGAAAAAACTGCCAATGACGAACAAAACAAACGCCTTATTTGAAAAGGTGAATTTTAACGACTCAACAAAGCCAATCTTCTCGCGATCTACGACGGTTTTCTCCTTGCTGGAAGATACCATGACGATAAAGAAGACCAATGCTATGCCTGCAAAAATCGCTCCCATGGGCCCCCAACCCAAGTTGCCGTATACAAGGGGCGGCAGCGCCACGCCAATAATCATGCCGACAATGCCGAACATTTGCCGCCAAGAGGATACGGTTGCCCGTTCCTTCATCGTGGTGAACATTTCCGGAAAGAGAGCCGAATAGTTCAGGACGACCATAACGAATAAAATATCATAAAGCAGCACAATCGTTAGAAAATACCAGAACACTTCCGTACCTGTGCCAAGCGGAAACCAAATGGCGGTAAACAAGGCTGCGAGCGGTACCATCCCGAACAACATATAGGGAATCCGCCTGCCAAAACGGGAGCTCGTACGATCCGAGATATGCCCGAACAACGGATTCAGCACCGCATTTACGATGCCGTGAATAACCATAGCTACGCTGATTAGGCCAGGCTCTACACCCAACACGTCAACATAATAAAAGACGATGTATGAGGCAAAAGCCTGCGCCATCAGGTTGACCGACAAATTTCCCGAGCTGTACGCTAATTTCGATTTGAAGCTTGCATTGGACATGGAATAACACGCTCCCGGTTACGATGAAAGTCTATAATCTAGCCATAACTCTCTCATCTTACCGTAGAAACCCTTTTTATTCCATAATTAACTTTTGAACCAATTACAGCGGCTTCACCATTCGGATATAGCGGCTGCCGCTGACCAAAATGGAACCATCCTCGATAAAGCCAAGCTTCCGGTACAGAGAGTGAGCTCTTGTGTTATAGGGCTCCACAATGAGTGACAATCTGCTGCAGCCCTCCTTCGCTCCTAATTTCTCAAACTCGCCGATTAATGCCTTAGCTACACCCTGCCCCTGATAACGCTCGGAAACGGAAATCGAGTCCAAGTAATAATCGCCCTCCTGGGCTTCAACGACGATACGCTCACCTGCACGTGCCCCTTTGTCCCTCCCCGGCCTTTCAAGGAAAGGGATGTCAAGCGCTTCTGCGCCTTCTCCTGGATAACTGACCAAAATGCCCGCAATGCCGTCCTCCCTCCGATCAACGATTACATGCTTATGGCTGATCCGGTTATCTTCCCGAGTATAAAAATCGGCTAAGATCTGTTCGGCTTCTGCGTCATCCTCCGTCCCGGCCAACGTATAGGCAATCGATCCGATTGCTGCTAGCAGCAGCGGAAGAAATTCCTGGACATCTTCTTTTCTAGCTGGTCCAATCATGATGGCTTCCCTCTTTCCGATAAGGTTCTGTTATAATCAATACATCTAATTCGTTGAAGGTGATAAAGTGAGCAATAACTATTATACATTTCCGATCGGCGTCCGGAACGGCGAGGTTCCGTTTGCCCCGCTTGCCGAGGCCAAAACAAGCATCCAGCTTGTCGGCAACAGCGAGAAGGACGCCGGATTTTTCCGCGGCTTGGAGCAGTATGGCATCTCGCTCAATCGACCGCAAATCGCTGCCGTCCGGCACAACGGCGGACCTGCGCTAACGTTAGCTGGGGCTGGATCGGGCAAAACCTCCGTTCTCGTATGCCGGACGGCTTACCTGCTTGCGATACACGGCGTGCAGCCCCAGCAGATTTTGCTGATGACCTTCTCCAAGAAAGCGGCAGACGAAATGCGCAGCCGCATCCGGTCTCTTCCTATGCTTAATCCGCAAGCGGCTAGCGGCGTAGAGGCTCGCACATTCCACTCGTTCTGCCTCCAACTGCTCCGAGGACGCGGCTACCGCCAGGGCATACTTGGCGAAACCGGACAAAAGCATATTTTTTTCAAACGGCTGATGCGCGAGCTGCTGCTTCAGAATGAATACGAGCCCGAAACGCTGCTGGCCCAGCTTTCTGCCATTAAGCTGCAGATGATCAATATTAGCGACCTTCCATCCTCCACAACGGAGGAGCGCGAGCTTAAGCTGCTCTTCACCCGTTACGAGAAATGGAAGCAGGACATGGACAAGCTGGACTACGATGACCTGCTTCTCGAGGCTTATAAGCTCTTAAAAGACGATAGCGAACTGCTGGCTTCGCTCCAACAGAGATTTCAATATGTGATGATCGACGAATTTCAAGACACGAACCAAGTTCAGTATGTGCTTGTGCAAATGCTTGCCGATAAACATCGCAATCTTATGGTTGTCGGCGATGATGACCAGACTATCTATTCCTTTAACGGGGCCAAAAATGATTATATCCTGAATTTCGAGCACCAATATCCGGGAGCAGCTACCTACGTTCTCGATATCAATTATCGCTCAACAAGCACCATTGTAGGACTTGGCAATGCCATCATTCAATATAATAAACTCCGCAAAGAGAAGACGCTGCTTGCAGTCAAGCCAAAAGGCTCAAATCCCTCTTATGCGCGTCTCAAAACGACGCAGGAGGAAGCCAAGCTTATTGCAGACACCATAACATTGCAAACCGAACAAGGCAAACGGTCTTACGGGGATTTTGCGGTACTTTTCCGCACAGCTAGCAGCAGCCGGGCGCTTGTCGAGCTGCTGCTAACCAGAGAACTGCCCTTCATCGACTTCGGAGATGGTCAGCTCTTCTATGACCAGTGGGCGATAAAACCGTTGCTCGCACATCTCAGGCTAGTGCAGGACCGGCGCAATTTCGACGCAATGGAGATTTTGCTGCCTTCGCTCTACGTCAACCGTGAGCAGGCCATGGCTTTTATCTGGAACCAGGATAAGCTACGCGCGAAGAAGTGGCCGCTCATCCATCTGCTTGAATTTCCACAGCTGAAAGAGTTTCAGAAGGACAAAATCAAAGAACGCATTAAGCTGATTAAAGCATTAGCTGATTTAAAGCCCGCTGCAGCTATTATGGAGCTTCGGCAAGCCTTTTATGACCAATACCTTGAAACCAGCAAGCGCCATGAAATGACGGAGCATAAAGAGGGCTTAAAGGAAGTGCTAGACGAATTCGAGGCTGCGGCTAGCGTTTACGATACGATTGAGGCTTTCCTCGCCTACATTGATGATATTACAGACAAGCATACAGCTGTTCAGCAGCTCCGCAAGCATGACCATCAACGGAGCTCCGTTTCGCTTATGTCGATCCACAAGTCCAAAGGGCTTGAGTTTCCGGTCGTATTCGTCATCGGCGCCTCGGAAGGCATATTGCCGCACAGCTCTGCGCTTGCAGCCGATAAACACAGCGACCGCAGCTCTATCCAGACCGGGGACGATGCCCTTGCGGAAGCGCTGGAGGAAGAGCGCAGACTCGCCTATGTTGCCGTAACGCGAGCACAGGAGGAGCTGTATGTCAGCTCCCCTGCGCTCTATCGCGGCAAGCCTGCCGAGCTGTCGCGATTTATTCGGTCCGCTTTTATGAACGGCCAAGAAGAGGATGCTCAATCCGAATCCGCTCTGGCCTGGCTGTGCACAAGCGACAGCTGCCAAGTATGGCAGCGTATCATTACGTATGAGGATTCGCAGGCAGAATCCCGATTATGCCCTTTATGCCAATCCAAAATGGAGCAGGGAACGAAGCTGCTTCCGAAAAAAAAGAGCTAAGGAGAGCAAAGTAACCTCATGAGTAACACATATGAACAGCTGTCTCCGTATCTTAAATTGGCAGATGCCGTCATCATCACCGATGAAGCGCATCATATCATAGCCGTAAATCCCGCTTACGAGAAAATTACAGGCTATGTTACAGAAGAAATCATCGGTAAAAGAGCTAGTATTTTAAGAACATCCTATACGCCGAAGGAGACGCACGACCAGATGAAGGCTGCTTTGAAACAGGGCTCCCCTTGGTCCGGCGTATTTACAAACCGTCGCAGGGACAGCAGCGTGTGGCATTCCTCGATTACAATCACGCCGCTGGAATCCACCGGAGCCGTTTACTATGTCGGCGTTTTCCGTGAGCTGGAGAAGCTGAAAAGCGGCTTTTATTTGCCGGAGGAACGAATCAGCTCCATTCAAAGCTCCATGCTGAAGGTGCTTGCGATCTCCTGTGAAATTCGCGACCCCGGCATCGAGCAACATCTCGTCCGTGTGCGGGATCTTACCGAGCGGCTCACGCATTTCCACAATGAACGGCTGCAGCTTGGCTGGCCGGAGGAGCTAGTAAACCGGATCGCGCATTCCAGCATCTTGCATGACATCGGCAAATCCGGCATTCCCGAAGGCATTTTATACAAGCCAGGGCCGCTCGCTTATTATGAGCGCAACATTGTCGAGATGCATACCCAAATCGGCGTAGACATTATTGACAAAATCTATGCCGAGCTTAATGATGATTTATTTAACCAAGAGCTGGAGCTAGGCAAAAATATTATTTTGTACCATCATGAAAAATGGGACGGCACCGGTTATCCTCACCAGCTCTCCGGAGACGGCATCCCCATCGAGGCTCGAATTGTTAGCGTCGTCGATGTATTTGATGCCTTAACCAGCACGCGTCCCTACAAAGAAAAATGGTCCGAAGAAAGAGCGCTTGCCTATCTATCCGAGCAGCGAGGGCAACACTTCGATCCTGAGCTTGTCGATTCGTTTCTTGCTCTTATCCAATAAAACCAAGAACCATTAGCAGCAATAGCGGCTAATGGTTCTTTTATTTGGATGCACGTTCTATGATGGCTTCGATGCGGGATATTCTCTCTGGGTCGCGTGGCATGCCGCTTCGAAGGTTAACCAGAAAAAAGCCCTCCACTTCCTTAAAACTCATATATTCCTCTGTTGGATGATCAGCCGCCAGATCCAAATATCCTCCCGAGAGCCCAATGCTTGCCATAGCTTTCATCGCGTCTTCCGGATAAGCAAAATCATGGACAAGCGCAATGGATAATTGCTTCGCTTTTCCTTTGGCAAACGTCACTGTTACAATTCCAGCCTTCGTGTCATAAGCTTGAGCCTCCGTTTGCTCGGTCATATCGACGTCACGTGAGCGTTCAACCGCCGGCTTATCAAACAGGCGGTCGAGAGTTTCCTCATCCTTATCCAAAAAGTCTCGGAATTGGATGAGCGGTGGAGGATCACTTGTCGGAGTGACGAATCCTTTACGCTCGGGAAGTTCTGTTGATGCCAAAGACAGCAGCGGAGCCTGCGGTTCATGATGCCCGTCCTTCGAGCAGGCGGATAATACGATCAAGATAGCCACAGCTACCCCTATTTTTTTCATGGTAATCTCCTATGACGGCAACCCAGAATAGATACAAAAAGAGACCTTCCCCTGAGTAGAAGTTTCTACCCGGTAGACGGCCTCTAATTGGCTTATTTCATAATAGTGAATGAGCCTTATAGTGCTGGAGCCGTAAACGAGCGACCAGCAAACTCGGCATCCAGCATATAGAAGGCATTGCTGTCTTTGTCGATCCGCTTTAACTTATGAATAATATTATCGAATAGCGCTTCTTCTTCTACCTGCTCATCAATGAACCATTTGAGGAAGTTGATTGTGGCATGCTCGCGATCGCTAATCGCCAAATCAGAAAGATTGTAGAAGCGTTTTGTATTTTGCTGTTCATGTCCATAGCCTTGCTCAAATGTATCCAAAATGGATGCATATTCGTTATTCGGCTCTCCAAGAGCGGATAGCGTGGCGCGACGGCCGCGGTCATTCAGGAATTTGTAAATTTTCATAGCATGGAAACGTTCTTCCTCCGCTTGCACGATGAAGAAATTAGCGAATCCGTCAAGACTTTCGCCGGAGCAATAAGCTGCCATGGCAAGATACACATGCGCTGAATAAAATTCAAAATTCATCTGTTCGTTTAATGCTTCTGCTAGTCCATCATTCATGCTCGTGCACCTCAGCTTTCCTAGATTGTACTTATTCTAACATAAAAATAAAGAACGGCAAATGCCGTTCTTGTAAATGTAACCATTTTATTTGATTATCCGATCATCTTCTTCAGTCGCTTATAAAGCTTCTCGGCCGACGGCGCGCTAACCGTCTTCGACTTAATGACGACAAAACACTCCAGCCTGCAGGTTTTGCAATCGCCAAGGCAATCGCTTTTCTTCTGCTTGATATCCGGATATCGATTTTTCATAGCCTTATAAATCGGTTCTGAGCCATTTTTCAAATTACGTTTGCAATACTTGATCTTCTTCATCCGATCCACCCCGCAGCGCAACGAAGGATTAACTACCTACTTGATGATAATGATTATCATCCCCGTTGTCAACTGCGATTTTTAAGAAGCTCCACGCCTTTGATCAATTGGCTGTCCTCACGTCCAAGCTTCTCGCGAAGCCGCTCCAGAAGCTGATAGCCCGTCTTGTCGTTAAAGCTGCCTGTCGCCTCCAGTTTTTCTGCCTTCTGGAACTCGCTTAGCGCCTCCGCCGTTTTTTCATCGAACATCCCCTCTTGGCCGTTTGGCGCGTAGCCAAGCTCCTTAAGCATTTGCTGAAGCGTCTTCACGTCCTCGCCGTAGCTTCCGACCTTCATATCTGTACCGATTGCAAGCGGCCTGAGCTGCGTAAAGGCAGGCAGGGCAACAGCAACGTCCGGCGATACCCCCTGCTTATTGATCCAGGTGCCATTAGGCGTCTTCCACTGCGCTTCCGTAAGGCTTAAAACAGAGCCATCCTTAAATTGATTAAAGGCCTGTACAACGCCTTTGCCATACGTTTTCTCGCCGACAACTACAGCTCCCGCAGACTCTTTCAGGGCAGCCGTCAGCACCTCGCTCGCGCTAGCCGATTGTCCATTCACGAGGACAACAATCGGGATCGTCCATTCCTTCTCTTGCTTAGACTTATACGTAATGGTCTGGCGTTCGTTTTTGTAAACAACGTTCAGAATAACTTTATTTTTCGGTATCAAAGTGCTTGCGATTTTGATTGTCGGCTGCAGCAAGCCTCCGGGATTGGAACGCATGTCCAGCAAAAGGCCTTTAAGCGGCTCTTTCTTCTGAAGCTCCTCAAGGGCAGCCGTAAATTCTTCAGCTGTCTTCTCCGCAAAACGGCTGATCGTCACATGGCCGATTCCGCCTTCAAGCAGCTCAGACGTAACCGTATGGATCGGTATCGCTTCGCGCTTTAGCGTCAAGGCAATCAGCTCGGTTTGACCTGGCCTTTGAATTTGAAGCGAGACTGAGGTTCCTTCTTCTCCTCTAATGAGTGCAATCAGCTCATCATACGATTTGCCGCTAAGCTTCTGACCATCTACCGAGATAATTGTATCGCCCATCAACAAGCCTCCACGCTCGGCTGGGGCGCCCTTCGTAATCGCGGAGATGACGAATTGCCCCTCCTCCTCGCGGGTTTCTACGCCGATACCGTAGATCTGACCTTCGTAAGATTGGGTGTAAGCATCCCCTTTCTTCTCCGTTAAATAACGGGAATAAGGGTCCTCCAATGATGCAACCATGCCCTCTGCCGCTCCGTTAATGAGCTTGCTAGCTTCGGCTCCGTTCAAATAATCCTTCATAATTTTGTTATAGGATACCGTAAATTGCTTAAATACCGGCTCTGTGAGCATCGGATAGCGATTTCCCATCCAAAAAACCCCAAGCGCGAAGCCAATCACGGTAAACAATACAGCACCCATCACGCAGAGAGTCACAAACCGTTGTTTTGCAGCCGCTGATGTAAAATCGTTCATCTGTTCATCTCCTACAAAGTTTTGTGAAGCAAAACTTACTTCGAAAGCATACGCTTAGTTTTACGAAGCAAAACTTACTTCGAAAGCATACGCTTAGTTTTACGAAGCAAAACTTACTTCGAAAGAACGCGCACGGTCTTGAATGTGCGGTTCTTTTTAGCTACAATCAACCTAATCTTAAATATAAAGAGCAAGAGAGGAGCTTCACCGCAAGCATGTACAAACTAATCGCTATTGATGTTGACGACACTTTATTAACCGATAACCTGACGGTAACCGAAGGTACGAAGCGCGCGATGGAGGCTGCGATCGCACAAGGCGTAACCGTTACGCTGGCAACTGGCCGCATGTTCGCTTCCGCCCAAAAAATCGCTAAACAAATTGAACTCAATGTTCCTATTATTACTTATCAAGGAGCCCTCGTCAAAACTCTGCTGGACGGACAAGTCCTGTATGAGAGAAACGTACCGGTCGATGCCGCCAAGGAGCTTCACGCCTACGTCGAAGCTAATGGCCTCCACCTGCAGCTGTATGTCAATGACGAGCTATACGGAACAGAAGACAACGACAAAATAAAAGCATACTCCAAGCTTTCCAATATTCCTTATAAAATAGAACCAGATTTTAATAAATTGCTCGATTTTCCAATGAATAAAATGCTCATTATCGATGACCCAGCAAAGCTGGATATCATTGCCGAGGAACTTAAGCTCCTGATTGGCGACCGGGTCCATATCACGAAATCAAAGGCGCATTATTTGGAATTCATGCATAAGGAAGGCACAAAAGGACATGCCCTCCGTTTTATGGCCGAGCATTTGGGCTGCAGCATGGATCAAACGATTGCGCTTGGCGATGCGTGGAATGACAATGAAATGATCCTTGCCGCAGGCCTTGGCGTTGCGATGGGCAACGCTATTCAGTCGCTCAAGGATATCGCCGATTATGTAACGCTGTCCAACAATGAAGAAGGCGTTCGACATGTCATCGAGAAGTTTGTGCTTGAAGCACCGACTGAATAGCCGAACCTCATCAATAACGAAACAAAACAGCCCCTTCGCCGGAAGCGAACGGGCTGTTGTTATAAACGAAGGAGCATACGCGAATGAATTGTCCATTATGCGGCGAGCCAAACCATTGCGGAATAAAAGCCGTCAAAGAAGATCAAGCGAATTGCTGGTGCTTTTACGAAAAATTCCCTCAAGAGCTTCTCCAGCAGCTTCCAGACGAGCAACGCAACAAGGCCTGCATCTGCAAGTCCTGTCTGGATGCCTTCCAAGCTTCACGTAAGTAGCCTTTGCAGTCAGATTCTGCTCATAAATGCATCTCATGAAATCAAAGAATCTGACTGCAAGCTAGCTAATGTTTGCACGCTCGGGAATGAAAAATGCCTTCTCAACATCAACAGCAGACAATGGTTTGCTGAAATAGTAACCTTGAATTTTTTGGCATGAGTTGTCCGTCAAAATATCCAGCTGGTCCTTCGTCTCAATGCCCTCCGCAATAACCTCCATATTCAAATGCTGAGCCATCGCAATGATGGTGGATACGATCGCTCGGTCATTGTTATTCTCGGTAATTTCCCGAATGAAAGAACGGTCGATCTTCACTTTGTGAATCGGGAACATCTTTAAATAGCTAAGCGAGCTGTATCCTGTACCAAAATCATCCAAGCTGATTCGTATGCCGTATTCATTCAACTGATTCAAAATGCTGCTCGACACCGTCGCGTCCATCATCATGCTCTCAGTGATCTCCAGCTCCAGATAAGCAGGCTCAAGTCCCGTCTCCTTCAAAATCGCCATAATATATTCTGCGAGCTTGGGCTGGTGGAATTGCTGTGAGGATAAGTTTACGGATATCGGGATTAACGGCCCGCCCTCGTCATGCCATTGCCGCATTTGCTGGCAAGCCTCCCGCAGCACCCAGGTACCCATCTCATAAATAATGCCGGTCTCCTCGGCGATCGGGATAAATAGCGCAGGCGACAACAGCCCTTTCGTCGGATGCTCCCATCGGACCAGTGCTTCGATGCCAACCATTGCCCGGTCCTCGGCCCGAATTTGCGGCTGATAGTGCAGCAGCAGCTCACCACGCTCAATGGCTTTCCTTAAATCGCTCTCCAGCTCAATCTTTTCCAGCAGCTTCTGATCCAGCTCCGTAGAGAAAAATTGATAGTCGTTTTTCCCTTTTTTCTTCACTTCGTACATGGCCGTGTCCGCATTTTTCAATAGCTGCACATCATCGAGCCCATGCACCGGATACAGCGCGATGCCAATGCTGGCCGATACATAGAAGTCGCTGTCTTTCAGACGGTAAGGGGCCTGAATGCAATGAATAATTTCGCTCGCAAGCCGCTCGACCGTTTCTTGGGAAAGGTAATTGCGGCATAACAGCGTAAATTCATCGCCACCCATTCGTGCAAGCATAACCTCATGCCCGTCTACTGCTTTCATGATGCGCCTGCTGACCTCTTGCAGAAACTGATCGCCGATCGTATGCCCAAGCGAGTCATTGATCATTTTGAAACGGTCGATGTCGAGTACCATAACCGCAAAAGGAGCCTCTTTGCTAAGATTCTCTTCGATGGCCTCGGCGATGCTCTGATTAAACAAGCGGCGATTCGGCAGGCCCGTCAGTTCATCGTGAAAGGCTAAATGATTTATTCTCAATTTCGCCTGTTTTTCTTCCGTAATGTCTTTGAAAATAATATAGCTTCCAACCACTTTCCCCTCGACGATTACAGGGACATTGGCTACGCTTAACTCAAGGCGCTCGCCGTCGTTTCGGATGATCGAGGTTTCGTGATTTATCGTTTCTCCTTGAAACGACCTCTGAAACATCTCCTTCACTCGGGCACGGTCCTCGCTGACAATGATCGCATCCAACTTGGAAACAGGTTGATTAATGACTTCCTTGCTGCTGTAGCCGGTAATTTGCAGTGCAATGGAATTATGGCTGATGACCCTATTTTGCAAATCCACGGACACGATGCCGTCTTGGCTATTTTCGTACAAGGATTTGTACCATTTCTCGTTTTGCTCAATCTCCGAGTCTTTCCGGGCAAGCCGTTTCGAAATATAAATGCCGAACAAGGACAAGCTTAACGTAAAAAAAATGCCGCCGGCAATAAAATAAGCCAACCATTGCTGATCCAAAATCACGCCGTAAAACAGAGCAGGCTTGCTGCTGTTATGGAAATTAGCCGCTGTCATACCCGTGTAATGCATCCCGGAAATTGCAGCGCCCATAATGGCTCCGCTTCCAATCTTTTTCCACACCTCTCCGCTCTGGTCGCCCTTGCGAAAATAAAAGGACAGCCACAAAGCCGCGATCGATGCGACAACCGCGATTAAAATCGAAAGCACAAAAACAAATGGGCTGTACGTAATATGAATGAGCATCGCTGCCATCCCGACGTAATGCATAACCGAAATGCCCGTCGCAAGAAGCAATCCGCCAACGAAGAGCTGCGCCTTCGTCAATTCGTAGCGGCCGACAACGTAAAGCGCTATGTAAGCTGCGCCGATAGCTGCAAAGACCGACAATAAAACGATGACTAAATCATATTTAATCGGTATCGGAAGCTTAAGAGCGAGCATGCCGACAAAATGCATCGACCATATTCCCATTCCCATGGACACTGCCCCAAAAAATAACCAGCCGATTCGTGTGCTTCCTCTGGAATTGCTTACTCTGCCGGCCAAATCCAGTGCTGTGTATGAGGCCATTACTGCAATGATATATGAGAAAAAAACTAATAAGCTGTCATAAGAACCGTGAACATGCTCCATTTCATCCCCTCTATTCTATGTAAAATGACTATCTGCCAGAGCACAACTTCATTATACATGAATGATCTAAAATTTTTTTGAAATTATAGAGAATATCACTATAAATAATATGAATTCTCGTCATAAATGCCTGCTTCGTAGGCGTTTCGGCATCATAGATATATAATTTAAGATAAATCTTATATTTTTTAATGCCTGTGGGATGAGATCACTGATGAATAAAAAAGAGCCACCCTTAAAGTCAATGACCTTGGGCGGCTCCTTGCTATTACACCTGCAAATCGATGATTACCGTTTTGTCTCATTTACTTCTTCACCAAAGCTTTTCGCAGCAGATATAGAAAAAAAGGCGCACCAAGCAGCGTAGTAACGCCACCCACCGGCAAGCTGGTCACGTGGTTCTCCATTCCTGGAAATGGCAGCCTGAGCGTCAGGCTTTGCCCGATCCAGTCCGAAGCGAGCAGAAGAAGTGCGGCAAGCAGCGCGCTTACCGGAAACAGATAGACCGGTCTCCTTCCGACAAGCAGCGATGCGATATGAGGGCCGATAAGCCCAATGAAGCCAATGGCACCAACTACCGATACGGATGCCGCTGTTAATGCGGTCGCTATAATGAGCAGAATAAAACGCGCGCGATTGACGGAGAGGCCTAGTCCCTGAGCTGTCGAATCCCCGAGCTGCAGCACTTCTGCCTCTCTGGTGTAGCGCATCGCAAGAAGCAGACCTACAGCAGCCCAAGGCCAAAGCATGGTCCAGCTGCTCCAGCCCCGGCCGTTAAGAGAGCCGAAGGTCCATAAGAAAATCGTCGACAGCCCTTGTTGGTTTTTGAGAAGGAGGAGCGAGGTAGCCGACTGCAAGATCGCAGTCAAAATGACACCAAGCAGAGCCAGCCGCGCGCCGTTGCCCTGCTGCCTAGCATTCATTGCATAAACAAGCATAACCGCGCTTAGGCCGCCAAGAAGAGCGATGAAAGGCAGCGGAATGAATTCAGTCCATGCATTCGGCGCATAGCTAATCCATAGCACTGCCATTAGTACTGCTCCCGAGGATGCCCCGATTAGTCCGGGCTCCACTAATGGATTACGCATGATGACTTGTAAAATGGCGCCCGCCGTTCCCAACATCATCCCGGCTGCAATTGCAACCAGCGCGCGTGGGAACCGCAAATTCCACACGATATGCCGGAATCCTTCATCAGCATCATGACGAAACAACGCACGAATGACTTCATCAGGTGTCAGCATGGTTTTGCCAAGTCCGATATGCAGCACGAACAAAATGGCAATGCCGACCAACGGCAAAAGAATGGAAAGCTGTCTTTTGCGAGCCCGCTTTTTTTGTATTTCCCCCTGGTTAAGCACGAGTGCCGCCTCCTTGCCCTTTGGCAAAAAAGGCTAAAAATAAACCGCCGCCAAGTATCGTCGTCCACACGCCCACTGGAATTTCCATCGGATAGAGAAGCAAGCGCGCAACCGTATCCGCCGCTGTGAGCAGCACTCCGCCGCATATGGCGGATAAAGGCAGCACCGAGCGCGCATCGAGCGAACGCAGCAAAGAGCGGGCCAGATGCGGTGCAATTAGGGCTATGTAGCCTATAGGACCGCACTGCGCTACCGTGATGGCGACCAGCGCCGTACACAACGCAAGCATCCACATTCGTGCGCGACGCACCTGAACGCCAAGTCCGGCTGCCGCTTCATCTCCAAGCTGCATAAGATTTAGCGTGCTAGTGAAGAAGAAGGCCAATGGCAATACGGTCACAAACCATGGCAGCAGCCGTAGTACGTGGTTCCAATTGCGGTTGGCCAATGAACCAAGCAAATACGTATAAAGAAGATTTACATCATTGCTCGTGCCCAGAGAGATCAAAATAATGAGCAGCCCGCTTAGAATGGCCGACACGGACATACCGATAAGCAGCAGGCCAACCGTCCCTCGGCTGCCTCTGGAGGCGATCAGCACGCTTAGGCCGCCTGCCAGACCTCCAATAAGAGCAACTGCGGGATGGAGCAGCACGGTAATCGGCAAATGCAGTACCGTAATAGCGGCCATTGCAAGCGACGCTCCTGATGAAATGCCTAACAGCTCGGGTCCAGCCAGCTTGTTGTTCATCGCTCCCTGCATGATTGCCCCCGCAGCCCCCAGCATGGTGCCAACCATAAAGCCTAGCAAAATTCGCGGGATTCGCATTTCCCAAACGATCGTGCGCCGAAGATCATCTCCTGTCCGGCAAAAAATAATAGACAGCAGCTCTTCCCAGGTCATCGCCGGCGAACCAAGCTTTAACTGCATGGCAGCAGCCGCTAAAAACAGCAGGCCAAATAAAAAAAAAGGAAGAAGCATGCTTCTTCTTCCGTTAACTAGCAATGGGATTTGTTCTTGCATGCTGTTGCTTCCTCCTAGAACAAATCAGGATACATATAGTCAAGCGATTCATCCAATAAAATACCTAATGAGCGGGTGCCCCGGCCATCGCCCCATACCGGAGAACGAACCTCGACAACCTTGCCCTCCTGAACCGCCTTGAGCTTGCTCCATAGCGGGAGCTCTGCCATTTGCTCGGACAACGGCTTCGTGCCTGGGCTGTAAGAATAGCTTTCGATGAAGATAACATCCGGATTTTGTTCCAGCAGCTTCTCCAACGAATACGTAATGCTGCCGTCTCCGTATGGATCCTCGGCTGGGTCGTTAACCCGCCAAGGATATGCCGTCACTTCCTTTAAAACCGTGCCGCCAAGGCCGCTGTCTGTGACAATCGCAAAATTGACGTCCGATCCGTACATAATCAGCGCTTTCTTGTCCTTTGGCGATTTCTGCTTGGCATTGTCCAGCTTGGCTAGGAACGCTTCTCCCGCCGCCTTAGCCTCAGCCGATTTACCGGTCAGCCTCCCAATAGCCTCCAATACGGCAATAGACTCCGTATAGCTCTTCGGATTTGCTAAATAAACAGGAGCAACACCATCGAGCCCTTCCCGAAGCGCATCATGAACCCCCATTAAACCGATAACGAGATCTGGCTTAGCCGTCACGATATCTTCCAGATTCGGCTCGAAGAAGCTGCCCCCAATCGAAGCAAAGGACTCTCCTTTGGCGCCGTAGAACTCCGGCTGTATCGCGATGGTACGGACACCACTCTCCGCAATAGCGACAGGCTCCAGCCCCAGCTCAGCCAATACATCCACGCAAAGCGATACGACGCAAGCAACTCTAGCCACCTGCACTGGAAATTCAAGTTTGGTTCCTGTAGCATCAACGACCGTTTGCGGCTCGAATTCCCCAGCAGATGTCTCCATAATTGCAGCATTCGTCGCCAGATCGCCCTGCTCCTCCGCAGGGTCAGCCCCCGTATTTGCACGGTTTCCACAGGCCGATACCAATAAGGCTGCAGCAAGCAGAAAAATAATGATCGATATTTTTTTGTTTTTCATTACGTTAACTCCCCTTTATTTCAATGTTCGAAAATAAGAATAAACTCTTTTGCGGCAACTCGCTGATCCGAGCAAGAAGCCCTTGCCTGTTACCTCCAGCATTTCCGATTACCTAGCTGCTGCCTGCTCATACGTCTCCGCGCAGCGCTGCATCAACAGGCAAAAAGAGCGGTTATGGCCGATAAAAAACGAAGATACATCATAACGATTGCGGGCCGGTTCATAGGTGACAAGCAAACGATGCTTAAATAAACCCATAGCAAAACGAACGAAATCCTCGGTTTGCCTGCACGAATGAAATGTAATATACGCATATAAGGAATGCTCGAATGGGTCATCCAGCACACTAACGCCCGCACATGAAAACTCTGTTGGGATATTCATGCGGCGAAGAAGAGAAAGCGCGGGATATAGCTCTGCATCTACGGCGAACGAATCCAGCAGCACCGAAAGCTTATCCTTTTTTTTCAGCTTCACACGTTCGGCCCAAGCTACCAGCTCCCGATCCCTCCGCATCCACATCGCATCTGAATGCTTGCTGATCATAAGCTCCTTATTGTCGTTCATGATGCTGTTGCCCATCATTTCCACTCCTTATTAACGTTTAAGAGAAATTGGGAATTGGGTCCTTCAGGTCGCGCCAGTTGCCGGCCATTTCCTCCGGTGTTAGCAGCGCCGTATCCAGCGACCCTGCAATCTTCTCACGGTCCATGCCTATGCCGATAAATACAAGCTTCGTGACCCGGTCGCCCCATTTCTCATCCCAATCCGCCGTTTTCTCGTATTCTCCTCCAAAGTAAGCAAAACGCTCTTCCTCCGATAAAGCAGCGACCCATAGACCTGCTGGCGAGAGCTGCCGCGACACGCCAGCCTGGCTGAATGTAACCGCCATATTATTGCGCGTAGCAATCCACATCAGACCTTTGGAGCGCACGACCGCCTTTGGCCATTTGGCGAGCCATTTCAGCAGCCGTTCCGGATGAAACGGTATTTTCCGCTTATAAGTGAATGTTGCGATGCCGTATTCTTCCGTTTCAGGCGTGTGCTCCTCCTTCTGAAGCTCTTTGATCCAGCCTGCGGATTGGCTTGCTTCTTCAAAATCGAACAAGCCTGTGTTCAAAATTTCTTTTGGATTAACGCCGCCTTTGCTCGCCCTTACCATCCTCGCCCTCGGCTGCAGCCCTTTCAGCGTCCTTTCGAGCCGATCCAGCTCGTCTTCGCTAACCATGTCGCATTTATTAATAATGAGCACGTCGCAAAATTCAACCTGCTCAATCAACAGATGGACAACTCCTCTAGTATCGCCCTCGCCTGCTTCCTGCCCGCGATCAAGCAGCGATTCTTTCGTGTTGTAATCGTTCCAGAAATTGACCGCGTCCACGACCGTAACCATCGTATCCAGCCGTGTCAGCCGGGATAAATCGATATTTTGCTCCTCATCTACGTATGTAAATGTTTGTGCAACCGGCACCGGCTCGCCGATGCCCGTGGATTCGATCAAAATGTAGTCAAAACGCTTCTCCAGCGCCAGACGCTCCACCTCCTGCAGCAAATCGTCCCGCAGCGTACAGCAGATGCAGCCGTTGGACATTTCTACAAGCGATTCCTCTGTCCGGCTTAGCCCGCCGCCATCGCGTATTAAATCAGCGTCAATGTTCACTTCACCTAAATCATTGACGATAACGGCAACTTTCAATCCTTCCCGATTGTTCAGCACATGGTTCAAAATCGTCGTTTTGCCGGCTCCCAAATAACCGCTAAGTACGGTAACCGGAATTTTTTGCTCTGCCGTTTGGTTTGTCATTTGCTTATCCACCTCTTTGCATAAGTTGAATTGCCCAGCGTTTTCATGCGATGCTTCACGTAGTTTATAGTAATTATTACGATTAAACATTAACATAACTTTCCCGCACCATCGTTGCTAAATTTATTATGATGATCGGACATCTTCCTGTGGCCTAACTATTCAAATGAGGTTTATATTCCTCTAGCGAAAACTGGATATGCCCAGCCGTGAGGCGGGAGCTCTCAATAATTGCTTTTCGTTTTGCCTTTAAAACGATTTGCTCCATATCGGCAAAGCTGCATCCCTTGAGCGAAGTGGAAGCTTTCAGCAGCGTATGTTCTTCCTGCTCAAAATCACCGATCAGCAGCTTAATATACTCGTGTCTCGTAGCATCATCGGGCATGCCATACATCATCTTCGTATCGAATCTGCGCCAAACCGCGTGATCCAGCTCCTCCTGCAAATTCGTTGCGGCCATAAACAAGCTGTCGCACTCAAATTCGTCTAGGCATTGCAGCAGCGTATTCACGACCCGCGCCATTTCCTTCACTTCGTCATTGTTTTCCCGCGTTCTGGCTATCGCATCAAACTCATCCAGAAAGAGAACGCAAGGCGACGCTTTGGCATATTCGAATATTTTGCGCACATTGCTAGCCGTCTCGCCAAGGTGGCTATGAATAATGGAGTCCAAGCGGACCAGCACGAGCGGAATATTAAGCTGCTGCGCCATATAAAAGGCCGTTAACGTCTTGCCCGTGCCTGGCGGTCCATACATGACGATTTTATTCGGAATCGGAACGTCATGTTCAGCGAATTTATCCTTCATCTCTAAAATGGTTAGAAATTCCTCGATGATTCTCCGGTTTTCCGGCTGAAATACGATGCGCTTCACCTTGCGCGCACAATCCTTTGGCGAATAGAAGGTCGCCATCTCTGAGCCCTTGGCTCTCGGAAGACGGTTATGATTGTTATTCTTGCTCATTGCGGATAAAACTCCTTTTTCTGAAGCATTTTACTAATAGTAATAATTACGTTTTAAGTATATCAGAAACATTACGATTTGCAATCTAATTTCAGCATTCCGTATTCTGATGTCCCTACTCGCAATCGTTTACTTTGTCTGATGCAAAAAAACAGGAGCGATCCCTTTGGCAGTTGAAACTGCTTGATGGGAAGCTCCTGTATCTTTTTTCAACTCGCTAACAGCATTGAAGCCATAGAAACGCGCTTTATTCTATTCAGCTCAAGAGACCGCTTTGCGCGATCGCTTGCACTCGCCCTTGCTGCATGATTTGTAAGTACCCGTAAAATCAAGCCGATGATCCGTCACCTTGAAGCCGAACTCCCGCTCGATCCGCTGCTCAATCTCATACAGCCAGTCATCTTTAATCTCGGTTAGAGAACCGCAATCCTCGCATATCAAATGATGATGCATATGCTCATGGCCCTCGCCGCGAAGATCGTAGCGGGCCACGCCGTCGCCGAAGTTCATTTTCTCCACGACATGCAGTTCTGCCAGCAGCTCCAGCGTTCGATAAACGGTTGCAAGCCCGATCTCCGAATATTGCTGCTTAACGAGCATAAACACGCCTTCTGCGCTCAAATGATCCATCTCATTCTCCAGCAGCACTCGCAATATAATTTCACGTTGGGTCGTGAGCTTGTATCCGTTCGCCATCAGATGCCGATTGATTCGGTCCATTTCTGTTGTAATATTTAACATTCAGGATACCTCCTTGTATTGAAAAGCCTGCTCATAAACAGGAAACATTTATGAAAAGGCTTACTTTTAGAATGATTATAATTTAATGGTAGTATACTTTTTCGAATTTAGCAAATACCATATTTTAATACGGCTCTCGCGCTGCGCCTTGACATTGATAACAGTTATCGATATGATGAAGGCAAGCTTTATTTCGTAAAAATTACTAATAAGGGACAGGTGAATATAATGAAAGACGGAATACACCCGGTTTACCATCAGGTTTTATTTTTTGACGTGAGCAGCGGCTACAAGTTTTTGACGGGCTCCACCAAATCGTCCAACGAAAAAATGGAATGGGAAGACGGCAACAGCTACCCTGTTATCCGCGTCGATACAAGCTCGGCTTCGCATCCGTTCTACACCGGCAAACAGCGCAACACGGACAAAGGCGGACGTGTGGACCGCTTCAACCAACGGATTCAGCAGAAGAAATAAACCGTCATTCAGCAAAGAAGCTCCAGGCAGTCAGCCGTGTAATACGGTGAGCTGCAAGGAGCTTTATTTCGTTCATCAAAGCTACAACACAGCAGAGATACCGCCATCGATATTGACCGAGGTCCCCGTCACGAAGGACGCCGCTTCCGATACTAGGAAGCCGATGACATTGGCCGCTTCCCGCGCGTTCCCGATCCGGCCGAGCGGAATGCCATGGCGAGGATCGGCAGCAAATTCCTCCCAGCTAAGCTCAGGTGCTTTGGATTGCCACATCCGCTCGATTTGGGCGCTGCGAATAAGCCCGATACAGACGGCATTTACCCGTATCTGGTCTGCAGCGAGGTCTTTGCTCATCGCTTTGGTGAGCGCTAGGCCTGCCGCGCGGCTAACCGAGGTAGGCAGCGAGGAAGCTCCTGGCGTTTTTCCGCCGATCGCCGTTACGTTTACGATTGCGCCGCCACCGGCTTCACGCATATAAGGCAAAGCTGCACGCGCAAAATGAACGGCGCCAAACAGCTTTAAGTCCAGATCCGCCGTCCAAGCATCTGTCTCAACCTGCTCGAAAGGACGGGCTGCCGACGTGCCTGCGTTATTGACCAGAATATGAATGACGCCAAAATGTGCCGCTGCCTCTTCAACGGCCCGAATGGCCTCTTCCGCCTTGGATACGTCCGCGCTGATCGCGAGCGCATCTTTGCCTGTCTGCTCTTTGATTTGATCTACTGCTCTTTGCAGCGCCTCTGCGTCTCTGGCTACAATCGCAATCTCAGCGCCTTCAGAAGCGAGCAGCAATGCCGTCGCCAGCCCAATTCCTTTGCTGCCACCTGTAATGATAGCAGCCTTCCCGCGAATCCCAAGTTCCATCTCCCGCTTCGCCTCCATCATTGCTTTTTGCTTATTTTTGAACGATGTCGATAATCCTCTGTACCTCTGCGTTGATATCAACCTCTATATTCGCAGGCAAATTGACGATAAATATGCCACCAAAGACTTGCTGGGATTTGCCTTTCCAATCCCGGATTTTATTTTTCAACAATTTCAGCTCCAAGGAAAAAATAACCTCTTTGCTTAGCAGCCAATTGTGTCTGGTGAACGTTGATTTCTCAATCGTTTCTATGTACATGGAAGCGTCCTTTATTGCCTTCACCCGTATAACGTCACCGTAAGCCACATTTTCGGTAAAAACAGGATTTTCCTCAATTCGATAAATGTCTTCATCCAGCTGAACGACGTCTAATACCTCAACCTCGCGGCCTGCGCCATCGAAACAGAGATGCAATGGAATAAAATCTTGAATATGATCCACCCTCTAGCCTAATTTCAAATGCATTGCTGAAGCTCTGAGCTGCGAAAGCCCTTCTTTCACATGCAAAATCGCTGCTGCCAAAATCATAGGAATAGTCCTTTCCGTTGAATCTAGCATATACGAATTGCCGTAAAAAAACCACCGCGTTCAGCAGCCAAACGCCTTGATCATAAAAAAGTTGGATGATGGAAACATTATTAGGCGAGGACAAAAAACGGGAGGTTGCTTTGAATTATATCTACAGCTCTTCACTGCTGCTTGCCGGCTTGCTAATCGTAAATATGGTGTACGCTTATCAAAGCAAGCACATCGATCCACATTTTTGGACTACGCTCAAATTTCAGCTTGTGGTACTGCCTTTGTTCCTTATTGCCAATTTGTGCATTGGTTACGGCATCAAAATTGGCTATAAGGCGCTCGGAAATCTTGGATACGTACTGCTGGCCTCCAAAGGGCTTGAACTGTTTGTTTCCCTGCTAATGGGGTTTATCTTTATGAGGGAAGCGCCAACCTGGCGCACATGGGCAGGCCTTGCCATCATCCTGGCCGGTTTTTTTGTCGCCAAAGGCAAATAAAGCTTGCAGGTGAAGGGCAGCACCGGGGTGCTGTCTTCCATTGCAAGCTCATTCGCTTTAGTTGCGCTACACTTTTTTATTTGGTTGATATATCAAAGGTCAAAGGCACGATGCTCAATCATTTTGGTTTTGTCTGCCTTTTTTCTTTTCCTTATCCATATTTTTTTCCTTTTCTCTGTCCTTTTTTCTATCCTTTTCCCTTTGCTGTTCCTTTTCCCTTTCCTTTTTCCGCTCTTCCCTGTCCTTCTTTTTTTGCTTTCGCTCCTCTTCCTTGCTTTGTTTATGCTTATCTTTCTTATCCGATGCTCCCTCGTCTTTTGGTGCCTTGTTATCTTTGCTGTTCAAATTCGGAAGCTTTCCGGATGCCTTCGGAAACGTAAGAACAGGCTCATCTCTTAAAGCGCCCGCCATAAGCGATTGAAATACGGCTGCTGCCGCTTTGGAGCTCGTCGACAAATAATGGCTGCTATCGCTCTGGTCATAGCCAAGCCATACGGCCCCGACAAGCTGCGGCGTGTAACCGACGAACCAGTTGTCCTTGGCTCCATATCCCGTCGTCCCGACCATTTGAGTCGTCCCCGACTTGCCCGCAAGCGGCCGTCCCTTAAGTTCAGCTGAAGTGCCTGTCCCATCCGTAACTACGCCTTCGAGCATGGCCGTCATCGTACGCGCCACCTCAGGCTCTGTCACCTTCGTGCTTCCCGTATTCTGCGAAAACTCCGCTAGAATAGCACCGTCTGCAGACTCGATACGCGTAATGGCATGTGCTCGCATACGGACGCCATCATTTGCAAATACGCCAAATGCTTCAGCCATTTGGAGGGGAGATACCCCTTCCTGAAGACCGCCAAGCGCAAGCCCCAGCGAGCGGTCCCCCTCCGTCAGAGGAATGCCGAAGCGCTCTGCGGCATCCGTTCCTTGTTTAATGCCCATCTCATTCAATAGCTTTACAGCAGGGACATTATACGAATGAATGAGCGCTTCATAAAGTGATACCTTTCCGTGAAAGGACCCGTCCGCGTTTTGCGGCTCATAGCCGTTAATATTAATCGGTTCGTCAACCAGCTCGTCGCTTGGCTTGTAGCCCTGCTCCAAGGCAGGCGCATAAACGACGATCGGCTTGATCGTTGACCCCGGTTGCCGCTTCAACTGAGAAGCACGGTTAAAGCCGCGAAACGGCTGATCCCCCCTACCGCCTACGAGCGCCCGAATTCCGCCATCGCGGGGATCAATCAAGACAGCGCTGCTCTGAATCAATTGATCCGGCTTACTTTCCGGGAAAAGCGATTCCTGCGCGTACACCTGCTCCGCCGTTTGCTGCATGTTTATATTCAGTGCCGTATAAATACGCAGCCCGCCTTGGATCACTTCATTTTCCGATAATCCATATTGACCGACCGCTTCACGTATAATCTGATCTACATAGTAAGGGTAGCTCATATGATCAATTCTGTTTGGCTTAGCGCTGAGCAGGTGCACCGACTCGTTAAGCGCAGCAGTGTAGCTGTCCTCGCTAATGATGGCTTGCTCCTTCATCAGTTGAAGGACCACATTCCGCCTCGCAGTCGCTTCTTTTATATGTTTATAGGGAGAAAGCGCTGAGGGAGCTTTAATAAGGCCAGCCAGCAAGGCCGATTCAGCCACCGTCAACTGCTTGGCTTCCTTGCCAAAATAAATGCTTGCCGCCCGCGAAATCCCCCACGCCCCCTCGCCATAATAAATTTGATTGAGGTACATCCCCATGATTTCCTGCTTATCGTAATTCTCTTCTATTTTCTTCGCCAAAAGCACCTCATTCCACTTCCTAGACCAGGTGCGCTCCTGCGATAGAAATACATTTTTGGCAAGCTGCTGCGTAATCGTGCTGCCGCCTTGTACCGTGCCGCCTGATGTGAAATTCGCCATAAAAGCACGCCCGATGGCGCGCATATCCATTCCGCTATGCTCAAAATACCGTTTGTCCTCCACGGCTACAACTGCATCCACCATGGACTGCGGGATATCTTCATACGCTATTTCGTCAATATCATTGAAGGAGATGCGCGTGGCTTCTGTTCCGCTTTGATCATACAATATCGTTGCAGCAGGCAGCGGCACCTCCAATTGACCGATATCCTGCGCGTTCACGAGCTGACGAAACGTTATCCAGCCGCCTAGCAGCGCGATTGCAATGAATGACAATAACAACAACAGAATGCTTTTACCCTTTATTCTTCTTTTTTTTGCTTGCTTTTTCATGTTCGTTCCCCCGTGTCTGTGTTTCCTTCGCATTAAACTATTCGCAGTTAAAACCAATTTTCAGTACACTTTACCCATCCGTTCTGCACGCACAAAAAAAATGCCGAGAAGCAAATTCCTGCTCCCCAGCATTTTTTAGACCTATTTTATAATCCTCAAACATCATTTGCCCGATTATGATCGTATCTCAACACTATTTGGTCAAGCTCGCATTTCGGTTTGTGAAAGCTTATCGAAAGCTTCCGTAAGCAGCAAAGTGAAATCGTCCCGTTTGGTCAGAAACTGCTCATATTGCCCCTGTGCAATGTCATCATCTGGATTAGCCTCCAAATAGATTTCCAGCTCTGCGATCGTTTGATTGATTTCATACAAAACATCCCTGCTGCCATTGTTTTTGTCTGCGCTTCTCTTTATTGTTTTCCAAGCTTCGTTCAATGCGTATGCCTCCTGCTGCCCTATTCTATTGTTTTGCATAAATGGCGTACCTGCAACAATAGGGCTTCGTTATCTAAGATATTCAGGAGACAATGAAATAGAACCCTTCACCATCAAAAAAGGCACGCTGGATTCCGTTCACGATGCTTCTTTCATACAATCGGAAGTCGAGCCGGGCCCCTCGCTGCATTACTATTCGCTCGGGTAAGAAATGAAAAAGCTCCGCGACTGCGGAGCTTTTTCATCCATTTCATTATCCTGTTAAGCGAGCGGTTACATCTAGCAATCTCAAGGTTTGCACTTTCACCGCCTCCAAAACAACCCTATCAAATTGCCCATCCTCTGCAACGGTTGCGCTCGCACCATACGGATTGCCGCCTGCCTTAAAAAGTATGGGATCGGTGTAGCCTGGTGCGACGATGATGGCTCCCCAATGATAAAACGTCGTATAAAGCGATAAGATCGTCGCTTCCTGTCCCCCATGCGGGTTTTGTGCTGAAGTAAACGCCGATACGGCCTTGTCGGCAAGCTTGCCTTTGGACCACAACCCGCCTGTCGAATCAATGAACTGCCGCAGCTGGGCAGCCGCATTACCGAACCGGGTAGGCGTTCCGAACAAGATCGCATCCGCCCATTCCAAGTCCTCTGTAGTCGCAACCTTAATATCCGAGGCAGCCTCATGATGTTTTTTCCAGGCTGGGTTGGAAGCAATGGCTTCCTCAGGCGCACTCTCCTTCACCCTGAGCAGCCGAACCTCCGCTCCCTGCTTCACAGCAGCTTCTTGAGCGGCTTTTGCCAATTCATAGTTAGTCCCTGTTGCACTGTAGTATACGATAGCTAATTTCACCATAGGTCGTATTCCTCCTTACCGGCTAAGCGGTGTGCATTTTAGACTAGCTAATACCCTCTTTTCGCCAGCATTAATCAAAATATTTCCCGAGAAATGATGTTTCAAGCCAGGTTTTAGCTATTTTCGTCAGCAGCTCCTTATCCGAACATGCTCTTTATTTTTTGCCAAACGGATTGTTCTTCTTCTTCTTCAAGTGTTCCCCATTGCAATTGAAACAGAATCGGAGGAATAAATGCAGGGTCCAGCCAGGAATAGGTTCCGTCATTACACAAATTGCCAATAAGGATGCCTTTCTTTTTCGAATGTTTTAAGGCCCAGTGCCCGCTGTAGACGATCATATCCTTTTTCTCAATAAGCGATATTGCTTTACTGTAGCTGAACGAATTTTTAAGAGATGCATTGATCGACTGAACCTGTCGTTCATAGTTTAGTTCCCGCTGCTGCCAGCTGCATTCGGAGTCCCATAACTCAATAATTTGGGTACCTGAGAGGTCTTTGATACCTTCAGCAAGCCTGTCTGAAATATATAAGTCATCCGAAGCTTGATCCCCTTCCTCTGAGAGCAGCTTGAATATCGAGTATTGGCTGATTTTATCCGGATATACAGTTAAGGCCTCGATCCTTGAGATTTTCCCGGAAGGCAATCTGCTTAATTTACTATTAACATAATCAAGCCCATCAACGACCTGCAATAGATTGAGCAGATAATAGGGACCGTCTGGTGAAAAAACAGGCAAAAATTGAAGCTCCTCTTTGGGAATCAGCTGTTCTAATTGGTTTTTCCCTTTTTCCGAAACCGCATAAAGCTTCCAATGGATGCCGACAAAATCAGGAACCGCACCCTCGTAATTCGTTTCCAGTTCAAGAGATATCCAGTTCTCGATTAACTGTTTGTTCAACCTTCCCCGTAGCCTTTCGTGAGTCTGCTCATCTTTAAAGGTGTAGGATTTAAAATTAGGGTCCGTATAAAGACCGTGTATCTTCATGAAATACTCCCTTGGCCTATAGACAAAATGCCTATTTATTTGATCTTTCACCCTTCGACATTTCCCTGCATTTTCCTCCTTATTCCACTAAGCAGCTAGAAAATTATCGGACGGGTTGATTCATCCTTTATTATTCAGGGTAATGGAGACTAACCAATTCATTCAAAGGAGTGGTTCAAATGGTTACCAGACAAAATAACGTTGAGATTGAAGAACGCCATGTGGAGAAAAAATCGGATTCCAGCTTGGTTGCCTCTACATTCATCAAATATGCTGCCTACATTATTATCTTTTTCGGAGCATTGTATTTCTTGGTACGCTACGTATTCCCGATGTTCTAATCGCACGAAACAAGGGCTATCCCCCGCGGTTGATGACCGTTTGGGATAGCCCTTTCTTTCACTTATCATGTAAAACCGAATAGGTAAAAGGATAACATGAACTAACATTTTCACGTCTTGTTCGATGCGCCAGTAGGTCATCCTTATGACCATGAGAGTATCACCATTATGGACGAGAAAAGGTCATGCGTATGGCCGCGAGAAGATAAATTTCCAATAATTATGTCTCCTTTTAAATAGCGGGAAAACATCCTGTTAATTATGATGATTCCGGAGATTGATCCATTTTAGCTGGAATTTCTCCTGTTAATACGAGCATTCTCTTCGCTGTGGGTGCTGAATCCCGAAATTATAGGGAGCTATTCCCGTTAAATGTTTCAGAGCAAGCTGTGCAAAGAAATTAACAGTACATTTTCCAGGTAATTCGCTGCTACATGCCCATCTTCCCTTCTCTGTTCTTCCCTCAGTAAGTTCATGCTCGTAACAAGCCTAGTATTACTACACTCAAACACACCTTACATTGTAATTCAAAAACTTCAATGGAATATTCCACCACTTTTTCTCATTCTGCGGAATAAGTCGACTCAAATCCAAGATAAAAAACTCCTCAGTCCATGTTGCGGACCGGGAGTTATTGTTGCTGCTAGACTTATTGCACGTGAATCAACCGTTCTATCCGCTAATCGCTATGCTGGCAGAGCGTCGGCTAGTGATCATATATAGAGTTGAAGCGGTGGCACAGAAGATGCCTAAGATGAGATAAAGCAGCTGCGGGCCCAAATGATCGACGATAACGCCTCCGAAAGCATTGCCAACAATACCGCCTAACCCCCAAGTAACTGCTGCGAACAGCGTCTGCATAGTGGCTTTAGTCCGGTCGCTGGAATAGCTCTCAACCACCTCTACAGCCGTTCCTGCTACAAAGGCGAAGGCAATCCCGTCAAGCAGCTGCAAGCCCAGCGTTAAATAGACGTCGGCAAAAACAAACAGCAGAACATATTTGAGCGCATAAATGGCAGCAGCGGCACTAAGCACACGGTAACGGCCAATTTTCCGGCTGAGCTTAGCCGAAATCAAGAACATCGGAACTTCGATAATCGCCGCAATTGCAAACGCGCTGCCCAGCAAGCTTTTGTCAAAACCAAGTTCCTTGAAATAAATTGGCAAAAATGAAAAGTTGATCGCTACGGACATAAAGGTCATCATGCTAATGCCGACAAAAATTAAAAATGGACGGTTCCGAATCACCTCGCTGACCTGCTCCAATACCGTCGTCTTGCGAAAGGCCGGCTTCGTGCTTGGCAGCAGGAGGATAACCAGCGTTAGGCATAGATTGATTGCCAGATAGTAAAAGAAGATCGAATCATAGCCGTATTTTTCATAAAGAAACCCCGATGCGAAGGCGCCAATAGCATAACTAAGCGCCCCCCACAGCCTGATGCTGCCGAAAGAAAAGCCCTCTCGCTTACCGATCTCAACGGCAAAGGAGTCACTAAGCGGGGCCATTGAGGACTGAAACCATGCGAAGAAAAGAGAAAGCATAATAATTGCAGGCAACCCGTCAAAGAAATAAAAACCGATCCCGGCCACGGGCGCCGCCACAGCCGATACGAGTAAGATCAACCGGGGATTGCTCATCCGATCATTCAAAATCCCCATCACAGGCTGCGAAACAACACTGACGAATGCCCATAAGGAAAGAATTAAGCCCACGACGGTGTTGCTAAAGCCTTTGTCGCTAAAAAAGAGGCTCGTATAAGGCGTATAGACGGAAATGGCCAAATACATCAAAAAATAATAACCTGCTAATCTTCTCACGCCGAATCTCCTTTGTGTCAGCCTTCATTGTGCGTTCAGTTTATCGTATCTTGAGCCATTATAATCGTGATGCCAGCCTTTTGTAAAAGCAATTTCGTTTATTGTAGCCCGAAGTTAACACGTATTTGCAGTGCGATATGGTAAAATGCGAATAGAGAAGCGCTGAAATGATAAAGGAGGGTTTCTGCCATGGGGCGGTTAATCGATCAATATATCCGTAATGCCGAGGAGAGAGAATGGGCTTATAAAATAGATGCTTTGGCGGCAGGATTTGCCGAGCGGGCGGCTGCGCATGACCTGCAGGGCTCTTTTCCGCACGAAAACTTTGCCGAGCTGCAAGCAGCTGGTTATTTAAAGCTGACAGTGCCAAAGGAATTCGGTGGCGATGAAGCCTCGCTGCATGAGCTAGTTGGCCTGCAAGAGCGCTTAGCCTACGGTGACGGCTCGACGGCGCTGGCCGTGGGCTGGCACATCGGTCAGGTCCTTCATTTGCGCACCACCCGGAAATGGCCGGAACAGCAATTTGAGAAGCTGTGTCAGGCCATCGTTCAGGAAGGGGCCATGATTAATACATTGGCCAGCGAAGCTGGATCCGGAAGCCCCAGTCGGGGAGGCAAACCGGAAACGGCTGCCATACGGGAGGACGGAGGATATCGCATTACAGGTCGCAAAACGTTCAGCACGCTGTCTCCCATCCTAGACCGCTTTGTTGTGACCGCCTATATCCCGGAGGAAGAGACGGTCGCTGATTTTCTTGTTTATAAAAATGAACAAGTAAGCATTGCCGAGACTTGGGACACTCTTGGCATGCGGGGCACAGGCAGCCATGACGTCATTCTGGACAATGTCTTCACCGCAGAGGAAAATCGCCTCACCGGCAAAGGAACCGACGACGGCGGCGGCTGGCTGCTGCATATCCCTGCCTGCTACCTCGGAATTGCACTGGCTGCGCGGGACTTTGTCATCCATTATGCGAAGACGTACCGTCCCAATCATTTGCAAGGCCCCCTTGCCGAGCTCCCTGCTATCCAGCAATCCATCGGTCAGATGGAGGCTGAGCTTCGCGTAGCCCGCAGCCTTCTGTATGAAGCTGCTGACCGCTGGGATGCGGAGGCAGACAACCGTCCGAATCTCAGGCCTGAGCTCGGATTAGCCAAATACATCGCAACCAACCATGCGATAAAGGTCGTAGACATCGCGATGCGTATCGTCGGCGGCGCAAGCTTATCCCGAAAGCTTCCACTGGAAAGATATTACCGCGACGTGCGTGCAGGCCTGCATAATCCGCCTATGGATAACATGGTGCTGCAGACACTCGCCTCGGAAGCCTTAAAGGAACAATAAACCGTATTTATTGACTAACCCTCTCGGGCAGCTAAAACAAATCATCCTTCGTTCCGCCTACAGGCGTGTTTGCAGCGATAAAATATTCAGCTTGCCCGAAACGGGCCAGTACTTTCCTATCTGGCTCCCAAACCCACTTGTCCATTTCCGTCTGGCAGCGATGTGCTCGGAAAGCGGCAAGCTTGGCTTCCAAATGGTGACGAATGTCGATTTTGACAATATCCTTTTTGGCATAACCAAACGACTCGGGCGCTTCCATCGCATCGCCGAAGCTAATGTAATAAAGTGAGCTCGGCTGACTTGCGCGCCGGAAAGCATCGGTCGTCGCTTTGCCGATTGCGCAGTGATCAGGATGACCGCCGAAAACTTCATGGAAGGTTAGTACAACATCGGGTCGAATCTCTTCCATTAACGCCGCAATTCGATTGACTAACAGCTCATAATCGTAAAATTCAACCATTTTATCGCGTATATCAAAAAAAATCAGCCGCTCGATACCGAGCGCTTCACAGGCTTTGTTCAGCTCTTGTTCCCGAATCGCAGGCATCGTTTCCCGGTTTACATACGGGGGATTGCCCATTCTGCGTCCCATTTCGCCTCGGGTAGCGCTGACAAGCGTAATCTCCACTCCCATCGCGGCATATTTGGCGAGCGTCCCGCCGCAAATAAAGGATTCGTCGTCCGGATGTGCAAATACGGCCAATAGTTTTCTTTTCGATTTGTCATCTCTTATTTTCATTCTGGAAACGGCTCCTTCCCCAAATGCAAAGCGACATTCATCCTGCCCAGATCATCATATCCTGCCAGCAGCAGCCTGCCTTCCGCTGTCTCTTCAAAATGCGTAAGGGCTTCCATGCGAAGCCAGCCTTGCCCGTCAAACTTGAGCGCGATTCGGTACGGGCCCTCTCCAGCAATGAAAGCCTCTTCCAGCTGTACCTTAAAGTTACGGACAAACAGGTAAGAGGTCGCTTCACTATGCACATAAAGCTCCTGCGCTATAAAAGCTCGAAACGCTGCATCCAGCCCAAGCTTGGTTATTTTTATCATGCCGCTTCATTCCCCTTTTGTTTAAATAAATAGAAGCTTCTATATTTTAGCATGACCATCAGCTAAATCTCCATAGAAGGCATATTTGCTATGTAATATTATGGTGGTAACTTGCCTATGCATAAGCTCAAAAAAAAAGCTCTTCAGACCGATAGCCTGAAGAGCTTTTTTTCTATTTTCGACCTAGCTAAAACGAACTTAAGCTAATAACGAACTGAGTTGCTTTCATTATCTATAGAATGGTTACGATTTAGATGGAATTCCTCCACTAGCGTTGCATTAAACCTGTCCTAGTCTTGTAGGTATCTAAGTTTGTTCAATAATTCACAAACTTTCAAGTTTC
>NZ_VCIX01000084.1 GCF_006345825.1 Paenibacillus paridis
CTAAACACGTTTACTGTGACCCATACATCCGGTAGACAGCAGCAACAAGGCTTCAGCAAGCCTGATCTTTCGTATCCAGTTTTCAGGGCGTAATGTTCTGACTTTGCTAGCGTCCCCGAACGCTGCAATCGACAATCATTCGGGGGACAAGCGTGGCGGTGTAGCTCAGCTGGCTAGAGCGTACGGTTCATACCCGTGAGGTCGGGGGTTCGATCCCCTTCGCCGCTACCATTACCTTTTTTTATCGTAACATCTGGAGGATTAGCTCAGCTGGGAGAGCATCTGCCTTACAAGCAGAGGGTCGGCGGTTCGATCCCGTCATCCTCCACCATAAGTACTTATTCGGTTTTATGACCGGATCCACTTGGAGCTGTGGTGTAGTGGCCCAACATGCCTGCCTGTCACGCAGGAGACCGCGGGTTCGAATCCCGTCAGCTCCGCCATTTTTCTTTAAAGTAAGGCTCGGTAGCTCAGTCGGTAGAGCAGAGGACTGAAAATCCTCGTGTCGGCGGTTCGATTCCGTCCCGAGCCACCACTTTATTTTTCGTTTAATCGACGGAAAATAGGTAATAGTATGGAGGATTAGTGAAGTGGCTAAACACGGCAGACTGTAAATCTGCTCTCTCTGAGTTCGGTGGTTCGAATCCATCATCCTCCACCATTTCCTTTACATCAAGAGCCATTAGCTCAGTTGGTAGAGCACCTGACTTTTAATCAGGGTGTCGTAGGTTCGAATCCTACATGGCTCACCATTTTTTTTCTAAAACAACCATAGCAACCGAGGATCCTAGGATCTTCGGTTTTTTTGATGGATACAGCGCAGGAATGTTAAGTTCATTTTATATAAAAAGGTGCAGACCCCAAAGCAATCCATTGCTTTGGAATCTGCACCTTTTTTTGATTTCGCTCTATTTTGAACGAACCGACAGCTCGCGTACAAGCTCATTGACCGTTTCTGATAGTCGAAGCGTCAATTCTTCATTAATTTCAAATATCGGTGCCTCGTTCGGCTCTTGCGTGCGATTGATTTGTGAATCTACCGCATATACGCCGCCGGCATAAATTTTAGCACCCATAGAAGCCAGTACCGGTTTAAGTGAGTAGTCAATGGACAGCAAGTGGGCAATCGTACCGCCAATAAATAGAGGCGTAATGATTTTCCCGTCAAGGCCTTTTTGCGGGAGCAGATCTAGGAAAGTTTTCAGTACTCCGGTGTAAGAAGCTTTGTAAACCGGGCTTGCAATGACGACGGCATCTGCCCCTTCCACTACCTGGTTAGCTTCAACAATGGCTGGGCTGCCAAAACGGGCGTGAATCAAATCCTCAGCGGGCAAATCAACGACCGTAATAACTTTGACCGTATGCTCTTTAGCAATCAAATTGTTCTCCACATACTGTGTGATCGCATTTAAACGGGATGATGCATTAGGACTACCTGAGATAATAACGATATTGGCCATGGTTACACTCCTCTTTCGCATTCAAATAGTAACTGATTAATATACATTAATCCGATAAATAAACTTTGATTAAATCCTACCACGCCTAAGCCATTTTGGTCAAACTCATATCCTGTGTTTCTTGTATTTTATCGATTTAAGGGAACAATGTATAGATACAGACAAAAATGCGAAAAAGGGGTAGCTGCAATGGTATACGGACTAGCAGCATTAATCAGCTTTGCAATAGTATTTGCTATCGTTCCACCGCTTCGGATGTTGGCGCTGCGGCTGGGCTTTGTGGACCGTCCCAATCATAGGAAAATTCATAATAAGCCGATACCTCTAATGGGAGGAGCGGCTATTTTTGTTGGCTGCGTTGTAGCCATGTTTATTTTTATTGGTTTTACCCCGCTGACCTGGACCATCGTTTCGGGAGGCACCGTGCTTGTTATCGTTGGGCTTATGGATGACGGCGCCAAGGCTAGGGGCAAGGACTTTCCCGTATGGCCACGAGTTATTCTTTATATAGGAGCAGCATCGATTCCGACTTTGTTTCATATCAAAATAGCAGGCATCGCCAATCCGTTCACCGACCAGTTTGTCTCCTTTCCGGATTGGTTTTCGTGGCTAACCACCATGCTATGGGTATTCGGTTTAATCAATATGATCAACTTTATCGACGGGGTAGATGGGCTGGCCTCAGGTGTCTGCACGCTTTCGGCGCTAACGCTCCTTGTAGTGGCCCTCATTAAAGGACAGCCAAGCACAGCGATTCTAGCTGTCATTTTAGCAGGCGTTTGCTTTGGCTTTTTAGTGCATAATTTTTATCCTGCCCGAATTTTCATGGGAGATGCCGGAGCCACTTTTTTGGGCTATACGCTCGCGGTTATTGCTGTAGACGGAACATTCAAGAGAGCGACCTTCATTACACTGCTCGTTCCGCTGCTGGCGCTAGGCCTTCCTATTTTTGACACTGCATATGTTATGCTGCGAAGGCTAATCAGCGGCAAGGGGCTGCATAAGGCAGATAAGCTGCATACTCATCATATTTTGATGAAATGGGGACTTAGCCAAGTACAGACCGTATCGTTCCTGTATTTAATTGCAGCACTGTTCGCGCTGCTGTCAATTATCCTTTTACTAGCGATAAGCTGAATTCGCTTGGCGCTTATGGTACAATGACGGAAAAAAGCGTTATTCTACATAGAAGTGGAAATAAGCTTTTTGTCTTATTCTGCCGCTAACGCTTGAGGAGATTGGAGATAGAGAAATGAGCACGACAGACTGGTTGAAACCGCTGCAGCACATTTTGAACTGTCCGGTACATGCGGTTACGAAATCGATAGCAGAGTGGAGTGAGCTCGTTGGCTCGGCTGCTGGAGCATGGCTGGATGAAAGTACACCATCACCACTGGCAGTAGGACAAAGCATTGAGCAAGGAGACAAAACATGGATGGTTATGGCCATTCACGAAACGGCGGTAGAGGTATTAGAAATTGGGAGCCCCTCGCTGCAAGCAACGGAAAAAGAATTGATCAGCTGGACGCTGCAGTTAAATTTAGGAACAAAGGATAAGAAAGGGCCGGCTATATCCGAGACGGAGAGACATGCGCTTAAGCTGGGGGAATGGATACAGAAGCAGTTGGAGTCGAATGAGCCTGCGTATTCCCTGCCTGATCATTTAACGGTCGGCAACCGTTTGTTTAACGAGATGATTCCTTTTTTGCTGGTTACCGAGCAGCCTGGGACGAAGCAAGCAACGTACACTGAGCTGGAAAAGCTACTTCGTTCTTTCATGTCAGATGATGTTTTATTGATTCCGCTAAAAAGCCAGGAATGGCTCATTTGGGGCTCCATATCCTTGTTAAGGGACGAAGATTCAGACGCCTTCGATGATCAAGAGGAAGAGACGCTTGAGGACAGTTTGGCATCAATCGGATTTGGCTTGCACGAGATGCTGGCTAGCGAATGGATTGGAGAATGCCACCTTGCCGTTGCGGCCCCGACTTCGCCAGCTAAAGGCATGATCGAGACGACAATGCTGCTAAGGGAAACGATCAATCTTGGCCGGAAATTTCATATCGGAACCAACATCCATTTGCCATGGATGCTGCAGTTGGAGCGCTTATTAAATGCTATTCCGGAAGTGCAGCGTTCCAAATATCTCGAGCAGTCGCTCAAAAGGGCGGACCTATTCGTAGAATCGGAAATGCTCAGCACATTGGAAACGTTCTTCTCGCTTGATTGTAATGTTAGTGAGACGGCTAAGAAATTATACATTCATCGTAATACATTATTATATCGGCTAGACAAGCTAAAACAGGAGACAGGCCTTGATGTTCGCCAGTTTAGGGATGCCGTTTTAGTTAAAATTATATTACTATTGTACAAAGTTACGAAAAGAAATTAGTTTTTTTGTAAAGTATGTGCATAGTCACAAGCTCCTGAGTGGGATAAGATATAGGCATATCGAAATTTCTTTCTAGGGGGAAAATTATCATGGCAGGCGTACGTTTAGAAGGCATTTACAAAAAATACCCGGGTACTGACAAAGCATCGGTTACTGACGTTAACTTAGATATTAAAGACAAAGAGTTTCTCGTATTGGTCGGACCATCCGGTTGCGGTAAATCGACAACTCTTCGTATGATTGCAGGCCTTGAAGAAATTTCGGAAGGCAAATTGTTCATCGGCGACCGCCTTGTGAACGACGTTGCTCCTAAAGACCGCGACATCGCGATGGTATTCCAATCCTACGCGTTGTACCCGCACATGAACGTTTACCAAAACATGGCCTTCGGCCTTAAACTTCGTAAATTCAAAAAAGCAGACATCGACAAACGCGTTCGTGAAGCTGCTAAAATTCTAGATATCGAGCATTTGCTTGACCGTAAGCCAAAAGCGCTTTCCGGTGGTCAACGTCAACGTGTCGCTCTAGGGCGCGCAATCGTACGTGAGCCGCAAGTATTCTTGATGGATGAGCCGCTTTCCAACTTGGACGCGAAACTTCGTGGACAAATGCGTGCGGAAATCAGCAAGCTTACAAAACGTCTTGAAACAACAACAATCTACGTAACGCATGACCAAATCGAGGCCATGACGATGGGTGACCGTATCGTTGTTATGAAAGACGGTTTCATTCAACAAACAGCTTCTCCAGAAGAGCTTTACAATCACCCGGTAAACATCTTCGTAGCTGGCTTCATCGGCGCTCCATCGATGAACTTCATCAGCGGTTCCCTTGCAGAGCAAGGCGGCGCGCTTCGCTTCAAAGCAAGCGGCGTTGATGTAGTTGTTCCAGAAGGCAAAGCAGCAGTGCTTCGCTCGAAAGGTTACATCGGCAAAGAAGTGGTTTTGGGTATTCGTCCAGAGGATCTTCACGAAGAGCCAGTATTCCTAGAAGCATCCCCACAAACAATCGTTAACGCGAATGTAGAGGTTGCTGAGAACCTTGGTCACGAAATGTACCTATACCTGAATGGTATCGGCACTGACACAGTTATCGCTCGTGTTGATGGCCGCTCTGGTCTACGTGATGGCACAAGCGTTAAGCTTGCGCTTGACATGAACAAAGTACATTTGTTCGACAAAGCAACTGAACTTAACATTTTCGAAGCTTAATTCATAGTATGGAAGTAGAACGGTCGGATTATCCGACCGTTCTTTTTTTCGTTTTTTGAAAACCGTTTCGCTGCTTTGGCTGTCTAATTCAAAAGAGATGAAGAAACTAGTGAAACAGGCAGTGGGCTGCACGGGGGGAGGAGTCGGAATTGAGCAAGGAGGAGTGGGCCAAGGCAGCAATACAAGGGGATGAGGCAGCATTGCTGCAGCGCATAGAGCTGGATAAGCTCCAATGGTATGCGATTGCTTACTCTTATATGAGAAACGAGACGGATGCGCTCGAGGCCATTCAAGAAACGGTGTGCCGCATATGGATCAAGATTCGTACTTTGCGCGAGCCGCGTTTCTTTACCACATGGTCGATAAAAATATTGATACGTGTATGCATGGATACGAAGAGAAAGCAAAAGAGGGAGCGTCCAACGAAGGTAATAGCAATGCATGACGAGATAAACACGATAGGGTCGGAATCCGCGATTGCAGCGGAACGGCTGGATATGGCTGCACAGGTAAAGCTTCTTCCGGCTAATTATCGAATGGTTATTACGCTTAAATATTATCGGGATATGACAATTCCGGAGATAGCAATGCTGTTGGAGAAGCCGGATGGAACGGTCCGTACTTGGCTTAATAAAGCTTTAAAGCTATTGCGAATGGATATGTCTGCAGCAAAGGAGGAGCTATGGGATGAACAAGCCAAAGGACACAATGCGGGAGCAGTCCCTTTCCGCACTACAAAATGAAAAAGTACAGCTCATTAGGGAGCTTGAAATGATGCCTGAAGCCGCACTCGATGCTGCGATACGCGGAGGTATGGAGAAAGGCAAGAAGCGATCGCTGCGCATTAGAAGGAAAAGATGGAGCATGTCGATGTTTGCGGGCGCATTATGCATGTTTATGCTGCTAACTGGTTTCGTCCGCGTATCTCCTGCTTTTGCAGCGGTCATAAAGGATATTCCGGGACTTAGCGGTTATGTGGATTTGATTCAAGGGGATCGCTCCTTGATGTCCGCGATCGAGAATGAGTTCATACAACCGGTGAATATTTCTGTGGAGGAGAATGGTTATACCTTTACGGTAGAAGGCATTTTGGCCGATCATCAACGTTTGGTCATCTTGTACACGGCGGAAGGGCCGGATATAAATAGGGATACAGAATTGATGAACTACGATTTGAAGACTGGGGAGGGTGGAGAGGTGGCAGCTGCTATCATGTCCTCCCATTATCCTAGTAACAAACAAGTAGCTGAAAGCGAACCGGTACATGATTATTTGGATGTGTTGATGAGTGACGGTATTCCCATGCCGGAACGAATACAATTCAGCCTTCAGTTAGGCGGGCAATGGCTGAAGATCGAGTTTCCCATTGACCATGAGCGCTTTGCGGACATGAGGGAAGATATCAAGCTAAATCAGACGATTATGGTGGGAGGCCAGCGCATTACGGCCAAGGATGCCATTATCACACCGCTGCAAGTATCGATCAGCTTTGAGGCGGACCCGGCTAATGATAAACGCGCCAATCATTTTATCCAGTTACAGTTGGTTGACGAGAAGGGGAGAAGGTATGAAACCAACTCCGGTTTTGGTGATTTGGACCCGCTATTAACTCGCCATTTCAAAAGCAGTTACTTTAAGCGGCCCAAGAAGCTTACACTAGTAGCGGATGGTCTTTACCTCTCTGACTTAAACCTTAGTGTAACTGTAGATACGGATCAAATGAGCACGATTACTTCGCCTGACAACAGACTTAAGCTGATCAGCAAAGAAGAAACCGCAGATGGAATTGATCTGAAGTTCGATCTTCAAGGATTGGATGAAACGAGACAGCAACTGATATATACGCTGTTTAAACATCAAGGACATTTTAGGGACGCCAGCGGGAAAACCTATCCGATTCTCGATACTAGAGGAACCCAGGCGATGTGGAGTGCTTCTGACAATAAAATCAGTTATTTTTACCGAATACCGAAGGCGGATTACAAGCAGCCGCTTACTTTCGACATTATTCAATATCCAGGTTATGTGATGGAGCCGATTAGCATACCGATTAAATGATAAGCAAGGCGCTGGGCAGCGGAGGAAACGTTGCTTTCGGCGCCTTTTTCATTTACGATGAAGACATTGGAAAAAAACATACATACACAAGCCGTTGTCATATGAGGGAGGCCCTACGATGCCGAAGAAAGTGAAAGTGTCTGAGCTCGTCAAGCAATTTCAGCTTGAGATTATAGCTGGCGAGGACGGAATGAAGCGTGCCATTACGGTAGATGATTTGTATCGGCCGGGTCTGGAGATGGCTGGTTACTTCCATTACCATCCAAGTGAGCGGGTACAGCTGCTTGGCCGTACGGAAATATCTTTCCTAAACATGCTCGATAGCGAGGAACGCAAGGATCGCATGGTTCGTCTGTGCAACGAGGATACGCCGTGCATTATTTTGACAAGGGGATTAGAAGCGCCCCAAGAGCTCATTGACCAAACCAACGAGACGAATATTCCTTTGCTTCGCAGCAATGTGGCAACGACGATACTGTCCAGCCGAATCACGGACTTCCTTGAAAGGAAGCTTGCTCCTACAGCTACCATCCATGGCGTTCTTGTCGATGTGTACGGTGTTGGGATGCTGATCACAGGAGGCAGTGGCATCGGAAAGAGCGAGACGGCTCTAGAGCTCGTCAAACGCGGTCACCGACTCGTTGCCGATGATGCTGTTGAGCTTATGCAAACTTCCGATGCGCAATTGCATGGCAGCGCGCCGGAGCTCATTCGCCATCTCCTTGAAATTAGGGGCCTAGGCATTATCAATGTGATGACGCTATTTGGTGCTGGTGCGGTTCGTACGCAGAAACGGATCGGACTTGTGATTAAGCTAGAGAATTGGCAGCAGGACAAGCAGTATGACCGCCTTGGGCTAGACGAGGAGACGACTCGCATTATTGATACCGACGTTCCGCTTGTTACGGTACCTGTTCGTCCGGGCCGGAACTTAGCGGTTATTATCGAGGTAGCCGCGATGAATTTCCGCCTGAAACGGATGGGCTACAATGCGGCCCTACAATTCACAAACAAGCTTACGGAAACGATTGCCGATGATATGGATGAATATGATTGAACCTAAAGGGGATATAAAAGAATGAAGACATTGCTACTCAATCCAATTGCCTTCAGCTTGGGATCAATTGATGTGCATTGGTATGGAATTATTTTGGGGACAGCAGCACTCGTCGGATTGCTGCTAGCTGTGCAGGAAGGCAAGCGCTTTGGCATCAAGCCGGATTTGTTTATGGACCTGCTGCTGCTCGGCGTTCCTTCTGCCATTATTGGCGCGCGGATTTATTACGTAGCTTTCAAGTGGGACGACTACAAGGGCAACCTGATTGATGTGTTCAAAATATGGAATGGCGGCATTGCGATCTATGGCGCCATTATCGGGGCATTCATATGCGGGTTCTTCTATTTCCGTTATAAAGGCTATAGCTTTTGGCGTCTAGTTGATATTTGCATACCGGGCATGTTGGTAGGCCAAATGATTGGGCGTTGGGGTAATTTCATGAACCAAGAAGCTTATGGCGGAGAGGTTAGTGAATCGTTTCTGCGCAATACGCTTCATTTACCGTCGTTTATCGTTGACCAAATGCTCGTGGAAGGCGTCTACCGCCATCCGGCATTTTTGTACGAGTCATTATGGAGCCTAGTTGGCCTTGTTGTGTTGTTCGTACTGCGCCGTCAACGCTTCTTGCGCGCGGGCGAGCTGACAGCCAGCTACTTCATCTGGTATTCGATCGGACGCTTCTTCATTGAAGCGCTGCGGACGGACAGTTTGGCATTTATGGGACCTTCGTGGTTTGCATCATTTATTAATGCCCTATGGTCACCAATGGAAATTCTCTTTAAACAAGGATATTTGGACCCGGCATACGGCAATATCCGGATTTCACAAGTACTGGCTTTGCTTCTCATAGTCGCAGCCATCGTGTTTATTGTTGTACGCCGCAAGACAGGTCTTCCTAAGGCGTACTATCATGATCCAATCGTAACGAGCCGGCCTGATAGAAATGGCGGTTCTGACGCGGCAACGGCTGCGCTGGAGGATTTCTCTTCTTCGAAAGAGGATGCAGGCAGCAAAGGGAAAGAGTAAATTAGGGAGGTTTGGCGATGACGGGCAATATCAAAACCATGCTGTTCGATTTGGACGGCACGATTCTCGACACCAATGAGCTCATTATTCGCTCGTTTATCGATTCTTTGCAAGGCGTGACGCCGGAAGGGTTTGGGAGAGAGCATATTATTCCGAGCATGGGAGAACCCCTTACCGATCAGATGAAACGATTTTCCGGCTTGGAGGATGTCACTCATCTGGTAGCTGCGTATCGTGAGATTAATTTGCGGTTGCATGATGAGTATGTCAAAGCTTTCGATCACGTCAACGATGTTATTGCAAGGATGCACGGAGAAGGCATTCAAATCGGAATCGTAACGACAAAAATGCGCTTAACGACAGAACGCGGTTTAAAATATGTCGGTCTGTATGACTATGTAGACGCTATTGTGACGATTGACGATGTTGTCAATCCGAAGCCCCATGCGGAGCCGGTAAGCAAGGCTATTGGACTTCTTGGTGCAGATCCAGCTTCGACGATCATGGTTGGAGACAGTGTCGTTGATATTGAGTCTGCCCTTGCGGCAGGCGCGATTGCAGTTGGCGTTGCTTGGTCCCTTAAGGGCGAGAAAAAGCTTAAGGATGCGGGAGCGCATCATGTCATTCACGACATGCGTGATCTTTATTCATTTGTTGGATTGGAGCGAGAGACGCTTGCGTAATGTTGAACGGTATCCAGTGGAAGGACCAAACGCGCTTTGGCAAGTATATTCGACGGTAAGCCGAGTGAAGTCGGTTCGCAATTTTATTTGCATTCAGCTGGCGCGTTATTGTCCGATTCTTCCAGTGAAAAATTGGATTTATCGCCGCCTGCTTGGCATGAAGGTCGGAGAGCACACGGCTTTTGCGCTTATGGTCATGGTTGATGTCTTCTTCCCTGAACGCATTTCGGTCGGCAATAATACGATTATCGGATACAATACGACGATTCTGACGCATGAATACTTGATCAAGGAGTACCGGCTCGGCAATGTCGTGATTGGATCGAATGTCATGATTGGGGCGAACACGACGATTCTGCCAGGCGTAACGATCGGTGATCATGCGATCGTCGCTGCGGGGTCTCTCGTTCACAAGGATGTGCCGGCTTACGCTTTTGTAGGCGGCAATCCTATGCGGGTGATTAGAAGCAGCGAGCTGGTCGTACCAACGGAGCATGATGAGAGCGTACGCAATATTATAAATTAAAGGCTGTGCCAAGCTCCTTCCGCGCGAGTTCGTTTCGCAGCTGGACGGGGCTTTCTTTTTGAGGTAAAATGGGACGTTATTGTCTTGACGAAGCGAAGCTATTCATGCTAATATTACGACTAAACTCTTTAATTTGTTAGTATGGTAACATGGTAGCACTTTAAACTACTAAAGTAAATGAAGGTGATCAAGCATGTCTAAACCAAAAGTATTCGAGAAGCCGATAGGCGTTAAAGATTATTTGCCAGGTGCAGTCGCGAAGCTGCGCCATATTGAGCGTCAAGTTCTAGCCTGCATGCAGGGCTGGGGCTATGAGCAAATTATAACACCGACGATGGAATATTATGATACGGTCGGCGTCGCAAGCTCCACATCCGATCAGAAGCTGTTCAAGCTGCTTAACAATAGGGGTACTACGCTTGTGCTGCGCTCGGATATGACCGCGCCGATCGCGCGAGTGGTCTCTTCCCTATTGAAGCAAGCGGAATTCCCGCAGCGCTTGTCTTATCATGCCAACGTATACCGTGCGATTGAAGAAGAAGCGGGCCGCGAGGCGGAATTTTTCCAAACGGGCGTAGAGCTTGTTGGCGATTCTTCCGCGGAAGCGGATGCGGAGGTTGTTGCTCTTGCAATCGCGTCATTAAAAGCTGCGGGTGTTGAGCGCTTTAAGATAGCGATCGGGCATGTCGGTTTCCTTAACGGCTTGATGGAGGAGTCACTGCCAGGACGTCCGGAAGCACAGGAGCAGCTTAAGAGCTGTCTGCTGGGCCGCGATTTTGTCGGTTATCGCAAGCAATTGCGCGAGCTTGATATCGAGGAGTCGGTGCAGGCCGAGCTTGAAGGCATCTTGCGTTTGCGCGGTGGCCAGGAGATTTGCGATCAAGCGCTGCAGCTCAGCGTAGATGCCAATGCACGGGCATCGATTTCCCATCTTTGCGAAATATGGGATGTGCTCAAGGCGTACGGCGTATGTGAGCATGTGCTGATCGACCTGACGATGATTGGCGATTTTTCTTATTATACAGGCATGACTTTCGAAGGTTATGCAGCGGATCTAGGATTCCCGGTTGTGAGCGGCGGACGCTATGATAATTTGCTGGCTCAGTTCGGCAGGCCGGCACCGGCAACGGGCTTTGCCCTTAAGACGACGCGTATATTGGAGCTGCTAGGCGACCATGCAGAGCTTGAGCCTGAGCGTACGCTTGTCGTTTACGATACAGCAGGGCGCGGCGAGGCGCTTGTCAAAGCCCAGGAGCTGCGCACGGAAGGCATTAATGTAGTAACGGAGCGCTCGGAAGGAAGAAATGAGGCGCTTGAGCAAGTGAGCGTTAACGGATCAGAGAAGCCTTTCACCTATAAAGGGGTCGCGTATACGAGCATGCTCACGTTTATGAATAAAGGAGGCAGCGCCACATGAGCGGACAACCAAAGGAAATTTTGAAAGTGGCGATGCCAAAGGGACGTATCTATAAGGTGGCATCGAAGCTGTTCCGCGAAGCGGGACTGCCGATTCCAAGCGACTTTGATGATACGCGCAAGCTGATTATCGAGCTGCCGGAGGTGGGCATGGAGTTTATTATGGCCAAACCAGTTGATGTTCCAACCTATGTGGAATATGGCGTAGCGGATATCGGCATCGTCGGTAAAGATGTGCTAATGGAAGAGAACAAGGACGTATACGAGCTGCTGGATCTTGGAATTGCCAAATGCCGCATGTCGGTCATCGGCATGCCAGACTGGAAGCCCACGATGAACCCGCGCGTGGCGACGAAGTATCCAAACGTAGCATCTGCGTATTTCCGCGAGCTCGGCCAGCAGGTGGAAGTGATCAAGCTTAATGGTTCCATCGAGCTTGCTCCTATGATCGGCCTGGCAGATCGAATTGTCGATATGGTAGAGACCGGCCAAACCCTGCGCGAGAATGGACTGGTGGAGATGGAGTCGATCTTCGGCATCACGAGCCGTCTGATTGCGAACCGGGTAAGCTACCGGATGAAAAATGACGTTATTCAGAGCTTGTGCGACCGGTTGTCGGCTACGCTTGCTACTCGGGTTTAGCTTGAAGCCTTGGTGTGGATGATATGTATACGATGAAAAAATAAATAGTTTGGGTTTGGAAGGAGCGGATAGCATGCGCATCATGCGGGCGGAGCAGTTTGGATTGAAGCGCGAGGTGGAGTATGGAACACCGGAGCAAAATGAGGCGGCCTTAAGGATCGTCGCAGACGTAAAGGCCGAAGGGGATGCGGCATTGCTGCGGTATACGGAGCAGCATGACCGAGTGAAGCTGGACGCGGAATCGCTGCGCGTGACGCAGGAGGAGATTCAAGCGGCGTATGAGAAAGTTGACGCCGCGTTTCTCACGGCGATTCGCGAAGCGGCCGTGAATGTTCGGGTATTCCACGAGAAGCAGATGCGGACCTCGTGGATGGACCTGCAGCAGGACGGAACGCTGCTCGGGCAAATCATGCGACCGCTGAAGCGGGTCGGCGTATACGTGCCCGGAGGCAAGGCGGCTTATCCGTCGTCCGTGCTGATGAACGTCATTCCGGCACAGGTAGCCGGCGTGCCGGAGATCGTCATGGTGACGCCGCCAGCAACCGGCGGCACCGCAGGCATCGACCCGTATATTCTCGTTGCCGCTGCGGAAGCGGGCGTCAAGGAGATGTACCGGGTCGGAGGCGCACAAGCCATTGCCGCGCTTGCGTACGGCACGGCCAGCATTGCCCCGGTCGATAAGATCTGCGGACCGGGCAATATTTACGTGGCGCTGGCGAAGCGCGCCGTGTTTGGCGCCGTCGATATTGACAGCATCGCCGGGCCAAGCGAGATCGTCGTGCTTGCTGACGATTCAGCGGATCCCGCGTACGTAGCCGCGGACCTGCTGTCGCAGGCGGAGCACGACGAGATGGCTTCGGCGATTCTCGTTACGCCGTCGCAGCAGCTTGCGGAAGCGGTCGCTGCCGAAGTGGAGCGCCAGCTGTCCACGCTGCCGCGCCAAGAGATCGCGCGCAGCTCGATCGACAGCTACGGCGCTGTATTGCTCGTCGATTCTCTGGAAGCGGGCATTGACGTCGTTAACCAGCTTGCGCCTGAGCACCTTGAGGTGCTGACGGTTGATCCGATGCGCCTGCTCGGCTACATTCAGAACGCAGGAGCGATCTTCCTCGGGCCTTACAGCTCGGAGCCGGTAGGCGATTATTTTGCCGGACCAAATCACATTATCCCGACCAACGGCACGGCAAGATTCTCATCGCCGGTCAACGTTGACGATTTTCTGAAAAAATCAAGCTTGATTTACTATAGCAAAGAAGCGCTGCTCGCCAACGGAGAGAAAATCATGACGTTGGCTCGCCACGAAGGGCTTGAAGGACACGCCCGTGCGATCGAGATTCGTCTGGAGAAGGAACGCGAGTAGACGCTTGACGATATAAGAAGCAACTGTACTTAACTAAACTTATCGCAGGAAGAAGGAATAAAGATGTCGGAGAACCAAGTACGCGAAGCATCGGTAGCGCGCAAGACGAATGAGACGGACATTAAGCTTACCTTTACAGTAGACGGATCGGGCCAGACCAAGCTTGATACGGATGTGCCTTTCCTTAACCATATGCTTGACCTCTTCACGAAGCACGGCCAATTTAATTTGGAGCTGGAAGCACGCGGCGATATCGATATCGATGACCACCACACGGTAGAGGACATCGGGATTTGCATCGGCCAGACGCTTCGCGAGGCTCTTGGCGACAAGCGCGGGATCAAGCGTTATGCCAGCGTGTTCGTGCCAATGGACGAAGCGCTTGCGCAGGTTATTATCGACGTCAGCAACCGTCCGCATTTTGAATATCGCGCAGAATATCCTTCATCGCAGGTAGGCAGCTTCTCGACGGAGCTCGTTCACGAGTTTCTGTGGAAGTTAGCATTGGAAGCCCGCATTACGCTTCACGTTATCGTTCACTATGGCCAAAACACGCATCACATGATTGAAGCGGTGTTCAAGGCGCTTGGACGTGCGCTGGATGAAGCAACGAGCATCGATCCACGCGTGACAGGAGTACCTTCGACGAAGGGAGTGCTATAGGATGATTGCCATCATCGATTATGGCATGGGCAACCTGCACAGCGTAAGCAAAGCAGTGGAGCGGCTCGGCTATGAAGCCGTTATTACGGCAGATCCCGCGGTGATCGCGGCAGCGGACAAAGCGATCCTTCCAGGGGTAGGCGCTTTTGGCGATGCGATGCAAAACCTTCGCGAGACGAAGCTGGATGAGGTGGCGAAAGCTTATGCAGCCACCGGTAAGCCAATGCTCGGCATTTGCCTTGGCATGCAGCTGTTGTTTAGCGAGAGCGAGGAATACGGTACGAACGAGGGCTTGAATTTGCTTCCCGGCAAGGTTGTACGCTTCGCAGGCGATTACAAAATTCCGCATATGGGCTGGAACAAGCTATCGTTCCTGCAAGGCGAGTCGCCGCTATTCAGCGGTTTGACAGAGGGGCATGTCTATTTCGTCCACTCCTTCCATGTGAAGCCGGAGCTTTCCTCCGATTTGCTGGCAACGACGGATTATTATCAGCAGGTCACGGCTATCGTGGGGCGCGGCAATGTGTACGGCATGCAGTTCCATCCGGAGAAGAGCGGAGAGCTGGGTATGCAGCTGCTCGGCAATTTTTTGAAAATATAGGGAAGTATATCATTCGTCATACGACCTCTATATTTCTCGGAATGAAACGCGCTACATGACCAAAGGATGGCGATCGCCGTTTCATCTTGAAATATAAGAATTATAAGTTTGTTAGCTTATAAAGGGCTTATATTTCACCGTTAAAGCTGCTCCAGCGTCTAAAAGACGCCGAAGGCGTTTTGCTAGAACTTGCGATTAGCGCGCTTCTATAGGAGCTGCGGCATTGGAGATAGAGATTAAGCCTGGCTAACGGGCATAAAGGAGAGGGCAACATGCTGGCAAAACGTATTATTCCTTGTTTGGACGTGAAGGACGGCCGCGTGGTGAAGGGCGTCAACTTCGTAAACCTGCGCGATGCGGGAGATCCCGTCGAGCTGGCGGCTACTTACGACCAAGAGGGCGCCGACGAACTTGTGTTTTTGGACATTTCGGCTTCCGTTGAGGGGCGCGCCACGATGATCGAGGTCGTCAAGCGGACGGCAGGCGAAATTACGATTCCGTTCACGGTAGGCGGCGGCATTTCTCATGTCGATGACATGAAGCGTCTGCTTCGTGCGGGCGCGGACAAAATCGGCATTAATACGGCGGCTGTCTTGAATCCGGCCTTAGTGAAAGAGGGCTCGCGCAAATTCGGCTCGCAGTGCATTGTCGTGGCGATTGACGCCAAGTTCAATGCAGAGTGGGGCGAGTGGGAGGTCTATACGCACGGCGGGCGCAAGACGACAGGAATTAAGGCGCTGGAATGGGCGCGTGAGGTTGAGCGACTAGGCGCGGGCGAGATTTTGCTCACGAGCATGGATGCGGACGGAACGAAGGATGGCTTCGATATTAAGCTGACGCAAGCGGTATCCGATTCGCTCGGCATTCCGGTTATCGCATCGGGCGGAGCGGGACGGATCGAGCATTTTAACGATGTGTTCCAGCAGGCGCACGCGGACGCTGCGCTGGCTGCGACCATTTTCCACTATAAAGAGATGACCATCCGCGAAGTGAAGGACGATTTGCGGCTGAAGGGAGTAGAAGTACGATGACCGAAAACAACCAAAGTGAGCTCATCTCCAGCATTAAGTGGGATGACGCGGGACTCGTGCCTGCCATCGTTCAAGATGCGCAAAGCAAAGAAGTGCTTATGATGGCGTATATGAATCAAGAATCACTGAAGCTTTCGGTAGAGTCCGGCGTAACTTGGTTTTGGAGCCGTTCGCGAAATGAGCTATGGAACAAGGGTGCTACAAGCGGCCACACGCAGCGCATTACCTCCTTGGCATATGATTGCGACGGCGATACACTGCTCGTCAAAGTAGAGCAGAAGGGGCCGGCTTGCCACACGGGACGCTACAGCTGCTTCTTTAATTCCGTTCAGGTAGCTGGAAACGAAGCAGCTTCCTCAGACACAGCAGCAGCGTCAGCAGACCGCTTCGCTACGCTCGGACAGCTGGAGAGCGTGATTGCCGAACGTTACGCAGAGCGCCCCGAGGGCTCTTACACGTCGTACCTGTTCGATAAAGGCGTGGATAAAATTTTGAAAAAGGTTGGCGAGGAAGCATCGGAAGTTATCATCGCGGCCAAAAATAAAGACAACGACGAGCTTCGCAGTGAAACCGGCGATCTTATTTTCCACTTGATGGTGCTGCTTCGTGAACGCGGTTTGCCGCTGGATGATGTCATCAGCGAGATTCATAGCCGCCATGGCAAACCGACAACGAACAAAATGAGATAGCGGAAGCATTCAAAATTTTAAAGAGAAAGGCCGGTATCCCTATGTTTATCGATTACCATACCCATCATGCCCGCTGCGGCCATGCGGTTGGCGAGCTGGAGGATTACGTACGCAAAGGAATAGAGATTGGGCTTGTGCAGCTTGGTCTCTCCGACCATATGCCGCTGCTCCACGTCGATCCTGCTACGTATTACCCGGAGATGGCGATGCCGATGGATGAGCTTCCCCGTTATGTGGAAGAATGCCTAGAGCTGAAAGAGAAATATAAAGGGCAAATCGATATCCGCGTGGGCTTGGAAGGCGACTATATCGAAGGCAGCGAGGAGAAGATTGAGGCGATTGTTAAAGCGTACCCGTGGGATTACGTCATTGGATCGGTTCATTTTCTCGGTGAATGGGATATTACGGATTTCAGGCAGACTGCAGGCTGGGAAGGCCGAGACCGCATGGGGGTTTACGAGCAATACTACAGCAATATCGCCAAAGCGGCGGCAACCGGATTTTATGATTATATCGGTCATATTGATGTCATTAAGCGATTTGGCTATGCGCCGGAGGGCGATGTGACCCATTTGGAAAATGCTGCGCTGGAGGCTGTCAAGCGCCATGGCTTGGCTATCGAGCTTAATGCTTCGGGTTTGCGCACGCCTGCAGCTGAGATGTTTCCTAGCCGCCGGATGCTGGAATATGCAAAGGATTTGGGCATTCCTCTCACTGTGGGTTCGGATGCTCACCAGCCCGAAAGGCTCGGCCAATATCTTGATCAAGCCTACGCATTGCTGAAGGATATCGGTTATTCGCAGCTAGCGACATTTAATTGTCGAAAATTAGTGATGATTGATTTTTGAAATATCGTAAATTCCATGTATAATATAGATGATCAATCAAGCCTTGTCGAATGATCCGGCAAGGACGAGTACTTGTTCCGTAAAATAATTAATTGGTTTTAACGCTCAGGAGGGTATCATGTTAAGCGACAAGGTGCGTATTTTTTCGGGTTCGTCTAATCCGGTATTGGCTCAGAAAATTAGTGCAGAGCTTGGTCTGACGCTAGGTGCGATCAAGATGTCCCGTTTCAAAAGCGGAGAGATTTACGTGCATTACGAGGAAACGATTCGGAATTGCGACGTATTTCTAGTGCAATCATTCTCGCATCCCATTAACGAGCATTTTGTCGAATTGCTTGTGATGATCGATGCGGCGAAGCGTGCTTCCGCCAGAACGGTTAACATCATCATGCCGTATTACGGTTATGCGCGCCAGGAGCGCAAAGCGGCACCACGGGAGCCGATTTCAGCTAAAATGCTGGCGGATGTGCTCACGACTGTTGGAGCGAACCGCGTAATCACAATCGATCTTCATGCTCCGGCTATTCAAGGTTTCTTCAACATTCCGGTCGATCATATGACTGCGCTTGATCTTATCAGCGATTACTTGAAGTCGAAAAACATCAAGAACCCGGTTGTTGTATCGCCGGATGCAGGACGTGCTTCAACCGCGGAGAAGCTGGCGAACTACTTGGATACATCGTTTGCGATTATGATTAAGAAACGCCCTGCGCACAACGAATCGGTTATTACACACGTCATTGGGGACGTTGAAGGCCAGACTCCAATTATTATCGAGGATCTGATTGACACCGGCTCTACGATTGTGAACGTTGTGGAAAGCCTGAAGGAGCGCGGCGCAGAGGATGTTTATGTATGCGCAACGCACCCGTTATTCTCCGGCTCGGCCATTGAGCGTTTGGATCATCCCCATATTAAGGAAGTCATCGTTACGGACTCCATCAGCTTGCCGGAATCGACGCCGGAACGTTTCAAAGTGCTCTCTGTCGCTCCGCTTCTAGCGGAAGCTACGCGCATTATTTTAGAGGGTGGCTCCATCAGTACTTTGTTCAAAAGCAGTGGCGTATAAGTATCCTAACGGGATGCGGAGTATGCAAAATGAATAGCAAGGCTGCGGGAAATCGCGGGCGGTGCATTTGCCGTCCGCGATTTTCCCACATATTCTTTCGTGTTCGGATGGGTATGGCTATGGTATAATCGTAGAAAATCGGAAGTAACGGGAGGTGCCTTGCGGATGAAAGAAAAGAAGCGTGTTGTCGTAGGTCAACAGACGAAAGTCATACCGGTCCAGTGGGACGCCACGTTTTTCTTCGAACGTGCGGTTCAGTCGCTCGATCGTTTCCATTATGACAAGGCACTTAAATATTTTCGTCGCGCCGTCGAATACGAGCCGGAAAACCCGGTAAACCATTGCAATATGGCCGGCATCCTATCGGAAATGGGCAATTACGAGGAATCGAACCGGATCTTGGGATGGATTGTGGATGAGCTTGATCCGACGATGACGGAGTGCCATTTCTATATGGCGAACAATTTTGCCAACATGGAGCAATATGAAGCGGCTGAGGGCTCGCTGATTCGCTATTTGGAAGAGGATTCCGAAGGGCAGTTTCTTGATGAGGCAGAGGATATGATGGACCTGCTGCACTATGAGCTGGAGCGTCCTACGCGTCTGACCAACATCAAGTCGCGCGAAGGCATGGTGGAGCATGATTTGGCGAGAACGCTGCTTGAAGAAGGAAAATTTACAGAAGCTGTGCGCATTTTAGAAAAAATTATTGAGGGCCAGCCCGATTTCTTGGCTGCCCGAAACAATTTGGCGCTAGCTTATTACTATATGGGCATGTTCGATAAAGCGATGGATACCATTCATGAGGTACTTGACCTAGAAGCGGGCAATTTGCACGCCCTTTGCAATTTGGCTATTTTCTATCAGCACAAAAATGATGAAGAAAGCCTGCGTCCGCTTGTGGATCTGTTGGCAAAGACCGTGCCGTTTCATCAAGAGCATGTGTTTAAACTGGCAACCACAATGGGCATCTTAGGAGAGCATGGAGCTGCTTACCGTCACTTCACCAGACTGCTGAAGGACTCAGAGCTGACCCAGGACCCAAGCCTGTTTCATTATGCGGCCGTGGCTGCATGCAACATCGGGCGTTTGCAGGAAGCGGAGCGCTTATGGAAACAGACGATCAAGCTGGATCCGACTTCAGGCATTCCACATTATTATATGGAGCAGCTCGAGCTTGTCCGCAGCGGACAGCACACAGGTTCCATTAGCTACCATTATCATTTGCCGTTTGAGGAGCAGTTCAAGCTGTGGGAAAAGTCGTCTGACGGCATCCCTGACCACCTCAAGCGTGATCCGCTCGTACGCTCGTCGTTTTTCTGGGCGCTTCGCCATGGCGATCAGCATACGAAGCTGCAGGTCATTCAGGCGCTCGGCATGATCGCCGACAGCGAAGTGAAGGACGTCCTGCAGACGTTCCTCCTGGAGCGGGATGAGGATGATTACTTGAAGCGTATTGCGATCTTCGTTCTTCGTACGATGGGTGTACAAGAGCCATTACGGATAGTGCTGGAAGGGAAGGAAACGGTTATTGAGCCGAATCGGGTTCCTTCGAGGCTGCCCGTATGGGAAGATAAATGGCAGGAAGTCGTGGAGACGGCTCTTGGCCGGATGAGCAAGCAATATGATTTGGTTCAGCAGCATGATCTGATGACCTTGTGGGTGGAGTTTTTGTCACGAGTGTATCCGGACGTTCCGAAGCTGACGAAGCCGGAAGGCTGGGCAGCAGCGTTAGAATATTTGACAGCGAAAATGCACAGGCGTGCGATTTCATACCATGAGGTGTCGCTGCGTTACGGGACATCGATTGCGACCGTAAGCAAAAATGTCAAAATGATTGACGAGGTTTGCGGCATTAAAGAGAAGATGAAATCACTTAGCTCTGTGTTTGCGGCACAGGAATTGCAGGACGAATAAACTTTTACGAGGTGAATGTGATGTACAAATCCATAATTATCGGAACCGGCCCTGCCGGACTAACAGCAGCAATTTATTTGGCCCGTGCGAACATGAGCCCGCTTATTATCGAAGGACCAGAGCCGGGCGGACAATTGACAACGACGACCGAAGTTGAGAATTTCCCTGGTTTTCCGGAAGGCATTATGGGGCCAGAGCTGATGACCAACATGCGCAAGCAAGCGGAGCGCTTTGGCGCTAAGTTCATCACCGGCTGGGTCAACAGCGTGGATATGTCCGAACGTCCATTCAAGCTCCAAGTTGAAGGTCATGGAGAGCTAGTTGGAGAGAGCATTATTATCTCTACGGGGGCATCGGCTCGTTACCTTGGCATTCCCGGAGAGAAAGAAAACGTCGGCCGTGGCGTAAGCACATGCGCGACGTGTGACGGCTTCTTCTTCCGCGGCAAGAAGATCATCGTAGTGGGCGGCGGAGATTCGGCGATGGAGGAAGCAAATTTCCTTACGCGCTTCGCAAGCAACGTTGAGTTGGTTAACCGCCGCGACGAGCTTCGCGCTTCCAAAATCATGCAGGACCGCGCTCGCGAGAATGAAAAAATCAGCTGGAGCCTCAACCGTACACCGGTTGAAGTCGTGGCTGGCGGCATGGGCGTTACTGGCTTGAAGGTTCGCGATAACGTAACGGGCGAAGAGGATGTAATTGAGACCGATGGCGTATTTATCGCGATCGGCCATACACCGAATACGAAGTTTCTGGCTGGCCAAATCGATACGGATGAGCATGGCTACATTGTTGTGAAGCCAGGCACATCCGAAACGAATGTCCCTGGCGTATTCGCTTGCGGCGACGTACAGGACAGCAAATACCGCCAAGCAATTACGGCGGCGGGAAGCGGCTGCATGGCGGCGCTGGATTGCGAAAGATACCTTGAGGGCGCCATTGTTCATGACTGGAGCCAATCGCTTTAATCGTTTGCTAAGGCAGCATAAGATACGGAAGGGGCTATACCAGCAGAGCGATATGCTTGACGGTATAGCCTTTTCAATAGCCGAGAGCTGCACATTTGCCCGAATTGCGCTATCTTGACCAGAGGGTTAAGGTCGCTTATAGTGTTACAGAGAAGATTAACATATTGATGAGGTGGACTAGTGATGTCTGAAAAGATTTACGTTGGAGTCGATGTCGGCGGGACTGCTATTAAGGTAGGCATTTGCAATGCGGAGGGACAATTGCTCCAAACGTATGAAGGGCCGACGGAAGCGAGTAAAGGAACGGACACTATCCTTCAAAATATTGCAAAATATGCACAGCAGATCGTAACCGAATCTGATTTTGATTGGGAAAACGTTGATGGAGTTGGCGTTGGTATTGCCGGTTTCCTTGACATTCCGAACGGCATTGTCAAATTTGCGCCAAACCTGAAGATTGAAAACGTCAATTTGAAGGCTTATTTGGAGCAAGAGCTGAATAAAACAGTAAAAGTAAACAATGATGCGAATGTTGCTGCACTCGGTGAAGCATGGGGCGGAGCAGGCAAGGGCATTGACCATTGCGTATGCTACACGCTTGGCACAGGCGTAGGCGGCGGCATTATTATAGAAGGCAAGATTGTAGAGGGCTACATGGGTATGGCCGGCGAGCTTGGCCATATGGCTATCGTGCCTGATTTGGAAGCTATTCAGTGCGGTTGCGGCAAAATGGGCTGCTTGGAGACGGTATCCTCGGCTACGGGTATTATTCGCATGGCAAATGATGCCGTTGAGCGCGGCGATCGTACATCACTTGCGCAAGTGGAGAATATTATGGCTAAAGATGTTCTGGATGCGGCAAAAGCAGGCGATGAAGTTGCAACACGCATCGTGAATCGCGCAGCTTATTATTTGGGCAAATCGATGGCGATGATCGCAATCGTATTGAATCCGCAATATTTCATCATCGGCGGTGGCGTGTCCAAAGCAGGCGATTTCCTATTCGACCAAATTCGCGAAGTATTTGAGAAGTACACACAGGACCAAGCGAAGGAAAACGTGAAAATCGTTGCGGCAACGCTTGGCAACAATGCTGGCGTAGTTGGCGCAGCTGGTCTCATTCTAAGAGGATAGTTTAAGAGGCTATCCATACGAAGCAGGTTTGCTTATGCAAACCTAAGCTTGCCCTTACGAAGTAGGTTTGCTTACGCAAACCTTTTAGGAGGTTTATTCATGGAAACGGCGGCAACAGTAGCGAAGCTTGTCATTATTACCGGGATGTCTGGCGCAGGCAAGACGATTGCTGTCCAAAGCCTGGAGGATCTCGGTTTTTTCTGCGTAGATAATTTACCACCCGTTCTTATTCCTAAATTTGCGGAGCTGATCGAGCAATCGAACGGCAAAATTGGAAATGTAGCGCTCGTGATTGATTTGCGCGGACGTGAATTTTTTACGGCATTGTCCGAGTCGCTTGCCTATATCAAGGAGCATTATACGCTCAGCTGTGAAATCCTATTTTTGGATGCTACGGATGCCGTGCTTGTCCAGCGATACAAAGAGAGTCGTCGCCGTCATCCGCTAGCACCCGAGGGTATGCCACTTGAGGGAATAAAAAATGAACGCCGACTGCTTGAGGATCTGAAAGGCTGGGCCTCGCAGGTTATCGATACGAGCATTTTAAAGCCGGCACATTTGAAGGAACGGATTATTTCCCATTTTACGAATCTTGAGCAAAACAGTCTATCGATCAACGTAACTTCCTTCGGCTTTAAATACGGCATTCCGATTGATGCTGACCTCATCTATGACGTCCGCTTTTTGCCCAATCCGCACTATGTCGAGCATTTGCGCCCGAATACCGGTCAAACCCCCGAAGTGTACGAATACGTCATGAAATGGCCTGAAACACAGCAGTTTTTAACCAAGCTGCTAGACATGCTCCAATTCCTTATTCCGCTTTACCGCAAGGAAGGGAAAAGTCAGGTTGTAATCGGCATCGGCTGTACAGGCGGAAAGCATCGATCCGTTGCGATATCCGAATATCTGGGACGCATGCTCGGCAGCAGTGATACGGAGCGAGTGCGTGTCACTCATCGCGATGCCGAACGTGACAAGCATTGACGGGGTGAGAGAATGCAGAGTAGACATAAGATACTGAGACGTCCGAAGATCGTCGTCATAGGCGGCGGTACCGGACTCTCGGTCATGCTTCGGGGGCTTAAGGAGAAGCCGCTGGATATTACGGCAATTGTTACGGTTGCCGATGACGGCGGCAGCTCTGGTATTTTGCGAAATGAACTGCAAATACCGCCGCCTGGCGATATTCGCAACGTGCTTATGGCATTAGCCGATGCGGAGCCCTTGCTCACCGAGGTGCTGCAATACCGGTTCAAGACGGTGCCAGGCCTTGCCGGGCATAGTCTTGGGAATCTCATGCTCGCGGCGATGACGGATATTTCCGGTGATTTCGTTACGGGCATACGCGAGCTTAGCCGTGTTCTGGCCGTACGCGGCCGAGTGCTTCCAGCAGCAGGGCAGGCGATTGTTCTGAAAGCGGAAATGGAGGACGGTTCGTTTGTTACAGGCGAATCGATGATTCCGAAAGCAGGAAAGATTATTAAGCGAGTGTTTCTTGAACCTGCTGACGTGGAGCCGCTTCAAGAAGCGGTTGAGGCGATCGAGCAAGCAGATGCGATTCTGATCGGGCCTGGCAGCTTGTATACGAGCATTATTCCAAATTTGCTCGTTCCCAAACTTGCCAATGCCATCGTGGAATCGGAAGCGGTAAAGCTGTTCGTTTGTAACGTCATGACGCAACCAGGCGAAACCGACAATTATTCGGTAGGCGACCACCTGGATGCGATTCACGCTCACATCGGGCATCATCTGTTTGATTATGTTATCGTAAATGATGGGGAGATTCCGCCCCAAATCGAGAGTAAATACGCAGAGCTTGGCGCAAAAGCGGTCCATTTGGACCTTGATGCCGTCACCCAGAAGGGTTATGAAGTCATTGCGGACCGGCTTGTATTATTTCGTACGTTTCTTCGGCATGATGCCGAACGCTTAAGCCATCATATTTATAAATTAGTTGAGAACTGGATGTTACGAAAGAGGTGATACATCATGTCGTTTGCGGCACAAACAAAAAAAGAGCTGACTTTAATCGAAGCGGACAGTTGTTGTGAGATCGCGGAATTATCTGCGCTCATACGAATGAATGGTTCGGTCAGCGTATCCAGCCGCAAAGTCGTTTTGGACATCTCAACGGAAAATGCTGCTATAGCCAGAAGGATTTATTCCCTGCTCAAAAAGCATTATGAGGTGCATGTCGAGCTGCTCGTCCGCAAAAAGATGAGGCTCAAAAAAAATAATGTGTATATCGTGCGTATTCCTGCCGGCGTACAGGAAATACTGAGTGAGCTTAAGATTGTTTCCGAGGGCTTTATGTTTAATCTCGGCATTGATAAGGAAATCATTCGCAAGCCATGCTGCAAACGGTCTTATTTGCGTGGAGCATTCCTTGCAGGCGGATCTGTTAATAACCCGGAAGGCTCCTCTTATCATCTTGAGATCTCGTCGATGTATCAGGAGCATTGCGAATCGTTAGTGGATCTTGCCAATAAATTCGATCTCAATGCCAGATGCATTGAGCGGAAAAAAGGTTTTATCTTCTATATCAAAGAGGGCGAGAAAATTATCGAGCTTCTCAACATTATTGGCGCGCATCAAGCCTTGTTCAAATTTGAGGATGTCCGAATTATGCGCGATATGCGCAATTCGGTAAATCGCATAGTCAATTGCGAAACGGCGAACCTGAATAAGACAATCGGGGCCGCTTTTCGGCAAATTGAGAACATAAAGCTGCTGCAGCGTGAGGTAGGACTGGACAGCTTGCCTGATAAGCTTAAGGAAGTTGCAGAAATCAGATTGCAGCATCCCGATATGAATTTGACAGAAGTCGGCGAAATGCTCAAGGGAAAGGTCAGCAAATCAGGTGTAAACCACCGTTTGCGCAAAATCGACGAACTTGCGGAAAAAATCCGCGGCGTCTGAGCTTTTTTCCTAGTGCATCAGCTGGTATAATGATATAATAATTCAAAATGACTTTATTTAAAAAGATAAGAATGCCAAGCATCAACGCAGACGCTCACTTATCTTTGACCGGGAAACGAGCTTTTGCAGCCAGAAGACGGTAAAACAGAGCCGTTAACGTTTGTGCCGCATGCTAATGATTGAGTAAAATATAGGGGGTATGGTTTCCATGACAAGGCTTCCGGTTGTTGTTCGTCTTAAGACGGGACTTCATGCAAGACCTGCAGCATTATTCGTACAAGAAGCGAACAAATTTTCCTCCGAAGTATTTGTAGAGAAAGACGACAAAAAAGTGAACGCAAAATCCATCATGGGTATTATGAGCCTAGCGATCAGCTCCGGCACTGAAGTATCCATTAGTGCAGAGGGTTCGGACGCAGAACAGGCTGTAAACGCTTTAGTCGCTTTAGTAAGCAAAGAAGAGTTGGAGAACCAATAATTCATTCGCAATTAAACAAAAGCCGTCCAAGGTCCTGGAGACCTGGGGTGGCTTTTTTTAATGTTGTTGGCTGCTGTTGTAGGTCTTTAGGTGAACGGCAAGCTGCAGTATTACAGCTGATGTTAATCTGTCAGTCGTGCGTCTTGAGAGCTAATGATGCTTTGGGGGAGAGGGGGATAGAGGAAGGGAGGAAAGAAGACAGAAGACAAAGAAAAATTGGCAATGTACTACGATTTTCATAATTTAGCAGGAAAAACTCCCACTAAAGGAACCTCGACGGAAGCTTGAACTACATTAACAGGAAATTTTACCGTTAATATTAGGAGTAAGGCATGAGAACGGTTGAATCGGATCAATTAACAGGAGGAATTCCAGTTAAACTCTAGATAATGCTTATATGACCAGATATAACGGGATTTTTTCCTGTTAATTGAAAGTTGGAAAAGAAAATGCTCTTTTCGATTAACGTAAATGATGACGTAAACGGCGAAGGATACGAGCCACAGTACACATTTTTGGTGGGAAACTGAAAATAGTGCAAAGTACATACTAAATCAAACATGACCAAAGAAGCTCATTAATCGTTTTCAACAAAATCCGCATCGCACACACAACCCTCGAATTGGTTTTTCTATATAACACATCAAACATCGTAAATAGCAAAGTTCAAATACCAACACACTCATTGCTAAGTCCTCGTACGCCCAGAATCAGAGTTAACTATTCAAATGTACCGCTGCAAACAAAAACGGGGCATTCCCTTGGTCTATGCAGACCTTGGAAATGCCCCGTTTCGTATGTTGCTGGTTATGCTAGCTTCTCGATTACTTTATCGACCAAGCCGTATTCTTTGGCTTCTGCCGCGCTCATGAAGTAGTCGCGGTCCGTGTCCTTCTCGATGCGCTCAAGCGATTGCCCGCTGCGCTCCGCAAGGATGCCGTTCAGCTTGTCGCGCATGCCGATGATGCGTTTCGCGCGGATAGCGATATCGCTCGCTTGTCCTTCTGCCCCGCCAAGCGGCTGGTGAATCATAACTTCGCTGTTCGGAAGCGCGTAGCGTTTGCCGATGGCGCCTGCCGTAAGCAGGAAAGCACCCATGGAAGCTGCCATGCCGACACAGATGGTGGAAACATCCGGTTTAATGTATTGCATCGTATCATAAATAGCCATGCCTGCCGTAATCGAACCGCCTGGGCTGTTAATATAAAGAGAAATGTCTTTCTCTGGGTCGTCTGCGGCCAGGAAGAGCAATTGAGCGATGATGGAGTTGGCCACCACGTCGTTTACACCGGAACCTAGAAAAATAATGCGGTCTTTCAACAGGCGAGAGTAAATGTCATACGCACGCTCACCCCGATTGTTTTGCTCAATAACCATAGGAACGAAATTCATATCCAACGTAAGCCCCCTCCTCAATAAAACAATGAATGGTTAAATCGTATTCTCATAATAACGGATGAAAAAGCAAAAGTCAAAGATAGTCAAACAAGTCTGTTTGGAATAAAAAAAACCGCTCCAGTGTATAGGAACGGTTCTTATGTATCAATATAGGAGTTGCAAGCCGAGTCGGCTAAAAGTTTGTTGTGGCGCGCCCGCAAGGAATCGAACCTAGATCTCAGCCTTCGGAGGGCTGCGTCATATCCATTGGACCACGGGCGCAAATTGTATAAGGTGTAGGTCAACAAGCTGGAAAGGCTATTGTTTCTGCGGATATTTATAGGAACGGTTTACTGATAAGCCAGTACCTTCCGTCATTTGAAAATAGTCGCAAAAATTATTATATGATAATTAAGTTTCTAAAGCAAGGGGAGTTGTAAAATTAAATTTGTGAAAAATGTGACCGTAATCGTTTTCATGAGCAAAACTGCTCTTGCTTCCTTCGCTTATTTCCGATAAACTAAAGGTGGGACTTGAAATGATACCGCGGGACATTATCAGTCCAACGTAGGTTGAACCGAATACGCTATAGGCCGATGGAGTGAAGGATGAGAGATGCGTCAGATCGTTGAACTGCAGCAGCAGCTTGTACCGGATCTGCTCGACGTCATGAAGAAACGGTATTCGATATTGCATCGAGTGATGCTGTCGGATTTAATCGGGCGTCGTACGCTGGCGTCGGCATTATCGATGACGGAGCGAATGCTTCGGGCGGAGACCGATTTTCTGAAAACGCAAGGCCTGCTCGAGATTCATTCGGGGGGCATGCGAATTAGCGATTCAGGCAAGCAATTATTAGAACAGCTCGAACCCTTCTACAAGACCATGTTCGGCTTATCCGAATTGGAAGAAACGATCCGCAGCCATTACGGCTTGACACAGGTCGTCATTGTAGCAGGTGATTCGGAGATTTCCGCACAGACGAAGCGAGAGCTGGGTCGTGCCGGAAGCCAGGTGCTCAGCAAGCTAATGCAGCCAAGCGACGTTGTGGCTGTTACAGGCGGAACGACCATCGCGCAGTTGTCGAGCCAACTGAATAGCTCCTCGCAGCTTAATACGAATCTATTCGTACCGGCCAGAGGCGGCCTAGGAGAGAGCTTGGACTATCAGGCCAATACCATTGCTTCTATGATGGCAAAGCGCACAGGAGGGCAATACAGGCTTCTGCACGTACCTGACCATCTAGGGCAGGAAGCATTTGCCTCCATCATGCAGGAACCGAACATTAAAGAGATTGTGGATGTTATCCGCAGTGCTCGCATCGTCGTACACGGAATCGGGGATGCTATGGTGATGGCAAGGCGCAGGCGGCTGGATCAACAAATTATAGACGCCATGGAAGCGGAAGGTGCGCTCGCAGAATCCTTCGGGTTTTATTTTGACCGGAAAGGCGCGGTCGTGCACAAAATGCAGACGGTGGGGTTACGGCTAGAGGATATTGTTAACACTGAAGTTGTTATCGGCGTAGCCGGCGGGAAGAGCAAAGGCGAAGCTATAGCGGCGATTATGCGCTTTGGGCATAACGATGTTCTCATCACAGACGAAGCAGCAGCTTTAGAGATGGTAGCCTTAATCGAGCAAGAGAAAAGCAATGCGGAATCATGATGATTTGCTATCAGCAGCTTATACGTAACTGGCAAAACATCTTGAAATATATAAAATAATCTTTTAAATCGCTTAGGAGGAAACAAAAATGGTAAAAGTTGGTATTAATGGTTTTGGTCGCATCGGCCGTAACGTATTCCGCGCAGCACTGAACAACCCTGATGTTCAAATCGTGGCAGTAAACGATCTTACGGATACTGCAACTCTGGCACATCTTCTTAAATACGATACAACTCACGGTCAACTTGACGGTACTGTTGAAGCAAAAGAAGGCGCGCTTATCGTAAACGGACGCGAAATCAAAGTATTTGCAGAGCGCAACCCAGCTGACCTTCCTTGGGGCTCCGTAGGCGTTGAAATCGTAGTTGAATCCACTGGTATTTTCACAGCTAAAGAAAAAGCTGAGCTTCACTTGCAAGGCGGCGCTAAAAAAGTTATCATCTCCGCTCCAGCAACGAACGAAGATATTACAGTTGTTATCGGCGTTAACGAAGATAAATACGACGCTGCGGCACATACCATTATTTCCAACGCTTCTTGTACTACAAACTGCCTAGCGCCTTTCGCAAAAGTATTGAACGACAAATTCGGAATCGTTAAAGGTATGATGACTACTATTCACTCATACACAAACGACCAATCCGTACTTGACGTTCCACACAAAGACTTGCGTCGTGCTCGCGCAGCTGCTGAGAACATCATTCCTTCTTCCACTGGCGCAGCGAAAGCTGTTGCACTTGTTCTTCCTGAGCTTAAAGGCAAATTGAACGGTATGGCTATGCGTGTTCCTACGCCTAACGTATCCGTAACTGACCTTGTTGCTGAGCTTAAAGTTAACGTAACGGTTGAAGAAGTTAACGCAGCATTGAAAGAAGCTGCTGACGGTCCTCTTAAAGGCATCTTGAACTACAACGAATTGCCGCTTGTTTCAAGCGACTACAATAGCGACCCTGCTTCTTCCACAATCGATGGTCTTTCGACTATGGTTGTTGAAGGCAACATGGTTAAAGTTATTTCTTGGTACGACAACGAGTGGGGCTACTCGAACCGCGTAGTTGATCTTGCTGCTTACATTGCTAGCAAAGGTCTGTAAGCAAAGAAGGCGGACGGACCGCGGCTTTCGCGCATGCGGAGCAGAGGTCTATGGTTTGCGGCTTCTAGAGTCGTAAATCATGAGGGCGTTTCTTCTTTGAAGGAACGCCCTTCTTTTTTTTGTCCTATATCTATACCGTTTCATACCAATTATCCGGGAGGTTTCATTGATGAATAAGAAAAGTGTACGTGATGTTGCAGAGCTGGCTGGTAAACGGGTATTTGTTCGCGTTGATTTCAACGTGCCGCTCGAAGATGGTAAAATTACAGATGACAAACGTATCCGCGAAACGCTTCCAACGATTAACTTCCTAATCGAAAAAGGCGCTAAAGTTATTCTTGCAAGTCACTTGGGCCGTCCGAACGGTCAAGTGGTTGAAGAGCTTCGCCATACGGCTTCTGCAGCTCGTCTATCCGAGCTTCTTGGCAAGCAAGTAACTAAAGCTGACGAAGCAATCGGCGAAGCGGTAGAAGCGCAAGTAGCGGCTTTGAACAACGGCGACGTTTTGCTTCTTGAAAACGTACGTTTCTACGAAGGCGAAGAGAAGAACGATCCGGAATTGGCAAAAGCATTTGCTAAGCTTGCTGACTTGTTCGTTAACGACGCTTTCGGCGCTGCTCACCGCGCGCATGCATCGACAGAAGGCATTGCTCATATTCTTCCAGCTGTATCCGGCCTTCTTATGGAGAGAGAGCTTGAAGTACTAGGCAAAGCTTTGAATAACCCTGAGCGCCCTTTCACAGCTATCGTAGGCGGCTCCAAAGTGAAAGACAAAATCGCGGTTATCGACAAAATGTTGGAAATTGCCGACAACGTCATCATCGGCGGCGGCTTGTCTTATACCTTCTTCAAAGCGCAAGGCCACGAAATCGGCAAATCGCTCGTAGACAATAGCAAGCTTGATCTTGCTCTTGAGTTCATCGAGAAAGCTAAAAAGCTTGGCAAAAACTTCTTGATCCCTGTCGATATCGTAGTTACTGACGATTTCAGCGCAGACGCTAACACGCAAATCGTTGACGTAGACAGCATTCCTGCTGATTGGGAAGGCATTGACATCGGACCTAAAACACGCGAGCTTTATGCTGACGTGATCAAAAACTCCAAGCTGGTTGTTTGGAACGGGCCGATGGGCGTATTTGAAATCGAGCCATTCTCGCATGGTACACTAGCCGTTGCTAACGCATGTGCGGAAACAACAGGCTACACAGTGATCGGCGGCGGCGATTCCGCAGCAGCGGCTGAGAAATTCCACCTGGCTGACAAAATGGACTTCATCTCGACTGGCGGCGGCGCTTCCCTTGAGTTCATGGAAGGCAAAGTGCTTCCAGGCGTTGTAGCTCTTAACGATAAATAATAGCTCTACCCAAATAACATATTTTTGAGGAGGATTATGCATGAGCAACAGAAAACCGATTATCGCTGGTAACTGGAAAATGTTCAAAACAGTATCCGAGGCTGTCACTTTTTTCTCCGAAGTGAAAGGCAAAGCTGAGGTTGACGGCGTAGAGAGCGTAATTTGCGCGCCTTACACAACGCTTCCGGCACTTGTTGAAGCGGCGAAAGGCACTTCGATCGCAATCGGAGCGCAAAACGTACACTTTGAAGACAACGGTGCATTCACTGGTGAAATCAGCGGCGTGATGCTGAAGGATCTTGGTGTAAAATACGTGATTATCGGCCACTCAGAGCGTCGCGCATATTTTGCAGAATCTGATGAGATCGTGAACAAAAAGGTTCATGCTTCCTTCAAAAACGGCTTGCTGCCAATCGTCTGCGTAGGCGAGAAGCTGGAAGAGCGTGAAGCAGGACAAACGAAGGATGTTTGCAAGGTGCAAACGGAAGCGGCTTTCCAAGGCGTATCCGCAGCGCAAGCAGCTGAAGTTGTTGTGGCATACGAACCAATCTGGGCAATCGGCACGGGCAAATCTTCGACTTCCGAAGATGCACAAGACGTGATCGGCTACATCCGCGGCGTCATTGCAGGCCTTTATGACCAAGCAACGGCAGATGCGGTTCGCATTCAATACGGCGGCAGTGTTAAGCCTAACAACGTTGCTGAATATATGGGTCAAGCGGACATCGACGGCGCACTTGTCGGCGGCGCAAGTCTAGAGCCTGCATCCTATATCGCACTGGTCGAGGGGGCCAAGTAATATGGCTTCTCCAAAACCTGTAGCGCTTATTATTCTTGACGGTTTCGGTTTGCGCGATGATGTTGTCGGCAACGCCGTAGCACAAGCAAACAAACCGAATTACGACCGTTACTGGTCGACTTACCCGCACACGACACTAACGGCTTCCGGCGAAGCCGTTGGTTTGCCGGAAGGTCAAATGGGCAACTCCGAAGTTGGCCATTTGAACATCGGCGCAGGCCGCATTGTGTATCAGGACTTGACGCGTATCAGCAAATCGATCCGTGATGGCGAGTTCTATGAGAATGAAACGATTCTTGGCGCAGTTCGTCATGTGAAAACAAACAGCAAGAAGCTTCACCTCTACGGCTTGCTCTCTGACGGCGGCGTACACAGCCATATTGAGCACCTGTTCGCTTTGCTGGATTTGGCAAAGAAAGAAGAGCTTGAGGAAGTGTATATCCATGCATTCCTCGATGGCCGCGACGTGTCTCCAGACAGCGCCAAAGGTTACCTTGAGCGTCTGCAAGCGAAGATCGAAGAGGTTGGCGTAGGCCGCATTGCAACGGTTCAAGGCCGCTATTATGCGATGGACCGCGACAAGCGCTGGGAGCGTACGGAGAAATCCTACCGCGCCATGGTTTACGGCGAAGGCCCGCAATACTATGATCCGATTCAAGCGGTAGTTGAATCCTACGAGAAATCGGTTTATGATGAATTCGTTATGCCAACGGTCATTATAGACGGGGAAAACAAGCCAGTTGGCCTTGTGGAATCCGAGGATGCGGTTATTTTCTTCAATTTCCGTCCTGACCGCGCGATTCAATTGTCCCAAGTGTTTACCAATGAGGATTTCCGCGGCTTCGACCGTGGCGAGAATCATCCGGTTAACCTGTATTTCGTCTGCTTGACGCTATTCAGTGAAACCGTAGGCGGATTCGTTGCGTATTCACCAAAGAACCTGGATAACACGCTTGGCGAAGTTCTCGTGCAAAACAACAAGACACAATTGCGTACGGCTGAAACGGAAAAATATCCGCATGTTACGTTTTTCTTTAGCGGCGGACGCGATCATGAGCTTCCAGGCGAAACACGCGTACTCATTAATTCCCCTAAGGTTGCAACGTACGACCTACAGCCGGAGATGAGCGCGTATGAGCTTGCCGCGTCTACGGTTCGCGAGATTGAATCAGACAAGCATGACGCAATTATTCTAAACTTCGCCAACCCTGATATGGTAGGGCACTCCGGCATGCTGGAGCCTACGATCAAGGCGGTAGAAGCGACAGACGAATGCCTGGGCAAAGTAGTGGAAGCTGTGCTTGCCAAAGGCGGAGTTTGCATCATTACGGCTGACCATGGTAACGCTGATATGGTATTTGACGAGAATGGCCGTCCGTTTACGGCGCATACGACAAATCCCGTTCCGCTTATCGTAACGAGAGCAGGCGAGACGCTTCGCGAAGGCGGTATCCTTGCTGACATCGCTCCGACGCTGCTTGATTTGCTCGAACTGGCCAAACCGAAAGAAATGACTGGCGTTTCCTTGATTAACCCCAAATAAAACCTTTAAAAGGAGTGTTTTCTCTCATGTCAATTATCGTTGATGTATATGCACGCGAAGTGCTGGATTCCCGCGGAAATCCAACAGTAGAAGTAGAGGTATCCCTTGAGTCCGGCGGCAAAGGCCGCGCAATCGTTCCATCCGGCGCTTCCACAGGCGCTTACGAGGCTGTTGAGCTTCGTGATGGCGACAAATCCCGTTACCTTGGCAAAGGCGTTCTAAAAGCCGTTGAAAATGTAAACACAGAAATCGCTCCTGAAATCATCGGTCTTGACGCTCTTGATCAAGTGGCTATCGACCGCAAAATGATCGAGCTTGACGGTACTCCTAACAAAGCAAAGCTTGGCGCTAATGCAATCCTTGCTGTATCGATGGCAGTCGCTCGCGCAGCTGCTGACGCTCTTGATGTGCCTCTTTACACTTACCTTGGCGGATTCAACGCTAAAGTGCTTCCAGTACCAATGATGAACATCATCAACGGCGGCGAGCACGCGGATAACAACATCGACGTTCAAGAATTCATGGTTCTTCCTGTCGGTGCTGAAAGCTTCAAAGAAGCGCTTCGTATCGGCGCTGAAATTTTCCACAACCTGAAAGCTGTATTGCATGACAAACACCTTAACACAGCTGTAGGCGACGAAGGCGGCTTTGCTCCTAACCTTGGTTCAAACGAAGAAGCAATTACAACAATCATCTCCGCAATCGAGCGCGCAGGCTACAAGCCAGGCGTTGACGTATTCCTCGGTATGGACGTTGCTTCTACTGAATTCTTCAAAGACGGCAAATACGTGCTTGCAGGCGAAGGCAAATCGTTCACACCTGCTGAATTCGTTGACCTTCTTGCTTCATGGGCTGACAAATACCCAATTATCACAATCGAAGACGGTTGCTCCGAAGACGATTGGGATGGTTGGAAATTGCTTACTGAGAAGCTTGGCGGTAAAGTACAATTGGTTGGTGACGATCTATTCGTTACGAACACAGAGCGTTTGTCCGACGGTATCGACAAAGGCGTGGGCAACTCGATCCTAGTTAAAGTTAACCAAATCGGTTCGCTTACTGAAACTTTCGATGCAATCGAAATGGCAAAACGCGCTGGTTACACAGCAGTTATCTCTCACCGTTCAGGCGAGAGCGAAGACAGCACAATTGCTGATATCGCTGTTGCAACAAACGCTGGTCAAATCAAAACAGGCGCTCCGTCCCGTACGGACCGCGTTGCAAAATACAACCAATTGCTTCGCATTGAGGACCAACTAGGTTCGACAGCTCAATATGCTGGCAAATCGGCTTTCTACAACTTGAAAAACTTTAAATAATACGCGTGAAGCGTGTAGGAAAGAAGGGTATGCCCCAGGGCATACCCTTCTTTTTCTTTACAGGCATAGAACACTTATAAACGTAGGACATTAAGAGCAGAAAAAGCATGAATCGATTAGGCGGTGCTCGGATGGCAAAACCAGTGATAGGCCTTCAATTGTATTCCGTTAGAGACCAGACAGAAATTGATTTTCTAGGCACATTAGAGAAAGTGGCCAAAATCGGCTATACAGCCGTCGAATTTGCGGGTTATTTTAAAACGCCGGCCATTGAACTGAAAAGCAAACTGAAGGAGCTGGGACTAACGGTTCCTTCAGTTCATGTGCCCATTAACTTCAGCAATACGAAGCAGATGGAATCGGATTTTGCGGGACAGATCGAATATGCGAAAGAGCTAGGCGTGTGCTACATTATTACGCCGTGGGGGCCGCTGCCGGAGCAGCCAACTATGGATAACGTGAAATATTTAACGGATGTGCTGACGAAGTGCGGGAAGCAAGTAAAGGACGCGGGGATGAAATACGGTTATCATAATCATGATTTTGAGTTTAAGCTGGTCGAAAAGCAGCCTATCATTGATCTTGTCCTGAAGCAGGTGCCTGCGGAACTGATGGTGATGCAGTTTGATTTGGGCTGGTTGCACATGGCCGGATATAAAGCAGCCGATTATTTACAAAAACATAAAGGAAGAGTGCCGCTTGTGCATCTCAAGGATTTTTCCAAGGGCAGAAAGGATGCAGAGCTTGGAAAGGGCGAGGTTGGTTATGAGCAGCTGTTAAGCACCGCCGATCTATCTGGCATAGCCTGCATGATCGTGGAGCAGGAGCAGTTTGAATGCGGATCGCTTGAGAGCGCGAAAAATAATTATGTGTTTTTGCAATCGCTTGGGTTTGCATAATGCTGGCATTGTGGCTTGTCCTATTGTAATTTGTGCCCAGCTATGGTACACTCGATTTACGTGTTTTTACGGAGCTCCTATGCTGGAGGTGGAATAAATGGAAATCTTATTGAAGATCGTGCTCGTTATATTTTCTGTCGGCCTAATTGCTGTCGTATTGTTGCAAAAAGGTAAGAGTGCAGGTTTGTCCGGAGCAATCACGGGCGGCGCTGAGCACCTGTTCGGCAAACAGAAAGCGCGCGGTTTGGATTTGTTCTTGCAGCGTTTGACAGTTGTTCTTGCAGTTGGCTTCTTTATATTGGCGCTTGTTGTTTCTTACTTCGTAAAACAATAACTGACACACACGCAGAAAGCGAGGATATTCCTCGCTTTTTTTGTATTTTCAACAGATTCGCGGATGCGGGGCTTCCATTTCGTGTATACTACATGGTATATGGAAATCTATCAACCTGCTGCAAATGACGCCAGAGCGCATGGGCAGGTTTATGAGGAGAAAAAATTATAATGATCAACTACGAGCAGGAACTGCTTGATTTTATGAGAGAAACGGCTTACAAGCCGATGACGTACCAAGAGCTGGAGAAGCATTTTGGTATCGTAGATGCAGCGGAGTTTAAGGAGTTCCTTAAACTGCTGAATCAATTGGAGGACTCGGGAAAAATCATTCGTACGCCTAACGACCATTATGGCGTGCCGGAACGGATGAACTTGCTGCGCGGCAAGCTGCAATCGCATGCCAAAGGCTTTGGGTTCCTAATCCCGGACGAGAAGGACCACGGGGATGTGTATTTGCATGCGAATGATTTGAAGAGCGCGATGAATGGAGACACCATCCTTGTTCGTGTTACGACAAGAAGCGAGCATGGCGGCCGTATGGAGGGTGAGGTTGTGCGCATCGTTGAGCGCGCAGTCACGCAGATTGTCGGAACGTTCGAGGATCACGATGTCTATGCTTTCGTTGTGCCGGATGACAAACGGATTAACCGGGATATTTTTATTCCGAAGGGTGGCTACCAAGGAGCTGTATCCGGCCAGAAGGTAGTCGTGAAAATCGTTTCCTATCCGGAAGGCCGTTCGGCGGCCGAAGGGGAAATTGTCGAAATTTTGGGACATAAGAATGACCCGGGCGTAGATATCCTGTCCATCATTCGCAAGCACCAATTGCCGGAAGGCTTCCCGGAAGAAGTCATGGCCGAAGCGGAAGCTGCGCCTGACTCCATTACCGATGATGAGATTATCCAGCAGGGTAGACGCGACTTGCGTGGAGAGGTTATCGTGACGATTGATGGCGAGGATGCCAAGGATTTGGACGATGCGGTCCATGTGAAGCGCCTGGAGAACGGCAATTATTTGCTAGGAGTTCATATCGCTGACGTAGGCTACTATGTAAGGGAGAATTCGCAGCTCGATCAAGAAGCCTATCAGAGGGGCTGCAGCGTTTATTTGGTTGACCGCGTTATTCCGATGCTACCGCACCGCCTATCGAACGGGATCTGCTCGCTCAATCCACAGGTTGACCGCCTGACGCTGTCATGCGAGATGGAATTCGATGCGGATACTCTAAAACGAGTGCGTCACGATGTGTTCACGAGCGTCATCCGTACGAAAGAGCGGATGACCTATACGAACGTAAAAAAAATACTGACGGCGAGCGAAGAAGAGCCGCAAACCGAGCTCAAAGAGCGTTATGCGGATTTACTGGATACTTTCACCCTGATGGAAGACCTTGCCATGCGTCTTCGCTCGAAGCGGATGAAGCGCGGTTCGATTGATTTTGACTTTCAGGAGTCGAAGGTCATTGTAGATGATAAGGGCAAAGCGGTAGATATTATTAAACGCGAGCGTTCCGTAGCCGAGCAAATCATCGAGGAGTTCATGTTGGTCGCTAATGAAACGGTTGCCGAGCATTTTCACTGGCTCCGGGTTCCGTTCCTTTACCGGATTCACGAGGATCCTACTCAGGAAAAGCTGCTGAACTTTGTGCAATTTGCAGCTAACTTTGGCTATACCGTTAAAGGCAAGGGCAACTCGATTCATCCGAAGGCGCTGCAAACACTGCTTGAGGACATTCGCGGCACGAAGGAAGCGACCGTGATCTCAACGGTCATGCTTCGTTCAATGAAGCAGGCGAAATATGATGCGGAGAGCCTTGGGCATTTCGGCCTTGCCGCCGAATTCTACTCCCATTTCACATCGCCGATTCGACGTTACCCGGATCTAGTAATTCACCGGGTCATTCGTGAGGTGCTAGAAGGCAAAGGCCAACTGACTCAAGCGCGTCATGAAGCATTGACGGCAAGGATGCCGGAAATTGCGCAGCATTCCTCCGAGCGCGAACGCGTAGCGGTAGATGCAGAGCGCGATACCGAGCAGCTTAAGAAATGTGAATTCATGTTGGATAAGGTCGGCGAAGAGTTTGAAGGCATCATTAGCAGCGTAACGAGCTTCGGCATGTTCATCGAGCTGGACAATTCCGTGGAAGGCTTGATTCGTTTGAGTGATATGTCGGACGACTACTACAACTTCCATGAGCAGCATATGATTTTGGTCGGCGAGCGGACTTCGAAAATATACCGGATTGGCGATGAAGTAAAAATTCGCGTGACTCGCGTCAGCATGACGGAGCATACGATTGATTTTGAGCTTGTGGATATGAAGCCGCGCAGCGGCAAGGGCATTCCAAGCAGCTTCGGCGGCAAGAAGCGCGGCGGCTTCGGCGAACGCGCCGGAAGCAGCGACCGTGGCGGTCGCGGTGGCAAAGGCCGCGGCGAAAGCTCGGATGGCCGAAACCGTGGCGGCAAAGGGCAAGGCGGTACAGGTCGCGGAGGCAGCGGATCTGGTGTAAGCGCGGATGACCGGAGTCGTGGTGGGAATGAACAAAACAGCGCGGGTCGCGGAGGCAGTGGACCTGGAGCAGGTGCGGATGGCCGGAGTCGTGGCGGGATTGAACAAAACGGCAAGGGCAGCGCGGGCGGCCGCGGTGGCAAGGGCCGCGGCGGGAAAGGGCGCCGCGACAGCTTTAGCAGCGGAGTCGACCGCAGCGTAGTCGGCATTGTCGAGCAAGCCAACCCGTGGCGGATCGATGCCCCTGATAGCGGGCGCGGCGCCAAGCGGCGCGGCCGGGGTGGCGCAGGCGAAGCCGGCGCTGGCGTAAGCGGCGGCGGAAATGCGCCGGCGGAGCGTGGGCTAGGGCAAGAGGCGAATACGTCGCCGGGCCAAGGCAGTGAGCAGTCGCGCGCAGGCGGACGCGGCGGGCGCACGGATATGTGGGGCCTGCCCATCCGCAGCAGCGGCGGGCCAGGCGGCAATGGCCGCGGTGGAGCCGGGAAGTGGCGGAACGAGGGTAGTGGCGGAGGCGCTTCGAAGCGGAAGCGTACTTCGGAGAGCGGCGTGTTTAACGGGGAGCAAAGTGCTGCTGCTCCTATAGTAGAAGGTAGCGCTGCAAGCCCTGAGAAAAGCAAGCGGAAGAGGAAAAACAAGAGCGGTGGCAACGCTACAGCGGCCTTCGTTCGCAAAAACGGCAAATAGAAAATAATGGCGGCGATTTCCGTTCCGATACAGAATTGGAAGTCGCCGCGAACTGGGCAAAATGGGAAAATATATTTAAGCTCGTCACTTGCATTTTAATTCTGGGTATAGTACACTCTAATCAATCGATAATATGAACCTGAATTCACATATTGAAAAGGGTGTCATTATAGTCATGAAACCCTTTCCAATGTGTGAATTTTTTGTTTAAAGACAAACCAGGCGCATATTAATATTATTTTTTTGGAGGTTTTTACACATGCAACAAGGTACAGTTAAATGGTTTAACGCAGAAAAAGGTTTCGGCTTTATCGAAGTTGAAGGCGGCAACGATGTATTCGTACATTTCTCCGCAATCACTGGCGAAGGCTTCAAAACTCTTGAAGAAGGACAACGCGTAGAATTTAACGTTGTTCAAGGCAACCGTGGACCACAAGCAGAAAACGTTGTAAAGCTGTAGTAGCTTACGAACGTTAATAAAACCGCCTTTAGCCTTCGGGCTGAGGGCGGTTTTTTTGTACGCGAAAATATCTTAGTTCTAAAGGAATGGCTCTAAGGCTTGGCGTGCTTGCATCACGAGAGAACCATCTATAGGCGAGTGTATACCTCCGGTTCTAACTCCTGTTCCAAGATGTACGGCACTTGCTCCTGTTGCCGATATGAAGTCTGGGAGGGATGCAACGGAAAGCCCGCTGCCAGGCATAATGGTTATGCCACGACCGCTGCTTAGCTCAATCAGGCTTTTGATTTGGCCAACCGCATCTAACACACTAGGCTGTCCTCCAGAGGTTAATATCCATTTGATTTGGGGATACTTCATGAGTGTAAATAATGCTTCTTCTTGATCGGCCGCTTCATCAAAGGCCCGATGAAAAGTAACAGGGCGGTCACCAGCAGCCTCCAGCAATCTCTCCAAGCTAGAGGTGTCAATCATGCCATGCGCGTCCAGCGTGCCAAGAACAAAAGCGTGGACGCCTAGAGAGCGCATTTTTGCTATTTGCTTGACCATTTCGCTAAGATCAGCCTTGTCATATACAAAGGAACTGCTATGTGGTCTGACCATCGCATGTACGGGAATCATTTTAGGGTTAGAATTGGTTTGTTCAAGCTTTTTCAAAGCATCAAGCACAGAGGTGATTTGTGGCTCGCTGGGGCTAAGACCGCCCTGATCAAAAGCAGAGATAAGCTCTACGCGATCTGCGCCGTGGGTGACAGCTGTAACCGCTTCATCCGCTGTCGTAGCAATGATTTCAAGAAGCATGGCTATTCTCCTTTTGGATATCAGGCTTTCGGATAGGAGCACTTGAGCGCCGCCTTGATTTCCGTTCTTAAAGTTGTTACAATGAACTCCAATAGTGCAACCACTATTTTAGCTTATTTGAGTCGAGGTGACTAGCATGGGTAAGAAAAGTGACGGCAAGCAGCTCGCCCAGAACAAGAAGGCTTCCCATGACTATTTCATTGAGGAAACGTTCGAGACAGGCATGGTGCTGTTAGGTACAGAGATTAAATCGATTCGAAATGGCCGGGCGAACATCGGCGATGCTTTTGCCACGATCCGCAACGGAGAACTGTTTATTCACAACATGCATATCAGCCCATTCGAACAAGGGAATATGCATAACCCAAGCGATCCAACGCGGGCGCGCAAGCTGCTTATGCATAAGGCTCAAATCCACAAGCTTCTTGGCTTATCTAAGCAAGAAGGGTATGCGATTGTGCCATTGAAGATTTATATCCGCAATGGTTTTGCCAAGCTGTTAATTGGGCTGGGTAAAGGTAAGAAGCAATACGATAAACGGGATACAGCAGCCAAGCGTGATGCTCAGCGTGATATCCAGCGTGTCCTGCGCGAGAAACAAAAGGTCGCACGCTAAGCTCAGTTTTCCATGGGAGATAACAGCCAATGTTGCCAATAACAAATGTGCACGAAAGCTGTCCTTCGTGGTATACTAAGTAAATAGCAACGGCAACACAACAAAGCAAGTGCATTTCGTGCTAGACAATCGGACAGCCTGACAGAGTTTTTCTGACAGCAGCTGATCCTTAATCCTAAAGCTTCAATTGAGCTAAACGTTAGTGCTTCCCACTATGACTTTCTGTCACATTGGCCAGTAGCTAACCGTTTATGCAAAATTGGGGGCGTTTATGGATTCGACGGGGATTGGACGAGCGCGGGTTGCGGGTAGCAGGGAGTCGTCTGCTTCATCAACGCTAAAGCCTATTAAACGGCAAACAACAAACAAACTACGCTTTCGCAGCCTAAGAAACTGTGTGCGTGCTTCTACCCAGCATCGTCCATGTGACTGGATTAGGGGCTAACAAGTAGTGGAATACGCTGTCTCATCTCCGCCTGCGGTGAGCTGAAGAAGACAATCAGGCTGACCCAACGTATAGCCGGTTACGGGGCGATACTCGGGTGACATCAAAACTGTGACTACACCCGTAGAAGCCTGTGTGGCGTGATCTTCGGACAGGGGTTCAAATCCCCTCGCCTCCACCAAACCATGAAAAACCCGACCTCGTGAGGTCGGGTTTTTGCATTTGTAATATTTGATAATGCGAATCTGTAGTTGAGTTAAGCAGGATTGTTACAACAATATATGATAATTTATTTATAAGCAACGCGACGATACTTAATGGAGGCTACCTCTTGAAGCGAATAGGACTTAGATTTTTTGCTTTGTTATAGGTCTTTTTTATCGGTAACCTTATTCTAATCGCGATATTTAAACCGGATTTGGAAGTTAGTACATCATTTTTAGTCGCATTTGGTGCCTAAACTGTCGTGGCGTTAGTTGAATATTACTTATTGAGAAAGAGACGCAAAGTTGATGATTGAGCTGCTGACGGAAGACCTTAGTTAAAAACAAAACGACAGCAGCAGTCAAGTAACCTGAAGTATTTGATTGCACCTGGAGGAACATTGATTTGGCCGTCGTTCCTGAAATGAGGAGTTGGATAAATAGATTAAAGTCGAAGAGGGATTGTAATCTGAAGTCCCTCTTGTTAAATATTTTTCGGTAAGCAAGGGCATAAGCTGGTTCTAACTTTGTTGCTGCGAACCATTAGACCACACGAATTTGATCGACAAGGTATCCGATATATTAGCGGTCGGATCACCGTTTATCAGAATAAGATCAGCACGCGCACCTTCGGTAATCAGACCGCGATCATGTAGACCAAAGCAACGGGCCGGTTTGGTAGTAGCCGATTGAAGAGCTTCAATTGGAGTGAACCCCGCCTTCACCAGCAGTTGCATTTCGTGGTGGACACTGGCTCCATGAGCAAGGCCACCAAGGTTCGGAACGGGAACCGGTGCGACATCCGTCCCTACAAGAATATCAACTCCGGCATGGTGAAGATCCATCACATTCTTAAAGCTGTTCTCCATATTGCCTTGTGGGAACGTATTGAAGCTTGAGTTCAAAATATCGATCCATTCCGGAGTTAATTTGGAATGAACTCGTGGATCATTCGCTAATTCCGAAGCTGGATTTCCAATAATCGATGAGTTCAACACCAAGCACGGTGTAACAAAAGCTCCAGACTCAGCTATGGATTTAACTAATTCGGACGTGCCCTCGGGTCTGTCGATAAACAAGTGCCCTAAACCGTCGACTCCTAAATTAATGGCTTCTTGCGATGAATGAGCCGTCAAGACGTGAGCGATGACCAGCTTATCGAACTTGTGGGCTTCTGTCACGGCTGTTCTTAGTATCTCATCGCTTAGTACAGGCAGGCCAGGAGCCCCCATGACAGTTCCTTCTTCGATCATGATCTTAATATAGTCGGCTCCATTCTCCACCTGGGTATGCACATGTTTGATCGCTTCTTCAACCGTCGTCACTTGCGGTATTTCTTCATGATCGTGAGCGTATGCGGCCAACATTGCTTCCCTGTCTTCCTCCGATAATTTCTCAAGCTCCTTTAATACGAATTCCGGTATTTCATCTCCATCAGGCAGTAATTCATCTGGGTGTCCACCAGGAGCGGTAATCGCTGTACCAGCAGAACGGACATCCGCGATGTCATCCACATTTTTCAGCTGAATTTCGCGCCCTCTTTTAGTAAAATCGCCGTTCATTTCGAGTTCTGTTGTAACGCCGAATTTTAGGGCATCTCGTAATCCGCCAATTGAGGTATGGACATGTGCATCAATCAGACCAGGTATTAGTGTCGCATTTTCTCCATCGATAATCGTTGCATCGGCTGGAATGTCTCCGCCCACTGAAATAATGGACTCCCCTTTAATGACAATATGTCTGGGATCAATAATTTGATATCCATCAAAGATTCGTACATTTGTAATCGCCGTAATTTGTTCTAACGCAGCATTTTGATTTACTTTCTCCATTTTAATTCCTCCCAATGTGTTTGCAATTCAATACATCGAAGTATAACTGTTAGGAATCTAACTGTAAACGAACTAAGGTTTATTTGACAAGCCTGTAGGATCACTGTATATTTTAGCTACTTACAATTAGATTCCTAACAATTATAGAGGGGACTTGGACGATCATGCATTCCCGAAAAGATACGCCTTATATGGATTTGTTTCAAATCATCGGTCTTAAGTTAAAGAAAAGAGCGGATGAGAGTATAAAAGAACTAGGATTAAGTTCTCAACAAGGAAAAGTAATCGATTATATTTATAAGAACCAAAATAATCATATTATTCAAAAGGATCTTGCAGATCGGTTTCATCTGCGTGGGGCAAGCATTACAAGCATGCTTCAAGTTCTAGAGCAAAAAGGGTTCATTGAGCGTAAAATCCCGGTCAATAATGAACGGCAAAAAAATATATATGTATTACCAAAAGCGGTTGAATTAATTGAAGGTTTTAATGACTCATTCCAAAAAGTGGAGGATGAAATCGTTCAAGCTCTTGATGACGAGGAGAAGCGAGTCTTAAAGAAATTGCTGATCAGAATTAATGAGCGCATTTAAAGAAGAGGATTTCCGATGAGATTATGGGAATATTTATAACAATAACATGTTGTATATTTTTACTTTTACTTTGGTGGTCATTTAATATGGTCGATACTCCAACCCCAATGGATCCGTGACTGATTGTTTATAAAACTTTATAAAGCTATGGGACACAATAGCCCAATAGAAAATTGAAGGCTGCCCAAATACGGATTCGATAGCCCTCATTACGCTAAAGAAGAACATTAATTGAATGGCAATAGCGGCAGTCTAAGACATTATTTTTCAAGTCTTGGTCTGCCGCTATTTCTTATAATGGATCAGTCTAAAACTTAATTTTAGAAAGCTGAAGATTCTTCAATTTAAAAACCGCGGTAATTCAACGACTCCAGTCTAATACTTTATTTCGTATTATTAGGCCAACCAGAAATCTCTGGTTAACCTAATAATACGAAAAAAGTATTAAGCAGAATAGTGAAAGTGTATTCTAAGCGCAAATAAAGTGAAGAACTCGGTCGTCTGCTTCAGCAAACGGCTTCAGAGGCCCTCTGCTCCGCGACGAATCAGATCATAATCCTGTTTCTTTTGGACGTGCCGGGCGCTGCGATTGGCAGTCGTAGTCACGATATCCGCTTCTAGGTGAAGGAAAAACCAGCACGAGCCATTCAACTAATGGGATATTAAAGATATACGAACCGAGATGCAATAAGTGAGTTCCGCGGAACATTAGTTAAAGAGAAACAGCGGCAGTCAGTCTAGGGCATTTATGCATCCTAGAGTACCGCTATTCTCTTTAACTGTACCCAAAAGTTGACATCGTAGAAGACAGGAGGGAGGACCTCATCAGCGACTTTCTTAGTTCACTTACGAACCAAGAGTAACTATCTGGACTGCGCCAGAATTTTATGCTTAAATACCGACCTTTGTATACCACGACTATGCCATTTGACAACCTACCTACTATATGGTAGGTTAATGGTATGAAAAATTTACTTAGTACCTCCGATAACATTTTGGCTTGTGCGCGTAATCTGATCATCGCTGGCGGCTACAACGGTTTCAGTTATGCCGACATCGCTGATGTGGTTGGGATACGGAAGGCTAGCATCCATCACCATTTCCCAAGCAAGGTCGATCTGGTCCGAACGCTAGTTGCGAGGTATCGGAAAGAAGCTGAAATAGGGATGGCTAATATCGAGCTTCACGTATCCGATCCGCTCGAACAGCTTCGGTCCTACGCCGGTTATTGGGAAGCCTGTATCGCTGACGCCAGCGCTCCTTTTTGTGTCTGTGCGTTGTTGGCAAGCCAGCTACCGGTCCTGCCCGAGGAAGTTGCTCTAGAGGTTCAGGCGCATTTCAGTTATTTGTCGACGTGGTTGACATCCGTGCTGGAGCGCGGTGTGCAGCACGAGCAACTTCAACTGACGACAACCCCTCGTATCGAAGCCGAAACGTTCATGGCGACGGTTCACGGCGCGATGCTTTCGGCGCGGGCTTATGGCGATCCGAAGATATTCGGCGTCGTGACAGGCCCGCTCTTGGAGCGACTCGCTTCACGATTCCCTTGAGCTGAAATTTTCGATGGCAATAGTTGCAGTCATGTTCAAGATGAAGGGAGGTCAACCATAACCCTATTGAGGATAAGATGGCTATTTATGAACTAATCAAATCTCATCCGCCAAGCGCCGATAAAGGGCATGACGACTACACATTTTGTCAGCCTGCCCTTGTCGATTCGCGGAGCGATATCACGAGTGCCAAGGGGTGAAGTTTGAAGTAGCTTTCAAAATTTATCTTTATAAACTACCTATTAGTAGGTATGGTGAGATTATCATTATTGCTGGTTATACAGCATTAAGCACGTTTTATTTCCTTGTTCCAGCCCGTGGATGACCTTAAGCCTGCCAAAACAGAACAAATAACCCCTGTCCTTAAGGACTGGAAGGAGACAATTATGTTTGGAATTTCATCACTCGGCTGGGTGCATACCCTCAGCAGCTTGCCCGCCATTCCGCTCGCTATATATATGTTTGCTCGCTACGGACGGATAGTGCCTCGGTCAAAGCCTGGTGTAGTCTACTTCTTTTCAATGCTGATTGGCGCAATCACAGTATTCCCCATCGCACATCAGTCGGTCAGCTATGTCATTGGTACGGCAACGATCCTTCTGCTGCTCGCCGGATACGGCATAGGGCGTGTTTCGATCTTTGAGCGTTCAGGCAAGTACCTAGAAACAATCTTTCTTAGCCTGACGGCGTTTCTGCTGATGCTGCCGACCGTTACCGAAACCCTGACCCGTGTTCCGAATGGCCACCCCATAGTCGCTGATTTGAATTCGCCTATTCTACTCGGCGCTCAGGGCATTCTATTCTTCATTCTCATCGTTGGCCTAACAGCCCAAATCATCCATTTGCGAAGGAAAAACAGGCTCAAGGCATTCACCTCGCCAGCTGAGATGTCTGCCGAATGAAGTATTATTATCTAAGAAAAAAGGAGCTGCAAGACATGTCATTAACTCAGGCTTTAGCGGAAGCCAAACAAGAATTTATCGCGCATACCCCTTTGGAGATTCAAGCGGAGATGTTTCGCCAGATCCGTGAGCAGCACGAATCTGGTTTTGTTTACGGCCGACAGGAGGGGCAGAGGGCAAAGGATTTTATACTCAAGAATGCTTTGGGAAAAACGATTAGTCTTTATGAAGAACTGTCTAAAGGACCTGTTGTTCTGACTTTCTACCGGGGTGGATGGTGCCCGTTCTGCAACAGTCAGCTTAAGGCCTATCAGAAGCTACTGCCGGACATCCAAGCTCTTGGTGGCCAGTTGATCGCGATCAGCCCGCAAAGCCCGGACAACACGCTTTCCCAACAGGAGAAGGAAGAGTTGACCTTCCAAGTGCTTAGCGACGCACACGGTCTTGTGGCCGCTTTCTATAACATTCTTTACGAAGTTCCAGATTACATTAAGAACATTATGAAACAAATTGGCATGGACTTGGCGGAATACAACGCGACGAACCGCTGGATCCTGCCGATTCCTTCCACCTTCATGATCGACGAATCCGGCATTATCCGTTCAGCCTACGTGAATCCGGACTTTATGCAGCGGTTGGATCCGGACAATATTCTGTATGAATTGAGAAAGCTTTAATTGTTGACTTCAACTTTCGCAGCTTCAAACATAGCCTAACCCTTGAAGCAGTATTCATAGAACCATTTTATATGGCAGACACGCTACGCTAACGGGAAACGCTAGTTCAGCGAACTATGTAGCAATCCAATATTTCCAGCACGTACGGGTATTTTAGTCTTTAAGAAAAGGTTTTTGCATTGAGAATGTAATCAGAAAAAATTCTGTATATAAAGGGAGGCGAGGCCCCTCGCCTCCACCAAACCATGAAAAACCCGACCTCGTGAGGTCGGGTTTTCGCGTTTTTATTTTTGTTAAGGCAAACTTTGATGAGCTAATGGGTAGAATTCTTTAGCTTTAATTGTTTTTTTCAGAGAATTATAACTTGATTGCGGTATAATTTGTTAGATAATACATATTTTAAAAAAATCTTACTGACTAATAATTAATTACAAATATTCTATTGGGGGAGACCTATGACTGATATAACTTTAGACAATATCAAAATTACAGTAGACTCCAATGACACTGATTACAATCAGGTATGTAATAATTTATATGAGTACAATGTTTGTGCAACAAATGGGTTGCTCAAAAAGCCTGGCAAGGATATTAATTTATATCTCGATGCCCTTTCATTCATTCCTTCGTTACGCCTATCTGGTGGGTGGAGGCCGGTTATCCTAACGGTACAGGTCTGTGCCCTTTTTTTTTAACGCAATCCGGTACTCCGTGCAGTCTTGAGATCCCGCGAATAAGCCAGTATTCATGCTAATTGAGAAGTGGTTAAGCAGCTCGTTTCATAGGGAGAATTCGATTTTCAGCCTCAATGACCTGGAGTTGCTCCATGGCTAGATCATATTCGGCTAGTAGCTGTTGCAATTTGAAGCTTGTAGGCTTTCTCGGCATGCTTGGCACCGAATGAGCGGGCGGCAAGAGCCAGCTCTTCGCCAGCTCTTCGTTCACTACTGTGCCTCTTCATGACGGTTTTCCAAACGTCGACTACCTGGCAAGCGGTGAGTTTTTGAAGGTCGGCAGGCGTAGGGAAAGGCGCAGAGTGGCAAGTGAACCGGAGCCAATGAGGTGCTTATATACCTGCCGCAGCTCGGGGAACACAATGTCGACCCAACGGTGGATCTGGTTTTTGACGCTAACGAGATGATGGGCGATTGTTTCCCGGTTTACTATGAGCACGCGTAATTCCATGAATTCTTTACGGGTCTCTTTGATGAAAGTGTAGTAGCCGTTTTTCACCATGTCGGCAATGACAAAGGCATCTTTAATGTCGCTTTTGGATGGTGTATTGTCACGGTTTTCCTTGTTCCTTTTGACGAGATGAGGATTCACCAATGCGACCTCGAAGCTGCGATTTCTGAGCCAGGCAGCGAGGCTAAGCCAGCAGTGGCCGGTTGGTTCCATGCCGATGATGCTGTCGTTTAGTTGGTGCGTTTCCTGCAAATCTTTTATCCACTGCAGCAGTAGGCTGAAGCCGGCATCGTTGTTGGAGAAGTGAAGCGGAGTGCCTAGCAGAATGCCACGGAAGTTGATGGCGCGAGCAACGTGGGACTGCTGGGCGATGTCGATACCGACGACAAGATGCTGGATTGAAATGTATTCAAGCAGTTGATTTTGTTTGGGCTTGAGCTTTAAAATTCAAGATAGAGCGACCTCCTTAAGATGGCTAAAGGGCTATGACCCGTGACTACCCCATCTTACTGGAGGCGCTCGTTTTTGTGCAAAGCGCAAAATTAACGCTATACAGGAATCCTAACGGGCAGGATAGCTCAATAAAGTTACTGGTTACCATATAAATAACTTAGTTTGTTTAATATACAAACTAAGTTACAATTGCTATTCTATTGGTAAGTGCTTTCATCATCTCAACACAAGAACCCTTATGCTATATTCGGTTCAATTTCAAATTCAGAGAGGAGCAACGCCATCATGGATCAAAATATTAAACAAGCGATAATCAGGGGAGAAACCTCGCTTGGCATCGAATTTGGATCCACACGAATTAAGGCTGTACTTATTGATTACAATTTTGAAACAATCGGTACCAGCACCTATGAGTGGGAAAATCAATTGATCGACGGCTATTGGACTTACCATCTCAATGAAATGATTAACGGGTTGCAAGAAACCTATCACCAATTAAAGCAAAAGGTTGAGAATAATTATGGCGTAACACTGCAAAAAATCGGAACAATCGGATGTTCTGCCATGATGCAGGGCTATATTGCACTTGATCAAGCAGGGGAACTATTGGTTCCATTCCGTACATGGCGCAATACCACAACGGGTACAGCTGCATCGGAGCTAACCGAGACATTCCAATTTAAAATTCCTCAACGCTGGAGCATCGCACATTTGTATCAAGCGATTTTGAACGATGAAGAGCATGTCAATAACATAAATTATATTACGACTTTGTCGGGTTATATTCATTGGCTGTTGACTGGCAGCAAGGCTCTTGGTATTGGGGATGCCTCTGGTATGTTCCCAATCGATGAATCTGCACAGCAATATAATGAGAATATGGTGAAGCAGTTTGCCGATTTAATTGCCGATAAAGACTACCCGTGGAAACTTAAAGATATTTTACCTAAAGTTTATACTGCAGGTGAACATGCTGGATATCTCAATGAAGCTGGTGCTCTACTATTAGATCCATCAGGCAGCCTGGAAGCAGGTATTCCGCTATGTCCTCCAGAAGGCGATGCCGGAACAGGGATGGTCGCTACGAATAGTATCAAAAAGCGTACCGGCAACATATCCGTAGGTACGTCGGTTTTTGCCATGATTGTACTGGAGAAAGATTTATCCACGGTGTACCCTGAGATTGACATCGTCACTACACCTGATGGTAGCCCTGTCAGCATGGTTCTTGCTAACAACTGCTCTAGCGATATTAATGCATGGCTTGGCTTGTTCCGTGAATTTTATGAAGCTATGGGGCTGAAAACCGATATGAACCATTTATTCAGCGTCCTGTTCAACAAAGCGCTGGAAGCAGACGCTGATGGCGGTGGCTTGCTGAGCTATGGCTACTATGCAGGTGAGAACATTACCGGGCTTGCAAAAGGTCGTCCGCTGTTCGTTCGTTCTCCAGAAAGCCGCTTCAATCTGGCTAACTTTATGAGAGTACAGCTGTTTACCGCGTTTGCTGCACTAAGGCTCGGGATGGATACTTTGACACAGAAGGAGCATATAACGATTGACCGTATTTTGGCGCATGGCGGATTGTTCAAAACGTCGCTAGTCGGTCAAAAAATGTGTGCCGCAGCACTGAATGTTCCTGTTTCGGTCATGTCTACAGCTGGTGAGGGCGGTGCATGGGGGATGGCAATTTTGGCATCCTATATGGTTAATAAGGAGCAGCACGAGGGCTTGGCTGATTACCTTACCACTAGAGTGTTCAACGATGCAGAAGGACAAGAGGTTTATCCTGACAGCGCAGATGTGAATGGCTTTGCCTTGTTTATGGAGCGTTACACGAAAGGGCTGGCAATTGAGCAGGCAGCGGTAGATCATTTTGTAGAAAATTGGAAGAAATGAGAAGCACGAAAAATGTAGGGATTATTGTCTCTGATCGCTTGGGTGTCCGATGACGGATTTAAAGGGAATGTTAGTGTCAGAGGTAAATGACACTAACATTCCCTTTAACCGACGACGACGTCGAGGAACGTACCTCCGGTGTGATACTTCTCGCCGGTCTCGATGTTAACCATTGTGTAGCATTTGAAGTAATCATACATAGATTTCGGGAATTGTAGGGGACATACAGGATTGAACTAACTGGAAACGATTGCTGAACAAAGTTAGGCTAATTCTAAGGTGATGAGAAGCTATGCGGCTTCGCCAAACATTCTTAACATCACACTCCGGCGAATTGTGGTTTTGCACAGCCACGTTTCGCCTTCAACAAACCATGAAAAACCCGACTTCGTGAGGTCGGATTTTTGCGTTTTTATTTTGTTAAGGTAAATTTTTGTTGTGCTAACGGGCAACATAGCGTGATACGATACGGAAGTATTTACTAACAATTTCTGTACATGCTATATTAGCATGGTTGATTCATGGACCTCTTTGAAGGAGTTAAGAAATAAATGAAATCTACGATTATTCAAGCGATTTTGTTTTCAATTTAAATGCATTTAATTGGCATAGATGTTGCTTATTTATATTTAGAGTATTTAAACAGATACAAACTAAACCAAGGTTACTTTGCTGCAGATTATGGACTTCAAGATTCGGGCAGCATTCCTATTATGAATAATACGAGGTGTGATTGTAATGGATGATAATATGTATCCAGAGAATTACTTTGAACACTACATCTTTAGTTTTTCTAGCACAGGACAAACATCAGATATTATTGGATTCGAGAATTTAGCGAGGTTGTATATAGATATTGAAGGCTCTGACACGTTTTCATTTTTGATAGACGAAATTCAGTTAATTAAGGAAAATGATGATTGGTCTTACTTTGATAAAATAGCTAGAGATTTTGATATTAAAGATTTAACTACTAATAAACTAAAGGAAATGGCCGATGTAGCAATCACAGTTTCTATGGAAATGACTTAGTTGGAATTTAGTATTACTGGATGTTAGCTGCATTGATTTGTTAGTTAAATAAAAGTTAAGAAGGTCTATACCTTTGAACTCATAGGCGGGTTAGCAACCGGCGGTGATTATGAGGTAGTTGAACTTAATGGTTTTTTGTGAATTCATTTCTTATCGGCAATACATGTTCAATAACGGATGTAAGTAATAAGTACAGTATAGCCAACAACCAATGTAAGAGCATGAGTGAATTTACAGATGTTTTTTGCAGGCCTTTTCAATTTGAGCGGGGCCTTCATCACATCTAGAGAGTGTCCGATTAGATATCGTAATTGAAACCGATATTGATTACATTTATTCAGCTAACGGGACACGATGGTTCAATAAAAATACGGAAGCAGCCGACCACAATGATCGGCTGTTTCACTATGCTATACCAGCTAATAGCTTGTCAAGATTACCAGAAAAGTCATTCTAGATCAGGTGTTATAGAAAAGAATGAGCATGCCAAATAACCCTCCAATAAACCAGAAAGAACTGGTTGATCTCATAATACGAATGGGTAGGTTAATGGAATGGTCGGTAGCTTTTTTCGCTAAAAGTAAACATGAAAACGTTATAGTTCTGATATTATTTAGATAGCCACAATTGACTTGAAAAGGAGACGAGGTTTCCTTATGCGGATAGATTTTCGAGTAAATCATGACGATTTTGATAAACATATTGATTTTACGGAAGCGCAAGTATTTTTCTCTTCACCAATTGAGCGAATGTGTACGTTCCAAGCTTGGGGGATTGCANCCAAGCTTGGGGGATTGCAGTGCTAAGTGAATCTCCTCTAAATAAGGAACTAAAAAAACATGTTGGACAAGAAGTGGGCAACTATAACAGTTATTCGTCTCTATATAAAGAACTAAAGAAGCATCTGGAAGTTGACGGGGATATTTATGTTGCTGGAATGGTTTCGGTAATATTTCCTAATGTAGAGGCAGGAGTCATTGAAGTTGCACTCTTTAAAGAAAGTGGCGAAGGTTTTTTATACGGACCAGAGGGTATTGTACGAGTTACGCGGAGTTGGGGAAATACCATTTCATCTAGTAAGAAGGAGTATTACATCGATTTTATATCAGACTGGCCTTTTGGAAGCGGTAATCTACGGATTTACGCTGAGAATGAGTTTATACATTCGATTGATGTGAAGGACTGCATTCCTCTTAGTTGGTATGTAGAAAATCCAGAGAAGTATGCGTATCAGACGAGGGTAGGAGATTAAGCTAACTGGCAAGTTAGTTTAACACGCCGTAATTTATATAGAGTTTCAATTAAGGAGGTATGTTGAATTAACAGAAGGAGATGGAGATATTACGGAGCAACTTATCTTATTGGTTACATAATTTCAATTTATGGAACGGGCATTCCTCAGTGGTACTACTTAATTCCAGTAAAAATAGTGGCCTGTTGTTTTATGCTGATTGGTGGGAGTTCTATATATTATATGGCGGAAGAAAAACTTCATTTATTATTGGCTTTCTATAAGTCATTAAAGTATATCGCAGTTTCATTTGCAATCTTATTCGTCTTTGCTTTGATACAGCATATTTTTGATATTAACTTATCTGCAATAGTAGGAATTTAATAGTTTAACTTGTTGAGCTCCCTCGAAATGATTCAGTTTCCTCACTCAGACTCATGAATTCGCAGGATTTCATCCTGTAGTTAAGTTGAAGAGGAGGATGATGTAGGAGCCGGTGGTTGGGAGATGGAGATTTGGGCATGCGGAAGTAAAGGTAATTATGAATCACCCATATTGTTCCATAATGCGCGCGTCTCCACTTCGCCCTAGCGATTCTCACTCCCACGTCTCAACGGGTCATAGCCTTTTCATTCCTTCGTCACATCTAACTACGGGGTGGAGGTCGGTCTTTCTAACGGAACGGGTCCGAGCCCTTTTGTTCAATGTCTCCCGATACTCCGTGCATCTTGTCATCCTGCGAATGCATCAGCTGGTGAGGTCTAATTAAGCTGCCTGTGGGAATACCTTTAACGGCTCGTAAGAAGTATTGTTTTTAGCTAAAGCTACGAGCATTCGTGCTGCTTTAGCGCATAAATTCATGATGGACTTCATCTTCTTCAGTTTCTTCTCCTCTACATTAAAACGATGTGCTGCTCGAATTTCTGGATTTGTCATGACCATACTCAGGGTCATAAGATAAAGAAAATGACGTAAGCGTGGTCGGCCGCGTTTACTGAGAACCATCTTTCCTCTCCGTTTCCCTGAGCTATCCACGGCTAGATTTGTTACATTGATGCCCCGTATTTCAAGTAGTTTTTGTGCATAGGGAATACGCACAAGAATGATACGGAGCTCTTGCTCAATTTGTTCAAGCTGATGCTGGGCTAGGACATATTCTTCGAGCAACTGCCCAAGAAGCTTGTACGCGCGAAGTGCTTGAGTAGTGCCTACACTGGTCTTTGCAAGTGAAATGAGCAGTTCAGCACGTTTAACACCAGCATGACGTTTAGCATATTGCTTCCAACCGATAAGAACTTGTTCTGTAGTTAGCCGACTGATCTCTTTCGGTAGTGGAAAGAGCCTGAGCGTTGCGATTGCACTGGTGCACGTAAGAATTTTAAAGACCTGTCGAAGTTCAGGAAAAAAAATATCTACCCAGCGATGGATCTGAGTAACCGCAGCATTGAGGCGTTTTGTAATTGTTTCTCGATTTGCCATAAGAATACGTAGTTCCTCGTAATCTTCGGGGTGGAAACGAACAGGGGAGTAGTATCCGTTTTTGACCATGTCAGCAATGACTAGTGCATCCTTATGGTCGCTCTTAGACGGTGTGTTATCCCGGTTTTCTTTGTTCTTTTTGACGAGATGAGGATTTACCAAAACGGGTTTAATGCCTTTGATTGAGGAGTCAACGTGCTACGAGCGCTGCTATTTCGAGTCATGATGCCGTTGGTGGCAAAGAATCGCGCCTTTAAAGCATTACATCAGTACTACACCAAACGGCCATCCAATCCATTGAAAAAGATGCAATCGCTCATAGCGCTTTGCGGCAAGTAAATACGAATTCTCTTTGGTGTCCTGAAAAAGGGGCATCGGTTTAGTGAAGAAAAGATGTTGCAGGATATCCCACGGTTCACGGAAGTGTCGTTAGCAATGCTTGTCATGTGCGAAAGAAAATCGTTCAAAATCTAAGGAATAAGCGTATTTAAGAGGAAAACGATCCTTCATAGAGGGAGGATCGTTTAATCATTTTCGCGATTAACTTCAATTAGCGGATTCATAAATATGTCCGTATCTCGGCTCAAATTTGAAGGAGGAAAAAATATGCCGTATGGCTTCTCATTAGGTTCAAGCGAATGAAACAATGTATTTTTATTGTAAAACGATAAATAAAATGATAAAATCAAAAAAAGAGGTGAAATAGATGAAAAAAGAGACGCTTTTTTTAAAAGTTGTTCTGGTTGTTATGGCAATTCCTGCATTAGTGATGTGTTTTTATGGACTCCCAGCGATGGCGCATAGTATGATGCCGGATTTCCCGGATATTAAAGTTTATCTTTCCGCTTTGGCTGCGTATGTGGCGTCTATTGCATATTTATTTACGCTACTTCAGGCATTTAAGCTTCTCAGGTACATTGACACAAGTACCGCTTTTTCGCAAACCTCTGTTTTAGCGCTTAAGAAAATAAAGCAAGCAGCGGTTGTCGTATCACTCATGTTTGCATGTAATCTCCCGCTTTTCTACTTTGTAGCTGACGGTGCTGATGCACCAGGCGTCATGGTCATCGGGCTAATGATAACCTGTGCGCCAATCGTAATCGCAGTATTTGCAGCAGTTCTTGAGAAATTGCTCAAAAACGCGATCGAGCTCAAAGAAGAACAGGAGTTGACCGTATGATAGTGGTTAACATTGACGTCATGCTTGCGAAGCGGAAAATGAGCGTTACTGAGTTATCGGAGAAAGTTGGCATTACAATGGCGAACCTGTCGATACTTAAAAACGGAAAAGCGAAAGCCATTCGAATCTCAACACTCGAATCGATCTGCAAAGCTCTCGATTGCCAGCCAGGAGATATCCTCGAATATCGTCAGGATTGAATAAAATAAAAAACGGCCGTACGTCGCAGATGTAAGTAATGATGAAGAGTTCGAAAGCTATATTAATCCTTACGGCTACATAACCTTCGCCTTTGATGTTAACGGCAATATGACACTATACCATAAGAATAACTTAATAATAATAATGCTTGCTCATGACCATTGTTTAATGTCGGGTGACAATACACCGTTTATGAGACAGGTTATTTTAAATTAAAGATACAGTTTTTCATTACGCTAACGGAGAACGTTAGTTCAGCAAACCACTCGCCTCCACCATGTGTAACCCCGACCGCAAGCGGTCGGGGTTTTTGTTATCTTAAATATGCCGTTAACTGTTCTAACCTTTGTTTTATATAACTTATTGAATGGGCTCTAATGCCAGAGAGTGAATAATTTCCTCTTGGGAAAAAGGTTTTTTCCTTCCCAATTGTTTAACTCTTACCATAAAGGGGCTTCCAGGATTTTTCATATGGAAAAAGCCAGGTATGCGCATCACTCTCGAAAGATTGGTTATCATGGGATCAGAGCTGAATTTTTTGGCTAAAGCTTTTTGAATTGGAACGAATTTGCTTACGGTTCCGCCTTGAAGGGTCCAATAGATGTGATATCCGTTTTTAGTTTCGATAATCATCGTATCCTTGATTTGAGTCTTGAATTTTTTTAGAAACGCATTTTTTAATTTCGTTACTCTTTGTTTTTTTCGCAGAGCTAGAAGGTGGTATTTACCTTGTTTAGTTTTTTTAACGGTAATGGATAGAAGTTGTTCTGCGGGGTCAGATTGAATGGATTCAATCATCTGCTTCACTTGTTCTTTTGTGTCTAAATGCATGGAGATTTTGTTTAGGTCTACATCAATGAACTGCGCTCTTATTTTTCTGAAATCACTAGTCCTTGTTTCTCGGTAATTGATCTCCATAAAAACGGCATAGCCTCTTTTATTTTGAGTGAGAACATGTATGGGTTTATTCCTCTTGGAGAAAAGAGTGAACTGAGGTGTGCGTTTTTCAAGTAGATTGAGAGGTTTATGGAGTGTTATCGCTGGGTGAATAGAAGAGGAGCTGAATTTCTTGTTTTTGTTTTTAGGGTCATGGACTAAAATAAAGTGAAGTTGTTCGTTCGGCTTGCAGCCTAGTTTTTTAATAAAATGGCGTGCGTGACTGGAGAACCTTCGCAAATTTTTGGAATATCTCTTTGAGCTTAGACGTTGTGCCATTGGACCACCTCTCCTTTAAAGCATGCGTTACAATCTCAGTTCTGTTCTAAACAATCATATTCTGGCAAGAGGATACAAGTGTAAGGGGCGGTACCCATTTTTCGATATTAGATATGCGGTTGTGGAATATGCATTCCCTCGAGCTTTTATTGCGGAATCGTCATCTTGACAAACCGTCATTGTAAAAAGATACTTATTCGAAGTGGAGATTGTTGGCACAGTCAGAGGGGGGAGAAAGCATGGATTGGGAAGCCCACATCGAAAGGTGGAGCCGAACTGCCGTTAGATTACTGGATATTAGACAGTATTGTGTGGAGAATGGAACGGTACCAGATCGCTATGTGGCGCAGGATAGCTTTTTTGTAGTTACTACCCATGGAGAGGCGAGGGTGAGCCTGTCGGGAGCGGCGTATCATACCCGTTCATTTCACATTTTGCACGGAGGAGCGGGATTGGAACTAGCTTTTATGCCGATGGGAAACGACTTCTCTTTCTATTTGATTCTGTATAAAGCCGAATGCGTCTTGCCAGAGGATCGGGAGAGCTTTCAAATGTCATATTCATTTACTCCTTATGCAATGCTGCCTTTGCAGGAAAAGTGTCAAGCGATGGATCGCCAGTGGAATCAAGCAACCCCGATAGACAAGCTGCAGGCACAGTCTGCCTTCCTTCCATTTGTGCATGAGATCATGCGACAATTGTTCACGTCAGCAACAGAAAACAGTAGACGGAACGTGGTCACTGAAGCCATTCACTATATACATGAGCATTACAGGAAGTCGATTACAGCCGAGGAATTAGCCGGATTTTACAACTGCAGCGCGAGCTATTTGTCTCGCTTGTTCAAAAACCAGATAGGGGTAGGCCCGATTGAATACCTTATTCATGTGCGAATCCACAAGTCAAAACAGCTCCTGCTGAGATCGGAGGCGCGTATTCAGGAAATAGCGAGCAGTGTGGGCTATGCGGATGTCTATTATTTCAGTCGCTTGTTCAAAAAGTATACCGGCTCCTCTCCGATTCAGTTCCGGGAGGACAATCGGCAGACTGTTCAGTATAATCCATTAAGACTGTTAAAATCGTCTATTGTATCTCCAAAGCTTGTTTCCCATAATGAGAATGAGAGTTATTATCAGTACAATGGGGAAGGGGACACATCGATGTTCAGATTTTCAAGACCAACGTTCGGAGCAATGATGCTTTTATGCACAGCTTTGCTTTTGAACGCATGCCAGGCAGGCAACAATACAGGGGCACCGGTATCCTCGCCTGCTCCAACAGAGCCCACTGCGGCAAACACAGCTGCAGAAACGCGTATTTACGAGCATTTGAAAGGCCAAACGGAAATTCCTGTGAAGCCTCAGCGTGTAGTTACCCTTTTTCATTTGGGAGAACTGCTGACGCTTGGCGTGAAGCCGGTAGGTGCAACTAGCTTTATTCTGAAAAATCCGCTGCTAAGCGATGTTTCTGATATTGTAGATGTTGGGGTTCCGCCTGATGCAGAGAAGATTCTGTCACTGGAGCCTGATCTCATTATTACAACAGGACCCTTTGCCGAGGTAGTTGAGGGCGGGTACGAAGCGCTAAGCAAAATCGCACCAACCATTATTGTGGAGCAATACAATGATCCAATCAAGGATGTTGAAATGTTTGGCGATATTCTTGGCAAGGAAGAGGAAGCGAAGCGGTGGAATGAGGCGTTTGCAACAAAAATAGCCGATTACAGGGAGAAGATTAGCCCGTTCATTGGGGCCGATGAAACCTTCTCGATTTTGAATGTGCGTCCCGATGCGCTTTATGTTTATGGTGATACCAACATGGGAGGCAATATTATCTACAAATATCTGGGTTTAAAGCCCACAGATAAAGTAGAGACTGACGTTATTAATGGAGAAACATGGGAGATATCTGCCGAGGTCATCCCTGATTTTATAGGTGATCGGTTATTCCTAGCTGTGAATAAAGGGTCAGAGGAAAAGCTGAAGGAAGTGGAAAAACTTATTCAGCATTCTCCAGCAGGAAAAGCGGGAAGGGTCTACAAAATTGATTTCGATCAATTTCTTCCCAGTGATCCGATTTCTGTAGAAAAGCAGTTGGATATTATCGTTAATATGTTGGTTGAAAGCAGTAGTTGAGAAGCGGCAATTTGACTCTGTTTCAATAAAAGTCGAATACGACATGGTTAGATGGAGCGGTTGGCAGGATTATTTATAGTAGTAAGCAAGCCCCAGACCGTCGTTAGGTCGGGGTTTTCTTTTTCGGACATAAAACTATGTATTAATAGATTCGTAGACCGGCCATCCATATCATCTTGTTCACTTCTTCTCACTAACTTACGATTGCGCTCTGTTCTTAAATGGGTTATTCTTCAATGAGCGCCCCATTTGTGCTGTGTAATTACATACTCTCGGTGATAGAATTGAGCAAGTGTGGGATTGATTAGGAGGAGTAGATTGGTATACATATGCTGTTTTTTGATAGGTTTGTTTCTTCCCGTTCCGGGAGCCTAGTCTTAAATCGGTAGGATTAAACGATAACTTCATAATACTTAGGTAATTGGTGCTGTGTGAACACAGCTTAAAATGGAAGATCAGTGCAAATCTGACGCGGTCCCGCCACTGTAATGCTGAGTATGCTAACGTGTTTCCACTGTATTGTATACGGGAAGGAGTTAGCCATACGATGAAGCAAAGCCAGGATACATGCCATTTGCTTTTTCTGCGACTTCACGAGGATGAAAGGAGAGATGTTTAACTGTGCATTTATTTGGGCATTGCTGTGTCCTTATGTCCGTTTGTCAAACACCTTTCACAATGACGAGTGAGAGGTGTTTTTTGTTTTGCCATAATAAAAAATAATAAAGGAGATGGATCAATTTGTTGCGAAAAACGAGGGAAAAATGTCTGGCATTAAGTTTAGCGCTACTCATGATTTTTTCATTGTTGAGCCCAATAGCTACCATGGCAGCGGGGGATGTTTCAGATGCTAAGGGCATAAAGGGGTATGCGACGGTATCTGTTGAGAAATTCACATTAGGACAAGGCTATATCATTGAGCCGGTTCGTGTTCCTTTCCACGAAGGAGACAATGTGGCAGCCGTTATTTCAGAGCTGTTGGGAGAAAACCATTACAGGCATAGCGGTAGTGTAGCTGATGGTTTCTATTTAGCTGCGATTCACGATCCGGGCGCCGGAGAAGTCAATATTCCCTCTTATATTTTGCAAGCCATTGGAGGAAAAGGGGAGATTGGTGACCGGACGAACGCGGATTGGTTAGGCGAATTTGATTACTCTAACCAATCAGGATGGATGTACGCGGTCAATAATAAATTTCCAAATGTGGGATCCTCGTCCACCTTTGTTGAAAATGGCGATGTTATCCGTTGGCAATTCACGGTCTACGGATTAGGGGCTGACTTAGAAAGTAGTGGCAATCTTATTAATCCGGCCAACAAGGACGCATTAACTGACAAAGTAGCAGAGATTAACAGCCGTGTCGATAAACTAGAAATTCTTGCCGACGATGCCATTCGAATCGCGTATGATAACGCTTATGATGCACTCACGGATATGGAAAGCAGCCAGACTGTTGTTGACGCTGTGCTGGAGGATTTGGTTGAAGCATTGGACGAAGGCCATGAGCTGAATACAGCTAAATTGGAAGCATCCATAAAAGATGCCGAATTAAACAAAGCATCCGTAAAGATTAGTAAAGACGGATCAGACATAATTACAACTGATTATTGGGTTGTCGAAGCAGAGCTTGACGCATTGGTCGAAGTAATTATATCAGCCCAACAGTTAGTTGCTGATTTGAATGCGACTCAAGAAGAAGTAGATGCAAAGACATTAGCACTCGATCAAGCTCAGGCTACCTTCAATGAAGCGAAAAAACCAGGTTTGTGGGAAGAAGTTAATCAGCCTGAATTTAATGTTACGTTTACGGTAGCGCCTAAAACAACTAAATTAGAGCTCTATAATGCTAAAGATCAGCTCGTGAATATTGGCGAGGGTGAAGAGGGCACTTATAAAATATATAAAGCATCTTTGCCTGCTGGCGTCTATAGCTACAAGGGGACTGACGCTAGCGGGAACAGTATTGGAGGAGGCAAGTTAAAGGTAACGACGGAGCCTGACCAGTCCTTTGGATTCCGTCAATTGAACCTTAAAGCAACCAATGCGGGATGGAACGCGGATGTAGATTATACGGTTCGGATCGGTCAGGACAGTCCTAGCGATACGTCTCTAACTTTGGGAACGAAGACGGCTGCCGGTCAATATCCAATCCTCGTTCTTGCGGGCAATACGTATTTTTACTCTTTTGAGCCAAGCAAAGCGCGCGAAGGTGAAGAATATATTGCACTTAGCAACAGCGTCACGGTTACGTTAGCCGCTCAAGCACAAGCGATTACAGGAGCCATTCCTTTATCGCGAATCATTACTTTTACAGTGCCTGAGGAAGCATCATTGTTCGTAGGCCGAAAAATCAAACATTTTGTTTCGTTTGAAAATGTTCAACCTCTGGAAACAAAAATTCAAGACGGTAAGCGAGTATCTAGCTACAAATTGATGAACAGCCAGGAATATAACTATCGGGTTAGCCAGACAGGCAAGCTGACGAACACAGGAACGTTCAGGGCGATTGAAGCGAATGAAGCAATGGAGATTACGGAACAACAATTAAATGTTCTCTCGCCGAATTCGATCTTAAACCGGGGAACTTATCTGGAAGGGAATATTTATCTCAATATTAATGAACAAAATCACTTAAAGCTGGCAGCGCCGGGCTCTGAATTCAAATTGTTAACTTTACGGAGCTGGCAGGCGTTAATTGAAGGTATCAGTAATTACTTCTTTGAACCTGATTTTCATTATGAAATTATTTCCGGTGAGGATGTCATCTCTATTGCAGAAGGAGAGCCGGGCAGCTATTCAACGATCCGTGCGAAAGCAAACGGTACAGCGATTGTTAAAGTAACTTATGATGCTCTTAAGGTGAATGGATCTGCATACATTGCAGCTGCAAACGATGCTTTTAGCGCAATTTGGCCGGAAAATGTCGGCTTGTTCGCTGTCACGGTAGGTCAAGGCAATACCGGTATTGTAACGGGTATCGAAAGCAACAAGGCACGCAATCAGAAGGCCAATGAGGGCAAGACAGGCAATCAAGTCATGAATCTTCAAAACGGTGCGTTCGATGCGGATATCGATAGCGTGTACTTCGTGGATACAGAGCCCGGAGCTACCTATACGTTTACCCCTACTGCAGACAGTGAAGTCAGTATTCTTCGGTCTGATATTAATCATGCAGCTGGAACCGTATCTTATGGAGACGGTACATTCTCAACAGAGAACGTAACAAAACATTCAGACGGATCGTTCAGTGTACTGCTGACGGAAGGCCGCAATATTGTCAAAGTGGAACGATCTGGAAAGGCCGAGTATCAGGTCATGACGGCAAGGCCGCTGAGCGTGACTATCGAAAATATAACTCATCCATCAGAAGAAGTTGGCCCGGGAGATCAAGTCAAGGTTATATTCCAAGGGCTATCGTTCCCAGCTAACAAGCTAGCGGGTATTTATAATTTCAATGCACAGCTAAACTTTTTTGCAGGATCGAATCGGACACTAATTACCAATGCTGCTAAACAATACAACATTACGACGCAAGGCAATAGTGTGGAGTTCAAGGTACCGCAGGATTTGGAAGGCGGTTATATTCTTAAAGACGGACATCTAAAGTTAGGCTTTTTCGGCAGTCCTATTGGAGATCATCGTAATATTAATCCGTTAGTAGGGGCTAATCCTAATTTCACGGCGTTGACTAGAGAAGGATACTATAGTATCTTTCCCAAGATTGTCATTGTTAAAGAGGCAGATAAGACTTTTCTGCAGCTTGCCGTGGATGATGCCAAGGAACAAGTCAAATCAGTCTCCGTGAGCACAGACGGAGTGGATGTTTATCCAAGCGAATATTGGGTGACAGAAGAAGTATACAGTCAGTCCATTCAGCTGATTGAATCAGCCCAGGCTTTAATAGCTGACGAAAACGCCAGCCAAAATAAAGTCGATGCGAAGGTGCTGGCGCTAGAACAAGCGCAAGATGTGTTTAATAATGCCAAGCAATCAGGATCGAAAAAAGAACCTGTAGAAGATATAAACGAACAGTTAAATAAGCATTTGTCTTATTTAGTTAAAACCGTAAGCAACCCTATATTCAATACGCTTGCTGGGGATTGGAGTGTTCTTTCTCTTGCACGCGCGAATTATGATGTTCCCGAAGACTATTTTGCAACCTACTACAGCAATGTAGTGAGTGAAGTCAGAAAGCAAATGCCTAAAGGAAAGCTGGATCCCAATAAAGGCACCGAGCATTCGAGGCTTATCTTAGGTCTTACGGCAATTGGCAAAGACATCTCTAATGTAGCCGGGTATGATATTGGCGCAGCGTTAGCGGACTTTGCTTACGTCACCAAACAAGGGATTAACGGGCCAATCTTTGCGCTGATTGCACTTGACAGCCATCAATATGATATCCCTGATCAAAATGGGGTTGCGAACCCGACGACGCGCGATAAGCTGATCAATTATATTGTGGATAAAGAAGTTGACGGTGGCGGGTGGTCCTTAAAGGGAGCTGCCGATCCGGATATGACGGCCATGGCGCTTCAAGCTTTAGCACCATATTACGATAAGAATGATGAGGTTAAAGGTGCCGTAGATCGTGCACTGCTATGGCTATCTTCTGTTCAAAACGAAGTTGGCGGTTATTTGAGCGGTGGCGCCGAAAACGTCCAAAGCGTCGCCCAAGTAATTGTCGCATTAACCAGCTTGGGTATTGATCCTCATACGGATGTGAGGTTTAATAAGAACCGCCATTCAGCAGTCGACAACTTGTTGACCTATGCGGCGCCGACAGGCGGGTTTGTTCATCCCAAAGGCGGCAGTGTAGACGGAATGGCAACGGACCAAGGCATTTATGCCCTAGTCGCGTATGCCCGTTTCCTAAATGAAGAAACTAGTCTGTATGATATGACAGATGTTGTGATTGAGAAAACGGAGCCGGGCGACACGGTTCAACTTCCCGACAGCGGGCAATCTATCGTCATACCAAACGATGGTAAAGATTACACGATACGTGTGGAGGAAGCGGATCAGGGCAAGCAGGTCTCTATTGAACTGCCTGATCGTGGGCAATCGAAAACTTTCATTAATCTGCCGGCTAATGCAGCTCTGCCGAATCTGTCGATTTGGAGAGGCGGCATCACTGTCGACTTCCCGCAAGGGATTGTTATGGATGAGGGTTCCAATCAAACGCTTGAACTAATCACGTCTAACAATAAAAAGGACGAGACGCTTAAGACGGGCTTGATCGGCCTGATCGAATCAAAGCAGCAATTAAATGACGTTCACGAATTTTTTACAATCGGCGGAAATGGATCGATTCACTTTAAGAATGGATTTGTTGCTATTACCTTTAAGGACATGAAGGGCAAAGAGGCAGCATTTATACAAAATAACCAGCTTTCCTCTATTCAAAAGTTTGCTACCAATCAAGAAGGATTAGCAAGCGGCAAGCACGAGTATGCGTATGAAGTTGGAAATGATCTTATTGTTAAAACGAATCACTTTACCGACTTCGTCGTCTATTCGCTCAAAGAAAAGGACGATAATGGAGGTGGCACTCCACCGGGCGACGGCGGCGGTGTTGGGCCAAACCCTGAAAAAGGAACGATTCAATTATCGATTGATAAGTTAACGATTAAAAAGGGTTTTGTGTTGTCGCCAACTACAGTTGAATTCACGCCGGGCGAATCGGTCTGGGAGGTTTTGAAAAGAGAGCTGGATAAACGCGGTATAGCGTATAAAAACTCATTTTCAGAAGAATTCAATAGTATCTACATTGAATCCATTGCAGGCGATGGAGAGTTTGATCACGGCGAGCTCAGCGGTTGGATGTATAACGTGAATGGAACATACCCTAATTATGGAGCAAGTCTATATAAGCTAAAACAGGGTGATAGTGTCCAATGGCGCTATACGACCAATATGGGCGAAGATTTTATCAAATTTCCTTTAATTGTAGACGAAGACATGGAAGGAACAGATGAACCTAACAAAGAAGAAAAGACGTTGGCAGACTTCTATACAGATAGCGCAAATATCTCTTCTTGGGCTAAAGATCTTATTTTGGAAGCAACAAAAAAAGGGTTTGTTCAAGGAAATAATGGGAAGTTGAATCCGAAAAACAAAATCACTAGGGCTGAATTTGCCAAGTTGATCGTGGAAGTCTTTAACGTTCAAGCAAACGGCGAGGCAGCGGGTCTTTTCCGTGATGTTCGGACAACGGACTGGTTTTATTCCTACATCAACGCCGCATATGCTGCAGGAATTGTGAAAGGGTACGGGGATCAGTTCCTTCCAAATGAAACCATTACAAGAGAAGAAATGGCGGTAATGATTGCAAGAGCAATGAAACGGGAGCCGCTTCAATCAAATGTTTCCTATCAAGACCGTGACCAAATTGCGTCATGGGCGCAGGGGCATGTTGCTGACCTTTCATCGTTAAAAATTATGGAGGGTTATGCAGATCAATTTAATCCAAAAGGTACAGCAACCAGAGAAATGGCTGTCGTTGTTGCAATGAGGGCGTATCAATACAGCGAGAGTCAAGTAGTGAAGTAAGTATTGAAAAAGATGCTTCAGATGAAGCTGACGAGTATCCAATGGTGGTGAATTGTGGTTTTGCAAACCACGTTTTGCCTCCACCATGTAAACCCCGACCAAAAGTGGTCGGGGTTTTTACTTATTTTTACATGTTAGTCATGGACATCATTTCAAGCTACCCCAATTACAATGCCCTCATCCGATTATTTCTTGGATGGTGTTCGACTTCGGCAAGTCCTAGTTCCTCCATTAAAGGCGGGATATACATGCCAAATCTTCCGCGAAGCCCTTTTTTCAAACCATACCAACCGCCTACGGGGTTTTCAGAAGAACGCCCCCATGCTTCTACCGTACCTTCTTTCGCTGGCTTTTGCTCATCTGCGCTGCCTAGCTCTATCCAATCTCCGTGCTGCTTGAGCATAGCATGTAAGTCGTCAATGCACTGATAGTCATAATGCAAAATCGTTTTGCCTACTGTGCAGACGATAATAGGCTTGCCGTCTTTCTCTCCCTTATACATCTCATATTCGGAGGTTTGAGGAGGAGTTTTTAACTTCCAAGGGTCTTCTTTGGTTCCTTTTGCTGTCGCCATAGCCATAACTCCTTTGATTTTGAATTGCATCTCTACTCATATTTACATTAACACACTAGGCTGATAAAATGGGGTGCTTGGCACAGACGCTTATTTAATGCACTACTACATGAAGTGGGGAGAATCCAAGATGAACAGCATTGAATCCCTGAAAGCTGTGGTTGCAATGATTCCAATCTTAAAGGCGGCAGTTCCTGCTGAATTATCGATTGCTATTTGTGATACAGAGAAATTTATAGCCTATTGGCCGGGCGAAAATATTGATTTGCATATACGTGTCGGTCAACAACTGCACCCTGAGGAACCGTTAACGCAGGCGATTCGAAGCAATGTAGCGCTAAGAGCGGAAGTCCCTGCCGCATTTTATGGCTTCGAGTTTACAGGTACGGCTACACCGCTCCACGATTTCGATGGCGCTGTGATTGGCGGCATAGCCGTTCAGCTTCGAAAACAAAGCGAGCTACTAGCCATTGCCGATCAAATGTCGGTTTCATTAACACAAGCGAATAATCAGCTGTCGCAGGTGACAGAAGGATCGGTCGTACTGGCGGAGTCTGCTCAGCAGCTTCTTGCCCTCGCCCATAGGACGGTCAAACAGGTGAATGAAACGGATAAAGTGGTCTCTATGGTCAGAAGAGTAGCGGATCAGACAAACTTATTAGGCATTAATGCGGCAATTGAAGCGGCTCATGCAGGGGACCGGGGAAGAGGGTTTGGCATTGTAGCCAATGAAATAAGGAAATTATCCAATGAAACAGTGTCCTCTACGCAAACGATTCAGCATACGCTGAAAACCTTCGAAGAAGCGATAAGCGGAATGCGCATATCCATTGAACAAATGACGGGAATCGTTGAGCAGCAGGCGACATCGTCAAGGCAGATTTTGGACTTCATCGAAGACGTTCATCGGATGTCGGAGCAGCTTAATCAATTGGCAAAGCGATTATAATCTTATTCTTGAGGCAATACGACGAAGAACCCGACCGGAATAGGTCGGGTTTTTTGGCTAAATGAAGCTGTTTTCCACATGACATGAACTGCTTACAATTCGGTCATGTAGGCGAACGTAAATCAAAGCTTAATTTAGTGTTTGCAATGCTTCCGATGTAAAAGGAATCAGCTCGTCTGCTCGGCCGTCCCGAATTTTGGCTGCCCAAGCGGGATCAACCAATAGTGCGCGGCCGATAGCCACCATATCGAACTCTTCACGCTCAAGTTTTTGGATCAATCCGTCAATTCCGACGTTAGCGGCTCCTTTTCCTTCGGTGAAAAGGCTCATGAAGTCGCCATCAAGGCCAACAGATCCCACGGTAATCGTTGGTTTGCCTGTAAGCTTTTTGGTCCACCCGGCAAAATTGAGGTCAGAGCCCTCAAATTCAGGCTCCCAGAAACGGCGAGTAGAACAATGGAATATGTCTACGCCGGCCTCGACAAGTGGGGCTAACAATTGCTCCAGCAATTCCGGTGTTTCAGCCAATTTTGCCGTATATTCAGTCGACTTCCATTGCGATAAACGCAGTACGATGGGGAATTCTGCTCCGACTGCCTGACGGCAAGCCTTGATAACCTCTACGGCAAAGGTTGTGCGTGCCAGCATGTCCCCGCCATAACGGTCCGTGCGCGGATTCGTTTTTTCCCAAAGGAATTGGTCAATTAAGTATCCGTGTGCACCGTGCAGCTCAATGCCATCGAACCCAATCCGCTTGGCTTCCAAGGCTGAATGTGCGAAAGCTTGGATGATATCAGCGATTTCTGCTTCCGTATAATCGCCAACATGACCGCGTGCGCCCATATGCCAAATTTGCGGAATAATCTTTCCTCCTGCTTCATGCACCTCAGACACTACATTTGCCCAGCCATTTAAGGCTGCTTCGCCGTAAACATGCGGAATGTTGGGCTGATTGGATGCATCCGGGTGATTGACAATGGTTCCTTCAGTCACAATCAGTCCTACACCGTTCTCTGCTCTATGACGATAATAGGACGCTACATTTGCGCCAGGTACGCCTTCAGGCGAAAATTGACGGGTCATGGGTGCCATGACGATCCGATTAGCTAATTCTAAATTTCCTAATTTAAACGGTTTAAACAGTGGTTCTACAGATTGAGTATAGTTCATAGTAGCCTCCAACATTGTATTTTTAATGGTTATTGATTTATTCTTGACTGAATGGTCAAAATCTTGGCAAAAAAAATCAAGGCAATATCATGGCAAAAGATGTACGCAAGACCGCCTCGATCTGTTCCCGAGCTGCGCCTGATTTCTCTAAAATTCTAGCGCCTGAAATAGCGTTGTTCAGATAAGCTGCAAGCTCTTTGCTGGAAAAACGGGAGGTGATCAACTGTTGCTGCTGACCGCTGCTGATGATTTTCTCTAGGACCTGCTCGGCTTCGACGAACATGAGCTCGATTTCGCGAGTGACCTGCTCATCTTCTTTGCCGAACTCCAGAGATGAATTCACCATTAAGCATCCTCGGCAAAAGGCTTCATCGTTTAGAAGAGAGCTGCGTAATGAGTCGAGCTTCTCCAGTGGAGAAATATTTTGCACTTCCAGTTCTTTCAGTAACGCGATGCTCTGTTCACGATAGTGTGCTAAAGCCTTTAGGAACAAGGTTCGTTTGTCGTTAAAGACACAGTACAAGCTTTGCTTCTTCACCCCCGTCATGAGGGTTAGATCCTCATAGGAGGTAGACTTATACCCTTTGGACCAAAACACTTCCATAGACTGGTGCAAAACACGATCGACATCAAATTCTCTTGGTCTGCTCATGGGATAACCTTATCACGTTCTTGACTGTGTAGTCAAGAACGAGAAAGGATACTTTAAGTTATGTGACTTTAGGCTGTTGCTCTTTTTTCTTTTTTCATTATGACGAGTCTCCAGCCAGTCAGCATAGCACATACTAAGCAAATGGCCGATGATGTCATGAATACGAGATGCATCCCTGAAAGGAAAATAGCGGGTTGGCCTGGAATCAAGTCGGTTACTCGGTATCCGGCCTTGCTGCTCATTTCGTGAAACAAGATGGTAGTGGCAAGGGTGATGCCAACGACCATGCCCACATTGCGGACCAGTGAGTTGACGCTGCCGGCGGAGCCAAGCTGTGTGCGTGGAACCTTGGACATGATTAGGGAATTGTTTGGCGGCTGAAACAAGCCGCTGCCGATGCCAAGCATAGCGATCCAAACGCCCACCAGCACCACAGAGCTGCCGTCATGCAGACGGGCTAGCCCAAATTGGGCAATGACCATCACGATTAGCCCCGCGAAGGTAAGGGCCTCAGAGCCGATTTTATCCGATAATGCCCCGCTAAGAGGAGAGATGACGACCATGCAGATCGGGAATAACATAAGTAGAAAACCCGCATAGAACGGGGATAGCTCCAGCATATTCTGCGCATAGAAAGGTGCAATAATGTTAAAGCAGAAGTTAGCTACAAACACAAGAAAGCCGCAAAGAATACTGAGTGAGAATAGAGAATTTTTGAACAGCGAAAGCTGCAATAGCGGGTGAGATATACGCTTTTCTACTCCTATAAAAGCGATGAAAGCAGCACCGGCGACGATGAGGGATAAAATAATTAAACTGTTTCCGTACCCCAATTGTTGACCAAGCAGCAGTCCAGCGAACAGGGCGATAATAAACACGGCGAATAGAAGGCTGCCAGGGATATCAATTTTGGATTTTACTTTCATAAAATCTGCAGGAAGGACCTTCCACCCAAGGACGATGGCAATCAGCCCAATCGGAACATTCACCCAGAAAATATATTCCCAGCCTAATGTTGATACAATAATGCCGCCCAAGCTAGGTCCGGCAATACTGCCTAATGATACGAAGGTGCCGATTAGCCCAATCGCTTTGCCCCTCTCTGTTGATGGGAAAATATCGGTGACAATGCCTTGGCTGTTGGCCATGGTCATCGAGGCTCCGATCGCCTGTATGATTCGCGAAGCGATGAGGAAGGGAAGGGATGCACTAATACCGCAAAGCAGGGATCCGAATATAAACACCACCATGCCAATTTTGAAAACTTTTATTTTTCCAGCGATATCGCCAAGCTTTCCGAAGAACAGTATGGCTGAGCAAATCGACATTAAATAGATGGTCGTCACCCACTCTACTTGCGCTAGCGGAAGATGAAGCTCCTTGACAAGCACAGGCAAAGCAATATTGACAATACTGCCATCCAGTGTGGCCATAAAAGTGAATAAATTTAATACGATCAGGATCATCCAGCGTTTTTTCTGGATCGCCTCATCCTCTTGATAGGTTGCACCAATTGCACTCATACCTAGCACCTCATGCCTCTTTTTTGATATATAGTTGCAAACGCAACCAAATAATACACCCAGTGTACTACAATGTAGTTGCGCGCGCAACCAATTTCATGTAGTGTTTGAGGAAAGGTTTGTTACCCGGCAGACATTAATTAAAGAGGTGTGCTTAATGAAATCGAACCATGAACCGATCGGCAAGCTGATCTCTCAGCTTCATCGCCAAAATCAAAAAAAGCTCGCGAGTGAGCTTCTGCCGTACGGTATCGGCAGTGGCGGGCAGCCCAGCTTTCTTAAGCTAATTCTAAAACAACCTGGCATTACACAGGATCAAATGACCAATGAATTGAAATTTGATAAGGCAACAACTGCCCGCTCAGTAAAGCAGCTTGAGGAGTCCGGTTATATCGAGCGGAGAATTGATCCTAAGGACCGCCGCTCATCTCTGCTTTATCCGACATCGAAGGCCATGGAGTTCGCTCCGGTGCTCCAAGCGATTCTTGCGGAAATCAATAACACCCTTGCCGAAGGATTAACAGCAGAAGAGGTAGAACTATTGATTACTTTGCTCCAAAAGATCAATAAGAATTCTAAAAAGTTATGAAGGCAGCCTGATCTTCCCCTGTTGTAGATTCATGTTTGGCTAATGCACGGAGTTGCTGTCGAATTGTTGCTATCGTATTCTGATTTTCGTGGGATTCTAAATGAATCTGGTTATACTCAATGTAAATGAGTTGATGGCTGCGAGGGGGAAAGGCGATGGATGCAGAATTATTCGATATGATTTACGATTCTATTGCGAACAAACAATCAACCTATGACGGTGTATACTATACCGGTGTAAAGACGACAAAAATTGTATGCCGTCCTTCATGCAGGGCTCGTACACCCAAACGCGAAAATATTACGTTATATCCTAATTTAAAGTCTGCCTTGCGCGACGGATTCAGACCCTGCAAGCGCTGCAAACCTGATACTCCGGGTTCATTAAATCCAGATGCCATGCTTGCTGCGCAAGTGGATGCTATGATTACAACAAATTATAAATCAGCGTTAACCTTATCCTTACTGGCAAATCAGCTGGCCATTAGCCCTTATCATTTGCAGCGTACCTATAAGCGCGTTACGAATCGCACGCCAATGGAGCAGCTTCATCAAGTGAGGCTTAAGAAAGCCAAACTACTTTTGGCCAATAGAGAGCTGAGCATACATGGAGTAGCTTTATCTGTTGGTTATAAAACCGCTTCGCATTTTGCGGTTTGGTTTCGCGAGCAAACGGAGCTAACCCCAACGGCTTACAGAGAGGGTTTAAACGGAAAGGACGACAGCGATGAGAAATGAGCTAATGTGGACAAGAGTTGAATTCAATCAGAGTAGTTGGTTGCTGCTTGCAACGGAAAAAGGCTTATGCCGAATCATATTTCCGCATGAGGGATTGGAGCATTTCAAAAGCTGGATGGCCCGGATTATTCCTAACGGAGAGCTGAAGGAAGAGCATGAAGCCATTAAGCGTACAGGGATAATAGAGTGGCTTGAGAGCTATTTTGCAGGCCAGAAGTTATCCATTGCAGGCGTTAAGCTTGATTTAATCGGGACTGAATTCCAGCAGGAAGTATGGAGAGAGCTTGGAAACATCCCTTATGGCGAAACAAGATCCTATGGAGAAATCGCGAAGGCAATCAACAGGCCGCAGGCAGTACGTGCGGTGGGTGCAGCTAATGGAGCGAATCCAATTCCCATCGTATTGCCTTGTCATAGAGTAATTGGAGCCAATCGGAAGCTAACGGGCTTTAGAGGCGGGCTAGAGATGAAGAAAAAATTGCTTACTATTGAGGGTATAACCAATGTTGAGGATGGCGGTCATGAACGATTCTTATTTTAAATGAGAAAGAGCACCTAAACCAGGTGCTCTTTTTTGCATTTTATTTTATTAAAGAATCATATATTTCTTCAAGGTAAGCGACCGATACATGCTCTGCTTCTTCTTTTAATAGGAGGGCCTCAGAAGCTTGCCGAAGTCGTCGATAGAGGCTGATCGTACTTTTTAACGCATGATAGCAGCTTTCGGAGCTGTGTGCAGGGATCGTCTTTTTTAGGTCCTCTAATTCATTAATGGCATACTGCTCCAGTTTTCTAACGCCTCTAGGAAGTTGACCATTTTGTATCAAAACCAAAGGACCGAGCACGGCACTTCGAATATAAGTAATATGGTCGATCAATTCAAACCATTCGCCTCTCCCCAGCTTCGTTGCACCGTAATGGACCCAGACCCAGAAGCGGTCCTCTATCCATTGGGCATCGGGGTATGGATGTGAAGGGAAGGTTTTTTCGAAAATTCGGCTGATTACCTGATCTTGTTCCCATAGTATAAGAGGATTTTCAATCCGAGCATTGAGCTCTTCCAAGGTAATGAATTTTAAATCGACATGCAGCGGGTCTGGTCCATATAAGCATATAACAACACGAGGTTCACCAACGTGCTCACCTGTAAATCCAGAAAGCAATGTGCCTAATCCTTCGGCAATGGCCAGCCGTTCATTCATGATCTGATCTTGATAGGCAGATTCGTATACGATGATCAGGTCTAAATCGCTATACGCGTCCATGGTATTCGTCATCATGGAACCGCCGGCTAGAAGCCCGCGAACTCGCCGATCTTGGCTTAGCTTTTCCTTGGCTTGGTGAATGAATTGTTCATGAATAGGCAGCAGCATATAAAGCACCCCTTATGATATGACCCAAAATGGGTATTACGCCAACTTATCATCTCCATTGGTCTTTGTCAATTCTAACTGGAGCTCTGCTCGGATGAGAAATTCAACTGAAATCAGAAAGATTTAGGGGCTTGTTCGGTTATTCTCTGATGAAATTAAGCATAAAGAGAGTTATATCTTCCTTTTTGCCATAAGGACTGTATGAGCTCAGCGTTTCTTGAAGAAGCCAATTCGGAGTAAGTTACTGTAATAGTAGGGGAAGTGTGTACGTTGGATAACGGGAAATTTATGAAGCTGTTTGGGCTTGTTGGCGGAGCTGCAGTTCTGAATATTATCGTATTGTCGCCTGGGCTACTAGGTGTGGAAATAGGAGGTGAAAGCATACTTGAAACGGCTTCGGGCGTAACGTTATTGGTTGTGAGCTTTCTTGTTGCGCTTTACGGGAGTTATGGTTTGCTCTTTAAGCCTCCTGCCGTGCTGCCTGTAAAAAACATGACGACTCGTGAGGATTATATTGCTGCGCTTCACCAGTACCGAAATGCCAAGGATCTAAAAAAGGATATAACCCTTGCTTTGGATCAGTTGGAAAGGATCGTGAAAAAGAAGAGTGCTTTGATAGAGGTTCTTGGACAGCGATTCGATCAAAAGGAGATTAGTTATAAAAAGTTCGATTCGGTCATTTATGAGGTGGAGAAGCTGTTCTACCTCAATATTCGGGGCATTCTTAACAAGCTCAGAGTATTCGATGCCTCCGGCTATTCCGCTTTTGCAGGGCAGCAGCAATCGGCGAGGCTCTCTGACAAACTAATACGAGAAAAAACGATTTTATACAAGGAGTACTTATCTTACGTGACGGGATACCTAAGTGCGAATGAAGAAATTTTGCTTAAGCTGGATAAGTTATTGTTGGAAATTTCACTGTTAAACAGTACCGATTATAGAGATATCGAGGAAATGCCCTGCGTGAAGGAAATTGATTTATTAATTAAGCAGACCAAATTATATAAGCATGGAGAGGAAGACGGATATGGCAGGTAAAGGGAAAGCTTTTGTCGTGTTAGTGGCTATTGCATTGTCTGTTTTTTTGCTTGTTTATTTGGGCATCAGCTTAACGTCTAATCTAGGGAAAACAAAGACGCAGATTACTACGGAAGACGCGACGAAAAAGCTTGATAAATTATATAAAGATGTATCGGTGAGAACCATGGAGCCTATCAAAGGCCAAATCGATCTCGATCCAGCGGCAGTCGGCGACTCGTTGCCCGATATATCCAAGTTTCCCGTTTCGGTATCGAATACTACGGACAGCTATGTAGAAATCTTTTCTTCCACGGAGAAATCCGGAACGGGTATTGATGGCTGGTTAAATGAAGTAGCTGCCGAATTCAATAGCGCCAATATCACGGTGGATGGGCAGTCGGTTTCGGTTATGATTCGGAATATTGCATCGGGTACTGCTGCCGATTATATCCGATCAGGCAAATATATGCCGGACGCGTTCACTCCATCGAACGAGCTGTGGGGAGAAATGGTGAAGGCCGAGGGCATTCCTACTCAGCTGATCTCAGATCGACTCGTCGGCAATGTAGCCGGTATTGTAGCAACCAAAGCAAAGTATGACGAGCTGGTAGATAAATACGGTTCCCTGAATATCAAGACCGTAACGGATGCTATTGCCGACAACGAGCTGGCGATGGGGTATACAGATCCATTTGCCAGTTCTACGGGACTAAACTTTCTGGTGACCGCTCTCGGAACCTTTGACAGCAATGATTTGCTTGGGGAGAAAGCGGTGCAGGGCTTTGAGAAGTTCCAGGCGAACGTTCCGTTTATTGCTTCAACTACGCTGCAAATGCGCGAGGCAGCCAAGACCGGCATGCTGGATGCTTTTGTCCTAGAGTATCAAACCTTCGTGAATGCAACGGATTTTAAAGCAGGTTACGTGTTCACTCCTTTTGGCGTGAGACATGATAGTCCGCTTTATGCTTTGGGAGACTTGCCAAAGGCTAAACTCGATATTATTCAGAAGTTCGCCGATTTTGTGGAGCAAGAGAAATATCAGAAATTAGCCGAGGAGAAAGGTTTTAATGGCCTGCAGGATTACCAATCCGAGCTTGCAGCCGTGGATGGCAGTATCTTGTCCGCTGCGCAGAAGCTGTGGAAGGAGAAAAAGGATGGCAGCAAACCGATTGCGGCAGTGTTTGTAGCTGACGTATCGGGGAGCATGGGCGGTGAACCTTTAAATCGGTTGAAGGAATCGCTGCTGAAGGGTCAAAAGTTTTTGGGCCGGGACAATAGCATTGGCTTCGTTTCTTATTCCAGTGATGTTGCCATCAATCTTCCGATCGGGAAGTACGACACGAATCAGCAGTCGATGTTCGTTGGAGCGATTAACAGCCTTCAGGCCAGTGGGGGGACAGCTACTTTCGACGGGATTGTGGTGGCGATGAAAATGCTCCAGGATGAGATTGCTCTGAATCCCGATGTGAAGCCGCTGATCTTTGTTCTGAGCGATGGAGAGACGAATGAAGGCCATTCGCTTAAGGATATTAGAGGATTAATTGAAACGTACAAAATTCCGGTCTACACGATAGGTTATAATGCGAACATTAAGGCACTTCAAAGTATTTCGAGCATTAATGAGGCGGCCAGTATTAATGCGGATACCGAGGATGTTGTTTATAAGATCGGCAATTTACTTAACGTTCAAATGTAAAGATAAACAATAAGGAGGGGCTGGAATGTCATTTTCTATGGAAGTGATCAGCGAGGAGAAGCTGAAGTCGGCAATCGAAGAGGAAGTGAAGCCTGAGCCGGAGGAGTTAACGCAGCTGAAGGAGCTGGCGTTAAACAACGTTTCTACAATTCTGGCGTTGGATATCGAATCATTGGAGAAGCGAAGAGCGGTCTTGCAGTCCATTGATAGCTTTGGCATGGGCTCGATGAGGTCGTCCTCAGAGAAAAACGCCCTTTTGCAAGTTTCTGTAGGGAACTTATCCAAAACAGGGGATGAAGGCGGGCAAGTAGCCAAGGGTTTGTCGGAGCTTCACCTTCAGTTGAAGGATTTGGACCCAAGCGTCATCGATTTTGCAAAAAGCGGCATTTTGGGCATGCTGTTTAATCCCTTGCGGCGATATTTTGTGAAGTACCAGAAAGCGGATGCGGTTATTTCGGACATCATATTATCATTGGATAAAGGGAAAACGGTATTGAAAAATGACAATACAACCTTGGAGATCGAACAGCAGGTGCTTAGAGATCTCACCAAAAAGCTGCAAAAGGAAATCCAGCTAGGCGTGCTGATGGATTCAGAGATCGAGTCCCAGATTGAAGCAGCAAAGCTGCGCCAGGAGTCGGAAGACAAAATTCTGTTTATTACGGAGGAAGTCTTGTTTCCTTTACGTCAGCGACTAATGGATTTGCAGCAAATGCAGGTCGTCAATCAGCAGGGAATTATGGCTATAGAGGTTGTGATGAGGAATAATAAGGAGCTTATGAGAGGGGTAGACAGAGCCCGAAATGTCACGGTTTCTGCTCTGAAGATCGCAGTCACCGTGGCAAGCGCGCTGTATAATCAACGAATTGTTTTGAAAAAGATTGAGCTTCTTAATCAAACGACAGACAGTCTCATTAGCGGTACTTCAAAAATGCTGAAAGACCAAGGCGCAGCGATTCATAAGCAATCCCTTGAAGCCAATATTTCAGTTGACACGATGAAACAGGCCTTTACTGACGTGCTGTCAGCTTTGGATTCGATTAGCACGTATAAACAGGAGGCGCTTCCTCGCATGCGTGAAACGATTAGCCAGTTTAGAGAGCTGGCGAATGAAGGAGAAAGCAGGATTTTGCGGTTGGAGAAGGGACAGAAGCTAGGCCTTTAGGAAGCTTCTATAAAGCAGCTGCTGGAATTAGGTGCTTATGATGTAAATCGGGGTTGGTCCATACAGTGGGGAAACTAAAAGAGCCAAGTCATGTAATCATGACTTGGCTCTTGATTATAGATTCCAGATCCGGTACAGAATGACTGCTGCTTCAGCGCGGGTAAGTAAATCGTTTGGCGCAATTGTGCCGTTTTTGCCGTTCACAATGCCAGAATTCACTAAGCTTTCAACGCTGTCCTTCGCGTAATCGGAAATGCTCGCTGCATCAGAATAAGTGTCTAAAGTTCCACTCTTTTTAAGCGGCTTAGAAGTGGCCGCCAGTGCCCGAGTGGCCAGAACCATCATATCTTGACGGGAGATAAGGCTGTTAGGCTTTAACGTATGATCAGCAAAACCAGTAGCGATTCCCAATTCCTTCGCAATGACAAGCTCATCATAATAATATGCACTTTTTTCTACATCGCTGAACATCGCTTCGTTTTTCTCAGTTCCTTTCAGTTCAAGTGCTCTGACCAGAAGGGCGATAAAGTCCGCTCTCTTGATGGAAGCAGTTGGAGAGAAACTGTTCTCTGAAATGCCTTTGATAACATCACGCGCAGCCATGGCGTCAATCGCTTGCTTCGCCCAAGGCACATGATTCAAATCTCCGAAGGTTTTAAATGCGGAAGCCACAGCATAGGTGCTGAAGTGCGTGGTTTGGAATACCACTTTTCCTGTTGCTGCAACATAACGGCCATTCGGAATCACAGTTACTTCACCATTGTCAGCGATGTACCAAACTACAATGGAATCCAGATTGCTTAACTCTTCTGCTGTCGGCGTGTAAGGAATAGAGATCGTTACAGGCGCCTTTGCATTGTTCCAAGCAATCACTTTACCATCGACAACCAAGCTTAGATCCAGCACTGGACGGTTGCCGATCAGTTGGCGAGTAGCTGCATCCATGTGATCTGTAGAACTCTTGGTTACGCGAACAGATACTTGTTCAGCGTTCACTGTCACATCGGATAGCATGTTGCTTGGAATATCGATCGTAGCCTGTTCACTTTTCATCGAAAGCACGAAGTTCTCGGTACCTTTCAAGCTTTGAGTTGGCAATTGTACTTCATACGCATTCGCGCTAGATTGCTTCGGCACTTCAATGACGACTTGTTTCTTACCGTTAGCTGCTGGAGCAGCTTGCGCTAGTGCTTTCTTCAGCGTTTCGTCGGAAACGGTTCCTGTTGTACGGCTTCCGTCGCTTTTCACTAGTGGATGGATGGTAACAAAGCCGTCTTTCATTTCAATAACTCCGGTCGACGGGGCAGGTCCGCTGCTGACGGGGTCGCCGGGAGGAACCGTATTATTATTGATCAGAGTCAGTATGCCGTATCCGGAAGTGTCCATATAACTATTGCCAGTCGTATCATTCCAAGTGGCAACACTTTGACGGGCACCATCCTTAGCGTCATTGATCTGAACGTCGAATCCAATTTTCTTGTCAGCGCCAGGTGTCACTTTCTTAAACGGTATCTTCACTTCAACCGTATAGTTCGTGCCGGAAATGGCAGCTGCCGATACGAAACCATCTGCTAAGCTTGTCGGATTGAATGAGGTTTCGTTGTCAAAATTCACTCTATACTGTCCATCGTCGTCTTGATAGAACGATGTTTTTGCATTGTTTTCATCCAGGAAGATTTCAACTGAGTCCTGTTCATGATCAGCTGCGCTGCTTTTGTCAAGCTGTGCGTCGCGTACCTGGATTAGAACATACAGGTTTTCATTGTCCCAGAGCGTTTTCGCCACTCCGGTTGCACCTTGCCACGCCATCTGATAGCGATTAATGGGAATTTCAGGTACACTGTTCCAAATTGCATCAACCGTGCCGTCGATAGTAGGCGTGCCAAAATGGGCACTTGATTGCTTGGCATCTACCGTTACTGGAGCGTGCTCTTCCAAGTATTTAGCGGGGTTGATGACAGCGTGATAAGCAGGTTTGGCACGCAGGTCTTTATTGAACAACAACGGGTTGTTCTCTGCCCTCCAGCTAGAGCTGTCATTCAGTCCCCAGAAGGTTACGCGTTTGATATGCTCAGCGTTAGCCTTATAAAGCTCGAACAGCTGGGCATACAAGTAGCCTTGAGCATTTGCAAGCTGCTCGGGAAGCTGATAGTTGCTTCCAGCCTGAATATCAAGTTCGGTTATGCTGACTTCAACACCTAAAGAAATAAATTTCTCCAACGACAGCTTAACGTTAGCTGGGTTCGTGTTGACATTGTAGTGCGCTTGCATGCCCACGCCGTCGATGAGAAGCTTGCCAGGGTGAGTGAGCGCATACTTATCATTGATTTCTTTGACCATGCTGTAAATGGCATGGGCTTTGTTCTGATTATCATCGTTATAATCATTGTAATACAGCTTGATATCCCATTCAGGATTCTCGTCCAGCACTTCTCTTGCTAGTAGGAATGCCTGTTCTACGTAATCTGTGCCAATCGCGCTTTTCCAAGGGGCTTGCCGCAGAGCTGCTTTCCAATCCGAAGGATTGGACGGGTTATCGTTCATCGCCTCGTTGACGACATCCCATGAGATCACTTTGTTGCCGTAATGCTCCATGACCGTTTTGATATGGTTTTTCATATTGGCGAGAGCTTCCTCGCGTCCCAAAGGCGCATCATTGGAGCTGCTCATCCACGCTGGTGTCTGCTGATGCCATACGAGCACATGCCCATGGACCTTCAGTCCCTCGGCCAATGCTTTGTCAACGAGCGAATCTGCTCCAGCAAAAGTAAAGTTGCCTTTCGTTGGCTGCATCTGATCTGGCTTCATTGCATTTTCTGCAGTGATGACATTGTGATGCATCTTGAGAAGCTCAAGTCTAACGCCCGCAAGATCATTAGAGGATACTGCGTTACCAATCAGGAAATCGTTCTGATAAGCATCCTTGAGCGGAGTGAGATCTTTCTCCACGACGATAGGTCCTGAGCCTACTTTCTCGAAGCGGACATCATCAATATAGAAAGAGGCTGTCTTCTGATTAGAGCTTTCCAAATAGATTGTTAAATATTCGTCGCCAACATTGGTGTATCGGTAGGTTCCTTCGAACTGAACCCAGCCGTCACTAGCGTTGATCGTTTTGGCTGAAAGAGTAATATAGCTCGGGCTGCTATTGCCAACCTGCGTGGACAGTTGAAGCTGTGAGCTAGCAGGCGAGATCAGCTTGGCCCAGAGCGAAATTTTATATTCGGAGCCTTTGTCTACATATTTTTCTACGCGCAGTGATGGTCCGTGCCATGAATCGGATCGATTCTCTACCTTTAATGCGTATGAACCGTTTTCGGTATGGTTAACTTCATTGGTAGCGGTTAGTGTTTCTGTACCTGCTCTGCCTTCAAAACCGTTTGTCGTTTGATTCTCAAAGGTAATGGTAGTAAAGTCTAAAGCTGGCGGACGAGTTTCTTCCTCTTCACCACCCCCGGAAGCTACCTTCTCAGTGATCAAAACATCACCAATATAGAATGGAACTGCCGCCCCAACAGAGTTGGACTGAACGCGTAAGCTCACATCTTTGCTGGTATCCACCGTAAATTCCTTCGTTAATGTAAAGGCTTTGCCAGCAACAAACTCTGCGCCTGCCAACCAGCCGTAGCTGTCCACCGTTTGGAGAGCGGCTTGTGCTCCTGCAGGTACAACAACATCTGCATCAACATAGCCTGAAACGGTTACCGAATAGGTTTTTCCATTGGTCAGACCGATAGTCGCGAATTTGAAATCAACCGCATCATAGTCATTTTGTCTGTTGCTAACGGATAAAGCTGCTCCGTCAGCATTGCCATCGAATGTTTTATCGGTGGACAACGTCAGACTGGCGTTACCCGATTGGGTGGCAGCTCCTTTGCCGCCTGCAAAGGATTCATGGTAAACCGTATTAATCTGTGTTTGCTCGGTTGGTGCGGGTCCGCCAACCATCGTAGCGAATTGGCTAAGTGTTGTGGTTCTCTGCATGTAGTGACGGCCCATAGCGTAGCTGCCTTGATTCGGATAACCTACTTTAAAGGCATATTTGATGTTACTTTCCGCTGCTGCAGCTTCTGCGTTTTCATTAAAGGTACCGTAAGGATAAGCGAAGAGGATAGGGTCTTTGCCTGTGAGGTTCTTCAGATAGGCACTCGCTGAGGCAATCTCGCTTGCAGCTTGCTCCTTAGTGATTGAACTTGTCCAAATTTCACCGCCTGCAGTATCGCTGCTTTGGCTATGTGTCTGGGAATGGTTTTGAAGGCTGACGCTAGGCTCTTCTGCAAGCGTTTGCAGTTGTGAGGTCGTCATACTGTAGCCGCCATTGATCCAATCGCTGACTACAAATTGAACGGATTTCATTTTGTATTGCTTTAATACCGGAAGTGCATGGGTAATGAAATCAGGCGTGGCATCGTCGAAGGTAAGTAGGATAGGCTTGTCTGGGGCGTTTTCTGTTCCTTCGAGGATGTCAACATACTGTTCTGCTGATAAAGAATTATAACCATTGTCGCTCAGATACTTCATTTGCTTTGTGAAATTTTCTACACTGGTATGAGTCCAGTCATCCGTCGCATTTACAACGATACGGTGGAACAACATGACAGGTATTTCAGGCGCTGCTGCTTTTGCGATTGGCGCAATCCAGCCAGCAGGGCTGAACAAAGCAGCTGTGAGTAAGAGCGCGATGATCTGTTTGAGCTTTCTACTCATGAGATACATTCCCCCTTCAATGATTTGAAATATTTGATTAAGCGCTTTCAAATTATTTGGAATAATCCTCCTTTCCAGAGCTTCATTATATCGTGTATCCAAAAATCGTTGGACTAGAGGAACTAAAGAACATACTGTACTTTTTATATATTTAGTTGAAAAATAGTGTGAATTTCAGTGATTTCACCCTGAAGGCATGACAAAAGAAGAGGAGTGGAAATGAGTGGAGGGTAAGCTGATGACCTAACGGAAGGCTGCTGCAATGCAGCAATTCATGCTGAATATTATGTGGCGATCGGATGCGGAGGATTGGATGAGAGGAAGCGGGGCTAAGGAAGGTTATAGCTCCAAAGCTTCCTTCGTAATTTTTTGGATATCAACGGGGCAATTGGAGCTTTCCTTAACGATGTCAGGTAAAATATGCTTTAGAAAATAATCTACGCAATGCAGCTTAATTTTTTTGATTTTGACGAGCGCTTCGCGGTACATAATAACGAATTCCTTCTCCGTATTCCCTCGCTGCAGTTCAGTAAGAGCCTCGTACACTTGATCCAATTTATCGGCCACTTCCAAAATGAGGCCTTCAACAGAATCATCTTTGCCCTCACGGAGTTGTCTGCGGAAAATCGGCTTGAGCTCCTCCGGAATATTCTCCTCTATAAATAGCGCAATCATTCCTTCTTCCACCTGCTGCAGCATGCCGCGCAATTCCATGGAATAATGCTTAACCGGCGTTTTAATATCACCGATAAATATTTCGCCATAATCATGGCTGCTCGTAATTTCGTATAGCTTTTTCCAATCGATCGTGATGCCGTTGCTTTCTTCAATATCAGCCAAGGTTTTGGCGTACTGTACAACTTTCCAGGAATGAGCGGATACGCTGTGTTCTTCGAACTTAAATTTTCCAGGGCAACGAATAATGCGTTCAAGGTCGTTTAATGATTGAAAGTACGTATGAATTCCCATGGCATGCCGTTCCTCTCCGGATTTGATATAGGTTGTGATGCATTACAGGTAGTATAAAGCTTGTTTGTTAAGGGACGATTAATTTAAGAAGGTAATATTTAAAAATTGAAATGCCTTTTAAAACGGGTAAACGGAACCTATAAAATATTGAAATCAAGAGCAGTTGAAAAACAGGTATAATTAAGCTATGCTCTTGAATGAGAATGAATATCAACTAGTTTGAGCGAAAAAATAAGGTATATGCACGATATTATAGATATACTAATCGCAATCTTTTCTAAGAGTCAGGAATGGCTTAGACCTAAATAGATGAAAGCCAGCGCAACGAAAGGAGCGGACAAACAAAATGAGGAAATCGGACAGAAGATTTACGCTCTTGGACGCACACACGTTTACAGCAGCCTCTATGGTGCCTCAGGTTCAGCAATCAGAGCAGCATATGCTTCTTGTAATTACAAATGGCAGCGGAGAGATGGTTGTTAATGCTCAAAGGCTAGTAGTGCATCCCGCTCATGTACTGCTCCTTCCGCCGGGTATGGAGTGTAAATTCAACTCTTGGAGCAGCCAGCCGCTTGCATTTAATCAATTTTCCTACGACATCTATGGGCAGGGAATAGACGGTGAGATCTGTAGGGAGACAGAGGAATCCGTCATCCACCAGGCGATGCCATTGCAGGAAGCAACTGTGCTCGCCCGAAGCATAGCAAGCGGTTGGTACGGTAGCCAATGGGACCGGATGGAGGCGAATATTCGTTTTCAAGAGCTGCTGCTGTCTGTTCTTAAGCGGGCAGAGCTGGAACCGCATCCTCCATTCGATCATGTCCGCGAGAGAATTCAGCTAACCAAAGCATATATTGAAGCCCATTTTCAACAAGACCTTACTCGTGAGGCTTTGGCGGCAATGGCCGGGATGAGCGTTGCTCACTATGCCAGGCTGTTCAAGCGGGACGTTGGGCAAGGGCCGATGGAGTATTTGAATGAAATCCGGATTGCGCATGCAGGAGATATACTGCTCGGTGCTGAGCGAACGATTCGGGAAACGGCACATCGGGTCGGGTACCAAGACGAGTTTTATTTTAGCCGTAAATTTAAAGCGATTACTGGCTTTTCCCCCACAGTATATATAAAGAAGCACCGGACATCCTCACGCATAGCTTCCGCTGCCATTCCTTATACCGGTCATCTGCTTGCGCTGGGCGTTCAGCCTTATGCGGCTTTGGTCAACCCGTCTCAAGAGCCGACTGCTGGATTGCGCGATACGTTGGAGGTTGGCCATGGACAGCCAGAGCTTGATCGACTCCTGATTGCACGCCCTGAGCTCATTATTGGATTTGAACGAACGGACTATGCCGAGCCTGACAAGGCGGATCTATTCCGGCATATCGCTCCGACCTGTACGGTGTCCTTTCAAGGAGAATGGCGTGACCATCTGCGTATGATTGGGAGAGCGGTCAACAAAGATCAGGCAGCAGAGTTATGGCTGGAGCAGTATGAAACGCTCGCCGAACGATCACGTGCTGCTATGAGAGATAGAATCGGCGACCAGACGGTGGCTGTAGCGCAATTTCAGAGTGGGCGTTTCCAATTGTTCGGAAGTAGAAATCTAGGGACCGTCCTGTATCGGGATTTGCAGCTGGAGAGGCCAAGCCAATTAGCGGAAGTCTCCCATTCTCGGATGCTGACGATTGAGCAACTGGCAGAGTATGATATTGATCATCTTATTTTGTTCACTGCAGATGAAGTCCGGCAGCGCGAGGCACTTCGGTATTCACTGGCCTCTCATTCGGTCTGGCGGGAGCTTAAAGCCGTACGAAGTGGCCGCGTCTATGACCTTGGCGCATCCCGAAGTTATTCCTGTTACACGTCGTTGTCTCATGATTCGTTTCTACGCCGCACGGCCGAATTGTTCATGAGCCAAACGTCCATGCCGTGAGCATGGACGTCCATGGCTATGAAAGCAAAGTCTGCTTATAATAAACAATGATAATGATTATCAAAATCACATTGGAAGGCGTGTGGCAAGTGTTGTCGAACATTCATTTTTTCTCGCATTTTATTAGACGGGGGGCCGTCGTTCTCGCGGTTATGCTGCTTGTAGCTTTGTTAGCTGGTTGTGGGGCTAACGGGAATTCTGGAGGCAGTGCCAATGGTTCCACATCAGAACAGACGGATTCATCGAGCAATTCAACAAGTTCTGCTTCTCCATCAACAACCGAAGCGGAGACAAGGACCATTGCTACGGTTAAGGGAGACGTGGTAGTGCCGGCTCATCCGAAAAAGGTAGCGGGAATGCTTTATGTTTTCGCAGATCACCTGCTTGCGCTCGGCATGGAGCCTCATGCTATGGTTACTTACAATGATCTTGGGTTTCCTGAATATTTAGCGGGCCAGATGAAGGATACGCTGGTCATTGGATCAGGGGAAGCTCCGAATTTTGAAGCATTGCTTCAGGCTGAGCCGGATCTGATCCTGGCGTCCAAGACCTTGAATGAAGCTAATTACGACGAGTTATCCAAAATTGCGCCTACGATTCTTTTTGACAATGAGAATGAAGGGGATTGGGAACGATTCCGCGAAACGGCAGCTGTCTTCGGTATGGAAGCTGAGGCGGACCGCATTCAAGCAGAGTATGAGACGAAGGTTATCGATGTACATGATCGGCTAGCAGCCGAAGCACCGGATGAAACGGTAGCATTTATGCGGGTGCAGGACAAGCAATTGCAGCTGATTCAGCCTAGTGATAACTTTACGCTGTTTGGAGCGTTAGGTTTGACGCCTGCATCCGTGGGGGGTATCGATTTTAAGGATTCATGGAACGTTCCGATTTCGGCGGAGGTACTGCCGGAATTGAATCCGGACCGCATGTTTGTTATTCTTCGACCTGGTGATGCTAACAAGCTGGCGTTGGATAATATTAGGGATACTTCGATATGGTCTTACTTGAACGCCGTGAAAAATGAAAAAGTCTATATTGGGGATGCGAATCTTTGGTTTGCGGGCTTCGGGCCCATTGGCCTGAGCAAGGTTATCGACGAGGTTGCTGCTGCATTCTCGCTTCAGCCTTAAAGGTTAATCGGATATGAACAGATTGAACAAGATCATAGAGACGATACGGGAGAGAAGAACCATTCAGGAATTTAATGGCGATCCGATATCGAAGGAATTGCTCCTTGCGGTGCTGGAGGATGCCGTATGGGCTCCGTTCCATTCGAAGAAGGAGCCTTGGCGGTTCATCCTGTTTGTGGGTGATGGGAGACTGGCGTTCGCAGAGGCGGTATTGAGCACTCGGTCTTCGGAATTCGTGGCCAAGCACGGTTCGCAAATGCGGGAGGCTTACTGCAGCCAAACACCTGCTCATCTTATTGTGGTTATGAAGGCCAACTTGCCACAGAAGGCATGGGAGGAAGCTTTTGCGGCATCCGCTGCGCTAATTCAGAACATTCAACTGCTGGCGTGGGAGCGTGACATTGGAGTCGTGTGGAAAACAAGTCCTTATAATGAAGACCCTCAATTCTTGGCTGCAGTCGGCGTAACGTCTGAAGAGAAGGTTGTCGGCACGCTGCATTTGGGGTATTTTGATCCGGAAGCAAGGCCTGATCCAAAGCTCCGCACACCAGCGCTGGAGCTATTGACGCTAATCGAAGATTAGAAAATACAGTGCGCATCCATTCGGGTGCGTACTTATTTGTGTTTGACAGAATATAAAGAGCGAACGATAAATATTTTTGACAGGTCATGAAGACCGCGAAGCCGTGTGGCTGCGCGGTTTTTGTCGTTTTTCGTGGAAATCTTTTATTATTCTTTTATCGTAGGTCATTAGACTTAAGCCTAAGGGTCACTAACGCTGCCGAATTCGGGCTCTATCCAATAAAGAGTTGTAGGTTAAACCAATTCCGATTGGCAAAATGAAAGGGGATTTTACGGTGAGGAAAAAAGAAATAAGGAAACTACGGGGCTTGCTGCTGAGGTGGATCATGATCGCAAGCTTGGTAGTTGGTCTTGTCGCTCCCGGTCTGGGTAACGCGAGTGAACAAGCCTTCGCAGCATCCATGGTTCCGCCTCCGATTACGGGCTCGTTCTCGGATTTATCGGGTCATTGGGCTGAGAAGACGGTGAGGGAATGGGCGGGACAGGGCTTGATTCAAGGGTTTGAGGATGGCAGCTTTAAGCCGAATCAGGCTCTAAGCCGAATTGAATATGTAACGCTGATTAACCGCTTGTTTGTTTTTAAGGGTGCGGGAGACAGCCGCTTTACGGATGTGGCACCGACAGCATGGTACGCTGCGCAAGTTCAGTCAGCGTCGGGAGCCGGATATATACAAGGCTATGCCGATGGCACATTTCGTCCTAACCAAAAATTGAGCCGAGTGGAAGCAGCCGTTGTCCTGTCGCGGCTTGTGCCGGTCATTGGCAAGGAGGGGGAAGAGAGGCTTAGCGGGTTCAAGGATCAGGCGAGCGTTCCGAGCTACGGACGAAATCCATTGGAAGCGATTATGGATGCGGGTTATATGAACGGGCTTACGGATGGAACGATTCGGCCGCTTCAACCGATGACACGTGCGGAGGCTGTTAGCATGCTGGATCGGGTGCTGAAGCAATCGACAAGATCAGAGGATGGCATAACTGCCAATGCCAAGATTCTTGAAACTGGCGGCATATGGGGTCCATCTCAAGGGAACTTAGAGATTGCCGGCGACGTCATTATTCAAGCTCCGGGTACGACACTCCGCAATGTGACGATCAAGGGGAGCCTCACCGTTGGAGAGGACGTTGGTGAAGGCGATGTTTTCTTAAATGAAGTAAAGGTGCTTGGAACCACGTTCATTAACGGTGGCGGTGAGCATAGCATTCATATTAATAATTCGCAGCTTGGGAGCGTCGTCGTTGAAAAAGTCGACGGTCGGGTTAGGGTCGTTGTCGGAGGCACGACAGTGATTAGTCAGATGGAGGTTCTGACCGCCGCAACGGTTGAATCTTCTACAACCGAAGACAGTGGAATCGACGGAATTAGTATCTCCGCATCCGGCGATGTTATTTTGTCAGGGAGGTTTAGTCATGTCGATGTAAAAAGCGATGTTCAGCTTACGGTTGCTTCAGGATCAATAGCGAAATTGACGGTGGTTGGACAGGTTAATGGCTCGATCATCACTCTCGCGGAAGGTGTCAGCATTACCAACATGGAACTGCATGGGGCTGCGAGCGTGAAGGGCAAAGGAACAATTGAAAATGCTCTCATTGATTCACCAGGAGTTACCTTTGAAAAGGAGCCCGTACATAAAGAAGTAACGGATAAAGGTGGCTTGTCTGGCGGGGGAGCTACAGGGGGAACGGGCTCGCCTGGTGGGCCAACAGGCCCGACCGGTCCAACCGATCCGGTGGATATAACGGTCACCGCCACTGCCGGACAAGCAGGCGCTACGGGATTTAGGCTCGCGTTTAGCGCGCCAGTACCGGGGCTTGCCGCCGCTAATCTAACCTTAAAAAATTCAGCAAACAGCAGCATAGCGGTAACATCTGTCGCTACGCTGAGCGGAGGCAGCTCTTACTTTGTCTCAGCCGCCCTCACAGAGGGTGAGTCATATAAGCTGACGATCGCCAAAACCGGTTTCCGGTTTGGCAGTGATATCGGGTTTCAATTCCCGTTCACTGAGCAGCCTACGGTATCCGTTACCGCATCGGTATATGGAACTAGCTCCGCTGGCTTCTCATTATTACTGAGTCCTGCGGTTGCTCATTTGACTAACGCTGCATTTACATTAAAGCATGGGAACAAAAGCGTCGCTATTCTAGCTATTACAGAGGGTGCGGACGGCAGCTCCTATGCTTTTAATGCGCCACTTGTTGAGGGTGAAACGTATTCGTTATCGGTGGTCCAAAGCGGATACGATTTTGGCGGCGCTGTGCCGCTGTTCGTTCCGGTAACCAATCCGGACGTTATCCCCGTGAGCGCCTCCGTATCTGCAGTAAGTACGGCAGGCTTTATGATTTCGCTGGATACTCCAGTCACAGATTTAACGGAAACTAATCTAGCGTTGGTAGACGCTGCAGGTACTGCAATTGAAGTGACAGATGTTAATGCCGATGATGGCGGAATGGCCTACTCCGTTAAAGCGAATTTGCTGGAAGGAGAGACATACACGCTAACCATTCGGAAAACGGGATATAGCTTTGGCGCAGCCCTTTCGGTTACCGTTGCACCACGCGGCAACATTTCGGTCCATGCTGCCGTTAGCCGAATTTCGACCGCAGGCTTTATGCTGGAGCTGGACCGGGCAGTTCCGGGAATTGACGCTCTTAGCTTTGTATTGAAGGATGACGCGGGATCGGACGTAGGCATTAACATGCTTAGCGCGGTTTCCGTGGGCAAAGAATTTGAAGTCTATTCCTCCCTGACCAAAGGGGAAACTTATTCCTTATCACTCGATGTAGAAGGTTACGAATTTAACGGCGAAGTTGTTTTAAAAGTTGAACCTTCCCTTATTCCAGCGAACGTAGGCTGGGTTAACCGCCAAGGCTTTCAGCTAAATTTTCCAAACGATGTGGTTGATTTGGCTCATGCCTTAATCACGATTGAGGATGAAGAAGGGGAGCCGCTTGCCGTCTCTTCGGTTCAGACGAATGCGGATGGGCGCTCTGCAACCATTTCGGCTAACTTTACGGAAACGGGTAGCTTTCATTACCGAATTGATGTCGATGATGACCGATACACGGTCGGCACACTCGTCATTCCAGAGAACATAACGGTGGAGAGACAAACCGTGTATGAGCTGTCCAATGCAGGCATTATCGTGCACTTCAGCGTGCCTGTTCCGGGATTAACCGCGGACGCGTTTTCTCTGGCGAATACAAATGGCACTCCAATTACCATAGACAGTGTCTTTACTTCGGATAACGGCAACAGTTATTTCGTTAAATCAGCTGCCATGCAGTATCAGCCTGTAACCCTTCAAGTGAGCAGCGAGGGCTATGATTTCGGAGATATGGCAAGCATTGTGCGGACAACGATTAACCCTTGGTATTCGGGCGTCGGCCCGAACAATGTTATGGTGGGGCTTAACCCGAACCTAACAGATATGACCGCGGAACATTTCAAGGTCACGGATGCTTCGGGCAATGCAGTAGCCATTACAAATATCTTATGGGACCCTCAGCAAAGATTTTATATTGTTTCCTATAATGGCTTAAGGGGAAAACCTTATTTTATTAGCGTGAGACGTGAGGGCTACGACTTTGGGATTCCGAAGTCGGTGACTCAAGCAGAGAAAAATGCCATTACGGACATATCCTATTCCGGATTCACGTTTGTTCTTAATCCTCCGGCTATCATAGATCCAATCCATGGCTTTGTTCTCAAAAAGGCAGACGGCAGCAACGTGACACTGCGATCTGTCCTGACGAGCGATGGCGGCTGGAGCTATCGAATTGAGGCTAATCTGGCTCCTGGCGATTATGTAATGAAAGTCAGCGCAACCATGGACCAGACGATTTATAACGTTCACGTTCCTGTCGTCACCACGATATCGGCAGATGAAATCGTTGATACGGGGCTTCGCGTCAAGCTCAGCTACGCTATTGCCGGCTTAATGCCAGGACAATTTGTTCTGACCCGCAAGAGTACGGGGGAGCAGGTGACGGTGCAAGACGCGGTGACAACCGATGGAGGTCTCACTTACCGACTGAAGGCCGACTTGTCTGGCGGCAGCTATAACCTGAGTCTTCCCGGCCATCTTCCGGCACAAGGCATTGAGTTTGAAGCGGGAGAGACGATCGATGCAGGGCAACCGACCATCAGCAATATAGCTATGAGCGGCTTTGACCTGGCATTTGAACAAGCAGTTCCGGGCTTGCTGCCGGATCATATTCAATTGACTGATGATCAGGGCAATCCGGTTAACGGATTGGCGCTGACGACTAGCAACGGTGGCTTGTCCTATCACGTCAGCGTGAATCTAATCAGTAATCGTGATTATACGATTGCTTTCCGCAAGGCTTACACAAAGTTTAGCGGGCCGGTGCCGTTTTACGTCAATCAATACGTGACCGGAGTCATTACCGACGTTTCGAAAGACGGGACTGTGTCGGTCACCTTCTCTACGCCTCTTAGACAAATGGAGTATGGGCAGGGCCTTGCGGTAAAGGATGAACAAGGCAACCGCTATCACCCAGGTACGCTTGCGATGTCCGCCGACGGGAAAAGCTTTGAAATGACTTTTGGCGGTACTTTTGCTTTGACGCGTGGACAAACCTATATGTTTGATATTGAAGCAGAAGGCTATTCGTTCAGCTATCTAGCCTTCAAGGTACCTTCTGCGGCAACCATTGCTGGATCTTCCGTTGCGGGAGTTACCGTACAATTTGATACTCCTGTTCCCGGACTTGGGAAGCGGAATTTCGTTATTCGGGGGGCACTAGGGGAAACCGTTACCGTAGCTTCGGCTGTAACATCGGATTCTGGTCGCAGCTATCTATTGGGAGCAACACTGATTGCTAGCAAAGCCTATACGGTTCTAGTCAAACCGGAATTGACTTATCAACGTTACGAGCCGGTATCGTTTATCTTAACTAAGATGATTACCGCCTCCGTATCCGAAATGAAGAAGGATAGCTTTAAACTCAGCTTTAGCGAAAAAGTGGCCGATTTGAAGCCTTCCGAAATCATTCTTCGGGGCCCAGACGGACAGCAGATTCCGTACACGGAATACTCCTTATCCACAAAAGATCAGGGCCTGACCTATACGGTAGCCGTATCTTCCATATTCAGCGCAAAATATTTGCTGGAGCTGAACCGGAAGGAGTTTGCGCTGGCGGCACCTGTAAAGGTGGATACACCCGCAGTAGGCTTCGTTAGGTTGACAGGCACGACGGCAGCGGAAATTGTCGTTGATGTCTATCCGATTATTACGGAAATGACTGGCGACAACTTTAAGCTGACAGACAGTAAAGGTCAGCCAGTCGGATTTACGCTTCAATTCGAAGGAGGGGCAAGCTATTCCCTGCATGGTAATTTTAATGTGTCCGAGACATACAGCCTTGTTGTTTCCTATCCGGGATATGACTTTGGTTACCCACTATCGGTTGGACTAAAGGTTCGCGTTGACGCGGTACTTATTCGCCAGTCGCAGCAGGGCTTCACCGTCTATTTCTTCCCGTCGGTGCCGAATCTTCAGCTCGCAGACGTGAAGGTTAAAGACCATAACGGCAATACCCTTGCGATACAATCCATTCAGACGAGTGATGAAGGAGCAAGCTATGCCGTTAAGGTTCCTTTAAAAGGCGGAAACACCTATACGGCCACTGTAGAGAAAGAGGGCTACCTGTTCACGGCGCTCGACAAAATTACGTTGAACGCAAGGTCCATCGCTTCTGTGCAAGCCACCGTGTCGCGAGTCACTTTGCACTTTACGGAGCAAACGATGCTATCGACCTCGGATATTCAAATCTTTGATGAAAACGGAGCAAGAATCGCAATTCGCACGAATGTATCACACGACGGCGGTTATTCGTACGAGCTTGGCGCTACGTTTGTTCCTGACAAAGCTTATTCTGTGCTCATTTCAAAAATGGGCTACGATTATGGCGATCCGATATCTTTCTCTATTCGCTCCATTGGGGTGAGTTTTGGCGGGATGATCAGCGGGAACAATCAAGCATTTATTCTAAATTTCAATCAAGCCGTACCTCATTTGCGCTTAAGCGATTTCCAGCTTAAACGCGCGGACGGCGGAACTAAGGCAATCACCTCCGCAACCACAAGCGATGGGGGAAATAGTTACCTTATCGAAGCTGAGTTTTGGGGGGCAGATCAGTACACGATTGTTCCGATCAAAGCCGGTTATGATTTTGGCAAACGGATCGTAATTGATGTCCCAATCATCGCAAATGCTGCGCTTCTAAGCACAGGCGCATCGGAAATTGTCATCGGCCTTAGCCCTGCCGTAACGGGCTTGAATGCCAGCCATGTTGCCATTACGGACGAGGAAGGCAATCGGCTTACCGCAGCTTCAGTCGTATCGGATGATGACGGACTAACGTATCGGATTAAAGCCTCTTATGAGGGGGGCAAAACGTACTCCTTTGCTCTAAGTAAAGTCGGATACGATTTTGGTCAAAAATTGTCGGCATTGCTGCCAAGCGCAATGATAGGGACGGTGGAGAGCGCGACCGAATCGGGACTTGTTGTCTCCCTTGCGCCGGGATTAAGCGGACTGACCGTGGGCAATTTTACGTTAAAGGATTCGCAAGGCGGCTTAGTAGCTATAAAAACAGCAATATCTAATAATGGCGGAAGAACCTATACGTTATCCGCAGCACTCGAAGGAGGAAAAACATACAAACTGATCATGATGGCGGGCGGATATGATTTCGGAGCGGCATTGAACGCTTATGTACCCATATCGATAAATCCATCTGTAATAGAAGTCGGCAAGGAAGGTTTTGAAGTGCAGCTGGATACCGCTGTTCCAGGCCTGAGCATCAGTGACTTTAGCTTGCGCAATAGCCAAGGCGCTGTGGTTACGATTGTCTCCGCATCAGCGTTGAACGACGGCAACCAATATGCGGTTCGTGCTCTGCTCCAAGAGGGAGCGGCATACAGTCTGACTCTGGCGAAGAGCGGCTACGCATTCGGCAATGGATTGCCGATTCTTGTGCCGGCTGCGCCTGTGCCAGAAGCACAGGCCCCCATTCAATTGGCGGCAGCTCAAATAACGACCAATGGTTTTACATTGGAACTAAGCAAAGTAATTGCTAATTTGGATCGTGCTTGGCTTACCTTGCAGGATGACCAAGGACGAGAAATTGGCTTCCAGCTTACGAATCCAAATTCGAATCATCCTGACGCACCGAGTGCAGGAAGGGTCTATAACCTCGTTGCTCCGCTTTCTGCAGGCGTGAAATACAAGCTGATTGTTCAAATACCGGAACGTGTGGTAGAAGGACCGCTTGATGTTTATGTACCTATAACGGAGTATCCGAAAAGCTTGACTGCTGCCAGAAGCGGATTGAAGGTCACTTTCGTTGGAGCGGGTCCGAAGGATCTGCAGCCGGAAGATATTACGCTCTTGTCGGAGGACGGGACGGAATTCGCAGTCACTGGAGTAGTTGCTGGCGAAGAGGCAGGATCCTTCTTAATTAATGCGAATGTGGCCGAAGGGAAAAAGTACACGGTATCGTTTAGCAAGCAAGGCTATATCTTTGAAGGGCAAGCAAATTTAAAAGGGGTGTATGTCCCGTTTTTTATCACCGCATCCTTTGTACGCGTAAACGAAAACGGTTTTAATCTGGTGCTTAGCGCTCCGGTACCGAATTTGAATATCGAAATGCATAATGGCACCGCAGTTTGGTATCGTCCAACCTCAAGTTCGACACCGGACTTTGGACAAACCTATTCAATTACCGAATATATCGGGTATAACAAGGAGTTTAAGCTTCGCCTAAGCAAGGACGGGTATGATTTCGGGCCCGAAATGGTTATCAGCAATGTGAGCACGCCTCCCGAGCTGGTCGAGGCGGTATCTAGTACGAATGGAAAGGCCATTACGCTGACCTTTGATAAACCGCTTGCCTCGGTTATTTCCGGATCCACGTTTTCCGTGAAAATTAATAATCAATGGCAAAGCGGGGTTATGACAAGGCTAACGGCCGATGCAACGAAAATTGAGCTGACTTGGAGCAGCAGCGGGGCAGTAATTAGCTCCACTTCGACCGTAGCTATCGCTTATAGCGGTAACAACCGGGTGAAGGCGGTCAATCAGACTTATCTGGCTACTTTTGGAGAATATCAGGTAGCTAACGTCTCCACGCTGGATGGCTTCCTTCAAAGTTATTCCAGCCAGTATGATGCGGTCTATCCTGTACATGTATTGCGGGTTGATTATGGCAAGACTGCGCTAGAGTCATTAAGGCTGCTCCGGCAAGCGGGATTTACTGTGGCTAATTATGCGAAGGCGGTCAAGAGCGAGTACAGTTTGGCATGGAGTGAATTCATCCGCCTGTTCTATGAGATTAGCGCAGATGCGCCTACGCTGTTTCAAGCTTTAAGCGGTTCAGGCTATAACGCCAACTATGTTCTTCTGATTCCGGATTTCATCTCGGCTGGTTACGAAGCGGAGGATATTGCACTTCCACTTCGCAACAAAGGCTATCAGACGCGGGAGCTGGTGGCACCATTTAAACTGGCAGGGGTAACGGCTGATGCTGCCGCCTATGTCCTGCGCTATACGTATGCGGAGCAGGCTGCCAGCGCCACTGCAGCATTAAAGCTTGGCAAGTACAGCTTGAGCGAGATTAGGGAAGCTATTCAATCCGTTTATGACTTATCGAACGCAAGCACTGTTGAAGCTATAGCAGCCGCGAAGTTTCTGGCAGCGGAAGCTGCCGTTGTCATTAAGGATGCTTATTCAGCCAATAGTGTGGATAACGCGAAGCTTCTTGGAGAAGCCGGATATCCGGCTAGCGAAATAGGAGTTGCGCTGCGAGACTTGTATTCGTTCAGCCATGCCAATGAGGCGGTTCAGACTTATATGGGCGCTGGATTTGACGCGGAACAAGCCTATGCAATTCTTAGAAGCTCCTTCGGCAAGCAGGAAACAGCCGAAGCCATGCTTTCGGAAGATATCCCTACTGCGGAGTTGGCCAAAGGCATTCAGGCTTCCGGCGATGGAGCGACTATTGTCGTTGGCGCTATGAAAAGCAGAGGATACGAAAACGTTGATATTGCGAGTGCCTTACTGAGCGGATGGGGATCCGAAGTGACTGGTTTGAGTGAGGCCATGAGAGGGTTTGCCGATCATGGGTATGACATGGAGAGCAGGGCGCAATTGCTTCGGGAAGGCTTTGGAGCGGATATCTCAACTACCATCAGCGTGCTGTACCCGGCCGTCTCAGGTACGCAAAGAAAGACGATGTTATTGTCATTGATTCACGCCGGATATGACCCGGCGGAACTTACGGCTTACATTCTGAATAATCGACTGGCCAGCAGTCGCTCGGAAGCTTTAACGCTGCTGCGACAGTCCGGAATGTCTACCGCACAAGGATTAAGCACGATTCGGAATGCCGTTATTCGCGGAGGCGCATCCTTTACGATGGAGGATGCGGTGGAAGTCATTTACCGCAGCTATGACCGCTTTGAAGCGGTAGACGTACTGAACGCGCTTCGTACGGCTTTTGCCAGTGATGAGACGGTGAGTGTGGATGCCACGACTATGGCCCGATCGCTTACAAGCATCAAAAGCTGGGAGAAGCTGGTTATTGGACAGGCTCTAAAAGCTCAATTAGGTTTGACGCTGCAGCAATGGGTGGAGCTTGAGAGAACTAACGCATTTGATTATTTTAAATGTCCTTGCCAAGTATCGACGGTCGTCAAGGATTCGCAATATTTGTTCCCAGGAACGTCAATACAAGAAGTAACCGTTGCGATGAGTCTCTCTAGTCTCTATACACTGGGCGACATTATTGAAGGAACGATCAATCTGTACCCAACGGGCGGGATCCGGGCGAATGGATTGCCCTATTTAACCGCGGCACTGAAAAACTCGGGATACACCTTCGTAGAAATTGCAGAGGCATTTGAAGCACGGGGCTGGTCTGAATGGATTGGGGCGTTCCTCCGGCAAGGCATTGCAGCGAGTGAGGTTGCCGCCTATTTCAAACAAACCGCCGTACCTCCAACGATTGGGCAAGTAATTGCACGCCTTGCTCCATATCCGATAAGAGATATTGCATTAGTACTGAGAACGGAGTACGGCTTGGAGTCTTCCGAGGCCTCGACGCTTTTGCTTGCCGCGTATGCGCCTGAAGAAGTAGGCTCTGCCATTGCATCCGCTTATGGCGGAGATCCGATGACGATTTGGATCAAAGTGCTGAAGGAGCAGGGAGCGACAGCTATATCCGTCATTAATACGCTAGGCGCGCTTTATCCGTCCTATTTCGACTCGGGTAAAGTTGGGCCGGCATTAATTAAAGGCGGGTATACGAAAGAAGAAGTAATGGAAGGGCTCCTCATTCATACTCGGAGATTTGGGAACTTGAAGGCGACCATAGGCATTATGCAAGCCTTATACGGACAAGAACAAGTAACCATCGCTGAGCTATTGGACGCTTCGTCTAGCGTGGAGCCTAAGGACGGCATTGCATTCCTTAGAATGACCGGTTATTCGCTCGCAGTTGTTGCAAATAGCTTGAAGGACTATTATCACCTTAGTTCCAGCGAAGCTTCATTCTTGCTCGCTAAAGAATATCCGAACGATATCGATAATATTCTGCTCGGACTGGCCTCCTTATACGGTCAAGGATTGGATGAAACGGTTGCGGGCGCGTTGGAGCAGCAAGGCATTACGACAATTGGAGAAGCCGTACATTACCTTTATGCTGCGGGATTCCCGGTTAAGGATATCGTAAATGTTGCCAAAGGCCATTTTAATCAATCGGCTGGGGAAATTGCGTTTCGCTTGTCAACCGTATACTTATCATCCAGCCATGTAATCATTCAGGCAGTAGCCTCGGTATATGGGCAATCGGCCGAGTTAACGATGTACCAGCGGCAGGCAGCAGAAGGTACGCCTTCCTTTGCTCTCGGAATTGAACTTGCTTACAAAGCACAATTTAGTCTGGCTTCAATGGTACGAATGGCGAAGGACGGTTACGGCATTTCTTCAGGAGCAGCCCTACAGGCGCTGATGAATACGGGAAGGTACCGCCAGTCTGACGTAGTGTCCGCCGTATCGACGATTTACGGCAGCTCCCAGAACGCCAGCATTATCGATTCCCTTGAGGTGCAGCACCTTGTAACGTTCACTGACGCTGTGCCTTATCTCAGAAAAATGAAGTTTAGCCTCCGGGATATGATCCAGGTAGGGAAAGATTATTATCAGCTCGATTCCTCGCAGACGGTATCGGCTTTAATGGATCATGCAGTCGATGAGGAGAGCCGGATACTGGCGGAAGTTTCAGCTGTGTATGGCTTGACGCTGGAGCAGGTTACGATTCAGGCTATGATCGACCTGGGCATTGGCCAGTTGTCGGATGCCATTCCGCAGCTCAGGCTGAGCTATAGCTTGCGGGATATTATCCGCATTGCAAAGGATTATTACCGTATGACGGCAGGAGAAACACTAGGTGTCCTTACCGAAACAAGCAGCTATTCATTTAATGAGCTTGTTGCCACAGTATATGAGATTTACGGCAAACCAATCGATGAAAGCTTGGCCAGCTTGCTGAAGAGAAGTCAAATCAATACATTAGAAGCGGCTGTTCCTTTCTTGCGGGGAATGGGCTACACCTTAAACGATATTGTGGGTGCGGCCAAGGATTACTTTGGATTTAGCGCAGATAAAACGTTGGCGGTACTGAAAGCTCTCCAAGCGGACAACGAAAAGGTCATTGAAGTGACGGTAGCAGCCGTTTATGGGCAGTCTTCCGAGTCAACGGCGCTGCAGCGCTTGGAAGAGGGAGGAATTACGAACGCGTCAGCGGCTGTTCCTTACTTGTGGGAATTTGGAGTACCAGTGGCGGACATCGTACGCGTATTAAAAGAGTTTTACGGAAAAACAGCCGGCGAAGCCGTGACATTGCTCATTGGCAGTCAGCTGTTCGGGCTGGACGTCATTCTAAACAGCGTAAACGCCGTTTATGGCCAGTCGGTAACCGGCTCCGTAATTGAAGCGATCAAAGCAAGCGGAGTGACATCTGCCGGAGCTATGGCAGAGCTGCTGCTGCATGCGGGGTACCGTATGGAGGATATCGCTAAGGTAAGCAAGGAGCAGTATGGCATGACGAGAGAAGAGACGCTTGCCATTCTTCAGGGCCTTGCTGCGTATCAAGAAACGGCCATTCAACTGGCGCTGAGTAAAGTTTATGAAGAGGCTGTTACGCCGGTAACAATTATTAAAGACGTACTTAAGCTAAAAGGAGTTACGACAGCACAAGGTGCGGTTTTGTTTCTGAAAGAGGCCGGTTATGAGGTCAAGGAAATCGCCCAGTATCTAAGGTACGATTACAAGCTAGACTCGGGCGAAGTGACGGAATTGCTTTCTCCTTATTTTAAATCGGAAGCCATTGGTCTTGCTATCGTAGCTGTCTACTACACCAACACAAACCTGCGGGTATTGGAGGATATTTTCCCGGCTACAACCGCCTTTGTACCGCTTAACGTCGTTCGGTTTATGATAGACAAATTCACGGTCGCGGATATTGTGCTCGCTATGAAGCTGCTATTCCAACTGGATGCTGCAGCTGTCATGGAACTCATCCCGGCTACGTTGATTCCGCAGGATAAGGTTCGCATAGCCGTTGGCGAAGTGTTCGGCGGCAATCCGTTGCTCACTTATCTTGCCCGCATGAAGGCAAATGGAACCGATGTGATCGGCATTACAACTGAGCTTGAGCGTCAAAATCTATTGGGTCCCGACCAGTCCGGTTACTTGACCGACACGTTGCTCACTCTCGGCTTTGACCGGTCCAGCATTATCCGAGCCTTCTACATGTTCTTTACGAGTGGCAGAGGGACCGGAACTACGGTAGAGGAACAATCGGCGATGTTCGTGAAGCTTGGTTATACGCAAGCGGGAGATATTCTCGACGTGCTGAAACAAAACGGTTACGTAAATAGCACAAGCTACGCTTACCGCATCTTAACTACCGTCAAGCTGGCTTTGCCGAATGCTTCTATGGTCGAGGTTGCCAAAGCAATGAAAAGCCGCGGTTATGCCGGCAAAGACATTTTGAACGCATTAAATCAATACAATGTGCGAGAAGATGCCATTCTCGGTCTTTTGAAGGAGTACGGTTATAACGCGGTGGAAGCTCTGAATTTTATGAGAGACCGAACTCTTGAAGATCAGCTGTATTGGGTGCATAAAAACGGGTATTCCGTTAGGGAGTATCTGAGATACACATTCAATTGGGATAACAATGCAATCTCGATTTTGAAACAGCTGGGCGTTTCATCCAGCGATATGGCGATTGCGTTGAATAGTTACGGGAATAGTTTATATTACATCGCTAAATATTTGTATGATGGCGGGTTTACGGAAATTGAAGAGCTTACTCGGGCGCTGCTGGCTACGAATGCCCGTGTCCAATGGATTCCATATAATCTGCTGGAGCTCGGGCACTGGTCATTGAAGGAAATTGCCAAGGGGATGCTGGACTCGGGACTGATTACTCTCGTTGAGCTAAGCAGCGCAATCCGGATGGCCAACTCCAACAATTTAGCCGAGACCTATCTGATTATTAAGGAAATATCGACTCGTGAGCAGCAAGCTTTTTACGACGCTCTGTCTTCTGTAGAGCGCAAGCTGCTGAGCAATAATGAAATCGCGGTTATCGTTACAGTAACTACGCTGCGGAACGACAATGTGAAGATAGCGGAGATCGCGACGCTATTGAGAAGTACCGAAAGAGAGGATTATAAGAAAGCCATCATTCTTATGGCCTTGTCTGGTTACAATGTTGTTGATGCTCTTGAAGCGGTATGGGACGTGTATCGTTTCGAAATTGGGATCGATATCCTCAAAACCATGATAGGCCAGACTTGTACGAAGGTGCTTACCGAGTTTAAAGATTATTACAAGCTTGGAAACCTCATTTACAGAATCGTAACGAATGTAGCAAAGTAATGAACGGAATAGTAGGCAAAGCATTTAGGTAATAGGAAAACACCCTGTCAGGTTCGTCACCTTTGTGTGGCGAGACAGGGTGTTTTTTCTATTTTTTAACGTTATGAAAATAATTCCGACTAAAACGATGTGAAATAAGGAAAAACCATTGACAGCAAGTAGAATGACGCTTTATGATGGATTCATGGGATGAATTACGAATCATTTCGTCGGATAATGAAAGAGCACACATCTACTGGACAACCAGAGATTCGCTGTAGGAGCAACGCTGCCTACTACGAATCTCTTTTTTTATCCTCATATTCATAACAGGGAGGGGCGGCGTCAGAGCATACTAGGTAGAGAGATAGAAAAGTAAGAATAATGAATGATTTGTTGCCATTATAATTCCAACTATTCTGATAGGTAGAGGTGTATAAGATGAAAAAAGCAAAAAAAAGCCAGCGGTGGATCGCTTTGCTTCTGGCAGCCGTATTGGCTTTTCCGGCATTCGGAGCAGTCAGTGCAAGTGCGGCTGGCAACTCTGAGGTTAGCGCCACTAAACTAGATTATTTCGGTGAGCGGTACCAATCGCTTGCAGGCAAAGATCATGTTTTTGAAACACTGACTTATTACGAGCTTGATTATTTACTAAGAAATGCGACAGACGGAACTAATCCAGCTCCAGATGATAACTATGTTATTTTGTTTGGTGGTTCTTGGCAGCCAGAGACGCAAGCAGCAATTAGCTACATCAATGACGTGGCTAAGGAGTACGGCGTGACATCGATCAAGAACTTCGATACGAAGCTTGATGGGCCGGACGGTTGGGTTGATATTACAAAGCCTAATGCTCAGCCTACATATGAAATTCTTCCTGGAGGCACGGTAGCTAATGCAGCAGCAGCAGCGACTGACCAACAAAAAAGAACTGATTTTTCTAGGCGATATGTTGATTTGGGAGCCCGTTATTTGACCAACCTTAATGAGGTTACTGCTGGAAATTTAGGCAAGGTTAGCGTAACCTATACAGGCGACAATTCACCGGGTACGCAAGAGGTTAATGTTGTCGATTCTCCATTCTTGTTTATCTATAACAAAAACAATAAGGATGCCGAGGGCAAACCGACGCCTATCATTGCTTCCCTTGAAGGCATTAGCAGCGCAGGAAGCCTTGCCGCTCTACAAAACGGCAGCGGAGCAGAATCCTACAAGACGGCACTTCGCACCGTATTTGATAAAATTTCACCTGAGGGCACAAAAAATGCGAAGTATAAAGTCCTGACGAACCAATCGTATATTTCAGGTTCGTATAATGAATTTAGATCTGCTCCTACAGGCGGAAACACTACCGTAACTCCAGTCATTTTTAACAATGAAGATCCTAAAATCGTTCTGGATTCGGTTACGCTGGATGAACTGAAATATACGCTTTCTACAGAAGGCACGTATGTGTTTCTTATTGGCTGCGCTTGGTGCGGCGATACGCAAGGAATTGTGAAATACGTAAACCAAGTGGCCAATGAGTATGGAGTTGAGAAGGTATATAACTTTGATGCCAAGCTTGATGGCGGTATTGGCAGTGCACCAGCATATGCGACTAATCCACGTCCAGCTTGGGGTGATCCTGGCGGCAACTTCCTGCACACGCGGGATAATAGCCAAGCGATTACACCAATCTATACCAACTTAATTAATACCTATTTGCAAAACATAACTTCGGAGAATACAAAGGCAAGCAATAATATTATTTACTATAAGGATGCTGACGCTAAAACGAACAAAACGCCTATCATCGCAAGCAGAATCCAGGCTCCTTTTGTATTCGTGTACGACAACCGCAATAAAGATGCTAATGGCAATCCGGCGCCAATTCTTGGCCATGTGGAGATTATGGGCTACTGGCGAGATACCAATAGCAACGCTGCAACAAAGAGCTTAAAAGTCAACAGCCTGAGAACGCTATTCTCAAGAACAGAACTGAAGCCAAGCGGCTTAACCGCTGTGCCTCCGACAACACCAGGCGGCGAGGATGCGAAAATTGAAGGTATCGCGAAAGTAGCAACTGTTGGAGCTAATGAAGTTGTGTCTACAAAATCATTGGAGTACCGATTGAAAGCTGCTGAAGGAGAAGAGGCAGCGCCATATCTCCCGGTACCTTATAAGCAAAACGGGGGAGTTCCGTTGTTTGGAACTGCAATTCCAAACTTAACACCAGGCGTATATGAAATTCGATATGCGGCAAAACCAGGATTTGATTCCGAAAATAGTTCTTATACAACTGTACAAGAAACCCTATATGCTGCAGGTCCAGCTGTAGAAATCATTGTTCCTGACTTCCAAGCTGCACCGACGGATCTGTTCGATCTGGCGCCTGAATCAGAAACGGGCAAAGGGAAAATTGTACGAATCGAGAATGGTGTTCAGAAATCTCTTCCTGCTGGTCTTGAGTATAAACTGAAAGAAGCGCCAGAATCAGCTTATGTACCCGTTACTGGTGATGAAATTAGCGTAGACCCAGGCAAGGATTACGTTGTTCGGTTAGCAGCGAAAATCGAAGATGGCATTTCATATGCACCAAGCGCTGCGTTAACCGTTTATGTTCGCGGTTATAAAGAGCTAGGCAAGCCATCGGCATTGAACGCGGTTCATCCTTCTACGCTTCTCAATGATGATGGACAAATTGAAGGCCTGACGGCAGGCCAGGAATATCAACCGGAGTACGCTTTGGAATATAAGAAGGGCAGCGAAGAAGGTTCTGTTTACGTAACCGTGCCAGAAGCAGCAATACTCGCAGGCAAGCTTACAGGCCTCACGCCTGACCTATATAGTGTTCGTTACTCCACTTATGGAGACTTCAGCGCAAGCCCGGCTGTTGAGCTTCGCATTAAAGCAAATGTTGCTGCTCCTACAGGTCTTGAAGGCTTAGCACCGACCAGCACTTTGCAAAATAACGGTAAGATCACAGGAGTAAACTCAGCTCTTGAGTATCGCTCCGCTGGTCAATCCACTTATCAGGCTGTGATCGGTTCGGAAATTAGTGGATTGCTTACAGGCGACTATCTTGTTAGATACAAAGAGACAGAAAGCACGCTAGCAAGTGCAACGGTCACAGTTAATGTTCCTGAGTTTGTGGCACCGTCTACACCTGGTGGCAATATCGGTGGCGGTGGTGGTGGCACAACAACACCGGCAGGCATTACTCAATCCGGTGACACTGTAGTGGCAACAATCGCTTCTACCGTAAATGAAGAATCAGGTACGGCTGTAGCTGTAGTTTCAGCTTCCATTGTGACAGCACTACTTGATAAAGCTAAACAAACGGAAGCCGATGGCAAGAAAGCTTCACTTGAAATTAAAGTGGAGGATTCGCAGCAAAAGAACGATATTCAAGTGACCATTCCGAGAGCTTCTTTCAACGGGCTTGTAGCTGGTACAACTGCTGATCTGAAAATCAACGTTGGCTTTGGTTCGATTGTATTCAATGCAAGCACACTCAAGGCGATCAGCACGAACACGGATGCGGGCGATATCAGCTTCATTCTCTCCAAATCCGAGCTTACGGAAGAAGGCAAGGAAGTACTGGGCGATCGTCCGGTCTACGATTTGTCAGTATTCGCAGGACAAACCAACATTAGCTCGTTTGGCGGCTCGAAAGTATTCGTATCATTGCCGTACACGCTGCAAGCAGGCGAAGATGCGAATGCAATTATCGTCTATCATCTGACTGACGAAGGCGAGCTGCAAGTCGTTAAAGGTCATTATAATAAGTCTACGGGCGCAGTTGAGTATTCAACGGTCCACTTCTCGCAATATATTATTGGTTACAATAAAGTTGATTTCTCTGATGTTTCTTCCGCATCATGGTATGCATCGGCCATTCATTTCTTGGCAGCGCGGGAGATTACGAGCGGAACGGATGATACCCATTTCAGTCCGAACGCGTCTATCACTCGTGGTCAATTCATCGTTCTGCTTCTGAAGGCTTACGGCATTGAAGAGGATGAGGCTGGAGCAAGCAACTTTGCGGATGCTGGAGATACGTATTACACCGGCTATCTAGCAGCGGCAAAACGTCTCGGCATTGCAAACGGTTTTGAAGGAAACCGCTTCGCGCCAGACAAGACGATCTCCCGGCAAGAGCTGTTCACATTGCTCTACCGCGCTCTGGATGTGCTTGATGAGCTTCCGGCAGCACAAGCAGGATCTGCTTCGCTATCCAGCTTTGCAGATGCTGGTAAAGTAGCGGATTACGCAGGCGAAGCGTTCAAAGCACTCGTTGAAGCAGGCGTAATCTCGGGTTCGAATGGCAAGCTTCTGCCAAGCAACGTCTCGAGCAGAGCGGAAGTTGCACAGGTGCTCTACAACCTGCTTTCCCGTTAAGAGCTTTGGCCAAAAATCGTATAAGGGAACGAGAGTGGGCAGCCTTGGGCTGCCCATTCTTTCCCTTTTCACGAACAGAACAGTAGGAGATAAAATCAAATTATTTTAATTCCGACTAAAACAATGGGAAAAAACACGAAAACCATTGACATCCTTACGGGGTGCTACTAAAATGAGGATACATACTCAATGATGAAGTGCTTGATGACGGCATCTGAGGATAAATTATCGACTGGACCTCCAGAGATACAATTGGCGTGCGAATGTGCACCCTATTTGTATCTCTTTTTTTATTCAGACACGCGAACCGAAGCGCAAGAACGAGCAAGGTTTGCGTTGGATTACAAAAGAGGCTCAATCTGAGCGAAAGGGATGTTAACTATTCATGAAAAAACTATCATTATTCGTCATTATTGCCGTAGTAGCCTTTTTGGCCTTGACCTATGCCGTTGTATCTGCCAATAAGAAGGCCGATGAGAAGAATCCGACAAGCGACCAAGTGACAGCAACGCCAGAACCTGTCTCCACTGCTTCCGATGCCGTACAGCCTCAGGCTCAGACAGAAGAGCTAGTCGTTGTTAAAGAGAATCCAGTAGAAGCTGCTGGTGCTGTTCATACAACCCAAGAGCAAGCAGAGCCTGTTAAAGAAACTACAGCTGCCATCGTTCAAGAGGTCAAACCGGAACCGTCTACGGCACCGGCTGTTAAGAAAGACACGCAAAATCAAGTGAAACCGAACGCTGCAGGCACTGCTGCAAACAAGGCAGAAGAAGAAAAGCCGCAAGCATCGACAGCGCCTGCAGTAAGCGCACCCGCTAATCAAACGGGTACAGGCACACCTAAGGTGAGTTCTCCAGCTGCAACAGAAAAGCCTGTGCAGGAGACTAAAATCGCAACGAAGGAAGACACACAACCGGCTACTGCTGCACCTGCCGTGAAAGAAGAGAGCAAGAAATCCATCACGTTTACAAAAAAGGAAGAAGTTAAAGTCGTGACGCCGGCGGTGACCCCATCCTCATCTTCCTCCTCCTCCTCGGCATCTGAAGAATTTTGCGAAGAAGGCTGCTAAGATTTAGGCTGGGTTACTATTTGAGAGAAGGGCGGTCGGTTGACTGCCCTTTTTTTCAATAGGCCAGCCTTTATAGGTTGTACGCGATTTTAACGATTATAAGGAGCTAACCCCATGAAAAAGAACATTCTCATCGGAGGCGCAGCGATATTGCTGTTCCTGTTTGTTATTTTTACAACGAATCAACAACGGTCAAGCAGCAAGGAGAAGGAAATTAGCGAGCCCGTGCAGCAAGCCGTGGTTGAACAGCCCGTAACTAGTCCGATTCCGGTAAGCAGCATACTTAATGCTTCAGCCACGCTGGCGGATTCGATTGATTTTACATTGACGGATCTGGATGGGAATGAAGTTAATCTTCAAGACTTAAGAGGCAAAAACGTGTATCTTAACTTCTGGGCCACTTGGTGCAAATGGTGCAAGAAGGAGCTGCCCGATATTAATAAGGTGACGGGCCTGTACAAAGATAAGGATTTGGTTGTTTTGGCTGTTAGCGTAGGCGAGAATCAGAAGCTGGTGAGCAGCTTCATCCAGGAGCACGGCTATGAGGTGACCACCTTGGTAGATCCGGATAAGAAGGTGGCGGAGGAATATGGGGTGACGGCTCTTCCGGTCTCTATCTTTATTGATAAGAATGGGAAAATAGCCCACCGCAAGTTAGGCACCATGTACGAGGAAGAATTGAAAACGGTCATTGATGAGCTTCTTCTGAGAAGCTGATTCGCCGCCGCAGGGAGAAGCTCCCTGCGGCTTTTTATATTTGCTAAGCTGGATTGAAATAGCCTTTGTGCTAAAGAGGAAGAAGCCGTCGATTTTGCTTTTTTCGGAGCCGTACTTGTATATTAAACGTATAGCTTATATCCTTGAAAAGTGATTCCTTAGGAGGAACATGCACGGTTTCGCGAAAAACGAGAATTTTCGAGAAGGGCTAGCTGCCCTTTTTATAGAACCGGCAACAGATTTGGATATGACTATCAGGAGGAAACAACTTGAGTACACAAAATGTAGGCGTACCATTGGAAGGTTTTGCTGAATTTAGCCGAACCGTAGCTGCAGAAGGCGCGGTATTGTTAAAAAATGAAGGACAGGTGCTTCCGCTTCGAGATGGCGAGAATGTCGCTATATTCGGCAGAACCCAAGTGAATTACTACCGCAGCGGGACAGGCTCGGGCGGAAGTGTTCATGTTGCTTATACGACCAACTTATTGGATGGGCTTCGCAGTAAAAAAAATATTGTCGTTAACGAAGAACTGGCGGCTGTTTATGAGAAATGGATTGAACAAAATCCGTTTGATAATGGCGGAGGCGGCTGGGCAGCAGAGCCTTGGCACCAGAAGGAAATGGCATTAAGTGACGAGCTCGTGGCGGAAACAAGAAAAACATCGAGTAAAGCGATTATTGTGATCGGTCGTACAGCGGGAGAAGACCAGGATAATGCTGACGAGCCGGGAAGCTACCAATTGACTGCAGATGAGAAAGCGATGCTAAAGCAGGTAACGGCTTATTTTGAGCAAACCGTCGTTGTACTGAACGTATCGAACATCATAGATATGAGCTGGATGAACGACCAAAGCTATGCGCACCCGATTCCGTGCGTGATTTATTCTTGGCATGGGGGAATGGAAGGTGGCAATGCGATTGCCGATGTGCTGGCCGGAGAAGTGACGCCGAGCGGCAAATTAACCGATACGATCGCCTATTCGATCGAGGATTACCCGTCGACAAGCAATTACGGCAATGAATTTAAAAACCTGTATCAGGAAGATATATATGTCGGCTACCGTTATTTTGAGACATTTTGCCCGGATAACGTGCAGTATGAGTTTGGTTTCGGCTTATCTTATACTTCATTTATCGTAGAAGCGCAAGAAGCTAGGCTGTCCACTAAGGCAGGCGAGAACTACGTTGAAGTTGACGTCACGGTAACGAATACGGGATCTGCTTATGCCGGTAAAGAGGTTGTACAAGTGTATTACGGAGCGCCGCAAGGCAAGTTGGGACAGCCGGCTAAAGCTTTGGCGGCACTTGGCAAAACAAAGGTGCTTCAGCCAGGAGAATCGCAGCGTCTTACGGTAGGCTTCCCTGTACATGCCATGGCCTCTTATGATGACGCCGGTGTCACGGGACATCCTTCTGCTTACGTGCTGGAAGCCGGAACTTACCGTATTTTTGCGGGAACCAGTGTCAAAAACGTAACAGAAGTTGGCGTTCAAGGGCAAAAGGGTTATGCCGTGGAAACTCTTCAAGTAGTGGAGCAGCTGCAAGAGGCGATGGCGCCGACGGAAAGCTTCACGAGAATGAAGCCGGGTAGCCAAAAGGAAGACGGCTCGTATGAGCTCACTTATGTAGAGGTGCCGAAGCGGGCTATTTCTTTAGCAGAGCGGATTGAGGCCAATTTGCCTGCAGCGCTTGAGCAAACCGGTAATCAAGGGTACCTCTTAAGAGATGTCTACGACGGGAAAATTAGCATGGAAGCCTTCATCGCCCAGCTCAGCGACCAGGATTTGGCCGCGATCGTCAGAGGAGAAGGCATGAGCAGTCCGCTCGTAACTCCAGGAACGGCTTCGGCTTTCGGCGGGGTAAGCGATGGACTGTTTAATTATGGAATACCGGTTGCTTGTACGTCAGACGGCCCTTCCGGCATACGGATGGATAGCGGACAGAAGGCTACCCAGGTGTCCATCGGAACCTTGCTTGCGGCCACTTGGAACGTGGAGCTGGTCGAGGAGCTTTATGTCATGGAAGGCCAGGAATTGGTAAGGAACAACGTAGACACGCTGCTCGGGCCCGGCTTGAACATCCGTCGCAGTCCACTCAATGGGCGCAACTTTGAGTATTTTTCGGAGGACCCGGTTATTTCGGGCGTATTCGCCGCAGCATGCACGCGAGGCATTATGAACGGCGGCTCTAACGCTACGCTTAAGCATTTCGCCTGCAACAACCAAGAAAAGCACCGCAGCAAGGTAGATGCCATCGTATCGGAGCGCGCGCTTCGGGAGATTTATTTGAAGGGCTTTGAAATTGCCGTGAAGCAAGGCGGCGCCAACTCGATTATGACCTCTTATAATCCGGTTAACGGGCATTGGGCGGCTTCCAATTATGATTTGAACACTACGATTCTTCGCGGTGAATGGGGCTTTAAAGGCATTGTGATGACGGACTGGTGGGCCATTATGAACGATGTTGTCCATGGAGGCGCCGCTGACCGTAAATTCACCAACTGGATGGTTCGTGCGCAAAACGACCTGTACATGGTTGTGCCTAACTACGGTGCGGAGATCAATGGCTGGGATGATAATACGATCGAGTCGCTTGCGGATGGTACGTTGACACGAGGCGAGCTTCAGCGTTCCGCCATAAACATTTGTGAGTTCATCATGCATGCACCGGTCTTCTCTAGAAAGCAGGAGATTATCGAAACTGTAGAAGCCTTCAAAGCAAATGCAGCGTTAGCATTAGAGCAAGCACAGTTTCTTTCCGATAATGCTCAGGTTAAGCCAGCGGCAGCCGGTTCGACCTTTATGAAAGTGGATCACGCCGGCCAATACCGGATTATTGTCAGCATCATGTCGCCAGAGCCTGAACTGGCACAAAGCGCTTGTAACGTCACGCTGAATGACCAACTGATGACCACTATTCAGACGAATGGGACGGAAGGCAAGTGGATTAAACAGAAGCTTGTGAAAATCGAGCTGGAAGCAGGACTTTACGAATTGAAACTGGATTTCGTGAAACCGGGCTTGCAGATTGATTGGATTGAATTTAAACAAGTATAAGAATCCATAGTTCGATTTGCAGCGCCCAAAACCTATAGCCGGCTTTTCCTAACATTGGAGAAGCCGGCTTTACACTTGCAGGTTGCCCCAGTTGACAATCCGCCAATAAAAACATAGTATAGAATGAACGTTCTATCTATTGATCTGAGGAGGCGCGGGGCATGTTTGAAAACTATAATAAAGTGCAGCAGGCTGTTCTAAACACCACGCTCCGAATCATTATCCAAAAAGAGCTGCAAGCTACGTCTATGGCGTTGATTGCGAAAGAATCGGGCGTATCTACCGGTAATATTTATCATTATTTTAAGAGCAAGGAAGAAATCGTCAATGAGCTCTACACCGCCATCGTTACGTTCAACGGTGAATATGTGAGCAAAGGGTTGAATCAAGAGGGGACAATCCAAGAACGCTTCTTTGGGGGCTGGGAAAGGGTTATTGAGCTGAGCAAGCAATACCCTGAGGGCTTTCAGTTTATTGAGCAGTATTCGTTCTCGCCTTATATTTATGAGCCAGTCAAAATGAAAGCCTACTTGGGTGGCTGGTGTGCGCCGATGAATCTTTTATATCAAGAGGCCATTGATCAAAAGCTGTTCGTCCCGATGGACCCGAAATTATTGGTCCAAATGCATTATGGCTCCATGGTCTACCTCGTCAAAGGCCAATTGCATGGCAATTTTGAAATGGGGCAAGATACGATTCAAAACGCGATACAAGCCTGTTGGAAAGCGGTCATGCTAAAACAAGAAACAAAAGTGCCATAAAGGTCCTGTTGAGCAAAACCTAATGTTTAAGTTAATTAGAATGAATGTTCGATCTAAAAATGATTTTATTTTTAACCATAAAAGGAGAGAGAAACATGAAAAAGACGATTTTTATTACTGGCACAAGCACAGGGCTTGGAAAACTGACCGCTATTCATTTTGCCAAGCAAGGCTGGAATGTGGCCGCGACGATGCGCTCGCCAGAACGGGAAACCGAGCTTACCCAATACGACAATATCAAACTATTCAAGCTGGATGTTACCGACGTGGAGCAAGTACGTACTGCTGCCGCGCAAGCTATTGAAGCATTCGGGCGAATCGATGTTGTTGTCAACAACGCAGGAATGGGTACCTACGGGGCGCTTGAGCTGGCCGAAGAGAACGTTATTGACTGGCAATTCGGCGTTAATGTGCGTGGCCCCATCAATGTCATCCGTGCATTCCTGCCGCATTACCGGGCTAATGGCGGTGGGATGTTCATTAATATAAGCTCATTAATGGGCGTAACGACGGCAGTGCCGATTGGTTCCCTTTATAATATGTCCAAATTTGCCTTGGAAGGGCTAATTGAGGGGTTATATTATGAGCTCAAGCCGCTGAACATTGAGCTTCGTTTGGTGGAGCAAGGCGGCTCCTCCGGGAACAACTTCATGAACAACATTGTATGGAATACTAGTCAAGACATTACGGCTTATGATGAGATTACGGCTAAGGTGAAAGCCTCGTTCGAGAAGACGGACAGCAGCAAGGTTGATGATCCTCAGGATATCGTACAAGCGATTGACCAATTGGCGACTGGGGAAAGCACAAAGTTCAGAACGTTAGTGGGTCCAGCTGCCCAAGGCTTGGTTGCTATGCGAAACGCCATGCCAATTGAAGATTATTTAGAGAAAATAGAGTCCAGCTATCGATAAAGGTTACGCTTTGGCGGATTAGCATGATACTAAAGAATAGGGCAGGTGCTGCCCTATTCTTTTTTTGCTGTGAACTTCATTTCCTCCTCTATATCATCCCAAGATGATTCCGAAAGGAATGTTTATTCCGCTTGCCGATCCGGCTTTAACCGTTATAATGAAGAGCATACTTCGATGAAAGCGTTATCGAAACGGAGGAGGTTCCCATGCCGGCCATGCCCCAGTTCATTTCTATTCGTACCAAGATGCTCGTTCTATTCTGCTGCTTGATTACGGTGCCGTTTCTAATCAGCGGCATGATGACCTACTGGAAGTATTCTGCGAACATGGAGCGGGACGCGCGTACGAGCTCCGAACAGATCGTTGAGCAAGTCTCGATTAATTTGGAGCGGTATATAAAAGAAATGGAGCGGATTACGATGGCGCTCTATTACGATGATAATGTGAGCAGAATATTGGAGAAGCATACGGGTCCCCTCCAGGCTAACAGCTATTTAAGATCGGACGAGCTGTACAAAATGTCGCAAATGATGAGCTCCGTCATCTATGAGCGAACGGAAGTAGAGGGCATTTTTATTTTTGCTTTGGATGGCAGCTTATTCAGCAATTTGCAGGAGACGGCGAAAATCAACTGGCAGCCGTCTGATAACGGCTGGATGGAGACGGCCAATGCGAAGGACGGCGGCCTGGTTATTCTTCCTCCCAATGACGGAAGCTATTATTTGGAAAAGCCAAGAAGAGTTATTTCCTTGGCGCGGCTTATTAAGAACCCGCTCACGAACCAGCGGATCGGTTACGTGAAGGTTGATTTGACGAGCAAAGGCTTTGAGAAAATTTTGACCTCCATTCAAATAACGGAAAACAGCAAGCTGTATGTTTTCAACGAGAATAAAGAAACGATTTATCCATTCTCCGGAGAGGGCCAGGAAGAGATTCCGGTTAACACGAGCGAGGTCAATACGAGCAGAATGCTGGTATCGGAGAGAGCTACGGATTACGGAGGCCTTCATATTTTGGGCATCATCCCAAGGAGCGATCTGCTTACGGAAGCAAGGCAGCTGGTCAGCTATACTGGATGGATTTCTCTGGCTTCCCTGTTCATTGCGTTCGTAGCATCGGTGTTTACGTCGAACAGGCTGGTCAAGCCGATCCGCAATTTGCATGTCAAGATGAAGCGGGTGCAAAATGGAGAGCTGTCCGAACGGGCAGAGGTGACTACAAACGATGAGATTGGGCTGCTCACCTCCGGCTTCAACGTAATGGTTAGCCAGCTCGACAAGACGATTAAAGAGGTGTATGAGCTGACGATCCGGGACAAGGAATCAGAGCTGGCCGCGCTGCAGAGCCAGATTAATCCACATTTTCTGTACAATACACTAGAATCTATCAGCATGGCAGCCCGCAGGGACCGGAATGAGGAGCTTTCGCAGGTCATTGCGAGCCTCGGCAGGCTGCTCCAATATACGGTCAATAAGCAAGAGCGCCTCGTTCCCCTTCAAGAGGAGCTTGCATTCATAGACCATTATCTAAACATTCAATCCTTCCGGCTGGAGGACAGGCTACAGGTGGATATCCAAGTGGATTTGTCGCATGAGTCGATACTCGTTCCGAAGCTGATTCTGCAACCGCTTATCGAGAATGCCATCGAGCACGGTATGGGCAGCGGCACATTGAAGATAACCTTGACGACGAGGCTGGACGATCAGGATTTATGGATAGGGATAGCGGATGACGGCAAAGGCATAGACTCGGAAACGATGGCGAAAATAGAGCAAAATCTAGCCAAGCCATTGATCGGTCCCGAGCCGCAGCAGGGCAAACGAAGCAAGGGGTTTGCCTTGCGCAACATCCATCGCCGCATTCATATTCTTTACGGGGAGCCGTATGGCTTGTATCCGCAAAAAAATGTGACAGAAGGCGCTGCATTCTTTATACGAATACCGTTTTCATGGGAGGAAGAATAGGATGAACATATTGCTGGTAGAGGATGAGCCCAAAATTAGGCAAGGCCTGCGCGCCATTATCGAGGATGTAATCAAGAAGGGCCTGCACATACGCGAGGCCGGCAATGGGAAGGAAGCGCTGGAATGGCTGCGGACCAATAGCGGTACGGATTTGGTCATCACGGACATCCGCATGAGCGAAATGAATGGGCTTGAGCTGACGAAGCGGGTCAAACAGCTGTATCCGGAGCTTCTCCTTATTGTTATTAGCGGCCATGACGAATTCGGCTATGCACGGGAAGCGCTTCGGTATGGCGTGCTGGATTATTTGCTCAAGCCGATTGAAAGGGTTGAGCTTGCCACACTGCTTAACCGGGTTCAGGAGAAGGTGCAGGCCAAGCAAGGTGCCGATGCCGGGGAGGAGCGGGTGGATGACCAGCAGGAAAGCGGCAGGCTGCTGATTCGCAAGGTGAAGGAGCTCGTGCGGCAGTCGCTGGAAAAGGACATATCGCTACAGTTTCTCGCCGAGCATGTCTATTTGCATCCGAAATACCTGTCAGACCTGTTCAAGAGGGAGACCGGGCAAAACTTATCGGAATACGTGACCCAAAAGCGAATAGACAAGGCGAAGCAGCTGCTCAAGGACACCACTTTAAAAATAGCGGAAGTATCGGAAATGTGCGGCTTCGCCAACCATAAGTATTTTGCATCCTTATTCAAGCAGCATGTCGGCCAAACGCCTTCGGAATTTCGGGAGAGCTGAAGGACCTTCCGATATCAAACCTTTTCTGGAAATCGTGTCGTTACGGCGGCACGGTTTTTTATCTATAATTGCAAATGTAAGCGCTTCTTATAATAGCGTAAAGGGGTAATCAAATGAAAAAGCGGGTAGGCTTCACCTTGTCGCTGCTGCTTGTCGCAGGCATGCTGGCAGGCTGCGCATCAGGCAAAAACAGCGGTGAAAATAGTAAAGAAGGCGTGAATGCGAACGGAGGCGGCAAGCAGATTTCGCTGAAATTCAGCATATGGGGCAATGACACCCATAAACAAATGTACGACACGATGATTGAGAAGTACCGCGAGGACCATCCGAATATTAACGTAGAAATTATGACGATCCCCGCGACCGATTATCAGCAAAAGCTCTCCGTCATGATGGCGTCTAAAACCGCGCCGGACATTATGTGGATGATGGAGCGGGCCATTCCCCAGTTTCTAGGGGCAGGCCAGCTGGCGGACTTATCCTCGCTTAAAACAGATGCGAGCTATCAATTCGATGATCTGTATCCTTCTACTCTTGATCTATTGTCGAAGGACGACAAGATTTATGGCATTCCGTTCTCGACTCCGCCGAACATGATTTATTACAACCAATCGTTGTTCGAGAGCAAAGGGCTCAAGACGCCTAAAGAGCTTTACAGCGAAGGCAAATGGACTTATGACGAAATGGTCAAGGCTGCAGAAGCGATTGCTGTGCCGGATCAAGGCTTGTACGGCATCAATCTGATCCGTCCGAACGGCTGGACGACGAGCTGGATCGAATCTTTGCAGACACTGGTATGGGCGTATGGAGCGGATTATTTCAGCGAAGACGGCAAGCAATTTGCGTTGAACAGCCCAGAGGGAGAGCAAGCGATTCAGTTCTTCAGCGACGCCATGTTCAAGACCCGCATTCATCCGAAGCCAGGCGACCAAACGACGTTTGAGACGGGCAAGATCGGGATGCAGCAGGAGCTGTTCAGCTATATGGGCAAAGCCAAAGCGATCACGGATTTCAAATGGGATATCGCTCCGATGCCATCGGGCGCGGGCGGGCAGGGCGTTACGCTCGGATATGCCGGTTATGTGGTGACGGAAGGCAGCCCGCATCAAGCGGAAGCCATTGAGTTTGTTAAATATTTGACCAATCAGGAAAATATGACGGTGACCTCGCAGTTCTTTGTGCCAAGCCGCAAGTCGGTGCTGGAATCCGATGCTTTCCTCAACCAGGGCCCTTCCCCTGAGAGCGTAAAAACAGCGGTGCTGGAGCAAATCGGAAAAGGAAAAGTAAGACAGGCCTTTACCAATTTTCAAAAAATAGACGAGAAGATGAAAATCGGGTTTGACTCGATTTACACGCAATCGGTCAGCGTTCCTGATTTTCTGAGCCATTTGGAAAAAGAGGTAACCCCTGTGCTTAACCCATAGAAAGAACAGAAGGCAATCGGGAGTCCATGTTCAGGCGCGCTAGTATTCACAAGTCGCCGAAGGAGGCGGCTCCCGGCCTTCCAAAGGAGTGGAAACCATCATGACAACCTATACCACCCGGGCAAACAGAAGGAACAACTGGTATGGCTATTTGTTCATATCGCCAATGATGCTGGGCTTTCTATGCTTTTTGGCCGGACCGATTCTATACGCCTTTGCGCTAAGCTTTACCGATTACTCCTTGCTGCATCCGGCTTCGTTTGTAGGCCTCGATAATTATGCACAGCTTATGGGCAAGGACCCGTTATTTTGGAAAACGGTTGGCAATACGCTGTACTTCTCTGCGGGGCTGATTCCGCTTAACCTGCTGTTAGCTCTATCGCTTGCACTGATGCTGAATCAAAAATTGCCCGGAACCGGCTTGTTCCGCACCGCGATCTTTACGCCGGTAGTCACCTCGATTGTGGTATGGGCTATCGTATGGAAATACGTCTTCGCTACGGACGCAGGACTCTTGAATCAAATTCTCGGCTATTTCGGCATTCAAGGACCGGCTTGGCTGTATGATACGGCTCTGGTCATGCCTGTCGTTATTGTAGTCAGCGTGCTTAAGAAGGTCGGCATGAATATGGTTATTTTTCTCGCAGCTTTGCAGGATGTGCCTAGTATGTATTACGAGGCGGCTACCATCGATGGAGCCTCCAAATGGAGGCAGTTCCACAGCATCACATTGCCGATGATTGCGCCTTCGATTTTTTTGACGCTCATCATTACGTTAATCGGCTCGCTTAAGGTATTTTCGCAAATTATCGTCATGACCGAGGGCGGACCCGGAACGTCTACTTATGTCTTGGTTTATTATATTTACCAGCTGGCGTACAAGGTCTTTGATATCGGTTACGCATCCGCAGTCGCATTTATTCTGTTTTTCCTCGTGCTAGTGCTTACGCTCGTGCAATGGATGCTGAGAAAAAGGTGGGTTCACCATGAGCAATAAACGAAAAAAAATCGCTTCAAGCACGCTGCGGTTTGTACTGCTTGCTCTGGTTGCCGCGGTTATTCTGACCCCGTTCTACTGGATGATTACGACCTCACTGAAAAACGAGACAAAGGTATTCCAGTTCCCGATGCAGCTGTTTCCTTCACCAATTGAATGGGGCAACTATGCAAAAGTATTCTCGGAGCAGCCGCAATTTTTGCTGCATTACTGGAATAGTTTATATATTGCGGCGCTTGTAACGCTGGGTACCTGTGCGGTAGCCGCATTGGCAGGCTATGCCTTCGCCAAGATTCCATTTAAGCTGCGCAACGTATGGTTTCTGGTTCTCCTCAGCGGCATGATGATTCCGAGCGAGGTGACGACGATTCCGAGCTTCCTATGGTTTTCAAAGCTGAGTTTGGTCGATACGCATTTTCCACTAATCGTTCCGCCCATATTGGGGGCAGGAGGCATCTTCGGAGTGTTTCTGCTTCGGCAATTTTTTATTACGCTGCCGAATGACTTGGATGAAGCGGCGGAAATTGACGGCTGCTCCAGATGGCAGATTTTGATTAAAATCATGGTCCCGCTTGCTAGTCCGGTCTTTGCAACGCTGTCGATCTTTACGTTTCTGAACAGCTGGGAGGACTTTCTCGATCCGCTGATCTTTATCAGCTCATCCGAGAAATTCACCTTGCCTATTGCAATGAAGCTATTTACGGATACGGCGGGCACGGCGTGGCATTTGCTGATGGCGGCTTCCGTAATGGCAACCTTGCCTTTGCTGCTGATCTTCTTTATGGCGCAGAAGAAATTTATCGATGGCATTGCAACGACAGGCTTAAAATAGGAGGAGTGTTCAGATAATGAAGATCATACAAGCAGATGTAGTAGTCATAGGCGGCGGGCCTGCCGGCGTAAACGCAGCCATCGCTGCCGGACGCGGCGGAGCCTTCACCGTGCTGATCGAGAAGTACGGCTTCATTGGCGGAATGTCGACAGCCGCGCTTGTTTACCCGTGGATGACCTTTCATACGGTAGACGGCAAACAGGTTATACGCGGCATTGCGCAGGAAATTGTGGACCGGTTGCAGGCGGCGGGAGCTTCGCCCGGGCATCAGGTGGATACGGTGGGGTTTGTGAAGACGATCACCCCTTACCATCCGGAGCACTATAAGATTTTGGCGGCGGATATGCTGAAGGAAGCGGGGGTTAAGCTTATTTTGCACAGCTTCGTGGATCAAGTCCGCATGTCGGCAGACGGTCGTATTCAGGCGGTGGAGCTGACGTCCAAATCGGGCCGATTGGAGGTTCAAGGCAAGGTATTCGTGGATACGTCGGGGGATGCGGATGTCGCTTATCTCGCTGGCGCTCCGGTAAGAAAAGGCCGCGATGGGGACAACCAAATGCAGCCGATGACGATGAAATTCCGCATGAGAGGCGTTAATTTGGAACGGGTCAAGCAGTATATGCTAGAGCATCCCGAGGAGTTTTACGCCAAAACGCCATGGTCGGAGCTAGAGCAGCTGCCGCTTACTGGCGTCCTCGGCTACTACAAGCATTGGAAAGAAGCGAACTTGCCCATTAACCGCGATCAGGTGTTGTTTTTTACAGGCCCCGAGAAGGACGAGGTGCTCGTAAATACGACGCGCGTTCAAGGGCTGGATGGAACGGACGTGGAGGATTTGACGGAGGCCGAGCAGCTCGGCCGCAAGCAGGTGATGCAGGTGGCCGCATTTATGACTGAGCATTTGCCAGGCTTTGAGCAGGCGTCTATTTCGCAGGTTGGGGCGCAAATTGGCGTTCGGGAGACACGGCGCATTGATGGTCTGTATAGCCTGCAGGCGGAGGATGTCATATCCGGCCGTAAATTCGAGGATACCATTGCGCGAAGCGGATATCCGATTGACATTCATGACCCCTCAGGTAAAGGCGTAACGGCTGCATGGGTAAAAGGAGACGGCGCCTACGATATTCCTTACCGCTGCTTGCTGCCGCAGAAGGTGACAAACCTGTTAATGGGCGGCCGCTGCATCTCAACCAGCCATGAGGCGCTTGCGACTACCCGGCTCACGCCTAGCTGCATGGCTACCGGGCAAGCGGCTGGCACAGCCGCGGCAATGGCCGTCAGGGATAACGTCAGCCCGGTTGATATCAACGTAACCGAGCTGCGCAATCAGCTCCGGCAGGACGGAGCAATTATCGATTAATGGGCAGGTGGAGCAATGGGGAACAAATGGCAAGGGAAAGCTTGGGCAACGCTTGGGGATAGCATTACAGAGACCAATGGCTATCAGCCCCTCGTTCAGGAAGCATTGGAGTTTGCCAAAGTCGACAATTTAGGCAAAAGCGGCTGTCCACTGACGGCAGGAGGAGAGACGGATCAGGGCTCCACCGTCAATGTCGGGGCGGGCATGGGTTCCTATGACTGCGTTACCGTGTTCGCAGGCGTAAATGATTTCCGTCTCCATAAGCCGCTAGGGACGCTTGAGAGCCGCAATCCGCACGACTTTTATGGCGCGTATGCCGAGTTAATTGAAGGGATTTTGCTTCGCAATCCCTATTGCAAGCTGAGCCTATGGACGCCGCTTCAGCGGAACAAGGATGGCTATGATACGGAAAGGCGCAACGACCAGGGCTGTCAGCTGCGGGATTATGTGAATGCCATTCGGGCTATTGGCGTACATTATGCTCTCCCTGTGCTGGATTTGTATGCACAGAGCGGCATAAATCAGCTTACGCTGCCTGCTTTTACCGTAGATGGCCTGCATCCCAATGAAGAGGGACACCGACGAATTGCAGGTATGGCCATTTCTTTTCTGGAGAGTCTGTAATTAAGACGATAGAGTAGGCGCAAAGAAAAGACTGCCGTGGGAAAACCGGCAGTCTTTGCGGTCCTACAGGGCCGCTTGTCATATAGGTGATGCAGCTCTGGTTGAATGTCTAGTTGACCGTAGGGCCAACTTGGACAGCTGTGCTGACGACGGCAGATGTAGTGTCGGTCGTATGGAAGTAATAGGAGTGGATGCCCGGCGGCAGCTTCGTTGTGTACGTGTAAGCTTTGCCGTCGGAATATGTCGTGTCGCTTGCATCCACGGCTTTCATGTAACGAATGACACCATCGAGTGCGAGCTCTACCGCAAAAGGCGTCTCATTGTCGACATCCGTATAGGTGACGTTAAATGTGAAATTTGTAGACTTGTCACCTGTGGCTTGGTCTACACTACCTAAGGTCAAGGTCGGTGCGCTTCCAGAAGCACTGTTTGTAGCTGTTATATCATCGATGTACAGCTCGCTATAAGTGCCGTTAGTGGACATAAGCCAAATCGATAATGCCACATTTTTCTTATTGACGCTATAGGGAAGATCATTCAAGTCTAATTTCAAATCTTTCCATGTCATTGGCACGGTAACCCAGCCTTTCGTCAGGTTGTGGGTTCGTGTGCCATCTGAAAGCTCAATTCTCATTCGTAAATTTTCGTAACCAGGGTTTCTTAGGCTAAAGTTCAAATACCGATAGCCTGACAGATCAAACTCGTCATGCCATGGCTGAAATTTGGCGTAGGAGGTACTGGAGGTTGGCGTTTGCGATAACACTCCAATTTTTCGAATGCCTTCGGTCGATCTAGCGAACGATCCTGTTCCTCCATTTTGGTTATACCAGTTGACCCACTGGCTTTTGCCTCCCGTTGCCCCCCAAAGGCCTTTCCCATCAAAATCATCATAAACCAGAGGTGTCGAGGTATCAGGCAGCGGTGCTGCAACTGTATAGTGAGTCTGGCTAAAAGTATGAGTGCCAGACGCTTCCGTTCCTCTAATTCGAATGATCTTATTACTGTAAGGTTCAGATAGGCTCTCATTGATTGTAGCGGAATAAACGGAGCCGGATACGGTCATTGGGCTGTATGTGGTACCATTAGCGTATTCAATCGCGTTCAGACTAGCTGCGGGATCAGCGAATAGGGTTACATTTCCACGAACATAGTCACCGATAACAGGGGATAGAATCGGGAGTTTTATCGGTTCAGTCCCCCCAATGGACAAGGAAGTATCGGTTGCGCTGAGGCCCATAATCGTATACAAAAGCCCAGCTTGTATACTGATGCTGAATTCGTTGTATCTCCACTGGCCTAAGTCGTCCAAATACACCGAACGGTCTTCATACCATGGGCTTACGCTTTTTTTGTTTCGGGTATCCTTCATATTAGGGCCGCTCACCATAGCTCCTGGCAGTACAACGCCAGGAGCAGTGGCGCTATTCGCTTCCTCATCAAAGCGTGTATGCGGATAGTTCACGAAGTTTGAGCCGATTCCAGAAACCCAGCTAATATTCCAAGGATTTTCACCAAAGACCCAGTACATGCCCTTGAGCACAGCACGGAGGGCAGCGGGATCACCGAAGAGCTCGTAATATCTCAGCATATCACCTAAATAGGATACATGCGGCTCATTAACCCCAAAGTTAGAGAATTGGTTTAAAACAGCGTAAGGTGTATCGTCAGTGTTGGACAGGAAATAATTAACCTGCTGCTTCAACAAGCTTTGGATGTGGGCTTGCGTCGTAGTGTCTGCTACTGGATAAAATTCTGCTAGCGACATGGGGCGCATATCCCAGTAGTTCGTTGAGTACAAATCTTTGAAGGCCAGCGTGTTAATATTGGTGGTGGCTGCATCTTTATATTTGGTATCATTGGTCAACAGGTAGAGCTCTACATCGGCAAGCAGCTTGGCATTAGGGAGTTTTCCAATTGTTTCATAGGAACCGTGTTCTTGATTCGGATTGGCCACGACATAGTCATAAAAAGTAACGGCTGCTGCTTCGCAAGCAGCAGCGAAGCTTGTAAGTGCGGTTACTTTGGCCGGGGCAATGTCGCCTTGTGCAATAGCCGTACGGATGGCACGTGCTGTGGCGGCAAGCGTGCCTGCAGATTTGGCGGAGCCACCCACACCGATTCCTGAAATTTTCCGGTCATCTGCCGTGCCTCGAATATTATCCGTCGATTTATGCGGATGGATGAAGCCTGCATTGTTTCCCAAATTATACATCGCACCGCCTAACTGATTAGCGAATTTAACCAAATACTCGCTTCCAAAAATTGCTTCATCAACGAGATCGGGAATGCCGTTGTTATCAATGTCATATTTGACGTTAGGTGAATCAGAGTAACGAAGATAAGCGAGCGCAATTTGCGCGCCAACCCACTGGTTTCCACCGTATTTGCCATAGTCTCCGGCATCGTACCAGCTGCCAGTTAGATCATATAGCGAGCCGCCGTCATCGAGATGGCCGGCTGGATGAAAGATTTTGGAAGAAGGCGCGACGCTGCTGTAGCCGGGCGGATAAGCATCAGAGGTAGCTACACTTGCACGCTGCAGACGATAGAAAGCGGTCATCTCGTCTTTGAACCCATCCCATATATTGGGCTGAATCGGAAAGGAGAAGGAGTCTATCCCGTTACTTTTTATTGAATAATGGTCTCCAGCTACCGTAATGGAGGATAAGTCAATGGCGTATACATGTTTGTCCCATACGAAGCCTTCATAGGCCAAATTTCCCGAAGTGGCAACGGTAGAGCCACTCAAAACTTCATAGGAGGTGTCCGTTAAAGGAATCGAAGAGATAACCTTGGCGTTTTTAACATCATTGGTGTTGTATCCAGCTTGGCTGACGACGACATCAATGACCTGCTCTGAGTTGATAACGACTGGTGTGGCTTGCGTTGTTGTTCTGACCTCGTTTGAGGTAAGATCGGTTGTACGGAAGTAGTAGGAATGGCTCCCGGCGGGCAGCTTGGTACGATAAATATAGTCTTTTCCATCGATGTAATTTGCGTCTGCGTTGTCGATCTGCCGCATTTCGTATGCCTTATCGTCAATGACTAACTGCATCACATAAGGCTTTTCATTGTCCAGATCTGTATAGGTTGCATGGAAGGTAAACAGTGTGTTTTGGTTACTGATTGATCCGGAATTTGTGGTCAGCGTCGTATTTGTCAGTGTTGGAGCAGTTCCGCCAGAGCCGGTTGTAGCGGATATTTCATCAATAAGCGTTTCGCCATATAATCCGCCTGATTGTCGGAGCCAAATTTCAATGTTAATTTTGGATTTATTGATGGCTGGAACTAGAGCGTCCAAATCAAATTGACTAACGGTCCAATCGGTGGGTACGCTCACAAAGTTGTTGGTCAGGTTGTAGTTTCTGGTGCCATCGCCAATGACAATCCGAATAAGGGAATTGTCGTATCCGGGATTTTTCATTGTAAAATTCAAATAACGGTAGCCGGATAGATTGACGGATTCATTCCAAGGTTGGAATTTTGCCCATGAAGCATTCGACGTTGGGGTCTGTGCAAACTTGCCTACGGTGCGGGAGTCTACGGTTGTTTTGGAGAAAGTGCCGGTGCCGCCAGCTTGGTTATACCAGTTCATCCAATTTTGCTTAAATACGCCGCCCCCGTTAAAATCATCATACAGCAGCGGGTTGCCCGGACCCGGCAGTGGAGGTACCGCTGCCGAAGAGGGGATAGGTGATAGAACAAGCGAGTTTATCAAAAGAATGACTCCTAAACTCCAATATAAAGCGGTCTTGACCTTTCGGCTCATGCGAGAGCTGCTCAACATCCTTCATTCCTCCATTTTTTTATTTCATCGTGCCTATACGGAATGCCTTGGCATTCGCGTCGAATATAAATTCACCTCCATCTTATTTGTAAACGCTTTCAAATAGATTGTAAGAGATGTTGCTTGCTGCTTCTATGATGTAATTTCAGCTTTTTGTGATCAATTCCAGTGTAATATACTCATTTTGGAAAAAGAAAGGTAAAGGTTCTGACCGATTAGACGGTATAGCTCGAGGCTACAACGGTATAAGCAGAATGGTGAATGGATGGGAAGCTCCAACCACCTTTGTTGCGATTATAGCTGCTGCTGGATTTAGGCGGCTAACTAAACATTCTGTTGTATGCTCCGAGCTACGCTTCGTATTAAGGCATAACTGGAGTCCAAACCCGTGTCGGTTTCCAGCAGCAGCTGCTCTACACGCACCTTACCTACCTCTAGCAGCTAGTTTAAATTCCTTTCATTGTACAAAGGGGTTGAATCCAATAAAATGGTTACAAGTAGAGATAATTTGGAGATCATGGGCGTTATCCCTCATAGAAAATATGTGAAGAATGCAGCATTACTTAGCATTACTCGGGAATGCCTTCGGGGCTTGTCACAATGGCGTGGCGTGCCTTTGTCAGTCCTTATGCTGAAGAGCTTCTCGTTTTGGCCGCTGCACGAGTAATCATTCTACGAGGTCGCGGTTGCAGCCAGATTCTTAGATTGGCTAAGACATGTAAGGGTAAGAATCGGCTGCATTTCCAAAAACCAACCCAAAGCTACTCATTTGAAGCCGCTGAGCTAGAATAGATCTGTTTTATAGACCTATTTCGTCGCTATCAAAAATTTTCACCAAAATAGATCTAAAAAATAGATCTATATCTCCAAAACCCAGCCCAAAGTTGTCCATATGAGGCCGCTTAGCTAGATTGGTTTGAAGGCAGGAGTGTGATCCATGATCATTCATGGAGGAAATCCCCAATTACTAATGGACCATCATTGACCAACTGTGCGTCTGTATGGAAGCCTGATTTCAGAAACTCATGAAGCCTAAAATCATCTGTTGAGCTTATATAGTTAGTGTGGCCAAGCTGAAGCCAGCGTTTTAATCTATGTCATAGTCGGCCTATTCAAATCCTCACGTTTTCCAATTAATTAAGCGCTTTCATATCCAGCCTCCCTCCAGATAGTTAGAACATACACAGCTTGAGCAGAAGTTCCTTGATTACATCACATTCCGATTAGGATAGATCATCGCAATGGCAATGTCGCTTCAATAAACTGTAAGAGTAGAATGGCGCTGAGTCTCAGCAGCCAAGGAATCCATGACATTTAGCCGGGAGCGGGGTCCGTATGTACAAAATACTGGTGGTTGACGATGAGCCGCGGGTGAGCATGGGAATTAAAAATTTCCTGCTTGGCTCGGATTTGCAGATTACGTTTGTGGAGACGGCGCTGAACGGGTTCGAAGCCATCGATTATTTAAGAATGGACAGCTTCGATCTGGTGCTTACCGATATTCAAATGAGCAGAATGAGCGGCATCGAGCTAATGGAAACGATCTACATGGAGCAGCCCCATCTGCCAGTCATTGTGATCTCCGCGCATGAAAAGTTCGATTTTGCCAAGAAGTCCATGCGCTTAGGCGCCAGAGACTATCTTGTAAAGCCCGTGGAGCAGGAGGATCTGCTGCGCGTGGTCCGCAAGGTGCTGAATGAGAAAGAAGAAATCGGCAAGAAATCATTGGAGCTCTCCAAGTGGCAGCGGGAAAAGGAAAAATCGGCGTCGTTAAGCCGCAATGAGCTGCTGATGGAGCTCGTGACGGAGAGGAACTTGACGAAGAGGGATTACAAGGAGCTGATCGCCGAGCTTGGCGAGCAAATCCAAGGCCATTATCTCGGCGTAGTCTCGATACGTTTGGGCTTGAATCAAGGCGGCTTCAGCAATCGGGAAATTACCCTTCAGGACCGTAAGCTGCTGAAATACGCATCGATCAATATTATGGACGAGAGTTTGTCGGAGTGGAGCGGATTAACGTTCAATGGGTTCGGAAACGAGCTAATCGGCATTATTCAATTAAATGAGCAAGAGGTATCCGGCCAGCGATTCAACGTCAAATCCCAGCTGCATCTCATCGGGCAGATGATTCATATGAACTTAAAGCAATATTTAAACGTGGAGACGACCGTGGGCATGAGTACGCTGCATTCTGATGTCTTCATGCTTCCCAAGCTGATGGAGGAGGCTAATACGGCAGCCGAATGGAAAAACCTGCACCCGAGCAATCAGGTATTCTATTACGAGGATGTGAAGGCGCAGGAGAATCTGAGCATCATCGAGTGGATGGCGAGAGTCGATGAATTTATGCTGGGCCTCAAAGCTGGATTCGAAAAGCCGCTGCCGATCGACACGGAGCCGATCATTAAACCGCTAACGGAGCTGGCCACGACGGAGGAGCTGTTCAACAGCTATTTCGGCATGCTGGTTTACCGCCTATATGGGTTAATGCTGGAATATGGAACCGCGAACGGGATTTCGCTGCAGCGGTTCGACCCTGATGCCTACTTCCGAAATACAGCAGGAACAGCGAAGATTGAAAGGCTGCAGGGTTACATTCAGGAGACGGCTAAGCTTGTCCGTTTGCTGGTGAAGGAACGGGATCAGACGATTCTTGCCAAGATTACCGGCTACATCCGTCTGCACTTCCGTAATCCCGCGCTGAAAATTCAGGATATCGCGAATGAAGTCCATTTCAGCACCGCGTATTTGAGTTATTTATTTAAACAGGAAATGAAAAAAAACTTGTGGGATTACGTGACGGAGCTACGCATTGACGAGGCGAAGCATCTGCTTGCCACCACCGACAAGAAACGGTATGAGGTGGCTTATGAGGTCGGGTATGAGTCTCCGGAGCATTTTGGCCGCATGTTCAAGCGGTATGCAGGCATCAGTCCCGCGGAATATCGAAAAGAAGGCCAGGGGGGATTGGGCTGAAGCTCAAGTATAAAGTCACGCTAGCGTTTGCTCTGTTTATTGTGGGGCCATGCCTCGTTGTAGGCTGGGTGTCGGCATACAAGGCTTCGGATTCGATGAGAGATGAGGTAGGCAGAACGACGCTTCAGCTCGCCAAGCAAAACCATGTCACGATTGAAAAAACGTTGTCGTCGGTCAATGACAGAACCATCACGCTGCTGGACAACCATTTTTTTAGCGATCCCAAGCAATACGGCTTCTGGACGAACATTGAAACGCTTGGGCAGATTAGAGAGGCCGATGCGATACTGGAACGGTGGTCCTCGGACGGAACCGAATACACCTTGTATATGATGAATACGGCGGAGAAGAGCACACCCTTTGATCTCTCGCATAAGACCAAAGGATTTAAATACTTCAACCAGGATATCGTTGAACAGCCGGAGTGGGCGGAGCGAGCCTTGCGGGAGGGCGGAGCCGGAACGCTTCATTTGCTGCCATCGGAGAGCGGAACGCCAACCGTCAGCTTTATGAGGAGTATACTGAATCCCGAGGAATATGAAGAGTCCATCGGATTTCTTGTCGTCTCCAAGCTTGAAGTACTGCTGACCAGGGACATCATATCCGTACAATTGCCCAAAAACGCAGGGATCTATTTGTTCAACGATCAGAATGAGCAGCTGATGAAGGCGGGACCGGAGGATTCACGGATGGCGAATATCGCCAAGGGGGCCGTAGGCCGTGGGGACGGCTATTATTTTGCAAGCGATGACAATAAAAAATGGCTGTATGCGTACTCCCATCGTTCCGCGTTCAACACCAGGCTGATTTATAAAATTCCGCTGGATTCCATTACGGGCAATCAAACGGTGTTTCAATGGACCATAATGATCGTATCCGCGGTTTACTTGGCTTTTGTCCTTATTTTCGTTCTTTATTTGCTTCGAATTATTGTCACGCCGTTGATTCGACTGGTGTCTATTACCAAAATCTACGAGCCCGGCAAGCAGTTGGATATGGACCAGAAGCTGCTGCGTTCCGATGAGTTTGGCATTTTGTACGGGGCATTTCTGAAAATGACGACGAGATTAGACCATTCCATTGAAGAGAATTACGGCATGAAAATTAAGCAAAAAGAGAATGAGCTTGCCACGCTGCATTCGCAAATCACACCGCATCTGCTCTACAACACGCTCGATTCCATCTATTGGTACGCGCTGGACAGCGGAAACACCGATGTTGGCGAAATGGTCAAGGATTTGTCGAGGCTGCTGCGGATCGGGCTGAGCAAAGGAAAGTCGATCATTACCGTAGCGGAAGAGATCGAGCATGTGAAAGCGTACAGCCGGCTTCAAATGAAGCGTTATCCCGGCAAATTTGAGGTGTTTTGGCAGATTGATGAATCCTTGGCCATGTATAGGACACCGAAAGTGATTTTACAGCCGCTCGTGGAGAATGCTATCTTTCACAGTGTCAGCAGCATGGACGGCGAAGGCGCAATTTGGATCGGGGTCCGGCGCGCGGACAAGGAAATTCAGATGACGGTGGAGGATAACGGCTTCCTGCCCGTCGATATGGAGCGGCTGGAAACCATCGTTAACGGCGATACCAACGACAAAGGGTACGGCATCCGAAATGTCCATCAGCGGATTCAGCTGCATTTTGGCGAGGCTTACCGTCTTCGTTATGAGAAGCGGGAAGGCGGGGGAATCGTGGCGATCATCAATCTTCCTATGCAAGAAAAAATTATCTAAACGAAGGCTCTGGCTGCTGGCTGGAGCCTTTTTTTTGATCGAGGCTGGCGAGTTTATTTTACATCACACTCTGATAGGAATAGATCATCGTCAGGAAGACGGCGCCAAACTATACTAAAGTCAACAGGAAGGAGGTGGACACATTGAAAGCAAAAACAGTGGTTCAGGGCACAAGCCTGCGGAGCCATTCGAAATCCGGGACGGCGTTATTTTTTCATTTGCTCTGGAAGTACAGGTATTTGACGATGATGATGCTGCCCACCCTAATCGTGCTCATTCTAAATAACTATCTGCCTATGTTCGGAGTGTTCATTGCATTTAAAAATATGAATTATATCGATGGCATTTGGAAAAGCCCGTGGGTAGGCTTCGATAATTTCACCTTCCTCTTCTCTTCCGGATCGCTGTGGCGGATAGCCCGGAATACGGTGCTGTACAGTCTGGCGTTTATGATTATCAACCTAGGCTTATCAGTGGCAATTGCCGTTGCTATTAATGAGCTTCGCGGCCGGCTGCTGGCAAAGGGGTATCAGACCTTTCTGATTATGCCGTATTTTTTATCAATGGTCGTCATTAGCTATCTGGCGTATGCCTTCCTGAATCCGGACAAAGGTTTTCTGAACACCACGGTGCTCGAGCTGTTGGGCAAAGACCACGTGTTCTGGTACTCCGAGCAAGCTTACTGGCCGTACATTTTAACCTTAGTCAACGCTTGGAAAGGCGTCGGCATCGGAGCGGTTATCTACATTGCAGCGATAGCAGGCATTGATCCGGAATACTATGAAGCGGCCGTCATTGACGGAGCATCGAAATGGCGCCAAATCTTCCATATTACGCTTCCGTCGATTCAGCCGATTATTATCATCATGACGATTCTGTCCATGGGGCATGTGTTCAATTCCGACTTCGGCTTATTCTTTCAGGTGCCGATGGATTCGGGAGCGCTTTATCCGGTGACCGACACGGTCGACACGTATGTTTATCGCGTGCTCATGGAGCTGAATGATATTGGCATGTCATCCGCAGCGGCGCTCGCGCAATCCGTCCTAGGCTTCATTATGGTCATACTGACAAACTCGGCGGTGCGCAAAATCAATAAAGACCAGGCCCTTTTCTAGGCCATAAGCAGAGGTGATGACAATGAGCTCGCAAACCAGCCGTCGGGAAAATAAAATTACCCCGCTAACGAATGTTTTTTTAAACGCTGGCTTTATACTTCTTTCCTTAGCCTGCGTGCTGCCCGTGATACTAGTAATTATTGTGTCGATTACCCATAATGATTCCTTGCTGAACAGAGGCTACAGCTTTATCCCCGAGAAGCTGTCCTGGATCGCTTACGAGAGCTTGTTTAAAGATTATTCAACCATTGTTGGCGCCTATGCGGTAAGCATTGGAATCACTGTAGTCGGCACGATTCTGAGTGTCATCTTTATGGCTTTGTACGCCTATCCAATATCCCGGCAGGACTATCCGTTCCGCGGCATCTTCACCTTTGTACTTTTCTTCACCATGCTGTTCAACGGAGGAATCGTCAGCAAATATATCGTGTTTACGCAAACGATTGACCTGCTGGACTCTTACGCAGCTTTGATTTTGCCGCTGCTCATTATCCCGTTTAATGTCATCATTATGCGAACCTTCTTTCAATCGACGATCCACCCGGCGTTAATTGAGTCGGCCCGTATCGACGGCGGCGGAGAATTGCTTATTTTTATCCGCATCGTCCTTCCGCTTTCTTTGCCGGTAATGGCAACTATGGCTCTGCTTAGTACGATCGTTTACTGGAATGACTGGTTTAACGCGCTTTTGTTTATCCGCACCGAGGAGAAGTACCCGCTGCAATACCTCATGATGCGCGTCTTAAATGACGTTCAGTTTATGAGATCGAACGTGCAGCTGGCTGCGCAGAACCCGCAGCTGATGAGCGATTTGCCAAATGAATCGCTGCAAATGGCGATGGCCGTGGTGGGCATGGGCCCAATCCTGCTGGTGTATCCGTTTTTCCAGAAATACTTCGTTAAAGGCCTAACGGTAGGCGCAATTAAAGGTTAAGCACCCGGTAGTAATGGCCTGAAGCTCTGCAGACTAAGGCCAGCTATTATAAATCAGTTATCAGGAGGGTTAATCGAAATGAGACAGAAAAAGACGGTCATGTTGATACTTGCAATGATGCTTGTCCTATCGGTATTTCTGCAAGCGTGCTCAAGCGGCGGCGGGAATGAAAAACCGGTAAATACGGCAGCCGGAACAAACGGGGAGAAAACGCCCGAGCCGGATAAGGCGACGAATGAGCCTGCGGGTGATCCCGAGCTTGCGCCGTATGAGGTGTCGATTGCTTACTTCGGAACTCCGCAAGAGGACGATGCGTTAATTGAGGAAAAGCTGAATGAATTTTTCAAGGAAAAAATCAATGCAACGATCTCTCTTCAGCCGATTGCCTCCAGCGATTATAAGAGCCGGACGGAACTGATGATGAATACCGGGGAGAAGATGGATCTAGTCTTCACGGCTTCATGGCTTAACTTCTTCGGCAATGCCTCCAAAGGCGCTTATCTGGAGCTGGATGAGCTGCTGGAGAAACATGGCCAAGGCATTAAGGAGCTGATCCATCCGTTGTATTTGGAAGCTCCCCGCCTGAAAGGCAAGCTATATGCGATTCCAACAAACAAGGAAATTACGCAAGGCAAGGCGTTTATGTATCGAAAGGACATTGTAGAGAAATATAATATTCCGATAGAATCCATCAATAAAGAAGCTGATTTGGAGCCATGGTACGAGAAGATCAAGAAAGAAGAGCCAGCCATGATAAACGAATATATTGGCGGGGGCTCAGGCAATTATGGCGGCGGTCTTATGATGTATGAGACCAATTCCAATTTCCGTCCAATCGGGCCGACACCGGCCAAAACCCCGATGTTTTTGCTGGACTACAAAGCGCTTGATATGACGGTCAAAACAGTGCTAGACCCTGAGATTGTGGAGCTGAATAAAACCGAGCTCGAATTATACCGCAAATATTACGAAAAGGGCTATATCAATTCCGATGCAGGCACAAGCACGACGGATGTTGGCGAGCTAAGAAGGCAAGGAAAGATCTGGGTGCAGTCAGGCACGTGGAAGCCGGGCGCGGAAATTGAATCGCAGCTTGCGGATAACAACAAATACGAGTACGTGTCGCATGTCGTGGAAGAGCCAATCGTTACGACGGATCTGGCTGCAGGCTCTATGCTCGCCATTTCTAGGACGTCCAAGGACCCGGAACGGGCAATGATGGTTTTGAACTATTTGCATACCGACCCCTACGTGATTAACTTGTTCGTAAACGGGATTGAGGGCAAGCATTACAAGAAGGTCGGCGAGAATCGAATCGAGCCGATTGCGGATTCAGGCTATGGCAAGACGGCTCTATTCTGGGTCATTGGCAATCAAATGCTCAACTATTTGAAGCCGGGCCAGCCGGACGATCTTTATATCAACTGGGCGAAGTTCAACAATGAAGCTACACGTTTTCCATTAATGGGTTTTGTGTTTGACGATACGAAGGTCAAAAACGAGATCACGCAAATTACAGCCGTCGGTACGGAGTACAAATTGATCTTTACGGGCGCTGTCAAAGACCCAACGAAGCTGCTTGAAGAGAGAAACAAAAAGCTGAAAGCGGCAGGGCTTGAGAAGGTTCAAGCCGAGCTTCAATCGCAAATTGACGTTTGGTGGGCAGAGAACAAGAAATAGACGCTGGTGAAATGAGATGGCCAAAGAGTCTCCGAGCGGGGACTCTTTGCTATCCGTACGTTCACGCACATTTACAAATAGGTGATCAGCAGTAGGATGGGGGACATAGCATTGAGACCGGAAAAGCTAATTTACACATTTGTCAGCTACGCATCGCATTATGATACCTCTTGGGGGAAAGGGACGGCTGTGGAAGGCGTTGATCGAACGGCAGCCATTGCCCATCAATATGGAATTCCGGTGACATGGATTGTGAACGGAGGCTCCGTTCCGGTGCTGGCCGAGCGGATAAGGGACTGGCATGACCGTTATGGGGACGATGTCATATTGCAAAGCCCGTTTTTTGTCGAGGATGCTGGCATGTCTAAGGAAAAGTTGAAGGCCAAGCTTGCGAGCGATTGGCTAATCGTAGAGGAAGCTTTCCCATGGGCCAGAACAAAGGTAGCCGCGCGGGGGAAAATATATAATGAATTGATTGAGGTGCTGGAGGAGCTTGATTTCAAAGGGATGTGGGGCTATTGCTGGGAGCAGGTCTGGTGGGACGGCATTACCCACAAGGGCATTCCTTGGGGCTCTTGGTACGTGGACAGCAGCAGGTATAAGGTTCCTCATCCCGGCAAAGGGCAGGTGGTCGCTTGCGAATGGACGGCGCGGGATTTGAACTTAACTTACCATTCGGGAAGTCCCTGCGTTTATTCTACGGACCCGAACGATGTGCTCCGTGCTGGCCTCTGTACGGGAAATAACATTGATTATTGGAAAAACGTATTTCAAGACTATTTGGACAATACGGACCATAATGAGCAGGTCTACTTCCTGCAGCAGCAGGAAGCTCATGAAATGGAATTTACCGAGCAATTTGCCGTGTTTCCTGCCGCCGATGTCGAGGCATGCGAGGGGATGCTGGCGCTTTTCTTCGAGCATATTACCAGCTTCCCCATTACGCTTACTACTTTGCCGAAGGCTATTTCACTATACCATGAGCAAAACGACATTACCGCGCCCGTCTCCATGTTAACCAAAGATACGCAAATCCGGCCCGAGATCAATGAATATACGATGACGCTGGGCGGCACGGGAGCAGGGCCTTGGCCGACAACCTTCCTCTATTATGACCATGAATGCCAAATGTCGTTTGTGGAAGGGGAGTGCAAGCCGCACCGGCTGCGCAATTACATTGGCAAAGGAAATATGAACGAGGAATTTCAGGAGGAGCTTCCGCAAGTCTTCGTGAACGAGTTCGAGAAGACAGCGGATCGGATTCATATGTCCTTTGATATCGGGCACTGGACGCCGATGCCGTTTGGGCTCGCTTATTGGGATGAGCTGAGCGTCTATGAGCTGGAGGCCTGCTCGGAAGGCGTTCAAGTGCAGTGGATTAAGGATGAACTGGTGTTTTTAAGGTTTCATTTGACCGGAAAGCCGGCCAAGATTGAGCTGACGCTAGTGAAGCGGGCAGAAGGAGTGTGAGGAATGTTGCCTTTGTCTATCAGGGAACGGGCCGTCTTCGATCAGGCGGTTCATTTCGCGCTAGGGCGAATCGATGCGAATATACCGTTGTTTTCGAAGCTATTCCCTGCTCCCGCAAGCGAGAAATGGATATATTCTGGCATTGGGAATGAGGATTGGACCGCCAGCTTCTGGACGGGCATGCTTTGGCTTGCTTATGAGCTGACCAGTAACGAGAAATACCGGCAAGCAGCCGAGCGCCACATGCCAAGCTATAAGCAGCGGGTAGAGGAGCGGATCGCAATCGATACGCATGATTTGGGCTTTCTGTACAGCTTATCCGCCGTGGCTGCCTACCGGATCACGGGCAGCAAGGAAGCGAGGGATATCGCACTTAAGGCTGCGGATCTGCTGGCCGAGCGTTATTTTGCGGAAGCGGGGATTATTCAAGCTTGGGGCGACCTGAGTGATCCGGAGCAATGTGGAAGAATGATTATCGATTGCCTTATGAATTTGCCTTTGCTTTATTGGGCGGCAGAAGAAACGGGCATTAGCCGCTATGCGGAGATGGCGAAGGCGCATGTGAAGCAGTCGGCCGCTTACCTTGTTCGCCCGGATTACACGACTTACCACACTTATTATATGGACGTGGAGACCGGAGCTCCCAAGTACGGAAATACCCATCAAGGCTATGCCGATGACTCCTGCTGGGCAAGGGGGCAAGCGTGGGGGATTTACGGCTTTATGCTTAGCTATGGGTATACGGGAGATGAATCGCTGCTCATGGTATCTAAGTCGCTCGCGGATTATTTTCTGGAGAGGCTGCCTGAGGACGGCATCGTGTATTGGGATTTAATCTTTATGGAGGGCGATGAGCAGGAGAAGGATAGCTCGGCCGCGGCAATTGCGGTGTGCGGCTTGCTGGAGCTGGCGGAGCATCTGCCGGAGGGTGACTTGAACAAAGCGCGGTATGAGCAGGCAGCTCGCACGATGCTGTTATCCCTCTCCGAAAGCTATACAACCAAGAACGGTCCGGCATCCAATGGTTTGTTGAAGCATGCCGTTTACAACAAGCCTAGAGGGATGGGCGTGAATGAGTGCACCATTTGGGGTGATTACTTTTACGTGGAGGCACTAGTCAGAGTTCTTACGACATGGCGCCTGTATTGGTGACGGCATCTACATGATTTTGTCCTGCTCACCTGCAAGTTTGGTTCGAATAAAGCCTGTGGTAAGGAGGAGAACAGGAATAATCAGCAGATGGATCATGGAATAGCCCGCCCAGACCTTCTGAATGATGTCTGCAACATATACGCTGTTAAGATAAGTGTTCCAAGCGACTACGATGAACAGAACGGCGATCGGATACACGAGAGAGTGGTAGCTTTTCAAATGGAAGACCGTTTTGATGCCTGAAAGGATCGAGAAGAACAGCAGGGTCGTTTTGATAAAAAAGGTCATGACCCATAAGGTTACAAGTATGCCCTCCAGTCGCTGTATAAAGTTGCCGATATTAATCGTCTTGGCCAGAACGAAGGCGGGAAAGGTGCTGTTCGCCGTTTGCTCGATTCCGAGTATAAGCACGCTGAGCAGGACTAACGTTGATAGGAGACCGTTGCCAAGCACGGAGCCTGACCCAAACGCCGTTTCTCCCTGCTTGCGTTTCATGACCATCGGGGCAAGGACCATCATGACGATCAATTCTTGAAACATGGACGTGTGGATGCCTGCCTTTAGAACAGGCGCCCACCCATCCTCCAGCACGGGCCGGATATGATTCCAGTCAATTTGAGGCACGAGAGCCAGGGCCAGCAGGACAAAGAAAAAGATAATCCAGGGAAACATTAATTCTCCTACGCGCGCCAAAATAACGATTCCGAGTCGGGCGCACATGACGGCTGCCGCTAGAAACAACAGTTGAACGGCTTGTATCGGGGTCTCCTGTAGAATTTCGCTGGTGAGAAAGAAACCTAGATTGCCAATCAGCGTCCCTGCCAGGATTAAGAAATAAAAGAGATATAACAGCGTGATGGCTTTGCCAATCCACCTTCCGAAGACAAGCTCGTTGATTTCAAACAACGTTTTTCCAGGATATAGCCTCATGATGGTTATATACAATAGGACCATAAGGAAATTAATGGATAAGCTGATAAGCGAAGCGATCCAGGCGTCTTCCCTGGCGACATAAGCAAGTCCCGAAGGCGTGACGAGTACAGAGGTGCCTACTGTCAACCCGAAGGTCAGGATAAAAAACTGTCGGGCGGCGATTTCAGTTTTTTTCATCGGTTATCTACTCCTTACGTCTCCATGGTTACGGCATAAACGATTGGATTGGATTTGTCATAACGCGAATCCAATCCAGCGGCTTTGGCAGCGGAATTCCGAAGCATTCCGCTGCGATGGCGGCCAGCGCAATTCCCCAGATAAGCAGGAAGACGAGGACATCTCGCCGGGATTGGAGGCCTTTTAAATAAGGCATTTCGATAAGCGGCACCAGCAGGAGGAACACCATGATTAAGACGCTCCAAATCATCGTTGATCGATCTCCCTTCGAACAGGCTGAATAATGGAGCCGATATGGCGGACGGCAACGGAAGCCTTGATCTGGATGCTCATCGTCTTGAAATGAGACTCCCAATGATTACGGTATTTTGCCCATACCTTCGGATATTCCCTGTGAAGAACTTCGCCAAACCCAAAAATATCCGCGCCGTATTTTGCTTGAACATCCCGGATGTTGTTCCCGATGACCCCTTCAAGCTTTTCTTTCAGCTGATTCTGTATATAGTCAATATTTTTGGACTTGCTTAGATCAATTGCGCACTGAACCGCATTTAGGTTCGTTTCCACATGAATATAAGCCGTAAACTGAGGCTTTCCTTGCTGATCCAGCTTAACGTCCATCTTGGTATCGGAGCTGAAGATTTCAATGCCAACGACCTCTTTTTCGCTTCCCGGGCATGGCACATGCCCAATCGTAGTGGATACTTCATTTAAAATATAGTTAACGGTCTTGCTCTTGGACTCTTCCAGCCAGCCTACCAGCTTATCCTTCTTGAATACAGCAATCCCCGCATGCTGAAGCTGAGCATCGGGATTAATCTTTTTGAGATTGCTGCTGGAGTAGCCTACAGCTTGGCTTCCGATTACCCTGACGCCAGACAGGATGGGGTTGGAGCCTGCGCGCTCCAGCTCGGTAATGTATTGCTGCAGCGTGATCATTCCGGTGGCGGCCCAGTTCTTATGCGAGACTAATATAGATGAGAACAGGGAATTTGCGGGTATCGGCTCAAAGGAGGTCAGCACGTTTAGAACGTCCCTCGCTTTAGAATGCTGGGCAACCAGCATGAAGAAATCCGTTCGAAAATCGGGACTCCGCGAGACATAATCCAGAACATCGCTAATTCCGCTCCGGGCCAAGGCCTCGCCAAGAACCAGTACCCGCAAATGGGATAAGTATAGCTGTCTAGGCGCTTGGCTTAATACGCGCTGAAGGGCATCCGGAATCGTAATGCCTACGGCTTGGTAGGTGACAACAGGCGTAGCTCCCACGGAGCTTCGCTGTTTGCCGATCTCGCTGGAGTTAATGACCTGCGCAGTGACCAGAAAGCCGCTCTTATGCGTATCCACGCCCAGAGCAGCTACCACGGCCAGCTCATTGAGCTCTTTACGGCTCCAGCAACCCGGCAAAATCAGCAGTAGGATAAGCAGAAGCCAGATTGCTTTTCTATACATAAACATCACGTAGCCTCCCCCCGCATTCCGTTGTTGTCAGTAATTCTTCTTGCCGGAGCGTCCGAAGTATTTATTCATGACGGGACGGGACAGCCGAAGCAGCGCGTCCTTCTGGTCCGACCAGCGAAACGGTGCAAAGGAGGTCATATAAGGGATACCCATCGATTGCAGATTGCATAGATGCAGCGCTAGCATGATTAAGGCAATCGACATGCCGAATAAACCGAATGATGCCGTAATCGCCATGAGCACAAAACGCAGCATCCTAACGGAAATCCCCATATTGAAGGTAGGAAGCGCAAAATTGGCAATGGCCGTAATCGAAACGACTATGACCATCGCCGCAGAGATCAGCCCGGCTTCGACCGCTGCTTGACCAATGACCAGCGTGCCGACGATGGAGACGGATTGACCGATCGACTTTGGCAGGCGGATGCCGGCTTCACGCAAAATTTCAAAGGTAACCTCCATAAGCAAGGCTTCTATAAAAGCTGGAAACGGAATGCCTTCCCTCTGGCCGATCAGGCTCATAAGCAGATTAGCCGGTATCATTTCCTGATGGAAGGTCGTAATGGCGATATAAAAGGATGGAGTAAGGAGAGCAATGGCAAAGCAGATGTAGCGCAGAAATCTTACTAAGCTGGCGAAATCGCCCCGCTGGTAATAATCCTCGCTGGATTGGAAGAAATGCAGGAACAATGCGGGAACCACCAATACGAAGGGTGTGCCTTCTACGAATATCGCAATCCGTCCATCCAGAAGCGCGGCAGCGATGATATCCGGCCGCTCGGTATTATAGACCGTCGGAAAAGGGCTATAACGTTGGTCTTGGATCATCTCTTCAATGTAATTGCTCTCCAAAATACTCTCCAGCGAGATGTGCTCTAATCGTTTGTGCAGCTCCAGCAGCACATCGGGATCTGCCTTTCCCTCCATAAACATGATGGCGACCTTTGTTCTAGATTCCTCACCCATCGTTAGCTCGCGCAGGCGCAGCTTCGGATTTTGAATACGGCGGCGAACCAGCGAGGTATTATCGCGAAGGGATTCGGTAAATCCTTCACGGGGTCCGCGCACGACGGATTGTGAGCTTGCCTCTTGCACGGCTCTCTGTTTAAGATTTTCTGTTCCCACAAGTAAGGCTGAGCTCATGCCTTCCAGATAAATAATCGTATTTCCCGATAATAATGCTGCGATGACAAGGCTTAGCAAGTGGGCCTCCTCGACTTTTCCTTCTGAAATCGCATGCTCTTGAAGCCTTGTATAGCTATTCTCCGCATCTGTTGTACCGGTAGATTCAGACCATAAAGGAGATTCATCATGGATGGATTCCAGGACTAGCCGAGGATCTGCCAGACCTTCAATGTATACGATTACGCCCTTATTTCTGCCGATCATAATGCTTCGATAGACGATATCGGGGCTGTCGCTCAAGGCGCCGTGCAAGTGGTTCGTGAATGCTTCCAGATCGGCAGGCACATGTTCGACGCCTTCTCCTATCATTAACTGTGTCATAAGTCACCTCGCCAATCGGAAAATTATACAATGAATATAGTTTTCTTATATTTTCCTGTTTACTGAAAAATTATCCATGTATATGCGCTGCTCATCTGGCAACTGGACAAGAAAAACCGTCAGGGGGACCCTGACGGTTTAATGCTGTGTATCTCCCGCGCTTTTTAGTCCGCTCGATAATCATTAGAAACGATGGTTTCTGCGATATTCGGAGGGATTAATTTTGCATTTGCTTTTGAACATGCGGCTGAAATAAAAGGCATTCTGATAACCGCATTGCTCAGCGATATAATCGAGCGTATCGTCGGTTTCGACTAGCAGCGACCGCGCCTTTTGCAGCCGGAGAGAGGTCACATATTCGATTGGAGATTGGCTGAACGATTGCTGGAACCGTCTCGTCAAATGCGAGGGGCCGATACCCAGCTCATCGGCTAACTGGCTTATATTCCAGCCATATTCCAGGGCGTGCTCCTCCAAATACGACTGGACTCTGGCCATGACAGGGTCCTGCTTCGTCCTGCGGCTTCGCTCTGCACTGGACGCTAGTTCCAGCGAAAGAATGGCGAGCAAGTCGCCGAAGAAGTGTCTGATATAGTCCATGCCTTCGCCTTCTTCAGAACGCGCGTATGCATCTCGCAAATAACGGTAGGTGGATTCCAGCCGCTGCAAGTCCCGAATGGCCAGCTTGCCGTGCGGCCAGGTCTGCTCGGTTGCGAACTCGATGAACAGGAAGGAGAGAGGCTCCACCACTCTCCGCTTCAGCTTCATGCCGGGCGGACAGAGAACAACTTCGCCGAAGCCAGCTTCGGCGAAGGGGAAGTTCTTGAGACGGCAACCCTTGGATGCACTCCCTTTGAGCCAAGCTTTCTTGGGCGCGCCGTCCTCAGGCAAGTTCTCCCCTCCATTGCCATCCTCTTCTTCGACTCCGTTCCCCTGTTCCATCGCGAAGGAGAAACGTCCCGACAACGCGGCAAGCATGACCCAGTCCCGGTATTGATCATCCTCCATCTTAAATTCCGCACGTATTCCGCTGATGTAGATTCTCTTGATTTGCAACGTCTGCAAGTAGCGTGCCCCTCTCATGGGAAATTGGAAAAAAAGTATATGAAATAGTATAAGGGTATGCATGTCAAAAGTAAATTAAGGGGTTTAATATAAATATCAAGAAGTCGATCGCAAAAAAAAGTGAAGGGGAAATGAAGATGAGCAATATTAAGCTGTTATCCGACGAGCAAGTGAAAAGTTATAACGAGCAAGGTTATCTAGTGCTTCGCAACGTATTCAGCGAGGAAGAAGCACGCGTTCTGCAAGCGGAAAGCGACAAACTTCTGACGACGGAGCGGTTCATGGATCGAGGCAATGTGCGCGCTGGCTACAAGAGCTACGCGAATGGAGATGTGAAGATTGAAAGAATGGATCCGGTACATGATATATCGCCGTTGTTCGCAGAACTGGTGAAGGATGAACGCATTCTCTCCCCGCTGCGCGACATTTATATGGATGAGCCGCTGCTGTTCAAGGATAAGCTGATCTTCAAGCTGCCTGGAGCGAATGGCTACAGCATGCATCAAGACTCCGCGTGGTGGCAAGGCTTCCCGATCGAAGGGCTGATCAGCGTCATGATCGCTATTGACGGCGCGACGGTAGAGAACGGCGGATTGGAGCTATTCCCAGGCTATCATGACCGATTACGTTCGACGCCAGGCGAGCTGCGCAATATGAACGCAGCCGAAATCGCCGAGATTGATCCGCAGAAAGGCGAGATTGTCGAAACGAATCCCGGCGACGTCATTATCTTCCATTCATTTACGCCGCATCAGAGCGGAGCCAATACTTCGGAGAATAGCCGTAAACAGCTTTATTTAACTTATTCACCATCAAAGAACGGCCAGCTGTACAATGCGCATTACCAGCATTTCAAACGGTATGGGCTGGCGGGCAAAGATTTGAGCAAATATTATTTCTTGTAATCGCATGAGTCGCCGCCCACCTTCTCCTTATTGTCAGGGGAAGGTTTTCTGCGCCGCTCGCCCCATCTTTTAGCTGAAATCGGATTTCGGATCGGGTATGCTGTATGGGAACGCTCCTGACAATGGAAGGGTGGACGATTATGTATTCGTTATTGCTCGTAGAAGATGAAGAGGTTATCCGCAATGGGATGCGGCATTGTCTGGATTGGCAGTCATACGGCATCGACGAGATGGAGGAAGCTGAGAACGGCCGGATCGGATTGGAGCTTGCTCTGCGTATGAAACCGGACATCATTATAACGGATGTTGTGATGGCGGAGATGGATGGTATCGAATTTGTCCGCAGATTGCGGCAGGAGCTTACGGATAAGCCGATTCGTGTCATCATTATCAGCGGACACGAGGATATCGAATACGTCAGATCGGCGCTTAAGCTGCAGGTTGTTGATTATTTGCTGAAACCTTTCCATACGGAGGAGCTGGAGGACGTGCTGCGCAAGGTGGTGGAAGCTTGCGCATCGGACCGGCGGCAGGCCGAACGTCTCGCCGGGTTGGAGGAGAAGGCAGGCCGGTCGCGGTTGCTCGCGCGGGAACGGTTGCTCCAGGAGCTTTGCCACAGGCCGCTCTCATCGGATGAAATGTCGATTTATTCCGAATATGCGGGGGAGCCGCTCACCTTCGAACCGGGCTGCCGCGCCGCATATATCGAAGGCGGCATGTTGCGGGAGGCCGAATTACGGGCGCTTGAGGGAGTTTTGGCGACATTTACTATGGATCAAGGGGCGATTGGAGGCGTCGTAGCTGGCGGCGATTGGCTTGAAGATGCCGGCGTTCAGGCTTGGCTGGCAGACGCGGGGGCAACCGTCGGAATTGGCTCGGCAGCAGAGCGTCCGGAAGAGCTGCATCATTCTTTCCAGCAAGCGAGGATTTCATTTATTGATGCGAAGGAAAGCAGTGAGAGCGCCATATCCGTCGCTTATCGGCCGGATGGGATCAGCGATAAGAAAGAATGGATTCTCTCCGAGATGGCAGCATGCGAGGCGGTAATGCTGGATGCGCTGGAGCGGGGCGATCGGGAGGCGCTTGGCGATGGGCTTCAGGCGTACACCGGGCTAGTCCGCCGTTTCGATCAGGCCAGGCCGGATTATCTGCAAGCATTCTTCAGCATGTTTCTCGCGCAAGCGAACCGGCATTTCGCTGTTCTGCTGGAATCCTCTGCGCAAGCTTCGAGAGCGTTGGAGGAAATCGGGGCAACCCGTGAGCAGCAGACGCTAATTCGGATCTTCAATGACGCCATCATAAAAATCATGGAAGCGATTAACAGCAGGGCGGATCAACGCAGCGTCATTCGGCTGGTCAAAGGTTATATCCGCAGCTCCTTCGGCGAGGAGCTTACTCTGGCACAGATTGCAGAGCACGCGCATCTTTCCCCGAATTATCTGGCCAATCTGTTCAAGAAAGATACGGGGATGACAATCAACGCCTATATGACCGAAGTTCGGCTTGAGGAAGCGAAGCGTATGCTGCTGGAGGACAATCGGCTCTTGATTCATGACATTTCGGAGCGGATTGGCTACAAGGACAGCAAATACTTTACGAAGCTATTCAAGCGGGAGTTTGGATTGAGTCCAAGCGAATATAGGGAGCGATATGGATGAAGACGCTGCTCGGCAGATTTCTTCTCATCGATTCAAGGATGAAGCTGCGCAATAAAATGCTGATTTCTTTTGTGTTGATGGTATTGATTCCATCGGTATGCATCGGCTTCTTCTCTTATCAGAAATCGTCGGCGATCATTAGCGAGCAGACCAGCCACGCCTACCTGGAGGCGCTCCGTCAGACGACAATTAATATTTCGTACCGGTTGGACGAAATCGAGAATATATCCGAGATGGTGTATGCGAATGAAACGTTGCAGAAGCTGCTTCGCAAATCACAGCAGGAGAAGCTGTCGGTAGGCGAGGTTATTGACGATTACAAGTCGATCATTGAGATATTGGAAAATTTGGAGAAAAACCGCAACATATTTCGTATTCGGCTTATGATCGCAAGCAACCCGATGTACGCGATGGAGGGCATCAATATTTTGAGCATTGAACCCCGCATGCTGGAGGAATGGAACGCGAGACTTTCAACCAAGAAACGATCGATGGAATGGGTTTATAGCCCGGGCACGACCTATCCCGGCATTGGCGTCAAGGAGACGGTATCTCTGTACCGGACGATTAAGGATTTCAAAAATGTTCGCAATTTGCTGGGATTGGTTGCGATTGACGTGGATCAGGAGACGATTAATGCCGTATTGCGCGATATGAATCTGAATCTGCCTTATCAGGCTGTGTTAATGAACCGTCAGGAAACGATCGCCACTTATTCGCAGGGCATGGACGGCATCCCGATGGATTCGGACGAGCTTCACGCCGCCTTGGGCGAAGGAAGCGGAGAGCGGCAGTCTTATACGACAGTTCGCATGCACGGCGATCGTTATTTGCATCTTGTGCAGCCGATGGACGATCTGGACTGGCAGCTGGTTGTGCTAATTCCCTCTCTTCGCATTACGGATCAAAGCTCGCTGCTTGGTTTGTACATTCTGCTCCTGTCGGTTTCGCTGATTGCTTTCGGCATCGGGCTTTCCTACTTGTTATCGAATCGAATTACGAGCCGGCTCTCCCATCTGATCCGCAAGATGAAGGATTTGGAGCGAGGGCAATTCGGCAAGCTGGTGGATGTTAGCGGCCAGGACGAAATTGCGGTGCTGCAGCAAAGCTTCAATAATATGTCGATACAGATCGAGTCGCTCATCGGAGAGGTATATGCGATGACCCGAAAGCAGCAGCAGGAGGAGCTGAAGGTGCTGGAAGGACGAATCAACTCCCACTTTCTCTACAATACGCTGGATACGGTGAAATGGATGTCCCTCTCCTCCAAGGCGCCAGAAATTGCCAGAATCGTTACGAATTTATCCAAGTTTTATCGGATCAGCCTGAACAAAGGGCATGCAAGGCTCAGCGTGGAGAAGGAATTGGAGCATGTCCAGGCTTATGTGGCGATACAAGAGACCCGGTTCAGCGGCAAGCTCCGTTACGAGACGAAAGTGGACCCCGCGATGCTGCACAAAGAAATCATTAAGCTGATCCTGCAGCCAATAGTGGAAAATGCGATTTTGCACGGCATTAACAAAAGCGCGTCCAAGCAAGGACGAATTCGGGTGCGCGGGCTGCTTCGCAAGCATGCCATCGTGTTTTACATTACGGATACGGGGGCCGGCATCAGCGCGGAGCGTATTTCTTCGCTGCTCCAGGATGGCGGCGCAGGATACGGCGTCAGGAATGTGCATGAGCGGCTCAAGCTTTATTTTGGAGAAGGCAGCGGGGTTAGAATCCGTAGCAAGGAAGGGCAGGGAACATCTGTAAGACTTCTGCTAGTGTTGGATACAGAAATGGTCCAAGATCTTTGAAATGACCACCAAATCGTAGAGGAGCCCTGTTAACAGGGCTTTTTTCTTTCCCTATAATCTTTTGTAAGCGGATACATTAAAATCTAAACGCTCCGTGATATGAACTTAAATTGTGAAGGAGTGAATGTTCGACATGGCACAAAACAAATCTCGTGCAGCTGCCAGAAAAGGACGACAGGTTTGTGTGGTATGGGGGTTAGTCGCGCTGCTGTTTTTGACAGCCTTTCCCGCGAACTTTGTATCTGCGGCAATAATCGAAGATACGCTTGCCTCAGGTGAAGTAGGCGTTATCTTAGACGATAATGGCGCTGGGGTCGTTAGAACGGGTACGTTTACTAACGTTACGGAGAGTGAAGCTTACAATGGAGGTTTTGTCTATGCGAATGTGAATCGTACGACACCGCAAAGCATTACGTTTACGCCTACGATTCCGCAGGACGGTTTGTATCATTTCTATGTACGCAAGCCGGGAAAAAACAGATATTACCAAGGCAATGTGCCGTACACGATTCATTCCGAAGAGGGCACAAGTGTGGTCAATCTGCCAACGAGCGCAGATTCCAAGGAAGAATGGGTGCAACTGAATGCCCAGCCGCTCGCCTTCAAGGCAAGCGGGATGTATACCATTGTAGCAGGAGGGGCTGGCTATACAGCCTTCCCGCCAACAACGGAAACAGGTAATTATCCGATCGCGATTGATGGCATCAAGCTGATTCGTACAGCAGACCTGCCTGTTGATCAAGATGACATGGATGCCGTTCTGGCTGAGAAAAGCAAATATGAACCGAATGCATGGATTGGGACAAATACGTCAGTTGCCTCCAGCGTGTATGCTTCGATTGTGAAGCTGAAAGCTGGCCAAGCAGCTAACAGCGGTATACAAGTGAGTGCGGCTGTGGCGCCGACAAGCCTATACCTAGAGGGTACTGCCAATGATGTTTTTTTGAAAGCGTCGAATATAACGACTGCGAATGCGGTGGAAAATGTTACGCTTACCTTTAGCAAAGGGAATGCGACAACAACACTGGACGTAGCGGTGACGATCGAAGCGCCGCTTTCAGTGGACTACAGCAATTTCACGGATACGGCGACCTGGTACCGGGACTTTGCGCCTGGCATTTTTAATCCGAACGAAGGAACGATTGAGATCACTGCAAGAATAGATAAACCCTACAAGGAGTTCGGCAACGAATGGGATTTCTTATTCCGTCTAGTTCCAGCGCAGAGCGGACCAGGGAATACCCTGATTAATGCACATATTCCGCCACCAGGAACGAAACCGGCAGGAGCGAATCCGATCTATGAGCAACCACTGATCTTTACTGTACGCAATGGCGATGGCACGAAAGGTGTTAACACGTTGGCACAACCTAGCCAAATGAATTATGTACAAGGCGTTCCTTTCAATATCGCTTTTTCCTGGAAAATGGGCGTGGGCGGTTATACAGCTATTTATATGAATGGTGTAGAGCTATCCCGGACGGCTACATCCTTGCCTGCTGTCATGGAGAAGTTTATTCCCTATGAATTCATGGTTGAGCGCGGAGCGCCTTATAACATCACGAATGTGAAGATTTCAACCAAAGCGCTCACGATTGGTGAGCTTGAAACGAACACAACAGCGTTCACACAAGCGGCGGATACAGCCTTGATCGCCAAAACAACAATGAATCAGCCTGTTCAGTCAAATAAATTCGTAACACCATGGCATACGTCTTCCCAGTACAGCATCGTTAAGCCTGCATTCCGCAGTGAGAAAGAGGTTTTCCTTGCGAATGAAGCGGCTGTGTATCCGATCATGAGTGTCAATTATGGCACTTCAACCAAAGAGTATACTGTAAACATACAGGCCAAAGATCCGTATGGTCAAGTTGCGTTTACAACACAGAAAACGGTTATCGTACCAGCGGACGGGAATTATCATTCGCAGGATCTGGCGTTACCGCAGTTGGATGGTCTTATTGGCTTCTGGTATTTGGAAACGACAATTAGTTCAACGCTATCGGATGAGATTACGTATCAAAGCGCGATATCGAAAGTGCCTAATAACAATACGCTGCTGCCGGATGGCAAGTATGCCGATTATTACGGCAACCATACGAGCTACAGCTACTCCATGCTGCCTTGGCAGAAGATCAATACGAGCATTCAGCGGACATGGGAAGATGCGAGAGCGTTCATGTGGTTCAAGATTGAACCGACGAAAGGCCACTTCACATGGGATCAAACCGATGGTTATGTGCAAAGAGTGACGGACGCGAACATGGATGTTATGGCGGTTCTGGGTTATCCTGCGGATTGGGCGTCTACCCGAGTTGCGCCTAGCGAAATACCAGAGGAAGGCTGGGAGAATGATTATATGTACCGTTCGGAGCGTTGGGTTCCGAAGGATATCCAGACGAAGGATGGGGTCCCGGGGTCTGGCGAAGACTGGTCCGATTATGTATATCAAACGATGAAGCGTTATGCAGGCAAAGTGAAATATTATGAAGTGATGAACGAAGTGAATTTCCATCCGCCATTCACGACAGCATCCTTCTCGGGTACGAAGGAAGAATATTTCCTCATGCTGCGTATCGTACATGAGCAAGCGCAACGGGTGAAAGCCGAGTATAAAGCGGAGACAGGCCTGGATTTGGAGCTTTATGTCACGACAAGCGGATTCGGGACACCGCCGACTGCGACAGATCGCCAGATGGCGATTGATGCCTTGAGTGCTCCGTACAATCAATACTACGACATTTATGTTATTCATGGGTATGAGGGCACGATAGGGATCTCGGATATTCTAGCGGCTTATGCGACTGCGAAGCAATCGCGCCCACAGCTCCAGCTATGGCAGGGGGAAGTATATCCGCTAGGCAATAAAGATCAATCTTGGCGTATCTATGATCATGTACAGAAATATACAGATTTCTTGGCAGCGGGCTTTGATAAATTTATTAACATGGGAACGCCAGAGGGAGATACGTATCTCACGCGGCACTCGAATTCACCGACAGAGGTGTTCCAATCTACGGCGATTTTGCAGGATTTCATCCGGAAAATCGATCACTATATAGGTTCGTACACAGGCTTCACGGGAGCTAATTTGCTTCCAATTAAACATTATATGCAGAACACAGATGGCAGCTATCTAAGTATTCTATCCGCTGACAGCACGACGCTTGATGTGAATATTCAGAATCCGAACAGCGTGAGCCGCATTACGGATAGCTATGGCAATGAAGTCGCAATGACCGTTGAAGATGGCATTGGCTTGTTAACGAAAAGAAATTCGGTATTCATAATTAGCAGTGAACCTCTAGTTATCGCAAGTGTAGTGGGCGAGGGCTCTCTGACAGCGCTGAAGAACGGCGGCTTCGAGAGAATTTCCGGCGACCCGACAGGCGGGCTAGCAGCGGTTACAATGAATAACTGGGAGATGGGGTATAATCGCGGCGTATATGGCACGAATGCCTATGTCACCCAAACTGGCGCGTATCAAGGTCAGAATGCTGCGGAATTCAACTCAGCAGGAGCGCCCAACGGTAGAACGTTTATGTATCAGACCTTCGAAGTTACAGAGCCTGGCAGCTATGTCTTATCCGCGCGTATCAAGCAAATAAGCGGCGGGTCAGACGTGCAACCTGAACTTAACATCTGGGATGGTACAAGCGATCATCAGCTTCCTGCTGTGACGCTAACGAATGCTTACCAATCGTACGCGAATATGATCACGGTGACGCAAGCAACTACGCTTACTGTGAATATCGGAATTTTATCCGGGAATGGCAAAGTCGTATTCGATGAAATTGTTTTCAGTTTAATTCCTGAGAATGTTGAAATCGCCATGGATAATTCGGATGAAGCAGGCGTAACCTTCACCGGAACGACATGGGAGAATACGAAGACGAATACGCAAGCCAACAAAGGGAACTTTGCGCTTAACACAAAGAAGGCAGGCGATGCCAGCGTCATCTACACGCCTTCGATTCCGCTAGACGGGATGTATGATGTATCCATCTGGCACCATCCTGTGCTAAATGCAGCCCAAGCGCCATACACGATCCGACATGCGCTCGGGACAGATACTGTTATCGTTGACCAATCGGTTGACGGCGGGAAATGGGTGAATATTGGCAGCTACCCGTTTAATATCGGCGTGGATGGGAAAGTAACCATTACGAACAGTTTCTCTGTCGGTAATTTCATGCTGGCAGACGGCGTTAAATTCGTAAGAACAGGTCCCATTGCCCAAGATATTGCGCCTCCAAGCATGCATGCTGATGTGACTGCACCAACGAATGATATGGTTACTGTGACGGTTACTTATGCATCCGACGCGACGATTAAGGAATACAAGCTTGGCCTTGACGGGACTTGGGCAGCGTATAACGCACCGATATTGGTAGCCGATAATGAAACGGTATATGCGCGGGGAAGCGATTCACTGGGGAATGTATCGCCGGTGAGCAGCTATATGGTGAGCAATATTGATCGTAGTGCCCCGACAGGCACGGTAGCTTTTGCAGCCTACACAAGTCCCGCAAACGGGAATCAACAAGCAGTTGAAGCGACATTGACGACAAACGAGCCAGTAACGCTCACGAACAATAATGGAGCCAGCAGTTACATTTTCTACGAAAACGGCAGCTTTACATTCACGTTTGTTGACGCGGCAGGCAATCAAGGGGCGGCAACGGCTGTTGTCAGTACTATTGTTACATCAGGGGGCGGAACAGATTCAGGAAACACAGGAAGTACCGGCTCAGGCAATGGCACAACAGCTATACCCCCTGCGAAACCATCTCCTGCACCAGAAGCGAATCCTGTCGATGTTTTCAATGATAGCGTAGTGAAGTCGACGGGTCACGTTGTCGCAAGCATTGAGGCTAAAGTAAATGACGCCCTTAAAAAAGCGCCTAATGAAGGGCCTTCGGACATTCAGGGGCATTGGGCCGAGAAAACGATAGAAACTTTCGTGAAGCTTGACATTGTCAATGGTTATGCGGATGGTTCGTTTAGGCCAAACGAAAGGATTACCCGAGCAGAGTTTGCTTCAATTATTACTCGCGTGTTTGATATTACAGGCGGTCACCATACCGATATTGTTTTACTGGATATCGATCAACACTGGGCGGCCCAAGCGATTGAAGCACTCGTGCAAGCGGGGGTAATCAATGGTTATAGCGATTCTACATTTAGACCGGATCAAACCATCAGCCGGGAAGAGATGGTCTTAATGATGTCGAGAATGTTGAGTATGCAAAAGGTGAAGCAAGATGGAACAGCTGCGTTCACGGATATCGATGATTCTTACGCGAAAGATGAAATAACGGCTGCAGCCAAGGCGGGAATGCTCAGCGGAAGAACGAATGGCAAGTTCTCCCCTAAAGAATCATCCACTCGCGCAGAGGCACTGACGATGGTCTTGAATGCTTTGATTCTTAATCCACAAATCAAATCGTTACTGGAATCGTTGAATTAGCGGTGCAAGTAATAAAGCGCCTAGTACCGCTTTTGTGTAACCGCTTGCAAAGTGCGTAATAACGCCCACCTAACCGTAACCCTGTCCCGTTTCCGTTCTTCTGCAGAACTCTTACAATAACATTAGGAAGTAGATAACGGACATACGAAGGAGGGGATGTTGCGGTATGCAAAGGATGGAGAAAGCAGAGTTAACACAGAAGAGAGCGCATCCCGCGCGCGCGCGGTGGCTGCTGGACCTGAAGAGAGATTATGTGCTGTACCTGTTGTTGCTTCCAGGTCTGGCCGCGTTGCTGCTCTTCAAATATTTGCCGATGTACGGCGTGGTGATCGCCTTCAAGGACTTTAATCTGATCAGCGGCGTATGGGGGAGCCCGTGGGCGGGGCTTAAACATTTTGAGGAATTGTTCCGGGCTCCCAAATTCTACAGCGTGCTGGAGAATACATTGCTCATCAATTTCTACAAGCTGGTCTTTCAATTCCCGCTGCCTATTCTGCTGGCGCTTATGATTAATGAAGTGAGGAACCTAATGTTCAAGCGGTTTGCGCAGACGATCACCTACTTGCCGCATTTCTTGTCGTGGGTCATCATTAGCGCGGTGTTCATTAATGTGCTGTCGCCGCAAACGGGTATTCTCAAAGATGTATTCGCTTTCTTTGGCATGAGCCATGTGATGATGATTGCGGACGAACGATTTTTCCGGGGAGTGCTTGTCGCTTCGTCGGCCTGGAAGGAAACCGGATGGTCCTCCATTATTTATCTATCGGCGATTCTGGCCGTTGATCCGCAGCTGTTCGAGGCTGCCAAGATCGACGGAGCGGGCAAGCTGAGACAAATTTGGCATATCACCTTGCCGGGCATTCGCAGTGTCATTGTCTTCATTATTATGCTGCGCATCGGTACGGCGCTTGGCAACGATCTGGAGCAGGTACTTATGTTATATAGTCCGTTCGTGTACAGCGTAGGCGATGTAATTGGAACGTACGTTTACCGGATTGGGCTTGGCCAGATGAAATACAGCTTCACGACGGCGATTGGTCTCTTCCAATCCTTGATTGGGATGGCTTTAATCTTCGGCGCCAACACGCTAAGCAAGAAATTCGGCGAGAGAAGCTTATGGTAGGGGAGGCTGTATAATGAACACCAAGCTGCAATCCAAAGGAGAAACGGCGTTCTCCATCACGAACTACATTCTGTTGCTGCTCGTCATTCTGATCTGTCTCATTCCCGTCGTGAATCTTGTAGCCAAGTCGTTCAGCGATGAAGCGAGCATACTGGCAGGAGACGTGTTCCTGTGGCCGATCAACTTCAATGTAGACGCGTATGATGTCGTGTTGAACAGCCAGAGATTTCTGGTATCCTTTCAAAATTCGATTATCATTACAGTGACGGGCACGATTCTCAACGTGCTGCTGACGATCTTCACCGGCTATGCCTTGTCCCGTTCAAGACTGCGGGGAGCCAAGGCCATTATGATGCTTTACGTATTCACCATGCTCTTCAGCGCGGGTATTATTCCTACGTATCTGATTATAAAAGAACTCGGTTTGTTGAATTCTTTATGGGCGCTTATTCTGCCATCGCTAGTTAGTCCTTTCAACATGATCATTGTACGCCTGTATTTCTACGGCATACCTGATAGCCTGGAGGAATCTGCGAAGATGGATGGCGCGGGCAACCTGCGCATTTTGTTCCAGATTATGATCCCGCTCGCTTATCCGGTTATCGCTACGATAGCGCTCTTCTGCGCGGTCGAATATTGGAACAGCTACTTCGATGCGTTAATGTACATTAACGACAGCGGACGTTTGCCTCTGCAAGTGTTTCTGAGAGAGATGCTGATGAGCGTGTCGGATGCGACGAGCAATATCGATATGCTGTCGAGCGCCGATGTGCCGCAGGAAGCGATACGCGGGGCAACAGTTGTAGCGGCTACGCTGCCGATCGTGATCGTCTATCCTTTCTTGCAGCGTTTTTTCGTCAAAGGTATGGTGCTTGGCGCCGTAAAAGGCTGACAATAGCAAACAAACATATTATGGGAGGTCAATTGGATGGGTATGAACAGAAAAACAAAAAAAGCGGGTATTGTCCTGCTTGTCCTGTTGCTGGCAGTAGGTGTGCTCGCGGCTTGCGGCAATACAAACAATGCTGGCAATGGCAAGGGAGCGGGCGCAACAGCGGATCCAACAACGGCGGCGACGGATGCGCCGAAGGAGAAGGTGACGCTGCGCATTCTCGGTGAGAACAACGTGGAGGAATTTCCTGCCGGTACCGATGTGAACAACAATGTCATCATTAATGAGCTCCGCGAGCGGACCGGATACGATATTCAATGGGAGCTGCTGCCGAAGGACCCAGAAGTGGCTAGGCAGAAGCTGAACGTGCTTATGGCCTCTGGCGACACGCCTGATCTGATTATCATGAATGACAAGGCGGTCTTCGGCAACTTCGTGCAGCAAGGTTTGCTGACGCCGCTGAACGATCTGCTTGAATCCGACGGCCCCGATATCAAAGGTACATTGTCGGAGGATCAATGGAAGTCGGCTTCCTTCGACGACCAAATTTTCGCGGTCCGTACGGTCAATTTCTCCAGTGCGATCAACGGGCTGCTCGCAAGGAAAGATCTGCTTGCGGCCGCCGGAGTTGGCGAGATCAAGACGCAAGAAGAATTTTATCAAGCGCTTAAGGCGTTGAAGGCGAAGGACCCGTCGATCATTCCGTACGCAGCCAACCTGGCGCAAGGCTTAACCTCGCTGGATGCTATCGCAAGCATGTTCTATCCGCCGGTTGATTATGTCCAGCAGGACGGCAAGGTTGTGTATACGCCGCTATTGCCTGCTGCAAAGGAGTTCCTGGCCTTCGCGAATAAACTGTATGCGGAAGGGCTAATCGATCCGGAAGCGATCGTATCGAAATCCGAGAATTTGAAGGAAAAGCTGGTTAGCGGCCAAGCGGCCATGAGTACGTTAGGCTGGTACGAAGAGCCATCGATAAGCAAAGCTTTGGCGGAGAAGAAGCCGGGAGCAGAGATGGTGTTTATGGCGCCGCCGGTTGGCGACAACGGAGCTGCCGGTTTCTCACGCAACTCCACAACGGCCAAATACTTTATGATTCCGAAGGCGAGCAAGCATGCCCGGGAAGCGGTGCAATTCCTGAACAGTGTGGCGAATGACGAAATCATCAATATGATCTCATTTGGCATCAATGGCACGCATTACGAAACGAAGGACGGCAAGATCGCCGCGCTTCCAGAGCAGGAAAATATCCGTTACCGCGTATATTACAATATGTTCGACACGGTTGAGCTTGGTTTGCAGCGACTTGAGCAGAAGGGATTCGCGCCTTACTTCGAGGCTGTCGATAAAACGGCGAAATACGAAAACGTGGTAAACCTTGTACCTCCGGTCGAATTGGTCGACAAGACGAACCAGGAGCTGATTGATCTGCGCAACGAATATTTCCTGAAAATAATTACAGGAGCACTGCCTTTGTCTGCTTATGACGAATATGTGGCCAAATTCAAGCAGCTTGGCGGCGAAGCGGTTATTGAAGCACTGAACGCTGCGTATAACGGCACCTAAATGCATGAAACGAAACGGTATCCTGCAATTCGCAGGATACCGTTTCGTCTTTCATGCGGCAATATTTAGTTCCTACTTAATCCTGTCCGTTTCTTCCCTTCGATTAAGATCGTCAAGCTCACAAGCGTAACGAATATCGTTGCTCCCATATCGGAGAGAATGGCAATCCACAGCGTAAGCCAGCCAGGAATGGTGAGCAGCAGAGCAATGACCTTTAGACCGAGTGAGACAATGATGTTAAAGCGGATAACCCGATTCACTCTTTTGGCGATGGAGATCGCTTCAGGAAGCTTGCCCAAATGATCCTGCATAAGCACGATATCCGCCGTCTCGATCGCGCTGTCCGTTCCTTTGCCCATCGCAATGCCGAGCTGCGCGGAGGCAAGGGCAGGCGCATCGTTAATACCGTCTCCGATCATGGCGACCGTATGGCTTGCGGATAGCTCCTTGATCCGCTTTACTTTATCCTCTGGCAGTAGGCCTCCATAAAAATCAGATACGCCGACGGCAGAAGCTACCTTCTCTGCTGTTTTCTGATGATCGCCAGTCAGCATGACGGTGCTCTTGATGCCAAGCCTGTGCAAGTCTGCGATAACAGACCGGCTTTCCTCGCGTATTTCATCAGCGATGCCGAACATGCCCAGCACCTGCTGCTCATCGGCAACGAGAACTAACGTTAACCCCTCTTCCTTCAGTTCATCAATCCGTTTCTGAATAAGCCCCGGTATTTGGATATGGGCAATACTTTGTTCATTACCGAGCCAATAGGAATGACCATTGACTTTGGCCTTGATTCCCCGCCCGGTTAGCGTTTGGATCTCATCCGGATTAGGCGCGATTACGCGGCGGCGTTCCACTTCTTTCATTATCGCTTTCGCTAGCGGATGGGAAGAGGATTTTTCGATGGCACCAGCTGCTTGGAAGAATCGCTTTTCGTCATAAATTTCCATTTGGGCGACATGGGGCTCACCCTTCGTAAGCGTTCCTGTTTTGTCAAACGCCAGCACGTCGATCTTGCCTAGCTGCTCAAGGAACACGCCGCCTTTGACGAGTACGCCGTTGCGGGCGTTGCGGGTAATGCCTGAGACGATGGCAATCGGAGAAGAAAGAATGAGCGCGCAAGGGCAACCGACAATCAATACGGACAACCCTTGATAGAACCACGACTTCCAGTCTCCTTGGAGGAGGAGGGGAGGAATAATCATAACAAGTGCGGCAACAATCATAATGAGCGGCGTATAATATTTTGCGAACTTATTGATAAAGAGCTCCGTGGGCGTTTTGGTTTCCTGCGCTTCCTGAACCAGATGCAAAATCTTAGCCAGAGACGAATCCTTATAGGCTTTGTCTATTCGTACAATGAGAAGGCCCTCGTTGTTGATGCTGCCGCCGAATACGGGTTCGCCGGATTCTTTCTCTACGGGAAGAGACTCGCCGGTAATCGCTGCTTCGTTGACGGAGCTTCTGCCCTCGGATACCGTACCGTCGGAGGGGATTTTTTCGCCAGGTTTTATTTTGACAAAGTCGCCGATTTGAAGTGTGGAGATGGGTACGACAGTCTCCTGTCCGTTCTCCCACTTTAAGGCTTCCTTAGGTGCAACTTGCAATAAGGTTTCCATGGAACGACGGGCCTTCTCCATGCCGTAGCCTTCCAGCAATTCATTGAGTCCAAACAATATAGCGACTAGCGTGGCTTCCTTCCACTCCCCTATAGCGACTGCTCCGACCAAGGCAATGGTCATAAGCGTATCAATATTAAACTTTAGCCGGAAAAGGTTTTTAAGTCCCCTTAGAAACGTGGTGTACCCGCTAATAACGGTGGCAGTTAAATAAAGGAGAATAACCGCTTGCTTGTCGAGCAAGCCATCGAGCAGCAAGGCCGCTGCATAGATAACGCCAGATACAATGAGTAGGTTAAGCGTCTTCGAGTTGCTGCCTTCATGGCTGTGAGCATGGCCTTCATGACTATGGCTGTGTCCATGATTATGGTCATGATATTCAACAGCGGTATTTGACTCTGCTCCCGACTCGATATAGGCATTGTCGGACTTTAATATTTTTTCCACGTCATTCATGGAAATTTGGGGATCTACCGTTAATTTACCGGAATTATAGCTAAGTTTAGCATCTGAGCCATGCTCAAGCTGCTTGATTTCTTCCTCCATCCGCAAGGCGCAGCCGCCGCAGGAGAGTCCTTTGATGCGATATTCGTTCATACGTAAGCCACCTTTCAAAACAATACATGAACACTTGATCATATGATATGCGATTCCACATTTTATGTCAAACTTAGATTCTCCAATTGGGCAGGAAAAGATGAGGGGGCCTATTGAACAGATGGATAAGCGAAACTGCAGGTAAGCGCGCTCCTTTAAACGTAATGTTTCTGATATAATGATGAAAAAGAACAGAAAAGCGGTGAGAAGGCATGAGTAATCAGATGATGGAGGAGCAGTGCGCAGACAGCTGCCAGGGTACCGAAATGAATCCGGACAAGCTGACCGAAGCGAGGCTTCATGATCCTACCGCTAACGATTTGGCGGAATTGTTCAAGGCGCTAGGCGATCCTACTAGGGTGAAAATGATTCATGCTTTGCTGCATAGCGAGCTTTGTGTCCATGATTTATGTATGGTATTAGGCATGGCTCAGTCCGCGGTGTCCCATCAGCTCCGATATTTGCGCAATGTGAGGATGGTCAAGCGGCGCAAAGAGGGAAAGACCGTCTTTTATTCCATTGACGATGATCATGTGAAAGAAATTTTCCTGCAAACCTTAAAGCATTTGGAGCATGGATAATCTGATATGAACAAAAAGACGAATTCCGACTCGGGATTCGTTTTTTTTGGAGAATTTGGATGCTATGCTCGATTACGGCAAGGCTTGTAAACCGATTGTAAGGTTTATCCTTCTCATGCATAATGAGTGTAAGTGTTCATGATAATCAACGCATTCCAACAGACTGGAGAGGCTTTGATGTATAAAGTGATTATTGTCGATGATGAAGCGGTAGTTCGAATCGGATTAAAAAATACGATCCAGTGGCACGAGCATGGCTTCGAGCTGATCGGCGATTATGCCAATGGCCGGGAGGCCTGGGATGCCATCGAGCTGGACCGGCCGGAGCTGGTCATCTCGGACATTAGCATGCCGTTTATGGACGGGCTGGAGCTGGCCGGACTTATTTCGGCGCAATATCCATACATAAAAATGATTATTTTGACTGGCTTTGATGAATTTGAATATGCGCAGCAGGCGATCCGGCTTAAAATATCGGATTTTATTCTCAAGCCGATTACGGCGCAGGAAATCCGGCAGCTGCTCGATCGCATCAAAGGGGAAATGGACGAGGAGAAGCAGCGGCGCGAGGATCTTAGCAGGCTGAACAGCCAGCTGGAGCAAAGCTTGCCTTTGCTGAAGGAACGTTTTCTGGAGCGTTTGGTAGCGGTAGGGCTTGGCGAAGCGGCAATCGCGGAGCGGCTAACTTATTTCAGCCTTCCGCCCATGCCGCCGCCGTATTTGGTTATGGTCGTGGATATTGATGATTTTGGCAGCCGTGTGTTCTCTTCGTATGAACATGATGCCGAGTTTTTGCGGTTTGCGGCGTACGATATCTTTCAGGAGACAGCCGCGCGTGAACAGGTGCTTGCCTTCCGAACCCGGGAGGAGAGGATGGTTGCGATCGTTTACGGAGAGAACGACGAGAGTCTCTTGTATGAGCGAGTATTTTCGCTTGCAGAGGAAATACGCTATCATATCGAGAAATATTTGAAGTTCACGGTTACTGTTGGAATCGGCCGAGTCTGCACGAATGCCGAACAGCTTCCGGCTTCCTACAAAAGCGCGTTGTCCGTGCTCGATTACCGCTTCCTGCTGGGCAAAAACAGGGTGCTAAGCATTACGGATATTGAGGGGAAATCCTCAAATGTCTTGCCGCTAAGCAATGATTGGGACCGCAAGCTTGCCGCGGCCGTCAAAACAGGCGCGATCCAAGAAGCGTACCTGTTAATTGAGTCGGGGGTCGCCGAGCTGAAGCGCTCCATGGTTCCGGCAGAAGCCTGCCTGCTCCAAATGCAGAAGGTAGTGCTGTCGCTTATGAATTCGATCCAAGAGCTGGCCATTCATGAGATCGATCCGGCCTTTGGGGAGCAAATCAAGCTGATGGATATCCTGAAGTTCAAGACGCTGGATGAGGTTGAACTGTGGCTGAAGGAAGTTGTGCGATCGGTCATATCTACCGTTACGGATAACCGGAATTATCTGACAAACAAGCAGATTCACCAAGCGGTCAAATACATTGATACGAACTATGCCAATGAGAAAATGTCGCTTCAGGACCTGTGCCGCCATGTGCTCATGAGCACAAGCTATTTCAGCCTGGTATTTAAGCAGCATACGGGAGAAACCTTTATCGAGTATCTGACGGGGACGCGAGTAGGCAAGGCGAAGGAGCTGCTTCATAACTCAACGCTGAAGCTGTATGAGATCGCCGAGCAAGTCGGCTACAAGGACCCGAACTATTTCAGCATTATTTTTAAGAAGCATACCGGCATGACGCCTAAGGATTACCGTGACAAACAAATTAAGGGGAGCGGAGTCTAGCATGCTCAAGGAACGGTTCTTTCCCTTATTTCCGCTAAAGAGCATTCAATCTAATATCTCTTTGGCGTTCTCGTTATTGATTTTAGCGGCAATCGTGTTGACCAGCTTGGTTAGTTACCAGGTGTCGGTCTCTGCGGTAGAGAGAAACTCCAAGGGCTACATTGAAGAAATCATTAAGCAGGTCAACCTCAATATACAATCCTATGTCGATAATATGGAAAATATCTCGCTGCTGGCCCTGACCAACAAAGATGTGAAATATTATATCTCCGACAATAGCTTTATCAGCTCAGAGAACCGCCGTATCTACGAAAAACGAATTTCGGATTTATTCCAAGCCATCCTCTATACGCGCAACGACATCGCCTCCATTATGGTATTCGGCTACAACGGCCGTTTTGTTTCCGACCGGAGAATTACAACCATGAATCCGAACACCAAGCTGGAGGACCAGGCATGGTACCAGATGGCGAAGGCGGCAGGCGGGCAATCCGTCGTATCCGCGCCCCATGTGCAAAGCCTGATCGAAAACGAATACCGCTGGGTCGTATCTTTAAGCAGGGAGCTCAAAAATACGGATGGCATAACCGCCGAAGGCGTTCTGCTCGTGGATTTGAACCTCAGCGTCATCAATGATATTTGCAATAACATCAACCTCGGTAAAAAAGGCTATCTCTTCATCGTGGACGATAAAGGAAATATCGTTTACCATCCCCAGCAGCAGCTGATTGACAGCAACCTGCGGACCGAACACATCTCAGAAGTTCTTCAAGCATCCAGCGGTCAATCCTTCATTATGGACAAGGGCGACGGCAAACGCATCTATTCTGTGCAGGACACGAATTTCGGCTGGCGAATCGCCGGGGTCGCCTATACGGATGACCTTATTGCTAGCAAGGACGATTTGCGCAATTCGATTATATTCTACTCGTTGTTCGGACTGGCTATTTCCTTGCTTATCTCGGTTGGGCTCTCTCACCGTTTATCCAAGCCGATCAAAGTGCTGCAATCGGATATGAAGCAGGTGGAGAAAGGGAATTTCGATATTCAAACCGAGATTGGCCAGATGAACGAGATCGGGCAGCTAGGCCGCTCCTTTAATCTGATGGTCAGTCGGACCAAGTTTTTAATGGAGGAAACCATTCAGAATCAGGAAAACAAGCGCAAGAGCGAGCTGCTGCTGCTTCAATCGCAGATCAATCCGCATTTTTTGTACAATACGCTGGACTCCATTGTCTGGATGGCCGAGCAGAAGCAGCATGAGGAGGTCGTACTGATGACTTCCGCGTTAGCTAAGCTGTTTCGCGCCAGCATTACGAAGGACCAAGAGCTGGTGCCGATTCGCGTGGAAGTCGAACATATCACCAATTATTTGCTCATTCAGAAAATGCGCTACAACGAGGAGCTGAACTACGTCCTTGATATCGATGAGGGCATCTTAGGCTTCAAGACCTTAAAGATATTGCTGCAGCCGTTTGTGGAAAATGCGATTTATCATGGCATTCGCAGCATGTACGGCATGGAGGATGGGCTGATTACGATCCGTGGAAGACAATCGGGGGAGCATATTCGTTTCGAAGTGGAAGATAACGGGCTAGGGATGACGCCGGAGCAGGCCTCGCGGCTTCTGATCAACTATGAGGAAGACGGGCGAAATCAGGGAATTGGCATTCGAAATGTCAACGAGCGGATCAAGCTGTATTTCGGCCATGAATATGGCATTCAAATCCGTAGTGAAATCGAGGAAGGCACATGCATAACCATCGTAATACCCAAACTCGCTTAAGGGGTGCAGACTTGTGCGCAAGCATCGATTAACCTTCTGGCTTGTCCTGATTATTGCCGCTGTCGGCATCTATACTTTATTTAATTTTAGATTATTTTCAGGCGCGCATCAGGAGGAGAGAAATGTGACGGTCATCCTGAAAACCTTGAACGTACGGTTGGATTTCTGGCAAGCGGTCAGTCAAGGCGCCGAAGCGGCAGCCAAGGAGATGGGCATCCGTTTGAGTGTGGACGGGCCGCTCTCCGAGGACGATGCGGAAGGGCAGCTGCGGCTGCTCGAGGAAGCGATCGAGCGAAAACCGCAGGCGATTGTGATTGCCCCTATTGCGGACAAGCGGATGCCGGAAGCGTTCGCTAAGGCTCGCGAAGCAGGCATCCAGCTGGTCATTATCAATGACTCGCCTGACGCGGCGTCGGCTCCCGCCATCGTGACCACCAATCATGGGAAAGCAGGGCGCCTCGCTGGAGAAGCGGCTATTGAAGCTACGGAGGGTCACCCCTTGATCGCAGTCATCGGCGATGAAGAGTCGTCTGCCGTTTCAGAAGAACGGCTGAAGGGGCTGCGGCATGCCCTCGCTGGTTACCCAGAGAGCGTAGTTGGAACCTACTACGCAGACAACGCCGAGGATCGTGCTTATGCGATCGTTATGGAGCTGCTGCGAAGGGGGGAGCCCATCAATGCCATTATTGCTTTGAACGAGCCGGCATCGCAAGGGGCTGCCGCTGTGCTCAAAGAGCTGAATAAAGCGATGGAGATCAAGCTGATTGGTTTCGATAGCACCAGCGACGAGGTTCAGTTGCTGGAGTCAGGAACGATGACGGCCTCCATCGTGCAGAAGCCCTTCAATATGGGTTACCTTGGCGTGAAAATAGCGCAGAAGCTTATGACCGGCGGCAAAGCAGAGCCGGTTACCTATATCGAATCCAATGTCATAACGAAAGAAAATATGTACACAACAGAAAATCAGAAGCTGCTGTTTCCCTTTATTAATAGCAAATAGAATGCTTTTTTGGAAGGACAAGATGCACGATGCCGCTTAAAAAAGTCCGTAATGATAAGCCTTTTGCGACCGTAGCCTTGCTATTGGCCGGCTCCCTTCTGCTTGCTTCCTGTATGAATGCGAGCCCTTCGTCCAGCGCCCCTCCAAAGGAGGAGAGAGCTCTTATCCGCTTCGTGGCTGCGGAATACAGTACGGAGACGAAGCCACTGCTGGAGAAGCTGGTGAAGGAATTTGGCAGAAGGAACCCGCTGATTGATGTTGAGCTGCAGGTGGCCAACTGGGATATTCTAGATGGCGTCTATACCTCGATGATTAGCAAGAATCAGCCCCCGGATCTGCTGAATACGAATGTGTATGCCCACTATGCCAAGGATGGCTTGCTCAACAATATGACCGACATTATGTCGCCTGAGCTGGCGAGCAAGCTTTATCCGAATTTAGTCGAAATGGATCAAATGGATGGCATCCAGTATGCGATACCGTACGTGGCGACTACAAGAAATCTTTATTATAACAAGGAGCTCTTTCAGAAAGCGGGCATTGCCGCCCCTCCTTCAACCTGGTCTGAGCTTGCGCGGGCTGCCCAAAAAATCAAAGCGTTAGGCGTGGCGGAAGGGGTCGGCGTGGACCTGACGGATAATGAAACGCATGCTTCTTTGTCCTATGTCTTCTATGGCTCGGGCGGAGGGTGGATGAAGGATGGAAAATGGCAAATCAATTCACCGGGCAATGTCGAGGGAGTCAGCTTCCTGAAGGAGCTGTTCGATAAAGGCTTGACCGATCCAGAGCCTACCGTGACGACGCGCGATGAGAAGCAGCGCATTATGGGCGGAGGGCAGCTTGCGATGATGATCTCCGGCAACTATTTCTCGACCGTGGTTCCGAAGGAGTACCCCTCACTTCAGTGGGGCAAAGGGCCGATGCCTGTGAAGGATGGGCAGCCGCCAATCAGCTTTGGCGTGCATGACGTGCTTGTTTCATTTAAGACCGATCACACCAATCAAGAAGCGTTGTCGAAGTTTCTTGACTTTTTATACGATGACCGGGAATACGAGGAAATGATCAAACGCGAAGGTTTTCTGCCCGCTACGATGACGGTAGGCACCCGCTTATCCGAGCAGGACGAGGAAATGAAGAAAGACCTGGAAGCGCTCCGCCAAGCAAAGTTTTACCCGGTAAGGGAACCCTCCTGGCAAGCCGTGCTGGATTACGCGCGCAAGATGGGTGACGCTATTCTGTATGAGCATATGAGTCCAAAAGAGGCACTCGACGAGCTGCAGCATTTCGCCGAAAGCAAGCAAAGTCAGATCAATGCAGCGAAAAAACAGACGGAAGCTGAGTAAATCGCTATAGCGATGGCAAGGAAAAGAAAATAATCAAGAATATATGGAAGATATTCAATAGAGTTCAGAGCCCTCCCAAACTATGATGAAATTACGCATTTGAGCTTTGTTAAGAGCTCGTAAATGGCAGCGTAAACACATTATTTTTTGGGAGGGTTTGCTTTCATGATGATGAAGAAAAAGTTTGCAGCGCTCGGAATTGCCGTTATATTGGCTGCCGTGTCGTTAGCAGGATGCGGATCGGGCAACACCAACAGCGAGGCAACGAATAAGCCTACCAATGCGGCGCCTGCCGCTGAGGAAACTAAAACGCCGGATGCCGGCAATGAACCGGCTAAGCTGACCGGAGACTTCGAGATCCAATACTTCGTTGGCGGCTATGGCGACAAATGGTGGAAGAAGGTTATCGCTGATTTCCAAGCTGCGAATCCCGACCTGAAAATTAAAGAATCATCCGGTCCCAAAATCAATGACCAAAACCGGCCCCGCTGGATCGGCGGCAATCCTCCTGACTTCGTATACATCGACGGACCGGTTCTGAATGACCGCCAGATGGTAGAGGATGGCCAGCTGGAAGATTTGACGGACTGGCTGAAGGATGCCAAAAACGTTGACGGCGACCTCATTACCGATATCCTCGCGCAACCCGCTCAGCAATTTGATGGCAAAGTGTACAATATTCCGCTCGTCTTGAACTCATGGGGCGTATTTTGGAACAAAGCGCTCTTTAAGGAAAAAGGCTGGAGCGAGCCAACGGACTTCGCATCCTTCCTTGCCGTGAGCGACAAAATCAAAGCGGACGGCATTACGCCTTTCATTCATACAGGTAAATACCCGTATTATATCAACGGTTCGATTCTGTATCCTGCAATCGTGTCGGCGAACAACAACGATTATACGATTCTGCAAGACATGGCGGCGAATAAAGTGGAAGCGTTCGAAAGCCCTGCGGTGCTTGCGGCGCTGAACAAAATTGTAGAGCTGCGCGACAAAGGCTTTATCGACAAGGCTTCCATCCAAATCAATCATACCGATTCCCAAATGCTGTTCCTGCAAAATAAAGATGCATTCATTCCTAACGGCTTGTGGCTTCCTAACGAGATGGCCAAGGATATTCCTGCCGGCTTCGACTTTGGCTTCATTCCTTCCGTTACGCAGGAAGCGGGCGGCAAAGTGGTGGCGAACACCTCGACGTCTACAGTAGCGATTGCCAAGAACGGCAAGAACAAAGAAGCGGCCAAGGCGTTCCTGCAATTTATTTTCTCCAAAGCTCAAGCTTCGCAATGGGCTGAGCTAAGCGGCGCGCCATCCAACATTAAAGGCGACATTAGCGCTTCGAACGCGCCAAGCTTCGTGAAGGACGCCGCCAAATATTTGACGGATCCGAATACGATCGTTATTCCGACCATTACGTACAACGCGGACGTGGATAAGGCGATGATGGACGCAACGGATGCGTTGACCATCAGCACGATTACGCCGGAGGAATGGGTGAAACGGGTAACGGACGCTGTCAAAAAAGCGAGCAAATAAATAACCTTTAACAGATGCAGAGCAGGGGCGGCCGAGGCAAATAAACGCCGCGGCCGCCTCCTGTGAGTTTACTCGGGGGGATGGGGAGCATGAACTCAGGGACAGTCAAATGGCAGAGAAATCTATTTATCGCATCATTCATCGTTCCTACGCTGCTGTTTTTTGGCGTATTTACGATTTATCCGGTCGCGCAAGGCCTGTATTATTCCTTCTTTGATTGGTCCGGCATGTCGGACAAGAAAACATTCGTCGGCTTCGATAATTTCGTAGAAATGTTCCATGATCCGATCATTTGGAGAGCGATCGGCAATGATTATTTCCTTGTCGCGGGAAAAATCGTCGGCATTATGCTGCTGGCAACCTTTTTCGCGGTGGCGCTGACTCGCTTCGGCTTTAGGCTGGCCGGGTTTTTTCGCTCGATTTTTTTCATACCGAATGTTATTTCCGTCGTTGTTATCGGCGTATTGTGGAATTTCATATATAATCCGCAAATCGGCTTTCTGAACGGTTTTTTATCGTTGTTTACGAAGGAACAGGTGACGATTACTTGGCTGGGCTTTCCCGGCCATACGATATGGATGCTTCTTCCGCCGGCCATTTGGGCGGGGATCGGCTTTTATATGATTTTGCTCATCGCGGCTATTCAGAGCATTCCTGAGTCGTATTATGAGGCGGCCAGCATCGAGGGCGCGGGGCAGTGGAAGCAGTTCTGGAGCATTACGGTACCGCTCACCTGGGAGCAAATCAAAGTGTCTATTTTGAACATTATGATGACGACGCTGAACGGCTCCTTCGTAATCGTCTGGATCATGACCGAGGGCGGACCGGACAACAGTACCCAGGTGATGGGCTCTTATTTGTATCAGATGGCGTTCCGGCAATATCATTTCGGCTATGGCGCGGCTATAGGTTTTATTATTTTGGTATTGTCACTCATTACGACCATCGTGCTGCAGCGGTTGATGCGCCATGATACGGTCGAGATGAGCTAAGGGGGATACAACGATGAACATACAGCTAAAACATCCGGTCGCCAAGCTGGTCGTATCTGTTATTTTGGTGTTATGGGGCATATCGGTTCTGTATCCGCTTTTGTGGACGCTATTCGATTCGCTCAAAAACAACGAACAGTTTTTTATGAATGCGCCTTGGTCCTTGCCTGAGCTGCCGCTGCTCTGGAGCAATTTCTCCTATGTGTGGAGCAAATATAATTTCAGCACGTATTTCGTGAATTCGCTTGTCATTACGATCGGATCGACCGTACTAGCGCTGCTGCTGTCGGCGACAACCGCTTATGTGCTGGCAAGGTACAAGTTCAGAGGCAGCAATGCGTTGTTTCTGCTTTATATTTCATCGATGATGGTGCCTTTTGTACTTGCGCTCATTCCGCTGTTTTTCTTAATGAATTCGATGGGCTTAATCAATACGAAGCTGGGCTTAATCTTTGTGTATACGTCGAGCTTGCTGGCCTTCGGCATATTCGTGCTTGTCGGGTTTTTCAAATCGCTGCCAAAGGAGCTGGAGGAAGCCGCCATCGTAGACGGTGCCTCGTATTACGGGACGTTCTTCCGGGTGATGCTGCCTTTGTCGCAGCCAGGCTTGATAACGATTGGCATCGTTAACATCCTGAACATTTGGAACGAATACATCGTAGGGACGATTCTCATTAACGATCCCGACCAATACACGCTGCCGGTGGAAATCGGCGTCATGCAGGCAGAGATGCAGTACCGCACGGAGTGGGGCCCATTGTTCGCGGCGCTCTTGATTACGATTGTTCCGGTGCTGATTATCTATATCATCTTCCAGCGGCAGATCGCCAGTGGGATTACGGCTGGTGCGGTGAAATAAGGGACAAACGAGAACAAAATTCAGCAATTCCGCGCGTGAGCAGCCAAGCCTCAGAGAGGATCGGCTGCTCTTTTTTGCATGGCTGCCTATTTGCTTTCCTTCGCTGCGGGTCATTATAATGAAGAAAATGGAGCGGACAAGCGGAGCTCATTAGGGTTGTTCGCTTACCCTGCTACCGGACGGAGGAGCCTCACATGAACTTATTTTATATGCAGCCCGAACGTGACGGAGTTCTACCGATGCCGATATTCTTGAAAGACAATTACATAGGATTCGATTGGCCGGGAATCGGCGATCTTGAGCATGTCGGCAGGGAGGAATGGCAGGAGCTTGCCGTTCACACGTGCTTGGAACAAGGGCAAGCACTGCTTGACCGTCTGACAGAGATTGGTTTGTTTGTTTATGCGATGCAGGATGGGGATTATCTACTGGTTGCTGATGGCGAATATGTACATCTGGGCGATTTGGGCGACTACTACTATGTGGAAAGCGCTGGCCAAGCAGAGGATATCTACAGTCATCGACGGGGCGTCACCTGGTTAAAGCGAATGCTGAAGGCGGAATTGCATGCGGAGCTGCAGCCATTGGCAGGAGGACAGGCCAACTTGGCAAGGCTTGACCGGCCGGTGAGCCAGGAACTGCTGGAGAAATGGACGGCTAAGCCTGCTCACGAAGGGCATGAAGCCAGCCGAATGAGGCATGTGGATGACGAAACGATTGCGGAAGCATTGGAGATTTTGAAGAAAGCCATGAAAAGCAAGGACTTAGAGCGCAAGGAACGGGCGGCGATCGCTATCTTGAGGTTTGCGAAATAAAGCGGAGCGGGATTGTGCGTATTATCCTGCGCGCATGCAGGTTGCGGTTTATTTATTGGTTAGGCGGGCTGGATTCAATTTAGCTGGAATTTCTCCCGCTAAAATAGCGTTTTTCGCTGCGAATATGAAATAGTGGGAATTTTTCCACTAGCGTTGCATCAACACTAACATAGAAAAAAGCATGGATGACCATTTATTAATAACTAATCAAAATCTGAATTTTATGGACAAAAAC
>NZ_VCIX01000089.1 GCF_006345825.1 Paenibacillus paridis
ATCCTAAACACGTTTACTGTGACCCATACATCCGGTAGACAGCAGCAACAAGGCTTCAGCAAGCCTGATCTTTCGTATCCAGTTTTCAGGGCGCAATTTGCTTTGAAATGATTTTATTCCCTGATAGCTCAGTTGGTAGAGCACTCGACTGTTAATCGAGTTGTCACAGGTTCGAGTCCTGTTCGGGGAGCCATTGTAGAGAGGTGTCCGAGTGGTCGAAGGAGCACGATTGGAAATCGTGTAGGCTCTAACCGGGTCTCGAGGGTTCGAATCCCTTCCTCTCTGCCAGCAAGGCCCGTTGGTCAAGTGGTTAAGACACCTCCCTTTCACGGAGGTAACAGGGGTTCGAGTCCCCTACGGGTCACCAACAACTTTTCAAACAAAGTATTGACAAAAAAGAATGGCCTATGATATGATATAAAGGTCGCTCAACATGGAGGATTAGCTCAGCTGGGAGAGCATCTGCCTTACAAGCAGAGGGTCGGCGGTTCGATCCCGTCATCCTCCACCATTTATAATTACTTAACGACGCGGGGTGGAGCAGCCCGGTAGCTCGTCGGGCTCATAACCCGAAGGCCGCAGGTTCAAATCCTGCCCCCGCAACCAAAAATCTTTACCTATCGGATCTTTCCGAGATATGATGTGGAGCTGTGGTGTAGTGGCCCAACATGCCTGCCTGTCACGCAGGAGACCGCGGGTTCGAATCCCGTCAGCTCCGCCATTTAAACAACATCAGGCTCGGTAGCTCAGTCGGTAGAGCAGAGGACTGAAAATCCTCGTGTCGGCGGTTCGATTCCGTCCCGAGCCACCATTTAAGTTGTACTTGCAGTAACGAAGTGTATATGCCGTTGTAGCTCAACTGGTAGAGCAACTGACTTGTAATCAGTAGGTTGGGGGTTCAAGTCCTCTCGACGGCACCATATGGAGGATTAGTGAAGTGGCTAAACACGGCAGACTGTAAATCTGCTCTCTCTGAGTTCGGTGGTTCGAATCCATCATCCTCCACCAGTTTTAGGGGCATAGTTTAAAGGTAGAACAAAGGTCTCCAAAACCTTTGGTGTGGGTTCAATTCCTGCTGCCCCTGCCAATTAAATACTTGAACGTGGCGGTCGTGGCGAAGTGGTTAACGCATCGGTTTGTGGATCCGACACTCGGGGGTTCAATTCCCCTCGATCGCCCCATTTTTATTCAAGTAATTGATATTGCATTTTGTTGGGGATTAGCCAAGCGGTAAGGCAACGGACTTTGACTCCGTCATTCTCAGGTTCGATCCCTGAATCCCCAGCCATTTATATGCGGAAGTGGCTCAGCGGTAGAGCATCGCCTTGCCAAGGCGAGGGTCGCGGGTTCGATTCCCGTCTTCCGCTCCATTAATTTGGCGCCATAGCCAAGTGGTAAGGCAGAGCTCTGCAAAAGCTCTACCCCCAGTTCGAGTCTGGGTGGCGCCTCCACAATTTTTCAGAAAAAAATATGTGCCCTTAGCTCAGCTGGATAGAGCGTTTGACTACGAATCAAAAGGTCAGGAGTTCGAATCTCTTAGGGCACGCCATATTTTCACTAAATGCCGATGTGGCGGAATGGCAGACGCGCGCGACTCAAAATCGTGAGGGAAACCGTGGAGGTTCGAGTCCTCTCATCGGCACCAACTTTTTCTACATAAGCTCTTAAGATCATTATGATCTTGAGAGCTTTTTTTGTGTTCTCTTTCAAAATAGCGATTTAAATGATTTCAAAACCGCCCTTTACAATCACAATTATCTAGTGTACTATTTAACTAATACACAAGAACACTGGGGGTTAAGTTCATGAATTCATCGATTGAGAAAAAGGAAATACTTCCTGTACTTTCTTTAAAAAACGTAACCAAACGAATTGGCAGCAAGGCTATCGTAGACCGCATGTCTTTTGATATTCAGAAAGGCGAGATTGTCGGACTGCTTGGACCGAACGGAGCTGGTAAGACAACTACGATCCGGATGATTGTAGGGCTTATCCAAATGTCTGAGGGAGATGTAGTCGTGCAAGGCCATAGCATTCGAAATGATTTTACGAGCGCCATTCGCCATATCGGAGCTATTATTGAAAACCCTGAGTTTTATCCGTACATGACAGGGCGGGATAACCTGAAGCAATATCAACGGATGTCAACGGGCATAACCGATGAACGGATTAAAGAGGTTGTTGAGCTGGTTGGCCTGGAAGCTGCGATGAACAAGAAGGTCAAAGCATACTCACTTGGGATGAGGCAACGCCTCGGGATTGCGCAAGCGCTGCTTGATCGTCCAGCTCTACTTATATTGGATGAGCCGACAAATGGTTTGGATCCCGCAGGGATCAGGGAAATGAGGCAGTATTTACAACAGATTGCAAGCCAAGAGGGCATTTCTATTCTTGTATCCAGCCACTTGTTATCCGAGATGGAACTGATGTGCAGCAGGGTAGTTGTCATTCAGGAAGGAAAATTTGTTACTGAGCGTAATTTGAGCGAAAAAATGGAGCAGTCTCAATCACTTACTGTTGCATTCCGTGTGGATGACGTTGAGCGAGCAGCCTTGATCGCTGGCAAAATAGAAGGCGTGAAAGTTGTTCAGCTCATTGTTGAGAGGAACGAACTCATCTTAGCTCTTCAGAACGAATTGATCCCTGACATGATTACTCGATTAGGGAACGGTCAAATCAAGGTTTATCGTATTACTGAAACGAAGCTTACGCTGGAAGATGAGTTCTTGAAATGGACGGGAGGTAGTCGCATTGCTTAATTTTGGAGGACTAGTATTAAACGAATGGTTGAAGATGTCGAAGAAGCGCAGTTTTTTTATCTCGTACGCGGTTATGCTGTTTACGATCGTAGGTTTTACTTATCTCATATGGAAACTTTCAGGGATTCAGTCGTCAGATGTAGGGACTGAAACGTCGACTGTGCTTGATTTTATTGCAATGGTCATGTCTGCCAGTGCCGTAGGAAAGGTTATTACCATCATATCCATTATTTTCACAGCAGGCATTGTCGCCAAAGAGCATCAGCTTGGCACGGTAAAGTTTTTGCTCATCCGAGCACACGGAAGAAGCAAGATTTTGGCTTCCAAATATATTGCCGCTTTGTTATTTGTGAGCTCTATCATTATTTTCTCGTTAGTCACAGGCTTTATAGCAAGCGGCATTGCATTCGGGTTTGATACAAATGCAGGTCAAGAAACGTGGGGGAGTGTGGCGGAAGCCGTATTGTATCAAGTGGTTTACACATTCATCTATGTTACGTTAACCTTTATGTTCGGCATCTTGACGCGATCGTCGGGAGCAACCATCGGGATCGGAATGACAGCTGTTCTTATGGAGGGATTGTTGCAAATGCTTCTTTCGAGCTATGACTTCTCCAAATACCTACTGTTTATGAATACGGACTTATCCCAATACGCTGGTGGTGGTTCAAATGGAGGTACAGCCTTCCCAAGTATGGTCTGTGCAGCTTATGCCATAGTGTTTCTGGTCATCAGCTTTGTTACTTTCAAAAAAAGGGATATAGCCTAGATAACGTTTGATTAATCAGGGCACAGAAGGGAGAATTCCAATTGTGAGCATTGAATTCGATAATAATCTACCGATTTATTTGCAAATCATGAACTATATCAAAAAAGAAATTATTATCGGAAACCTGAAAGCCGGCGATAAAATACCTGCGGTACGCGAGCTGGCTTTAGAGCTGCAAATCAATCCCAATACGATCCAGCGAACGTTTCAGGAGCTCGAGCGTGAACAAATCGTTGAAACTAGGCGAGGACTTGGCCGATATGTAACTAGTGAGGAGTCGAAGATCATGGATATCAAAAAAGAGATGGCTGGCGAATTGCTTGGCCGCTTTATCCAAGGCATGCAGGAGCTCGGTTATAAAGAGAAAGATATTATCACCATCGTCAGCGATGCTGTACAAGAGAAAGATAAAGCTAAAGGATAGGAGTGAATTAATCGTGGAAAGCGTATTGCAGCTTGCGGATGTATCAAAGTCTTATTCGGGCAAATTAGCATTGAAGCAGGTATCGCTTACCATTAAGCCGGGCAAAATTATCGGCCTGCTAGGAAGCAACGGAAGCGGCAAAAGCACGCTTATGAAAATTGCAACTGGACTTATTCAGCCGGCTAGCGGTACGGTGAAGGTGGGCGGTGTGCCGGTAGGAATTGAAACGAGGGCTGTAACCTCGTTTATGCCTGATCAGCCTCTATCCGAACCGTGGATGAGGGTCGAGGATGCGATTGATTTTTATAGGGATTTCTATGCAGATTTTGATAGCGCCAAAGCGGATGAAATGCTTGCTTTTATGAAACTAGGCAAAAAGGATCGGGTAAGTTCGTTGTCCAAGGGGATGAGCGAGCGCCTGCAGCTAACCCTAACCTTATCGCGCAATGCTAAGCTGTATTTGCTTGACGAGCCTATCGGCGGGGTAGATCCAGTTGCCCGAGCTAAAATATTGGATGCTATCGTTAACTATTACAGTGAAGAGAGCAGCTTAATGGTATCGACTCATCTTGTACGGGATATCGAGCGGATTTTTGATGAGGTTGTATTCCTGAAAGAGGGAGAAATTGTTCTTCATGACGAGGTAGAGAACATCCGCCTTGCACATGGGAAAAGCGTGGATGAAATGTTCAAGGAGGTGTTTGGAGAATGATCAAGCTGCTCAAATATGATTGGAAACGGAGCAATGACGGCATTCTCAGTACGCTTGCCATCTTGATTATTTTGGAAGCTGCGCTGAGCATAACCGGTTTCATTAGAGATTGGGAGGATGCGATTGTTCTTTCGTTTAGTATATTCGGATATGTGTTGGCGCTTATCCTGTTGTTCATTCATTGCTGCAGGACATATGACAGCAATATTAAGTCATTCAGCAGAAGGCTGATTCCCTTGCATCCCATTCATGGAATCGGAGCCATCATTATTTTAAGCTGGATCATACTGCTCTTAGTGACCATAATAGCGCTTATTCATATTACTATTTATTTGAATTTCTCTGATGCAAGTTGGAGTGAATGGCATAAGATCGTTCAGTTCAAACATGGTGGATTGTTCGGAATGGCTGTTGCGGGCTTATGGGCCTATACTTCAATTATGATTGCCATATTGGCATCCATTACGGTGGCACGTAGCTTCCGGATGAAGCGCTCAGCTTGGATCGGCATTGTTTTTTTCTTCGCTGTCCAAAGCCTATTTGCTTGGTTTAATTCTCTCTTATTTGATGCTAACCAAGCCCCATTAGGCATTATTTCAATGGACACTTCGTCTGTCGAACCCGGAGCGGTAAGCTTTGCTTCATCGCTGAACACGGATTATCTATTCGGCCCGTTCCTGCTGGAAGTGGCGCTTAACGCTGGATTTTTGTTGCTAACGATTTATTTGTTAAACAAAAAAGTAGAGGTTTAGTGTTAGCGAATAGAAAATAGGAGCATTGAAGTTTCCAGAACTGGAGACTCCAATGCTCTTATTGCTTTTAAGGCAATAACAAAGCTTGTAGCTTAAGGATGACCGTCAATGCTTCTGCACGGGTAGTATGGCCAAGTGGCGCAAAGGTCTGATTGCCTCGTCCATTCAATAGTGCTTTCTCGGAAGAAAGGGCTACGGCCGTTTTGGCCCATTGTGGAATTTGGCTCTCATCCCTGTAGTCGGGTGTCAGGTTGAGCGTTAAATCAAAGGCAGCTGCTCGCGCAATCATGACTGACATCTCGGCACGGTTAATGAGCAGTTTGGAGCGGAAAGTATGATCGTCATAGCCCGTAATAATGCCAGCAGCAGCAGCTTCGGCGATGTAAGGCTTTGCCCACTCCGGTATTAGATCGAGGTCTGTAAAGTTTAAGGCAACCTCGCCATCGGAAGGCAGAGGCAAAGGAATGGCCCGTGACAGCATCGCAGTAAACTCTGCTCTCGTTACGGGTTGATTCGGACGGAATGTTCCATCCGCATAGCCATTAACGAAACCAAGCAAAATAGCGCGCTTTATATCTGCTTCAGCCCAGTGGCCAGCGATATCCGAAAAAGATAGGTTTGGATGGCTTAGCGAAACATTTATTTTAGCTTGGAGATTCGGCGTTAGCGTGACGGCTTCTACTTTGCTGTCCACAAGCTTGACTCGCGTAAGCTTCACAATGGCCGGGCCAGCTGAAATCGCCTCAAAGGAGAGAGTGGCGATCGAGGCAGCGCCATTTTCACCGGCTGATTTTCCAAGCTTGGTATGCGCGAAGGTAATGAATCCGTTTTGATCTGAAGCCGGTACAGTCAGGCCCGTCCAATGAGCGGCGGCGCTCTTAAAACGCAAGCGGGTAGTATCGTACTGGACTTGCAGCTCATACCCATACAAATCGGTTAATTGTTTCCCATTTATGGTGATGCGGACATCCTGATTAAGGCTCGGCAATGCATTTGTTAGGGATAGGGAAAAGGACGGAGCATTAGCTCCGAGGGCAGTTGCAGGCAAAGTGGTTAGCACAAGGGCTATCGCTAATATGATCAAAGCTAACTTGCGGTTCATGAGGTTCCGACCATCCTTTCTTGAAAATGAGCGGGAAGAGGACGGTATCCCGCCTTCTCCCACGCTCTTGATTTTGGTACGTGTTATGGACGATGGCTTACCAATTCAGAATAAGCTTGGCAAGCGTGACGAGATCTTGAATATCAATGATGTTATCTTTATTGAGGTCGAACGCTTTGACCGAATTCCAGTCCGGATCGGCAGAAGTTTTGCCATAAGCTTTGACCATCATCGCAAGATCGCCGACGCTTGTTACATTATCGTTGTTGTAGTCGCCTTCTACGGCTTGATTAGCTAGCGATAGGAATTTTTGCAGCGCAGCATTAAGATCTAGCGCTGCTTTTTCAATTTGTGCTTGCGTAGACGAGGACTCATTTGCTGCTGACTTGGCAAGATTGATTTGAGCTTGCAGCGCAGCTTTCGAGCCGGCTGGATACTGACCGATACGGTTTCCTTCGACAGCCTCGTCATGCTGATGCTGTGCATCAGAGATGAGTGCAACCAAAGCCGCTTTGTCCACGCCAATTTCAATGCTGTGCGTATGGCCGCTTAGTTCGGATTCCGTACCATCGCTGCCTGCGATTACTAGCTTGGATATGCTGACATTGGCAATGCCAGCGGGAGCTGCCGCTTTAACTTTAAAGCCCAGCTTGACGAGATCTCCATCCACCTGCTGCGATTGGTCGCCAAGATGTACGGCAAGAATACGTACCTGCCCTGGTGTATCCGCACTTGTCTCTATGATTGTTATTTTGTTCGTGTCGATTGCTTCAGGAGCCCCAGCAAGCTCTAAACGATTGGAATCATAGCTAATCGTTATGTCTTGAGCCACGATTTCTTTCTGTACCTTGTTCAATCCGTAAGTTAGAGCAAAGCTTTTGCCTACTTCACTAGCATCTGGACCAGATAGAAAGCCGCCGCTTCCAGCTTCTTCACCTATGCGAGGTGTCCAGAAGCTTGGAATTGGAACATTGGCAAAGTTCGTATCGGATGCAAAGTAGAAGCTAGGATAGGCAGGTTGGTTATAGGTGGTGTTCTGCCAAGCGATTCCGGTGCGATATTGTGCATCGTGCATCAGCGTGTAAAGCTTGCGGTTGGTTACCTCCGTGCTTAAGAAGATACGGATCGCGGAGCTGTCTGTCGTGCGCACGAGCAGTTCTTCCCGCCAGTCACCAAAAATGTCGGCAACGAGTGACGGATTTCCTTTGGTGCCATTATTCGTTCTTGTGTCTGTCGCCGTTAGCAAGCGCCCACGCTTCCAATCATCAATGGTCGGTGTGCTGTTGCCAGAGCCATTCACAATTTGCGTGGTCATATTGGCTGCCCATTTAATATTCATATTCGTTCCAGGAGCCGATGTGTTAATCCGTGTTCCGGCTGCAGTCCAGAGGCCAACTGCCCAGGTTTCAAGTCCGCGATGATCGGGATCGACATCCCCTACCATTCCGCGTCCGGTATCCTTTCCTGTATACCCTCCATAGATGACCTCTCCGGTTTTTGCATCGCGAAGCGCATAGCCGTAAGGAGCATAAGCTGCGCCTTCATGAACCATAAAGATTTCAAGCCCCGGCCGGTCGGGGTCAATGTCGGCTACGTGAAGCGCATCGCCGTGACCAAGTCCCGCGATTACCCCAGGATTCGCGCTTTCAGGCGGCATCACAGCTGAAGAGCTGTAGAGCAGTGTACCATCATGGTCGATGGTTGAAGAGCCATAGATAATTTCTTGTTTGCCGTCTCCGTCGACATCGGCGGTACTAAGCGAATGTGCACCTTGCGTATTCAAAGATCCAAGCAAAGGATCTGTACCGAATCTCCCATGCGGGCCGTCGTTAAAGGGATTGCTCATTGGCGCGTAGCCGCTGTCGACAAACCAATACTCCTTCAGATGGCTGCCATCCCATGCATAGGAGACTAAAGTTGTTCTCGTATAATATCCGCGTGCGAACACGGCATAAGGCTTGGCTCCGTCAAGATAAGCGACGCCAGCAAGGAACCGGTCAACCCGGTTGCCTGGCTCAATGCGGCCCATGGCGTAGTCGCCCCATAGCAGACCGTCATCCTGACGTCCCGGCTTGTAAGGGATCGTCTCAAGCTCCGTTCCTGTCTCGCCTTCAAATACAGTCAAATACTCAGGTCCTTTCAAAATAAACCCTTCGAATTCGCGCAGCTTGTTATTGGCGCTTCGGCTTGGCGCATACACATCCATAAAATAATCCGTTAAGGCTTCAGCATCGACGCGAGAGAGCGGGTAGCTGTATTGCTTGGCAATGCCAAAGCTTTCCTCCAGCGTAGCAGGCCAGTTGCCGCTGACAACCTCTTCATGCGCATGCCAACCCATAAACATGTCTACGACATGGTTGTAATAATCGGTACGGCTGACGCGGTAATCATCCGAATTGGCATAGCCAGCAGCCATATCCGCTTGAGGCATCGTAATATATTTTTCTGATGTTACCGCGCCTTGAGCGTCATATTTTAAAATCTTGGTGCCGGGAGCTGTTTTGAACATCATTTCAGCTTTTCCGTCGCCATCAAAGTCATAGACCATAAACTCGGTATAATGGGCACCTGCCCGAATATTGACTCCAAGATCAATTCGGTAAAGGAGCGTTCCGTTCAAACGGTAGGCATCGATGTAGACGTTACCTGTATAACCCTTCTGAGAGACATCCTTCGAATTGGAAGGGTCCCATTTGACGAAGTATTCGTACTGGCCGTCACCATCGACATCGCCAACGCTCATATCGGTGGCTGCATACGTATAAGCCTCACCGACAGGAGTAACGCCGTCAGCCGGTTTGCGCAGAGGTAAATTGTAGTAAGCGTTGCTCCATGGTGCAATGGCTGCGCTCTGATCGACTTCTTTGCCATTCACGACTGCAGCTACGGAGTACTTGGAAGTCACGGTACCGGAAGCATCCGCATAGTTTGTGCTGTCTTCAACGGAGGCGATTTTTTGCCCATCGCGGTAAACATTGAAATTCGTGCCAGTCATGCCAGTAGCCGAATAGCCAGTGACTTCATTGCCAAGCAATCTCCAGCTCAAAAAGACGCCTTGCGAGGTAGCAGCTGCAACGAGCCCCCGGTCCAAATATTCCAGCTGCAAACCGGAACCTTTGCTGGCCGATTCGCGGTTTAGCCCGTCGGAAGCGGAGGCTTGGACCATCGTGCCCAAAAGCAAGGCAAGTCCCGTCGTCAGTGCGACGGCCCTTCTTGTAACCTTGGCGGTTTTCCAACCCATTAACCGTTCACCATCCTTTTCATAGTTACCCATACCTTTGATTGCGCTTTCAAAAAATCCCTCATTTCACCTCGCATTGCTGGTTGCTGCACGCACCCGTTATCGATTTCATTTACAGTATAGAAGCTAGTCTAAAGAGATGACATGCAAAAAACAGTCATAATGTACCAAAAATCAGAGAATATGATACAAAACGTATCTATTTATGCCGCTGTTATTTCAGATTATATGATGTTAAGAAAACGCTTAAAATGGTAGTATTAGAGAGAAACGGTCAAATGCTAGGGGGAAGAGGCAGCGTGAGATTCGGCAAATCAATTAGATCTCGTCTCATTATTGGGTTTATGGCGGTCATGCTGCCGGTAGTCATTTATATGCTGATTAATAACAGCTACTCGCGCGATATTGTTCGGGAGAAAGTGTCTGAGACGTACCGGAACACACTTGATATTTATGTGGGCCAGACGGATCACAACCTATCGCAAATCAATGACTATCTTTATAAAATGTCAGTGCTGGATTCGGACGTGGGATTGTTGATGTCCTTTCCGATGGACAGCGACGGGTACACCTTAACCAAAATTAGAATCGATTCGAAGCTGAACCGTGACGTCGGCGTCTATAATCTGATTGATGCGGTGTTTTTGTACCATAAAAACGATATTATTTTTGGAACCGACAGCGTATATAATGATACGAAAAAAATCATCAAAACCCATATGGACAGCATGACCACGGAAGAGAATCTGCTGCTGAATAACCAGCATACGTGGGAGGTACGGGCAGACGACCGAATGCCAGGCAAGTACTTCCTTATTAATTTCATTAAGGTGTCGGATGGTTTATTCGTCGGCGCCATGATCAAGGTACAGGACATAAACAAGATGCTTTCGATCCAGTGGAGCGATGGAGATATCGGCCATAATGGCATTTATTTACTCAACGAAGATCGGCTTGTCCAGTCCTTGACAGAGAACTCCGCGCCGCTCGAGCTTAGCTACCGCTTATCGAATAAGCCTTATGAATCGTTAACCGACCGTAAGACGGGTGCTTCCTATTTGGTAATGAACAGAATAAGCACGATGGTCAATATCGCTTATCGCGTCGTCATTCCGGAGGAAACGCTGCTGCGCAACCTCTTGTTTTTTAGAAACGCGACGCTGTTCGCACCGATCGGATTTTTGGCGATATTGCTTCTTTATTTGTTTTTTATGCGAAATATGCTGTTTAAGCCGCTGCATGAGCTCATACTCGGGATGAAGAAAATTTCTCTTGGCATGCTGGACGTCAGGCTGAAGAAAAACAAAACGCTTGAATTTGAGTTTTTGGGCAACACGTTCAACATTATGGCCGAGCAAATCAAGACGTTAAAGATCGATGTCTACGAAGAGCAGCTTCGCGTGAAGCAAGGGGAATTAAAGCAGCTTCAGGCACAAATTAACCCTCATTTTTATATGAACAGCTTAAACATTATTTATAATTTGGCGGCGCTTGGGGATACGGAATCAGTCAAAAAGATGTCGCTGCACCTAGCGGATTATTTCCGCTTCATTATGAAGGCCAATCGGGATACGATCACGCTCAAGGAAGAGATGCAGCATATTGAGAATTACATGACGATTCAAAAAATCCGGTTCCCCGATAAGCTGGTGTGCACGTTCGAGGGCTTGGAGACGGTGCTTCATTACCCCATTGCGGCACTAACCGTTCAGCCCTTTGTGGAAAATTCGATTATTCACGGCTTCAAAAATAGGCGCCAGCTGTTTCAAATTAAAATAACGGCGGATACTGCTGGCGAGGATGGGTTTGCGCTTACGATCAGTGATAATGGCGTGGGCTTTAGCCCGGAAGTGCTGCATAAGCTGCAGCATAAGGAGCCTCTGCAGGAAGGGGAATCGAGCAGCTTAGGCATTATGAACGTTATTCATAGGCTGCAGCTGCTATATGGCGAGCGGACCTCGATTACATTCCATAATCAATTAGAGGGCAGCGGGGCTGTCGTAGTTATCGTATTTCCAAAGCTAATGGAGGGCGTGAAAGCTGTTGTATAATTTATTGGTTGTCGATGATGAAGAAATTGCCATTCGCGGCATTGTAGAAGGAATTGACTGGTCTACGCTTCCGTTTGCTAACATTTATACCGCCATTGATGCGGAAGAGGCACAGGCGCTGCTGATGGAGCATCAGATTCACGTTATGCTCTCGGATATCGATATGCCCAATCAAAGCGGAATTGAGCTGTTAGAGTGGGCGAATGAGCATTCTCCCCACAGCGTAACGATATTCCTCACCGGCCATGCCGACTTTAAATATGCCCAGCAAGCGGTACAGCTCGATTGCTTCGACTATTTACTCAAGCCGATTGACCATCAGGCACTGAAGGCTTGTGTGAGTGAAGCGCTCGACAAGGTGCGGGAAACGGAGCAGCTGGCAAAAATCCGTGGGACGTACAACTTATTCTATGAACAGTGGAGCAAGCAGCGGCCGATTCTGATCGAGCGCTTCTGGCAGGACGTAATCCACTACCGAATATCGGCGGCGCAGCAGCAGCTTGATTCCGAGATGCAAAATTATGGGCTGCCGCTGCAAGCGGAGAGCCAGCTGCGAGTGGTCCTGATCAGCATTGAGCAGTGGCGCGAGGAATGGTCTGCCCGAGATGAGGAGATCATGACGTACGGCATAAAAAATGCAGCGGAGGAGCTTGTCCTGCAAAGCGCGCCAGGCCATATCGTACAAGATGGGAACGGCATTATGTATGCCTTATTTTACGGGACGGAAGAGGAACTTCCGCTTAGCGCGATAGCCGAGCGCTGCAACATCTTTATACACCAGTGCAAAAGCATGCTGCACTGCCATCTCTCGTGCTATATAGGAGAAGGCACTGCGGTTATGCAGCTGCGGACTGCCGTTCAGGCGCTGCTCTCGCTGGAGCGCAGCAACGTAAGTGAGACCTGCACGGTTATATTGGAGAGGAACCATTTGCCGAATCAAGGCATGGGGACTCTTCCGCAAGCGTCCTTCTCTGACTGGTCCCTGCTGCTTGAATCCGGAAAGCAGACCGAATTGTCGCTCCGGATCGATGAATGCTTCGACCAAATGCACGAGAGCAAGGTGGACTATACATTTATGGCCTCGTTTTATTACGGGTTTATGAACATGCTCTTCCAATGGCTCAATAAGAAATCGGTTCAGATGACCGATGTGTTTATGAACAGGGAGTGGGAGGTTGGCGAGAATGTCCTCAAGTCATTGCCGAGAATGAGGGCGTTAACTCAGCAGCTAAGCCAGCAAGTTACCGAATACGGAGCGCAAAACGGGAAGGATGTGTCCCAAGTAGTAGAGAAGGTGCAGCGGTATATGGAAGAGCATTTGGGAGAGGAATTCAGCCGCGAGCAAGCTGCGGAAGCCGTTTATTTAAATCCGGCGTATCTATCCCGCTTGTTCCGAAGGGAAACGGGTTATTCCTTAACGGATTATTTGGTCAGGCTGCGGATTACGAAAGCACGGACGGAGCTCGAGAAGACGAATAACCGGGTGAGTGACATTGCCGTCAATGTAGGTTATGCAAACTTTTCGCATTTCTCCAAGCTGTTTAAACGAACAACCGGTTTGACGCCGCAGGAATATCGCAAAAAATATCAGGATGTGTAAACGTGAAGTCACAGGACCGTTAATACGGTCACGGCGCCGACAGCTGTCGGCGTCTTTTTTTTATACAATAAATACAAGAAGCAAAACAAATGGGAACAAGAAAGAGGAGGGGGAAAGCGATGGCGAAACAAGCGCCAGAAGCGGCAGCCGCCGCTTATATTCCAAGAAGCTCTGTGAAAAAAATGTCTCACCTTCGTATTTTCCGAAAGTATTGGATGTTCTACGTGATGATGCTGCCGGCGATCGTGCTGCTGGTATTGAACAATTACATTCCGATGTTTGGAATTATTATTGCTTTCAAAAATATCAACTATGCAGACGGCATCTTAGGCAGTCCATGGAGCGGGCTCCGCAATTTTGAATATTTGTTCAAAACCTCGGATGCATGGATTATTACGCGAAACACACTGTTGTACAATTCAGGGTTTATCGTGCTCAATCTCGTGTTTCCGATCGCGTTTGCCATCATGCTGAACGAAATCAGAAGCCGGTTCCTTGCAAAGCTGCATCAAACGATCATGTTTCTGCCCTATTTCTTGTCTATGGTCGTCATCAGTTATCTCGTGTTTGGTTTTCTGAGCGATGAGCATGGTTACTTGAACAGCTCGCTGCTCCCTTCGCTGGGGCTAGAGAAGGTTCAATGGTATTTTACCCAGGAGGTATGGCCTTATATTCTGCCTATCGTGAATACCTGGAAGAGCATGGGGTACTTTACGGTCATTTATATGGCAGCCATCATCGGCATAGATGACGAGTATTACGAGGCAGCCACCATTGATGGAGCAAGCAAGTGGAAACAGATGACAAGCATCACGGTACCGCTGATTATGCCCGTAATCACAATTATGACGCTGCTGCAAATCGGTAAAATATTCAATGCGGATTTTGGCCTATTCTTCCAGGTGCCGAGAGAATCGGGCGTATTGTTCCCGGTAACGAATGTTATCGATACGTATGTCTATCGGACTTTCCTGACTGTTGGAGACATCGGACTATCGTCTGCCGCAGGATTGCTGCAATCAGTCGTCGGCTTTACGCTTGTGTTTCTGTCCAACTGGGTGGTGCGCCGCATCAACAAGGAGAACGCCCTATTTTAGGAGTTGCAATGTAAACCGTTATTATTTTGAAAAACTGTTGGAGGTGAACCTATGGAAGCAGCCGAGGCTACACAGTCGTCCGGGTCTAATCCTAAAAACCAATTGTCCGTTCCGGCTTCTCTAGGCATCAATGTATTTTTCATTATTTATTCTTTATTGTGCATAATTCCGCTGCTGCTGATCGTTATGGTATCGATAACGGATGAGTCGGCGGTCGTTCGCAACGGCTATCAATTTATCCCGTCAAAATTTGATTTGGGCGCTTATCAATTTCTGTTTAAGGATGCTACTCAAATTCTTCGTTCCTACAGCATTTCAATCTTTGTGACGATCGTGGGTACCGTGCTGAGTCTTGTCATCATGGCATTGTATGCTTATCCGATATCGAGAACAGATTTCCCGCATGCCAAGTTTTTTACCTTTTTCGTTTTCTTCACGATGCTGTTCTCCGGCGGCCTTGTGCCTTGGTATCTGGTCTACGCACAGACGCTGGATCTGAAGGATACGCTAATGGCACTTATTATGCCGCTGCTGGTAGCAGCCTTCTTCGTCCTCATAATCCGTACGTTCTTTCAGACGACCATTCCGGCTGCAATTCTCGAATCCGCGAAGATCGACGGGGCGGGCGAACTTACGATTTTTCTGAAAATCGTATTGCCTCTCTCGCTTCCTGTATTGGCGACGGTCGCTCTCTTCCAGACGCTGACGTATTGGAATGACTGGTTTCTCAGCCTCGTGTTCATTACGAAGGATGGCAATATTACCGTTCAGTACTTGATGTATAAGACGATGCTGAACATTCAGTTTCTGGCCAACAACAGCACGGCGGCAGCAGCCATTACGGCAGCGGGCGGAACGTTTAGGTTCCCTAGCGAAACGGTTCGCATGGCGATGGTGGTTGTCGGTATTGGCCCAATTATCTTCGCTTATCCATTCTTTCAGAAGTACTTTGTCAAAGGGCTTACTGTCGGTGCCGTGAAGGGCTGAGCAATCGCTCTCTGAAAATCCATTTGGCTGATGCCGGATATTCCGGTTTAGCATATAAAACCTAATTTTTAAGGGAGGTCCACCCGCTATGAAGCAAGTTAAACAAAAGACATCTATGCTTCTTCTCATGATGATGACCATCGTTCTAATTGTATCTGGATGCTCAGGCAACAACGGCAAGAACAACACGGAGCCAACGAAAGCACCAGCCGCCGCTACCGACAAACCAGTCGCTACGGAAGAAGATCCTCCTGCTTCGGATTTAAAGCCTTACCAAATCTCCCTCGTTTATCCTGGTACGCCACAGGCGGATGAGAAAAAGATCGAAGAGGCTTTGAACAAGCTGCTTACAGAAAAGATCAATGCAACGATTGATCTTAGACCGATCGATTGGGGCGCATGGGATGACAAAATCAACCTAATGGTCGCTTCGCAGGAAGAAGTAGACATCGTGTTTACTGCACAGTGGAACGGGCATGCGAAATATGTGGCTAAAGGAGCGTTCCTTGAGCTAGGCGATCTTCTTGAGCAGTATGGCAAAGGCATCACTGAATCATTGGATCCAGCTTTCATCGATGGCTCGAAAATCAATAATAAAAACTATGGGATTCCAACAAATAAGGAGCTTGCGGCAGCAGGCGGTATCGTATACCGCAAAGACGTTACCGATGAGCTTGGCATTGACATGACCAATGTGAAGACGCCTCAGGATCTGGATGCGGTCTACGCAGTTGTGAAGGAAAAAAGGCCTGATCTGACTCCACTTTATACAACTGCTGGAGCGTTTAACTCCCATTTCTTCGCCAATTACGATTTCTTGGGCGATTCGACCATCCCAGGCGCGATTCTGAAGGATAAGGATGATACGAAAGTAGTGCCGATGGAGCAAATCGACCGTTACAAGGAATTACTGAACATTACACGCGATTATTTCAAAAAAGGCTATATTAACGCGGATGCTGCAACGACGCAGGTCGCTTCGGCAGATGCATGGAAAGCAGGCACCGTATTCTCGACGCTGGAGCCTATTAAACCAGGCAAGGATGCTGAGATTGCGAGCGCTTCCGGGCTTACAGGCAAGCTTGCACAAATTATGATGAACGAGAAAACAGTTGCCACATCCGAAACCGCTGGCTCCATGCTCGGCATTTCCTTTACTTCGAAGGACCCTGCCCGCGCTATGATGCTAATTAATTTGCTGCACACGGATAAGGAAATTAACAATTTGCTTAATTTCGGTATCGAGGGCGACCACTATACCCGCAATGGAGAAATTATTACCGCAACAGGCAATACGGCCAATTATAATCCAGGCTCTGCATGGATGTTCGGCAATCAATTCCTGAACTATGTATGGGATACAGAAGATCCGGACAAATGGGCTAAATTCAAAGAATTCAACCAAAACGGCAAAGTATCGCCTGGACTTGGTTTCGTCTTTGACAGCGAGCCGGTAAAAGCAGAGGTAGGAGCGCTTGCAAACGTGATCCGTCAATATCAAAGAGCATTGGAAACGGGCTCGGTTGACGTGGATAAAACATTGGCAGAGTACGAGAAGAAGCTGAAGGATGCAGGCGTGGATAAGGTCGTAGCGGAGAAGCAAAAACAATTCGACGCCTTCCTTGCCAGCAAATAGTCCGAAAAAAAATAATGAAAACCCGCGCCTCGCGAGAGGAGCGGGTTTTTCTTGCTTGCATTTTTTTGTGTATTCTTTACAATTAAGCTAACAAATACAAATCCGATCCCAAGCTAGGGGGCCATTCGACTATGATTCGTTCGACCAGCCGTTTGATTTGCGCAAGCTTGCTCCTTTTAGCCGGCTTAATATTAATAAGCGCTTGCTCTGATCAGATTGGCACGAATAGCCCGCAAACAAGCCATGTGAATGCAGGAAATAGCAATAATCCTGTAAGCGCTTCAAATGACGGGAAGAATAGCAGCAAGAAATTGGAGCCCTACACCTTGCGGTTTGTCTATACCGGATCGCCGCAGCGCGATGAGCAGGAAATAGAAGAAGCGATGAACGCTTATCTGATTGACAAAATAAATGCGAAAATCGATCTCATGCCGATCGATTGGGGACCTTGGGACGATAAGATCAATCTAATGGTCGCTTCGCGGGAAAAGGTCGACATTTTATTCACTGCACAGTGGAATAAGCATGCGGTGAATGTGGCCAAGGGGGCGTTTCTTGAGCTGGATGGGCTTCTTGAGCAATATGGGCAAGGAATATTGCAATCGCTTGATCCCGTATTTCTGGCAGGCGCAAAGATTAACGGAAAAAACTATGCGATCCCAACCAATAAGGAGCTAGCCTCTCAAGGAGGAATCATCTACCGTTCAGACGTCGCCAAAGAGCTTGGCATCGATATGTCTGCTGTGAAGACAATTGAGGATTTGGATGCTGTTTACGAGACGATTCTGCTCAAAAAACCGGGCATGACCCCGATTTATATGAAGCTTGGTGAAACCTTTAATACGCATTATGTCGGAAATTTCGATGCGCTCGGGGACACGTCGATCCCTGGCATCATTCTGAAAGACGGAGACAGCACAACCGTAAAGCCCGCTTATGAGGTGGAGCGCTATGTGAATACCTTGCATACCACCCGCCGTTTTTTTCAGAAAGGTTATATTAATAAGGACGCCGCAACCAATCAGACGATGAACATCGATGCTTTGAGCTCTGGCGATGTTTTTTCGATTACCGGATCGTTGAAGCCGGGCAAGGATGAGGAGCTTGCGATCCAGACCGGACTGATCGGCAAGCTTGCCCAGCTTCCTTTGAACGAGAAGACGATAGCAACCTCGGAGACGGCAGGCTCGATGCTCGCGATTTCCACGACCTCTCAGGATTCAGTGCGGGCTATGATGTTCATTAATTTGCTGCATACCGATTCCTATTTAAACAATCTTCTTAACTACGGCATTGAAGGAAAGCATTTCGTGAAGATTAGTGAGAATGTGATCAGGCCTACGGAATACACGAAAAATTATAATCCTGCCGCCAACTGGATGTTTGGCAATCAGTTTTTGAATTATATATGGGAAAGCGAAAATCCACAGAAATGGGAAAACTTCAGAGAGTTTAATCAAAATGCCAAGCTCTCGCCAGGCCTAGGCTTTGTATTCAATGGCGACGCGGTTCGTGCGGAGGTAGCAGCGGTAGTGAATGTGGACCGTCAGTATCAAACCGCGCTGGAAACCGGCTCTGTCGATGTCGATAAGGTTTTGCCGGAATATGTTGAAAGCTTGAAAGCGGCAGGCATTGAGAAGATCATTAAGGAGAAGCAAGCTCAGTTCGACCAATTTCTTTCCAATAAATAAGGGGATTGAACGATCTTCTAGCTTCCATGGATATAAGTATAACAAGAGCCGGCCAAGCGGATATACGCCTAGCCGGCTCTTTAGTTATATGCAGCTTGCTAAAGTGCACTACCGCCAAAAACAAAACGGTATTCCCAGTGTTTGTTGTCAATGCTGTCTACCCGAACCCCGCCGCTTTCCTTGGAATAGGTGTTTAACATTTTGCCATTGCCTAAATAAACGCCAACATGTGTAATTACCTGCTTGGTTTTCGTAAGTTTGGCGTAGCCGGATGCTTCGGAGCCATGGTACGACATAAAGAACATGAGGTCGCCGCGTTTCAGACTGCTCCAGCTTGTCTTTACTGCTGAATGCTGCTTGATGTAAGCGGCTTGTGTCGCGGCTGTCGGTGGAAGCGTCACGCCGACGGCGTTAAATATGTGCTTTGTAAAATCTGAACAATCAAATGTTTTCGTTGTGCTGCGATTCGATCCGAATTCATAAGGCGTTCCTAAGTACTTCATTCCTGTTGCAATCATTTTCTCAACCGATGAGGATGCCGCATAGGCATGTCCTTCTATTGGAAAAGGCGCAAGGGCCGTACTAAGCAGTGTTGTTGATAATACGCATGTGACGAGCAGTTTTTTTAGGGATAAGTTTTTCATTGGCAGCGTATACACCTCCTGGACTGCTACTAACGTAACACATGGATATTAGCAGTTTAAGCTGTAAAATATGGATAACTGCCCACTTTGCCCCTAGAGGCGGGCAGTCGACTCGACTTAAGTCCAGTGCGAAAACCGCCGAAAGTCCGTTTTATAAAGGCGAAAATTGATCTAAACTAAGTACATAAGCAAGAGCAACACAAACAAGGCAACAAACAAAATGAATAAATTCTAATCAGTGAAAGGAGTTGAACTTGGAGATGAATGGAAAAAGCGCTCTTGGCGTATTGCTCGTCATCGTTGGCGGGATCGCGGTACTTAATTTTGTAGGTGTTCATTTCGGTGCTATATTAGGATTTTTGCTCCCGTTCATACTAATCGGCTTTGGAGTTGTCGGTTGGATGAACAACAAGAAATGGATCGGCGGCATTCTGGCCGCAGTTGGCGGATTGATGCTTCTCGGCAAGCTAGGTGGCATACTCGTATTGCTTCTAGCCATTGGGTTGATCGTTGCTGGCGTGAGCCTCTTTAAAAAGGATAAACGCAGAGTTTACTAATTGCTGCGAGTGAGAATAGAAGAACGAGTCGAAGATTGGTTTTGCACCGCAAAACGTTAAGGAGGACACGCAATGAGCATTATGAAGCGAGTACGCGACATTACAGTCGCTACATTAAATGAACGGCTTGAGAAATCAGAGGACCCGGTTCGCATGATTGATCAGTTCCTTTGGTCCACAAGAGAAGATATTATTCAGGCAGAGAAGCTGTACCAGCAATATGCAGGGCATAGCAATCATCTGAAAGCACAGTGGCTGCAGGCTGAGGAGCAAAAGGAAAAGCGCGAGAATCAAGCGCTGACGGCACTGAAAGCAGGCGAGGAGCAGCTGGCGAGAATCGCATTGCATGAGAAAGCAGGCTGCGAGGAGCGCTCGAGGCAGTATCGTGACCTATTTGAGCAAAGCCGCCAAAATACGCTTGATCTAGAAGAGCAACTACGCGAGATGCGCAGCGAATATCAATCCGTATACGACAAGCGTGAATATTATGCAGCGCGGATGGAATCCTTAAGGCTTCAGCAGCGCATGAACAGCCGCTACAACAGCGGTTTTGGAGATAACGGCATTCAATCGGGTACAGCATTTAGAAGACTTGAGGATCGCATTAGCGGAATGGAGCACGAAGCAAAGAGCTTGCGCGACATTCGCAGAATGGGGCAAGAATTCGTAACGGAAGCGGGTAACACCGTGCAATCCGTTATAGAACGAGAGCTTGAGCAATTAAAGCGAAAGCTTGAGAAAGAAGGCTGGTCGTCTTGAGAAAACTATACCGTTCCTCTCGCGACAAGAAGCTATTCGGCCTATGCGGCGGTCTAGCGGAAATGTTAAACGTAGATGCGACCCTGCTGCGGATCTTACTTATTGTTGTAACGATCTTTACCAGCGGCGCCGTTATTCTTATCTATATCATTGCAGGACTCGTTGTTCCTAAGGAACCGCCAGTCTACTCCAACTTTGGTCCAAACGGCTACGGCAACGGCGGCTATGGCGGTGGAGGATACAATCCCGGCTACGGTCAACAAGCGCAATCGCAATTCGGCGGTCCTTACAAAAACCCGCCACAGCCTCCAGGTTCATGGAATTCGACCGGAGCGGCTCCGCAGCAGCCAGCAGCGTCAACTCAGTTTGACAGCATGATGGATGATTTGGAGAAAAAAGCACTGCGTCGTGAAATCGAAGAATTGAAAGCCAAAATTGCTAAATACGAGAAGGGAGATTTTTAATATGGGAATTTTTAAACGCATGAAGGATATGACAAAGGCATCGGTAAATGAGGCATTGGACAAAATCGAAGATCCGATTATTATGCTGAACCAATATTTGCGCGATATGGAATCTGAGATTCATCAAGCTGAGGTAACGGTAGCTAAGCAAATGGCTAACGAGCGCCGCATGAAGCAGCGCCTGGAAGAAACGGTTCGCAGTACGGCAGACCGTGAATCGAAAGCGGAGGCAGCCCTTAGAGCAGGCCAAGAAGAGCATGCACGCAAGCTGCTTGAAGAGAAGCTGTATTTTGACCAAAAGGTAACGGAATACACAGATCTGCATGCACAGTCCAAAGTGCAAGCGGAGGAGCTGCTGCAGCAATTGCACACGATGAAGGATGAGTTCTACCAATTGCGCAATAAGCGCAACGAGCTCGCTTCCCGTGCACAGGTAGCCAAAGCCCAAAAACAAATGGCTCAATTATCTTCTAACCACACGATTGACAGCGGCTCTGCATCACGCGGCTTCTACCGGATGGAAGAGAAAATCATGCAGTTGGAAGCAGAAGCGGATGTTCTTCGCACTCCGTATTCATACAGCGGATCATCGAACACGTTCAACGCTGCCGAAGCAGAGAAACAGCTTAAGGTTGATGAGCAGCTTCAAGCTTTGAAAAACAAACTTGCCCCATCCCCATCCTTAGCTAAAGAGCAATCAGAAGAATAGGATAAGGCAATGGAATCGGCGGACCGCTTAGCGGTCTGCTCTTTCATTTGTTGGGGACATGACAGGGATAGGCAATAAGGGTTAAAATAGTACATAAAAGGAAGTGAGCCGTATGGAGCAAAGCAATAAGAACGATCAACCGAGTCATGCGGCCCGCAGACGCAATATTACAGAAACGATATTGTGGCTGCTCATTATCATCAGCTTGGTCGTCATTGTATTGCAAGGGATCGGCTATGTAGAGCTATTTACCTTGCAAGGGAAATGGGCGGTTGTTGGTCTTGCAATCGTTGGAGCAGGTTTGGCGGCAGCGGCATTAAACGGTTATTTGCAAAACTCCCGGCTAAAGGAATCGCTTAAGCGATTGACCGAGCAGCAGAAGAAGCGGAGGTTCACGGTGACGCTTAGCAATGGCGACAAGACGGATAACGAAATCTCGGAGCAGGAGCAGGTTGATCCGAGCTGGACTGAAAAGGTGAAATTTACGGCAGTTATCGAAGAGCGCCAGCGGCTTGCGCGTGAGCTGCATGATGCGGTGAGTCAGCAGCTATTTGCCATCTCGATGACAGCTACCGCGGTCAGCCGGACCATTGAGCGCGACTGGGAGCGGGCCAAACGACAAGTACAGCTTATAGAAGAAATGGCTGCCGTAGCTCAATCCGAGATGCGAGCATTGCTGCTTCACCTTCGGCCCGTCCACTTGGACGGCAAAAACTTGGGGCAGGCGCTTACTGTTCTAGTGGATGAGCTGAAGCAGAAGGTACCGATGGTCATAACCTTGGAAGTGGATGAAACGATTGTGCTGGCTCCTAATGCCGAGGATCATTTGTTTCGGATCGCGCAGGAAGCCCTATCCAATACGCTCAGGCATTCTAAAGCGGACAGAATGGAAATCAAGCTTATTCGTACAGAGAAGCAAGTGCATATGAGCTTGAAGGATAGTGGTGTCGGCTTTGATCTCGAAGCGAAGAAGCAAACGTCCTATGGGCTGCTCACGATGGAGGAACGCGTCATCGAAATTGGCGGTTCACTGCAGATGATTTCCAAGCCAGGAGAAGGTACCGCAATATTAATTTGGGTTCCTATTGAAGTTTAAACCAAGCAAAAGCAATGGATAGAGAAAGGCTGGAAAATCGTAAGATCATATAAAGGCGGTGCAAGGTGTGGAGGCAATGGAGCAATTGAGTCAGCCGATAAAGGTATTACTAGTCGATGATCATGAAATGGTGCGGATCGGACTTGCGGCAGTGCTGGATACCGAGGATGGGATTGAAGTTGTCGGAGAAGCGAGCAATGGCATGGACGGCATTCGATTGGCACAGGCGTATAGACCGGACGTTGTTCTCATGGATCTGGTGATGGACGGCATGGACGGGGTGGAAACGACTGCGAAGCTGCTTGAATTATATCCCGAATGCAAGGTTATCGTCTTAACAAGCTACCTCGACGACAGCAAGCTGTATCCGGTCATTGAAGCGGGAGCGTTCAGCTATTTGCTGAAAACGTCAAGAGCAACGGAGATCGCCGATGCGATTCGCGCAGCAGCCCGCGGGCAATCGGTACTGGAGTCCCAGGTGGCTGCGAAAATGATGAATCGCTTCCGCCAGCCCAAGCAGCAGGAGCAGGCTCCGCTGCATGATGACCTGACGGAACGCGAAATGGATGTCCTTAAGCGTGTAGCGCAGGGCATGTCTAACCAGGAAATTGCCGATCAGCTGTTTATCGGTGTGAAAACAGTCAAGTTTCATATTACGAATATTTTCAACAAGCTGGATGTCGATGACCGTACTCAAGCTGCTATTTATGCACATAAGCAAGGAATTGCTGATTAACGAGGCTTTTGTTTAATTCATTATCTATTTGTTTTATCATGCATGATGAGTTGCAGCAACTGATCCGTTTGATCAACGGGTATGGCTGGAATACCGTTGTGGGAAATTTCGCTGATTTTGGCCTCTGGCCAGTAAGCGATGGCGGCAGTATTCGTTAATTGGTCGAATAGTTCATTATCCGCTTCCGTCCGAAGGATTAGTATTTTTGGATAGTCGGCTGTTTTAAAGCCCTCAATAAGAATGACATCGGCTTCATCCATTTGAGCGATGAGCTGCTCAAGCGTTTCCGGGTGAGCTTTAAGGAGCGCTGTCCGCTTGGAAGAGGTGATGGCGGTCAAATCTGCCCCGGCTGCTTGGTGCTGCCAGGTATCACTTCCGGGCTTGTCGATTTGAAAATCATGCGCGTCGCGCTTAATGGTTCCTACAATATAACCCGCTTGTTTAAAGCGTTCGGTCAGCCGGCAAACCAATGTGGTTTTGCCGGTATTTTTGTATCCAACGACTTGGATAACAAGCTGATGGCGTGCTGATGGCGGCTGCATGGCGTTCTCCTTTATGAGCGTCCTTAATTGCCATAAGTTTAACATACATTGTAAAATGAATGCTGAATAAGCTGTTTAAAAATCGAACGAGCAGCACAGGGACGGGGGATAGGAATGGAGACGCTAGGCGGCGGTGGAACGGGTAGAGCGGATAGAGCGGATATAAGAGAGGCGAAGGGAAGCACGGATAGGAAGGTATGTGAGAGTGAAACGGGTATAGCGTATGAAAAAGATCTAGCGGGAAGTGTTGATTACGGGGGCGATAAGGGGAGATCAGGGAGCGGGAAAGCTGAGAGTATTGACAGGAAGACAGATGAGGAGAGCAACGGAGGAGTAGGTAGCGGCGAGAGTGCCTCACGGTTTAATCGTGTGGCGGTGAAAGTCGCAGAAGCGCAGCAGAGGGTGCTGGCTGCTGCGGACGGGCTGTGCCTCGGCAGCGAGCACGTGCCGCTGCTTGAGAGTGGCGGCCGAAGGCTTGCGCAGCAGATCGCTGCGACAAGCGACTGGCCGCCATTCGCGCGCTCAGGGCTCGACGGCTATGCCGTGCGCGCGGCAGATATCGCGGACGCGACGCCGGAGCAGCCGGCGGTGCTGCGCGTGGTTGACACAGTCGCGGCGGGCGGGCTCGCCCGTGCGGCTGTCGAGCAGGGCACGGCCGTGCGCATCATGACCGGCGCGGCTGTGCCTGTGGGGGCTGACGCGGTCGTCATGCTGGAGCAGACCGCGGAAGCGATGCTGGCCTGCGGCTCGGCTGCGGTGCTGATTAAGCGCGCCGCTGCCGCAGGCCAGCACATAGCGCCCCAAGGCGAGGAATTTCGCCTTGGGAGCGCGCTTGCGGGGCCCGGCACGCTTGTTCGGCCGGGCCATGTTGCGCTGCTAGGCACCTTCGGCTATGCCGAGGTGCCGGTTTGCAAGCGGCCGCGCATAGCGGTGTTTGCGACCGGCAGCGAATTGCTGCCGGTGGAGGCGGCGCTGGCGGCGGGGCAGATCCGCGACAGCAACAGCGGCATGATCGCGGCCATGGCGGAGCAAAGCGGCGCCGTGCCGATCATGTGCGGTTCGCTGCCGGATAGGCTAGATGCTGTAAGAGAAGCCATTACGAGAGCTGCAATTGAAGCCGATTTGATTGTGACAACTGGGGGCGTTTCAGTTGGCGACTTTGATGTGATGTCAGAACTGTTCCGCTCGGTTAAGCACGAATGCTCGTCTGACCAACTATTATTCGACCGCGTGGCAATGAGACCAGGCAGCCCAACTTCAGCTGCGCTCATAGACGGTAAGCTCTTAATTGCCTTGTCAGGCAATCCAGGAGCATGTTTCGTCGGTTTTGAATTATTTGTTCGCCCTGTACTGCTTCGCTTGCAGGGAGCTGAGCAGGCGCTTCCGCGAACCGTAAAGGCTGAGCTGCTTACCAGCGTCGAGAAACCCAGCCCTCATACACGTTACGTACGTACAAAACTGCTTTATGACCCGGAAGGGCGCTTGCTCGCCGATCCGCTCGCCTTCTCCAAATCAAGCATGATGGCCTCCATCGCGGATGCCGAAGGGCTTGCCGTCATTCCATCTGGCTCTAGGGGAGCCGAAGCGGGAGAGCTGATAGATGTTATCCTCATTCCTTGACCATGATGGTATACATAGGAGATTGAGATGAACCCGCTTTTAATCCGTTTGGTTCTAGGGGGAGACGGATCATTCGGGAAAGCCGATAGATGTTATTCTTGTTCTTTGGATGTTTCTAATCCCCATGTGAACATCTGCTTATTGATTGAACAGCCAGTTCGAAACATTAAAAGGAAAATATGAATTTAAATGGAGGAAAATCTGAGGGCGGGAACGAATATAAGGATATAGATAAAACATACAACTTGCTCAGAACGATAACAAAATAGCTTCGCTTTATTCTTTTCTAGAGGCATGTTGGATGAATGACTTGAGTGTTTGAAGGTTAATTTTATGGAGTTTAAAGATGTGAGTGGATTGGCAACAGGGAGACGGGTATTTCGTAACGTAATGTTCGCCTATGTAATCGAGTTCTCACCTTATTATGTTTAACTAAATCTAAGAATCCGGCTGCAACTGTGGTCCAAAAGAATGAAAAGAATGAAAAGAATGAAAAGAATGATATCCTCGCTTAGCGACGTTACCGTAATGTTTCTAACTCAACTAGATGGAATTTCTCCCGTTAAAATAGCCTCATTTGATTAAATTATAAAATAGATGGAATTTGTCCCGCTAATTTAACGGTTTTCAATGATTTCAGGCTAATCACTTGGAATTAGAAGGATAAAATCCATCTAAATGTTAAAAAGTGCTGAAATCCTCTAAAATAGTGGGAGAAATTCCATCTAAAACAAATGGAAAAAGCCATGAGCAAATGGTAAGAAGCCATGCACAAAGGTAGGCAGACCGAAGGTGAAATTAAGCTTAATTGGTTGACTTGTTTAGATAATTCTAGGAAGACAAGCATTCTGGCCGAAAAGCTTGAAGAGCAACGATAGGCTTCCAAACCCCACCTAATTAGCCGGCAGAACAGTTATTATTCAGCAAGATAAGTAACGTAGGTAGTGGAGCTAACAGTAATGTTCTCAACAAAGTAATTAGCTACTCAAACTGATTTGTATTCCGCAAGGTAAGTAACCACTCGAACAGTAATGTCCTCAGCAAGTTAAGCAGCCGCTCAAACAGTTATGCATACAAGCATCTTCAACTGTCACTCAGATAGCTGTAATGCATCACCAACACCCTTAGAGATAGCGATTTAGTACCAAGCCGATATAAGGGATTGGTGAGTAGGTTTGCATGGAGCCGAAGTAAGCCGCATAGGGAAGCGTGGATGTAAGCTGCGGCTGGAGGAGATCGAAGGTGCTTTGCTCATCTCCGTAAGCGAGCGCATATTTTAAGTCATTGAGCAGGCCGTCCGCACCAAGGAGAAGTCTTTTCATTCGATCGGATGCGGCTGGGGATAGCTGATTTGACGGCGTGCCATCCTCTCTGGCGATGACATGCTTGGAGTCCATGACCCAAGTTCCGTCGCTTGTGCTTCGGCGCAGTCCAAGTTCTTGAGCGGCAGGATGCCGTAAGGCGAGCTCAACGCTCTCCCAAAGCTCGGGCTTTAGATCATCGGCATGTTGCTTATAGATCGTTTCTTGTTTGTTAAGCAGCGTCGTAAAACGGTTTAAGCTGTCCGTGATCGGTTTGCCCTCATGAAGCTCTCTGCCTAGCTTCCAGGTTAATTGCTCGAGCTCGGATTGTGCTTGCTTGGAAGAGCTGATCCACGCGGCTGCGCTATTGGCAGCTTGCTGGTAGATCCGGCTCCATTCGGTTTCATCTTCAAACACCTGCTGAACCTCACCGTCACGGTAAGGATAAGAAGTGTAAGGACTGACAGCTTGTACAGGGACATAGGCATGGGTCCGTTCAATCCCTCGGATTGATCGTAGATTTGTGCTCATAAGCAAACTCCTCTCGTTATCCATTGTCAGATGCAGCGTCAGCATACTATAGTCCATTCAAAAAGGCTGGCGAAACCTGTCGCCCCTCTGAAAAAAACTTGCGGCGCCGCTACGGATAGCACGCCGCTTCGGTCGCTACAATAGCAAAAACAGAAAAGCAATTAGCGCAAAGTCAAGAGTAAGGGCGCCGCCCCAGGGATTATAATATTGTTGTCCGTAATAATAAGGATCATAAGGATAAGCTTGTGTCTGAGCTTGCGATTTGCTGGATTTATGCGGTGCCTCTTGTTTACCTTTACCGCCTTTTTTCTTTTTTGAAACGGCTTTCTGCGCGGGCTGGATTTGATTTAACATCGCTTCGGCTTCGCCGGGTCCCGCATTCAGCATCACCTTGCCGTTTCCGCAGGCGCTAAGTATGCCGACATGACGCGTACCGTCGTTCATAATCACGCCTACCGGATACCCGCAATAACGCTTAACTACTTCCTCATGTAATGGATAAATCTGTTCCATACGAGGATGACACCTCCTGAAATTAATCATTCCTGCAACCAGTGTATTCACCCACAGGCTAACGTGTATGGATGTATACCCATTCTGAGCGGACAGGAGCGAAAAACATGTATATTCCAAAAGATACGAAGCCAGTCAGGCGCAGGCTCTCAGCGAAGCAGCGTGCCAAACAAACGAGGATTGGCGTTATTCTGGCGATGCTTGTTATTTTGCTGAGCGCAGGCTGGGCATTGGGGCAGCAATCGAATCATGCAAAGGAGATTTCCACGGCCACGGCAGTGAAGCGGCTGCAGCATGATTTGCAATTGCTGTGGGTTTGGAGCGACGAACAACTGAGAAGCGGTTCGGAGAGCGCAGATTGGACGATTAGATGGAATGTGACAGGCAAGGAGGGTGCAATGAAGGAGCTTGTAAAGAACATGTTTACGGATGAGAAAGGAATGGTTCTGGCTAAGCTTGAGCAAAATGAAGGGAAAACCGTCTCCGGCCTCGTCCCTGCTTACGGGGGGCAGGTTTCGATTAGCCTGATTCAAGCCGGTGATCAAAAGGAGCAGCTTATGGTATTGCTAGAGACAAACCATTCCTCTCCATTGACGAAAAGCATGCTTTTGCAAGCATCCTCGGCTATTTCAGAACAGCTTGCTCAGCTGTCGCCTTCGTTTACGAGCAGCATGAAAGTACAGGGCTTTACGGAACAGAAACAGGTTGCCTCACGCATGTCCAAACTTGCGAACGCAAGCATGGTTGACCGTTATGAGGACGGAGGGACCGTGAGTGAGAGCTTTTACACAAGGATGCTTAACTCTGCAATTGCCGTCAAAAACGGGAAATCCGCGAACTATCAAGTAGCCGTGCATAAAAATACAGAAACCAACAAGACAGCTTTAACGATCGGAATACCGTTAATTTCAGGTGAATATAGCGTTTCCACAACTGATTCGCCATAAGCCGATAAGCTTAGTGCTTGCTGATTAGAATAAGTAACGTAACTTATCAGTATTTTTTATGCCTGTTGAATAGCGAATTATAGGCGAATATGCTAAACTACATAACATGTAAAGTTGCATGAAAATACATAGGGAAAGAATGAGGCAAATGACATATACGACTAATCTTGATTCCGTCTCCGCAGAAGGCGCAGTTTATTATCTGTTCGGAGCAACGGGCGATTTGGCTCGGCGCAAGCTGTTCCCAGCCCTGTTCAGTTTATATAAAGAAGGCAAGCTATCGGAAAATTTTGCTGTTGTTGGTCTTGCGAGGCGTCCTCGGACCAATGAGCAATTCCGTTCGGATCTTTATGAATCGATCGTAGAATTTTGTCGTTACAAAGCAGACGATGCCGAGCTTTGGAATCGTTTTGCAGAGCATTTCGTTTACATGTCCCTAGATATCAATGACGTCGAAGGGTTCCGCGAGCTTGGCAAATTGTCAGAACAACTGGATGAGAAATTTAACATTCCGGGTAACCGCTTGTTCTACTTGGCTCTTGCTCCATCCTTGTTTGGACCGGTCTCCTTCAATTTGCGCGATGGCGGCTTGCTGGAGTCCACAGGCTGGCACCGCGTAGTGATTGAGAAGCCATTTGGTTATGATCTGCCGTCTGCGCAGAAGCTGAATGAGCAAATCAACCAGGTGTTCAAGGAAGAAGAAATTTACCGGATTGATCATTATCTTGGTAAAGAAATGGTTCAAAACATTCAAGTCATCCGTTTTGCCAATGCATTTTTTGAGCCATTGTGGAATAATAACCATATCGCAAACGTACAAATCACGCTGTCGGAAACGGTTGGCGTAGAGGATCGTGGCGGTTATTACGACAAGTCAGGCGCATTGCGTGACATGGGTCAAAACCATATGCTGCAGATGCTGACGATGATCGCTATGGAACCGCCAAGCCGTTTGCACGGGGAAGATATCCGCGATGAGAAGGTAAAGGTGCTTCGTTCCCTTCGAAACTACTCATCAAGTGAAGTGGTCAGAGATAATGTTGTCCGCGGTCAATACAGCGAAGGCAGCCATCACGGCAAAGAGCTTACCGGCTACCGCCAAGAGGATTCGGTTAGCGAGGATTCCACGACGGAAACTTATTTTGCAGCGAAGGTGTTTGTAGATAACTTCCGCTGGGCTGGCGTTCCTTTCTACATCAGAACAGGCAAACGTCTGCCCGTGAAAACGACCGAAATCGTTATCGAGTTCAAATCGATGCCGCAAAACGTATTGTTTGCGCAGCGCCATGATTTGGCTCCGAACCTGCTAGTTATTCGCGTAAACCCGCTTGAGGGCATATATATTAAAGTCAACGCAAAAACGCCAGGCGAGAACAATTCGGTTCAGCCAGTAGCGATGGAGTTTTGCCAAAGCTGCCAAGTCGGCTTGAACACGCCGGAAGCGTACGAGCGTCTTATCCACGATGCGGCACGCGGCGATTCCACATACTTCACGCGCTGGGATGAGGTTTCCCAAGCATGGGCGTTTGTGGATCGAATCGCGCAGGCTTGGCGCGAAGATAAAGATGATTTGAAGCTGTACCCTGCCGGATCATGGGGTCCAGCAGCAGCGAACGAGCTGCTTAAAGAGGATGGCTTCCATTGGTGGCCAGTCAACGGGCAAGAGGAAGATAACGTCATTTGGGTGTCGAACAGCGGGAAATAATCGCTGCCCTATACCTTACGTAATGAAGGGAAGGCAAGCATGAGCAAATCGTTAAGTGAAGAAATTAAACAGGAAGTCGATAAGCGCCGGACATTCGCGATTATCTCTCACCCTGATGCAGGGAAAACCACCCTCACTGAAAAGCTCCTCCTATTCGGAGGAGCCATTCGGCTTGCAGGGTCAGTCAAGGCACGCAAAGCGAGCCGCCATGCCACATCCGACTGGATGGAAATTGAGAAGCAGCGGGGAATCTCGGTAACGTCCAGCGTTATGCAGTTCGATTACCTGGGCCACCGCGTCAACATTCTCGATACGCCTGGTCACCAAGATTTCAGTGAGGACACTTATCGTACCCTTACAGCAGCGGACAGCGCCGTCATGCTTATTGACGTTGCCAAAGGCGTAGAGGCGCAAACGATCAAGCTGTTCCAGGTCTGCCGCAAGCGCGGTATTCCTATCTTTACTTTTATTAACAAGCTGGACCGTGAAGGCCAAAGCCCATTTGAATTAATGGAGGAGCTGGAGCGGGTACTTGGTATCCGTGCTGTTCCGATGAACTGGCCGATCGGCATGGGACGCGAGCTTTGCGGCGTCTATGACCGGATGAAAACACAGGTCGAGCTATTCCAAGGCAATGACCATTCGACCATCGAGGTTAAGCCTGTCAGCGATTATAATGACCCGATTATTCGTGAGATGGCTGGCGATTATTTGACGGATCAATTGATTGGCGACCTAGAGCTGCTCGACGTTGCCGGCGATCAATTCGATTTTGACAAGGTGCAGGCAGGAGAGCTGACGCCGTTATTCTTCGGAAGCGCGGTTAACAATTTCGGCGTGCAAACGTTCCTGGAAAACTTCTTGCAGCTTGCTCCAAAACCGACTCCGCGCAATAGCACGACAGGCCAGGTTGAGCCAACGAATGAGAAGTTTACCGGTTATGTCTTTAAAATTCAAGCAAACATGAACCCGGCACATCGTGACCGAATTGCTTTCCTCCGCATCTGCTCTGGCAAATTCGAGAGGGGCATGAGCGTTCGCCACGTTCGCAACGGCAAGGATATTAAGCTGGCGCAGCCGCAGCAATTTTTGGCGCAGGACCGCGATATCGTTGACACCGCATATCCAGGTGATATTATCGGGTTGTTCGATCCGGGTATTTTCCGAATTGGCGATTCGTTGTCGCAAGGCGGAGAGGTTGTCTTTGACGAGCTCCCGACATTCTCGCCAGAGATTTTTGCAAAGGTAACGGTCAAAAATGCGTTGAAGCATAAGCAATACCAAAAAGGCATCGACCAGTTGACAGAGGAAGGCACCATTCAGGTGTTCCATTCCACAGGCAACTTCGACGAGACGATTCTTGGCGTTGTTGGCCATTTGCAGTTTGAAGTATTCGAGCATCGGATGAAAGCGGAATACGGGGTAGATATCCAACTGCACCGCATGCAGTTCCAATTCGCACGCTGGATCGTTGATGAAAATATTGACCCAGGCAAATTCAGGATCAATACGACGCTCGTCAAGGACAAGAAAGGCAATTATGTTGTCTTGTTCGAGAACGAATATGCGATGCGTACGGCGATAGACAAAAACCCGACTTCGAAGTTTTTGGAAACCGCGCCTTAAGGGCAAGGATATTCGCAGGTAAATAGCATCCTCGGCCAAAGGCGCAGCAGCGCCTGTGGCCGGGGATGCTTTTATGCTTAGGGGCAGGAATTTCAGTGCTAAAATATAGGTTTGCCCGTATAATAAATGGATAAAAAACGATAGGTGGCTAGTCATTCATGAAAACAATCATGTTCACCGGGGGAGGCTCAGCCGGACACGTTACTGTCAATCTGGCCTTGATCCCGCGATTTCTCGAGGAGGGCTGGTCAGTCCAATATATCGGCTCGGAAAGCGGCATTGAGCGTGAGCTTGTCGCAACGATACCGCAGGCCAAGTACTTCCCGATCGCCACAGGCAAGCTAAGAAGATACGTGGATATTCAAAATATTAAAGACCCGTTCAAGGTCGTCAAAGGCCTCTATCAAGCATACCGGCTCATTAAGAAGAACAAGCCAAATGTTATTTTCTCCAAGGGCGGTTTCGTTTCCGTGCCGGTGGTAATCGGAGCTTGGCTGAATAGAGTGCCACTGTTGATTCATGAGTCGGATTTAACGCCTGGGCTTGCCAATCGGATATCGATCCCTTTTGCAACGGGCGTGTGCACAACCTTTCCGGAGACTGGCGGCATGCTGAAGGCTGAGAAAAGCCGTCACGTAGGAGCAGTCATTCGTGAGGAAGTGAAACAGGGAAATGCCGACCAAGGACGCGCTTTCTGCGGATTTACTAGAAGCAAACCAGTCATTCTGATCATGGGCGGCAGCTTGGGTGCACGCAAGATTAATCAGACGGTAAGGCAGGCACTGGCGAGGCTTACCAAGCAATTTCAAATTGTTCATCTCTGCGGCAAAAACCAGCTTGATCCCACGCTTGAGATCGCCGGCTATAAGCAGTTTGAATATGTAAACGAGCAGCTTCCGGATGTTCTGGCGATGACGGATCTCGTCATTTCACGGGCAGGCTCCAATTCGATATTTGAATTCCTTTCCTTGAAGAAGCCGATGCTGCTCATTCCTTTAACGAAGGAGCAGAGCCGCGGCGATCAAATTTTGAATGCCCAGTCCTTCGAAAAATCAGGTTACGCCGATGTGCTGTACGAGGAGAAGCTGACTGCAACTACCTTGGCGGATAGCGTGGAGCGTTTGTACGATAATCGCAAAATGTATATAGACCGAATGAATATGACCGAGGAAGCAAACGCTTTGGCCGCCGTATTCGATTGGATTAATGAAATTGCGAAGAAATAGAAAAAACATCGTTTATATCGAAATGCTAAACGAGGCGATCTGTCCAGCAATTTTGCGGACGGGTCGTTTTTTTTAGGGAGATCATGCTTCTTTTACAAAATATATAAAAAAGATGATTGACGATAAAACGTTTTCATGCCATAATGTACGCGTGTACATTAAACTGTTTCATTACGTGTACATGAGTTAAAACAACCCGATGACCGTACAAGCACAACTCTTTATGTTGTATGCAATTTATAAGCTTTATTCAGGAGGCCAACGATCATTAGCAGGAAAGAAGTAGCGAAGCTGGCCGGCGTGTCAGAGGCGACCGTTTCCCGGGTGCTGAATAAAGTCGGCCCCATGAAAGAGGAGACACGTGCGCGTGTATTGCAGGCTGCTGCTGAGCTTGGGTACGTGCCTAATGCGCTTGCCCAGCAGTTTGCCCGGAGAAAAAGTGGGAATATCGGTGTTATTTTGCCTTTTGTGCCGAAGGTTCATTTGTTCTCGACCTACTATTTCTCAGAGATACTAAGCGGTATCGGTGAAACCGCGAAGCGATGCGGCTACGATTTGCTGCTTATCTTCAGAGAGCCGGACGGTTCCAGGGATTACTCCAAGCTGTTTCGAACGCAGAAGATTGATGCCTGCATCGTGCTAGGCTCTCAAAATGTGCTGGAGGAACGAAGCGCTCTCGTCGAGCTTAAAGAGGGCGGCTTTCCCTTCTGTTTGGTGAATCAGCGTTTTGAAGAGGAGGAATTCCTATCCGTCGATGCTGATCATGTTGCCGGCAGCGAGGCGGCCGTCAGGCATTTAATTGAACAAGGCAGCCACCGCATTGCTTTCGTAAATGGACCTGCCCAGTATTCCAACAGTACCGACAGGTTGGAAGGCTACCGAAATGCACTTGAGAAAGCAGGCATGAAGTATGAGACAAAGCATGTCTATGTCGGGAATTACAGCCGAAAGAGCGGCTACGAGCTTGCCGAACGGCTTGCAAAGGAAATTCAGATAGGAAGCATTGACGCTGTTTTTGCTGCCAACGACCGGATGGCCATCGGACTGATGCAGGGATTGCGGGAGCATGGCCTTGAAACCAGCCAGCATTATGCGTTAATTGGCTATGACGATTCAGACGGCTCGCGCATCATTAGCCCAAGGCTTTCAACGGTGGCGGTTCCTTTTTATGAGATGGGCAAGCTGGCTGCCGCTAGGCTGCTTGATGCAGAGCAAGCCAGCGCTCCAAGCGAGCTGCGCCATGAGGTGCTGCCCGTGAGCTTGGTTCAAAGGGAAACATCAGATCGGAAAATTGAGCATCATTAATTGAGAGGCGGGTTTATATGGAAAAAGTACGTGTAGGTATGGTCGGTTATAAATTTATGGGCAAGGCACATAGCAACGCTTATCGCGCGCTTCCGATGTTTTTTCCAGAGGTCATTAAACCGGAGATGACGGCCATTTGCGGGCGTGATCCTGAAGGACTTGAGCAAGCGAGAGCTCAGTTTGGCTGGGCAAGCTCGGAAACCGATTGGAAAGAGCTTGTGAAACGCGAGGATATCGATTTAATCGATATCAATGCGCCAAGCGATGCGCATAAAGCGATTGCGCTTGCAGCTGCAGCTGCGGGCAAGCATATTTTCTGCGAAAAGCCGTTGGCGCTCACGCTTGCGGATTCTCGTGAAATGCTAGAAGCGGCCGAGTCGGCTGGTGTCAAGCACATGGTCGGCTTCAACTATCGTTTTGCACCCGCGATCCAACTCGCGAAAAAGCTTGTTTCAGACGGGCGGATCGGCGAAATCCACCATTTCCGCGCGGTGTTTTTGCAGGATTGGATCATCGATCCAAGCTTCCCGCTCGTATGGCGCCTTCAGAAGGAAATTGCAGGCTCGGGCTCGCATGGCGATTTAGGGGCTCATTTGATCGATATGGCCCGTTACCTAGTGGGAGAATTCAACGAGGTTATCGGCATGAGCGAGACCTTTGTGAAGGAACGTCCGATCGCTTCGGCCATGACAGGGCTTAGCGCCAAAGGAAGCGAGGATGGACCGCGCGGGGAAGTAACCGTCGACGATGCTACGGTATTCATGACACGCTTCGCTAATGGCGCATTGGGCAGCTTTGAGGCCACGCGGTTTGCTGCAGGGCACCGTTGTACGAACGCTTTTGAGATTAATGGCAGTAAAGGGAGCATCAAGTTCGATTTTGAACGGATGAATGAGCTTCAGGTCTATTTCACGGATGATGCCGAGGATGTTCAAGGCTTCCGGCGCGTGCTGGCTACTGATCCTTCGCATGCCTATATGGATGCTTGGTGGCCTGCCGGCCATACCATTGGCTATGAGCATACGTTCACGCATGAGATGCATGAGCTGATGCAGGCTTTTGCAGAAGATCGCCAGCCGGTGCCTAACTTTGTGGACGGAGTGAAATGCCAAGAGGTGCTGGAAGCCGTTGACCGCTCGATTGCAGAACGCCGCTGGGTTTCCATTAGCGAGCTAGCCTAAACAAACGAACAAGCACAAATAGAGTAGTAGAGAGGCAGGGACAATCTAGTGAAAAAAGCATTAATCGTATGGGGTGGCTGGGACGGCCATCAGCCGAAGGAAGTAGCAGAAATATTTCGCGAGGTGCTCGCTTCGGAAAACTTTGAGGTAGAGGTATCCGATACGCTGGAGGCTTTTGCAGACGCGGAAAAGCTTCTTGGACTTGATCTAATCGTACCGGTGTGGACGATGGCGCGCATTGAGCAAAAGTTGGTAGATAACGTTTCGGCAGCGGTACAGAGCGGCGTCGGCCTTGCTGGCTGTCATGGCGGCATGTGTGATGCGTTCCGGGAGAACGTTGACTGGCAGTTTATGACGGGCGGCCAATGGGTAGCGCATCCCGGCAATGACGGCGTTGAGTATACCGTGAATATCAACAATTCATCCAGCCCGCTTACGGATGGAATTGAAGATTTTGTCGTGAGCTCCGAGCAATACTACTTACACGTAGACCCTGCTGTGGAAGTGCTTGCGACGACTAGGTTCCCGTTAAAGGAGGGGCCACACTCGCTGAATAAAGCGGTTGATATGCCGGTGGCTTGGACGAAGCGTTGGGGAGTGGGACGAGTATATTACAACTCGCTTGGCCATCAAGCGAACATCATTGAAATACCGACCGTTAAGGAGCTGATGCGGCGCGGCTTCCTATGGTGTGCGGAAGGCAAGGCCAGAGCACTCGAAGCTGGCGTGAAATCGGCTGCATACAGCGGAATGGCAGATAACCAGCTATAATCAAATTTTAAAATTCAAGATATGGGACGAGGGACTGGCGAAAATGGAGAAGATTAAAGCAGGTATTATTGGAACTGGCAATATCAGCGGGATCTACTTTGAGAACGGGAACCGCTTTGACGCGCTTCAGGTTGTAGCCTGCGCGGACTTGGATGTTGAACGTGCGAAGGCAAAGGGTGAGGAATTTGGCGTGCGCGGCTGCTCGGTCGAGGAATTGCTCGCGGATCCTGAGATTCAAATGATCATTAATCTGACCATTCCCCAAGCGCATGCTTCGGTATGTTTGCGGGCGTTAGAGGCAGGCAAGCATGTATATGTTGAGAAACCATTCGCCGTTACCCGCGAAGAAGCGCAGCAGGTGTTGGAGCTTGCAGAGAAGAAGGGGCTCTATGTAGGCAGCGCTCCGGATACTTTCCTTGGGGGAGGAATCCAAACCAGCATTAAACTGGTGGAGGATGGCTGGATCGGTACACCAATTGGCGCAACGGCATTTATGGTTTGCGGCGGCCATGAATCATGGCATCCCGCACCCGAGTTTTATTACCAGACAGGCGGCGGTCCAATGTTCGATATGGGCCCCTACTATTTAACTGCTCTTGTAGCGCTGCTTGGGCCGATCACCCGCGTAACGGGCTCGGCACGCATTTCCTTTCCGGAGAGAACCATTACCAGCAAGCCTAAATATGGCCAAAAGGTAAATGTTGAGGTGCCTACACATATCGCAGGCGTGATGGATTTTGCATCGGGCCCTATCGGGACACTGCTTACGAGTTTTGATGTAAAGGGCGGCTCCATGCTGCCGCGTATCGAGGTATATGGCAGCGCGGGAACCTTGCTCGTTCCCGATCCTAACGGATTCGGCGGACAAATCAAGCTATGGCGAGCAGGCTCGAACGAATGGTCGGATATTCCGCTTGCTTACGGTTATACGGAAAATGCTCGCGGCGTCGGCGCTGCAGATATGGCGAAAGCGATTCAAACCGGCCGCAAGCATCGGGCTAACGGTGAACTGGCTTACCATGTGCTGGAAGCCATGCATGGCTTCCATGATGCTTCCGAGCAAGGCGCGCATTATGTAATGAAGAGCACTTGCGAGAGACCGGCACCGCTGCCGCTGGGCTTGCAGCCGTTTTGTTTAGACTAGTACGCTTTGATCTATGGCAGCAAAAGAAAAAAGCAGGGCGACGAATCGCTCTGCTTTTTTCTTGTTTTTGTTATGATTTAACCCATGCATCTACTTTATCGGCATTAGCCTCAACCCAGGCTTTAGCTGCCGCTTCCGGCGTTTCGCCTTCTTGGATTTTAATCATGACGGCTGCCATGTCATCAGGAGTCCAGTTAAACTTATCTAGGAAAGCGTAAGCTTCCGGTTGGTCATCCTTCAGGCCTTGGCGAGCAATCGTATGAATTTGTTCGTCTCCGCCATATACGTTTTTCGTGTCTTCTAAATATTTCAGATCCATTTTGGCGAACATCCAGTGTGGGGTCCAGCCTGTAACTACGATGGGCTCTTTGTTGGCGTAAGCTTTTTGCAGTTCTTGCGTCATCGCTGCAGATGAGCTTTCAAGCAGTGTCCATTTATCGCGTAAGTTGTATTCATCAAGTACCTTCTCGGTAGACATCATGAGTCCTGCGCCGGGCTCAATCCCGATAATCGTGTGGTCCACCGTATCGCCAAAAGTACCATTCAACTCATCGATACTATTGATGTCCATATATTGGGGAACGACGAGGCCGATTTTGGTACCTTCGAGATTCGGACCCAAATCATCGTATTTTCCATTATATTTGGTGACATAGGAAGCATGTGTAGTCGGAAGCCAAGCGGCGACCATCGCATCCGCGCTGCCATCGGAGATACCGGCCCACATGGGTCCCGCATCTACCTGCATCATTTCCACCTGATAACCAAGCTTTTGTTCAAGTACTTCTTTTACCACATTCGTGCTCGCGATTTCAGAATCCCAAGCTACATAAGCCAGCGTTATTTTTTTCTTGCCGCTGTCCCCGGAAGAAGAACATCCCGCTATCAAGGCGAAAGCCATTACCGCTGCTACAATTACCGTCATTTTGTTGAATTTCAAAAAATCACTCCTTAAAAGTTTGTGGAATATGGCGCATTAAGCGAGAGCTTCATGCGTGTGAAACAAACTTGCTTCGTAAGCTTAGTCTTAAAAGTTTGTGGAATATGGCGCATTAAGCGAGAGCTTCATGCGTGTGAAACAAACTTGCTTCGTAAGCATAGTCTTAAAGTTTGTGGAACTGATATTTTAAAAGCTAGCTTAAAGGTGGTGGAACAAACTTGCTTCGTAAGCATAGATCTTTGTTTTGTGAATGTGGAAGCGAAGCGAGCAGATCGTTCTGGAGAAACGAAGTGTTCGCCTTTGCAGTCAGATTCTTACCTATACATGTTTAATGCAATCAAAGAATCTGGCTGCAACCGCGATCGTAAGAATGATCTGCTCGCGCAGCTACTGTTATGAAACAAATTTACTAATCAAGTAAGCTTTTGAATGTCTAGGTTGTTTTGCTTCTGCGAATCACTTGCTGGGTTAAACGGTCTAAGATAATGGCCAATATAACGATAGCAAGCCCGGCTTCAAAGCCTATACCCGTATTTCCTTGCGTAACGGCACGGTATACATAAGCGCCGACCCCTTGTGCGCCAATCATCGAGGCGATAACGACCATCGATAAAGAAAGCATGATGGTCTGATTGATGCCCGCCATAATGGTAGGCAGAGCTATCGGAAGCTGGAGCTTGAAGAGCTTCTGAGCGGGTGTGGAGCCAAATGCATCCGCTGCTTCTACGAGTTCCTCAGGAACCTGGCGAATGCCTAAATTAGTTAGGCGGATGGTTGGAGGGATGGCGAATATAATGGATGAGATCACCCCTGGTACTACACCGAGCGAGAAGAAGGTAACGGCTGGCAATAAATATACGAATGCAGGCATCGTCTGCATAAAGTCCAGCACGGGCGTAACAATCTTCTGAATACCGTTTTTGCGTGCGCACAAAATGCCTACTGGCACGCCAATGAGCACCGAGATGAAGGCAGAGGTTAGAACAAGCGCTAGCGTCTGCATCGTCTGGCTCCATAATCCTAGGTTCTCAATGATGAGCAGGCCTATTAGTGTAAATAACGCCATTCTCCATTTGCCGATATACCAGGCAAGAACCGTAAATAAAAGGATAAGAACAAGCGCCGGAAACCAATTAAGCGCTGTTTCTAGGCCATTTACGGTTTCTCCAACTACAATTTTTATAAATTTGAATAGTGGCGCCAAATTATTTTCGAGCCAGGATTCAAACCATTCGATAAACTCTGCTAAAGGAATTTTAGGCAGATTCATGACTATCACCAGCCTCTAATGTTGAATTTCCGGCTAATGCGGCCAGAACAGCGCCTTTAATGACAATTCCTTTTAACCGCCCAGTGTCATCAATAATGGAAACGGGGAATTTGGAATTGCTCATGATTTCAAATAATTCGTTAAGCAGCGTTTCCGGAAGTACGGAAGGTGCCTCCCGTTCCATGGCTTCTTCAAGCTTCTGTCCGTTTTTGATTGCATTGGCTGCATTCTCCGCGGTAATAACGCCAAGCAGCCTCATGCCTTTATCAACAACATATAAGCTGGAAACTTCCCGGTCGCGCATAAATTGCAGAGCCACGCGCGGTCCCTTTTCAATGGTAATCGTCTCAGGCTTGACCATCACGTGCGAAGCCGTTAAAACTTTAGACAAATCAACGTCCTCGACGAATCGCTCTACATACTTATTGGCCGGCTGCATCAAAATTTCTTCCGGCGAACCGATTTGTACGATGCTGCCGTCCTTCATTAATGCAATTTGGTCACCAATGCGCAGTGCTTCATCCAAATCATGCGTAATAAACACGATCGTCTTTTTCATTTTCGATTGCAATTCAAGCAGCTCATCCTGCATATCCTTCCGGATCAGCGGGTCAAGCGCGCTAAATGCCTCATCCATCAGAAGCACGTCGGGATCGTTGGCAAGCCCTCTGGCAAGCCCGACGCGCTGCTGCATACCGCCGCTTAGCTGATCAGGATAGCTATCTGCCCAGCCTTTTAATCCTACAAGTTCAAGAGAGTTCATCGCCATTTCCCTGCGTTTTTTCTTATCGATGCCTTGAACCTCAAGCCCGTATTCGATATTTTGGATTACGGTGCGATGCGGAAACAACGCAAATTTCTGAAATACCATGCCTACGTTTTTTCTTCTGAACTTCCTTAGCTGCTCAGGAGACATCTTCAATACATCTGTACCATTGAATAGTACCTGACCATTCGTAGGTTCGATCAGTCGGTTAAGCAGACGTACAAGTGTCGACTTGCCGCTGCCGGACAAGCCCATGATGACAAATATTTGTCCTGCTTCAATGGAGAAACTAGCTTGGTTGACCCCAACCGTAAGCTTTGTTTCTGCAAATATCTTTTCTTTAGACCATCCTTTATCCAGCAGCGGGATCGCCTTTTTCGGATCGGCTCCGAAAATCTTGGTTAGCCTCTTGGCTTCTATAATCGCCATGTTGTGCCCCCTTGTGGAATATTTCGACTCCTATAAGTTTAGTTGGTTATCTTTGTAATGGTCAAAAGGCGTGAGACAGTGTATACTCTGTACAGTTATAACTTTACGTACTTTACGTACTGTATACTCTTGATAACTCCCTTTTTCAACCTATATGTATTCTTTACTCTGGTGGACCATTTGATTACAATAATTGATATGGGAATGATAGGGGAAAGACACTCCTCAGGAGGAACGACATGAATGAACTTGCAGCATTAACGGAAGAGCAGCTAACGAAGCTGCAAAATACGCGCCGCCGCGTCATTGAATCAATTGGGAAAAACATGGATTTGTACGGCATAACCTTGTCGATCGGCCATCTCTATGGGAATATGTATTTTAACCGTGAGCCGGTAACACTTGATGAAATGAGCCAGACGATGGGCATGAGCAAGACTTCCATGAGTACTGGCATGCGTACGCTGCATGACTTGAAGATGATAAATAAAGTTTGGGGCAAGGGCTCCCGTAAAGATTTATATGAGGTTGAAACGAATTGGCATCAGAACTTTGCGGATTTTTTCTCTATTAAATGGCGGAAAGCCGTCGAGCAAAATATGAGTGCTTTAAATCGTTCAACCAAAGAAATTGCACAATTAAAGCAGCAATATGAGCAAGACCAAGCTTTCCTTGACGTACTGGAGAATGACACGCAGAAGATTGAAGAAGCATTAAAGTATTACCGCTGGCTGGATCGATTAATTGATTCGTTTGAGACGGGTGACATTTATAAATTTATACCGCAAGAAGAGTAAAGCCAGAGGAAATTTGCAATGGATAGGCAGCGGGTTATTAGCTGTGCGGCCTATACCAAATTTGATTTTGTCATGCTTGAAACCGCAGAAGCTCTTTCTCCTGCGGTTTTTTGTATTCTATTTTGGTTAGAGACAGCCGTTTCGCAGAACAATAAATGGAGCTAGCGTTCATGATTAATCCATTAAGAGCTTCTACAGCAGAATGGGGATTGGATGAATTCGCTAAGTTGTTTATGGTAAACTTATCCATACAACTCTTAATGAAAGGGTGACCGCATGGATGAATGATCAGGGAACGACCAGATTAAAGCCAATGATCATTGCGAACGGAAAAATGATATTACCGGATCAAATCGTTGAAGCGTCTGTAGTTGTGTTAAATGGCCGTATTGCAGCTATTGTTGAAGCCGCGAAATTTACTGAGGAGGAGTGGATAGGGAAGTATCCAGGCTCAGAAGTGATTGATGCAGCGAATCGGTATGTGCTGCCGGGCCTGATCGACATTCATTGCGACGCCATTGAGAAAGAAGTACAGCCGAGGCCAAACACACTGTTCCCGCTGAAGATGGCATTATTGGAATTCGAACGGAAGCTGCCCGTACATGGGATTACAACCATGTATCATTCCTTGTCGCTTGGCGTAGGACTCAGCTTGCGCGGTGACCATTTGCTGACCAGCATGGTTGAAGAGATTAACAGCTATCGAAGCAAACGCTCAGTGATTCGTAATCGAATTCATTTGCGCTTGGAGGTCTCGCATTTGGCAGGCATTCCGATTGTTGAACGTTTTCTTCGAGACAATACAATTGATTATTTATCTTTTATGGACCATTCACCAGGTCAGGGACAATATCGCGAACCAGGCTCGTTTGAGCGATACGTCATGAAAAACCAAGGTGTAAGCGCGGATGAGGTTCGAATCATTGTCGAGGATCTGCTTGAGCGCAGGAAAATGGTTAGTATGGAACAGCTGAAGCAGCTAAGCCGTCTTGCGTCGAAACAGGGAATTGCGTTAGCTTCCCATGATGATGACTCCTTACACAAGGTAAACGAATCGGTGGGGCTTGGCGTATCGGTCTGTGAATTTCCGATTAATCTGGAGACGGCAACATATGCGACATCAAAGGGGCTTCGCGTTTGCGTAGGTGCGCCAAACGTAGTCAGAGGAGCGTCGCACGACAAAAACTTAAAAGCAATAGATGCGATTGCAGCGAATGCTGCATACATCTTGTGCTCCGACTATCATCCTTCCTCGATGCTCGCAGCCGTATTTAAGCTGGAGAACGAAGGAATAGCCGCTTTGCCGGAGGCGGTTCGAATGGCTTCCCTAAATCCCGCACAAGCTTTAGGTGCAGCTGGTGAACTTGGATCCATCGAACCCGGCAAAGCAGCGGATCTTATTATAGTAGACCACTATGATGGCCTGCCCTGGGTAACTCATACCATTGTCGGAGGGCAGCTGGTTTATGCTTCCAAAACTCGTTATTGCGAGGGATTAGCATTTTCTGAATGGTGAAGATGCTTGTATAGGGAATCAACCATGCGTCCTTGCTCCGGTTCCGATGACTGCTGCCAAATCATTTCAAACAAGACGCCAAGGCCTGGCAATGCCCGCTCGTCGGCACCGATAGAGTCTTCAATAACCTCAGACAGCTCCTTAGCCGAATTATCCTGTACACGCCTAACGATGGCTTGACGCAAATCAATAACTTCCATTTTAACAGCCTCCTGGTACATTCAAATTTACTTATTTACTTTGTCCACCAGAGGCTGTTTTCATCCGATTAGGCAAGCTGTGGTATACTGGTTAGATCACTGCAGCAATCATCCTGCAAGGAGGATTTGGGTAATATGGCTAAGAAGCAGTACGCGGTTATCGGAATGGGACGCTTCGGCTCCAGCATTGCAAAAGCACTGACGGACATGGGTTTTGAGGTTTTGGCTATTGATTCGAATGAACAGCGGATCCAAGAGGTCGTCAATACGGTTACCCATGCTGTATCCGCAGATTCAACGGACGAGGAAGCGCTTCGGGCGCTTGGCATAAGGAACTTTGATGTCGTCGTCGTAGCCATTGGCCAAGATATTCAATCAAGCATTTTGACGACGCTGATCTTGAAGGATTTAGGAGTTAAAACGCTAATCGTGAAAGCGCAAAATGAGCTCCATGGTAAAGTCGTGAACAAAATCGGCGCAGACAAGGTGGTTTTCCCAGAGCGGGATATGGGTCTTCGCGTTGCGCATCATCTGGTATCGCCCAATATCTTGGACTATATCGAAATTTCGGATGACTACAGCATTATTGAAATTAAAGCACCGGTCCCCATGATCGGCCAAAGCTTGAAGCAGCTCGATATTAGGGCGAAATATAAATGCAATGTCATGGCCATTAAGAAAGGCACTGAGATGAATATTGCTCCTTATGCAGACGATTTAATTGGCAAGGAAGATATTCTAGTCATAGTCGGCAAAAACTCAGATCTTACAAATTTAGAAATCGCTTATTCGGAAGGTTAGAATCAACTATGAATGAAAACTTTGATCCATTGCTATCATCTGTTCAAAATGACAAGGTCAAGCATTGGGCTTCACTGCTGGACAAAAAAAACCGCGATCGCAGCGGTCAATTTTTAATCGAAGGCGTTCATCTTGTTCTGGAGGCACTGAGGGGACAAGCATCCGTGCTGACCATCGTCTACGACACCGACCGTGGAATTCCAGAGGAGCTTAAGCTGGAACGTGAGACAAATGATTCAGAGGCTACGCTCGGTTTGGAGTGGGTACAAGCTTCACGAGCGGTCATGGCTAAATGCACAGGAACGGATACGCCTCCGCCTGTGTTCGCGATTTTAACGAAACTGTCTCCAGATTCTTCAGCATTGTATCGCAAAAACTGCCTCGTCGTTGTCCTGGACAATGTACGTGATCCTGGCAATGCCGGCACGATTATCCGCAGTGCGGATTCGGTTGGCGCCGATGCCGTGATTCTTGGCAAAGGCTGCGTGGATCTCTACAATCCAAAAACCGTAAGATCGACAATGGGTTCCTTGTTCCATTTGCCGATTATTGAAGCTGACCTGAAAGAGCTGCTTCCGCAGGCGAGAGCCAAGGGCGTAACGCTTGTTGGAACGAGCTTGCAAGCCAAGCATACCTGCTATAGCTACGATTGGAAGCAGTCGACATGGCTGCTAATGGGCAATGAATCGGAGGGGCTTTCTCCAATCGTTCGAGACCTTGTGAATGAGTCGGTCATTATTCCGATGGTCGGCCAAGCGGAATCTCTGAATGTAGCTATGGCGGCTACGGTGCTGTTGTATGAGAGCTTGAGACAGCGGGAGCATTCCAAGTAAATAAATGCAAAGCCCTGTTCATTATCTGTGGAAATAACAGAGTAGATCAAACCTTAATCATCATGAAGCCCTCCTGTGTTGCAAGAGGGCTCTTTGCATATTTTTTGATCTGATCCTTCACTCGAAAGTGATAATGAATGGCAGTCCCATTGGGCTATCGAGCAGGTTACGATGATAGCGAAGTACCTATTATTATGTAGTATTACGTAGTTGCAACCGCAAGTGGCGCAAACGCAACCACCATGATCTAGCATCGATTCCATTGTTATCCTATAATTTAGGTATCAGATAGCAGAGGAGAGCAAGCCTATGTCATTTAGTGAAAAGTTGTTGCAATTAAGAAAAGAAAAAGGTTATTCCCAAGAAATGCTGGCCGAAAAACTGGGCACAACCAGACAAGCAGTCAGCAAGTGGGAAAACGGACAAGGTTTCCCTGAAACCGAAAAGTTGCTTATGATTGGTAACTTATTCGAGGTATCCATCGATTATATGTTGAAGGAGAACGAGTTGAAGAGCGGCCCTAAAGAGCATGGGTATTATGTCAGCCAAGAGATGGCGGAAGGGTATTTGAGTCATCAGCAAAAATCATCTAATCGCGTTGCGACAGGTGTGTGCCTACTAATTATGGCTTTTTTACCGTATCTGATGCTTCGGCATGAGCCCGTCGTTTATTCCGTTCTTATCATTTTGTTGGCGGCAGGGGGAGTCGTTGTGCTCGTGTCCGCCATTCTGAAAGACGAAGAACGGTACCATGTGCTGGGAAAAGAAGCTCTTATGCTGGATCAGGGTTATATGAAGCAATTGAAGGAACGTTTGAAACAATTGAAGAGTAGGTACACATTGGTAATCATCGTCGGGGCTGGCATGTTAGCAGTAGGTGTGATAGCTTTTTTGCTGGAGAGAAAGGGGATCTCGGAAGGCGCACTGGTTCCATATTATCCGGTTTGCGTCGTTTTGATCGCCATGGGAACCTATATAATCATTCGAACATCTACGTTGTGGTCCTCCTATAGTCTACTTATTTACAATGAGAAGTATATCAATCGGAGGAATGACGGCTTCTGGAGAAAAATCAAGAGAAAGCTAGCCGAATAAACTTTGTACATGTGGGAGCCGCTTTGAAAAAGAGAAAGGATGCAATTATGTATCGAGGAAAGTTGCGAAAAATCACTATAATTCTGTTAGCATTGTATACCGTTTTGACGTTCTATTTTTTGTATATAGGTTTCAACAGGGGTGCTTTTCTTCAAGATTCTAGCATGCGATATAGTCTAATGCCTGAAGGGATTCCTTTACACTTTCCGATGGGAAGGGACTTTCGTATTTGGTTTTTTGAGTTGGGCAACTTTGTAGCCTTTATTCCTTTTGGAATTGTTTTCCCGCTGCTGTTTCGCTGTAATTTCATTCGATTTATAACCTTATTTATTTTGTCTATTACGATTCTTGAAATCTTACAAATGCTCACTCGTCTAGGATCCTTTGATATTGACGATATCATTATTAATACATTAGGGGCGACGGTAGGATTTTGGGCGCAACGGTTCGTGAACCGTGATCGAGATAAATTTAAAGGGATTTGTCGAATCATTTTAACAGCCAGTGTACTTTCGATTGGGGTCATTGCCCTTGTTGGTGGCATTAATAATTATTTGGAAAAGGGAGGCGGCGAAGTCGTAGCCCTGAATGAACTTACAATAACAGAGGGGTCTGCACTTTGGGATGCAACCCTCTTAAGTTTTACAGCAGTCCAAGAAAAGGTTGAACCACAAATCAACATGTACAGTAGAAAAAATACAAGAACTAATGAGTTTACGTATCATTTGAATGGCAAATATAAAAAAGTGGCAGGCTATGTCGCTATACCGGATGATGTAATCAACACTGCAAGCAATGGGAAAAGTGACATCCTATTTATCGCAGATGGCACAGAAATTTATTCATTAGGTTTATCAGCCAAAAGCGGAGAGAATCAGCTTACCTCTTTTCAAGTCCCTATAAACGGAGCAAATGAACTAACCATTAAATTAATGAACGATGACTCAAATCCGACTACAAATGCCGTGATGTGGGACATTACTCTTACAGAACTCAACACAGGACAGAAGATTATGAACAGTATTAAAAAAGGGCTACGGTCACTTTTCTAATAAGTGTTATATCAAGATAATGAAAATAAGCTTCTCTTCCATATAAGAGAAGCTTATTTTCATTACTATTGTTTTCGGGTTCTAGCCGAACGCAGCCTCGTCGGGCTAACGCGCTGGATAGTTACGATCATGCCCGGTGAAAACCGTACCGCAAATAGCGTTAAAGTAGAAGATTGGGTTGTAGGCTGATGCTTCGATGTAAAACTCCAAATTGGAGACACCATTGCTGCACATGTGGAATTTTTAATATGAATGGTGCGTACTATCGCAAAAAAATTTATATCATAATATGCTCTTCTTAGACATCGATATATCTATTTTAGGAGGAGAAGAAATAATGAATAAAAGTATTACCGATTTCGAAAGTCTGATTAAAAGAGACTATGGTAATATTGCTGGAATAGTGGTGAGGCAAGGCGGCGAAAAGGTATATGAAGGTTATTTTGACGGCTACACCGCTGAGGATACCATTCATACTGCATCGGTGACAAAGAGCATTGTTTCTGCTTTGATTGGCATTGCCATCGATAAAGGCTATATCGAAAGCGTAGATCAGAAAGTATTGGACTTCTTTCCCGATTACAAGGTCAAACGCGGGGAAAAAACGATAAGGAATATCACAATAAAAAATATTCTGACAATGACAGCACCGTATAAGTATAAGTCGGATCCATATACCAAAGTTTATAAAAGCAATGATTGGACAAAAGCTGCGCTGGACTTTTTGGGTGGTAAGAGCGGTCTTGGAGAGTTTAAATATACCACAATCGGTATACAGATTTTATCAGGAATTCTCACTAATGCAACAGGCCAGCCTGTGCTTGATTTTGCCACTGAAAATCTGTTTGAACCACTAGGAATTAATGCACTCGATAATGCCAGCGTACATTGCAAAGAGGAGTATTTTGCTTTTCTTAAGGATAGATATGTTAGTGGTTGGGTGGTGGATCCCAAAGGCACGAACACCGCTGGTTGGGGGTTAGCCTTAACACCACGAGATATGGCGAAGATCGGCCAGCTATACTTAAATGGAGGCTCATGGAACGGCCAGCAATTTCTATCCTCAAAATGGATCGAGGAAAGCACCAAAGAAAATAGTCGATGGGGAGAGTTGTCATACGGTTATTTATGGTGGATGGTTGACAACAAAGAACATAGTTGTTACGCAGCTTTAGGCGATGGTGGAAATGCTATTTTTGTAAATACCAAGAAAAAAATGGTGATTTCCGTCGCTTCTCGTTTTATGCCACGTGCGCAGAACAGAATTGAATTGATTAAAAAGTATATTGTACCGTTATTTGAGGATCACGCATGAGTCATTCATACCACGAAAAATACAAATTTTCATCCGAAAGCAATACTATACTGTGACTTATCTTTAATATCACGAACCGTGACAAGACATCAAACGTTTGGAAGGAATTAGTAATTGATGGTAGAATAAATAGGAAGATGATAAGATAATAAATTTGTCCACATAAGGAGATAAAACTATGGCAAATAACCAATTACTAAGAATGGACAATGTTGGCATCGTTGTAGAATCCCTTGATAACGCAATCTCTTTTTTCGAGGAGATTGGCTTGAAGCTCGAAGGGCGAGCTACTGTCGAAGGTGAATGGGCAGGTCGCGTAACCGGGCTGGGTTCACAGTGTGTAGAGATAGCTATGATGGTTACTCCAGATGGCCACAGCCGAATTGAACTTTCGCGATTTCTCAACCCACTTACTATATCAGATCACCGAACCGCTCCTGTAAATGCTCTCGGTTATCTACGCGTCATGTTCACTGTTAAAGACATAGACGAAATGGTATCCAGACTCACTAAGCATGGAGCTCAGCTCGTTGGCGAAGTGGTTCAGTACGGGGACTCGTATCGGCTCTGCTACATTCGCGGAAGTGAAGGACTTTTAATCGGTTTGGCGGAACAGCTCGGTAATTAATAAGTGATGCCTAAAAGAAGACTTAACTGAAATATACATTACTAGAGTAGGGTGCATCATATAAACACCGCAATCACGCTTCATTTCTTTGTTAAGTTAATGTTAGGGGGAAATGATGAAAAGTAAAAAATGGATAACTCTGATCGTTCTTATCTTTATTTTGATATATTTTTCAGTAAGTATTTGGATGTTATCCAGTGTTAAGGCAACATTGAGAACAATATATCTTCATCCAGAGAAGGACAATCAAATAGTGCATAAACAAGTAACTGAATCCGCATTAAATAAGTTTCATAGAAATGAAATATATCCACCAAGTTCATCAAGCCAGGAGGAAATAATAGCTTACTCAACAAATATGGGAATTGGATTACACAGTTTCTACTCAGGCACCATTTGGATTAAATATACATACAAGGCAATAGACAAAAAAACAAAGGAAGTCAAATATGGTTCTTCAAGAGTTCCACTGCAGTTAAAGGTAAAACTGAAGAATGGAAGTTGGAGAATAACGGACAAATATGAAAAACCATAATATATCCTGCGATGGGGTTAGAAACGAACGATAAAAAACCTTAAAACGCTACTGACATAATGGTGTCAGTAGCGTTTTTGTATACTTAGAAAAAAGATGATTAGAGGCGATGATATACGATGATTACAACAAAATTAGCATTACAACGATTTGAGGAAACTGCGACATATTATATTCATGAACTGAATCAATTCAGTCTGGAGCAGCTGAGGCAAAAGCCAAGTGACAACGAGTGGTCTATCGGACAGATGTTTCAACATCTCATTAGCTCGGCGCTTGATATGCAGCTTCGTAATATTGATCAGTGCCTGATGCCAAGCCAAGATCCCAGGGTACCTCAAACGGAAAAAACCGAGGTTGGTGTAGCTATATTTTCTCAAGGGAGCTTCCCCCCCATTCGTATTCATGTTCCGCCTTCCCCACAATATACTCCGGAGCAGCCGGAAAGCAAAGATCAGCTAATTCAAGGCTTATACAAAGTCATCCAGAGAATGAAGGAAATTGAACCTACCCTTGAAAAAGTATCCAAACAAAATATAGTGACCCATCCGAGATTCGGTGGATTGAGTGCGGAGGAATGGTTTCTGCTTGTTGAAATGCACTACCGTCATCATCTTCTGCAGCTCGACCGCTTAAAACAAGGATTGATTCGGGAAGTGATCTAAACATGTTACAGATTAAAGATTTATTAGAACAGCTTAGCGTCACTCGAGAGAACCGAAATGGGGGTATTCCATCCACTACGGTCATTTTGTGATCGGCTGCTTCATTATGTTAGCGGGTAGTTTCAAAAGGCTTTTAAAAATCGTGTACCTGGAAGGAATTATTTATTTGCAACTAGAATGTTACAAATAAACTAAATTCTGAGGAAGTGGTTATATGAGTTATGATGTCCATATTACTAAGGCAAAGCATTGGATATATAGTGAAAAAAATCCTATAACCGTTGAAGACATAGAGAAGGTTTCTGATCTCATAGAAACATTCAAGGGAGTACCTTTTCAATATAAAGATGGCAGGCTTATGATAAGTGGTGCTGACGAGAGGGTATTTGGACTTATGATCGAAATTGCAAATAGAATAGATGCTCGGGTTCAAGGAGATGAAAGAAATTTTACATCCAAAGTATGGTACAGGTAAAATTATTGAAATACTTGGTGAAGGAATGGATACAGAACTTGTAGTGAAGTTTATTGATAAAGAAAAGACAAACACGATTATTAGCTTATTACGCACCAATAAGCTTCTAAATAATCTTATTTCAAAGATGAGCAATCGAAAAGAAATCACATTAACCGTACTATGGTATAACCAAAGATATACGTGTACAAATTTTTACATCCGATAAAGGAGGGGAGTGAGCAATATGGCAAATATTGAGCACTTACAGACCGTGAATGTTCCAGCTAAAAAGGTATATGAAGCATTAACCACTGCAAAAGGACTTTCAGAAATATGGACAAATGAACTACTAGTCAATGATCAGATCGGTAGTATAAATGAGTTCCGATTCGGGGGCAAAGGCTTAACAAAGATGAGAGTTGATGAGCTTGTTACCGATAAAAAGATTTTGTGGCAGTGTGTGGATTCAGATCCACAATGGATAGGTACGACAATTTCTTTTGAGATGGAGGAAAAAAACGGGAAGACTTCAATCATTTTTCGTCAAATGAATTGGGAGGAAGTAACCGCATTTTATCGCGTATGTAATTATAACTGGGCTATTTTTTTGTTCAGTCTTAAACAGTATTGCGAAGAAGGCGAAGGTCTTCCTTATCATAAACGGAAGTTTTAGAACCATTGAAAACACGGATGGGTGGACTAAAGTACATAATCCCGAGAACTGATTTCGGAAGTAATGGGTAAGTACGAAGAAGTTGTCACACTATAGCTCAATAAAACAATAAAGCAGCCAATCATTATGATTGGCTGCTTTATTACGCTAACAGGCAGGAAAGTATGGTAATATATAGGAATAAGATTAGGCTAGTTCAATGCACTCCAGTTATTAAGCGAGGGTGATTATTCAATGAGCAGTAAAGGAATGAAAATTCTAATAGTCATAACCTGTTGTATATTATTGGTATTACTAATGAATCCAATTTCATTGAGCGCCTACTATAATAATTATCGACTAAACAAATTTGAAAAGAAATTGTTCAATCTTTCATTACCACCAAATACAAGGGAACTATCTAAATATTCAAAAGTCGGCGGATTATATGGTAATGGTGATAATTGCGACTTTTTAGCAAGAAGAAAAATTGTAAGCAGTTTAGATATAGAGGAATTAATTAAGTTTTATAATACAGATAACAAGGGAGTACAAATAATAATTAACTATATTGAACAATCGAGCGAAGGAAATATCGTTGAATTGGAAGTCGTTGAAGAAGGAAAAAATTCATATTTTGATCTTCGTTGTACATAAAATGATTGATCTAACGTGGAACTATAGCAAATGCCAGTCAGAAAAGGAGGAGGTTATTTTAATGATATTTTTTCTTTTCAGCGCTGTATACCTTGTGCCATTATTTAGTTTTCTATTTGTAATTACCTTGCTGAAAGCGATTGAAAAAATAGTAAATAAAAGACGTTACGGGAAAGAGATGTTTTGGAGTGCTGCCTTTTTTTCCTTGGTTATGTGGTCTATTAGTGTTTCATCATCGTTGAACTAACGGGCAAAATAGTTATAACTAAAGTCTCCCCCAAAATTAGGAATTACATTTGATATAATCATCCAAGCAGCTGGTTTAAAGGCTTCCGTCTTCTCAATAGATGGGTCTATGCCACGCAGTATGGTAGCGAGTATATCCAGTATAATACGAACTACCTCATCGACAAGAGAACTCGAAACAAAACTCTCGCCATGTGGAGTAAGAAAACGGAGGAATAAATGAATATTGAACTTGAAAAGCTGCTTTACGTTTTAAACCAACGCTTCAAGACGGATATCATCTCTGCCGACTGCCAAACGATGCCGTTACAGGGCGGAACTGTAGGGAAAGTGTACCTGGTAACGGGGATTGCCGAAAGAGTGGATGGCAACAAATTACCGTACCGTATAGTGCTCAAAATCCAGCATAAATGGGAGCGTTACGGTGACCCGGGCTCATGGCGTCGGGAATATGATCTCTATTCGTCTGACTTGGGATCGACGTTCTCGCAATCCCTCCGCTGGCCGACATGTTATCTCGCTGAACTCAATGCCGAAGAAAATGAATACCAGCTGTGGCTGGAATATATCGATGGCGTAACCGGCTTAGACTTGACCGGTGACATGTATGAAAAGGCCGCGCTGGAGTTAGGCCGCTTTCAGGGCAAGTTGTATGCGGAACAGCCCGCCGTACTGCAGAAGCTGACCAATCTGAGCCATGCGGATCTCATGAAAAATACGTACCTGCATTATCGGTCATGGCCGGTCGTCTACGATTATATACGTTCAGAGGATTGCGAATTCCCGTTGCACGTGCGGCAAATGCTCATCGACATCGATGAGCATGCAGACGAGATATTCGCTCGTATCGAAAAATTGCCTCTCGTGCTATGCCACCGAGACTTCTGGGTAGCCAACCTGATCTACGCTGAAGGGAGTATCGCGCTCATCGACTGGGATACCAGCGGATGGGGCTACCTGGGTGAGGATCTCGCAAGCCTGATCGCCGATGAACCGGATATCGATCACATGGTCGAATACTACCAGCGATGCGTCCCTGCGTATTACAAAGGTTTTTCGGAGTATGCACCTGTAACCCGAATTGCCGATCATTGTGTCTATGAAATAATTCTTCTCGTATTCGGGTACAAGCTTGTAGAGGGGTATCTCCACACAGAGGCTGATGACGAGAAGACGAAGCATTTCCATACTCTCCAAAAAATCTATGAAATGAAGACAAACCCTGGTTGGTCACATCTGGTTACATAGCCTGAACTAAGGGAGACTATAGCGAAACATTCAACAGGCCGCGGCTGCTGGCATAGAACGGTAGCCGCGTTGAGCTAACGGGTAGGATAACGGAAAACATTTGAAAAATAGAAAAGATGGTGTATTCAACTATCCAAAAACGATATTCATTAAAAAACAGAAGCATTCCTTTCTTGGACATGCTGGCAAGCACTTTCCTTTGCGTACGCGCTTTGGTTAATAGCGATTAAATATGCTAATACTGCAGATACCGGTGTCTTTCTAATTGGTAAAGGGGAAGTGTGACAGCACTTCCTCTTATTTCTCCAAGAAGACTACATAACATGGTACAAATGGGGGGATTTAGTATCTTATGATGTCGTTTGTTTGAGAGAACACAAAACCACCCCCTGAAAGAGAGTGAAACTGGTGATAACACCTGAACCGATAGAGTTGCAATACATAAAGCGACTAAGTGACGAAGAGAATACTCTAATCGAAGCGCTACGAACAATCCATATGCCTCCTGCTGCTGCTTTGCTGCTGGTTAGAAACGAACTAAAAGGACCGTTGGAAAACGGGACGATGGCAGAGATCCTGGACGGGTTCTTGGCGAGGCATACAGAAGGAGAAGACAGGTGACAAGAATATATGCGCTTAAGAAGCCTTAGATGGAGTACAAAGTCGCAATCTACATACTAAAAGAAACGCCTCTCTAGGGAGGCGTTTCTTATTTCCAGGTCTAATTGTCTTTCGGCAATCGTTATTATTCAACGGGCAGGCTAGTTTAACAATTTTTTTTTATCAAAAAAATCCCACCCTATGGGCAGAATTTTTAATTAAAATTAAGCATTCACTGTCTCAGGTCTCTTTATTTGCAGTGGAGGAGGAATGAGCCAGCCTTTTTCTTTACTCATCTCGAGTATTTTAACGCCTAATGTTGTTTTAGTGATATGGTACTTAGCAAATAAAGCGCCAATATCTTCCCTTATTGATTGCCCCATAACTTGACTACAGGCAACAAGTCCCAACGAAACATCAGATGCAATTTTAGCAGCTATTTCAGGATCAGTAAATCGAGCTCCAATTGGAATGTCTTCAAGTTTTACTAATGGTCTATCAGGCATCATAGGGGCTGAAGCAATACCGTTTTCCATAAGCAAAGTATCTAATTCTTTAATTTCAAGCTTTGCTTGATCAATTAATGATTCTAATGATTTCTTGAGATCCTTATCACCGGAATGATTCAAGTATGCTTGATAACAAGAAATGGCACCTTTTGCAACAGTTGATGCTTGCCACACACTGAAGATTTCTCCATAGTGCATAGGTTCATCTTTTGGATTACCACTTAAAATTCCCAATTAATTATTCTCCTTTTTCAGATCAATTTTGACTTATTTAATGTGTCCCAGAACACGAATTTAATGCATGGAAAAACTAAAATACTTTGCGAATAGAGATCAGAATATAAAGTTGTATACATGGCAAATACCCCCGTATGAACTGGGGGTATTTATACTATTTAAGTATTAAGCACGTTCGCGCTCACGATCATGAGCACGTTTTCTAGCACCAGCTAAACCAAGGAGCCCTAAAAGTCCAAGCCAACCCCAATCGAAACCATCATCATCTGTTGTTGCATTGGTTCTGTAGTTGTTTGCGTTCATCGTTGTTCCGTTGTTGGATCGATCCATGTTGTCAGCAGATGCCGGTATAGCAGAGTACATCATTAAACATCCGAGGAATCCAATTATTAATATTACTTTCTTCATTCTCATTTACATGCTCCAATCGCTTTTAGAATTTCAAACAACTATATTTTTTGTTGCAAAACACATATTTATACTCAAATATTCGAACCATTATTTCAAGTTTTTGGGTTACAATTATTGTCATCATTAAACTCCCTCACAGGAGAAGAGCAGTATATGAAGGCAATGCTAAACATAACGGAAAGTACGGGGACAAGAACAAGCCAACTGAACATTAAGCTCCCTCGCTACGATGCAGTTTTCTCACGAATGCTCGTTTATTCGCAGGATTTCATCAGAAGATAAATCGTAGACCGTCTAAATGGACATCCGGCGAGCATGCGGGAACAGAAGGGGCGAGTTTTCGCTCCTTTTTAATTGATCTGCTGCACGCTGCTCCACTATAAGATTACAAAAGAGTTTGAAAGCGAATGTATCTAATTAAGCGTGAGCAGCCAACAGTTGGAATTGGTTGCATGTAATGCAGATTCACTTTTACATGCAACAAATGAACTTACATCTGTTCCATACGGCATTTTTTCTGAAGGAATGATGGTCGGGTTTATACTTTTTGATAATGAAATATATAAAGACGGTTATTATTGGATTCTGAGATTTATGATTGACGAGAGATTTCAGGGAAAGGGATATGGAAAATTAGCGATTGGAGAAGTAATTAAGATGCTCAGTGCCAGAGTGGTCTGTAAACAAATCAGGGTATCACATATTCCACATAATATAGCCGCAAATAAACTCTATAAGGATTTGGGTTCGCAGAAACTGGAGAGTTAGAAGGAAACGGGGATATTGTTTTGGCTTATTTTATGTGAGGTTTTTGTTCCGCTAACGGAGAACTATAGCTTCATAATCAAAAGGACGAGGCTGTCGGTATAGATCAGCAGCCTCGTTGAGCGTTCGGAGACCCAAGATATGATTTATCTTTAGCAATACGTCCGAAGCCCAATGCTATTGTAACTAATTCGGAAATTAATACTTTCTTTGAAGGATACGGAGAAAAAACATTAAATGAAAGAGAATACAAATATTTTGAAGACGGACTATATGCATTTTTCTAATAACGGGATTCAACTAACGAGGAACTATAGCTCAACAAGACATTACGGCAGCCAGCTAGACATTGGCTGCCTATTCGTTCAACTAACGGAAAGTTTAGCGTAACAAATGACCTCGTTAGATTTTGTGTAATATTTTTTGGAGTACTTATTAAACTGAAATCATCTTCGCCACTGCGAAGGTGACAGACCCATATACTTTTTAAATACAGTGGCAAAATGCTGACTAGTCTTATAACCTAAATCCATTGCAACTGTTGTGACGCTAATTTCTTTCTGAAGGAGTATTTGACAGGCAAGTTCAATTCGTAGCCGATCAATATAATTAGCAGGTGACTGACCATACATAAGGTGAAACAATCGATAGAAATGGGATTCACTTACGCCGATTTGATTAGCTAAATCTTTATTAGTCCATCTCTTTTCTGGCGCTGCCTGAACGGTTTCGATCAAAGTAAACATAGCCTTTTGGAGATCAAATGAGATTTGACGGTTAGAGGATGGGTTCAGCATTTGCAAAATGATATCGAGTACATAATGACGAATTCGGCAGGAGGAGAGCGGATCGTAATGTTCAATGATGTCTCTTAGCTTGGTGAAAATTTCACGAACACGGATATCCACAGGTATGATTCTCGGTAACTTTTGTAGTTGGTTATGAATCTCCATACGCTCTTCATCGGGTAAGTTTAGCCAACCGACATGCTCTGAGGGATCTAATAGTATCAACCACCAAATTCTGCAGGGTTCGATGAAATTAAGACGTGCACGATGCCATTCTCCAGGTCGGGTGTGAAAGATCTGTCCAGTGTGGGAAGTAATTAATTGACCGTCTACCTCCCATGTGACTTTTCCGCTATCCACGAATACATACTCGTACGATTGTTCATGCTTGTGAATAACGAGGGGAGAGGCTTCTTGAAAGCGGTCATATCCCAGCATTATTAATTCAGGCAAATGGGCAAGCTGATTTGACTCTGAAAACTCATACACCCATCGTGATGTTTCCGTATGCATTTTTACCATAGTCACGATCCTTTTTGTTTCTAATGATCTCTTATGTTTCTAATCCTATTTGATAGGCTTAGGGAAGTCAATGCTCATCATGTGGTCTACAATAAAAGAAGTAAGCCACTTTGACTAAGAAAAGATGAGGTGTTCCATCATGGGAGTTATTCCTTATACCATTACGGCAGCTGATAAAGAGAAATTTGATCAAGACGGTTATTGGATCAGCCCAAAATTACTGGATGACGAGACAATTGATCAACTTCGCGGAGCGCATGAGCGCATATGGAAGAAAGATTATGATGGGGCAGGGATACCATTGCATGTTTTCAAACTTTCGGAGAATCCGCATGCTCTTCGGAAATTCGATAATGGCTGGTGGATTAACGATGAAGTTCGGAGTGTTGTTACTGATCCGAATTTAGGAGAAATGGCTGCGAAGCTGCTGAACGAGGACGAGATTCGTCTATGGCATGATCAAGTGATCTACAAGCCAGGTACTTCAGGGGAAGAAACAACAGCTGGAAATGTTGGATGGCATCAAGATTACGCCTATTGGCGATCAAGCAGCACAACGAATATGGTGACTGTTTGGATTGCATTGCAGGATACAAATCTGAATAATGGCGGCATGATGACGATCTTGGGTTCACATAAGTGGGGCGCAGTGGAGGGAAGTGATACATTCTTCGATCAGGATATGGTAAAGCTGAAGCAACGTTTTGCAACGCGTGATTGGATTGAGGAGCCTTGTATACTAAAAGCTGGACAAGCGAGCTTCCACCATGCGCTAACCTTCCATGGATCGTCAACAAATTTTACAGATCAGCCTCGGTTATCGGTTGTTGCTCATCTTATGCCTGGAGATACCTTTTACAAAGAGGGCAGAGTACGGCATGATAATGTTCGATTGCTCGGGCCGCGTCCGCAATTTGGACAGAAGTTCGATAATGAGTTTTTCCCGTTACTGTATTCCAAATAAGCAATAGACAGTGAGTGTGTAAAGTTTCTGAATGATTTTCAAAGTATACAAACTTTACTAACAAATAACTCGTTTAGGTAACGGGACACTATAGCTTAACAATCAACAAGTCGAGGCTGCCGGTATGTAACGGCAGCCTCGTTGAGCTAACGGCAAGATTTGTTCAACAAAATAGGAGGTGTTGTATATGAAGCATCTGAAATTCTTCCTTTTGTTCTTTGTCATTGTTTCCGTGTTCTCATCAAATATAGAAGGTGCGTTAGCCAGTACCTACCCAAGTTCCGTTGCTTGGAACAATCTCCTATATGGTCTTTCACCGAGGAAGTCGATTACAAAGATATTGGCAATGAGATTGGAAAGATTGAACGCCAAAGAACTCCGATGCCAAAGAAGAACGGCGAGTCAAATGATAGTATACCAGTAGGAAGTGTGTTGTTTGAAATTAAAGGGGCAGCCACTCAAAATGTAATAGCAGTTAAGGTAAACGATAAGTTCTTCAAGGCATCTAAATTTGGATCGATTCAAGTTACAACAGACCAGTCCAATAAACAAACATGGATAGTTACACTATCATTTATTTGTTTCTTGGTCCTTTAAACAATGATAATTGTATGGAGAAGAAGACGTATGGGGTAGTTCATTCCGCTAACGGGTAACAATAGTTCAATGATTGAAGCAGCGATGCGGATCTCAAAAAGCCCCATTCAGGGGCTTTTTGTCTTTTCCAATACATAGACTTGGTTGTTTTTGGGTTCCAAAGCTTGAGCTTTTAAGAGATGAGTTATAAGCCGAGCATCAATATATCTGGCCTTAATCCGGAAGCAATCTGCAGGAGGTGGCAACTGCCGCCGGCGTTAGATTTTTTCACTCGCTTCGACCTGCATTATTGCCGCCGGTGCTGGGAGCAGTCCTATTTGATTTGGCCATCCAAAATCAAGGTATCAAATCAAAAATAGAGCTATTTTGTCGATGGCAGTTCCGCGTTATAGTGAGGTGGCATCAGAAGAAAACGCTGTCAAAAGGGTTTGTTATCAGGATAATGACGGCGCAAGGGGGCAGAGGAATTGGTAGAGGGAGCGAATGCGGAAAGACGGAAGCAGATGGAACGCGTCATAAGGAAGGCACATGAAGGTCGGCCTCCCGGCACTATTCGCCAGGAGAGATACGACGTCGTCGTTTGCGGCGGCGGCTTGGCCGGGTTTTGCGCGGCGGTGGCCTCGGCAAGACATGGGGCAAGAACGTGTCTTGTTCAAGATCGACCCGTCTTCGGTGGCAACAGCTCATCCGAGGTCAGAGTGACGCCGCACGGGGCGGCCGCGTTCCACGTGTACGCGCGGGAGACAGGCATTATCTCGGAGCTTCTGATCGAAGAACGTGCCCATAATCACGAGGTCATCTTCGAGAACGGATGGACGAACAGCGTATGGGACATGACGATGTACGATCTGGCCATGCGCACGCCAAATCTGACTTTTCATTTGAATACGTCCATCGTTGACATTCGCAAAAGTGCGGAGCGCCGCATCGAAGCGGTCATCGGGCTTGTGGCGAACGCGGAGACGAGGTTGGAACTCTCCGGCGATATCTTTATCGATTGCACGGGCGACGGGCTCGTTGCGGATCTTGCCGGCTGCGAATGGCATATGGGTTCGGAAGGACGCGAGGAGTATGACGAACCGCATGCGCCGCTTCAGGCGAGCGGCGACGTGATGGGCTCGTCGCTGTTGTTCAAGACGATGGATACGGGCGCTCCGGCTCCGTTCGAGGCGCCGGAATGGGCGGCGAAGCTGGATAACCCGGACTTCTTCTACAAGCAAGGCCGCAGGCCTAACGATATGAGGGGCGGATACTGGTGGATCGAGATCGGTGTGCCTTGGCATACGATACACGAGAACGAGGACATTCGGCATCAATTGACGCGGTACGTGCTGGGCGTCTGGGATTGGATCAAGAACAAGGATCCGCAGACGAAGGAGCTTGCTGCGAACCACGCTATCGATTGGATCGGGCAGGTGCCAGGCAAGCGGGAGAGTCGGAGAATTCAAGGCCTTTATCTAATGACGGAGCACGATCCGCAGAACAAAACCGTATTCGAAGACGAGATCGCCTACGGCGGTTGGTTCCTGGACTTGCACACTCCGGGGGGGCTGCTGGCGCCGACTAGCGAGCATGCGAGCTCGGAAGGCTATGACGAGACGAGCGCGTACATGGTCAAGAGCTATTGCGGTCCTTACGGTATCCCGCTCCGTTCGACCATTGCCAGGGACGTCGACAATTTGATGATGGCCGGTCGCAACATCAGCGTTACGCATGCCGCACTCGGAACGGTGCGGGTCATGGGGACGACCGCGCTCATCGGACAGGCCGTCGGTACCTCGGCCGCCATCGCACTTAAGCGCGGCATCGCGGTCCAGGACCTTCCGACCGAAACGGTTCGGGACGTGCAGCAGATATTGCTCCGCGACGGCTGCTTCCTGCCGAACTCGGTGAACGAGGATGAGCGTGACCTGGCCCGTACGGCTCGGCTCTCCGCGAGCAGCGAGGCGGCTGTCGTTGGAATAAACCCGGAGACGGATACCGCACGGCGGGATCCGGCGAGCGAGTGTTTGCGCCAACGCAAGGGCCAATGGCTTGCGATCGCCGAAGAGGCGCTGGATCGCATATCGGTCTGCTTGTCCAATCTGTCGGACGAAGAGCAAACGGTGGATGCTTGTATCGTACCCGTCGATCACATCTGGGATTATCGGACGGAGCTTCAACCGCTCGCCGCAGTCAAGCTCAAGGTCAAGCCCGGCGCCGCCTTCGAATGGATCGATTGGGACGTTCGTCTGACTTCGGCATCGGGCCTCAAGCCGGGCAGCTACGTTCGACTCGATCTGCTCTCGAATCCGAACGTTAATTGGCATGTTGCGTCGGGCGTCGTGCCTGCGCATACTTGCGCGTACGAAATGGGCGGAGGGAAGATGCGCAGGGATTGGAACGGACCGACGAGGAGCTTCCGCATTGAGCCGCCGCAGCATTGCTTCGGTCCAGAGCAAGCGGTAAGCGGCGTGGCGCGCCCTCATCACTACACGAATCTGTGGCGTTCGGATCCGGCACAGTCGCTGTCGCAATGGCTTGAGTTAACGTGGGAGAAGACGCAGTCGATCGGCTGCGTGGAGCTGTCGTTCCCCGGTCATCTGCTGTGGGAGTACCGCGGGTACGCGCCGTTCTACCGAGACCCGCAATGTCCGAAGGACTATCGGATCGAAGCATGGGCGGACGGGGGCTGGACGGAAGTTGCAGCCGTTCGGGGCAACTACCAACGGCATTGCCGGCATAAGCTGGAGCGGCCGATCGAGACAGCCAAGTTGCGCGTCGTGGTCGAGGCAACCAACGGCGACCCTTCCGCCGCCATTTACGAGATTCGCTGCTATCAAGACGAATGACGATTGACGAGTATAACGTTGCAAGCTCCGATTCGGCTAGTGCTGATCGGGGCTTGTTTGACGTTTATCTGGATCGGCGATACTCCTTCGGGGAGATGCCGAAGTAATTTTTGAACGCGCGAGAGAAGTGATACAGGTTGCCGTAGCCGACCTTCTCGGACACTTCGTTAATGCGCAAGGTAGGATCCTGCAGCAGCTTGCTGGCTACTTCCATCCGTACCTTGATTAAATAGGCGGTAAAGGTCAGCCCGGTCCGCTCCTTGAACAGCTTGCTGAAGTAAGAGTAGTTCATGGACACCCGGTTCGCCACCTCCGCGAGCTGCACTTCGCGGTTAAAGTTCTCCCTGACGAATGCTTCCGCGAACGAAATGACGGTCTCCGCCGGCTCGGCATTCTCGCTTGCGGAACGCTTCGCAGTGTCCGTGTACGCCACTAAATACCGGCGAAGGTCGCCTAGCGTATGAAAGGAGGCAAGCGCGCGGATTTGCTCGCGCTCTTCAAACGGCAGACGTCCGTCGAGGCGTCTCCGGATTTCCGTTAGCAGCAGCTGGTAAACCGCCTTGAGCCGGTCGAGGGACTCGCTTCCGATCAGGCTGTCGGGCAGCCAACGGTCAATCCATTGTGAGATCCTCTCCAATTGCAACGTTTCGACGGCGTGGCGAAGCTCCTCGATATCCTTGCGGGCAGGCAACTGCCCATCCGTTCCGCCGGGCCGATTGTCCGAATTCGACGACAGCACTTCGCAAGGCTCTCGCAGAATACGGTACGCCATGGCAAGCTTAGCTTGCTTATACTGCTTCGGCAGGTCGGCGGGCCGACACGGCTCGCTTAACGATGCGACTGCATGCTCTGCGCCGGCCTCCTTTAATCCCTTTACCGTCTCCCTAATCATGGAAGATACAGCGTCAAACGAGACGTCATCCGTGAAGTTGATAACCGCACAGACGCTCCCGTCCCCGTCGTGGAACGCCAACAGCCGCAATTCCTCCGGAAGCCCGACTTCGCGGGCATTCCGCTCCAAGAGCGATTGTGCTAACTCCAGATCTCCGGAGTGATAAGGATCGCCGCTAATATGGAACAAGGCAACGGCAGCCGAACTGTGGATCAAATAAGAGTCCGTTAGCTCAAAATCGGGAGAGCTGACCGCATCACCGTTGCCTCGAGGATGAATAGCCCCGTTTAGAAACGCGTTCAATCGCGAGGCGAGCATCATCCGTTCGGCCTTGCGGCTTCGTTCCGCTTGTGCGGCCTTCTTGTCGTCCTCCGCGATAGCTGCGATCGCAGTCCGGATCTGCTTAGCTAATTCGGCAGACCCCGCTGGCTTCAACAGATAGTCGAGAGCGCCGTATTTAAAGGCCTCGCGGACGTAAGCGTAATCGTCGTAGCCGCTGAGCAGGATGAATTTGGACGACGGCAAATCAGCCGAGAGCCGACGGATCACTTGAATGCCGTCGATATCGGGCATGCGCATGTCCGTAATGACGATATGCGGCTTCAAATCGGCGGCAGCTTGCAGCCCCTCCTCTCCGCCGCAGGCGACATGAATCTGCGAGATCTCGGCAAGCCCCGCGCGCTCGAGCTTCGCTTTGACGCCGTCGCCGATCAGTTGCTCGTCATCGATAATGAGCACGTTGTACATGGCTGTCTTCCTCTCCTGCATCGTAGGGGATGGTGATGATCGTCTCCGCATATTGGCCTTCTACGCTGATAAGCCGAATCGAGTATTCCTCGCCATAGAACAGCTTTAGTCGTTCGTTGATGTTGCTGAGCCCGATGCTTTCCCTTGTTTGATCGTTAGCTGGCGTATATTCGGTTTTCCTGAACCGCTGGTTAAGGTAAGCAAGGCGTGCCGGTTCGACTCCCGGGCCGTTGTCCCGGATCGAAAGCAGGACGGTGTCGTCGGACTGAAATGAAGCGACGAGGCTGATGCGCAGTAATCCCTTCGCCGGGAATCCGTGCCGGATGCTGTTCTCTACGACCGGCTGCAGAAGGAAGCGAATCACGCGTAACGGAAGGAGCCGCTCCGGCACCTGAACGCTTAGTTCAATTTCGCTGCCATATTTGATTTTCTGCAGGTTCATGTATTGCTCCAGATAGCGAATCTCGGACTCCAGCGTCGCGAACTTCGATTGTCCGTCCATATTGTAACGCATCATTTTGCCGAAATCGGCCATCGCATCGGACTCTTCGAACTGACCGGCCAGCTCCATCCTCGCGCTGAACATATCGAGAGTATTGTAAATGAAATGGGGATTGATCTGAGCTTGCAGTGCGGCGAGCTGAGCGTCCTTCTGCATCGTCTCTTTGCGAATCATGTCCTTCATCAGCATCGTTACCTTGTTCAATAGAAGATTGAACTTCTCGGTAATAACCCCGAATTCGTCCCGCCGGTCGATCGGAATAGGCTTGAAGCCGGCTTCGATCGCCTGATCCATCTGGCGGATGCTTGTTCTCATTTTGCGTAGCACCATCTTAAGCACGGAATAGAATGAGAACAGCAGAACGACCATTGTCGCGATGAAGACGAGGTTGCTTGCTGCTTGCAAGGAATTCGCTGTGCGCGGCTGTGAGACGGTCATCAGCATGGACAAGCCGACGCCCTTCAGCTTCTCTCCGATATACAACTTACCGTCGCGTATGGAATAGTCGCCAGAAGACAGCGTTTGCAGGAGTAGGGAAGAGAGAGGGTTCTCGCTTTCTTCCGGGTATAGAATATGGCCTTGTTCGTCCGCGATGACGATGTCTTGACCGCTCTCCGACGGTCCTTGGGCGGTCGCCAGCAAATCGCTTGGTCGAACTTCGACGAGCGTGAAGCCGAGATCATTGCCTTCCAAGGAGATCATCTTCTGCACGAAGCCGAAGGTTTGGCCGCTCACCGTGTTATCGCGGACGATCCAAGCCGATTTCGAGCCGGAATGGACGAACGAATCGTACCAAGGCTCCCGTTTGGCTTTGGACGAATGGTAGAAGGCGCCGAAGCCCTCGGGGATCGTCTCGTTGTTCATGAAGACGGATATCTTCTCGGTATTGACCTTCTGGAACAGCATCGCATAGTTGATGAGCGGCGCCGCATAACTAAAGTAGGTATCCAGCGAATTGTTATCCTCTGAGAAGGTGCCCTCCAGAAATTCCTGCAAACGATAATTGAAAGTGATGGAATCGCTGACGCTCTCGATCAGATCAATCTTGTTCTCAATTGTGTGTTTCATCTGCTTCAGCGCCGTAGCGGAATTCGAGACCAATTGAGCGCGGACGAACTGCTGGGATTGATCGTAGGTATAGAGCCCGAGTACGCTAAAAGGAAGCAGAATCAACAGCACGAACGCGAGCATTACCTTGCTTTTGATGCTTATGGCGTTTAATTGGCGGCGCATCGTCGTACCTTCTCTCGATGGTTATGGGACCTACTTCACGTATTCGACAATTTACTAGTTAACCCTTCCCGTCGCCTGGATAATCCAAAATGAAGGTATCAAAACAAAAACCGAGCTATTTTTATAAGCGCTTTCAAGACTTATAGTTGGATTAGGCTTCCGGCGCTGAAGCAAATTCAAACAAAGAGAACGTTACTCGCTATCGCCATTCGAGAGGCGGTCCGGTAACGAACGGGGGTGGACGAGAAGTGGAAAGAACCTTAGAGGCGGGACACCGCGCTCCTGCTTCGGGAACGGAGGGGACCGGCCGACGCTCAAGATGGAAGAGCCAATTCGCGCTACAGAGCATGGTATGGCCTGGGCTGCTGTTCCTTATCGTATTTTCGTATGTGCCTATGTATGGTATTCTGATTGCCTTTAAAAATTTTGATTTGTTCTTAGGCGTCATGGACTCTCCATGGGCAGGATTTAGCCACTTTAGGGAGTTCCTCACGGACCCTAACTTTATGAACGTACTGCGCAATACACTGGCGATGAATTTGCTCGCGCTCTTTCTTGGGTTTCCCGCGCCGATCCTGTTTGCTCTGCTCTTAAACGAGTTGACGGGAGTACGCTTCAAGCGATTCGTGCAAACGGTTTCGTATTTGCCGCACTTCGTCTCCTGGGTGATCTTCGGCGGGTTGATCCTAACCGTGCTGTCGCCTTCGAATGGGATTCTCAATCTGCTAATCGTCAAGCTGCATATATCGGATGAGCCGATCAACTTCATGGGTAATCCGGACCTGTTCTGGATCATCATGGTCGGGGCGGAGATGCTGAAGGGTATCGGCTGGGGGGCAATCATCTATATCGCGGCGATTTCAGGCGTGGATCCAGAGCTTCACGAGGCGGCTACAATCGACGGAGCCAGCAGGCTCCAGCGCATGCGCTATGTTACGGTGCCCAGCATCATGGGGACGATTGTCATCATGCTCATTTTCGCTGTCAGCTCGATTCTCAATACCGGCTTCGAGCAGATTATGGTGATGCAGAATCCGCTGAATCTCGACGTTAGCGAGACGATCGATACTTACGTGTACAAGGTCGGACTTCAGCAGATGCGCTATTCCTACTCGACAGCTGTCGGTTTGGCCAAATCGCTTGTCGCGCTCGTCCTGCTGTTCGGGGCGAATTACGCATCACGCAAGCTTACCGATAACAGTCTGTTCTAAGGTAAGATGAAGGAGGAATTAAGAATGAATATCCGCTCCAAAGGAGATAAGTGGTTCGACGCATTTAATGTCATCATCATGACGGCCATCGTGGTGCTTACGATCGCCCCGTTTTGGTTCGCGCTGGTCGGCTCGTTTAACCAGGGACTTGACTATATGCGGGGAGGGGTCTATTTCTGGCCTCGCACGTTTACGCTATCCAATTATTTTTCGGTTTTTTCCGATCAAACGATTTTTCATGCCTACTTCGTTACGATATCTCGAACGATCGTCGGCACGGCGCTGCACGTGGCGTTCACCGCGCTCGTGGCTTACGGCATGTCGCGTAGAGCGCTGGCCGGCCGTAACGTTTATATGATCGTTATGATGTTCACGATGTTTTTCTACGGCGGCCTTGTCCCGACTTATTTGCTGTACAAGGATCTCGGCTTGCTTAACAACTTTCTGGTCTACATCATTCCTACGATGTTCAGCGTCTGGGATATGATTATCGTCATGTCGTTCTTCCGTTCGATACCCGAGCAGATCATTGAGTCCGCAAAGATCGACGGAGCCGGCGAATACCGCATTTTTCTGCAGCTCATCCTGCCGCTCACCAAGCCCGTCTTGGCGGCTATAGCTTTGTTCAACGGGGTGTATCACTGGAACGCGTATACCGACGCGATGCTGTTCACGACCAAGGAAGCGCTAGAGCCGGTTCAACTGTTCCTCATGCGCATCGTCACGGATTCGTCGGAAGCGTCGAAGTTCGGGGAGCAGGCTGCAAGCGTCATGCCGGAAGAAGCGAAGCAGATCAGCCCCGAGACGCTCAAGCTTGCCATGATGATGGCGACGACGGCGCCGATCCTGGTCATCTACCCGTTCCTGCAGAAGTATTTCGTCAAAGGCGTTCTCATCGGTTCCGTCAAAGGTTGATTTTCGCGTCAAGCAGGCACGTACGGGTCTGCTTGACGCGAATGAACAACATATAGCACTTACAAGACAAAGGGGAGGCAAAACGACATGCAATTCAGCAAAAAATGGATCGGCGCCACGCTGGCAGCCGTTCTGATGGGTGGACTTCTCGCGGGTTGTTCATCCGGCAACGAAAACGCGAGCAACGCGAAGTCCTCGGAATCGGCCGTTCCGTCTGGAACAGCGTCACCGGGTGAGAAGCAGGAGAACAAGTCTCCGATCAAGATCACTTGGTTCGTGGACCAGGATTACTACAAGAAGAATTGGGATCCGGAAAACAACCTGCTTGACAAAATGATTACCGACGACACCGGCATCTCAATCGACTTCACCTCTGGCAACTCCGACAAGCTTAGTGCCATCATCGCTTCCGGCGATATCCCCGACGTTATTACGCTCGATAAAGGATCACCGCAGCGCGGTGTGCTCGAGAAGTCGGGTCTCGTCTCGCCGCTAGACGAGCTGATTAAGCAGCACGATCCGGACTTCCAGGTTCCGAAGTCGATGCAGGACTGGTTTCGCAATCCGAATGGACACTTCTATGGCTTTGCAAGCTTCTTCTGGGCGAAGGAATCGTTCCAGCCGGGCGACCGCATTCGCAGCAACCAGGGATTATACGCGAGGCAGGATATCATGGATCAACTCGGCATTAAGGCGGAGGACTTCAATACGAAGGAGGGCCTGGTGTCCGCACTGCATAAGGTCAAGGAGTCAGGGACGAAATACAATGGCTTTACAGTAACGCCCGCGTATTTCGAGAGCTGGATTATCGGCAACTTCTTCGGCGCTCCTCGAGAGGATTCGCAAGGCAATCTGATCGATCGCGAACGCACGCCGGAGATGCTTGAAGCTTACAAGTTCCTGAATCGACTATACCGAGAAGGCTTGATGCCGGAAGACAGCCAGACACTCGACAAGAACCAGATCCAAGAGAAGGTCACGAACGGCGCTGTCTTCGCCTTTACGAATAGGACGATCGACTGGAGCGCGCTCTATCAGGCGGACCCGAAGGCCGTATTCGTTCACGTGGGACCGGTGACAGGCGACTCGGGCAGCAAACCGTATGTCGATCCCGTCAGTTCGTCGGGCTGGACGCTTTCGATGATCAACAGCAAGACAAAATACCCGGATCGCATCATCAAGCTGTTCGATTACTTGTCCACGGAGGAAATGAGCTTAAACGTAAATTACGGTCCGAAAGGCGCGGCATGGAATTACGACGAGAGCGGCAAAGTGAAGTTGACAGATGAGTTCAATACGCTGAATGCCGAAGATGCGAACAAAGCCAAGCTTAAATACGGCAACGGGACGCTGCAATGGTTGATCAATTGGTTGCCGATCCAGAGAACCACGCCAGCAACGAGCACGGAGGATGCGAGGATCAAGGAAGAGTCGACCATTTACTTCGCCGATTTCACATATGATATGCTTCCGTTCGAATCGATAACTCCGCTTGGCGGCACAGAGGAAGGCGGCATCAACGCGAAGATCGAGGAGCAACGCAAGAAGCAGCGGGCCAAGATGATCCTCGCCAAGTCGGAAGCTGATATCGAGAAGTTTTTTAATGAAGAGATCCAGAGAGAAGAGAAGCTTGGTTATCAGAAGCTGTACGACTACCAGAATAAACAGTTCCAAGAAGCGAAGAAGGCGCTTGGCATGACCTTCGCTTGGCCGGCGAATCAGAAGAAATAAGCCCTGGAGCAGAGACAAAATACGCGGATGCAATTCTTGGCGTCCGCGTATCCAATTGGAGCGAGAGAAACGACTGAATCGGAACAAAGGGGAACGATTACGTTGATTGCAAAGCCCAAACGGATAAGCCGCAAGTGTCTGATCGGATGGTTAGTGTTGATACTCACGATTCCGCTGTTTAACGTCGGCGCAACCGAGGCGAATGCGGCCGTGCCCGCCGGCTGGCAGCCGATAGACACGGAGCCGATGATTGCCGAGGGCAGCGCTTTGGATTTGTCGGCAATGAATGATGCGCCAGCGGGGAAGCACGGTTTTATCCAGATCGATTCCGACGGGGATTATGTCTTCGAGCAGCAGCCGCAGCGGAAAGTAAAGCTTTATGGGGGCAATTTATCCTGGAATATGTACTATGGCTCTCATGAGGATGCCGATCGTACCGCGGAGCGATTGGCACGACTAGGCTATAACGTCGTACGGCTTCATTCTTTGGATTCCATGGCAGATTGGGCGCCCGGCATCTTCCAGCCTAACTCTCCGACCCCGCAGTTGAATTCCGATAGGCTGGATCAGGTCGAATATCTCATTTCCAGGCTTAAGGCTCACGGTATCTATGTCGTGATCGATCTGTTCCAGTTGTATGACTTCAAGAACGTACCGGTTCTAGGCGAATATGCAGAGGGATATAATTCGGCCTATCTTCTGCCTACGCTGCCTGAAGCGATGGAAATGTGGAAGGAGATCGCGAGCGTGTGGCTCACCCATGTCAATCCTTATACGGGGATTGCCCTGAAGGACGATCCTGTGCTCGCGGGCGTCAGTCCCTGGAACGAGTCGCTTCTCCTCAATATGAGACTTAGCTCGATGAAAGCGAAGTTTCGCACTTTTCTAATGGAGGATTTCAACGACTTCCTGGCGGATACGTTCGGCGAAGCTCCCATCTCGTCGATCTCCGATCAATACTGGAATGAGAGCGGCACGATCAAGGATCGCCTAAGCGCCTACTACTCGAAGAAGACCATCACGGCATCGAACGAGATGCGCAATTATTTGAAGCAGGAGCTCGGGGTCGAAGTACCGGTCGGAGGATTGAACCACATTATTAGTCCAAACGTGAATTACTGGCGGAACCAAGCGTCGGACGTCTTCGAGACGCACTTGTATCACCAGTTTGTCGATAAACGGATTGACGAGAACGGTAAATACGGCTTTCAATTCAGACCTCTCAAATTCCCGCGTCTCAGCATGTCGTTCGATAGCGCGACGAACGCGAACTACCCGAAAGATTGGGCGAGCGATCGGTTGTTCGGGAACTATTATCCGGCTTTGTCTTTAAGGCAAGGGTACGAAACTCCTTTCTTGCTGACGGAATTCCAAGACACGTTCCCGGCCAAGGGGCGCGAGGAAGCCGGCATCTTCGTCGGCGCGACAGGCTCGTTCCAAGGCTGGGATATGCTAAATCGATATTCAATCGGCATGAACGTCGGCGACGCATACAGTAACGGAAGACTCGGAACACCGGAGTCGTTCTCGATTGCGAACGATCCGCTAGCGATTCTGCCCGAGGCGGAAGGGGCGCTGCTGTTTCGGACCGGCGCCGTGCAGACCAGTGAGCCGAAGTTCGCCCTCGTATGGGATAAGACGTGGGCTCGCGACAAAGGCGCTGCGTCCGAGGTCGAGGCGTATATCGCCAACATGATGTATATCCCGCATCTGTTCAACACAGCAACCGTGTATGCGGATAACCCGAGCGTACCCTTCGCGGTTTACCGGATCACACCGGAGCTGACCACACAGCAGATTGAGGCGGGTCAATTCCCCGCTGTGAACCGAATCGCGATCACGAGCGGCATGACGGATCGGCAAGTGGCCGAAGCGATGATCGACTCGCTCGACGCTTCCCCAACGAAGACGGCGATGCTTGACGCTCTGGATGAGAACAAGCTGCTGTCCGATACGAGAGAGCTTCTGTTCGACCTGAATCTGAACACCTATATGGTTCGGACGCCAACGGTCGTCGCGGCGGCCGGCACGATGGACAATCACGATCTTGAACTCGGTCCGGCAACCGTGACCGGCGATGTTTACAAGGGCACGTTCTTCGCTTCCTCCCTGGACGAAAAATCGTTGGAAGACAGCGACAGGCTGCTGCTTATTTATACGACGGACGTCGCAGCTACAGACGAAGAGACGGTACAGTTGTCCACGGGCGAAGTCAAATACTTTAAAGGCAAGCTGCCTACGCTAGCCAAGGAGCAAACCGCGCAATTTCGGTTATCGGTTGACCGTCCTGCGGGCGGATACAAGGCCTATAAGCTGTCGCTTAACGGCGTGAGGCTGGAAGAGATTCCCGTGACAGTCTCGGGAAGCGATCTTGTCGTTCAGCTTGATACGGACAAAGGTTTCGCCTTCGAGCTTATCTATGACCCGTTGTTCGCGGATACGTTCGAGAACGGGAACGCGAGCGGTTGGACTACGGTAAAAGGACAATGGAGCGTGGTCCAAGACGGGGAGACTACCGTTTATCGCTCCGCCGCAAAGGGCAAGACAGTGATCGATGCGACATACGGCAGCGACTACTCGGTGGAAGCCGACATCAAGTCGACGACCGCTAAGGGAGAAGTTGGCTTACTGGCAAGATACGCAGACAATGACCATTATTATGTTTTTAAGTACAATGCGCAAAAGGGTAAGGCTGTAATCAAGAAACGAGAGAGCGGGATGACCTCCGTTATTCAATCGGTGTCCGGGCTGACGACAATCGCAGCCGGCACACCCTATAAGCTGCGGTTCGAAACGGAAGGAACGTCGCTAATTGGATCGGTGAACGGCCAGACAATTATTACCGCCGTCGACTCTTCAATCGCCGAAGGAAAAGCGGGACTTGTGTCAAGCTCGAAGAAACCCGTTGCATTCGACAACGTTCTGGTCCAACATTACGATCGTTCGGCGCCTACGCCTCCCGCAAACTTAACCACTACAGTACTCTCTTCTTCAGAGATTAACTTAACCTGGCAGGAATCCACAGACGAAACGGACGTCGCGGGCTATAAGGTCTACCGGAACGGAACGGATATCGCCACCGTTAACGGCTCAGTCTATAACTACAAGGATATGGGACTGAATGCCGTGACGACGTATCATTACGCGGTTAAAGCGTATGATCCGGGAGGCCGGCTATCGGATCCCAGCATCGAAGCAATTGCGACGACATCGAACTTGCTATTCGAGGACAACTTTGAGGATGGAGTTGTGAGCGATTGGACGGTCGTCTCCAATTGGGGGAACTTCTCGGTCGTAACTGACGGTAATTCGAAAGTCTATTTGTCCGACAACGTGGATAAAGGCGGAACCAAGTCAGTGACGGGACTTAGCACATGGACGGATTATAGCATCGAGGCCAAGACGAAAGTGGACACCTGGCAAGGCCGCGTAGGTTTGGTTGCGAGATTCGTGGACTACAACAATTTTTACTACATGTATTACGCAAGCTATTACAAGAGAATGTTCCTCGTTAAGCTGCAGAACGGCGTGGAGACGACGTTGGCGACATCGCCCATTCTCTCGGATCCGACGACCGGTGTCTACCATACCTATCGGTTGGAAGTGAGAGGGAACTCGCTTAAAGCGTACTTGGACGGGCAATTACTTGCCAGCGCGACGGATTCCGCCTTCGGTACCGGCAAAGCGGGCGTATTCTCTCATCTGGAGAAAGCATATTTCGATGACGTAAAAATCCAGGCGATGTTGTAATCGGTCCTATTCGAGGTCAATTGCCGTTGCCTTGGCATTCAGGGGGGAGGCATAGCGTCCTGTTCGCTCTATGACTACGTGCATGGCCAGCACGGCATTGGTCTCGAGGAAGACGACGTCCATGTTCGCAGTTGGACGGTCGCTTGCGGCAGTTGGCTCAAATACAACGGCTTTTAAAATACTCATCCAAATCATATTTTGCCAAATAAATCAATAGTTATCAGAACGGCTAATCTACAGACCTCCTAAAGGGTGTAAGCGGATGACGAATAGAGAGTATGGGGAGGAAATAGGTGTGAACAACAAAATATCCGTTCAGTTATACACGCTCCGCGAGCAGTGTGCCGCTGACTTTCCCGGAGTGCTTCGCGAACTGGCTCGAATAGGTTACGGTGCCGTCCAGTTTGCCGGATTCTACGGGTACGATCGAGCCATGCTGAGATCCGTGCTGAAGGAAACGGGGCTTCAGGTATCCGGCTTGCATTACGGCGGGGATGAATTGCTTAACGAGCCGGAGCGTGCGATTGCCGAAGCGAAATTTTTCGGAACGCCTGACATCGTGTGTGCCGGAATCGGCGAAGAGTACCGGGACGAAGCGGGATATCGGTTGCTCAAACTTCGGTTCAACGAGTTGGCAGATCGTCTGCAAAGCGAGGATTTACGAATCAGCTACCATAACCACGCCTTCGAATTCGAAACGGCGGTGGACGGGAAGGACGGGCTGTCGTACCTGATCGCGCCTGAGGAGGACAATGTCATTCTTGCAGAACCTGATGTCTACTGGCTGAAAAAGGGCGGACACGACCCAGTCGAATTCCTCGCGCCTTATGCCGGACGAGTCCCGATTCTGCACATGAAGGATATGACGGACGACGAGGAACAAGCCTATGCAGAGATCGGCACGGGGACGATCGATTTCGATGCGATCATTCGCTGGGGCGAGGAGTCGGGCGTCGAATGGTACGTCGTGGAGCAGGATAGCTGCAGGACGGATCCGTTAGAATGCGTCAAGACGAGTTACTCCAATTTGGTTTGGCTAATGAAGAAGATCAAGGAGGAGGAGGAGGTGCGGCATGGCTAAATTGAAGGTCGGTATCATCGGTACCGGCAATATAAGCGGGATTTACATGGATAACGGGAAGCGCTTCGAATCGATGGAGATCGTGGCGTGCGCGGATTTGGACGAGGAACGCGCCAAAGCCAAGGGAGAAGAATACGGCGTTCGCGGCTGTTCGGTAGACGAGTTGCTCGCCGATCCGGACATTCAGATGGTCATCAACCTGACCATTCCCCAGGCCCATGGGCCAGTTGCTATGCAAGTGCTGGAAGCGGGAAAGCACGTCTACACGGAGAAGCCGCTGGCCGCTACGCGCGAGGAAGGCATCCGCGTACTTGAGACGGCGAGAAGCAAAGGTCTGCGTGTCGGCGGCGCGCCGGATACCTTCCTGGGCGGCGGCATCCAGACGTGTATCAAGCTGATCGAAGAGAACGCGATCGGTACGCCTATCGGAGCAACCGCTTTCTTGATGGGTAGTGGACCGGAAAACTGGCATCCCAACCCGGACTTTTTTTATCAGCCTGGCGGCGGGCCGCTGTTCGATATGGGGCCCTATTATTTGACCGCGCTGGTTGCGCTGCTCGGTCCCATCTCCCGCGTGACGGGTTCAGCGAAGATCTCGTTCCCGGAACGGGTCGCCAAAAGCGAGAAGCTTAACGGGAAGAGGATCAAAGTCGAGACGCCGACCCACATCGGTGGCGTGCTCGATTTTGCATCCGGACCGATGGCGATGCTGCTGACAAGCTTCGATATCAACGGCGGTTCTATTCTGCCGCGGATCGAGCTGTACGGGAGCGAGGGGACGCTGCTGGTGCCGGACCCCAATACGTTTACCGGTCCCGTGAAGCTGAGACGGATGGGCGAAGAAGAATGGTCGGATATTCCACTGACGCATGGCAAGACCGAGAACGCCCGAGGCGTCGGCGCCGCGGATATGGCGCAGGCGATTATGTCCGGTCGCGGCCACCGCGCGAGCGGCGACTTGGCCTATCACGTACTGGAAGCGATGTTCGGCATTCTCGACGCTTCTTCCCAAAGCGTTCATTATACGATGCAAAGCACTTGCCAGAAACCAATCCCGTTCCCGACGGGACTTACAGACGCCGAACTAGAAGTATAAATGCAATGCAGGTATTCAAATTTCTGAAATGACTTTTTAACTTGCTTACAAAGAGTGGAACAATAAGGCGGCCGGAATCGTAAGCTTACGGTTCTGCGGGCGGCGCTCGCGCCGCCGAGCATTTGCGGGGGAAGCTGACGTCAGCGCAAATCCAACCTTTTCGCTCTTTATGGATTTCGAGTAGTACAAAACGTTTAAACCGACCGACGCGCAGTTAAAAAATGTGAATGCCATGTTGAACCAGGTTGTCGCGTGGAGCGGAGCCTTGAAGAGTTTGCGTAATAATCGTGAGTTAGCGAAAAGACCATTAGAGCTGCTGAAGCTCGAATGGTCTTTTTTGTGCGTGAATCTCTATTTATTCTGAATATTTGTTTACCCATTTTTCCTGCAAGTCCTGGGAATATTTCGGTTGCGACACTTACAGCGTCCAGTAACTTCCCCCCGATTTATCGCCGTGCGGAAAGGAGGTTCCGCCGATGGGTACGGAATTACTGTCGGATGACAAAAACCTTATCCCATTCCTACGGTCATATCGATTGTAAGGAAAACGAGTGGGACGCTGTAGCTGAGATCCGCTACTTAAACTTCGTTAGATCACTGTAAGGCCACGCCGCAAATGAGGAGGCAGGGGGTGCAACGGAGCGCTGGCTTTAAACTATCGGGCAAGTTAATGGAATGGTCGGTAGCTCTTTTTCGCTAAAAGTAAACATGAAAACGTTTATAGTTGTGATATTATTTAGATAGCCACAATTGAATAAAAAATGAGACGAGGTCTCCTTATGCGGATAGATTTTCGAGTAAATCATGACGATTTTGATAAACATATTGATTTTACGGAAGCGCAAGTATTTTTCTCTTCACCAATTGAGCGAATGTGTACGTTTCAAGCTTGGGGGATTGCAGNTCAAGCTTGGGGGATTGCAGTGTTATGTGAAACTCCTCTAAATAAGGAACTAAAAAAACATTTAGGTCAAGAAGTGGGGAACTATAACAGTTACTCATCTCTATATAAAGAACTAAAGAAGCATCTGGAAGTTGAAGGGGATGTTTATGTTTCTGGAATGGTTTCGGTAATAATTCCTAATATAGAGGCAGGAGCCATTGAAGTTGCACTCTTTAAAGAAAGTGGCGAAGGTTTTTTATACGGACCAGAGGGTATTGTACGAGTTACGCGGAGATGGGGAAATACCATTTCATCTAGTAAGAAGGAGTATTACATCGATTTTATATCAGACTGGCCTTTTGGAAGCGGCAATCTGCGGATTTACGCTGAGAATGAGTTTATACTTTCGATTGATGTGAAGGACTGCATTCCTCTTAGTTGGTATGTAGAAAATCCAGAGAAGTATGCGTATCAGATGAGGGTAAAAGATTAAGTAACGGGAGACTATAGCTCAACAAGACATTACGGCAGCCAGCTAGACATTGGCTGCCTATTCGTTCAACAAACGGACAGTTTAGTTTAATTTAATAAGGCTTGTAAAAATCGTGTACCTTGAAGGAAGTATTGAGTTACAACTAGAATGTTACAAAAAACTAAATTCTGAGGAAGTGGTTATATGAGTTATGATGTCCATATTACTAAGGCAGAGCACTGGATATATAGTAAAAAAAATCCTATAGCAGTTGAAGACATAGAGAAGGTTTCTGATCTCTTAGACACATTCAAGGGAGTACCTTTTCGATATAAAGATGGCAGGCTTATGATAAGTAGTGCTGACGAAAGGGTAATTGGTCTTATGATTGAAATTGCAAATAGAATAGATGCTCGGGTTCAAGGAGATGATGGAGAATATTACAACAATGACGAAAATAAATATCCGCAACCTCCTGAATACCTAAAGCAAGATTTAAATGAACCTGAAGTTGACATTCTTGATGAGAAGAAACAATTTGTTGAATCTCTTGGAATCAATAAAGAAATCCTACATCCTAAGTATGGTACAGGTGAAATTATTGAAATACTTGGTGAAGGAATGGATACAGAACTCGTAGTAAAGTTTACTGATAAAGAAAAGACAACACGATTACTAGCTTATTACGCGCCAATAAGCTTCTAAATAATCTTATTTCATTAAGCTAAATGGGAAACGAGAGTTCAATAAAAACAAGGAAGCAGCCGACCACAATGATCGGCTGCTTCCTTACGTTGACGGGCAGTTATCTTTAGTGAGGACAAATGGTACAATAAGTGAAGAAGGACATAATAATTTTAAGCTAATTAGGTTGGTTAGCAACCAACGGTGATTGATTTAATATGAAACGAAGGCAGCGTAAAAAACAGCATTTAAAGCATTTAGCGGATATTGTTTACGAAGTAAGTGTATCTTCAATGTGGAGGGCTAGACTCTTCCAGACTCATTTAGGTAAGAAAATCATCATTGATATAACATCAGTAGATGGACTCAATGATTATTTCGAAAAACAACTTAGAAGGAAGAACTTAAAATATTTTGTATCAGTTGTATCTCACTCTGAAACCAGAGGTTGGGAAGATTTGGATTCAAGTCTAATTTATTTTAAGTTTGAAGCAGTTGAGTTTCTGAATTTAGCTTCTTATTCAGCGAACAACCCACTTGTTTACTGAGACGATAGATTAAGCTAACTTGGAACGATAGCGTAACAATCAACAGGACGCGGCTGCCAAAATAAAACGGTAGCCGCGTTGAGCAAACGGTTAGGATATCGTGGTGATTCCGACTTTTCTGTCGATATTATTCTTGTAGGAGATATAAAACTAAAGCTCAGTAAGAAAAGCAAAGAAACGGAGCAGCAGATTAACCACAAGCAAATCCCCAACGTCTCATGCAGTTAGCAGGCATTCAGTCCGTGATCCGCAGCAGAAAGCAAAAGAATGTGTTCGGGCATTAGAATAACAACAGCCTCGCATCAAAAAGGCTGTGAAGGCAGCGCCAAGGAGTAGACCCATGCTGCATAGTGACCGAGGCTTTCCATATACTTCTTTGCGATTTACAAAACGAAGCGGCCTCAGTCCAATGGAATTCAGGACTAAGGCCGCTTAACGGTTTTTATTATTTGTATTGTCTAATTGACGAGGTGCAGTTCACGCGTAGGAACAGCCTCAAATGAATTATTTTTTAAATATCTTTAAAATATCCAATGCTTTGTTATAAACAAATCTTTCCCATCTCGCTAATAAGCTATTTCCATTATCTCCATTCGCGATTTGAGTAGCGTGACGTTTATGAAACTCTGCAACTCGTTGATTATGTTTATTATGGAATGTGTTGGTACGTTGGTGGCGAAGGTTTATTTTTGCGTTCATCGTATATCCCTTCTTTCCATTTTTTATAATTATATCATGCATGATAATTTATCCACAACAAGATCCCGTTGAGACATGGGAGTGATAACCTCAAGGGGCGGCGTGGAGAATGCGTGCAGTTTGTTTTAATCTCCAGGTTCAGTCTAAGACTTATTTTATGGAGTCTGAAGGTACGGTGACCTAGCCGAATCCTTTATTTTCTGCTCACACGTGGATCGGACAAGGAATCATCTCATAAAAAAAACCGCTCAAATGAGCGGTTTGATCTTAATCTACTGCTTTTGCCTCGATAAATGCCACGATCAAAGCACACTGCTAGCTCTTAAATTATTTAATAACCCCGCAAGCGATCCGATTGCCAGAGTTTCCTGAGGGGTCCGTAGCGTAGTCATCTTCTTTCTCATGAATCACGATGGCTGTACCGCCTTCCTTCAGAAGCGAGTTAGCCTTGCCTTGCAGAAGAGTGACATCCGCGCTGGCGATATCGGCGACCGCTTTTCCGTCAGCACCGACCTCGATGTTAGGCAAATCCCCGCTATGGTAACCTTTCGGGTTGTTGAACCCATGCTGCTTAGACAGCGGATTGAAATGATCGCCGGCCGTTTTGAAATCAGGCGTATCGCATTTTCCTACATTATGAAAATGGACGCCATGTTTGCCAGGCGTAAGTTTCTCCACTTCAAGGTGAATATGGACCTTGTCTGCTTTCTGGATGAGCTGGGCCGCCCCAATCGTCTTGCCTTCACTGTTGATGATCGGAACCAGCAATTGGCCAGCTTCAGAGCTTGCTTGCGCATTTATAACCCCATACAACGGTGCGAGGAACATCACGCAGACGAACATCAATATTTTTCTCATTACAGCCTCCCACGTGGGTATTCAAATTTCGCCGCTTGGAAAGCGACATTACCCCTATGATTAGCTAAATTCCATTTTTTATGCAATAAATTCCAATATTACAAAGAGAGTTGGCTTCAAGCTCCGTTATTCGCTGTTTTCTGAATGCTCTGGACGCCCATGACGACAGCAATTAGCTCGTAGCTCTCCAGCTCTTCGGAGTGGTTGCTTAAGCAGAAGGCGCCTGCTTGCAGCCAGTGGCTTGTTTTCTCGAAGGAAGCGATTTCCTTCTCGTATGCGTTAAGAATCGTATAGGAATAGGAGAAGGCGGGCGATTCAATATAGAAAATGCCGCGACTGCCCGCATCATACTCATAACGTTTGCTGAAAAAAGTCAGCTTGCTCCGCAGCACCCCAACGATATGCCCGCCAGCATCAGTGATCTCCCATTTTCTTGAGAAAAACGGGAATTTTCCAGTATATCGAGGGGCAGAATCGGGACCGTATATCGTTAGCGTTGCCGTTAACATGCTTTGCAAATCGATGGCCCCAATCGATTGACCTTCAGCATCCAGAATAGGCGTTTCCCCGGCACTGAAGAAATTATCTTTGAAATAAAGCTCCATTCGCGCACCGCCTTCCAATTTATTTCCATACTATTACATACGCTACAGGCGAATTAATGTTGCGGACACCTGCTGCATCAGCACCGTCAGCAGGGAAAACAAAAAGCCAGACACACGCACGGGTCAAGCGCCTTACATTCCTAACAATGTGCTATACATATCCTATTTGAATAATGATCATTGAATTGGAATCGAGCTATGACTAAAGTGAGGATGAGCAACGGGCTGATGAATTCACATTTGTTTTGTAAGCGATTTCAAGTCGTTGTTTCTCATTGATGTACGAAAGGGGATGAATCGTTTCTCGCTCGGAGAGAGGTCAAGCATGCCAATATGATTAGAAGGAGACCGGAGAATGAACCAAATGATCGTCAAGGGAATGAATCGCAAAGCAATTGCAGGGTTAATGATTATGGTCATGCTGCTTACACTTATGCTGCCGCTTGGCACGCAAATAACGGAAGCTGCTGGGGGTGAAAAGCCTGTCGTTCTACATGCAACATGGAAGGTGGAGGCAGGAGATGCAGTAGGAATTTACGGCGGGAATTTAGGTGGACCGGACGTGGAAGTCAAGGCGCAGCCGCTAAGCTCCACGCAGCCGCTGGATCCGTCGAACGCAACTGTGGACCTTGCAGTGATTAAAGCGGAGGATCAGCTGGTTCAAGCGATAATGCCAAATACAGCGCCAGCGGATGCCTATGCCGTATGGGTAATCACAGCTGAAGGAGCCAGCGATCCCTTCTGGTTTAATCGGGCGGAGCCATTCTGGATATCGGATACGACCGCATATGCAGGACAAGCTGTACGCTTGTTTGGCCGAAATTTAAACAATCCGGCAGACGGTAGCAGCACTGCTGTTTCTGTTGAGCTAGTTAGCACGCTGGATGCGACGAGGCATACCGCTGTTGTTCAAGCAGCGGATGCTTACACAGCTGATTTTGTTGTGCCAGCTGCGGCGGTTGGCGGGGAGTATCGCATTGAAGTGACGAACGGATCTGGCGGAACGGCGGGCAAAGTGCTGCTGGAAAATGACCAGACCCTTACTGTCATCGCTCAAAATACCAATGCCTTGTCACTGGAAGCGAGTCTGGGTCTCTCCGTCCACTGGTTGACGGAAATTCCTCATGACCAGCAGTATGACGCGCAAACGTTCGGGGCCACAGGCGACGGCCTTACCGATGATACGGAAGCCATACAGGCTGCGCTTGATGAGGCAGAGGGTGACGGCGGAGGCATCGTTTATTTGCCGGAAGGGACGTATTCCTTTTCCTCTTTATCTATCCCAAGCCGGACGATATTAACCGGAGCAGGAAAAGAGTTAACGAAGCTTGTTTTTAACGGAGAAGCCGTTCCGAATTACCCGCGTTCGATATTGCCTAGAGAATCGTTTACGGTTCGTACCTATGGCGAAGCGGAGAAACTGATTTTTAGTGACGGCAATTATTCGGGTGTAGCGAATCTAGGTATCAAAAGCGACGTGATTCGCCCAGCGACCGATATACGGAGACGGATTCATGGTTATGTTGTGCCGATTGCTTTTCTCGGTATCGCAAGGGGCGGTCACGATGCCTATGGCAGCTCTCCGATTCCCGCTAATTCGGGCGGATATTTGGTGAAAAACGTGCATGCGGAGATTGCGGATGGGTCCGGCATAGCAGTGTACAGCACGGGGATAACCGTTATTGAGGATTCCGAGTTCGAGGTTACGCATGGCGGGCTCGAGTCAAGCAATAAGATGGTTCGCTACCGGAACAATGAAGTGAGCAATATGATGCGCCCGGGTACGCATATCGGCGAAGGACGGGCTTGGTATGAGAACAATACGTTAACAGGCATCGACTATGAAACCTATGTGCCAACGGTAGGCTTTCGCTTTAATGAAGCAGGCGGGGCGATCGAGCACCGTTACGGCGATTTTCCGCAAGCGGAAAGCTACGTGGCTGGCAATCATACGAAAGGGGTGTTCGGCACAGCAACCGGCAATGAGGGAGAAGGAATGCTTTGGCAAGGGCAAGGCAGGCTGAAATATGGCAAGGCTACCGCCGGAGCCGTTCAATCTCTTACGGATACAACTGCCGCCTTCACTACGACATTCGTTGGCAAGCAAGTAACAATCACAGGCGGCAAAGGGCTCGGGCAGCAAAGGACGGTTGTTTCCTTTACAGCTACGCAGCTTGTGCTCGATCAGCCATGGGACATTATTCCGGATGCGACGAGCGCTTACACCGTCGATGTTCAGGCCGCCTTCCACAATATCGTTATCGGCAACCTATTGGAAGGGCAAACAAATAAAGGCGGCATCATGTTCTATACGAAGGACTATGACAACATTATCGAAGGAAATACGCTGACGCATTCCGGCGGAATCTGGCTCGCTGCCAACCAGGATAATAACGGACTTCGGGCGGATTATTCCTATTTTACGCTCGTCAAGAACAACATCATGAGCGGAAGCTCCAAGCCTGGCCATGGGCAAGGAAATACGCTGGCTATTGGACCGGGCGTAGATGGCGGAATCGTAGCCAAGCCTGATCCGGTGCTGCCGTCCGTTGGCGTATTCGGCAACGAAATCCGTGGCAATGATTTAACCTCGATCGGTTCAAACGTACCCTACACCGGTACCTTTCAAGAAAATTATGTTGCCCGAAGCGGGATCGTCGTCTCTACGCCAGGGTTGATCAGTTATCCGATGTCCCAAGGAATGATCGTTCAGGGCAATCGCGTTCGCGATGCTTATGCGGGCGTACATTTGGCAAACAGCTCGTACAACACGCTGCTGGCCAATAATGATTTTGATGGAAACGGAAATGTCTTTAATGACAGCGGCAGCGTAGGCACGATGCTGTGGAACGGGACGCAGAAGATTCCATATCTCGTGCTTGGCAAAGCAAATCAGAAGATAGACGGAACAACGAAAATTTCCTGGCCGGCCGTTACGCTCGCTGATTCGTATACCGTATCGCGTTCCGTCTACAAGGAAGGACCATTTACGGAGCTGGCAACGGTCTCAAGCCTTGAATATGTCGATAGCACTGCTGCTTCGACTCCGTATTACTATAAGCTGGTACCAAAGGATGCCACGAATGCGGAAGGAGCGGCTAATGTCATACAATCCAAGCTGAGACTCGTTGAAAAGGGGGCATTCGATACGTCGGGCCGCTCGTTCCAGCTTGCTGTAGCGGATGGCATCGCTTATGTGGCAGATAGGGACAGCATTCAAGTGCTCGATGTCTCAGACCCAGCCAATATACAGCAGCTCTCAAGTCTAGTCCTGGGCACAGCAACGCTTGATCTATTTCTGGATGGCGATACGTTATATGCAACCGACAACGGCGTATTCTATGCCATCGACGTCTCCGACCCTGAGCTGCCAACGGTTGTTGCTACCAAGGCGATGTCCACTGCAGGGGATATCACCGTAGTGGATGGCATCGCTTATGTGGCAAGAGGCTCGAACGGACTTGGCATATACGATGTTTCCACCCCAGGTACAATAACACAATTGAAGGTAGTTAGCGGACTGGGTAGCGTTGCCGGCGTGTATGTCGTTGGCGATTATGCTTATGTGGCCGCGGCAAATGCCGGGGTGAAAATAATCAATATTGCTACGCCATCGGCTGCTGCGGTTGTGGGCACGTACAGCTCAGTGATCTTGGCACGGAATATTGTAGTGGAAGGAAATTACGCTTATGTGGCAGATGCGCTCAACACGGGAACAGGCGGGCTGTTGGTGCTGGATGTGAGCGTGCCTAGCGCCCCAAGCTTAGTTAGCCGTCTCGATTCGGACTCGGCCACCCAGGATGTTGCGTTAATCGGCTCTTACGCACTGCTTGGCGGCTATCGCAATCAACTGGTCATGGCGAGCATAGAGAATCCGGCAGCGCCAGCACAGGTAGGTGAGGTTACTACGCCGAATAACAGCGTATTCGATACGGTAGTTGTCAATGGCCTTATCTATATCGCTAACAGCAATAACGGAATCAAGATTTACGCGGAGGAATAAATAAGCAATCTATGCGGCAGACCGGAAAGGGCTCTTGAGAGGGAACTCTCAGGGGCTCTTTTCCCTGTAAGCATTAGAATCCCAAAGCTATGCGGCATTTTCAAGAAATAATCATCGATTTATAATCGGTTATCCTGTATACTTTCCGATGATTGGAGGGGGAAGGCCATTGCAAACCATTCATCAATTATGGACCGAGAAAATATGGCGTCTGCGCATGATTACCGTTCTTCTGTTACTTTCCATTCTCCCCGTTATCGGATTCGGTACCTTTGTTTATGTCATGGGTACGGATATCGTTAAATCCGAGACACACCGTTCCTCTTTTACCGTCATGAACCAAATGAGCTTGCAAATGGATGCGGCCCTTGCCCAGATTGAGCAGTTTACGACGCAGCTGGCCATGCAGACGAATCTCATTAATTTAACCAAAATCAAGCAGTCTCCCGGTCTCGGTACACTCGTTACCAGCAATGACTTGAAGAGCGACCTTAACGCGTTTGTTGGTTCCGTCAATGGGGTGGACTCGGTTGATTTTTTCCATGTTGACCAAAATATGATTATCTCGTCTCGCGGCATGTTTTCTCTGGAAAATGGGTATTACAGCGACTTATCATGGTTGCCCTATATTAAGGAAGCTCAGGAGAATAAGCTGCAAAGCTTCTGGATTGCGCCAAGGACTGCTGTCAGTTTGGAGAAACAGGAATACAAGGTCATTACCCATGCCCGGCTGCTTCCTATTCTTTATTCAGAAGCCAAGGCTGTGCTGCTGGTCAATATGAAACAAGATTATTTGCGCAGCTTGATCGGCCATATGCCGGAAGGGGCCGAGGGCTCCATTCTCGTATTCAACGGGCAGCAGGAGATCATTGCCCAGGAAGGCAGCATGCCTTTGAATGATTCCTACAGAGAGAAGCTCGCAGCGGTTATTCAGGAGAAGCTGCAAGCCGGTGACGGCGAATGGGACAAGAAAACCTATAAACTATTCGAGCCGGAGCTGTTCGTGACGTTCAAAAAATCGGAAGACCATGACTGGGTGTATGCGATGCTCATCCCCGTGGATTCCGTCAGCCAAAATACGCTTCTTCTCAAGCGGGTCATTATCATAAGCACCGCTATCTTGTCCTTGCTTGCATTAATAACGGCCTATTTCAGCTTCTCCAAGCTGCAAAGGGGCATTCAGCGACTGCTCGGGCTATTTGATTCGGGAGCATCCGGAAGTAAACGCGGCACAAGGCTCCAGCAGCATGACTATACCGGACAAGTGCAGTACATAGCAGACAATATCGCCCATTTAATGAACGAGGTCGTGGAGGTGCGCGCTTCTTGGAAGGAGCAGCTGCCGCTGCTGAGAGCGCATTATTTGCTGTCGGCAATCGTTGGCAACATGAGCTCGCTCGACAAGCTCGTAGAGCGGTATAACAAGGAGTTTGAGCTGTTTCAGGACCCGTTATTTGCGGTGCATATTGTGGAAATGGATACGGGGGTTAGCGATGCCCGGTTCTCGGAGCAGGATCTTCCGTTATTCCTATTTGCGGCGTCCAATATTATTAATGAATTATTCGCGCAAAAATACCGCGTGGAAACGGTCATTACCCATGACCATGTCATCGTTATATTTAATTTGCCAGCAAGAGCGAGCGGAACATTCGTGGAGGAAGCGGCTGAGCAAATCAGGGAAGAGATCAAACGGTTTACCCGCCACACGGTCACGATAGGAACCGGCCGCTGCGTTGCGGAGTTCCGGGAGCTATCGGTGTCTTATCATGAAGCGCTTCGCGCGCTGCGCCTGAACTGGTTAAAGCTTGGCGACAAGGTGCTTGCTGGCGGCACAAGCGAAGGGCTCACGAACAAGCTGGTGAGCTATCCTTCTTTTGCTGAAGAAGAGCTGCTTGACCAAATACGCCGAGGGGATACATCGGCCATACCAAGCGCCTTGCAGCGGTTTATGTCCGAAATTACGCGGCACTCGCTACCGTTCCACATGACCAAGACGTATTATTTGCAGCTGCTTGTTGCGATGATTCGTTTGGCGCAAGAATATGAAGAGGATCTAAGCCTCGTGTTTCAGGGAACGAATCCCTATGATGATTTCTTTAAGCTGGATGAACAAAGCCGAATGGCATTTTGGTTCGAGCAAAAGATCGTGCCTCCGATCATCCGTTTGATTCATTCTTCGCGAAGACAGCGGAAGGAAGAAATCGTTGGCAAAACGTTCAGGCTTGTCGAGGAGCGATACGCGCAGGATTTATCGCTGCAGCTGCTTGCGGAAGAATTGAACATGAACCCCTCTTACGTCAGCCTGATCTTTAAGGAAGAGACCGGAGACACCTTTATTAATTATGTCACGAGGTTCAGGGTGGACAAAGCGAAAGGTCTGCTGAATACGACGGAGCTGACGATTGCACAAATCGCCAAAGAAGTTGGATACGCCAATGCCCAGCATTTGATCCGAGTGTTCAAGAAGCTGGAGAGCTGCACGCCGGGCGAATACCGCTCAGCCGCGCCATAATGGGCGCGAATCAACATTCAAAACCTGATTATTGAACTGGAATCCGCTTCATTCTACGATGGGTTTACCGAATCGACGCCGAGCCATTACAATAACGGGCTTGCCGAATCGCAACTAACCGAGCACAGAAGAAGGAGTGGTAAAATGCCGCAGCCGGCAGCCGCCTTGCACGACCACCGTGAAGCTTCCACAGCAAGCCGATTATGGCGGTCGTATAAGCTGCACAAAAGCTTAATCTTTATGTTTTTGCCAGGTTTCCTATTGTTTGTCCTGTTTCATTACGTACCCTTGTACGGGCTGCTGATTGCATTCAAAAACTATCAGCTGCTGGAAGGCGTATGGGCAAGCCCTTGGGTGGGCTGGGAGCATTTTGAACGCTTGTTTACGGGGCCAGGCTTCATGGATGCACTGCGCAACACCGTCATTATCTCTTTATTAAAGCTGGTCATCGTGTTTCCCGCGCCAATTGTTTTGGCTTTGCTCTTAAATGAAGTGCGCGTCCTTTTTTTCCGAAAGCTTATTCAAACGGTATCTTATTTGCCTCATTTCTTCTCATGGGTGATTCTGAGCGGCATCTTGTTTGCATTCCTAAGCATGGACGGGGGCCTAAACCAGCTATTAAAATATTTTGGATTCTCGCCGGTCAGCTGGCTGCTGTATCCGAAATATTTTTACGGGATTGTTGTCGTCTCCGACGTATGGCAGAGCATTGGCTGGGGATCGATCGTTTACTTTGCAGCGTTGTCGGCTATTGACCCTACGCTTTACGATGCGGGCATCGTGGATGGGGCAAGCCGCTGGCAGCGAATATGGTACATTACGGTGCCTTCGATCATGCCAACGGTCATCATTATGTTCCTGCTTGGCATTGGCGGGTTTCTTTCCGTAGGCTTTGATCAAATCTACAATTTAATGACGCCAACGACGTCGAATGTCGCGGAAATTCTGGACACGTACGTGCTCAGGCGGCTGCTTAGCCTCGATTATTCGCTTGGCACGGCGGCAGGCATTTTCAAATCGTTCGTGGGGCTTGCTCTTGTATTAATTGGAAACGCTTTAGTGAAATGGTATGACAAGGACCAAGGGTTATGGTGAGGAGGAGTACAGGTGATTAAGGCAACAAAAGGCGAGAAGGCCTTTGATTTTTTAAACATAATCGTATTGCTGCTGCTCGGTTTATGCACGTTGTATCCGTTTATGTATGTGCTGACGATTTCGCTTAGCACGCCAGCGGAAGCGGCCCGGGTATCGCTGCACTTTTTCCCGCGGGCCCCGACCTTTGAAGCCTATGCCAAAATAGTTGAGCACCCGATGCTGTGGCAAGCTTACGGCAACACCATCATTCGTACGGCGCTTGGAGTTGTCCTTGTCATTATCGTTCTATCGATGGTCGCTTATCCGTTATCCAGACGGACCTTTCCGCATCGCAAGTTCATTACGTTTCTATTCGTATTCAGCATGCTGTTTAGCGGGGGGCTCATTCCAAGCTACCTGCTCATCAAGCAGCTTTACCTGATCGATACCGTATGGGCGCTTGTACTGCCCGGTGCTGTTAGCGCTTTCAATGTCATTATCCTGCGTAATTTCTTTGAAGCTATACCGATGGAAATTATCGAGTCGGCGCGGATGGATGGGGCCCGCGAGCTGACGATCTTTATGCGGATCATGCTCCCTCTGTCCGTGCCTGTGCTGGCAGTCCTGTCCCTTTGGACGGCTGTTGGCCATTGGAATGCATGGTTTGACGCATTAATTTACATTAACGATCCGGCCAAGCAGGTGCTGCAGCTGTTTTTGCGCAGAACCGTGCTGGAGAACGCAAGCCTGACGCCCGGCGAAACGCTGCTTGACCCGTCGCACTACACGCCGGAGACGCTGAAGGCGGCAACCATTATGATCGTTTCGCTTCCTATTTTGTTCGTTTACCCCTTCATTCAACGCTTTTTTGTGAAGGGTATCATGCTTGGCTCGGTTAAAGGATAGAGATGCTTTACGATTCCATAGCGATATGAAAACTAGGAGGGTTTGCAGGATGAAGAATAAGGGGATGTCTACAAAGAAATTGGGGTTGATTGGAATTACAGTGATGATGCTCATAGCGATTTTGAGCGCCTGTTCGGGATCTAACGATAAGCCGCAGAGCTCACCGAAGGAAAGCGCGACAGCAGAACCGGGCCAGAATAACGGGGAGAAGACGCCGCCAGCGGAAACGATGGAGATCAGCTGGATGCCGCTTCCGGGCAATCTCGTCGAGAATTCCTATGCCCAGCAATATATAGAGAAGAAATTCAATATTAAAATCAAGCCCTATTTGAATCCTCAGGACGGCTATATGGATAAACAGCGGATTTTGCTCGGCTCGGGCGATATTCCGGATGTCTTCTACGTACCGGACCCGCAGGACATTAATCGTTATGCAGCGCAAGGCCTTATTGCGGAGGTACCGAAGGAGCTAATCGAGCAGCATGCGGCCGATTCCTTTAAGGTATTAAACGATTTTGCGCCGCAGGCCTGGTATTATTCTAATTACAACGGCTCGAACTATGGCCTTCCGACCGTCTACTATACGGGCCAATACAATTCGAAGCAAATCTGGCGCGACGATCTGCTAAAGAAAGCCGGCGTAGAATCTATTCCCGTTACGTTGGAAGAGTACGAGAATGCTTTTGCAAAATTAAAGGCCATCGGCGTCTATGGCATCACGTCTTACGGAAACTCCGATTACAACCAGTTTCATTCCATTTTTGGCGCCTTTGGCATTATGCCGATCCAGTGGATGGAGAAAGACGGACGCATTGTGAACGGCGCGGTTCAGCCGGAGGCGAAGGAAGCTCTTGCGCTGCTCGCGGATTGGTTTAAGAAAGGCTATATCGATCCTGAATTCGTAACAGGCAAGGAGCTGGACGTGAAATTTGCGAACGGCAAAGTGGCATTCTTTGATTCGGGGGCTACCAATGCGCTCGATGAAACCAATCCAAACAGCATGATCAGCAAAATCAAACAATTAAATCCTGAGGGCAGCGTTGCGTTTGGCGAACTTCCGAAGGGCCCGGGCGGCCAATACGGCTGGGCATGGGGAACTGGCGGCCACATTTGGGCGTTTGGCAAGCAATTGCAAGGCCAGCCGGAGAAGATGGCGAAAATATTGGAAATCATGAATACGATTCAAAACGATGAAGAAACCTTCAAGGCGCTCGCATGGGGCGAGGAAGGCAAACACTGGTCCTACAATGATGCGGCAGCTGGTCTGGAAAGCGGCTTGAAGAGGCTGTCTCCCTTCGATGATGGCGCTAAGCTTCAAGCAGAAGGGCTGCGCGATGCAGGGATGACGACGGCCTTTGCCAATCAGGGCAATCCGGCCTTGTATGAGAAATTCGCCAGCAAACAGGATCTCGAGCTATTGAAGCTGAATTCGATTCCGAAAACCGATCTCTTCGGTAAATCAGGCGTACTGCCTTCCTCAGGAACCTACTGGGGCGATCTTAGCAAGCTGAAGGTAGAGGCGTATACCGCGATTATTTTTGGCAACAAGCCGGTGTCTTATTTCGATGACTTTGTGAAGCAGTGGAATGATTTGGGCGGTGAGCAGTTGGAGAAAGAAGCTAATGAGCTGTATGCGCAAATTAAGAAGTAGCTGAGGCGAAAAAAATCAAGAGACCCGGTGCCGCATCCATCGGGTCTGCTTGTGATGAACAGGGGCAAAGGAGGCTGGGCATGGGAAGCATGACGATTGCGCTAGAGGATCAGTTAAATCATCCTAAGTACGGCTGGCCGCTGACACTGCTGCGGTATGCCGTGCAATTTCCCCGGGGGCAAGCGCATCGCTCAAGCTTGAGGTTAAGGGAGAAACGAGGCGACGGCGTCGAGCAAGTGACCTTTCAACTCGTAGACGCGGTTATTCAAGACGGATTCGTGGAGTCGGCGACCGTTTGCTTTTATGCGGATTTGCCTTACGGAAGCAAGCGCGAATTTGAAATCGAATATGCGGCCGAGCCGCTTCAAGGATGGCAGCCAGCTGAACCAGCGGCCGTTCGGACAGAAACAGGCTTTGAGATTGCAAATGCTCAGTGGAATGCTGTTTTTATTAATTCGCATGATCAGCCAGTTACATCCTTTCGCGATGGCGGAGGAGGATCGGAATGTAGAATCCGATTGTTTGAGCTGCAAAAAAGTGCCTCAGTAATAGCTGAAGCAGATGAGGGGGGAGCGGCTGAGGCACGCTGCGAAGGCGTGCTTCTTTTCTCTAGCAGCGATTCGGTAGACGTACAGATGCGCTGCCTGTCCGAAGGCCCGGTGTTTGTTGAGTTCGAAATCGCGTGCAGCTGGCAGGATGGCCGCACCTACCTGCTGCGGCTGCTCTTGCACGGACAGCTCCCGATGGCGGAGCTGCATGAGGAAATGACCGGGTTCGATGATAACGTAGCTGGAAATCCTCAGCTTCAGCTGAGCTGGTCCATTGGGGAGCTTGAACGCCGTTATTCGCCTAATCGGGGAGAAGAGGCGGCGGATGCCTATCTCAAACCGGACGGGAGCTGGCCGGCCGTGCTGCTGCCTTACCGCAATTGGAATTCCTGGTGGCATGAGAAAACGGTTGCTTTTGGCTCGGCATCATCAAGGGTCGGGCTGTTCGTGCTGGACGCAGGAGGGTGGGACGATGGGCAATATGCGCTTTGGGGAGCAGCAACGAAACAGGCCGTTCGTTTCCATACGGAAGAGATCGATGGCAGCGAAGAGTGCCTATGCACTTATCCGATTGCGGGCAGGCGGCGCCAAACTGCGATTATGCTTGTGGCAGGTGACGGAAGCCGTAATTACGGAATGAAGGACTTCGAACGCAGACGCATATGGTATTCCTTGCTGCACTTAAATAAAGTGAAGGACTGGGTTTTAAACTGGGAGGAGCAGCAGAACGAGTATCCGCGCTTTTTTACCCAGACCCCTTCATTTCCGGCATCCGTAGAGCGGATGGAGCGGCTCGCGTATGAGGAATGCCCTAATATGGTTGATATTGAAAATGTGAATCCAGTTAGCGCCAGAGCTTTTTTTCGCTGGGTTCCGTTATGCGATTTGTCCGCAAGCGGGATGACCGCGGAGCAGTTCAAGCGGATCAAAGCAGCCAGTGCCTTTATGGCTTATGTACATGAGGACGAGAATGTAATGCCGATCCGTCATATGCTCGCCGGCCACCCTAATTTTCTCGCTGACGTTGCGGCCGTTCACGGCATGATGGCTGCGCTTTATCCTCGGCACCCCCACGCGAAGAGGTGGAGGAATCGCTTTGAGCAGGCTATGGCCCTCCAGTTGAAATACCATGTTCGACCGGCTGTCGATCGCCTTCAGACACAGGGCGGGCGCTGGACCGAAAACTTAGGCTGTTATACGTGGGCAGCGCTTAAGCCGATGCTGCAAACGGCCATTTTGCTGGGCGATAGTGGCGATAATCCGATTTTGTATCCACGCATTAAGGAGCTGGCGCAGTGGATGCTGCATGCCGTTAGCGCGCCAGTAGAAGGGAAGCGGACCTACCCGCCGCAAGGGGCGCATTCAAGGCTGGAGGGCATTCCTTATTTGCTGAGGTTCCTCGCACAAATGCTTATGAGGTATGACCCGCTGCTTGGAGAACAGCTGCTGCATATAACGCAGGACGAAGCCGCCGCATTTGAGGCGAAGCCGGAGGATGCGGCATGGCGGCAAATGCTTCAGGGGCGCTGGAGCGGAAATCACGGCATTAAGCCTGCGCTTGCTACGGCTAGTTATACGGGGTATGGCATCGTCCATCGCGCTTTTGTGGGCACTCCAGACGAAATGTCGGTTCATCTGCAGCAATTGGACGCTGGCCCGAATTATCGCTGGGGCAGAGCTTCCGACGGAGGCAACGGCGTACTCTATTATTATGCGGGCGGAAAGCGGTATAGCAGCAATGGGCCGGAGGATGTTGGCGATTTGAATCGCGGTGACGGAGAGGCATGCACAAGCTTTGCCGTAATCGAACATCGTGATTTTCGCGGCATAGGCCTCCATGAGCTGACAGAGCCTGTTTATGATTTTGCGTTCGGGCAGTATTCCAGAATTGTCTCTGATACCAAGGCGAGGCCGAATTACCTGTCGCGCAGCGTGACGGTGTCAGGCAGCGATTATATCGTCCTTTACGACGAGGTGGCGGACCAGCAGACGAAGGGCAGGTTCTCATGGTTCGTGCAGGAGCAGGATGCCTTTCCTCAGATCCTTCAGCTCTTGCCGGGTGCGGCTGGCAGGGAAGTGGCGCTTAGGGCCCCAACAGATAGCTCTCCTAATTACAGCCATCCCGCAGCAAAAGTGAAGGGCCGTTATTACGATGGCTGCGGGGATTTTCTAACGGTTGTAAGTCACCTCGCAGAAGGAGCTCTGCAAGCAAAGCGAACCTGTTACGGTGCAGCAATTGATAGGGGTAACCGCAAGGATTATGTATTTCGCCAAGCTGCAGCGATCCGATTTCAGTCCGACTCTCTTGCTTTTGAGGGAAAATCAGGCCTGATTCGCAGCTGTGGAGAAACGGGAAGGACGGAGCTTGCAATCTTCGCCGGCCAATCGATTCGCTACGGGGACTATTCCATCGTATTGAAGCGGGATTTGGACCAGCCAGGCTGGCCTTTAACAGGGTTTGCGATGACCATCATCGATGGGAAGCGAATCGTTGGCGAATGGCAGGCATTCGAAATGGCAGAGGCTGAACTGAGCTCGGGAGAGCCGCTTGCGAGGCTGGCGGATTATGCTCTTTATATAGACGGAGTTCGAACAGACTCCTATACGGCATCGAAGGGTACCGTCACTTTTCAGTTAAGCCCTGGCCGCCATCGCTGGGAATGGACGTCATTCTTGCCTGAACCTGAACAGGTCAAGCAGTTGAATGCTTCGGCTGTCAGCGGGGGCGCATATTTGCAATGGCAGCCGGTTCCTTCGGCTGAAGGCTACGAAGTATGCGTCACATCCGAGGATGAAGCTAGCGGGCAGCATCTAGCTACCACAGATAGTCATCTCAAGGTAAACGGCTTGAAAGCCGGATGTAAATATATCGTTAAGGTACGTGCCTGCAATAGCGATCATGCGGGGAGCTGGAGCGAGGAGTATCCGCTCTATGGCAGCGATGGGCCGCCGGATATTCCGGATGGCCTGCGGATCCGCCGTATGGATCAGGGCATTTTGCTGCAATGGGGGCAAGTAGGGGGTGCTTCTGCTTACAGGCTCTACCGGAAGGAGCAAGGAGACGAGGGGCAGCGTCTCGTTTACGAAGGCCAATTAGACTCGTATACCGATTACGAGGTCACACAAGGGGCGATCTATGAATACAGCGTGGCAGCAATTAACGGCAACGGCGAGAGCAAGGCATCGCCTGCTCGCAGTACGGAATGGGGCGGGCTGACGGATTGGGATCCGCGACCGGAGGAAGGGTTCCGCCGTGACCCTCGTAACCATGAGTATGGCTTCTCGGGTTATAACCCGCTCGAACAGGATACGCTTGCCGTGCTGCCGCCATATGAATCGGAACGCAAGGAGGGATAGAGGTGAGCACCAGTTATGAAGAAAATACGCTGGAAACGGTCAGCTACTTTCAGGATGATTGCGTTTCGCTTGAACTGCTTGTGGTTAAGCCTGTAGGCTGGCAAAGCACCGACCTGCGCTCGGCTGTGGTGTGGATACATGGCGGGGGCTGGGAACGCGGGGAGCCGGCGATGCTTCTTCCGCAGTGCCGTTATTTTGCCAAGCGGGGAGCCGTTTCCTTTAGTGTACAATATAGGCTTTTGACAGCTTTGCCCAAAGCAGAGGCTTCAGATGATTCGGAGATACCGAATCGAACGATAGTGGATTGCCTGACAGATTGTAAAACAGCCCTGCGGTATATTCGCAGCCATGCGAAGGCATTTGGCATTCATACCGCCAGAATTGCTGTGGCAGGCGACTCGGCGGGCGGGTATCTTGCGGCAGGTCTTGGCATGCTGGATGAATTTGACCGCGAGGATGAGGATACGAGCATTTCTTCAAAGGCTGACTTGATCGTTATGTGCAGCGGAATCGTTGACTTGACGCGTAAATGGAAAAGCTATGTACCTTTTAATGGTGCTGCTGGTGATGCTGTAGAGGAACAAGAACAGGCAGAGCATACGATTCATGATTGGAACAAGCGGCACGAGTATGCGAAGCGGCTGTCACCGTTATACCAAGCAGCAGTCGGCCAGCCTCCGATGCTTGTTATGCATGGGCTTGAGGACACAACGGTGGAACCAGTGGAAGCTGCACATTTTTATGATGCTTATGCTAAAGCCGGGAATGAGGCGGAGCTTGTCCTGCTTCCGAAGCTTCGCCATGCGTTCATTATTTATGGGTATTCGGCTACCGACGAGCAAGTGAAGACGGCGCTTGCCATCATGGATGATTTTTTAACATCTAAGCAATTTTTAGAGCCGCGTCAGCTATAAAAGAGGAATAGGAAAGGAGACAAAGCTGTGTCGAGAAGCCGGGAATGGATAACGAATCGCGTAATAGACGCGACGCTTGGCATGCCGCTGCTGGAATGGAATTGGAGCGAGGGCGTGGCGCTGTATGGATTGACGGGGATCTGGAAGCGGAATAAACAGGATGAGAGGCTCATACAGTGGATTGAAAAATGGATGGATCAGCAGCTCGCGAAGGGAAACGTCTTTGACACGATTAATGCTACGGCCCCATGTTTTGCCCTGCTGGAGCTAAACGAGGGCAGAAGCAAACCGGAATACAAGCAAATGATTGAAGCTCGGATTGATTTTTTATTGAATAGAGCGATCCGGCTGAGGAACGGAGCATACGAGCATACCTTAATCGAAACAACGTTTGGAGGGCAAATGTGGATCGACACGTTGTTTATGGCCGGTTTGTTTCTGGCGAAGGCCGGTCTTGCGCTGGGCAGACCGGAAGCGGTCGAAGAGGGAATCCGGCAGTTTAGGATTCACGCTGAGCATTTGCAGCAGGAGAACGGGCTTTATTTTCACGGCTGGGATGAGGGCTTGAAGAGGACGATTGGCTGCCAGTGGGCGCGCGGTAACGCATGGGCCGCAATTGTGGCCGTTGAATTGCTGGAGATGCTCCCGGTGCAGCATGAAGCGCGCGATCCTATTTCTAAAGCGCTGCACAAGCAATTAATCGGATTAAAGCAAACGCAGGATATGTCTGGCTTATGGACGACGGTGATGACAGAGCCAGCGACTTACTTGGAGACGTCCGCGGCTGCCGGCATCGGCTTTGCCACGGCCAAAGGCATCCGGCTAGGGCTTATCCCAGCCGAGTTCTCGGAGATGGGGAATGCTGCGATGCGCAGCGTCTTGGCATTTGTCGATTGGAACGGTGCGTTAAAAGGCGTATCCGCAGGCACTGCCGTACAGAAGCATCCGGGTGAATACCATGTCATTGCCCAAGACAGGATGGAAGGTTACGGCCAGGGCTTGCTCCTCATGATGCTCTCGGAGTTGAATCATGCCCATCAAGAAGGAGGGGATAGCAATGACGAATAACCAACAACATGTCGTGACATTGCCACCGCAGCAGCTCTTTGTCAGTTATACGCCAGATGTCGTCGTTGTGGGAGGAGGAGCATCCGGGATTGCCGCCGCCATCGCGGCAGCCCGAAACGGAGCAGATACGCTGCTTATCGAGCAAAGGGGCTATTTGGGCGGAATGGGGACGGCGGCGCTGGTGCCTGCTTTTTGCCCCTATACCGATGGGGAGAAGCCAGTTATACGGGGCATTGGGCTTGAGCTGCTTGAGAAAATGAAGCAGGCAGCAGGTGAGGGCTTCCTGGCTCGCTATAAGGATCAGCTGGATTGGGTGCCAATCGATGTGGAAACGCTGAAGCTGGTCTACGACGAGGAAGTGCAAGCTAGCGGAGCGAAGCTGTTGTTCCATACGGTGGCCGATCAAGTGCTGCTGGATGGGGACCGCATAAGCGGCCTTGTCATTAGCAATAAATCGGGTCGATCGGTTGTGCAAGCCAAGCTGTACATTGATGCTTCGGGAGACGCGGATCTTGCTGCGCTGGCAGGCGTTCCCTTTCAGTCGGGAGGCGAGCAGGGCGAGCTCCAGCCCGGAACGATGTGTTATGTGGTGACGGGAGCGGATCAGGCGCGATTTCACCAATTTTTGCAGGTTTCGGGTCAGGCTCCCTCACTCGAGAACAGCGTTATGGAGGCGCAACGAAACGGCGATTTGCCTGACGGACGGAAAAAAATTTCCGGACTCGCCTGGATTACGGAAACGACGGTTGGCTTCAATTTTGGCCATGTCTTTGGGATAGACGGTACGAAAGCAGAGGATTTAACCCGCGCTGCGATGGAAGGGCGCAGATTGATTAAGGAGCAAATCCAATTTTTACGCAAGTATGTACCGGGCTTTGAGCATATTCATCTTGTTCACTCAGGCGATCAGATCGGCATTCGCGAAACAAGAAGAATTCAAGGCGACTATCGGCTGGTTGTCGATGATTTTATGACCATGCGTTCATTCGAGGACGATATTGCGCGCAATGCCTATTTTATCGACATTCATTTGGCCAACGCCAGCACGACGATGCAGGTAAAGCATTTGCCGCGCGGCAAATCGCATGGCGTTCCGTATCGGTGCATGCTGCCGCAAGGAAAATCAAACCTTATCGTCGCGGGCCGGTCGGTATCGTCTGATCGCGCGGTTCAAGGCTCGCTTCGCGTCATGCCGAACTGCTTTGCCATGGGGCAAGCGGCGGGGGTAGCAGCAGCCATAGCTTCCTTAGCAGGCAGCGGATTTCGTGCGGTCCCGATCCGTGAGCTGCAGCGGAAGCTGATCGATCAGGGAGCGTGGCTTGGCGAGCATCCTGGCATCGCGGAAGCTGCGGAAGCCGAGGCCGTAAGCGCGATTGTTTTTGATACCGAAAATTAAAATAGCGAGCAGCGAAGGCCTGTAAATGGAATAAGAATCAAGTCCTATATCGCTGTTTCGAAAAAGAGGACGCTAAGGACCGCACATCCTATCGTATCAAAAAACTTATAAAAGAAGGCGGTAGGACTTATGTCTTACACGCCTTTTTTTGGTTGTTTGGGAGCTTGCTTCCGTCACCTTTTTTAGGTACATTCAGTGTAATTAAGGATTTGTCCAAAGAAAGGAAAGGTGTCTACGATGACGATTTCTATCTATTTGAACGAGATTCTGACTCTGCTGAAAGATAAGCTTCCGCAATTGGAGGCATCCTTACAGGGACCTGCCAGTGAAGCGGATATTGCTCGTGTAGAGTCTATGCTTGGCATCCAGCTTCCGCAGGAGCTGCGTGAGCTATATTTGCTTCATAACGGCGAGGATCGAATGGGCCCGGGACTGTTTTTTGGCTTGCGCTTTCTGAGCTTGGAGGAATTAGCGGCCGAGTGGCAGGTATGGGCGGATTTGGAGGAGGAGTATGGGGAGGAAGATAACCATTATTCCGTTCCGCTTGGCTGGATCAAGGAAAGATATATCAACCGCGGCTGGCTGCCCATTAGCGAGGATGGCGGGGGTAACCACCTTGGAATCGATATGGCACCAGCCGAACAGGGGATCGCGGGTCAGGTCATTAACTTTGGCCGCGACGAAGAAACCAAATACGTCATTGCACATCAGCTTTCGGACATGCTGCGTTTCATTCGGGATACGGTAAAAGAAGGCGGGTTCAAAGTTAACGATGAGGAGGAATGGGTGTATTGGATGTACGGCGAAGAGGGAGCGGGACACTTTCTGGACGCGGTCCGCTCCCTAGCCTTGCCGCTGTATCATGCCCATCTGCGGGAAATACCCGAAGCGGGCCAGATGGAGCAGTGGGAGCAAGCGCTGGATGATGGCTGGAGAGCTCTCATTGCCCAAAAAGCCGCGTCCTTGGATGCATTCTTAAAGGCGAAGCAGCTGTATTTGATTAGGGAAGGCCTATCGGATGCAGCTCCGCTTGGGCAGTGCAAGGAGCTGCGAGAGCTGGTATTGAGCGGTAACGAATTGGTGGATATTTCCCCTTTAAGCGGCTGCGTGCAGCTAAAAAAACTATATTTGAACGGCAACCCTGTTGCGGATATTAAACCGCTTGCCGGTTTGGCGCATTTGCAGCAGCTCTTCTTGGCTAAAACCAACGTCACAGAGCTTTCGCCTCTCTTGGATCTGCCGAGCTTAAAGGAGCTGGGCCTGGAGAATACGCGGGTGATCGATTACGCTCCGCTGGTGCAGGTGAAGAGCCTTCGTTCCTTGTCACTGTCCGACCTAAATGCGGAGCAGCTTCGCTCCTTGTCGCAATTAAAACAATTGCGCGAGCTGGAGCTGGATGGCGCAGACGAGGAAGCCCTTGCCGGCATCTCGGCTTTGGGAGAGCTTAGCGGCTTGAAGTCCTTGCATCTGAAAAATATGGCTTTGGCCGACCTGCGTTTTCTGTCAGGCTATCGGAAGCTGGAAAAGCTGAAGCTGGAGCAGGTGGCGGCAAAGGATATCTCTGCCCTAGCGGAGCTTCCCGAATTGAAATCATTGGAGCTTAACGGCAGTGACGATATCGGAAATTTAGCGATCGTAGCTAATTCTGCTTCGTTGAAGAAATTCACGGGCTCCTTCGCACAGTTTGATTTGCTCAAGGAACGCTTTAAGCAACAGGTCGATTTCTCAAGCATGATCGGCCATATGACAGATGAAGAAAACGAAAGATGGCATAGCTTTATTCGGTGATGAGAATGGGCGAACCTCAAGCTGGCTCCGCAAAAGGTATTGCAGCAACAAGCACTTTTATGTTATTTTTATAGGAATGAATGTAAAGGGAGGTGAAGTAGGTGAATCACGAAATGGTCAATAACCGTATTAGCCGGCTGCCGATTGCTATGGCTGGCATTGTTCATGCATTTTCCGCGAACGGGATCAGTCTGTCCAATGAAGCTCATACGATTAAACCATTCGCGAGAAGACGCCTACTTTAACCGCTACGGATTGCTGGATCATCCGAAGGGCCGCAGGCTTTATTGCTGCGGCTCTTTTTTTGCATAGAAAAACACGGGCCATGAGTCGATTGCGCCTGTTTTTCTATCATCAAGCCACACGAATGATATGCCGCTGTACGCGGCAACGCTCGTATGCGTACGCGTATCAAAGTTAGGGTCTTCATCCATCAGGAGGCTCCTCTTATGATTATTGTTAATATACAGGATATTAAGAAATACCACGCAGCCCATCTCTTGTTTGACGGTCTTACCATGCAAATCCACACAGGGGAGAGGATCGGTCTGATCGGCCGCAACGGGAGCGGCAAATCAAGCTTGCTTCGCCTTATCGCCGGCGAAGAGAAAGTAGACGAAGGGTTGCTGACCGTTCAGAAGGATCTGGAGATCGGCTACCTTCCGCAAATTCCGGCCGCCTTCGATGAGCTGACGGTTTATAGTGTTCTGGCTTATGGCTTTCAGGAGCTAATGGCCTGCAAGCAGCAAATGGAAGTGATGGAGCAGCGGATGTCGAGTCCGGACATGTCAGCCGATTCTATCGCTTTGGAGCGCTTGCTGGGCGCCTACTCCCTTTTACAAAATAAATTCGAGCAAAGCGGCGGCTACGAAATGGATGCCGCGATCGATCAGGTAGCAACAGGCCTGCAAATCAATCGTTCCTATTATGCGCGCAGCTTCAGCAGCCTCTCTGGCGGAGAGAAAACAAGGATTGCGCTGGCATCGCAGCTCATCGGGCGACCCGCCTTGCTGCTGCTTGACGAGCCGACTAACCATTTGGATTTAAAGGGCCTTGACTGGCTGGAGAAGTTTCTCCTCCAATACGAAGGCACCTGCGTCATCGTATCGCATGACCGTTATTTTCTTGATCGCGTCAGCTCGAAGACCATTGAGCTAGAGGATGGAGCCGCATATACGTTCCATACGAATTACAGCGGATATGTGAAGGAGAAGGAGGAGCTTCTTCTTCAGCAATTCGCCCAGTTTCAAGAGCAGCAGAAGCAGCTCAAGAAGATGAGAGAAACAATCAAGCAGTTGGAAGAGTGGGGGCGGATTGGCGGAAACGAGAAGTTTTTCAAGCGGGCCGCTTCCATCCGCAGGGCGATGGAGAAGCTGGAGCTGTTAAAGCGTCCCATTCTTGACCGAAGGACTGCCGGATTCGAGCTGAGCCAGGAGGAGCGTTCAGGCCGAATTGCGATCACCTTTCAAGGCGTTAATAAGCGCTTCGGCGGCCGGGATATTTTGAAGGATGCCGAAGGCACCGTGTTTTATGGAGAGAAGGTCGCGCTGCTGGGTGACAATGGATCAGGGAAAACAACCCTGTTCAAGCTGCTGCTCGGACAGCTGCAGCCGGATGGGGGAGAACTGGTTCATGGCGCGCGCCTGAGCATCGGATATTTGGCCCAGGAGGAGCAAATACCGGATCCGCAGCAGTCGGTACTCGATTTCTTCCGAACGGAGGGAGCTCTTGAGGAAGGCGAGGCGAGGAAGGCCTTGGCGGTTTATTTGTTTTATGGCGCTGCGGTATTCAAGCCGCTGCAATCCCTCTCGGGAGGGGAATGGTCGCGTTTGCGCCTAGCGCTGCTCATTCGAAGGAAACCGAATTTGCTGCTGCTGGATGAACCGACAAACCACCTGGATGTTAGCTCGCGCGAAGCGCTGGAGGAGGCGCTGGAGCAGTTCGAAGGCACGGTACTGGCTATTTCGCATGACCGTTATTTTATTAATCGGCTTGCAGCGCGGGTGTGGGAGCTAAGGAACGGAACGCTTTATACCTATTTAGGCAATTACGATGATTACAAAGCGAAAGCGATAAATGCGCAAATTACGTTGCCGAGCGCTTCGCCGATTGCCAGTCCGCGCGAGCTTCGGGAGCAGAAGCCCAAGCCATATGCCAAGTCGAAGGGACCGACGATCAGGGAACCGGAAAAGTCCCGTACACCGGCTCAACTAGAAAGCGAAATCGCTTTGCTGGAGGCAGAGTTAGCGGTTTCGGGCAAGCAGATCGAGCAGGCGGCGGCAGAGGGGGATAATGAATGGCTAACAGAGCTATGGAGCGCGAACGAGCAGCTGCAGCAGCAGCTCAATGGGGTGCTCGAGCTATGGCTTGAATTATCTGAAAGTTAATAGTGGGTTTCTCTATTAAATATAGTAATTTCTTATATAATCGCTTACTTCCTGATTAAGTTATGGTAAACTAAATGTTGGAAACATTTAGTGCGAGGGAGTGGAACGATGGAGCAGTTGATTGGCAAAAGGATGAAGCATGATATTTTGAACGCATATGGCGTTACCATTGTTCCGGCTGACTCTGTCCTCACCCGTGAGTCCGTAAACATACTAATTAACCATCGGATAGATTTGTATTCTCTCTCTCTTGCGGAGGATCAGAAGCCTGTCGCGGAAAATAGCATTCAACTGGGCGAACTGGTGCAGCAGACGGTTACGATATCAAAGGAACTGTTCGAATCGATCTTGGTATCCAGAAAGGTTCCGTTGATGGAGATTCGTAACGAAGTGCTGCCTGCCATATTGCAGCTCTCCAAAAATCCCGATATCTTCGAGTTGTTTGAGGCGGTGAAGGCGAAGGACGATTACGTGTACCAGCACAACGTTGGCGTTGGCGTCATTTCCACGCTCATCGGAAGATGGATGAACCTCGACGACTCTGAGCTGTCGATCTTGTCCTTGGCAGCAACGCTGCACGATGTGGGCAAAATCAAGCTTCCGCTTGAGGTTCTCAACAAACCGGGCAAGCTTAGCGAGGTGGAGTTCCAATTAATCAAGAAACATACGATTTTGGGCTACGAGCTGCTTAAAGGAACGACCGGGCTGAGCATGCGAATTGCCCGGGTGGCGCTTCAGCATCACGAACGTGTCGATGGCAAGGGCTATCCGCTTGGCTTGAAAAAAGAAAATATAGACGTCTTCAGCTCGATTGTAGCGGTAGCCGATATTTTTCATGCGATGTCGTCGAGACGCCCTTATCATGAGCCTCTATCCTTCCATGAAATTGTTAGCCAAATGAGTCAAGGACGGTTCGGGGCGCTGGACCCGCATATCATCTCTTTATTTATCGAAAATATGATGAAGCGGCTAGTAGGCAAGCAAGTGCTGCTTACGGATGGGCGGGAAGGCGAGGTTGTTTATATCAATCCGCATAATATCGAGACGCCTCTCATTAAGCTGGCCGACTATTTCCTCGATTTAAGCTTGGAGCGGGATATTCACATCAAATCCATCATTGCTTAACATAAATGCTACAAAGTGCCGCTGACCAACATTATGTTGATTAGCGGCATTTTTTGTGCATCGGTTGACGGTATTCGATTGCTTTGAAGAGGAAAGTTTAGCCTTTCAGGGACGTGCTTGTCCTTGAAGCACTGCTTTCTATAAAGTATGTGCATTTCTACGATTACCCTTTCGATGCCACTTGAAAAGGGTAGAAATAAGCACACAGAATGGCTCTTTTTTTTGCTATAGTACAGATATTAGCCGGAGGTGCAAGCATGCGAACGGGTCTCAGCAATCCGATGACAAAAATGAACGTAAAGCAGCAATTAATTTTATTGTTTCTCGTTATGGTAAGCCCGATTTTTTTGTTGCATTCCTATGGCAACATGAAAGCGGAGCATCTGCTTAAAAACCATGTCACTAACGCCTATGTCGAGCTGAGCAAGCAAAACTACACCGTCATCAAACGCGATATGGACACGATTAGCAAAATCACGACAACGATTATTCAAAATCCGATTACGCAGCAGCTCATCCCGGATGAGAGCGATTCCGTCATCGAGCGGGTGCGCAAGTACGATAAGGTCGACAAGCTGCTGGCAGGCAATTCAATCCCCCTCAACGGAGGAGAAGCGGTTTATTATTCGCTGTACATCTATGATCCGAATGATTATTATTTTTTCGCTCCCAAGCGTCAGCTCACACAGACCGGCGTTTACTTCTTCTCGGATTCGGAGAAGCCGGAATGGTTCGATAACGCTGTAAAATTAAAGAGCAAGGGGTATATGGAAATTATTGATTCCAATGTTGGCCTCTCGAGAACCAGCACGCTAGCTTATATACGCGCCGTCAACAACGTTACTTATGGAAACGGTATCATTGGTGTGCTGGTTGCAACCAAAATGGATGTGAAAATTGCGGAGTCGCTCCGCTCCGTCTCTCTGCCTGACGGGAGAATTATGTTCACGGATTGGTCGAACCGCGTCTTGGCCGCAACGGACTCCAAGTTGATGGGTTCGGTACTGGAGCTTCCGCCCGAAATGGAGATTGCCGAGGAGATGGAGGCCGAGGGCAGCTTTGACATCATGACGTCGGATTATATTTATGTGGTCAATTACAACCGGCTTCTGGACCACAAGCTGATCTATCAAATTCCCGTCAGCTCGCTGCTGAAGCAGCAGAGCGAGCTCAAAAACGTCATTCAGCTTATTTCCGTGGCGTATATTTTGTTTGGCTGCGTCGTGATGGTTTATTTCTGGCGCTCGCTGATGACACCGCTGCAAAGGCTGGCGCAGTTTGTCCGATCCTATGAGCCGGGGAAGCTGGTGCCGGAGACGCCTGGGAAAGGCAGAAATGACGAGGTAGGCGTGCTTATATCGGCTCTGTATGATATGGCCCGCAGGCTGAATGCGCTTATTCATTACAAGTACCATATGGACATCAAGCAGAAGGAATCGCAGCTGCAGCTGCTCTACCAGCAGATTAATCCGCATCTGCTTTACAATACGCTGGAGAGCATTTATTGGAAGAGCTCGCTTGAGGGCAATACGGAATCGGCGGAAATGATCAAGGACTTATCGAAGCTAATGAAGATTGGCTTAAGCAGAGGAAGAGAGCTTATTCCTCTTGAAGAGGAGCTTGAGCACGCATCTGCCTATGTCAGCCTGCAGCAGAAGCGCTACAAATACGAGTTTCAGGTGTCCTGGAGCATTTCGGATGCGGCACGCTTGATTTTGATTCCGAAAATATCGCTTCAGCCGCTCATTGAAAATGCCATTATCCATGGGGTCAAGTTTATGGGAGAGGATGGCGAAATTCATATTTCCGCCATCGTAGAAGGCGAGAGGGTCACCATTAAAGTGGAGGATAACGGGCATAAGGAAGTTGATTATGGCACGCTTGAGAGGCTGCTGAACGGCGACAAGCCAGACCATGCGATGGGGTATGGCATTCGCAACATCCAACAGAGGATCCAGCTTCATTTTGGCAATATGTATGGGATGTCCTATAAGCGCGGGGAAGCTGGCGGTACAGTAGTAACGATTATTTTGCCAACGACCCATGATGAGCAGGTGTAAACGGAAAGAGAGAGAAACGGGAGGAATCGATATGTACAATATATTGATCGTGGATGACGAGCCATTGATTTGTGAAGGCTTAAGCAGCCTGCTGTCCGCATCGGGAATCAGCTTGGCTAATGTATATACTGCCCATAGCGGGTATGAAGCACTAGATTATTTAAGAATCGAAGAAATTGATTTGCTTATAACGGACATCCAGATGGGTTCCATGAACGGCATTGAGCTCATGCACCAGGCAAAGCTGCTGAAGCCATGGGTCCAGACGATTATCATTTCCGCATACGAGACGTTTCAATATGCCCAAATGGCGATCCGACTTGGCGCGAAGGATTATATGATCAAGCCGCTGAACAATGACCAGTTTCTCGACTCGGTGAGAAATGTGCTGCTCAAAATGGATAAGCCTGCCGCAGCGGAGGATCAGTTTCTGTCGAAGCTGCAGGAGCATTTTCATATGGAGGAGCCTCTTCCAAGGCGTACGGAGCTGTTTAACCAGCTGCTCTCCGGCAAGGAGGAGACACCGGCTGAGCTTTCGAAGCTGCTCTATGAACGCTATGCGGTGAATTTGGCAGGTCCTTACTTTGCCGTTATTAAGCTGCGGCTGAATCTAGCGGTCAAGGACCGCCAAATTCCGGCGAGGGATGCGCTGCTGCTGCAATATGCCGCTCTGAACATTGCCAACGAGCTTCTAGACAAAGAGTGGAACCATTCAGCCTTCTATTCCCCTAACCAGGAAATCAGCGTAATCCTACAATGGGATGAGAGTGAATTCGGAGAGTCGAGCGTCAACAAAATTAATCAGCTGGATATGATCGGGCGCAGCCTTTACTACAATATTCACAAATATTTAGGGCTGCACTGCGTCATCGGCATTAGCCAGATCGTGCGCGGCATCACATTTATGGAAATGCTGGGCGAGCAGGCGCGCAAAGCGATTTTATGGAATAAGGAGCATCGCGACCATTATGTGTTTTATTACGGCGACTTTAATTGGAGCACCTACACGCAGGACCCGACGGCGGAGGAACTCAGCGAGCAAAACAGCCTGATCGTCGAGAAATCCAAAGCCTATATTGACCGTAATTTTGCCCAGAAGGGGCTGACACTGCATGAGGTTGCCCAGAAAAACCATGTCAGTCCCAATTACTTAAGCTATCTGTTTAAGAAGGATACGGGCTATAACCTGTGGGAATACGTCATCAAGCTTCGGATGGAGGAGAGCCGGAAGCTTATTCTTCATACGGATTTGCGGAGATACGAAATATCGGAGCGGGTCGGTTATGAATCGCCGGAGCATTTTAGCAAAATTTTCAAGAAATATTACGGCATGAGCCCCAGTGAGCTGAAGAAGGATGACAAGAAATAAGATGAAGTAAAAATAGCTATCATTGCCTTAGATATGCACATTACCAGCTGGCCCCCTTGCTTCTAAAATGGTATAGAGCGATAGAAAAGAAAAGAGGGAAACCGAATGAACCAACCAGTTGCAGTAGGCGAGCCGCTCGATACCCAGGTACAGAGGAAGGCTGGCAGGTGGAAAAAGCATATCTCAGGTTATTTATTTCTGCTGCCGGCAGCCATCATTTTTATTTTGTTTTTGTGGGTGCCGATTACGAAGGGGATTATTTACAGCTTTTACTCAATTGATTTTGTCAAAGGAAACGAGTTTGTCGGGTTAGAAAATTACAAGACGATATTTAATGACCCCGATGTATGGATCGGCGTGAAAAATACGCTTTATTACATGTTTTTATGTCTTGTTATTGGCTTTTGGGTACCGATCCTGTTCGCCATTGCGATCTCGGAGCTGCGCCGTTTTCAAGGTTTTGTTCGCGTAGCGGCGTATTTGCCCAATGTCATACCAGCCGTTGTGCTGTATGGGCTATGGAGATGGTTCTATGACCCGGTCGGCCCGATTAACGGCTTGCTGACGCAGACAGGCTCCGACCAAATCGCGTTCCTGACCAACCGGAGCTGGTCGATGATCTCGCTTGTCATCATGGAAACCTGGCAGCAGTTCGGGTCGGGCATGCTGATTTATTTGGCCGCCGTCCTGAGTATTCCTAGGGATTGGTATGAAGCGGCAGAAATTGACGGCGCGGGCATCTTCCGCCGGATATGGCATATTACGCTTCCTTCGATTCGCGGCCTAGTGCTGCTGTTGTTCCTGCTGCAGCTGATCGCTACGACCCAAGGCTTTCAGTCCCAGCTTGCTTTGCTGGATGGCGGACCGAACAAGGCGACGCTTACGTACTCGCTGCTTATTGTTAAGTACGCCTTCACGCGGCTGGATTATGGCGTTGCGTCTGCATTAGGCGTGCTAATGTTCCTTGTTCTGGGCGGATTGGCGCTCTTGCAATTCAAGCTGAACAACAAGGAGGCTGGCAAATCATGAAAAGCTTGGAGAGAGGTATATTATCCAGCTACGATTATCGCAAAAAAACGAATAAAATCGGCTTTTTAATTGCAATCGTCGTCATTATTGGTATGGTCGCGAGCATGATTTACCCGGTATTGACCGCTTTGTTCAATGGCTTGAAGACGAATGTGGAAGCGAATTCGTTTCCGCCGCGCTTGCTCCCTACCGAATGGCATTTTGACAATTACAGCAAGGGCTGGGAGTTTATGAACCTGCCGCTGTTTTTGAAAAACACGCTGATGATCTTTGGCGGCAACATGGTGATGACCGTGGTCGTCCTCGGATTAGCGGCTTTCAGCCTATCAAAGCTGAATGTGCCTTACCAGCGCGGCATTTATTTTTTCTTTATGATTACGCTGTTCATCCCGCCAAGCACGTACATCATCCCTAATTTCCTAAATCTGAAGGATTTAGGCTTGCTCAATACGTATGCCGCGTTCTGGCTGCCGGCAGGTGCGAGCGCATTTTACTTGCTGCTTCTTAAAAACTTCTTTGATGGAATCCATCACGAAATGATCGAGGCGGCGCGCATCGACGGAGCGTCCGATTGGAAAAGCTTCAGCCTCATCGTGCTGCCGCTGTCGATTCCGATTTTTTCTACCCTCGCAATATTCGTGTTCTCGACGGCTTGGAATGATTGGTTCTGGCCATCCCTGGTCATGCACAGCGATAGTAAATATCCGCTGGCGACAGCGGTATACAAATACGTCATCAGCGCGCAAAGGCTGAATCTTAACATTCGCTTTGCGATTCTGACGATGGTCATGCTGCCGCCAATCGTTGTGTTTCTAACGTTCCAAAAATTCATCATGCGCGGATTACAGCTCGGTGGAGTGAAGGGATAAGCAGTTCGTAGACATACACATGATCGGAATAAGAATACACCTCGTGGTATGAAAACGCCTCCTTTATGATGAGGATGTAGCGAAAATACGAAATGAGAAGGGGAATATCAATGCTAAAGAAAAATGTAGCGGTCATGATTTGTATGGTTATGCTATGCTCCATCTTGGCTGCTTGCAGTGGAGGCAACAGCGGCGGCAATGCGAAGGAAACCGATAAACCGACAAATGCCGCAACGAACAACGCGGGTTCGAAGGAAACGGATCCTCCGAAAGAAGATATTAAAGATAAAAAAATTACAATTAGCATCTATTATCCTTTGCCGGACCAAGTGGAAAACCGCAAGCTGGAAGACGATAAGATCAAACGTTTCAATGAAGTGTATCCGAACGTAGAAATCGTGAAGAGCGACTGGCACTACAACCCAAGTGAAATCGGAATCAAAATGGCAGCTAACGAAGCGCCAACCTTCTTCAACACTTGGGCAACGGAAGCGAAGTTTTTGCAAGAGCGCGGCTGGGTAGCTGATATTACCGAGCTATGGGATGCTTATCCGTACAAAGATCAAATCAACCCGGTATTGCAAAGCCAATTCATCATTGACGGCAAAGTGTTCGGCGTTTCCCAGAAAGCTTATGTAACGACTACAGTCGTCAACAAGAAGCTGCTGGATGAGAAGGGCGTTCCTGTTCCTTCGTACGACTGGACTTGGGACGATATGTACAACACGGCTAAAGCGGTTGCCGATCCGAAAAAAGGGATCGCAGGCATCGCGCCAATGGGCAAAGGAACAGAAGCAGGCTGGAACTGGACGAATTTCTTGTTTGAAGCAGGCGGCGAGGTCCAAAACGTTGCCGATGGCAAAGTAACGGCAACTTTTAACTCTCCTGCAGGTTTGAAAGCACTTGAGTTCTACAACAAGCTTAGATGGGAAGCGAATGCGATTCCGCAAGACTGGGCGCTTGGCTGGGGAGATGCGGTTGGCGCATTCGGCCAAAGCCGTACGGCAATGGTTATTGCCGGAGCAGAGGGCGTACTTGAGCAAGCGCTTAACCAAGGCGGACTGAAGCCTGAGGACGTTCTGACATTCCCAATGCCAGCAGCTGAGAAAGGCGGCAAGCACACGGGCGTTCTGGGTGGAGATTATTTGGTCATCAACCCAAATGCAACGAAGGATGAGCAAGACATGGCATTCCGTTACATCACATTTGATTATTTCACGGATAAAGGCCTAGAATCGCTAGAAACGGATATCCAAAAACGCCAAGCGGAAGGCAAATTCTTTATCCCGCCGCAAATGAACTACTACAGCCCAAGTTCGGAATACGGACAAAAAGCGCAAGCGATCTTCGATAAGTACGACAACGTCTACAAATACAATGCAGAATCCGATGCTCTGCTTGACGGCAAACCGGAAGCGCAATACAACACACAGGATTATTACGGGGAATTAACAAATGTCCTGCAGGAGGTATTCTCTACAAAAGGAGCGGACCTTCAAGGCCTGCTAGACAAATCGGCCAAGGTTGTACAAGAGAAGTTTTTTGATTCCATTAAAGTAGAATAGTTGATGGGAAAGGGCAGTCTTTCAAGTGACTCACCTTGCTTGGAAGACTGTTCAACAAAAATAGGACAGAGCAGGATTTAACAGCTGCTCTGTCCTATTTTTGTTTTGCGTATACAATCTCTCGTATCTCTTTCTACGCTTCAAACTCCTCATTGGCACTTGTATGAATGCTGTCTTCCTCATTATCGCGAATCGTTTTTTGCAAGACAAGGCAAGCGACAATCAGGAAAGCGCCGGCAATGGCATAATAGCCTTTCACATAAAGCGGCTCTTCAAGCACATAAATCCCGATGTATTGCGCTAGAACCGCCAGGATAAAGCCGGCCCAAGCCATGAATGTAAAAGCGCTAGTGTTCCGGCTTCTGTAGCCTGGGTTGTATTCTTTAAGAAATTTATCCTCGTCATTGTCACGCGCAACCTTCTGTAGGAGGAACGAAGTGATAATTAAGAGAACGCCGGTTACGGCGTAATAGCCTTGTACAGACATCGGCTGCTTGAGCGTATAAATGCCGATGAATTCAAATCCGGCTGCGAGCAGAAAGGCGGCCCAAGCCATGAAGGTGTAAGTCGGTGTGTTGCGGCGGCGGTAAAAGTTAGCTGGTTTGCGAACTTGCATCGTTTCCATTTTTTCCATTTGTGAAGCCCTCCCGAACCGTGTTGTTGTTGATGTCTTTAGTTTACAGCATATTCCTATTCCCGTAAGTACCAACTTATTATAGTACCAGGTGCTAGGAAGATAACCAGAAATGAATTGACATTGAGAATCATTATCATTAATATATTTTATAATGTCTATTCGGAAAGCAAGCATTGAGGAGTTGGAGCGGAAGATGGATTGGAACGATCATGTGAAATGCTGGAACTACGCCTTCAGTAAAGTGCTGGATATTCGTCATCACAGGCTGAAGTTTGGCGACAACGTAAACGCGTACTTGCTGCCTGCCAGCGGATTTTTGTACACCGTTAAAGGGCAGGCGCAAGTGCTGCTGGACAAGAAGCCTTATGCGACGGACCAGTTCCGCTTGCTGCATGGCGGCAAGGGCATGTGCTTGGATATTTTAATAACGGAGGAAGACTTCGAATATTATCTCATATTTTACAAAGCAACGATTCCAATGCCTTGCAGCCAAGAAATCTTAACTTTGTTTGAGAGCCAGAAGCCGTTTGCTCAATCCTACGGATTTGCGCCGCAAAACTCGGCTGTATTGTTCAAAAATCTTAGGGTTATGGAGGAAGAATGGCGAGTATCGAAATCTTTGGAGCGGCTGCATGTGAATGCATTATTCCAACGGTTTGTTTATGAAGCAATGCGACAGCTTCAGCTCTATGGCGATTCCCCCGTGAAAATAGCGCTTGGCGAACAAGCCCAGCGGTACATTCATGATCATTACAGTGAGCCGATCACGCTGGAGCAACTGGCGCAAAGCTTAAATTATAGCGCGAAAAATCTATCGAAGGTGTTTAAACAGGAAACGGGCTACAGTGTGATCGATTACGTCATTCAAGTAAGAATCAAGCATGCCAGGGAGCTGCTGTGGCAAACCGATGCAACGATTCAGGAGATTGCCGAAAGCGTGGGGTATCCCGACCGTTTATATTTCACACGGATTTTCAAGAAACATGCCGGCATATCTCCTGGGCATTACCGGCGACGCAAGCAAGGAGAGAGAAACGAAGCCGATCGTCTATATAGATGGAGCCGATCGTCCATTGTTCGAGGCAAACTGCGGAAGTACAATGGTGATGGTTATGATAATCATTATCAATTAAGAGGGGAGAAAAACTTGACCATGTACAAAGGTTTGAAATTATCTATGGCAGCCACGCTTTTATTGTGTTTTGCCTTAATGATGAGCGCTTGCTCAACGGGAAATCTGGGCACGGGGACAAGCAAAGTGGCAGCACAAGCAACCGCTAGCGCAACCGAGGCTCCGGCACAGACCAGAATGGTTGCTACAATTAAAGGGGATATCGAAATTCCGGATCAACCGCAGCGGATCGTCGTTGATTTATATTTAGGCAGCTTCATTGCTTTGGAGGTCACGCCGGTCGGAACGCCAGAGCTTAATTTGAAAAATCCGTATTTTACGGAGGCGCTTGCCGGCGTGGAAAATATCGGGGAATATGAAAGTGTATCGCTCGAAAAAGTCATTGATTTGCAGCCGGATTTGATAGTGACGGGGAATGAAGAGGCGTATGCAGAATTTAGTAAAATCGCGCCTACGATATTGGTCCCTTATGGGGAATTGAAAAATGCGCATGAAGAGCTTGCTTTTTTCGGGAAAGTGCTAGGCAAGGAAACGGAGGCAGAGGCTTGGCTGGCTGATTATGACAGACGCATTGCCTCAGCTAAACAGAAGGTAGAGAGTGTGATCCCAAGCGAGGCTACCGTTTCCGTCATGCAGGATTGGGGCAAGAACACGGGGGTGTTCGGCGATAACTTTGGCAGAGGCGGACAAGCCGTTTACCAGGCGCTTGGCCTGAAGCCGCCGGCTAAAGTGGCCGAGCAGCTAATGAAAGAACAGATCGTGGAAGTATCAGGTGAAGTATTGTCTGACTTTGCGGGGGATTACATCGTTTTGACTACCGACACGCTTACGCTCGCGGATTTGAAAGCAGACCCGATCTGGAAATTGCTTGATGCAGTGAAAAATGACCGGGTTTATATTTGGACGCATGATCGCTCTTGGTATTTTGATCCCATTGCCACCCTTTCCCAAACAGAGGAATTGGCGGCATGGCTAACAGGAGAGAAATAGAAGCCGTTTGCAGCCTCTGTCTTAGGACGGGGGCTTTTTTTTTAGGTTTAAGCATGCGAGCGAGGAGGGGGAGAAAAGGCAGAAGCTTTTAATATCAGGTATTCGTAATATATCACCTACTTTATTTAGAAATGCACATCGTTATGTAAGCGATTCCAAATTATGATAAAAGGGAATGATTGATCTACATATGCAGGCGCATGAATCAAGCTAGTGCTTGCAAACCTTTGGGAGGTCTGTGCTATGAAACGTGCAAGGTCCATATTCGCTTTTATGCTGGCGCTGCTGCTTATGCTTACGGCTGTGCCGGTCTATGCCAACGAGGCAGCGCCGGAAACGGCAGGCGATCCGCCACCGGAGACAGCTGCCCTATCGGTTACGGACTCTACCTATGTTCGCATTCAGAACAAGTGGCAAAGCAATTATTTGTATGAGGATGAGAGCGGAATCGTCCGTTATGGCTTTCCGAGCTATGAGGATGAGTCCTCGCAGTGGCTGATCGAAGATTATAATGGCAACAAGCGCTTGCAAAATCGTGCCACTGGCCATTACATGACGATTGCGGAGGTTGGGCAGCGGAGAGATGCGTTAACGAGCCGCGAGATTGCCGAGAGTACGCTTGCGGATCAATGGACGATTCATGATTCGAATCGTGCAGGTTATGTGGTAATCAAGAGCGCAACCGTCCCAGCGAATGCGAATCTAGTCATTCATCAAGAGGATCAGCTCGGATTCGCTGAAGCGAGCAACGATATCAACATCACCTTCGAGAGCCCGCAATGGGCGCTTGAGCCTGTGGAGTCTGCCGCGCCGATTCGTCTGGCGAATAAATTCCGAGCGGGACAATATTTGTATGAAGGCGTGGATGGCTCGGTTGATTACGGCGATGTACCGGCTGTAGACCGGACTTCCCATTGGGTGCTGGTGCCTGGGGCAACCACGGAATCGTACCGGATCAAAAACCGCGCCACCGGCCACTACATTACGCAGGGCATTTTGTGGGAACCGATTAAGGCTGTCGCTTTGGACGCTACAGTTAAGAGCGAATGGATGATGGCGCCTGCGGCCGGAGGGGGATTTGTCACCTTCCAGAACGTGGAGGCCTATCAAGCAGACCCTTCGCAACCTTTTGTGCTGAATACGCAATTTGATGATATTCATGTTCGCTCCAACAATTGGTCCGTTCTGGATAGGGACAATGCACACTGGCGAGTGGAGCTGGCACCGGATGCACAGCCCTACCGAATGGTGAACTTCACGAATGAGGCCGTAGGCACCGCTTATTTGCATGAGGAGGCGGGCGTGGTTCGTTATGGAGCGCTTACGGCTTCTGCAGGAGAAAAAGCATTTTACCAGTGGGTTCAGGAGGACTTGAACGGCAAGAAGCGGCTTCGGAATTTGGCAACTGCCCACTACGTAACCCGAACGGAAACCAATGACCCCGCTGCCCCGCTTCAGGCGCTTCCGCTTGCCGCAAGCACGGCTGAAGACCAATGGTTGATTAGCAACTCTACGCTTTATGACGATTACAAAGTCGTGCGAAGCGAGGCGGGTCTGGAGCAGTATCTTCATATTCAGGGCAATCTTGGCGCAGCGCAGGCGGGTGCGATTGACCCGAACGAGGATGCGGCGCAGTGGCTGTTCGAAGACCCTGCCTTCAGCGGAGACGGTTCGCCGCAGTATGTCCGCATTCAAAATGAATGGCAGGCGTTTGTGCTATACGAGGATGCTGCTGGACAGCTGAAATATGGCAATGTCTCGGAGGATGACCACAAGGGACAATGGCTGATTGAGCGTTTTAACGGACGCAAACGAATTCAGAACCGAGCGACCGGCCATTATATCAATCTTGAGAAGATGTCCGGAGGACGCATCGATGTGACCGCAGTCGAGGACGCATGGACGAGCGCGGTATGGATAATCGAGGATGTTGGCGGCTCGAAGCTGATTCATAGCGTACAGGATGCGAATAACGTATCCGGCCAGCAAAAATATATCAGTCTTCAAAACCTGACGAAATACGCGGAGTACGGCGTCATTAATCCGAGCTGGGGAAGCCCGCGCTGGCGCTTCGTTCCGGTAGCGGACGCGGCGCTGACGAACGTACGCCTGAAAAACAAACAAAACGGGGGCTATCTTTTTGAGGTAACGGAGGCAGGCGACGGGCTTGGAGTGGTAAAGTACGGCGAGCTGCCGGAGACCGACCTTAGCTCGGTTTGGTACTTGGAGAAAACAGGCGACGGGCCAACCTCGGTCCGCTTAAAAAATCTGGAAACGGGACACTACGTATCGATGGAGCATATCGGCGGCGATGTTGAGCTTGATGCTCCTACGCAGCCCATCCAAGCGCAAGGCGATATTTGCACCTGCTGGGGCAGCGCGAAATGGCTTATGGAGCAAGGTGCCGCAGAAGGCTTGATTGTGCTAAAGAGCGGCTGGGCGAGCCATTACCTTTATGCAGACGGCGATGGATTCTCGCGAGTGAGCAAGCTTGTGGCAGAGGAAGATCGCGCGCAATTCGCCGTGGAGCCAGTGGCGCTTCCTTCAGAGCCGCTCCCGGTTGCGCCGATTCGTATTCAGAACAAGGCGAACGGCCAATTCCTGTATGAGAATAACGGAGGCATTGTACTATACGGCGCTCTAGCCGAGACGAATGGCTATAGCCACTGGTTTGTTGAGCAGGACGGGGGAGCGGTTCGGCTGAAAAACCGTGTCACCGGCCATTACATGACGATGAATGGAGACTATGCGTTTATCGAAAGCAAGGAGGCGGCTAGCACTGATGTCGCATCGCAGTGGGCGATTGAAAGTTCGCCGAGCGGCGCGGAATATTATATTCGCAGCCTGAATGGCAAATACGATGATGAGCTGATCCATGTGCAAAATAATGCCGGCTACGCGGAGCGCGGGCTGTATCCAGCCTCGTTCGGCTCGGTGCAATGGACGATGAAGGAAGCGCCGGAGCTGTTTGAGACGCCGAATATGGGCGAGGAGAAGAATAATGATACGGCTACGCCTATCTTCGACGATACCGGTTACGTGCGCATTAAAGCGAAAGCAGGCTCCGGTTACTTATATGAGAACGCAGGTGTGGTGCTGACAGGCACGCCAAGCGCGGGGAGCGATGCCTTCCAGTGGCTGCTGCAGGATTTCAACGGGCGCAGGTTGGTGAAGAACAAAGCTACAGGTCATCTGTTGACCTTGGATGGTGCGGGCCTTAAAGCGGTATCCGGCGAGCTTAGAGGCAATGACGCCGCTCAGTGGACCATGGAAGACCGAGTCGGTTACAAGCGCTTTGCCAATGCGGCGCAATCGGATGGCTTGCTGCTGCAGGCGGAAGGTAAGGCTGCTTATGGTACGCCGAATGCGGCTGATGAGGCGCTATGGCAGCTTGAGCCGGTAGCCGCCAATCAACATTATGAAGCAGAGCTGGCTTTTGCCTCGGGAGATGTTAAACTAGCGGATTCTGAGAAAGGCTATTCCGGTACCGGATATGCCGGAGGTTTCACGGAAACCGGAGATAAGCTCAGCTTTACGGTCCACGCCCAAGCAGCTGGCAGCTACGGGACAGAGCTGCGTTACTTGAACATGTCGGGCGACTCGAAGGAACTGAGCCTTTACGTCAACGGCGAACGAATTAGGCAGGTGGCTTTCAAGGCGGCGGGAAGCACGCAAAGCTGGTCCAAGACGAGTCTTGCCGTGCAGCTCCGCAAAGGAATCAATATCATCACGTTCCAAAAGGACACTGCGGATTCAGGACAATTGTGGCTCGACAGCTTACTGATTGAAAATAGCGTCGGCATCGCTTATCGCGGAGCAACGCTTCCCTACCTTACTTATGAAGCGGAGCATGGCGAGACGAATGGCGAGCTGCTTGGCCCGTCGCGCAGCTACCGCGAGATCGCAGCCGAAGCTTCAGGCAGGCAAGCGGTGAAGCTGGCAGACGAAGGCGAATATGTGGAATTTACGCTAGCGAAAGCTGCCAATTCGCTTGTGCTGCGCTATGTCATTCCGGATAGCGCGGATGGCGCGGGATTAAACGAAACGCTGAGTCTTTACGTGAACGGCGAGTTTAAACAAAATCTGGCGCTTAGCTCGAAGCATGGCTGGGAATACGGAAGCTACCCTTGGTCGAATGATCCGAAGCAGGGCAATGCGCACCGCTTCTTCGATGAAATTCATGCGCGAATTGGCGACATTCCGGCAGGGGCAACCCTTCGTTTGCAGAAAAATGCGGACAATGCCGCAGATTATTACATTATCGATCTTGTTGATCTGGAACAGGTGGATGGTCCGTTAACGAAGCCGGAAGGCTTTGTGTCTGTCACCGACTTTGGGGCCGTGTCAGGCGATGGAAACGATGACACAATCGCATTCTACGGCGCAATGAGCGCTGCGAAGGAGCAGGGGAAAGGCGTCTGGTTCCCAGAGGGAGAGTTCGAGCTTAAAGCGAATGTCATTGACTTGGATCAAATCACGATTCGCGGAGCGGGCATGTGGTACACAACGCTGATCGGGGCAAGGTTTATCGGCAAAGGGGCCAACATAGGCGTTTATGATCTCCTCATTGACGGAGATTTGAATGTTCGCGACGACGAAGCGCTGACCCACGCATTCTATGGCGGTTTTGGCGTAGGCTCGGTCATCCAGAACGTTTGGGTAGAGCATTCCAAGACGGGACTTTGGCTGTCGAAGGTAAGAGGCAGCGATGAAATGACGGATGGGCTGCATATGGTTGGCTTACGCCTGCGCAATTTGATGGCGGACGGCATTAACTTTTCTGTCGGCACGAGCAACAGCATCATGGAACAATCCGATATCCGTTACCCGGGCGACGACGGCATCGCTATGTGGTCAGCGGAAGGACGCGCAAGCGTCAACAACACGGCGCGTTTTAATACAGTAGCGCTGCCATGGCTGGCGGATAATTTCGTTATATTTGGCGGACAGGACAATAAGCTTCAGGATAATATCGGTTCGGATACGATTACGAATGGAGCAGGGATTGCGATATCCACGCGGTTCAATCCGGTAGCATTCAGCGGCACGACGATTGTGGAGCGCAATACGCTGCTCCGTACAGGCAGCGCGGATGCGGCCTACAACATCAATTTGGGAGCGATCTGGATATTTGCGGGCGAGAAGGATTTGAACGGGCATGTCATCGTGCGGGATAACGTAGCGCTGGACAGTACCTATGCCGGCCTGATCGTGCATGGCGCCGGCTTCAATATCAGCAATGTGACGCTTCAGAATATCGTGCTTGATGGAATGGGAACTAACGGTATTGATGTCACCAGCGATGTAGCGGGCACCCTTGAAGTGGATAACGTGATTGTGCGCGGCGAGAGAATAACGATGCTAGCCGGTGCAAATGGGCAGCTCGCGTTCACCGAGCAGAATGAAGGGTTTGCAAACCGGCCGAAGCCGTTCCTAATCCGACTTGAAAACGGGGACAGAGGCCCATTCGCCTTGACAGTGGGAGATACGCGGGCATTAAAGGTCATCGACAAGAGTGGCGCAGACGTTACTGCGGATGCGGCTGTATCGGTGAGCAGCGGGGAAGATATCACAACCGTAAATGGAGAAAAGCTGCTTACGGCTGTTAAAGCAGGAGCGGCGAGACTAACGGTCACTTTTGGGCAGGAAAGCAGAGTGCTGACGGTTAACGTGAAAGAGGCTGCCGTCCCGGTTGTTGAACCTGAAGAGGAAACTGAAGGAGGCTCTGGGGGAGGCAATGGTTCCGTTCCGTCTGGCGGCTCTTCTGCCGACACGGCGAGGAATGATGCCAAGCTCAAAGAGCAAGCCGCAGGCAATCAGACGAGAATCGTGTTTGGGAAGGAAGCACTCGCTGCAGGCGGTGGGCTGTCCTTCTCCGCTCAGGCGCTGCTGGATGCAGCCAAGAGCAGCCCAAATGCCATACTGATCATCGAACAGGGAGATGCCGTTTATGAATTTCCAATAGCGCTTGTGAGCAGCGCTTTGGAACAAACGAAACAGACCGTAGACACCAAGCTGATCTGGACCTTTACGATTCGGCCAATCAGCGGGCAGTCGCTGGCCGAGCTCGAACAGAAGGCCGCAGCAGCAGGCATCGAGCTTTCAGGCGTGCCGGTTGAATTTGGGATAACGGTTTCTGACGGCACAAAGACGGTACCCGTCGTCAGCTTCGGCAGCAAATATGTGAAGCGGACGATGACGGCAGGCGGTGAGTTGAAGGCGAAAACGGCAGTGGCGCTCGTATATAATTCGGCCACGGGAGAATTCCGTTACGTTCCTGCCTTATTCAACAACGCTGCTGGAAAAACTGTCGCCACCATCATGAGCACAAGTAACAGCATTTACGCGCTAGCGGTCAATGAAAAAACCTTTGCGGACATCAGCAGCCACTGGGCGAAAGATTCCATTGAGCTGCTGGCTTCCAAACAAATCGTCAGCGGTGTCTCGGAAGCAAGCTTCGCGCCGGGACGTACCGTAACGCGCGCGGAATTCGCGGCCATGCTTGTGCGCGCGCTCGGATTAGGCCATGGCGAGGCTGTGGCGCTGTCTGCCTTCAAAGATGTTGCGGAAACTGCATGGTATGCGGACAGCGTTGCTGCTGCTGCGGAACATGGGCTTGTTCAAGGCTTTGAGGATGGGACCTTCCGTCCGAACGCGACGATTACGAGAGAGCAAATGGCGGTCATGGCTGCAAATGCGCTGCAATTCGCAGAGAATGCTGGCGCTGCCGGCGATCAGGCGGCCGGAGCATCAGTCAGCTTCAAAGACGAGCAGGCTATCCATGGCTGGGCACTTGACGATGTGACACAAGTGGCAGCGGCGGGCATCATGGAAGGCAAAGGCAATGGAGGATTTGTGCCGCTGGCGCTTGCCAGCCGAGCGGAAGCGGCAACGTTGATCACCCGCTTGCTGCAGCACGTTCAATTGCTTAATAAGCAGTAAATCAAGTAGTGTAGACATGGAACATAAGGCTAAAAGCAAAAAACGGTGTCATCCGCGCGCGAAAGCGAGCAGATGGCACCGTTTTTTGGTGTATGAAACAGCTGCGCGGATCAGCGCTTTCTCAGCAAGAAAAACTCGCATGCCTTCCGGTTATGATAAGCAATATCGCTAACTCCGGATTGGGTCACAATGACGCTATCGTCAAACCGCACGACCAGCGAGCTGGAGTCGATCAGCTGATTGTCTTGAAAAACACGGATGCGCTGCTGCTGCTCCATGACTTCTTCGAAATCGGAGTCGGTATTCAGCCGACGATTAATGGACATATGCCAATACTCCTTTAGCACGAATAATGATTTCCTATAGTCTATCCCATGAGGGATCGCGTTGCAAAGTCTCTTTGTTCTCCCGATCGTTCCTATGTTACATTGTAGGGAAGAGACGAAACGCCGGAAGGAGAACCTAACATGTCGATACGCGTCCGGCTATTGCTGTCGTACACTTGTATTCTTATTGTAACGATCCTATTGTTTCTTGCCGCTGCGCTGCTTTTTGTGGTCGCCCTCACAGGCGATGTGCGGAGCGTAAAGGACTTTTACAATATTCATTATGCCGTTAACCCGCTAACAGAGCAGGAGGAGACGATCTTTCTCGACCTGAAATACCTCGCCAAAAACGAGCCGGAATCGCTGCTCGATCCGAAGCTGCTGGAGCAGTACAATTTTAAGCTCCGAGCCATGCAGGCCGAGCTGTTCATTCGGAAGGAGGACACGCAAATTTATTCCTCCCTATCGGTTAAGCAGCCGGAGCTGCTGGCGTATTTGCCAGACTACGAAATGAACAATAATGCGATACGCGATACCTTGCAAATTGGCGACCATTTTTATGCTTACGCCAAATTCGATTTTTATTTTTCGGATGGAGCCAAGGGCAGTATGTTCGTGATTCGCGAAAGGAGTCCGTTTGCCGAGGTTGTGCGGTCGCTGCTGCCGATCATTCTGGGTGTGCTGTTTATCGTGCTGCTGCTCATGAATGCCCTTCTATACTCCTTGCTGACGCGCAGCATCGTTAAACCTATTCGTTTACTGCAGAAATCAGCAGAGCGGATCAAGGAAGGCAATTTGGCGTTCGAGCTTCACGCGGAGGGCCATGATGAAATCGCCCAGCTTAGCGAGTCCTTTGAGGGGATGAGGGTGAAGCTGAAGGAGTCTGTGGAGAAGCAGCTGCAGTATGAGAACAACCGCAAAGAACTGATTGCGAATATTACGCATGATTTAAAAACGCCGATCACCGCTATTAAAGCGAGCATTGAAGGGATAAGGGACGGCGTGCCGGATACGCAGCAGAAGATGGACCGGTATGTGAATACGATTTTGACAAAGGCCGATGATATGGATCAGCTGATTGATGAGCTGTTTCTCTATTCCAAGCTCGATTTGAAACAGCTGCCATTTGCTTTCGAGGAAATTAGTCTTGGAGATTTTGTCGGGGATTATGCAGATGATCTGTATTATGATTTGCAAGATCACGGCATTATTTTAACATGCGAAGTGGAAGATGAGGGTTCAACAACGGTGCTAGCCGACAGAGATAAGCTAAAGCGCGTCCTCGTCAATATTGTCGATAATGGCGTGAAGTATATGGTGAACGCGCCTAAACGGATGGAGCTACAGGTGAAAAGGGATAGGGCATTCGTGACGCTAGCGATTCGTGATAACGGTCCCGGCATATCCGAGGATGCCGTTCCATATGTGTTTGACCGGTTTTTCCGGGAAGATTTGTCCCGCAGCCGTCAGACCGGGGGGAGCGGCCTCGGACTTGCCATCGCCAAGCAAATCATTGAAGGACATCACGGCACCATCCATGCGGAAAGCAAGCCTGGCGAGGGCACCTCGATAATTATCAGGCTGCCGCTGGCGAAGCCACAGGAGGACGGATATGAAGAACATTCTGATCATTGAAGATGAAATGTCCATTGCCGAGGTGGAGAAGGATTATTTTGAGCTGCACGGTTATGCTGCCGATATTTGCGTGACGGGGACCGAGGGGCTTCGAGCAGCGATGGAGGGGCAATATGATCTGGTCGTGCTGGATTTGCAGCTGCCAGGCATGGATGGCTACGAGCTGTGCCGCCGAATCCGGGCGGAGAAGGAAGTGCCGATTCTAATCGTATCCGCCAAAAAAGAGGAAATCGATAAAATTCGCGGCTTGAGCCTTGGCGCAGATGATTATATTACGAAGCCGTTCAGTCCAAGCGAGCTAGTGGCAAGGGCAAAGGCGCATTTGCAGCGATATGAGCGGCTGATGGGTAAGCGCGAGGCGAGGGGACCCGAGAAAATCCGCATCCGGGGGCTCCAAATCGACGCTTCCTCGCGTCGCGTTTATGTTAATGACAAGGAGGTTCAGTTCACGACGAAAGAGTTTGATTTGCTCTCCTTTCTCGCGCAGAATCCGAATCATGTATTTAGCAAGCAAGAGCTGTTCGAGCAGCTCTGGGATATGGATTCACTAGGCGAAATTGCTACGGTTACCGTGCATATTCGCAGACTCAGGGAGAAGATTGAGGCGGACCCTTCGAATCCGCAGTATATCGAAACGATATGGGGAGCCGGCTATCGGTTGACGGTATAGCAAGATCGCTTTCCCCATAGTTTCTCAAAAGTTTCGTCGCTGTTTATCTTTTGTTAATGTTTTGTTTGAATGGGGTTTATTCTTGTCCTTTATGATGGTCTTAAGTTAATTAAAGCACCCTAAGGAGGAAACAAGAATGAATTTTGTTTCAAGCAAGATGGCAGCAATCGTATTGGCGGCAGCAATCGGGGCTTCGGCCATGGCGGCGGGACCGGTTAACGTATTGGCAAGCAGCGGCACGCAAGCAAGCACGGCGGGCTTTCAAGATATAAATGAAGCAGGGGTTCCATCAGCAGATGCGATTCTAACATTGGTTAAGCAAGGAGCTATGAACGGTTACGGAAACGGCTTGATCAAGCCAAATGCCGTTGTATCCCGCGCTGAGCTGGCGAAGCTGGTCGTAACCGGACTTGCGCTTCCCATTCAAGCAGCACAGCCAGAAGGAGTGACGGATCTCGAAGCGGATAAGTGGTACTACAGTTATGTGGCTACTCTAATAAACCTAGGAGCTATGAAGGCCGAAGACGAACGATTGAAGCCAAATGGGCCGGTCACTGCCGCCGAGCTTGCGGATGTAGTTTCTAAAGCATTGAAACGCGATGCTGCTTCGGTTAAATACTGGGCGCAAGCCGTGAATGCCAAGCCGGAATCAGTTACACGCGGAGAGCTGGCGCAGCTGATCGTTACCGCTCAGAAAGCAAAACCGTCTGTTGATGCGAAGGTTGTGCAAATCAAACCGCTGAACACGATCACGCTGGAGGTTACTTTCTCCGAGCCGTTAACCGCAGAGGATGCCGCCTTGGATGAAGCATTAAGCAATTTCAGCTTCAATAACGGGCTTGCCATGCTGAACGTTCCTCAGCTCAAGACGGGTTCAATCGCCACCTATATCGTTCCTACGACACCGCAGAAAGCCGGAACAGCTTATGAGCTTACTTATAAAGGGAATGCGTCAGGTGAATTTACCGGGAGTGGCGAAAAGATTGAAATGAGCGGTGTTAGCCAAGTGTCTTACGATACGTTCGAGGTTGTGTCAGAGCTGTCCAACGGCATTACCGATTACGGCAACGTCATTGCAGCTTACTCCGTTGGCAGGGCGGCGATTGCCTTCATACTGGATGAGAACAACAATTTTAACGGCAGAACGTATGAGATTATCTCCTCCATGCGGTCGAAGCAGGTAACGATCACTCCGGAGGGCGGAGCGCCGATGACCGCGACCTATGTCCTGTTCACGCAAGCGACAGACGGCCGTCAGGCACCAAAATTCCGGTTGCCGGAGGGATCCGTTCTTCAACCGGGCGTTAACTATACGGTTTCCTCGGAATGGGCAAATATTAAGAGCAGTACATTTGTAGCAAAAGAAACAGCTCCGCTTGTGATAGCTTCGGCGAAGGCGATCGATGAATCCTCGTTGGAGCTGACGCTCAAAGCAGATCCGAAGGATGAGCTGTTTGCAGTTCGCAGTCTTGAGCTTACGGGTTCGGACGGCAGCAAGCTGACGGCTGCTTATAAGCTGACGTCGCGCAAAGGTGCAACGGGAATTTTCGAGCTGACGGGCGGCTCGAAGCTGACAGCTGGAATGACGTATGAGGTGAAGGCAGCTTCTGCTTGGGCGACGGGACAGGACATTACTGTAACGCTCGCTAAATAAATCTTCTGCAGCGAGAATAAGAGGATAGATGATCATTGGAAAGAAGGTATGAGCCGGCTGCGGCTTGTACCTTCTTTTCGTTTGAAATAAAACGCTTTAAATGTCTTTGCTGTTTAATCAAGCTCTGGCAGGCCGTCTTCTTTTTTGGCCGAGTTGTGCATAAGTATGGGTAAGGAAGAGGGACAGCTTGAGGCGGGAGGGGATCGGATTGGCAAAGTGGGGGAGGCGGGGCTGGCGGTTTCGGGGGTTCGGCGGGAGCCGGATGCAGCTTGGATCAGGCCGTCCGTTCTCGAAAATAAAAACGGTTAGCTGGGGCAGCCGCACCGGCTCGGCCGGTCCGCGTTCAGCTCCCAAAAAATGGGGAACGGGCACAGGCGCCCCGTCCTTTAAATGGGGAGCGCGTACCAGCTCCGGCAGCGGGAAATGGGGCGTTCGCCAGCCAGCGCTGAAATTCAGCAGCCGCGCAAAAAGCAGCGGAAGCGGATCGGGCAGCGCATGGGGAGCCCGGCCACCAAGGCCGCGTATCCGCAAGCGCACGATCTTTCTGATTGCGCTGATTATTATGACGATCTTTTCGATTCAATCGTTTGTGTATATCGAGAAAAATTTACGGCCGCCGCTGATGAACATAGCAAAAATCAGAGTAAAACAAATGGCGACGCAAGCGATTAATAAAGCGATTACGGAACAGGTGGCTAATCGCTCCGATACTGACAAGCTTATCGATTGGAAGATGAATAGCAACGGAAAAATTTCCGGTTTTATGCTGAATTACGCTGAGCATATGAGCATTACCTCGCAGACGATTAATACCGTCCAAAGCACATTAAACGAGATGAAGGATATCCCCGAGCATATCCCGATTGGCCATGCGCTTGGCAGCGCTATTATTTCCTCCTACGGGCCTAGGGTGCCGGTCAAGTTCGAGCCGGTGGGAGCCGTGAAGGTGGATCTTAGCACGCGTCAGAAGGATGCGGGCATCAATATGATTTTGGTTGAGGTATACATCCGCATTATCGCGGAAGTGACGATTATTATCCCTTTCGATACCGAGCCTGAAATCGTGGAAACCGATATTCCGATTTCTTACCTGCTTGTTGTTGGCGATGTGCCGATGTATTACTATGACAATACCGGTAAACCGGTCGGCGAATCTGCCGCGCAGGCACCGAACATTTCCGTGCCGCTAGGCCAAGGATCGGGAAGCGGAGTAACGACCAGCCCGCAAGGCAACGGGAATGCAGGTTCATCAAATGCCGGGCCGTCTACAGAAGCTATTACGGAGGAAGGCGGACATTCGAGCGGGAGCGGCAATGGCGCGGGAAGCGCAGGAAACGCCTCTACGGAGTAGCCCTCGATAGCTATGAGAAAGAGCTGCCCTCAAGGCTTTAGGCTTTGAGGGCAGCTTCTTTTTAAATCATCGGCGCTTTCAGGCATTTTGTCTTAAAATAGCTTCATCATACGTTTGCAACATACATCTTTCACTTGGATTTGCTGGAAAGACTCCCGCTAAATATAAGGTATTTAGCTTGATAAGTAGTATAGCTGGAATTAATCCCGCTAATTCATGCGATTTGGCTAATCTCGCCTACTATAGCTTAAATTAGAAGGAGAAATTCCGGATAAGTTAATGCATAGGACGGGAGATGTCATTTTAGAAGGAGAAATTCCATTTAAGCAGCAGGGGCTTAAGCTTATAGGATGAAAGCAAACAAAGAGAGGCTTTGAAGTGGAGGGGGAGTTGATATGCTCCCCATAAAGTAGACAGGTTAAGTAATAAAACCTGCTATGGTAGAAGAGCATATCAGCGTTGATTTACATACGTAAATTTATTTCTTTGCCCTAAGCTGCTTGCGCTCCGCTTGTTCCCAGCGACGCAGCATCGGATACGGGTCGAACGACCACTCTATCAAGCCACGGTCACTATAGACTCCGTAATGGAGATGGGGAGGGAATTTACCCTGCGTGCCTGGCTTGCCGTAGCCTGAGCTTCCAACCCAACCGACCACCTGACCTGGTTTTACGACGTCGCCGATGTTGACGGTCTTATCATAGCCCGATAAATGCGCGTAGTAGTGATAAAAGTTGTTCAGGTCCCTAATGCCGATTCTCCAGCCGCCATAAGGGTTCCAGCCTTTCACTTCAACGACTCCATAGCAAGTGCTGCGAACGGGAAGCCCGTGGGGGGCGAAAATATCGGTACCCTCATGCGTCCGCCTGCCGCCCCAGCTACGTCCGGTTCCCCAGGTGCTATTATAGGCATAATGGGTTCCGATGGGTACGGGAAAGGCATGCTCGAACAAATCTAATTTGTCGAACGTTGAGTAAATGCGGGCAAATTGCTGAATCCTCTGCACAGAGCGATTATTTTGGTAGTACTCCCATAATCCAATTGAAAAATCATCATCGGAAATGCCGTAGGCGGCGACGCGGCTGACCAGCGAGTAAAGCAAATCAATATCGCTCGTCCGTTCTGCTTGCCCATTGCCGTCACCGTCACGTCCAATGCCGTTGAAGAAGCGGATCGAAGCGGGAGAACTGTCTTCCGTATTCGGATTAAGTGGGCCGGCCCAATGCTCTTGATCGATGAATACGCCAACGGTGCTGCCAAGCATGGGCCTAGCTTTAGGCCGAACCTTGGACATGGAACGCTCATATTGATCGATGGCAGCAATCCAGTACCAGGGAATTTCGGTAAATAAGCTTAATTTCTCATATAGGGCTCTTCGGACATTGAACGAGTCCTGTTCGCCTGCTGCCTGCCCATTAGCCTCTGCGGCTAGCCTTGTTGTGACAGGCGGAGATGCTGCAGCCAGGCTGACGGGTTGAGCAAGCAGCATAGAGGCTGAAGTTATAGCTGCAACAATGGCAATAATCGGTTTCAAACATCTCACCCTTCCGGAAGCATGACGGCTTTGTCGTTAGGGTTTGCAAATGATTGGTTTTTATTCGAAACGCGTTATAAATTAAAAGCATGTCTGAAACATTACGATTGTATGCTAATTCCATTATCAGAGCGTTCGTAGGTGCAGCCAATCAAAGAACCATAGGTAGGAGATTCTGGTATGCCGTCATAGGAGCAATACTGCTTTTTAACCTGATAATGATTTTTTATCAGAATGATGGAGTAGTTCGTTGTGGGCAAATGGAGGCCATTTACATAATTTAAACGAACCGCTACTTTTATATCTTGAAGATTGGCCGTATTGACATCTACAATTTCAAAACCTAAGAGTGCGGTACCCTCATCTTTGCCATGCATGACTTCAGTAAAATAATCGTTGATGATTCGTTTGGCTGACTCTGTCGGTTGACTGAGAAACGGGCCTGCTGCCATCCTTGTTCGTTGTTCCAACGTTTGGTCTGAATACCGCGCGCTGACTATTCCAATGCAGAGGGTTGTAAATAGCACTGTTATTAATGAGATAATTTTGATGCTTGAAGACATGGCGAGACCATCCTTTAAATGATATTTATAATTCCATAAAATACTAAACGTTACTATTCAGGGAAATGTTTCAATGGTAATAGTGAAATTAATCTTGGAATAGGCAAAGCAAACGATTCGAAACGAAATCGTCATAAAGTGCTATTTTTATTTGAAACATGTTATAATAACCCCATGAGTTTAGGAATTATAAATGAACTTGAAAGCAGGTCATCCCATATGAAACAACAGGAAACACTCAAAAAGCCGGATTGGCTTCGTATAAAGTTAGCGACAGACGGCAACTTTGCCGAAATTAAAAATATGATGCGCTCCAAGACATTACATACCGTATGCGAGGAGGCACGTTGTCCGAACATCTACGAGTGCTGGGCGAACCGCACAGCTACGTTTATGATTTTGGGCGATATTTGCACGCGCGCATGTCGTTTTTGCGCGGTGAAGACAGGCATGCCGACCGAGCTGGATCTAGACGAGCCTGAACGCGTCGCGGAGGCTGCCGAGCAAATGGGCTTGCAGCACTGCGTGGTTACTTCGGTAGCCCGTGATGATCTGAAGGATGGCGGCGCATCCATTTTTGCAGCAACCGTCCATGCTATTCGCAAACGGATGCCATTTTGCCGCGTGGAAGTGCTTATTCCCGATTTTCTTGGTAACAAAGATGCGCTTCAAATTGTCATGGATGCGAATCCTGATATTTTGAATCATAACGTAGAGACAGTGGAGCGATTGTCTGATCGCGTACGGGCCAAAGCGAAATACAGCCGTACAATGGAACTGCTTAGACGCGCCAAGGAAATGAAACCGAAAATCCCAACCAAATCCAGCATTATGCTTGGCGTTGGAGAGGAATGGGACGAAATTCTGCAAACGATGGACGATCTCCGCGCCAACGATGTAAATATTTTGACTTTAGGTCAATATTTGCAGCCTTCGCCGAAGCATATGCCGATCGTGCGTTACGTCCACCCGGACGAATTTGCAAAATTAAAAGAAGAAGGGCTGAAGCGCGGTTTTCGGCATGTCGAATCCGCACCGCTGGTACGCAGCTCTTATCATGCGCATGAGCAAACCGATTCGGCACACGCAGCTATGGCTGTAGAAACCGTTGAAGCCGGATTCGACCGTGAGGTTTCCTCCGGCGCTTGCTCAAGCAGCATGTAACTGACGCTCAAGATGAGGTGGAGAACATGGCTTTGATTCATATCGGCGGAAAATCATACGAGATTGTTCATGAGAATCGGAACGGCTGGAACCCTGAGGCGTTTCGTGATCGTTATAGTGAAGTGCTGGAGCGTTACGATTTTATTATTGGCGATTGGGGCTACAGCCAGCTTCGGCTAAAGGGTTTTTTTCGCGATAATCACCAAAAGGCAACCAAAGACAGCACCTTCTCCGGGATGTCGGATTATATTAATGAATATTGTAATTTCGGCTGCGCGTATTTCATACTAGAAAAGACACAAAGCACGAAGCGTGAGCCAGATGACTACGACTTGGATGCTGACGATCATCGTCCTCGCATTGAAGCTGCTGATCTTCTTGCAGCCGCTGCGGGCCTGGTTGATGGCTTAGAAGGCGTGGAAGCAGATGGCGATGAGGTTGCAAGCGCTAAGGAAGCGGCTGCGCCATCGCATGAGCGTGAACGCCACAACCGCCACCAGCCGCGTGAGAATCGCCATCGAAGCTCGAATCGCAATAGCCATGAGAAAAATAATAGCGATAACGCGGCTGCCAGCGAAGGACGCGGCAATGAAAACCAAAGCAGCGGAAAACGTGACCATCAGCAGCGTAAAGGCGGGTATAAAGGCAACGACCACCGCGGCAAGAAACCGTTCCGGCTTGCGGCTAGCGAGACCGCTGCCGCATCCACCGATTCGAACCGACCGAACAAAAAAGACACTGAGCGCCCATAAACGGCGCTGCAGTGTCTTTTTTTTGCCAATTAAATCATCCGTGAGAAAGCGAATTAGCGTACGTCATAGCCCAGGAATGCTTCGCGTACCCGGTTCCAGAAAGGGAAGGGGCGGTACCTTGCAAAGCTGACCTTCCGGCTCGATACGCTGCAGCGAATGGATTGGATGTCGCTGCGCATAATGCTGATATGGTCAATGGTGAGCTGAAGCCGTTGTTCTTTTTTGGAAATAATATCGCAGTGGTGATGCTGCGGCAGCAATACGGAAGAGCCCAGCGTACGGTAAACACGGTTATTAATAGAAGCGATTTCCGCGATTTGCAGTGTTTCTATCGAAGGGTGCACGATGGCCCCGCCTAAACTTTTATTGTACGCCGTACTGCCTGATGGGGTGGAGATAACGATACCGTCCCCCCGGAACATTTCGAACATTTCATCATTAATGTTAATTTGAGCTACCAAGGTGCCGTCCACGCCCTTGAGCGTAAATTCATTCAAAGATAAATAATGACGGTTTTCGGTAGGTGTCTCCAGTTCAATCTCAGCAAGCGGATAACGGACGATTCGTGGCGTTTCTTCAGCCATCATCTTCACAAGGTCCTCGAGCTCGTCGGCTTGCCAATCTGCGTAGAAGCCCAGATGTCCGGTGTGAACGCCGACAAATGCCACGTTCGTGATTTGATCGACATATTTATGGAAGGCAAGCAGAAGCGTTCCGTCTCCTCCGATGGAAATGACGATTTCAGGTGTTTCATCATTTCGATTGAAGCCGCGCTCTGCAGCCAAGATGTGAAATTTTTCCGCTAACGATTTGGATAATGCGTCGCCTCGATCAATAACCGCATACTTCAAAGGTAAATCTCCTTCCGATCTTCATAGTACTTTAGATGATAAAGGAAATTGCCTTGAAATTCAATGCACGGCGGCGATCCTGTACCGGAGCAAAGCGAATTATGGAGCCATCCAGCCCCAAAGGACATAAACAAGCGCCATCGCAAGAAATCCATGCAAAAGCCTAGCCAGGAAAAGGGGGCGATACCGCAGATCCGTTCGGCTGAGCAGACTAGCGATTTGAGCATGGACTGACAAACCGCCCCAGGAAAGAATCCACGCAGCAATCGCAACCTGATGCATAAGGCCCGTACCGGCCGTGCCTGCCGCCCGCGCGCCTAGCGTGACCTCGAACAAGCCGAATATGCTTGCATCTGCCAGCGGTGCGGGGAGGCCGATCAATTGAAATAAATATCGGAGCGCTTCAGCGAGTGTTTCAACGATTCCTGCATGGGTGAGCATTTCCATCACGACCGAGAAAAAAACGACGAGACCGCCAACGACGATCATGAGCCGTAGCGCCGATTGGACGGAGTCTTGCAGCAGGCGCCCCAAGCCCCGTCCATCAAGCAGACGAGCCTCATGCATCGCTTTGATAGCAGCGGCAATTCGCGAAGGCTTTCTCCTTCTGACGCTCCCGGCAGCATCCGCTTTACGCGATGCAGACGAGGGGGGCGCATGGCGGTCATGGAAGCGCATAAGCAGGCCGATTAATAATCCGCTGCCATAATGCGCAGCTGCCAGGATAGGCGCCAGCGCAACATTTTGGAAGAAGCCTACGGAAACCGCCCCGATTAGGAAAATAGGATCAGACGTGGTCGTAAAGGCAACGAGCCTCTCTCCCTCTGCACGATTTACGAGTCTTTGCTCCCAAAGCTGGGCCGTTAGCCTTGCGCCCACAGGATAGCCTGAAATATAGCCCATTGTAACCACAAAACCTCCGATGCCCGGGAGACGGAACAAAGGGCGCATAAGCGGATCCAGCAGCTTGCCGAAGAAATGCACAATGCCGAAACCAAGCAGCATCTCCGAGATGACAAAGAAAGGAAACAAGGCAGGAAAAAGCACATGCCACCAGATGGATAGCCCGCGAAGCGAGGAAGCTAATGTTTCCGTCGGAAAAACGGTCATCATAAGCACGATGCCAAGAGCGCCAAAAGCAGTGACGGATAGCGGATGAACGAACGAGCGCAGCAAGAACAACGCCTCCTCCTATAGTCGGAATGTGATAGGTATACCGCTGAAGGCGGATGACGTACAACCCCTCTTACACGTATATGTCATAAGGTGGACATCCATCACTTTCGAAAAATTAAAAATATTTGAAATCATCAAAGAAAACGCTTCCAAAATACTGGATTACTCATTTATTTATGGTACAATGGATATACCTTTGAAACGGTTGGAGTGATGGCCATGAGTATAATCGCAGGCATTCTGGTATGTGCTTTCGTCTATGTCATTCGAGAATCTCTTACAGCGCCTGGTGAAGAGGACTATGAGGGTTAATAGGTAACATGTACTAACTAATGAGACCCGCACCATAGCTGCGGGCCTCTTTTTTGTTTATCTTTAAAAATATTTATGTGATATAATACTAAATACCTACATAATGGAGCTGGTTTTGACGATGAATAGGAATATAAGCATTTATGAGGCGATTGGCGGATCTGAGACTTTAAGACTAATTGTAGAAGCTTTTTATCCAAAGGTACAAGCCCATCCTTTATTAGGCCCCTTGTTCCCGCAAAATATTGATCCGGTTATCGACAAGCAATATTTATTTTTAACTCAATTTTTTGGCGGCCCTTCTTTGTATTCGGACGAATACGGGCACCCCATGATGCGAGCAAGGCATTTGCCTTTCCCGATTACGCCAGAGCGTGCGGAGGCATGGCTGGACTGCATGAGAAGAGCCTTGCAAGAGGTTGGCATAGATGAACAACTGCAATCCATCGTTATTGATAGACTATCCGGACCTGCGCATCATTTTGTAAACACATCTGAAGAGGAGACGTGATCGTTGTGGAACCCCTATACCAATCAAAAATAGAGTGCATTTGCTGCGAGAGAACCTATATGACATCGAAAGTCAGACCCAGCTTTAAAAGGGCGGTTAATTCAGATTCTGATTTTTGCGGTTATTATAAGGCTGAGGTGAACCCAGACTTTTATGTGGTCAGGGTGTGTCCTTATTGCGGCTTTGCTTCGACGGAGAACGGTATGGGACGGTTAAGCGATCAGCAAAAGACGCTCTATAACGATAAAATAGGCTTTCGGTGGGAATCACGTGATTACAGCGGGGAGCGCAGCGCTAAGATAGCGATGGTGACGTACAAGCTGGCTCTGCTTTCTGCCCAAGCCATTGGCGAGAAAGATCGCGTGCTTGCAGGTATTTTGCATCATATCGCTTGGCTTTACCGCTATGAGTCTAATCTGGATGAGGAAAAAAGATTTTTGCGCTTTGCGCTGCAGGCTTACGTTCGGGTATATGAGGCGGAAGGCGTTGCGCTTAATAACGCAAAGCTGATGTATTTGATCGGGGAATTAAATCGCCGGGTCGGCGAAGTCAACGATGCGGTCCGCTGGTTCTCCCGCGTCGTAAATGACAAAAAAATCGTGGATGCAGCGATGATTCGCGCAAGTCGCGAGCAATGGCAGCTCATTCGGGAGGAGATGGAAGCCAGATCGAATCAAGCATCTGGCGACCTCACATTGCATGACGGCCCTGAAATGCTGGAGCCTTCGATTTCAACCTCCGCTTAGCGGATTTTTTGACGCAGAACCCGATTCGTTAACAGGTAATCGGCATCGGCATCGATGACGGTTACTTTGTTGTGGCAGCAAGGAAAGACGAGCAGCCGCTTCGTGCCGTCATGGATCTCAGGAAGCTCGGCTGGCTTGATGGGCAGGAGCACATTGTCTGCTTGGCAGAATGGGCAGCTGGAAACGTAGAGATCGCCCATGATGATATCATAGGGCCAAGCTCTCTCGAACGGTATCATGATTGCTTGTCGCTTTCGGGAGCTGCCGGCGCATCGGCCTTGGCAAGCTCAGCTAGCTTTTGCAGCAGGATGTGACGCGGCATATGCATCAAATGCTCAATCGGCACGCCAAGCTGCTCGGAAAGCTTTATAGCGGTATCGGCCGAAATTTGCAGTGGTTTAGACATGGTGATATTCCTCCAATCTGGATATAATTAAGTTATACACCGCCAAGAAGGTTTGCGCAAATAAAAACGCGGCCGCTTCTTGGTTTTTTTTATGAAGGAGAGGATGAAAGCAAATGGCTAAGGGTTATCCGCAAAGCTGGGATTTGGATGTTTTTTATGAGGGAGGCTCAAGCTCGCCTGCTTTCCTGCAAGAGCTGAAAGGGATCGAAGGGGATATTGGAAAGCTTGATTCGGCGCTGCTCACGGAAGCTGGCACAGGCGTGTCAGACATCGCCGAAATGACGGAGCTGCTGCAAAGTGTGCTCATTCGCTTGCGCCAATCCGAGTCGTTCGTATCTTGTTTATTGGCCCAAAATATTCGGGATTCCGCTGCCAGTGCCCGTAATGATAATGTAAAAACGCTATCAGCTAAATTTCTCGGGGTACTTACCCGATTCGATAACCGGCTGCGCGGGCTTGATGACGGGAAGTGGAAGGAATTGCTTGCCGATGAGACGCTTGCGGAGGTCGCTTTTAATCTAAATGAGCGCCGTGAGCTTGCGAAGCAGAAGATGGCTCCCGAGCTGGAAGCGTTAGCGGGGGATCTAGCTGTAGACGGTTACCATGGCTGGGGCGATTATTACAATCTCATCGTCTCGCGCGCGAAATTTAACGATATCGGCAAGGATGGGGAAAAACGAACGTTGTCTGCGGGGCAAATGCATAACCGCCTATCCGATGGAGACCGTGAGGTTCGTCAGGCGGCATTTGCGGAGTGGGAACGTGAGTGGTCCGAGCAGGCGGAGCTATGCGCGGAGACGTTGAACCGGATTTCTGGCTTCCGTTTAAAGCTGTATGAGAAGCGTGGATGGGATTCCGTACTTAAAGAACCGCTGCAGATGAACCGTATGAGTGAGGCAACGCTGACAGCGATGTGGGATTCTATTCAAGAGAGCAAGCAGGTGCTTGTCCGTTATCTAGAGCGCAAAGCGAAGCTGCTGGGCGTAAAGAAACTGGACTGGCATGACGTTGAAGCGCCTATCGGTTCAGCTGCAAAGATCATTCCCTATGATGAGGCTGCTGCATTTATCGTAGAGCAGTTTCGCACGTTCAGTCCGGAACTGGCGGATTTCTCCGAAGCTGCTTTCCGCGAAGGCTGGATTGAAGCGGAGGATCGTGCGGGCAAGCGTCCGGGAGGCTTCTGCACAGCTTTTCCAAAGAGCGGTCAAACGCGCATATTCATGACTTATTCCGGCTCGGCCTCCAACATTTCTACGCTGGCGCATGAGCTTGGCCATGCTTACCACCAGCATGTGATGAACGATCTGCCAGGCCTAGCCCAAGAATATGCGATGAACGTAGCAGAAACGGCTTCTACCTTCGCAGAACTGATCGTTTCAGATCGTGCAATGAAAGCGGCGGCAGAGCATGATGAGAAGCTGGGGCTGCTGGAGGATAAAATTCAACGCTCCGTAGCGTTTTTTATGAACATCCATGCTCGGTTTTTGTTCGAAACCCGTTTCTTTGCCCGTCGCCGAGAGGGAATGGTATCGGTTGAAGAGCTTAACGCTTTGATGGAAGAGGCGCAGCGTGAGGCTTACTGTGATATGCTGGGCGAGGTTCACCCGCATTTCTGGGCATCAAAGCTGCATTTTTACTTAACAGATGTGCCTTTTTATAATTTTCCGTATACCTTTGGTTACCTGTTCAGTGCGGGGATTTATGCGAAGGCGCTTAAAGAAGGCTCTGATTTCAAAAATCAGTATGTGGCTCTGCTGCGAGATACGGGTCGGATGAGTGTCGAGCAGCTGGCACAGACCCATCTGGGCGTGAACGTGGAAGAGAAGGATTTCTGGCGCGATGCCGTTGCGTTGACAGCTGTTGACGTAGATCAGTTTATTGAAATGACAAACGAGTAAACCTAAGGTTTGACAACCGGTAAGCGGGTTGTTATCATACAAGCAGCATAATTCTTATTAATCAACTCGGGATTATGATGAGAACACCGACCGGACAGCCGGAGACAAGCGAGATCTACTTGTCTTCGGCTTTTTTTGTTGAAAAAATAGCGATTGTTTTCGGCGCAGGAAAAAGCATTTGAATTAGGTTTATAATAAGAATCAAGAATCGTATAGAGAGGCGGAATTAAAATGGCAGAGCAGACAAACAAGCAGGGAACCGCAATTGGATTTATTGGGACAGGCATTATGGGGGCAAGCATGGCGGGACATTTGCTAGCAGGCGGCTATCAAGTAAACGTATATAACCGGACAAAGTCGAGAACGGATGCTTTGGTAGCTAATGGAGCTGTTTGGCATGAAACACCTCAGTCAGTTGCGGAGCATTCCGATGTCGTAATTACGATGCTAGGATATCCTGCGGATGTGGAGGGAATTTATTTCGGAGCATCAGGACTGCTGCAAAATGCAAAAGCGAATGCCGTACTCATCGATATGACAACTTCAAGCCCTTCACTCGCGAAGCGTATTGCCGAGGAAGCTTTGAATAGAGGGCTGGCTGCGCTTGATGCTCCGGTCTCTGGAGGCGATGTCGGAGCCAAGGAAGCTCGCCTGTCCATTATGGTGGGCGGTGCGGAGAAGGATTATCAGGCCGTACTGCCACTGTTCGAGCTGATGGGCAAAAACATTGTGTTTCAAGGCGCAGCTGGCGCTGGACAATTCACCAAGATGTGCAATCAAATTGCAATTGCATCCAATATGATCGGTGTGAGCGAGGCGCTTGCTTATGCAAAGCGTGCGGGACTGGATCAGGAGACGGTGCTAAAGAGCATTGAGGCCGGTGCGGCTGGCAGCTGGTCGTTATCCAATCTGGGTCCGCGGATCATAAAAGGGGATTTTGCGCCTGGTTTTTATGTGAAGCATTTCATCAAGGATATCAAAATTGCCATAGAATCCGCTGAAGAGCTCGGGCTTTCGTTGCCTGGATTAACGCTTGCGCGTTCTTTGTATGAGCAGCTTATCGTGCTTGGTGAAGAAAATAGCGGAACACAGGCGCTGTATAAAGTGATTTTTGCAGAATAACTCTACTATTTATTGAACATGGTTTACTAATGTGATATATTACTTTTCGAATAATGGTGCTATATAATTAAATATGACTCATATAAGAACTGGAGGAGAGTACGATTCAGTTATCCTCGCGGCAATTGGAGCTTCTTGAGCTAGTTAAGAGGCATGCGCCGATTACCGGTGAACAGCTCGCAGAATACTTAGGTGTCAGCCGGCCGACGCTGCGTTCAGATCTGTCGCTTCTTGTCATGCTTGGTTTGCTTGATGCGAAGCCCAAGGTCGGCTATTTTCTTGGCAATTCCTATCGTGCAAACAGCGAACCGGTCCAGCAATTTAATAGTATGAAGGTACGGGAAGTACAGGGGGTTCCGGTTAACGTACCGGATTCGTTATCCGTGCATGACGCGGTTATTACGTTGTTTACCGAGAATGCGGATACCCTGCTTGTCGTCAATGAACAGAAAAGATTCGTTGGCATCGTGACCCCCAAGGATTTGCTTAAAATAACGCTTGGCAACGCTGGCGCCGCAGCCATACCTGTCAGTATGGTGATGACCCGTTATCCGAATATCGTGACGCTAATGCCCGATGATTCCGTGATGGAAGCGATTCGCAAGATGTCGCTCCATCAGGTTGATTGCTTGCCGGTAATCGTTCCGCGCGAGGAGCAGCCGACTGATCCGGAGGTAACTGGATGGGTATCCAAGTCGAGCATTATACGTCTGATGGCGGACATCACGATGAGTAGGGAATTGGGGGAGCCAGAGCTATGAAACAGCAAATCATTTATGTATGCTCCGATGCCGTTGGAGAGACAGCAGAAGCGGTGGCTAAAGCAACGCTGCGCCAATTTTCATCCGAGCATGTCAAAATAAAGCGCTACGGACATATCAAGTCCGAGGATGAGATCATACGTATCGTTGCCGAAGCCATTAGCACCGGAGGTTTTATCAGCTATACGCTTGTTCAGCCAGAGCTTCGCGAACTGATGAAGGAAGAGGCAGTTAAAGCAGGTGTAAGGGCTGTGGATGTGATGGGCCCCATGATGCAGGCTTATGTGGATACGTTTGGCAGCTTTCCGAAGCGGGAGCCTGGCTTGCTGCATTCCATTGATGATGACTATCATCGACGGATGGAAGCGATTGAATTTGCGGTGAAATACGATGATGGCAAGGATGCAAGGGGCTTTGTGCAGGCTCAAGTTGTGCTAATTGGCGTATCCCGGACATCGAAGACACCGCTCAGCATATTTTTGTCCCACAAAGGAATCAAGACGGCGAACCTGCCGCTTATGCCTGAGGTTAATCCGCCCGAAGAATTAAAGCCTGCGCCAGGCAGATTAATCGTAGGGTTAACGATGGAGGCGGAGCATCTGCTTCAAATTCGTACCGAGCGGCTGAAGACGCTTGGGCTGCCTGCGTCTGCCCAATATGCGACATATGAGCGAATTCAAGAGGAACTTGCTTATGCGCAATCCGTGATGAAAGTGTTGAATTGTCCTGTTATTGACGTAACGAATCGGGCAATCGAAGAAACAGCAGGCATTATTACTGAATGGCTTTACAAATAAATGGCTATACCGTTAGAGACAAGGGGGATTATCAATGGATAAAACATTTGTAATGGTAAAGCCGGATGGTTATGCACGCGGCCTGGTAGGAAAGGTAGTTACTCGTTTTGAAGAAAAGGGCTTTAGGCTGGTAGATGCGAAGGTTGTTCAATTAACAAGGGAGCACGCGGAGCATCACTACGAGCATTTGCGCGCAAAAGCGTTTTTTGATGAATTGGTTGATTTTATCGTTTCGGGACCCGTGTTTGCGATGATCTGGGAAGGCAAGGACGCTATTAAAAATGCGCGCGCGCTCATTGGCGCTACGAATCCATCCGATGCGCTCGCAGGGACAATCCGCGGGGATTTTGCGATTGATGTAGCGAGCAACATCATCCACGGTTCGGATTCGATTGAGAATGCCGAGAAGGAAATCAAACTTTTTTTCCAATAGCCAAAGGGAGATGACCAGATATGAAATTTTTCTTGGATACTGCAAACGTAGAGGAAATTAAGCGGATTGCCAAGCTTGGACTCGTTGACGGCGTTACAACTAACCCTTCGCTTATTGCGAAGGAAGGGCGGGATTTTAAACAAGTCATCCAGGAAATTTGCAGCATCGTATCTGGTCCGGTCAGCGCGGAGGTCATCGGCACAAAAGCTGATGAAATGCTGAAGGAAGCTTTTGATATTGCGGAATGGGCGCCTAATGTGGTCATTAAGCTGCCATTGACAGAGGATGGCCTATATGCAACCCATGCGCTGTCGGAGAAAGGCATTAAAACAAATGTAACGCTTGTTTTCTCCGCAGCGCAGGGGCTGATGGCGGCCAAGGCAGGCGCAACTTATATTAGCCCGTTCGTTGGAAGGCTGGATGACATTGGAGTCGAAGGCTTGAAGCTGGTTCGTAATCTGAATGCCATCATTCGTAACTATGGATATGCAACTGAAATTATTGTCGCAAGCATTCGCCACATTGGTCACTTGGAGCAAGCAGCTATCGCTGGTGCCCATATTGCAACGATTCCCGGCTCCTTGCTGCCTTCGCTCTGGAAGCATCCGCTTACGGATATTGGCATCGAGAAGTTTTTAAGTGATTGGGGAAAGCAAAAGTAAAATCGTTGGTTGACGAACAGAATCAGGGTATGGTAAATTTTATACAAAGTTAATGAGAACACACGGAAGCACCGTAAAAGGCCGCAGCTAGCTGCGCCTTCTATGGTGCTTTTTTTGTGTTTTCATGAATGAAAGGAGGGAAGCCCATTGGAAAAATATCAGCTGGCAGTAGCGGTTAAGGAACAAGAATATTTGAAGCGTCTGTCTGATTATATTCGTGATAGCAAATTCGGAGAGCTATGGCAGGTCACCGCTTTCACCCATGCGGAAGCTTGCAAAGCTTATGTGAAGCAGGGGTATAGCATAAGCCTTATAGCGGCGCAGCCTGACTTGCTCGCCGAAATAAGATCGGAGCTGCCGAGCGTTCCTGCCATTGCGCTAGTGCTGAAGCTTGGGGAAAGCAGCGAAGAATATGAGCTGCACCAATATCAACCATTGCCGCTGCTGCTTCAGCGATTAACGGAAGTACATGCGAGAGCAGCCGCATTCCCATTCCCTGCGGATGTAACTCCTAAAGGCGCTTCGGGAGTAAAGGTCATCTCGGTTTACTCGGCAGCAGGGGGGACAGGGAAAACAGCCCTGGCGCTGCATTTGGTACACGCGGCCAGCACGTATGGAAGCCGTGCATTTTATTTGAATCTTGAGAGGTGGAATACGGCGGAGGATTGGCTTGGCCCAGAGGATCAAGCCAGCGGGCAAGCAAAGGAAGGCTTGTCTGAGCTGCTCTACGGAATCAAGGCGCAGCCGGATCAATCGGTGAGCTGGCTAATGGAGCATCGGAAGCGAAGCTCATTGCTGCAGGGCGATTATTTCGCGCCCTGGACGAATGTAGAGGATCGAATGACGCTCAGCGAGGAGGAAGCGGCAGGATTAGTGAATGCTGCAGCGGGGAGCGGGCAGTACGACCTTATCGTCATTGATATGGAGAGCGGATTGGAGGAGCTTCATGTGACGATTTTCGAGAAATCAACTCAAGTGCTCTGGCTGCAGACCAGTGATGCTTCCGTGAAGAATAAGCAGGAGCTGGCGCTTCGGTATGGGCGGCAGAAATGGGGCAGTCGGTTTCATGGTATGCTTCCCCGATTTAGTAGCATAAATAATTTTGCGGTAGCGGCTGTTGAGCCTTCTCTAAGTCCCATGGGCAGTATCCCCCGTGCTCGTGCCGAGCTGCCAGAAATTTTGGAGTGGCGAGGGGCTAGCCGCGTAAAGCTATTGTCATCGCCATTGTACAGAGCCGCGGTGGATAAGCTGTTCAAGCAGCTAAGTGTGGAAGAGGGGTGATGCTGTTTGCTTACTGACGAGACGGTGCATGAGCTGCGCAATAAGGTGCGGACAAAGATCGATTTTAGCGGCGCGTTGTCGGATGACAACCTTATGAAAATCGCCGAGGAAATCGTATTTGAATGGTGCGAGCTGCATCCCTTAACCGCTACGGAAAAGGTACAACTGGTACGAAGGTTGTTTCATTCATTTAGGGGCCTGGATATTTTGCAGCCGCTGATGGAGGATGCTTCGATCAGCGAAATTATGATTAACCACCATGCGGAAATTTTTGTAGAGCGCGGCGGGAAAATGACGATGCTGCCCGTTTCGTTCGAAAGCAGGGAACGGCTGGAGGATTTGATCCAGACCGTAGTGGCAAGCGTAAACCGTGTCGTCAATGAATCATCCCCTATCGTGGATGCCAGGCTGAAGGATGGCTCAAGGGTTCATGTCGTGCTGCCGCCGGTTGCGCTCAAAGGCCCATGCATGACAATCCGGAAGTTCCCCGAGCGGCCGCTTACGATGGAACAACTGGTAGCTCTAGGCTCTATTTCGGGGGAGGCCGCGTCCTTTCTGAAAGAAATGATTGGCGCTCAATATAATCTATTTATCAGCGGAGGAACGGGTACGGGGAAAACGACCTTTTTGAATGCTTTATCGCAATTTATAGGCGCGGATGAAAGGATTGTCACCATTGAGGACTCGGCGGAGCTTCAAATCCGTACTGTTCCCAACTTGGTATCCATGGAAACACGCAATGCCAATACCGAGGGCAAAGGCGAGATTACGATTCGCGACCTTATCCGCGCTTCGCTGCGTATGCGGCCTAACCGGATCATTGTCGGGGAGGTTCGCGGAGGCGAGGCGCTGGACATGCTGCAGGACATATCTATAAAATAGGAATTATTAGTGAACATTATTCCGCTACTTCTTCAAACTTTTCGATATAATAGTCTATTTCTTCGTCGGTAGGTCTTCGATTAGCGTTTTCAGCCATTACTTCAATCATTTCTTCCGTTAATTCGTAATCAGTGGTGCTCATAACTAAAAGTTTTCTTAACTTTTTGGTGCTTTCTTGAAGAATCTCTCTTTCAGTGGTATCAAGGAAGTTCCATTCAATTAATAATGTATGTTTTTCATATGGAGAATCAAAAACTGCTTCTTCGTGTGTTTCTGCAATAATGCTATGAATGATCTTTCTCAAAACCCCGTTTGTTAGGTTTTCAACATCAACTTCATCAAGGAAGGATGTAAATTGTTTAAACCTTGATTGTAATTTCTCAATTTCATTATCAATATAAACGAGTTGGTTAAGTTTTGATTCCGCTTCGTAGAGTTGAGAGTTAAATTCTTTGTTTAGTTCGTCAAATTCCTCTTGTGTGATGCTATTTCTGTTTACTTGTTTGAGGATACCCTTTTTATCAATCTTAACTTCTTCAATTTCTTTCTGAAGTTGATTTTTCCTATCCTCAATATCTTTAGCATTGTATCGAGTTTTCAAAATGGTCTGAAGATAATACTGTCGTTTGTTAGGTTTGTTGCGATAATTTACAATTTCCTCCTTGATATACTCGATTAGTTTTTCTTCGTGTTGAAGATTTCGGTATCCACATTTTGCTTTTCCAAAATGGTCGTTATTTCTACAAAACCAATAGACAAAAGTATTCTTGTTGTTCTTATTCACCTTTCGTCTTAAACTACCACGACAATTGCCACACTTCAAAAGGTTAGAAAAAATGTGTTTGCTTGAATGTCTGCTTAAACCTCTATCTATGTTGCGTTGCTTTTTAGTCACTTCATTACCTTCATCATCTTCAACAGTGATGTTCTTATACTTGAAATCACCGAATTTTTCAAAACGTTTTTTCTTTTCAATTTGTACGAGCCTAAACATTTCATCATCAATTATTCTTAATGATTCGTCATGTGTGATTATTTGTTCTTCAATAGGTATTTTCTTAACAATGTTGCGGTTAATATCAGTTTTTTGTGTCCGATGTAATCTTATCTCGCCAGTGTATACTGCATTTATAAGCATTTTTGAGATTAAACTTTGCTCCCAAAGATTTTTACCACGTTTTGTAGGAACATTTCTAGCATTCAATTCTTTGGTAATGTTTCGTTGTCCCATGCTCTCATTAACGAACAAATGAAAAACATCACGAACAATCTTTTCCTCATCTTCATTCTTAACTAGCTTTCCATCTTTTACATTATATCCGTAGGGTGCGCTACCACTCCAAACACCTTGCTTAGATTTTACCTTTTTACCCCATTGAACACTTTTACTCTTTGAAGTAGACTCTTCTTCCGCTAATGAAGCAAATAGTTGGATACGAAAATCATCATCCCTATCCAATGTATTTGCACTAATGTTGTCAAAATATACACCTACATCAATTTCTTTTAATTCACCAATGTATTTTAGTGTTTCTTGGGCATTTCTACCAAAACGTTTAATATCTTTCACAAATATCATATCAAACTTCCTGGCTTTAGCATCAAGAATCATTTGTTGAAATGCTTTCCTGTGCTTGAATGACTTAGCACCTGAAAAACCTTCATCAACATAGTAACCATCGGTTACTTCCGCTGTGCCGTCTCTTTTGCAAAAGATACCACAATCAGCTTTACGATGTTTGTTTGACATAATGTATTCTTTAAAGAACTCGATTTGGGATGCGATGGAACTCTTTTGTTCTTCGCTATCTGTACTGACACGGGCGTAAAATGTTGCTCTCATAATAACCTCCAAGTTTCTATATTAGTATTTGTTAAATAGGACTGTACCAAGAAAAGCTTAGACAGCTCAGAATAAAATAAGACGGTGAGTAAATAATAAACCATGCATATTAATAAGTAAACAAAATTAACTTATTTATTTACAATTCACTAAAATTAACGTATTGTAGATTTATCAAACATATACTATAGGAGCGTGATGTAAGTGATAGGCTTAGAATTCGTATGCCAAGTATTCAAAATCGATAATAAAGAGCTTGCAGCAAAACTAAAAATTGCGCCACCTAATATTAGTACTTGGTTTAAGGGTACTAGAGAAATCCCTCATAAATATCTAAGTGTACTAACTAAGATTTTCAGAGGTCTATCGTCAGAATACTTTCAAAAAGAGCTTACTTACATCGATGAAATTAGAATTCGTATACATCACATAGAAACAATGGATTTCGAAGATAGACATGGGGAACTTGTTGTATATGAAATTGATAATACTGATAAAGTAATTCTTGATGAGTATTTTGATGATTACGAAAAAGATCTTGAGTATTGGTATAAAGAATTAAACCAAACATTAAAAATCAACTCTTATCAGGATAGAGTAAAGTATATATTTGAAACCATTTGGACATTGGATGCAGACACTAAAAAAGCACTATTTTTAGAGAAAAATGCTGAAGAATATGTTGTAGGGAAACTCAATAGTTATCTTGATCTCCTAGTCAAATTTGAAGTGCAAAATATTAACGTTGTAGAGAGTATCGTTAGGTATTTTATTCATTATCATGGTCTTAAGAGAAACAAATGGCAAGAACAAGACCTGTTTCCCAATGATAAATTGTTGGATTTTTATAAAGATTTTGAAGATATATTAATTAAGCACGAAATTATTGTAATCGAATAGTTGAAGGGCATCTCCGTTTGCTCTTCTTCCAACGAATCTAACATAAAACAAGGGAGTTGTTCATAATGCCATATACAAAGTTAACATCTACTGAAAAGAAAAAGATAAAAAAACGGTTGACTCTTTTAATAAAGAAAGAAAAAGAGTTATCAGTACAAGTGAAAAATTATGAAAAAGCAATTAAGTTTACATGCGAGAAATCGGGTTGCTTTACAGAGGAAATGAACACTAATATTAAAAACAGTATAGTATCTCACTTACATAGAAAAAGTAAACTTGAACGCAAGCTTATCCCATTAAAATTTCAAATTTCAATATTAAAGTCAAAACTCAAGTTGGAGCATAATGAAATATTTGTAAATGATATGTTTGAAGAGGTAATTGATCATTTCAATTCTACATTAGAAAAATATGTAGTAGATGATTTTCCTGCAATGCAATTACATTACGATCAAGAAAGTAAGGATTTCTGGTTTTAAATAGATAAAACACCCAATAATTTACCTCTAATTGACAATTTTTAATATTTATGATATAATAAAAGTATTGTTTAGGAGTGTTCTAAAATTTATTTTGTGATATTGGTAAATGAGAGGGCTAACAAGCTCTCTTTTTTAGTTTGTCAAAATTGAAAGTAGGTTGTTTTATGCAAGAAAGAGATGAGTTTAGGCTTTTGAGATTAAAGAAGAGAATTAGGATTAGAGAGATTGCCACTGCAATTCAATGTAGTATTGGACATATAGCTAATTTCGAAAATGGTAGATATGGAATGAGCGCTAAAAAGATTGAATTGTACAAGCGGTTTATTAATGAGAATGGGGTTGGTTAAGAATGAGTTTATGCATGGTTTTAAATAATCCTGAAAATTTTGTCCTGATCGCAAGCGATGGACGAATAATGCAGGCTGGAAAAATTCTTAATGATAATCACAAAAAATTGACTGCACTTACACCTAGAGTTTCAATGTTTAGTTCAGGTGCGCAGGATTATTGTGAGGATTTACGTGAACAAGTATCTAAACAGATCCATAATCTCTCTACAATTAATGAAATTTCAAATATTGTATGTGTACTAAGTAATGAAATTCATAATCGTTTCATAAGTAGTTATCCTGATTATTATAAACAAGTACCAGATGGAGCAGTATTAGCAACATTACTAGCGTTTTATGATGAAGAGGCAGACAAATGTGGGTATGTACAATTTTGTCACACTGATAACTTTGAACCTCATATTGTAACCGCTTCAGAAGCGACTCTGAGAGGACTGGGACAAGAGAGAGGATTATCGCACCTACTTGGAAATTTCAATCCTCAGAAAGCTATAGAGAGTGTTTTGGATACGTTTGATTTTGTAGGACAAGATGAAGATAGAGTAGGTGGGGAAATTACGGTTCATATTGTGACTAAAGAAAATATTACGATTTTTGAAAGAGGAGATAGAGTATGAATGTAACAATGGGTGCGAATGCAACATTGAGTTGGAGCCAAGTTACGAATCAACCTAGTGCTGCGGCTCTAGGTGGATTAATGGCTAATTCAACAAAATTGACGCATATAAACGCAAATGGGATTTACACAGGAACACTAACAGCAGATCAGATAATTGCAGGTAAGATTAGTGCAGATTACATCGACACTACAAATTTAGCTGCGCAACGAATCTTCCAAAAAGGATATTCAGATAATTATGTGGAAGTTGGTGGGGATCAAGGTGATTTAAAACTTCACTACAATGGAACTAACTTTTTCACTATATACAATGGTGGAGATTTTGTAAGGTTTAAACATTTTGATGATTACTTTTTACATTATTCAGGTGCAAATAAAGCAGCCAAGCCACTTGGGACTTGGGATTTTAGTGAAGCTGAGGTAAAAGGTGTAACTGCGGTATTTGGTTAATAAGTATAGTGGAGATTTAATTAATAAAAGCTTGCTATCCACGAGATGGCTTTTTTGGCGTTCGAATTTATGAAAAGAGGAGATTGTATGTTTTCAGACAGTGAGTATTTTTATTGCTATTCACCTAATTTGTTTAGGTTTTTGAAGATGGGTAAGAAAATTAATTATATATGTACTGGGTTGCATGAGAAGACTCTACAACAGTTTTGGTTATTTAAAAGTAATGAGCAATTAATAAGGGCTATGGCTGAGTATAAGAGTAGAGGTATGGAGATGGGCGTTATTCGCTAACGTATTTATTGGATATATTATGTTGATAAAAAATTAAAGGGGATTTTATGATGAAAATGGATGAATTAAAATCAAAACTAGGTGTAACTGACTCAGGTAAAATATATTTACCTAATGAAATTTTTAGTGATTTAGTGGGATGTGAAGATATAGCTAGTAAGGCAACAGTTACACCGCATATTAGCTTCGCATATTCGTATATTTATCTATGCTATTATTTATATTGGACTTGCAAGTGGTACGTAACGGAGAAGATAACACAAGATGTTATGAAAAATATCTTAGGATATTCGTCAAATAATAAGACATTGAACTACATAATTAAGAAAAATGGGGTGATTGATCAATTGGGTTATACTAAGACAACAACTGATTTTCCTATGGGTTATTCTTATGAAGAAGAAAATATAGTAGAATTTGAAACGTTTAATTCTTATAAAAAAAATCCAGATAATCATGCTTTAATAAATCTCTTATATCCAAATGAACGCAATTTCACAATAAAATATCCAACAAAGGCATTTCACAGAACAACTAAATCGGATCAGGATCGTTTGCTGGATGGTACTTTTTACGAGGTTGATTACACTCATCACGTTCCAATTGAAGTTTTTATTTATTGCATGTCTGAAAAAGATATTGGAGTGATAGGATTTTATTTATATTCATTTCTAAAGCATAAAGAAGACGTGTCGGAGAATGGAGCAATGCTATCTCTGAACATTATTTCACAAGAAACAGGTATCAAAGCTACTTCGCTTGTTGAATATTTTAAAGTAATAAAAAAACACAACATGATAGACTATGATGTAAAACCATTTGTATTTGGATTACCAACGTATTTACAGATTCCAAATACGTATTGGACAAAAGAGGCTAGTCTTTTTGGAGAAATATCCCGTAATATTAAAACAAGAACTGTGATGAGCTTACAAAGATATGAAGATATGTATGGGGAAATTGAAAAAGATGTGAGTATAAGGAATGAGAAAAATGAAATGTTCGAATTTGCTGAAAGCTTATTTCCTTATTGAAAATTCAAACAGGTATGCTTTCTGGTGTTAATCAATACAGGTTTTAATTCTGTTAATTAAGATAGTTTTTTAACAGGTTGTAGCCTGTATTAAGTAACCCCGAAGATCATACCTGTTTCGAAAAAGATAAATAATTTAGGGCTATTGTTATGTTGGTTAAATAAGATGTTTTCTATGTTTTTCTTAGTTGAGTTCACTCAACCTTTTAGAGAAATGCCTACTCGGATAAGGGTTCTGCATAATTTTCTACATGTTTATTATACGCTGTCATCTACTGCATTGATAATTTCTAATTCACAATAATGGTAACTAGTATAAGTGAAAACTATGTTTCTATAATGAATTAATTCTATAGCTGCTGTATAGAGGGAAAGTAATTATCAATATAACCAAGATAATGTATATCTTTGTTTTTCTCCAATGATTTTATTAATGAATTGCTTGCCAAATGAGCCTCGAAAAGTGTAGTTTTCCTTTAAGATTCTTCCAATAAAATACTATTAATTATAAAATGACAGGGATGTTGTTTTTTATTTTAGCTTGATAAAACCAGTCGAGAAGTTATCGTGTCCAAACTCTTCATCATATGTCCACGTTTCTAAATAGAAGTACATTCCATCTTCACATGATATGAGAACATCATAAGGTATGTCCTCACATATACATCCCCACCAATTAAGTTCGGCACCTGTTGCGAGACGGTATTCTCCAAGTTGTTTAGCTTCCTGTTTATCGAATGTGATAGTTAATCTACTACGCGGAACTATTTGTCCCTTGGATATGGATTCATCAAAAGTACCGTCTACAGCGTAGGCAGTGATTGCGTATTCTTGTTTAAGTATGATGCTATACTTCGGTTTTGGTTCTGTAATTAACATGGTCATTTGTTTTTCCTCCTGGTAGCCTTTTGTGTCGGCTAAAATTTGATTAGTTGCAATGATGATAGTTGGTAAGTATAATTGGGGCTGGCTGCTACATTATACCGATATCGGTATAATGTCAACTGTCTATTTCAAACTTTTTTTGGAGGTAGGATAATATGATTCTACGTATAAAGCTTAAGAAAATCTTGAAAGAGCGTAAAATGACCCAACAACAACTATCCATTTTGTCTAAAGTGACTCAATCTAAAATATCGAATTTATGCAATAACAATTTAAAAGAGTTGAACATTAGAAATATAGAACGCATAGCAACTGCATTAGATATTGAGGATATAACAGAACTGTTGGTTTTTGAAAAGTCTGAGGGGAGTAATGATGTGTGGTCATTAGAAAATTAATTGATATAAGCATAAAGAACCATAAACTCAACTGTATGAGTTTATGGTTCTTTTAAAATACTATTTTAAACTGCTTTGTTTCATATATTTTATTCTATTCCTGTCTGAGTACACATTTGGTTATGTGTGTACTCAGACAGGTGATCTAAAAGTTTATTCTAGTGGCAGTTAAAGAATCTCATAAAGTGAATCTATAATTTCGCTTTACTTTAACAACAATAACGCGATATTAATTGTTACCATTAGTATTGCAAATACGTATGCTAAGTTAACTTTAAGTTTTAGCTTCATTTTTAACATATTAATCATCCTCCTCATTTGTAGGAAAAGATGATCACACTGCCTGAGTCTTCTAATAATACCATGCGTATTAGGGCTATTTCAAGGAAATATATAAATCTAGATTTAATTTAATAAAAGTAAGCTATCAAGAAAAACTCGCTTTGCATGTGCAAAAAGTTGTGCTCCTTGTGAAGTATCAAAACTTAAACAGGTAGCTATTCCAATCAATGTTTGGATTAAAACGCCTTTCCAGTCATATTTATTCAACTTGTCTATTGAGAGAGTAAGATACTCAAGTTTGTTTGTTATTTCATTAATTTGATTAGTTGTTGGATTATACTCAATTGCAATTAAATTTCTAAAGTTTTCAATCATACTAACTACAGTTTTTTTCTCGTCATGAGTAAAGGGTGCATAATCATCTGCAACTCCTAAATACTCATTTTCTTTTTGAAGTAATGTACTCCATAAATCAATGCTAGATTGCTCTTCAATGTATTCGGTTAAGTCGTTGTTAAGCCAATGAACAAACGCCACATATATAAATTCAATATGTGTACCCCAATCATTTTGAGGGAAATACTCGCTTTGAGTGAAATTAGGTGAAAATTGTATATAGGCATAATCATATTCTTTATAGCTGTCTTCACTATTGCGATACCAAAATTCCATTGGAGAATTTTTGAAGCTAATAATGAATGCAAGAGACGTTCCTACAACTCCTTCTCTCACTTCAAACTGATTCAGCGAAAATTTAGATTGTTCTATACAATGTAGGAAACCATTCTTATCTTTTTTTAGCACTAATCTTAACCTCCAAGATACTACTTATAGTGGTATGATTCATTTAATAAAGTATCCTTATTCGATTATTATATCTAAATTGGAATTTTTCTCAAATGGTTTTGGAGGATATTGTTGGTAAAAGTCGAATTAAGAAAAAAGAAAAAAACATAGGGGTGCGAGATGAAAGAAGTCTTCATTAAACCGCCGTTTGTTGCATACTATATAAAATTTTAACAGGCATAGAATCTGGCGAAATTGAAAATGAATTAAGAAAAGAAGGAGCTTCAAAAGAGTAATAGTTAACATGTTCATCTTGTTCTTGTTAATCTGTTTGTTGGCAGCGTATCTGATTACCTCGCAAATTGAATTCGTATCATTGCCTACCCAGACTCGATGATCTTCCTTAGTCTAACTCTAGAAAATAGAAGAAAACAATAAAAGGGATTCACACTAATTGTAGTGAATCCCTTTATTGTTGGAGCAGGTGTATTTTTTTTATGCAATTCACATATTTTATTTTTTTAAGGCACTTTCCCCTTTATGAGAAGTGAACTCAGATATTCATTTAATTATTGATCTCTTAAGTAGTTTTAGAAGTCTTTTGATTCTTCAATTTAACAAGTCGTGATTAACATTGAAGCTGATACTATAACTAGTGCTTGAGTTGATAGCTGTGAATTAATTGGAGAATATTTCATTATGACTGCACTACCGTAAAACTCAGGAAGGGGAGTGACAATCTGGCATCTGTGTTACTACATAATTTATATTATTATATAAAATTTGTTTTATCAAGATGAATATGCATGACTAGATTACAGGATAGTTACTGGTGCAGATACAAGTAGTAGGGGAGAATACTGTACTCTTTCTGATAACTGTGGACCCAATTCTAGCTTATTAACATACACCAATGAATGAGTGGTGGGATATACATTATGGGTATTTGAAGGAATTGTGAGAAATTTGTATTTTTTTGTATTCAATTGTGAGCGTAATTTGGTATCATAATCTTAGCTAGATATTAGTTAAGGGGATGATTCGATCTATGGCAATGCCGCAGACTAGTCTTACAACATTTAATTTACATAGAGATATTGTTGATTCAATTTCAAGCGAGAGATTTCATGCCTTTATTAAAGAGAAGAACTTGGTTCGTCAAAGTGGTTACTCAAAGCAAGAAAGAGTAGCAATTATTGAAGATGCGATTAATGTAAAACAAATCGCTTTAGATGATTTTGAAGGGTTTTTATCGAACGAATTAATGAGAAATCGCAATAAAACCATTTTTTATTCTAAGATTTCTTTTGATATATCTCGTAGGCTTAAATCATTACAATATGTTCAATCATGTTTGTTAGAGGCAAATATGGAAGAGAACAATTTTAATAATATTTTAAAATCTATACAACCTGATAAAAAAACTTGTTGTTATTTGGATATTCAATTAAATTCTTCAACAGAAGTAAGTAAAATAAAACTGTGTTTCGCTGAATCAGTTGTTGTAGGTAAAGCGACTCCGAATACACTGCCACGAAAGGAAACTGATTTTACATGGTTAGAACTTGATTTGCAAAGGAATTTGATAACAATTAGAGTGTTTGACAGAAATGCGAATTTTGGTGGATCAACAGATAAAGCCAAATATCAGTTCTGTATTTCTCAGTTGAAGAGTATCTTTAATATTAGAGATTTACAGGATGTTTCTTATCAAAGAAGCACGTTATATAAGATGTTTAATGAATTGTTATCTACAGCTGAGGAGCCATTTAAACGAAAGGTAGCATCAGTAACAACGGATACCTCTAAATTAGTTGGGGCAATAATAGAAGGACTATGTCTGACAAATACCCTTGTTATTGATGACTTAAATAAAAGGCATAATAATTTATTAATTCGTTCTTTAATTCAAGAGAATTTTCAGCAATACTCATCGTATTCAGAAGGAAAAAAAGGGCTTGTGGATCGATATTATTATACGGATAATACAGGTGCATCAGTTAATGCCAAAACTAACGATGATCAACGATCAATAAGTTTATATGATATTTATTTAGATACAAAACATTCGATTGATAATCTCAAAAAGGTAGAAAAGCTTTGGATAACATGGTATAGAAAAATAACAAATAGGTTTGGTGAGAAAATAATAAAGGTTAGGACTAAAATTGAAGTGTTTAAGGAGTGTTATGTAATTCACTTTCTCTATGAACATCTTACAGAGGAGGCCGAGATTCATGTACTATCCGAGTTTGAATTTTTTGAAAGATTATCGGATTGATCCTATTATAATTGATAAAATTGATAGATGGTTATCCATCCAGTTACGCTCGACATACCATTTCATTAACCCTCAACAATTTGCAATTGATATGAAGGTTGATATTGAGCTTAGTGTCGATACGTTTGCTTTATGTTGTCATAATCCGATATCTCTTATGAATGTAAAGTATAGAGTGATTTGTCCAAATTGTGGTCAAACTGATCGGCATATAACTGAATTTGATTTTGAATCAGAATATTATGTTGAATGTTCAAATTGTACATACTCATATGATGTAAGCGAGAATCAAGAGTTTATTGAATTATTTTTTGTTTTACTTTTTGAGCCTGAAATTAAACCTACAAGCCAAATATTGTTGCCTGAAGAAGTGAAGAAAATATTGGGAAAGTCAGAGAGCCTTCGATTTACTGATGTAAAAAAAGGTTCGACTCGAAGGCTTTTGTTGAATAGTTATAAAAATTTTGCATCAGATTGAGGAGAATATGTGAAAAAAATTCGAAATCAAATACTGCTTGTTACAAGTATTATTTTATTAGCATTTTCATGTTCCGTTTTAGTGGGATTAATAGTCACGAATGTTAATGCTCAACAAGCATGGGTTGGAGCAACAATTGGGGCAATGGGGAATGTTATTGGTGGAGTAATAGGTGGTTTTGTTGCTTACTTTGTTGCTGCATATCAAATTGAAAAGTCAGATCAAAAAGATATAGTTAAAGTAACGAATAAATATAAAAACTTAATTACTGTTTTGGTCGAGGAGTTACATCATAATAAAATTGTACTTAAGGCAATTCAGCAAAATGGAGTAATTGATGAGGATATACTTAAAGAACAAGTACATATGACAGCTTGGGATTATGTGAAATACGAAATATCATCAATAGTTCCAAGTTTAAGCTTTAGGCGTATCTCCATGCTTTTTCGACAATTGGGAGTTCTTAAAACTTGTAGTCCAGAAGAGATGACAATTGATGATATATCAACAAAAATTCCTGAAATTGAAGCTGTAATTTTGGAGTTGGAAGATGTCCAGAAGAAGCTGTAGATAATTATGCAGCTCCAATCTTAAACTAGATATTGTTGAAAAAATGTAGCCCATTTACATTGGTGTGAGGGCTACATTTTTTATCAGTATTAGTAACTCAACAAATTAGTAATGGTCTTCAGCAGACCGCTGACTGTTACATAGATCGTTAAGATTATTATTTGATTGTGATTGTGTAGCTTAAGTCCCGATAAAACAGGCACATATAAGTTAACTACTTAACGCTGTAATTGCTGGGTTACATGGTATCCGAGGCTTATGTTAGTACAGTTAATTTTTCCTTAATAGTAAAATTCATTTACCTAGAAATATACCGCTATGTGGCTTCCTCATAACTTCGATCCATTTTCTAAGAGTAGTTTTATTAACCTCTTGAATAGGGTAAGATCTAGCATTACAAACTTCTTTTGCACTAGGTGACAATGAACTTGTTGTTACAATCAGTCCATGTGGAACATTTTCTGAAACCATATCTGCATACAGTGCTTTCACGATAACTTGTTCAATTGTTTTTTTATATCTCTTACATTGAATTAATATCGTGGGTGGACCAGCTAGTGATGGGTCTTCTTGCCAAACTCGAATATCAATTCCTCCGTCACCTCTGCCTGCACCTATTTCGACAAAATAGCCTTGTCGTTCAAAAAACTCAGCGGTTAATCCTTCGAACTTTCGCCAGTTCATGTTATTAATTTTATCGAAATTAACTGATAAGTAGTCAATATAGCGTTGATCCAAAAATGTTCCATAATGAGTTTCCAATCGTTCACTAATGAACAAGTCCTTAAGTTGAGCGGTATCGACCCAATTCATTTCACGATAAGTTGTCCAAGGGCTTTTATGCATATGATTGTTAAATCCTTTTAACAAATCAATCGCAACTTTTTCTCCAATAATACCGTACTTTATTCGAGCTTCATTTATGAACGGCGTTGGATCGAAAATTTTATCCGCTTTTTCAAGAAAATTATAAAACAGAGGTACTATGTCACTCATTAATTCAGCTTCAATTGAATTAATTCCATATTTATGTCTAAGAACTGCTGTGAAAATAATTGACGAACTGGGAGAGTCAGATTCTGTATTCCCAAGTAAGTTTAGAAGGTCAGAAATAAGTTCTTCATATTCCTCAGGATATATTCTGATCCCATCCTCATCTGAGCCAAACCAAATTCTATGATGTTCTTTTGGCATAATGTCAGCAAATTCCTCACGTGTAAGTCCAAGCCCAGCTTTATAACCAATAATTTCACTAGTAGTTACAATTAATTTGCCTCTATTAATACTTATTGCCAAAGAAATCATCCTCATTTCCTTTATTATTAATAATTGGAAAATATATAAATGTCAAAGTTTTTTAACCCTGATGATCGTAACAGTAGATTCGACCATTGAAGCAACTTGAATTCAAAAGGTAGTAATCCATTACCTTCTTCGTAACAGGATTTCCACATCTTGCGCATACAAAAAGATCATTGTTTTGTATAAAAAGCTGTAGGAACAGTTGCAGCATCTACTTCCCCAACTGGCTCATGATCATTCACCTTGATCGTCTGTGCAGCATTCACATTTGCCATCTTCTCGATCAGAGCGTCTCTATCCCACAGCTTAACACCAAGCCGCTTAGCGTATTCCCTAGCCTGTTCAGTGAAGTAACTGTTGGTTATCCCAAGCTTCGGCAAAGCCATATACATCCTTGCTCGTATAAGCTTGCTAAATCGCTTCTTAGTTTACATTTTTATTCCAGCGTTTGGCATGGATGACGACTTTCTTTATTACTGAGGAAGTGTCATTCTTGTGTTTTCTAACCAAATTCAGATTCTCCTACCTAGTTGGAATATGTTAGTATATATAGACGATTATACCTGGTTGTAAAAAGGAATGTAATAGTAAAGGATGATAATCTTATGGAGAGAATTTCAGAGTATGATAACATTTTTCATTACTTTCGTGGACAGTCAGCGGAGGAATCAAGTTTGCTACAAAACGAGAATAATGCGACCAAAGCATTGATTAATGTATTACAGCATTCAGATAAATCAATTACAGGTGATTTTTTGAAATTATGTGAACCTTCTATTGAAGTAAATGATTTGTTTGAATTTGATTATGGAGTTCAAGTTCATGAAAGATTACATAAAAAAGCTGATCGTGGTATTGTGGTTGGTATTGTAGAGAACGAAAGTCAGTTGAATATTACTAGTTACGAAGATAAAGAAAGTGTACCTGATGCATTTATTTATTCAAATAGACTTTCAATTCTATTGGAAACAAAAATCGGTAAAACTAACTATCTACATACTGGTCAACTAGAAAAACATAAGGAGAAATTTCATGTAGAGCAGTTCAACATCGGGGAGCCTTTATTTTTATCTTGGAAGCAAATTCGTATGTCTTTCTTAGAAAAACAATTTATATTCGCAAACGATACAGTATCAGGATTTTTACTGAGGCAATTTGATGATTTTTGTGAAATGAACGGATTAGGTTGGCGAGGTAAGAAGCATAGTTTTCTGTGTTTTCCGTTTAAAGCAAGAATCATTGCTGAGCAAGTAGACAGCTTTCTATCGAATGGAGATTTTGAGCTGGTAAATCCAAACAGCACACAAGGTATTGGATATAAGAGAAAGGGAAGGAGAGGTGGTTTTGCAAAGCTATGTACTGGTCGAAAAGCTTTAATATTACGTTTTGGTAGTGTAAATAGTGTATTAGGAGTGGAAATGCAGGAGAGTATAGATACGTTACTTGAATTTACTTATAAACGAAACACAACGGATAATAATCGATATCGTCATGAAGCGTATATTAATTTATCTTGTGTTGAAAATTTAAAGCAAATAGTACCATTCATTAGAAAAGCGTATGAATGTAATCCTTAACCCTTCATAATTCAAAAAAGTGGAAACTAGTATGCTAATGTCGCTGTTAGGTCAATTAAATTATTTATGAATGGAGAAATGTCAGAAGCCCTTGCTGCAGGGTTAGAGCGTCAAGGAAAGTTTTTGAAAAAGAGATTTTAACGCAACTTTAAAGTTGTCCAAAAACTGCGTTCCTTGGGTTGTGTGAAGCATTATTAGTTCGTGGAGTGTTATGCAGTTAAGACTATACAGTTGATAAAAACTAATTTCGAATTGGATAGATTCGGGATAATGATGTTTTATACAAAAAAAGGATAATATCAATAAGTTATTAATATGCTATATCATAACTGGACTGGTAGGTAAATAACCAAGTTTATGAGTTATGTTAGGGTAAAGGAGATATAGATGGTACTTCAAAAGTTAATAAACAAACTTACAGCTAGAGAACAATTACTCTTTGAGATTGAGGCGCTAAAAACTAAATCTTTTCATTTAGATAGAGAGATAAAGAACTTATCAAGTGAAAAACAAGTTCTTATAAACGACATTGAAGCAAAAAAAGAACTTATATTAGGATTCCAGGATGCAACCGAAAAGTTAAGAAACCAAAATGAATTTATTGAAATGCAGCTAAAAAATATAGAAAATCAAAATCTTGTTCTCAAAGAGACTCTAAAATTATATCAACTTCGATATGGGGATATCACTAACACGGTAATTAATGGTAATCAAATAAGCGAGTGGGATGAAGATGTTGGTTTTTTTGAACATATCGAGAAAATCAAAGGGAATTCATTCAATAAAGAACAGGTTGAAGCGATAAGATATGATTTAGGAAAAAACTTAAGAATTATAGCTGGAGCTGGAAGTGGAAAGACAGAGACCATTTGTGCAAAAACAGCTTATTTAATAACAATGGAAAATGTGGAAGCAACTAAAATATGCATGGTAACATTTACTCGTAAAGCGGCAGACGAGATGAAGGAGCGAGTTAATAAATTTTTATCGTCAGATAATTCGCGTGTATCAATAGGTACCTTTCATAGCATCTTTAAAATCATGTTTGAGCAGCTTTTGAAGGAAATACCATCTTGTGCATCTGTTGGGGTTACTGGAAATAAGACTAAAGATAGTGAAGATCAAGCTAAACGTTTATTAAATGAATTGATAAAAAAATATAAACTATATCAATTTAATAAAGAAGGAGACAAGAATATAAAAGAGAGGATAGAATATTGGACTAACTTAGGTTATAGCTCAGAAGAGATGCGAGATTTTGTAGCGAAACATTTTGACAGTATTGAAAGCATGTCAGAATATCCTATTAGCCAACGTTTTTATGATCTATATCATGAGTTTATAGAAATTCGGACAACTAAAAGAATTGTTTTGTTTGATGATTTTCTTTTGAATCTCTATAGGGCTATGGAAAAATTCGAAACTGCACGAGAGTTTATCAAAGGTAAATTTGATTATCTATTTGTTGATGAATTTCAGGATATTAATCCCTTACAGATGGACATTTTGATGTTAATTGCCCCTCCAGATGGAAGCGGTGCGAAACTAATAATAGTTGGCGATGATGACCAAAGTATTTATGCCTTCCGAGGTTCAGATCCTAAGTATATAAAGAATTTTCAAAAAACATACAACACATATACTTTAGAATTGATGACAAATTATCGATCAAAACAAAATATTGTACATGCTGGAAATAGAGTAATACAGGGGAATGCTCATGATAGAATTGAAAAAGCAATGGAACCATTCCATCTAATGAATGGTGATGCTTATATATTAGCTGCTAAAGATCAAAGTTCAGAAGCAAACTGGATAATCACTAAAGCCCAAGAAATAGGTAAGACAAAACCATTTATTAAAAATGAAATATTAGAGCCAATCAACTACACTCTTTCAACCGTTTTATATCGTTCCGTTAGCCAACTACAAAGTGCTTATCAAGCTTTAGATGACAAGAACATTCCTTATGTTATTGAGAGTAATGAAGACTTAATGGGGATTTTTAATATTTTTGATTTCAAAATATCATTTAATAAATTGTTGGATTTATTAGAATCAAGTCCTCTGGTTCAAATTGAAGCATGGCAACCATTTCTGCTTAATGTGGCAAATGCACATTATATTAGTAATCAAAGTTTTAACAGATTCATGAAAGACAATCAATTTTCTTCGATTCAGTTGATGTTACAGGGCTTTGTGAACTATGTAAAACAGGAAAAAAGGAAAGTAGATTCAAACCTTCTGCAACAATTTCTGAATGGTATATTTAAGGTTTTAAAAGGAACTCCTGTAGAAGTAATAGAATTTATAGAGCCATTATTGAAATTCCCAAAGAATAAAGAGAACATTTCAACCGAAGAAGTTTTTTGGATAACAACAGAATGTCAGAATTATAAAGAATGGTCTGATTTTTTATCATATTATCATCGTTTAAAAGGTAAACTTGAAAACATGAAAAAACAACTAATAATATATCAGAAAGGAGAGTTAAATGCACTTTATTTTTTGACTATTCATAAAAGTAAAGGATTAGCTTTTGATAATGTTTTTGTTATGGGTGTATATGCAGGCGGTTTACCACATCATAAATCTGTTCCATTGAGTAAAATTAATATGGATGAATGCAAAGAAATGGCAGATCCTCCAACATCAGTGGAAGAAGAAAGAAGACTAATGTACGTTGCTACCACTAGGGCAAAATATAATTTGTATGTCACCTTTCCTAGAACTATTCAGGATAGACCAAGTAAGAGGTCACCGTTTATAAAAGAGTTAGGATTGTCTTTAATAAATGATTGAAAGGAATAGTTGTAAATAAGAAATGTAAAATAAATGTTTGCTCTAGTGATTATGTGTTTGATTTAGAAGGGGAATTGATAAATGTGCCTTCTAAAGAGCGCGACTTGTTACACATTAAGATGAATTTTTTTTGAAAAAAAACTGTGTAGATTCTGAACTATTGAATGATTTATTGATGTTTTATATCTAATGACAGTAGCCTTAGTGAAATTTAATGATATTCTAAAATATACAAGTATCCAACAAAAAATTATAAATCTTTTGATGGACAATTGAATAACAAAATATCGAATTTTATCACAGATATGTAAATGTTATTTATGGAAATGAGCTGAGCGAATTTTAAAGATTGGTTATTAATGATAAAAGTGTAAAGGGTGGATAGAATGCATTTGCAAAATTGGTATGATAGCCTTGACAAAGAGAACAAAGAAAAGGCTGATAACATCATTTCAAAAATTAAGGAAATTGATCCAAATGAAAATGATTCCTTAGGAATGGTCAATGCTGAGATAGAAGATAATAATCCTGCACTAGCAGAGTTTAGGTTTGTAAACTTACTCAAGAAGAGTCTGAATGATTATGATAAGAACCAAGAAGAAACTGCCAAACTTCTTGAAACAAGAGGATCAAGAGATATAAAACCTATTGTGCAAAAGATTAATCAAGCAGGTGTAACTCCAAAAGAGTTAATGACTCTATTAAAACATTATCATTATGAGGGAATATTGGATGTTTTTTATCGCCTGGAACATACTTATATGGATGATTTAGACAATTCTGAATTTCCATCATTTGTTATATCGGAAGTAGGAACGGATGGCGAATTTACTGGACGAATAGTTGATGTATATGGATGGTTGTCATATTTGAATCCAGAAAACGAAGAAGAATGAACCACATGACTTTCATGAAACATTTAAGTGAATAGTAGATATGAGAGTACTAATGGTGTAGATATAACTCTGTTTTATCCAATTATTTTGGATTCTGTATTCAATCCGTAAAATTGGTTAACAAAACGAAACAGGTAGTAGATTCGAAATTCCTGAGGTGTTTGATAGTTTAGACGAACAGTTTTCTCTTTTGGTGAGAATGATCGTAATATCAGATTTTAAAAAGTTTAGTATAGAATTGTAGTATTGAAATACTATTATCTTGAAAGAGGTTGCTATGTCGCCAAACTTATTTATTAAATTTGAAGAAGCCTTTCCAATCAATAGTAACATTGCTAGATGGATTGTTGGTCTAGGTATTGTCCATAATGATCTTGTTTACATTAGTCAAAATTCAAGAGCTATCTCTAATAAAGATATGTCAATACAAATAACGCAACTATCTTCTATGCTTAGAATTCATTGTTCTTCGCTGAGAGAAGCTATTTTTTATTTAGAAGAATCAGAGAAGTTGCAAGAAGTCACAGATCACATAAAATCATTACCACAAGAACTTCAAGAGCTATACAGTAAGTTGACACCCTTGTTTAGAACTGGTGTTGAAGCTGATTTACTACAAAAAATGACCAATATAAGAAATGTCACCTATCACTTTTCAAAACCAAACAAGAATGAATTCACAAAAGCATTACAAGAATTATGTGATAGGGTAGTTTATTACGATAAAGTTGAGGAACGATTTTTATTTGCTGAGATCATTAGTGACACAATAATGATTCAGTCTCTCTTCAAACCAGATGAAATAGCTGCTAATCAGGGGAAAGAAGCCGTATCCGCAATAATAAGCAGAATTCTTAATGCGTTTCATACGTTTATCACGTTTGCAAAAGAAGTAGTGAATTATTATTTTAAACATTTGAGAGGGTAGCGTCGCTTGTTGATGCCAGAAGCAATATTGATGCTATGTCCCATAGCTCCTATATTTGTAATAAAATATTAGTACTAGCAGCATTTTTTCATATATTTTTTTCAAAAAAAATGTAATACAAATGTTAAAAACGAACTAATTAGACTTATTAATAGAGGACGAGAGATTGAATAAATGAATTAGGGGAAAAGATGTACACCCTCTAACTGCTTGTGATAAAGCCACATCAAAAGTATTAAGAGAATGGACTTGGTTCCAGCGAAAAGGATGTCTTAAGAAGGCATTCCTGAGTCTATATGAAGAAGGAATAGTTTAGGGCATTCGCTTCATAAGTTTTAATAATCAAGTAAGGGGAATTAACAATGTCGTATTTAATTAAATCTTTACTGGTAGAAGACAAAAAATACAACTTTTCATCTGATGCTAGGGAAGATGATAGATACATATCTAACCTATCAAAAATTAATATATTTGTTGGTTCAAATAATTCGGGGAAAAGTAGTCTTATGAGAAGCATGTTCATTTCCAAGGAAATTCATTTTAAACCAGCAAGGGTAGATCTGGTTAAAACTAATAAAGTTATAAAAGATCTAAAAGCTCTTATTGCGCGGATGATGATAGATTTTAATATTGTGGACTATGACAATATTAAGAGCAATATAGAAAAAATGGTGGAAATAAGTAATTTTTCGAACGGTGTTAATGCATATGGGGATTTCTATCGAATGATGGATGAGTTAATTAATCTAAAGGATCAACGAGTTGTAACGACCACTAGTGGTGCCTTCTATAGATATGAAGAGCTTAATAAAAGTCTGAATAGTGTTGGTGGAGAATATAAACAACAAATGGATTCTATCTTTGGTGAAGAGACACAGATGTATTTATTTAAAAAAGTATATATTCCGACACTAAGAGGTTTAAGATCATTTGGTGATACAGAAGATCCTTTTTTGAAAAGAACGATAGATGATTATTTTGAACAGAACGATCACTGGGATGTTTTCACAGGATTAGGGTTGTACTCTCATTTAAAACGATTGCTGTTGGGTGGAATGAGGGAAAGGGAAGTCGTTTCGAAATTTCAAAATTTCCTTAGTAAAAACTTTTTTGATGGCGAGGAGGTTGTGCTTATTCCTTCCATTAATTCTGATGTAGTACATGTGAAAATCGGCAACGAGAAAGAACAACCTATTTATAAATTAGGTGATGGCATACAATCTATAATTATTATTACATTCCCTGTTTTCGAAATTATGGATAAACCAGCATTGATTTTCATTGAAGAGCCAGAGCTTTATTTACACCCAGGCATGCAAAGAAAATTAATGGAGACGTTGAGTACATTTGATAATTTACAATTTTTCATTACAACTCATTCTAATCATTTCTTAGATATTACTCTTGATTTACAGAATATCTCTATCTATAAGTTTGCAAAAAAACTTGTAACTGGATATTCAGATGAAAGGGAAATGGAGGCGAATTTCGATATTGAGAATGTAAGTAATGAAGACAGTAGTGTTCTAGAAATGTTAGGTGTTAAGAATTCGTCAGTCTTCCTTTCAAATTGCACAATATGGGTGGAAGGAATAACTGATAGATACTATATTAGAAAGTACCTAGAACTATATCATAAGTCATTGAACCTCCCAGAGAAGGATTGGTTTAAAGAAGATTATCATTATTCGTTTGTTGAGTACAGTGGAAATAATATTACTCATTGGTCTTTTTTAGATGACAACGAACCAGAGCAAGAAGGTACTTTTAGGTCAATGAATGCAGACAGGCTTTGTAGTAAATTGTTTTTAATTACTGATAAAGACAGCGAAGTGAAATTAGCGAGACAACAAAAACTTTCTCAACGATTGCAAGAGAGGTATTATTGTCTGGATTGTAAGGAGATAGAAAATTTACTTAGTAAACAGACGTTGGAAAAAATCATTATAGAATATGAAAATGTAGAACAACCTAAGTTTAAAAAAACATTTACAGAGGCTACATATAAGGACGAATATTTAGGTGCTTTTATTGATGATATTTTAGTTAATAGACGCAGAGTTGCTTCTTATGGAATGGCTTCGGGAACGATTAATAATAAAGTTGCTTTTTGTGAGAAAGCACTTAAAAATATATGTCAGTACGATGATATGTCAGATGGTGCGAAAGAGTTAGTGAAAAGAGTTTATGAATTTATTCGAAACAATAACGAATAAAGGCTAAAAGCTTAATCTATTCAGTTTCGGCTTTTTATTATTGTCTTATAAACGAATGTTTTTGAGAATATACTAACCGATGCCCGATCAATACATTAATATGTTTGAAATTGGTGTCAAAACCCATCTCGAAATCAAAGGTAAATTTCTACTGGACACACATGAGTTTTGAGAGTACAGTCTGGTTTAAGTTAATCATTAGGGGGGATTTCGGGTGGCTAGAATCGGGTATGGACGAGTTAGTACTCTTGAACAATCATTGAATTTGCAAACGGATGCACTAACACAAGCAGGTTGTATAAAGATATTTGAAGAGAAAGTGTCAGGGAAAAATGATGATCGTATTGAATTAGCAAAGCCACTTGAATACCTTAGAGAAGGCGATGCTTTAGTTGTATACAAACTGGATCGCTTGGCAAGATCGACGAAGAAGCTTATTGAGTTAAGTGAAATGTTAGAGCAGCGTGGAATTGAACTAATAAGTATCCGTGACAACATTGATACTACAAGTGCTGTTGGACGAGCAATGTTCAAAATGCTTGCGGTCATCGCAGAGCTAGAACGAGACATAATAAGTGAACGTACAATGGCTGGATTAGCGGCTGCAAGAGCAAGAGGACGTAAGGGTGGTAGACCTAGAACAGATGAGAAGAAGTTAAATCAAGCAATTAAACTATATGATAGTAAGCAATACAGATTGAATGAGATAAGTGAGCTAACAGGTGTATCCAAGCCTACTTTATACAGAGAGCTTTCTAAAAGAACGGAATCGAGGAAGTCTTCGTAAAGAAGGCTTCTTTTGCTTTTGTTAATGAGTAAGGGGCGGGGTGAATTTTACCTTTTCGAGGTTTTCTAATTCCTCAGACCCCCCTGGCACTTCAGCCGCTCGACCTTAAAAATATTGGAGGTGTATCATTATGGAGGAGTATTTTCAATACATTGTAGAGAATCTTAATGTTCAGGATATACAAATGTTACGAATACTATCTAATGAAGGAGCTAATGCAAAGTATAAAGCTATGTTGAATGCAAAGGCATTTGAAAAAAGTGGACTAACGGAAGCTAAATATAGGTATGTAATCACACGACTTACCGCTATGCGCTTTATCGAGGTTAATACAACATCTAAGGAACATTCTTTATTCATTAACGGCTACGGTAAAAAAGCTTTGTCTGCGACTTTAGAAAAGCAATGATAAATATTTAAAATGAGCAGAGTTTTTTTTGGGATAGCATTTTACTTGAGTTGAATTATTTGGTAGCATCTTAGCATACAATATTTTCAAGAGAAAGCATCGCTAATGCTTGGACAAAGACCATCCTTGAATTGGTGATGCTTTTTGTGCTTGTATGAGAGGGTGTTTTAAGATATTTCAGAAGCAATATCACAATGAAAAGATGCAATTCATTTTTATAAGAAAGAAGCATGACGAATCACAATCATATGGAAATGAAGTAAAGGGACTTGAGTAAAATATCTTATCAAGTCCTTTCTTGAAATTAAATAGAGGAAAACGATTAGAAACTGAGTGGGAATAGTGGATCTTAATAAAACAAAATAATTCTATATGTCATGAATGTTTCAGTTGCCAAATGTGCTTTATCATTAGCATATCCGTATTTCTCCATTTCTTTACCTTTTTCATATTCATAATGAATGGGTCTAACCATACATTGGAAATAATATTTACTATGATATTCACCTGAGAGAGTATTGTATTCAATAAATTCAATATCAGGTATTACCATAGTAGTTGGGGTACCTTCGGATTTTTCCTTCATTTCCAAAATTAATGTTTGTCCGTGCATTGCATCTATTAATTTGAAATCAATAAGTTCATACTTAGTTTCTTTATCAGGAATATCAGGTCTATGGCTTATCTCGAAATAGGTAGCTCGTTTTAAGTCTTTTAGGAAATATTGCGTTGTGACAGGGTATTGATCTAAATGATTGATAATCTGCAAAATGTCTTTAAAGGAAGTCATTCGAAGTCTTTCGATATTTGAACAGTTCATATCTGCAAGATTAGAAGTGAATTCCGAAATACTTGAAGTAATTTCTTTTATTTTTCTTAACTCAAGTGTCAAAGTATTCAAATTAGAAATATCAACCTTCTTCATACTTTCTTCCAATATCTTGTATTCGTTCTCCCAATACTCGATATAATGCAAAGCACCTTGAGGTTTAAAGATATTGACCTTATTTTCCAAGACTATAGGCAGTATCCTAGCCTTGTGATCTTCATCTTTTATAAACTCTAATACTTCAAACATGCAGTTTACAGATTTTAGGTAATCGTCACTAATAATCATTATTACATAATCTGATTTTCTGACTTTTTTCATAAACTCTTTGAAACTATCTTTGTACTTAATATCACGTTTATCACGAGTTAGCTCGACACCTATATATCTAAAAGTATTATCAACTTCGTCTGCTATCTTTTCATCGTTCCAATTATAGGAAAGAAATATTTGCATTTTCAAAGAAGTCGTCTCCTTTACAGTCTTACTATTAATTATTACGATGATTATCGGTTTTCTTCTTCATCTTATTAATAGCATGAGATGAAGAAGAAATAATATCCTGCATTATATGATGCGTGCTATGACAAATAAGTAGAAAAGCAATGGAGATAGTACAGACAGTTGTGTGAGACCTAAGTAAATTCAATAAGTATTTCAATAATTAATTGTTCAAAGAAAAAGCATTCCTTTGGATATGTAGCAAACATAATAGGCTGGATAATGAAAAACTATTATCTGATTAATTTTTATGTGCTACACAGCCAACTAGTAGGAAACTAATCTTGCTATATGAGTCCTACACTGTTAAAATAAGGATAATAAAAGATGGAAAAGCAGAAGCACTGCTGAATCTTGGACATTAGTCCCTGATTTAGTATGTGCTTTTTTTGCTTTAAAAAGAAGGGATGGTTATTATGTCGAAAGTTATTAGTAACGACGCTGAGATTCAAAGTTGCGTATCAAACCATTCATTAGTCGAAATTTGGGTAAGTAGAGAATTTGATGCTCATTGTCGTTTGGTTGAATATAACGATCAAGTGGTTAGGACAAGTGATGGATTTTATTATTTGAGGACTAACATTAAGATGCGCTTAACATCATTTAGTATCTAGCCAAATAAATAATGTAAAGCGGAAGCACTGCTATTTAAGGACTCATACTCCTTGATTTAGTATGTGCTTTTTTTTTCTTCAAGAAAAGTGAGGATGATAAGAATGGTAGGTGAAGTAATTAGAAATTACCATGAAATTCAAAGTTGTATAAATCAGTGTCATTTTATTGAAGTTAGGGTTAGAGGAGTTTGATTATATTGGTGAAATTGTTAGGTATGACGATGGAGTCGTAAGGACAAGAGAAAGCTATTATTATATGAAGGATAATAATAGTTTGGTTGTGTGTGATCATAATATTTCATATTTCTAATCGTGCTAGAAACTAAAGGGATGATGTTTATGGAATTGGAATTTAATAAGACGCTCAGAACTAATTTTGAGAGTAATATTAAAAGTTGAAAAATAATTTAAAGAATTTAAATTGTAAGTTAATATGAAATCATGAGCTAACCAGTATATAATTATTGGAGTAAATAAGAAAATTTGGAGGAATATATGAGCGGACAAGATACTATTAGCAATACTGATGCACATGCAAGCATAGCTGGTTACCATAAGCAAGTTTATGTTACGGTTGAATCAAACATAAATGGAACATATCAATCAGCATATCGCTCGATAGTAGTCAATGTAGGAGCAGGATTTTGGTAATCTATATAAAGAAAAAGAGCCTGAGGGATGCTTTCCCATCAGGCTCTTTCTTAGTGCGCCCAGCATGGGCGCTATCTCTAGGGTTCAAGTCCCGAATGGTGAAGGCAATAGTAACCATAGCTTAAGGCAAGGGTGTCCATCGCGAGGTGGTCTAAATATTCTATGTGGGGTCAGAATCTCTAATTTTATTGTACTCTAACTCAACTAATCCGAAAAAATTAGTAGGTCGAATTTTAAGACCCTCACAGATCTCAAATATTTTACTTATCGAAGGTTCATTCTCACCACGTTCTATTAACGACACATAACTTCTATCTACATTACATAATCCAGCCAAATCTTCTTGCGATAGACTTTGCTTAATTCGAAGTGTTTTTATTAGTTTCCCGAGAATCGGTTTAATATCAGGATTACGATTGTTCAGAAGCTTCACCTTCTTTTTGAACAATTATCAGACTTGAATCACACAGACAACAGATTGTTAATTCCGAAAAATGGTTTATAATAGAAATTAATTGTGACGAAAATTATTTGTTGAATTCATTGAGACAAAGGGGAGTAACAATTGGAATTTATTAAAGAGGGAAACGATTCAATAGTGATTTCTTGCAAAGGTTGTTCTAAACAACATGAAATTAAGAAACTCTACTATTTTAAGACATCAAATGACTATAGGTTAGTAAAGGCGATTGTTTGCGATTGCGGTAATACTACGGATAAAATAGAGGGAGGAACAGTTTCAGGTCTTACTCCACCAAGCGATCAATGGACTATTTCACTTGCCGTAAAAGCGATTCTCATTATATCAATACCAATCATCATTATTGTATTTTTGGTGAAAGGATGTATTGCATCATATATTGAATACGATAAAAATGATTATAAAGATTTCAATGATCTTACTAGACAAGAATATAACGACTACATGAAATTGGAAAGAAAGCAGCAAGAAAAGAAATGGAATAATGAGAAGATGTTTGGGAATTGAAAGACGTAAATAGAGATACATAAAAATGTGAAGTTTCCAGATGAAATGTAGTTGTAAAATATTGGTTTTTAAATTATTCTATATGTAGCACATTTTAGGAAGGTGATAAGACAGTGTCTAAGTTAATTGGTAAATATAATAACTACAGTGAGGGACGTTCTCTTCATGAACTATCTGAACTACGACTAGATATGGTGAAGCATTTACGCGACCTTAATAAGATTCCTGAGGATGTATATGTTAAGTATTTGACAAAAAATCGTGCCGTAGCAAGTTATAAAATACAAAATGAAGTTCATTATTTGTATTCACATAGTCAAATTAGTGAATCGACGCACGAATTATATAAGTTTTTTTCATTTACGTTGTTACCACAATCTCAAAAATTCACGACTTTAGTATTAGACAGTTCAGGAAAACATGCTGAAGTATGGGATAGAAATGTTGATACGGAAGCAAAAATTCTTGAATACATTTTCGAAGAGGTTCGTACTAAAGGCATCACAGGGGTATTAGAGGTGAATCTTTACACAAGGTATTATCCATGCGATAGTTGTGATGGAGTTATTGATCAGTTTGTTTTAGAAACTGCCTTACTGGGAATAAATACAAGTATTGAGGTTTATTACGACATAGTAGGTAGTCGAGTTCGGAAAATAAGGGAGGCTGGAGCATGGACTTCCGTGTGGAAAGTTTAAGAAAGGCAGTTACTGATATGTTTCTTGAGTACTTAGAAGCGTGCAAGGATGATCATCTGGAAGCCACAAACAGATTATTAGAAGCATATGGAGAGATAATGGAGCATAGTGCAATGTACGAGTTTGTTGTATTGGACAGATTACTTGAATTAAATAAAGATGGTGATTACGATGGAAAAGCAGAACTTTTAAGTCAACTTGAAAAGTTTATGCAGGAGGTAGAAATATATATAACACCAGAAGAGTATGTACAAATACATGAAGTGAATTCTGTGTTAACATAAATTAAATTATAGATTTTTTTACCACCCCCCCAAGTAGCATATTTTTGCTACTTGGGGGATTTTTATGTCCTATTTTATAGATATGACACAGGCGCTTAATTCTGGCCATAGCGGCAGCATGTCTACGGGACATTCTAACGGAGCAAAAGATATGATCGCCCGCCTAGAGACCATGGCGATGAGCGCAGCGGAATTGCCTGTACAGGTGATCAGACAGCAAATCGCGTCCGCGATTGATATCGTCATCCATTTATCGCGGTTTCGGGATCGTACCCGCAGAGTCACTGAAATTTGCGAGGTGGTAGGCATGGAGGCGGGAGAAGTAAAGCTCCAGCCGCTCTTTCTCTTTGAAGAGGAGGGGGAGTATGACGGGAGGATAGCTGGCGGGCTTAAACGAACAGCAAATGCGTTGACAAGGCTAGATAAGCTGATTATGGCTGGAAAGAGCATACAGGAAGGGGCGGTCGGATGAGCAACACCAGCGAAGCGAGCAAAATAATACATCATAGACGGTTTTCGGGAATGAGAATCCGAAGAGCGCTGGAGTGGTGCGGCTGGGAGAGCAGCGAGACCATTGGGAGGATGAAGACGGGCAAGCAATTAATAGATTACGATCGTTACCAGCTAACGCGAAAACAATCTTTTGCGGCTGCGTTAACGGCAGGTCTTCTCCTATATGGGGCTGTCTACCTCTTCTATCATTCCAGCCTATTGTCTCTAATCATTTCTTGTGCGGGGATTGCGGCACCTAGATTTAGGCGGAGATTGCTTGTGCAGCAGCGTAAAGAGCGTTTAAAGCTGCAATTCAAGGAAGTGCTGTTCTCACTTACCTCTTCGCTCGCTGCGGGACGATCACTTGAAAATGCTTTTTTGTCGACGCTGGATGATCTTAGGCTGCTGTATCCTGATCCGCGAACGGAGCTGCTGCTTGAATTTCAAATCGTCCGTTTTCGATTGGAAAATGCCGAGCCGCTCGAATATGCGCTCCGCCATTTCGCTGACCGTGCCGGCGTAGATGAAATCTCGCAATTTGTTGATGCTCTTGCCACATGCAAACGCTCAGGCGGAGATTTGCTGGAGGTAATGAAACGAACGTCGGTCATTATTGGCGAGAAGCTGGAAATTGATCAGGAAATTGCCGTCATGATAGCGCAGAAAAAGTTCGAGGGTAGGATCATGATGGCTGTTCCGTTTGTTTTTCTGGCTTTCCTCAGCTTGGCTGCTCCCGATTATATGGCCCCCTTATATGGAGGACGTGGTTATCTGCTGCTGACAGGAGCGCTGCTTCTTCTCATTTTTTGCTTTTGGCTCATGGCCAAGCTGATGACCATTCGCATGTAGGCAAGGAAAGAGGGATAAGTATGGTTTCCGCAATCGCCGCAGTTATACTGACCGCATTATGGATTTATTTGGCGGGATTCAGTGCCCTCCGTTCGGTATGGCTTCAGCTATCGGGAAAAAGAGAAAGCAAGCTTCATTCGTCGAAGCTGAAGCAGCTTTGCTTAACTGATCCGTTTGCGCGTACGCTTGAACGCTTGCATTTATATGATTCTCTTCAATTGCCGATCAGCAGCTATCATCTAAAGCTGCTCGTATTGATGGATGGTGAATGGACGATTGAGCGTACGAAGGAAGAAGCGGCCACTGCACTGGGGATAGGCTTCGCTGCCCTAACGAGCTGTGCTTGGCTGAGCCTTCTAGGCAGGGAGCCGATCTTGCTTGGAGTAGGAGTCGTATTTGGCATCGTGCTTACGATCCGACCCTTCGTAGAAGCTGGTCGGCGAGTCGACCAGCGCAAGCAGCAAATCATTACGGAGCTGCCGGACATGCTCAGCAAGCTAATGCTGCTTGTGGGAGCTGGCGAAACGGTGCAGCAGGCATTAGCCAGATGTCTGGAAGGAAAAGACTCTGACAGGCACCCGCTCTATAAGGAGTGGCGCGATGCGGTAATGTCGCTGCGCAATGGACAGGCCTTCAGCTCGGCCATGGAAAGATTCAATCGCCGCTGCTCAGTTCAGGAAGTATCGATTTTTACAACGGTATTGCTGCTGAATTATCGGCGCGGAGGAGAGCATTTTGTGCTTGCGCTGCGCGAGCTTTCCTATACGTTGTGGGAGAAACGCAAGGCTATTGCCAGGTCAAGAGGAGAGGAAGCTTCTTCTAAGCTAGTTTTTCCACTGGTAGGCATTTTGCTTGTGCTTATGATTTTGGTCGCTTCACCTGCGGTTTTGTTAATGTCCTAACACAAAAGAGAGGAAGTTGAAATGATGAAAAAACTAATGCAAGCGATTCGCGCCTTTTGGGCAGAGGAAGAAGGCCTTGGAACACTCGAGATTATTCTTATTATTGCGGTAGTCATTATTATTGCGCTGCTATTCAAGGATTGGATCATTGAGCTTATTGAAAGGCTGATGGGGAAAGCCGATGACGAAGCGGATAAAATTTTCAGCTAACTGGCACGTGAACGTTTTGCAGATCAAGTACAAGCTTCTCCAATGGCTGAGAAAAGAACAAGGCAGCTTTACGCTGGAGTCGTCCGTTGTGCTTCCGCTGTTATTGGGACTTATATTGTTATTCGTGTTGTTTGGCATGTATATGTACCAAAAGGTCATTGTATATTATGCAGCCTCGGTAACAGCCGAAAGGACTGCCTATAGCTGGGATAATAGTTTTCGGCAGGCAAGAACAGGGATGCTGGCAGATGATAGACATGACGGTTTGTATTGGAGAATGAGCGAGGATAAGATGCTCGCCAGCCTATTCGAAATGAAGGAGGAAGTCCCCGCTTCCGCTGTCACTCTGCCGCTGGAACTACCGGGCGCAACGGAGGATGACCCGCTTTCTGAACGCAAAATGAAACAAGCGGCTTTGTGGCTCGGTAAAGCGGGTCTCGCTTACGAAGGACAAGTGAGCTATGAACGGAGTGTTCTCAAGAAGAGCATAGAGGTCAAGCTTAAGACGACGTTATCGACGGAGTCTGCGGAGAAAAGCTGGCTGCGGCGGGAGCCTAAGAGCGTCTCTTCAGCCATAGTCGTGGAGCCTGTAGAGTTTATTCGAAGCGTTGATCTTGTGCGATATTATTACGCGAAATTTGCTAATGCGAGTGGCGGAAGCACAGAAGCGAAGTCACAGGCTGGGAATGCTCTAGCCCCCTATAAAAGCAAGGATAAAGGAGCTGAAAGCAAAGGATAGAGCAAAGCGATGCGGTATGGGGGAGAAGTTAGCAATAGGAATGAAACGGCAGAGAGGAGGGATAAGGCAGCAGTGGATAAGAAGGAAGCTAGGAGAACCGGAATGGATACGGCCAAGTACAGGGTGCTTTTTCGAGAGGATGGGGCAGTGACGATATTTTCGGTTATTGTATTATCCACCCTACTGTTGTTTTTCTCGTTGCTCATTGACTACGCCCGCATTGCAGCCTTGCATAAGCTGACCGAGGATGCAGTCCGCTCCAGTGTTCGTTCCGTGCTGTCGGCTTACGATACGAATTTATATGACAAATATGGGTTGTTCGGACGGGGCGGAACCGAGGGACAGAAGCTCTTTGCCGAAGTATTAGGAGCTAATGGGGAAGGGCCAGCGGGCTCGGATCAAAATGGAATGAGGATGGTCCGTTACAATTTAGAATCTTCAACGCTTCTTGCGGCATCGTTTCTTGGCAGCCATGATGTGTTTGCCAGGCAGGTGCTGGAGGAAATGAAGTACAAGGCTCCGATTGATTTCACTTTGGAACTCGCCGCCAAATTTGTACCTATCGCAGGTGCGATGAAAGAGGCATCCGTTACGGTAAATCTGCTTGAGAGAATGAGAAGCCTGTACGAGAAACGGGAGGCTCATCTGGACAAAGTGCTGGAGCTGCAGAAGCAAAGCGCTTTGGAAGTGGATGCCAGTGGCATACCGGAGATGATTCCTCTACAGATGCAGTCGGCCGCGGGAGAGCATACGGCCTATGGCCTCGCATCAGGGTATTTTAATTATGAGGCGAAGGTTAGACAGCTTGAAACGCTGCCAGTGGCCGATCAAGACAAGGCTGCCAAAGAAATAGAAGCCTACGAGGCTAGAGTGAGAACGTTTGGCAGTGAGTTGGGCAGCAGCAGCGACGGAATGCTGAAGCAGGCTGTGGATCGGCAAAAGGAGGCAGCGAAGGAACTGGAAGCCGCAAGGCTGTTGAACGAAGAAATGCTGCTGCTTGTTCAACAAGCCGATGGGCAGCCGGAGCATGCGGGCTACGACGCGGTGTCTGAAGCGGCAGGGGGGGGCATCGAGCCAAATGAGGTGCCGGAAGGTGCTGCAGCGGATATTAAACAAATGAAAGAAGCGGCAGATGAGTTAGTCAAAACGGAGGAATGGTTTACGGATTACAAGAAGGAGCTGGAAGGCCAAGGCGCAGCAGCGGCCGATATTGAACGGGCGGCAGCTAGTTTCCATACGATTGGCTTAGCTGCTGTGTCCAAGCCGATGTCAATCACAGTGGGTGACCAGTTAAATGCGGGAGCAGATCGTTTGCGGCTTGCTTATGTCAGCTATGAGCAAAGCTACATTCGTCCGGCGAGCATCCTCAGCCAGCGGAGGGAATCGCTTGAACAAGGGGATTTAAAAAAGAAGCTTAAGCAGCAAGAAGAGCAGGCAGGCTCCCTTTGGAAGCAGGCACGCAGCATGCTTAATGGTTTGAATGCTGCTCCGCAGTCTGGAGAGCATATGCACGTATTTGATCAGGTTAGCGAGCTTTATCACAATAATATGCTGTTCAATCAACAGACCGCAGAAGCATCTCGGGACGTGGCTTTTGGAGTAGCCGGGGATGCTCACGAGGCGGCCGAGCGTTCTATCGCGCTCACGGGAACTTTATTTACTGGCATCGCGGACGTACTGGAGAGAACTAGAGACTCCTTGTACTTCGGTGAATATGTTGCGCATCGTTATTCCTACTTCGCTCCTCAGTATTTGCGCTCCTTGCTGGCAGAAGGGAGTGGCGCAGAACTGCCGGATGCGTTCGCTTTGCAAAATCAGGAGGCGGAATATATTATATATGGCTTCCATCATCCGACAGCTAATATAGCTGCAGCATATGGCGAGTTGTTTGCGGCTCGCCTAGCGATCCGAACGATGGAAGGGCTGATAGAAAGCCGAAATCTCGGCCATCCGCTGCTTATTCTGTCAGCGGCGCTAATCTATGGCTTGAAGAGAACGATGGAGGATATGGTAGCCTTCACAGAACAAGGCTCAGCTCCTTTGTCCAAGTACGTGAAGGTTGAGCTGTCCTATACCGATTACCTCAGGCTTTTTAGCTTGATGCACGGGGCCGGAGACCGATCAAGCATGGCACGGATGATTGCAGTAATTGAGCAAAAGAGCGGCGTGGTGCTGTCTGCGGTTCCAACCGGCGTAACTGGCGAGGCCAGGATTTCCATGCCTTTATGGTTTGTGCCAGGCGTCATGCGAATAATCGGAGGGCTTGGACTTCTGGAAGGAAAGGTTGTCGGCAATCGGTATGAGACGACGCAAACCATCGGCGGTTCGTATTAAGCGCGGACCTGATAATAATGAGCAGGGATCGATCGTTGTAGAGGCAGCGCTGGTCATGCCAATGATAATAATCGTGCTGCTGGTGTTTGTTACGCTTATCCGGTTGTGCGCCGTTCAGATGGCTTTGCATTCAGCGGCTTCCCAGACGGCAAGACAAACTGCGGCACATATCCATCCGATCGAACTAGCATGGCAGCAGGCAGCAGCTAGTCCATCAGCGCCAGGAGCAGATGAACAGGTGTTGCCGCCTTGGAGCGAGATCGCCGCTGACGCCGCGGAATGGCTGCCAAGTCCCATTGGAGACCTTGTGTCTTCCGCATTGCGCGGAGATTTCAGGCCGCTGCAAAATATGGCTGCGACAGAAGTAGGACGAGGAATCGTAGAGCCTTTATTAAGAGAGACGGCTGATGCTGCCATTGTGGATAAAGAACGGCTAAGCTTGGGGTGGCTGTCCTTGCCCGATCTGGACAAGGCGGATGAACCCTATCTGACGATCGCCGTAGAGTATGACTTCCCCTTAAAGCTTCCTTTTATCAATAAGCCTATTATTCTCAGGGAGCAAGCATCCGAGCGTGTATGGATTAGTGATGCGCTTCCGGCAAGATATGGCACAGAAAGCAATTCAGAGGACAATCTTCCGATTCAAATTGTTACGATTGAGCCAACGCCGCTTCGGCCAGGTCGTAAAGCAACGGTAACCGTAAAAACCAATCCGTTTGCTGCCATATCGCTTGGCGTGATGTACAAAAGTGGGTCTAGCAAAGCGAAGCACCTAGGTGAAGCCGTTGCGGATGCCGACGGATATGTGAAGTGGACCTGGCATGTATCTGGCAATACAACGCCTGGCATTTGGGAATTAACGGCCTCTGAGGTGAATAGGGAAAGCAACTTTGTAGCCATGCATTTTACGGTAGAGAAAAGCAGTGCCAGTGACGGAGCAAAATGAAGCGGAAGGAGACAAGTATGGAAATTGTTCAGATTGCTGCAGTAATCTTGTTTTTGAGCATCGCTTTTATTACGGATATGAAGTTTCAGATCATTCCGAATTGGCTTACGCTATCTTCAATTACGGCTGCTTTCATCTATCACCTCTCGATCGGAGGCGGTGTTGGAACAGCAGCGGCAGGTGCTGCAGCAGGCTTTTTTCCCCTTTTGCTGCTTTATCTGGCAAGAGGAATAGGTGCAGGCGATGTAAAGCTGTTTGCGGCCTTAGGCTCATGGATAGGCGTATGGACCGTACTGCAGCTGATGCTGTACTCGATATTGTATGCCGGAGCAATTGGCGTCTGTCTAATTGTCATTAATCGTGCTTTCGGAAAGAGGTTTGCGGCTGGAGCTGTGGCGATGCTTGGCCCTGCTTCGGGAGGCCGTAAGCTTCAATGGCTGCAATGGGCGCAATCGGGAAAAAAGTTTCCGTTTATGCTGGCTGTAGTGCCTGCGGCCATAACGGTTTGGTCTATGATGAGTTAAGCTGGCTGGTTAGAAGGGAGATTGGAAATGCAAAGCTTTCGAGTTGATTTTACGATGAATCAAGAGCATGAAATGACCATAGACCGAGAGGATGGCATTTTTAGAGGCGAGCTGGATGAAATCGAGCTGAAGATGCTCCAGCAGGAGCGTGTCCCCAATTTTTTGCCAATGGATTGGTTTGAGATGGACGGAAAAGTGAGTTTTAGATATAAGCTGTCAGGCATGAGAATGCTGCTGCACCGCTTGCAACAGCAGCCGCTTACGATGGAGCAATACTACACCCTTATACTTGGCGTAACGGATGCGCTTTATGAATGCAAGCATTATATGCTGCGGCCTGAGGGCTGTCTGCTGGATGAGCAATATATATTTATTGGAGATGACCTGCATCAGATTCGGCTCGCCTATGTCCCCATGAAAGGCAGCAGTTTCGAGCAAGCGCTTGGCTCAGGAGATTTGTTGTCCCTGATCGTAAGATTCACTTCCTATGTCGAACAAATCGACGGAGAGGGGCTCAAGCGGGTACTCCATCATCTTACAGCAAAAAGATGGCCGCTCGCTGAACTTCGGACTACGCTGCTTGAGTTGATTGGGGAGAAGCGGACAAAGCAGACAGCTTTGACTAAGCAGCCGGCATGGCAACCTGAGCAGCAGCCCGGAATCATCGCGGGCCAGCCGCAGCTTCTTGAGGATGAACAGCCGGCGATACCGCCTCATCTTTCTCTGGAGACGAATGTTGCATTAGCGAGAAAAGCTGATCCCTATCGCCCTCTGAATTCGGACTTTGCAGATTATGCGAATATACTTCTGGACGACGAAGAAGGGGCAGACCCAACGGACACAAAGAAAAAATGGATAACTGCGGCGGGAATCCTGATTGCTATCGCGTGTGTTTGGCGCTTTGTTTATTTGCCTGCCGGCACGAGGCAAAGCCTGTTGATCAGCTCCGGTATCACACTTCTTTGCCTGGCTTTGCTGCTGTTTATATGGAGAAAACGCGGGAATGAAGATTCAAATTCGCAAGATAGAGATTTTTCGCAACATCAGCAAGAGTCTGGCTATGGAACGTTTTCAGCTACAAGCATGCGTGGCACAACGGACGCTTGGGGGGCGGCAGAAGCGCAAAAAGAACCCCCCATGTCTGCACCGGCACCGCTCCATGTGGTCGCGGCAAATGCAGCTGCTCCTAAAGGAGAACCAACGATTTTTCTGGGACGTGATTCCCTGTCTACCGAGCAAAAATCCGATCCGGAAATATGGCTGCAAAGAAGCTGGGAGGGACAGCATACCAAGCTGGAATTAAATGAAGGCTTCTTTAGGATAGGTCGAATGGGAGAGCAGCTAAATTATGAGGAGCTTGCTGGCGGAGTATCGCGTCTGCATCTGGAGATCGTACGTGTGAAGGGTGATTATAAAGCGAAGGATCTTGGCTCGAGGAATGGAAGTCTGCTAAATGGACAAACGATGATACCCTATAAAAGCTACAAGCTTGCCATAGGAGACATTATCCATTTAGCAGGTGAAGCGGGCCCGTCTTATGAACTGAAGAAGGACGAAGGAAGAATAAAGTTAACCGCGGCCCACTAAATCGCTCATAGCCGAGTCCACCGTAGGAAACCGGAAGGTAAAGCCATGGTCCAATGCTTTGCGCGGCAACGCGCGCTGCCCGTCCAGCAGAAGCGTCGACATTTCGCCGAACAGAAGCCGCATCAGGAAGGCCGGAACTGGAAACCAATGCGGCCTTCCCATAGCTTTGCCGATCGCCCGGCCAAATACTTCATTGGTAACGGGATCAGGCGAGGAGCCGTTAACGGGTCCTCTAATTTGATCGTTGTCGATAATGAATACAATTAGCCGGATCATATCCTCCAGATGAATCCAGGAGAGCCACTGCTTGCCGCTTCCGATTTTGCCTCCGCCAAACAATCGGTAAGGCAAAGCCATCAAGGGGAAAGCGCCAGCCTTCTTGTCCAATACGACACCAACCCGGAGCTTGACTAAGCGCTCTGCCGGAATAGCATCGGCTGCCTGCTCCCATCTTTGTACGACTTCAGACAGAAAATCGGTGACATTGAACGGGCTGGATTCATCAAAAATTTCAGTCGCCGATATGCCGTATGCAGAAATGCCCGAGGCGTTAATGACCAGCGGCGGTTTGTTTTCGAGCGCAAGCAATAGCTTAGAGATGCGGGCTGCTGCCGTAGTTCTTGAATCCATGACACGCTGCTTGGCGGCAGCCGTCCATCGCTGATTAATCGACTCTCCAGTGAGATTGACGATGGCATCCATTCCTTCAAGCAAAGCGGGTGCTGCTTCAAGCTGCGTCCATGTTATTCGTGTTATTCCTGAGCGTTCTGACGGCTCCTTAGCATTGCTGCGAGAAATAATCGTAACCTCATCATTTCGTTTTAGCAAAGCTTCGGTGAGCGCACTACCGATAAACCCTGTACCACCCGCAATTGCCACCCGCATCTCCGCTCGCTCCTTCGTTTATCCGCTACTTGATTTCTTCGATTTTGTCCAGCCAATTCTGCTTGACGCTCGGATCGCCTTCGACGGCTTTTTCCGTATACTCAAATTTCACTTTAGCATCGTCCGGCAAAGCATCGATCGTGGCCGCTTGCTCATCGGTCACCTGCAATACAATTACACCGGCTGCTGTTTCAACTTCTATGGAGTGCGAGTCGACTTGACCGCTGTAAGTACCTTCGTTAACTTTGACAGGCGCTGCGGGATCCTCGATTGATCCGCTATTGTCGGTAGGCGCAACTGAAGGTTCGGGTGTGGAGACATCTGGTTCCAGAACGCCGCTTTCTTCAGGCAACTCGCTGACCACCGGTGATTCCTCGACTGTGCCTTGCTGTTCATTTCCTGAGTTCACGTTGTTTGCGTTCGAGCTGTTGCCGCAAGCTGATGCGGCCAACATTACAGCTAGTAGAACTGCTCCTGCTGTCGCTGCCTTTTTGCTTCTTCTTTGCTTTGATGTGTTCATGATGTGAAACACCTCCTGCATGTTATAACGAAATGAATAAGGGTTTGGTTACATTTTTATATATAACCGTTAAAGGGAAACATGAAGCAATAGCGTATGCTTTACGTTTTTTAGGCCAAATGTATAAATGAGCTTAAGCCGCCAAATGGCGGCCCAAACTCATTTGTTAAGTAAATGCTTATAGGGAGCGTAGTCGATTCCCTGGCGATCGAGGAAGGTGACAAGGCTGCGGTAATCCCGCTTTGGAGTAGCTCGTATGTAGCCTTCGATGCAATGATCTCGCGTAACGGACGATGCGCCGTGCTCAATGGCCACTTGGCCTATTTTGGCCGCGATGGAATGTTTAGCTATATCGCGAAAAGCGCTTGGCACCGGAGATACAAGCTCGTCCAGCAGCTCTTTGGAATCATCGTTCCACATGCTGCGGCTGCGCTCCACCCAGTAGTTCTGCCAATCGAGCTTGGACTTGCCATCTCTCATCGGAAGCACTTTGAGAAATTTCCGGAACATAAAAAATCCGCCAATCGACATCGCTCCAACCATGACGACCGCCCAGAAAACAATAAAATACATAAACCAATCAGGCGCTACTTTCATACGTATCTTTCACCTCAATAATGAATTATACCGTATTCCTAGATTTATTTCGACATTCCTTGTAAAATAAGGTTTGATAACCGAAAGGGGCGTAAAATCCATGTTGAAAATAGGTTCCCATGTATCATTTTCGGACAAGGGGCTGCTAACGGCAGCGCAAGAAGCCGTATCGTATGGCTCCAGCTCATTTATGATATATACCGGCGCACCTCAGAACACGAGAAGAAAGCCGATCGATTCGTTATATATTGAAGAAGGCAAGGCGTTAATGGAGAAATCAGGCATTAATGAAATTGTTGTGCACGCTCCCTACATTGTAAATCTCGGCTCCTACAAGGAGTCGACCTTTGAGCTTGCTGTTTCTTTCTTGCAGGAAGAAATTCGCCGCACAGACTATATCGGTGTTCGTAATATTGTCTTGCATCCGGGCGCTTATACGGACAAGGACGCGGAATATGGCATAGCCCGTATAGCGGAAGGCTTGAATGAAGTGCTTGCCGGAACGAAGGAAACGAACGTCAACATCGCGCTTGAGACGATGGCTGGCAAAGGAACGGAAATTGGCCGCAGCTTCGAAGAGCTGGCAGCTATCATCGACAAGGTTCAGGACAATCACCGCCTGACGGTTTGTATGGATACTTGTCATATGCACGATGCCGGCTATGATCTGATCAACGATTTGGATGGCGTGCTTGAGCAATTCGATCGTCTGGTCGGACTGAACCGCGTAGCCGTTGTCCACGTGAACGACAGCAAAAATCCGCGTGCCGCGGGCAAGGACAGGCATGCTCCGGTGGGGGCAGGCTGGCTTGGCCATGACGCGATTCAACGAATCGTAAATCATGAAGCGCTTAAAGGCCGTCCATTTATATTGGAAACGCCTTGGATCGGCAAAGAAGACAAAACCGAGCGTCCGATGTACGAGGTTGAAATTGCATTGCTGAGCGGCAATGGCAAGCCTCGTCTGGGAGAACCGTTCTTCGAGGATGTGGAGCGTCTGCACCATTTCTTCGGCAAGCAGGAAATTGATCCAAGGACGTACGTTCTCCAAACTTGGGAGCTGCTGAAAAATGACGCGAAAGCGAAAAAAGCAGACCCTCGCGAGCCGATGGAGCGATTGTATGATCTTGTTATGGCTGGTGAAGCGCTCTCCCCGGAATTAACGGAGGAACAGGTAAACCAGCGCATCACGGCATGGTTTGGCGGCAAAGAGCTGCTTGCCAGAATTTAAACGAGTAGGCTAATCAATTGAATAGATCACGTTGTGAAAGGAAGTTTGAAGTCCATGTCATCCCAATCCAACCCGCTAGATCCTTTGAAAGACACTAGTGGAAAAAGCGGCCGTGCGCGCATGCTTATCTCTTGTCCGGACCGTCCGGGCATCGTAGCGGCGGTATCTCACTTCTTGTACGAGCACGGTGCGAATATCGTGCAATCCGATCAATATACGATGGATCCAGAAGGCGGCATGTTTTTCATCCGCTTCGAATTTGACCTGAACGACATGGACAAGGAGCTCCCTGTCCTTGTTGAAGATTTTGCTAGGGTGGCTGATCGCTTCGATATGAAATGGCACACCTTCCGGGCGAGCCGCAAGAAGCGTCTGGCTATATTTGTTTCCAAAGAGGATCACTGCTTGCTCGAATTGCTTTGGCAGTGGAAGGCTGGCGATCTGGATGCCGATATTTCCATGGTAATCAGCAACCATCCGGATATGAGAGAGCTTGTAGAATCCTTCGGCATCGAATACCATCATATCCCGGTTACGGCTGCTACAAAGGCTGAAGCGGAACGCAAGCAGATGGAGGTTGTCGCGGACAAAGCGGACATCGTTGTCCTCGCGCGTTATATGCAGATCATTTCGCCGAAGTTTATTGAGCAGTTCCCGAACCGGATTATCAATATTCACCACTCCTTCCTACCGGCATTCGTAGGAGGCAAGCCTTATGCGCAAGCTTACACACGCGGCGTGAAAATAATCGGAGCAACCGCGCATTACGTAACTGAGGAGCTTGACGGTGGTCCGATTATCGAGCAGGACGTTCAGCGCGTCAGCCATCGCGACAATGTCGATGACCTGAAACGGATCGGGCGGACCATTGAACGCGTCGTGCTTGCCCGCGCAGTGAAGTGGCATATTGAAGACCGCGTAATCGTGCATAATAATAAAACGGTTGTATTCAACTAGCTGTATTTTTATGCGGAAATTCTATTATTTATGATGGAAAACAAGCATGCAGAGTGATACAATATTCAAAGTTATTGCGTACTGGTATGACGCTGTATCGTTATTTTAGAAACCATATAACGAGACGAGAGTAGACAAGATCAGAATATAGGAGGAAATTGGAATGTCTGTATCACAAAAATCAATTGAACAGCTTTCGATCGATACGATTCGTACACTAGCTATTGATGCGATCGAGAAAGCAAAATCGGGTCACCCAGGTATGCCTATGGGTGCGGCTCCAATGGGTTACCAACTGTTTGCGAAAAACATGAAGCACAACCCTTCAAACCCAACTTGGATCAACCGTGACCGTTTTGTTTTGTCTGCGGGCCACGGCTCGATGCTGCTTTACAGCCTCCTTCACCTTTCCGGATACGATTTGCCGCTAGAAGAGCTGCAAAACTTCCGTCAATGGGGTTCCCTGACACCTGGACATCCGGAGTTCGGCCACACGGCTGGCGTAGATGCAACAACAGGCCCGCTTGGACAAGGGATTGCAATGGCTGTTGGTATGGCGATTGCGGAAGCGCAGCTTGGCGCGACTTACAATAAAGAAGGACACGATCTGATCAACCACTTCACATACTCCATTTGCGGCGACGGCGACTTGATGGAAGGCGTTTCTCACGAAGCAGCGTCCTTTGCAGGCCACTTGCAGCTTGGCAAATTGGTTGTCCTATATGATTCCAACGATATTTCGCTTGATGGCGAGCTGAACCTTTCGTATTCCGAGAGCGTTCAAAAACGTTTTGAAGGTTACGGCTGGCAGGTTCTTCGCGTAGAAGACGGCAATGACCTAGAAGCTCTTTCCAAAGCAGTAGCCGAGGCGCAAGCTGATTTGTCTAAACCGACATTGATTGAAGTCAAAACGGTTATCGGTTACGGCAGCCCGAACAAAGGCGGCAAAGGCGGACATGCCGGTCCTCACGGATCACCGCTTGGCGCTGACGAAACAAAATTGACAAAACAAGCTTACGGCTGGTCGGAAGATCATCAGTTCCACGTTCCTGATGAGGTTCGTGCTCATTTTGCCGATGTAAAAAGCAGCGGCGAACAAGCGAACGCACAGTGGGATCAAGCATTTGCAGCCTATAAAGCAGCTTTCCCGGAGCTTGCGGCTCAGTTCGAGCTAGCTATTTCTGGAGCATTGCCAGAGGGCTGGGATGCAGATCTTCCAGCTTATAAAGTTGGAGACAGTGCGGTATCGACTCGTGTTGCTTCCGGTAACGCGCTTAATGGCCTTGCGAAAAACGTGCCGACGATCTTCGGCGGTTCGGCTGACCTTGAGAGCTCCACAATGACACACTTGAAAGGTTTGACACAGTTCAAACCAGGCAGCTACGATGGGCGCAACCTTTATTACGGCGTTCGTGAGTTCGGTATGGCTGCTGCAATGAACGGCATTGCTCTTCACAGCGGCTTGAAAGTATTTGGCGGTACGTTCTTCGTATTTACCGATTACTTGCGCCCGGCTGTACGTCTTGCAGCTTTGATGAAGCTGCCTGTCGTATATGTACTAACGCATGACAGTATCGCAGTCGGTGAAGACGGTCCTACGCATGAGCCGATTGAGCAGCTTGCCTCGATCCGTATCATTCCTGATCTGACGGTCATTCGCCCGGCAGACGGCAATGAGACTTCTGCTGCATGGGCATACGCGGTTGAGAACACGGGCAACCCGGTTGCGCTTGTCTTGACTCGTCAAAATCTGCCTATCCTTGAAGGTACGGTTGATGGCGTTCATGAAAACCTTCGCCGCGGCGCTTATGTGGTTGCAGATGCAGCTAATGGCAAGCCGCAGGCTCAAATCCTTGCAACAGGCTCCGAGGTTCAACTAGCGGTAGCCGCTCAGAAAGCATTGGCAGAAGAGGGCATTCAAGTACGTGTCGTCAGCATGCCGAGCTGGGATCTGTTCGAGAAGCAAACAAAGGAATACAAAAATTCCGTCATTCTTCCTGAAGTTAAAGCCCGCCTTGCGATCGAAATGGCTCATCCGTTCGGCTGGGAGCGTTACACAGGCGATCAAGGCGATATCCTAGCGATCGATCGTTTCGGTGCATCCGCGCCTGGCGACCGTGTAATCAAGGAATATGGCTTTACGGTTGAGAATGTTGTTAGCAAAGTGAAAGCATTGCTGTAATGAACTGCTTCAAGCTTTAGTATCCGATAGATAAGGGAGAATTCACCTACCATGTCTCAATTCGATAATGTATCCATCGTCAAGAAGGCCAACGTCTACTTCGACGGTAAAGTAACAAGCCGCGCTGTATTGTTTGCGGACGGCACCAAAAAAACGCTTGGCATTATGCTGCCGGGCGAGTATGAATTTGGAACTGACTGCGTTGAAATTATGGAAATTTTGGCTGGCGACTTGAAGGTTCTGCTTCCTGGCGAAACCGAGTGGATTCACATTCAAGGCGAAGGTGAATTCCAAGTGCCTGCAAACACGAAGTTCAAGCTTCAGGTTACTGAGGTTTCGGACTACTGCTGCTCGTATATTTACGAATAGGCATTCTTAGTCCATGAACAAAAGGCCTTCCCGCTCTTGACGATTATTCGTCAGCGGGAAGGCCTTTTTTTGCATAGGATCAGGGTCTAAACATAACCTCGGCTTGGATAAGCGTTTTTTCGTAGCTTGTGCCCGGATTAAGAATTCGCCAGAGCATTTGGTCAACGGCACGTTTGCCGAGCAGTTCTTTGTCTACATTAACGGTAGCTGCAAAAGGAATTTGTGGATGCGTATGATCAAAGCCAGTAAATACAAGTTCGTTCGGAATAGCCATTCCTAATTTTTTTAGCGATTCCAAAGCGAATAAAGCAAATATATCGTTAGCACAAACAAAAACTTCAGGCAACCCATGCGCGAGAATCGCTTCCTTAAAGGTTTCATGGAAGTTTTCAAGCTCTGGGCCGATCAGCGAAGGGATTTGATTGAGCTCGATGTTATGATCCTCCAAGGCGGAACGAAAACCGAGAAACCGTTCATAGAAGCTTTGTGCATCGCGAATATTTCCTAAAAACTGATATCGTTTATAACCTTTTTCGATAACAGCATTCATCATTTCCCTCATGCAGGTAAGGTTGTCGGTAAAGATAGAATCGCAATGAAGCTTAGGATCAACATGATCGACCATAACGACAGGAATGCTGAGCCGTTTGATATCAAGCAGAACAGACGTGGAGATGGTGCCCACGGTGATAATGCCCATGATTGCCTCCGGATTGAGCAGAGAGAACATGGAATCGTTGGTAGGCTCCGTTAAGGTTAAAATCGTAATGCCCTTCTGGTTCAATCTAGTGGATATGCCGTTAAAGATCGGGCCCCAGTATAGGGAATCCGTATTCTGATAGCGAACATTCGGGAACAGGACCAGGATCGTGCCGGACCAGCTCTTCGTCTCTAAATCCGTCAGCTCGCTTGCTATAGGCGGTGCTTGGGCACCCTTGAAGTAGCCTAGCTGTCCAGCTGCCCGTAAAATTAATTCTCTGGTTTGCGGACTGACCCCTGATTTCCCCGCTAGTCCCCTGGATACCGCGAACTTGGATAAGCCTGTAAAATCAGCAATGGATTGTATCGTTACTTTGCGCTTCATTGGTCATTTTACCTCATTTATATGGATTAAAAAGAATTGCACGCAGTTATTTTAGATTTTGTTATTTTGTTATTGTTTATAATATAGCTTTATTTTTTAAGGAATACAAGGAAAATAGGAGAGCGGACGCCTAGTTTCAAATTATGAATTGTTTAAAAAGGAAATAACAAAACAAAAACAATTGACCTTTTTTGTTATCGGTGATACATTTGTTATGCGAAAATCAGCTAATGGAATAACAAAATAACAAATCGGAAGCCAGCGAGTTTAGATTCGTTTTTTATGAATAAATAGGTGAAAACGCTCTTAAACGAGCCAGGTTACTTATATGAAAATAAAAAACTGCGCGCCAGACTCCATAGGAAAGGTCTGGTTGGGCCAAGCATATAGGAGGGTTTTACCATGGGAGAAACAAAGCAAGTGCTTCACAATTGGAAATTTAAAGCCTGCGAGGAAAAAGAATGGATGGCTGCGGTCGTACCCGGCTGCGTCCATACGGATTTGCTTCGCAACGGAGTCATTCAAGATCCGTTTTACGCCACGAACGAACATGATTTGCAGTGGATCGATAAGGTCGATTGGGAATATGAATCTACCTTCGATGTAGAAGAAGACTTGCTGGGCTCCTCTCGATTAGAGCTGGTATTTGACGGCTTGGATACGTATGCTGACGTTTATGTGAACGGTAGCCATGTGTTGTCCGCAGACAATATGTTCCGATCGTGGAAAGCCGATGTGCTGCATGTGGTGAAAGCCAAAGGCAATACGCTATCTGTTCGCTTTCGCTCTCCGGTTCGCGAGGACCTGCCTAAGATTGAGAAGCTTGGCTACAATTTGCCGGCCTCTAATGACCAGTCGGAGCTGGGCGGGCTCGGCGAACAGAAGATTAGCATCTTTGCGCGCAAAGCGCCTTATCATTATGGATGGGATTGGGGACCGCGCTTTGTGACGAGCGGAATCTGGCGCGAGGCCAGACTGGAAGGGTGGTCCGGCTGCAAAATAACAGACGTCCACATTCAGCAAAATCAGGTAACGGCAGCGGCAGCAAGCTTGACAGCCAGCATTGAAATTGAAGCCGAGCATGCTTGGAGCGGCAAACTGAAGCTGAGCACGGATGGGCTCTCGTGGGAGCAGCAAGTTACGCTAGAAACGGGCAACAACGTCATCCTGTTGCCTCTTATCATCACGGATCCAAAGCTATGGTGGAGCCGTGGACTTGGCGAGGCCCACTTGTATACCTTTAAGGCCGAGCTGCTTCAGGAGGAAAGCATAGTCGCTTCCCGGACGGTTCGGACCGGCCTGCGATCGATTCGGTTAGTGCGGGACAAGGACGCGAAGGGCGCAACGTTTTATTTTGAACTCAACGGAGTTGCGGTGTTTGCCAAGGGGGCTAACCATATTCCGAATGACAGCTTTATTACGGATGTGACGGACGAGCGCTACCGTCACGAGATCGTTACCGCTGTGGAGTCGAACATGAATATGCTGCGGGTGTGGGGCGGCGGCATTTACGAGCAGTCCGTATTCTACGAGCTATGCGACGAATATGGCATCTTGGTATGGCAGGACTTTATGTTTGCCTGCAGCATGTACCCGGGAGACGAAGCTTTCCTGAATAATGTCCGTTTGGAAGCAGAAGAGAACGTGAAGCGTCTGCGCAATCATCCGTCCATTGTGCTATGGTGCGGAAACAACGAGATCGACTCTGCATGGGCGCAGTATGACGAGGAAGGCGGCTGGGGCTGGAAGAAAAATTATACGGCGGAGCAGCGCGCCGTCATTTGGCAAGATTATGAGAAGGTGTTCCATCGAATCCTGCCGGATGCTGTGGAGGCATTGGCACCAGGAACAGACTATTGGCCATCTTCGCCGCTTATATCTTTGTCCGGCGACATTAAGCAGCATGCTCATCCGCTTTCTTCTGAGGGAGACATTCATTATTGGGGCGTTTGGCACGCGGTAGAGCCGTTTGAGAATTACAATATAAAAGTAGGCCGCTTTATGAGCGAGTACGGGTTCCAATCGTTCCCTGAATACGATACCGTGATGACGTTCGCGCAGGAACAGGACTTGGCGCTCGACTCGAAGGTGATGCGAGCGCATCAGAAGAATGGGGACGGCAACCGGCTGATCAAGGAATATATGGATATCTATATGAGCGAGCCGAAGGATTTTCCATCCTTCCTTTATATGAGCCAAGTGCTTCAGGCTGAAGCGATGAAAATGGCGATCGAAGCTCATCGCCGGAACATGCCGTATTGCATGGGGACGCTCTACTGGCAGATGAACGATTGCTGGCCAGTCGCCTCATGGGCGGGCATGGACTATTACGGCAAGTGGAAAGCTATGCAATTTTACGCGAAAAGGAGTTTTGCAGATACGATGATATCGTTTGACCGTACCGATGATGGGCAGGTGCAGGTGCATGTTGTCACCGATTTGCTGGCTCCACTCTCTGGCGATTTGCAAGTGACATTGTATCATTTCTCTGGTGAGAGGCTTAAGCAAGCTTTACTGCCTATTGCAATAGAAGGCAACAGCGCGGCAGTCGTGTTTGCGCTGAATGAGCAGGAATGGCTGGGCGAGCACGAAGCAGGAAGCGTCATGCTTCATGCGGTACTCGAGCAGGAAGGAAAGCTTCTGGACAGCAAGGAGTTTTATTTTGTAAACGTGAAGGAACAGAAGCTAGCCAAATCCGCGATCCGGATTACCGAGCTTGAAGGAAGCGGCGGAACGAGATTTAAGCTGGAGGCAGATGTGCTTGCCAAGCAGGTATGGATCACAGCGGAGCATGAGGGCATGTTCTCCGACAATTTCTTCGATCTTATTCCGGGCGTTGCCAAGATCGTAGAGTTCCGCTTAAGGGAAACTGGAGAGCCGCAGAGCAAGCCAGTCCATGCGGGCAACGTGCAAGCTCGATCCATGATTGATTTTTTAGCAGAGTCTAAAATCGAAATAAGCTAGAGACTGCGAACCGCGGAAGGTCCTATTGGGGACTTTCCGCGGTTCTTTTGCTATCTATCCATGGAGCATTTTCATCTATCGGATATAACATAATCACATATGTTCCTTACATGCTGTCATTCAAAACTTCTTCATTAATCGAATATAATGAATGGACATCATGGCTCGCACGCAAGCGACAGCAGATTAAGCCGAGCTTCCTCGTGCATACGTATAGTAAAGAGGGCAGGGGTGCCATACCCCTGCCCTCTTTACTGGCTACTGCTTGATTTGGGGGAGCATAATAGTGATCACGGTTCCAAGCCCCGGCCTGCTCTTTATCGTGATTTGATAGTTCCGATCATACAGCAGCTTCAGCCGCTTATTCGTATTCAACAAACCGATATGCTTGGACTGCTCGTCGGATGCATCCAGCGATTTCCTGATCTCGCTGAGGCGGTCCGAAGGAATGCCATTTCCGTTATCGGAGACGACAAGCCGAAGCTGCTTCCCAACACGTAAAATTTTTATTTTGATCAGGCCATTCTGGGCTTTTTCCTTAATGCCATGGTACAAACTGTTTTCGACTAAGGGCTGGAGCAGCAACTTCATCGTGTGAAGCTTAACGATTTCTTCGTCATATTCGAATAACACATCGAAGGTATCTTTGTACCGTTTCTTCTGAATATTAATGTAGCTGACGGTATTCGCGATTTCTTCCTCCCAGGTAACCTCATTGGTTGGACGGCTGAAGGAATAGGAGAGCATATCGGACAAGTCCTCAATCATATCGCTCGCTTTGTTCGGCTTTCCCGTTAATCCGACCGTTTCCCAATAAATCGAATTCAGCGTATTGTACAAAAAATGAGGATTGATTTGGGATTGAAGCGCCAGCAGCTCCATCACTTGAAGCCGGTATTTTTTTTCGGATAGCTGGGTTTGAATATAGCGATGCTCAATGAAATGGGAGATCATGTTCTGAATAATGTACGAATATTCATCGTTGACCTTGCTAGGCGGCTTTAGCGGCGTGCGATTATTCTCAGCCGATCTCAGCAGCGAGGTAATGGCAAGCAGCTGCCTATAATTTCTTCTCGTCAAATAGAAGGTCAATACAAGCCCCAAAAAGAAGGACAAGCAGGCAAAACCGATCGTATAGTTTAAAATGCGCGAGGGTGTCTCGTACAACGAAGCATGTGGAATGACGGATACGTATTTCCAGTTGTATTGCTCCGATTCCACCTTTGTCACGTTGACCTCGCCCAGAGAGGATTCAAGGTCAAAATAGGTGGACGGGTGGTTTGCAATTTGGTCGAGCTCAGCATCCTTTAGAACGTTTTTTTCCTTGTTGGAGAAAATCACCTGGTTATTTTCGTTTAACACTAGCAAAATCTGATCCTTATACGTCGTAATATTGGATAAAATATTTTCAATGTATTTTGGGCGGACATTTAAAATGATACCGATTTTCCGTGGCGCGAGCACATTGTAAATGGAGATTAATTGGGTAGGCTTCGTTTCGAAAGCGAATATTTTAGCCTCCCTCTTGGATGTCCATTCGGTAGCGGGCCCTTCGTATTTCATGAATTCGTCGAACCAGCCCGTATCGTTGAACCGGTTGATCGAAGACAAGCCGTCAAGCGAGGATACGAAACGGCCGTAAGGATTTTCCGAATAGAAATAGATGGAATGAATATAAGGCTTTGAGCTGGTAAGCGCATTCAAATAGCTGAAAATAATTTGGTACGAAGTAGAGCTCTCATACGTATAAATGGGATTTTGCAGGACGTCGGACAGCTCATTGAAAACTTTGGCATTCTGGTATAAAGCGAGCTTCAGCGTATCCAGCTCGTCCAAAATCATCTCGAGCTGGCGCTGAGATTGCAATAATAGGAACTGGCTGTTCTTATTAATGTCTTCCTTCATGTCCCGCTGCGTCGTTATGAAGGATAACGAGCCGAGTATGATCAATGGCAATATTAATGGAATGAGAAAAGTAGCCAAATGTTTAATAAAATAACGCTCTTTCATCGTTTCGATCATCCGTTCCTGAATTCGCTGGGTGTCTTGCCATAGAAGCTTTTGAACGTGCGGGTAAAGTTTTTGGCATTGCTGTAGCCGACCATTTCACTGATTTCGTAGGTTTTAAACTGGTTTTCCGAAATGAGCCGCATAGCGACCTTCATTTTTACTTGGATGAGATAATCGGTAAAATTTTGGCCGGTTTTTTGCTTGAACAAATAGCTCAAATAATTGGCATTCAAATAAACCTGTTTGGCCGCATCCTCTAGATTTGCGTCTTTATAATGGCTTTGGATATATGATTTTATCTGCGTAATGATGAGCCCTTCGTTGCCTGTGCCGGGCGGCGTTTGCTCCAGGGCGTGCTTGGCCGCTTCCAGCTCGTCTCTCAGGCTGCCGAATACGTCTAACAAAACCTGATATTTGGCAGGCTTCACGATATAGTTATTGACGCGGTACCGAAGCGCCTTCTGGGCATATTCGAACTCGCGGTAGCTGCTTAGAAAAATAACATGGATATTATGCTTCTGCTCATGAATGACCTCGGCAAGCTCAAGGCCGGACATGACAGGCATTTTGATATCGGTTAGGATGACATCGATTTTGTCATGGCTTTGAATGAAATTTAATGCTTCTTTGCCGTTTCCGCATTGGCCGATAATTTGAAATCCGACCTCCTGCCACGGAAAGTAGGAGGATAAAGCTTCCCTTGTGTCCGCCTCATCGTCGACTAGCAGCAGTTTGTACATCCCATCACCTCTCAACGGTGTATTCTCTCATTGCTGATATTGAAAGTATAGCACAGCAGGATCATGCTTTCGTGTTCAAGGAGAACGGGGGAGGCATCTAAGATAAAAATGATACTTTAGCCGATAAAATGATACTTCAGAAAGGGATTGCTCAAATAATGATACTTAAATCTAAGATTAGATGCCTTATGTAAATAATCAATCAATCCTATACTTTAGAAAGCGTTTCCAAGAAAACAAAAGGGAGAGGTTAACATGCAACGATTGAAAGGATTAAACGGTTTCATTGCTTTGATGCTCGTGTTCGCAATCATTATTTCGGGTTGTTCCTCCGGAAATAAGGATAAGGAGAATACAGGCAGCAGCCCCGATGAGAAGGTTACCTTGCGCTTTAGCTGGTGGGGAGGCGATGGCCGCCATGAAGCTACCCTTGCTGCTATTGATGCTTACAAGAAGGTAGCTCCGAACGTGACGATTGAGGCGGAATACCAGGGCTTTGACGGCTACGAGCAGAAGGTTAAAACACAGCTGGCCAGCGCCACGTCAGCCGATATTATCCAGCTTGACGTGCCATGGATGAAGGAATTGACGAAAAATGATTTTTTCCTCGATCTTCGTAATCAAGAGGGATTGTCGCTGGAGGGCTTCGATCAAGATTTTCTTAACAATTTCAGCGTTTATAACGACAAAATGGTAGCGCTCCCTTCCGGTGTAAATGCTTATGCGCTCGTCATTAACAAGACAGCAGCAGACAAGCTGGGCGTACCGACCGATATCCAGTGGGATTGGGATACCCTCTATGAAGAAGGCAAGAAGCTTCATGAAAAAGACAACACTAAATATTTGCTTCTAGCTGATCATGGCATGCTGATGCAGGATTTTACAAACATGTTGAAGCAGCGCACCGGAACCCAGTGGATCAATGAAGATTACACGCTCGGCTTTACGAAAGAGGAAGCTGCCGGTGCTCTGGAATGGATCGATAAGGCGATGAAGGCTGGCGTATATCAGCCGCTCGGAGAATCTGATTTATTTTTTGGCAAGACCGAACAGAATCCCAAATGGATTAATCAGGATATTCCGATCATCTCGGCGATGAGCAGCACGCTCTTGTCGCTTCGCTCGGTGCTGCCTGAGGGGGTTGAGGTCGTAACGGCCTTGCCGGCCATCGATAAAAATGCGAAAAACTCAGCCGTACTGGTAAGGCCTTCGCAGTTAATTGCCGTAAGCAGCAAGTCGAAGCATCCGGAAGAGTCCGTGAAATTTCTGAACTGGTTGATGAATGACGCAGAAGCCGCAGTTATCTTAGGCGATGTCCGCTCCATTCCCGCATCTGCCCCTGCGCAAAAAGCTGCGGTAGAGGCAGGCAAAATCGACGAAGCGATTACGAAGGCCGTCGAAATGGGCTTGAAAAACGCAGGCATCGTCGATAATGCTGTCGCTACGAACTCGGAGGTATCCGCTTTATTGCAGGACGTCATTGAGAAAGTCGCTTTTGGAAAGTTAACGCCAGATAAGGCCGCGCAAGAGCTTGTGAGCAGCCTGGAGAAGAAATTGAAAGAACTGCAAGGTAGATAATCGGACGTAAAAAACGGATAGCACGCCAGAGCTAAATGAGTTAAACCTTTGGCGTGCTCACCACGATTTTAGATAAAGAATAGGAGTGTGAGCCAGTGACCAGGAAGAAGCGCAGCTTTCGGTATATCGGACTTATCTATGTTCTTCCATGGATTTTGGGGCTGCTCATTTTTCAGTTGTATCCCTTCATCGCGTCATTTTATTATTCCTTGACGGATTACAACATGGTGAATGCCCCCAAATTCATTGGTTTGGATAATTATAAACAAATTTTCACGAATGATCCCGGCTTTACCCAAGCGTTAAAAGTAACGTCGATCTATGTGGTTCTTGCCGTGCCCGTGAAGCTTGCCTTCGCTTTATTCGTAGCCATTGTGCTTAGCGCCAAGCTAAAAGCGATTAATTTGTTTCGGACCGTCTATTACTTGCCTTCGATTCTTGGGGGAAGCGTGGCGATATCGGTGCTTTGGCGTTTCCTGTTCATGAAGGACGGCGTCGTCAACAGCATGCTGGCTAATGTCGGCATTCCATCGGTCGATTGGCTCGGCAACCCAGATATCGCGCTGTATACGCTTGGCTTGCTGTCGGTTTGGCAATTTGGTTCCTCAATGGTTTTGTTCCTGGCAGGTATCCAGCAAATTCCTAGCGACTTGTATGAGGCTGGATCGATCGACGGAGCTTCCAAGACCCGGATGTTCTTTAAAATTACCGTGCCGCTGCTGACGCCGATTGTTCTGTTCAATCTGGTCATGCAGATGGTCAACGCGTTCCAAGAATTCACAGGCGCCTTCGTTATTACGAGCGGCGGCCCAATGAAATCCACTTATCTCTATGCTTTGAAGCTGTATGAGGAAGCCTTCACCTTCTTTAAGATGGGGTACGCTTCAGCGCTGTCATGGGTCTTGTTCGCGATTATCATGGTCGTCACGGGCATTATTTTCAAAACCTCTAACCGCTGGGTCTACTATGAAGACGGGGGTAAAACCAAATGACGCACGCTAGCTCGAATAAGTGGTTGTCTTATGTACTGTTGACATTGTTAGGCTTTGTTATGATTTATCCGTTAATCTGGCTATTTGTATCATCGTTTAAGACGAATCAGGATATTTTCGGATCCAGCAAGCTATTTGCGGATACCTATGTTTGGAACTCCTATTCGTTGGGCTGGGCAGGCACTGGCCAATACGGCTTTCAGCAATTTTTTGTAAATACGCTTAAGCTGGTTCTGCCAACGGTCGTTCTGACGATCGTCTCGAGCGTTATCGTTGCTTACGGCTTTTCCCGATTTACGTTTCCGCTTCGGACGCTGCTGTTCTCCCTTATGATGGCGACGTTGATGCTGCCGGATGCTACCGTTATGATCCCGCGTTATATCCTGTTTAATAAGCTTGGCTGGCTGGATACTTATCTGCCGTTTATCGTACCGTCGGCTTTTGCTACCTCGGCATTTTTCATCTATATGCTTATTCAGTTTTTTCGGGGATTGCCAAGGGAACTGGATGAATCGGCGACCATCGACGGCTGCAATTCGTTTATGATTCTCATTCGGGTATTGCTGCCCTTGTGTAAGCCGGCTCTGTTCTCCGTGGGCATCTTTCAGTTCATCTGGACCTGGAATGACTTCTTTAATTCGATTATTTATATCAGCAGCGTAAAAAAATTCACGGTCTCGCTTGGCTTGCGCTTGTCGCTGGATGCCTCCTCGGCCGTTTCCTGGAACCAGGTGCTTGCGATGTCGGTTGTGAGCGTCGTTCCGTGCATATTGTTATTCTTTTTGGCACAGAAATATTTTGTTGAAGGCATTTCTACTACAGGATTAAAAGGATAAGGAGAAATGATATGAAACCGGATGACCAACGAAAAGAAAACGTTCAAATCGCTTATATCGGAGGAGGCTCCCGCGGCTGGGCTTGGGGATTGATGAGCGATCTGGCCGCAGAAAAAGAGCTTGCCGGAACCGTCAAGCTGTATGATATCCATCATGAAGCGGCCGCGCAAAATGCGGTCATCGGCAATCGGTTGTCGCAGGATGCGGACACGAAGGGCAAGTGGAGGTATGAGGCGGTGCCTGCATTGAAAGACGCTTTGCAAGGCGCGGATTTTATCATCATTTCCATATTGCCAGGAACCTTTGCAGAGATGGAATCGGATGTCCATCTGCCGGAAGAGTACGGGATTTATCAATCGGTAGGCGACACGGTGGGGCCCGGCGGGCTTGTCCGCGCGCTTCGCACCATTCCGCTATATGTCGAGATTGCGAATGCGATCAAACAACATGCGCCAGACGCGTGGGTCATCAATTATACGAACCCGATGACCTTATGCACGAGAACGCTTTACGAGGTGTTCCCGGAAGTGAAAGCCATCGGATGCTGCCACGAGGTATTTGGCACGCAGCAATTGCTCGCTTCCATGGTGGAGCATAAGCTGGGAATCGCTTCGGTTGATCGGCGCGAGATCAAGGTTAATGTGCTGGGCATCAATCATTTTACGTGGCTGGATCGAGCTTCTTACCAAGGGATCGATTTGTTCCCGCTTTACCGGGAGTTCGTTGAAGAGCATTATGCGGATGGTTATGAAGGCAAGAAGAAAGGCCACTGGCTCAACGATCATTTTGCTTCAGCACAGCGGGTTAAATTTGACTTGTTCCGGAAGTACGGCATGATTGCGGCGGCAGGCGACAGGCATTTGGCGGAATTTATGCCAGGCGAGCTTTATTTAAAAGACCCGGAAACGGTGCAAGGCTGGAAATTCAGCCTAACGAAGGTGGATTGGCGAAAGAAAAACCAGGCGGAGCTTTATGCCAAAGGCCAGCGGCTGGCAGCCGGCGAGGAAGCTTTTGTGGTCAAGCCTACCGGCGAGGAAGGCATCGAGATGATAAAAGCATTGCTCGGAATGGGCGAGTTGATTACGAACGTTAATATGCCAAATCGCGGACAGATCGAAGGTTTTCCGGCGGCAGCCGTCGTGGAGACGAACGCGGTATTCGGCTATAACCACGTCAGCCCGATTTTGGCTGGCAAGCTTACTCCCGAGGTGGAACAGCTCGTGCTGCCTCATGTAACGAATCAGGAGATGACACTTCAAGCCGCAATGAACAAAGACAAAGCCTTGGCTCTTCAGGCTTTCATGAACGATCCGCTGGTTAGGCTGACTGAGGAAGCGGGCGCAGAATTATTTGATAAAATGCTTCAGAACACGAAGGCGATGCTGCCTGGCTGGGAACTGTAGCAATAACGATAGGTTTAAAGCAACCCTCAAGCGACGGGGTTGCTTTTTTTTGTTCGAGCAGCAGATTCGCCGTCAGATAATCCCTAATATCGTGCTACCAATCTTAAAACATTGTTATATAAGGAGCAGGTGCAGCAGGACTACAATTAGTTTTGTAATCACCACCACAGACATAAACGAATGGGTCGGAAGGGGAGAACCAATTGAAACAGAGAGTTGCACGGAGGTGGAATTTCAAGCTGACTTGGCCGCTGCACGTGATGCTTGTGCCAGGGATCGTGCTCGTCCTTATTTTTGCCTACTTGCCGATGCTGGGACTCGTTATGGCATTTCAGGATTTCCAGCCGCAGCTAGGTTTCTTCCGGTCAGAATGGATTGGATTCGAGAACTTTAAGCTGATGTTCGAATATCCGGATGCCAGGCAGGTCATTTGGAATACCTTGCTAATTGCGGTCATCAAGATCGTGGCTCACCTCATCGTGCCATTGATATTTGCGCTGTTGCTTAACGAGGTTCGTAAAATGGTGTTCAAGCGTTTTGTGCAAACACTGGTCTATCTGCCGCATTTCTTGTCATGGGTTATTCTCGGCGGTATCCTCCTGGACATGCTGTCGACGGATGGAGGGCTTGTCAATCAGGCGCTTGGCTGGTTCGGCATCGAGCCAATCTTCTTCCTCGGCAACGGAGACTGGTTCCGGTTTACAGTCATTTTCAGCGATGTTTGGAAGGACTTCGGCTTCTCGACCATTATTTTTCTGGCCGCGCTCTCCGGCATTAATCCCGATTTTTACGAAGCGGCGCTTATCGATGGAGCCAATCGCTGGCAGCAAATGCTTAAAATTACGCTGCCTTCGCTCATCCCGATTACGATCGTGGTAGGGACGCTGTCGCTGGGCAACATTTTGAACGCAGGCTTTGATCAAATCTTTAACCTTTACAATCCGCTGGTTTATGAAAAAGGCGATATTATCGATACTTACGTGTATCGCGTAGGACTTATCGGTGGCGACTTTGGCTTTGGAACTGCGGTTGGCGTATTCAAGTCGTTAGTCAGTTTTATTCTGATCGTTATCTCGTACAGGCTTGCCTATAAGCTGGCCAACTACCGCATCTTCTAAAGGGGGGAGCTACATGCATCACCGTTCGCTTAGTTACCGTATTTTTTCAGTAGGCAATAACGTATTGCTGGCGCTTTTATCATTCCTTTGCATCGCTCCTCTTCTTCATGTGCTTGCGGTATCGTTCAGCTCATCGGCGGCCGCGGATGCCAACATCGTAAAGCTGTGGCCGATCGGTTTTTCGCTCGAGGCCTATAAGGTAACGTTAGCCAATGAGTATTTCATAGGTTCATTCTTTAATTCAATTACTCGAACCTTGCTTGGAACGGCCGTTGCGGTGGGCATGTCCATTCTGATCGGCTACTCGTTGTCCAAGGAAACCAATGAATTTAAAGGACGCAACGGGTATGCTTGGTTTTTCGTATTCACGATGCTATTCAGCGGCGGTTTGATTCCGGGCTACATGATCGTTCAAAAGCTTGGTTTGCTTAATTCGATCTGGGCGCTCGTGCTGCCAGGTGCCGTAAGCGTGTATAATACCATTTTGCTGATGAATTTCTTTCGGACCTCGGTACCAAAAGCGTTGGAGGAGGCTGCGTTCATCGACGGTGCAGGCCACTTTCGGGCATTATGGAGCATTTATTTGCCCATCTCGCTGCCTTCGCTGGCGACCATCTCGCTTTTTACAATGGTAGGGCACTGGAACGCATGGTTCGACGGTCTAATTTATATGACGCAATCGGAGAAGTATCCCATGTCAACGCTGCTGCAAACGCTGGTCGTCCAGCGCGATCTTAGCAGCATGAATGTAAACGCGGATGAAATGAAAGAGCTGTCGAACCGCACGGTCAAAACGGCGCAAATCTTCATCGCTACGCTGCCGATCATCGCCGTTTATCCGTTTTTGCAAAAGTTTTTTGTCAAGGGAATTGTGCTTGGTTCGGTAAAGGAATAGTTGGAACAATAAGTGAAAGAGGCGAAGGGGGAGCTTTTTTTGAAACAAGGATGGATAAAGCCGGTTGCTCTAATGACTACTTTAGTATTGAGTATGGGATTTCTCGGGGCTTGCGCAAGCTCGAACGGAGAAAATAAAGGGAAAAACGAAGTGAGCTCGAACAACCAGGCTGCTGCCAAAAGCGTGCTGGAAGCAGGCAAATTCAGCGAGCCGGTTAAAATGGATATCGTTCGCCAGATGACGAGTGACGTAAAATTCCGCACAGGCGAGGACATTAATAACAATCCTCATGTCACGTGGGCAAAAGAAGCCTTTAACATCGACCTAAATTACGTATGGACGGCGGACAGCAGTGCCATCGATACCAAGATCAGGCTGCTATTGTCAGCGAATGAAGACTTGCCGGACATCGTACAGTATCGCGGCTCTCAGGATGTGATCGATGCGCTAATTGATTCCGGCAAATTCGTCGAAGTGGGCGATCTGTTCGAGCAATATGCAAGCGACGCTTATAAATCAGCGATGGCCGAGGACGCAAGCGTATGGAACCCGTACGTCCGCGACGGCAAAAAATATGCGCTGCCTATTCTCGATTATGCCAACAACAACGATACGGTATTGTGGATCCGGGATGACTGGATGAAAAAATTCAACCTGCAGCCACCGGCTACCATTGCAGAGATGGAAACGATGATGGATATGTTCGCGAATCAGGACCCGGACGGCAATGGCAAGAAGGACACGGTTGGGCTTGCGGTAGGCTTGAAGAACGGGATGAACACATGGGGACTGGCGGATGCCGATTTTATTTTCGGCGCTTATGGCGTGATGCCGGGGCAGTGGAATGCAGGCAGCGACGGCAAGCTGGCCTATGGCTCGGTTCAGCCTGAAGTGAAGACGGCGCTGGGCAAGCTGAAGGAATGGATGGAGAAGGGTTATATTCATAAGGAAGCGGGCCTGCATGACGAAGGCAAGGCTGCCGAGTTGTTCTCTTCAGGCAAAGCCGGCATTGTCGCTGCTCCTTATTGGGCGGGCGGCTGGCCGCTGCCAGCGGTTAAGGAAGTGGATAAGAATGCGGATTACTCCGCATATCGGCTCCCGGCAGGGCCTGATGGGAAAATCGGACGTAGCCAATCGGGGGTAAGCAACGGGGTTGTTCTAATTAACAAAAACTATGAGCACCCGGAAGCCTTTTTCCTCTATGCTAACTATCTCTATGAGAATCAGGGCAATCCACAGGCCGGAAGCCCGCTTGAATACGGCTTTGAAGAGGGTTATGATTACTTGATTAAAGACGGCAAGCCGACGTGGGATGGAGCGCAGTTCCCGGCTGATCAGCCGATCATGAATCTGGGCAAGTATACGATTTTATTCGATGGCGCCCGCATTCCGTCGCTAATGATGAAGACGTTAAGCGATTTGGACGGCGGCAAGGAAGCGACAAGCGCGTTTGAGATGAAAGCAGCCATGGATATGGACAAGAACATTCACGCCGGCGCAGTTAACTATAGCCAGATTGAGTTCGCCATGCCAAACCTGTATAATGGCTCGCCTACGAAAACCTACAAGAAGCGCTGGGATTTCCTGAACAAGAGCGAGAAGGAAACCTTTAATAAAATCATTTACGGCGACAGCCCAATCGAAGCATTTGACACGTTCGTGGCACAGTGGAAGTCCTCCGGTGGCGACACGATTACAAATGAAGTCAATGAATGGTACGATTCGGTGAAAAGCAACTAAAAAGTGACATCGGGTTCAAGGCAGGCACCCGTTCCCCCGCTTGGGGGAATCGGTGCTTTTCCTTGTCGGGAGAGGGCGGCAAAGCCAGTGGAGAAGTCGAATATATTCAAAAAGATATTAGCCATAATGGCTTTGCTGCTCATTCCGTTTGTGGCGCTGTATACGTATTCCAATCAAGTCAGCGTTCGCGTTGTGCAGGAGGAGATTCAGCAAAATAACCGCAATAAGCTCTCGTTTCTCGTCGAGCAAATCAATGCTGAATTCGATAGATTCATGACCTCGGTCAATAATTTGGGCATTGAGCCGAGGGTAAAAGCTTTTAGCGCGATGAATTCGGAATCCAGCACCTACGAAACCTTTGAGCTAAAGCTGGAGCTGCAGGAGGAGCTGGAACGGCGCGGCAAAACGGGCGGCTGGTCGCACTCCTACTCGCTTTATGCGCCGCTCTCGGATGAGGTTGTCAGCACGCACGGCTCCATAACGTTTAAGAAGTTGTTTCGGGACGAGATCGTGAATCAGCCCGTTGACCCTTTTTTGTGGATATTCGAGCCCATGGACAACAATCGGGTTCCGGATTCGTTTGTATTCCGTACGGTTGAACCGTTGTCTGCATTTGATCGAACGAAGGATGCGGTTCTGATCGGAGAGATTCGTGTGGATGCCAAAAATCTCGGCGATATGCTCACGACTTTCAAATCGGACAGCTCAGGCGATCCCTTTCTTTACCATCCAGACTATGCGCCAATCGTCACCCGAACCGCCAATCTGGAGCGAATCGGCAAGCTGATTCCTGCTTTTGTAAAGGAAAGCGGAATGACCGAAGAGCAGGGAACCTTTATTGCCTCGCTTGATGATGAACGGTATATGGTCAACTATATTAAATCAGATACGATAGGCTGGTACTTAGTTGAATATGTACCGCTCGAGAGCATTTTGTATCCGATCACCTCAAGCCGCAATTGGTTTTGGATTTCGATGAGCGTGATCGCGATCGTAAGCGTATTGGCCGCTTTCCTGCTCTACAAGCATGTCCAAGTGCCGATACGCAAGCTGTTTCTAGCGGCAAAGCGGCTGCGAATGGGGGATTACACCGTCCGGGTGGACAGCGGGAAGAAGGACGAGTTCGGTTATTTATTCGATCAGTTCAACCTGATGAGCGAGCAGATTCAAAATTTAATCGACCGTGTATTCGAGGAAAAGCTGCGCTCCAGAGAAGCGACGCTAAAGCAGCTTCAATCGCAGATTAATCCTCATTTTTTATATAATTGCCTGTTTTTTATGAAAAATATGACCAGGCTTGGCGAGCATGATGCGGTAATGGCAATGGCGGTCAAGCTGGGCGAATATTTCCGATATACGACGCATGTGGACCAGCAGGATACCACTCTGCGGGATGAGATTAAGCTGATTAGCAACTACTTATCCATTCAAACGATGCGCATGAGCCGGATCCGCTTTGAAATCGAGATCCCGGAAACAATGGAGGAGCTCTCCTTGCCGCGGCTTATCCTTCAGCCTATCGTCGAAAATGCGATCATTCACGGCATCGAGCAGAAAGAGAACGCAGGCATGATTGCCATTCAAGGATTCGAAGAGCAGGGTCGCTTTGCTGTTGTAATTGACGATGACGGGATTGGCTTAACGGATGAGGAGTTGGCGCGGCTAAGGGAAACCATTAATACTCCCGGTGAAGCGCAGGGCAGCTGTGGCATGCTAAATGTTCATCAACGGCTTATTCACAAGTACGGCAAGCATTCAGGGCTGGAGCTGGGGCATTCCCCAACGGGAGGATTAAGAGTCATTGTACGTTGGAAGGAGGAGGACGAGGATGTACGAGATACTGATCGTGGATGACGAAAGGTCGGTTGTGGAAGGGGTTGCCGCAACGCTGCCTTGCGAGGAGCTTAAGATCGGCACGGTGCATAAGGCGTTTTCGGTCACTGATGCGCTTTCCATCATTCGACGGCATTCCGTAGACCTGATCATCACCGATATTCGAATGCCTGGCATTTCCGGTCTGGAGCTAATGGACAAGCTGAGGGAGGTTTCGCCGTCGACGCAATGTATTTTGCTTACGGGCCATGCGGAATTTGAGTATGCCAAACGCGCGATCAGCGGCGGTGCTTCGGACTATCTTCTCAAGCCAGTGAACGACGACGACTTGATTCGCGCTGTTGATAAGGCGCTGGGCACTGTCCAGAAGGAATGGGAAGAGCTTGTCTCGCGGGATAACACGCTGAGGACGATGCGGGACAACTTGCCGCTGCTTCGTAGGGACCTGCTGCTAGAGCTGCTGTTAGGGCATGCCATCGCAGGCGATGCTTTGGACGACAAGCTGGCTTCGCTTATGCTTCCATTCACTCAGGGAGACCATGCTGCGCTGCTGCTCATCCGGCTGGAGGAGCCATTCGTTCATTATGATTATAAGGATCGTACGCTCCTTGAATATGCCGTCAGCAACGTAGCCGAAGAGGTGCTTCGCGAGCACTGCCAGGTATGGTCCTGTAAGGAAGCACATGGTTATTTAGCTTTTGTGGTCAAAATTAACGTGGCCAAGGCGACGCGAGGCGTCCCGAGGCAAACGGCAAAAGAACAGCTAGAGCGGCTTGGCGAGCTCATCCAGCGGCAGGTAGAGACCTATCTCAAAGGCGCCGTATCGGTCGTGATCGGCGAGGAGGGATCTTTTCCAGAGCAGCTCGCGCTGTCGTATGGCAATGCGCTTGCAGCTTTCCGCAAGCATATCGGAAGAGGCAAAGGCTATTTGCTTCCGATTGGCGAGCACAGGGAGACATCGGCCATGCAGACGCTTAGGCAGCTATACGAGCCCCCGACGCTGCCGGATTTGCTTGAAGCGGGACGATGGGACGCGTTTGAGAAGAAGCTTGAGCTCATATTCAAGGAGCTCGAACAGGAATTCAGCAGCTCTGCGGAGCATGCCTTTGAGACCTTTTGCGCGGTGACGGGAGCATTAGCTTTTGTTGCCCACAAAAGCGGCTTTGGCTTATTTGACTTTTTGCCGCAGAATGAGCGGGCTTCGTTAAGTTTTGAATCGTTCGAAACGTTCAGCCAGCTGCGGGACAGTTTGTTTCGCTTGGCATCGCTCATGCGTTCATCGCTGGAGCGCGAGGCGGCGGACAGCCATTCCAAGCTGATCCACAAGGTTCACCGTTTTATCGAGGATCATTTGGACAAGCCGATTTCGCTGCAGATGATCGGGGAATGCGTGCATCTTCATCCGGTTTACGTCTCGCAAATGTACAAATCGGTGACCGGAGAGAGCCTCACGGATTATATGCTTCGGATTCGGATGGAGAAATCCGCCTATTTGCTCAAAACGACAAATTTGAAAATCTATGAAATCGGCAACAAATTCAGCTATCAGAACGCACCTTATTTTATTAAGCAATTCAAAAAGGTATACGGAATGACGCCTCAGGAATACAAGGATCAGCATTCCGTTTAATCGGGAGAGGATGAATGCAATGGGGAGCACGAAGCCGGTATATAACGGGAGAGCTTGGAAGGATACGGATGGCCAGGATATAAGGGCGCATGGCGGCTGGATGCTGCAGCAAGACGGATTTTATTATTGGTTCGGAGAGGACCGTTCGGATGGCAAAAAGGTGTCCTGCTATCGTTCAAGCGATTTAAAGGCTTGGGAGAATAGAGGAGCCGTTCTGACGCTGCAATCCAAGGTGCAGCCGACCTATTATCGAACCTCGCTCGATCTGTATCCGCCTGGACAAAGGGACACGGGCTACGGACAAGGAGCCGTCATTGAGCGTCCAAAGGTGCTTCGCAATGAGCTGACTGGGAAATACGTGATGTGGATGCATTGGGAGAATGGAAATAATTATCATGATGCCCGCTGCGCGGTTGCTACATGTGATACGATCGATGGCGAATATGTGTATCACGGCAGCTTCAATCCGATCGGCCACATGTCGCGGGATTGCACCGTATTTCAGGATGATGACGGTACGGCTTATTTTATGTCAGCCGCCAGAGACAATGCCGATTTGCTAATCTACCGCCTGTCGGATGACTATTTAAGCATCGATGAGCATGTGAAGACGCTATGGCCCGGACAGTACCGGGAAGCCCCGGCTATGATTAAGCGCGACGGCGTATATTTTCTGATTACGTCCGCCTGTACGGGGTGGCTGCCCAATCAGGGAGCTTACGCTTATTCGGACAGCCTAACCGGGAAATGGTCGCAGCTGCTGCCGTTTGGCGATACGACGACGTTTGACTCGCAGCCCGCTTTTATTGTGCCTCTTGAGGTACAAGGCAAGATGGAATACTTGTATGTAGGGGATCGCTGGGACCCTTCCAGCTACCATGATTCCTCGTATGTGTTTTTGCCGCTAAGCTTCCCTTCGGATAAGGAGATGAAGCTGGATTGGACAGACTGTGTCGCTTTGGGCGACTTTGGAGGCTCGAGCGAGCATTCCAAGCCAAGCGGCTTGCACCGAATTAAAAGCAGCGGCACGGAGCGTTATCTGGCTGCAGAAGCGGCAGAGGTTGGGAATGCTGACAATGCTGTCAAAGCGAGTCTGGATGATGACGGTGCTACAGTGGATGGGGAAAGCGGCGTTGTGGGTCGCGTGTTGTCTTACAAAGCGGATGAACAGAAATGGGTGTTGGAACAATCGGATGATGCCGGCTTTATTCTAATCAGAAGCTCGTCGAACGGACGTTATTTATCGGTGTCTAGTTCTACTGCTGAAATCGCAAGAACGACTAGCGTTAATGGTGCTAGTAATGGTGCTAGTTCTGATGCTGGTGAGGGTACTGGGGAAATTCAGGTTCAGCTGCTGCCGCAGCGGATTCAAGGCAGCAGTGAATGGGCGCTGGAGGACGCGGATCATGAAGGCAAGCTGATCATTCGAAATCGTTTGACGGGAAAAGTGCTCACCGCTAAGTCTGGGGCTGAAACTCCAACAGGACAGGTATCATTGTATGTACAGGATGAGGCCGAACATGATTACCGCAAGGGAAGGGACCCGCAGCGCTTTGAGATATTGAATGTTTTTTAATCAATCGTCGGTAATGCCATTTAGCCGTCGCGACCCAGCTCATGCAGAGCTGCAGTCGCGGCGTTTTTTGCTTAGGTGCGGAGGAAGGGGGAAACGCCAAAATTCGATTTTTCGTGACATCTGCGGCTGAAATCAAATTGATTTGGACCACGCAAATCGGATATGGTTAAGTAAGAAGGAAGCGTCCGTGGCTTAAGACGCGGTGCGCTTATGGGAGGCTAAGGACTTGAAAGAAAAAAACGTAGGACCCCTTGTTGCGATTTTGTCGTTGGTGCTGGTAGCGATCATTACGGTATTGTTCTTTTTGCCGGCTTATGATGGTGAGATTGGATTTGATGTGAAGCTGCTGCCGCTGCTTAATGCGATTTTCAATTGCTTTACCTTTATCGCGCTGGTCGTTGCGTTAGTTGCGATTTTAAAGAAAAATGTTCGACTTCACCGTGCGTTTATTGGGGCGGCATTTACTTCTACGACGCTGTTTCTTGTTTCCTACGTCACTTACCATTACTTGACGGAATCAACGAAATACGGCGGAGAAGGCGCATTGCGTTCCATTTACTTTTTTGTACTGCTGACGCATATCTTGCTGGCCATTGTGGTCGTGCCGCTTGCTTTGCTCTCCGCTGTCCGCGGCCTTCAAATGAAAGTGGACAAGCATCGCAAAATTGCAAGATGGACGATGCCGATCTGGCTTTACGTCAGCTTCACAGGCGTTGTCGTGTACCTGATGATTTCGCCCTATTACTCCTAAGAATGCGGCGATGCAAGTCAGCTCATTCTTGAAAGGCCAAGCAAAAGCGAATTTGTCATCGACGCGCGATTTTATTGCAGTATACGCCTGATTAGCTGCCCTGTTCCATCTTTAACGGGAGATCAACGCGGTACCGGTTGGAGAATCCTCAATTGAGGCGCTTATCAGCTACTTTCCAAGTGAGCGCTTAGCCACTCATTTAGACTGGGAGCACATTAGATCTAAAAAATAGACCTATTTTGCTCAAATCAGCTCAAATGGAAGAAATAGGTCTAAAAAGTAGATCTAAAGATCCCTGTTGCAGCCAATTTGGCCTTTAAACGCTGGATGGGAGCACATTAGATCTAAAAAATAGACCTATTTTGCTCAAATCAGCTCAAATGGAAGAAATAGGTCTAAAAAGTAGATCTAAAGATCCGTGTTGCAGCCAACTTGGCCTTCAAACGATGGAGTGCGAGGAGTTTGCGAGCAGCTAGATTGAAGAAGCCCGATGGGGCTTCTTTTTTCTGAATATTGGTTATTCTGACAAGCTGCGTTAGAGGGTGGGGAGTTACGGAGTAGGACGAGTAGCAGCTATAGCAGCTACTCGTCCTAACTGTCGTAAGTAGAAGTATTAAGAATGAGTACCCAAAGCTCATTGTTTTAAGATTATTTTTCTTACGAGCGTGAGAAAAAGGAAGCTCCCGATCGGCCAGAGGTTTCACGGACAGCTTCTGCTTAATATCAACCATAGACTGCTGGAACAGCTCACTCACTCACAGTTCACACAACAACCAATAAGGTTAGTTTTCCTTAAGGCTCGGTCCGCCGCTGAGCTTGCGACCGATCCAGTGCTCATAAGCTTGTCCAACGCTGGACATATCCAGTGCGCCAAAGCCCATAGCATCTCCAACTTGGAACAGGCTTTTGGAAGCTTCGAGAAGCGGCGTAGGCACGTTCAGACTGTCGGATAGGACGGAAGACAGCCTCAGGTCCTTCAGCATCAGCTCGAGCGAGAATTGAACGTCATAGTTGCCCTCGAGCAGCTTCGGCCCTTTCATCTCGGCAGCCTTGCTTGCTGCGCCGCCGGATTGGACAAGCTCAACAAAAGCGCTGCCGTCGATGCCGCCGCTTGCCGCGATGGCCATACCCTCTGCTAGGGCGACGACGTTGATGCCAACGATGGTGTTGTGCGCGAGCTTGGCGATCGAGCCGCTGCCGTTTGGCCCCATCGGAATGACCTTGCGACCCATGGCAAGCAGGATATTTTCAACCTCGCTTAGCTTACCGGCGTCGCCGCCGACCATAAAGACGAGCGTGCCGCCCTCGGCTGCCGGTTTGCTGCCCGTCACCGGCGCATCAAGGAACGCCGCACCAATCGCCTCCGCCGCAGCCGCTAGCTCCTTGGCAAGCGTTGGCGAAATCGTGCTGCTGTCAATGAGCGTCGTTCCGCTGCGCGCACCGGCGAAGATGCCATGTTCGCCCCAGTAAACCTCGCGAATCGCCGCGTCGTTGCTGATCATGGTGATGACGACATCCGAAACGGCTGCTACGGCTGCTGGTGTTTCAAGCACAGCAGCGCCAAGTGCTTGCAGCGTGTCCGCTTTGCCAGGCGTACGGTTGTATACCGCTACCTCGAAGCCTTTGCGCAATAAATTGGCTGCCATCTCAATTCCCATAACGCCTAACCCGATAAAGCCGATCTTTTTCATATTTATTTCCTCCACTTTAGATTGTGTTTTATTTGATTATACAGACTCTTCATCAAGAATTCATGGTTTGTTGCTTGTTTTTATAAGGTAAATCCGATATTGTAGATGCTAAGTTGAAAAGCATTATCAAGCTTTTATTTCAAGTTTGCCCTATAAGAAGCAGCCCGTATCCTCAGCCTTACAGCTATTAGCGTCCGGAGACGCTGCGTTGCTTCACAAAATTTTAGGAGGTTTACATTTACATGAGCAAAACAGTTCAGTTTGACTACAGCAAAGCGCTGACATTCGTCGGCAAGCATGAAATCGATTATTTGGCGGAATCCGTTCGCCTCGCGCATGAGCAACTACATAACGGCACGGGTGCCGGTTCAGATTACCTTGGTTGGATCGATCTTCCGACTAACTACGATAAAGAAGAGTTTGCACGCATCCAGAAGGCTGCCGAGAAAATCAAATCCGACTCCGAAGTGTTGATCGTAATCGGTATCGGCGGTTCCTACTTGGGCGCTCGCGCAGCTATTGAAGCGTTGTCGCATTCTTTCTATAATATCCAAACCAAAGAGCAGCGCAAAACGCCGCAAGTGTTGTTCGCAGGAAACAACATCAGCTCCACTTATGTGAATCACCTGCTTCAATTGGTGGAAGGCCGCGACTGGTCGATCAACGTCATCTCCAAATCCGGTACGACAACGGAGCCTGCGATCGCATTCCGCGTATTCCGCGCAGCGCTTGAGAAGCAATATGGCAAGGACGAAGCACGCAAACGCATTTATGCAACAACGGACAGCGAGAAGGGTGCCCTTAAGAAGCTGTCTTCCGAAGAAGGCTACGAATCGTTTATTATTCCTGACGATGTAGGCGGCCGTTATTCCGTGCTTACAGCGGTAGGCTTGCTGCCGATCGCAGCTGCTGGAATCGACATCGAGTCCATTATGAAGGGCGCAGCGGACGCTTCCAAAGAGTACAGCAATCCGAACCTAGCCGAAAATGAAGCCTACCAATACGCGGCAGCACGCAACGCGTTGTACCGCAAAGGCAAAGCGACTGAGATTCTCGTCAACTACGAGCCGTCATTGCACTTTGTTTCAGAATGGTGGAAACAGCTATTTGGCGAAAGCGAAGGCAAGGACTTTAAAGGTATCTTCCCGGCAGCGGTAGATTTCTCGACTGACCTGCACTCAATGGGACAGTTTATCCAAGAAGGTAACCGTAATATTTTTGAGACAGTTATTCAAGTACAAGAAGTGTCTGAGCACATCACGATCGAACACGATGCAGCAGATTTGGACGGCCTAAACTTCTTGACTGGCAAAACGATGGACTTCGTTAACAAGAAGGCCTTTGAAGGAACGCTGCTTGCCCATACGGATGGACAAGTTCCGAACTTTATCGTCAACATCAAAGACATGTCGCCATACACGTTCGGGTACCTGGTCTATTTCTTCGAGAAAGCATGCGCAATCAGCGGTTATCTGATGGGTGTTAATCCGTTCGACCAACCGGGCGTTGAAGCATACAAAAAGAACATGTTCGCATTGCTTGGCAAACCAGGCTTCGAGAAAGAAAAAGCCGAGCTGGAAGCAAGGCTGTAACAGGCCGGCTTGATCGGTACACGGGAGTTTTAGCTTATGCTTGATAAGTATAGAACGGTAAGACAGCAGGCGAACGCCGAGATCGTTATCAAAAAATCGCGTTTCATCGGCTACGCCAAACCCGTAGAGTCGGAAGAGGAAGCGGTCGCGTTCATCAATGAAATCAAGCAGCTGCATAAGCAGGCAACGCATAATTGCTCTGCTTATATGGTTGGCGAGCGCGACCAGTTCCAGAAGGCTTCCGATGACGGCGAGCCAAGCGGAACGGCGGGGAAGCCGATTCTTGAGGTGATCAAGCATAAGGGGCTGAAAAATATCGCGGTCGTTGTGACGCGTTATTTCGGCGGCATTATGCTAGGGGCTGGCGGACTCGTGCGAGCCTATACCGATGGCGCGGTGGCGGGCATTGAAGCAGCCGAAGAGATTGTGAATGTACTCCACAAGGAAATATTCGTGGACGTGGACTACACATGGTACGGCAAGCTGGAGAATGTGCTGCACGGAAAAGGCACGCGCGTTGGCGGGACGGACTTTACGGACCGAGTCGTCGTACGCTGCTTGCCAGAAGCACCGGAAGCGGATGCTTTTACCGCATGGATCACCGATTTGACGCAAGGGCAAGCCTACATTACTGAAGGCGAGCTTGTCTATTATATTGAAGGTGAATAAAAGAAGAGGAGGATCGGCCGATGCCGATTCTCCTCTTCTTTTTGCGTTCAGCGAATGACGCATAAACAAGCTTCATAAGAAAATGCTATGAAAGCGATTAGATTATCTAAATTTAGCATTGACTTAATCCCAGTTTGGATGCTACATTATTAATACCTAGTAACCTAATGGGAATTATGATTTTAGATGCTTTGCTACACCTACGGCACGAGCCGATGGTCTGGAGGTTAAGTCACAGTGAATGCTTTGTTTCGTGGGAAAGGGTGGAGCTTCGGCTTTCGGAGCGCCATTATGCTTTATTTTGTCATCCTTATCGTCTTACCTATCTTCGGCATTTATACGCAATCCTTCTCGCTTGGATGGACCCCTTTCTGGGAAAGCATTTCCGACCCACTTGCTTGGAAAGCGGTGCTGCTTACAGTGAAGCTGGCGGTCATCGCCACGGTTCTGAACATGTTTCTTGGAACGATGATTGGCTGGGTGCTTATTCGTTACCGCTTCCCCGGCCGTCGTTTTCTGAACAGTCTCGTGGATTTGCCATTCGCCCTGCCGACAGCGGTAGGCGGGCTGATGATTCTGCTGCTGCTTGGACCTAACAGCCTCGTTGGCGGCTTAGCCCAGAAGATTGGCATTGAAATTGTTTTCCATGAACCTGCGATTGTGGTCGCCATGCTGTTCGTTACCTTCCCTTTCGTCATTCGCGCGATTCAGCCGCTGCTTGAGGAAATGGACAAATCGGAGGAAGAAGCAGCTTATACGCTTGGCGCTACGCGCACAAAAACGTTTTTTAGCGTAATTTTTCCAACGATGCTGCCAGGTATTTTAAGCGGGGCCATGTTGGCCTTCTCCCGAGGAGTCGCGGAGTTTGGCGCTGTCGTGCTCGTTGCGGGCAACATTCCAGGCAAAACCTTGATCGCCTCGGTTTATATTTTCGGAGAAATTGAAAGCAGTAATCCGCAGGGAGCGGCCGCCGTATCGGTGCTGCTGCTGACGCTATCCTTCCTCATTCTTTGGACGGTTAACCTCATTCAAGGCAGGAGGGGTGGCCAATGATGAGAAGACTGTGGATTACATTAACCTATATCGTGTTTGGACTGCTGCTTATCGCGCCGCTCATCAAGATTTTTACAGGCTCGTGGGCGGATGGTTGGGACGGCTTCATCCAGGGCATTACGAGGCCTCAGTCACTGCATGCGCTCATGATGACCGGCATTATCGTTGTTGTGGTAACCGCATTGAATACCATTTTCGGTATCATGCTGGCCATGTATCTGGTCCGTGCAGAATGGATTGGAAAAAAGCTAAAGAGATTGCTTAACAGCCTTGTTGATTTGCCTTTCGCCGTATCGCCAGTCATCGGCGGGTTGATGATCGTGCTTATATTGGGACCAAATACGATCATCGGCACCATGTTTGAGGATGCGGGCTTCAAAATTGTTTATGCCCTCCCGGGTATGATTCTGGCAACCTTGTTCGTGACCTTCCCGCTTATGGTACGCGAGGTTATGCCTGTGCTGCAGGAAATCGGGGCCCAGCAGGAGGAAGCGGCGTCTACGCTTGGCGCGTATTCATGGTATACCTTTTGGAAGGTGACTTGGCCATCGATTCGGTGGGGGGTTATCTATGGCGTTGTATTGACGGTCGCTCGCTCGCTTGGCGAGTTTGGCGCCGTGCTCGTCGTATCGGGAAACATTATGAACAAAACGCAAACTGCGACTACGCTCGTTTATCAGGATGTTGAAAATTTTAACGTTGTTGCTGCCAACGGCGTTGCCCTTGTCCTAGCGGCGTTTTCCGTCGGATTGCTGCTGCTCATGGAATGGGCGAAAAAACGAAAGGAAGTGCATTAAGCCATGCATATTGAAGTACGGAACTTAAACAAAAACTTTGGCGATTTTCATGCAGTGAAGGATGTAAGCTTTGAAATCGAAAAAGGACATCTGATTGGCTTGCTCGGTCCGAGCGGCGGCGGCAAAACGTCCATACTTCGTATGCTGGCGGGGCTGGAGTCTCCTTCCTCCGGCGATATTATCTTCCATGGCAAACGCGTGAACGACCTGCCGCCGCAGGAGCGCGGCATCGGCTTCGTGTTCCAAAACTATGCGTTGTTCAAGCACATGACCGTGTATGACAACATCGCCTTCGGACTGAAAGTGAAGAAGCAATCGAAGGAGCAAATTCGCGAGCGCGTCATGTATCTGGTTGAACTGACCGGCCTCAAAGGCTTCGAGCACCGTTATGCGCACCAGCTCTCCGGCGGACAGCGGCAGCGGGTAGCCTTCGCAAGAGCGCTTGCTCCTGAACCGCAGCTCCTTTTGCTTGATGAGCCGTTCGCTGCGATTGACGCGAAAATCCGTACGGAGCTTCGCACCTGGCTGAAGGAAATGATCGAGCGCGTCGGCATTACGTCGATCTTCGTCACGCATGACCAGGAGGAAGCGATTGAAGTAGCGGATGAGATTATGATTATTAGCAAGGGCAAGCTGGAGCAGAAGGGCAGCCCATGGGATATTTATAAAAGTCCGGAGACACCGTTTGTTGCAAGTTTTATCGGGGAATCGACGATCGTGGACAACATCTCGGAGCTTAAAGGTTTTGATGATGCGGCCAGCCGTCCGGGCACGAAAGCGCTCATTCGCCCGGAATATATCGAGATCGGCAAGCCGGGAGAAATTAAGTTGGCTTCCGCGACGCTGCAAGGCAAAGTGAAGCAGCTGCATTTCCGCGGCAGCGAATGGATGGTCGAGCTGCTCGTCGGCGACACGAAGCTGATCACGTACCGCTCGCTTGAGAAGGAAGTGCTGCATCCGGGCGACCGGGTAGACGTGCTTGTGCACCGTGCTTATTTGTTCAACGACAATGACAGCTGGATTGCGGAGAACACCTTGAAGGTCGATCCGATGCCTATTCATATTTAACCAATAAGCGACGTAGAAAGAGTTGTATGCGAACATGAAATTATATCGATCAACAAGTCAGCGCATGCTCGTGCTGCTGCTTGCTGCGGTGCTGTTGCTGGTTGCAGCAGGCTGCGGCAAGGATGGGCAGACGGGCGGAAATGCGGCTGGGTCTACCGTACAAGACGGCGATGTAACCCTTGTCATCGGTGCATATTCGGTAGTGAAGGATGCTTTTGCAGAGCTGCTTCCCGCATTCCAAGCGTATTGGCTGCAGGAAACCGGGCAGAAGGTTACTTTTCAGGAGTCGTATGAAGCTTCCGGCACACAAGCACGCGCGATTGCCGGAGGCTTCGAAGCCGATGTCGCGATCCTCGCGATGGAAGGTGATTTGGACAAAATCGCCGATGCAGGCTTCATTACGCATGATTGGAAGTCGGCGCAGGGCAGCGGCGGAATGATTACGAACTCCATAGTAGTATTGGGAACCCGTGCAGGCAATCCGCTCGGTATTCAGGATTGGGATGACTTGACGCGGAAGGGCGTTAAGGTGCTGTATCCAAATCCAAAAACATCGGGCGGAGCGCAGTGGGATATCAATGCGATTTATGGAGCGGGATTGAAGCAATCCGAGATGAAGAACGGGACGAAAGACGAAGCCTATGCCAAAAGCTTTCTAAAATCTGTGCATGCGAACGTGGAATCGCTAGATAAGAGCGGACGGGCATCGATGGCGGCTTTTGAGTACGGCGTGGGCGATGTGATTGTCACGTATGAGAACGAATTGCTTGCCCGGATCAAGAAGGGCGTAAACTACGATATCGTCGTTCCAAAGAGCACGATCCTAATCGAGAACCCGGCTGCTATTGTGGACAAAAATGCAGATAAGCATGGCACACGCAAGGTGGCCGAGGCTTTTATTGCCTATTTGCATAGCGAAGCAGCACAGCGTCTCTTCGTAGAACACGGCTTCCGGGCGGTGGATGAAAAGGTGGCGGCGGATACGAAGGATCGTTACACCGTTCCGGAGGAGCTTTTTGACATTTCGTATTTAGGAGGCTGGCCTGAGGTCAGAAAAAACCTTTATTCGAAAAAAGGCGTCTGGTATCAGGTGCTCGCCGATTTGTAACCCTATCGAATGAACTTGAAGTGTTGACTTAGATGGATTTTCTCCCTCTAAATTAATCGGATTTTGAGATTTCGAGGCAATTAGAAGGAATTTGTCCCTTTAATTCTAGATAATATGCCGAAAATGACGGGAAATGGATGAATTAACGGGAGCAATTCCCTTTAATTCGCTCGCCCAGCAGATAACGCTATTTTAGCGGGAGGAATTCCACTAGCGTTGCATCAACACTAACATAGAAAAAAGCATGGATGACCATTTATTAATAACTAATCAAAATCTGAA